>CAVQJQ010000001.1:0-55870 GCA_963712915.1 uncultured Actinomycetes bacterium
CGGCGGCCAGCTCGACGAGGCCGCGCGTACGCTGATCGCACACGGGGCCGAGGCGATCGCGATCTGTTCCTGTGGTCACCCGTCAACGACTCCCACGAACGGCAGGCGAAAGCGCGGCTGGCGAATCTCGTACCCAGCGGGTTCGTCTCGATCTCGACCGAGGTCGCCCCGGTGATCCGCGAGTACGAGCGCATGGTCACGACGGCCGTGAATGCGTCGCTCCTGCCCGTGCTCGGCGGATACCTGCAAAGCGTGGACGAGCGGCTGCGTGACCACGGCTTTCGCGGCCGGCTCTTGCTCATGCAGTCCCACGGAGGGGTGAGCGGCCCTGACGCGCTCCGCGACCTCCCCGTGCTCACGCTCCGCGGCGGTCCCGTCGGCGGTGCCGTCGCGGCGTCGTTCCTGGCGCGCAGGCTGGAGCGGCCGCGTGTGATCTCGTGTGACATCGGCGGAACGAGCTGCGATACGGCACTCGTGCTCGACTATGAGGTCCCGATCACCGACGGCACGGAGGTCGACTATTACCCGGTGCGCATCCCGACGTCGGACATTCGCTGCATTGGCGCGGGTGGGGCAGCGTCGCGAAACATCGACGCGGGTGGCGCCCTGCGCATCGGGCCGGAGAGCGCCGGCTCGTCGCCCGGGCCTGCGTGCTACGGCCGAGGTGGCACGCAGCCCACGCTCACCGACGCAAATCTCGTCCTCGGCCGTCTCGGAGCAGATTCGCTCGCGGCGGGCATCGAACTGTCGACCGGCGAAGCCCGTGGAAGCCTCGCGGGTCTCGCCCGGTCTCTCGGAATGTCGGTCGAGTCGGTGGCCGAGGGCATCGTCAGGATCGCAGTCGCGAACATGGCTGACTCGATCAGGCTGCAAACGGTCGACCGCGGGCACGACCCGCGCGAGTTCGCGCTGATCGCCTTCGGCGGTGCCGGCCCGCTGCATGCCACGCTCCTCGCCGAGGCGTGCTCGATACCGGAGGTGGTGATCCCGGTCGCGCCCGGCGTCTTCTCGTCGCTCGGCATGATCGTCGCCGACCACAGCCACTACGCGCGCTCGTCCTATCTCGTCGCGCTCGACGAAGCAGACGGTGCGGACCTGGAGTTGCGCTTCTCCGACCTCGAACGGGAAGCGGCACTACCAGCTGACGCACGACACCGGCGAGACGCCTTCCCGGCTACGGCGCAGCGCGGCAATGCGGTACGTGCTTCAGGAATGGGAGCTGCCCGTGGAGCTTCCGGCAAGATGCCTCGAAAGCGACGATCTCGAGGAGATCCGCGACCGCTTCCACTCCGCCCACCATGCGCGCTACGGCTTTTCACGAGAGGACAGACCGGTCGAGCTCGTGGCGCTGCTCGTGAGCGCTGTGGTGCCCGCTCCCACCCGTCACCTACTGGGCACCGCCCCCGCTATGCGGGGCTAACGCAGGCGAGAGCGCTCGAACCTGGCCAGTCGTCGTCGATTCTCGGGAGGGGGCGGTCGATGTCGTCGTCCACGCTCGCGGCCGGCTCCAGCCCGGCGAGGAGCTGCACGGTCCCGGTCGTCGTGACCGAGCCGACGAGCACGACGTACGTTCAGCCGGGCTGGGACGTCATCGTCGACCCCATGGGCAACCTCGTCGCGAGGGCGGCATGAGCAGCGCTGGACGAAGGCGAGACGACGAAGCAGCCGCTCTCCTCTCGGACACGGTCCGTGCGATGCGCCGATCGGGCATCCGCGAGATGATGGATCTCGCAGACGTCGCCGACGGCGGTCTCCATCTCGAGATCGGCGAGCCCGATTTCCCTACGCCTCCGCACGTGATCCGCGCCGCGGCGCAGGCCATGCAGGACGGGCAGGTGAAGTACACGCTCTCGCGCGGCACAGGGCCACTGCGTGACGCCATCGTCTCGAAGCTGCACGCGCACAACTTGATCCCGGCGTCCACAGACGACGTGGTCGTCACGACCGGCGGCACGACCGCGGTTCTCGAGGCTCTGCTCGTGCTTCTCCGTGTCGGCGACGGCGTTCTGATTCCCGACCCCGGCTGGCCCAGCTTCGACATGATCGTCACGCTCCTGCGCGGTCGGGTGCTTCGGTACGGGCTTCGCGCGGACGCCGATTACACGCCCGACCTCGACGAGGTCGAGCGCCTCGCCCGAAACGCACGTGTGCTCGTGATCAACACCCCGAGCAACCCGACGGGCGCGGTCTTCACCCGCGACACGCTGGAGAGCCTGGTCGGGATCGCCGAGCGCCACGGCCTCGTCATCGTCAGCGACGAGGTCTACGAGGACATCGTGTTCGACGGCACTCACTCGAGCGTCGCCTCGCTCGGGGGCGACGCGCCAGTGGTCTCCGTCTTCAGTTTCTCCAAGGGCTACGCCATGACGGGATGGCGCATCGGGTACCTCGCCGCCCCCGCCGCAATCGCAGAGGCAGTTGTGAAGGCGCAGGAAGCCGTGGTCGCGTGCCCCTCTTCGCTCGCGCAACACGCCGCGCTCGCGGCACTCTCCGGCCCCCGGGACTGCATCGACAAGATGCGCGACGAGTACCGCGCTCGCCGCGATCTCGCCGTTCGGCACCTCGAGACCGAAGGCCTGCTGCTCACGCGGCCGCGCGGCACCTTCTACATCATGGCCGACATCGCACGCAGCGGCCTCGAGAGCTACGAGTTCGCCCGCCGCCTCCTCGTGGAGCGCCGCGTCGCCGTCGCCCCAGGAGCGACATTCGGCGACGAGACGACAGCCGCAGTCCGCCTGTCTCTCGCCTCACCGCCGGAGACGATCGCCGAGGGGATCAGGCGGATCGGCGAGGCGATACGGCAACACGACCCCGACCGCACGGCAGGGACTGCGGGATGATGAGCGACATGGACCGCAGCAGCGTCGACTGGCGCGGGTACATCCCGGCGATGGTGACACCGTTCACGTGCGACGGGCAACTCGACCGCGACGGCTTCTCGGAGCTTCTCGAGTGGCTCGTCGGCGAAGGGATGCACGGGATCGTCGTCGCGGGTTCGAGCGGCGAGTGGTTCAGCCTCGCTCCCGACGAGCGGATCGACCTGTTCAGGATGGCCGCGAAACAGGTCGACGGCCGGATCCCCGTAATCGGCTGCTGCAACGCGATCTCGCCGCGCGAGTCGCTCGCATACGCGCAGGCCGCCGAAGAGGCGCGCCTCGAAGGCATCATCGTCGCACCCCCACCGTACTCGCGCCCGAACGAGCGCGAGATCGTCGCGTTCTACAGATCCATCGCCGGGTGTGTCCAACTCCCGCTTTCGCTTTACAACTGGCCACGCGGAACCGGCATCGACATGGCGCCCGAGCTCATCGCCCAGCTTGCCGAGATCGACACCGTCGTCGCAATCAAGAACTCGACCTCCAGTCTGGCTGCGTTCGTCCAGACATTCTTCGCGCTCGGCGATCGGCTACGCATCTTCGGCTTCGGTGCCGACGAGCTGAGCATGACGCTGCTCGTCCATCACGGCGGTGACGGCACGATCGGCGGAGGCGGCGCGCTCGGGCGCGACCACCCCGACTATTTCAATCATCTCTGGGCCGGGGATCTCGAAGCCGCACGGGCCTGCGGCGAGCGCGACAAGCGCTTCTTCGAGTTCTCGATGAGCCGGACTTCAGCCCCAAGTTCGCGTCGGTCCAGGCCGTGATGAAGGCGGCGCTGAACGTCAGAGGGCTCCCGGGAGGCTATCCACGGGCGCCGTATCTGCCACTCGACGACGAGGAGCACGAGAGAGTCGTCGTGTTCATGACAGAGCTCGGGCTCGTGCCTACGCCGACATGAAATCACCCGCTCACGTAGGCATCCGCACGCCAAACCCGTGCTGGCTGTCGAATATCCACCGACGAAGGAGGCTCGAGCATGGGACGCGAGCTGATCAATCCAGCCTCACTCCACCCCGCACCCGGCTTCAGTCACATCGCGGTCGCGACCGGATCGCGCACGATCTACTTCGCCGGGCAGGTCGCGCTCGACGCCGAGTTCAACATCATCGGCGAGGGCGACCTCCGTGCCCAGACCGTTGCGGCGATGCGTAATCTCGAGACCGCGATGCACGAGGTGAATGTCGGCTGGGACGACATCGTGCGCAGAACCGTCTACACGACGATGCCCACCGAGTTCGAGACGATCTCGAGCGGGATCGCCGAGGTCACGGGGGGAGCCGGAGACCCGGCGCAGACGATCGCTGGCGTGACCGGGCTCGCGCTTCCAGGTCTGTTGATCGAGGTCGAGGCGACCGCGTCCGTGTAGGAGAGCGGCTAGTCGCGCACCTCGACGGCGCGAAAGCCGCCCGACCCGTCGCGCGCGACCCGGAAGGCATGTGGCCCGGCCGCGTGCGGTGATCGCCGTGCGGGCGCCGAAGTCACGCGAGCTCACCGAGGACGCGGCGCCGAGTGGCAAGCGCAGACTCTCCGTCCTCGTCCGACGACGTGTCCCATTCCGGATGCGCGACATGCTCGACGTTGTGGAAGCGTGTCAGCTGCGAACACGAACGGATCGTCGCCCGTGACCTCGACGCACATGTGGCCCACGCGATGTCCTGGTGCGCTGCGCACGCTGATTCCTTCTGCGACAGTGTCGCCGTCGGCCACGGCTTCGAGTCGGCCGGCCGTGTCGAGCAGCGCGAGCAGCCTCGTGCCGACGTTGTCGGGCGCGTCGGGGTCGGCGACGCGGGCCGCCGCGACCGCGTCCTCGTGGACGACGACGCGGGCGTTGGCGAACCCCAACCCGAGCTCGTCCGGCCATGTTCCGGTGAGCAGCCCGCCCGCGTGGTCGTAGTCGAGGTGGGTGAGCACGACGAGATCGACGTCCGCCGGGGCGACGCCGACCGACATGAGCGCGCCCTCGGTGTCCGCATGGATCCCGTCGAACGGCCACCAGGCCGTCGTGAAGCCGGGGCCGGCGTCGACGAGGACGGTCTGCTCGGGCCTCCGGAGGACGACGACGTTGATCGGCGACCAGCTCCATTCGGGATAGCCCGGTGCGATCCATTCGCCGGGATGGCTAGAGGCGCCGACCTCCACCAGCGACACGCGCCACGGGCCCGCCGGCGCGATCGGGTCAGCGCCGGCGGTCACGCGAGCACCGCCTCCGGGAGAGCCATGCCAACGACCCACCTGGGCGCGTTGACGATCTCGTGGATTCGAAGGTCGCCTGCGACGCTCGTCAAGGCGTAAGCCTCCTCTGGGCGAGGCCGAAGCGGCAATGGAGCAGGTCGACCATCGCGCGCGCTGCGCCGCGGGCGGCCTCGTGGAGATCCTCCGCGATACCCGTCGTGATGTGAAGGCTGCCCGAAACGGGGGGAGCGAGGGTGGGGACGAGGAGCTGCGGCGCGTCGATCCGCATGTCGCGCCTGACGCCGAGCCGAAGCGCGACCTCCATCCCGGTCTCGATCGCGCTCCCGCACACCTCCCCGTCGCCCTGCGCGGCATGCCCATCGCCCGCGGAGAATAGGGCGCCCTCGACGCCGACGGGCAGGAAGAGGGTGGCACCGGCGGTGAGGTGACGGACGTCGATGTTCCCGCCGAATCGCGAGGGCGGGATGACCGAGTGCGGCCCCGGGCTCTCCGGGGCGACGCCGATCGTGCCCGGGAACGGCCGCGAGGGCAGCACGAAACCGGTCGCCGAAAAGCACGCGCCCGCGCTCGATCCGCGAGATGCGAAGCCACGGGTCCGGGAAGTCCTCGGCGAGGAGCCCGATACCCCGGGACGATCGCCGTCCAGCCCCATGCCCGCGTCCTCACCTCGAGCACCTCGACCTCGAGCACGTCGCCCGGCCGCGCTCCCCCGACGAACACCGGGCCTGCGACGGGGTTCATCAGGTCGAAGTCGACGGTGGCGAGGTTCGCAACGGTGGCGCTCTCCCCGATCTGGTTGCGTGAGGCGTCTGGCACGTGGAGCTCCACCACATCGCCGTCCTCGACCTCGAGCGCCGGCTCAAGGCCACAGTCCCAGACGCCGTGGAACGACGAGCAGACATGACGCGCGCGCCCCCCCGGCTGTCCCGCGACCGTCATCAACGGCCGAGGTACGCGCGCTTGAGGTCGTCGCTTGCGAGAAGTGCGTCCGCCTTGTCGGCGAGAGCGATCACGCCGGTCTGGAGGACGTAGCCGCGGTCGGCGATCGACAGCGCCATGTTCGCATTCTGCTCCACGACGAGCACAGCGACACCCGTCGCGTTCACCTCGCGGATGATCTCGAAGTTCTGCTCGACCAGCACCGGCGCGAGCCCCATCGACGGCTCGTCCATGAGGAGAAGCCGTGGCCGTGACATGAGTGCGCGACCCATCGCCAGCATCTGCTGCTCGCCGCCGGAAAGCGTGCCCGCGAGCTGGGCACGCCGTTCGTAGAGCCGGGGGAAGAGTGCATGGACACGCTCGCGGGTCTCGTCGATGTCGTCGTCGTCGCGAAGATGTGCACCAAGCTCGAGGTTCTCCGCGACGGTCATCGGCGCGAAGAGGCGCCGGTTCTCAGGAACGATCGCCATGCCACGCTTGATCCGGAACGGAGTCGACCGGTCGGTGACGTCCTCACCTTCCAACTCGACGCTGCCACTCCTCGGCCGGACGATCCCGAGTGCCGTCTTGAGCGTCGTGGACTTGCCCGAGGCATTCCCTCCCAACAGGCAGACGACCTCACCCTCGCCGACCTCGATCGAGACTCCCTCGAGGATCCGGATCTCGCCGTAGTACGTCGTGACGTTGTCGAGCCGTAGCAGTGCCGTCATTTCTTTGTCGCAGAGCCCTTTCCGAGATAGGCCTCGATCACGGCGGGGTGAGTGGCCACCTGTTCGAACGAGCCCTCCGCGATGACGGTGCCATGGTCGAGCGCAACGACGCGGTCGGAGACGCCCTCGACGACGTGCATGTCGTGCTCGATCACGACGACCGTGAAGCCTCCCTCATCGCGCAGTCGCGCGGTCAGCTCCGTCATCTCGTGCGTCTCGTGCGGGTTCATGCCCGCCGCCGGCTCGTCGAGAAGGAGGACGCGTGGCCTCGTGGCCATCGCACGCGCGATCTCGAGCCGACGCCGATTCGCGTACGAGAGGCTGTAGGCGGGCTGCTCCAACCTAAACCCGACGAGGCGCTTCCCGAAGAACGAGAGCAGCTCCTCGGCAAGCCGCCGCTCCTCCGACTCCTCGGCCCTCGCGCCTCGGGTCCGCAGGATCGCCTGCCATGGACGCGTATGAGTCCGTCCGTATCCGCCGACCATCACGTTCTCCTGCACGGACATGTTGAGGAAGAGCCGGATCGACTGGAACGTCCGCGCGGCCCCCATCGTCGCGATCCGGTGCGGCGGCAGCCCAACGATGTCCTCTCCGGCGAGGCGGATCGACCCCTCGTCCGGCACGTACACGCCGGTGACGAGGTTGAAGACCGTCGTCTTGCCTGCCCCGTTCGGCCCGATCAGACTCACGATCTCGCCCTCGCCGACCGTGAGGTCGAGGTTCTGGATCACGCGGAGACCGCCGAACGACTTCGAGACGCCATGGAGCTCGAGGAGCGCCGCCATCAGACACGCTCCACGCGGCGCGTGCCGAGCAGCCCGTGGGGGCGCGAGATCATCATCACGATAAGGAGCACGCCCAGGAGCAGCTGGCGCGTGATGCTCGGCTCATCCACCAGCCGGTTCTCCCACACGAACGCTGCGAGGTAGAGGAGCGGGACCAGGAGGATCGTGCGCGTCCGCGCCGAGACGCGGGTGAGCGCAACGACACCGACCACGAGCGCGCAGAACGCCCAGTTCCCGATCGTGGTCGGATCCTCGGGGAGTACCACCCAGGACCTGATCGCCGATCCGAACACGCCAGTTGCCTGCACTTCCCCCGTGACCGCATCGGGCCAGATCGCGCCGACCACGGCGTGCACCGCAAAGCCGAGCGCGACGGTGCCGGCGACGACCGCGGCAAGTGTCCTCCACGGACGCACCTTCGCGATGAGCGTGACGGCGATCACGCCGTAGAACGCCGCGCTCGCCTGGCTCGGGTCGCGCAGCAGATCAAGCACGAGGGTCACAACGATCCCGCCCGCGACCGCGCCCGCGAGGCTGCCGCTGCCTCCGAGGATAAGCGCCGCGTAGATCACGATGAGGAACTGGATCTGGAAGTTGAGCGGATAGACGCCGAGCTGGAACGAGGCGAACAGGCTGCCCGCCAGGCCCGCGACCGCTGCGCCCGTCGCGAATGCCATCAGCTTCAGCCGCCGGATCGGGACAGTCATGACTTCGGCGGCCAGCGGGTCGTCACGGAGCGCTCTCCAGGCGCGTCCCGTCCGCGAGCGGTCGACAATGTAGAGCATCGTCACGATCAGCGCGACGAGAACAAGCAATAAGTAGAAGTACGACGTGGGGCTCGAAAACTCGAAGCCAAGAATTGAGAACGGATCGACGCCGGAGATGCCGTTCGGCCCGCCCGTAAGATCCACGCCCAGCCGGTCGAAGTTGAGCGCCAACTCGAGGAAGATCTGGCTGAAGAAGAGCGTGACGATCGCCAGGTAGTCGCCGCTCAGTCGCCACGACGGGAGCCCGAGGAGGAGCCCAAGGAGTCCGGTGGCGAGGATCACGATGGGCACTGCGAGGAGCGTCGGCAGGTGGATGCCGAACTGATCCGAGGAGAGCAGCGCAAACGTGTAGGCCCCGAAGCCGTAGAAGGCGACGAAGCCGAGGTCGAGCAGCCCGGCCCAGCCGACCGAGACGTTCAGCCCCACGGCGAGGAGCGCCAGGAGCAGACCGTTTACGCCGATGCGGACAAGGAAGTCGGAGCTGACGACGAGTGGCACAAGCGCGGCGAGCCCGACGAGCAGCCCGAGCCGCGCGAGCGGTGGCAGTGAGTCCCACCGTCGCTTTCCCCGGCCCCACCATCCGCGAGGGCCCCTCGGTACGGGACTCTGCCGTCTCGATCCACCGATCCGAACCGATCGACATCTCGGTCAGACCTTCCCCACTGCGGGCCGACCAAGCAGGCCGGTTGGGCGGATGACCATCATGGCAACGAGCACGGCAAAGACGATCACATTCTGGAATGTCGACGAGATGTACGCGGCGGTAAAAGACTCCGCCAGTCCGACGAGCATTCCGCCGAGCATTGCGCCGGGAATGCTCCCGATGCCGCCGATCACGGCGCCGGTAAACGCCTTCAGACCGGCGACAAAGCCCATCAGCTGAAACACCCTGCTGAAAACGAGGCCGGCCATTACTCCGGCGATGCCCGCAAGCACCCCGCCGACGAAGAACGCGATCATGATCGTCTGGTCGACGTCGATGCCGATCATCTGGGCACCCTCACGATCGTACGAGACGGCTCGCATCGAGCGACCCAGCTTCGAGCGGCCGACCCAGAGCGTCAGGGCGACCATCAACGCGACGGTGGTCACGATCACGATGATCCTGATCAGCGAGATATTGAGAGGGCCCGTGTGTATCCCGCTGGTGAACGGGATGAAGCTCGACGCGTCGTAGTTGCGGATGTCCGGGCCGAGAAGGAGCAGCACCGCGTTCTGGAGAAAGACGGACACGCCGAGCGCGGTAATCAGCGGTGCGATCCGCGACGCGTCCCGCAACGGCTTAAAGGCGATGCGTTCGATGGCCACGGAGAGCGCACCCGATCCGAGCGCCGCGGCTATGAACATCAGCATCAGCGCGAGAGGCACCGGCACTGCGAGGGCGGTCCGGCCCCCCGAGCCCGCTCAGCACGCCGAAGCCGATGAACGCGCCGACCATGTAGACCTCGCCCTGCGCGAAGTTCAGAAGCCCGAGGACGCCGTACACGATCGAGTAGCCGAGCGCGAGGAGTGCGTAGAGGCTCCCGAGCGTCAGGCCGTTGACCAGTTGCTGGGTGAAGAAGTCCATGAGGGCTATGCGCGGCCTCCCCAGGGGAACGGGTCCCCGCGGGGAGGCCGCCGGTTCGCGAACTCGCGCGTGCCTACGAGGGCGCGATCATGTACTTGCCGTCTTTGATCGTGTACACGTAGAACTTTGCGTTCTTCATCTCGCCGTTCGACTCGAACTCAATCGGCTGACCGAGGACGGATTCCTGGATGTTCGTGTTCTTCACGTTCTCCGCGACAGCAGCGACATCGGGCGGAGATCCTCCCTCATCGCACGCCTTCTTGACCGCGTCAAGCACGACCTGCGTCGCCGGATACGTCGTGAGCCCGAACGCGCCGAACTGTCCGTAACGATCCTCGAACTCCTTCACAAGGTCGGCGTACTTCGGGTCACTCTGAATATCAGGTGAAAATGTCGAAATATACGATCCATTTCGATGAAAGTCCTGCGGAGAGAAGACGCCGTCACTGCCGAAAATTGCTGCCTTCTTTCCCTGCTCGTCCATCTGATCACCAAACAGCTGCGCGTTGGCAGCAAGCATCCACGGGAGGAATACAACGTCGGTGTCGTCGGAGACCTTGCTCACCAGAGCGGAATAGTCAGTGTTGTTCTGGCTGACCGAGTCGCTTGAGACATCGACGCCAGCATCTTTGAGTTTTGGCACGACGACGTCGGCGATGCCCTTCGAGTACGCGCTCTGGTCGTCAATGACGAAGACTTTCTTCACCTTCAGGGTGTCGATCATGTACTGGGCGTCCTGAGAACCCTGGAGGCTGTCAGGCGGAATGACTCGATAGAAGGTCGGGTACTTGCCGTCTGTGAGCCGTGAACTCGTCGCTGTCGATGAGACCATCGCAAGCCCACTCTTCCCAAGGATCGGTCCCGCCGAATCGACCGTGCTGTCCGACTCCGGCCCCACCACGGCAACGATCTTCGGGTTCGACACCCATTCCTGAGCGACAGTTGCCGCCTGCGCGGGATCGAGCTGATCGTCACCCTCGACCACCTTGATGTCGGTCCCGTTCGCTTGGTTGAACTGATCGACTCCAAGTTGCGCCCAGTGGAGCATTTCCCGCCCCTGCGGACCCGCCGCGCCGGTCAGAACCGTAAGCACGCCGATGGAGGCGTTACACGGCTTCCCACTCGCAGAGGCACCGGTCGTTGTCCCGGACGCCGAACTACTCGAACTGCTACCGCCGCAACCCGCCGCGACTAGTGCCAGCGTGATGACGACTCCGCCGAGCATCAGAGCCCTTGCGGTGAGTCGCGTCCCTGGCTTCCGTCTCTGCTTGATCGGCAACATCATCAAGCCTCCTCCGGTTCGTGAAGCATGCGGCTCCAAAAGCGATCGTCCCGACCGGGCAACCTGAGGCTGAGCGCCGCAGCGAGACCCTTGTCGCCCGACCCGATCTGCACTCCCTAGAGCCGGACATCGACCTGTCCGCTAGCCACACCTCCGCGCTAGTGACATGTCAGGCACGCGATGACATTACAACCGCTCCCGGGGCCGCGCAACCCGCCGGGCAGATGCAGCAGTGACCGGGAGCACCGCCGAGTCGAATCGGTGCGCGGACTCCAAACAGGGGTCTGACCGACCGAGCCGTGGGCGGCCACGGCGCACAGGTCTCGGAGGCTCGTGCAGCAAGGCCTTCGGGCTGGGCTGGGACGCGGAGGTGTTCCCTTCCTGGCCTATTCGTGCCATCAGAGCTGCCACAGTTGGTTGCGGCAGCCGGCGACAAGAGTCAGCGTGATCACGTTGCGACGCAGGAGGTCGGCGGTTCGCCCATTGGCGCGACCGCGAACGGCTCGAGCACGCGGACCTCACGACACTGTTCGACGATCTGACCGGCCAACGTCTCCGTTGCTGGTGACCGGCAGCACTAGCCATGGACGGCTCGCATACGTGTTCGAGGCGTTCGGCGACCCCCTGAACCTGACCGACGGCCCCACTTGTCGCCCAACCTCCGATCCAACAGCGCGCACCGACACTCGTCGGCTCGAACGGCAGGCCGGGTATGTCAGGTGCTGGGCAGATGGCCCAGACTCTTGTCCGGGTTTCCGAAGCGCGGCGGCGCGCTGGGCAGAGCGCGGAACCCGGTATCGCGGTTCAACAGGGCGCCGCATGATCAGCAGCCCTGGGGCACGATGAACGCCGTCCGATTCCTCGCCTCGATCGTTCGCCTCGCGGGCTTGTGGCGATCGGAAACCTGCTGAGCGACCCGACCGTGCGATGGTCCGTGCGACTGTCGACTGGCCGTATCGGGGCTGGTGCCGTCCGCCCAGGGTATTGGCGATGCTTATGACGGATACCTTGCTCCTGCCGGAGCCAACGGCTCAACCATGGGGGTTTGAGCCGTGGGGTAAGCGGAGGGGGAGGGATTTGAACCCTCGAAGAGCTTGCACCCTTAACGGTTTTCGAGACCGCCCCGTTCGACCGCTCCGGCACCCCTCCGAGCCCGAGTAGCGTAGCGGCCCCGGCGACGTCAAAGATCGTGGTTTGCGACCGCGACAGCGGGCGCCTTCAGGGACCTGCCCCGCCCGCAGGGCGGGGATCAAGCGGCGGAATACTGTGCGGATTTCCTCGTGGACAGATCGTGGTTTGCGACCGCGCCAGCGGGCGCCTTCAGGGACCTGCCCCGCCCGCAGGGCGGGGATCAAGCGGCGGAAATCCGCTTCTGCGGATTTCCGCTTCGCGAACAACGACAGCGGAGAAGGAGGGATTCGAACCCTCGAGGCAGGGATTACCCCACCTAACGCCTTAGCAGGGCGCCGCCTTCAGCCACTCGGCCACTTCTCCGGGTCTCGCGCAGGATAACGGCCGGTCTGGCTGAGAGGAGGGGGCTCGTGGGGGAACCAGGGGTTCGCCCACGCCGAGCGCGCCGCTTCAGCCACTCGGCCACTTCTCCGGGTCTCGCGCAGGATATCGACCGGTTGGACGGGCGCCGCTCAATCGTGCACGCGGGCGATCAGCTCGTCGCGCTTGACGACCTTCACCTCGATCCCGCCGAGCCGCACCTCGTAGCCGGCGTCGCGCGGGTACAGCACCTTGTCCCCGGGCTCGACGCCGGTGACGTCGGCGCCGATCGCTGTGACGATGCCCGTGCGGCACGCGGCGGCCTGCGCGGCCGACGCGGGGAGGATCAGCCCGGCACGGGTCTCCGTCTCGTCGTTCGAGGGCTGGATCACCAGGTATTCGTCCAGCGGCTCGAGCGACACGTCCAGCCGGTGAGAGTCCTGCAGCACGGGGGAACGATAACGCCGGCGAGGCGTACCCCGACCAAGTGGGGCGAGGCTGAAGCCACGCCCCCCGTGTAGGGAAGGTCTTCGAACCAAGAGGGGCGAGGCTGAAGCCACGCCCCCGGGTCACGCCGCCCACGCCCCGGCCACGCCCCGCCACGCCCTGGCCCCGGCCCGCCCCCCGGGGTGTGGGCGCCTAGAGGCGTCCTGCGGCGACGATGCGCTGCAGGAACTGGCGCGTGCGCTCCTCCCGCGGCGACCCGAAGATCTCGGCCGGCGGGCCCTCCTCCAGGATCCGGCCGTCGTGGAGGAAGCAGACACGGCTCGCGACGTCCCGCGCGAAGCCCATCTCGTGGGTCGCGATCAGCATCGTCATACCGCCTGCGGCGAGCTCCCGGATCACATCGAGCACCTCGGAGACCAGCTCGGGGTCGAGCGCGCTCGTGACCTCGTCCAGCAGCAGGAGGCGTGGCTCCATCGCGAGCGCGCGCACGATCGCGACGCGCTGCTGCTGCCCTCCCGAGAGCCGGTCCGGGTACTCGTCGCGCTTGTCCGCGAGGCCGAATCGGCGCAGGAGCCGGTCGGCCTCGGCCGTCGCGTCGCTGCGCGAGCGGCGGCGGGCCTTGCGCGGCGCGAGGGTCACGTTCTCGAGCACGGTCATGTGCGGGAACAAGTTGAACGACTGGAAGACGATCCCGATCTCGCGGCGCACCCGGTTGACGTCGACGCCGGGGCGGGTCACGTCTTCGCCGCCCACGGCGATCCGCCCCGCTTCGATCGGCTCGAGCAGGTTCACGCAGCGCAGGAGCGTCGACTTGCCGGAGCCGGAGGCGCCGATCAGGCAGACCACGTCGTGCTCGTCGAGGGACAGATCGATGCCGCGCAGCACCTCGAGCTTCCCGAACGACTTGTGCACGGCCTCGACCAGCAGCGCCTCGCCGCTCATGCGAGCCTCCCGGCCTGCTGGCGGCGGCGGTCTCGGGCGACGAGCCAGTCGGTGAAGCGTGCGAGAGGGATCGTGATCGCGACGAAGAGCGTCGCGGCGACGAGGTAGTACGTGCCGTTGAACGTCGCCGCCTGGTCGATCTGCGCCTGGCGGAACGCCTCGACCACGCCCAGCGTGCCGACGAGCGCGGTGTCCTTCTGGAGCCCGATGAAGTCGTTCAGGAGCGGCGGGATCACGCGTCGCACCGCCTGCGGGAGGACGACGTAACGGAGCGACTGCCCGTGGCTGAGCCCGAGCGACCGCGCGGCGGCGGACTGCGACGGGTGCACCGACTCGATGCCCGCGCGGTACACCTCCGAGACGTACGCCGTGTACACGAGGGTGAGTGACACGACCGCCCAGAAGAACTGCGAGTCGGGGATCCAGGACAGCCCGAGCGCGGGCATCCCGAACCCGAGCATGAAGATCACGAGGATCGTGGGGATGCCGCGGAAGAGGTCCGCATAGACGATCGCCAGCGCCCGGATGGGGAAGAACACCGGGCCGGGGAGACTCCGGAGCACGGCGAGGAGCAGCGCTGCCGGAAGGATGATCACCTCCGCGGTGCAGAACAGCTTCACGTTGACCCAGAACGCGTCGAGGATCTCCGGGAACGACTCGCGGTAGTAGTCCCAGTTGAAGAAGTACGCCTTGAAGGCGTCCCAACCGGGCGATCGCGTGACGACGACGACGATCGTCGCCGCGACCACGAGGGTCGAGAGGAGGGCGATCCCAACCGTCCGCGACTCGCTCGAGCCGCGGACGGTCACGCCGCCGAGGATCCGGGAGCTCCGGTTCCCGTCCAGGAGAGGCGCCCTATTTCAGGTCGGGCGCCCCGGCGCGGGCGAGGTAGACCTGCTGGAGCTTCTTGATCGTCCCGTTCCGCCAGAGCCGGCTGAGCGCCTTGTTCACGCAGGTCCGCAGAGGGTTGCCCTTCTGGAACACCATGCCGAAGCGCTCCTTCGTCCCCTTCGTCGGGAGCTTGCCGACGATCACGCCGTCGGGCACCTGCACCGCGGTCACGTAGAAGGCGGTCGGCAGGTCGACCACGATCCCATCGATCTGTCCGTTCTTCAACGCCTGCACTGCGGCGTCGTTCGTGTCGTAGACGAGCGGGCTCGACGACGGCTTGATGTGGTCGACGATGTAGGAGTAGCTCGTCGTGCCGACCTGAGCGCCGAGCTTGAACGGCTTCAGGCCGGCGATCGAGCGCACCTTCGCGATCGCGCTCCCCTTCCGTCCGACGACCGCCTGGTTGACGAAGTAGTAGGACTTCGAGAAGTCGACCGCCTTTGCGCGGGCGGGGCTGTACGAGACCTGCGTGATGTAGAAGTCGAACGGCTTCTTTCCTGGCCGGTAGGAGTTCGAGAACGGTACGACCGTCCACTTCACGTCGGCCTTCTTGAACCCGAGTTGGCTCGCGACCGCGTAGGCGACGGCCGACTCGTAGCCCTTGCCGCTGTTGGGGTCGGAGACCTTCCACGGCTTCGTCTTCTCGGCTCCGCCGAACCACGGCGGGAACGCGGGATTGTCGGCGCCGATCGTCAGCACGCCGTCCTCGATCAGGTTCAGCGACGCGGGCCCGCAGCCGGGAATCGCCGCGCGGGTGGCACCGGTGGAGCGCGCGCCGGTGGCCGACGCGACGACCGCGAGCGCGGCGGCGGTGACGAGGACGAGGGCCGAGCTGGAGAGCTTCCGCATGGTCGATCGACTCCTCACGAGGGATCCTGGTTCGGGCGCGAGGCTACCACAGCGCTTCGCTCACTTCATTTTGGGAAGCGAGGGCAACCGTGGGCGCGTCGGAGGCGAGTAGGGTCACGGCATGGCGTCGCCCTTCGTGGAGCTCGAGGTCGGCGGGCGGACGGTGAAGGTCACGAACCCGGACAAGGTGCTGTTCCGCGGCGCGGGGCACACGAAGCGCGACCTCGTCGACTACTACATCGCCGTCGGTGAGGGGATCGTGCGCGCGCTGCGCGAGCGGCCGACGCAGCTCCGCCGCTTCCCGGACGGGATCGAGGGCGAGCAGATCTACCAGAAGCGCGTGCCGCAGTCGCGCCCCGACTGGGTCGAGGTGGCCCGCGTCACGTTCCCCTCGGGCCGGCACGCCGACGAGCTGTGCGTGACCGAGCTCGCCCAGGTCGTCTGGGGGGCGAACCTCGCGGTGGTCGACTTCCACCCCTGGCCCTCGCGACGCGCGGATGTCGACCGGCCGGACGAGCTGCGGATCGACGTCGACCCCCAGCCCGGCACGGCGTTCGCGGACGCGAAGCGCGTCGCGGCGATCGTGCACGAGACGCTCGATCAGATCGGCTTCGTGGGCTGGCCGAAGACCTCGGGAAACCGCGGCATCCACGTGGCCGTCCGTATCGAGCCTCGCTGGGAGTTCCCCGTCGTCCGTCGCTGCGCGCTCGCGTTCGCCCGCGAGATCGAGCGGCGGGCGCCCGATCTCGTCACCACCGCGTGGTGGAAGGAGGAGCGGGGGGAGAAGGTCTTCATCGACTACAACCAGAACGCGCGCGACCGGACGATCGCGTCCGCCTACTCGGTGCGCCCGCGACCCGACGCGACCGTGTCCGCACCGGTGACCTGGGGCGAGCTGCCCGAGGTCGAGACCGAGGACTTCACGCTCGTCTCGATGCAGGAGCGCTTCGCCCGGCTCGGCGACGTCCAGGCGGCAATCGACGACGTCGTCTGCGACCTCGAGGTGCTGCTGGAGTGGGTTGCACGCGAGGAGGCTGATGGCGTCGGCGAGGCGCCGTACCCGCCGAACTTCCCGAAGATGCCGGGCGAGCCGCCCCGCGTGCAGCCGTCGCGGGCGCGGAAGGAGGCCGACCGGGACGGCATATAGACGCTCCGTGTGACGGCTTGCCCCCTCGGCGGCGTAGGAGGAGCATGGAGAAGATGAGGCTGCGCACACCCGCCGCCGCGACCGTCGCCCTCGTGGGCGTCTGCGCGGTGCTGACGGGCGCCGCCGCGGGCAGCCCGTCGCCGAGCCGTCTCGTCCCCTTCGCCGGCTGTCCGTCGTTCGGGGCCTACATGCAGGCGCACGCGGTCCCGCTCGTGCGTCGCTATGCGCCCGTCGTCGGGATCGCGGCCGGCGCGCAACCCGGCGCGGTCACGGGCTCGAAGGACGCCGGCGTCGCCTACTCGGGAACGAACGTCCAGGAGGAGGGCGTCGACGAGCCGGATACCGTGAAGACGGACGGCCGAACCCTCTACGTCACGACCGCCGGGCGCATCAGCGCGATCGACGTGCGGTCGGGCAAGCCCGCGCTGCTGGGCAGCCTCAAGCTCGACACGGGAGTCGCATACGAGCTCCTGCTGCACGGTGACCGGCTGCTCGCGCTCTCGCGTCAGGTCGTCGTGCCCCTGCCGGGGCAGGCGGCCGGGATCGCACCGATCCTCCCTCGGCCGATCGCGTCGTCATTGACGGAGATCGACGTCTCGCGACCAGCGCACATGCAGGTGATGCGCACGATGCAGCTCGACGGCGAGTACCTCACCGCCAGGCTCGTCGGCTCGGTCGTGCGGATCGTGTCGGCCTCGGCGCCGCTCACGATGCTGCCGCTCGTCCCGTCGGTGGGTGGCGACGCCTCGAAGGCGGTCGCGCAGAACCGCGCCACCCTGCGATCGGTCGCGCCGACGCGCTGGCTACCTCGCTACACGGTGCGCAACGCGCAGGGAAACGTCACCCGTCGCGGGTACCTCGTGCAGTGTCGAGGCGTGCTGCGCCCGCAGGCCTTCTCCGGGCTGGGCCTCACGACCGTCCTCACCGTAGACCTCGACCGGGGGCTGCAGCCTGTCGACTCCGACGCGCTCGCGGCCGACGCGCGCACGGTCTACGCGTCGCCCTCGCACCTCTACATCGCAACGAGCGAGCCTGCTCGCGTCGGTACGCCGGGCCCCGTCACGCCCGGTGGGACCTGGCTGCACGAGTTCGACGTCTCCAGCCCCGCCGAGACGCGCTACCGCGCGAGCGGTCACGTCGCGGGCGTGCTGCTCGACCAGTGGTCGCTCTCCGAGCGTGACGACGTCCTGCGCGTGGCGAGCACCGCGCTGCCCGTGTCGACCGGCGGCGCACAGACCGAGAGCGAGACGTCGGTCACGACGCTCGCCGAGCGGAACGGCGCGCTCGTCCCGCTCGGCCGCGCCGGCGGCCTCGGCAAGGGCGAGCGCGTCTACGCCGTGCGCTTCGTCGGCGACCTGGGCTACGTCGTCACCTTCCGACAGGTCGACCCCCTGTACACGGTCGACCTCTCCGACCCGCGGCGTCCCGCGGTGCGCGGCGAGCTCGAGCTGCGCGGCTACTCGGCCTACCTGCACCCCGTCGGAAACGGCCTCCTGCTGGGTATCGGCCAGGACGCGACCCGGGCCGGCGCGACGGTCGGGACCTTGGCGTCACTGTTCGACGTCTCGGATCCGACGCGGCCGCGGCGCCTCGACTCGTTCACGCTCGCCCGCTCGAGCTCGCAGGCGGAGTACGACCACCACGCGTTCCTCTGGTGGGCTCCCACCCAGCTCGCGGTGATCCCGGTCGAGAACGACGTCGACCGGCCGTTCGTCGGCGCGCTCGCGCTGAACGTTCATCGGTCCGGGATCACGGAGCTCGGCCAGGTGATGCATCCGGTCCGCCCCGGTGTCGAGCCCGTGGGCGCTCCGGGCACGCCGATCACCCGGTCGGTCGTCGTCGGCAACACGCTCTACACGGTCTCCGCTGCGGGCGTGAAGGGCTCGTCGCTCGCGACGCTGGCCGACCGCGGCTTCGCGAGGCTGCCGTTCGACAAGGTCACGGGGGTGAAGCCCGTGCCTCCGCCCCAGCCGACGCGCTAGCCGAGCAGCCGGGCCAGCGTCGGGTCGTCGGGTGCGGGCGCGGGCCGGAGCTCCCGCCACGTGCACTGCGCGGGCTCCTTGTCGGGGCGGAGTCGCAGGAGCCTCGTCCCGTGCCGGAAGCGGTGTCCCTGAACCTTGTCGTAGCGAACCTCGACGACGAGCTCGGGCCTGACCGCGGCTTCCTCGAGCTCGCCGCCGCCCCAGCGGTTCGGCTCCGAGAAACGGCGGTCGGGCGCGTCGCGGAGCAGCGGGATGACGGCGGCCGCGATCTCGTCGTGTCGCGCGGGCGCGACGACCGCCGAGCCGACGTAGTCCAGGTCGCCGTCGTCGTCGTACACGCCGAGCAGCAGCGTCGCGATCCGACGCTCGGCGTCGGCCTTCCAGCGCACGCCTGCGACGACGCAGTCCGCGGTCTTCTCCGGCTTCACCTTCGCTACGGCGTCCCGCGAACCGGCCGCATACGGGCGGTCGCGGCGCTTCGCGATCACCCCGTCGAGCCCGATCGCCTCGAACGACCCGAGCCACTCGAGCGCCTCGCCCCGGTCGAGCGTGACCGGCGACAGCGTGAGCCCGTCCCCGACGGCCTCGAGCGCGGCGCGACGCTCGGCGAGCGGCGACGGCCAGTGCTCGGTCCCGTCCCAGACGAGGACGTCGAAGGCGACGAACTGCGCGGGGATCTCGGCCGACAGCTTGCGCACTCGGCTCTCGGCCGGATGGAGGCGCGTCTGCATCGCGTCGAAGTCGAGCACGCCGTCGCGCGCGATCACGATCTCGCCGTCGACGGCAGAGCGTGGGGGCAGGAGATCGGCGAGCGGTGCGAGCTCCGGGAAATAGCGGAGCAGCGGGCGCGCATTGCGCGACCAGAGGCGGAGCTCTCCCGACGCGTTCTCGACGAGTCCACGGAAGCCGTCCCACTTGGGCTCGTACTGCCATTCGTCCCCCGTGGGAAGCTCACGGACGAGCTCCGCCTCCATCGGCGGGAACGGGATCGAGGCGTCCAGGTCGGCCGGGCGCTCGACGGGCTCCGAGCTCCTGCGGGCGCGTGCCATGACGGGAACCGTAACGGCCCTAGCCAGCGGCGAGCGTTCCACGTACGGTGCGGGCACACGGCGATCGGGCACCCCGGTTTCGCCTCGCGCGCCACACTCGGAGCACGAAGCTCGGCGCGCTGTCCGGCGCCGTGTCCAACCCCTGCGCGAGTAGGCTCTCTCACCCATGCGCAGGGTCGCGATCACGGGCCTGGGAGCCGTCACGCCGATCGGGCTCGACGTGCCGTCGACCTGGGACGCAGCCGTCTCGGGGCGGAGCGGCGTCGGGTGGATCGAGGCGTTCGACGCCTCCGAGTACCCGGTGCGCATCGCCGCGGAGGTCACGGGCTTCGATCCCGGCGACCTCGTGCCGCCGAAGGAGGCGCGCCGCATGGACCGCAACGTGCTGCTCGCCGTCTCGGCCGCGCAGCAGGCCTGGGACGACGCGCACCTCGACGAGGACGTCGATCCGTCGCGCATCGGGATCCTGGTCGGCTCGGCGATCGGCGGGATCGCGACGATCGCCGAGCAGCAGCAGGTGCTCGCGGAGCGGGGCCGCGACCGCGTCTCGCCGTTCTTCATCCCCTCGGTGCTCGTCGACACGGCGAGCGGACAGATCGCGATCCAGCTGGGGATCACGGGGCCGAACTACGCCCCGGTCTCCGCCTGCGCAACCGGGTCGACCGCGATCGGCGAGGGGGCCGCCGCGATCCGCAGGGGACAGGCCGACGTCGTGCTCGCGGGCGGTACGGAGGCGCCGATCACGCCGCTGATCCTCGCCGGCTTCTGTGCGATGCGCGGGCTCGTTGCCGAGGAAGAGGATCCGACGCTCGCCTCGCGTCCGTTCGACGCGACGCGGGCAGGGTTCGTGATGGGGGAGGGCGCGTGCATCGTGGTCCTCGAGGAGCTCGAGGCCGCGAGGGCGCGTGGGGCAACCGTTTACGCGGAGGTGCTCGGGTACGGCGCTTCGAACGACGCCCATCACCTCGCCCAGCCCGAGCCGGAGGCGACCGGCGTGGCGCACATGATCCGTGCGGCGCTCGACGCGGCGGGCATCGCGCACGAGCGCGTCGGCTACGTGAACGCCCACGGAACCTCGACGCCGCTCGGCGATCTCGCCGAGACGCGTGCGCTGAAGCAAGTCTTCGGCGACCACGCGTACGGGCTCGCCGTCTCGTCGACGAAGTCCGTCACGGGCCACTGCTTCGGTGCCGCCGGCGCGGTCGAGGCGATGATGTGTGCGCTCGCGCTGCAACAGGGGGTGCTCCCGCCGACCATCAACTACCGCACCCCCGACCCGGAGTGCGACCTCGACTACGTCCCGAACGAGGCGCGCCGGGCCGAGGTCGACGTGGCGCTCTCGAACGCGATGGGCCTCGGCGGGCACAACGCGTGCGTGCTGCTCGGGCAGGTCGAGTAGCACGACGCCTCGCGCACCGCCGGCGTGCGCGTGACAGGCACACTCGACAGACGCGCAGGCGTCACGAGAATGGAAGAGATGGCCGAGCCACAGTCCTTTGCGCCGATGCGCCCGGACACCGTCCCGGGTGCGACGTCGTGCCGCCACTGCGGCGCGCCGCTCGAGCTGACGATGGTCGACCTCGGCAAGTCGCCACTCTGCCAGACGGTTCTCACGGACGAGGAGCTCGAGCGCGGCGAGACGTTCTACCCGCTGCACGTCCGCGTGTGCGAGCGCTGCTGGCTCGCCCAGATCCCCGAGCTCGCCGCTCCCGAGGAGATCTTCCGAGAGTACGCGTACTTCTCCGCGTACTCGGACTCCTGGGTCGAGCACGCGCGCCGCTAC
The DNA here is from genome assembly GCA_963712915.1 of uncultured Actinomycetes bacterium. Taxonomy (GTDB): domain Bacteria; phylum Actinomycetota; class Thermoleophilia; order Gaiellales; family Gaiellaceae; genus Gaiella. The sequence goes on from CAVQJQ010000001.1 coordinate 21,704, forward strand.
GCCGACCAGATGACCGAGCGGCTCGGGCTCGGCCCCGACAGCCTGGTCGTGGAGCTCGCCTCCAACGACGGCTACCTGCTCCAGCACTTCCTGCCCAAGGGGATCCCGGTGCTCGGCGTCGAGCCCGCCCGGAACGTCGCCGAGGCCGCCGTCGCACGGGGGGTGCCGACGATCACGGAGTTCTTCGGCACGGAGCTCGGCGAGCAGCTCGCCGGCGAGCAGGGCCACGCGGACCTCGTGCTCGGCAACAACGTCCTCGCGCAGGTGCCGGACATCAACGACTTCGTCGCGGGCGTCGCGGCGCTGCTCGCGCCGGAGGGGACGGCGACGTTCGAGTTCCCGCATCTCGCGAAGCTGATCGAGCACCTCGAGTACGACACGATCTACCACGAGCACTTCTCGTACTTCTCGCTCCATTCGATCCGCTCGATCTTCGGCGCGCAGGGCCTCGAGCTCGTCGACGTCGAGGAGCTCCCGACTCACGGCGGCTCGCTCCGGGTCTTCCTGCGCCACGCGAACGCCGGCGGCGGCCCGTCGGCGGCCGTCGCGGAGCTTCTCGCCCGCGAGGACGACCAGGGTCTCCGCGACCCGGCCTCGTACGCGCGCTTCGCCGACGGTGTCCGCGAGTCCAAGCGCGCGCTACTGGAGCTGTTGATCGGGCTCCGCCGGGAGGGCAAGCAGGTGGTGGGCTACGGCGCCCCGGGCAAGGGCAACACGCTGCTCAACTACTGCGGGATCCGTGCCGACTTCCTCGAGTACACGGTCGACCGGAACCCGTACAAGCAGGGCAAGCACACGCCGGGCACGCACATCCCGATCCACCCCCCGGAGAAGATCGCGGAGACGCGGCCGGACGTGATCGTGATCCTGCCCTGGAACCTCGCGGCCGAGATCAGCGAGCAGCTCGCGTACACGGCCGAGTGGGGGGCGCGGCTCGTCGTCCCGGTCCCGACGGCGCGCTACCTCGAGGGCTCGAGCCGGGCTTGACGATCCGGTTTAGGTCATCCTTACTGCGTGAGGGACGAGGGGAGAGGAGCACATGAGTCCGGCAGGCGTGGAAACCGCGGCGCGATGAAGGTCGTCATCTTCTGTGGAGGTCTCGGCGTCCGCATGGGCGAGGCGACCCAGCGCATCCCGAAGCCGATGATCCGGGTCGGCAACCGACCGATCCTGTGGCACATCATGCGCTACTACGCGGCGTGGGGGCACACGGAGTTCGTGCTCTGCCTCGGCTACAAGGGCGACGTGATCAAGGAGTACTTCCTCACGCACAACGAGGCCCTGATGCACGACTTCGTGCTCGACGGATTCGGTGGAGAGCACGAGATCGAGGTCCTCAACCGCGACGCGGGGCCATGGCGCATCACGTTCGCGGACACGGGCGCTCGCTCGACGATCGGTGAGCGCCTCAAGCTCGTGGAGCAGTACATCGGCGACGACGAGATGTTCATGGCGACGTATGGCGACGGGGTCTCCGACGTCGATCTGCGCGCGCTCGAGCGGACGTTCGAGGCCTCGGGGAAGATGATCATGTTCGCCCTCGTGAAGCCGCCGTTCATCGGCCACATCGTCGACTCCGACTCCGAGGGGACGGTGCACGGTGTGCGTGCGATCGACAGCTCCGGCGTTCGCATCAACGGAGGGTTCTTCGTCGCGCGGCGCGAGATCCTCGACTGGATCGAGCCGGGCGACGAGCTGGTCGAGGAGACCTTCGCGAAGCTGATCCCGCGCGGCGCGGTCGGGGCGTACAAGCACGACGGGTTCTTCGGGCCGATGGACACGATCAAGGACCAGCAGTGGCTCGAGAGCTTGTACGACTCGGGCCAGGCGCCCTGGCTCCGCGTCGGTCTCGATCACGCCGGGTCGCCGGTCGGGTGATGCTCGGGCTCGGCCCCGCGGGCGGCGCGCCCGTCCGTCGCGTGCTCGCAATCGGGGCGCACTCGGACGACCTCGAGATCGGCTGCGGCGGCACCGTGCTCGCGTTGACGCGCGCGAACCCCGAGATGGTCGTCCACTGGGTCGTGCTCGCTGCGCAGGGCGCGCGGGAGGACGAGGCGCGCAGGAGCGCCGACGTGCTGCTCGCGGCGGCGTCGGAGCGGACGGTGGAGGTGCATCCCTTTCGCGACGGGTACCTGCCGCACACCGCGGTCGACGTGAAGGACGCGTTCGAGGACCTGAAGGCCCGTTTCGACCCGGAGCTCGTGCTCACCCACACGAGGGACGACCTCCACCAGGATCACCGGCTCGTCTGCGAGCTCACCTGGAACACGTTCCGCGACCACGTGATCCTCGAGTACGAGATCCCCAAGTGGGACGGGGACGTCGGCCGGCCGAATCTCTACGTCCCGCTCTCCGAGCCGGAGGTCGAGGAGAAGCTCGGGCTGCTCTCGGAGCATTTCGGCACCCAGCGCGGGAAGCACTGGTACGACGTCGAGGTGTTCCGAGGGTTGATGCGGCTGCGGGGCATGGAGTGCCGGTCGCCGAGCGGATTCGCCGAGGCGTTCACGGCACGCAAGCTGAGCTTCGCGCCGGGTGGGAAGGAGACCGCGTCATGAGGGTGCTCGTCACCGGCAGCGCCGGGTACATCGGTGCGGTGCTCTGCCCGATCTTCACCACGCACGGACACGACGTCGTGGGTCTCGACACCGGCTACTACGAGGGATGCGACTTCGGCGCCTACGAGCCCGAGCCGCAGCGGCTGGCGCTCGACGTCCGCGACGTGCGCCCGGAGCACCTCGAAGGCTTCGACGCGGTCGTCCATCTCGCCGCGCTCTCGAACGACCCGCTCGGCGACCTCAGCCCGGAGCTCACCTACGAGATCAACTATGACGCGACCGTCTCGGTCGCCCGGGCCGCGCAGAGCGCCGGTGTGCGCCGGTTCGTGTTTGCGTCGTCCTGCTCGATGTACGGCGCCTCGGACGCCGACGCGCTCCTGGCCGAGGACGCGCCGCTGCGACCGCTGACCCCCTATGCCGAATCCAAGGTCCGCTCCGAGGAGGCGCTGCGCGAGCTCGACGGCGACGGGCTCGAGGTCGTCTCCATGCGGAACGCCACCGTATACGGCGTCTCGCCCAGGCTGCGGCTCGACATCGTGCTCAACAACCTCGCGGCCTGGGGGCACGTGACGGGCAAGATCCGGCTCCTCAGCGACGGGAGGTCGTGGCGGCCGTTGCTCCACGTCCGCGATCTCGCGAAGGTCGCCCTCCGCATGGTCGAGGCGCCCGCGGAGCTCGTCGCGGGAAAGGCGTACAACATCGGCTCCGAGGCGCAGAACTACGTCGTGCGCGACCTCGCGGAGATCCTCGCCGAGCTGACCGGCTGCGAGCTCGAGTTCGCGGGCGACGCCTCGCCCGACCCGCGCTCGTACCGGGTCGACTTCTCGGCGCTCGAGCGCGCGTTCCCCGATCTCACGCTCGACTGGAACGCCCGGCGCGGCGCGGAGGAGCTCGTGGCCGCCTACCGCTCCGTCGGGCTCTCGAGCGACGCGTTCGAGGGCCGGTCGTACGTCCGCCTGCGCCAGCTTCGCCACCTGCTCGACGAGCACCAGCTCGACGACGAGCTCCGCTGGGCGCGGAGCTAGCAGGGGACGGCGTGCGCTTCGTCGAGACAGAGCTCGCCGGGGTGGTCGTCGTCGAGCTCGAGGAGCACGTCGACGAGCGGGGCTCGTTCGCCCGCACCTGGTGCCGCGACGAGATGGCCGCCGCGGGGCTCACGAGCAAGCTCGCGCAGTGCAGCCTCTCGCGCAACCGTCGCGCCGGGACGCTGCGGGGCCTCCACCTCCAGCATGCGCCCCACGAGGAGGCGAAGCTCGTCCGCTGCACGCGAGGGGCGATCTTCGACGTCGCGGTCGATCTCCGGCCGGGGTCTCCCACGCAGGGCCGTTGGGTCGGCGTCGAGCTCGACCCCGACAACGGCAAGGCGCTGTACGTCCCGGAGGGCTGCGCGCACGGATTCCAGACGCTCGTCGACGAGACCGACGTCGCGTACATGATCTCGACGCCCTACGCGCCGGACTCGGCCGCCGGGGTGCGGTGGGACGACCCGCTGCTCGCGATCGCCTGGCCCGACGTCGCGGGCGAGCGGACGATCAGCGAGCGCGACCGCTCCCTGCCGGGCTACGAGCTCGACCCCGCCTGAGCAGGGCGTACGAGGTCGACCTCTCGGAGCGCATCGGCTGCCTCGCGGATCGTGCCGAACGGCAGCCCCGAGCGGGCGGTGATGTCGAGCAGGCTGGCGCTGCCGTCCGCGAGGCTCAGGACCCAGAGCAGGCCCGCCTCCTCGCTCGAGCCGCCGCCCACCGATCGGTAGAGACCGCGGCGCCCGAGCTGGGGCTCGCCGTAGGGCGACGCGTTCACGAGCGTCTCGTCGCGCTCGACCGCGTCGAGCATCGCGAGCGCCGCGTGCAGCGACTCGCCCAGGGCGTCCGGCCGGACGAGCGCGAGGTCGTCGGCGGACGAGTGATACTCCGGGAACGCGTCGGCCGGGGTACGGGAGAGCGCTCCGAACGGGAGGTCGAATCCCGGCGAGCAGAACTGGCGCTCGTCGCCCCCGTAGGGTGACCAGCGGCGGACGGTCGCCTCCGGGAAGCCTCGCAGCACGACCTCGGCCGCCGTGTCGATCGGCGCCGTCTCCCGCCGGCTGCGCTTGTACGTCAGCGGGCCCGGGTCGCCGACGCACGACACGGCGAAGCCGTGCCGGACGTGCGGGACGAGGCCGGCGTTCGTGCTGAGCCAGCAGAGCGGGCCGATCGTCCCCGGGCTCCAGACGAGGCGGAAGCCGTGGCGCAGCTCGCGCTGCTCGGCGAGCACGCGCGCGAGGCCGGCGAGGAGCACGATGCCCGAGAGGTTGTCGTTTGCGAGCGCCGGATGGCAGACGGTCGTCGTCAGCAGTACGACGTCGTCGGTCGCGCCGTCGAGCGACACCTCGCCGTAGGTCACGTGCCCGTCCTCGAGCGTCGCGTCGATCCGGACCCTGTACTGCCCCTCCGGCAGCGAGTCGGCGACGCGGCGGCTCACGCAGAAGCCCCAACGCTCCGACCAGTACGACGTGCGGTACGGGACCACGTCCGGATCGCGCGGGTCCGTGAAAAGGTGCTCGCGCAGGGTCTGGAGATCGATGGTCGCGTCGACCGGGGTGCTGTACCCGAGCAGGTGGAGGGACGAGTCGGCGACGTCGACGACGCGGCTCCCGTCCGGCGCCTCGACCCAGGCCTCGCGGACGTTCCATTCACGCGGCAGCGGCCAGTCGAACACCTGCGCCCCCGTCGGGAGCTCGACGGTGTGGAGCGGGACGTCGCGTCCGATCCGTCCGAGCGTCGCGCGGACCCCGTCTCCCGTGAGGCTGCGCGGGATGGGGAACAGCTCCTCCATCAGCGCGTAGAGGTCTCGACCGGCCTCCTCGGCCTCCGGGACGGTGCTCCAGTCGATCGGCATCGTGCGAGGCGGCGGGATCGACCCGGACGCCGCTCTCTCACCCTAGTCCACGCGAGGGCGGCCGTCTCCTGCGCGTCATCCGCGCGCGATCGCCGGGTCGAGCTCCTCGAGCGATTCGAGGACGACGTCGGCGAGCGCCAGCGTGTCGGCCGAGGGCGGGTAATGGCGGTTCGGATAGGCGAGCACGCGCATTCCGGCCGCGTGTGCCGCACGAATGCCGCTTGCGGAGTCCTCGACGGCGGCGCAGCGGGAGGGATCGACCTCGAGCCGGCGCGCGGCCTCGAGGTACACGTCGGGCGCAGGCTTGCCCCGTGCGACCTCTTCCGAGGAGACCGTCACGGTGAAGGACGAGGCCAGGCCGAGCCGGTGCAGCACGGCATCGATCAGCTCGCGGTTGGACGACGACGCGAGCGCCAGCCAGAGCCCTGCATCGACCAGGCGGCGCACCGCATCCTGCGCCCCGGGGATCACCGGGAGATCCCGTTCGTAGCGCTCCAGCATCCGCCTGACGACCTCCGCGTTGATCCGCTCCGGCTGCTCGCGCAGGCCCACCGTCTCGTGCAGGTAGCGAGACCACTCCGGCGAGCTCATCCCCATCATGGCCTCCTGCGCCTCCGGGGTGTACGTCCCGCCCCAGTCCTCGGTGAGCTGCTCGCGCACCTCGTCCCAGAGGTGCTCGGTGTCGACGAGCACCCCGTCCATGTCGAACACGACCGCGTCGATCTCCCCGGCGCCGGGCATCGCGAGATCGTAGAGCGCCGTGCCGCCCGGCCGGTGCCGCCTAGACTGACCGCGATGCGGACGAATCTCGTCGCCTTCGAGCGCCGCCGGCGCACGTGACCGAGGTCGGCGTCTCGGCACTCGGTCGCGGCGCGCTGGAGTCGACCGCGCCCGTCTGCCGGGACTGCGTGTGGTGGCAGTCGCGCGGGAACAGGACCGCCTCGAAGGACCGCTGGATCGAGCGGGCCGAGGACGAGTGGGGCGAATGGGGATCGATCTACCTGGACGACGCGGGCCGCCTGCTGGGCTCGCTCCAGTACGGGCCGTCCCATCTCTTTCCGCGCTCGGCGGACCTGCCCGCGGGGCCCGCGTCGGACGACGCCGCGCTCGTGACCTGCCTGTACCTCGTACGGAGCAGCGCTGCCGGCTGGGTGGAGAAGTCGCTGCTGCTCGCGGCGATCGGCGAGGCCCGCGACCGCGGGGTCGGCGCGCTCGAGGCCTTTGGCTATCGCTATCCCGACCGCGAGACCGAGGAGGAGCGGTTCCTCGTCCACCGCACGGTGTTCCCGCGCGACTTCCTCGACGAGTTCGGCTTCACGACCCTGCGCACGCAGGGGCGCGTCGAGCTCTGCCGGCTCGAGCTGGGTGGCCTGCAGCCGATCGAGGAGGGACGCCGCGCGAAGGTGTTGCGCGTCGTCCAGGACGCCTTCACGCCCAAGCCCGTCCCTGCCCCGCGCCCGTAGGCCAGCGCGAGCTCAGACGGGCTTGCAGAGCGTGTCGGAGCCGTAGACCTCGCGCTGGAGCGCGACCAGCCGACGGTCGACGTCCGGGTCGTAGGGGCCCGGCGCCGCGGCCTCCCACGTCACGTCGGGCAGCACGCCCGGCCCGACGGCCGTCGCCCGGTAGCGCGTCCCCTTGCCCTCGGGCCGCCGGCCGGTGGTCGCGGGATAGCCCGGGTAGGGGTCGTGCGGGTAGAGCCCGTAGCAGAACACCCCCGTGCCCGCGTGGGCGAGGAAGCTGTTCTCGCGCCTCCAACCCGGCCCGTACGCCGAGTCGAGCGTGTCGAGGTAGACGTTGCGACCGTAGCCGTCCGTCGGCGCCCCGGATGTGGTCGAGCCGAACCCGTAGACCGGCTGACCGAGGTACGTGAAGCGCCCGAACACGTGGTCGAAGTGCTTGCTGTAGGCCCAGTTCACCCAGAGATCCAGCTTGGGGAGCTCCGTCGACCAGTGGCTGAGGCGCAGCTCGGTGGACGCCTGGAGTGGCTTCCAAGGTGCGACCCCGAGGTTGGGCAGCCCCCGCTGCCACGCCTGGAGGGCCCAGGAGCTGCCGTCGGGCATCGTGCAGCCGGTGACGAACCACGCGAGCGCCGGTCCCGTGTAGGGCCGGCAGACGTTCTTGAACCCGGTCGACAGCGTCTTGCGATACGTGCCCCAGCCGCCCGCGTAGTCCACCTTGAACTTCACCTGGGATCGGTCGGGAGTGGGGTGGAGCGCATTCACCGCACCCCACGCGAGCACGGACCAGGCCTTGCCCTTGGCGCGGTAGCCGATCAGGGCGCGACCGCGGGAGTCGACCTGCAGCGTCACGTCCTGTGCATCGCGGGCGATGAGCTGCGACGCGGCGGCGTTCGCGGGCCCAATCAGGCTCGCGAGCAGGACGAGGCTGAGCGCCAGACGCCGCACTGATCCAGTCAGTCGGCGCCGCGGCCGGAAGACTCGACCCCCGATGTGAGGGATCGAAGCTGGGGAGCTACGCGGCTTCTGCGCCGCCGGCCAGCGGCGCCTGCATGCGGCGGGCGTCGCGGATCGCACGCAGGAGCTTGACCTTCGCGATCGTGGTCGGCATGTCGACCGGGACGAGGTGCGCCGCGAGGCGCTGGGCCAGCGTCAACTCGAGCGTCACGTCGCGGCCGTTCATGCGCAGCGTCCGGCGAACGGTCTCCCGTACCACGGGGCGACCCTCGAAGGAAGGCGTCAGATCGATCGCGTCCCGAACCGCGCCGAGCTCGGCCCGAGTCCAGCGTACGTGCATCGTCCCCTCTCCCATACCCGAATTGTACCCCTGACGGGGGAGGAATCGATCCCCGATCGAGGGATCTGCGTGACTCCGTCGGGGACGGCGCGGTTTCCGGTCTCCGTCGCTCGCCGGCGCAAAGGCGACGCGCTGCCCAACCGCCGACGCGGATCTGCGTCCTACGAACGGAAGGGCGGATGTTCGCTCGTTTGACTAACCGGTCGGACGGGCCGAGAATGTCCGTCTCACGGTGACGAAGCAGAAGGAGGGTCGGTGATGCGATTCAGGTTGGTCGCAGCTGTGGCTGCCGTAGCGTCGCTCGTCGCCGCACTGGGTGGATCGAGCGCGTTCGGCGGGTCGAGCGCGACGAGTGCGGCCGCGAAAGGGAACCCGATCAAGATCGGGGTGCTCACCTCGCTCACGGGGAATTTCGCACCATGGGGTATCCAGTACCGCGCGGGCGCGGCCCTGGCGGTGAACGAGATCAACAGGAAGGGCGGTGTCAACGGACGGCTGCTCAACCTCGCGGTCGGGGACGATCAGTCAACGCCGAACGGCGGCATCGACGCGTTCAGGAAGCTCACGCAGCAGGACAAGGTCGTCACGACCGGCGGCGTGGTCGGAAGCAACGTGGGGCTCGCGACCGCGCGGCTCGCCGAGCAGGCACAGGTGCCGCTGTTCCTGTTGCGGGCGGGTGACGACACGATTCTGACCACGAGCAGCCGCTACACGTTCCGCACCTGCCTGCCTCCTGCGCAGGAGGACGGGCCTCCGATCCTCGATCTCGCGCAGGCGAGAGGCGTGAAGAGCGTCGGCGCGATCGTGGCCGACTACGCATGGGGTCAGGCGTTCAAGAGGGCGCTGCAGGACGCCTTCGCCGGTCAGTCGGCGATCAAGCTGAACATCCAGGTCGCGCCGGTCCCGGCGACCGATTTCACTCCGTACCTGCGGGCGTTGGGGGACGTCGGGCTGATCGTCGCGACGGGGCATCCGCCGGGAGGCGGGGCGATCCTCGCGCAGGCCGGGCAGCTCGGCATCAAGGCACCGGTGATCGGTGCCTACTCGCCGTACACGCTGACTGCGAAGGCGGCCGGATCGTCCGCGTACGGCCGTTGGGCCGACTTCAAGTGCATCAACGTGGCGAGCAAGGCGTATCGCGCCCTTGCCAAGCGGTACCTGAAGACGTTCCCGCAGAACGGGTTCTTCGAGGACGAGGCGATGGAGGGCTACGTCTACGTGAAGATCGTCGCGGAGGCGGTCGGCAAGGTCGGTACCGATCCGAAGAAGATCGCGGCCTACGTCCACGCCCATACGTTCAACATCCCCGGGTATGCGTTCCCGCTGAAGTGGACGGCGTGGGGGGAGATGGTGGGACCGACGCCGTTCCTCACGGTGCTGACGAAGGGGCCGGCGCCCGATGCGTCGCTCAACAAGGCCGGTGACTGGTGGCCACGGAACCTGTCCAAGTCGAAGCCTCTGAGCCCGTACCGTCCTGGCTCGTAGCACGGAGGCGATCTGCTTCTCGAGGTTGACGCGGTCACGAAGCGCTTCGGCGGCCTCCCAGCCGTCGCAGGCGTGACCTTCGGGATCGACGACGGCGAGATAGTCGCCGTCGTCGGTCCCAACGGGGCGGGCAAGAGCACGCTCCTGAAGCTGATCGGAGGCCTCGAGCGTCCCACGTCGGGCAGCGTCCGCCTCGGCGGCGCGTCGGTGGGCGGCCTCGCTGCGCACCGCGTGCGCCGCATGGGCATCGCGATGGTGATGCAGACCCCGCTCTCGTTCGGTTCGCTGACCGTGCTCGAGAACGCCGTCCTGGGCGCGATGTTCGGCGCGGGGCGGGGAGTCGTCGCCGAGCCGGAGGCCAGGCGGCGCGCGCTCGAGGCGCTCTCCTTCGTCGGGCTCGAAGGCCGGGCGGGCCAGCCGGTGAAGAGCCTGAACCTTCACCAGCAGCGGTTCCTCGAGCTCGCGAAGGCGCTCGCGGGGCAGCCTCGGCTGCTCCTCCTCGACGAGGTCATGGCCGGTCTCAACGAGACCGAGCTCGCCGCTTCGGTCGAGATCGTGCGGCGTGTCCGCGACGAGCTCGGGGCGACGATCCTCTGGGTCGAGCACGTGATGAGCGCCGTGATCCAGCTCGCGGAGCGGGCGGTGGTGCTCAATTTCGGGGAGATTCTCACCGAGGGTGTGCCTGAGGTCGTAATGCGACACCCGGACGTCGTGGACGCCTACCTCGGGCAGACCCATGCTGCTTGAGGTACGCGGCCTCGCCGCGGGCTACCTGGGCGAGAAGGTCGTCGCGGAGATCGACTTCGGGGTCTCCGCAGGCGAGGCGGTCGCGATCGTCGGCTCCAACGGCGCGGGCAAGTCGACGCTGCTGAAGGCGATCGCAGGCCTGCTCAGCCCGATGGAGGGGCAGGTGCTCCTGGACGGGAAGGATCTGACCCGGCGTCCCGCCCACCGCATCGCACGGGCGGGCGTCGCGTACGTTCCCGCGGAGCGCCACCTGTTCCCCGCGATGACCGTGAAGACGAACCTGACGCTCGGCTCCTACCCGCGCCGGCCCGACCGGGAGGCGCTCGAGCTCGTGTTCGGCCTGTTTCCCCGGCTGGAGGAGCGTCTGCACCAGCGTGCGGGGACGCTCAGCGGCGGCGAGCAACAGATGCTGGCCGTCGGACGGGCGCTGATGTCCCGCCCCCGGGTGCTGATGCTCGACGAGCCGACCACCGGTCTCGCACCGAAGCTCGCGCGGGCCGCCTTCGAGGCGCTCGGCGGCCTCAACGAGACCGGGCTCACGCTGCTCGTCGCGGAGCAGCAGGTGCCGCTGGCCCTCTCGGTCGCCGACCGCGGCTACGTGCTGGAGAACGGGCGCTTTCGGCTGGAAGGCACTCCCGACGAGCTCGAGGCGAACCCCGAAGTCCGACGCGCGTACCTGGGCGTGGCATGAGAGCGGTGATCCTCGACGGGATCGTGTTGGGCCTCGGCTTCGGGCTGCTCGGGGTCGGGCTGACGCTCGTCTACGGCCTCGGCGGGGTGCTCAACCTCGCATACGGCGAGATCGCGGTGTTCGGCGCGATCGTCGTCTCCGAGCTGATGGGCAGGGGGACGCCAACGGTCCTCGCGGCCGCGGCCGGCATGTTCGCGGCTGCCGGCCTCAGCGTGCTCCTCGACCTGACGCTGATGCGCCCGGTCTACAAGCAGACCGGGGAGCACAGGACGCTGCTCGGGCTCCTGCTCACCCTGGGGGTCGCGTTCGTGATCGTCGGCCTGCTCAACTGGAAGTACCCGACCGGCGCGCTGTACGTCTTCGTGGGCGGTGACCCGATCTCGATCGCCGGCGTCCCGATGTCCACTGGGAGCATCTGGGCCTCCGTGATCGCGCTCGGGGTCGGTGGCCTCCTACTCGTGTTCTTCGGTCTCACGACGTTCGGGCGCGGGGTGCGCTCCGTGATCCAGGACGAGACCGGCGCGCGTCTGGTCGGCATCAGCCCGTCCTTCGTACGCACGTTGATCTTCGCCCTCAGCGGTGGGCTCGCCGGGCTCGTGGCGGTGACGCGCTCGATGACGGCGCCGCTGACGGTCACGTCCGGCTTCGACCTCACGACGTTCGCGCTGATCGTCGCCGTCGTCGGTGGGCTCGGGAGCGTCGCGGGCGCGTTCCTCGCGGGCATCGTGCTCGGCGTCGTCGACTCCGTCAGCGCGCACTACATCGGCGAGTACATCACTGCGATCGTGCTTCTCGGTGCCGCCGCTCTCACGATCCTCGTGCGGCCGCGAGGGCTGCTCGGACGGTAGGACGCGATGGCCGACGCGACCGACACGGAGCCGCGCCGCGGTGCCCTCGCGGGCACGGCCACGCGCACCCTGCTCCCGATCGCCGTCACCGCGGTGATCCTCGTCGTGTTGCCCCGGTTCTGGTTCGAGGACTCGCCCTATACGACGGGCCTCGCGGTGGAGGCGCTCGCGTTCGGCTGCTACGCGGTCGGCTTCAACCTGATCTTCGGCAGCACGAATCAGCTCTTCCTCTGCGTGGGCGCGCTGGCCGGCGTGGGTGGCTATGCGACCGCGTTGCTCGCCGACCGTGCGTCGGTGCCACTCGCGCTCGGCGTCGTCCTCGGCACGCTGTGCTCCGCGATCGTCGGCGGCGTCCTCGCGTGGATCGCCGTCCGGCGCTCGCTCGACGTGATCTTCACCGGGATCGTGACGCTCGTGTTCTCGCTGGCGTTCACGAACCTCCTCATCGGCCAGAGCGACCTCACGGGAGGAGACACGGGTCACGTGCTCGACGGGGCCGCGACGAAGCTCGCCGACGACCGTATCGGGGGCTACTACCTCTTCGTCGGCCTCCTCGTCGGTCTGCTGATCGTCTTCCGCGTGCTCCAGCTGTCCCACATCGGCTGGGCGTTCAGGGCGCTCCGGGACGACGAGACCGCAGCGGAGCTGGCCGGTGTCGACGTCGCCCGCTACCGCATCTATGCGGCGGTCGTGGGCTCGGGGATGATCGGCCTGACCGGCGGCATCTACGCATACAGCCTCGGCTTCATCAGCCCGACCACCTATGCGTTCGCGCAGATCGACGTGCAGGTGCTCGTGATCGTCGCGTTCGGCGGGCTCGGGACGCTGCTCGGGCCGGTCGTCGGCGCCGCCGCGTTCGGATTCCTCGACCGGGCACTGACGGACAGCGGACAGCTGCGCGAGGCGTACTACGGCGCGTTCGTGATCGTGATCTTCCTGTTTCTCAGGCAGGGCCTGATCCCGACCGCGACCTCGCTCGTGCGTCGCCTGGGCCGCATGGGGCGCAAGGAGGCGGAGTGGCGACCGTCGCCCTAGACGGCGTGGTGGCTCCGAGGCTGTGAGCAGCGGTCAGGACGCCATGGGGTCCGCGCTTCCGGACGGACGCCGGCAGTCCGCGAAGCAGGAGGAGCTGCTTCGCGTCGCCTACCGGCTGATGGCCGACAAGGGAATGCACCGGATGACGTTGCAGGACGTCGCGAACGAAGCGGGGATGTCCAAGGCGAACGTCGTCTACCACTACAAGACGAAGGAAGACCTCGTCCTCACCGCGATCAAGTGGGTGCTCGAGCGCGTGGCGGCGCGCGTCGTCGAGGCGACGTCGTCGGCGCTGGGACGCGACGAGAAGATCCGCGCGATGATCGACGCGATCTTCGTCGACCCGCAGCGCAACAGGGTCTTCTACGTCGTGTACGCGGAGCTGATCGCGCACTCGTCGCGCAACACGCGGTTTGCGGCGTTGAACGGCTGGTTCCGCGACATCGTGACCGGGCAGTACGCCGCCGTGATCGGCAGCACGAGCGCCGACTCCGAGACGGCGATCGCCGAGTCGGCGATGGTGGTCAGGGCGTTGATCGACGGGCTCTTCCTCCAGTGGCTCGAGGAGCCCGCCTGGGAGTCACGGCACGCGGAGTACAAGGACCTCTGTGCCCGCTCGATCATCGCGTTCCTCGACCGGTGAGTTGCCGCGCACGGTGGAATTGACACTGACCGTCCGGTTGGTCAAACTCCTGGGGTGAACAACGAGGCAGTCCTCGATCGGCTGGCGAGAGGACAGCTCGTCGAAGGGCCCGAGTACGCGAGCGAGGACTACGTGAAGGGGCTCGCGCGGACGCTGATCGTGTCCGGCGACACCGAGCTGATCAGCGCGCCGGCCTACCTGAAGGCAGCCGCCCATGCGCCGCGGCTGCAGTCGTTCGTGTCGGTGGTCGGCATCATCCAGGACGAGCTCGGTCACGCCCACATCGCCTACCGGATGCTGCGCGACCTCGGGATCGACACGGACGAGCTGATCTACGAGCGTCCTGCGACCGACTTTCGGCACCCGTACGCCTTCGACGTCCCACTCGAGAGCTGGTCGGAGATGGTCGTCGCGAACGGGTTCTACGACCGCGCCGGCTTCGTCCTCCTGAGCGACATCTTCGAGCACACGAGCTACGCCCCGTGGAAGCGTGCGCTCGTCAAGGTCGACCGCGAGGAGGGCTTCCACCTCCGACACGGTGAGCAGTGGATGAAGACCCTCGCGTCGGACCCGGCGACCCGCGACGACCTCCAACTCGCGGTCGACTGGATGTTCCTGATGACGCTCGAATGGTTCGGGCTGCCCGACGACCTCAAGCGGCATCGCGACCAGATCGACTTCGGCCTCAAGGGCCGGACGAACGACGAGCTCCGGCAGATCTGGATGTCGACGGCGGTGCCGTTCTGCGAGTCGATCGGCATCGACGTCCCGGCTCACCTCGACGCAGGGACGGGAACGTACGTGATCGACACGCCGTTCCCCCAGCAGTTCGACGAGGCCGAGAAGCGCTGGCTGACGGAGGAGGGCCAGATCTCGTGGGACGTCGTCCTCGAGCGATGGCGGGCGCGGGGACCGGCGAACGAGGAGCTCGTCGAGATGATCCAGCGTGGGCGCCTCGAGCTTGCGAGGGCCGCCTGATGACGTCGGCCGACGCGGTGGAGAGCGCGCTGGCGGACGTGCTCGACCCCGAGTACCCGGTCAGCTTGGTCGACCTCGGGCTCGTCCGCGGCGTCGAGGTCGAGGACGGGACGGCGCGGGTCGTGATCTCGTACTGCTCGCTCGGCTGTCCCTGCATCGGCCTGATCGAACAGGACATCGAGGAGCGGTTGCTCCAGCTGGACGGGATCGAGCGGGTCGAGGTGGTCGAGTCGTTCGACGAGTGGACGCGCGGAGACGTCTCGGGCAAAGGTCTCTTGCAGCTCCGCAGCGCGGGGGTCGCGTGAGCCCGACGCCGGAGGCGTGGGAGGTCTTTGCGCGGCAGGATTCGCGTATCCCCATCCGCCACGTCGGGCGCGTGGACGCCTCGACGCTCGACGACGCCGTCGTGTTCGCGTCGACGCTCTACGAGGAGTGGAAGTGGGCGGACATGTTCATCGTCCCGCGACGCGAGATCGATCAGCTGGTCAAGCCGGCATGACAGTGCGCGTCTACGGACGGACGGAGTACGCGGAGCCGCTCGTGGAGCTCGGCGCGGCGGACGTCGACAGCGACGTGCGCGGCGCCTACGAGGGTGAGTGGGTCGAGCTCGTCGCGTTCCCGGAAGAGGCGATCCACTGGGTCGTTCGCGACGGTGAGAGGGTCGACGATGACTGAGCTCTCGCCCGAGCTGGCCCGGGCCACGGCGCACGTGGTCGTTGCGCTCGCCGACAACAAGTACTACCTCGCACAGCGCCTGGCGACCTGGGGCGTGGGAGCGCCGACGCTCGAGAGTGCGGTGGCCTGCACCGCGATCGCACAGGAGGAAGCAGGACACGCACGCGGGCTCTACTCGCTGCTGGAGGACTTTCCGCGAGATGTCGCGCCGCGGGCGCTCGAGCGCGAGGACGATCGCGAGCGGAAGTACGCGCTCTCGTACCTCCTCGAGCCGACGACCTCGTTCGTCCGCGGCGTGGCGGCGCTCACGCTCGCCGACCGAGCCTGCACCGTCCTGCTCGAGCGCGGCGGCGACGTCGAGCGTCGAGGGGCTGCGGAAGCGCGCCGTACGGATCCTCGCCGACGAGGGGTTCCATCGTCGCTATGCGGACGGGCGGGTGCGAGAGCTCGCCGCGTCGCCGGGGCTCGAGCGGGAGCTCGTCGCGCTCCTGCCCGAGACGTTGTGCTGGTTCGGGCCCCCGGGAGAACCCGGCGTCGACCTGCTCGTCGACGCCGCCGTCATCTCGCTGGGCAACGAAGGGCTGCGACAGAACTTCGTCTCGAGGCTCGCCGCGGTCACCGAGCCCGCCGGCGTGGAGCTTCCGCTCGAGCGCGACGAGGACGGAACCTGGACCTACCCGGAGCTGCCGTGGAGCCGATGGAGCAGCCTGGAGCGCCGCTTGACGGCGACTCCGGCGACGACGAGGTCGTGACCTGCATATGGTGCGGGTCGACGCACGTCGAGCGGCTCGGCGAGTTCGGCCCAGGGCTCATGACCGAACAGTGGATATGCCTCGACTGTCACAGCCCCTTCGAGCGGATCCGCAAGCGATAGCGGTGGAGCGTCCGATGCAGACGACCGGGGGTCGCTGATGCCCCTCTACGGACTCGGAGGGAGTGAGCCCAGGGTGCCCGACGACGCGTTCGTCGCGCCCAACGCAACCCTGATCGGCGCCGTCGAGCTCGGCGCCGAGTCCAGCGTCTGGTTCGGCGCCGTGCTCCGCGGTGACTTCGACCGGATCGTGGTCGGGGAGGGGTCGTGCGTGCAGGACAACGCCGTGATCCACGCCGCCGAGGGTCTGCCGACGATCGTCGGCGCGAACGTCACGGTCGGCCACGCGGCGCTGCTGGAGGGGTGCGTCGTCGAGGACGGCGCGTTGATCTCGATGGGCGCGATCGTCCTCCAGCGTGCGCGTGTCGGCGCGGGCGCACTCGTCGCGGCCGGGAGCGTCGTGCTCGAAGGCCAGGAGATCCCTGCGGGCGTCGTCGCGGCCGGTGTCCCGGCGGTGGTGAAGAAGGAGCTCGACGGCTCGTCCCGCGGGTGGGTCGAGACGGCCGCGACCGAGTACCGGGCGCTTCGGCGGCGCTATCTGGAGGAGCTGACAGTGGGAGAGGAGACGCGATGGTGAAGATGCTGATCGCCGGTGAGCACACCGACGCGACCGCGACCGACGAGCTCGAGATCGTCGATCCGGCGACCGAGGACGTGTACGAGACGGTGCCCGCCGGTGGTGTCGACGCCGTCGACCTCGCCGTGGAGGCCGCCGACGGGGCGTTCCGCGAGTGGTCGCGCACCGACGCCGAGCAGCGGGCCGAGATCCTGCGCAAGGCGCTCGATCTCGTCGTCGAGCACCGCGACGAGATCGTCGACACGCTGACGCACGAGCAGGGCAAGCCGACGATCGAGGCCGCGGGCGAGCTCCAGCATTTCGTGCACGGCATGCACTACTACGCCGACCTCGCGACGAAGGTTCGCGGCGCGTACCAGGACCTGCCGTCGACGCTCGGCCGCTCGTACGGCATGGTGATCAAGCGCCCGGTCGGGCCGGTCGCCGCGATCGTGCCGTACAACTACCCGCTGACGTTGATGGGCACGAAGATCGGCCCGGCGCTCGCGGCGGGGAACACGGTCGTCGTCAAGCCGGCGTCGTCCACGCCGCTCGCGACCCTCCGGGTGGCGGAGCTCTTCCACGAGGCGGGCCTGCCGGCCGGCGTGCTCAACGTCCTCACCGGCCGCGGCTCCGAGGTCGGCGACGCGCTCGTCGCCCATCCGCTGATCCGGCGCGTCGCGTTCACGGGCGAGACAGGCACCGGCAAGCACATCGCGGCACTCGCGGCACCGTCCTTCAAGCGGATCTCGCTCGAGCTCGGTGGCTCCGACCCGATGATCGTCTGTCCGGACGTCGACGTGAAGGCGGTGATCAAGAGCGCCGTGATCGCGCGCTTCTGGAACGCCGGCCAGTCGTGCCTCGCGGCGAAGCGGCTCTACGTGTTCGACGAGGTCTACGACGAGCTGGTCGGCGGCCTCGCGCAGGAGCTCGAGCGCTACGAGTGCGGCACGGGCTGGACGAAGCCGGACAAGCCGAAGCTGCGCATGGGGCCCGTGCACACGAAGGGCGGCGCAGAACGAGCTGGCCGAACAGCTCGACGATGCGCGTTTCCCGAGGCGCTCAGGTGCTCGTCGGCGGCGGGCCGCCCGAGGGGACGGAGAAGGGCTACTTCTTCCGGCCGACGCTCGTCGAGGGGGCGCCGCACGACTCGCGACTCGTGCAGGACGAGGTCTTCGGGCCGATCCTCCCGGTCTTCCGCGTAACGGACATCGACGAGGCGATTCGTCTGGCGAACGACACGCGCTACGGGCTCGGCTCGTCCATCTGGACCCACGACGCCCGCTACATCGACAGGGCGGCGCGGGAGATCGAGGCGGGGATGACCTGGGTCAACCAGATTCACTACGGCTACGACGAGCTGCCGTTCGGCGGGCTCAAGGAGAGCGGCCTCGGCAAGGAGCACGGGCTCGAGGCGATGATGGACCACTACTTCGAGACGAAGTCCGTGGTCGTGGGAGGGCTCGGGTAGTGGCCGTCTCGTTCACGGCCGACGGCGGCATCGGCACGATCCTCCTCGACAAGCCGCCTGCGAACTCGTACGACCTCGAGTACGTCCAGGAGCTCGGGGCCGCGGTGGACGAGGCGGCCGGGGACGAGATGGTGAAGGTCGTGCTGCTCCGCAGCGCCTCGGAGAAGTTCTTCTGCGCGGGCGCCGACATCAAGGCGTTCCTGGCCGGTCCGCACGAGCGGAACATGGAGATGATCGAGACGTCGCACCTGACGCTCTCCTCGATCGCGCGGATTCCGAAGATCTTCGTCGCGGAGCTGAACGGCCACGCGCTCGGTGGAGGGCTGGAGATCGCGCTCGCCTGCGACCTGCGCTTCGCTTCCGACGGCGACTTCCGGCTGGGCACCCCGGAGGCGACGCTGGGGCTGCTCCCGGGGAACGGGGGCACGCAGCGATTGCCGCGCCTGATCGGCCGGAGCCGTGCGCTCGACTTGATGATCACGGGGCGGACGGTGACGCCGTCCGAGGCATTCGAGCTAGGCATCGTCGACAAGCTCTTCCCGGTCGACGCGCTGCACGAGCAGACGCTCGAGTACGCTGCGACGCTTGCGGCCGGGGCGACGAAGGCGATCGGAAACATCAAGCTGGCCGTCAACGAGGGCTTCGACGACGGGCTCGAGCGCGGACTCGAGCGTGAGCGCGACCTCGTCGAGGAGCTGTTCCTGAGCGAGGACGGCAGGGAGGGCCTCGCCGCGTTCAGCGAGAAGCGCCGGCCGACGTTCAGGGGCGCGTGATGGCGGCGGCGGTCGGCACCGGGGTCACCGTGATCCGCAATCCCGCTACGGGCGAGGAAGTCGGGACGGCGCCGCAGGCCGGCGCGGCCGAGGCCGCAGAGGCAATCGGTCGGGCGGCCGAGGCCTTTCTCGGCTGGTGGGAGACTCCTGCTGCGGCGCGCGGGGCGATCGTCCGTGCCGGCGCCGAGGCGGTGCTCGCCCGGCGCGACGAGCTGGCGCAGCAGCTGACCCTCGAGCAGGGGAAGCCGCTGCGCGAGTCCCGGCTCGAGCTCGCGCGCTTCGTGCACACGCTGGAGCACTACGCGGGGCTCGCGAAGAGCCTGCGGGGTGCGTACGTCCCGAGCCTCGACGTGCGCACGCACGGGCTCGTGGTCAAGCGGCCGCTCGGCGTCGTCGCGGCGATCGTGCCGTGGAACTTCCCCACGACCCTGCTCGGCAACAAGCTCGGCCCGGCGCTCGTGTGCGGCAACACGCTCGTCGCGAAGCCGGCCGAGTCGACGCCGCTGACGACGGTGCGGATCGCAGAGCTGATGCGGGAGGCAGGGCTTCCCGACGGCGTGTTCCAGGTGATCACCGGTAAGGGCTCGGTGCTCGGCGAGGCGCTCGTGACCGATCCGCGAACGGCCAAGGTCGCCTTCACCGGCTCGACGCCGGTGGGCACGCACGTGGCGGAGCTCGCGGCGCGCGGCGTGAAGCGCGTCACGCTCGAGCTCGGCGGCTCCGACCCGATGATCGTGCTGGACGACGCCGACGTCGACGGCGCGGTCAGCGCGGCGAGCGTCGGCCGATTCTTCAACTGCGGGCAGGCATGCCTCGCGGTGAAGCGGCTCTACGTGCACGAACGCGTCGTGGACGAGGTCGTGGAGAAGCTCCGGGCGAAGGTCGCGAAGCTCGCGCTCGGCGCGGGCACGGCGGACGGGACGATCCTGGGCCCACTCCACTCCGAGTCCCAGCGCGCGCTCCTGGAGGAGCAGGTGTCGGACACGCTCTCCGACGGAGGAGAGCTGCTCGCAGGCGGGAGGCGGCCCGACGGCCCGGAGCTCGCCGCGGGCTGGTTCTACGAGCCGACGCTGATCCGCGAGCCGCCGCACGACTCGCGGGTCGCCGTCGAGGAGGTGTTCGGGCCGGCCCTGCCGATCTGGGCGGTTCGTTCGCTGGACGAGGCGATCGAGCGGGCCAACGCCTCGCAGTTCGGCCTCGGCTCGTCGATCTGGACGCGTGACCTCACGGCGGCCACGATCGCCGCCGAGCGCATCCGCGCGGGCTACACGTGGGTCAACTCCCCGCAGATCGTCTACGACGAGCTTCCGTTCGGCGGCTTCGGCGAGTCAGGCCTCGGCAAGGAGCACGGCGACGAGGCGCTCGACTACTACCAGGAGTCGAAGTCGGTCGTCGTGCGACAGAGCCCGCGCTAGCCGCGGCGCCTCAGGCTTGCGAGCGCCGCTCGTGCTGCGGCGCACCGGCCGCCGCGAGCTCGCCGAGCCGGTATACGGCGCGGGCGTTGCCGGCGAGGATCCCGTCGAGGACGTCGTCGGCGAACCCGAGCGCCGCGACCGCTTCCGCGTTCGCCCGGATCCCCGGGACGCCGGGCCAGTCCGTGCCGAAGACGAAGGTCCGGCCGAGCCGGTCGAGATCGTGCCGTGCGTAGTACTCGGGGAGCTTCCGCGGCGGGAGCCCCGAGATCTCGATCCAGACGTGCTCCCGCATCAGGGCGAGGAACGCCGCAGCGTCGTACCACCAGCCGCGCCCGCCGTGGGCGAGCACGATCGTGAGCGACGGGAAGTCCTTGGCGACGTCCTCGGCGTCGACCGGGTCGGCGAAGCGGTTGACCGCGCCCGCGAAGTTGCTCGTCCCGCAGTGGAAGATCACCGGGACGCCGCGCTCCTGGCAGATCGCGTACGCGGGGTAGAGCTCGCGCGCGTTCGCCGGAAAGCCACCGTGCACGGGATGGATCTTCAGTGCCACCGCGCCGAGTGCGAGCTGTCGCTCCAGCTCGGCCGCGATCGGGTAATGGAGGTGGGGGTTCAGGTTCGCCGCGACGCGAATCCGCGCCGGGTCGTGGCGGGCGACCGCGAGCATGTCCTCGATCGGTTGGACGCCGGTGACGCGCGGGCTGTACTCCGCGAGCAGGATCGCGCAGTCGACCCCCTCCTGCTCGAGATACGCCGAGAAGCGCTCCGGAACCGGCGAGCCCTCCGGGTCGTAGATCGCGGCCGGATCCCCGTCGACACGCCGCTCCATCACCCATGTGTCCCAGCTCATCTTCAGCGTCGGCGTCCGCGCGAGGTGCACGTGGGCGTCGACGAGCGGCCGGCCGTCGAGCATCAGTGGTCGCGCAACCTGAAGCGCTGGATCTTCCCGGTCGCCGTCTTCGGCAGCGTGTCGACGAACGCGAACAGCTGCGGCACCTGGTAGCGGTGCAGACGGTCACGACAGAACGTCTGCAGCTCCTCGACGAGCGCGTCTCCCGGTGTGGTCGCCGCGTGCGCGACGACGTACGCCTTCGCCTTCGTCAGCCCCTCCACCCGACCCGCGACGACCGCGGCCTCGACGACGGCCGGATGCTCGATCAACCTCGCCTCCACGTCGGCAGGTGAGACCCACAGGCCGCTGACCTTGAACATGTCGTCCGCGCGGCCCTCGTACCAGTAGTTCCCGTCCGCGTCCCGCCGGTAGCGGTCTCGCGTGTAGAACCAGCCGTCACGGATGCAGTCCGCGGTCTTCTCCGGCTGGTTCCAGTAGCCGGAGAGCATGCTCTCGCCGCGGACGTAGAGGTCGCCGGCCGACTCGCCAGCGAGCTCCGTGCCCTCGTCGTCGCACAGCTTCACGTCGTATCCGGGGACGGGCGTGCCGCTCGAGCCGGCCACGACCTCGCCGGCGCGGTTCGAGCAGTAGATGTGCAGCATCTCCGTCGAGCCGATGCCGTCGAGGATCTCGAGACCGTGGCGATCGTGCCACCGATGCCAGACCTCGGCGGGCAGGGGCTCGGCCGCCGAGACGCAGAGGCGCACCGACGACCAGTCCTGCCCGTCGCCGTCGGGCTCGGCGTGGAGCATCGAGTTGTAGAGGGTCGGCGCCGAGAACACGATCGTCGGCCGATGGAGCCGGACGGTCTCGAAGACGGCGTCGGGTGTCGGCCGCCCCGCGAGCAGCACGGTCGACGAGCCCGCCCAGTAGGGGAACGAGAGGTTGTTGCCGAGCCCGTAGGCGTGGAAGAGCTTCGTCGTCGAGAACGTGACGTCGTCTTCGCGGATCCCGAGCACGTGCCGCGCGTACGTCTCGCAGGTGACGAGGATGTCGCGCTGGCGATGGACGACGCCCTTCGGGTGGCCCGTCGAGCCGGAGCTGTAGAGCCAGAACGCGGGGTCGTCCGAGCGGGTCGGGGCGGGCGGAACGTCGTCGATCACCCCGTCCAGCTCGTCGAGCGCGAGGAGGTGCGGCGCGCGCACCTTCTCGGCGCACGCGGCGTCGACGACCGCGATCCGGGCCCCGCTGTCCGTCACGAAGAACCCGTATTCGTCGGCTGCGTACAGTGGATTGACGGGCACCGGCACCGCGCCGACGCGCATCGCCCCGAGGAACAGCGCCGGAAGGGCCGCGCAGTCGTCCATCACGAGCAGGACGCGCTCGCCCTGCGTCGCGCCGAGCTCACGCAGCTTCGAGCCGACGCCGCACGCACGCGCGTAGAGCTCCTCGTACGTGACCGACTCGTCGCCGCACGAGATCGCGGTCTTCCCGCCGCGGCCCGCGGCGAGGTTCGCGTCGAGGAGCGTGCTGGCGTTGTACCGATCCGCGGCGGCGGGTATCTCCACGATCTCGGAAAACTAACCGTTCGGTCAGTTTCGTTCAAACGAGCAGTGCTGCGGCGTTCGCTTTCGCGCGTGACCCGGGCTCGCTCCCGAAGGAACGTGCGGTCGGGCATGCGGCTGCGGTTGCCCGTGAGGCAGGCGGGCGGTAAACCTCGGGGACACCGACATGCCTGGAGCGGTGGCAGAGTCTGGCTTATTGCAGCTGCCTTGAAAGCAGCCGGCTCGCTCACGCGGGCCCGGGGGTTCGAATCCCTCCCGCTCCGTCAGTCCGTCGGTCGGGCCGCTCTACGCGGCAGCCGACGCGGCGACGCCCGACGAGGAGACCGCCGGCGCCGCGACGGGCTGCAGCGTCGGCACGAGCGTCGGCCGGCGCTTCGCGCGCATCGTCTCGGCGACGCCGCGCTTGCGCGGCCCGCGGACGGCCAGGAGCAGCTTCGCGCGGGCCATCGCGGTCGGGCCGTCGACGGGGACGATCCGCGTGCCGACGCGTTCGGCGAGGTCGTACTCCATCACGACCGGCCGCATCCGCGGAGCCCGCAGGGCGACGCGCAGCACCTCGCGGGCCTCGAGACGACCCTCGAAGTTGGGCGTCACCTCGAGCGCCTCGCGAATGGCCTTCAGCTCCTCGCGCGTCCACTTGACGCGTACTTCCCCCTCGTGCCGCATGCGTCTGACGCTATTTGGCGTCCGCGGCGCGGGTACCACCCGGTAGGGGGAATCTAGCCCCCGATCAGGGTAGGTGCCCCATACCTGTGGAGGGGCTCGGGCACGGCCCCCTCGAACGTCTCCAGGACGGCCAGCACGAGCCGATCCGTGACCACGGTGCCGTTGAGCGTGTGGGGCGGCACGAGCCCATCGGGGGAGCGCCAGCGGACCCCGAGGCGCCGCGCCTGGAAGTCGGTCGTGTTCGAGCAGGAGGTGACCTCGCGATAGCGGCCCTGGGAGGGGAACCACGCCTCCAGGTCGACCTTCCGCACGGCCGAGGCGCCCAGGTCTCCCGCCGCGACGTCCACCGCCCGGTACGGGATGCCGAGGAGCTGCAGCAGCTCCTCCTCGATCGCGACCATCCGCTCGTGCTCCGCCCGCGAGTCGTCCGGTCGGGTGAAGGCGAACATCTCGACCTTGTTGAACTGGTGCACGCGGAACATGCCGCGCGTGTCCTTGCCGGCAGCGCCCGCCTCCCGCCGGAAGCACGTGGAGAAGCCCGCGTAGCGGATCGGCAGCGCGTCCGCATCGAGGATCTCGCCCATGTGCATCCCGGCCAGCGCCACCTCCGAGGTCCCCGTGAGGAAGAGGCCGTCCTCCTCGAGCGCGTAGATGTTCGTCCGCTCCGTGGGGAAGAACCCCGTCCCGACCATCGCCTCCTCGCGTACGAGGACGGGAGGCAGCACGGGGATGAAGCCTGCCCGGGCGACATGGTCGAGCGCGAGCCGGTAGAGCGCGAGGGCGAGCAGCGCCGTGTCACCCACCATGTAGCCGAAGCGGGAGCCGGAGAGGCGCGCGGCGCGCTCGAGCTCGAAGCGCCCGATCTCCGCCGCCTCCTTGGCCTCCCCGCCACGGGGCTCCCCGAACCGGCGCAGCTCGACGGCATCGTCCTCGCTGTCCCCGTCCGGAGCCCCGTCCTCGGGCGGGTTCGGGACGTCCAGGAGCGCCGCGTCTCGCTCCGCCTCCGCGGCGGCGAGAGCCTCCTCGGCCTCCTTCAGCTCCGCCTTGACGCGCTGGAGCCCTTCGAGCTGCTCCGGGGTCGGCTTGCCCGAGAGCTTCGTCTTCGAGCGGAGCTCGTCCACGCGCGGGACGAGCTCGCGCCAGCGGGCGTCCGCGTCGAGCATGCGGTCGAACGCGTCGGCCGCCCCCTTGCGGGCGAGCGCGGCGCGCATCGCCTCTGGATCGGCGCGCGCTGCCTTGAGGTCGATCATGACGAAGAGTCTAGGACGGCCTCGATCACGGTCGCGACCCCCTCGTCCTCCGGTCCCGCGCAGGTCGTGTCGGCGATTGCGAGCAGACGCGGATGCCCGCTCGCGATCGCGACTCCGGTGCCCGCGACCTCCAGGAGCTCCACGTCGTTCTCGCCGTCGCCGAACGCGACGATGCGGTCGAGGCCGATGCCGAGCAGGGAGGCGGCGAACGCGATCCCCGAGCCCTTCGTCACCGCGGGGTTGCCGAGCTCGAGCATGTGCGGGAGGGAGGTCGTGATGAACATCCGGCCGTCGAAACGCCCCTCGAGCACGGGGCGGATCTCGGCGAGCAGAGACGGGTCGCCCACCTGCACGAGCTTGGTCGGCGAGCGGCGGAGCCATGCGAGCAGATCCCCGACCTCGGTCACCGGGAGGCGCTGGAAGACCGAGTACGCCCTGGAGTACTCGGTCTCGCGGACGACGTACAGCCGGTCGTCGACGTAGACGTTCGGCGAGAGGCCGAGCTCGGCGAGCGCGGCGATCGCCTCGCGCGCGACGTCCAGGTCGAGCGGCTCATGGAGAAGAAACTCGCCCGAACCGGGGTCGACCACGGCGGCGCCCTGGTAGCAGACGACCGGCTCGCCGATCCCCGCCTCGTCGAGATACGGCGCGACCGAGCGAAACATCCGGCCCGTCGCCACGAGCACCGGGATCCCCGCGTCCTGCGCGCGTGAGATCGCCGCGCGGGTCCGCGGGCGCAGCACGCCGTCCCGCCCGATCAGGGTGCCGTCGAGGTCGCAGGCGAACGCCGCCACCCCGTCCGGGACGAGCTCGGGGCGGATCAGCCGCCTGCCGACGTGGAGACGAACTGCGCCACGTCGGCGATCTGCTGCGATGTGAGCTGATCCTTGAACGTGGGCATGCCGCCCTGGCCGAGCGTCACGCGTTGGACGACGAGCTCGAACGAGGGCTTGGCCTCGTCGAGGTTTGGGCCGACGGTGCCGGTCGATCCCGCGGCCGAGAGCGTGTGGCAGGCGGTGCAGCCCGCGGTCTCGAACACGTGCTTTCCCGCGGTCGCGTCGCCCGTCAGTTTCAGCGCCGGCAGGTCGGCGTTCTCGCCGCCCGTGGTCTCCTGCGGCAGCGTGCCCTCGACCGTCTCCGGCGTCGCGGTGACGACCCCCTCGCTGCAGCCGGCGGCCACGACACCGAGTACGACCGCGACGAGCGTGAGGGCGACGAGAGCAGCGGGCCGGCGCATCGCGCGCAGTCTATCCCCCCACATCGGAGCATCGTGCGGGGTGCGCTCGAAGCGCCAGAGCACGAACGCGGCCGCCGCCCCGATCCCGAGGACGTCGCCCGGCGTGTCGTTGACGAGCAGCGAGACGAGGATGCCGACGAGGAGCGCGTCGGTGAGCGGCCCCCGGGGGCGCCGCGTCGCGACGAACAGGAGCACGGCGAACGACGCGAGCGCGGCGAACGCGGGGCCCACGCCCGCGAACGTTCTCCGGGCGGAGATCTCGAGGCGATCGCCGAGGTCGGCGAGCAGGGTTCCCGGCCCGTCCCCGACGGCGCGCGTCACGTGACTCGACCCGCCGAGCGCGGCGTCGACCCCGACGAGCAGCACCGCGACGGCGACGGCGGCGGCTCCGACCAGCGCGAGGCGCGCCGGGCCGAGCCGTGCGCCCACGCGTTCGCAGCGCGAGCGTCGCGTAGGCGGCGAGCAGCACGATCAGGCCGCCCCCGTCGGCGCCGAACCGGCTGCCGGCCACCGTCACGATCGCGAGCGCGCCGACGGCCCACCCCCACGCACGTCCCGCGCGCGCCGCACCGACGAGCGCGGGGACGAGCAGCATCGTCTCGAGGAGGTTCGAGACACCGTAGAAGCGGCCGGCCTGCGAGGGGCCGAAGGGCGAGAGGGCCACCGACTCCGGGTCGAAGCCGAGCGCGAGGAGATACGCGGCGAGCACGGCTGCGCAGGCTGCCCCGAGCGGGAGCGCGAGAGCGGCGAGCGTCGTGAGCGCGACCACCCACCACCCCGCCAGCCAGAGGTTGGCGGCCAGCGCGACGAGGAACACGCGCGGCGCGAATCGGGGTGCGAGCAGCGCCGCCAGGTACGCCAACGCGCCGACGAGTACCGTCAGGGGCAGGCGGATGCGGTCGTTCCGCTCGATGCGCCGCTCGAGCCGCTGGAGAGTCGCGACCGGGTCGGCGACGCTCACCACCTCCAGGTTTCCGCGCGCCACGTCCGCGAGCGAGACGAGCCCGTCGATCCGCGTGGAGCTCGACGTGAGCACGCCGTGCTCGGCGGGCACGAGCGCGATCGGGTAGCGCGTGTTCTCGCTCCGCCCGCGTGGGGGGAGCACGACGAGCGTGTCCGGCGGCTCGCCTCGACCGAGCGCGATCAGCGGTGTCCCCGCCGCGGTGCCGCCGAGCAGAGAGCTCTCCACGTTGCCGGTGACGAGCGTATGGAGCGCGCTCGTGCGGGTCACGGTCGGGCCGGCGCCGGGCACCGCGAGGCCGATCGCCCCGCGACCCGCGTACCGGTCGAGCGGGAACGGCCCGACCACGCGAACCGCGGCCGCCGCCGGCGCGGCGATCACGAGGGTCGCGAGGATGGCGCTCAGGCCGCGCGTCACGCGGGGAGTGTCGCGAAGACGCGTTCGTCCGCGTAGCCTGTGCCCATGCTGATCGGAGGCTCGATGCACTCGGAGTGGCTCTCCAACGCGTTCGTCGTCGCCGACGAGCCCGGAGGGATAGCAGTGTTCGTCGACTCGGGCGCGCCGCTCGAGCCGCTGCTCGAGCTGGTCGAGAGCGAGCAGCTGACGCCGACGCACATCCTGCGCACCCACGGCCATCCCGATCACGTCGAGCACGAGGACGAGCTCGCTGCCCGCTTCGGGATCCCTGTCGTCACGGGCCCGGTCGAGACCGGCGGGCTCACGATCGAGGCGATCTCCACGCCGGGGCACTCCGACGACGGCGTCGCGTTCGTCGTCAACGGCGAGGTCTGCTTCACCGGGGACACGCTCTTCCGGGACGCGGTCGGAGGCGGGCCCGCGGACGTCGTCCGCGAGTCCGTGATGACGCGTCTCATGACGCTGCCGCACCGAGATGCGGATCCTGCCCGGTCACACGGTCGAGTCGACGATCGGACGGGAATGGGAGCGCAACCCGTTCGTGCGCTACTGGCGCGAGCTCGACCCCGAGGTCGGCGACCGCTGCCGCGTCGGGGGCGTCAACGGGGTGGTGCTCGTCGAGTCGCCCGACTACGACGGCAAGGGGAAGCTGCTCGTCAGGCTGGAGAGCGGCGAGGAGCGGGTCGTCGGCGCGTCCCGCGTCGAGCGGCTCTAGCGTCGTCGAAGCAGATCGTGCCAGGCACGAAGGCACGACCGTTCCAGACGTGGCTGTCCGAACGGGGACGCATCCCTGTCAACCTGTCCCGATCGGACGTGAATTCGTGTCAGGCACGAAGTCATGGCCACAACCGCCATGTCCGCGGTGACCGGTAGCGTCGGCTGGCTTGCGTCTCGTCGTCGCCCGCTGTGAAGTCACGTACACCGGCCGCCTGACCGCGTACCTGCCGGAGGCGATCCGCCTGCTCGTGTTCAAGGCCGACGGGTCCGTCCTGGTTCACGCCGACAGCGGTGGGTACAAGCCGCTCAACTGGATGACGCCGCCGACCGTGATCGAGGACGGCGAGGACCTGATCGTCGTGCGCAAGCGGGCAGGCAGGTCGGAGGACCGTCTCGAGATCAGGATCGTCGAGCTGCTCGCGGAGTTCGAGCACGAGCTCGGCGAGGACGCGGGGCTCGAGAAGGACGGGGTCGAGCGTCATCTGCAGGAGGCGCTCGCCGCGCTCCCCTCCGCAGTCGAGCCCGGCCTGCGCCTCGTCCGCCGCGAGTGGGCGACCGAGATCGGCCCGGTCGACCTGATGTGCCGCGACGAGGACGGCGGCTGGGTCGCGGTCGAGATCAAGCGCGTGGGCACGATCGAGGCGGTCGAGCAGCTTTCTCGGTACCTCGAGGTCATCCACCGGGATCCCGCGTTCGCCGATTGTCGCGGGATCCTCGCGGCGGAGACGGTCAAGCCGCAGGCGCGGACGCTCTGCGAGACCCGGGGCTTCGGATGCGTCGAGGTCGACCTCGCGCTGCTCCGCGGCGAGCGCGAGCCCGAGCTGACGCTGTTCGAGGCCTGAACCTCAGGGCCGCACCGCCGCCTTGAGGTACCCGGCGGGCGGATCGTCGAACAGCCGCGCGACCCCTTCCAGGCCGACCTCGTGGGTGATCAGACGCTCGAACGGATACGCGCCGCTCGCGAGGAACACGAGCGCGGCACGCACGTGGCGCGGCGTGTGGTGAAAGGCTCCGACCAGGCGCACTTCCTCGTAGTGGATTCGGTAGGGGTCGACGGCCACGCGTGCGTCCCGAGGCAGACCGCCGAACGCGAGCACCGTTCCTCCGGGCCGGACGAGCGCGAGCGCGCGTTCCCACGCCTCGACGGTGCCCGCCGCCTCGATCACGACGTCCGCGCCTTCCGGCTCTGCCGCGCGGGCGCCGAAGGATGCCGCGAGCTCTCGGCGCTCGGGTCGCGAGCCGACGCCGACGGGCTGTCCGCCCGCGTCGGCGACGCAGGCGCAGAGCATCAGCCCGATCGGGCCGAGCCCGACGATCGCGACCGTGTCGCCCTCCCGCACGCCTGCCGCGTCGACCCCGTGGAGGCAGCAGGCGAGCGGCTCGGTGAGCGCGGCGACCTCCGGTGCGAGACCGGGCGGGACGGGGAGGAGGTTCCGGCTCGCGATCCGCTCCGGGACGAGCAGGAGCTCCGCGTACGCGCCGTTGAGGAGGGGGAGGAGCCGCTCGCAGAGCGTCTCCTGTCCTCGAGCGCACGCCGGACAGGCGCCGCACGGCGCGGAGTTGGCGGGGACGACCCTGCGTCCCGTGGCGACGTCGATCCCGCAGACCTCGTGGCCGAACGGGCTCGGCAGCGGGCCGAGCAGGACGGGGTGGCCCGCGCCGGTACGCCTTCAGGTCGGTGCCGTCGGTCAGCGCGACCTCCACCTGGAGGAGCACGTCGCCCTCGCCGGGCACCGGATCCGGGACGGTCTCGAGCCGGAGGTCTCCCGGGCCGTGGAGGATCAGCGCGCGCACGTCGTGAAGACGACCTTGATCGCGTCGCGCCGGCGGTAGAGCTCCAGCCCGTCGGCGAAGCTGCTCGAGCGGCAGCACCGTCGGCTCGGGGACGTCGAGCTCGTGGAGCAGCGCGACCGCCTCGGCCATGTACGGCGGCGTCGCCGACCGTGCCCCGACGACCGCCAACTCGCGGCGGTAGACGCGTTCCGAGCGGAAGGCGGCCCGCATCCGCGAAGACGAGCACCGTGCCGCCGGGCTCGACGGCGTCGAGCGCCGTCTCGACTCCGCCGGGGCCGCAGAGCACGGCCGCGTCCACGGCGCCGTCGGGCGCGCGCCCGGCGCGGCGTGGGTCGAGGTCGACGGCGAAGACCTCGTCACCGCGCCGCGCGAGCACGGCTCCGAAGAGCCGTCCGACGAACCCGTTGCCGACGATCAGCACGCGACCGCGCGGAACCCTGGCGGCGCCGCGGAGCACGCACGCGAGCGGCTCGACGACCGTGCCGCGCCACGCCGGCCAGTCGGCCGGCAGCTCGACCCAGCTCGCGGCGCGGGCGCGCTCCGCGAGCCCGCCGGGGCGGATCGTCGGCTCGGCGAACGGCGCGCACGTCGACTCGTGACCGGCGCGGCAGCGCTCGCACTCCCCGCACGGTGCGTGGTGCACCAGCGCGACCCTGCGCCCGTCCTCGAGGTCTGCGCTGACCTCGTGCCCGAGCACGGTGCCCGCGTACGCCGGGGTGAGCTTCTCGACGTCCGAGCCGCACAGCCCGCACGCGACGACGCGAACGAGCTCGCCCGGCCCGTCCGGCTCGGCCACGTCGGCGAGTGCCGCCTCTCCGTCCGACCCCACGACGACCGCGCGCACCGGCGTAGCGTAGGACGTGAGCGCGGCTGGTGTTGAATCAACACGAGCTCGCTCTCGGCCGCGGATCAGCGTCACCGGCGGCGCTACACTTGGCCCTCCGCGGGGCTATAGCTCAGTTGGGAGAGCGCCTGGATCGCACCCAGGAGGTCGCCGGTTCGAGTCCGGCTAGCTCCATTCGCTCGCCGTGAACGTGATCGAGTACGGGGCGGTCACGCCGACCGCGTCGGTACCGAGCCGACGTAGCCCTGCTCGACGATCAGGTGTGCGCGTTCAGCAATACGTCGGCAACCAGGTAGCGGCGGAGGAGGGACGAGAGCGTTCATGCCTTCCCACGGAATAACCCGACCGCGTAATTTTCCCATTGCCTTATCCGTGCCCAGCAGTTCCGACGCGGCATGACGGCCAAGACAAACAATAATATCCGGACTGATCAGCGATAACTGCGTTCTCAAATACGGCCTACAGGCCTCTTTTTCGGACGGTTCGGGATCACGGTTATTGGGCGGCCTGCATTTCAAAGTATTGCAGATATAAAATTCTACCGTTTTGGGTCTCGGTAGCGACGGACCGATACGGTGCGGCGGCAGGCGCGTAGGTGGTATCGGGTGTTGCCTTCGATGTTGTAACCGTCCGGAAATAATAAATAGTTGCCGGTTGCAGCCCCGTCACCCGGACCTTCATGACCCCATTGTTTTCCGCGGCTTCGGCAATTGACGGATCGCCCGAGTCGACGATGTCGGGGTCATTACCGCCTCCGGCACCGGCAAGTTCCCCCCTTCGTCCGCGAACACTTCGAGCCAGGAGGTGCTAGGTTGGCTGGAAGCCCAGATAACGGAAAACGAACGGGTGGTCACGTCCGTCACCATGATGTGATTTACTTCGGGAACTCCGGCAAGAACCAACTTGGGAAACAATGCGATGAAATAAAGAGCAAAGACCACGATCAAAGGTTGTGGCTTTTTCCGCATGAGTAACTCCCTCCTTGGCAGCTTGTACGGTTTGTGTTCATGGATTGTCGCAGACAGCGCCAAAAAATATTCGTCTATCCCCGCAGACCCCATCCAAAGGTTTTTCAAAAATGGATTGGATTGCGCCCAGCACCGGGAACGGCTTTTTTTCTGGTTCCGCCTAAAATTGTAAAATATTCAAACTGAAACGGCTATCTCTTTGGCGTTTGAATCTGCTTCGACCGAAAGCAAAAAACTGTTCAAAACCGGCTATGAGAATCGATCGACCTTCACATCAAAAAGCAGAACGCAACACCAATTATTGCAGGGGGGTAGCTAAACACCCTGCGAAATACTTTCAGGTGCATTCTCTTTTTCTCTGGAAGTTGTGGACTCCCATCGGCCCGGACATGGTTGGGCGATCGATGTCCGTTTTCGGCGAACGGTTCAAGCAAAGACATTGAACTAAAGGGAAAACCCGATCTCGTTGCCGGGGGTCGGGTATAATGGCGGGAAGTAGCGGAATTGAATATATGTAAACGCCCCTGAGAAGGGCGGGATGTTCCGGGGGAAAATTGAAGGATTTTTCGGGCCAATACAAGTCATTCTTTCATCGGATGAGGACGGCTTGAAGTCCATGTTTGGATTATCGGCCTGACAAAATGCCATGCAGCTCCTTGGCAATGAAAGCATTTGTGAGGTTGAATACCTCTAAAAAAAGCCGGGTTGTGCTCTCTCAGAGGCAACCCGGCTTTCTGTCTGTCATGACAGACCCGCGTGCTTTCCGCTCCCACTTCACAATGGGTTTGGCCTTTCAAACCGTCTTTAAAAAATTTTTAAACAGCACAAACACACATCCATTGAGCAATAACCGTGCCGAAGCATTCAAAATTATAATGATGAAATTTTAGTGGGTTATAAAAGTATAAATTTTGCAATTTTAAAATTTGGGAAATTTTTTTCCCAAAACCTATATACTTTTCTACCGATTTTGAGGATTTTTTTTCCCACTGTACCTTTCGCAGCAACCGGTTCAGTATTATAAATCCGGTTATCTATTTTTGTTGAGTTGGTCTAAAAATCCCCCTCTCATCCCCCTTTAGCAAAGGGGGATCGAGGGCTATTCATCTTTGCAGCGGAAACAGATCACCGAATCAGTGAACGGACGTAGGTGGTGACGGCATTGATCTCCTCGGGGGTCAGAATGTTTCCAAACCCGTGCCTGGGAACATCCGTCAATCCTTGAATTACACCTCTTTCAAACCTTTCGGGCGTTATTTCCGACATCATAGCAGGATCGGTGAAATCGGGCGGCGTGCGGCTCATCGTCTCTGCGCTCGGACCGTCCCCTTTGCCGAACTCGCCGTGACACACCGCGCAATTTTGAAAATAGACCGCTCTTCCCAGAATAAGCTCCGAGGACGCAAAAATCGGGTTTGCAATTGATAGAATCAGCAGGACAACACACAGGCCTTTCATCATCCAGCCTCCTTCCGGCTTTTATGGGGTTGTCAGGGTAATGTTGGTTTTGTTGGCAAGGCCGGTGGCGGCCCCCTCCGAATCGACGGTTATAACTTGGACAACTGCATATCCAGGACCTCGGTCTTCCGGGGCCCGGTAGGTGAAGCCGAATCGGCGATCCATGGTCTGAAAAATATGGATCCTGTCGTCTCCGGTTTTCAAAACACCCTCCAATATGGTGCCGCCGGCCGATGCCGTAACAAATACCGGCTGCACGCTGATACCGACCTCGGTGCCGTCCGGCACCGGGTCGCCCAGGTAATCCTCGACGGTCACTTCGACGGTCGCCTGACTGAGGCCATCGGCCGGCAAGCTCGAGGGGACGGCACTGACTGTCGCCGTTCTGATCCTGAACAGGGTGCAGGCCCTTTGCGCCAGCAGGCTTACGGGCCTGGTGTCCAGATCAACGGCCGCCACCTGGACCGTCCCGGTTGCTGTTCGGCCCGCACCAAGCCAGTCCGCATTCGGGGGCGTGTAGGAGAGGGTCACACCGCCGCCGACGGTTTCAAAAAGGACAAACCGGGGGATCGACGCTGATTCCGGCGTTGTCGCCGCTGATGATTCCGCCCACCGAGTGAGGAAAAAGGCGGCGTGGCGGTCACCCCGATGAAGGTCCCGTTCGGCACGAGGATACCGCCCCGGGTGATGTCGCTGATAACGACCGTGGTCGGTATTTCGCCGTTGGCAAAGACACTCGGCGGGTTGATAGTGATCGCAGCCCTTTCCGGCAGCTCTCGTGCCGGGTGCGATGGCCGTCTTGAAACTGGAGTAAAAGTCCTCTCTGGAATGGGATTGCCGGTCACATCCGTTATAGCGGCTTCACTATGAACCCAATACGTGCTGCCTGCAAAAAGCGGTTCCAGAGGCGTCAAAGTAAAGCCTCACCGGCATTGCCGGAAACCGATACGGCGACAGGGACTCTCATTGTCGAATAGGGGCTGGGCCCCGTCAGGTAGCAATTGTTCGGGTTCAGGGTCACGGGGTCCATGGGCTCGCTGAAGGTGACGGTCACCGAACTGGTCACGGCCACATCGATCTGGCCGTG
>CAVQJQ010000002.1:0-13714 GCA_963712915.1 uncultured Actinomycetes bacterium
GCCGCCGCTTGGTGACATCCGGCACGCCGCCGGTCGCGTATTCTCGAAGAGTCCACTCGGTGCGGCCCCGAAGGAGGAGAGACCGGTGTATCCACCGCGCTTCGACTACCTCGCCCCGACGAGCGTGGAGGAGGTGGTCGAGGCACTCGGGGAACGGGCGGGGGACGCGAAGGTGATGGCCGGCGGCCAGAGCCTCATCCCCGTGCTCAAGCTCCGCATCGCCTCGGTGGGGACGATCGTGGACGTGAACCGGGTGGCGGGGCTCGACGGGATCGAAGCCGGGGGCGGGAAGCTCCGCATCGGCGCCCTTGTGCGGCACGCGGATGGGAGCGCTCGCCGGTGCTCCGGGGCCGCTACGCGCTGCTCGGCCAGACGGCGCGGCTCGTGGCCGACCCGCTCGTCGCGGAACCTCGGCACGATCGGCGGCTCGCTCGCGCACGCCGACCCCGCGGGCGACTGGCTCGGTGATGCTCGCGCTCGGCGCGAGGCGTGGTCCTGAGAGCCGGGCGGCGAGCGGAGGTCCCGATCGACGGACTTCCTGGTCGACACGTTCATGACCTCGATCGCGCCGGACGAGCTCCTCACCGAGGTGCGGGTGCCGGCTCCGGGCGCGCGCTCCGGCGGCGACTACCTGAAGCTCGAGCGGAAGGTCGGCGACTGCGCGACCGTCGCGGTCGCCGTCAGGCTCACGCTGTCGAACGGCATCGATCGGCCGGGCCGGCATCGGCCTCACGGGCGTCGGGCTCACCAACATCCGCGCGACCGAGGCCGAGGGGCGCTGGCGGGAGCGCGCCGGGGGAGGACGCCTTCGCCGAGGCGGACGGCTCGCGCCGCCGCAGGCGCCGACCCGTGGCCGACGTGCGGCGGCTCGGAGGAGTACAAGCGGCACATGGTCGACGTGTACTGCGGCGCGGGCTCGGCGCGCGCGCTCGAGCCGGCGAGCGCGGACACTGAAGGAGGCAGACGATGCAGATCAAGGTCGACTGAGTCAACGGCAGCGGCGCGGCGGCCGACGTCGAGGCGCGGCTGCTCCTCGTCCACCTCATCCGCGAGGTGCTCGAGCTCACGGGCACGCACATCGGGTGCGACACGACGAACTGCGGCGCGTGCACCGTGCTCCTGGATGGGTGCCGGTGAAGTCGTGCACGATGTTCGCCGTGCAGGCGGACGGGCGGTCGATAACCACGGTCGAGGGGCTCGCGGCCGGCGGCGAGCTGGACCCGATGCAGAGGCGCTTCCAGGAGGAGCACGGCCTCCAGTGCGGGTACTGCACGCCCGGGATGATGCTCGTGCTCAGAGCGCTCATCGAACGAGAACCCGAGCCCACGCGACGAGGACGTCCGCTGGGCGCATCTCCGGCAACATCTGCCGGTGCACCGGCTACATGAACATCGTCAAGGCGATCCAGGCCGCGGCCAGGCGCGACGCAGGCCTGCGCGGAGCCGCCAACGCCTGAGCGGAGGACCTGACGGCCACCGAGACCGAAGAGATCCGCGGCATCGGGCACAGCGTCCGCCGCGTCGAGGACGACCGCTTCATCCGCGGCGCGCGGCAACTACATCGACGACATCACCTGCCGGGCATGCTCCACATGGCGATCCTGCGCAGCCCGTACGCGCACGCGAAGCTCAAGTCGGCATCGACAGCTCGAAGGCCGCCGCGCTCCCCGGCGTCATCGCCGTCGTCACCGGCGAGCTGATGGCCCAGCACAACCTAGCCTGGATGCCCACGCTGTCCGGCGACACGCAGGCCGTGCTCGTCACCGACAAGGTGCGGTTCCAGGGCCAGGAGGTGGCGGCGGTCATCGCCACCGATCCCTACATCGCCAAGGACGCGCTCGAGCTGATCGAGGTCGACTACGACCCGCTCGACCGCGGTCACCAGCCCGCAGCAGTGCGCTGGAGTCGGACGCGCCGCTGATCCGCACCGATAAGGAGGGGCAGACCGACAACCACATCTACCACTGGGAGACGGGCGACAAGGAGGCCACCGACCGCGGCGTTCGCCGACGCCGACAAGGTGGTGTCGCTCGACACGTTCTATCCGCGCTGCCACCCGTCACCGCTCGAGACCTGCGGCTGCGTCGCCGACGTCAACCCGGCGACCGGCCAGGCGACGATCTACATGACCTCCCAGGCGCCGCACGCGATCCGCACGGTGTTCGCGCTCGTAGCGGGGCTCCCGGAGGAGAAGATCCGCATCGTCTCCCCCGACATCGGCGGCGGGTTCGGCAACAAGGTGCCGGTCTATCCCGGCTACGTCGTCGCCACCGCGGCCTCGCTTCTGCTGGGCCAGCCCGTGAAGTGGATCGAGGACCGCACGGAGAACCTGATCTCGACCGGGTTCGCCCGCGACTACCACATGCACGGCGAGATGGCGCTGAAGGATGACGGGACGATGCTCGGACTGCGCGCCTCGCTCCTGGCGGACGAGGGCGCGTTCCACGCCGACGCACAGCCGTCGAAGTTCAAGGTCGGGGCTGTTCCACATCGTCAGCGGGCTCGTACGACATGCCGGCGGCGCACGTCTCGGCCGACGGCGCGTACACGAACAAGGCGCCGGGCGGCGTCGCGTACCGCTGTTCGTTCCGAGTGACCGAGGCCTCGTACCTGATCGAGCGCCTCGTGCAGAACGCGGCGCTACGAGGTCGGCGATGGACCCGGCCGAGTTCCGGCAAGAAGAACTTCATCCAGAAGGACCAGTTCCCGTACGAGTCGCGACCGGGTTCGTCTACGACTCAGGCGACTACCAGGCCGCGATGGACCTGGCGCTCGAGAAGATCGGCTACGCGACCTGCGCAAGGAGCAGGTGGAGGCCCGGGCCCAGGGCAAGCTGCTACGGGATCGGGCTCGCCTCGTTCACCGAGGTCGTGGGCGCCGGGCCGCACAAGGACTACGACATCGTCGGGCTGAAGATGAACGACTGCGCCGAGCTGCGGGTCCATCCCACCGGCAAGGCGATCCTGAAGATCAGCGTCAGACCCAGGGGCAGGGCCACGAGACGACGTTCGCGCAGATCGTGGCCGAGGAGCTCGGCATCCAGCCCGAGGACATGAAGGTGATGCACGGCGACACGGACAACACACCGTACGGCCTCGGCACGTACGCCCGCGCTCGACGCCGGTGTCCGGTGCGGCGACGGCCATGGTCGACCGCCGGGTCCGCGAGAAGGCGAGGAAACTCGCCGCGCACCTGCTCGAGGTCGCCGAGGAGGACATCGAGTTCGAGGCGGGGAACGTTCTCGGTGAAGGGCGCGCCCGACCAGGTGAAGACGATCCAGGAGGTCGCGTTCGCCGCGTACACCGACTTCCCGGACGGGATGGAGGCCGGCGCTGGAGGGCGACTACTACTACGACCCGCCCAACATGACGTTCCCGTTCGGGACGTACGCGGTCGTCGGTCGAGGTCGACCCCGACACCGGCGAGTGGAAGGTGCGCAGGTGGTCGCCGTCGACGACTGCGGCGTGCGCATCAACCCGATGATCGTCGAGGGCCAGATCACGGGCGGGCTCACCGAGGGGTTCGCGATCGCGGCGATGGAGCTGATCGACGTTCGACGAGGACGGCAACTGCATCGGGTCGAACTTCATGGACTACCTGATCCCGACCGCGTGGGAGACGCCGAAGTTCGAGCTGGGCGAGACCGGTGACACCGTCGCCGCACCACCCGATCGGCGCCAAGGGCGTCGGCGAGTCGGCCGACGGTCGGCTCGCCGGCCGCGTACGTGAACGCCGTGATCGACGCGCTCTGCAGCCGCGGGCGTCAAGAACATCGACATGCCGCTCACGTCCGCGAAGGTCTGGGGGGCGATGAACGAGGCGGGCATCGCCGAGTGAGCGATCCGGCACAGCGGCTCGACCGCGGTGCGGTGCTCGTCGAGGCGGGCCGGCTGACCGCCGAGGGCCGGCCCTTCGTGCTCGCGACCGTCACCTCGGTCGTGCGGCCCGCCTCGGCGCGGATCGGCGACCGCGGCCTCGTGACCGGGGACGGAGGGCTCGTCGGCTGGGTCGGCGGCGCGTGCTCCGAGCCGGCGGTCGTGCGGGAGGCGCTCCGCGCGCTCGCCGAGGGGACGACGCGCCTGCTCCGCATCTGCCCGCCCGGAGGCTCGGAAGGAGGCGAAGGTGTCGTCGTGGCCGAGAGCGCATGCGCATCGGAGGGGATGGTCGAGGTGCTGATCGAGCCGCAGGTGCCGCAGCCTTTGCTGGCCGTGGCGGGCGACAGCCCCGCCGCGGTCACGCT
This sequence comes from uncultured Actinomycetes bacterium, assembly GCA_963712915.1. Lineage (GTDB taxonomy): Bacteria > Actinomycetota > Thermoleophilia > Gaiellales > Gaiellaceae > Gaiella. The sequence continues at coordinate 4,240 of CAVQJQ010000002.1, forward strand.
GCGGGAGCTCGCCGCCGCGATCGGCTGGCGGGTGACGAGCGACCTCGCCGCCGGAGCCGACGCGGTGGTGGTCGCGACGATGGGCCGCGGCGACGCGGAGGCGCTCGACGCCGCGCTCGCGACTCCTGCCGGCTACGTCGGCCTCGTCGCGAGCGCGAAGCGGGCGGGCGTCGAGCTCGCCGCGCTGCGGGCGCGCGGGCGCGACGAGGAGACGCTCGCGCGGGTGCGCAGCCCCGCCGGCCTCGACCTCGGGCCGCTGACGCAGCCGGAGATCGCGGTCGCCGTGCTCGCCGAGCTCGTCGCATGGCGCCACGACCGCGGGCGGGTCGGGGAGCTGCCGCTCGAGGCGACCGACCCGGTCTGCGGGATGGCGGTCGTCGTCATCGCCGACACGCCGTCGGTCGAGCACGAGGGGGAGACGTACCGCTTCTGCGGGCCGGGGTGCGCGGCGAGCTTCGCCCGCGATCCCGGCCGGTACCTCGCCTCGACCTGAGCCGCCGCCGGCCGCCTACGCGGCGGCAGGCTCCATCGCCTCGGCGAGCAGGTGACCGACTGCAGCCGGGCCTCGGCCGCCGGGGCCGGTGGGCGATGATCAGCTCGTCGGCGCCCGTGGCCGCAGGAAGTCGGTCGAGGTGGCGCGCACCTCGTCCTGCGCGCCGAGGGCGGTGTAGCGTGAGCATCTCGTCGACGTGCGCGCCGCCCCGCGGCGAGGAGCTGGTCCGCCTGCTCGTCGCTGACCGACGCCGCTGAGGCCGAACGTCGTCCGAACAGGCTGACCGCCCGGACCCGCCGGACGCTCTGCAGCTGCTCCTGGGCCTCCGCCGTCGTGTCGGCGGCGAGGACGTTGACGCCGGCCATCACGTACGGCGCGTCCAGCTGCTCGGACGGCCGGAACTCGCGCGCGGTAGGCGGCGACGGCCGGCTCCAGCGCTGCGGGGCGAAGTGCGAGGCGAACGCGTACGGCAGGCCCAGCGCGGCGGCGAGCTGGGCGCCGAACAGCGAGGAGCCGAGGATGTAGAGCGGCACGTTGGAGCCCTTGCCCGGGAACCGCGTCCACGCCCGGGCACGCGGGTCTCGCCGGCCAGGTAGCCCTGCAGCTCGAGCACGTCCTGCGGGAACGTGTCGGCCGAGCGCGGGTCGCGGCGGAGCGCGTACATCGTCGTTCTGGTCCGACCCGGGCGCGCGGCCCAGACCCAGGTCGATACGGCCCGGGTACATCGCCTCGAGCGTGCCGAACTGCTCGGCGATCATGAGCGGCGCGTGGTTCGGCAGCATGATGCCGCCCGCGCCGAGCCGGATCGTCGCGGTGTGCGCGCCGACGTGCGCGATCAGCACGCTGGTCGCCGACGACGCGATCGCGGGCATGTTGTGGTGCTCGGCGTACCAGACCCGCTCGTACCCGAGCTCCTCCGCCCGCTGGGCGAGCGCGACGCTCGCCGCGAAGCTGTCGCCGGCGGTCTGGCCGCGGCCGATCGGCGCCAGATCGAGGATCGACAACCGCGTCTGCACGGCTCCAGTCTCCCTGCCGCCGCACTCCTCGTGCGCCGCCCAACACCCCCCGGAACCAACGCCCCAGCCGCTGCGGCTTTTCCGAACGCCGGTCCACGGACCGACCGATGACGCGGCGCCTCCGGCACGCCAGGCTCCGCATGTGAGGCGATCGACAGCGACGGTGCTCGTGACGGCCCTGGCGGCGGGCGCCTACGTGGGGCTTCTGCGCCGGCGGATCCTCGAGTGGGGCGCGACCCGCGACGAGGCTGTCGCCCGGCTGCCCGGGGACGAGCTGCTCGAGCGGGCGGACGGGGCCTCGACGCGCGCGATCGACGTCGCCGCGCCGCCCGGTGCGGTGTGGCCGTGGATCGCGCAGATGGGGCCGGCGCCGCGCGGGGGCGCCTACACGTACGACTGGATCGAGAACCTCCTCGGCCTCGACATGCACAGCGCCGACCACGTGCTGCCCGAGCACCAGCACCCCAGGGTCGGCGAGACGATCGTCTTCGGCCCGAACAGGATGCGGCTCGAGCGGGTCAAGCGCGAGCGGGTCCTGGCGTGGCGCTCCGAGGACGGGAACTGGGTGTGGACGTTCGTGCTCGAGCCCCGTGACGGCTCGACCCGGCTGATCAGCCGCAACCGCTTCCGGCTCCCCACGCTCGGCGCCCGTCTCGGCATGCTGCCGCTCGAGCCCGCGTCTCTTCTGATGGAGCGGAAGATGCTCCGCGGGATCAAGCAGCGGGCGGAGCGGCTCGCCGCGGAACGGCCCCCGACCGGGACGTCAGCGGCATGAAGCGGCGCAGCCCGCGCTCGGAGATCAGTCGACGGACGAGGGAACGACCGGCTCGGCCTCGTCCGGCGCGGCCAGCTCGGCTTGCACGGTGACGATCCGTGCGAGCTCGGCCCGGGAGTGGATGTCGAGCTTCCGATAGGTCTTCGCGAGGTGGGACTCGATCGTCTTCGGGCTCAGGTACAGCTGGGCGGCGATCTCCTTGTTCGTCCTGCCGTCGGCGACGAGCTGGGCGATCTGCAGCTCCTGCGGAGTGAGTTGCGCCTTGCGATGAGGGGTTCGCGGGCCGACGGACTCGCCGGTTGCGCGTAGCTCGGACGCCGCGCGCCGCGCCCAGGGCTCCGCGGCGACGTAGGAGAACGCGTCGTGCGCCACGCGCAGATGCGATCGCGCGTCGCGTCTCCGGCCCGCGCGACGCAGCCGCTCGCCGTAGACCAGGTGCGTTCGCGCCCGCTCGAGCGCGAGCGGGGAGGACTCGAGCAGCGACAGCGACCGCTCGAACGGCTCGTCGCAGTGGCCCGGTTCGGCGAGGAGCCCCTCGCAGCGGGCGACCGCGGCGAGCGCCCACCGCCGATTCGACTGTGTGGCGACGGCACCGAAGTGGCCGAGCCAGATCTGCGCCTCGTCCGGCCGGCCGCATTGCACCTGGGCCTCGATCAGGTCGGGCACGAACGCGACGCCGCTCGGCTCGGCGAAGGTGGACTCGTGCCAGCGGCGGGCCGCGGGAAGCAGCTCGTCGACGGCCTCGTCGGCACGTCCGAGACCCAGGGCGAGCAACCCCAGCGCACTGCGCGTGCTGAGCTCGTCTGCGACCGATCGCGCCCGCGTCGCAGTCCCCAGCGCCTCGGTCGCGACGCGCCGGCAGGCCGCGGCATCGCCCTCCCAGGCCAGGACGCCTGCGAGGGCGCTCTGGGCGATGCAGACCCAGCGATCGACGCCGTGCGCTTCGCCGACGGCGATCGCCTCGGCTGCGGCGAGCCGCGCCTGCGAGAGCCGCCCCAGACGCAGCTCGAGCTGGGCGAGACAGGCCTGGTTCCAGATCACCCGAATCCGGTTCCCGGACGACCGCCCCTCCCGGAGCGTCGTCTCGAGCGCGCGTCTGACCTGCTCGTACCGCTCTGCCCAGATCAGGTCGCCGGCGAAGGCGGCAAGCGCCGCGTCGTCGTCGGCGAGCTCGTCGAGGATCTCGGCGGACCGAGCGGGGTCGCCGGCCATCAGGTGGGCTCCGGCGACGTCGAGGAGCCCGCGGGGTCCCCACCACGCGCCCGCGCGGCGCGCCACCTCCTCCAACTGGGGCGCCAGCTCGAGGGCTCCCTCGACGTCGAAGGCCTCGAGCCGCAGGGCGACGGGCGCCATCAGCAGACGGGTCGCGCGATCGGGGTCGATCTGCTCGAGCTCTCCGATCAGGGCGAGCAGGCTCTCCTCGTCGTAGCCCGTCCCGCGCATGGGGTGGATCGAGGCGTGCTCCAGGAGCGCGTCCGCCCGCAGGAGCGGGTCCTCCGTCGCGGCGAGCGCCTCCTCCGCGAGCGCCACCGCATGGTCGACGTCGCCCGCCCAGAAGGTCGCGCGGGCGGCGCGGGAGAGGCGGCGGGAGACGGCGTCGCCCTCGCGGGACAGGCGGGCGGCCCGCTCGAGCGCCCGGGCGGCCGCGGCGTGGCCCCCGCGGGCTGTTGCCCGGTCGGCGGTCTCCTCGAGCAGCGCCGCGAGCTCCTCGTCGGGCTCGATCGCCGCCGCCGCCAGATGCCACGCTCTCCTGTCTCGGTCGGCCTCGCCCGTGAGGGCGCCTGCGAGCGCCCGGTGCGCGGCGCGCTGGTCGGCCGGGTCGGCCGACGCGTACGCGAGAGAGCGCACGAGCGGATGCCGGAACGCCACGCCGTCCGGGGCCACGCGAACGAGCCCGGCGGCCTCGGCTGCGCCAAGCGCCTCGTCGTCCAGTCCCAGGACCTCGGCGGCGCCTCGAACCGCGACGGGATCGGGCTCGGCAGCGGCCAGGAGCAGCGCCTGCCGCGACGTCGCCGGCAGCGTCTCGAGACGGGCCGTGAACGCGCGGCGCACACGCTCGGTCGGCGTCACCCCGTGGCCGCGCGCGCCGGACGCGAACACGGCGGGGAGCTCCAGGAGTGCGAGCGGGTTTCCCGCCGCGAGGTCGAGCATCCGCTCGACCGCCCCGGAGGGCAGAGGCTCGTGCCGCCGGGTCAGCAGGTCACGTGCGTCCGCCGGAGCGAGAGGTTGCAGCTCGATCCGCTCGAAGCCGTGATCGAAGGCGCTCGCGTCGTCCGAGCGGGCCGAGACGAGAAAGGCGAGCTCCTCTCCCTCGAGGCGTCTGGCGGCGAACGCGAGCGCGTTCGCCGACGCGCGGTCGAGCCAGTGCACGTCGTCGACCACCACGAGCAGCGGCCGCGCGTCCGATGCCTCGGCGAGCACGGCCAGGGCCCCCGCCGCGACGGCGAGCGGATCCGGCTCCGCTCCCTCCGAGAGAGCGAGTGCGACCCGCAACGCCCGCTCCTGCGGATCCTCCAGCCGCGAGAGCAGTCCGACCAGCGGCCGAAGCAGCGCGTCCAGACCCGCGAACGGCAATGTCGCCTCCGCCTCCACCCCGGTCACCCGCATGACGCGCATGCCGGCGGCGTCCGCGCAGGCGTCGTCGAGCAGCGCCGTCTTGCCGATGCCCGGCTCGCCCGACACGACGAGAACGCCGGTGCGGCCTCGCTTCGCGGCCTCGAGGAGCGCGTCGATCCGAGCGCGTTCCGACTCACGCCCGAGCAACGCCACCCTGGCCACGTCGCCGCGAAGAGTAGGGAAATACCCGACGCGAGTCGAGCGGCGCAGCGCTCATCGTCCCGGACATGCCTCCCGTCGCCTTCTCCATGCAGTTCCGGGGACACGCGACGTTGCTCGCACCGGGTGTGCTCACCGCGCGGGCGAGCGCGCCGAGCGGCGGCCTCGTCACCCGGATCGACCGCGACGGGATTCACGGCACGTTCGAGCCCCTCGAGGGAGAGGAGGCGCTGCTCGAGCGCCGACTGACGTTCCTCGACGAGACCCGCTTCGAGGAGGTCGGCACGATCAGCTTCGGCAACGGGAACGCGCTGCGCTTCCGCAGCCTGGACACCGGCAAGCTCGCTCCCTCTGCCGATCCGGAGCTGCGCCAGGGCACGGCCGCCTGGGAGCTCGACGGGGGCGCGGGCGCCTTCGCCGGCGCCAGCGGACGCATCGTCTCCAACTTCCTCGTTTCCGACACGGGCGAGCTCACCGACCACGAGCTCGGCATCCTCTTCCTGAGCGGGCAGGAGAGGTGGCCCTCGTGACCGGCGCCCTCCTCGCCGCCCGCCTGCTGCTGGGCGCCGTGCTCGCGCTCGCGGGTGCCGCGAAGCTCGCCGACCTCGACGGCTCGCGGCGGGCCGTGCAGGAGTTCGGAGTGCCGGAGCAGCTCGCCGGGCCGCTCGGCCTGCTGCTTCCCCTCGCGGAGCTCGCGATCGCAATTGCCCTCGTACCGACCGCCTCGGCGCGGGCGGCGGGGGTCGCAGCTGCGGCGCTGTTCGCTCTCTTCGCGCTCGTCGTCTCGTTCGCGCTCGTGCGTGCTCGGCGGCCGGACTGCGGCTGCTTCGGCCGGCTCCGCACGGCACCTGTAGGCCACGGCACCGTCGCCCGCAACGCCGTCCTCGCCTCGGTCGCAGGAGCGGTCGCGGTCGCGGGTCCCGGCCGGAGCCTCGGCGACGCGCTTGCCGGGGTCGACCTCACCCCGATCGGGGTCGTCGTGCTCGTCGTCTCCCTCGCGCTCGTCGCCCAGGGATGGTTCGGCTGGCAGCTCTTTCGGCAGAACGGCCGCCTGCTCGAGCGTGTCCGCGCGCTCGAGGCCGGCGGTGTCGACGCAGACGAGCCGGGTGGGCTCCGTCGCGGCGAGCCCTCCCCGCCCTTGACGCTGGTCGACCCACGCGGAGGGCAACGTACGCTCGACGATCTCCTCGCCCCGGGCTTACCGCTCGCGCTCGTCTTCTCCGACACCGGCTGCGTTGCCTGCGCCGGGCTCGGGCCGCACCTCGAACGCGTCCGCGAGGATTCCGCGGGGACGCTCGAGCTCGCGCTGGTCGAGCACAACCCGGAGGCACTGGAGGCCTACAGGGTGCACTCGGTGCCGAGCGCGCTGATCGTCGATCCCGAGGGCTGGATCGCGACCGAGACCGTGACCGGCCTGCCCGCGATCGAGGAGCTGCTCGCCTCGGCGGCGGCGCACACGGTGGAGCGGCTACGGGTGGCGGTGGGCTGAGGATGGCCCAGCCCAAGCCCGTCGATCCGAAGCAGGTCGCCGCCGTGCGCAAGGTGCTCTACAGGCGCGATCGCCTGCGCAAGCTCGTCGAGCACGCCGACAGCATCGTCGCCCTGATGAACCTCAACCCGACCGGGCCCTCCCCCGGCCTCGGCGCCCCTCCGGGAAGCGGCCCGCCGCTCTGGTACGTCCCCGCAAACGGGAAGCTCGACCCGTTCGTGCTCGAGGCCGCCGGACGCCTCGACAAGATCGCCGACCTGCTCACCCAGACTCGCGCCGAGCTGACCCATGTCGATGCTCCCGCCGCCGACAAGCGGCACCTGCGCGCCGGCCTCGCCGAGCAGGCGGCAGCCGCGCGCGCACGTGCACGAGCGTGGCGAGCGCCCGCGTCGCCGGGGGACGTGGAGGCGCTGGTGGCGCCGATCACCGCCCACGAGCGCGCAAGCGCAACGGCGCTTTCGCACGTCACGCAGTACCTGCAGAGAGTCGATCTGAACGGCCTGCGCCGGTGAGCATCGAGATCCGGGACACGTGGTTCGACCGCCTCGCGGCGCCGCGGACGCGCCGGCAGGCCTTGCAGGCGGCGCTCGCCGGCGCGGCCCTCACGCTTCCCTTCGCGCGCGTCGGACGTTCTGCTGCGGCGGGCCTCGCCGGCCACGCGAGCGGCCCGTGCGTGACCAACACCGGCGACCCGCACGCCTGCCAGAAGGGCTGCCTGTGGACGTCCACCCGGCGGTTCCAGAAGAGCTACGAGGACACCTGCTTCGTGGCGTACAACAAGTGCTCTGTCGGAGCGCGTGGCGTCGGCGCCGCCACGACGGGGTTGCTGTATTCGTTGGGTGTAGGCGGAAGCCTCTTGCTCGGAGCTGTACCCGCGGGTACCACCGGTGCCGCCGCCAGGAAGGCGGCGCAGGCGCTCTGCGAGGTGGCCGACAGCAAGTGCACCGATCTGCTCCTCTTTCGGCTCAAGGCCGAGCAGTTCGACTGCCTGCAGCCGGAGTGCCCCGGGTTCGACCCCTGCGGCAAGGACGGCCCATGCGAGGTCTGCAGGCAGACCGGCGGCGTCTGCTGCCCGGACGCGAGGCAAGACGGCGGGTACGCGTGCTGCACGGCGCCGCCGGGAGGCTGCTGCAAGGACGACGGCTGCCACTCCGGCACGACCGACTGCGGCAGCGGCTAGCGATCGACGAGGAGGACGCGATGACGACGAAGGCGACGGTCACCGTTACGACAGCGCTGCTCGCGGCCGTGATGGCGACGGCCGCCCTGGCCGCCGGCGCGGCGAAGGACCCGAAGACGCTCGTGCTGCGCGTGTCCGACTTCCCGTCGGGGACGCACGCGGGCACGGCGTACGGCGTCAAGGGGCCGCTCGCGAGCTCGTACACCGCGAGCTTCAACATCCGGCCCGGCGACATTCGGCGCGAGGAGGACGTGACCATCGAGGCGTGGGTCGCCAGGGACGCCGCCGGCGCGAAGGGCATCTACCAGCAGACCCTCGCGACCTACACGGGCAAGGGGCCGCAGATCGGGGCCCTGGCAAAGGGGTTCAAGGGCGAGGTCGTCCTGCGGCTGCCGAGCTACGGCGACGAGCAGTTCGCCGACTACCTGCCGAACCCCCAACGCCCGCATGGACAGCTGATCGTCCGCAAGGGCGACGTGGTCTGGTACCTGACGGTCGAGAACTGCACGTCGCTCGCGCCGAGCTGCTACGGGACGAGCAGGACCGAGCAGCCGATCGGGAAGGGGCACGCCCTCGCCGAGCTGAAAAAGTACGCGGCGAAGGAGAAGGCGCGTGTCGGGCGCTAGTCGAACGACCGGCTACCGCGAGCTCGGGGCAACCCGTCGGCGGCTCCTGGCCTTGCTCCTGCTCGCGCTCGCCCTGCTGCCGCTGGGCTCCCGCTCGCCGACTGCCGAAGCCGCATCGCAGCTGGTGTGCTCGGGGTTCATGACCAGCTGCGGCAGCCTGTCGATCTCGCCCGCTTCCCTAGCCGACATCCCCAGGGCTGGCTCCGGCGTGATCACGAGCAGCCCGGCCGGAATCGACTGCACGTACATAAAGGGAGTGCAAAGCGGCACCTGCTCCCACGTGTTCAACTGGCCGCGGACAGACGACTTCCTTGTCGTCACGCTTACCGCGACCGCGACCGGCAGCGTCTACTGCAAAGCACACGTATGCGGTCCGACTCCACACACGGAAGTGATCTGGCTCTCCCCCCTAGGTACCCACCTCATACGCGGGTTCCAGCTGATCCCCTATGCACTGACCGTATCGAAGACGGGCGAGGGCACCGGCAGCGTGACGAGCGACCCCGCCGGAATCGACTGCGGGGTCACGTGCTCGAAGGACTTCGACTACGGCACGGGCGTCACGCTGCACGCAAAACCCGACCAGGGAGCGACGTTCAAGGTGTGGACGGGCGCATGTAGCGGTCAGGGAGCGAACTGCACGCTCACGATCGCGCAGGCGACCACGACGAACGCCGTCTTCGCCCTCCCGTCCGGTCCGCCGACCACCACCACGACGACGCCGACCACGCCGCCGTCGCCACCACCACGACGGGCGGGGCGCAGGGCGGGACGAAGGACTCGAAGGTCGACGTCGACCTGATCGGCGCCCGATCGGCGCGGACGAAGCTCGGTACGCGCGCGGTGCGCGTCGAGCTCGCTCTCCTGGAAAGCGCCGGCGTCACGCTGAGGCTGAGCCGCACCGCGAAGACCAAGGCTGGCAAGCGGGTCGTCAGGGTGCTTGCGAGCAAGCGGTTCGGCACGCTGAGGGCGGCCGACGACCGTCTGCTCACCCTGCTCGTACCCAGGCGCATTGCGAGAGGCCGGGCGCTTCTCGCGATCGTGCTCACGGACGCCGCCGGCAACGTCGCGACGTTCCGTCGCAACGTGACGGTCGCCAGGGCGTAGCCAATTCAGCGGCC
>CAVQJQ010000003.1:0-13938 GCA_963712915.1 uncultured Actinomycetes bacterium
CGTGGTCGAACACCGCGCCGAGGCTACCTGCGCGCCGTGGACATTCCCGCGCGCGGTCGCAGCCGAGTGGAGCAGCGGCTGTCAGAACCGCGCCGGTACCCGTGAGGCGCGTCGACCGTGCAATCGTCGCGGGTCGTACGCTTGGCCGGTGGACGTGCCACGTACACGCTACGCGCGTAGCGGCGACCTGAATATCGCCTACCAGGTCTTCGGCACGGGGTCGCTCGACCTCGTGTACGTGCCAGGTTGGGTCTCGCACGTCGAGGAGGCGTGGGAGAGCCTGGATTCTCGCGGCATTTCTACGCCGTCTCGGCTCGTTCGCGCGCGTATTGATGTTCGACAAGCGCGGCACGGGGCTGTCAGACCCGGTGCCCATCGACCGCCTTCCGACACTCGAAGAGCGAATGGACGACGTGCGCGCAGTCATGGACGCGGCGCAGTCTCGGCGGGCCGCGGTCTTCGGCGTGTCGAGGGCGGAAACATGAGCGTCCTCTTCGCGGCGAGCTTTCCCGAGCGGATCGACCGCTTGATCACGTTCAGCGTCTACGCCAAACGAGTCTGGAGCCGGACTATCCATGGGCACCGCGCCCCGAGGCGCGCGCACGTGAAATCGAGACTGTCGAGCGTGACTGGGGCACCTCGATCCCACCTCGCTCGCGCCTGCGGCGACGCGGGAGCAGCTCGACTCGATGGCTCGCTATATCCGCCGTTCGGCGAGCCCGGGCGCCGCGGCAGCGCTCTTGCGCATGAACACGGAGATCGACGTGAGAGATGTGCTTCCGAGTGTTTCGGTGCCGACGCTCGTCGCGCACCGCACACGACCGCGACGTGCACGTCGACGAAGGACGCTGGATCGCGTCACAGATCCCCGACGCGCGGTTCCTCGAGCTTCCAGGAGACGCACACGTGCCCTGGCTCGGCGACTCGGAGCGTCTGCTTGCCGAGATGGAGGAGTTCGTCACGGGCGTGCCACCCGCAGAAGAGACCTCACGCGTGCTCGCCACGATTCTCTTCACCGACATCGTCGGCTCCACCGAGACGGCGACCCGAGTCGGCGACGTCCGTTGGCGGGAGTTGCTCGAGCGGCATCACGCAGTCGTCCGGAGAGAGCTCGCACGTCATCGAGGTGCCGAGCTCGACACGGCAGGCGACGGGTTCTTCGCTCGCTTCGACGGACCGGCGCGGGCCATTCGCTGTGCAGCGGCGATTATCGACGGCGTGCGTGAAGAAGTCGGGCTCGAGCTGCGCGCGGGAATCCATACCGGCGAGTGCGAGATCGTGGACGGAAAGGTCGCCGCATCGCCGTCCACACGGGAGCCGCATCGCGGCAAGCGCGGGACCGGGCGAGGTCTCGTCTCGTCCACCGTGAAGGCCCTCGTAGCCGGCTCGGGCATCGACTTCGAGGATCGCGGTGCCACCCGGCTCAAGGGTCGAAGTCGTGGCACCTCTTTCGGCTCTGTTCAGCAGCTGACGCGGCCCCTGAGCCTGTCGAAGATGCCACGCCAACCGACGGATGTTCTGACGGCGCGAGCGCGCAGCGCTAGCAGTCGTCGTGCCCGCGCGAAGCGATCACCAGCGAGCGATCGCGGTTTCCGGTCCTGTTGTCGGAGGTCGCCACAGCCGCGGCAGCCGTCGGCGCCCGCCGTCGGTATTAGCACCCTCCCGCCGAACACGGCGGCGCAGACGGCGAACACGCCCCCCGAGCGCAAGGTCCGCCACGACGTCCGACAGCCAATGCAGATCGAGCAGCACCCGACTCGCCGCCACTGCGACCGCGATCGCCACGGCCGTGGCAATGACGGCATGGCGGACCGGACGGGCGAGGGTACGTCCGATGATCAGTGCGGCTGCGGCGTAGAAGGCGGCCGCCGTCGCCGAATGCCCGCTCGGGAACGAGGGCCCGAGCGCGGCCGCGGCGGGATCGAGCGTCGGGCGGACGCGGCTGACAAGGTCCTTGACGCCGCGTTGCGAGAGCTCCATGCCGGCCAGCACGAACAGCAGGAAGAGGAACGTCCAGTGGTTTCGGCGGCGGAACAGATCGGCGAGCATGAGCAGGAGGGCGAGCACCGCGACGATCCGGATGTTCCCGAGCTCGGTGATCGCGTGGAGGCCGCGTGTCGAGACCTCGCTGCGGCGGTCGTACCCCCACGCCGCTACGGAGTTGTCGACGTGCTGGACGACCGCGACCCGCCGCACGAGAACGGCGAGGACGCCGAGCACGAGCCCGCCCAGTACCGCCACGGCAAGGGCGAGCGTCAGCAGGAGGCCGCTCGCGACCTCTCGGTCGAGACGCCGCGCGAGATGGCGCCGCACGCCCGTGTGTGGCTTCACCGCTGCGCCGACCGCGAGTGCGACTTCCTGTGCCGGCCGAGCAGGCGCAGCGGAACGCCCGTACGCGCGGGCTGCGAGGACAGCGAGGAGCCCGGCGGCCAGCGCTGCGGTCAGGTCGGCAACTAGAGGCATGTCGAAGGGCGGGCCCTGTCCCGCCACGACCTCGATGTTTCCCCCTCGGACATACGGGAAACCATGCCCGCTTCTACTGAGGCGAAGAGGACGCGCGTAAATGGCGACCGGAAGCATCACGACCCCCGATTACGCTTCTCCACGGGCACGTCCGCGTCGTTTCGGGCAGGCGCTGGACTTCCCGGTCCTCGACAGGCAGCCGGGAATGATCGGGCGGCGTCTCGCAGCGCTTCCCGGGGACGGTCATCCCGTTTGGACCTACGTGTGTGGCACCACCCTGGCGCTGCTCGCGATTGCCGCGCTCTCGATCGTGCTGGGCGTGCTCCTCAGCGCACGTCGTCCTTCGCAGTCACGGCGTCGCGAGTGACGACGAGCGCTTCGTCGGCTTCCTCGCCCCCCAGCGACCGGACGGCACGCTGACGGACGCGTCGCTGATCGGATCGATCGTCGCCGGGGGCGTCGTGCTGCCGATCGTCGTCGGCGTCCTGGCGCTCGTCGGCGTTCCTGCGCCGGCAGTGGCGCCTCGTCGGGCTGTTCATGTTGTTCGCCCTCGCCGTCGAGTCCGCGTCGTACCGCACGACGACGTTTCTTCGTCCACCGGCACCGCCCTCGGGTGCACCGGCTCGAGCAGCTGCCGGTGAACGCGAGCTACCCGTCCGGCCACACCGCCGCGGCGATCGCCGTCTACTGCGGCATCGCGCTCCTTCTCGCCTCCCGGCTGAAGCGATGGGGGGCGCAGCGCGCGGCGATCTGGTCGGTCGCCCTCGCGCTGCCCGTCTACGTCGCGCTGTCACGGATGTACCGGGGCATGCACCACCCGCTCGACTGCGTGGGAAGCGTCGTGATCGGCGTGGCGGCGCTCGCCGCGCTCGTGCTCTGCTGCCGTGCGGCCGGCATGTGGCGAAGAACGACGGGGCCGCCGCGCGACGAGCGGAGGCTGCCTGATGGGCGGAGTTGCCGTGGTCGCCAACGCCGGGAAGACGTTCGGCGCTCGGTCCGCCGGGACTGCGGCGCGCGCTCGAGCAAGCGCGGCGTGGTGACCGCCCCGTTCTGGGCCGAGGTGCCGAAGAGCAAGAAGGCGCCGAAGCAGGTCGAGCCCAGCTCCAGGCCGGCGCCGACCTGATCCTCGCCTGGGGCGGAGACGGCCTCGTCCAGCGGTGCATCGACGTGATCGCGGGCTCGACAGACGGCGCTCGCGATCGTGCCGGCCGGCACCGCGAACCTCCTCGCGACGAACCTCGGGATCCCCAGGGACATCGAGCAGGCGGTCGACGTCGGCCTCCACGGCGAGCGCCGCAGGCTCGACGTCGGCAGGATCAACGGCGAGCGCTTCGCGGTGATGGACGGTGCCGGCTTCGACGCGTCGATGATCCACGACGCCGACGGCACGCTCAATGACCGCCTCGGCCGCGCCGCCTACGTCCTGACCGGCGCCCGCGGTACTTCCGTGCCAAGCCGTTCAAGGCAAAGATCGACGTCGACGGCGTGCCCTGGTACGCAGGGGACGCGAGCTGCATCCTCTTCGGCAACGTCGGACAGCTGTTCGGCGGAGTCGAGGTGTTCCGCGATGCACGCCCCGACGACGGTCGGCTCGAGGTCGGCGTGGTCAATGCCGAGGGCATCGCGGACTGGATGCGCACGATCGCACGGACTGCGGCGGGACATCCGGAGCGGTCGCCGCTGGTCCAGACCACGACAGCCGAGAAGATCAAGGTGAAGCTGAACCGCAAGGTGCTCTACTGAGGGTCCATGGCGGCGATCGTGAGAAGGTCAGGAACCCTCCACCGTCAAGGTGGAGCCAGCTGTGATCATCATCTGCTCTCCGCCCAGAGAGGAGTGGAGACAGTGACAATTGTGCAAACCTGGATCAGCAGCTGCGCTGCGTCGCGCGCGGCCTCCGCGGGCCGAGCTGGTTCCGTCCGGGGACCCGCTGACGAGGTGCTCGCGTGCGCCGGATTCCTTGCGCGGCGCCCTCGTCTACGGAACGATCGGTGTCTGCGCGTTCGAATCTCGCGGGTCGGCGATGGGGGCAAGATCATGAACGGAGCAGGGCGCGCCGCGACAGTCGAACAGCAGCCTCCGGGTCAGGCGCCGTCTACATCGCTGGCGATCGGCCGGGCCTGGTACGCCGCGCGGCGGCTCGGCGACGCGGGGAGCGCCTCGGTCACAGCGGCGAAGAAGCCGAACCGCGGCATCGAGCGGTCGGCGCGCTCGGCAGCGGGACCGTCTACGCGCCGACGTGCTTGATCGACGTCCAATTCGTACCGGTCCGGGTACGTCTGCAGGGGTCCCCGGCTAGACGATGAATGATGTCTGGGGCTGGCCTGTAGGGCGACGGCTCGTCGGGCGCCGCTGGTCTGCGGTGCTCGCTGGGCTCGGCGCACCGACTCAGTTCATACGCGGCGTGCGACAGAAGCTTCTCCTCGACGACTTGTAGTCGGTAGAGGTTGCCGGCGTGGGCTCATGCCTGGGTCCAAGACATCCTGCACTGCCGGTCACGTGGCGAAGAGCGGTCGTGCTCGGGTTCGTCGCCGTGCCCCTCCTCGGAAGGCGGCATACAACTACAGGGCGAACGAGGCCATCGGCCTCGACGGCGCGCTCGCCAAGCTCTACAACGGCGCGTACGGCTCCTGGCTGCTCGGCGCCGTCGCCCTCGGGCTGATCATCTTCTCCGGCTTCTCGCTCGTCGAGGCGCGTTACCGGCGCATCTAGCGTCGACCTGCGGATGGCGGAGCGGACAGCAGCGCTCGTCCTCGGCCATCTGCGCTACGCCGGCACGGAGAGCGCGACCTTCTGGGTCGAGACCAGCGCGCCCTGCGAGGTCGAGGTGCTCGACCGCAGCACCTCCACGTTCACCGTCGGAGCCACCACTACGCGCTGCTGCTCGTCGAGGGCCTGGCGCCGCAAGCGTCACTCCCTACGACGTACGGCTCAACGGCACGCTCGTCTGGCCTCCGGACGCGGAGCCACAGCCGGTCGTCCACACGCGCGACGAGAAACCGCGCGCGCGTCTCGTCTTCGGGTCGTGCCGGATCGGAAACCCTCAGCCGACGAGCTGGGCGCGGTGTGGCCCGACGACGTGAAGGCACTGGGGATCGACGCGCTCTGGGCCATTCTAGCAGCTCCAGCGCGGGAGAGATGGAGTGGCCGGACGCAATCCTCCTCCTCGGTGACCAGGTCGACGCGGACGAGGTCTCGCCGGAGACGCTCGAGTTCATCGAGGGGCGCCGGAGAACGGACGTCGAACCCGGCAAGCAGGTCGCGGACTTCGAGGAGTTCACAAGGCTGTACCGAGAGTCGTGGTCGGAGCCGGCATCGCTGGCTCTTCTCCACGGTGCGACGCGATGATGTTCGACGACCATGACGTCCACGACGATTGGAACATCTCCTGGCTCTGGATCGAGGTACGCCGAACCGAGTGGTGGGAGGCGCGCGTCACCGGCGCGTTCATGGCCTACTGGATCGACCACACCTGGGCGATCTCTCGCCGCCCTTGCTCCCCGCCGACACGACCCTGCTCAGGTCGAGACGAAGAGGATGCGGGACGCGTTGCGGCGGTCGCCCGCGAATGGGATCGCGAGTCGGCCGCTGTCCGCTGGGCTTCCTATCGCGACTTCGGCGACACGCGGTTGCTCGTCCTCGACTCGCGCGCGGCGCGCGTGCTGTCCGATGGCCGCCGCAGATGATCGACGGCGCCGAGTGGGACTGGATCGTCGAGCACTCGTCCGGCGCGTTCGACCATATCGTGATCGCAAGCACGCTCCCGGTGTTCCTGCGCCAGGCATCGATCACCTCCAGGCATGGAACGAGGCGTCGTGCGCGGGTCGCTGGGGACGGCTCGCGGCGAACCTGAGCGAGCGGCTCGACGCGCCGTCGATCTCGAGCACTGGGCCGCCTTCAATCGCTCGTTCGAGCAGCTGTGCGAGTGGCTGCGGCGCTCGCACGCATAAGAAGGAGCAGGCCGCCGGCTCGATCCTCCTGCTGGGCGGTGACGTGCATTGCACCTTCATCGACGAGGTCGGGCTTGAGCCGGCGGGACGTGCGCGCGCATTAGCTCGAATGCTCGCCGTTCCGCAGTCCGCTCTCCCCGAAGGAGCGGCGCATCGTGCAGGCGACCGGGTCGCGCGTCTCGAGCAGCTATTCGCGCGGCTCGCGCGGCTCGAGAGTGGAGGCCCGTGCTCAAGCTGCAGCCGGCAGAAAGATGACCTTCGACAACGCCCTCGGAGAGCTCGTGCTCGACGGGCGTCAGCGTCCGCAGTGATTCGGCGGAGCCCGAGCGAGGGCGACGATCCCGAGCTTCTCGTCGAGGATCCGCCGATTGCGCTCACCTGAGGACGAGCCCACGACGGTTCACAGGACCGCCGTTTGTTCCGGGGAGAGTGTGGGAAAGGTGACGGGAGCCCGGACCGACCCGCGCCATGAGAACGAGCGCCCTCACGCCGCGTCCGTCCGCCGTCGCGTTTCGCGGACTCGCTTGGACGTGTCGACTCAGTGCTTGGAGACGCGGTCGAGCGGTCGATGCGCGTCCATCATCGTCGTCGCCCTCCGCGGCGCGTGGGTTGGGAGGGCGCCCTCGATGCGCCCGCGGCGTACCTGGCTCCCCACGGCTTTCCTCCGCGCGCAGGTAGATCGCGTCGACGTACTGGTCGACGGAGCCGTCGCGCTGCCGCGCATCGCGACCGCCATACGGGCTGCCGAGCGCTCCGTCGACCTCACAGGATCGTTATTCAGCCCCGAGTTCGAGCTCGCTCGGGGAGACGACCGCCAGGCGCTCTCGGAACTCCTCCGGGAGACCGCCGGCCGCGGTGTCGAGGTGCGTCTTCTGGCCTGGGCAGGGGCGCCCCTACCGCTGTTCCGGCCGGGCCGGCGTCAGGTCGAAGCGGTGATGGCCGACCTCGCCGACGGCGCACGACTTCGCGTCGCGACCGATCGCCGCGAGCGGCCGCTGCACTGTCACCACGAGAAGCTCGTGATCATCGACGGACGCCAGGCGTTCGTCGGCGGGATCGACCTCACCAGGACCTCTCCGGCGACCGGTTCGACAGCGGCCGCCATCCGATCCGGAACGGCAACGGCTGGCACGACGCCACCATTCTGGCCGCGGGGCCGGTCGTCGGGGATCTGGACCTCCACTTCGGGATGCGCTGGCAGGAGGTCACCGGAGAGCGGCTCGCGACGCCGGAGCCCGTAGAGCCCGTGGGGGATGTCGCCGTGCAGGTCGCCCGAACGGTGCCCGAACGGGTGTACCGAAGCCTCCCGCTCGGGGACTTCTCGATCCTGGAGGCGTATGTCGGGGCACTCCGCGCGGCCCGGACCCTGCGTGTACCTGGAGAATCAGTTCCTCTGGTCGAGCGAGATCGTCAAGATCCTCGCCGACCGGCTGAGGAGGCCGCCGTCGGACGAATTCCGGATGGTCGTGGTGTTGCCGGCACATCCGAACACGGGTGCGGACGACACCCGCGGCCAACTCGCGGTGCTCAGCGAGGCAGATGTCGATGAGCGACTTCTCTGCTGCACCCTCGTTGCGCGAGGCAGCCGCGCGACCGAGCCGGTCTACGTCCACGCCAAGATCGGCATCGTCGACGATCGTTGGCTGACCCTTGGGTCGGCCAACCTCAACGAGCACTCGCTCTTCAACGACACGGAGGTGAACCTCGTCATCGACGACCCGGCGCTGGCGGCGGCCACGCGACACCGACTGTGGGCCGAGCACCTGGAGATTCCCCTCGACGAGGTCGCCGGTGATCCGGCGAGACTGGTCGATGACGTCTGGCGGCCGACCGCCTCCGAGCAGCTGGCGCGGCGTCGACGAGGCGCACCTCCCACGCACAGGCTCCTGCTGCTGCCGGGCGTCTCGCGCCGCACCCGCCGCCTGCTGGGCCCGATCCAGAGTCTCCTCGTCGACGGCTAGTCGGAACGCGGGTCGAGACGCGGGTCGGCCGTGTGGGGCAACGATCCGCCAATGGTCTCCCGCGCTCTCGACCGACTGCGGTGCCGACCGGGTGGCGCCAACGTCGGTCGACGTACTCGTGAAGACATGCTCGTGGTTGAGACCGTCGCGCCCCTCGACCCACGTGCGCAGGTTCTCGTGGGTCGCGCCCGAGGCTCAGGGCGGCGTCACCTACGCCTACCGTGAACTCGGCCCGAAGGGCGGCGTCCCGGTGATCTTCTTACTCGTCGTCGAGGAACAGCACGCTCGCTAAGGCCAGTGTGGCACCCTGAGCGCGTGAGACCCGGGACGCGTGTGCGTTCAGGCGTGTCGTGTTGTGTTTAGGGGGAGGGCGCCGAGGGTTCCGACGGCGAGGGCGACGGTCGGGATCAGAAGGAGCAGAACCAGTCCGCTTCCGAGGTTGTCGCTGATCGCGTTCGTAGGATACGCCTCCGGTCGCCGGCACCCGGCGGCGCAGGCCTGCGCGCATTCATCGGCGGATGCGCCAGGTGTTCGCTCGGCCTCGTCGGCTACGGCCGCGTATCGAGCGGCGTTCGTCGCCGGCCTGACGGTCTTCATCGTCTGGACGACTGTCGCCTACGCGAACGCGGGCCGCCCCTTTCGTTGCAGCGAGTCCTGAGCGCACCGATGGCCAGAGCGCCGGCGGCAGCTGGCCTGGACGGCCGTCGAACGTATTGCCGGGCGCTACCGGCGCACGTCGCTGTACGTGCGCGTCGTGGTGATCAACGCAGCGATCGTCGTGGGCGCGACGGTCGTTCTCGTTCTCACCCCGGCGACCGTCAGCTACCCGATCAGCCTCACGGAGGCGATCGTCCTCGTCGCTACGTCCTCTCGTCGATCAGTGCGCCGACGCTCGTGCTGCATCCCTGGGAGACCGGCTCATCGCGGTCGAGGGAGGGAGGTACATCGCACAGAACGTGCCAAGCGCGAGCTGGACACCGCCAGGGACGGCTTCTTCGCGGTCTTCGACGGCCCGGCGCGGGCGATCCGCTGCGCCCGAGCCGTCATCGACTCCGTGCGCGACCTGGGGCTTGAGCTTCGCGCAGGGCTGCACACGAGTGCGAACGGCTCGACGGCAAGGTCGGGGAGATCGCCGTGCACATCGGAGCGCGCGTGGCCGCCGAGGCCGGGCCAGGTGAAGTGATCGTCTCCCGCACCGTCAAAGACCTCGTGGCGGGCTCTCGATCGAGTTCGACGAACGAGGGAGCGCCAGCTCAAGGGCGTGCCCGGCGAATGGCAGCTTTACGCAGTCTCGACCAGCGGATGAATCGGACGCTGGCAGGCTCGAGAGCACCTCGACCCGAATGCGCATGTCGAGGGACATTCGCTCACACTCGGGCAGGTCAGGGATGTGTCGTTTGGGCTGCGAGAATCCGGTTCTTGACCGAAGCACGGCTCGAGGACGCTGGCGCCGGGTTCGCCCCTGTCACCGAGGGCTGTGTTCATCGTCAACGTGCGCGATGCCGAGTGGTTCACGTCGGAGACGAGGGGCGCGGCGTGCTGGTTCGCGAACGAGTACGGCCACCCCAGGTGGAGTTTCCGCAGTTCGGGATCAACGTGACCGTGCTCGAGCCTGGCCAGAGCGGCGTCTATCACGCCGAGTCGGATCAGGAGGCGTTCCTCGTTCTCGGAGGCGAGTGCAGGCTGCTCGTGGAGGGCGACGAGCGACGCCTCGACCTGGGACTTCTTTCACTCGCCTCCCTGGACGGAGCATGCGTTCGTGGGAGCTGGCGACAGGCCGTGCGTGATCGTGATGGTCGGCGCCCACGTTCGTCCGGAAGCGCGCTACCCGGTCTCGGAACTCGCGGCGCGCTACGGCGCAAGCGTGGAAGAGGAGACCTCCGATCCGGAGCAGGTCTATGCGACGGCCGAGCGGTTCCGGCGAGGGCGGCCGCCATACTGGTCCACGCCTGCCCTGGGGCTCGAGCTGTTCGCAGGAAGCCGCGGGGGACATTTCGGCACGCTTGCGCACCTGAGCGTCACTCGTCGGCCGAGCGCTCTGGAGCGCCGATGTCCGAGCTGCGTTGGCCTTCCGCCCCCGATGTCGGCCCACGGTGACAAGTACGTTCTCGATGCCGGCAAGTCCGGTCATGCGCGGCTCAGGGTGATCAGCCAGATCCATGATCGACGAACCCTTGCGCTGCTTCTCGATGCGGGCCTCGAGGCCGGCCATCGGTACGTGGAGTTCGGCTGTGGCCTTGGTTATGTCCCCGCTGGGCGACCTCGTTGGGCGCCGACGCGCTCGGTATCGACCTCAGCGCGGATCAGATCGCGGAGGCGGCCGAACGGAAGCGGCTGCGAGCGCTCCGAGGGAGTCCGGCTTGTTACCGAGCTGGGAGAGTGAATCTCTCGCGCGACGTCGCCGCTCGAGCGACGAACCGGAGACGGGGGACTCCGCCCTCCTCAGAGGTTCGGTTCGCGACTATCCCCTCGGTCAACTGCCGTCGGATTCCACCGTCACGGCGAATACGCGCCGCTGCCCCTCTATCCCCTTGAACTCGCGGGCCCCGCGATCACTGAAGCTGAGGTTCGCCCCCGCCACGACATCTCGCACGGTTTCGGAGACGAGAATTTCGCCACCCGATGCCTCCGACATGGCGCCGGCGCGGCGACGTGAACTGCGATCCCGCGCAGAAGCCCTCCCTCCTCACGCACCTCACCAATGTGCAGACCGGCACGTACCTGAAGGTCGAGTTCCTGCGCGTCTTGCCGGAGTCAGCCGCGCGGCGCGGATCGCGCCGACGGGGCCCACGAACGCCGCCATGAAGCCATCCCCGGTGCGGTCGACGATCCGGCCCGCATCAGACCGACGGCCGCTGGGCGCTCACGTCGTATTCCGCGAGGAGTTCGCTCCATCGCTCGTCGCCAAGTGACACCGCGCGCGCGGTCGAGCCGACGATGTCGCAGTGAAGGATCGTGCGCACCGCGCCCGGTTCACGCTCGACCGGGCGGACGCCGGTGACGAAGTGCTCGACCTCGGTGCAGAACCGCTCCGCATCTCCAAGCCAGGGCGCGTGTGCCGAGCCAGGAAGCTGGATGAACCGGCTTCCGGGAATCCGCTCGGCAAGGTACTTCCCCGTCTCGCCGGGCGCGACGGGGTCGTGTTGGCGATTGGCCACAAGCGTGGGCACGCGGACGGAAGCGAGCAGCCCCCGAACGTCCATCGCCGCGTTGGCGCGTGCGAGCGCCACCGCGGCGCTTGGACTCGCGCCGGCCTGATAGTACGCCGCGAGACGCCTGACCGCCGCTGGGTCCGCGTCAGGAATGAACTCGCGTGCGAAGACCTCGCTGCCCCAGTCCCGCTCGAGTTCCCCGTAGAAGGCTTCGGATTCCTCGTCGCCGAAGGGATAGTCATGGCGGCGCCTAAACGTCGCCTGTGTCCCATACAAGGTGAGGCTCTTTACGCGCTCTGGATAGGTCGCCGCGACCATGACGCCGAGCGGCCCGCCTTCACTCCAGCCGAGCACATGCGCGCGCGCGACTCCCACGGCGTCCATCACTGCGAGGGCATCTGCCATCCGCTCATCAGCAGTCGGGATTCCCAGCGGCCGGTCGGACATGCCGGTACCTCGCTTGTCGAAGCGGATGATGCGCGCAAAGGCCGTCATCCGCTCGAACCACCGGACCCACCGAGGCTCGTGCCAGTCGAGGGCGAGATGGGTTACCCAGCCCGGAATCATCAGCAGATCGACCGTCCCCGCACCAGCGATCTGGTACGCGATATTCACATTGCCGCTACGGGCGTATCGGGTCTGGGGCGGCACGCTCGAACAGCGTACGACGCCGCGGAGTCCGTCCAGAGGGATTACTCGTTTAGGCTGACGCCGTGACTGGCGCTGACCGGGCGCTCGGGGCGAGAACGAGAGGGATGCCATGAGCGAGTACGTCGTGAAGGCCCTTGGACCGGACACGTGGGACGCTTTCGCGCGACTGGCGGAACGACACAACGGTGTGTTTGGCGGCTGTTGGTGTACCTGGTTCCACACCTTCCATTCCGAGAAGACGTTCGATGCGGACGACAACCGCGCTCTGAAGCAGCGATTGGTCAACGAGGGCCGAGCGCACGCTGCGCTGGTTTTCGACGGCGATGAAGCGGTCGCCTGGGCTGAGTACGGCTCCCCGGAGGAACTGCCGAACATCTACCACCGCAAGGAGTACGAGGCCGATCTCGACAGGCTGCCCGACTACCGGATCACCTGCGTGTTCGTGGACAGGCAGCTACCGGCGAAAGGGACTGACAGCCGTCGCGCTTCAGGGCGCCCTCGACCTGATCGCGCAGACCGGTGGCGGGGTCGTCGAGGGCTACCCGCACGACACCGAGGGCAAGAAGGTGTCCGTGCTCTACAACAGCACCCGAAGCGTCTTCGAACGGGCCGGCTTCACCTACCTCCGACCCAAGGGGAAGAGGAACTGTGTGATGCGCACGACCGTCACGCCTGCCACGTAAGAGACGGAAGCCTTTCCACTTCTCGGCTCGTCGAGGGACGTGTGACATTCCCGAACAGAGCCCACTGTCTCCCGCTCCGAGTTGTCTGTGCCAGGCTCTTTCGATGCTGATCGTGTTCGGCGGTCTTCCGGGTGTCGGCAAGACCTGTCTGGCCCGTGCCGTTGCGTGCCGCCTTTCGGCCGCGTATCTGCGTGTCGATGCGATCGAGGCGGCGCTGTGGCGGGCGGGTGTGGCGCGAGATCAGCCCACCGGCTTCGCGGCGTATGTCGTTGCCCACGCAGTTGCCGAGGGGTCACTTGAGGCCGGCGTAACGGTGGTCGTCGACGCGGTGAACCCGGTGGAAGAGGCACGTCGCGGCTGGCGTGACCTCGCGCAGCGTCTTGCGACGCCGGTCCGGACGATCGAGGTGGTCTGCCTCGACGAGGTCGAGCATCGCCGCCGCGTCGAATCACGGACGGCTGACCTCGAGGGTCACACCGTCCCGACCTGGCGCGACGTGCAGCAACGCGAGTACGAACCGTGGGACGAACCGCGCCTGACCCTGGACACTGCTGCGGAATCACACGCAGAGTGCCTTGGGCGCGTGATCGACTACGTCGTCCTCTGACCCGGCGCGCGATCGGGGGACATTCCTACACACTCGCGCAGGCAAGCGGTCCCGGCGTCTTCTCCAGCGCCCACGTGAGCCTGTTTTTCATCGCCGTCACTCGGTCCCGTCGGCCAACCACCGTCTGGACGTGTTCGAGTTCGACCGCGACTGCTCGCCGAGCGAGCCGGGCCACGCCTCGGCCGTGTCGCGCCAGGCGTCCGAGCCCTCGTACGACGCAACGCTCCCACCCGTGACGGCGCACAAGTCGTTCGCATAGAGCGAAACGAAGCCGTCCACATCCCTCGCGCGTACAGCGGCCGCGTATCCCTCGAGCACCTGCTCGATCGACTCCATCAGAGCCTCCCGCTCGACCACTGTGATCTCACGCAGCAGGGTCTGACAGACGATCGGATGATCATCGCGATCGCGCGGTGCGGCCGCACTCACGGGCAGTGCGGAACACTGGCCCAGGCGACTTCCTGCGCCGCC
>CAVQJQ010000004.1:0-1464106 GCA_963712915.1 uncultured Actinomycetes bacterium
TCCACGACTGCCTCCGGAGATCGACGCCAGTGCCGTCGGCGATTGAAACACGTTCGCGCGGCGCGCGCATGCACAGTGATCCGGTGCGGGCATCAGCGCTCGAGACCGAGACGGCTAGCCCGAGTCCAGCGACGCCGCCCGAGGTCGCGCGGCGGCGACGGGCTGCACGTCGCCGGACGGCAGCGTGCGCGCGAAGAGCAGCTCGTGCAGCTCGGCGGCCACCTGGTCGAGCTCGTCGCTGTGGGCGGTGAGGCCGAGCGAGCGGGGCCGAGGGGCGTGCACCTCGAGCACCCGTGCGATCCGGCCCGGGCGCGGGCTCATCACGACGATCCGGTCGGCGAGCAGCGTCGCCTCCTGGATCGAGTGCGTGACGAACACGATCGTCTTCCGGTCCTCGGTCCAGATGCGCTGGAGCTCGAGGCTGAGCTCCTCGCGGGTCAACGCGTCGAGGGCCGCGAAGGGCTCGTCCATCAGCAGCACCGACGGGTCGTGCACTCGGCGACTGACTCGACAGGTACCGGGATCTCGTTGCCACCAAATGTTGCGAGGTAGCGCCCGCGGAGCTCGTGCGCTCGCGGGTCGCTGTAACGGGTCGGAGCCGACGGCAAGTTGTTCGGAACGTATTCAGCCACTTCTGACATGTCCAGACTGTCGGAGTCATCGCCCGAATGGGCTGGTCTTACGGGTGGACCGGGTGCGCCTAATGGGGTAGATGGCGGACACCTGTCAAGATCAGCTCGTGCAGGACGACGACATCCGCTCCTCGTGCTTCGCAGCGCTCGAGGTGCTCTGCGCGAAGCACGGGATGGAGGTGCCGTACGTCGGCGGACTCAAGGAGGGCTTCGCGTTCCGTGGGCGGCGTGTCCCGTTCCTCAACTACCAGAAGGGGATCTACCGAGCGGCGGCGCAGCGCGGGCCGGCGGCGCTCAGCGTGAATACCTCGTACAAGTCGCCGTACTCCGACGAGGAGACGCCGGACGGGTTCGTCTACGCGTATCGCGCGGGCTCCGTCGATCAGCCCGACAACCGCGCGCTCCGCGCCGCACACGCACTGCAAGCGCCGCTCGTCTACTTCGTCGGCACGCGTCCCGGCTGGTATCGACCGGAGTGGCCCGTGTTCGTGGCGGACGACCGGCCAGAGCAGCGTCTCGTCCTACTCACGACAGGGCGGATGGTCGGGTCCTATGACGAGCGCGATTGGATCCTCCCCGCGGAGCCGATCGAACGCCGCTATGCCGTGCGCGAGACCCGCGTTCGCCTCCATCAAGCGCGGTTCCGAGGACGCGTGCTGCCGGCGTATGCGAACCAGTGCACGATCTGCCGACTGAAGGAGACGAGGCTGCTCGATGCCGCGCACATCGTCGCCGACCAGGAGGAAGCGGGTGAGCCGACCGTGACGAACGGGCTCAGCCTCTGCTCGATCCACCACCGCGCGTTCGACGAGGATCTCATCGGTGTCTCGGCCGACTACGTCGTCGAGGTTCACCCACGGCTCCGTGACGAGGAAGACGGGCCGATGCTGGCGCTCCTGCAGGGCGCGCATGCGTCGGCGATCGTTCTCCCTCGCAGCGCCCGCCAGCGCCCTGACCGCGAGCTCCTCGCTGTGCGCTTTGAGCAGTTCCGAGCCGCGGCGTAGAAACTGCGGATCAGTCCTCGTCAGGGCCGAGGAACAGCACATCCACCTCGTCAGGTACCTCGAGCCCCCGGGTCGGTTCGGCGAGGCTCGCCAACATGTCCGCCTCGAGCAAGGTGTCCGCGCGGTACATCGGCGCCGCCTGGGTGTCGGCACGGACGACCGGCGCGCTCAAAGCCGCGCGAGAGCGGCCGAGGAGACCGGTGATCGCGTCCCACACCGTCGCAGCGACGCGGGACGGGTCGAGGATCCCGCCCTCGAGCTGCTGGTAGTAGCGGCGCACCTTCGGGCGCGCCTCCGGGTCGATCTCGCACTCGGTCACGATCGCGTCGACGACGTCGTCGACCTTGAGCGCCCTCGCGACACGCGCGCGTAGGAGCGGCGGCTCGTCGAGCGAGCTCACGAACGCGAGCGATTCCGGGGTCGGCTGCCGACGCGGGGCACGTGCGAGGAACGCCTCGATCAGCAGAGCGAGCTCGTCGGCGCGGTCGCCGGCCCGTGCGAGCGTGCCCTCGACTTCGAGGGGCTCGCCGCGCGCGTGGCGGCGCGCGAGCTCGTCGAGCAGGGTCTCGAGCTCGACGCTCACTTGCCAACCTTCGGTTGGACGCTCATTCCTCGAGCCACTCCCGCAGCTTCTTCGCGTTCCGGTGCGTTGCCTGGTAGACGGCGTTCGGCTTCTTGCCGACGCGCACTGCGATCTCCCCCGGCTCGAGCCCTTCGAGGTAGGCGAGCGCGGCGACCTCGCCGTCGCCCGGCGGCAGCGTCGCGACGAACTGCTCGAGCGTCACCTCGACGACGACCGCCTCCGCCTCGTCGGAGGCCGCGCCGTCGATGTCAAACAGCTCGCTCTCCTGCCACCCCGGCTCGTACCAGCCCTTGCAGACCCACTTGATCACGGAATGCACGATGACGCGAAACGGGTAACGGCCGTCGCGGTGCTTCCCAGCCTTGAGCTCGCGCCAGAGCCGCTCGCAGACCGCCTGCGCCACATCCTCCCCCACCGGCCCGCGCATCCGCGCGACGCAGATGTCGCGGATCGTCTCCACCCAGCCCGCGAGCAGGCGATTGATCTCGCCCTCGGCGAGCAGTCGTTCGTCCTCAGCATCCCGTGCATCCCGCATCGAGAGCCGAGTCGCATCCGCCACCTCCTGATCTTACGAACCGCGACGCCACAGACGTAAGGCGCCGTGTCTGGAGGGCGGACTCCTATGAACGACCAGAGGAGACGCAGACATGACCATGACGAAGCTTCCCTTCCAGCTCGGCGAGCCCGTGGAGCACCGCGGGATCGTCGTCACCCCGCTCTTCCCTACCCGCGACCCGGCCACGGCGTACATCACGCTCGACGAGGCGCTACCGCGAGGCCTCCACATCGACGAGGCATCGGCCTCGGGCTCCGTGCCCGAGCTGGTCGTCGACAACCCGACCGACGCGCGGGTGCTGCTCTACGACGGCGAGGAGCTCGTCGGCGCGAAGCAGGACCGCATCCTCAACGTCAGCGTCCTCGTCGGGGCCGGCGCGAAGCTGCCGATCCCCGTCTCGTGCGTCGAGCAGGGCCGCTGGAGCCTGCAGAGCGCTGCCTTCGCCTCGACCGACCACATCTCGCACTCGCACCTGCGACGCCGCAAGGCGGAGATGTTGGCGGCGCAGCCGCTCGCACGCGGTGCCGCCCAGATCGACGTGTGGCGCGAGGTGCAGGAGAAGCAGACGCGTATGGCCGTCGACTCCGACACCTCCGCGAGCCGCGACACGTTCGAAGCGCACCGCAACCGGCTTCGCGCGCTCGAGCGAGCCTTCCCGCTCGCGCCGGGTCAGTGCGGCGCCGTACTGGGGCTCGGGGACGACCTCTGCCTCGACGCGGTCTCACGCCCCGACGCGTTCGCGCTGCTCTGGCCGAAGCTCCGCGCCGGCTACCTGCTCGACGCGCTCGAGCGGCTGGACGGTCGCGCCACGTCCGTCGAGCGGATCTCCACGTTCGTCGAGGCCGTCGGCGAGGCGCCGGTGACGCGAGGGCCGTCGGCCGGTCTCGGGAACGACCTTCGTCTGCGCGCCGCCGGCCTGATCGGCTCCGGTCTCGAGCTCGAGGGCGAGACGATCCAGCTGTCGGCGTTCACGAGCGACGACGGCGGCCAGGGGGCCTTCGGGCGGATCGCGCGGCCGAGCGCGAGGCGCTGAGCAGTCGCACGCTACGCAACCCGAGATCTAGGCCGTGGCTTGCGCGTAGCCCGCGCCACTGAGTACGTTGCCGGCACGGTTGAGTCGCAGGAGTCGCTTCGCGGCACGCCTCGCGATCTCTTCCCACCCCTCGATCATCGGGCCGATCAGTTCCCAATCAACCGTCGACTTGGCGGCCGAAACCTGTTGCTCGACGCCGGTTACGAGCTGCTCCATGTCCTGGTGGATCAGCGCGGCGAGCGCGCTGGTGGTCGGAGGCGGTGCTGCGCCACGCACCTGTAGTGCCAGCTTGTGGATGTTGCGGAGGAACTCGGGGTCCGTCGGCCTGGTTCTGACGGCATCTCGGAGCGCTCGCCTGAGCGCTCCGAGGTCTCGTATCGCTCGTTGCAGGGCGGGGTCATGGGTTGATCTCGCGGCTTGAGCGTTGAAGAGGTATCGCCGGATGTCGTCGGTGGCGAGCAGACGCTCGCCGGGTTGTCCGGGTGAGATGTACTCGAGGAAGTCGTCGGGGAGCGAGACAAGCTCGGGATCGAGATCCTCGAGGGCGTTCGGCTCGTTCGCGCGCCGGCGCAGTGCGTCGATGAACGCGCCTTCGTAGGCGAGCAGCGCATCGTCGACCGGCGCCCAGTCGTTGCGGAAGTCGACTGTCTGCAGCGCAAGGAGAACGGCGCGGTCCAGATCAGCATGGATCCTCGTCAGCAGCGTGTACGCATTGATGTAACGCTTGATCTCGCGCGGATTGACGTTCTCGTCGCCGACGACGTAGCGCAGGTGTGGTTCGACCATCTGGGCGAGTTCCGTCCGCTGCGCGTCGGGCAGATGCGCCTCGTCGTACGCGCGGGAGAGGAAGTCTGGCAGTTGGTCCAACGCGACCGGTGTGAGCGGGAACGGGACCTGGAAGATCTTCTTGATGTACTCGGAGCCGCGAATGGTCGACTCACCGTCTTTGGTGGTATGGGCTTCGTCCCGTCTGTACTTCGCGTCGATCACCGTCTCGACGACATCTCGGTCGAGTCCCACCACGAAGACGAACCCGTCCAGATCGAAGAAGAGCTTCATCGACTCCAGCACCTGCAGGGCGCTCTCCGGCAGGCAGCGGTCGAGGTCGTCGACAAAGACAACGATCCGTCGGTCGACGTCCTCGCCGGCGAACTCTTCGAATGCATCTCGTAGGGCGTTGAAGCTCGCGTGGTACGGGGACCGAGGGACACGAGCCTCCGCATTGGCGCGTGCACGTTGCTCCGCCGACGCGAGAGCCTTGTTCGCGTCGAATGACAGGTCGATCGCCCCGGGCACCCCGAAGCTTCACCGAGGAGCCGGCAACGATCGATCGCATCACCTTCCCGATCGTCCCTGCGGTCTTCCTTGCCGCGACCCGGTGCCCCGTGTGCCCGGTGCTCCAAACGAGGAGGGCATCACGGATCGTGTCGAGCAGCGGCACGATCAACTGATCCTCCTTCTCGTAGCGCCACGCACTGAAACGGACTGCGATCGCGCGTGATGGGTCAAGGCGCGCTTCGATCGCTTGCATCAGCGTCGTCTTCCCCGAGCCCCATCCGCCGAACAGCCCGATGGCGAAGCGCGGCGCGCTCTCCATGACCAGCTCTGCGAGGGCTTCGCCGATCTCGGGGAAGCCCAAAGCCGGGGTGTCCGACGGGGTATCGAGGAGAATTCGATACCGGACGGGCAATGCCGTCGTGCGTGATTCTCGGCCATGTGAGGATCGACCTCCCTACCTCTTGGCAGCAGGCGAATTCGGCGGAAGCACACCCGGGGGAACGGCGATCACACCGGACTGCCACTTGTTGAAGAACGCCTCGAGGTCACTGGCCTCCGTGAGCTTGGGATCCGTGGGGCCCTTGTCCCAGTGGACCTCGTAGACCTTTCCTGCCGAGAGCACGAAGGTGTGTGTGCCGGAATCGGCGACGCCGACGGCGTACTCGACCCGCTTGAGGGCGTCCCAATTCGTCCGCGACTCCCGACTCATCTCCTTGCCGAGCTTTACGAAGCGCTCGACGCCGACCTGCACGTTGATCGTCTTGCCCGTCACGAACCCCTTGACGCTTCGCTTCCTGGTTGGGAACCTTGCGGGCCTCGCCGTGTCCCCTCGTCGGAGGTGTAGTTCTTGTTGCCCTTCTTGGGCTTGCCCCGCGCGGCGTCGATGTGCACCGTCTCGAAGCCGAACTCTTTCCGCATCTCTTCGAGCACCACCGTTCCGCGCCCTCCGAACACCCTTTGCTTGCCGGTGCCCTGGGCGTCGTAGGCGTTCTCCAATCCGTTCTGGAGCTTTTGCGCCTGCTTCTTGCGTTCTTCCGGAGGCGTGCCTGCGGACGTAGCGTCGACATACCGGTCCAGGGAAGCGGCATACATGGTCAGGCAGGACCACATCCCCAGGCCCTTCTTCTCCAGCTCCAGCCTCTTGCGCTGCACGAACGCCTCCTGCGCCTTCTCGTCCTTCGAGGACTTCACGCCCTGCTTGACCAGCCATTCGACGCCGAAGCCGGCTCCGAGGTGCTTGCCGTCCGCCTTCCGCTGATGGAAGTCGTGGACGAACCGCGCGGCGGCTCCGCCCACGAGGCTCGCCTGGCGCACCCGCTCCTTCGCCTGCGCCTCGGCCTGCTCGCGCTTGGCGCGCTCGACGGCCGCGATCATCGACATCAGCGGCCCGCGTCGCGTGGCGTACGGATCCTGCTGCTGCAGGGCCGTCCCCTTCGAGCCCGTGAGCCTCGCCTCGGGGCCGGTGGCCGTCTGCGCGGCGGGGGCAGGCCCTGTCGCGGGGCGCGCGCCCTCGAGACCCTTGTCCTGGTTCGTCAGCGGAGGCGGCATCGAGGCGACCTCGGGTCGCGCTCAGCGCCCGGGCTAGTCCGGCTCGACGACGACACCGCTGCCGTTCTCGATGACGATCTTCTTCTCGATGTCCGGGTCCTCCCGCTCGCCCTCGAGCGCCCTCGCGGCCAGGCGGACGTTCTCGAGCTCGGCATGCCGGACCTCCGCCTGCACCTTCTTCACGTCGAGGGCGCGGTGCAGGAGCTTGAAGTCCTCGAGCAGCGGGTGCGTGCCGACGAGCGCCTCGATGTAGAGGGACGACGTCGGCACGATCACACGGTCGTCGAGCGCGCGTGACGACAAGAGGCGCTGTCGCAGCAGCTCCTTCAGCTCTTCCTTGCGGTCCTCGTAGAGGTCCTTGTCGGTGTCGTGCAGACACTGGGCCAGCCGCTGTAGCTCGTCGATCGTGTAATCGCCGGTCTCGTCGGGGTCGCGCAGGAGCAGCTCGTCACCGACGTCGAGGTAGTCCTGCATCATGTGGAGCGTGAGGAGGTTGTTCTCCTCGAGCGGGAAGATGGTGTAGTTGCCCTTGTAGCCGAGCACCGTGTCGAGGTCGGCCACGTCGACGAGCTTCTTCCACTCGACGTCGACTGTCGGCATCGCGATGCTCACGTCGGCGGTGTCGCGGCCGCGGAGCGCGTCCCAGAGCCGCGAGCCCCGATCCACGTTCGCCTTGAGCGCGGTGTTCGCCGGCGTGTCCCGCGGGACGATGATCGGGACGTCGATGTTGTACAGACGGAAGAAGCGCTGGTCGGGAGGCTCGAGGCTCCAGATCGCCTGCATGTAGTAGAGGATGTTGTCCTTGACGTGAACGCGCAGGCGGTCGATCTCGGCGACCTTGTCGTAATGCGCCCGAATGGCGGCCGAGAGCTTGTCGACGGCGGCCTGCAGCGCGCTCATCGCGACCTCTAGCTGCGCGAGCAGCCTCGTCCGCTCGCGGTCCGCGCGATCGCGAGTCTCCTTCGCGTAGTCGAGTATCCCCTGCGCGGCGCTGACGGCCCCCGTGTCGGCCTCCCCGGTGATGCCGAGCGGATCGAAGATCCGCTTGACGATGTCGACGATCCCCTGCTGCTGCTGGCTCTGCCCGAGGTCCCGCACCGCCTCGAGCAGATCCTGTTCGTCCTTCTGGAGGATCGCCGCCTGCACCTGGATCTGCTGCTGGACGGCCATGACGACGTTCTTCTGCGTGAGCACATTCGACTCGAGCAGCCGGATGTTCACCTCGGCGCCGACGAAGCTCTCCTTCAGGTAGTCGAGGGCCGAGCGGAAAGAGTCGTCGAGGATCGTGCGCCGCAGGATCCAGTCGTGCTCCACGAGCCAGGCGTCGTCGATCTCGTTCGGCGCGGGCACGTCGTTCGCGACGAGGATCACCGGGGTCAACTTCTGGATCCGCTCGCTGATCCCGTAGGTGCGCTGCAGCTCGTAGAACATGTAGGTGACGGTCAGCTCGTCGTTGGGGTTCTGGATCTCGTGGAACGTCGTCTCCTCGAGCTCCTCCGACTCGCTCGTGTCGATCTCGACCCGGTGCTGCTGGCGGAACTCCTGCGCGCTCTTCAGGACGTTCTCGCGAAAGTCGCGCTTCGTGCGCTCCGACTGCTTGTCCTGCTCGCCGCCGAACGCCTGCGTCGACTCGACCTGCCACGCGTCCTTCTCGCCCATCGACTCCTTGGCGGTGACGTTGAAGTTCGTCTTCTCCTGCGCCTTCTCGACGATCTGGGACTCGACGCGGGCCGTGTCGCTCGACTCGGTCCGCCGCGTCTGCAGCTGGTCCTCCAGCTCCTTCGTGGCCCGCGTCTTCTTCGTGACCTTGCGGGTCGTGTAGCGCCGGATCTCCTTCGGCGCGAGCGGGATGGTCGAGACCAGGTCTCCGACCTGGTAGTTCTCGGGCACCCAGGTCTGGCGGTAGGTGACGAGGATCCCGAAGTTGACGGAGTCCTTCGCGAAGACGTCGAACGCGTAGCGCTCGCGCAGCATCTTCTCGAGCCTCGTCAGCAGCTGGAACAGACGGCTCGAGCCGCCGAGCGGGTTCGCCGCCGTGGTGTCGCTCTCGGGGACGACGGCCTTGGTGCCGTTCTCCGCGCCGGTGCGCTCCTGCGGGCTCGTGATCGCCCCGAGGTTGACGCTGACGCCCGAGAAGGTGTCGATCGCGGCCACTACTTGTCCTTCTGCCAGTTGAAGGTCACGCGGGTCCGATCCTTGAGCTTCTCGTCCAGGTCGGTGAGGAAGTAGTGGGCCTTGTGGTATCCGAACGTGATCTCCTTGCCGAACGAGAGCACGCCGTTCTTCGCCCGCTGCGTGGAGACCTGCATCCTGTGCGTGTCCTGCGGGTGGTTCGAGATCTTGCGGACGTCGACGGTGCGACCGCTCGTGTCGAGCTCCGTGAAGTCGATGCCCTTCCACGTGCCGGCAGCCGCCGACGTGGTGAGGACGATCTCGACGGTGCCGGCGGTGACGGCGTTCTCCTCGAACGTCGCCGTGACGACGTCGATGCCGCCGGGGAGGCGGCCGTCCTCGAGAAACGCCCACGTGATCTGCTGCATGCCCGCGAACACGTTGGCGAGGAAGTCGATCCCGAAACCGAGCGGGTTGAGCACCGCCTGCCGCGACGTCGTTGTCGATGAAGCTTCCCGTCAGGGCCTTGTAGAGCGGGTCGTCCCGGAGGTCTCCCGCCCCTGCCGGACCGGCGCGGCCCGAGCCGTTGCCTCCGGAGGCCGAGCCTCCGGGAAGCTCGCCCTGCGTCAGCGTGCTCAGCTCCTTGACGTCTGCGATCAGCCTGGCGAGGTCCTCGACGGTGCTGATCGGGTCGTCCTTGCCGTCGTCCAGCCCGGAGAAGTCCTTGAGCTTCACGTACTCCTGGTAGAGCTCCTTGCCGAGCGCCTCGAGCTCCGTGTCGAACACCTCGGTCCAGACGTGGCGGAACGCGATCTGGAGGCTGTTGAAGTCGTGGTACGACGTGACGTCCGCGGGGCCGTCGCGGAGCTCGAAGGTCTTGATGCTGCTCTGGATCACCTTCTCGTCGACCGGGTGCTCCGGCGGGTCGATCCGGATCGGCTTCTCGGGCGACACCACCGTGTCCATCAGAAGGGTGACCTTGGCCTTGACCAGCTCCTCGGTCGAGAGCTCGCCGTCGCCGGCATCGGCCTCCGGAGCCGTCGTCGTCCGTCTCCTCGTCGTCCGCGGTGTCGGCCGCGGGCGCCGCGGGCTGGCCGTTCTCGATCTGGCCCAGGCGCTCCTCGACCTCGTCGTCGACGCTGCACACGGCCGTTGCCGCCTGTGCCGAGGCGACCGGCGCCGGAGTCGTGCCGAGACGGTCCATCACGTACTCGACGAGATCGGCGTGACCGATCGTGCCGATCGTCGCGGCGCGCTCGCCTCGCTTGTCCTCGAGGAGCCGCTCGAGGGCCGCCGTCCGCGTGAGCCGGATCCCGCGGTTCCGGTCGGCCTGCTTCAGCGTCCGAGCGCTCTCCTTGGCGACCGCCTCGAGCGTCTTCGGGAGCTCGTCCTTCGGAGACAGGTAGGTGCGCGCGCCGCGCTCGTCCTTCGAGTAGCCGCTCGGGCTGAACTCCTTGAACGCCTTCTCCGCCCGCTTCGCGATCGCCTCCGAGGCGAGCGTCCGCGCCTTCAGGTTCTCCTTGAACGCGTCGGCGACGATCTGCTCGTTGCGAAAGACCGCATCGACGGTCGCACGCAGCGGTTGTCCTCCTGGCACGCCGGCCGCCGCCGCGTCGGCAGGCGCGGCAGGCCGGCGCGCTCCGCGCACCCTGCGGGCAGCGGCCGGGCCGTCCGCGCCGTGCCCGTCGTCATCCGCCACGGCGGATCCTCTCGACTCGAGCGCCTGCAGGTGCGGGGCGAGGCATCGCTCGGTAGGAACGGTCGTGAGCCCTGCAAATGCCGACGGCGCGGCTTGGCAAAACGTCCCTCCAACGGCGAGGCATCCACAGTACTCCGATTCGGCCGGCTCCTACAACCGCCCGCCCCGACCCTGGCGAGGGGGTTACCGGCCGGTGGGCACACACGCGCGTGCACGGCCGAGCGCGAGGCGCCGAGCGATCTCAGATGCGCACGACGGGGACGGCGTCGGCGAAGTCGGTGAAGTCCTGATCTTGCGTCCACACTTCGGCCCCGTTGACGAGGGCAGTCGCAGCGATCCAGGTGTCGTGGATCCGAGGCTTGCGGCCTGCGGCGAGGCTGCGCGCCGCCAGTTCGGCGTAGGCCGAGGCGGTGCGCTCGTCGATCGGGAGCGCGCTCGCAAGGGCGCGTACTTCGCCGAGCGTGCGGAGGCGTCGCGCGCGCGCGTCGGCGTCGGCGGCGACGAGCACGCCGAGCTCGAGCTCGGCGATAGAGACGACGGAGACGGCGACCTGATCGGGCAGCTGCCGCTCGAGCGGCCGACCCTGTTCGCGTGCGATGAGGACGGAGGTATCGAGGACGGCGCGGCTCATGCACGCTCGATCGTCTGCTCGCGTACCGGAGCGAGGTCCTCGAGCAGCGCGCGGTCGGCGGGTGCGTCTCGGAGCACCCTCTCGAGCGCGGCGCCGGAGACCCACGCCTGACGTCCGAGGGGCGCAAGCTCCGCGACGGGACGGCGGCTGACCGTGACCTGGAGTCGTTCGCCCGCCTCGACGCGGCGGAGGATGGCCGCAGTGTGGTTGCGGAGATCGCGTGCGGAGACCTCAGCCACACACGAATCGTAGCATCTCTGCTACACGTCGTGCAGTCGCTGCCGTGTGACTCGAGTTCGAGTATCTACGCAGCTCGATGCCAAGATGCGGTTATGGCAAAGGTGAGGATGATGCTGACGGTCGACGACGAGATCTTGCGGGCCGTGAAGGCGCGCGGGGCGCGGACCGCTCAGAGCGACAGCGAAGTGATCGAAGAGGCCCTGCGCCGCGCGCTCGGTTTCGACCTGCTCGATCGCCTGTGGGAGCGAGACGACCCGGGCGAGCGGCAGGCGCTCGAGCTCGCGGTCGAGGCCCAGCACAAGACACGGGCCCGCCGCGGCTGACGTCACCCGAGACATTGATCGCGCCCTCTGATCACGGCTCTGACTCCAGGCTCGGTGCCTGGGACAGGCCACGCCGGAAGGCGTTGCGGAGCTCCTCGACCGTCCCGGCGGCGAGCGTGCAGTACGTGAGCTCCTCCTGTTCGGCCCCGTCGAACAGGTTGAGGAACGCTGCGATCTTCGGGTCGGGCCGCACGGGTCGGCGCCCTGGGCGCCACCCGTAGCCCTCCTCCAGGCGCACGAGGTGGGCGCGCTCGTCGTCGCTCAACGTCGGCTCGTAGCGAGCGAGCAGCTGTGCGAGCTCGACGTGGAGCTCCTCGGCCCTGTCGGCCACCGGGCTACCGCAGCCGATAGACGATGCGGCCACGATCGAGGTCGTAGGCGGAGACCTCGATCCGCACGCGATCCCCGGGCCCCATCCGGATCCGGTAGCGCTTCATCTTCCCCGACGTGTAACCGATCAGCTCGTGCCCGTTGTCCAAAGTGATGCGAAACATGCGATTGCGGAGGGACTCGGTGATCTCACCCTCCATCTCGAGCTTCTCTTCCTTGACAGCGATAAGGCGCCTCCTTCGTCGAGAGCCCAATGGATGGAGTCCGGGCCGCGAGCGCGGCCCGGACAGCCGTGCACTACGCGACGACGGAGACTTCGGTCGCCTCGGGGCCCTTCTGACCCTCACGGGGCTCGAACGTG
The DNA here is from genome assembly GCA_963712915.1 of uncultured Actinomycetes bacterium. Taxonomy (GTDB): domain Bacteria; phylum Actinomycetota; class Thermoleophilia; order Gaiellales; family Gaiellaceae; genus Gaiella. Next base: position 12,331 of record CAVQJQ010000004.1, read on the forward strand.
ACCTTCGCCCCCTCTGGAAGCGACTTGAAGCCATCACCAGTGATGTTGCTGTGGTGGACGAAAAGGTCCTTCGACCCCTCAGCCGGGGTAATAAACCCATACCCCTTCGCATCGTCGAACCACTTCACGGTTCCTTCTGCCATGGAAAACACCTCCCCTACTCGCTCACGAACGCGTAAGGAAGACGCACAGACGCGCAACCCGGACCCGCTCTTGACTCCGCCGAACCGTAGCAGCCGAGCCCGCGCCCGACCCGTAGCCGCAGCGGGCGACGGTCTGGTGGGTCAACCGAGATAGGCGCGAATCAGCGACCGCTCCTCGGCGTGGACGTCGCTGGCGCGCTCCTCGAGCGCGACCTCGCCGCAGGCGAGGACGTAGACGCGGTCGCAGACGCGCAGCGCGAGGTCGACGCGCTGCTCGACGAGGAGGAGCGGGCGTCCCTGGAGGCGCAGCTCTCGAGCGCCGCGGCGACGCTGTCGATCGCGAGCGGGGCCAGTCCGAGCGAGGGCTCGTCGAGGAGCAGCAGTGCGGGTCGCTCATCAGCATCCGGCCGATCGCGACGATCTGCTGCTGGCCGCCGCTGAGCGCGGACGAGGAGCGGTCGCGCAGCGTCGCGGAGCGGCGGGAAGAGCTCGTAGACGGAGTCGAGCAGAGCCCGCGACACGCCGCCGGTCGCGGCGCAGGTGCAGGGCGCCGAGCAGCAGGTTGTCCTCGACGGACTGGTTCGAGGAACAGGCGCCGCCCCTCCGGGACGAGTGGCGGCATGCCCGCGCGCGATGCGGTGGGCCGGCATCCGGACAGCTCCTCGCCGCTCGACGCTGATCGAGCCGCGACGGTGCTTGACGAGGCCCATGATCGCGCGCAGCACCGTCGTCTTCCCCGCGCCGTTCGGCCCCAGGAGCGCGACGGCCTCCCCTTCGGCGACGTGCAGATCGAGGCCGCGGAGGACGTCGTAGCGACCGTACCCGGCGTGCAGCACGGAGATCTCGAGCGTGTTGCGGCGGCTCGTGCTCACTGGCCGAGGTAGACCTCGCGGACGCGCGCTGGTCGCGCGACGTCGGCGGCCGGGCCGGTCGCCACGACCTCGCCCGCGTCGAGCACGGTCACCTCGTCGCAGAGCGCGAAGACGAAGCGCGGCTGATGCTCGATCAGGATCACGCTCACGCCGGCCGCTCTTCAACTCGGCGAGGAGCTCCGCCGATGTGCTCGACCTCGGTCGGCGAGAGCCCGGCGAGCGGCTCGTCGAGGATCACCGTGCTCGGGTCGGCGGCGCAGGCTGCGGCGAGCTGGGTGAGCTGCTGGATGCCGTGGGGCACGCTGCGCGACGCGCGCCGTCGCCCACTGGTCCGCACCGACGAACCGGAGCGCGTCCGTCGGCGCGCCTCGCGCAGGCGCCGCGCCGTCTCGCGGGCGCCCGGAAGCAGCCGGCCAGACCGGCGCGCGCGGCGACGACGGCGGTGACGCGGGTGTAGAGGCCGACGCCGACGTTGTCGCGGTCGTGAGCTCGCGGACGAGCACCGGTGCCTGGAAGGTGCGCATGAAGCCGCTCCGGGCCCGCGCCGGTGGGCCCGGAGCTCGAGCTGCCTGCCGTCGAGCTCGATCGTTCCGGCCAGCGGCTTCAGGCCGCCCAGCGATCATGTCGACGAGCGTCGTCTTGCCCGACCCGTTCGGTCCGATGAGGCCGTGGATCGACCCTTTCCTGACCAGGAAGTCGACGTCGCGCAGGACGGGCGCGCCCCTGCGTGTAGGCGAAGGAGATCCCGCGGCAGTCGACCGCGAGCCGGCGCCGCCGTCCGCGGTGCCGACACGGCGTCCGCCGGGCTCGGGCGCCCGCGCGCGGCCTCCGGTCGCCTCGATCGGCCGGCGCTCGCCTCGGCCGTGGTGACGGAGCGCCGGCTCCGCGGCGCGCCGCCGGAGCGAGCCGCAGCGCCCGGCGCCCGAGCAGCGTCGACGGGCCCGACGAACCCGGGCGGGTAGAGGACGATCATCGCGACGAAGAGCGCGCCGAACAGCACCTCCTGCCAGAACGGGTTGATGCTCACCTGCGCGGGGAAGATGGTGATGAAGGCGGCGCCGAGCACCGGCCCGACGGTGGTGTTGATCCCGCCGAGGATCACCATCACGAGGATGTTCACCGAGACCGTCCAGTCGAACTGGCTCGGCGAGACGATCCCCTGGAAGGCGAAGACCCAGCCCGCCGCGCCCGCCATCGCCGCCGAGAGGCCAAAGAGGCCGATCTTGATCAGCGCCGTCCGCGCGCCCGCGGCGGCGGCGAACGGCTCGGCGTCGCGGATCGCGAGCAGCACCGGGTAGAGCGGTGAGCGGCGGAGTGCCGAGGCTGAGCAGCATCGCGGCGAGCAGCCCGAGCATGCAGCACCAGATCAGCGACGGACCGAGCCAGTCGAGACCTGCCGGGAACTCGGGGAAGATCGGACCGATCAGCCCGCCGTAGCCGCCGGTGATCGAGAGGTCGCTGGCGAGCACCGTGACGACGAGCGTGAAGATGAACGTCGTGATCGCGAAGTAGAGGCCGCTGACCCGGAGCGAGAGGGAGCCGAGCACGAGCCCGACGAAGCCGACGCCAACATGCTGGCCGGGCAGCAGCACGAACAGATTCCAGCCGTGGTCGTTGTGGAGGAGCGTCGTGCCGTAGGCGCCGAGCGCGAACAGCCCCGCATGACCGAGCGAGTACAGGCCCGCCACGCCTGCGACGAGGTCGAGGCTCACTGCGAGGATCCCGAAGACCGCGGCGACGAGCACGAGCCCCTGGACGTAGAGCGTGCTCGTTCGCGAGGAAGTAGGTGAAGCAGCACGTAGGCGCAGATCCCGATCAGGAGGAGCGGGCCGCGCCAGGGAGCGGCCCGCCCTGCGGAGGCCGTGCTGCCGTCGGAGCCGGTGGTCGCGGTCAGCGACCGCTCGGCTCACGACACGGCCTCGCGCGACGGCCGTCGGTGGTGAGGTCGTTCAGCGAGCCGCGGCCGCGACGGAAGAGCCCCTGTGGCGCGATCAGGAGGATCACGACGACGACCACGAACGGGAACCAATCCGATGCCTGCGTGTTGATCAGGCTCTTCGCCGCCTCCTCGAGGATGCCGAGGATGAGCCCGCCGGCCATTGCGCCGAGCGGACGCGCCACACCGCCGATCATCAGCGCCACGAACCCTGCGATCCCGTAGGTGTTCCCCAGGTACGGGTTCGCGTAGGTGATCGGGCCGATCAGGACGCCGGCGACGCCCGCGAAGAGCCCCGCGGCGCCGAACGCGATCACGGCCATCAGCCCGGTATTGGCGCCGAGCGCCGAGGCCATCTCCGGGTCGTACGCGACCGCCATGCCGACCTTCCCGAAGAGGGTGCGCCGCCGGACGATCTCGAACGCGGCGGCGAGTACGACCGCGACGACGATCGCGGCCACCTCCTGCATGGTGAGGGTCGCGCCCCCGATGTGGATGGCGTGCCCGTACAGGAGCGTCGGGAACGACCTCGACGTCGGGCCCCAGATGATCGCGGCGAGGTTCTGGAGGATGAGCGCGACGCCGAGCGTCGAGACGAGCCAGGCGAAGCTGAGGCGGTCGAAGGCGAGCACCGGCCGGACCGCGACGAGGTACGTGACGATGCCCATCGCCGCGGCGGCGGCGATGCCGCCGACGACCGTGGGCACCCAGCCGACTCCGGTGCGTCCGATCGCCGCTGCGACCATCACGCCGACCATCAGGAGCTGGCCCTGCGCGAAGTTGATCACCCGCGTGACGTAGAAGGCGATCGCGAAGCCCATCGCGACGAGGCCGTAGATGGCGCCGCTGGCGAGGCCGCTGAGCACGACCTGCAGCATCAGGCTTCGCTCCCTGCCGCGTAGTCCTCGTCGCTCACCGGCTCGAGCCACGTCGCGCTCCCCAGCGAGATCGCGACGTGGAGGAGGTAGCTGTCCGGCGCGGCGCCGTGCCAGTGCTCCTCCCCGGGGGCGATGTGCACGACGTCGCCGGCTCCGATGCGGCCGCCCTGCCCCGTCGCGAGTCCGCACGAAGCCCTCGCCGTGCGTGACTACGAGCACCTGGCCGATCGCGTGCGTGTGCCAGTTCGTGCGGGCGCCCGGCTCGAAGAACACGTCGTTGACGCCGACCTCGTCCTCGGCGCCGAGCACCGGATCCGCCCAGACGGTGCCGGTGAAGGTCTCACCTCGCGCTCCTCCGAGCGGCGCCGGCGCGCGTCCTCTGCGATTCGCATTGACTCTCCCTCCGCTCTGAAGCCGCACGCCCCCGGAGATGTCGCCGAGGGCGTCGACGACCCGGTTCGAGATCTCGTCGCCGTACCCCAGCGCCGCGGCGAGGTGGAACGCACCGAGGCACGACGGTCCCGCGATGCTCGTCACCTCCAGCTGCCGCACGAGATCGAGGTACAGCTGGACGTCCTTCGCCATCAGGTTCCCCGTCAGCCCGCCTTCGAGGTAGTCGCCCTCGACGATCCGCGGGAACCGGTTCAGCGTCGCGAAGTTGACCCCGCTCGAGTGGTTGAGGACGTCGAGCAGCTGCGCGAGATCGAGGCCCGCCTTGCGGGCCGCGACCATCACCTCGGCGGTCGCCGCGAGGCTGACGCCGTTGAGGAAGTTGTTGAGCAGCTTCGCGACGTGCCCCGAGCCCGGCGCGCCCATGTGGTAGACGCGGCTCGCGAACGTCTCGAGGATCGGGCGCGATCGCATCGAGTGCCTTCCCGGACCCGCCGGCCATGATCGTGAGCGTGCCCTGCTCGGCCGCGGCGGCGCCGCCCGAGATGCCTGCGTCGACGAACTCGACGCCCCGTCTCGGCGAGGCGCCGTGGATCCGGGTGCGTCGAGCTGGGGCGGCGGTGCTCAGGTCGACCACGATCTGGCCCTCGCGTGCGCTCGGCCAGCACGCCGTCCTCGCCGAACACCACCGGCTCGATCACATGGCTGTCGGGCAGCGAGAGGAACACGACGTTGACGGCGCCGAGGAGCGCCGCGACGGATGCCGCCGTCGGCGATGCCCGACCGCTCGCGCTTGCTCCGCGTTGACGTCGAACCCGACGATCGGTTGACCGCCGTCGCGGACGCGTCGCGCGATCCGCCCGCCCATGTTGCCGAGGCCGATCATGCCGCTGGTTGGGGCGCGCTACTCACCGCCCAGCCGCGACCGCTGCGCCTCGACCCGACTCGGTTCTCCTGCCGCGAGCGAGAGCTCCGCGACGTGCAGCGTGTCCTCGAACTCGCGCGTCGGGAAGTGGCCCCAGATCTGTTGCTCGTGGAACGGGACGATGCGCGTGACCTTTCGCCGACGTACTGCCACATGTCCTCCATGGTCAGCACGCAGCGCTCCACGCTGCCGAACACGAGCCCGATCGGCGTGAAGCGCCCGTCGCGGGCCCGGTGAAGTTCTCGTAGACGTAGCAGTTGTCCCCTGCGAGGAGCCAGCGGCCGTCGCGGTCGTTCTCGATCGTCACGTACTGCGAGCCGGCGGTGTGCGTGTCGTGCGCCGGCACCGCGCGGAGCCCCGGGAGGATCTCGCTCTCGCCGTCGAGCAGCGTCAGCTTGCCCGCTTCATCCGGCCGACGAGCCACAGCATCAGGTCGGGGTCGGTCGCGCTCGTCAGCCACTGCAGCCGGTCGGCAGCCCGACCGCCGACATGTACTTCGACACCTCGCGGGCCTGGATGTAGACGTGGGCGTTCGGGAAGAACTCGACGCCGCCGGCGTGGTCGAAGTGGTTGTGGGTGAGGATCACCGTGTCGACGTCGGCGGGATCGACGCCGATCCGCTTCAGCACGACGTCGGCGGGTTGCCAGTCGCTCACGCCGTAGGCTCGGGCGAGGACCTCGCCGAGCTCGACGTGGTTGTAGCCGGTGTCGACGACCGCGATGTGGTCTTCGCCCTTGATCACCGCGTAGCAGTACGGCGCGACCGCGTGCCGGCGTTCCAGTTGCCGTAGGAGGATGCCCCGGGCGAACTCGACGACCCGCGCGTACTCGACGACCCAGATCGAATAGTCGGCCATCTGAACTCCTATCGCTCGGCGTGGTCGTGCCTGCGGGGCGCAGCACGGCACGTATTCGCAGGGGATGACGTCCCAGACCTCGCGCCGCAGCTGGCGGTGCGACGCCCGCGCACGCTCGAGCCGTCCTCGGCGTCTCGCCGCGGGCAGCGCCGGCGATCAGCCGCTCCAGCCCGCGCGCCGCGGCGGCGCAGGCCGCCAGCTGCGGGCGGCGGCTCGCGCCCGGCTGCGGGCGGCGATGCAGTCGACGAGCAGCGCGCTCGACCTGCCCGGCGAGCCGCCGACGTCGCCGATCGAGCATCAGCGCCGCCCCGGCCGCGAGCGCGAGCGCCTTGTAGCGCGCGTAGAGCGCGTGGAGCTCGCGCTCGGGCGGGCGCCGCGGCGGCGGCGCTCATGCGACGGAGCCTCCCGGCGGCCAGCTCCTCGACCAGGATCGGGACGCCGACGGTGCAGGAGTGGATGCCGATCACGCTCGCGAGCTCGATCACCTCGAGGATCTCCTCGCGCGTGGCGCCGTAGTCGAGCGCGTTGCGGATGTGCTGGCGAAGCCCGAGATGTACAGGTGGGTCGCCGACACGTCGAACGCCGTGTAGATCAGCTCCTTCACCTTCGGCTCGAGCACGCCCGTCACCCACGGCACGGACGAGAAGTGCGTGTAGGCCTCGAAGAAGTCGGCGTCGAGCCAGAGCATCTCGTTCCAGAACGAGTTCCAGTACCCGCGTTTCTCGTGAAGTCGGCCTTCAACTCGAGCTGGCGCTCCGAGAGCTCTCGGAGAACGGCTGCCCGGCTGGCGCGAGCTCCTCGACGAGGATCGGGACGCCGATGTTGCAGGCGTGGATGCCGAGCGTGGCGGTCAGCTCGAGCACCTCCATGATCTCCGCCGCGGTCGCGCCGAGCGCGAGCGCCTGCTTGATGTGCTGGCGGATGCCCGGGGACGTAGAGGTGCGTCGCCGCCGCGTCGACCGCGATGTACACGAACTCTTTGATCTTCGGGTCGAGCGGCCCGGACTTCCACGGCACGGACGAGAACCGCATGTACGCCTCGAAGAAGTCCTCGTCGAGGTCGAGCAGCGCGTCCCAGAACGCGTTCCAGTACCCGCGCGCCTCGATGAACTCGTCCCGGAGTTGCTTCTTGCGTTGGTCGTTCGGTGGTCATCCCTCTCCCTCGTCACGGAGCGGTGGCGGTGGGCGCCGTCCGGGCGCGCCCACCGCCGCCGTCCTGCCTGCTACTTCACGGGCTTCCAGGTCTTCGACTTCGCGTCGTATTGCACGAGCGTGAGCTGCTTCGTCGTGATCGTCGCGTGGTTCTGCTCGCTGAACGAGACCGTGCCCTGGAGACCCTTGAAGTTCTTGACGCTGTTGAACGCGTCCTTGAGCTTGCTCGGGGTCGGTCGACCCGGTCTTCTTGATCAGCGCGCCGAGCATCATGATCGCGTCGTAGTTCGCGACCGCGAACGGCGTGGCGTCGATGTGGAAGCGCGCCTTGTAGCGCGCCGGAACGACTTCACCGCCGCGTTCGGGTGAAGCTCGGTCGTCAGCATCGCCGCCGATCGCGCCGTTCGCGGCGCTGCCGGCGAGCGAGGCGAACGTGTTGTCGGCGTTGATCTCGTCGTTGCCCAGCACCGTCAGCTTGACGCCGGTGCTCTTCATCGTCTGGGCGAAGCGCGCCGTGTCCTGGGGCGTCAGCCAGACCACGACGCAGTCGGCGCCGGCGCCCTTGATCTTGTTGATCTCGTTGGTCAGGCCGACCGTGGCGCCGGTCGACCAGTCCTCGTTGATGGTCTCGTCGAGCGCGAGCTTCTTGCCGTCTTCTCGTAGCCGAGCTTGATGCCGGCCTCGCCGCCGCGCCCGTAGGTCGACGGGTCGTGGAGCACGCGCGAGCCCGCCTTGCAGTGCGTGCGCGCGTACGCCCGACGATCTCGCCCCAGGCGAACGTGTTGAGCCCCAGCTCCAGACCCACTGGAGCGGCGGCTTCGTCGGGCCGTTCGGGTAGATCGTCAGCCCGGCGTCGTCGACCGCGCCGATGTTCGGGACGTGCAGGCGTCGGCCATCGCCGAGGTGGCCGGGCCGGTGTCGCCGGATCCGGCGATCGCGACCGCGCCCGCGCTCACGAGCCGCTGGAACAGCTGCGACGAGAGCGTCGCCGAGGCCTGGTCGTTGTACGACTGCAGCGTGAACTTCTTGCCGAGCGCGCCGCCGCGCGCGTTGAGGTCGGCGACGGCCAGCTTGGCGCCGTTCACCATCGCGACGCCCGTGCTGCCGTAGGCGCCCGACGTCCCGGCGATCGATCCGATCAGGATCGTGCCCGGCCGACGACCCGCGGAGGCCGTCGCGGCGCGCCGCCGGCCACGGCGGCCGCCACCAGCGCGACGGCGATCGACCTTCCCGACCGCGAAGTAGCCTTCATGGAACCTCCTTGCCCTCTTGTCGCTGGACATCGACTGCGCGGCGCTCATCCGACGCGGACGGCAGGCCGCTCGCTCGGTCCCCGAAGCTCGGGAACCGCGCCATCACCTCGGGGTCGTGGCCGGGGACGATGACGGCACCCGGCGCCGCCCCGAGCTCGTTCACGAGGTCGAAGGCCCCGTACATCCGCCGAGGTCGGCGACCACGCCGAACGGGTCGGTCGGGCTCGAGCTCCTCGTAGAAGTGCACCGCGTCCGACGTCAGCACGACGTCACCGGCGGCGCCTGTGACCACCGTCACCTGCTGGCCGGGCGAGTGGCCGCCGACGAAGATCGCGGTGACGCCGTCGGGGATCTGCTCGGTCCCGTCGGTGAGCCGGACGCGCCCGGGCCGTCGCGCCTCGTCGAGCCGGCGACCTCGTCCGGCTCGACGTGCGATGCGAACTGGTGCCGACTCGCCGCGGCCCGGTCCAGAACTCCAGCTCCTTTCGCGGGACGACCAGCTCCGCGTCCGGGAAGGCGGCGACGTTCCCGATGTGGTCGTAGTGGAGATGGGTGATGACCAGCGTCGAGACGTCTGCCGGGTCGACGCCCAGCGCTCGCAGCGCCTCGACGCGGCGGGCAGCAGGCACGTGCGCCCGCGTCGCGCACCGACGGCGGGATCGAAGCCCGTGTCGACGAGGATCGTCTCGCCGCCGCGTCGCAGGACCCAGAAGTAGTAGGCCATCTCGACCTCCGCGTCGGGCTCGCCGTAGCTCTCGTAGCGGTAGAAGAGCTCGCTCTTGCGCGCCCGCAGGCTCCCGTAGCGGACCGCGGCACCTCGTATCGCGCGCGCGCCCGGGCTGCTGCGTCCGCACGCTGCTCAACGGCCTGCATGCGCCACTTCCCGGCCCCGGAGACGGTCACGTCCGCCCAGCCCTCGAAGAGCCGTACGAGCTCGGTGTGGTCGGCGTCCTCGCCGCCTGCGTGGCGGCCAGCGTCCAGAGCTGCTGGACGATCCCGCCGACCAGCATCGCAGCGTGGCGGCGCGCGCGCCTCGGCGAGGCACAGCTCGACGTCCTTCGCCATCAGCTCCAGGCGGAAGCCGGAGGCGAAGCGCCCGCGTCAGCACCTGCTTCGGGAACTTGTCCGAGGTCGCCGTGTTGCGGCCGCTGCTCGGCGTTGAAGACCTCGAGCAGCGTCGACGGCTCGAGCCCGGAGCGCACGCCGAACGTCATCGCCTCCGAGGTGATCGCGATCGCCGTCGCCGACAGCAGGTTGTTCAGCAGCTTCGCGAGCTGCCCCTGGCCGGGCGTCGGACCGACATGGAAGACCGTCGCGCCGAAGGTCTCGAGCAGCGGACGGACCCGCTCGAGAGCGCGTCCTCGCCGAGGCCATCACCGTCAGGGTGCGCGCGCGTGCGCCGGCGACGCCGCCGCTGACCGGGGCGTCGAGGTGCACGAGCCGCCGGCGGCAGCACGGCCGCGATCTCCGCGGCGACCGCGGCGCCGGTGGTGGAGAGGTCGACGAAGGTCCGCACCGCCGCTCCCCCGGCGAGCCCGCGCGCGACCGTCGCGGACGACGCCGGGCGTCGGCAGGCTGACGAGCACGGTCTCGGAGACGTCCGCCGACCTCCGCGGCGATCCGGCGCACCGCGCGCCGCGCGCGCGCGAGCGGCGGCCATCGCCTCCGGCCGCGCGTCGAACACGACGAGCGCTGGCCGGCGTCGAGCAGCAGCCGCGGCCATCGGCGCCCATCGCTCCGAGGCCGACGAACCCGACCGCCCGTGCCTCGTCATGCGACTCCCCGGCGCGGGAGACCGGCCCGGCGGCGGAGCATCGACGCGGGCCCGCGCCGTCGTCGAGCTCGCTCGCGCTCGAGCTCCTCGAGCGCCGCCTCCGCAACCCGGAAGGCCTCCATGCCGGCAGGAACGCCGCAGTAGACCGCGCCTGGAGCAGCGCCTCCTGGATCTCCTCGCGCGTGCAGCCGTTGCGGACCGCGCCGCGGACGTGGACGCCCAGCTCGTGCGAGCGTCCGAGCGCGGTCAGCATCCCGAGATTGACCAGGCTGCGACGCGGCGCGCGAGCCCGGGACGCGACCAGAGCGCGCCCCAGCAGTACTCGGTCACGAACTCCTGGATCGGCGCGCGTGAACTCGCTCGCGCGCGCGAGCGAGCGCTGCACGTGTTCCTCCCCAGCACCTCGCGCCTGACGCGCGGCCCTCCTCGCATCGGACCGTCGTCACCCATCGCTTCCTTCCGCCGGTGGCGACTCGAGCTGCGAGAACAAGGTCGATGCCGCCTGCCGCACGTGGAACGACGCCGCGTCGGCCGCTGCGTCGGGATCGCGCCGTTCGATCGCTTCGACGATCGCGCGGATCTCCGCGACGGACTGCTCGGGGCGATCGGGGGCGGCGAGCGTCGTCGCGCGCAGGACGGCGATGCGCGCCTGGAGGCCTCGAGGATTCCGCGGATCGTGGGGTTGTCCGATCCGTCGAAGACGACCTGGTAGAGGCGGTTCTTCGCCTCGAGCATGAGGCGCGGCTCCTCGCCGGCGGCGACGCTCCGCTCGAGAGCGGCAAACGCGTCGCGCAGCGCCCGAAGATGGACATCGGTCGCGTTCTGCGCGCATTCCTTCGCGGCCGCGCCCTCGAGCAGCGCGCGCACCTCATAGACCTCCGCGGCCTCCTTGGGCGAGGGAACTGCGACGATCGCGCCCTTCTGCGGGATCGTCGTCACGAGCCCCTCGGCGGAGAGCTGGCGGATGACCTCTCTGATGGTCGTTCGCGAGACGCCGATCTGCTCGACCAACTCCCGTTCGACGAGCCGCTGCCCGGGTCGCAGACGGAGCTCGACGATCTCGCGCCGGAGGAGATCGAGAACCTGCTCACGAAGCGGCGCGGCGACGCGCTCGACCTGCGACGCCAGGTCGTTCCCGGCCGACGTCTCGCCGGCTGTGACGGCGCCGCCCGGGTCGACCGGAGCCGTCGCGGCTGCACTCGATTCCCGCCGTCGTAGACTCGTAGGATCGCCATGCTGTAGGCTCGCCATCTCGTCATACAATCCGCGATCCTCGGACAAGAGAACCGGAATGTCAAGCCGTAAGGAGCCGAGACGATGAGCTCGCTGACGGGCAAGGTCGCCGTCGTGACGGGCGGCGCCGGCGGGATCGGCGCAGGCGTCGTCCGCCGTCTGGCGACGAGCGGAGCGAGGGTGGTCGTCGTCGATGCGGACGGTGCGGCCGCGGCCGAGCTCGCGGGCGAGCTCGGCTCAGAGGCTCTTGCGATCGAGGCCGACGTCGCGCAGGAGGACGATGTCGTCCGCTACGTCCGTGAGACCGTCGCCAGGTTCGGGCGGATCGACTTTCATCACCTGAACGCCGGCATCGCCGGGACGCTGACCACCCTGGCAGCTGCGAGCGTCGAGGAGTTCGACCGCGTGCTGGCGGTAAACGTCCGCGGAACCTTCCTCGGCCTGCGCGAGGCGTTTCGCCAGTACGAAGCGCAAGGCTCCGGCGGCTCGATCGTCGTCACGGCGTCGATCTGCTCGTTCGGCGGGGGAGCCGATCTCGTCGCCTACCACACGAGCAAGCACGCCCTCTTGGGCCTGACGCGGTCCGCGGCCGTCTTTGGCGGACCTCGCGGCGTCCGGGTCAACGCGGTCGCGCCGGGAATCGTCCCGACCAACCTGCTCGGCACTCCGGCCGTGAGCAGCGCGGGTGTCTCAGGCACGTCGTCCAGGGCACGCCTTGCACCGCTCCGCCGCCCCGGCACGGTCGAAGAGGTGGCGCACGTGGTCGAGTTCCTCCTCAGCGACGCTGCGTCCTTCGTGACGGGCAGCGTCTACTCCGTCGACGGGGGCGCCGTCGCTGTCAACCCCGTGCGGCCCTTCACCGATGAACCGGCGGACGCCGGTCTAGGAGACCAAGAGCTCGATTCAGCATGACGCTTCGTCGCCGGGGCGCGACGGGCGAGTGCGAAAGGACACAGGAAGCCCCGATATGCGGGGACGACGTTTGCACGTGTGTGCGCGAGTGACGACAGCGGCCGCCGCGCTCGGCAGGGCTGCCGGCGAGTCAGGCGCCCCGCGGGGGTGACTCGAGAGACGTCCACACGCGGCCGGCGTGATCGACGTAGACCACCTCGCCGCCCGTCTCGATCTCCCAAAACGGGTAGAGCAGCGACCGGGAGACGCGAGACGACCGCCAGACGAGGTCCGCTCGACGCGGCGACGATGCTCCGGCCCGCTCCAGCGCGGCTTCGAGCTCGAGCACGGGTGGTGGGGAGCCCTCTGGCAACCTGACCCACTGCATCACCTGCCCTGTCGCGGCATCCACGGCCGCGATCGCGAGCGCCGAGCCGAGAGCACCGAGCAGGACGAGGTAGTAGGCGCCCCCGGGCGGGTCGTCCCTTCGCTGGACGAGGGATGCACGCGCAGGCGTCGCATCACTCAGCTCGAGTTGCTCGCGCGCGCTCGCGATCGCGTCCGTCTCCGAAACGTCGCGGCTCCCTCGCGCCGGCCTGTCCTCGCTCGGTGCGATGTCAGATGCCCGGCGTGTCGAGGTGGAGCTTGGTGAAGATTCGTCCGTCGAGGCGCACGTAGACCCGATGATCGCCGACGGTGAGCATGTGGAACGGCACGAACGGCGACAACGACTCCAGACAGGGCCGCCACACGAGAACCGGGTACAGGCAGTACGACTCCCTGCGCACCGGAAGACGTCCCGCGCGGTCGGCGAGCTCGATCGTCCGGCCGAGCGTCTCGCCGAGAACGGTCTTGTGATCGAGAGCACCCAGGATGCTGGAGCCGCCTCGCGGAAGCGCGATTGCCTGGCGGTAGTCACCGAAGCGAGCGTCGACGGCCACGGCTGCGCTCACACCCGTCTTCGGCCTCACGAGCGGCACGATGAAGTAGTACGAGTCGATCTCGTCGAGACGCTGCACGAGGACGGGAGTGCCCGGTTCCGTGCCGTCGAGCGCCCACTTCCAGTCCTTGCGTTCTCGGAGGCCGTGGCGCTCCAGCCCGGCAAGTCCGTTCCGGATCGCGGTCTCCGGTCGCAGCAGCTGGCGGCCTCCCGCGCGCTTGCGGACGGAGGCCTGCACGCCCGGGCGTGTCGCCGGGGGATCCGGATCGCAGACTGCGACGTACTTCCCGTACCAGAGGCTCCCGTACTTGTTGCCGGTCGCGTACGTGGACTGCCAGGTCGAGTAGGTGATGTGCTCGTTGGCGACACCGCGCGTTCCGCCGCCGCCACAGCCGTCGGTACCGCTGTGCGGTGGAGGCGTCGCAGGCGGAAGCCCGTAGAAGCTCGGCACCGGCGGCCACGGATTGTTCACGTCGAACGCGCTGATCGTGTACGACGTGTCGCCGGAGTCCGTCGGAGCGGCGCTGGCCTCGTACCCGCGGACCACGAGCCAGTGATCACCCTTGTAGACCATCGCAACCGCGGCCACCTTGTAGTGATGGATCGTCCAGCAGAGCTTGCGCGAGATCGCGTCTTCGCTCCCGAGTGAATAGAGCGCGAACCAGCCGCCGAAGCTCGTGGGCCGACGGTCGTTCAGCACCCACTGGAGGCCGTCCGGCGGGTTGTACCAGGACGCCAGCTCGTTCGTGTGGTTGCGCTCGTCCGTGTAGATGCCGTCTTGCGCCTGAATCCCCGCGCCGATCGAGTCCAGCACCATCTGCGCGCACGCGGCGCCGCAGTAGACATCGGTGTCCTGTTGATGGTACGGAACGCTCAGCTGCTCGTGAACTGACATCGTGGCCGGACTCCATGCGACGGTCTCTCGGGCTGTCCCTGCCCGTACGGTTCGACGGAACGCAGGTGCGCGTCTCGCGCCGGCGACGATCGCAGCGGTTCGTCACCACCCCGTCACTGCCTCGTCAATGTCGCGTTGACAGGTGCCCGCCACGGGAGTAGAAACGAGGCGGGGGGTGCGGCCCCGATACGACGCGACGAAGGCGGTGCGTCCTGTCGAACCAGGCGAACCGATCGTTGCTGCGGCATCTCGGACTCGAGCTCTCGAGCGGTGAACGGTGCCCGCGATGACGAAGGCCCTCCCTCTCGAGGATCCGACGAAAGAGCTACCAGCCGGCGCGACGTCCCTCCGGCTGCTCGACACGTTCGAGCTCACCTGTGGAGACAGGCAGCTCGAGCTGCCTCTGCCCGCGCAGCGGCTCCTCGCCTTCCTCGCGTTGCACGAGCAGCCGATGCCGCGGGGCTACGTCGCGGGGACGCTCTGGCTCGACTCGAACGAGGCGCACGCAGCCGGCAGCCTGCGTTCCGCCCTCTGGCGCGTACGACGGCTCGGGATCCGCCTCGTCGACGCACGCGGGAGGCGGCTCGAGCTCGCGTCCCCGGTCGCCGTCGACGTACGTGCCGTCGTCGCCTGGGCGCAACGCGTCCTCGATCCGTCGACCGAGCTCCGCGGTGCAGACGTGGCGCCGATCTGGCGACCCGGACAGCTCTTGCCCGACTGGTACGAGGACTGGGTCGAGACCGAGCGAGAACGGCTGCGCGCGCTACGGGCCCATGCCCTCGAGGCGCTCTGCCACCGCCTGACTGGTGCCGGGCGCTTCGGCGAAGCGGCCGAGGCGGGCCTGGCGGCGGTGCGGGACGAGCCGCTTCGCGAAAGCGCCCATCGCGTCTTGATCGCCGTCCACGCCGCGGAGGGCAACCGCGCGGCGGCGCTGCAGCAGTACCGCGCCTTCTCGCTCCTGCTACGCGAGGAGCTGGGGATGTCACCGTCGTCCTCCATGGAGCGGCTCATGGAGACCGCGCTCGCCGGCTGACACTCTTCGCAGGCCGAGACCGCGCGCGGCGTGCGCTCCGTCGCATCTGCGTGGCGCTCGCACAGTGACGACGCGGTGACGAGCGGTTGACACCCGACCGCTAGAACCGCGGTACGAACTGGAGGTGAGCGATGCCCATCGGCAAGGACTATCGGCTCGTGATCGGCACCAGCCACGAGGCGCCGGCGGCCGAGGAGCGCGAAGGGGCGACGAGCGCAGACCTGAGGCCCGAGCCTGCCGCCGTGCACGCGTCCTTGATGCTGCTTCCCGGAGCCGACGAGATCGTCAAGGAGGTTCCCGGCCTCGGCGACTTTGCCGCCTGGTCACAGGTTGCCTATTTCAGCGTGTGCAGGAAGACCGGGAGCGCGTACTACCTCGACATCTGGGACGCCGACCACTTCGACGGCTTCACGGACATGCAGAGGTGCGTCCAGGACTGTCGCGCCTGGTTCTCGGCCGACGGGTACACGTTCTGGGGATCGGGTCAGACGAAGACCGGACGCGTGAACTGCTATTTCGTCGCGCCCACCGCCGGCCACTACGTCTGCACGGCCGCGCTCCAGAGCTACCCGCCGGGGAGCGCCGCGCAGGTCGAGTGCCTGATCGACAGCTTCTCGTTCGGCCCGCTGCCCTTCAGCGGGACGATCTACCAACCACACCCGTGCGATCTCTCGGCGGGTGGCCACCATTTCCGGATCCGGCAGATGTCCGGCTCCTTCTTCTTCCTGAGCCTCACCGTCTGGAAGGTCTGAACGACCTCCGCGCAGGCGCAGCAACGAGGCCGCAGGGCGGCCGTCCGACGCAAGGAGGTTCGATCGTGCCCGTCGAGTGCAGCCGGCTGTTCCAGGCGCGAGCCGTCGTCGCGCCGCTCGAGTGCCGAACGGTCGCCGGCCCGTTCACGCAGGCGGTCGTCCTCACCGACGTCGTCTTCGAGCTCTGGAACCACGCGAACGGCTTCCAGTCGCAGGCATGCGGGTTCGTCTGGAACGCGCTTGCCGGCCAGTGGAGCCGTCTGCTGATGGGCGGGAACGTCGACGACGACGGCCGGCGCTACGACCTCGAGTCGGGCATTCTGTGCCCGGCCGGGTCGACGCTCTCGGTCTGCACGTGCCTCTTCCTCGCGTTTCCGACGAGCACGATCTTCGCGCTCCTCACCGGCTACACCTGCCACGAGCCGCACGTCGACGTGTCCGGGGTGAAGGCCGTCGGCGGCGACGTCTCGATCGACTGGCTCGAGACCCAGTCCGGCGCGCTCGACCCGCACGACCCGACCGGCGCCGGGGCCGCGACGGGGGACGTGGAGCGTGCCCTCGGGGAGCGCGAGCTCGTCGGCACGGTCCGCGAGCACGTCCACCCGGGCGGCCTCACCATCGACGGCGCCGACGGGCAGGCGACCATCCCGCACGGCTCGACGCTCGCGGTCAGGATCGGCGAACGCGAACCGACGCTGCAGAGCGAGCGCGAGGAGCGGACGACGCGGCTACCGGACGGGACGAACCTCGTGGTCGTGCGGCGCTCGGCCGACGGACGGTCCTTGCATTGGCTCTGCTATCGCGAACAGGAGCCCCCGAGCGCGGCTTGACGGGTCGGCAGCTCGGGCGCCTCCCGACGAGCGCTTGGAGCCACCGGCCGGTGTCACACTGGTCCCGTGCGCGGGATCGAGATCGAGGCGCTCGGGGGTGGTGTTCATCGGCTGACCCATCCACTGCCGTATGCGCTCGATCACGTTCACACCTACGCGCTCGAGGGCGACGACGGTTGGACGATCGTCGACGCCGGTCATCTCTGGGACGCCGAGGAGCGCTGGCAGGAGATGCTCGCCCGGCTGGGCCGGCCGCGGGTCGCGTCGATCGTCGTCACGCACCATCACCCCGACCACGTGGCGGGCGCCGGGGCGCTGCAGCGGCTGACCGGTGCTCGACTCGTTCAGGGACGGGTCGATCGCGAGGTGACCCACCGCATCTACCGCGACGGCCGGTTCGAGGGCGTGGTCCCGCCCGAGCCCGACCGCCTCGTGGACGAGGGCGACGTGCTCGACCTCGGGTCGCGCCGGCTTCGTGTCTTTCTGATGCCCGGTCACGCCGACGGGCACATCACGCTCTACGACGAGGCGAACGGCCACCTCTTCGGCGGCGACGTGCTTCTACGGGAGATCACGCCGAACGTCTCCTGGTGGCCGGGGATGCAGCCGGATCCGCTCGCGCTCTACCAGCGGACCCTCGATCGGCTGGAGGAGCTGGCGCCCGCGCTCGTCTATCCCGGTCATCGCGGCGTGATCACCGACGCCCGGGCTCGGGCAGCGGAGATCCGCGCCCACCACGAGGTCCGGCTCGACGAGACCGAGCACCATCTTCGCCAGGGCGCGCGTAGCCCGGACGACGTGCTCCTCCGCATCTGGGGCGACGAGCTCAGCACGCACGAGCGGCGCTTCGCCTATGGGGAGGCCGTCTCCCACCTCCAGCGGCTCGTGCGGCTCGGCAGGGCGGTCGAGCTCGCGCCGGACCGCTGGCAGGCGACCACCGCCTGAGCGCTTCGGCGGACCGGTTCCTGTAACGGCGGCGCATCCAGCATCGCGGCAGATCCAGTTTCGACCCGAGTGGCATAGGATCGGGCGATGCTGCGCAAGGACGGCAAGATCGAGCTCCTGAAGCGCGTCCCGCTCTCCTCGCACTGCAACAAGAAGCAGCTGGCGGAGATCGCGAGCATCGCCGACCTGATCGCCGTTCCCGACGGTATGGAGCTGACCCGGTAAGGGGGAAGGGACGGGAGTTCATGGTCGTCGTCGAAGGGGCGGTGGAGGTGCGCGCAGGGACCGCAAGCTGGACAGCTCGGAGCCGGGGACTTCGTCGGAGGGATGGCTCTGCTCTCGGGGGCCCCGCGGAACGCGACGGTCACGGCATCCCAGGACTCGTCGCTGCTCGTCGTCACCGATCGCCGGTTCTGGGACCTCCTCGACCGGGCGCCGGCGATGCAGAAGAGCGTGATCAAGGCGATGGGCGAGCGACTGCAGGCGCTCGACGCCTGAGCAGGCCCGGCTTCAGTTCTCGACCGTGACGAGCGTGCCGATCGGGGTGTAGGGCCACACCTCCGCGGCGGCGGCAAGAGGGAGCTCGACGCAGCCGAGGCTCTGCGGCGTGCCGAAGCTCGAGCGGGTGAAGGCGTGGATCGCGTCGCCGCGGTTGAAGTAGCTGATCCAGCGGATCCCGGGGTCGTTGTAGTGCGTGCCGTCGGGGTTCGTGCCGCTCATCGTCCCGATCGGGATGTGCTCGAAGACCGGGAACGTGCCGAGCTGCGGTCGGCGCGGCGGGGACGCCCGTGTTCCCCGGCGAGGAGAGGACGACGTGCCCGTTGTGCCAGAGGGTCAGGGACTGCGGCACCTCGCGATGGACGTAGACGTAGCTGTAGCCGTCGGTCTTCTTCCGCCCGGCGAGCGCGTCGGCCAGGAGCGCGCCCCACACCTTCGGCCCGACGAAGCCGTCGACGTCGAGCTGATGCTCGTGCTCGAACATGATCACCGCGCCCGGACGATCTGGTTCCACTCCCCCGTCTTCCAGAGCGCGTGCAGCTCGTGCGGCGTGTTCTCGTAGCGCCAGTGGAACCGCCCTGCCGGCGGGTCGGCCGTGGCGGCGAGCTCGCTCCGCACCGTGGTCGTCTCCGGATCCTCGGCCGGCGTCCACTCGAGCGGGAGGTAACCCGCCTGCGCGAGAAGCTGCTCGAGCCGGAGGATCGTCCCGTGGCGCACGTCCCACGCGAGCGTGCGGGTGCCGCCGCGGCCTGCTGCCTGCGGGAGCCCGACCGGTTTCGGCAGACGGACGGCGATGTGACCGCTCAGCGGGTAGCCGAGCCCGCGGGGCTCGAACGAGAGCGTGTGCGCGTCGAGAAGATGCCAGCGGCCCGGCGTGGACGGTGAGAGCTTGGGCAGGCTCGTGCCGAAGATCGTGTGCACGGGACGCGAGAACGTGAGCGTGATCGGACGATCGGGTGCGAGATCGACGCCGGTCGCCGGCTCGACGAGGGCCTGTGCGCGGGGCTTCTCCGGGAACCAGCTCAGGCGCGCAGGCTCGGGCAGCTGCTCCCAGACGCGGGGCACGGCGCTGATCGAGACGCTGCCCGCCGCCTGCTTGCCGGTGGCGGTGACACCGACGCCGATCGCCCTGCGCGGCCTCGCGAAATGCAGCGTCCGCGCGTCACCGCCCGAATGCACCACGACCGTGCGCACCGGTGTGTCGAACCGGGCGACGACGGGCGTGCCCGAGTCGATCTCCAGCCAGCGGCCGCGAAGCTGCGCTTCCGGAGTGTGCATCTCCAGCGTCGTCGAAGCCGTGTGGCCGACGAGCCACCCCGCCCAGCCCGGGCGCTGCACGGTCACCTCGACGGTCAGCTTCTCCCCCACCCGCAGTTGCTTCTTCGGCCAGAGCCGCCCGTGCCGGATCTCGACGGGGATCGGGTGCCCGTCGGGGCGCCGGACGACCACGCTGGAGACCTCGCCGGCGTAGCCGGGCTCGACGACCCGCGCGAGCGCCTGCGCGTCGGTCTCGACGCTCGGCTCGGGCCACCAGAGGAGCGCCGCCCCGGCCGTGCACGCCGCAGCCACGAGCACCAGCCCCGAGACCCAGAGGGCCGTCCGGACGCCGTGTCTCCTGCGTCGTTTTCGCCTGACGGGCTCGAGCGTCACCCAGTCTGGATAGCACGTGCGCGTGAAGAACCGACGACGTGACCCCGCCGCGGCCCCTCGATTGGGGGAGGGGCGGCCGGGAGTGACGGCACGTACGCACCTGACCGTAGTCCCGTTCTCGACCGCTGTCCACGGCGTGGTCGACCCGGGACGGCTCAGGGTCGAGTCAGGGTCATTCCGGATGGTCTCCGCGGGCTCCGCACGCCATCCTCGGGTCATGAGCGAACACACCACACACATCCCAGAGATCCGGCGCCTGCAGCGCAGCCGCTCGGATCGCATGCTCGCCGGCGTCTGCGGGGGCCTCGCGCGCTACTTCGGCATCCACCCCGCGTTCTACCGCGTCGGCTTCGTCGTCCTCACGCTGCTCGGCGGCGCCGGCGTCCTGATCTACCTCGCCGCGGCGCTCGTCATGCCGGACGAGGGCAAGGAGGACTCGATCGCCTCCGCCGCGCTCCGCGACCGGCGCGACCGGCCGTGGCCGCTGATCGGGCTCGGGCTGCTCGCCGTGGCCGGGCGCGTCCTGCTCTCGCGGGCGACGCTGTGGCCCCGACGGGGACGCCTGGATCCTGCTGCTGCTCGCCGGTGGCGCTGATCCTGTGGCTCACCCGCAGACTCCGCGGTCGCCAGACGCGACGCAGCCGCCGCCCCGGCGGAGGACGACACCGGACGGGAAGGCGCTCGCGGCCGCGGACTCCGCGTCGCATGCGTCGCGTCCTCAAGTGGCATCCGATCGTCGTCGGCTCCCTCGTCGCCCTCGGCTGATCGCGGTCGCGATCTTCGTCGCGGTCTTCCCGGTGCACCCCGGCCGCGGCGTCGGCGACCGGCACTACGTCGTCAGCGAGCGCCCAGGAGCTGGACGGACGACTACCGGCTCGGCGTCGGCGACCTCGAGCTCGACCTCAGCCGGACCTCAGCTGCCCGCCGGGCGAGACGCAGCTCGAGACGCGGGTCGACGTCGGCGACCTGCGGGTCGTCGTTCCGCCTCGCGTCGCCCTCGACGGCCGACGGCGAAGGTCAACGCGGGCACATCGACATGCTCGGCACAGACGGACGACGGCTGGAACGCGGACGTCGACGTGGCCGGCGCCGGCGCCCGCGTGCTCGTGCTCGACGCGCACGTCGGCGCGGGGAACGTCCGCGTCGACGCGCGCCGTACGATGAGGCCGGATGTCGCTGCCGGAGCTTCGCGACGAGCAGTGACGACCGGGTGGTCGCGGGGGTCTGCGCGGGCATCGCGCAGACCCTCGCGGTCGACCCGACCCTCGTCCGGCTCGTCTTCGCGCTGCTGGCGCTGGCGGGCGGGGCGGGGATCCTCCTCTACCTCGCCGCTCTGGGCCTGGACGGCGGGTCGAGGCGCGTCGTGGGTCGCGTGCTCTGCTCGCGCTCGTCGCCGGCGCGTGCTGCTCGGCGCGCTCGGCCTCTCGAACCGCTCCGTGGTCGGGATCGCACTGGTCGCGGGCGGGCTCGCGCTCGCGTGGCGCCAGGGCGGCAGCTTCCACCCCGAGGCGCCGCTCTCCTACGGCGGGCTCGCGCTCGCCGCCGTCGGGCGCTCGTGCTCCTCTCCAGGGCGGCACGTCCTGCGGCACGCTGCTCGCGCCCGGCGCCGTCGCCGGCGCGCTGCTCCTGATCGGCGGGCCCTGGCTGTGGCGGCTCGCGCTCGAGCGCGACGTCGAGCGCACCGCCCGGATCCGCAGCGAGGAGCGCTCGGAGATGGCCGCGCGGGTGCACGACTCCGTGCTGCAGACGCTCGCGCTGATCCAGCGCCACGCGCAGGAGCCGCGGCGGGTCGCCTCGCTCGCCCGCCGCCAGGAGCGCGAGCTGCGCGGCTGGCTCTACGGCGACCAGCCGCTCGGCGACGAAAGCGCCTCCATCGCTGGCGCGCGCTCGAGGCGGCCGCGGGGGACGTCGAGGAGCTCCACGGGGTCCGCGTCGAGCTCGCGAGCGCCGGCGACTGCCCGGTCGACGCCGGCGGTCGAGCGCGCTCGTGCTCGCCGCGCGCGAGGCGATGACGAACGCGGCGAAGTTCGCGGGCGTCGACGAGATCGACGTGTACGTCGGAGGCGACGGACGACGCGGTCGAGCGTCTTCGTCCGCGATCGCGGCGCCGGCTTCGACCGGACGGCGGTGCCCGCCGGCCGCCGCGGGCTCGTCGAGTCGATCGAGGGCCGGCATGGAGCGTGCCGGCGGCACGCGCGTCGGTCGTCGACCAGCGCCGGGCGGCGGCACGGAGGTCGAGCTGCGCCTGCCACGGAGGACGTCGTGACGCACCGCGTCGTGCTCGTCGACGACCACGACCTGTTCCTCGCGGGCGTGCGCGCCGAGCTCGGCGACGCGGTCGAGGTGGTCGGAGAGGCGGGAAGCGTCGCCGAGGCGGTGCCGCTGATCGTCGAGCTCGACCCGGACGTCGTGCTGCTCGACGTGCACCTGCCCGACGGGAGCGGCGACGCGATCATCAACGCGGTCGCGCCCGAGCGGCCGGGGGTGCGGTTCCTCGCGCTCTCGGTCTCGGACGCCGCCGAGGACGTGATCGCGGTGATCCGGGCCGGTGCGCGCGGGTACGTGACGAAGACGATCTCCGGCCCGGAGCTGGCCGCCGCGATCGAGCGCGTCGCGACCGGCGACGCGGTCTTCTCGCCGCGTCTCGCCGGCTTCGTGCTCGACGCGTTCCGCGCCGGCGAGCAGGTCGGCGGCGACGCCGAGCTCGACGAGCTCACCCCGCGCGAGCGCGAGGTGCTGCAGCTGATCGCGCGCGGCTACATGTACAAGGAGATCGCGGCGCGCCTCCACCTCTCCGTGAAGACCGTCGAGAGCCACGTCTCGAACGTCCTACGCAAGCTGCAGCTCTCGACCCGGCACGAGCTCGCCCGCTGGGCGACACAGCACCGGCTCGTCTGAGTCTCGGCCTCACGGGTCGAGAGCGCCGCGCATCGTCTCGAGCGCAGCACGGAGGATCCGCGAGACGTGCATCTGCGAGATCCCGACTCGCGTGGCGATCTCGGCCTGCGTCAGGTCGGCGAAGAAGCGGAGGTAGACGATCTCCCGCTCGCGGCGGTCGAGGCGGGCGAGACGGCCGTCGAGATCGGCGCGAGCCTCCGTGCGGCGCAGCTCCGACTCGGGCGCCGGCACGTCGCTCGGGAGCGGGACGACGCCCGCGGTCGCCGCTTCCACCGCCGCCTCGTCGCTCACCCCCGCGTGCTCCGCCAGCGCGGCGAGGTCGGGCTCGCCGCCCGTCGCCGCCCGCGCCTCGGCTGCGAGGACGCGGAGACGTGCGCGCAGCTCCTGCACAGGGCCGGGGAGGCGCACGCAGGACGACCGGTCGCGGAGATGGTGCCGGATCTCCCCGTCGACGACGGCACGCGCGTAGGCGGGAAACGGCACGCCGCGGTGAGGTTCGAAGCGGCGGATCGCCTTGAGCAGGCCGACGACGCCTTCCTGGACGAGATCGTCGACGTCGTCGCCGCGCGCGGCGTGGTGCCGGGCGATCCGGCGGACGAGACCGAGATGCTCGGTCACGAGCGCCCGTACCGCGTCGGGGTCGTCGCGGTCACGGACCGCGGCGACGAGCCGGGCGTCGCGTTCCTGTTCCTGCTCGGTTCGGGGGGTGCGGGCCGCCGGCTTTCGCCGGCGGCCCGTCCCTCCTCTCATCGACTGTCCTTCGCGTCCTCCTCCTCTCTCAGCACGGAGCGCACTCGCGCGGCGGGCACCGCCGCGGAGGGCAATTCCTGGGCGGGCACTGCCGGGGCGGGCACTTCGGCGCGCACGGCACGAGGATCAGGTTCAGCCCCTGCTCCTGCGTCGCCGCGGACGTCGCCCGCGCGGTCTGCGTCGTGCGGTTGTCGTTCGACGCCTGCTGACGCTGGTCGACGTCACCGCCCTTCGCGTTCCCCGACGTCGTGTCGGGCCCGTGGTCGGCCGTCGTGCATCCCTTGTCGCACGCAGGCCGCGGGGAGCTCTTGCCTTTCCCCTTGCCGCCGTTCGGCGGGCACGCGGCCTTCGGATGCTCGGGCCGCTTGCAGCAGCCGCCGCTCGCGCGTCGCGTCACCGGTGGAGGCGTTGCCGCCGACACCCTTCTGCGACTGCTCGTTCGACTGACCGGTGTGGTTCACGTTCCCGGCCCAGGCATCGCCGGAGCGGTTCGTGTTCGCCTGGCGGATGTCGCCGCTGTCGCAGCGCTTCGCGACGCAGACAGGCACGTAGGCGTTCACCGGCAGCGTCTGCTCCGCCTTCGACCTCGCCGACGCGTCCTGCGTGGTCGAGTTCGAGTTCGACGCCTCCTGCGACTGCGTCACGTCGCCGCCCTGCGCGTCGCCGCTCGTCGCATCGCCGGAGGAACCGCAGCAGCCGCCCTTGCCGGTGGTTGCGTCACCGGTCGTGGCGTCGCCGCCGCAGCCCTCCTGGCTCTGCTCGTTCGACTGCCAGGTCCCGTTCTCGTTCGACGCCGAAGGCGTCGCCGGAACGGTTCTCGTTCGACTGCTGGACGTCACCCGTCCGGCAGTCCTTCGCGACGCAGACGGGCACGGCGACGTTCACCGGGAGCATCTGCTTCGCCCTCGACTCGGCCGACGCGTCCTGCGTGGTCGAGTTCGAGTTCGACGTCTCCTGCGACTGCGTCACGTCGCCGCCCTGCGCGTCGCCGCTCGTCGCAGCGCCGGCGGTTGCGTCACCGGTGGAGGCGTCTCCTCCGACGCCCTGCTGCGACTGCTCGTCCGACTCCGACGTGGCGTTCGTGTTCCCGGCCCCGGCGTCGCCCGAGCTGTTCGTGTTCGACTGCGTCACCCCGCCTGTGTCGCACGTGGCTGCGACGCAGATGGGCACGGCCACGTTCACGGGCAGCGTCTGCTCGGCCTTCGACTCGGCAGAGGCATCCTGCGTGGTCGAGTTCGAGTTCGACGCCTCCTGCGACTGCGTCACGTCGCCGCCCTGCGCGTCGCCGCTCGTCGCATCGCCCGGTGAGCTGCAGCAGCTGCCGTTGCCGGTGGTTGCGTCACCGGTCGTGGCGTCGCCGCCGGAGCCCGCCTGGCTCTGGTCGTTCGACTGCCATGTGCCGTTGGCGTTCGACGCCGAGGCGTCGCCCGCCGTGTTCGCATTCCGCTGCGTCACTGCCGTGAGCGTCTGCGCGACACCGTCGAGACCGGATCCGGCCATTGCGGGCGCCACGCCGACGGTCAACGCGAGACACGTGACCGCAGCGATCAGAAACCGCTTCATCTTTTCTCCCTTCGAGCTCGTTCGAGACCCGGGCGGACGCCCGGATCCAGGGGAAGCGGTGTGCCGCTACCCGGGGAGCTCGAGCGGGAAGACGAGTGGCGCCGGCCTGACGCGCTCCGCAAGCGCACGCAGGCGCCAGAGGAGCACGGGCGCAACCAGCCGGAACGGACCCGTCGTGGCCGCCGTCGTGGAGAAGGGAGCGTGCCCGCCGCCGCCGGCGGACGAGGTCGAGGCGAACGCGATTCCGATGGCGAGGAGCCCGCCGACGAAGACGAATCCGAGCCCGCGGCGCCCGTGCGGACGCGAAACGCTCGCAGATGCGGGCTCTGCCGTGGTCGCGTGGACGATCGGCGCGGACGCGCTCGTGCTCGTCACGGGCGCGGTCGGCGCGAGCGCAGGGAAGGCTGCGGAAGGAGGTGCGAGCGGCCCGGCGGGCGCGACGGCGATCCGCGGAGGCCGCAGCGCGCCACGACGGTCGTGTGTGCGGACGAGGCTGCCTGCCGAGGGCGCCGGCTCCCCGCCGTGCGGCGGGGTCGTGACCTGTTGCCCGCTGTCGGTCGCAGCGGGCGGCGGAATCGAGCCTTCCGGGAGCACCGCCGGGGTCGCTCGCCTCGATGACGTGGAGTGCTCGCTCGAGGTGCTCGTTCCGCGTGTCGCCGACTTCGCGTTCTCCACCTGCGCCGCCCCCACCTGCGCGACCGTCCGCGCGAGCGGAGCGACGCTCGTGCCGACCGCATCGCTCGCGTGCGCGACGACCGGCGCTGCCGCGTCGGTGGCCGCCGCGACGAGAGGGGCAGAGGCATCCGCGGCGCCGCGGACGACCGGTGCAGCCACCTGCGCCGCGGTCTGGACGGCCGGGGCGGCGGTCTCGGCCGCGGTACGGACGACCGGAGCCGCCGTCCGGGCGGTCGTACGAACGACCGGAGCCGCCGCCTCGGCCACCTGGCGGACGACCGGGGCCGCCGCCTCTGCCGCCTGCCGGACGACGGGCGCCGCGGCGGCGGCCGCGGCCCGCACGGCCGGCGCAGCCGCCTGCGTGACCGGCGCGGCTGCCTGCGTGACCGGGGCGGCTGCCTCGGTGACCGGAGCAACCGCGTCCGTGAGCGGGGCGGCTGCGTCCGTCACCGGCTCGGCCGCGTCCGTGAGCGGGGTTGCCGCGTCGGTGACGGGGCGGGCGGCCTCGGTCACCGGCGCCGTGGCCTGGGTGACCGGGGCGACGGCATCGGTCACGGGCGAGGCGGCGCCGGAGAGAAGCCCCCCGCCCGCGGACGCGTTACCGGCGAACGCGAGCGCCGCGAGGGCTGCGAGCGGGAACAGCGGGGCTGTCGGTCGTCTCATCTCGCTGAAACGGATCGTAGGGGCACGTCCTGCAAGAAGGAATACCGGCTCCCACCCCGGTTCAAACATCGCGGGCCTCGGTCGATCTTCGGTTGACCGCACCTCTCGAGAGCGGCTCACGCCCCATCCGGCCTTCCCCGCGACAGCCACCGTATCCGTATCGGAGTACGACGAATGATCCGAGGAGGTTCGGGCATGGAAACGACGAGCACAGTTGGCACGGAAACACGGTTGGGCGGAGAGCGGCGCAGGTGGTTGACCCTCGCCGCGGTCTCGCTCGGGCTCTTCATGATCATGCTCGACAACACGGTGGTGAACGTCGCGCTGCCGTCGATCCAGCGGTCGCTCGGCCTGTCGCTGTCGGAGCTCGAGTGGGTCGTGACGGGGTATGCGCTCACGTTCGCCGCGTTCATGCTGACCGGCGGGAAACTCGCCGATCTGTTCGGGCGGCGACTGATGTTCGTCGCCGGCCTCGTCGTCTTCACGGCCGCGTCTCTCGCCTGTGGGCTCGCCGGCGGGCCGGAGGTGCTGATCGGCGCCCGCGTCGTGCAGGGCGTCGGCGCCGCGCTGATGAACCCCGCGACGCTCTCGATCATCACGGCCACCTTCCCGCCCCGGCAGCGCGGCACCGCGATCGGGGTCTGGGCCGGCGTCTCGGCGCTCGCGCTCGCGATCGGCCCGCTCGTCGGCGGTCTCCTCTCGGAGCACATCGACTGGAGCTGGATCTTCTTCGTGAACGTCCCAGTCGGCGTGGTCGCGATCGTGGCGGCGTACCTGTTCATCGACGAGTCGAAGGACACCTCGCACGAGCAGCGGCCTGACGTGCCCGGCCTGGCCACGTCGGCGATCGGGTTGTTCGCGCTCACGTACGCGCTGATCGAGGCGAACTCGTACGGCTGGGGGTCGGCGCGCATCCTCGGCGCGTTCGCGCTCGCGGCCGTCGCGCTCGTCCTGTTCGTCGTGCTCGAGCTCGCGCAGCGGCGGCCGATGCTCGATCTGCACCTCTTCCGCAACCCGACGTTCTCCGGGGCGAACGTCGCGATGCTGCTCGTCGCGCTCGCGATGTTCGGCGTGTTCTTCTACGTCTCGCTCTACATCCAGCAGATCCTGGGCTACTCGCCGGTGCAGGCGGGAGCGAGCTTCCTCCCCGCGACGCTGCTCATCGTCATCCTGGCGCCGATCGTGGGACGCCAGTCCGACCGCGTCGGCTCCCGCTGGCTGACCGGGGCCGGGATGCTCCTCGCCTCGGTCTCGCTCCTGATCTTCTCGCGGCTCGACACGGGCTCGAGCTACTGGGACATCCTCCCCGGGCTCGTCGTCCTGGGCATCGGCATGGCGATGACCATGACGCCGACCACGGCCGCCGCGATGAGCTCCGTGCCGCGCGACCAAGCGGGCGTCGGCTCCGCCGTCCTCAACAGCATGCGCCAGGTCGGCGGCTCGCTCGGGATCGCAGTGACGGGTGCGATCGTCGCCCACGTCAGCGCGACCTCGCTCGCCGCAGGGCACGCGCGTCCGGTCGCGTTCGTCGACGGGTTCCAGACGGGGCTGCTGGTCGCCGCGGCGATCGCGCTCGCGGGCGCGGTGATTGCGGTCGCGACCATGCGCTCGCACAGCCGCCCCGACGAGCTGCCCGTCGAGGAGCCGGCACTGCAGGAAGCCGCCTGAGAGAGTCGCGGCCGGGCCGGCAGCGGCCCGGCCGCGATCCATCGCGCCCGCCGCACAGGTCGTGGCACAGTGGGCAGGTGACGACGATGGCCGACCTCGACGCGCTCGCGCTCGCGCTGCCCGAGGCGACGAAGGAGGTCTCGGACGACGGTCGTCCGACGTACCTCGCCGGCGGCAAGTACTTCTGCTTCCATCGCCGTCCGCGCGCCGACGCGGTCGACCCCGACAGCGGAGAGCGGCTCGACGACGTGCTCGTCTTCCGCGTCGCCGACCAGGACATGAAGGACTTCGTGCTCGCCGACGACCGCGGGGTGTGGTTCACCACGCCGCACTGGAACGGCTATCCCGGGGTGCTGCTGCGGATCCGTGACCTCGAGCAGGTCGACAGGGACGAGCTCGAGGAGCGGCTCGTCGAGGCATGGCTCACGCGGGCGAAGAAGCGCATCGCCAACGCGTGGCTCGCCGAGCACGCCGCCGGGCCCGGATCCGACTGACCTGCTCCTCGAGGTGAACGGAGCGTCGCCGGCGGGATTCCCACCGCGGCGTCGGCATGAGACAATCGTGACGAGCGGGAAGATCGAAGTGTGCTCGCCCGTCTCGAATGACGTGCCGCTCTCTGTGCGGCGCAAGACGAAGGGAGGCCTTCATGGAAGGCAGCAAGGCGGGCGCGACGGCGTTGCTCGTCGACACGCGGGACGTTGGGGGGCGTCCGCAGGCGGCCACGATCCTGGTGCCGCGCGAGGAGCTCGAGGAGGCGCTCGCCTCCGACGAGTCTCCCGAGTTGATCCTCGAGATACAGCTCGGCGATCCGCAGCCGCGCGAGCTCCACGTGGCGTGGCAACGCGGTGATCTCGAGACCGTCCTGGCGGCGACCGGCCCCGGCGGGATCACGTTCTCGTTCGAGCCCAGGGAGATCTACCGGGCGCTGGAGCAGCCGGACTTCGAAGGGCACGGAGTGCGGGAAGCCGTGCTCCTGACGGTCGCGGCCGCGTCGGCGTCGGCTGCGGTCGCGGTGTCGACCGCGACCGGCGGCGTGATCGAGGGAACCGGCGTAGGTGGTGCGGCGACCCCCGTCGTGATCGTCCCCGGACACGGCGAGGCGGGCACGGCCGGCACGCTCACCCCCGCCGCCGCCGGCCACGACGAGACGGGCGCGGTCGCACGCGGCATCGGCACGACCATTCCCGGCGCCGACGCGACGGGCCTCGCGGCGCGTGGCGTCGTCCAGCCGTCGGTCTCCCTCGGCCACGAGGAGGCGAGCACCGCGACCACGCTCGCGAACCCTGCGGCCGCGAAGGACGAGGCAGGAGCGGTCGCACGCGGCATCGGCACGACGATTCCCGGCGCCGACGAGGCAGGATCCTCGGCGCGCGGGATCGAGCCGGCCCCCGCGACGCACGACGAGGCGACGCTCGTCGACCGGGGGCTCCAGGCTCCATCCGCGCCGGTCGATTCCGGCACGTCGCTCGACCTGCCGTCGGTCGACACGGGGACGGCGGCCGTGATCGGCGGGCTGGCCGGAGCAGGTCTGCTCGTCGTGGGCGGCACGTTCGCGGCCCGGCGGCGCATCGGCACCGCGTAGCGCGAGCTGTACACGGCGGAGGGTCGCGCTGCGAGCGACCCTCCGCCGCTTCGGACACATCGCGCTTGCCAGAAGACGGCGCTCGTGTCGAATCAACACAAACCCTCACTGGGCGCCGTCCCGAGGCACCAGACACGGCGAGGGGCGCGGCATCGCCGCGCCCCTCGCCCCGGTGACGACCGGCTGGGACGGTCAGGCGGCCTCGGGGAGCACCGCCTCCACCTCGTCCTGCCCGAGCACCGTGGATGCCTCCAGCTCGTCCTTCCGGATCAGGGCGAGAGCTGCGACGACACCTGCCGCCGCGATCCCCGCGCCGACCCAGAAGGCCGCCTGAAAGCCGCTCGTGAGGGCCTGCGGCACCGCGTCGCCCGCCTTCGTCGCGTCGCTCGTGTGCGCGACCGCGACCGAGGAGAGCACTGCGATGCCGAGCGCCCCGCCGATCTGCTGCGAGGTGTTGATCAGACCGGACGCGATCCCGGCCTCCTCGGCCGGCACGCCGGCCAGCGCGGCGATCGAGATCGAGACGAACGAGAACGCCATCCCCATCGCGATCACGAGGAAGCCCGGCAGGAGGTCGCCGAGGTACGAGCCGTCGACCGAGACCTGCGTGAAGTACAGGAGCCCGACCGTGAGCAGGCTCATCCCCGTGACGAGCACCGGCTTCACACCGACCTTCGTCACGAGCTGCTGCGCGACCATCGCCCAGATGATCGAGCTGCCGGCGACCGCGATGTACGCAACGCCCGTCTCGAGCGGCGAGTAGCCGAGCACCTGCTGCATGTAGAGCGTCAGCATCAGGAACATCGAGAACAGCGCCGTGCCGAGGATGAAGCCGGCGATGTTCGCGCCGCTGACGGTCTTGATCCGGAAGATCGAGAACGACATCAGCGGATCGCTCGTGCGGGTCTCGCGGAGCACGAACCCGAGCAGGAGCGCGACTGCGGCGGCCAAGACGCCGATCGTCTGGCCGGAGCTCCAGCCCCAGTCGTTCGCCTGCGTGATCCCGTAGACCGCGAGCGAGAGACCACCGGTGACGAGCACGGCGCCGAGTGCGTCGAAGCCCTTCGCGGTGGCGTCGCGGCTCTCGCCGAGCAGGAACGGTGCCAGCGCGAGCGCCGAGATGCCGACCGGGATGTTGAGGAAGAAGATCCACTCCCAGCTGAGCAGGTCGGTGAAGACCCCGCCGAGCAGCACGCCGGCCGCAGCGCCGAAGCCACCGACGGCACCCCAGACGCCGAGCGCGATGTTGCGCTCCTTGCCCTCGGAGAACGTCGTCATCAGGATCGACAGCGCCGCGGGGGCGATGATCGCCGCGCCCAGGCCCTGCACGGCCCGCGCGCCGATCAGCGATGCCTCGCTCCACGAGAGCGCCGCGAGGAGCGACGCGGACGTGAACACGACGAGGCCCGCGAGGAACATGCGCCGGCGGCCGATGAGGTCGGCCGCACGCCCGCCGAGCAGCAGGAAGCCGCCGAACACGAGCGCGTACGCGCTGATCACCCACTGGAGGTTCTCCTGCGAGAACCCGAGATCCACCTGGATCGAGGGGAGGGCGACGTTCACGATCGCGATGTCGAGCACGAGCATGAACTGGACGACGCTGAGGAGCGCCAGCGCCCACCACCTGTGTTTCGTCGAAGCAACCATCGGTCGTCACCTTTCGAGTCGTGTGCCCGGCAGCCTAGCCGCTTTACTTTCGATTACGAAGTACGGTCTTCCGTACTAAGAGTGCGGACAACCGAACCCACAGCGATGACGTAGAATGGGGGCGTGAAGGGCTACCACCAGTACTGCCCCGTCGCGAACGCGCTCGACCAGATCGGAGACCGCTGGGAGCTCCTGATCGTGCGTGAGCTGATGCTCGGCCAGCGCCGCTATACGGACCTCGCGGAGGCGCTTCCCGGCATCGGCTCGAACGTCCTCACCACGCGGCTCCGTGACCTCGAGGCCGCGGGCATCGTCCGCAAGACGAAGCTGCCGCCGCCGTTCGCGGTCAGCGTCTACGAGCTGACCGACTACGGGCGCGAGCTGGACGTCGTCCTGCGGGCCCTCGCCCAGTGGGGCGCGCACACCCTCGGCGCGCCGGCGCCGGAGGACTGCTGGAGCATGTACGCGGTGCACGTCCGGTTCCGGCCGGCCGCGGCGGTCGACGGCACGTACGAGATCCGCTTCGTCGGCGGCGAGACGATCACGCTGCAGGTCGCGGACGGTGCGCTCGTCGCGATGAAGTTGCCGGCAGACGACCCGACGCTGGTCGTCGAGGCGGCGCCCGAGGCGCTGCACGCCGTGATCGGCGGAGCGATGAGCGCCGCGCAGGCGGTGGCGGATGGTCGTGTCCGGCTCGTGGTCGGGTCCGAGAAGGAGCTCGGCGACCTCGTCGCGATGTTCGCTCCGCCGGGGGAGGTCGCGCAGACTTCCGCTTCCCCCACCGGCGCCGTCGCCGCCTGACTCGCGACGCGGCGCTTCCCGCCGCGCGAGCCGCAAGATCTTGCGTTCGTCCACAGGTGCGAGGGTGCTCCCTAGGATGCGGACGTGGCGCGCATCGAGGACTACGCGCTGATCGGCGACCTCCAGACAGCCGCTCTGGTCGAGCGCGGCGGCTCGATCGACTGGTGCTGCTTCCCGCGCTTCGACTCGGGCGCATGCTTCTCGGCTCTGCTCGGAGGCCCTGAGCACGGACGCTGGCTCCTTGCGCCGACGTCGCCGATCAGACGCTCGTCGCGGGCGTACCTGCCGGACACGCTCGTGCTCGAGTCGACGTACGAGACGGAGGAGGGCGTCGTCCGCGCCACCGACTTCATGCCGCCGCGCGGCGACGCGCCCGACATCGTGCGCATCGTCGAGGGCGTCGAGGGATCCGTGCCGATGCGCTCCGAGCTCGTGATCCGCTTCGACTTCGGCGACATCGTCCCCTGGGTGCGGCGGGTCGACCACGCGCGGGTGGCGGTGGCGGGCCCCGACGCGCTCTGTCTACGGACGCCGATCGAGATCCACGGCGAGAACCTCACGACGGTGTCGGAGTTCGCGCTCGACCCCGGTGACCGCGTCCCATTCGTCCTGACGTGGTTTCCCTCCCACGAGGACGTGCCGCGGGAGACCCACCCGTTCGAGGCGCTCACGGACGCGAAGGAGTTCTGGCAAGAGTGGGCCGCCCGCTGTGTGCACCACGGCCCCTACCACGACGAGATCCACCAGTCGCTGCTCCTGCTCAAAGCGCTCACGTACGGCCCAACAGGAGGCATCGTCGCCGCGCCCACCACCTCGCTGCCCGAGTGGATCGGCGGCGTGCGCAACTGGGACTACCGCTACTGCTGGCTCCGAGACGCGACGCTGACATTGCTCGCGATGCTCCGGGCCGGCTACAGGGACGAGGCAATCGCATGGCGCCGCTGGCTGCTCCGCGCGATCGCGGGTGACCCCGAGGACGTTCAGATCATGTACGGCCTCGCCGGCGAGCGCCGCCTGGACGAGCGCGAGCTCGATTGGCTTCCCGGCTACGAACGCTCGACGCCCGTCCGAGTCGGCAATGCCGCTTCCGACCAGCTCCAGCTCGACGTCTTCGGGGAGGTGATCGATGCGCTCTACCAGGCGCGTCGGAACGGCGCTCCCGCCGACGACAACATTTGGTCGCTGTGCGTGAACCTGCTCGAATGGCTCGAAGAAGGATGGCGGCAGAAAGACTCGGGGATCTGGGAGGTGCGCGGGCCGAGTCGGCACTTCACGCACTCGAAGGTGATGGCCTGGGTCGCGTTCGATCGCGGGGTGCGCGCGCACGAGGAGTTCGGCCGCGAGGGCCCGGTCGACCGCTGGCGCGAACTGCGGGACGAGATCGAGGCAGAAGTGCTCGCGCACGCCTGGAGCGAGGAGAAGCAGTCGTTCACGCAGGCATACGACTCCGACGCGCTCGATGCGAGCGTCCTTCTCATGCCACTCGTCGGCTTCCTGCCGCCGGACGACCCGCGCATGGTCTCGACCGTGGCGGCGCTCGAGCGGGAGCTGCTGGTCGACGGCCTGTTGCTGCGGTATCGCACCGAGGTGGACTGGTGTCGACGGGCTCCCGCAGGGAGAGGGCGTCTTCCTGGCCTGCTCGTTCTGGCTCGTCGAGGTGCTCGCGCTCCAGGGGCGCCGGGAGGAGGCGCAAGCGCTCTTCGAACGGCTGCTCGCCCTGCGCAACGACGTCGGACTGCTCGCCGAGGAGTACGACCCGCGTGCGGGGCGCCAGCTCGGGAACTTCCCGCAGGCATTCACCCATCTCGCGCTCGTGGAGGCCGCGATCGCGCTCGGTGAAGGCCGCGGCATGCGCGACGACGGCTGAGCGCACAGGCCCTTGCCGTGCCGTCCGACGGGGCCGTCACACTGAACCGGTGTTGTCGTCAAGAGAGACAACGAAGCCCGAGGCGTCCCGCGTCGACACGCGGAACTTCGTCTGGAGATCGTTGGCGGCCAGGGCGCAATCGGTCGCCGAGATCGAGGCGAAGCTCGAGGCCCGCGGCGTGGACACCGCGGAGGCGACCGACGTGGTCGCCGACGCCGTGCGCCGGGGATTCCTGGACGACGCCGAGCTCGCGGGCCAGCTTGCGCGTGGCTTCCGTGCGCGCGGATACGGACCCCGCCGTGCCGCACAGACGCTCGCGCGGCGCGGTATTCCGGCGCCGCTCGCGACCGGCGCGCTCGACGACGCATACGGCGACGGGCTTGATGGCGAGCTCGAGCTTGCTCGCACAGCCCTCGGAGAGCGGGCGACCGACGGAGCAGCAGCGCGCCGGCGCGCGGTCGGCTTCCTCGTCCGACGAGGCTTCTCCCCGGGTACGGCGTGGCGCGTCGTGCGCTCAGTGCGGCCGCGCCCGCCGTGAAGCGCGGTCTGCAGAGTTGTCGGGCAGGTCGGCCTGCGAGGGTCAACCCGGGTGGGGGACCGGATCGGGCGCCCCGCCGGAGCGCAGCATTTCCAGGTCGTCGCGCAAGCGTGCGACCTCGTCCTCGAGGGCACTGACGCGGCCCTCGAGAGCCTCCGAGCCGGGTGTCGGCGGTACGGGCGGTGCGGACGGGGACACATGCGAACCGGTGACGGCGCTTTCCACGCCGAGGAGTTGCCGGTAGCGCTCTTCCTTCTGCCCCGGCTGCCGGTCGAGCCGCTGGACGAGCTCGCGCGTCGAGAGCCGCTCGAGCGTCTCGTGGAGCTCGGGCAGCGTCGCAAAACGGTGGAGCCGCTCGGTCCGCTGCTTCAGCTCGCCGGGGGTCTGTGGCCCGCGCAGCATCAGTATGCACAGCACCGCGACCTCGTCCGGCGCGAGACCGAGCTCGGCGTCGAACAGCTGCCGGTACTTGACGGCACGGCTCCCGGCGCCGCTCGCGAGCCGCGTCCAACCGCGGCGGGCGAGGCGCTGCAGCGCCTCGTGGATCTCGCTCTCCTGGTAGGAGACCACCGGGTCACGGTTCGTCGTCTGATTGCACGCGAGACGGAGCGCATTGAGCGAGAGCGGGTACTGATCCGGGGTCGTCCGCTGCTTCTCGAGCAGGCACCCGAGCACCCGGAGCTCGACCGCGTCGGCGTCCACTACACCAGGGTACGCGGGCTGGCGTCGCCCGTCACCGCGAGAGCCGATTTCGGTGACCTATCCGGGGAGACGTCTGCTCCGAGTACCGTGCCCAGATGCGTCTTCCGGTTCTCGACAGCTACCGCGTCGCGGAACGGCTACTCGCGGGTGAATATCCCGGATCGCCCGACCCGGAGGGCGCCGAGCGCCGGCTGCGCGCCTTCGCGGAGTACGGAGTGACGACCTTCGTCGACCTCACACATCCGGCGGATGGGCTCGCCCCGTACGAGCAGCTGCTCGTCACGGGCACGAGACGGGTCTCGCACCCAATCGTCGACTTCGGCACCACCACCGTCCCCCACCTGACGCGGATCCTCGACGACATCGACGCTTCGCTCGCGGACGCCGGCTCGACATACGTCCACTGCTGGGGCGGTCTCGGTCGCACCGGGATGGTGGTCGGCTGCTGGCTCGTACGACACCGGCTCGACGACGGTGATCCCGTCCGTACCATCGCGCGTCTCCGGCGCGGCACCCCCGATGCCTGGGCCGCGTCACCACAGACGCCTGCTCAACGTGCGATCGTGACCGCGTGGAAACCAGGGACCTGACGTCGCTCGTCGACGTCGCGCTCACGCAGGCATGGAGAGGGGGCTCCGCCCTGCACGGCGACGAGCACTGGCGGTGCGTGACCGCGACGGGGCTCGCGCTCGCACCCTGGGCCGACGGGGTGGATCGAACGCTCGTGTTCTGCTTCGGGCTGCTGCACGACACGCGTCGCGTCAACGATGCGATCGATCCCGAGCACGGGCCCCGTGCCGCCTCGTTCGCGGGCGAGCTGCGCGCCGACGGCGTGCTTCCACTCGGCGACGCTCGGTTCGCGGTGCTCGCCGACGCGCTCGCGCGACATTCCAGCGGTCTCGTTTCCGAGGAGCCGACGACCGGCACGTGCTGGGATGCCGACCGGCTCCACCTCCCCCGCGTGTCGATCCAGCCCCGGCCCGAGCTGTTCTCCACCCGGGCCGCGCACGGACGAGCCGCTCTGGCGGCCGCCGAGCTCCTCCGCACGGAAGGGCCGCCGGCCTGGGAGACGCTCGTGGCCGAAGTGGCCGCCGGGACGTCCTCGACGGTCGTCGAGCAAGCCTGACCGGGCCGACGCGAGAGCGGGCTCGGCGCCCAGTGCCGCCGACGTGACGAACTCGGCACGAAGTCGGCACAGACACGTGACAGGTTCGTCGGCACGCTCCCTCCATGACCCAGCCGACCCCCCACGGACGAGGCGGCGCCGAGGGACACGCGACGCCGGATCGTCCTCCCCGCTGCACATCCGTCGACGACGAACGCGCGTCGGCGGCCGGCTGGGTCGCGCTGCCGGTGGGCCGTGCGGATCACGGGCCCACGATCGCGGAGCTCGTCGAGGCCGTGAAGGCCGCCGGCGGCTTGGTGGGCGGTGATGCGCTCTACGACCCGCGTTACGAGGCGGAGATGCGTCGCTTCCTGATCAGGGCACTCGAGATGGAGGGGATCCCGGTTCCGAGGGGAGGTGGTAGGCCATGAGGAGCGCGTCGACGGTCGCGCCGTCCCGGCTGTAGTGCTCCCGGCGCACGCCCTCGTGCTCGAACCCGAAGCCCTCATACAGGCGGATCGCCGGCTCGTTCCACGGAAACACGTGCAGCTCGAGCTTGCGGACGCCCGAGGCGCCTGCCCAGGCGACCGCGGCCTCGAGCAGCGAACGCCCGATCCCTCGGCGCCGATGCGTCTCAGAGACCATCAGGCCGAGATCGGCGACGTGCATGCTCGCCGGATGCGGGTCGCGAGCGAGCGAGAGACGACCCACCACCCCACCGGAGCCCTCGTCGACGGCGACGAAGACGGCCGCGTCGTCGTGCCGCCTGACGGCCTTCAGGTAGCGCCGCTCGTCTGCGACGCTGCGCCACGTCTCCGTCGTGAGGAGCCAATCCCCGGGCTCCCGGCCGACGGCCGCCGCAAGCCGCACGAGATCGCCCGCGTCCTGCGGCTCCGCCCGCCGGATCACGATCACGGGACGACGACCCCGTGCCCGCCACGTCGTGGATCACCGGCGGCACCGAGCGACGCGTCCGGCCGGCGCTCGACCGCGGCCGCTCCGCCGAAGAACAGGTTGCGCTCCGCCCACTCGACAACCTCGTAGCCCTCGTCGGCGAGCGCGAGCGCGACCCCGGCGCCCCAACCGCCCTCCACGTGGGCGACGCTCGCGTCGACGTGCAGTCGTGGCCGGGAGATCGCCTCCTGGACGGGCATTCCCTGCCGGACGACCGCGGCCGTCACCTGCAGGATCGCCCCTGCGAGCCGCACCGAGCCTGCGCTCCCGACGACGAGGCGCGGCTGTCCCGCGTCCAGCACGAGCGTGGGCGCCATCATGCTCGGCAGCCGCGTTCCGGGCTCGCGTCGCTGCGTGCCGATCACATCGAGCTCGCCCAGCATGTTGTTCAGTTGAAAGCCGTGCCGGAACACGCCGGACCCCGAGCCGAGCGTCGACGAGATCCCTGCTGCGGCGCCGTCCGCGTCGACCACGGAGACGTGCGTCGTGCCGGTCGGCTTCAGCCCGGCCGCCGCACCGGGTCCTGCGATCGCGTACCCGGCCGCGAGGGCGGCCGCGAGCGAGCGGGCCTCGTCCGGCGAGCCGGTGGTCTCGTCGGCGCGGCCGTCGAGCTCATCGAGACCGGCCTGGACGATCGCGCCGCCGAGCGACGGAGCGGGGGTCGTGAGCACCGTCGAGCCGGCGAAGCCGCATTCGAGCGGAGAGCGCTCCTCGACCACGTACGCCTCGAGGGCGGCGCCGAGGTCGGGGAGCAGCACCGCGAGCGCCTCGACGGGAGCCTGTTGCAGGAGCCGGAGAGTCGGGAGAAGCTCGCGGGCGTCGACGTGCCCCCCTGTCCCGTAGACGCGTCGACCGCCCTCCTCCCGCTGGAGGATGTCGCGGAGAACGTCGTGGAGGTAGAGCTGTGCAGGGCTCGCGGGCAACGGCCGCTCGGCGAGCGCGAGCGCGGGCACGAAAAGTCGGCTCCACGGAAGGCGACCACGCCTGAGGTGAGCTTCGACCAGGCCGGGGATCAAACCGGGAACGGCCACCGACGCCTCGCCGACGTGGAACACCTGGCTCGACGAGCCGACGAAGTCGATCTCGATCACGTCCATCTCGCCCCCCTCGCGCGAGGGGACGGCG
Source organism: uncultured Actinomycetes bacterium (assembly GCA_963712915.1). Classification (GTDB taxonomy): domain Bacteria; phylum Actinomycetota; class Thermoleophilia; order Gaiellales; family Gaiellaceae; genus Gaiella. The sequence continues at coordinate 50,716 of CAVQJQ010000004.1, forward strand.
AAGAAGCAGTCGAGCAGAGTGGCGCCGCGGCCGGGCTCGTGCACGAGCGCGAAGCCCCCGCCGGCAGGGCCCGTGAGCGGGCCCTCCGTGACGAACGCCGCGAGCGTCGCAGCGACCGCCGCATCGACGGCCGTCCCGCCCTCGCGCAGCGCCCACGCCCCGGCGTCAGCCGAGTGCGGGTTCCCTGCTGCCACCGCGCCTCGCATGGGCAGAGCGTAGAACGACGGGTACCGGCGGGTGCGCCGGCCGCTCGTCTAGGCGTCGGGTGCAGCCGGGGGGAGGGCGCCCGCGCGCGTCACCGGAGGAAGCTCGGCAGCTCGCTGTCCTGCGCGGAGGACGGCGTCGGCCTCGAGGCGGACGGCATACTCTCGCGCGACCGCGGGAACGACGGAGTGAACGACGCCCGGCGTGGCCCACCGATGCCGGTCGCGACCACCGTCACCCAGACCTGACCGGCGAGGCGCTCGTCGACTGTCGCGCCGAAGATGATGTTCGTGTCGTCGGTGGCGGCACGACGCACGACCTCCGCGGCCTCGTTCACCTCGAGCAGCGTCAGATCCTCGCCGCCCGCGATCGAGAGGAGGATGCCCTGCGCGCCGACGATCTCCGTGTCGATCAACGGGGAGCGCAACGCACGCTCGGCCGCCTCGCGGGCGCGGCCCTCGCCCGCCTCCGAGTACCCGATGCCCATCAGGGCGGAGCCTGCGTTCGCCATCACGGTGCGGACGTCGGCGAAGTCGAGGTTGATGAGACCCGGCATCGTGATCAGGTCGCAGATCCCCTGAACGCCCTGGCGGAGCACGTCGTCGGCGATCCGGAACGCATCGATCATCGAGGTCGACCGGTCGAGCACCTCGAGCAGTCTGTCGTTGGGGATCACGATCACGGTGTCGCATTCCGCTCGCAACGCCTCGACGCCGGATTCCGCGGCGACGCGCCGGCGCGTCCCTTCGAACTTGAACGGGGTGGTCACGATCCCGACGGTGAGCGCGCCGAGGCCGCGCGCGATGCGCGCGACGACCGGTGCCGCGCCCGTGCCGGTGCCGCCACCTTCTCCTGCGGTGACGAACACCATGTCGCTCCCTCTGAGGGCCGCGCGGACGTGGTCGAACCCTTCCTCGGCGGCGCGTCGACCGGTCTCCGGATCGGCGCCGGAGCCGAGGCCCTGGGTGATCGACTGGCCGATGTGGATCTTGGCGGGGGCGTCGGAGAGCTCGAGCTGCTGTGCGTCCGTGTTGACCGCGACGAAGTCGACCTGCGCGATGCCCGCGTCCATCATCCGGTTGACCGCGTTGATCCCCGCGCCGCCGACCCCGACGACGCGGATCACTGCGAGGTAGGAGGCAACATCGCCGGCGACGTGCAGTCGGGGAGCGCTTTCCGGCATCGGCGTCACGAAGCGGCTCGCCGGCGGCGCGTACGGCTCGACCAGTGGTTCCGGCTCCACGGCCGGGGCGGGGGCCACCTCGAGCACGGCAGGCTCGCTCGGCTCGACGGGTCGGGGCTCTGGTTCCGGCGCGCGCGCGACCGGCGCGGGCGGCTGCCGCTCGGGCACCGGCTCTGGCTGGCGGCGCTCCCGAGTCGACGGGCGCGCGGCGTCGAAGTCGTAGACGTGCTCGACCGTCGCCTCGAGCGTGAGGTCCTCGGAGGCGATCGGGAGCTCCGCCTGGACCGGCTCGACGACCGGCTCGGCGCGCTCCGGCTGCCGCGGACGCGCAGGCTCCGTCGCCGGCTGCTCGTCGGCCGCCGGCTCCGGATCGGGCTGTCCCTGCTGGGCACGCTGGGCGGCCTCTGTCGCCCTGAAGAGCTCGGCGAGCGGACCCTCACGCATGCTTGCGCGCTTGCGCGCCATCCTCGGCCTCCTTCGCAGCGACGACCTCGCGCGCCAGCTCGCGGTACGCGTTCGCGGCGGCGCCGGTCGGGTCGTACTTGAGGACGGAGCTGCCCTTCACGGGAGCCTCCGCGTATCGGACGGTCTTCCTGATCCGTGTACGGTAGACGAGGTCTCCGAAGTTCTCCTCGAGGATCTCGATCGCCTCGCGCGAGTGGAGCGTCCGACCGTCGAACATCGTCGGGACGATCCCCTCGACCGAGACGTGCGGGTTGAGGTTCTCGCGCACCATCGCGAGCGTGTTCTCGAGCTGGACGAGCCCGCGGAGCGAGAGGTACTCGCACTGCACGGGCACGATCACGCCGGTGGCGGCGACGAAGGCGTTGATCGTGAGCAGGCCGAGCGACGGCGGCGTGTCGACGAGGATGAAGTCGTATCGCCCGCGCACCTCGGCGAGCGCCTTCTCGAGGGAGCGCTCACGGCCGATCAGCGCGCTGAGCGCGAGCTCCGCGCCTGCGAGATCGATCGACGCGACCGCGAGGTCGACCTCGCGCTGCTCGATCACCTCCGAGATCGGCACCCGATGCACGAGCACGTCGAACATCGAGCGCTCGATCGTGTCCGGGTTCAGACCCTGGCTCATCGTGAGGTTGCCCTGCGGATCGAGGTCGATCAGCAGCACGCGGTGGCCCATCTCGTGGAAGGCGACGCCGAGGTTGAGCGTCGTCGTGGTCTTCGCCACGCCGCCTTTCTGGTTCGCGAGCGCGATCACGCGGGTGGCTGCCCGCGTCGCGTCGTCCCGCTCCGCGACCGGCCGGTCGTCCGAGACGACCTCCTCGGCCGCGGCGGCTGCAGGCTCGGGCTCGGGGTCGCTCACGACGGGCTCCAGGAGGCGATCGGACGGCTCCGGCGGTTCAGCGCGTTCCTCGGGCTCCGGCTCCGGCACGCCCTCACCGTCGGGTTCGTGATCGGGCTCGGGACGGGGCGCGCCTCGGGCGCCCCCGGGGCGGGGCAGCAGTCGGATGAGTCCCATGACCTCGCCTCGTTCACCGCGGTCCGGTCGACTCCTTCACGCCGTCAATCCTCCCCGTCCCAGTAGTCGACCGGGTCCAGCCGCCCGATCACCCCGACGCCGCGGAACGCGATCTTGCCCGAGCGCGGGTAGTACGTGATGTCGCGCGGGTCTCGCGTCCCGTACGCGAGCAGCGAGAGGCCTCCGCCGCCCGCCCGGAACGTGTGCGCCACGCCGGTTCCGGGCGGTCGGGCGACCGTGCTGCCTCGCCGGACCGGGTGCTCCTCCCCCGGCCCGCCGGGCCGGTCGCGAAACCAGAGCTCGAGCGTTCCCTCGCCGTCGGTGACGACGAAGATCTCCTCCTCGGCGCTGTGGCAGTGCGGTGGGTTGAGCAGCTTGCCCGGCTCCACCTCGAACAGGCGGAGCCCGGTCGCAAAGGAACCGGTTGCACGGCCGAGGTCGCGCACGGAGCGGTCGACGGTCGCGCCCGTCCGGATCGTCGGCTCGACGTCCTCGACGTTGACGACGTGTGACGGGCGCGGCGAGAGACGCGCGATCTCGGGAGGTCCGACCGCGGCCTCGCGTTTCCACGGATTGTCGTCGGCCGCGCCTTCGAGCACCCACGTCGGTCCGAGCCACGACACGCCTGCGCGAGGGAGGAACGTGTTCCGCGCGAAGTGCCGCTGGCCGAAGGCGAGCACCTCGAGCCCGTCCGGGCCGGCCTGGAGCGTGTGTGCGTGCACGAGCGCAAGGTGCACGAGACAGTCACCAGGGCCCACGGGGAACGCGATTTCCTCTGTTCCGACTTGCTGGAGCGAGACGCCTGTGCCACCGAGCACGTAGAAGATCTCCTCTTCCGAGCCCTCGAGGTGGAGCGGCGTCGACCAGCACCCGGCCGCGATCCGGATCCGCTTGACGCCGACGGTCACGGACGCATCGCCCGTGAGCGACTGCCAGTCGCCGCAGATGTGGCCCTCTTCGCGTCGAACGACGCGAACGTCGTCCCAATGCGCGATCACGCTCCGATCATGTCACGCGCCAACGCGTCCCGCAGTCGAGCGACCGCCGCGTCGCCGGCATCACCTCCTTCTTCCCTCGCCCACGCCTCCGCTTCGTGGAGAAGGGCACGGAGCTCCGCGAGCAGCTCGACCGGGCCCGCGTTCGCCCGTCGCATGGACTCGATCCGCTCGAACCGCTCCAGAACGCTCCGTGCCTCCTCCATGCACCGACCGTAGCCGGGCGGGTGTGACGCCTGTGTGCCGGTTTCGTGCCGGTTGTGGAACGCCCGCAGACGGCCTCTCCGGCGGTGCAGCTCGCGGGGGTATTCGCCTCGGCGCCCGGCGTGGGCCCGCTACGAGACGGCGCGCAGCGAGCCTGGGGCTTCGAGACCGAGCAGCGCCCGGTCGAGACGAGCCGCGAGCGCGGCCCTGTCCTCGTCGCGGAGCACGACGACGAGCGTGCGGCGGACGGCTTCCCGGGCCGCCGCCTCTGCCTCGTTCCCCGCGGCGAGCGTCTCGAGGGCTCTGTGTAGCGCCTCACGGCGATCGGGCTCGTCCTCGAGCAGCACCGCGACGCGCAGCGGCCATGTCGAGCCGAACAGCGCGACGAGGGCGCCGCGAAGCTGCTCCGACCGGAACGGCTCGTGCTGGAACAGCGACAGCTCCCAGCGGTCGAGCGCCTCGGCGAGCGTCGTGTCGGCGTCGGCGAGCGTCAGCCGCACGAGCAGCTCGGCCGCGAGCGCCGTGCGGAACTCGTCGAGCCGGCTCGGCTCGCCCGGCGGCTGCGTCGCCGCGATCGGCAGGACGGGGCGGATCCCGTACGGCCGCCCGTCGAGCGTCTCGAAGAGGACGGGGCCCGCGGCGAGCGGCGCCGCGGTCGCGAGCCGCAGCGCGCTGACCGCGTCCGCGATCTCCGAGGGTGCGTCGGGTACCTCCTCCTCCGGCCCGAGCCCCGAGCGGAGCTCGAGCATGCAATAGCGGTCGGCCTCCCGGCCGAATCCCTGCGGAAGCAGGCCACGCGCCTCGGGCCAGTGGCGCGCGAGCTCGCCGTCGGCGGCGGCGCGCACCCTGATGCCAGGGCCGAGCTCGCGCTGGATCCCGGTCGTCAGCCCGACGAGCGGGGCGACCGCGGCGTACGCGCGGCTCTCGCCGAACAAGGACGACTCGAGCTCCGTGTAGCAGCGGTCGAACGACTCGTCGTCCCAGTCGAAGCCGCCGCACGCCTCGGCGACTCGAACGAGCAGGTCGAGCAGTACGGTGCGGAAGAGCGCATCGTCCTCGGTGGGCTCGGAGCCCGCATGCGCCCGTGCGTAGATCGCGGCGGCTCGCTCGCGATGGAGCTCCTCGAGGGCGATCGTGGCGTCGTCGCGGCCGCGGATGCGCGCGGCGCGCGCCTCGACGAAGTCGCGCACGAGCGGCCGGTACTCGTACAACGCCGGCCCGTCGCGGCCTCCGTGCTCCTCGAACGCAAACGGCAGCGCCTCCCCCGCCTCGTCGAGCTCGCGCAACAGATACGCGAACGCCCCGAGCGTGAACGCGCGTAGCGTGCTGTGCAGCTGTGGCGCGCGGATTGCCATGCGCTTCGAGTTACGGGCGCGCGGCGGGATTCCTGTCCGTCCGGGCGAGACGGGCGAGCGCCGGCTCGTCGAGCACGAGGGTGCGGCCGCGCCGCAGCTCGACGACGCCTCGTCGCTGGGCGTCGCGGAGCACGCGGTTGACGGTCGCGCGCGACGTCCCCGCAAGCGCCGCGATGTCGTCCTGGATGAGCGGGATCGCGACGGGAGACTGCCCCGCATAGACCTGCGTGAGCTCGAGCACCCGGCGGGCGACGCGCGTCTCGGCGCCGACGGTGTACGCCTCGACGAGGCGCTCGGAGAGGAACGCGACCCGCTCCGAGAGGAGGCGCACGAGCACCTCGTCGACCGACGCGTGCCGGCGCGCCAGCCGTCGCAGCTCGGAGCCTCGCACCACGAGCGTCTCGCCCGGCTCGAGCGCCGCGACCGTTGCGCTCCGGTCGTGCTCCGTGATCACGGCGAGCTCGCCGAACGTCTCTCCCGGGCCTCGGATCCCGAGAGCCACGGTATCGCCGAGAGACGTGACGATGCGCACGTCGAAGCGCCCCTTGACTATGAGGTGGACCGAGTCCGCGGGGTCGAACTGGTGGAACACGACCTCTCCGCGGCGGTACGTGCTGCGCCGAGCGAGCGCGAGCACGGCACGGACGTCGTCGGCCGGGATCCCATCGAACAGCCGCCATTCCATCTGTGTGACAAGCGTTACACAAGGTGCGCGACATCCGTGAACGACGCGGCGAGCCGCGGGTCGTACCGTCGCCCCATGGTCGGTCGGTCGAGGTGGAAGAAGGAGGAGGACATGGACGAGAAGACGACACGGATGCTCTTCGCGACGGTCGCGCTCTCCGCTCTCGCGGTGTTGTTTGCGGTTCCGGCGCACGCGTACATCTCCCAGGGCGACGGCGTCACCGCGGTCGGGTCGCAGCAGGCGATTCAAACGGCAACGGCCCTCACGGGCGTGCACGCGGCACTCCAGAGCCAGACCCAGACTCCTGCGACGGCTCCGCTTCCGCATGGGGCCGAGGTCGTGCTCTCGCCTCCGAGCGAGGAGCAGCAGTCTCTCGGTCTGACGGGTGACTCGGCGCTGACACGGTCGGTGCCGGCTCCTCCCGAGACGGTTGGGCTGAGCGGAGACAGCGCGGCCACGCGGTACCCCGGTACGGATGCGACGCCGTCACCGACGACGTATCCCAGCGCCGTGATCGGCGCGGACGCGGCGACGTGGGACGGCCACACGTTGCCTCCGACCGTCGACCTGGGCGAGATCCAGGCGCCGAAGGCGACCACGACGTCATCGAGTAGCGACTTCGACTGGGCGTCGTTCGGTGCAGGCGCCGGGATGGTGGCGCTCGTGGCGGCGGGGCTCGGCGGGATCCTGCTGGCGACGCGCAGGCGCCACTCGGTCGGTCTTCCCTAGAGCCGACCGGCATCGGGGGGAAGGATGGGGCGGCCGAGCGGGCCGCCCCATCCTTCGTGAGCTGACGCCGATCGCGCCAGCCCCGAGGCTGCGCGGGCTGACAACGCTCGTGTGTTGAATCACCACAAGCGACCTCGCGCCCTCTCGTAGCTGCTGCGCGCCCGGCGCATCGCACGGAGCTCGCGGACGGAGGGTGATTCAATGCGCCGATGGCGGGCGGGCTCGTCGGGCAGCTGCGCTGGCAGGCCGAGGCGTGCGCCGTGCTCGGCTCGGCTTTCTACTCCGAGATCCTGGAGCGGCTCGCCGTCGACGCCGAGTCCGGGGGCGTCGTGACCCGCGTGCTCGCGGGCCACGACGACGATCCGACGAACAGGCTCACTCCGGTCCGCCTGTTGGGCGGTGTCCACCGCCGTGTGCTCACGGGCCTCGAGCCCGCGCTGGCGGCGCACTATCCGACCACGGGCGGGGACGGTGACGCCGCCGCCGCGATGCCGCCCCTCCTGAAGGTGCTCGAGAGCAGCCACGACGAGTTGCGCGCGGGGCTCGCGCAGCCTCCGCAGACGAACGAGGTCGGGCGCGCGGCGCCGCTCGTCGGCGTGCTGTGGCACCTCCAGGCGATCTGCCCTCTGCCCCTCCGCCTGCTCGAGATCGGAGCAAGCGCCGGGCTCAACCTGCTCGCCGACCGATTCCGCTTCGAGACGCCCGACGGCGGGACGGGCCCCCCGGGCTCGCCCGTCGTGTTCGAGGACGCCTGGCACGGAACGGTGCCTTGCACCGGCGACTTGCTCACGATCGTCGAGCGGTCGGGCTGCGATCCGGCCCCGATCGACGCCACCTCCGAGGATGGAGCGTTGACGCTGATGTCGTACGTCTGGCCCGACCAGACGGAGCGCGTCGCCCGCCTCCGAGGGGCCCTGGCGGTCGCGCGTGAGACGCCCGTCGAGGTGGCCCGGCAAGACGCCGCGGAGTTCCTCGCGGGGCTCGCCCCGACGCCGGGAACCTGGACGATCGTCTGGCACTCCGTGATGTGGATGTACCTGACCGACGACGAGCGCTCGGCCGTACGCGCACACCTCGAACGTGCCGGCGGCGCAGCGACCGACGACGCGCCGGTGGCACACGTCTCGCTGGAGCCGCACGGGCTGGATCCCGAGACCGGGCTCGCCTTCCACGTCACGGTCCGCACGTGGCCTCCCGGCGGCCCCGAGGCGACGATCGGCTACGCGCCGGCACACGGCCTGCCGGTCGAGTGGCGGCTCTAGACGCTCAGGGCCGAAGCACCGCGCGCCGCGGGCCCGCGAGGAAGCCGGCGTCGACGAGCAGCGGGAGCACGTCGCTCTCGACCACCGGGCGTCCGTCGAAGCGCTCGACCGAGAGTCGCCGCCCGCGGTCGGCCCGTACCCAGGTGACGAGCGCGGCCAGCGCCGGCCGTAGCCAGTCCGGATCCGGCTCGCGGAGCGGGAGCAGCGATCGGCCGCCGCGCTCCACGTACAACGCCGCCTCGCCGCCGATCAGGACGACGTGCGCCCCGGCGACACGCGCGGCGCGGGCGGCAGCCCGTCGCGGCCAGGGGAGGACGCCCCCGTAAGGCTGCGCGGGGTCGGCGGCAGCGAGCACGAGCGGCTCGTCGTCCTCGATTCGCCGCAGCTCGCGGAGACGCTCGACCGCGCCCGGGAGAGCGAACTGCGCACCGCCGAGACCCTCGACGAAGTACCCGCGGCGGCAGGCGCCGACCGTCTCGAGCGCCTTGAGCTCGCCGTACACGGCGCCGTAGCCCCCGGGGATGCCCTCGGCCCGGACGCCGTCGCGCACGACGATGCCCTGGCGCTCGAGCAGCAACTCGGCGAGCGACCGCCGGTCGCGGGCTTGTGAGACCGTGTTACGTGTGCCGTTGCTCGCGCCGTGTGCGGCGAAGAGACGGCTGGTGAGCGACCACCGCCCTGCCGTGGCGACCTGGCCCGCGCCGCGCGAGCGCGAGAAGCGACGCGGGCGGCGCTCGGCCGCGGGCACGCCGTAGCGGCGAGTCGCACGTAGCGGTGCCCACGCGTCGTTCGTCACCTCGCCGGCCCAGACGAGCTCCCACAGCACCGGCAGCGCGTCGGCCGGTTCGAGCTCTGCGGCAACGACGAGCTCGCTCCAGAACTCGGCGCTGCGGGCGAGCGCCGCGCGAAGAGCATCGTGGACGGGGCCGCCGAGCGGCTCCGTCGTCGCGGGCGGCCCGAGCAGCGGCGCGTCCTCGCGGTAGTACAAGGCGACGCGGTCGAGACCGGCGCCGACCCAGACCACCTCGCCGGAGGCGCAGATCTGGTCGAGCGCCGCGGGCTGGTAGCCGGGTACGCGTCTCGGCAGGATCTCCGACTCCCAGAGCGAGACGGGCAGCGCGAGCCCCTGGAGCGGCACGAGCGCCTCGCGCAGCGAGGCCCTGCGGTCGATGCCGTGCCAGCCGGGCAGGAAGCGGCCGAGCGCAGCCTGCTCGGCGGGCTCGATCTCGCGCCGCAGGCTCGCGAGCGTCGCCCTGCGAATGCGGCGCAGCACGTCTGGGTCGCACCACTCGCGCTCTGTCCCGCCCGGGCGGAGCTCGCCCCGGACGAGCAGATCGCGGGCCTCGAGCGCCGCGAGCAGCGCCTCCGCCTCGGCGCGCTCGAGCGCGTACCGGCCGGCGAGCTCGCCGGTCGTGAACGGCCCTCGAACGCGGGCGAAGCGCAGGGCGATCCGCTCGCGGGCGTCGTCGACGGGCTCCAGGAACGCCTCGGGCAGCCCACCGGGTGGCATCACCCCGAACGCGTCGCGATAGAGGCCCGCGTCCTCGACCGCGATCACGGCTACAGCGTCGCCGACGCGTGCACGGAAGGCGCGTCGCTCGCGGACGAGCGTCTCCGCGAATCCGACGTCCGCCTCGGCTTCGTGCAGCTCGCCCGCGCGGCGCAGGAGGTCGTGCAGCTCGTCGGCGTTGCGCGGCATGGGCCGCAGCGACGCCTCGACCTCGGCCAGCGCGCCCGGATCGACGAGGTCGCGTAGCTCTTCCTGCCCGAGCAGCTCGCGCAGGAGCTCGCGGTCGAGCGAGAGCGCCTGCGCGCGCCGCTCGGCGGCCGGCGTGTCGTCCTCGTACATGTAGGTCGCGACGTAGTCGAAGAGAAGCGAGGCTGCCATCGGCGACGCGGACGGCGTCTCGAGCTCGACGAGGTCGAGCTCCCGCGAGCGCAGGCCGTGCAGGATGGCGCGCAGCGCCGGAAGGTCGAACACGTCCTGGAGGCATTCACGGTACGTCTCGAGCACGATCGGGAACGACCCGTAGGGGCGCGCGACCTCGAGCAGGCTCTGTGCCTTGAGGCGCTGCTGCCACAGCGGCGTCCGCTGGCCAGGCCGCCGCCGCGGGATCAGGAGTGCCCGACCCGCGTTCTCACGGAAGCGCGACCCGAAGAGCGCTGTGCGGCCGACCTCCTGGACGACGAGGTCCTCGAGCTCCTCGGGCTCGACGAGCAGCTCCGCCAGCGACGGCGGGACGTCGGCGTCGGGAAAGTGGAGCGCGATCCCGTCGTCCGACCAGAGCGACTGCGCCTCGAGCTCGAGCGTGTCGCGGAGCTTCGCCTGGAGTGCCATCGCCCACGGAGCGTGGACGCGACCGCCGAAGGGCGTCAGCACGCAGACGCGCCAGTCGCCGATCTCGTCGCGGAACCGCTCGACCACGATGGTGCGGTCGGTGGGCAGCGCACTCATCCGCTCCTGGTCGCGCAGGAACCCGAGGAGATTCCTCGCGGCGAGCTCGTCGAGGTGGTAGTCGCCCCTCAGTCGTCGTCTGGCATTTTCGTCAGAAAGTGCCCCGAGCACGCGCGACGCTTCGCCGATTTTCCGTCCGAGCGCGTAGGGCCTCCCCACTCCCTCCCCCTTCCAGAAGGGCACGGTGCCCGGCACCCCCGGCGCCGGTGAGACGAGCACGCGGTCGCGCGTGATCTCCTCGATCCGCCACGTGGACGCGCCGAGCATGAAGGTCTGTCCCTCGCGGGCTTCGTAGACCATCTCCTCGTCGAGCTCGCCCACGCGTCCGCCGCCGTCGACCTGGAAGACGCCGTACAGCCCACGGTCGGGGATCGTGCCGGCGTTCGTGACCGCGAGCCGCCGGGCTCCGGTTCGTCCGCGCACGACTCCGGCGGTCCGGTCCCACACGATCCGCGGACGAAGCTCCGCGAACGCATCCGACGGGTAGCGGCCGGCGAGCATGTCGAGCACGTTCTCGAGCTGCTCGCGTGAGAGATCGGCGAAGGGGTACGAGGCGCGGACGAGCGCGTGCAGCTCGTCGACCGCGATCTCCTCCTCGGCGCAGATCGCGACGACCTGCTGCGCGAGCACGTCGAGCGGGTTGCGCGGGATCGCGGTCTCCTCGATCTCCCCCTCGCGCATCGCCTTCGCGACCACCGCGCACTCGAGCAGGTCGGCACGGAACTTGGGGAAGATCCGCCCCTTCGAGATCGCGCCCAGCTCGTGCCCCGCGCGGCCGACGCGCTGCAGGCCACGCGCGACGGACTTCGGGCTCTCGACCTGCACGACGAGGTCGACGGCCCCCATGTCGATCCCGAGCTCGAGGCTCGACGTCGCGACGAGGCACGGGATGCGGCCGGCCTTCAGATCCTCCTCGATCAGCACCCGCTGCTCGCGCGCCAACGACCCGTGGTGCGCGCGCGCAACCTCCTCCTCCGCCAGCTCGTTGATCCTGAGCGCGAGGCGCTCGGCAAGCCGGCGGTTGTTCACGAACACGATCGTCGACCGGTGCGAGCGGACGAGCTCGAGCAGCGCGGGGTAGATCGAGGGCCAGATCGAGCGGGAGTTGGCCTCGTAGCCCGGGTCCATCTCGACCCCGTCCTGCACGACCGGCTGGGAGAGCTCGTTGCGCGCCCCGAGCTCGCGCAGGTCCTCGACGGGGATCACGACCTCGAGGTCGAGCTCCTTCCGTTGGCCGGCGTCGACGAGCGTGATCTCGCGCTCGGTGCCGGCCACCCAGCGACCGATCTCCGCGAGCGGGCGCTGCGTGGCGGAGAGGCCGATCCGCTGGAACGGCCGGTCGGCAACCCGCTCGAGTCGCTCGAGCGACAGCGCCAGGTGGGCGCCGCGCTTCGTGCCCGCGACCGCGTGTACCTCGTCGAGGATCACCGCCTCGACGCCGCGGAGCATCTCGCGGCCCTGCGACGTGAGGAGGAGGTAGAGCGACTCCGGCGTCGTGATGAGCACGTCCGGCGGCTGCCGGAGCATCCGCTGGCGATCGCGCTGCGGCGTGTCGCCGGTGCGGACGCCGATCACGAGCTGCGACCCGATCCCCGCGAGCGGCCCGCGCAGGTTCCGCTCGATGTCGTAGTTGAGCGCCTTGAGCGGCGAGACGTAGAGGAGGCGGAGACCCTCGCCGGGGGTCTCGTTCAGGCGGTCGATCCCGAGCAGGAACGCGGCCAGGGTCTTGCCCGAGCCGGTCGGCGCCTGGACGAGCACGTGGTCGCCGGTCGCGATCGCGGGCCAGGCGAGCTCCTGCGCCGGGGTCGGGCCGCCGAACGCGCGCTCGAACCAGGCCCTCGTCGCGTCGGAGAGCGAGGAGAGCGCCTCCATCTGGTGAGCGTACCGCGCGACGTCGTATCGTCCGGCCGTGCGGTTCGACATCGTCGTCGTCGGAGGAGGCACCGCTGGGTGCGTCCTGGCGGCACGGCTCTCCGAGAACCCGGAGCGACAGATCTGCCTCGTCGAGGCGGGCCCCGACTACGGTCCGCGCACGTCCGGCGCCTGGCCGGAGGACATCCTCGATCCGCGCGCCTTCACGTTCACGCACGACTGGGGTGCGGGCGGCGAGGACGGCCGCTCGATCGGCGCACGGGTGCTCGGCGGGTGCTCGGCGCACAACGCCTGCATGGCCGTGATCGGAACGCCGGACGACTACGACGAGTGGGGCCCGGAGTGGTGCTGGACGCGGTTCGCGCCGTACCTCGCGCGGGCGCGCGACATGCTCCGGGTCGCCCGGGCGAACACAGACACACCGGCACCCTTCCACCTCGCGTTCCTCGAGGCCTCCGCCGAGCTCGGCTTCCCCCTCCTCGCCGACCCGGACGACCCCGCGCAGCCGGTGGGGTACGCGCCGCTCCCCGTGAACGTCGTCGAGGGGACGCGCTGGAACACGGGCTTCGCCTACCTCGACGCCGCGCGCGAGAGGCCGAACCTCACGATCATCGGCGACACGCTCGTCGACCGCGTGGTCATGGCCGACGGCCGGGCACGGGGCATCGTCACCGCGACGGGCGAGCTGATCGAAGCGGCCACCGTCGCGCTGTCGGCCGGCGCGTACTTCACGCCGGCGATCCTGCTCCGTACCGGGATCGGCCCCGAAGCGGAGCTCCGGCGGCACGGCATCCCCCTCGTCGTGCCGCTCCCGGTCGGCGAGGAGCTGCTCGACCATCACGGCGCAGGAATCGGCTGGGAGACGACGCCGCTCTTCACCGAGCTGACGGCCGACCACGTCCGGCGCACGGGCCGGCTGTTCCGGCCGCACGTTCTCGTGAAGGCGGCGAGCGGCGGGTGCGCGGCGGGCAGCTGGGACCTCCACCTGATTCCCTGGACGAACGAGGGCGAGGCGCCCGGCACCTTCGAGGCGAGCGTCGGCGTCTTCCACGTCAAGCCCCGCTCGGCGGGTCGGGTGCGCCTCGTCTCGCGTGATCCGGCCGCGCTCCCACACGTCGAGCGAGGGTTCCTCCGAGACCCGACGGACCTCGAGACCGTCGTCGACGGACTCGAGCTCGCGCGCTCGCTCGCGGCGCAGCCGCCTCTGCGCCGGCTGCTCGCCACCGAGGTCGTGCCGGGAGACGAGGCGCTCGACGCATACGCGCGCCGGACGATGCGCAGCTACTTCCACCCTGCGGGCACGTGCGGCATCGGCCGGGTCGTCGACGTCGACGGGCACGTCCTCGGCGTCGACGGGCTCGTCGTGGCGGACGCCTCGGTGATGCCGACGATCCCACGCGCGAATACGAACGTCACGACGGTCGCGATCGCCGAGCGCCTCGCGGACGCGATCTGAAGGACAGGACGGACTCCTCCTCCCCGCCCGCGCCGGCCGGGCCCGGAGGGCTAGCATCGTCGCATGGCAGCCCCGACCGCCCTCCACTTCACGGGCGACGCCGAGGCGGACGCGCTCCTCGCGCGCGACCCGCTCGCGTTGCTGATCGGGTTCGCGCTCGATCAGCAGGTGACGGTGCCGACCGCGTTCTCCGGCCCGCTCAAGCTCGAGCAACGTCTTGGGACGCTCGACGCTGCGAAGATCGCGGCGACCGACCCGGCCCGTCTCGAGGAGCTGTTTCGCGAGCGGCCCGCGATCCACCGCTTCCCCGGCTCGATGGCGAGACGCGTCCAGGAGCTCTGCGCGCTCGTCGCGACCGAGTACGGCAGCGACGCGTCACGGCTCTGGACCGAGGCGACCGACGCCGACGACCTCGAGCGACGGATCCGCGCGCTGCCGGGCTTCGGCGACATGAAGGTGACGGCGCTCGGCTCCGTGCTCGCGAAGCGGCTCGGCGTCGCGGTGGCCGAACCGCTCGTGCCGTCCCATCCGACGCTCGGCGACGTCGACTCCCCCGAGGCCCTCGAGGCCTACCAGGCGGCGAAGCGCGCTTACCGCAGCGCCCGTCGAACAGAAGTGCGAAGCTCGTAGCATCCGGCCCGCTGCGAGCTGACGCACCGCCATGCTGACGCCCGACGTCGCTGGTCTCGTTCACTGGATCCATCGACTTCGGCGCCGCGTGAGCGTTCACGCCATCGTGTCGCCGATGCCGGGGGCCTCTTCCCGGAAGCCACTCGCTGATGGCCCGTCTGCGTGACGCTCGAAATGTCAGCAGCGAGCAGGAGCGTCCAGCTGCCAGGCGAGGGCCCGGCGGCATACGCATCGTCAGTCGTCCGGTTCGGAGCCGTGCGAGCCGTCGTCGCCCGCCGTCGTCGTCTGGACGGGCGTGGTCGGCGTCGTGGTGATCGTGGCACGCGGGTTCAGCCTTCCGGCGGGCTCGGGGTCGCGATTTGCGTATCCGAGCAGCAGGACGTTCGCGCCGATGGCGGCGGCGACGAGCAGCGCCGCGGCGGCCCCGATGAGAAGCGCGCGTGCCGGCCGGCCGCGCATGGTCAGGCGGCGAGAAGCTTCGGAGCGAGCTCGCGGCGGAGCGAACCGACCTGCTGGGGGCGGTTCACGAGCAACGCAGCAACGAGCCTCCCGTCCTGCGCGAGGTACCGCGCCGCGAGCGAGGTCTCATCTCCGTCGAGTGCGATTCGCTCCCATCCCTCCGCGGAGCCTACGTGCTGGAGCCGGAGGCCGAACTGGTCGGACCAGAAGTAGGGAGTCGGCCTGGCCCCCGGCTCCGCGCCGAGGATGGCGCGGGCGACCACAGCGGCCTGCCAGGCGGCGCTCGTCCAGTGTTCGAGACGGACATGGCGCGAATGCTCGGCGCTCCACGCGGCAGCGACGTCACCACAGGCGTAGACGTCCGGGAGTCGCGTGCGGCCGTCTTCGTCCGTCTCGATCGGGCCGGAGGCTCCGCGCAGAAGCTCTCCGGCGGGCTCGGCGCCCACGGCCACGAGCACCAGGTCGCTCTCGAGCTCCGCTCCGTTCGAGAGTCGGAGACCGCGGAGCGTTCCGTCGCTCCGGCGAAGGATCCCTTCGACCCCGGTCCCGAGCCTGAGGTCGACACGGTGCTCCCGATAGCGATTGGCTAGGAGGCGGCCGACCTCCGGTCCGAGCGTCCGCTCGAACGGCAGGCTCGCCAGGTCGACGATCGACACGTCGGCCCCGAGCTCGACGGCCGTCGAGGCAACCTCGGTGCCGACGAAGCCCGATCCGACGATCGCGAGCCGCCGGCCGGGAACGAGCTCGGCACGCAATCGCTGCGCGTCGTCGAGCGTCCGGAGGACGTGGACGCCGCTTCCGCCGAAGGCTGCCGGCCGCCGGGCCCGGGCTCCGGTCGCGAGTACGAGCGCATCCCACACGAGGTCGCCGCGAGCCGTGCTCGCGAGCCGACGCTTCGTGTCGATCCGCTCCACCCGGACCCCGAGCTCGAGGTCGATCTCGAGCTCGGGCCAGGCGGTCGGAGCCTGGAGAAGGGGTTCCTCGCGGGTGCCCGCGAGGAACTCCTTCGAGAGGGCAGGCCGCTCGTAGGGCGGGTGTGGTTCTTCGCCGACGAGAGCGATCGATCCGTCGAAGCCCTCTGCGCGGAGCGTCTGCGCGCAGCGGCTACCCGCCAGGCCGGCGCCGACGATGACGACGCGCCGGGACATCAGGCGGCCTGCCTGCCGCGCTCGTCGTAGACGGCGATTGCGCCCATGGGGCACGATGCCGCGGCTTCGACGACGGCGTCGTCGTTCGTCTCGGCCTCGCGCACGACGGCGATGCCGTCAGAGCCGAGGACGAAGGATCGGGATGCAAGCTCTGCGCAGCTTCCGAAGCCGCTACACAGCGACCGGTCGATCTCGATGCGATACACGAGTGTCTCCTTTCGTCGGTGGGACCAGCGCGCGCCACGCGGTTGCGGCGACGACCGCGCCGACCGCTCCGCCGTAGAGGCCGAGAGCCCACGGTTGGCTGCTGTCGGTTCCGGCCGTCAGGCCGTGCACGGTGGCGAGGCCGAAGATGAGATACGTGGCCCAGTGCAGGCGCCGCCAGTTGCGCGCCCCGATGCGCTTCCGGAGCGAGAACGAGGCGTAGACGATCACCATCAGCTCGGCGGCGAGCACTCCGAGGCCCGTCCAGAGCGGACGGTAGGGAGCCAGGCCGGGCACCAGCAGGCTGCCGATCCCGATGTGCACGGTGCTGTCGAGGACGAGCGCCGACGCGTGTGCGAGCACGGCGCCGAGCCCGAGCATGGCGAGGAAGCGGTGGATGTCGGTCACCGTCGCCGCCTTCAGCGTGGCGCCGAACGGTCGCGCCTTCAGCACGAGGCCGGCCAGCACCGACGAGGTCAGCAACGCGTAGGCGAGAAGGCCGCTCGACCGGGCGAGGATCCAGAACGTGGGGTCGTTCGTCATGCGAGCCCCCCGGCGAAGCGCGTCCGGCCGTCGAGCGTGACGAGCATGGCGGGCGTCGCGGTGGCGTTCGCCTCGCGCTCGGCCTCCTGTGCTCCGGCGAGGAACAGGGCTTTCGCTCGCACCTCCGCTTCCGTGGCCGTCGCAGCGACGGCCGTCACCCGGAGGAGGTCGCCCGCGGCCGGCAAGCCGGTCGCGGGGTCGATGATGTGGTGGAGCTCCTCGCTCCCTCGCGTCCAGTGGCGACGGTCGCGGCCAGAGGTCGCGACCGCACCGTCGCCGAGTTCGAGCGTGAGCGTGCCGTCGCCGCGTGTCGAGCCCGATCGGCCATCCACCGCCGCGGGCGGCAATGTCGCCGCCCGCGTCGACCAGGCACGGGCCAAGCTCCCCGAGGATCTTCGCGGCGCGATCCACCGCGTAGCCCTTGGCGATCCCTCCGAGATCGAGGCGCACCCCGGGATCGAGCTCGATCGTCTGCGTGCTGCGATCCACACGGACCGACCCTGCGCAGCGGACAGCCGCGAACGCCCGGGCACCGCCACCGCGCCCTTCGGCGGACGCCACCTCCTCGAACGTGCGGTCGTAGCCGGCGGCGACGAGCGCGTCGTGGACCGTCGGGTCGAAGCGGCCGCCCGTCCGATGCCTGGCGGCGAGCGCGAGATCGACGACCTCGAGCAGCTCCGGCCCGGCCCGCACCGCGCCCCGCCGGTTCAGCTCCGAGAGCTCCGAGTCGGGATCGAAGCGCGAGAAGATGGTCTCCAGGCGGCGCACTTCCCACTGGGCGTCGGCCATGGCGCGAAGTGCCTCGGGACGGGGCCGCGCTTTCAGGAAGAGCTCGCAGTTGGTGCCCATCGCGCGAAAGCGGCGACGCAACATCACGAGCTCCTCGTCGTCGTGATCGGTGGAAGGTTGACGATGCGGACCGTGGGAGCGGGCGCGGCCTGCGCTACTGCCTGGGCGGCGATCCGGGCGGCGCGGTTGGCCGTCGCCCGCCGAGCTGCGATGAGCTGGACGAGCTTGGCGTCGCGCTGGAGGCGCTGCTGACGCTGCGCGAGAGCAGCGACCTGCGGATCCGGCGCCGGCGTGACCCATGGGCGGGCCGCGATTCCGGCCCACGCGACGAAGAACACGACGATCGCGGCTGACGCGGTGTAGAGCCGGACGACGTGGTTAGTCATCTCCGCCCGCCTCTCCGAGCGCTCCGCCGTGTCCCTCGGCACCGTGCTCGCCGTCGTCGCCGTGCGAGGCCGAGACGGGCGAAGCGGCCGAACGGACATACCGGACACCGGGCGACGCGGATCGAGTCGCGACCGGCTGCGCCTTCGGGGCCGCCTTCGGCAGCGCCGCGAGCTGGTGGCGCAACTGTGCTTCGAGGCGGTCGAGCGAGCGCGCCCGCGCCGAGACCTGCGCGGTCGGGGCCGGCTTCGACGCGACACCGAGCTGCACGCTGCGACTGAGGGCGAAGAAACCCGCGACGACCGCGGCGCCGAGCATGACGACGATCGAGAAGCGGTGCTTGCGAGCCATCGGATACCTCCTGGTCGTGCTGGTGAGTGCTTCGACCGTAGGAGGCGCCGCGCAAGCCCCGGGCCAGACGGAGGTAAGGCATGGTGAGGCCCGGGTAAGTCTTCGGCGGATTGCCCGCCGCGAGCGGCCGCGCATGCGACGATCCGCTCGTGCAGATCCTGATCGTCGAGGACGACGACGCGATCGCGAAGCCGCTCGCAGCCGGGCTCGAGCGCGAAGGTTTCGACGTGATCCGCGTCTCGAACGGGGAAGATGCTCTCGGGGCGACCCTGCCCGATCTCGTCCTCCTCGACCTCCGCCTGCCCGGCATGGACGGGACCGAGGTGTGTCGGCGGCTGCGCGCGCGCTCGGACGTGCCGATCATCGTCGTGACCGCCAAGGGCGAGGAGGTGGACCGTGTGGTCGGCCTCGAGCTCGGCGCCGACGACTACATCGTGAAGCCGTTCGGGTTTCGTGAGCTGCTGGCGCGGATTCGCGCGGTGATGCGGCGGGCGCGTCCCGGCACCGACCGCGCACAGATCCACGTTGGGTCGCTCGAGATCGACGTTCGCGGGCGAAGGGCGACCATCGGAGACGACCCGCTGAACCTGACGACGAAGGAGTTCGACCTGCTCGCGCTCCTCGCGTCCGAGCCGGGCGATGTCGTCTCGCGCCAACGCATCCTGCGCGAGGTGTGGGACACCGAGTGGTTCGGGCCGACCAAGACCGTCGACGTCCACGTCGCCTCGCTACGGAAGAAGCTCGGCGACCCGGGCTGGATCGAGACCGTGCGCGGCATCGGGCTGCGGCTCGTCGCCCGTCCGTGACCAGGCGCCTCCTCGCAAGCTACGTCGTCCTCGCGCTCGTCGTCCTCGCCCTGCTCGAGGTGCCGCTCGCCGTCTCGTTCGCGCGTAACGAGCGGCACGACCTGACGACCAAGGTCGAGCGCGATGCCGTGGCCATCAGCTCCCTCTCGGAAGACGTGCTCGAGCGCGGCGTAGCCGCTCCACCGGCGCTCGATGCGCTCGGCGCGCGGTATGCGCGCGACACGGGCGGCCGGGTCGTCGTCGTCGATGCCAAGGGGCGCAGCGTCGTCGACTCGGCCGGGACGATCCGAGGCGACTTCTCGACGCGGCCCGAGATCCGGACCGCTCTGGGAGGAACCGTCGCCACCGGCGTTCGTCACTCGAACACCCTCGGCACCGACCTGCTCTACGTCGCGGTCCCCGTCGCCTCGAGCGGTGTCGTCCACGGCGCCGTGCGAATCACGTATCCGATGGCCGAGGTCAATGCGCGCATCCACCGCTACTGGCTGATCCTGGCGGCGATCGCCGTCGTCGTCCTCGCGATCGCGGTTGCGGTCGGCTTCGGCTTCGTGCGCTGGATCACCAGGCCGCTCCGACGGATCGAGACCGCCGCCGGGGAAGTCGCCAGAGGAAACCTTCTGGCGCGGGCGCCGCTCGACGGCCCGCCCGAGCTGCAGCAGCTCGCTCGCGAATTCAACGACATGGTCGTCAAGCTCGACGCGCTCCTCCGCTCCCAGGACGAGTTCGTCGCCGATGCGTCGCACCAGCTCCGCACGCCGTTGACGGCGCTCCGCCTTCGTCTCGAGAACCTCGCTCGAGAGGACGGCACGAAGAGCGACGAGCTCGAGCCGGCGATCGTCGAGGTGGAGCGGCTGAGCTCCCTCGTCGACGGGCTCCTGACGCTCGCCCGGGCGGATCGTGCAACGAGCGAGCCGGTCGCCCTCGATGTCGGCGCGGCCATCGCCGAGCGGGTCGAGGCGTGGTCGGCGCTCGCCTCGGAGCAGAGGGTGCAGCTCTCGGCGCAGGTCGAGGGCCGGCCGTTCGCCGCCGTCACTGCAGGGCGGATCGAGCAGGTCCTCGACAACCTGCTCGCGAATGCGCTCGACGTCTCGCCGGCAGGCTCGAGCGTGGACGTCACAGCCACCCGGTCGGGGAGGTGGGTCCAGATCGCGGTCCACGATCGCGGACCGGGAATGACGGCCGGAGAGATCGACCGCGCGTTCGACCGGTTCTGGCGCTCCGGCGCAGGAAAAGAGGGCTTCGGTCTCGGCCTTACGATCGTCCATCGGCTCGTGCGAGCGGATGGGGGCGAGATCGAGCTCTGCCCGCGGCCCGACGGAGGGCTCGAGGCGCTCATCCGGCTTCGGTCCGCGACCAGGACGTAACCATGCCTCGCGCCAGAGACGGCGCCGTGCTCGCGAAGCAAATCGCGCCTGACACTGCTCTGTGAGATGAAGGTCACGATCACGCTCGTCGACTCCGGCGGACGCACCGAGGTGGGCGGTGCGTGGGGGCTACCGCCTCGTGTGCCGATCGCCGGTAGCAAGATGGCCGGCAGTCGTCTCGCGAGGCCGCACTCGACGAAGAGAGATCGAGGGAGACTCGCCCGCGCCAGTGTGCCGGCTTCGGGCGGGAGCGCTTTCGGGGCCGGATGATTGGTCGCGTAGGCTGACCAGCGTTGCCGGAGCCAAACGTCGTCACGGTGTTCGTTGCTGCGCTCGTGACGGCGTTGGCGACCGGGCTTGGCGCGCTGCCGCTTATCTTCGTCCGCTCTGCCGGCCGGTTCGTGCTGGGGGCGGCGAACGCAATCGCAGCGGGTGTGATGCTCGCGGCGAGCGTCAGCCTTTCGTTGCAGGGCGTCGATCGAAGCCTATGGCGCACCGCGGTCGGCGTGGCGCTCGGAATCTGCTTCGTGCTGGCGACGGAGCGTTACCTCCAGCACGACCATGGACACGCGATCGGATCGTTGAGAGGCGAGGACGCGCGGAGGGCGCTGCTGATCGTCGGCGTCATGACGGTCCATTCCGCGGCCGAAGGAATCGGCGTCGGAGCTGCATTCGCCGACGGATCGACGCTCGGTCTACTGATCACGATCGCGATCACGGTGCACAACATCCCCGAAGGGCTCGCGATCAGCCTCGTGCTCGTTCCTCGCGGCACCTCGATAGGCGCGGCGGCGGGATGGAGCATCTTCTCGAGCCTGCCACAGCCACTCCTCGCCGTTCCCGCGTTCCTGTTCGTTGACACGTTCACGTCGATCCTCCCAGTCGGGTTGGGATTTGCGGCAGGCGCAATGGTGTGGATGGTGCTCGGGGAACTGCTCCCGGAGGCGCTCGAAACAGCGCCCGCAAGGATTGTCGCCCTTGCCGGCGGTGCCGCATTTGCGCTCATGCTCGGCTTCCAGCTCCTGTTGTCGTAGCAGCCACCAGCTCCCCCTCGGACACCGAGACCGGCTCTCGAGGAAGGCCCAGCCGTGTCGAGCCGAGCCGAAGATCGGCCCGCGGGAAGGGTGTGTCTGGCTCGATTCCGTGCGGACCGAAGCCGCGGCGGGCGACCCGCGCACACTCTCCTTCTTCATGTGCGGGCCACAGGGGATGCTGAGCACCTTCCAGACACAGCTGCCACTGGCAGGCATCCCGCGGAGACAGATCCACCGCGAATACTTCGACTGGCGATATCGACTCCGCGACCACCCGCAGATGCGCCGTACGATCGTCCCAGTCGCCGCATAGGAGGCGCCGGGCTGGATCGACCAGACTTGGTCGCGCGCCCGCTCCGCCGGAGCGGCTCGTCGAGCCTCCACTCAACCACGAGGAGAAGAGACATGACTGAGAACCGTCAAACATCGATCGAGGAAGCCCGGCGCGTCGGCGACGCGATCGGCGTCGACTGGAGCCGCTTCGACCTCGAGCAGTTTCGCGCCGGCATGGACGTCGAGCTCGAGCACGGCAGTCACGACCCGCAGACGGACGTGACCAGCGACGACCCGATCGTCACCGGGAAGATCGCGCTCGCGCACCTGAAGGAGTTCCCCGACTACTACGAGCGGCTCGCGCGCATGGAGCGAGAAGCCGAAGCCGAGTGGTCGCGACGGCGCGCGTAGCCGGCTCCGACCAGCCGCGGAATCCAGGCGCGACTCCGAAGATCCGCAGGAGGAGTGGCTGTCGTGAGCGCTGGCGAGCGACGGTGCTGCGCCTGCGGGACGAAAGAGACGCTGGCACCGTGGGAGACCGGCCTCCCCGGGGCAGCGGGTGGCCACCTGGTGCGGAAGCGCGCCTACACGGCCGAGCGCCGCGCTCGTCGCGAAGGCGCGGCGACGACCTGATCCATCGCTGCCGCGGGCGGTTTCCGCCGGCTCCGGGCATCCGGGCGAGGGCTTGCCGGTCGCCGCTGTCCCAGCCGCGGTCGAGCGAGGTCGGGCAACAGTGCTCAGTCCTCGATCTGCGCCGTTCCGTTCCGCCGCAATGCAGCGAGTGAGGCTCGCATGGCCTCGAGCTGCTCGTGCGTATGACCGACCCAGTCGACGAGCTCGCCGACGACGCGCAACGGCTCGCGACTACGGAAGGACTGCGTCGGATTCCCCGGGTACTTCTTGTCGGTCAAGTTCGGGTCGTCCTCGAACTCCCCGGTCGGCTCGACGATGTAGATGCGCCCGCGGCCCTCACCGCCGGCGAGCTCAGCGCCCCAGACCGCGGCGTCGAGAGTTGCGCTGAAGTAGACGTAGTTCATCGCCCGGCCGGCCTCGAAGTTCGATACGCGCCCCGCGACGAGCAGATCGCCCACCGCGAGGTCCGCCTTCGTGCCGTGCAGGTACACGCCCGCCTCGTACACCTCGAACGGCACCGGCTCACGCAAGGTGCCCACGCGACGATGCTAGCGCCGCACGAGAGCGGCGCGGTGACACGACGCGGGGCGCCGCTCGACGACACACGGTTTCCGTTCCTACCTCAGTCGAGGCGCAGGATCGTCTCCTCGATCTCCTCACCGCGACCGGGCGCGAAGCCGCGGTCGACGCCTACGCGTCGGAACCCGGCCTTCTCCAGCACTCGAAGCGAACCGAGGTTGTCCGAAGCCGCCCGGGCGTACACCGGACGTTCGGCAGTCTCGGCAAGAAGGATCCGTAGGGCTGCGCTCGCGATGCCTTTCCCCCACTGCGTTCGGTCGATCCAGTAGGTCACCTCGAGCTCGCCGTCGATCCGGAAAGACCCGATCGTTCCAGCGACTGCCCCGTCGACATCGATGACGCGGTGCGAGACGCTCGTGTCGGCCTGCAGGCGCGAGGTCCGCTCGAGAAACGCGTGGCGATCGGTCTGATCCTCGGCCGTGAACGCGGCCATTCGGACCGACTCCGCATCCGTCACCTGCTGGTAGATCGCGTCGAGATCCCCGTCCTCGAGTGGCCTCAGCGAGACGTTCATCCCTGCGATCGTACGGGTGTCGTTGCCAGACGGCCCAGAGAGTCGCCTGGGCCAGTGTTCCGCACTGCCCGTGAGTGCGGCCGCACCGCGCGATCGCGATGATCATCCGATCGTCTGTCAGACCCTGCTGCGTGAGATCACAGTGGTCGAGCGGGAGGCTCTGATGGAGTCGATCGAGCAGGTGCTCGAGGGATACGCGGCCGCTGTACGCGCGAGGGATGTGGACGGCTTCGTTTCGCTCTATGCGAACGACTTGTGCGCCGTCACGGGTGGGAGCGTTGGTCGTACGAGGGCTCGGACGCCTGGCGCGACACGGCCGAGGCGTGGCTCGGCTCGCTCGGCGAGCAGTCGCGGTCGAACTCGAACACGTCCAGACGGTGGTTGGCCGACGGGACCGAGTGACGGCGATGAAAAACAGGCTCACGTGGGCGCTGGAGAAGACGCCGGGACCGCTTGCCTGCGCGAGTGTGTAGGAATGTCCCCCGATCGCGCGCCGGGTCAGAGGACGACGTAGTCGATCACGCGCCCAAGGCACTCTGCGTGTGATTCCGCAGCAGTGTCCAGGGTCAGGCGCGGTTCGTCCCACGGTTCGTACTCGCGTTGCTGCACGTCGCGCCAGGTCGGGACGGTGTGACCCTCGAGGTCAGCCGTCCGTGATTCGACGCGGCGGCGATGCTCGACCTCGTCGAGGCAGACCACCTCGATCGTCCGGACCGGCGTCGCAAGACGCTGCGCGAGGTCACGCCAGCCGCGACGTGCCTCTTCCACCGGGTTCACCGCGTCGACGACCACCGTTACGCCGGCCTCAAGTGACCCCTCGGCAACTGCGTGGGCAACGACATACGCCGCGAAGCCGGTGGGCTGATCTCGCGCCACACCCGCCCGCCACAGCGCCGCCTCGATCGCATCGACACGCAGATACGCGGCCGAAAGGCGGCACGCAACGGCACGGGCCAGACAGGTCTTGCCGACACCCGGAAGACCGCCGAACACGATCAGCATCGAAAGAGCCTGGCACAGACAACTCGGAGCGGGAGACAGTGGGCTCTGTTCGGGAATGTCACACGTTCCTCGACGAGCCGAGAAGTGGAAAGGCTTCCGTCTCTTACGTGGCAGGCGTGACGGTCGTGCGCATCACACAGTTCCTCTTCCCCTTGGGTCGGAGGTAGGTGAAGCCGGCCCGTTCGAAGACGCTTCGGGTGCTGTTGTAGAGCACGGACACCTTCTTGCCCTCGGTGTCGTGCGGGTAGCCCTCGACAACCCCGCCACCGGTCTGTGCGATGAGGTCGAAGGCGCCCTGAAGCGCGACGGCTGTCAGTCCCTTTCGGCGGTACTTCCTGTCCACGAACACGCAGGTGATCCGGTAGTCGGGCAGCCTGTCGAGATCGGCTTCGTACTCCTTGCGGTGGTAGATGTTCGGCAGTTCCTCCGGGGAGCCGTACTCAGCCCAGGCCACTGCTTCATCGCCGTCGAAAACCAGCGCAGCGTGCGCTCGGCCCTCGTTGACCAATCGCTGCTTCAGAGCGCGATTGTCGTCCGCATCGAACGTCTTCTCGGAATGGAAGGTGTGGAACCAGGTACACCAACAGCCGCCAAACACACCGTTGTGTCGTTCCGCCAGTCGCGCGAAAGCGTCCCACGTGTCCGGTCCAAGGGCCTTCACGACGTACTCGCTCATGGCATCCCTCTCGTTCTCGCCCCGAGCGCCCGGTCAGCGCCAGTCACGGCGTCAGCCTAAACGAGTAATCCCTCTGGACGGACTCCGCGGCGTCGTACGCTGTTCGAGCGTGCCGCCCCAGACCCGATACGCCCGTAGCGGCAATGTGAATATCGCGTACCAGATCGCTGGTGCGGGGACGGTCGATCTGCTGATGATTCCGGGCTGGGTAACCCATCTCGCCCTCGACTGGCACGAGCCTCGGTGGGTCCGGTGGTTCGAGCGGATGACGGCCTTTGCGCGCATCATCCGCTTCGACAAGCGAGGTACCGGCATGTCCGACCGGCCGCTGGGAATCCCGACTGCTGATGAGCGGATGGCAGATGCCCTCGCAGTGATGGACGCCGTGGGAGTCGCGCGCGCGCATGTGCTCGGCTGGAGTGAAGGCGGGCCGCTCGGCGTCATGGTCGCGGCGACCTATCCAGAGCGCGTAAAGAGCCTCACCTTGTATGGGACACAGGCGACGTTTAGGCGCCGCCATGACTATCCCTTCGGCGACGAGGAATCCGAAGCCTTCTACGGGGAACTCGAGCGGGACTGGGGCAGCGAGGTCTTCGCACGCGAGTTCATTCCTGACGCGGACCCAGCGGCGGTCAGGCGTCTCGCGGCGTACTATCAGGCCGGCGCGAGTCCAAGCGCCGCGGTGGCGCTCGCACGCGCCAACGCGGCGATGGACGTTCGGGGGCTGCTCGCTTCCGTCCGCGTGCCCACGCTTGTGGCCAATCGCCAACACGACCCCGTCGCGCCCGGCGAGACGGGGAAGTACCTTGCCGAGCGGATTCCCGGAAGCCGGTTCATCCAGCTTCCTGGCTCGGCACACGCGCCCTGGCTTGGAGATGCGGAGCGGATCTGCACCGAGGTCGAGCACTTCGTCACCGGCGTCCGCCCGGTCGAGCGTGAACCGGGCGCGGTGCGCACGATCCTTCACTGCGACATCGTCGGCTCGACCGCGCGCGCGGTGTCACTTGGCGACGAGCGATGGAGCGAACTCCTCGCGGAATACGACGCGAGCGCCGAGCTGGCTGTCGGCGCGCACGCGGGCCGGATCGTCGACCGCACCGGGGATGGCTTCATGGCGGGTTCGTGGGCCCCGTCGGCGCGATCCGCGCCGCGCGGCGACTCCGGCAAGACGCGCAGGAACTCGACCTTCAGGTACGTGCCGGTCTGCACATTGGTGAGGTGCGTGAGGAGGGAGGGCTTCTGCGCGGGATCGCAGTTCACGTCGCCGCGCGCGTCATGTCGGAGGCATCGGGTGGCGAAATTCTCGTCTCCGAAACCGTGCGAGATGTCGTGGCGGGGGCGAACCTCAGCTTCAGTGATCGCGGGGCCCGCGAGTTCAAGGGGATAGAGGGGCAGCGGCGCGTATTCGCCGTGACGGTGGAATCCGACGGCAGTTGACCGAGGGGATAGTCGCGAACCGAACCTCTGAGGAGGGCGGAGTCCCCCGTCTTCGGAAGCGTTGCTCGAGCGGCGACGTCGCGCGAGAGATTCACTCTCCCAGCTCGGTACAAGCCGGACTCCCTCGGAGCGCTCGCAGCCGCTTCCGTTCGGCCGCCTCCGCGATCTGATCCGCGCTGAGGTCGATACCGAGCGCGTCGGCGCCCAACGAGGTCGCCCAGCGGGGACATAACCAAGGCCACAGCCGAACTCCACGTACCGATGGCCGGCCTCGAGGCCCGCATCGAGAAGCAGCGCAAGGGTTCGCTCATCATGGATCTGGCTGATCACCCTGAGCCGCGCATGACCGGACTTGCCGGCATCGAGAACGTACTTGTCACCGTGGGCCGACATCGGGGGCGGAAGGCCAACGCAGCTCGGACATCGGCGCTCCAGAGCGCTCGGCCGACGAGTGACGCTCAGGTGCGCAAGCGTGCCGAAATGTCCCCCGCGGCTTCCTGCGAACAGCTCGAGCCCCAGGGCAGGCGGGACCAGTATGGCGGCCGCCCTCGCCGGAACCGCTCGGCCGTCGCATAGACCTGCTCCGGATCGGAGGTCTCCTCTTCCACGCTCGCGCCGTAGCGCGCTGCGAGTTCCGAGACCGGGTAGCGCGCTTCCGGACCAACGTGGGCGCCGACCATCACGATCACGCACGGCCTGTCGCCAGCTCCCACGAACGCATGCTCCGTCCAGGGAGGCGAGTGAAAGAAGTCCCAGGCTCGAAGGCGTCGCTCGTCGCCCTCCACGAGCAGCCTGCACTCGCCTCCGAGAACGAGGAACGCCTCCTGATTCGACTCGGCGAGATAGACGCCGCTCTGGCCAGGCTCGAGCACGGTCACGTTGATCCCGAACTGCGGAAACTCCACCGGGGGGTGGCCGTACTCGTTCGCGAACCAGCACGCCGCGCCCCTCGTCTCCGACGTGAACCACTCGGCATCGCGCACGTTGACGACGAACACAGCCCTCGGTGACAGGGGCGAGCCCGGCGCCAGCGTCCTCGAGCCGTGCTTCGGTCAAGAACCGGATTCTCGCAGCCCAAACGACACATCCCTGACCTGCCCGAGTGTGCGCGAATGTCCCTCGACATGTGCATTCGGGTCGAGGATGCTCTCGAGCCTGCCAGCGTCCGATTCATCCGCTGGTCGAGACTGCGTAAAGCTGCCATTCGCCGGGCACGCCCTTAGCGGGCGCTCCCTCGTTCGTCGAACTCGATCCCAGAGCCCGCCACGAGGTCTTTGACGGTGCGGGAGACAATCACTTCACCCGGCCCGGCCTCGGCGGCCACGCGCGTTCCGATGTGCACAGCGATTCCCCCGACCTTGCCGTCGAGCCATTCGCACTCGTGTGCAGGCCTGCGCGAAGCTCCAGGCCCAGGTTGCGCACGGAGTCGATGACCGCTCGGGCGCAGCGGATCGCCCGCGCCGGGCCGTCGAAGACCGCGAAGAAGCCGTCCCCGGCCGTGTCCAGCTCGCGCCTGGCACGTTCTGTGCGATGTACCTCCCTCCCTCGACCGCGATGAGCCGGACTCCCAGGGATGCAGCACGAGCGTCGGCGCGCTGATCGACGAGAGGACGTAGCGACGAGGACGATCGCCTCCGTGAGGCTGATCGGGTAGCTGACGGTCGCCGGGGTGAGAACGAGAACGACCGTCGCGCCCACGACGATCGCTGCGTTGATCACCACGACGCGCACGTACAGCGACGTGCGCCGGTAGCGCCCGGCAATACGTTCGACGGCCGTCCAGGCCAGCTGCCGCCGGCGCTCTGGCCATCGGTGCGCTCAGACACGCCTACGAAAGGGGCGGCCCGCGTTCGCGTAGGTGACAGTCGTCCAGACGATGAAGACCGTCAGGCCGGCGACGAGTCCGCTCCATACGAGGCCGTAGCCGACGAGGCCGAGCGAAAGCGTTGCGCATCCGCCGATGAATGCGCGCAGGCCTGCGCCGCCGGGTGCCGGCGACCGGAGGCGTATCCGACCAACGCGATCAGCGACAACCTCGGAAGCGGACTGGTTCTGCTCCTTCTGATCCCGACCGTCGCCCTCGCCGTCGGAACCCTCGGCGCCCTCCCCCTAAACACAACACGACACGCCTGAACGCACACGCGTCCCGGTCTCACGCGCTCAGGCGACACTGGCCTTAGCGAGCGTGCTGTTCCTCGACGACGAGTAAGAAGATCACCGGGACGCCGCCCTTCGGGCCGAGTTCACGGTAGGCGTAGGTGACGCCGCCCGCAGCCTCGGGCGCGACCGACGAGAACCTGCGCACGTGGGTCGAGGGGCGCGACGGTCTCAACCACGAGCATGTCTTCACGAGTACGTCGACCGACGTTGGCGCCACCCGGTCGGCACCGCAGTCGGTCGAGAGCGCGGGAGACCATTGGCGGATCGTTGCCCCACACGGCCGACCCGCGTTCCGACCCGCGTTCCGACTAGCCGTCGACGAGGAGACTCTGGATCGGGCCCAGCAGGCGGCGGGTGCGGCGCGAGACGCCCGGCAGCAGCAGGAGCCTGTGCGTGGGAGGTGCGCCGGCTCGACGCCGCGCCAGCTGCTCGGAGGCGGTCGGCCGCCAGACGTCATCGACCAGTCTCGCCGGATCACCGGCGACCTCGTCGAGGGGAATCTCCAGGTGCTCGGCCCACAGTCGGTGTCGCGTGGCCGCCGCCAGCGCCGGGTCGTCGATGACGAGGTTCACCTCCGTGTCGTTGAAGAGCGAGTGCTCGTTGAGGTTGGCCGACCCAAGGGTCAGCCAACGATCGTCGACGATGCCGATCTTGGCGTGGACGTAGACCGGCTCGGTCGCGCGGCTGCCTCGCGCAACGAGGGTGCAGCAGAGAAGTCGCTCATCGACATCTGCCTCGCTGAGCACCGCGAGTTGGCCGCGGGTGTCGTCCGCACCCGTGTTCGGATGTGCCGGCAACACCACGACCATCCGGAATTCGTCCGACGGCGGCCTCCTCAGCCGGTCGGCGAGGATCTTGACGATCTCGCTCGACCAGAGGAACTGATTCTCCAGGTACACGAGGGTCCGGGCCGCGCGGAGTGCCCCGACATACGCCTCCAGGATCGAGAAGTCCCCGAGCGGGAGGCTTCGGTACACCCGTTCGGGCACCGTTCGGGCGACCTGCACGGCGACATCCCCCACGGGCTCTACGGGCTCCGGCGTCGCGAGCCGCTCTCCGGTGACCTCCTGCCAGCGCATCCCGAAGTGGAGGGCGACATCCTCGACGACCGGCCCCGCGGCCAGAATGGTGGCGTCGTGCCAGCCGTTGCCGTTCCGGATCGGATGGCGGCCGCTGTCGAACCGGTCGCCGGAGAGGTCCGTGAGGTCGATCCCGCCGACGAACGCCTGGCGTCCGTCGATGATCACGAGCTTCTCGTGGTGACAGTGCAGCGGCCGCTCGCGGCGATCGGTCGCGACGCGAAGTCGCGCGCCGTCGGCGAGGTCGGCCATCACCGCTTCGACCTGACGCCGGCCCGGCCGGAACAGCGGTAGGGGCGCCCCTGCCCAGGCCAGAAGACGCACCTCGACACCGCGGCCGGCGGTCTCCCGGAGGAGTTCCGAGAGCGCCTGGCGGTCGTCTCCCCGAGTGAGCTCGAACTCGGGGCTGAAGAACCATCCTGCGAGGTCGACGGAGCGCTCGGCAGCCCGTATGGCGGTCGCGATGCGCGGCAGCGCGACGGCTCCGTCGACCAGTACGTCGACGTGATTACCTGCGCGCGGAGGAAAGCCGTGGGGAGCCAGGTACGCCGCGGGCGCATCGAGGGCGCCCTCCCAACCGACGCGCCGCAGGCGACGACGATGATGGACGCGCATCGACCGCTCGACCGCGTCTCCAAGCACTGAGTCGACACGTCCAAGCGAGTCCGCGAAACGCGACGGCGGACGGACGTGCGTGAGGGCGCTCGTTCTCATGGCGCGGGTCGGTCCGGGCTCCCGTCACCTTTCCCGCACTCTCCCCGGAACAAACGGCGGTCCTGTGAACCGTGGGTGGGCTCGTCCTCAGGTGAGCGCAATCGGCGGATCCTCGACGAGAAGCTCGGGATCCTCGCCCTCGCTCGGGCTCCGCCGAATCACTGCGGACGCTGAGCGCCCGTCGAGCACGAGCTCTCCGAGGGCGTTGTCGAAGGTCATCTTTCTGACCGGCTTCCAGCTCGAGGACGGCGCCTCCACTCCTGCGAGCCGCGCGAGCCGCGCGAATAGCTGCTCGGAGACGCGCGACCCGGTCGCCTGCACGATGCGCCGCTCCTTCGGGGAGAGCGGATTGCGGAACGGCGAGCATACGAGCTGATGCGCGCGGCACGTCCCGCCGGCTCGGAGCTCGACCTCGTCGATGAAGGTGCAATGCACGTCACCGCCGAGCAGGAGGATCGAGCCGGGCGGCTCTGCTCCTTCGGTACCGCGTGCGAGCGCCCGCAGCCACTCGCACAGTTGCTCGAACGAGCGATTGAAGGCGGCCCAGTGCTCGAGATCGACGGCGCGTCGAAGCCGCTCGCTCAGGTTTGCCGCGAGCCGTCCCCAGCGACCCGCGCACAACGCCTCGTTCCATGCCTGGAGGTGATGGATGCCGTGGCGCAGGAACACCGGGAGCGTGCTTGCGATCACGATATGGTCGAACGCGCCGGACGAGTGCTCGACGATCCAGTCCCACTCGGCGCCGTCGATCATCTGCCGGCGGCCATCGGACAGCACGCGCGCCGCGCGCGAGTCGAGGACGAGCAACCGCGTGTCGCCGAAGTCGCGATAGAAAGCCCAGCGGGCGGCGGCCGACTCGCGATCCCATTCGCGGGCGAGCCGCCGCAAGAGCGGTCCCGCATCCTCTTCGTCTCTGACCTGAGGCAGGGTCGTGTCGGCGGCGAGCTCGGGCGGCGAGAGATTGCCCAGGTGCTGGTAGATCCAGTAGGCCATGAACGCGCCGGTGACGCGCGCCTCCCACCACTCGGTTCGGCGCATCTCCTCGATCCAGAGCCAGGAGATGTTCCAATCGTCGTGGACGTCGTGGTCGTCGAACATCATCGCGGTCGGCACCGTGGAGAAGAGCCAGCGGATGTCCGGCTCCGACCACGACTCTCGGTACAGCCTTGTGAACTCCTCGAAATCCGCGACCTGCTTGCCGGGTTCGACGTCCGTTCTCCGGCGCCCCTCGATGAACTCGAGCGTCTCCGGCGAGACCTCGTCCGCGTAGACCTGGTCACCGAGGAGGAGGATTGCGTCCGGCCACTCCATCTCCCCGCGCTGGAGCTGCTTGGAATAGGTCCAGAGCGCGTCGATCCCCAGTGCCTTCACGTCGTCGGGCCACACCGCGCCCAGCTTCGTCGGCTGAGGGTTTCCGATCCGGCACGACCCGAAGACGAGACGCGCGCGCGGGTTGTCGTCGCGCGTGTGGACGACCGGCTGTGGCCGTCCGTCGTCCGGAGGCCAGACGAGCGTGCCGTCGAGCCGTACGTCGTAGGGAGTGACGCTTGCGGGCGCCAGGCCCTCGACGAGCAGCAGCGCGTAGTGGTGGCCTTCGACGGTGAACGTGGAGGTGCTGCGCTCGAGCACCTCGACCTCGCAGGGCGCGCTGGTCTCGACCCAGAAGGTCGCGCTCTCCGTGCCGGCGTAGCGCAGCATGGGGCCGAGGACGAGCGCTGCTGTCCGCTCCGCCATCCGCAGGCTGGACGCTAGATGCGCCGGTAACGCGCCTCGACGAGCGAGAAGCCGGAGAAGATGATCAGCCCGAGGGCGACGGCGCCGAGCAGCCAGGAGCCGTAGGCGCCGTTGTAGAGCTTGGCGAGCGCGCCGTCGAGGCCGATGGCCTCGTTCGCCCTGTAGTTGTATGCCGCCTTGAGGAGAAACACGGCGACGAACCCGAACACGACCGCTCTCGCCACGTGACCGGCCGTGCCGGATGCCTTGAACCAGGGCATGAGCCCACGCGGGATCTCTTCCGACTTCGAGTCGTCGAGGAACTTCTGTCGCACGCCGCGTATGAACTGATAGATCGCAACCCCGGCGAGCACGAGTCCGGCGACGCCGACGAGCCATCGCCCTCCCGGCCAGCCGAAGACGTCGTTCGTCGTCTTCTCCGCGCTCCCTCCCGACGTACCCGGGCCGGTGAGGATCTGGACGGCGATCGCGCACATCAGCGCGTAGACGATCCCGCTGCCGAGCGCGCCGACCCGCTCGATGCCGCGGTCGGCTTCTTCGCCGCTGTGACCGAGCGCTGCCCGCATCAGCCGCCACGCGGCGTACCCGCCCAGGCCGATCGCCAGCAATGTGAGCAGCACCTGACCGAAAGGCTGCTGCTCGACTGTTCGCAGCGCACCCTGCTGGTTCGTGATCTTGCCCCCATGGCCGACCGCGAGGTCGAACGCGAGGAGGCCGATGATTCCGTAGACAAGAGCTCGCGCAAGGAATCCGGCGCGCGAGAGCACCTCGTAGGCGGGGGTCCGGACGAACCGCTCGCCCCACGAACGCGCGCGACGCAGCGAGGCTGCTGATCCAGTTTGCACCGTTGTCACTGTCTCCACTCCTCTCTGGGCAAGCAGATGGTGATCGCGGCTGGCTGCACCTTGACGGTGAAGTACCTGACCTTCTCGCGATCGCCGCCATCGACCTCGTAGAGCACCTTGCGGTTCAGCTTCACCTTGATCTTCTCGGCTGTCGTGGTCTGGACCAGCGGCGACCGCTCCGGATGTCCCGCCGCAGTCCGTGCGATCGTGCGCATCCAGTCCGCGATGCCCTCGGCATTGACCACGCCGACCTCGAGCCGACCGTCGTCGGGGCGTGCATCGCGGAACACCTCGACTCCGCCGAACAGCTGTCCGACGTTGCCGAAGAGGATGCAGCTCGCGTCCCCTGCGTACCAGGGCACGCCGTCGACGTCGATCTTTGCCTTGAACGGCTTGGCACGGAGGTTCTGCGAGCCCGTCCAGACGTATGCGACGCGGCCGAGGCGGTCCTTGAGCGTTCCGTCCGCCTGCTCGATCATCGCCGCGTCGAAACCCGCGCCGGCCATCACGGCGAACCGCTCGCCGTTGAACCGCCCGACGTCGAGCGAGCGCCGCTCGCCACGGAGGCCGATCCCGACTGCCCGTTCGATGTCCTGCGGTATGCCGAGGTTCGTCGCGAGCAGGTTTGCAGTGCCCGCCGGGAGGATCGCGAGCGGCGTCTTGGAACCGGCCATCGCGTCGACCGAGCGCTGCACGATGCCGTCTCCGCCCCAGACGAAGAGCAGTTCGGCGCCGTCGTCGAGCACGCGCTTGACCTGCTTCGGCGCGAAGCGGCTCTTCGGAACCTCGACCCACATCGGGTCGGTGACGCCCTCTCGGTCGAGGACACGGCGCAGCTCCGCCAGCCCCCCTCCGAAGGACTTGCCGGCGTGCGCGACGACGGCGACCTTGGTCATCTCGATGCGCGACCTGCCGCGCGCGTGACGAGCACGAGGGCGCAGAGCGCAGCGATTCCGATCACCACGCCCCCTCCGACGTCGGTCGGGTGGTGCATGCCCCGATACATCCGGGAAAAGGCCACGAAGACCGGGATCGACACTGCGACGATCCAGATCGCGACCTGAGCCCCGCGGTGCCTGACCCGCGAGGTCAGGAGCAGGGCGAGGCCGCAGTAGACGGCGATCGAGGCGGCGGTGTGGCCGGACGGGTAGCTCGCGTTCACCGGCAGGCCCTCGAGACGATCGACCTCCGGCCGCTGACGATGGATGAGAAGCGTCGTCATCCGGTAGGAGGCCGACTCGACCGCGAGTGCGAACAGCAGGAACCCCGCGAGCCGCCAGTGCTTGACCGCGGCAGCGATCAGCGCGGCGACGCCGACGACGATCGGCAGGACGACGCCGCCCGCCATGATCGACCCGACGAGCGACGCGTCGGTCAGGCCGCCCGAACGGTGCACGGCGAGAAAGTGAACGAGGCTCTCATCTTCACCGGCGACTCCGTGGGCGCGAAGCACAACGTCGGTGAGGACGAAGCCCAAGACGATCGACAGCGACGCGATCGCGAGCAGCGCCAGGGTGGTGCCACACACGTAGGTCCAAACGGGATGACCGTCCCCGGGAAGCGCTGCGAGACGCCGCCCGATCATTCCCGGCTGCCTGTCGAGGACCGGGAAGTCCAGCGCCTGCCCGAAACGACGCGGACGTGCCCGTGGAGAAGCGTAATCGGGGGTCGTGATGCTTCCGGTCGCCATTTAGCGCGTCCTCTTCGCCTCAGTAGAAGCGGGCATGGTTTCCCGTATGTCCGAGGGGGAAACATCGAGGTCGTGGCGGGACAGGGCCCGCCCTTGCACATGCCTCTAGTTGCCGACCTGACCGCAGCGCTGGCCGCCGGGCTCCTCGCTGTCCTCGCAGCCCGCGCGTACGGGCGTTCCGCTGCGCCTGCTCGGCCGGCACAGGAAGTCGCACTCGCGGTCGGCGCAGCGGTGAAGCCACACACGGGCGTGCGGCGCCATCTCGCGCGGCGTCTCGACCGAGAGGTCGCGAGCGGCCTCCTGCTGACGCTCGCCCTTGCCGTGGCGGTACTGGGCGGGCTCGTGCTCGGCGTCCTCGCCGTTCTCGTGCGGCGGGTCGCGGTCGTCCAGCACGTCGACAACTCCGTAGCGGCGTGGGGGTACGACCGCCGCAGCGAGGTCTCGACACGCGGCCTCCACGCGATCACCGAGCTCGGGAACATCCGGATCGTCGCGGTGCTCGCCCTCCTGCTCATGCTCGCCGATCTGTTCCGCCGCCGAAACCACTGGACGTTCCTCTTCCTGCTGTTCGTGCTGGCCGGCATGGAGCTCTCGCAACGCGGCGTCAAGGACCTTGTCAGCCCGCGTCCGCCCGACGCTCGATCCCGCCGCGGCCGCGCTCGGGCCCTCGTTCCCGAGCGGGCATTCGGCGACGGCGGCCGCCTTCTACGCTGCAGCCGCACTGATCATCGGACGTACCCTCGCCCGTCCGGTCCGCCATGCCGTCATTGCCACGGCCGTGGCGATCGCGGTCGCAGTGGCGGCGAGTCGGGTGCTGCTCGATCTGCATTGGCTGTCGGACGTCGTGGCGGACTTGCGCTCGGGCTCGGGCGTGCGTTCGCCGTCTGCGCCGCCGTGTTCGGCGGGAGGGTGCTCAATACCGACGGCGGGCGCCGACCTGCCGCGGCTGTGGCGACCTCCGACGACAGCACCGGAAACCGCGATCGCTCGCTGGTGATCGCTTCGCGCGGGCACGACGACTGCTAGCGCTGGCGCGCTCGCGCCGTCAGAGCATCGTCGGTTGCGTGGCTCTCTTCGACAGGCTCAGGCGCCGCGTCGAGCTGTGAACGAGCCGAAAGAGGTGCCACGACTGTCGACGCCCTCGAGCCGGGTGGCACCGCGATCCTCGAAGTCGATGCCCGAGCCGGCTACGAGGGCCTTCACGGTGGACGAGACGAGAACCTCGCCCGGTCCCGCGCTTGCCGCGATGCTGGCTCCCGTGTGGACGGCGATGCGGCGACCTTTCCGTCCACGATCTCGCACTCGCCGGTATGCGATTCCCGCGCGCAGCTCGAGCCCGACTTCTTCACGCACGCCGTCGATGATCGCCGCTGCACAGCGAATGGCCCGCGCCGGTCCGTCGAAGCGAGCGAAGAACCCGTCGCCTGCCGTGACGAGCTCGGCACCTCGAAGACGTGCGAGCTCTCCCGGACGACGCGTGATGCCGCTCGAGCAACCCCGCCAACGGATGTCGCCGACTCGGGTCGCCGTCTCGGTGGAGCCGACGATGTCGGTGAAGAGAATCGTGGCGAGCACGCGTGAGGTCTCTTCTGCGGGTGGCACGCCCGTGACGAACTCCTCCATCTCGGCAAGCAGACGCTCCGAGTCGCCGAGCCAGGGCACGTGTGCGTCTCCTGGAAGCTCGAGGAACCGCGCGTCGGGGATCTGTGACGCGATCCAGCGTCCTTCGTCGACGTGCACGTCGCGGTCGTGTGTGCGGTGCGCGACGAGCGTCGGCACCGAAACACTGGGAAGCACATCTCTCACGTCGATCTCCGTGTTCATGCGCAAGAGCGCTGCCGCGGCGCCCGGGCTCGCCGAACGGCGGATATAGCGAGCCATCGAGTCGAGCTGCTCCCGCGTCGCCGCAGGCGCGAGCGAAGGTGGGATCGAGGTGCCCCCAGTCACGCTCGACAGTCTCGATTTCACGTGCGCGCGCCTCGGGGCGCGGTGCCCATGGATAGTCCCGGCTCCAGACTCGTTTGGCGTAGACGCTGAACGTGATCAAAGCGGTCGTCCGCTCGGGAAAGCTCGCCGCGAAGAGGACGCTGCATGTTTCCGCCCTCGGACACGCCGAAGACCGCGGCCCGCCGAGACTGCGCCGCGTCCATGACTGCGCGCACGTCGTCCATTCGCTCTTCGAGTGTCGGAAGGCGGTCGATGGGCACCGGGTCTGACAGCCCCGTGCCGCGCTTGTCGAACATCAATACGCGCGCGAACGAGCCGAGACGGCGTAGAAATGCCGCGAGAATCCAGGCTCTCCCACGCCTCCTCGACGTGCGAGACCCAACCTGGCACGTACACGAGGTCGAGCGACCCCGTGCCGAAGACCTGGTAGGCGATATTCAGGTCGCCGCTGCACGCGCGTAGCGTGTACGTGGCACGTCCACCGGCCAAGCGTACGACCCGCGACGATTGCACGGTCGACGCGCCTCACGGGTACCGGCGCGGTTCTGACAGCCGCTGCTCCACTCGGCTGCGACCGCGCGCGGGAATGTCCACGGCGCGCAGGTAGCCTCGGCGCGGTGTTCGACCACGTCGGCATCGCCGTCTCGGACCTCG
The DNA here is from genome assembly GCA_963712915.1 of uncultured Actinomycetes bacterium. GTDB lineage: Bacteria > Actinomycetota > Thermoleophilia > Gaiellales > Gaiellaceae > Gaiella. The sequence continues at coordinate 88,242 of CAVQJQ010000004.1, forward strand.
CGGCCTCCGAGCGCTTCTACCGCACCGTCCTGAGCGTCCTGGGCGTCGAGCCCAGCCACGCGGACGCCGAGCTGGTCGAGTGGGACGACTGGGACATCGGGCCGACCGACCGCGAGCATCCGCTGACCCGCGGGCTCCACGTCGGCTTCCGCGCCCGCGATCGCGCGCAGGTCGACGCGTTCTGGCGGGCGGGAGTCGACGCCGGGTACCGCGACGACGGCGCGCCGGGGCCGCGCACGACGTACGACCCGACGTACTACGGCGGCGTTCCTGCTGCGACCCGGACGGCAACAGCGTCGAGGCGGTTCACAGCGACCGCGAGGACGCCGTGCCCGACGGGCGCATCGACCACCTGTGGATCCGCGTCCGCGACATCGAGGCGTCCCGGCGCTTCTACACGACGATCGCACCGCACGCCGGGCTCCGCCTGAGCCACGACGAGCCCGAGCGCGTGCAGCTCTCGGGCCCGGACTACAGCTTCTCGCTCGTCCGCGACGAGCGGCCGCTCACCGAGCACGTCCACCTCGCGTTCCCCGCGCGCGACGACGCGACCGTGCGCGCGTTCCACGCCGCCGCGCTCGCGGCCGGCTACGAGGACCACGGGGGCCGGGCGAGCGCGCCGTCTACCACCCGGGCTACTACGGCGCGTTCGTGCTCGACCCGGACGGGCACAACGTCGAGGTGGTCAACCACAACCGCGGCTGAGTGATCATCGGACCAGGAGACAGCATGAAGCTTCTTCTCACCTCCGCCGGCATCAAGAATGCGAGCATCCAGGACGCGCTCGGTCGAACTGCTGGGCAAGCCGATCGCCGAGCCCGACCCGGCGAGGTCGGGATGAGAGCCGACAACGAAGCAGGGTGGCAGTCGGCGCTCGAGCGACTGGCGGCGCTCGTCGAGCCCGACTGAGGCGTGGCCCGCTACGGTCGGCGTTGCTCCAGAGGCAGCCGTGGTGGACGGCTCCGGGGCGCCGACTCGCGGCGCCAGGGCTCGTTGCCGCAGATCCGGCACCGCCCGCTGACCGGCGATCCGGTCGACCATCGCGTCGGCGGCCGCGAGACCCGCGGCGATGCGGTCGTGGCCGGGCTGGCCCAACACGACCCCGGTGATCGTCGTCCGCTTGCCGTCGATCCAGCGGATGGCCCGGAAGGCGAAGCAGCCGCCGGCCGCGTCGGTCGAGCCGGTCTTGACGCCGACGAACCCGTTGTAGCCGAGCAATCTGTTCGTGTTGCGCACGGTGCCGGCGACCGGCAGCGTCGCGCTCGGCGTGGCGACGATGCTCGCGAACACCGGCACGCGCATGGCCCGATCGACGAGGCGCAGCTGGTCTGCGGCGGTCGACACGGTCGCGTCGTCGTAGCCGCTCGGGTCGGTGTAGCGGGTGCGGTTCATGCCCAGCGACCGCGCTGTGGCATTCATCTGCGCCACGAACCGGTCCGGCGAGCCGGCGGCCCAGCGCGCCAGGACCGCGGCGATGTTGTTCGCCGAGGGCAGCAGCAGGGCCTGCAGCGCCTGCCGTTCGGTCAACTGCTCTCCCGCAGCGACGGCCACGACCGACTCCTGCTGTCGGCGCCGCCGCTCGGTGTCGGCGACATCGGCGTCGGTGAGCGTGATCGTCGGGCCCTCCTCCCCGGGTCGGAGCGGATGGTCGCGGAGCACGAGATAGGCCGTCATCACCTTCGCGACGCTGGCGATCGCAGCCGCGTGCTGGTTCGGGCCGGCGCCGAACCTGCGACTGTCCTATGTGGACTGCGGCCTGGCCGTCCGCGGGCCACACCGTGCTGGGCAGCGCGTCGCCGAGCACACCACGGTGCTCGCTGGGGACGTCGACGGGTGCAGCGGCCGACGAGGACGGGTGCGAGGAGGTCAGCAGCCGATGGCCGAGGGTCGCTGCGATCGCCGCGACGACGACGAGCAGGCCTGCGAGACGGATTCTGCGAACCCGAAGCGGCGTCGTTCGTGTGGGGCGCCGACGGATCGTCGTAGGTGCTGGCTTGCCGGAGGCGATGCCTCGAGTCTGGGCAGCGCGGTGTTGCCAGCACGTATGTGGTTTTCGATATGCCGACGATATGCGCCGGCTCGTTAGCCTCCGGGCGTGCGTGTGTTGATCGTCGAGGACGAGCCCTACCTGGCGGACGCGATCCGCGACGGCCTACGCCTGGACGCGATCGCGGCAGACGTCGCAGGTGACGGCGACACCGCTCTGGAGCTGCTGAACGTCAACGCCTACGACGTCGCCGTCCTCGACCGGGACGTTCCGGGGCCCTCCGGCGACGAGATCGCCGAACGCATCGTCGCGTCCGGCAGCGGTATGCCGATCCTGATGCTCACCGCAGCGGACCGGCTCGACGACAAGGCCACCGGGTTCGAGCTCGGCGCCGACGACTACCTCACGAAGCCGTTCGAGCTCCGAGAGCTCGTGCTCCGCCTCAGAGCGCTCGACCGCAGGCGCGCCCACCACAGGCCGCCCGTCCGAGAGATCGCCGGGCTGCGGCTCGATCCCTTCCGTCGCGAGGTCTACCGCGACGGCCGCTACGTCGCGCTGACCAGGAAGCAGTTCGCCGTGCTCGAGATCCTCGTCGCCGCCGACGGCGGTGTCGTCAGCGCCGAAGAGCTGCTCGAGCGGGCGTGGGACGCGAACGCCGACCCGTTCACGAACGCCGTGCGCATCACGGTCTCGGGCCTGCGCAAACGCCTCGGCGAGCCGTGGATCGTCGCCACCGTGGCCGGCGTCGGGTACCGCATCGACACGCAAACGGTCGCCGGCCCGGAGGGAGGAGAGCGTGGATAGAGCGCCCGGGTTGAGCGCCCGCCTCAAGCTCACCCTCAGCTACGCCGGCTTTCTCATGCTCGCCGGCGTCTTGATGCTCGCGGCGGTCTGGGTGGTCGTTCTGCGCTACATCCCGAACGGTGCGCTCTACCACATGCATCCCTCGTGGTGGTTCCTGTTCGACCGCTCCGACCCGCTGCACGGCTTCGGCTCGATCGCGTCCATCGTGCTGGCGTTCCTGCTCGTGTTCGGTCTCCTGGGAGGATGGCTCCTCGCCGGCCGCATGCTCGCCCCCCTGGCCCGCATCACCGACGCCACACGCTTGGCTGCGAGCGGGTCGCTCTCGCACCGGATCGAGCTGGAAGGCCCGCAGGACGAGTTTCGCGAGCTCGCCGACAGCTTCGACACGATGCTCGCGCGGCTCGAAGCGCACGTCGCCGAGCAGCAGCGGTTCGCGGCCAACGCCTCCCACGAGCTGCGCACCCCGCTGACGATCACGCAGGCGCTGCTCGACGTCGCCCGCAACGATCCCAGCCGGGACACCGGCGAGCTCGTCGAGCGCCTCCACGCCGTCAACACCCGCGCGATCGACCTCACCGAGGCGCTGCTCCTGCTCAGCCGCGCCGACCGGCGGTCCTTCACCCGAGAACCGGTCGACCTCTCTCTCGTGGCGGAGGAAGCAACCGAGACGCTGCTCCCCCTCGCGGAGACGCACGGCCTCACGATCGAGACCTCCGGCGACACGACGCCCACGACCGGCTCGCACGCGCTCCTGCTGCAGCTGACCACGAACCTCGTCCACAACGCGATCGTCCACAACCTGGCCGAGCAGGGAGCCGTGTGGGTCACGACCAGCGCTCATCAGACGGGCGCGGTGCTCACCGTCGAGAACACCGGCCGGCAGCTCACCCCACAGTCGGTTGCCACGCTTGCCGAGCCGTTTCTTCGCGGCAGCGAACGCAGACGCACCGACCACGCAGGCGTCGGTCTCGGCCTGGCGATCGCCAGGAGCATCACCCAGGCGCACGACGGAACCCTCACCCTCGCCGCCCGCGCCGCCGGCGGGCTCCGCGCCACGGTGCAACTCCCCGCCGCGGCACCCCACACCGGCAGCTGACGCTCGGCGAGCGCGCAGGCGCTCAGCGCTCGGCGGGCGCAGACCGGCGCAGGACGCTGCCGTCGGCGGCGAGTGCCTCGACGGCGAAGGTCGCCGCGTCGGAGCCCACGGTGAGGTGCGTCTCGAAGCCGTCCCTGGCGACGGTCGCGACGGGCGAGAGGTGCGACGCATCGGATCCGGCGAGGATGCGCCAGCGCGCGACGCCGGTGGCGCCGTTCCAGCTCGTGTAGACCGTCGTCCGGTCGCCCGCGCGCCGCAGCGCGATCGCCGGGCGCGTCGTCGGCGCCCCCGTCCACGCGAAGCGGAACGCCCGGTACGAGTCGACGCGGCCGACCCCGAAGCGGAGGTCGAGGAGGACGTGGCCGGCGCGGTCGTACTCGGTCGCGTACGGCTTGGCGCCCCACCCGATGAACACATGGCCGCCCGGGAGCAGCTGCGCGTTGCCCTGGCTGGTGGCGAGCAACGGCGGAGAGTGGACGTAGCGGCGCACGAGCGTCGCCGTGCGCCGCTTCTCGTCGACCCGGAGAACGAGCGCTTTCGACGTCGCGGGGCCCGGGTCGGAGGCGGCGTTGTCGAACAGGCTGATCGTGCCGTCCGGCCGCCGGCGGGCGTCGTGCTGCCAGGCGAAGCGCGTTCCGGGCCGCATCCTGAAGTCGCTCTTCTTGCCACCGAGCCGCCAGAGGATCTTGCCGTCGCGCTTGCGGATCTCGTAGACGGTGTGCGTGTTCCGCGCGGAGACGAGCAGCCGGCCCGAACCGTCCGGTTCGATCGAGTTGACGTGGAAGTAGTCCCATGCCGCGCTCTCGTCTTCCGGCAGCGGCGCGTACGACTCCGACGGGTCGACGTGCTCGGCGCTGTGCCACTCGAACAGCACCCGGCCGGTCGCGATGTCGATCTCCTGGACGATTCCCTCGTCGATCGTCCCCTGCGCGGGGCCGCCCCACGGGCCCAGGTCGTCGGAGATCTCCCGATAGACGGTGATCAGCGCCGTGTTCCGGGGCGTGATCAGGAACTCGTGGATGTCTCCGGCGAGGCCGTTGCCCGCCCGGACGGTCGCGATCTGCCGGTAACGGTCGTTCACGATCACGTAGTGGCCGTTGCCGATGCCCTGGTCCGACTGGCCCTGCCACCAGGTGAGGACCCGCGCGCCGCGGTACGTCTGGACGCGGAAGTCGGTGACACCGTGCGTCTCGAGCGGATCGAACCAGACGACCTGTCCGCGGTCGTCGAGGATCAACGGCCCGGCCTGGACAACGTCCTTCTTCGGCGCCAGAAACACGTAGCCCGGAGCGGTACCGCGAGCCGGCGTCAGCACCTGTACGGGCACCGGTCGCAGGTCGGGAGCCGAGACGAACTGCTGCGAAGGCGGCGAGGAAGCGTGCTCGGAGCCGGCGTCGCCGCATCCCGCGAGCAGCCCGGCGACCGCGAGAACGAGCACGAGAGGGACGCGGCGCGGTGCGGCGCTCGCGCCTCCCTCTGATCGCCTCGGACGGTGCATGCGAGCGATCAGTATCACCGCGAGGGCGCCCGAGTCGCCCCGATACGAATCAGTACCCGAGAGCGTCGAACGCCGACGGATAGACGATCCGGCCGGCGAGGTCGGGGCTGTAGCCCGAGAGCCGCTTGACCATGAACGCCTCGTCGGGGATCTTCGGGTGCGGCGAGACGAAGCCGAGCGCGCTCGCCCGCTCGAAGCCGAAGCGAGGGTAGTACGCGGAAATGCCCTCGACCATGACCGCAGGCTCGCCGGCGTCCTCCGCGCGGCCGAGCGCATCCCGGATCAGCCGTGTCCCGACGCCGATGCGCTGGCGGTCTGGCCGAACCGACATCGGCGTGAGATTGAGGATCCTCGGACGCGCCCCTCCTTCGACGCCGACCCAGCTCAACATCACATGAGCGATCACGCCCGACGAGTCCTCGGCGACGAGCGCCAGCTCCGGAACGAACTCCTCCGACGCCCGAATGCGCTCGACGAACGACGCCACCTCGTCGGGGTGTCCGCCGAATGCCGCGCGCACCACCTCCGCGATCACGAGCCAGTCCGCGTCGCGCTCGGGACGGATGACGACCCCCTCGGCCACGAGTGGCGATGGTAGTCGGGCGAGGTCGTGAGCCAGGGGCAGGGGCCGGCGCGCCGCCGGCCCCTGCGACGCATTCGTCAGGCCGCGAGCTGGATCCGGACGACGATGTCGCTGGCGTTGTCCATGCCGGGGACATCCTTGCTGGAGATCGTCCGTCCCGTAGCGCCCTGGTAGATCCCCGTTCCGTTGACGAGCGTGCCCGGGTTGCCGCTGAAGACGAGCTGGGAGCTGCCGATCGCGAGGTGCGACACGCACGCTGGAGGCCCGGCACGGAACGTGCACTGCAGGTGCGAGCTGCCCGTCCACTTCTTCCCGTGCTTCGCGTGGGTGCCGACGTAGTCGACCGAGTTGACGTCGAGGACGTCGCCGGGCTTCGCCTGGGGGTACGGCGCGTGGTCGAACACCTTGCCACCACGGGTGAGCGTGATGGACACGGGCTTGTCGAAGAACCGCAGCGTCTGGGTGCGCCCGGCCGCCTGCCCGGCCGAGGGCAGCAGCGCGAGCGCGCAGGCGGCGGTCGCTGCGAGCGGGAAAACGATCGAGCGGTGAGACATGAGAACGCTCCTTCGAGTCGTCGTTGCTGACGTCCCGAGTGAAACAGGGCGCCCGCTCTGTGTCGTCGCCCCAGGGGGCGAACCTGCGCTCACCCGGAGGTGGTAGCTCCGCGCTCGTCGGCGGCGCGCGCGGCCGATGCTCCCGGGTGCACGAGGCCGACCTCGTAGGCGAGCACCACCGCCTGCACACGGTCGCGCAGGCCGAGCTTCGCGAGGATGCGCTTGACGTGCGTCTTCACGGTCGCGTTGCTCAGCACGAGCTCCTCGGCGATCTCGCCGTTCGACAACCCGCTCGCCACGAGCGCCAGCACCTCGGCCTCGCGCGGCGTCAGCTCCGCGAGGGCGTCCGGCGACGTCACGGACGGCGCCGAGCGTGCGAACTGCTCGATCAGCCGCTTGGTCACGCCGGGAGCGATCAGGGCGTCGCCGCGGGCGACGACCCGAACGGCGGCGACGAGGTCCTCGGGCGGCGTGTCCTTGAGCAGGAAGCCACTGGCGCCGGCCCGAAGCGCGTCGTAGACGTACGCATCGAGGTCGAAGGTCGTCAGCATCAACACCCCGGGCCGGTCGGCGCCCGAGCCCTCGAGGAGCTGCCGGGTCGCCTCGAGCCCGTCGACCCCGGGCATCTGGATGTCCATCAGCACGACGTCGGGGTCGAGCCGACGCGCGAGCTCGATCGCCTCCTCGCCGTCCGCGGCCTCGCCGCAGACCGTGATCCCGGGCTGGCCCTCGAGGATCGCGCGAAACCCGGCCCGCACGAGCGCCTGATCGTCGGCGACGAGGATCGAGATCTCTCTGTCCGCCTCGGCCGTCCGAGCGGGGTGCGTCGACATGGCTGGAAGGTACTCCGCGATCGCGTGACGTCGCATCATCCCCGGGTGGGAGACGCACCTCGCCCCCGGGGACGATGACAGGCGCGGCTCCGGGTCGTAGCGTTCTGTCGGTGAACCGCCGCACGCGCAACCTGGCGATCGACTTCGGCATCTGTGCGGCGGTCGTGGCGTACGGGCTGCCGCCGATGCTCGATGCGAGCGTGAACGACCCCCGCGCGACCACGATCGGGCCGCTGCTGATCCCCGCCCTGCTCGTTGCGGTCTTTCTGCGCAGGTCTCATCCCCTCGGGGCCGCGTGTGTGTTCGCTGCGGGTTGCGTCGTCAGTGCATTCCCGACGTTTCATCAGTTCCGACTGGTGATCGCGATCCCCGTCGCCGTGGCAATTCTCTTCCCCTTGTCCACCAGTGCTCCCCGGGGTCGCGCCGTAGCCGGGCTGGTCGCGCTCCTCGCAGGGCTCGCGTTCGTCGGTGCGACCGAGTCCGTCATCCACGGCGTCCCCGGCGCCGCCTCGATGGCGGCGTTCGTCGTGCCGCTGTCGCTCGCCGTCTGGGGCGCGGGCCGGATCGTCGTCACGCGCGAGCGGGCGGCGGCGGAGCTCGCCCGGCGGTCGGCGCAGCTGCGCCGGCAGCGGGAGGTGACGGCTGCGCTCGCCGTCGAGATCGACCGCGAGCGCCTCGCGTCGGATCTCGACCTCGCGGTGCGGGCGCGGTTGCAGGAAATGGTGCAGCTGTCATCGACACACGAGCTCGACCCGCTGGAGGCCCGCTCGCGGTTCTCGCGGATCGAGCTGCTGGGCCGAGAGTCGCTCGACAGGATGCGCACGCTGCTCGGCCTCTTGCGAAGCACCGACCGCGGGGCGCGTGAGCCTCGGCCGACTCTCGCGCAGCTCGATGTGCTGCTCGCCGCGGCACGCGACGGGGGCCGCTCGATCGACCTTCGGTTCGAGGGTGAGCGGCGGCCGCTGGGAGCCGGAGTCGAGCTCGCCGCGTACAGGACTCTGCAGCACTCGCTCGTGGTTGTGAACGGCGCCGGGGAACCGTCCCGCGCACGTACGCGTGCGGTACCTCCCCGACCGTCTCGAGCTCGAGGTGCACGGAACACGTGCGAGCAGCGGCGCGGCGAGCGCCGCGCTGATGGCTGCACGCGAGCGCGTTCTCGCCCTCGGCGGAACATTCAACGCCGACACGCCGTCGGAAGGACATCAGGTCCTACGTGCGCAGCTTCCCGCGGTCCCGGCGCATGCGTGAGCTCGCGACGGTACGCCGCGCCGCCACCGGCCCACACGCCGATCTGGTCTTGTTTCTCGGCTTCGTGATCGCCGCCCTCGGCGAGGAGCTGGTTCGCCCGAGCACCGACCATTCGCCGAGCGCGCTCCTGTGGATCGTCGCGCTCTCGTGCCCGCTGCTGGCCCGGAGATCGCACCCCATCCTCGCCACGGGTCTCACGGCAGCGCTGATCCTCGCAATCCCGGACCTGGCGGGGTTCCCCCCGGGGCTCTTCGAAGTCGTGGTGCCGGTCGTGCTTGCCTACTCGTGCGGCGCCCACGCGGACCGGTTGCCGGGACTGGCGGTAGTCCTCGCGCTGTCGGCCGCGATCCAGGTGCACATGGGGTTCGCCGACGCGCCGAACCTCGAGATCCTGATCGGCACGCTGCCGCCGTGGTGGGGAGGATGCGAGGTCCGTCGACGCCGCCTGCTCGTCGGCCAACTGGCGGAGCGGACGCGGGAGCTCGAAGCCGCGGAGGAGGCATTCGTCCGGCTCTCGGTGCAACGCGAGCGTGCGCGGATCGCGCGAGACCTGCACGACATCGTCTCTCACCACCTCGCGTTGATGGTCGTGCAGGCGGGTGCCGGACGGCTCGCGGACCCCTGGGAGGCAAAGGTGGCGGCGGGCCGCTTCACCGCTATCCACGAGGCCGGAGTCGAGGCGCTCATCGAGGCCGACCGGCTGGTCACGATGCTCCAGCCGACGCATGCCACGCCGCCGAGCCTCGCGCAGCTGCTCCTGCGCGCCCGCGAACTGGGCGCCCAGGTGATCGTCACGCCTCCCGACCTCGTCCTCGATCCCGACGTCGAGGCAGCTGCGCACCACATCGCCCGCGAGGCACTCACGAACGCGATGAAGCACGCTCCGGGAGCTCCGCTCGAGATCCAGGTGGAGCTGTCGGACGACGAGCTGACGATCACCGCGCGCAACGGCACCGTGACGACCGCGTCGGCACTCGCGGAAACCGGATCGAGCCTGGGGCTGGCGGGGATGCGTGACCGGGTCGGGGCGCTCGGCGGCACCTTCGCGGCAGGCCTTGATCCAGACGGTGGCTTCTCGCTCAGCGCGCGCCTACCGGCTCGTTCTACCCCGAAGCTCGCCGCCGCCTCGTGACCGCCGTGGTGGCCCCGCCCGCTACGCCCGCCACTTGACGGTGCAGCCGACCGGAGTCGTCTCCGGCGTCGCGGGCGCGTTGCCGGCAAGCACCGCGTCGAGGGCGTCGCGCAGGTAGTGCTCGCCCACGTGCTGCTCGTCGCGGTTGTCGTCGATCGCGCCGTGGTAGACGAGCCGCCGGTCGCGGTCGAAGAGGAACACCTCGGGCGTCCGCTCGGCGCCCAGCTCGGCGGCGACGCCCTGCTCGGGGTCGTAGAGGTAGTCGAAGTTGAACTCCTCGCGCTCGGCGCGCGCGACCATCTCCTCGAACGAGTCCCCGGGACTGCGCTCGGCGTCGTTCGAGTTGACGGCGACGAGGCGCACGCCCCTGTTCGCGTAGTCGGCTTGGATCGTCTTCATCCGTCCTTCCCACCCCTGGACGTACGGGCAGTGGTTGCAGGACTGCACGAGCACGAGCAGCTCCGCGTCCCCGTAGCTCTCCAGATCGTGCTCGGCGCCGTCCACGCCGCGCAGGACGAACGAGGGCGCCTTCGCGCGCAGGGCAAGACTCATCGCAACGCCTCCTCCAATTGGGCCCGGCTCGGTACGGGCGAGGGGCGCCCGTCCTCGAGCCGGTAGATCCGACAGGTCAACGCCGCAGGCTCGGATGCACCCGCCGGATCGATGTCGCGGCCGTCGACGCGGATCGTGGGCGAGCCCGGGAAGCCGAGCGCGACCGCCTCCTCGTCTGTCGTCACCTCGCGCACGACGATCTCGACGTCCAGCTCCCGCGTCCGCAGCACATCCTCGAGCAGCTCCAGCGCCTCGTGGTGCGAGGGACAGCCCTCCCAGTACAGGAACTCCACGCTCTCCACCACCCCCATCTCAACGAACCGGGCGCAGCGCGCTATTCCGGGAGCCCATGAGGCCGTACCCTAGGCGTCCATGCTCGTTCACCGCGTCCGCACCGGATGACGTGCCGGTCGAGCTCCTGACGCTGACGGACGGCGGGCAGGCTGCCGCCGACGTGGCGGGCGAGATCGCGACGTTCCTCAACGATGCCCGCGAGAGCCTCGACCTCGCGCTGTACGACGTCCGGCTTGAGAGCGACGCGGGTGCGCTCGTGCTCGCGGCGCTGCTCGCGGCTCACCAGCGCGGCGTCCGCGTCCGGCTGCTCTTCGACGTCGACCACCCGGGCCCGGTGCCCGTGCCGCCGCCGCCCGAGACGCGCCCCGAGGCGATCGAGGCGCTCCCGGTCGAGACACGCGGGATCGCCGGGATCCCCGACCTCATGCACCACAAGTTCTGCGTGCGGGACGGGCGGGACGTCTGGACCGGGTCGATGAACTGGACCGAGGACTCCTGGACACGACAGGAGAACGTCGTCGTGCGCGCGCTCGGCTCCGAGCCGCTGGCGTTCGCGTACGCGCTCGCGTTCGACGAGCTGTGGAACGACGCCGTCGTGGCGCATGCGGGCACGGTCGAGCCCCGCCCCGTCGAGGTCCCCGACGGGATCACGGTTCGCCCCTGGTTCACGCCCGGTCACGGAGAGGCGCTGTCGCACAGGGTCGCGAAGCACATGGGGCGCGCGCGGGCGCGCATCCGGATCGCCTCGCCCGTGCTCACCGCCGGCCCGATCCTCGGCACGCTCGTCGAGGTCGTGAACGAGGGGCGCTGCGCCGTCTCCGGGGTGCTCGACGACACGCAGTCCGACGACGTCTTCCGGCAGTGGAGCGCGAACGAGGCGAGCGCCTGGAAGATCCCGCTCCTACACACGGTCGTCGAGCAGGGGCGCTTCTCCGCGAAGCCCTCCACGCCGTGGTCGCCCGACGGCATCCAGGACTTCATGCACGCGAAGATCGTCGTGTGCGACGACGTCTCGTTCGTCGGGTCGTTCAACTTCTCGCGCTCGGGTGAGCAGAACGCGGAGAACGTCCTCGAGATCCACGACGCCGCCACCGCCGACGAGCTCGCGCGGTACGTCGAGGCCGTCCGGGCGGTCTACCCGCCTGCCACCCCACCCGGCACGTACCGCGGACGTCCGACGGTGGACGCACAATCCCGTCCATGAGCATGCACGCCTCGACCACCGGGCCCCTCGGACATCGACGCGGGATCGGGTTCGTGATCCTGCTCTCGATCGTGACGCTGGGGATCTACACCTTCTACTGGGTGTTCAAGACGCAGGACGAGGTGAAGGAGCACTGCAATCTCGGCGTCGGCGGCGTGGTCGGGCTCGTGATCTACATTCTCCTCTCCCCCGTCACGTGGTTCCTCGTCCCCTCCGAGGTGGGGAAGATGTACAGAGCGGACGGCCGGACGGCGCCGCTCACCGGCTGGACCGGGCTCTGGCTGCTCCTCCCGATCGTCGGGGCGTTCGTCTGGATCTTCCGGGTGCAGGGCGCGCTCAACGGCTACTGGGAGAGCAAGGCCGCCGCGACCTCGCCGCCCACGGCCGCGGCCTCCGCCACGTAGACCTCAGGCCACGCCGGCGAGCAGGAACGCGCGCGACTCCTTCAGCATCTCGCGGGCGATCACGAGGCGCTGGATCTCCTGCGTGCCTTCGTAGATCTGCGTGATCTTCGCGTCGCGCATGAACCGCTCGACCGGATACTCCTTCACGTAGCCGTAGCCGCCGAGGATCTGCACCGCCTCGGTCGTGACCTCCATCGCGACGTCGCCGCACATCAGCTTCGCCATCGCCGAGGCCTTCGTCAGCTCGCTCTCGGGCACGCCGGCGTCGACCATCTGGCCGAACCGGTAGAGGAGCCCACGCGCCGCCTCGGTCCTCGTCTCCATGTCGGCGAGCTTCGCCGCGATCAGCTGGTGCTCGACGATCGGCTGACCCATCGTCTCGCGCGTGCGGGCGTACTCGAGGGCGTAGTCGGTCGCGCCCTGCGCGATCCCGAGCGCCTGCGCCGCGACCCCCGGACGCGAGCGGTCGAGGATCCGCATCGCGAGCCTGAACCCCTCGCCCTCCGAGCCGAGGCGGTTCGCCTCCGGCACCCGGCAGCCGTCGAACACCAGCTCCCCGGTCGTCGAGCCCGCGATCCCGAGCTTCTCCTCCAGCCGAGCGACCTCGAAGCCCGGCGTGTCCGCCTCGACGAGAAACGCGCTGATCCCTGCATGGCCCGCGTCGGGATCCGTCTTCGCGAACACCGTGTAGAGCCCTGCGACCTCCGCGTTCGTGATGAACCGCTTCGACCCGTCCAGCACGTACCCGCCGCCCTCGCGCCGGGCCGTCGTCCGCATCGCGGCCGAGTCCGAGCCAGACCCCGCCTCCGTCAGCGCATAGGCGCACAGCACCTCGCCCGAGGCGAGCCGCGGCAGCCACGCCGCCCGCTGCTCCGGCGTGCCCTCCAGCTTGAGCCCCAGCGAGCCGAGCTCCTGCACCGCGAGGATCAGTCCGCTGGTCGCACAGACCTTCGAGACCTCCTCGATCGCCACCAGCGCGAGCAACGTGCCCGTCCCCGTGCCGCCCGCCTCCTCGTCGAACAACAGCCCGAACACGCCCTGCGCGCGGTAGAGCTCGACCACGTCCCACGGAAACTCGTGCGACGCGTCGATCTCCGCCGCGCGCGGCGCGATCCGCTCCCGCGCCAACGTGCGAACGAGCTCGCGCAGCTCACGCTGCTCGTCGGTGAGGACGTCCCACGGCACGGCCGCAGTGTACGACCCTCCCGCCGCGCCTCAGGCCTGGAGCATCTCCGCGGGCACGAACTTGCTGACCTCGACGATCTTGTCGGCCGGGACGTTCGCGCGGCGCGCCGCCTCGACGATCGCGTCGGGGGACGGCGCCTCGTACAGACAGTACGTGTGCAGCTTGTCGGCCGAGATGAACGAGAAGAGCCAGCTGACCCCCTCGTCGGCGTTGACCGCGTCGATCGCGCGAACGTCGTCCGACGTCAGGTCGAGCTTGTCGGCGAACTCCCGCTCGATCACGAAGAGTGGCATCCGTCGATCGTAGCGCGTTGCTCAGTCGGCTACGAGGCCGCGCCTGAGCGCGTAGGCGGCAGCCTCGGTGCGGTTGGCGCAACGCGTCTTGCGCAGGATCGCGCGGACGTGGTTCGCGGCGGTGTGCTCGCTGATGTGGAGGACGCTCCCGATCTCGCGGTTCGACCGTCCTCGCACGAGCTCCGTGAGCACGTCGACCTCGCGTGCGCTGAGCCCATCCGGGAACGACGGCGTCGGCTCGACGTCCTCCCCGAGCTCGGTCGCCCGCCTGACCAGCCCGGGCAGGCCGATCTCCCGCGCGAGCCCGAGGGCGAGGCCGAGCTGCGCACGCGCGTGGCTCTTGTCGTCCCCCGCGTCCCGCGCGAGGAGCATGCGAGCGTAGCCGTACGCGGTGTGCGCGAGCCACGTCCGCGCGCCGAGGCGCGTGTTCAGCGCGAGCGCGGACTGGAACCACGCCTCGGCCGCCTCCCAGTCGCCGAGCACGGTCGCGGTCGTCCCCAGGTACCGGTCCATCGCCCCGTAGCACGAGACCAGGTGACCGACCATGACGTTGGAGCCCGCGTACGCGAGCAGCTCGGGGTAGACCGCCTCCGCGGCCTCGACGTCGCCCAGCGCAGCGCACGTGTCGGCGAGGTACACCAGCGACGCGAGCCAGAGGGAGGGACGAAGTGCGCCGATGCCGTTGGCGAGCACCCGCCGCAGCTCCCCGCGCGCCTCTACCTCCATGCCCATCTCGGCGAGCACCACGGCGAGGCCCGGAGACCACGACGCGTCGCGGACACCGTCGTCGAGGAGGCGGATCACGGGCGCCAGCTCGGCGAGCCGTGCCTGCTCGCGCCGGATCCCGAACATCTGGATCGCGAAGACCCCGGAAGCATCCCGACCGGTCAGCAGGCGCCCCCACTCCTGCGACCGAGCGGCTGCGCCCTCCGCGGACGCGAGATCGCCGTCGCAGAGTGCGAGCGCGCTCGCGTAGTGCTCGGCGACGTGCAGGAAGAAGGGTTGGCTGAGGCGGCGCGCGACCACGAACAGCTCGGCGAGCGAGTCTCGTGCTGCTCGGTGATCGCAGAGGACGACGTGCGACGGCACGAGCCAGGCAAGCGCCTCGCACTGGATCTCGTCGTCGGCCAGCTCGACGCCCAGGACGCAAGCCTCCCGGAGCATGCCGTTGACGTCCTCGTTCGTGCTGCTGCCTCGCGACCAGTACGCCTGGGCGAGCGTCATCGCAAGAGTCCGGTTGTCGTGACGGCGCCGTGAGATCGCGATCGCTTCGTCGCGCTCGACGGCTGCGCGGCCCTGGTCGCCGCGGAGCTCCAACGCTCGGGCGAGGCCACGATGCACCTCCGCCTTGAGCTCCGAGTCCTCGTGCGGCAGCGCGGTGACCGCGCGCTCAAGCAGCTCGATCGCCTCGGTGTCGTGGATCGCGGGGCGCCAGGAGGCCGTCTCGAAGCCGATCGCAGCTCGCGCCAGGAGCTCGGGCGCCCGAAGCGACGCGGCGAGCGCCGCCGTGCGCGCGAAGGTCTCGAGCGCGGCGTCCGCGTCGCCGGCGCGGTGGCAGGCATCGCCGAGCCGCAGCATCACGTCGACGCGCTCCTCTCCGTCGCGGACGCCGAGGTCGAGCGCCGTACGAAAGCGCACCGCGGCCTCCCCGAACGAGAGCGCCGCGACCGCCGAGTCGCCGGCGAGCAGGTTGTAGTCGACCGCGCGCTCGATGCCGCCGAGCGGCGCGGCGGCAGCGTAGTGGTGAGCGAGCGCCGCGAGCACGGCGCGGCTGTCCCCCTGCTGCCAGCCCGCCTCGAGAGCCTCGGCGACGCGGAGGTGCAGCTCGGCCCGACGGGTCGCGGAGAGTCGGTCGATCACTGCACGCCGTACGAGCTCGTGCGCGAAGCGGTACGCGAGCCCGCGTCGAGGCGCCTCGACGAGCAGGCCCGAGGCGACGGTCTCGTCGACCGCAGCGAGCAGTACGTCGGCGGGCACGATCGCAGAGCGCCGAAGGGTTTCCAGCTCGATCTCGGTCCCCGCCACCCCGGCGAGCGCAAGCACGTCGTTCGCCTCGCTCGAGAGTCGGGAGAGCCGCTGCTCGACGACCTCACGCACCGTGATCGGCACGCCCAGCTCGCCGGCGGGTCGTGCGAGCCTGGCCACGCGGGACGTGACCTGGATCGCGCCCGACTCTGCGAGCGTCCGCCACAGCTCGGTGACGAGGAAGGCGTTCCCGCCGGTGAGGTCGCAGACTGCCCTCGTGAGCTCGGGCGCCGGATCGACACCGGCGGCGAGGCGGACGAACTCCTCGATCTCCGCCTCGGACAGCTCGCCGAGACGGATGCGGGTGACGCCCTCCGTGCGGCCGACGTCGACCAGCATGTCGGCGAGCTCGGCCGGCTGTTGCGCCTCGGCGTCGCGATACGTCGCGACCAGGAGCATCCGCGCCTCGGCGCCCGAGCGGACGAGGTGACGCATCAGCTGGAGGGTCGAAGCGTCCGCCCAGTGAACGTCCTCGAGCACGAGCAACAGCGGCGTCTCGCCGCTCAACCCGACGAGCAGGTCGGTGACGGCCGTGTGGAGCCGATGCCGCTCCGTGTCGGGATCGGCCGAGGACGCGCGAGGAAGCTCGCCGACCCACGCGTCGAGGTCGGGATAGAGCCGGGCCAGCTCACCCCCGCTCGGGCCGAGGTGGCGCCGCAGCACGTCGGGGTCGCTGTGGCGGACGAGGTGCTCGAAAGCCGCCGCGAAGGGGCCGTACGGCGACTCCACGACCCCATCGCAATCGCCGTACAGCACCATCGCGCCCTCGTCCGCGGCGGCGTGGGCGAGCTCCCGCGCAAGCCTGCTCTTGCCCGAGCCGGGTTCGCCCGCGATCAGGGCAGCGCGCCGGCCTTCGCCGACCGAACGCGGCAGAAGGGCCCCGAGCGTCGCCAGCTCGCGTGCGCGTCCGGCGAACGCGAACGTGGGCGAGAGACCGAGGGGGCCCGGAAGCGGGGCAACGGCACTCATCGCTGATCAGATCTGATCATTGCGCAAAACGGAGCCCGCGGAAAAGTCGGTCAGGCTCGGTCATGACACGGCGCATCCATCCTCCTACCCTCGACCGAGGAACCACGGGAACCACGCGAACTCGGAGGTGATGCATGAGCACGACCATTCAGGCGCTCGAGAGCGCGCGCACCGAGCTGAAGGGATTCGGTGAGCGGCTGATCGGGCCGGACGACCCACGGTACGACGAGGCCCGCAGCCTTTTCAACGCGATGATCGACAAGCGTCCCGCGGTGATCGTGCGCTGCGAGACCGCGGACGACGTCGGGGCGGCGATCCGCTTCGCTCGCGACCACGACCTGACGATCGCCGTGCGCGGCGGTGCCCACAACGGCGCCGGTCTCGCCAGCATCGACGACGGCCTCGTGATCGACGTCTCGCCGATGAAGGCGATCTCCGTCGACCCGAAGACGAGCACCGTCACGGTCGGCGCCGGCTGTGTGTGGGGCGAGGTCGATGCGGCGACCCAGCCGCACAATCTCGCCGTGCCAACCGGGATCATCTCGTCCACGGGAGTCGCCGGCCTGACGCTCGGCGGCGGGCACGGCTACCTCGCCCGCCGGCACGGGCTCACGATCGACAACCTGCTCTCCGCGAAGCTGGTGCTGGCGGACGGGTCGCAGGTGACGGCGAGCGCGGACGAGCACCCCGATCTGTTCTGGGCGATCCGCGGCGGCGGCGGGAACTTCGGCGTCGCCACCGAGTTCACGTTCCAGGCGCATCCGCTGGAGACGATCTTCGGCGGACCGACGTTCTGGGCGATCGAGGACGCCGACGAGCTGCTCTCCGTCTACCGCGAGTGGCTGCCCTCGCAGCCGCGCAACGTGATGGGGTTCTTCAACTTCCACACGATCCCGCCCGTCAAGGAGGCGTTTCCCGAGGAGATCCATCTGCGCAAGGTCTGCGGGATCGTCTGGTGCATCGATGCCTCGGACGACGAGGCGGAGAAGGCGATGGCGCCGCTCCTCTCGGTCGCGGAGCCGGTCTTCCAGCACACGGGCCGGATGCCGCTCGCAGCGCTCAACGGCGCGTTCGACGGCCTCTACGGCCCCGGCGACCAGTGGTACTGGCGCGGGGACTTCGTGCGGGAGATCCCGGACGAGGCAGTGCAGCTGAACCGCAAGTGGAACGAGCGCACGCCGGGCTTCAAGGCGGGCACGCACCTCTACCCGGTCGACGGTGCCGTCCACGACGTCGCGCCCGAGGACACCGCATGGGCGTACCGGGACGTCACGTGGTCGCAGGTCTTCATCGGCTGCGACCCGGATCCCGCCGCGGCGGGCGCCGTTCGGGACTGGACGCGCGGCTACTCGGAGGCGCTCCGCCCCTACGCGGCGGGCGCGGGCTACGTCAACTTCATGATGGACGACGAGGGCCAGGGCCGGGTGAAGGCGACCTACGGGAGCAACTACCCGCGGCTGCAGCAGGTCAAGGGCGAGTACGACCCGGAGAACGTCTTCCACGTGAATCAGAACATCGAGCCAGCGGCGTGAGGCAGGCCGGGGGGCCGGCCCTTCGGGGCCGGTCCCCGCCGCCGTAAGGAATCGGGCACCCGCGGGGCTTCCTGGCACGAGAGCGGCAGGAGCCGCTCCGGAAGCCAAGGAGACCGAGATGACCGGGTCGTCACCTGCCTCGCCTCGGCGCCGAGAACGCTGCGCTACGGGAGCACGGGCTCCCAGACCCGCGAGAGGCCGATCGCCGCGGCGAGCGTGATCGCGGCTGCCGCGACGACGAGGTGCGTCACTTCGGTCGGCCTCCGTGTCCGGCCCAGCCGGCTGCCGAGGCCGTCGTACGCCGACGAGAGCGCGCGAGAAGAGCGGGCCGAGAAGAACTCGCCGCCGGTCGTCCGCGCGATCCTCCTCAGCGTCTCCCGATCCGGTGACTGAACGAAGCCGAACAGCCCGTTCTGCTCGCTCGGGTCGTCGGTGCCGAGCGCGACCGTGTAGACGGGAATCCCGGCCTCGGCCGCCCGTGCGGCGCCCGCCTCGGGGGGCAGGATCCCGCGGAATTGGCGCCCGTCGGAGAGGAAGAGGATCGTCACCCCGGCCTCTCCCGGTTTCGTGCCCTCCTTCCGTTGAGGCAGGCCACCCGGAAACGCCTCGCGTGCGAGCTCGACCGACCGCGCGAGCGCGTCGCCGATCGCCGTGCCCCCGCCGCCAGACTGATATGGGCTGATCGCGGCGATCGAGCCCCGCAGGAGCTTTCGGTCGTGGGTCGGGTAGGCGGTCACCGTCGGCTCGCCGGCGAACGTCACGACCCCGACCCGGACGCGGTCGGGCACGCGATCGAGGAAGGTCTGCGCCGCGACCTTCGCCGCCTCGAGCCGTGAGGGCGTGATGTCGGAGGCGAGCATCGAGCGCGAGGTGTCGACGACGAGGACGACCGTGGCGTTCTCGACCGTCCTGACGCGGTTCACATGAGGTCGCGCGAGCGCGACGCAGAGCAGCGTGAGCGCGCCGAGCACGAGCGCGGCGACGGCCCATTCCCGTCGCGCGGAGAACCGCGGCGCCACGCTGCTCAGGGACCTCCACGTTCGGATAGAGGACGGTGTAGCGCGAGCGCCGCCGCCGGACCACGACGTACCCGGCGAAGAGCGCAACCACGAGTGAGAGCGAGAGGAGAGCCAGCGGACGGTCGAAGCTCACGCGATCCTCCGGTCGGGACCCGATCGTAGCGCCCCGTTGTGGTGACGGGCACGCAGGTCGCCCTCTAGGCTCCTGCCGTGATCCTCTCGAACGGCGTCGTCCGCACGATGGACCCTTCCCTCCCGACGACCGCGGCGCTCGCGATCGCCGGAGAGCGGATCGCCGGCGGGGTCGGCGCGCACGAACAGGCTCTGCCGTCTCCCGACCGCGTCGACCTCCGCGGCCGGTGCGTGTTGCCCGCGTTCACCGACGCGCACGTCCACTTTCCCACCTGGTCGCTCGCGCGCCGCGACGTCCAGCTGGACGGCGTCACGTCGCTCGCCGAGGCGCTCGCGCGCGTCGCCTCGCACACCCGCACGGCGGCGAGTGGCTCCGCGGGACCGGCTGGCGCGACGCCGACTGGGCGGAGCGCCCGACGCGCGAGGCGCTCGACGAGATGACGGGCGAGAGGCCCGCGGCCCTCTGGTCGAAGGACTACCACTCGCTCTGGCTGAACAGCGCCGCGCTCGTGCGCGCGGCGGGCGACCTCGAGGTACCCGGCGGGGTGGTCGAGCTCGACGACGAGGGCCGGCCGAGTGGGATCCTGCGGGAAGAGTCCGCCTGGCGATTCCGCGAGCGGTTCGTGACGGTCTCCGAGGACGAATGGGTCTCCGCGACGCGCGAGGGGATCAAGCTCGCGAACGCCCGCGGCGTCGGCGCGGTGCACGACAAGGACGGCTGGCTCGGTGCTCCCTCGATCTTCGGCCGGATCCACGAGCGGGAGGGCCTCACGCTGCGCGTGTGGCAATCGCTCCCGCACGAGCGGGTGTCGGAGCTCGCGGAGCTCGGGCTGCGCTCGCGGCTCGGCGACGACTATCTCCGGCTCGGGTACCTGAAGGCCTTCATGGACGGCACGCTGGGGTCGCGCACCGCCTGGCTGCTGGACGGGTCAGGGGTCGCGATCACGAGCGGGGACGAGCTCGCGGAGATCGTCCGCGCCGCCGCCGCCGCCGGCTGGCCGGTCGCGGTGCACGCGATCGGCGACCGCGCGAACCGCGAGGCGCTCGACGCGTTCGAGTCGACGCGCGACGCCTGGGAGCCCCTCGGCCTCAGGCAGCGCGTCGAGCACGCCCAGTGCGTCGACCGCGTCGACCTGCCGCGTTTCGCGCGTATCGGCGTCGCCTGCTCGGTGCAGTTCAGCCATGCCCCGTCCGACCGCGACCTCGCCGAGCGCTTCTGGGGCGACCGCCTCGCAGGGACGTACGCGTTTCGCTCGCTCGCGGAAAGCGGGGCGGTCGTCGCGAACGGGTCGGACGCGCCCGTCGAGGAGCTCGACCCCCTCGCAGGCATCGCCGCCGGCGTGCGCAGGACGATCGACGACCGGCCGGCATGGCGGCCCGACGAGGCCGTCACGGTGGAGCAGGCGCTCCACGCTGCGACGGTCGCGCCCGCCTGGCTGGCCGGTGACGAGCGGCGTCGCGGCACGCTGCTTCCCGGCCGTCTCGCCGACCTCGTCGTGCTCGACCGCGACCCGGTGACGTGCCCGCCGGACGAGCTCGGAGCCATCGGGGTGGTGGCGACCATGGTCGGCGGCCGCTGGGCGCACAACCCGCCGCCCTGGGATTGACCCGCGACGCCGTACGGAAACCCGAACACCCGACGCGCACGACGCCGCTTACACTTCGTGACATGGCCACACGGGCCGACCCGACTCGCACGATGCTCCCGGTGCATCAGGCCGGAGAGTGCTCGGTCGCGGCCGCGAGCGAGATCGTCGGCTCGAAGTGGACGGTGCTGATCGTGCACGACCTCTCCGAGGGCCCGAGGCGGTTCACCCAGCTCGAGCACGCGTGTGCCGGGATCAGCCCGCGGACGCTCGCGGAACGGCTGCGCTGGCTCGAGTCGGAGGAGATCGTCGTGCGCCGCAGCTACGCCGAGTCCCCGCCCCGCGTCGAGTACGAGCTGACCGGGAAGGGCGCCGCCCTCCAGCCGATCATCGACGAGATGCGCAGATTCGGCCACGCGTGGCTCGGCTGTGCGGTGCACTCCGACTGACGTCGGACTGCACCTAGGCTCTTCTAGCCGGAGCGGCGTAGCCGTTCCGGCTCGCCCCAGAGGCGGATGAGCTCGACGGCGGTCGCGGCGGCGGCCGCCATGTCCTGCACCGAGGCCCACTCGCGCAGCGAGTGGTAGTCCTGCCCCCCGGTGAACAGGTTCGGCGTCGGCAGGCCCCGCTCGGTGAGCCGCGCGCCGTCGGTGCCGCCGCGGATGATGCTCTGCACGGGCTCGACGCCGGCCCGCCGGATCGCCGTCTCCGCTGCGGTGACGATCTCGGGATGTCGGTCGAGTGCCCGGCGCATGTTGCGGTACTGCGGCTCGACCTCGAGCTCGAACGACGCGTGGGGCTCGCGCGAGACGACGTCGGCCGCGAGCGAGCGCACGAGCTCGACGTGCTGGGCGAGCTTCTCGTCGTCGTGGTCGCGCGCGATGAACCACAGCGTCGCCGCCGAGGCGGTGCCGGAGACCCTCGTCGGGTGGACGAAGCCTTCGCGCCCCTCCGTCGTCTCCGGCGAGAGGCTGTCGCGCGGAAGCGCAGCGACGACGTCCGCGAGCAGCTTGACGGCGTTGACGAGACGCCCCTTCGCCGTGCCGGGGTGCACGCCGACGCCGCGGATCGTGAGCTTCAGCTGGTCGGCCGAGAACGTCTCGATCTCGACCTCGCCGAGCCCCGAGCCGTCGAACGTGTACGCGAAATCCGCGCCGAACCGGTCGAGGTCGAAATGCTCGGTGCCCCGCCCCACCTCCTCGTCGACCGTGAAGCCGATACGGGTGGTGGCGCGGGGAGCCGTGTCTCGCGCGAGGTACGCGACGGCCGTGACGATCTCCGCGATACCGGCCTTGTCGTCGGCGCCGAGCAGCGTCGTGCCGTCGCTCGTGACGATGTCGTCCCCCAACCGCTCCGCGAGCTCGGGCAGCTCGGACGGATCGAGCACCTGGCTCGGGTCGCCCGGCAGGCTGATCGGCCCGCCGGCATAGGCACGGTGGACGATCGGCGTGACGCCGCTTCCGGGCTCGTCGGGCGCGGTGTCCACGTGGGCGATCAGCCCCACGGTCGGCGCGCCCTCGACGGTGCCCGGCAGCGTCGCGAAGACGTAGCCGTGCTCGGTCAGCTCGGTGTCCGCGAGGCCGATCGCCCGAAGCTCGTCCACGAGCAGCCGCGAGAGGTCCAGCTGCTTCGGGGACGAGGGGTAGCCGGTGCCGTCGACCGACGCCTGCGTGTCGATCACGACGTACCGCAGGAACCGCTCGAGCACGTCCTCGGAGAGCTCTGCGGCCAGCGGGCTCGCATAGCGCCTACCGTTGCGCCGCGGGTCCGGATCAGGCAAGAGCAGCGAACCTCCGCAGCAGCTCCGCGACCGTGGCGAGCCCCTCGTCGAGCGCCGCGGCGGGGAAGTTCTCGTTCGGCGAGTGCATCTGCGCCGTGGGGCGGCTGAAGCCGGTCACGATCGAGGGCACGCCCCGCTCGGCGAGCGTCGCGACGACGGGGATCGAGCCTCCGCTCCGGGTGAGGAGCGGGCGTGTGCCGAGCACGTGCTCGAAGGCGTCGAGACCGATCTGCACCACAGTCGCTGCCGGGTCGACGTATGCCGGGTCGCCCGTCGACCACAGGTCGACGTCGAGGCTCGCGCCTTCGGGTGCCGCCTCACGGAGCAGACGCTCGAACACCGGCGCGATCTCGGCCGGCGCCTGTCCGGGCGCGAGCCGGAGCGACACGTTCGCGTGCGCCTCCACCGGCAGCACGGTCTTCTGCAGATGCGGCGAGCCGCCCTCGATCCCGTTCACGCTCAGCGAGGGCTCGGCGGTCGTGCGCAGGAAGAACTCCTCCGCGGCTGCCGCGTCGTGGGGCCGCGCGCCGTGTGCCGCGAGTTCCTCGGCGCCGGACCGCAGCGACGCCCAGCCGGCGATCTCGTCGTCCGTGGGCGGGATGATCCCCGCCCGGAGCGGCTCGGGCAGCCGCCCGTCCGATCCGGGAAGCACCGCGGCGAGCGTCTGCACGAGGGCCTCGAGCGCGTTCAACGCGGCACCGCCGAACACCCCGGAGTGGAGGTCCCGCTCACCGGTCCGGATGGTGACGTGGAAGTAGCAGACGCCCCTCAACGCCGTGCAGAAGCTCGGCAGCACGTCGGTCGCGTAGCCGCCGTCGAGCACGATCGCGGCGTGGGCGGGCCCGTCGTCGTCGGCCACCCAGTCGCAGACCGAGTGGCCGCCCACCTCCTCCTCCGCGTCGATCGCAAACCGCACGGTGACCGGCAGCTCGCCCTCCCGGGCGAGCACCTCGGTCGCCTTCAGGAGCATGTACAGGTGTGCCTTGTCGTCGGCGACGCCGCGGGCGACGAGCAGGCCGTCCCGCTCGATCAGCTGCCACGGGTCCGTCTGCCAGAGGTCGAGCGGGTCGGGCGGCTGGACGTCCAGGTGCGCGTACGCGATCACGGCGGGCGCGGCGCCGTTTCCGGAGGCCGGCACCTCGCCGACCACGAGCGGACGGCCGTTGCGCTCCTCCGCCTCCGCGGTTCCCCCCGCACCGCGAATCCGCTCCACGACCCATTCGGCGGCGCGACGGAGGTCGCCCGCGCGCGCCGGGTCGGCGCTCACGGACGGGATCGCGATCAGCTCGGCAAGCTCGGCGACGAGCGCGTCGTGGGGCGGCAGCACCTGCGCGATTCTAGGGACGCGCGCTGCGCGCCGTGCGAGGGACGGTGTGAGGGCCCTTGCGGCCGCGAGCGCGGACGCCTTCAGGGAACTGCCCCGCCGCAGGCGGGGATCAAGCGGCCGGGATCCGCACCGGCGGATTCCGGCTCGCGAACAAGCCAGGGCCAAAGCCAACGTCGTTGCGGCCGCGAACGCGGACGCCTTCAGGGAACTGCCCCGCCGCAGGCGGGGATCAAGCGGCCGGGATCCGCACCCGCGGATTCCGGCTCGCGAACAAGCTACGGAGCGACTCGGACGCTGGCGGCCTCCGCCAGCACCCGGAGCTTCTTGAGGCTCTGGTGCTCGATCTGCCGGATCCGCTCACGCGTCACGTTGAACGCCCGGCCCACCTCGTCGAGCGTGCGCGGCTGGCGGCCGTCGAGCCCGTAGCGCATCTCGAGCACCTGTCGCTCCCGGGGCGAGAGTGCTTCGAGGATCGAGCGCAACGCGTCGCGGCGGAGGCTCACCTCCGCGGCCTCCTCCGGCAGCGGCTCGGACTCGTCGGTGAGGAAATGACCGAACTCCGACTCCTCCTCGTCGCCGACGGGCTTCTCGAGCGAGACGGGCGTCTGCGCACTGCGCTTGATCTGCTCGATCTCGTCGACGCTCAGCTCGAGCTCCCGAGCGATCTCCTCCGAGGTGGGCTCGCGCGCGAGCTCGGCGCGCAGCTTCCGCTCCGCCCGGTTGATCTTGTTCAGCTTCTCGACCACGTGCACGGGCATGCGGATCGTCCGCCCCTTGTCCGCGATCGCACGCGCGACCGCCTGACGGATCCACCACGTCGCGTAGGTCGAGAACTTGAAGCCCTTGCGCCAGTCGAACTTCTCCGCAGCGCGGACGAGCCCGATCGTCCCCTCCTGGATCAAGTCGAGGAACGGAAGCCCCTGGTTGCGATACCGCTTCGCGATCGAGACGACGAGCCGGAGATTCGCCTCCACCATCGCCTGCTTCGCCGCGTGCTCGCCGCGCTCGATCCGCTTGGAGAGCGCTACCTCCTGGGCAGCGGTGAGCAGCGGCACCTTGCCGATGTCCTTGAGGAAGAGCTGCAGGGTGTCCGTCGAGACCTCTGTCTCGGCCGCCCAGGCGCGCTCTCGCTCGTCGTCCTCGGGGGCCGAGTCGATCCCGACGATCTCGATCTGCTCCTCGTCGAGTGCGGTATACAGCGCGTCGATCTGGGTCGGGTCGAGATCGAGCTCGTCCAGCGCGAGCGCGAGCTCGTCCGCGTCGAGGCTTCCCTTGGAGCGACCCTGCTCGAGGAGCGCCCGCGCCTCGTCGGACTCGAGGCCGACCCCGGACACCGCGGCCGGGTGCCCGCCATCGGGTGCTGCACTCACTCGCCCCCCTTTCCGTTGCGAGACGGGAAAACTACCACCACATCCACTTTCGTCAACGATGACCGTTGTCAGCGGTGGTGGTTAGACGCCTGCCTTGTGCAACTCGGTCAGGTATCGCTTCGCCTCGGTGGCGAGCGGTGAGCCCGGCTCGACGCTGATCGCGCGCTGCAGCTGACGCTTCGCCTCGGCCGCGTCACCCGACCAGAGCAGCAGGAGACCGAGGTGGAACCGCACCGTCGCCTTGTCGGGAAACGTCTGCGTGAGCGGTCCGAGCCGAGAGAACGCATCGGCCGGACGCGCCTTGTCGAACCGCCCCACGGCCGCCGCGACCTGGGCCTCCACGTCGTGCGGGGCCAGCCGCGCCGCGTCGGCGAAGACGCGCTCTGCGGAGCGCGGCCGGCCCAGGCGCTGGAGCGCCGACCCGTACAGGAGCTTGCCGGGCACGCTCTGCCGCGCGTCGCGCGCGAGTCGCCCGAGCTGCGCGGCGGGCGAGAGCTTCCCGAAGCCGGACGGGAGCGGCGAGGTCGGGACGAAGACCGGGATCCCGGGCGCGTATTCCGGGTGAAGGAGGTTGCCGGCCGCGATCGCGTACGGCGAGTCCGGCTCGTCGGCTGCCGCCTGGCGCCACGCGTCCTCGGCCCCGTCGAGCCCCGACCAGTAGAGCGCCACCCCGAGGTTCAGCTGGACGACCGCGCGACCCGGATGGAGCCCGGCGAGCCGGTTCAGCCGGTCGACCGTGCCGTTCGGCCAGCGGGCGAATGCCTCGCCGACGCGCGCCTCGACCGAGCTCTCTCGCGCGAAGTCCCGCCCGGCGCGGTCTCGCTCGCCCTGCGCGTACTCCGCGGCGGCGCGCCGGAGCCCCTGCGCCTCGGAATCCGTGCGCAGGCCGAGCTCGAGTGTCAGCGGCGGTGCTCCAGGGCGACGCTCCGGCCCCGCAAGGGCAGCGGGCGCCGGGCCTGTCTGGAGCGCGACGACGCCCACCACGACCGCGGCCACGACGACGGCCGCGCCGGCCGTGAGCGCGATCACACGCGAGCGGGGCGCCACGCAGGCACGGTAGCCATGAACTCCGGCCGGCGGCGCCTGCTTCGTGCGGCAGGCACGTCCCGCTATATTCCGGAAAGTAATGCCGACCTACCGCGAGCTGCTGGCCCGGGCACGGGCCGAGACCGACGAGATCACGACGCCGGAGGCCCAGCGGCTGTTCGCCGACGGGGCGCCGCACGTGTTCGTCGACGTCCGCCCGCGCGACGAGTGGGACGAGGGCCACCTTCCCGGCGCGCTGCACGTGCCGCGCAACAACCTCGAGTCCAGGGTCGAGGCGCTGATCCCCGACAAGACGCAGACGCTCGTCGTCTACTGCGCGAGCGGCTCGCGCTCCGCGTTCGCGACCAAGACGTTGCGCGAACTGGGCTACGAGAACGCGGTCAACCTCGAGGACGGGTTCGTCGGCTGGAAGCGGAACGGGTACGAGGTGGTGACGCCGGCGGCGCTCACCCCGGCGCAGCGCACGCGCTACGCGCGGCACCTCCTGATCCCCGAGGTCGGTGAGGAGGGGCAGCAGCGGCTGCTCGACGCGCGCGTGCTCCTGATCGGCGCCGGCGGCCTCGGGTCGCCCGCGGCGCTGTATCTCGCCGCGGCGGGGGTGGGGACGCTCGGCATCATCGACGCCGACGTCGTCGACGACTCGAACCTGCAGCGCCAGATCGTGCACTCGACCGAGCGGCTCGGCGAGCCGAAGGTGGACTCGGCGAGACGGACGATCGAGGCGCTCAACCCCGACGTCGAGGTCGTCCCGTTCCAGGCGCGGCTCACCTCCGAGAACGTCGAGGACGTGCTCGCCCACGGCTGGGACGTGATCGTGGACGGGACGGACAACTTCCCGACGCGGTACCTCGTCAACGACGCGTCCGTCTGGCACGGGATCCCGGTCGTCCACGGCTCGATCTACCGCTTCGAGGGGCAGGTGACGGTGTTCGACCCCCGGAACGGGCCGTGTTACCGCTGCCTCTATCCCGCTCCCCCGCCGCCCGAGCTCGCGCCGAGCTGCGCAGAGGGCGGCGTCCTCGGCGTCCTGCCCGGCATCATCGGCTCGCTGCAAGCGAGCGAGGCGCTCAAGCTCGTGCTCGGCATCGGCGAGACGCTCGCCGGTCGGCTGCTGCTCTTCGACGCGCTCTACACCACGTTCGACGAGGTGACGATCCAGAAGAACCCCGAGTGCCCCGTCTGCGGCGAGCACCCGTCCATCAGCGAGTACATCGACTACGTGGAGTTCTGCACGCGCGGGACGGTGAACGCGTGACCGTCGTGCGGATCCCGCCGACCCTGCGGAGCGAGGTCGGGGGCGCGCGACAGGTCGAGGCGAGCGGCGATACCGTGCGGGAGGTGCTCGACGACCTCGTCGAGCGGCACCCCGCACTCGGCCCGCAGATCCTCGAGAACGGAGGCATCGCGCCGTTCGTCAACGTCTACGTCGGCGGCGAGGACGTCCGCACGCTGGACGGCCTCGACACGTCCGTCCCCGACGGCGAGACCTTGATCCTGCTCCCGGCCATGGCCGGGGGATCGTCTCCGTCGTGGTCGCGTCCCGCCGTCGCGTCGAGCCTGCTCGACCTGGTCGGGTCGACGCCGCTCGTCGAGCTGCCGCGGTCCGCGCCCAAGCCCACCGTGAAGCTGTACGCGAAGCTCGAGGGCCAGAACCCGACCGGCTCGATCAAGGATCGCGTCGCGAAGGCGATGATCGAGGACGCGGAGGCCTCCGGCGAGCTCCAGCCGGGTCGCGCGCTGCTCGAGCCGACCTCGGGCAACACCGGTATCGCCCTCGCGCTCGTCGCCGCGCTCAAGGGCTATCCGCTGACCTGCGTGATGCCCGAGAACGCGACCCCGGAACGCAAGCGGCTGCTGCGCCTGTACGGCGCCGACATCGTGCTCTCCCCGGCGGGGGAGGGATCGAACGGCGCGGTGCGCCTCGCGCTCGAGCTCGCGGAGTCCGACCCCCGCTGGTTCGTCCCCTTCCAGTACGCGAACGCGGCGAACCCGCGCGCCCATTACGAGGGCACCGGCGCGGAGATCGCAGAGGCGCTCGACCGGGTCGACGTGCTCGTCGCAGGGCTGGGCACCGGGGGGACGCTGATGGGCGCGGGCGACCGGGTGCGCGAGTCGTTCCCCGACGTCGTCGTCGCCGCGGCCGAGCCCCTGCCGGGCGACCCGGTGATGGGGCTGCGCTCGCTCGACGACGGCTACGTGCCGCCGATCCTCGACGTTGCGAAGCTCGACCGGAAGGTGCTGGTCTCGAACGAAGAGTCGGTCAGCGCCGTCCGCGACCTACTCCGGCAGGAGGGGATCTTCGGCGGAGTCTCCTCCGGCGCGGTGCTCGCCGTCGCCCGCCGGCTCGCGGCGGAACTGGACGAGGGCGTCGTGGTCACGGTGCTCGCCGACGGCGGCTGGAAGTACCTCAGCGCGGACTTCTGGGATGCCGACGCGGACGAGGTCGCGAGCTCGATGGAGCACACGGTTTGGTGGTGATCCGGCCTGGTGGTGATCCCGGCCGCGGTTCGGTCTGAGATCGCGGAGCATGCACGGGCAGAGCTGCCGAACGAGTCCTGCGGGCTCTTGCTCCTCGAGGGTGACCGGGCGGTCGAGTACGTCCCCGGCGAGAACGCCTCGCCCAGCCCCTACTACTTCGAGCTCCGCCTCGACCCCGAAAGGTGGGCCGACCTCGGCGAACGCGACGTCGAGCAGGCCGTCGTGCACTCGCACGTCTCCTCGCCGCCGCGGCCGTCGCGCACCGACGTGGAGCGCATCGGCCTCTGGCAGGGCCGGCCCTACGTGATCTACTCGGTCCGCCTGGACGAGCTCGCCGCGTGGCGGATCCTCGACGGCGCGATCGAGCCCCTGCCGGTCAGCGGATCGTGAACGACCCTTTCATGAAGCTCTTGTGGGGATCGCACATGTACCTGTAGGTGCCTTTCTTCAGCGTGATCGTGAACGTCTTCGTGCCGGTGCCGCCGACCGTCGTCGAGACGTTCACCCCCGGCCCGGTCAGGTGGAAGTCGTGGATCGCCGAGCGGTCCGCGACCACGAGCCTCACGGTCCCAGGTTTCGTCGGAGGCTTCGCGAGCTGGATGGTGAAGCCTGGGCCGACGCTGCCCTTGTAGACCGGCGTCGCGGCAGTCGCCGGGAGAGCGGTGGCGAGCGCCGCGAGGCAGCCGGCGACGAGCATGCGCTTCATTGCGGGACCTCCGAGTCGGTGTCCCTCGTTCCTACGTGCGAACGGGCGAGCCGGATTGCCGAGTTCTCAGGCGAGCTCGACCGCGCGGCCGTCCGCGGCCGAGCGGTAGAGCCCCTCGATCACCCTGGCCTGCCCGGTCGCGTCCGCGCGGCCGAGGAGCTGTGGCGCGCGTCCCTGGATGGCGTCTGCGAGGTTCTCGAGCTGGAGCCGGTACGAGTTCGCGGCCGGGACGTCCACGAGCTCGGCTTCCGCGAGCGTGTCGTCCTCGCGCAGCGCGAGCCGCACGTCTCCCTTCCAGTCGGCTCGGAACGGCGCCTCGACCGTCAGCACGCCCGTCTCACCGACCGCCTCGAGCGACTGACGTCGCGGCGCGCGGAACGAGGCCTCGAACTGCCCGACGACGCCGTCCGCGCAACGGAGCGTCCCGTGGAACGCCATGTCGACGCCCGTCGATCCCGTCACCTGCTCACCCGAGACGCGCTCCGGCTCGCCCGCGAGCAGCCGGATCGCGCTCACGCAGTAGCAGCCGACGTCCATCAGCGCACCGCCCTCGAGCTCCGGGAGCGCGCGCACGTCGGTCAGGTCCTCGAGCGGGAAGCTGAACGTCGCGCGCACCGCGAGGAGCCGCCCGATCGTGCCGCCCGCGACGATGTCCCGCACGATCGTGCTCTGCGGATGGTGGCGGTACATGAAGGCCTCCATCAGCACGAGGCCCGCGGCCTCCGCGGCGGCGAACGCCGACTCCGCCTCCGCCGCGCGCCGTGTGAAGGGCTTCTCGCACAACACGTGCTTGCCCGCGGCGAGCGACCGCATCGTCCACTCGTGGTGCATCCCGTTCGGAAGCCCGATGTACACGGCGTCGACCTCGTCGTCCGCGAGGAGCGCGTCGTACGACCCGTGCGCGCGCTCGACTCCGTGCTCGGCCGCGTAGGCGTCGGCGCGTGCCGCCTCGCGGCTCGCGACCGCGACGACCGCCACACGATCCGTCTCGCGTGCGGCGCCGAGGATCTGCGCGTTGATCGCGGCGGTCGAGAGCAGGCCGAGACGAAGCGTGTCCATCGCCGGAGTCCTAGCACGCGCCTGTGTACGCTCGCGCGGATGGAGGTCACGTGGATCGCCGACGGGCTCTGGCGGTGGAGCACGTACTACGGCGAGTGGCGGCACGAGGTCGGCTCGCTGTACCTCGAGGCGGACGACGCGATCGTGCTCTTCGACCCGCTCGTCCCGGAGGACCGCGCGGAGGCCGATCGCTTCTGGGGCGCCCTCGACCGGGACGTCGCACGGGCGGGCGTCCCCGTGCACGTCTTCGTGACGGTGTTCTGGCACGCGCGCAGCTCGGCCGAGCTCGTACACCGCTACGGCGGGCGTCTGCACGCGGCGGCCCGCGCCCGGGCCGCGATCGAGCGACGCACATACGCGGTCACCGACGTCTTCAGGCCCGGCGACCGTCTTCCTGCGGGCGTGCAGGCGCTCCCCAGCGGTCGGGCGACCGAAGTCCTGTTCTGGATCCCGGCGCACGGCGCGCTCGTGCCCGGAGACGTGCTGCTCGGCGCAGACGATGGCGGCCTCCGTCTGTGCCCGCGCTCGTGGCTCCCGTCCGGTGTCGGCCATCCCGAGCTGCGCGCCGCGCTGGCCCCGTTGTTGCAGCTCCCGGTCGAGCGGGTGCTCGTCTCGCACGGCGACCCCGTGCTCGGGGACGGCCGCTCCCGCCTCGCAGAGGCTCTCGCGGCGTGATCGCGGACGCGCACGTCGACCTCCTGATGGAGCTCGCGTACCGCGAGCGCCGGCTGGCCGAGAGCGACGTCTTCGCGGCGACGTGGCTCCCTCTGCTCGAACAGGGCGGCGTCGGGCTCCAGGTGTGCCCGATCTACGTCGACGTCGCCGTCCAGCCGGAAGGCGCGCTGCGCGAGGCGCTCTCGCTCGCGGCGTCGTTCCACCGTGCGCTGCGCGAGAACCCTCGGCGCGTCGTCCAGATCGGAGAAGCCGCCGATCTCGAGGCAGTCGAGACGGGTGAGCGGATCGGGCTGCTCCTCTCGCTCGAGGGGGTCGAGTGCTTCGGGGTCGAGACGTGGCCGGCCGACGTGTTCCATGCACTCGGGGTACGGATGGCCGGCCTCACCTGGAACCGGAGGAACGCGTTCGCGGACGGCGCCGCCGAGCAGGGCGGCGGGCTCTCGCGGCTGGGGCGTGAGCTCGTCGACCGCCTCCTGGAGCTCGGCGTGATCCTCGACCTGGCGCACGCCTCGCACGGGACGTTCGCGGAGATCCTCGAGCGGGTCGACGGCGCTCCGGTGCTCTGCTCGCACGGCGGCTGCCGGAGTGTCTACGACACGGCCCGCAACCTGGACGACGACCAGCTTCGCGCGCTCGGCTCCGCGGGCGGCCTGTTCGGGCTGATGCTCCATCCGATCGCGATCGGCCCCGAGCGGCGGACACTCGACGGCGTGGTCGACCATCTGGAGCACGCCGTCTCCGTGCTGGGCGTCGAACACGTCTGCCTGGGCGGCGACTTCACGCGCCGCCTGTGGGAGGCGATGCCACCTCCGCCGGAGCCGAAGGACGGGCTGCTGCCGCCCGGGCTCACGCCGGGTCTCGGCATCGAGGGGCTCACGGGGCCCGAGCAGTACCCCGCGCTGCTCGACCGGCTCGCCGTGCGGGGCTGGGGCGCCGCGGAGGTCGCCGCCGTGACGCACGGCAACCTCCTCCGGTTCCTCCGCGACGCGCTCCACTGAGCGGCGTCACGTCTCTCGCGCGACGAGCAAGACGAGCGAGGCGACGAGGATCCACGCCATCCAGGCGAACACACCGACGAGCGCGATGGTCGCGAGCGAGACGGCTCCCGCGAGGACGCCCAGCCACCCGAGCCACTTGGGCAGTCCTGCGCGGATCGCCGCGAGCGACGCGGGAATCGCCATCACGGCGGCGCCCACACCTGCCGCGGCGAGAATGACCCACGCGGAATCGTCGTAGCTCAGATACGCCTCGGCCTCGACGAGCGCCCGGGCCCGGTCGTCGGGCATGTCGATCAGCGGGGCTTGGAACAGGAACAGCGCGACGGGAAGGCAGACGGTGAACACGATGCCGCCCACCAGGACGAGCGTGGATTCGAGGGGCGTCAGGATCGTTCGCAAGCGGGTGTGCAGGCCCGCGACGAATGCCCCGACCAGCGCGACCGAGGCGAGCGCGAAGAACGTGACGAGGATTGTCCAGGTGTGGTGCGCCGTCGAGGTCGCGACGACCTCGACGGGGGTGTCCCCGGAGTCCTGAACGACCGGGCTGTTCAACGCGACGACGAATCCCGCGACGAACAAGAGGCCTCCCACCGGCGGCAGAAACCTCGTCCAGTTGGGCCGGGCCGTCTCGAGGCGTACGGCCGAGGGCGTGGCAGCTGTCACGTCTATCCTCCTTCGAAGTGGAGCGGACGACCAGATACCCCTCCGCCGCCCGGCCGGCGAAGCCGGCCGAGCAGGCGCAGGAGCGTGCGGCGACGGCGCGTGCGCCTAGACACCGAGCGCAGTCGGCGCCTTCGGCGCCTGCGGCTCGTAGGTGGGACGGAAGCCGAGCAACCGGCCGAGCGGGGCGCCGAGCGCGAGACCGAGGCGCTGGAGCCAGGCCGGCGGGAACGGCAGGCGCACGTCGTCGAAATGGTGGCGTGCGATCACCGCGAGCCGGAGCGGGTTCGGCATGCCCTTCCGGTTGACCCTGCCGTCCTCGGCGAGCGAGAACATCGTCTCGATCAGCTGCTCGAAACCGAGCGCGGGCGTGACCTCGCAGACGAAGTGCGCGGTCTCGTCGCCGACGTTGCGGAACCGGTGCGGGGTACCGGCCGGGACGAGGATCCGGTCGCCAGGCTTCGCGACGATCGTGCGCTTGCCGAGCCGGAACTCCAGCTCGCCGGCGAGCACCTCGAAGCGCTCCTCCTGGGCGGGATGGACATGGGCCGCGGCGACGGCGCCGTTCGGCTCGACGAACGTCTCGACGACGACACGCTCGCCCTTGGTGTCGGTGGAGGTCGTGCGGAAGACGAGCGTCTCGCCGGTGACGGGGTTCGTGAGGGACTGACCGGTGGTAATCATCTCTGCCTCCTGGATGGGCTGGACTCGACGGCACGCACCATCGGGGAGACCGCTTAGGATCGACTCAAGTCACGCTTAAGGAGGGTCGTAAGGGGTCGTGGAGTTCCGGCTGTTGGGGCCGGTGGAGGTGATTCGAGACGACGGCGAGGCCGTTGCGCTCGGGGGGAAGCGCCCGCGCGCGCTGCTCGGGCTGCTGCTCCTCCACGCGAACCGGGCCGTCTCGACCGAGCGAATCATCGACGCGCTCTGGGGCGAAACGCCGCCGCCGCGCGCGCGCGGTGCACTGCAGGTGCACGTGCACGCGCTGCGAAAGGCGCTCGGGCGGGATCGGATCGTCACGCAGGCGCCGGGCTACCTCGTCCGCGTCGAGGACGGAGAGCTCGACACGGGCCGTTTCGAGCTGCTCGTCGCCGCAGGATCGTTCGCCGAGGCGCTCGCGCTGTGGCGAGGCCCGGCGCTCGCCGACCTGAGCTCGGAGGAATTCGCGCAGGCGGATGCAGCGCGGCTCGAGGAGGCACGCCTCGCGGCCGAGGAGTCGCGCATCGCGGCCTCGCTCGACGCGGGGCGCCACGACGCCCTCGTGGGCGAGGTCGATGCGCTCGTGACGGCGCACCCGCACCGGGAGCGTCTTCGTGCCCAGCAGATGATCGCGCTCTATCGCAGCGGCCGGCAGGCGGATGCGCTCGCCGCATATCGCGACGCCCGCGCGGCGCTCGACGAGCTCGGGCTCGAGCCCTCCGCCGAGCTCCGGCGGCTCGAGCAGCGGATCCTGCAGCAGGACCCGGAGCTCGCAGCCCCCTCTCCCGTGCCGACCGAGGCCAGCGTCGCCGGGGCTCCGCTCGAGCGGACGCCGCTGATCGGGCGGGAGCTCGAGGTGGCGGCTGTCCGAGGGCTCCTCGGACGTCCCGAGACCCGCGTGGTCACGCTCACCGGCCCCGGTGGCACCGGCAAGACGAGGCTCGCGCTCGCCGCCGCGGAGAACGCCGGACCGGCACGGTTCGTCGACCTCTCGGCAGTCACGGACGCCGGTCTGGTGCTCCCGACGATCGCGCGCGCACTGGGCACGGACGAGGCGCTGGGACGGAGCGAGCTCCAGAACGTGCTCGACGCGCTCGACGATCCGCCGGAGCTCCTCGTGCTCGACAACTTCGAGCAGGTCCTGGACGCCGCCCCCGCGGTGGCTGCGCTGGTCGCCGCGGCGCCGGCGCTCCGCGTGCTCGTCACGAGCCGAGCCCCGCTCCGCATCGGAGCCGAGCACGTCTACGCCGTACCCCCGCTCGCCGTACCGGGCCCCGGGGACGACACCGCGTCGACGATCGAGCGGGCCGGAGCGGTCCGCCTCTACGCCGACCGCGCCCGCGCCACGCTGCCCGGGTTCGAGGTCACAGACGAGAACGCCGCCGCGGTGGCGCGCGTCTGCCGTGCTCTCGACGGGCTGCCGCTCGCGCTCGAGCTCGCCGCGGCCCGGGTCAGGACGCTCGGACCAGGAGGCACCGCCGACCGGCTCGGGCAGCGCCTCGCGCTCCTGTCGCGGGGGGCACGCGACCTCCCCGAGCGCCAGCGATCGCTCCGAGCGACGCTCGACTGGAGCGTCCAGCTGCTCGGGGACGATGCGCGCGAGCTGCTCGCCGTGCTCGGCGCCTTCAGCGGCGGCGCCTGCCTCGATGCGCTCGAGGCGGTAGCGGAGGCCGGCCTCGACGTCGCGGGCGCGCTCGAGGATCTCCTCGATGCGGCACTCGTCACGCGCTCCGAGGACGTGGGCGAGCCGCGGTTCGGAATGCTCGAGACCGTGCGGGAGTACGCCGGCGAGCTGCTTGCCGAGTCGGGCGCGGAGCAGGTCGTCCGCGACCGTCACGTCGACTGGTGCCTCGCGCTCGTCGAGGGCGATTGCCTGCCGCGAGAACGGATCATGGATGCGCCCTGGCTCGACCGCATCGAGCTCGAGCACGACAACATCCGGGCGGCGTTCGCGTACGTGGACTCCAGCGGAGAGCTCGAGCGGGAGCTCCGGCTCGCCGCGTCGATGCGCTACTTCTGGCGCGTCCGCGGCTACGTCGAGGAGGGCAGGCGGAGGCTGGAGCGCGCGGTCGAGCTCTCACCCGGCAGCGAGGATGCCCTGCGTGCACGCACGCTCGGCGAGGCCGGCGTGATGGCGTTCGCGGCCACCGAGTGCGAGCGCTCGCGTGCGCTCTGGCTCGAGGCCCTGCCGCTCTTCGAGCGGCTCGACGACCGCCGCGAGGTCGGGCGCGCGCTGATGGAGATCGGTGCCACGTGGCACATGGAAGGAGAGCTGGGCAAGGCGACCGAGTACTACGAGTCCGCCCGGGAGACGCTCACGGAGATCGACGAGAACGCGACAGGTGTCGTGCTGGCGAACCTCGGCGCCGTGTACCAGGCCCTCGGCGAGCTCGACCGCGCCGAAGCGGCCACGGCGGAGGCCCTCGGGTTGGCAGAGAAGCTCGAGGACGAGGACGGCATCGCGATCTCGAGCCTCAATCTCTCGGCCGTCGACCTCGAGCGCGGGAATCTCCAGGCGGCGGCGCTCCACGTGGCCGTCGCGATCGACAAGGCGTTGCGGCTCGCATACAGAGAGGTCACGGCGTATGCGCTCGGAGTCGCAGGAGTGATCGCGCTCCGCACCGGCCGGGCCGAGGAGGCGGCGGTGCTCGGCGGCGCGTTTCTCGCGCTCTTCCGTGAGATCGGCACGGCGCCGCAGCCCGAGGAGGCAGAGCGCCACGCGGCGCTGCTCGCCGAGGCGGCCGGACAGGTCGACGTGGAGGCCGCGCTCGAGCGCGGCCGGTCGCTCACCACGGACGAGGCGGTGGCGCTCGCCCGCGACGTGCTCGCCGGCGTCTAGCGCTCGTGGAGCGCCGGATACAGGGCGCGAAAGCGCTCGTGGACGGTCGCGTACGCATCGCGCCACGCCGGCTCCGGCTCGACGACGTCCGCGACGCGCACGCACCGGGTCACAGCCTCGTGGACATCGGCGAAGACGCCCCCTGCGACCCCGCCGAGCAGCGCGGCGCCGAGCGCTGAGCCTTCCTCCGATTCCGTCAGGCTCGAGCGGCAGCGTCGAGCACTGACGCGACGATCCGGAGCCACAGGCGGCTGCGTGCGCCTCCGCCCGAGACGCGCGCCCTGTCCGCCGCGACGCCCAGCGAGCGGAGCAGGTCGAGACAGTCGCGCAGGCCGAACGCGACGCCCTCGAGCACGGCACGCACGAGCGCGCCGCGGTCGTGGCGCAGCTCGAGCCCGACGAACGCGCCTCGCGCGTCCGGGTCCGCGTGCGGAGTCCGCTCGCCCGCGAGGTACGGCAGGAAGAGAGACCGCCCGCACCGGGCTCCCAGGCCTCGGCCTCCTCCACGAGCCGCGCGAACGGGACGTCGGGCGCGAGCCGCTCGCGGAACCACTGCAGCGACCCGGCGGCCGAGAGCATCACGCCCATCGCCTGCCACGCCCCGGGCACGGCGTGGCAGAAGGCGTGGACGCGCCCCGCAGGATCGTGTGCGTACGCCGGCAGCGGCGCGAGCACGACACCCGACGTCCCGAGCACGACCGAGAGCACGCCCGGCCGGTCGGCCCCCACCCCGACGGCCGCCGCGGGCTGGTCCCCGCACCGGCCGCCACGGGCGTGCCTCCCAACACGGTGTTACCTGCATCGACGACCCCGGCCAGGTTCGGGGACTCCAGTACCGGGGGGAGCCAGGCGGCGGGGAGGTCGAGGGCGTCGAGCACGTCGCCGCTCCACGAGCGGCGGCCGACGTCGAGGAGGAGCGTGCCGGACGCGTCCGAGGCGTCGATCGCCCACTCGCCCGTGAGCCGGAGGCGCACGTAGTCCTTCGGCAGCAGCACGCGCGCGACCCTGGCGTATGCGTCGGGCTCGTGGCGCCGGAGCCAGAGGAGCTTCGGCGCGGTGAAACCGGTCAGCGCCCTGTTGCCGGTCAGCTCGACGAGCCGCTCGAGCCCGATCCGCTCCTCGATCTCGGCGCATTCGGCCGCCGTCCGCTGGTCGTTCCACAGGATCGCGGGGCGGATCACGCGCCCGGCGTCGTCGAGCACGACGAGCCCGTGCATCTGGCCGGAGAGGCCCAGGCCGGCCACCTCCCGGCCGGTCGCGACCTCCTCGAGCGCCGCCTCCGACGCCTGCCACCAGTCCTCGGGATCCTGCTCCGACCATCCGGCCCGCGGCGTCGAGAGCGGGTAGCCGTGCGACGCGACGGCGAGCACCTCGCCCTCCGGTGAGAGCGCGATCGCCTTGACGCCGGTCGTGCCGACGTCGAGCCCGACGAGGGTCGTCACGGCCCCGCAGAGATCACTACGCGCCGAGCGCCGCGTAGACGAGCTCGTACGCCCGCACTGCGTCCTTGCGCGACTGCGCCTCCCGGAGCGCCGCGTCGTCGATCCGCCCCGCGACGTCCCAGATGAAGCGCCACTGGTGGACGCTGCGCGCGACCGCCGCGACGGCGTCCTCGGTGTAGGGGTAGAGATCGAAGCCGAGCCGCTCCCCGTGCTCGCCGTAGCCGGCACGCCGCAGCTCGACCGCGAGCTCGAGCGTCTCCATGAACGCGGTCGCGCCGACCATGTTGTCGTCGTCGAACGTCCCCCAGCCCGAGTTCGCGTGCTGGTGCCCGAGCAGGCCTTCGGCGGCGAGCAGCGCCGCGTACTCGGCGAGGCTCTCGCCGTTCATCAGCAGGTGCTGCCAGTCCATGTTGACCTGGACGTTGTCGATCCCGCGGGCGCGCAGCGTGTGGATCACGTGCAGCGTCATGCCGATGTTGC
Organism: uncultured Actinomycetes bacterium; assembly: GCA_963712915.1. Taxonomy (GTDB): domain Bacteria; phylum Actinomycetota; class Thermoleophilia; order Gaiellales; family Gaiellaceae; genus Gaiella. The sequence continues at coordinate 126,736 of CAVQJQ010000004.1, forward strand.
GCATGAAGATCTTCATCGCGGGCTCGGAGTTCTTGTGCTCGAGGAACAGCTTCACGCCCCCTGCGGCGCATGTCTCGGCGGCCTCCGCGATCCCGTCCACGAACCATCCCCACGACTCCGCGTACGGCGTCTGGAACGGGTAGTTGTAGCCCTCGATGCCCGGCCAGCAGACCATGTTCGCGCCCACCTCGCCGGCGAGCTCCGCGGTCTCGCGCGTCAGCCGCCGTGCCTCCGCCCGCACCGCCGGATCGGGTGAGACGAGCCCGCCGCGGCCGAAGCGCGGGTCGAGGTGCAAGCCGGTGCAGACCGTGTAGATGCCGTGCCCGTCGAGCGCGTCGCGGACCTCGTCGAGGTTGTCCTGGACTGAGCTCCGCCGGGTAGTGGAACTCGTAGTCGTCGATCAGGTCGCCGAGCCCGTCGATCGCCCGCCGGAGGCGCTCGACGGTGGTCTCGCCCGCGTGGTCGGGCTGGTACCCGCCCGGCACGAAGCGGGTCACCATCGGGCCGAAGGCCCAGATGCCGAGGGACGTTCTCATGCGCTCAGCGGCCCGCGCTCACCTGGAGCCGCCGTGCGACCGTGTCGAGCGTGACGGCGAGGAGGAGGATCACGCCGGTGACGATGTAGATCGTGCCCGTGCTGTAGCCGCCGATGTTGAGGCCGTTCGCGATCGTGGCGATGACCAGTGCGCCGAGCAGCGCGCCACGCACCTCGCCCCGCCCGCCGAAGAGGCTGACGCCGCCGATCACGGCAGACGAGATCGCGTCGAGCAGGAGCGTGCCTCCGCCCTGGTTCAGGTTCACCGACTGAAGCCTCGCCGCGAGGACGATGCCCCCGACGCCGGCCATGACCGACGAGATCACGAACACGATGATCCGAACGCGCGGGACGTTGATGCCCGCGCGCCGTGCCGCCTCGGCGTTCCCGCCCACGGCGTAGACGTGACGGCCGAACGCGGTGCGCTTCGCGAGGTACGTGAGGCCGATGAGGAAGATGACCATCAGGAGCGCTGCGAGCGGCAGGCCGAGCGGCTCGTAACACGACTTGGTGAGCGGCGTGCCCGCCGGGCATGCAGTCGGGCGCTTCGCGTGATTGCAGATCGCGACGATGCCGAAACTCGCAATGGCAACACCGAGGAACTTTGCGATTGCCGTCCCGGTGCCCGCCGGGAGGCCGGCCCTCCGGAAGCCGATCACGCCTGCGAGCGCGACCGCCCCGTACAGGATCGTGATCGCGGCGGCGATCAGCCAGCCGACGTTCGCGGAGAAGTAGTACGTCGCGGCGTAGTTGACCCAGTTGTCCTCGATGATGATCGTGTCGCGCGCCTGGAGGACCTTGAGGATCACCCCCTGCCAGATGAGCAGACCGGCAAGCGTGACGACGAACGATGGCACGCCGATTCTCGCCACCACCGTGCCCTGGGCGAACCCGATCACGCCGACGATCGCGAGACCGAGCAGGATCGCGAGCCACCCCGGGTAGTCGTGCGACGACCCGGGCAGCTGGAACTCGGCCACTGCGACGGCGGCGATGCCGCTCACGTACGCGATCGAAAGGTCGATCTCACCGAGCAAGAGCACGAAGACGACCCCGAACGCGATCATCGTCGTCCCCGCCATCTGCAGGATGACGTTCGTGAAGTTGGCCGCCGTGAAGAAGTTCGTCGCGGTGAACGCGAAGTAGGTGACGATCAAGACCTCGCCGAGGACGACCGGCAGGACGCCGAGATTCCCCGACCGGACGTTGCCCCTCGTTCGCCCCCAGAACCCGGTTTGCCCGTTCAGGTCACCGGTGCCGGGCGCCTCGATCCCCGGCGCGACGACGTCCGAGGCATCGCTCACTGGACGGCCCCGGACTCGTGCTCGGCAACTCCCGCCACTTTGGTCGGGATGCCCGCGGTGATCGCGTGCACGACTTCCTGCTGCGTCGTGTTCGCGCGCTCGTAGATCCCCACGTCTCGGCCCAGCCGGAGCACGGTGATCCTTGTCGCGACCTCGAAGACGTCGTGCAGGTTGTGCGAGACGAGCACGACCGCCAGTCCCTGCTCGGCGAGCCGCTTCACGAGCTCGAGCACCTGCCGTGTCTGGGCGACGCCCAGCGCGGCCGTCGGCTCGTCGAGGATCACGAGCCGCGAGTTCCATTGCACGGCCTTCGCCACGGCGACGGACTGGCGCTGCCCGCCGGAGAGCGACGCGACGGGCTGGCGGATGGAGCTGATCGTGGTGACGGCGAGCGAGCGGAGCGTCTCCGCCGTCCGGTGCTCCATGATGGGCTCGTTCAACCGGAAGAGCCAGTCGCGCTCCTCCCGGCCGAGGTACATGTTCTGGACGACGTCGAGGTTGTCGCACAGCGCGAGATCCTGGTAGACGACCTCGATTCCGAGCTTGGCGGCGTCCTTCGGGCCGTGGATCGTCACCGGCTTGCCGTCGAAGACGATCTCGCCCTCGTCGTAGCCGTGGATCCCGGCGATGCACTTGATCAGCGTCGACTTCCCGGCGCCGTTGTCGCCCACGAGCGCCATGACCTCTCCCTCACGTGCCTCGAAGTCGACGTCGGTCAACGCCTGCACCGAGCCGAACGTCTTGGAGAGGCCGCGGATCTGGAGCAGTGGGGTGTCGTCGGTCATGGGTCGCGTTCGACGTGACGGGTGGAGGCACCCGGAGGTGCCTCCACCCGCGTCAGTGGGTCTTACTTGCAGTACTGCTTGTACTCCCCGGAGCACACGTCGCTCCGCTTGAGGAACTTGTCCCTGAAGAGCCTCGTGTAGTTGGCCTTCGTGATGGAGACGACCGGGATCACGAGGGTCGGCTCCTTCTTCTTGCCGTTGGGACGCGTCGTGTTCGTCTTCGGCTGCTTGCCCTTGAAGAGCGCCACCGCTGCCGCGGCTGCAGCGTTCGCCTCGTCCGGCACGTACTTGTAGACGGTGTTCGTCTGCCAGCCCGAGATGATGTTCTGGACACCCTGGACGGTCGCGTCCTGCCCGCTCAGCGGGAGCGGCTTCAGGCCCTTCGCCTTCAGCGTCGCGACGACGGCACCCGCGATGTTGTCGTTTGCCGCCACGACACCCTGGATGTTGTTGTTCGTCTTCACGAGCATCTGCTCGAAGATGGTCTGGGCGTTCTTCGAATCCCAGTCCGGCACGAACTTCTGCGGCCCCTTCGTCAGCTTCTTCGCCTTGAAGAGCCCGTTCAGGACGTCGTCGTTGCCGCTCTTGAACCAGAACGCGTTGGCGTCCGTCGGGCCGCCCCACAGCTCGGCGACGACGGCCTTGCTCCCGTACGTCTTGTTCGCGTGCATCCCGGCGATCACGCCTGCGGCCTGCAGACGACCGACCTGGTTCCCGTCGAAGGTGACGTAGACGGATCCGGTGCCGCCGACGATCTGCCGGTCGTAGTCGATCGTCTTGCCACCGGCTTGGGCGAACTTCTTCTGGATCGCGATCGACGTGCCGGTGTCGAGCGACGTGATGATCCCGACCTTGGCGCCGTCGTTGATGCACTGCTCCGCCTGGGCGAGCTGCTTCTGCGGCTGGTTGAGAGCATTTACCACTGTCGCTTTCAGGCCCGCCTTCTTGAAGGCGTTGATGAACGCGGGCTTGTCGAACTGCTGCCAGCGGACCGACGATGTCGTGTCCGGCAACAGGACGCAGACCTGCGTGCCCGCCGTGGATTTCGCGCTCTGCCCGGCCGCGCCGCCGACCAAGAGGCCGACGGCCGAGGCGGCCACCAGAACCGCGATGATGAGTTTCTTCACTCCGCTGTCCTCCTTCTTCCTGCCATTCTCTCGAGCCTCCCGCGCGGGACGGTAGTCAATCCGGCGGGCGGCTTCAACAGTGTCGACCCACCCTCAGTGACGGCCGATCGCCACCTCCTTCTCGCGCCGCCGATCCGGCGACGCGAATGCCGTGCCGGGCCCGGTCGGTCCCTGCGGAACCTCGACCGTCCACGGCTCGTCGAGTACCCGATGGAGCGAGAGCGCCGCGGCGCCACGGACGGCGGCAATGTCCCCGAATGCCGACGGCAACACGACGAACGACCCTGCCCGCGCCGCGAGCGACCGCTCCTCGAGCGTCTCGCGCACGCGGCCGACGAGCCACGGTGCGAGCGGCCCGAAGCTGCCGCCGAGTACGACGGCCCGAAGGTCGAGCAGGTTGAACGCCGACGCGAGGGCCGTACCGAGCCAGCGCCCGACGTCGTCGAGCGCCCGCACCACCTCCGGCGCACCCTCCTCGGCGCGCCGGACGAGCTCGTCGGTGAGGCCTCGCGGGCGGCCCTCGACCGGAGAGATGCCGGCCGCCCTGGCGATCGACTCGACGCCGACCAACGTCTCCACGCAACCGCGGTTGCCGCACGCGCAGAGGCGCCCACCGGGGTCGACGAGGATGTGGCCGAACTCGCCGCCGAACCCGTGGAACCCCCGGAAGAGCCGGCCGCCGAGCACGATCCCGCCACCGACGCCCACTTCGCCGAAGACGCAGACGAAGTCGTCGATGCCGACCGCGGCCCCCGTCCAGTGCTCGGCGAGCGCCGCGAGGTTCGCCTCGTTCTCGATCAGGACCGGCAGCCCGAGCCGCGGGCCGAGCTTCTCCGCGACGGGGAGATCGACCCACGCGAGGTTCGGGGCGTTGACGACCGTCCCCGATGCCTGCTCGACCATGCCCGCGACGGCGAGCGAGACGCCCACGGGGCACAAGCCCTCCGCGACGGCCGCGTCGAGCGCCGCGCGAGCGACCGTCCCGAGGCGATCGAGAACCCGCTCGGGCGCGGAGCTGCGGTTGTCGCGGTAGACACGCCGCGCGAAGCGGATCGCGCCGGTCAGGTCCTCGACAGAGACCGCGATGTAGTCGACGTTCACCTCGAGGCCGACGCCGACCAGGACGTCCGCGAGCTCGAGCGCCGCCCCGGGACGTCCCGTCCCGCGCGGCGACGTCGTCTCGCCCGTCTCGCGGACGAGCTGGAGCGCGATCAGCTCCGAGACGAGGCTCGAGACCGTGCCTCGCGTCAGTCCCGTCTCGGCCGCGATCTGCGCCCGGGAGCAGGATCCCGAGGACGCAATGTGCCGGAGCACGACGCCGAGGTTCGCGCGGCGCACGGTCGTCTGGTCGGCCGGACGTGGAGGATGCCGGTCGAACGTCACCGGACTGTCGGCACCATACGGCGGGAATGGAGAGGGATCATGCGCTGGCGGTTTGTTCGGAGCGCGGACAAACTAAGCCGATCGGTCGGTCGCTGTCAACCGCCACGAGCACACGGCGTGCGCCCGCACGCGGGAGTGTGCCTGCCTCAGTCGAGGTGTCGCACGACGTCCTCGAGCGGACGGCGATTGGCACGCGCGCTCCAGTCCGCGGCTGCGCGCGACTCCGGGTCGCGACGACTCTGGGGCACGCCGAACGTGAGCACGATCGCGGGAGTCTCCTCCTCGGCCAGCCCGAGCACGGCGCGCACCGCGTCCCGGTCTGCGAGACCGTTGGGACACGACGAGACGCCCTCGTTCCACGCGGCGAGCAGCATGTTCTGCGCCGCGCGTCCCGCGTCGAAGGACACCGGCCCCTTGCCGGAGACCACAACCGCGACGACGAGCCCGGCGCCGAGGACGTTCTCGGGCGCGTAGACGCCCCGGGCGAGAGCCTCGACGCGCTCCCGGCCGCTCACGACGACGAACGTCCACGGCTGGCGATTCGACCCGGAGCCCGCCAGGCGCCCCGCGTCGAGGATCCTGGTGACGACCTCGTCCGGCAGTGGCTCCGGCTGGTAGCGCCGCTCGTCGCGCCGGCTCGCGATCGCCAGGTACGTGTCCACGCCAGTAGCGTAGTGCCCCTCCACGCAATGCGATCCATGTCCCTCGCGCACGATGAGCGGCGCCATGCGTCGTCCTCAGTCGCCCCGATACCTTCTGGTATCGGGACTCCCTGCGTCCTCGCCTGGCTTGCTCCTCGTGCCCGAGGAACGAGGCAGCATCACGTGGCGGGGCACCGGACCTCATGACGGAGCAGGCAACCGTGAGCCTCCTTCGCTGGCTGCGCCGTCAGTTGCGACAGGCGACGCCGCAGCGCGAGCACCTCGAGGCAGCGGTCGCGAACGACGACCCGGCCGAGGCCCGGCGGTTGCTCGACGGCTTCGACTTCACGGAGGCGCAGCGGCGCCACGTCCTCGGGCTGATCGACGAGTGGGAGCGCGGCCGTGTCCGCCGCTAGCCGCGACCTGCCCGCCGGGCGGGTCGGCGACGCACCCGACCCACGCGCGCTGAACGAAGCCGTCGTGCGCAGGATCTTCGACGCGTTCGCGCGCAGGGACCCGTTCGCGTTGCGCGACCTGTTCGCGCGGGACGCGGTGTGGACGGTGCCGGGCGACGGCGTGATGGCAGGCGTCTTCGAAGGGCGCGAGGCGATCTTCCGGTTCCTCGGGCGGCTGCCCAGGGAGACCGCCGGGACCTACGGGTCGCGACTTCTCGACGTCCTCGCGAGCGACGCGCGGGCCGCGGCGCTGTACCGGGCGTCGGGCGAGCGGCGCGGAAAGACACTCGACCTCGACCAGGTGCTCCTCTTCCGGCTCGAGGGCGGACTCGTCCGAGAGGTGCTGGCGCTGCCTTCGGATCCCACAGCGTTCGAGGACTTCTGGGCCCGATGACGTCCCCGGCGGTCGCTCCGGCAGGGCCCGCGCTCCGCTTCCGCGGCACCACGTACCCGGTGCTGCTGCCCAAGCTGCGTGACCCGAGGCTCCAGCTCGCGGCGGTGATCGTCACGCTGCAGGTGCTCGGGCAGACGGTGTTCGACTTCCAGCTCTCGATCGCGCAGATCCTCGTCTCGCTCGTGACCTGCGCGGTGCTCGAGGTCGGGATAGCGCTCCGCCGCCAGCAGGTGCTGATGTGGCCCGCGAGCGCCCTCCTCACCGGCAACGGGGTCGCGTTCGTCCTGCGCGTCCCGGGTACCGAGCACGGAGACTGGTGGAGCCTGAACGGCTGGTGGATCTTCGCCGGCACCGCTGCGGTCTCGCTCCTCTCGAAGTACGTGATCACGTTCCGCGGCCGGCACGTCTTCAACCCCTCGAACTTCGGCCTCGTCCTCTGCTTCGTCCTGCTCGGCCCCGAGCACGCCGATCCGCTCGCGTTCTGGTGGGGCCCGATGTCCGTCTGGCTCGCGTTCGCGCTCGTGCTGATCGTCGTCGGCGGGCTGACGATCCTCTCCCGCCTGCACCTCGTGGGCATCGCGGCGGGGTTCTGGCTGACGTTCGCCGCGGGGATCGCCGTGCTCGCGTCGAGCGGGCACGAGATGACCGCGCCCTGGCATCTCGGCCCGATCGAGGGCCGCGAGCTCTGGCGCCTGCTGGTCACCTCCCCCGAGGTGCTCGTGTTCCTCTTCTTCATGATCACCGACCCGCGCACGATCCCCGAGACGCAACGCGGCCGGCGCGTCTACGGCGTCGCGGTCGGGTTCGTCGCGTGCCTCCTGATCGCCCCGTGGACGACCGAGTTCTCCGCGAAGCTCGCCGTGCTCGGCGCGCTCACGATCGTCTGCGCCGCGAGGCCGGTCCTCCTCCTGAGCGGCGCTGCGCGTCGTCTCGAGGCCGCGGTCGAGCGCGTGCGGAGCTGGCCGCGAGGCGCCGAGATCGTGGTCGGCACGCTCGCGGTGGCGAGCGCCGGCATCGTGCTCGTCGCCGCGGGCGTGCCGGCCCGGCCCGAGAGCGCGACCGCGGCACCGCTGGAGACGGGCCGCGTGCCCGAGGTGACGGTCGAGCGGTCGGCGGGGCTCGCGACGCTCGACGCCGCGACGGCGCAGCGCATCGCGAACGCCCTCGTGACCGACCTGTCCCGCAGCGCCGACGCCCTTCGCCGCCGTGATCGGCTCGCCGCGCGGGACGCGGCGACGGGCGCATGGCTCGCGAGCCTCTGGCAGCGGATCGACGCGTCGCGCGGGGGCACGATCGACGTGCCGACGTACGAGGCCAGGCAGATCCGGCTCCGTCTCGAGCGCGGCAAGGGCCAGGGCCCGCCGATCGTGGTCGCGACGCTCGCGGGACGACGCAGACCGCCACGTACGGGGACTCGCCGACCATCCCGACGCACCGCGGGCGCGCCGACGCCGGTCGTGCAGACGTTCGAGGTCACGTCGAGCGGCGACCGGTACCTCGTCGCCGCCGTCCGGGGCGCGGGCTCGTCTCGCACGGCGCCCGCCGCGAAGGCCTCGTTCCGGCTCGACGACGTCGCTGCGAGCGCAGGCCTCGACTTCCGCCACGGAGCGTTCCGCTTCGGCATGTCCAGCGACCCCGCGGCGATGATGGGCGGCGGCGTCTGCTGGCTCGACTACGACGGCGACGGCTGGCTCGACCTCTTCGTCGTCAACTCGTACGCCGACTCGGACATCGCCGGCTACACCTCCGGCGGAGGGCTCCCGCAGAGCCATCTGTACCACAACGTCCACGGGCACTTCGTCGACGTCACCCGCAAGACGGGCACCGGGCTCGCCGTGCGCGGAACGGGATGCGTGGCCGCAGACCTCGACGGCAACGGGACGACCGACCTGTTCGTGACCACCGCGTCCTTCGATCCCACCCGGAACGCGTACGACGCGCTGCTCTGGAACAACGGCGACGGGACGTTCACCGACGGCACGAGGGCCGCCGGGATCGACGAGCCCGGCTGGCACTCGGGCGCCGCGGTCGCGGACGTGAACGGCGACGGCAGGCTCGACCTCTTCGTGGCGGGCTATACCGACGTGAACCACCAGATACGCGTCGCAGCAGGGCTTCCCGGCGAACCACGCGGGGGTGCCGGACGCGCTCTACCTCGAACGAGGGCGGGTCGGGCCGGCATCCGAGCTTCCGCGACGTCGGCCGGGCCGCGGGGCTCGAGCCGCACGGGCTCGACCACGGTCTCGGCGCCCTGTTCACCGACGTCGACCGCGACGGGCGGCCGGATCTCTACGTCGCCAACGACCTCGACCCGAACCGGCTCTACATGAACGTCGCGGTGCCGGGCGGCGCTGCACACGACCCGCGCGGCCTCGGCTTCCGGCTCGTCGAGCGCGGTCGAGCGCAGGGCGTCGCAGACCCCAACGCCGGGATGGGGGTCGCGTCCGCCGACTACTCGGGAGACGGGCTCGACGATCTCTTCGTGACGAACTCGCGCGACCAGCTGCAGGCCGCCTTCCGGAGCCGGGCCGGCCTGCCGTTCAGCGACGCGCGGCCCGACTTCGTCCCGGCGCTCGGCGCGCGAGCTGACGGGGTGGGGCGCGTCGTGGGCCGACTTCGACCTCGACGGCAGCCCCGAGCTCGCGATCGCGAACGGCGCGATCCCGATCACGAGCCTCGCGCGGGACGCCGGGCGCCTCCGCGTCCTGAGCACGGACGGCGGGGAGATCGAGGCGCTCGACGCCGGCGCGGCCGGTCGCCGCAACGGTCGCGGGCTCGCGGTCGCGGACTACGACAACGACGGTGATCCGGACGTCGCGGTCGGCTCGATCGGCGGGAGACTGCAGCTTTCCGCGACGACGGCGCGCACGGCCACTGGCTCGAGGTCGGGCGGGCTCGCCCCGGCTCGCTCGTGACCGCGACGCTGCCCGACGGCCGCACGCTCGAGCGCGAGACGCACGCGGGCTCGAGCTACCTGTCCTCCGAGGATCCGCGCGCGCTCTTCGGGCTCGGCGACGCGACGACGGTGCGCGAGCTCGTCGTCCGCGCGCCCGGCGGCGCCGTGACGCGCCTCCGCGACGTGCGCGGCCGACCGGCTCGTGACCGATGCGACAGCGCGGCTCCGGTTAGACGTCAGCGCCCCAGCCCGGCTCGCGGCCGGACGCGCCGAGGGTCTCGAGCACGACCTCGATCAGCTGGTTCGAGGAGAGGACGTGCTCGCGTGCGAGCACCCGGGCCGCAGCTCCGCTCGCGCCCGATCGCCTCGCGGATCGCGCGGTGCTGCAGGTCGTTCTTCGCGTAGAGCTGGTCGAGCTCCGCCCGCGCGCGCCAGACGCGGTCGCCGATGAACGTCCTCCGCGCGCTCTTCGCGATCCGCTCGACGAGCGGCAGCTCCGCGGCGCGGTAGATCACGTCGTGGAAGGCGTAGTTCGCCTGCATCCACTCCACGAAGAGCGTCGCGTCGCGCGACGCGCCGCTCGCGGGCCTGGTCGCGCAGCTCGAGCGTGAGGTCGCCGAACCGGCGCTCGATCGCGTCCATCTCGGCGAGGTCGTCGGGGGTCAGCTTCGGCGTCGCGACCTCCGTCGCGAGCGCCTCGAGCTCCGCGCGGACGAGGAACGCCTCCCGCAGCTCGTGCGCCGAGATCGAGCGGACGCGGACGCCGCGGTTCGGCTCGAACGAGACGAGCCCGAGCGCCGCGAGGCGGCGGAGCGCCTCGCGCACCGGCGTGCGGCTGACCTCGAAGCGCTCGGAGAGCGTCTCCTGCCTGAGCACGGTGTCCGGCGGGATGAGCCCGCCGACGATCTCGTCCTCGAGCACCCGAGCGATGTCGTCGGCTTTCGTGGAGAGCGTGGTCACGGGGCGCGAGTCTACCGAGCGAAATCCTGTCTCCGATTTTGGATCCGAAAAGACGGGAAACTGGCCCTTGCTATGCCGTCTAGGGCCTCGTAGGATCCAAGAATCCATCAGACTTGGATCCAAGAGGAGGAGCGATGCACCGAACCCGTCCGTCCCTACACGCCGAGACGACGTCGAGCGCCTGCGCGGCTCGGTCCGCGTCGAGCACACGCTCGCGCGGCTCGGCGCCGAGCGGCTCTGGCACGCTGCTCGCACGAGCGCGAGTGGGTCGCGCGCGCTCGGCGCGCTCACCGGCGGCCAGGCCGTGCAGATGGTGCGGGCCGGGCCTGGAGGCGATCTACCTCTCCGGCTGGCAGGTCGCCGCCGACGCGAACCTCGCCGGCGGACCTACCCCGACCAGAGCCTCTACCCGGCGAACTCGGTGCCGGCGCTCGTGCGGCGGATCAACAACGCGCTGCTGCGCGCCGACCAGATCGCACTACGCCGAGGGCGACGACGGACGACGTACTGGCTCGCGCCGATCGTCGCCGACGCCGAGGCCGGCTTCGGCGGCCCGCTCAACGCCTTCGAGCTGATGAAGGCGATGATCGAGGCCGGCGCCGCGGGCGTCCACTTCGAGGACCAGCTCGCGTCGCGAGAAGAAGTGCGGCCACATGGGCGGCAAGGTGCTGGTGCCGACGAGCCAGTTCATCCGGACGCTGGTCGCCGCGCGGCTCGCCGCCGACGTCGCTCGACGTGCCGACCGCTGCTCGTCGCCCGCACCGACGCGCTCGCGCGCGACGCTGCTGACGAGCGACGTCGACGAGCGCGACCGCGAGTTCCTGCACCGGCGAGCGCACCGCCCGAGGGCTTCTTCCGCGTGCGCGACGGGCATCGAGGCGGCGATCGCCCGCGGCCTCGCCTACGCGCCGTACGCCGACCTGCTCTGGTGCGAGACGTCGACGCCCGACCTCGACGAGGCCGCGCAGTTCGCCGCGGCGATCCACGCGCGGTTCCCCGGCAAGCTGCTGGCGTACAACTGCTCGCCGTCGTTCAACTGGAGCGCGCACCTCGACGACGCGCAGATCGCGCAGCTTCCAGCGGGAGCTCGCCGCGATGGGCTACGCGTTCCAGTTCATCACCCTCGCCGGCTTCCACGCCCTCAACCTCTCGATGTTCGAGCTCGCGCGCGGCTACCGCGAGCGACGCGATGACGCGCGTACGTCGAGCTGCAGGAGCGCGAGTTCGCCGCCGAGGAGCGAGCGGCTACACCGCGACCGCGCCACCAGCGCGAGGTCGGCGCCGGCTACTTCGACCGGGTCGCGCAGGCCGTCTCAGCGGCGGCAGCGCGACGCTCGCGCTCGCCGGCTCGACCGAGGAGCAGCAGTTCCACTGAAAGGAGTGCCGCATGACCACGCTGTCGACACGCGAGAAGCCGCTCGACCGCGGACGGCTCCCGTCGCGCCACCGGGTCGAGCGCCCGACGATCGCGACGCGTGCCGAGGTCGCGCCGTGCACGTGCCCGGAGCACTGCGAGCGCGACCACGAGCACGACTGACCCGCGATGCGAGGTCAGTCGTGCTAGAGGACCCCGGTGCGCACGACGACGTCCTCACCCCGAGGCGTCGCGTTCCTGACGACCTGCACCGCGAGTTCGCGGCCGCGGCCGAGCTGCTCGCCGCGCGCCGAGCGCCTGCGACGGCCTCGACGCGGGCGAGCTGCCCGACTTCCTCGCCGACACGCGGCGGTCCGCGAGGGCGACTGGCGGGTCGCGCCGGCGCCGGCCCGGACCTCGCCGACCGCCGGGTCGAGATCACCGGCCCCGCCGACCGCAAGATGGTGATCAACGCGCTCAACTCGGGCGCGAAGGTCTTCATGGCCGACTTCGAGGACGCCAACTCGCCCACCTGGGCGAACTGCATCGACGGGCAGCTCAACCTGACCGACGCGCTCGACGCGGACGATCGAGCTCGACACGGGCGAGAAGCGCGTACCGCTCGAACGACGAGCGTCGCGACGCTGTTGGTGCGGCCGCGCGGCTGGCACCTCGAGGAGCGCCACTGCAGGTCGACGGCGCGCCCGGCGTCCGCGCTCGCTGTTCGACTTCGGCCTCTACTTCTTCCACAACGCACGGCGCTGATCGACGCGGCGCGGCCTACTTCTACCTGCCGAAGCTCGAGAGCCACCTCGAGGCGCGGCTGTGGGACGACGTCTTCCGCTTCGCCGAGGAACGCGCTCGGGCATCGCCGCACGGCACGATCCGCGCGACCGTGCTGATCGAGACGATCCTCGCGGCGTTCGAGATGGACGAGATCCTCTACGAGCTGCGCGACCACTCGCGCCGGGCTCAACGCCGGACGCTGGGACTACATCTTCAGCGTCATCAAGAAGCTCGGCGCACCGGCCCGAGTTCGTGCTGCCCGACCGCGCGCGAGGTGACGATGACCGTGCCGTTCATGCGGGCCTACACCGAGCTGCTCGTCAAGACCTGCCACCGGCGCGGCGCGCACGCGATCGGCGGCATGGCCGCGTTCATCCCGAACCGCCGCGACCCCGAGGTCAACGAGCGCGCGCTCGAGAAGGTGCGCGAGGACAAGGAGCGCGAGGCGGGCGACAGGGCTTCGACGGCACCTGGGTGGCGCACCCCGACCTCGTCCCGGTCGCGCCCGAGGTCGTTCGACGCGCGTGCTCGGCGAGCGGCCCGAACCAGGTCGACCGCCTGCGCGACGACGTGCAGGTCGGCGCCGGCCGACCTGCTCGACGTCGCGTCCACGCCGGCGAGGTGACCGAGGACGGCCTGCGCGACAACGTCTCGGTCGGCGTCCAGCTACCTCGACGCCTGGCTGCGCGGGCACCGGCGCCGTCGGCGATCGACAACCTGATGGAGGACGCCGCCACCGCCGAGATCTCGCCGCTCGCAGATCTGGCAGTGGATCCACCACGGCCGGATCGCCGCCGACGACGTCCGCCGCGTCACCGACGAGGAACTCGCGCAGCTCGGCGACGGCTACGACGACGCCCGCGCAATCTTCGAGCAGATCGCCACACGCCCCGACTACGTCGAGTTCCTCACCCTCCCCGCCTACGACGCGCTCGTCGAGGCGAGCGGTTAGCCGTCGAGACGGAGGAACGCGGAGACCGCGTCGGCGGTGGCGTCGAAGTCGTCCCAGAGGACGCTGTGGCCCCCCGGCACGCGGACGGCCTGCAACCCCGGTCGGACGGGCACGTCGTTCGGGATCCACGAGCGCTCGCCGAGGACGACGAGGGTCGGCGCGACCGGGTACGGCGGCCCCGTCGTCGCCATCACGCTCCACGCGGTGATCACGGCGGCCGGCGAGTAGCGCCAGCGCCACCGCCCGTCGGCGCCCTGCTCGAGGTGCTCCGCCGCCTCGTCCGCGAGCACCGCACGCGGCGTCGAGTAGAGAGAGCCGTCTGCGAGCCGTGCGTCGATCGCCTCGTCCGGTGACCCGAACGACGTGTCGGGGCGGAGCGATTCAGCCCGCACCGTGGCCTCCGCCGGCGCGACGTGCAGCGCAGGGTCGAGCAGCACCGCGCGGCCGACGGCATCGGGGTCGCGCGCGGCGACCTCCGCGACCAGCCGACCGCCGAAGCTGTGACCGATCCAGGCAGCGGAGACGATCCCGAGCCCAGCGGCCGTCTCGAGCAGGTCGGCGACGTGGGTCTCAACACCCCAGGGCGCGTCCCAGGTGGAACGACCGTGGCCACGGAGGTCGACGCCGACGACACGGAACCCGCCGAGCCGCTCCGCGAGCGCCCGGAATCGCGCCCCGTGACCCGTGACGCCGTGCAGGCAGAGAACCGGCGCCCCGTCCCTGTCACCCCACTCGTGGACGTTGAGCTGCGCCATGCGTGGCGGCGATCCTAGTCCGGGAGGCCGCCTACCCGTTCTCCCACGCGAGACCGGCGGCGAGCACGACCTCGTCGGTCGGCGCCACGAGCTGCATGTTCCCGATCGCAAGCGCCGACCAGCCGAGCAGGTTCACCCAGCGCGTGAACGACGAGAACGGCAGACGCACGTCGAGCTCGCTCGCCTCCTCCTCGGGCCAGTCGATCGCGACGCACGGGCAGACGTAGAGGTCGACCTCCGGCTGGAGCCGACGCCACCGGTGGAGCGCACGGTATCCCTCCTCGACCGCGTCGTGCTCGACCGTCAGGGTCGACTCGAGCTTCGCGCGGATCACGGCCCCGTACTCGTCTGCCCGGCTCGGGAAGGTCGCCGCATGCGCGGCGCCCGCCTCGTGGAGGAAGACGGGCCACGTGTTCGCCTCCGGCCCCGGGAGCTCGGCCTCGACCACGCGGGCCCCGAGCTCCTCGAGCCGCGGGACCCAGGCCTCGCCCTCGTCGCTCGTCTCGGTCTCGCGCCCGTCGGCGAGCTCGGGGGCGCGGCGGAGGAGCCCGACCGTGAGCCCGTTCAGCCCCGCGGCCGGCATCCGGCGCTCGCCGAGCACCGACCAGAGGACCGCGGTGTCGCTGACGGTCCGCGCCATCGGGCCGACCGTGTCGAGCGACGGGCAGAGGGGGAACACGCCGTCGACCGGGATCACGCCGAACGTCGGCTTCAGCGCGACGACGTCGCACGCTGCCGCCGGGAGCCTGACCGAGCCGCCGGTGTCGGTGCCGAGCGCCAGGTCGCACAGCTCTCCAGCGAGCGCTGCGCCGCAGCCGCTCGACGAGCCCCCGGTGGTGCGTCCCGGGCGGGTCGGGTTGTGGACCGTGCCGTACCACTCGTTCGTCCCCAGCACACCCCACGCGAACTCGGCGAGATTCCCCTTCCCGATCACGCTCCCGCCGGCGTCGAGCACTCGCTGCACCGCAGTGGCATGCCGGTCGGGAACGTGTTCCGCGTAGATCCGGGAGCCGTACGTCGTCCGGATCCCACCCGTGTCGATCAGATCCTTGACCACCAGCGTCCGGCCGGCGAGGGGCCCGAGGGCAGCGCCCGCGAGTGGCTCGGCGAGCCACGTGATGCAGGCGTTGAGCGGGTCCGTGGTCACGGCCCGGGCGGCGGCGCGGCGGTCACCGGCGACGAGTGCTCAGTCTTGACGCCGCTGTGCCGCGCTGATCGAGCGGGCGGCATCGAGGGCGGCCGTGACGGTCTCGGCACTTGCCCGGTCGCCCACCAGCACGTTCACCTGGTAGTCGCGTCCGCGGCGGGTCACCTGCGCGACTGCGCCGCGACCGTCGAAGCACGAGAAGGTCCCCGGCCGCAGTTTCAGATCCGAGAGCGGCAGGAACGCGCTCACGCCGACCGACTCGCGCCAGCCGATCACGACCACGGCCGCGCCCTCGGACGGGACGCGATACGAGGAGACCTGGCAGTCGCTCGCGATCGGCCGCACGCCGTCCGTGCCGATCACGAGGACCGTGCGCGGATCCGCGCCGCTCGCCTGCGCGGCAGGCTGCACCTTCGTCCAGCCGTCGGGTAGCGCGAGCTCGACCCCCCAGCCCCGTGCCGTGTCGCCGTTCGCTGCGACCGCCACGCCCACGGCGAGAACCGCCGCCAGCGCGGCCGCGAGCATTACGAGTGTCCTGAGACCCCATTTCACAGCGGGCGCATCCTACTCGTTTTCGGCGCGAATGGAAGAGGGAAAGTCCCGCACAAACCGCAAATCCGGATCGCCCTGCAGGGCTGCGTTGGCACCGACACCCGGTTCGGCGGGCCCGATGCCGACGGGACGGCGGAGTAAAGTTTTCCGCCGTGGCATCCGACACCGTTCACATGACTGTCGGCCACAGGGATTGCGCTCGACGGGCGTCGATCCAGCCCGCCACCGCGCGCGGCACAAACGAAGCTCAACCCGGCTGACGAGCCGGACGTCGACGTGCTCCGACGACGCCCCAAGACAGCCACGGCCCTGGCGCCGGCCGAGCCCGCCGTCACCGACGGGTGGGACGTCCCTGCGCGCTTCAACTTCACGCGGGACGTGATCGAGCCCCTCGCGCGGCAGCACTCGCGCTCGGCGCTGACATTCGTCGACAAGGACGGGATCGTCGACCGGCGCACCTTCCGCGAGATCGCGGGCGACGCCGCACGCTGGGCGCACCTTCTCCGGACGCGTCTCGACCGCGGCGATCGCGTGCTGCTTGCGATGGGCAAGGTGCCGGCCTGGCACGGCGCGATGCTCGGTGCGCTGAAGGGAGGCCTCATCGCGGTGCCGTGCCCCGAGACGCTGCCCGCCGCGGAGCTGGCGTTCCGCGTCCGCCATTCGGGCGCCCGCCTCGTGATCGCCGACCGCTCCTGCGAGGTCGAGGTCGAGGAGATGCGCGAGCAGGTGGAGGCGTCGATCGCGATCATGTACCTCGACGAGGCACGCCTCGAGCTGAGCGGCTACATGGGCAATGCGCCGACGGAGGACACGACGTCGGCCGAGCGGGCGTTGCTCCTCTACACGTCGGGGACGGCCGAGGAGCCACGAGGCGTCGTGCACACGCACGCGTTCACGTGGACCAAGCAGGGCCAGGCCGAGCACTGGCTCGACGTGCGGGAGGACGACGTGGTCTGGTGCACGGCCGGAACCGGCTGGGCGAAGTCGATCTGGAGCGTCGCTGCTCGGCCCCTGGTGCTGCGGCGCCGAGGTCGTGCTCCACCAGGGAGCTTTCGACCCCGAGGAGCGGCTCGAGCTCGTGGAGAAGCTCGGCGTCACGGTGCTCTGCCAGACGCCGACCGAGTACCGGATGCTGACGAGGCTCGACGCGCTCCACCACGCGCGAGCTCGCGCGCCTCCGCCACATGCCGTGTCGTCGGGCGAGCCGCTCGATCCCGGAGATGATCGCCCGCTTCCAGGATGCGGTCGGGCGTCACCCTGTACGACGGATACGGACAGACGGAGAACACGCTGCTCGTCGGCGAACGTCCCGCAGGTCGAGCTGCGTCCGGGCTCGATGGGGGTCCCGACTCCGGGCTACGAGGTCGCAGTGATCGACCAGCACGGTAACAGGTCTGCGAGCCGGGCGTCGAGGGCGACATCGCCCTGAGCGGCCGTCCGCCGACGCTGTTCGCCGGCTACTGGGAAGAGCGCGAGAAGACCGACGCAGCCTTCCGCGGCGACTGGTACGTGACGGGCGACCGCGCCGTCAGCGACGAGGACGGCTACCTCTGGTTCGTCGGCCGCGCGGAGGACGTGATCCTCTCGGCCTCCTACCGGGTCGGCCCGTTCGAGGTCGAGAGCGCCCTGCTGGAGCACCCCGCCGTCGCGGAAGGGGCCGTCGTCGGTGCGCCCGACCAGGAGCGGGGCGAGATCGTGAAGGCATTCGTCGTACTGGCGCCGGGCAACGAGCGCGACCCCAGACCTCGTCACGGAGCTGCAGGAGCACGTGAAGACGTCGACCGCGCCGTACAAGTACCCGCGGGAGATCGCGTTCGTCGACGAGCTGCCGAAGACGATCAACGGGAAGATCCGCCGCTCCGAGCTACGGCGGCAGCCGGAGACGGGCTACCCCGAGCCACGCTCGCTCGTGATCCCGCTTCCAGTGGACGAGAACGACCGCGCACGGGCCGAGGACGAGGCCGCGGCGGAAGCACGCCAGGAGGCCCGGGAGGCGGCACGCCGCGCTGCCGCCGCAGCGGGGCTCAGGGCGGCCGAGCGGGCGGCCCTCAGGGACGCCGAAGAGGCGAACCGCCTCAGGGAGGAGGCGGCGCGAGAGACAGCCGTCGAGACCGCGCGACGCGAGGCGATGGAGGCTGCCCAGCGTGAGGTGGACGCGGCGGCGAGCGGCGCGCAGGACGACTCCGCACGGCACGACGCCGAAGCGGCGGCGCTCGCTTTGCACGAGGCTGCGCGACGCGAGGCCGAGGCTGCGCGACGCGAGGCCGATGCGGCCCGGGCCGCGGAGGAGGCAGCCAGGCGCGAGGCCGAGCTTGCGCTGCAGCGGGCGGCGGAAGAGGCCGCCCTCCGCGAAGCCGAAGCGACGGCGCGTGCGGCCGAGGAGGCAGCACGGCGCGAGGCAGAGGCAGCGGCCCAACGCGCGGCGGAGGAAGCAGCCCGGCTCGAGGCCGAGGCGGCCGCTCGCCGCGAGGCCGAAGACGCGGCGCGCCGCGAGGCGGAAGCGGCCGCGCTCCGTGAGGCCGAGGCCGCGCGCCGCGAGGCGGAGGAAGCCCGCCGCGAGGCCGAAGCTGCGCGGGCAGCGGAGGAAGCGGCTCGACTCGAGGCGGAGGCCGCCGCGCGTCGCGCAGCCGAGGAAGCTGCTCTACGCGAGGCCGAGGAGCAGGCTCGCCGTGAGGCCGAGGCCGCAGCGCAGCGCGCAGCCGAGGACGCGGCGCGCCGCGAAGCCGAGCTCGCCGCACAGCGCCACGCCGAGGAGCAGGCCCGCGAGGCCGAGGAGGCGGTGCAGCGCGAGGCTGGAGGAGCAGGCGCCGGCGCGAGAGCCGAAGCCGCTGCACAGCGAGAAGCCGAAGAGGCGGCACGGCGAGAAGCCGAAGCCGCAGCACAGCGCGAAGCCGACGAGCTCGCCCGGCGCGAGGCCGAGGAAGCCGCCCGACTCGAGGCCGAAGCCGCAGCCCAGCGCGAAGCCGAGAGCCACTGCACGGCGAGAAGCCGAAGCCGCTGCACGGCGAGAAGCCGAAGCCGCGAGCCAGGCGCAGAAGCCGAAGCCGCCGCACAGCGCGAAGCCGAAGCCGCTGCACAGCGAGAAGCCGAAGAGGCGGCACAGCGAGAAGCCGAAGCCGCAGCCCAGCGCGAAGCCGAGGAGCTCGCCCGGCGCGAGGCCGAGGAAGCCGCCCGACTCGAGGCCGAAGCCGCAGCCCAACGCGAAGCCGAGGAAGCCGGCAGCCCAGCGCGAAGCCGAAGAGGCTGCGCGACGCGCGGCGGAAGCAGACGCGGCAGCGGCCGCCGAGGCCGAGCAGAGCATGGGCCGGCGCGACCGTAAGGCGGCCGAGAAGCGGCGCAAGGAGGAGGAGCGTCAGCGGGCACGGGAGGAGGCCGAGCAGCGCAAGCGGGACGAGGCCGACGCCAGGGAGCGCGCGAAAGCCGAAGCCGAGCAACGCAAACGCGACGAGGCGGAAGCCAAAGAACGCGCCAAAGCCGAAGCCGAGCAGCGCAAACGCGACGAAGCCGACGCCAAGGAGCGCGCGAAAGCCGAAGCCGAGCAGCGCAAACGCGACGAAGCGGAAGCCGAAGAACGCGCCAAAGTCGAAGCCGAGCAACGCAAACGAGACGAAGCCGACGCCAAGGAGCGCGCGAAAGCCGAAGCCGAGCAACGCAAGCGGGACGAGGCGCTCGCCCGCGCCGCCCGGAAGGAGGAGGAGAAGGAGCGCCGCCGCATGGAGCGCGAGCAGGCGAAGCTCGCGAAGCGACGCGGACGTGGGCTGGGCGGGCTGCTCTCCCGCGACGACGTCGGAGAGGACGATTACGGCGACGGCGACGACGACGCCCCGGTCGTCCCGATCGAGAACATCGTTCAGCGCCTCGCGCCCTACGCACGGCCGCGGACCCCGGCTACCCCGGTTCCCGGCGGCTCCGTGGAGGAAGAGGAGCAGCCGGACGCGGTGCGGGACGCGTCAGACTGAGGGCGTGAGCCAGATCGTCGAAGCGCCTCTCGAGACGCACGAGCCGTCGATCGAGGAAGATCGAGCCGAGGACCGGCCCTGGGTCGTGATCGTCTGGAACGACCCGATCAACCTGATGAGCTATGTCACTCTCGTGCTGCGAAAGCTTTTCGGCTACACGGAGGCGAAGGCGACGAAGCTGATGCTCCAGGTGCACAACGAGGGCAAGGCCGTCGTCTCGTCGGGGACGCGCGAGAAGGCGGAGCTCGACGTGTCCCGCCTCCACGCGCACGGCCTGTGGGCGACCATGCAGCAGGACTAGTGGCACGGCGCGGGATCAGCAGGCGCCGCGACGGCACGTACCGCGTCGAGCTCCCCGAGCAGGAGCGAGACGTGCTGGCCGCGCTCCCCGGCCAGCTGCGCGACGCCCTCGACGCGGGAGAACCGACGCTCTACCGCCTGTTCCCCCCCGCGCACGGCGACGACGAGTCCGTGAACGACGAGTACGCACGGCTCGTCGGGCCGGGGCTGCTCGACGGGAAGCTGCAGGCACTGTCGGAGCTCGAGCGCACGGCCCACGCGACGAGCCTCGAGGAGGACGAGCTCGGCGCCTGGCTCGGAGGGCTCGAGAGCCTCCGCCTGGTGCTCGGCACGCAGCTCGACGTCAGCGAGGAGACCTACGCGAGCTTCGACGCCGACGACCCCCGGGCGGCGCAGATCGCGCTCTTCCACTGGCTGTCATGGCTGCAAGAGGAGGTCGTCCAGGCGCTCTCGGGGTCGGTCGGCACGAGATGACGGTCGTCCCTCGACCGGACACCGTCGTCTTCGTCCCGGCGTGGAACGAGGAGCAGAGCCTGCCGGCCGTCCTCGACGAGCTCCACGTAGGCATCCCGGAGGCAGACGTGCTCGTGATCGACGACGGCTCGACCGACGCGACCGCGTCCGTGGCTGCGGAGCACGGGGCGATCGTCGTCTCCTTCGGCGAGAACCGCGGGCTTCGGGCCGGGATCGCGGCCGGCTACGAGGAGGCGCTCGAGCGCGGCTACGCGTTCTGCGGGCGGGTCGACGCCGACGGCCAGCATCCCGTCGACGAGCTTCGACGGCTGCTCGACCTCGTCCGCGCCGACCACTGCGACGTCGCGGTCGGCTCGCGCTTCGCCGAAGGCGAAGGCTACGGCGCAGACCGTTACGCGCCGTCGGCGACGCGACGGTTCGGCATCCGACTGCTCCAGCAGGCGATGCAGCTCCGTCTCGGCCGCCCGTTCCACGACCCGACGAGCGGGATGGCCGCGGCGAACCGCGGGGCGATGCCGATCATGGCGCGGCCGTACGCGAGCGGCGCGCCGGAGGTGGAAGCGCTGCTCCGGCTGAAGCAGGCAGGCCTGCGCGTCGAGGAGGTAGCCGTCCACATGCGGGAGCGTGCGCACGGCGAGTCGAAGCTCCAGGGCGCGAAGGCGGTGAAGCTCGTGCTCACCGTCGTCGGCACGCTGCTCTTCTTCCGCTGGCTGCGCCAGCGGCGCGCGTAGCGCTGCTGAAATGACCACGCCGCGCGTTCTCGTGGTGCTCGGCTACTCCGACGGCGGGAGCGGCGAGCTCCACCCGGTCTGCGCGGCGCGGCTCGAGCGGGCCGCGCAGATCTCGACCCCCGACGATGTCGTCGTCCTCTCCGGTTGGGCACGCGTCCGTGACACGCACCCGGAGGCGGAGCTGATGCGCGCGGCGTGGTCGGGGGCGGCGCGCGAGGTCGTGCTCGACCCCGACGCGCGGACGACCGTCGAGAACCTCGCCAACGCGCTCGACGACGTCCATCGTGTCGGCGCGCGCGAGGTGGTCGTGGTCACCTCGACGTGGCATGCGCGCCGCGCAGGAGCCGCGATGCGGTGGCTTCTGCGTGGAACCGGCATCGACGTGCGCTCCGTCTCCCCACCCGGATGGACGGCGCGAGCCGCGCTCCGAGAGCTTCTCCTGTGGCCGTTGCTGCCGTTCCAGCTGTGGCGCGCCGGACACGGCCGCGCCCGACGTTGACACGAACGCCGCGAGCTCCCACCTGGGCCCTCTCGAGCGCTAGTTCTAAGACGTCTCCGCGTGGATCCGCTGCTTCGCCTGCCGCAGCGAGCCGCCCTCGCGGCGGGCGCGAACGGCGAGGATCTCCGCGAGGATCGAGAGCGCGGTCTCGGACTGGGTCTCGGCGCCGATGTCGAGCCCGCACGGACCGCTGATCCGGCCGAGCGCGTCCTCCGAGACACCCGCCTCGAGCAGCCGTTCGCGGCGGCGCTCCTGGTTGCGCCGCGAGCCGAGCGCCCCGATGTAGAACGCCTCGGTATCGAGCGCGGCGATCAGCGCCGGCTCGTCGAACTTGTCGTCGTGCGTGAGCACGACGATCGCCGTCTGGTGGTCGGGTGCGACCTCCGCGAGCGCCTCCGCCGGCCACTCCGCGATCAGCCGGTCCGCGGAGGGGATCCGCTCGGGCGTGAGGAAGCTTGCGCGCGCGTCCGCGACGATCGCCGTCCAGCCGAGCAGCTTCGCGGCCTGCGCGAGCGACTCGGCGGTGTCCACCGCGCCGTAGACGACGAGCCGCGGAGGCGGTCCGTACCACTCGGCGAACACCTTCGCCCCGTCGCCCTCGAGCAGCGTGTTACGCCCCCGCCGGATGAGCTCGTCGAACTCGGCGACCGCCCACGCGGGAACGCCGGGTCGGCCGTTCTCGATCGTGTCGCCGCCTTCCACGACGAGGGCCTTCGCGCCCACGCCGTCGCCCTCGACCACGGTGAAGAGGACAGCTCTGCCGCCCTCCTCCCGCAGGCGCGCGAGGCGCTCGATGAGGGTCACTCGACCGGCTCCACGAAGACGTCGATCTCGCCTCCGCACGGCAGGCCCACGCCCCACGCCATCTCGTCGGTGATCCCGTAGTGGAGCAGCCTCGGCTGCCCGTCGCGCATCACCGCCATCGCGTTGTCGAACACGTCGCTCTCGACGCAGCCGCCCGAGACGGAGCCGCACATCTTGCCGGACTCCGAGACCGCGAGGCTCGTGCCGATCGGGCGCGGCGCGGAACGGCGCGTCCCCACCACCGTCGCGACGACGACCTTCTCGCCCGCGTCGCGCCAGCCCTCGACCTCGGACAGAATCTCCTTCACGCTGCGTGCCTCCTTTCGATGCCGGCGAGCACCGTCGCCAGCTCCTCGAGACTTCTCAGATTATGGCCCGCGACGAACCTGTCGACGAATGGCAACGCAGCGCGCATCCCGCCCGCGAGCGGCTGGTACTCCGGGTTGCCCTTCAGCGGGTTCACCCAGATCACCGCGTACGCTGCGCGCGCGAGCCGTGCCATCTCCCGCCCCACGAGCGCCGGATCCTCGCGCTCCCAGCCGTCGGAGACGATCACCACGATCGCCCCGCGCGACAGCGCTCGCCGGCCGTAGACCTCGTTGAACTCCCGCAGCGACGCGCCGATCCGCGTGCCGCTGCCCCAGTCGACCACCGCCTCGGTACAGCGGGCGAGCGCAGCCTCGGGGTCGCGCGTCGCGAGCTCCGGCGTGAGGCGCGAGAGCCGCGTCCCGAACGCGAACGCCTCGACTCCCCGGCCCGTGCCGACCGTCGCGTGGAGGAACAGGAGCAGCGCGCGTGCGTAGCTGTCCATCGAGCCCGACACGTCGCAGAGCAGCACGAGCTTGCGCGGCACGGTCTTGCGCGCCCGCACCGGCCGATCGACGGGATCGCCGCCCGTGCGGAGCGACCGGCGCACGAGCGCGCGCACGTCGAGTCCGTCCCCGCGCGGGTCTCGCGTCCGCCGCCGGGAACGCCGCACCGGCCGTGTCCGCGCGATCCGCCTCATCAGCTCCCGGATCCGACGCAGCTCGTCCGCGTCGAGCTCCGCGAAGTCCTTGTCGCGGAGGATCTCGTGGGCGGACGCACCGAGCAGGAGCGGCTCCCCGTCCTGCTCCTTGTCGCCGTCCGTGCCGGGGCTGCCGGCCTCGTCGACGAGCCGCAGCACCTGCTCGGGCTTGCGCGCGCGAGCAGGGGCTGCGACCGGCGCCCGCAGGAACCAGGCGTCGAACGCGCGGTCGAAGACCTCGAGCTCGTCGTGCCGCGAGACGAGCGTCTGCCGGAGCGAGAAGTAGACGTCGTCGCGGCGCGCGAGATCGACGGCGTCGAGCGCGCGCAGCGCGTCCGTGACCCGGCCCGGGCCGATCTCGAGCCCTGCCTCCCGAAGCACGCGGCCGAAGGTGACGACGTGCCCGACGATCGCGTCGCCGCTCGCCACCTAGCGCCCCTCCGGCTGGCGTGGCCCGGATCGCATCGTCCGACGGAACGCTACGACGCGGGCGAGCCGGCCCGCGCCTCCTCGACCAGGCGCGACAGCGTGGCATCGCGCACGGCCTCGATGTCCTCGTGGTACTTGAGCACGGAGCCGAGCGTCTGCTCCACGACGTCGGCGTCGAGCTCGCGGCGCCCGAGCGCGTCGAGCGCGAGCGCCCAGTCGATCGTCTCCGCGACGCCGGGCGGCTTCGCGAGGTCGAGCCCGCGCAACCCGCGGACGAACGCGGCCGCCTCGGCGGCCAGGCGCTCGGGGATCCCCGGCACCCGCAACCTGACGATCGCGATCTCGCGCTCGATCGACGGGTGGCCGATCCAGTGGTACAGCGCACGCCGCTTGAGCGCGTCGTGCAGCTCACGCGTCCGGTTCGACGTGAGGATCACGGCGGGCCGGCGGCGCGCCGCGATCGTGCCGAGCTCGGGGATCGTGATCTGGAAGTCGGAGAGCACCTCGAGCAGGAAGGCCTCGAACTCCTCGTCCGCGCGGTCGATCTCGTCGATCAGCAGCACGACCGGGTCGTCCGAGTCGATCGCCTCGAGCAGCGGCCGCCGGATCAGGTACTCGGGCCCGAAGAGCTCGCTCTCCGAGACGGTTCCTTCCTGCGCGGCGCGGATGTGGAGCAGCTGGCGCGGGTAGTTCCACTCGTAGACCGCGTGCGCGACGTCGAGGCCCTCGTAGCACTGGAGCCGGATCAGGCGCGCGCCGAGGACGCTCGCGAGCGCCTTGGCCGCCTCCGTCTTGCCGACCCCGGCCTCGCCCTCGAGCAGCACCGGCTTCTCGAGCGAGAGCGAGAGGTAGAGCGCGGTCGAGAGCCCGCGGTCGGGGAGGTAGTCGGCCTCCCGCAGCGCGGTCTCGAGGTCGTCGATCGATTCGAGCTCCATGCACGGAGCGTACCCGGGGCGAGCGACCCGGGATCGCCGTGCGTCGCTAGCCGTGTTCCGGGCCGAGGAGATCGGCGGCGAGATCGGCCGAGCGTCCGAGCGAGCCGTTCTGCCACAGCTCGTCGAGCGCCCGGACCGGGTCGATCAGCTCCGACACGCACACCTCGAGGACGCGCATGACCACGAACGTGAGCGGGTCGAGCTCGATCCCGCTGCCGCGCAGCATCGTCCCGACCTGGGATGCCTCCTGTGCGAGCGCGTGCTCCATCGACGCGAGCGCGAACTGCACCTGCAGCTCGCTCTCCTGGCGCGCACGCAACCCGTCGGGCGGCAACGGCCCGTTTCTCTGAGACCCCGTCATAGACCCTCGCTCAATAGGACGTCGGAATCGGCGGAACGTCTGCGGCAATCGCAGACGGACGTTTGGGGCTACCGTGAGCTCGTGACACCGCTCGGCACGACGGCGCCCGGCGACCTCTGGAAGGCGTGGTCGTACGACCCGCTCGTGCTCGTCGCCGCCGTGGTCGCGATCGCGTTCTTCCTCACCGGCTGGCGCCGCCTGCACCGGCGTCGTCCCGATCTCGCGCCCGTGCGCCGGATCCCGCTCTTCCTCGCGGGCGTCGGCGTCGTGCTCGTCGGCCTCGTTTCGCCGCTCGACACGGTGGCCGAGGAGTACCTGCAGTCAGCGCACATGCTGCAGCACGTCCTGATCGCCGACCTCGGCGTGATGCTCGCGCTGCTCGCCGTCCGCGGCCCCCTCGCGATGTTCTTCCTCCCGCGCGACCTGCTCGTGCCGCTCGCCCGGGCGCGCCCGCTGCGGCGTACGCTCTCGTTCCTGCTCCGCCCCCGAGTCGCGGTGCCGCTCTGGCTCGTGGTGGTCGTCACGTGGCACCTGCCGGTGCCGTACGACACGGCGCTCCGCCACCCGGCCGTCCACGCGTTCGAGCACCTCTCGTTCGTCGTCGTCGGGGCCCTGGTGTGGACGCTCCTGATCGACCCGGCCGGCCATGGCCGCCTCACCGTCACCGAGCGGCTCGGGCTGGCGGTCGTGCTGTTCTGGGTGGGCCAGGTGATCGCGTACCCGTTCCTGTTCGGGTTCCAGCCGTACTACGACTTCTACGTCGACCAGCCCCACCGGCTTTTCGGCCTTTCGCCGCTCACCGATCAGAAGCTCGCGGGGCTCGTGATGATGGCCGAGCAGGCGCTGACGCTCGGCGCTGCGATCGTCGTGCTGTTCCGCCTCGCGCGGCGAGAGCGGGCTGCACGTCCGGTTACGCCTGAGCTCGTTTGATGCCGTCCCCGTGGTCGATCACGTACGAGCCTGCTGTTCGTCGTGCTCGCCGCCGTGGCCGTGGTGCTCTACGTCCGGGCGTGGCGGCGTCGGCCGGGCCCCGCCTGGCGCGCTGCGTGCTTCGGGGCCGGGATCGCCCTGATCGTCGGAGCCCTCAACTCGCCGCTCGAGACGATCGCGATCCAGTACCTCGTGCTGATCCACCTGCTCCAGAACGTGATGATCAGCGACTGGGCGCCGCCGCTCCTGCTGATCGGGCTGACGCCCGCGATGACCGCGGCGATCGCGCGGCGCGGGGGGAGCCTGCTAGAGACGATTACCCAACCGGCGATTACGCTTCCTACGTGGCTTGTTGCCTGGTACGTCATCCATATCGGCCCGGTGTACGACACGCTGGTGCGCAGCAGCGTGCTGCTCGGGCTCGAGCACGCCGTCCTGATCGGGGTCGGGATTCTCTTCTGGTGGCCGGTGCTCTGCGACACGCCACGCTCGGTCCCGACGCTCGTCCGCATCGGCTACGTCCTCGCGGCCTTCGTCTTCTCCGCGTTCCTCGGGCTCGCGCTGACGTTCTCCCCGCCGCTGTACGGCTACTACGAGGACCGGCCCCGGCTCTGGGGGATCTCCGCGGTGCAGGACCAGAACCTCGGGGGAATCCTGATGTCGACCGAGCAGGCCGTCGTGTTCTTCTCCGCGATCGTGTGGCTCCTCGTCCGCCTGCTCCGCGAGGAGGCGGAGGCGGAGGAGCGACTGGCCGCGGAGCAGCGCGCAGCCGGTCTCCGCGAGCACTGATGGCGTCGGTGAGCCGATGCGGCGTCTGATTCGGTGGGCCGATCCGGAGGGGTACGTCTCGCTCGGGGTGGAGCACGAGCTCGAAGGGCAGTTCAGCGTCCTCCAGGGGCTCGACGACCCGATGCGGATGCTCCAGGGCGAGTCGTTCCCGCTCGACGGCCCCGTCGTCCCGGTCGATCCGTACAGCCTCGAGCTCGAGCCTCCCCTGACGCTGTTGCCGCCGATCGATCCGCCGGAGGTCTGGGCGGCCGGAGCGACGTACGAGCGCGGCCGCAGCGCTCGCATGGACGCGAGCCCCTTCTGGGACGTGTACGCCGCGGTGCACGAGATGCACAGGCCCGAGCTCTTCCTGAAAGACGCGGCTTCCCGCCGCACGGTCGGCCCCGGTGCCGCGATCGGGATCCGGGGAGACTCGACGTGGAACGCGCCCGAGCCCGAGATCGCGCTCGTGCTCGGCCACCGGGGCGCGATCCTCGGGTACACGATCGGGAACGACGTCTCGTCGCGGGAGATCGAGAGCGCGAGCCCGCTGTACCTGAGCCAGGCCAAGGTCTACGCGGGCTCCTGCGCGATCGGGCCGGCGATCTACGTGCCGGAGCGCGAGCCGCTCGGCTTCGAGATCGTGATGCGTATCTCCGACGAGGACGGCGAGGTCCTCTACCACGAGACGGCGAACACGGCCGACATGGAGCGGTCGTTCACCGAGCTCGCTTCGTGGCTCGTCCGCGACAACCCGATCCCGCCGGGCACGATCCTGCTCACCGGCGCCGGGCTCGTTCCGCCCGACAACGTGAACCTGCTCCCAGGGCACTGGGTGGAGATCCACGTCCCCGAGATCGGCACGCTCGTGAACCACGTCGTGGTCGCCTCCCAGCTCGCGTAGAACGCGCCCGACCGCACTCCGACCCCGGGCCGCCGAACGTCGCTAGCGTGGGGCACTCGTGAGCACGACCCGCCTCGTCGACGTCTCCTCGCTCCCCGGCGCACGGGAGGCCGACGAGCGGGCCGCCGAGCTCGCGCTGCGCCTGCCCCCGGAGCTCGCACCCCTCGCGCGCATCGCGCTCGACTACCGCTGGTCGTGGCAACCCGGCGGGGCCGAGGTGTTCGGGGCGCTCGACCCGCACGCGTGGGAGATCAATGCGCGCAACCCGGTCCGCCAGCTCGCCGACGTGGCGCCGCACACCGCGTCGATGGCGATCTCGGACGGCGCGACGCTCGACGGGATCGCTCGTCTGGCCGAGGTCATGGGGCAGGACCGCGAGCGGCCCGAGACCGAGATCGAGGGTCTCGACGGCCCGATCGTGTTCGTCTGCGCGGAGTTCGGCATCCACCGCTCGCTTCCCATCTACTCCGGCGGTCTCGGCGTGCTCGCCGGCGACGTCCTCAAGGCCGCGAGCGACCGCGCGCTGCCGATGATCGGCGTGGGGCTCCTCTACCGGAAGGGCTACTTCCAGCAGCGCGTCGACCGAGCGGGCCTCCAGCACGAGTACTGGATCCAGATCATGCCCGAGCGCCTACCGACCGTTCTGCTGGTCGACGAGCACGATGTGCCGCTGCGCCTGACGTTCCCGCTGTTCGGTCGCGAGATCGCGTTCCACGTCTGGCGCGTCGAGGTCGGCCGTGTCCCCCTCTACCTCCTCGACACCGAGCTGGACGAGAACGACCCCGTCGACCGGTGGATCACCGCGCGTCTCTACGAGGGCAACGCGCTCACGCGCCTCGGCCAGTACGGCCTCCTCGGCATGGGCACGGTACGGATGCTTCGCGCGCTCGGGATCGACCCGGGCGTGTTGCATTTCAACGAAGGGCATCCCGCGCTCGCGGCGCTCGAGCTCGCAGCCGACGCGGTGTCCGCCGGCGCGTCGCTCGACGACGCGCTCGCCGGCGCCCGCGAGCGCTGCGTGTTCACGACCCACACGCCGGTCGCCGCCGGGAACGAGGCGTACGAGCCGACGTCGTTCCTCGAGGCGTTCGCCGAGCTGCCCACGCGGCTCGGGATGGGCGAGGAGCAGTTCCTCGACCTCTGCCGCGCACGACCCGGGACGGACGAATGGCCCGGCATGACGCCGCTCGCTCTGCGGATGACGCGGCGCGCGAACGGCGTCAGCCTGCGACACGAGCAGGTCGCGCGCGAGATGTGGCGCCCCCTGTACGACGACCGGCCCGCGGACGAGGTGCCGATCACCCACGTCACGAACGGCATCCACCTTCCCACGTTCCTCTCCGGCCCGATGCGCACGCTCCTCGACCGCCACCTCGGCGACGACTGGGTGAGTCGCGCATCGGACCCGGCGACGTGGCAGCCGGTCGACGAGATCCCCGATCACGAGCTCTGGGCGGCGCGGAACGACGCGCGGCGCGAGCTGGTCGAGTACGTGAAGGCGAAGAGCGTGGATGACCGGCTGCTGCGCGGCGAGGATCCGGAGAGCGTCCGGGCGGTCGCCGAGACCTTCTCGGTCGACACGCTCACGTTGGGCTTCGCACGCCGGATCGCGACGTACAAGCGGCTTTTCCTCCTCACGTTCGACCCCGAGCGCGTGCGCCGGATCTTCGCCGACGGCCCGCCCGTGCAGATGGTCGTGGCGGGCAAGGCGCACCCCCTCGACGACAACGCGAAGCACATGCTCGTGGACGTGTTCGGGCTCTCGCACGCGGTCGGCATCACGAACCGAGTCGCGTTCCTCGAGAACTACGACCTGTCCGTGGCGGCGCCGATCGTGGGGGGCTGCGACGTGTGGCTGAACGTCCCGCGGCCGCCGCTCGAGGCGAGCGGCACGAGCGGGATGAAGTCCGCCGCGAACGGGGGGCTCAACCTCAGCGTGCTGGACGGCTGGTGGTACGAGGGGTTCTCCGCCGACGGGGCGGGTGCGAACGGCTGGGAGATCGACGGCTCGGACGGTGACGACGGGGACGAGTCGGCGCAGGATGCTCGTCACGCGCACGCGCTCTACGACCGGCTCGAGCAGCAGGTGATCCCGCTCTTCTACGACCGCGGAGACGACGGCATCCCGCACGGCTGGCTCGCGATGGTGAAGCGCTCGCTACGCACGAACGGGCCGCGGTTCTCCGCGGCGCGCATGGTCGAGGAATACGCGGCGCGGATCTACCCGCCCGGCTCCTGAGCCGCGACGAAGCCTCCTGCCTGACGCGGCAGCAGCGTTGCGAGGCCGGTGAGGACGACGAGGAGCACGACGCAGACCCAGAGCACCGCGTCGAACGAGCCGGTCGCGTCGCGCACCGCTCCGAGGACGAACGGCGAGATTGCGCCGAGCGTGTACCCGACGCCGAGCATCATCGCGACGAGCTCGGCGACCTTCCGGCGGCTGTCGGCGAGGTCGAGCGGCAGCGTCATCACGAGCGCGAAGCAGCCCCCCTGCGCGACGCCGGCGAGCAAGGCCCACAAGTAGGCGACGCCGGGCAGCACGATCAGGGCGAGCGTGCCCAGCGCGAAGATCAGCGCGCAGCCCGTGAGCCACGGCTTGCGTCCTCCCCTCCGGTCGGAGAGCCAGCTGAGGACGAAGGAGGCCGGGATCGCGGTCACGCTGAGCGCGGCCACCAGCCCACCGGCCGCACTGTCGCTCCAACCACGCTCGACGTAGGCGTCCGGAAGCCACGCGACCAACCCGTAGTACGAGGACGACATCGAGACGAAGATCGCGGCGAGAAGCCACGCGGTGGGCGAGTGCCAGGGTAGATGGGGCACGAGCGCGTCGGGGCGCACATGCACGTCTCCTCCTCGCTCGAGGACAGCCCAGGCGACCGCGACGGCGCACGAGGCAACGGACAGCGCGATCAGTGCCCCCCGCCATCCGTCGAGCAGGCCGGCGAGCGGCACGGCGATCGCCGCGGACACGGTCGCGCCGAGCTGGATCCCGGTCGAGTAGATCCCCGTTCCCGTCGCGGGGCGCTCGGGCGTCGTCTCGCGGACGGCGATCGGGGCGAGCCCGTTCCCCACCCCCATCCCGACGCCGACCCCGAGGGTGAGCAGGACGACGAGCCACGCGCCCGGAGCGAGCGCTCGCACGATGCCGAACGTCCCGATCAGCACGAGCGCGATCGTCATCGCGCGCCGCGTGCCGAGCCGGGCGGAGAGGTACGCGGCGACCGGCGCGCCGAGCCCCATGCAGAGGATCGGGATCGTCGCGAGCAGGCCCACGAGCGCGTGCGAGGCGCCGAGGTCCTCCTGGATGTCGTCGATCAACGGCCCGATTCCGACGACCTGGGGTCGCAGCGCGAGCGCCGCCAGGAAAAGCCCGGTCAGGGCGCCGGCCGTCGACCTCGAGCTCAGGGGACGTCAGTCCTTCGGGACAGGCTCGCCACGGGCGATGCGGGCGAACGCCTCGACGTGCTTGCGCGCGGCGCGGCCCGCGGCGCCCGGCCGGCGGGAGCGGATCGCCTCGAGCAGCGGCACGTGCAGCTCCGCCGCGTCGTGCGCCTCGATCGACGTCCCGTAGAGCGTGATCGTGATCCGACCCTCCACGCCGAGGGACTTCCAGCACTGCTCGAGCACGGGGTTCCCGGCCGCCTCGACGATCAGGCGGTGGAAGGCGATGTCGTGGTTGGTGAGCGCGTTCACATCGCCTTCCCGCGCCGCGGCGCGCATCGCCTCGAGCTCGGCCTCGAGCGCGCTCACGTCACCGGCGAGGCGGTTCGTCGCCTCCTTCGCAGCGAGCTCCTCGAGGGCAGCGCGCACCGGGAACACCTCGACGAGCTCGGCGTCCCCGAAAGCACGTACCCGCGCGCCCTTGAACGGCTCGGACTCGACGAGCCGCAGCTGCTCGAGATCGCGGAGCGCCTCGCGCACCGGCGCCTGGCTCGTCCCGAGCTCCCCCGCGATCCGGGTCTCGACGATCCGCTCGCCCGGCTTCAGCTCCCCACTCGCGATGCGGTGGAGGAGCAGGTCCTTGATCTGCTCTCGGAGAACGGTCTTCCGTATCTGTGCCGGCACGACGGTCCTTTCGCTCGGCGCAGGCGCGGGCCTCGTCTGCAGGTCGCTCACGTTCGCTCGGCCGCCAGGCTCAGCCTGCGACGACGGGGTTCGTGAGGGACCCGATCCCCTCGATCTCGATCGTGATCTCGTCCCCGGGTTGGAGCAGCCTCTGCGGCGTGCGGAAGATACCGACGCCGGCCGGCGTCCCGGTCAGGATCAGGTCGCCCTCCTCGAGCGTCGAGGTCCGGGACGCGTAGCTGATCACCTCGTCGACGCCGAAGACGAGGTTCGCAGTGGTCGAGTCCTGCACGACGTCGCCGTTGAGGACGGCGCGGATGGCCAGCGAGTGCGGGTCGGGGACGTCCGCCGCGGGAACGAGCGGGCCGACGGGGCAGAACGTGTCCGGCGACTTGCCGCGCGTCCACTGTCCGTCGCCGAACTGCAGGTCGCGGGCGGAGACGTCGTTCGCGACCACGTATCCGGCGACGGCCTCGAGGGCGTTCTCCTTCGAGACTCCCTTCACGGTCGCGCCGAGCACGACGCCGAGCTCGGCCTCGTAGTCGCACTTCTCCACGAAAGGCGGGATCACGATCGCCTCGCCCGGCCCGATCAGGGCGGTCGTGAACTTCGCGAAGAGAAGCGGCGCCTGCGGGAGCTCGGCGCCCTGCTCCTCCGCGTGGTCGCGGTAGTTGAGCCCGACGCAGACGATCTTCCCCGGGCGAGGGATCGGTACCCCCATGGAGCGACCCTAACGGACCGCGGCGGATCCTCGATCATCGATGCGCCGGGGTGGCGCCGCACCACCCCAGTAGGATCGACGCGTGGCCCTTCCCGCCGGCTTCGTCGACGAGCTCGTGGCCGTGCTCGGCCCCGCCCACGTGCTGACGGAGCCGGAGCAGCTCGCGACGTACGACTGCGACGGGCTCACTGGGTGGCGCGCGCAGCCCGCGTGCGTCGTGCTGCCGGGCTCGGCGGAGGAGGTGCAGTCCGTGCTCCGGCTCTGCGCCAGAGACGGAGTCCCGTTCGTCGCCCGTGGGGCGGGCACCGGCCTCTCGGGCGGGGCACTGCCCGTCGCGGACGGAATCGTCGTGTCCGTCGCGCGGATGAGCCGCATCCTCGAGATCGACGTCGAGAGCGAGCGTGTGGTGGTCGAGCCCGGCGTCGCAAACCTCGACGTCAGCCGCGCGGTCGCCGACGCGGGCTACTTCTACGCGCCCGACCCGTCGAGCCAGCAGGTGTGCACGATCGGCGGGAACCTCGCCGAGAACTCGGGGGGCGCGCACTGCCTCAAGCACGGCTTCACCGTGCAACCACGTCACGGGCGCCAAGGTCGTGCTGCCCGACGGCGCGCTGCTCGAGCTCGGCGGAACGTCGATCGACGGGGACGAGGGTCCGGACCTCCTCGGCGTGATCGTCGGGTCGGAGGGGACGCTCGGGATCGCAGTCGAGGTCACGCTGCGGATCGTCCGCCTCCCGGAGGTCGTCGTCACCCAGCTCGCCGCGTTTCGCTCCGTCGACTCGGCCGGTGACGCGGTGTCGAGGATCGTCGCCGCAGGGGTCGTCCCGGCGGCGATGGAGATCATGGACAGCGTCACGATCGAGGCCGCCGAAGCCGCTTTCTCGCCCCGCTACCCCGAAGGAGCCGGAGCCGTGCTGCTCGTGGAGCTCGACGGCGTGGCTGCACAGGTCGAGCTCGACACGAAGGAGGTCGACGAGATCTGCCGCGCGGTGGGCGCCTTCGAGATCCGCACCGCGAGCGATCCTGCCGAGCGCGCGCTGCTCTGGCTCGGGCGCAAGGGCGCGTTCGCGGCGATGGGCCGGGTCTCGCCCGACTACTACGTGCAGGACGGCGTCGTCCCCCGGACGCAACTGCCCGCGCTCCTGCGACGGATCGACGAGCTGTCGGCCGAGCACGGGCTGCGGGTCGGCAACGTGTTCCACGCGGGCGACGGCAACCTCCACCCACTCGTGCTCTACGACGCCGCGGCGGTCGGCGAGGTCGAACGCGCGAAGACGCTGGCCGACGAGATTCTCGCGGCCTGCGTCGACGCCGGCGGGTCGCTCACGGGCGAGCACGGGATCGGGGTGGACAAGGCGTGCGCGATGCCGTCGATGTTCTCCGAGCGCGACCTGGAGGTCTTCGAGCGGGTCCGCCGGGCATTCGACCCGCAGGGCCTGGCGAACCCGGGCAAGGTGATCCCGACCCCGCGCCTCTGCGGCGAGGTGCCCGGCCCGTACCGGACGCACCCGCTCGAGCGCCTGGGTCTCGCGGAACGGTTTTGATGCAGCCTGCGACGATCGAGGAGGCGTCGGCGCTCCTCGCCGAGGCGAGCAGGGAGCGGCGGCCTGCACGGATCGGCACGGAGCTCCTCACCGAACGCCTCGACCGGGTGCTCGAGCACGAGGCGGGAGACCTCACCTGCACGGTGGAGGGCGGCGTCCGGCTGTCGGCCCTGCAGGCGACGCTCGCCGAGGCGGGCCAGCGGCTGTCGCTCGATCCGCCCGGCGACCCGACGATCGGCGCCTGCCTCGCCGCCCGGCTCTCCGGACCGCTCTCGCACCGCTACGGGAGCCCCCGTGATCTCGTGCTCGGCGTCACGCTCGTGCTCGGCGACGGCACGGTCGCGAGCTCCGGTGGCAAGGTCGTGAAGAACGTCGCCGGCTACGACCTCGGCAAGCTCGTCTGCGGCTCGGAGGGCCGTCTCGGGCTGATCGCCAGGGTCGCGCTCCGGCTCCACCCGCTGCCGGCCGCGTCCGCGACCCTCGTTGCAGAGACGGAGGACACCGCCGGCGTCGTGCGTGCCCTGCGCGGGTCACAGCTCCAGCCCAGCGCGCTCGACGTGCTCCATCCGGGACGCGTCGCGCTCCTCTTCGAAGGTGCGGAAGCGGCGGTCGAGGCGCAGCTCGAAGCGGCCCGAGCCCTCGTCGGCGGTGAGCGCGCGGGGAAACCGGTCTGGGACGAGGCACGCGCACGCCAGGGTCGCGCGCTCGGCCGGCTCCGGTTCGCGCCCGCCGACCTGCGCAACGTGCTCTCGACACTGCGCGAGGCGGTCGCGCGGCCGACGGCGGGGATCGCGTACGTGCCCGACCGCGTCGGCGGCGTCCCCTCCGCGACACGGCGTCGACTCGAGCGCGCCCTGTACGAGCAATTCGATCCCGCAGGGGTGCTCGGGTGATCGAGGAGCTGACGCAGGCGTGCGTCCACTGCGGTTTCTGCCTGCCGACGTGCCCGACCTACGTGCTCTGGAACGAGGAGATGGACTCGCCGCGGGGGCGCATCCAGCTGATGGAGAAGACCGCGCAGGGAACGCTCCGGCTCGCGCCGACCGTCGTGGAGCATTTCGACCGCTGCCTGGGGTGCATGGCCTGCGTGTCGAGCTGTCCGTCGGGTGTCCGCTACGACCTGTTGATCGAGAAGACGCGTGAGGTCGTCGAGGACGAGCACACCCGTCCGCGCGCCGAGCGCCTCCAGCGGACGCTCCTGTTCGCGACCCTCCCCCACCCCCGCCGGCTGCGCCTTGCGCTGCGCCTCGCCCCGCTCGGCCGACGGCTCCCGTCTCCCGCCTGGGCCCGCCCGATGCTCGACCTCGCGCCCGGCTGGCGCTCGGGCACCGGCCCGGAGCGCGTCACCCCCGCTCGTGTTGATTCGACACAAGCCCGAACCGTCGGCCTCCTGACCGGCTGCGTGCAGTCGGTCGTCTTCGGAGACGTCAACGCGGCCACCGCGCGCGTGCTCGCCGCCGCGGGCTACGAGGTGCACGCGCCGCCACAGGGATGCTGCGGCGCACTCTCCCAGCACGCGGGCCGGGCGCGGGAGTCCACGAGGCTCACCGAGCGGTTGCGCGCGAGCTTCGAGGGCCTCGACACGATCGTGGTCAACGCGTCCGGGTGCGGCTCGCACCTGAAGGAACGCGGCCTGCCGGCAATCGACGTGACCGAGGCTCTCGCGGACGCCGACCTGCCCGGGCTCCACCCGCTCGAGCTCACCGTCGCCTACCAGGACTCCTGCCACTTGCGGCACGCGCAACGGCTCCCGGCCGCGTGGACGCCTCTGCTCGAGCGGATTCCCGGGCTGCGCGTGGTCGAGCCGGCCGAGCAGGAGCTCTGTTGCGGATCGGCCGGGATCTACAACGTCACCCAGCCGGACGCGGCGCGGGCGCTCGGCGACCGGAAGGCGAAGAACGTGCTCGCGACGCGGCCCGACGCGTACGCGAGCGCCAACCCGGGCTGTCTCGTCCAGGTCGCCCAGGCGCTCGGCAGGGCGGGAACGCGCCTTCCCGCCCTCCACCCCGTCGAGCTGCTCGACGCCTCGCTCCGGCGGAGTCGAGGCGCCGGTCCTGCTCGCGCAGGCCCGCAGCTGACCGAAACGAGCCCTAGACGGGCACCTCGACCGGCTGGAGCTCGTCCAGGCGGTCGACCTTCGCCAGTTGGGGAAAGAGCCGCGTCCAGGTGATCGCGACCCCGATCGTGACGACGCCGCCGAGCACGACCGCGGGCACCGCGCCGAGCAGTGCCGCGGCGACGCCCGACTCGAAGGCGCCGAGCTCGTTCGACGCGCTGATGAACACCATCTCGACCGCCGTCACGCGGCCGCGGAGCTCGTCAGGCGTGACGAGCGGCAGGATCGTCTGACGGAGCACCACGCTCACGGTGTCGACCGCGCCGCCCGCGGCGAGCGCGAGGAGCGAGAGCCACATGGTCTCCGAGAGCCCGAACACCACGATGGTGACGCCGTAGAGCGCGACCACGGTGAACAGCGTGCCACCGGCGCGCCTCCTCACGGGCCGCCGCGAGAGCACGATCGCCGCGCAGAGCGCCCCGACCGCGGGCGCTGCCCGGAGGACGCCGAGGCCGGCCGGCCCGACCTCGAGCACGTCGCGGGCGAACACCGGTAGGAGCGCCACGGCACCCCCGAACAGCACCGCGAACAGGTCGAGCGAGATCGCGCCGAGCAGCACGGGCGTTCGGCGGACGAGCCGCACGCCGCCGAGCACGCTCGCGAGGTCCGGCGAGCCGCCGCCGGCGCCGTCGCGGCCGGCCCGCAGGGCGAGGATCGCGACGACGGAGAGGAGCGAGAAAACGGCCGAGACCGCGTAGACGAGCTCGGGGTGGATCGCGAAGAGCAGCCCGCCGAGCGCCGGCCCACCGATCACGGACAGCTGGAAGGCGACCGAGCGTTGCGCGAACGCCTTGACGAGGACCGCCTTCGGGACGAGCGACGGCG
This sequence comes from uncultured Actinomycetes bacterium, assembly GCA_963712915.1. GTDB lineage: Bacteria > Actinomycetota > Thermoleophilia > Gaiellales > Gaiellaceae > Gaiella. The sequence continues at coordinate 164,133 of CAVQJQ010000004.1, forward strand.
TCAGCGCACGCCCCGCCGGCGAGCCAACCGCGGTCGCCACGCCGGTGCCGAACGCGAGAGCGAAAAACGGCCAGGTCTGGTGCGCCCCCGCCCGTGTCACCAAGAGCAGGCCGACCGCGACGGCCGCGTCGAGCGCGGTCGCGAACGCGAGGATCGTGCGCCGCGGATAGCGGTCGCTGAGGTGCCCCGCGGGCAGCGCGAGCAGCGGCAGCGGGACGAACATCGCGAGGCCGACGATCCCGAGGTCGAGCGGGTTGCGGTGGATCGCATAGACCTGCCAGCCGATCGCGACGAACGACATCTCGATCGCGAACGCGGTGGCGACCGTCGCCGCGACGTAAAGGACGAAGTCGCGGTGGCGAAGGGGCGAATCGTCCGCAGGGCGGCGGATCAGCCGGCTCACGCCGCGGGCCTACGCGGCTTCGGTCGCGTCGTCGGTGGCCGCCGACGCGGTCGGCAGGAACTCGACCTCGAGCCGCAGGATCCGCGAGCCGCTCGTCTCGAGCACCGTGAAGTGGAGGCCGTCGTCGCGCACCTCGTCGCCTGCCTCGGCCGCCCGGCCGAGATGGCCGAAGACGTACCCCGCGACCGTATGGAAGTCCTCGGAGTCGATGTGGGTGCCGAACTCCTCGTTGAAGTCGTCGATGGTGAACGAGCCGGAGATACGGACCCGCCTCTCGTCGACGCGCTCGATGGACTCGTCGGGCAAGTCGAACTCGTCCTCGATCTCGCCGACGATCTCCTCGAGCAGGTCCTCGAGCGTCACGATGCCGGCGGTTGCGCCGTACTCGTCGACGACCACGGCCATGTGCTGGTTCGCCTTGCGGAACTCGGCGAGCAGCGCGCCGAGATCCTTGTTCTCCGGGACGACGTAGGCCGGGCGTGCGAGCGCCGCGAGCGAGGCGTCCGATGCCGGCGCCGCGCCGTTGTGCAGCAAGGCGACGAGGTCGCGGACGTGGACGATCCCGACGATGTCGTCGAGCGTGCCTCGGTACACGGGGTAGCGGGTGTACGGCGACTCGAGCATCACGGCCATCGCCTCGTCGAGCCCGAGGTCGACGGAGAGCGCCGTCACGTCGGGCCGCGGGACCATCACGTCCGCGACCTCCTTCTCGGCGAAGTCGAAGACCTTGTAGAGCATCTCGCGCTCGTCGAGCTCGATCTCGCCGTGCTCGGTGGAGACCTCGAGCAGCATCTTCAGCTCGGCCTCGGAGTGGGCCTCCCCCTCCATTGCCTTCGGATCGATCCCGATCGCGCGCTGCGCGAGCTCGCTCGAGCGCTGGAGGACCCAGATCAGCGGCTTGAAGACGAAGAAGAAGAGCCGCACCGGCGCGGAGACGCCGAGGGCGACGCGCTCCGCATAGCTGAGGGCGACGCCCTTCGGCACGAGCTCGCCGACGACGACGTGGAGAAACGTGATCACGAGGAACGCGAGCAGCACGGCGAGGATGGTCGCGAGCCACTCGTCGAAGATGTTCGTGAGCACGGCCTCGCCCAGGGCGCCGATCCCCAGCGACGTGAGCGTGACGCCGAGCTGCATCGCCGCGATGAAATGCGGTGGATCGCTCGTGATCGTCAGCACGGAGCGGGCCGTGCGGCTGCCCTCGTCGGCGAGCTCCTGCATCCGGGTGCGCCGCACGGTCACGAGCGAGTACTCGCCCGCGACGAAGAACGCGTTGAGCAGGATCAGGAGAGCGACCGCGACGAGCTCGAGGACGACCGACATCTAGCGCGCTCGACGGTGGCGGGACACAGACGTCCGGTCGACGCCCGCTGGCGCGTCGATCGGGAAAGCAAAGAGGCTCGTGCCCTGCGCCCCACGTGCCGGGGGCCGGGTACTCGGCGGTCGCTCGTCGTCCACTACTGCGCCGCAGTATAGGTGACGCCCCCGTCGGCCTCGTGCCGCCGGGCGCGTCCCTCGAGCACGAGCCGCTCGAGGTGCGAGAGCGTCTCGGCGACCGCGAAGCGCCGCGCAGCGGGCTTCAGCCCGTCGCCGAAGAGCGGGAACGAGACCGTGTAGGCGCTGCGCGGCTCGTCACCGAGCGCGGCCTGGGTCGCGGCGAGTCGCTCGCGGTGGTGCTCGATCAGCTCCCGGGCGCGACCGACGGGATCGTGCAAGGGCTCGCCGTGACCGGGGAGCGCCAGCCTCGGCTCGAGCGCGATCGTCTCCTCGAGCGCGACGAGGTAGTCGCCGAGGGGATCGGGACGGCTGCTCGGCCACAGCCCGACCGTCGGGGAGATCCGATCGAGCAGGTGGTCGGCGGCCAGCAACACCCCGTCTCGGAAGAGCATCAGCTGCCCGTCGGCGTGCCCGGGCGCGGCGACGACCTCCCAGCCCTCCAGCCGCTCGCCGGGGTCGAGCAGCTCGGGATCGGGCTGGTAGCGGACGAACGGCCGGTAGAGCGAGCCCTGCTGGACGAGCTCGTCCGTCACGTCGCCGGGGACGCCGTGGCGCTCGAACCATGCGACGAGCACGCTGCCCCAGTCCCGGCCGCCCCAGACGAGGGCGCACTGCGCGTAGTCGACCCTGCCCTGCGCCACCGGCGCGCCGGTGAGGGTCGCGAGATCGGCGGCCGCGCCGACGTGGTCCGGATGGAAGTGCGTGATCACGATCCGCGTCACCGGCGCCTCGAGCTGTGCCAGCTCCGCGCCCCAGCGCTCCCCCGCGTCCGGGAGGCCGAGACCCGAGTCGACGACCGTCCAGCCGTCCTCCGCGGGCAGCAGGTAGGCGTGGACGTGGCCGGGTCGACTCGGGAGCGGCAGCGTAACGCGCCGGATGCCGCCGGGCAGCTCGTCCATGCCGCAACCCTATGTATCAGCCAGCGGCGGCATCGCCCTGGACCGAGCTTCACCGCGATCACTAATGCGCTGCATAAGCGATCATCATGAGTGATACCGTTCGCGCGGATGGAGCGGAGCGTCGAGGAGCTCGTCGGCGGCGCCGACGTGGAGGCCCTGTCGGCCGGTGAGGTGCTCGATGCGGCGCTCGAGCGCCTGCACCCGTCGCTCGCGCTCGCCTGCTCGTTCCAGAAGGAGGAGAGCGTCCTCATCGACATGCTCCTCGAGCGCGAGCCGCAGGCCCGCATCTTCGCGCTCGACACGCACGTCCTCTTCCCCGAGTCGTACGCCCTGTGGCACGACCTCGAACGCCGCTACAAGATCCGGATCGAGGTGTACGAGGGGCCGTCCCTCGGCCGTCAGGCGGCGGCGCACGGAGACGCGCTGTGGGCCCGGAACCCGGATCTCTGCTGCTCGATCCGCAAGCTCGCGCCGCTCTCCGAAGCGCTCTCGGGTCTCGACGGGTGGATCACCGGCGTGCGCCGCGACCAGGCCGCCTCGCGTGCGGCCACCCCGAAGCTCGGCTGGGACGACCGCCACGAGCTGTGGAAGGCGAGCCCGCTCGCGGACTGGACGGACGACGACGTCTGGGCGTACCTGCGCGAGCGCGAGCTTCCCGTGAACCCGCTCCACGAACGAGGCTACGCTTCGATCGGCTGCACGCACTGCACGACGCCGGGGGCAGGCCGCGATGGTCGCTGGGCCGGTACGGGCAAGACCGAGTGCGGCCTTCACGCATGAGCGTCACCGACCCGATCGTCCGACTCTCCCATCTCGACGCGCTCGAGTCCGAGGCGATCCACATCATGCGCGAGGTCGCGGCCGAGCTCGAGCGCCCGGTGCTCCTCTTCTCTGGGGGCAAGGACTCGATCGTGCTGCTCCGGCTCGCGGAGAAGGCGTTTCGGCCCGGCCGGTTCCCGTTCCCTCTCATGCACGTCGACACGGGGCACAACTTTCCCGAGGCGATCGAGTTCCGCGACCGGCGCGTCGCGGAGCTCGGCGAGCGGCTCGTGGTCGCGTCGGTGCAGGACTCGATCGACCAGGGCCGCGTGGTGGAGGAGACCGGCCCGCGGGCGTCGCGCAACCGCCTGCAGACCACCACGCTCCTCGACGCGATGACCGAGCACGGCTTCGACGCGGCGATCGGCGGCGCGCGCCGCGACGAGGAGCGCTCACGCGCGAAGGAGCGCATCTTTTCGTTCCGGGACGACTTCGGCCAGTGGGACCCCCGCGCGCAGCGTCCCGAGCTCTGGAACCTCTACAACGGCCGCATCCGCAAGGGCGAGCAGGTGCGGGTGTTCCCGATCTCGAACTGGACGGAGCTCGACGTCTGGCAGTACGTCGCGCGCGAGCAGCTCGACCTGCCCGGCATCTACTTCGCGCACGAGCGGGAGGTGTTCGAGCGGGACGGGATGCTCTACGCCGCGTCCGATTTCATCGAGCGCTACCCGCACGAGGAGACGTTCGAGGAGTCGGTGCGGTTCCGGACGGTCGGGGACATGACCTGTACCGGCGGCGTCCGCTCGCACGCGGCGACGATCGCGGAGGTCGTGCGCGAGATCGCAGCGACCCGGGTCACCGAGCGCGGCGAGACGCGCGCGGACGACCGCGTCTCGGAGGCTGCGATGGAGGATCGGAAGCGTCTCGGCTACTTCTGATGAGCACCACCGACCTCACCGACCTGCTCACCGGCCCCTCCGCCTCGAGCGAGCTGCTCCGCCTCGTCACGTGCGGGTCGGTGGACGACGGCAAGTCGACGCTGCTCGGACGGCTCCTCTACGACACCAAGCAGGTGATGGCCGACCAGCTCGAGCACGTCGAGGAGTGGAGCGAGCGCCGGGGAGACGGCTACGTGAACCTCGCGCTGCTCACGGACGGCTTGCGCGCCGAGCGCGAGCAGGGGATCACGATCGACGTCGCGTACCGCTCGTTCGTGACGCCCACGCGGCGGTTCCAGCTCGCCGACGCGCCCGGGCACGTGCAGTACACGCGCAACATGGTCACCGGGGCGTCCACCGCGGACGTCGCGGTCGTGCTCGTCGACGCGCGCAGGGGCGTGATCGACCAGACCCGCCGCCACACGTACATCTCGGCGACGCTCGGCATCCCACACATCGTGTTCGCGGTCAACAAGATGGACCTCGTCGACTTCGAGGAGGCGCGCTTCCGGGAGATCGAGTCCGAGCTGGAGCGCCTCTCCGAGCGGCTCGCCGTGCGCGACGGGGTCGCGATCCCGATCTCGGCGGTTACCGGCGACAACGTCGTCGAGCGCTCCGAGCCCATGTCGTGGTGGACGGGCGGCACGTTCCTCGAGCGTCTCGAGCGGATCGAGATCGCGGGCGACCGGGACGCCGCCCACCGGCGGTTCCCCGTGCAGTGGGTGATCCGGCCGATGAGCGAGGAGCACCACGACTACCGGGGGTATGCCGGTGAGATCGCAGGAGGCAGGTGGCGTGCGGGCGACGAGGTGGTCGTGCTCCCGTCGGGGCTCCGGACGAGCGTCGCAGGGGTCGAGACACACGATGGCCTGCTCGACGTCGCAGTGCAGAGCCAGGCGGTCGTCGTGCGGCTCGCGGACGACGTCGACGTGTCCCGCGGGGACATGCTCTGCGACCCGGCCGACCCGCCCCTCGTCGCGCGCGAGCTCGAGGCGACGGTCTGCTGGATGCACGAGCGCCCGGTCGAGCGCGGCGCGCGGCTCGCGATCAAGCACACGACGCGCTGGGGCCGCGCGATCCTCGAGGAGATCGTCTCCGTGCTCGACGTCGCAACGCTCGAGCAGGTCGCTGCGGACCGACTCGAGCTCAACGACCTGGCCCGGGTGCGGATCCGGCTCTCGACGCCGCTGATGGTCGACCCGTACACGGCGAACCGTGTCACGGGCGCCTTCGTCCTGGTCGACGAGGCGACGAACGAGACCGTGGCGGCGGGCATGGTTCTCGCCGCGTCCGGTTGACCTGGCACTTTCGTCGGCGACGGAAGTGCCACGACATACATACCACGAACATATGTTCTAGACTGTGTCGATGCGGGTCGAGTACCGCGAGGAGCCGTGCCGGTCGGCACTCAACCGAGTCAAGGGCATGCCGTTCGCCTGGTCGCTGAACCCCTACACGGGCTGCGCCCACCGCTGCACGTTCTGCTACGTGCGCGCCTTCGAGGCACGGGCCGAGCGGCCCTCCGACGAACGCTACGGGCGCTCGATCCGCGTCAAGGTGAACGTCGCGGAGGTCCTGCGCCGCGAGCTCGCCCGACCCTCGTGGCAGCGCGAGAGCGTCGCGCTCGGCGCAGCGACGGATCCGTACCAGCCGGCCGAGGGACGCTATCGGCTGACGCGCGCCTGCATCGTCGAGCTGGGCGCGGCGCGGACGCCGTTCTCGCTGATCACGCGCGGCCCGATGATCCGGCGCGACGTCGACGTGCTCGTCGAGGCGGCCCGGCGGGCGCGCGTGCACGTGAGCTTCTCCGTGCCCACGCTCGACGAGCGCGTCTGGCGGACGACCGAGCCGGGCACGGCGCCGCCGCGGCGGCGTCTCGAGACCGTGAGGCTCCTGGTCGACGCCGGGATCGACACCGGCGTCGCGCTCGCACCGATCCTCCCGGGGCTGTCGGACGATCCCGCGCTCCTCGCGGATGTCGTGCGGGAGGCGCGCGCCGCCGGGGCGACCGGCATCTGGGCGAACGTGCTCTACCTGAGACCCGGGACGCGCGAGCACTTCCTCGAAGCGCTCGCGCGCGACTGGCCGGAGCTCGTGCCCACCTACGAGCGGCTCTACGCAGGCCGCGCCTACCTCCCGACGAGCGAGACGGAGCCCGTCCGCGCGGCGGTCCGGGCCCTGGCGCGTGGCCGTTCGCGGCCGCGCCGTCCCACGATCCGGCCCGCGCCGGAGCCCGAGCAGCTCGCTCTCGCAGTGTGACGGGGGGAAGGCGTCCCCCCTCCCTCGTAGAATCCCGTCACGTGACCGAAAACGGCGAGATCACCGTGATGATCGCCGACGACCATGAAGTCGTCCGTGAAGGGCTCCGCCTCGCGCTCCTTCGCTCACCGCACATCCGCGTGGTCGGCGAGGCGCCGGACGGGGAGACCGCGGTCGCCCTCGCCGAGCGCCGAAGGCCGGACGTGGTGATCATGGATCTGCGCATGCCCCAGATGGACGGGATCGAGGCGACCGAGGAGATCGTCGCCCGCGTGCCCGACACGCGTGTGCTCGTGTTCACCGCGTACAGCGAGCGGGCGCTCCTTCAGCGCGGGCTCGAGTCCGGCGCGCGCGGCTACGTCCTCAAGGAAGCGCCGCACGACACACTGCTCAAGGCGATCGAGAAGGTGGCCGCAGGCGAGACGTTCGTCGACCCCGCGCTGATCCCGACGCTCGCGACGAGCCGGGACGGCCAGGAGATCCTCACGCAGCGCGAGCGCGAGATCCTCCAGTTGCTCGCCGACGGGATGTCGAACGCGGACGTCGCCCAGCAGCTCTTCATCTCGCAGGAGACCGTGAAGAGCCACGTGCGCCACATCCTCGCGAAGCTCGAGGCGGAGACCCGCACCCAGGCGGTCGCCATCGCGCTGCGCGAGGCGATGATCGACTGAGGGCCTGTGAGCGACGACCATCTGCTCGCCGAGCGCCTGCTCGCGGAGCGGGCAGAACGCCGGCGGATCGCCGAGCAGCTCCACGACGGCCCCGTGCAGCACGTCGCCGCGCTCTGCCAGATGCTCGACGCCGCAGTGCAGGCGCTCGAGGCGGACGACGCGTCGGCTGGCGTCCGCCTCGCCGCACGCGGCCTCGCCGTGGCGCGCGATGCGGCGGAGGAGCTGCGTGGCATCGTCGCGGGGCTCGAGCCGGTCGAGCTGCACGAGGTCGGCCTGGCGGCGGCGGTGCAGGAGCTCGCCGAGCGGAGCGCCGGCCGCCGCGGCGTGACGCTCGACGTCCGGGTCGACGACGGGGAGCTCGGCGAAGGCGCCAGCTCGAGCCTCTTCCAGATCGTGCGCGAGGCGCTCGACCAGGCGGTACGACGCGGCCCTCCGGGGACGGTGAAGGTTTCCCTCGGTCGCACGCGGGCGGGCGGAGTGGAGCTCGAGCTCTCCGACGACGGCGCGCCGGAGCGTCGTCAGGCGGTGATCGACGGTCTCGCCGAGCGCGCGGCGGAGCTGAACGGGAGCTTCTCTGCGACACGCGAGGGACGCTGGACGACGATCCGCATCGTCCTCCCGCCCTCCGCCGCAAGGTTGTAGGCCGTCGCAAGCGGGATCCGCGGGAGCGGAATCCCGCGCTCGATCCCCGCCCCTCGGGGCGGGGCACCCGGCTGAGGCCTGTTCGCAAGCGGGATTCCGCAGAAGCGGAACCCCGCGCTCGATCCCCGCCCCTCGGGCCGGGGCACACCCCTGAGGCGCCCGCTTCGCGGTCGACGCCGGGCGGGGGCTACTGCAGCGGCTCGTTGTGGACGTCGTTCTCGTCGGCGTACTGCTGGACGAGCGGGTCGACGGCCGCAGCTCCCTGGGGGAAGGCGTAGTTGATCTTCACGAACGCCTCCCACTTGTCGGGGAGCGCGTCCTCCGGGAAGATCGCCTCGACCGGGCACTCCGGCTCGCAGGCGCCGCAGTCGATGCACTCCTCCGGGTCGATGACGAGCATCCGCTCGAACTCGTGGATGCAGTCGACGGGGCACACGTCGACGCACGAGCGGTCCTTGATGTCGATGCAGGGCTCCGAGATGATGTACGTCATCGCTCGCCGAGCCTACCAACGGTGCGCGACGGGGATCGGCTCAAGCGTCGACGCCGACGAGCTCGTCGACGACCTGCCGCGCGCGCTCCATCAAGGCGGATTTGACGAGCACCTGATCGAAGCCCGCGGCGTGCGCTCGTTGGAGGCCGCGGGTGTCGGTGTGGTTCGTGAACCCGACGATCGGGGTGTCGGGCCAGGAGGACGCGACGTCCTCCGCGTCGACGCGGGAGATGTCGCAGATCACGAGGTCCGGCGGATCGACGCTGTCGCTCGTCACGAGCCGGTGGCCGTCGAGCGGCGCCTCGAGCCGGGAGCGGAGCATGAGGTCGACGCCGACCAGCAGGATCGTCGCCATGGCCGGGTTCTAGCACGGGGCCCGGGTGACGTGTGAGCCTCGCCCAGGGCCTGGAGCTGATGCGCGCCGAGCGGTGGTTCGACGCGCACGAGGCGCTCGAGGAGGAGTGGCGTGAGGCTCCCGGGTCGGAGCGCGACTTCCTCCAGGGCCTCGTCCACGTGACCGTCGCCTGGCACCACGCCTCGCGAGGGAACGCGGCAGGGGCATCGCGGCAGCTCGAGAAGGCGAGCCGGCGACTGGGGCCTTACGCGCCAACCCATCGCGGCGTCGACGTCGGCCGCGTGCTCGGTCAGGTCGAGGCCGCGTCCGCGCGCGTGGAGGCGGGCCGACTCGACCTGCTCCCCGTCCGGATCTGAGCGCTTGGGACTCGTTTCAGAAGACGGGGTCGAGGCCGAACCACTCGAACATCCGGTTCACGTAGATCCGCAGGACGTAGAAGCGGCCGAAGAAGAGCAGCAGCCCGAGACAGACCATCACGAGGCCGCCCGCGAACTGGATTGCGCGGTAGTGGTCCCGGAGCCACCGGAAAGCGCCCATCGCGCGTGCGAACAGCGCGCCCGCGAGCACGAACGGGATCGCGAGCCCGAGGGAGTACACCGCGAGCAGCCCGGCGCCCTCGAGCACGGTGTCGGAGGAGCCCGCGAGGACGAGGATCGCGGCGAGCACGGGGCCGATGCACGGCGCGGCGCAGACGGCGAAGGCGCCGCCGAGCAGGAACCGCGACCCGTGCGAGCGGGCGCCCTGGACGAGGCCCGCGCCGACGAGGCGCTCCGGCCAGGGCAGCAGACCCATGAACGCGAGGCCGAACACGACGAGCACGAACCCCGAGACCTGCTCGAGCAGGAACTGGTCGTGCAGGAGGCTGCCGCCGACGAACGAGGCGCCGACCCCGAGCAGCACGAAGATCGCCGTGAAGCCGAGCACGAAGGGGACGCTCGCGACCACGACACGTCTTGCGGTGCCCGGCCGGCCTAGCTCCTCGGCGCTGACCGCCGACACGGCAGAGAGGTACCCGGGCACGAGCGGCAGCACGCACGGAGCGAGGAACGAGAGGAACCCAGCCAGCAGCGCGACCGGGATCTCGCCCGCGCTCATCCGCGTCCCGGGTCGACAGCACCACGCGTGCGGGCGCGCAGGCCGGTGCGCGGGCCACTCATCCCTCGAAGCGTCGCAGCTCGGCGTCGAGTCGGCGCTCGAGCTCCGGGTCGAGCTCCCCACCCGGCACCGAGCCGTCGCCGTCCGCGCGTCGGCGGCTCCAGCCCCAGGCGATCAGGCCCACGCCCAGGGCGCCGCCGACGAGCACTGCGAGCGGTACGACCCAGGCGAGGAGGTCAAAGCCGGACTTGGGCGGCTCCGCGAGCACTCCGGGGCCGAACTGGTCGACGAGCTCGGCCTTGATCTGGGCCTCGCTGTCGCCCGCCGCGAGGCGCTCGCGGATGATCTGCTTCATGCGCTGCGCGACGGGCGCGTCGGACTGGTCGAGCGTCGTCCCGCACACCGGGCAGACGAGTTGGCCCTCCAGGTCGGACGGGCTCGGGCCTGCGGCGGCGGGCGCGGCCAGGAGCGCGGCCGCGAGTGCGCAGACCGCGAGCGCGCGGATCACGACTGGTCGCCGAGCGCCAGGGCGATCCCGCGCTCGAACGCGTCGCGATTGCGCTCGATGTCCACGCCTCCCTCGATCCGCTCGCCGACGAGCTTGCCCGATCGGTCGACGAAGAAGGTCTCCGGATACCCCTGCAGGCCCCACCGGCCGACCGTGGAGCCCTTGCCGTCATACACCACCGGGTACGTGACTCCGTACCGCTGCATGAAATGGCGGGCGTCCCGGCGGAAGTCCTTCACGTCAACGCCGAGCACGACGAGGCCCTGCGCGCGATAGCGCTCGTACGTCTGCTGGAGGAACGGCGCCTCGTCCTTGCACGGCCCGCACCACGACGCCCAGAAGTTCACGACGAGCGGCTTGCCGCGCAGGCTGGCGAGCGACAGCGTCCCCTGCCGGTCGAGTCGGTCGAGCGTGAAGGCGGGGGCGTGGACGAGCTCGCCCTTGGCGAGGCGGTCGGCGGCTCCGCTCTTGTCGTCGAATGCGACCTTCCACACGAGGAGGGCGAGCAGTGTCGCGACGCCGGCGAGGGCGATCACCTGGCCGACCCGTTGCACCGGCCCGGTCACGCGTGCCCTCCGGCCCCGCACCGCGGACGACGCCCGACCGGTGCGCGCGGGTCGCTGCGGGACCGAGCGAGGTCAGGCACGGACGATGAACACGGGCGTCCCGAGATCGACATGGTTGAACAGCCACTCGGCCTCGGGAATCAGCATCCGGATGCACCCGTGCGAGGCGGAGTAGCCCACCGAGGCCGCGTCCGGCGTGCCGTGGATGCCGACGTACGGCGACGAGATGCCCATCCAGCGCGTGCCGAGCGGGTTGCCCGGCCCGGGCGGCACCGGCTGCTCGCCGTCGGCCCACGCCGAGCCCTGCGGCGGGTACCACCACGGGTTGCGCTGCATGTTGACGATCTCGAAGTTGCCGATCGGCGTCGGGTACGCCGCCTGCCCGGTCGCGACGTGGAACGTGCGCGCGAGCTTCAGGTTCCGGAAGTAGAGCAGCCTGTTCGAGCTGCGCTCGATCACGATCGCGGTCTTGAACGCCGTCTCGGTCACCGCGGGCTTGATCGCCTGGTACGGGAGCGCGATCGGGTCGCGCAGGTGCTTCCTGAGCGAGAGCGAGATCTGCCGTGCTGCGACGACCTGCTCGAGGCGCCGCCCCGGTACCGACTTGCGCGCGAAGGGTCGTAGGTTCTTCAGGGTGATGGACGCGTCGACGGGGGCGCGATCGGTGTCACGCGCAACGCCGGCGAGGAAGCGCTTCAACTTGGGCTGGGAGACCTCGACCGAGAGCGGCACCCGGAAGCCCGGCTGGCGCACGCGCACCGCGAGCCCGACGGCCTTGTCGAGCTGCAGGGACGCGCCGAGCTGCTTCGCCTCGATCTTGAGCTTCCGCGACGGCGTCACCAGGAGCGTCACGGGGCGGGTGAATCGATCGAGCACGAGCGCTCGCGCCTCCGCCTTCGTGAAGCCACCGACGAGCAGCCCTCCGATCGTTACTCCCGGCTGGATCAGCCTGGCCGACCTGGGCGCCTTTCGCGGCGTCGCGGTGGTCGGGGGCTGGTCGATCGGGGGCGGGACCTGCGGTTCCGTGGGAATCGTCGGCGTGGGCGGGGCCGGCGGCGTCGCGTCGTCCGCCCCGGCCGTGGCCGAGAACGCGACGAAAAGCACAACCGAGCAGGGAAGAATGGCGAGCGCGGCCAGACGGCGCATCCATCGAGTGTAGCGGGGCGTCGTACGGGAGTCGTGCGGGGACCGGCTCGCTTCAGGTGAAGATCCGGGGGTCGTTCGTGATCACGCCGTCGACGCCCGTCGCGACGACCCGCTCGAGCTCCTCGGGGTCGTCGACCGTCCAGGCGAGCACGGCCACTCCCCTGCTGCGGAGACGGTCGACGGCGGGAGCGGTTGCGAGCCTGTGCTGGAGCATGAGCGCGGTCACGCCGGCACGATCGGCCATCCGCGGGAGGAGCCTGGCCACGGCGCCTCGTGCTGCGGTCAGGCCCGGGCCGACGAGCGGCTCGAGCAGACGACGGCGCGAGACGCCGAGCCGGTCCTCGGGAAAGGTCAGGCCCCGTCTGATCGACGGGCCGTACCGCGCCACGGCGCGCAGGCTCGGCACGTGGAACGAGGAGACGACCGTTCGGCTCTCGACGCCGTGCCCTGCGAGCGCGGCACAGAGCTCGTCCAGGCGGGTCGTCAGCTTGAGATCGACGTGCAGGCCGACCGACGGCGCCTCGTCGACGAAGAACGAGATCGCCTCGTCGAGCGTCGGGAGCTCCGGCGCCACCTCGCGCAGCTCTGCCAGTGTCCGTGCCCGCACGGATCCGCTCGCCGCGCCGTGGCTCACCTCCTCGAGCCGATCCGAGTGCGCGACCACGAGTGGGCCGCCCGGCAGGTCGAGCACGTCGAACTCGACGAGGTCGACGCCGTGCTCGACGGCCGCTCGAAAGGACCGCAGGGTGTTCTCGGGCGCGAGGCTCGCAGCGCCGCGATGCCCGATGCGGACGACCGCGCCGCCGGCGCGACGGTGGAGGTCGATCACGCCGCTCGCTGCCTGACTGCGCGGAGCCACCACCACGAGAGCGGTGCGAGCACCAGCGCCTGGCCGACCGCGACTGCGGCCGTGATGCGGGAGACGTCGGTCCAGAAGCGCTCGGGGTAGATGCGGATCAAGGTGTCCTCGGCCGAGAACACCCACGAGTCACCCGAGAAGAACACCTCGTGGAACCGGGTGAAGAACCCCTCGAAACCGAGCAGGATCATGGGCACGAGCAGCACCGCGATCGCGAGCGTGCCGAGCGAGCCCGCGAGGAGACCGGCGGGCACAGCGGTGCGCAGGCGCGTCCGCGCGAGGACGAGCGCGAGCGCCACGATCACGATCCCGCCGATCAGCTGCAGGCGCAGCGCGGCCCCGAACAGCGTCCGCACGTCGCGCATGTGCGTCAGCTCCCGCTCGTGGAACGCGGGCGACCCGTCGGGCAGCGTTGCCCGCTCCAGCAGCACGATGCCTTCGGTGCCCGGCTGGATCGACTCGAGCCCGATCCGCGCGAGAGCGGCGCGCTGGCCGGTGTCGAGCCCGAAGGGATCGGGCGGAAAGCTGCTGCGGCCGATCTCCCAGTCGACGAAGGTGTTCGTCGCGAGCAGCCGGAAGCCGTTCACGATCAGGATGCCCGGCACGGAGAGCGCGATCACCGCCGCGAGCACCACGATCGCGGCCCGCACGCCCGCGGATGACGTGCGCGGCACAGGCCTCTAGAGCCCGAACAACCGGCCGATCTCGTGCCACGTGGTCGTCGCGAGGACGACGATCGCCGCCACGAGCAGGATCAACACCAGCCAGAAGCGCGCGCCCGCACGCCGCACGTGGCGACGATGCTCGACGCGCGCGGCACGGCGAGCCCGGTGCACCCGGTACGAGCGCCGTACCGCGTCGGGATCGACATCCGGTGGCTCGTGCTCCAGCGCGGGTGCCATGCCGCCCGCTCGCCGTTCCCGTCGCTCGTGTGCCATCTGGAAAGCATACGACCGCGCAGGCGCTGCGGGTCTCCGGGATACTGTGGCGCGATGCTCCGGGAGCGGCGCCTCGACCCAGGTCTCTACGGCTACGGCGACGGCCTCGGCCTCGTCGCGGGGATCGTGCTCGCCGTCTCCGCCTTCACCGGCTGGTACACGGGCGAGGGACAGGGTGTGACGATCTCGGTGGTCGGCTGGAACACCGGAGTGCTCGGCAAGCTCGTGCTGTTCGTGGGGCTCGGTGTCGTCCTCGTGGTGGTGCTGCGCGAGCTCGGGATCGAGCCGCCGGCCGCGTTGCCGCAGAGCCTCGTCACCATCGCTCTCGGGGCGCTCGCGACGATCTTCGTCCTCGTGCGCGTGATCTCGATCCCCGACGACTTCTTCTTCGCGCATCGCGGTGTCGGGATCTGGATCAGCCTGGTGGCGGCTCTCGGGGTGATCGTCGCGGGTCTGTTGCAGGCGTCGGAAGAGCTCTAGACGACCCTATGGCGAACGCTGCGGAAGCGGCTCGAGCGTTCTGACGAAGGTCTGGGTGCCGCCCGGCACCGGCCGGTCCTGGAGCGCGAGGCCGAGCGCGAGCCCGACTGCGAACACGAGCGCCGCGCAGAGGACGACCGCGACGATCCGGGGCCACCTCCGCCGGCGGCGGGCCGCCCTGCGGGCGACGCGCGCCTCGGCGTCCAGCGTCACGGCTCGTAGTCCAGCGCGCTGCGGCTGTACGCGTAGAAGGCAGCGTCGCCGGCGACGGTCGCCGTGCGGACGCCGGTCTTCGAGGGCGCCCGCTCGGAGACGACGTCGAGCAGCCACGAGTCCGCCTGCCCGTACGCGCGTGCGAGCTCGTCGAGCGTGAACGTCGCCCCGACCCGGCGACGGAGCTCCGCGATGACCGCGTCCAGCTGGCGGTGGAGGACCTCCGCTCGCGCCGGGTCCGACGCCTCTCGCCGGAAGCGGCGATCGCCGCCTCCCACTCCCGGCGCGCGCTCTCGACCGTCGTCATCGACGCGATGGTAACGGGAGCTCCGTGCAGCACCTCGCCGGCCACTGCTCCGGAAGCTCTGCGAGCACCGCCTCGCCCAGGCGGTAGCCGGGGCGTGCGAGCGCGAACGCGACATGGGCGTGCAGGCACTTGAGGGCCGCGGGATGTCGCGACCCGCCGATCCCGAGCGCGAGCGATGCGCCCGCGTCGACGCCCGGCCCGCCCGCGAGCTCGTGACGCAACGCGCGCCTGCTCGGCCGACGCACGCCGAGGTCGTCGTACAGCTCCTCGTCCGCGGCGACGGTCGCGCTCCAGCGCTCGACTCCCCCGGCCGCCTCGAGGCGCGAGACGGCCGCAACCAGGTGACGGCACGTGAGCCAGTACGTGGTCGGAAACGGCTCACCGCCGGCGCCGTACGGATGCTGCTCGGTGACCGCCGGGGCGCCCGAACGGGCAGCGTACGGCGACGCGCCTGAAGCGCGCGGGGCTCGCGGCCGAGCTGCGCGGCGACGACGGCTCGGTCGTCCATCGGCCTGACGGTAGCCGTGCGCCGGACAGACGCTTGTGTTGATTCAACACAAACGTCGCTCCCGCTCTCGAGGCCGCAGCGGTTCCGGTCAGTCGCCGTGCTGCTTCGCCCAGGCGGCGGTGCCCTCCACGATGAACAGGTGCTCGCCCGGGCGTACGTAGCCGATCCTGCGCGCCTGACGGGCGAGGCCGTCGACGCTCGTCTCCTGCTCCAGCCGCGCCGTCGAGCCGGGCGCGCTCGGGCCCGGAGCGACGCGACCTCGGCCCGGCGCTGGTCGAGCTGGCTGCGCGTGTCGACGTAGCTGTGGATGGGTCGCACGTAGAGGAAGCCGACGACGCCGAGGACGGCGAGCCGGCAGCAGCCAGCGCGGCAGGCGCCGACGAGGTCGCTGCCTAGGGGTCGAACGCTTCGGCCGCCACCGCTCGACGTTCGCCGCGACGGCAGCGTCCTCCTCCCGTGCTCGTGCATCTGGCGCGGCCGGAAAGGCCGCGCTTACGCGACGTCGACCTTGATCACGTTCGTCGAGCCGGGGATGTTCACCGCGGTTCCGGCCGTGAGCACGACACGGTCGCCGGCGTCGACGATGCCCCGCCTCCCGGGCGGCGACCACCGAGCTCGACCAGAGGTCCTCGACGTCGTCGTCTCGGGGATCGAGATCGGCGTCACGCCCCACTCGAGCGCCAGGTGCCGGAGCGACTCGCGCTTGTGCGTCAACGCCGACGATCGCGCGCTGTGGACGCAGGCGCGCGACCGCGGACGGCGGTGTGCCCGGTGAACGTGGGCACGAGGATCGCGGTCGCGGAGAGCGTCTCGGCGACGTCGCAGGCCGCGTTCGAGAGCGCCTGATCGATCGTCGGGTCGTCGTCGCGCGCTCGGGATCTCGTGGCGGTAGCCGAGGCTCGGCTCGACGGCGAGCGCGATCCGGTCCATGACCCGACGGCCTCGATCGGGTGCTCGCCGACCGCGGTCTCGCCGGAGAGCATGATCGCCGACGTGCCGTCGAGGATCGCGTTCGCGACGTCCGAGGCCTCGGCGCGGGTCGGCTCGGGGGAGTGGATCATCGACTCGAGCATCTGGGTCGCCGTGATCACCGGCTTGCCGCGCTCGAGCGCGGCGTGGATGATCCGCTTCTGCAGGAGCGGCACCTCGGCGGCGCCGATCTCGACGCCGAGGTCGCCGCGCGCGACCATCACCCCGTGGGCCTCGGCGAGGATCTCGTCGAGCGCGGCGACCGCCTCCGCCTTCTCGATCTTCGCGATCACCCACGCCTGCGAGGCGCGCGCCTCGATCAGCGTGCGGAGCGCCTTCACGTCGGCGCGCGGAGCGCACGAACGAGAGCGCGACGTAGTCGACGCCGAGCTCGAGCGCGAACTCGAGGTCGTCGAGGTCCTTGCGCGGTCAGCGACGGGATCGGCAGCGGCACTCCCGGGCAGGTTGACGCCCTTGTGCGGCGCGACGCGCCGCCGACGACGACCGTGCAGCTCGCCCGCCGCGGTCGACGCGCTCGACCCGCAGGCGCACATGGCCGTCGTCGATCAGCACGTCGTGCCCGGCCCGCAGCACCGAGCCGAGCACCGACGGGCTGACCGGGAGGTCGTCGCCGGTCGCGACGTCCTCTGCCGCGATCACCACCGTCTCGCCCGTCGGCGAGCTCGACCGGCTCGGCGAGGTCGCCGACCCGGAGCTTCGGGCCCTGCAGGTCGGCGATCAGCGCGATCGGCCGGCCGGCGCTCGCCTCGGCCTCACGCACGATCTCGCGCGGTGCGCGCATGATCGTCGTGGGTGCCGTGCGAGAGGTTCAGGCGCGCGCCGTCCATGCCGGCCTCGATCGAGCGCGGCGACGATCTCTGGGCTCGAGGAGGCAGGGCCGATCGTCGCGACGATCTTCGTCCGGCGCGGGTGGCTCGTCACGGAAGCCAGAGTAGATGCGCTGCTCAGGCGCCCGCTCTGGGGAACGCGTCCCAGCCCGGGAACGCCGCCTCGTCGCCGAGCTCCTCCTCGATCCGTAGGAGCTGGTTGTACTTCGCGACGCGGTCGGAGCGGGCCGTCGCGCCGGTCTTGATCTGACCGGCGTTCGTCGCGACCGCGAGGTCGGCGATCGTGGTGTCCTCCGTCTCGCCCGAGCGGTGCGACATCACGACCCGGTAGCCGTTGCGGTGTGCGAGCTCGACGGCGTCGAGCGTCTCGGTGAGCGTCCCGATCTGGTTGACCTTGACGAGGATCGCGTTCGCGACGCCGCTCGGCGATCCCGCGCCGCAGGAACTCGACGTTCGTCACGAACAGGTCGTCGCCGACGAGCTGCACGCGGGCCCCGAGCCGGTCGGTGAGCGTCTGCCAGCCCTCCCAGTCGGACTCGCCGAGCGCCGTCCTCGATCGAGACGATCGGGAAGCGGTCGCAGAGGTCGGACCAGAGCTCGATCATCCCTGCGGTGTCGAGCGTGCCTCCCTGGCGCTCGAGCTGGTACGCACCGCCGCGGGCGAGCTCGCTCGTCGCCGGGTCGAGTGCAAGAGCGACCCTGTCGCGATGCCCCGCGCGCTCGGCCGCCTCGAGGATCGCGTCGCACGCCTCGTACGCCGAGGCGAAGTCGGGCGCGAAGCCTCCCTCGTCGCCGACCCCGGTCGAGAGGCCGCGCTCGTGGAGAAGGGCCTTCAGGTGCTGGTAGGTCTCGGCGCCGATGCGCAGCGCCTCGGAGAACGTCTCGGCGCCCGCGGGGACGAGCATGAACTCCTGGAAGTCGAGGCTGTTCTGGGCGTGGGCGCCGCCGTTGACGACGTTGAGGAGCGGCACGGGCAGAACGTGGGCGTTCGTCCCGCCGACCCACCGGTAGAGCGGGACACCGGCTTCCGCGGCGGCTGCCTTCGCGACCGCGAGCGAGGCTCCGAGGATCGCATTCGCGCCGAGCCGCGCCTTCGTCGGGGTCCCGTCGAGCGCGATGAGCGTCGCGTCGACCGCCCGCTGGTCGCTCGCGTCGAGCCCCTCGAGCGCACCCGCGATCTCGCCGTCGACATGTGCGACCGCGCGCGAGACGCCTTTGCCAAGCCATTGCTCGCCTCCGTCGCGGAGCTCGACCGCCTCGTGCTCGCCGGTGGAGGCGCCCGACGGCACCGCCGCGAGCCCGAACGCGCCCGACTCGAGGCCGATCTCCACCTCGACCGTGGGGTTCCCGCGCGAATCGAGCACCTGTCGGCCGTGGACGTAGACGATCTCGCTCACTGTGTTCTCCCGCTCACGCGGCAGAACACTAGGCCCTCGCGTTCGCGGCGGCGGAGACAACTGCGAGCGGGATGTCCCTAGGGCGAGTCGGCGGTGCCGAGCCGCGCCTTCGCCCGCGCGTACCAGTGCTCCTGGCGGTCGAGGGCGAGCTCCGTCCACGTCTCCCCGGCGTCTGCCGCAAGGCGCTCCGCGAGCTCGACACGTTCGACGAAGCGATTCGTCGTCCCGCGCAACGCGAGCTCGGGATCGACGTTGACGAAGCGGGCGAGGTTCACGACCGTGAACAGGAGGTCTCCGAGCTCCGCCTCGACGCGGGGATCGGGCTCGGTCTCGGGCCGCGGTCGCCCGGCACGCGCGATCTCGGCGAGCAGCTCACGGAGCTCCTCCTGCACCTTCCCGGCCGGGCCGTCGAGGTCGGGCCAGTCGTAGCCGACGGCAGCCGCGCGGCGCTGCACCTTCCGCGCGCGCAGGAGCGCGGGCAGCGAGGCGGGGACGTCGTGGAACACGCCCTCCCGGCCCTCCTGCTCGGTCTTGATCGCCTCCCACCGCTCGCGCACGCGCCCCGCGGTGCGGGCCTCGGCGTCCCCGAACACGTGCGGGTGGCGCCGGACGAGCTTCGCGTGCACGCCGCGCGCGACCGCCTCGAGGTCGCCGTCGCCCTGCTCCTCGAGCAGCAGCGAGAGGAAGAACACCTGGAAGAGGAGATCACCCAGCTCGTCGCGGAGCGTCTCCGGGTCGCCTGCGAGCGCCGCATCGGCGACCTCGTAGGCCTCCTCGACCGTGTGCGGGACGATCGTCCGGGCTGTCTGCTCGCGATCCCAGGGGCACTCCGCGCGCAGCCGGCGCGTCAGCTCCTGGAGCGCGTCGAACGCGTCGCCGGCTGCCACGGAGACGCGGCGCTAGCCGGTGGTCGCGGCCCCGGTCTCGGTGGACGTGGTGTCGGGCGGCTCGTAGCCGGCCGCGTACATCACCTTGTCCTTGTACTCCTTCTCCACCGTCGAGACCCAGCTGCTCACCGCCGTGCTCTTCTTCTGCTGCGCAAGCTGCGTGCGGATCTGGCTCTTGACCTGGGTGAACGGCGTCACCGAGCCCTTCTTGACGTCGCTGATCGGCTCGATCAGGTGGTACCCGTACTGCGTCTTGACCGGTTGCGAGAGCTGGTTCGTGTCGAGCGAGAACGCGGCCTTGTCGAACGGCGCGACGGTCTGGCCCTTCGTGATCGTGAGCTTGCCGCCCTGGTCCTTCGACCCGGGATCGATCGAGTTCTGCTTCGCGAGCGTGGCGAAGTCGGCGCCGTTGACGAGCTCGCTGCGAAGCTTCTCGGCCTCGGCCTTCGTCTTGACGAGGATGTGGCGCACCTCGCGCGACTCGGCAACCTTGTAGTTGTCGATGTTGTCGTCGTAGTACTCTGCGCCTCGGCATCGGTGACCTTCACGTTGCCGGTGATCTTGTTGTAGATCCCCTCCGAGACGAGCTGCGCGCGCGCGTCCTGGCGCAGCGCCGCAAGCGTGTACGCCTGCGCCTTCAGCCCCGCCTCGAACTTCTTCTCGTTCCCGCCGAAGTACTGCTTGCGGATCTCGTCGATCTTCTTCTGCACCTGCGCGTCCGTGACCTTGATGCCGAGCTTGTCCGCCTCGCGCGCGTACTCCTCACGCTGCACGAGGAACGCGACCGCCTGCGTCTGCAGCGACTGGTACTCGCTCGTGCCGGCCTTCGGGAACTGGCGCTTCTGCGCCGCGTACGTCTTCTTCGTGCGCGTGAGCAGCTCGTCGAGCGAGGCCTTCGTGATGTTCGTGCCGTCGACGACCGCGACCGAGTCGGCCGGGACCTCGTCCGTGCCGCCGCAGCCGGCGGCCAGAGCGGTGACGGAGGCCAGGGCCACGGCGACGAGCATGAGCGAGCGCTTCATCAGTTCCTCTTTGTAGGCGACGTGCGGTTATGGGCGGGTTATGTTCGGTTCGGAAAACGTACGGGCACGGGCTGCGGAAAACGTACGGGCACGGGCGTGTGTCCTCGCGCTCAGCCGTCCCGGCGAACGGCAACGATAGCAGCGGCCAGGGCGAGCGCCCCGTCGAGCCCGTCCGCCCTGATTGCGACCTCCTGGCGGGCCGACGTGTACACCGCGGTGTCCGCGATCGCGCGCAGCGCGCGCAGCTCCGACGCAGCGAGCGTGACCGGGCCGATGGTCGCCCGGCCGCCGCGATAGACGAGGTAGTCCGCACCGACGAGCGCGAGCGCCAGACGGGCCTCCTGGATGCGGAACAGGTTCTCGACCGGCTCGGGCAGCGGCCCGTAGCGATCCTCCGTCGCGGCCCGGAGCTCGCGCAGCTCGTCCGCGTGCTCGGACAGCGCGATCCGCCGGTGCAGGTCGATCTTGAGGGCTTCCGCCTGGACGTAGGTCGCCGGGACGTACGCATCGACCCGGGCGTCGATCCTCACCGGCCGCGCGATCACGCGCGCCTGGCCGGACAGCTCTGCGACGGCCTCGTTCAGCATCTCCACGTAGAGCTCGAAACCGAGCGCCGCGACGTGCCCGGACTGCTCCGCACCGAGCAGGTCCCCGGCGCCGCGGATCTCGAGGTCGCGCATCGCGATCTGGAAGCCCGCGCCGAGCTCGGTGTGGTCGACGAGCGTCGCCAGCCGCGCACGCGCCTCGGCCGTCAGCTCGGAGGCGTCCGGATAGAACAGGTACGCGTGCGCGGGTACGTCCGAGCGCCCGACCCGACCGCGGATCTGGTACAGCTGGGCGAGTCCGAGCGTGTCCGCCCGCTCGACGACCAGCGTGTTCGCCTGGGGGATGTCGATCCCGGACTCGATGATCGTGGTCGAGACGAGCACGTCCGCGTCGCCCGCGAGGAAGGCGTGCATCCGCTCCTCGAGCTCGCGCTCCGCCATCTGGCCGTGGGCGACGAGAAAGCGGAGGCCGGGGCACAGCTGCGTGAGCTTCTCGGCGGCCTCGTCGATCGACTCGACGCGGTTGTGCAGGTAGAAGGACTGGCCTCCACGTGCATGCTCGCGCTCGAGGGCGAGCCGCACGAGCTCGTCGTCGAGCTCGCCGACCGTCGTGCGGATCGCCTGGCGACCCTCGGGAGGCGTCTCGATCACGGAGATGTCGCGCAGGCCGGAGAGCGACATGTGCAGCGTCCGCGGGATCGGGGTCGCCGACAGCGCGAGCACGTCGACCTCGAGCCGGAGCGCCCGCAGCAGCTCCTTCTGGCGGACGCCGAAGCGCTGCTCCTCGTCGACGACGACGAGCCCCAGCTCTTGGGGGATCACGTCGCGGGAGAGGATCCGGTGCGTCCCCACGAGCACGTCCACCTTGCCCTCCGCGTACTCCCGCAGCACCTGCTTCACCTCGGCGGGCCGGCGGAAGCGCGACACCATCTCGACCCGCACCGGGAAGTCGCGGTACCGGTCGCGGAACGTGTTCCAGTGCTGCTCGGCGAGGATCGTCGTCGGGCACAGGACGAGCACCTGCCGGCCGCCGACCGCGACCGCGAACGCCGCCCGGACGGCCACCTCGGTCTTGCCGAATCCGACGTCGCCACAGACGAGCCGGTCCATCGGGCGCGGGGCCTCGAGATCCTCCTTCACTGCCTCGATCGCGCGCTGCTGGTCGTCGGTCTCGCGGTAGGGGAACGACGCCTCGAGACGCTCGAGCCAGTCGCCCTCGAGCGCGTGGGCGATCCCCTCGGCGCGCTGCCGCTGGGCGTAGAGCTGCAGGAGCTCACCGGCGAGCTCCTGCACCGACGCGCGGGCACGAGCCTTGAGGTTCTGCCACGCCTTGCCGCCGAGCTTCGAGAGGGCCGGCACGCTCGCGTCGGCGCCGATGTAGCGGGAGAGCTTGCCGACCTGCTCGTGCGGGACGAACAGCCGGTCCTCTCCGCGGAACGCGAGGTGGAGGTAGTCGCGGGTGACTCCGGCAACCTCCTTGGTGTCGAAGCCGAGCAGCTTCCCGATCCCGTGGTCCTCGTGCACGACGTAGTCGCCGAGGCGGAGCTCGGCGAAGCTCGCGAGCGCGCGACCGAGGCGCGCGTCGGCCCGCGGCGGCCGCTTGCGGAAGACCTGGGTGTCGGGCAGGAGCGCGAGCCCCAGCTCCCGCGAGACGAGCCCGCGGCGGGCCGGAACGACCGCGAACCGGAGCGCCGGCTCGCCGGGAAGCGCTTCGCCGGGCTCGAGCAGCGGTGCCTCGAGCCGGCGGAGGAGCCCTGCCTGCCGCTGCGCCTCGCCGCGATGGGCGAACGAGACGACGACGCGGTTGCCGGAGCGGACGAGGCCGGCGAGCTCGTTCTCGGCCTCGCTCAGGCCTCGAGCCGCGAACGCCGGCCGCTGGGCCTCGAACGCGTGCGGCTGCGAGCGCGGGAACGGGTCGAGCTGCGTGACCGCGTCCAGCTCGCCGCGCGCGAGGCCGTCCTCCTCCTGCGCGCGGAGGACGTCGTCCGGGGACCACACGAGATCGGGCGGTCGGCCGACCGGCGGAACGAGGTCGACGGGCACGACGATCTCGCCGTCGCCGTCCGCGCCGAGGTCTGGCTCCTCGAGGTCGCGGCGGCGCTCGCCGGCCGGGTAGACGACCGCCGCGTCCTCCGCGTGCAGGGCGCGCTGCGTGAACGGCGAGAACGCGCGCACCTGCTCGATCTCGTCGCCGAAGAGCTCCACGCGCAGCGGCTCGCGCCCGGTCGAGGGGAAGACGTCCACGAGCCCGCCGCGCACCGCGAACTGCCCCCGCTCCTCGACGCGGTCGACCCGCTCGTACCCGGCGAGCGCCAGGTGCTCGGCGAGGCCGTCGAGGCCAGGCTCGTCGCCGACCCGCAGCCCGAGCGGCACCGGGCGTGCGTCGGCCGGCGGCAGTCCCTCGGCGAGGGCGCGCGCGGACGCGCAGACGAGCCCGCCGGCGGCGAGGACGTCCAGCGCCCGGTACCGCTCGCCGACGAGGTGCGGGGGCGGCGTCAGGCCCGACTCCCAGCCGACGCCGCGGCTGGGAAGCAGCGCGACGGTCGCGCTCCCCGCATACCAGGAAGCGGCCTCGGCCGCATCCCGCGCGTCGGCGTCGTCGGGAAGGAGGACGAGGAGCGGGCGGGCGGATTCGGCGTGGAGGGCGGCCAGGAGCAGCGGCAGGACCGGCTCGGAGACGCGCGCGCGGGTGGGCAACGCGGCCACGAAGCGCTGGAAGCGCTCGTGGCGGCGGAGCTCGTCGACGAGCGCGGCGAGCGGCGTCGTGGTTGCGATCACCTGGTCCATGCAACAGGCGGGGAACGCGCCCCGCGGCGTCATCGTACTGGCGTCCGTCCGGGCTCCGCCCCGGCCCCTCGCGTGGTGCGCGAGGTCAGTTGAAGCGGCGCTGTGACTCGTCCAGACCCTCGCCCACGAGGGTCTCGACGGCATCCGCGGCACGGGAGACGAGCGCCTCGACGTCGTCCTCCGGCGCGAACGCCGAGAGCACGTAATCGGCCACCGGGCGCGGATCGCCCCGCTCGGGGCGGCCCACCCCGACGCGGAGGCGGAGGAACTCCTGCGTGCCGAGCCGCTGCGCGATCGACCGGAGGCCGTTGTGCCCGGCGAGACCCCCTCCCCGCCGCGCCTGCAGGCGCGCGGTCTCCAGGTCGACGTCGTCGTGGACGACGAGCACCTGCGCGGGGGGAAGCTTGTAGAAGGCGGCAGCGGCCTGGATCGCGGCGCCGGACTCGTTCATGTAGGTCTCGGGCTTCAGCAGGGCGAGCTTTTGGTCGGCGACCCGCACGTCGGCCAGCCGCCCCCGGAACTTCCCCTTGAACGAGCCCTGGTGGCGGAGCGCGAGCTCGTCGACGACCATCCAGCCGACGTTGTGACGATCACGGGCGTGCTCCGGCCCAGGGTTCCCGAGCCCGGCGACGAGAAGCGCCACGGACGTCTCGACCTCTCCCCGGCGGAAGAGGCGCACGGATCACTCCGCGCCCGACTCCGAGCTCTCGTCGGAGGCCTCGGCGCTCGGCTCCTCGCCCTCGGCCGCCTCGCCCTCCACGCCCTCCTCGCCCTCGGCGGCCTCCTCCTCCTCGAGCTCCGCGATGCCACGCGGCAGCGAGCAGTTCGCGAGCACCGTCTCGGGGTCGTCGAGGAAGGCGACGCCCTCGATCGCCTCGAGATCCGCGACGCGCACGGTCGAGCCGACCTCGAGCGACGACATGTCGGCCTCGATGTGCTCGGGGATCGCGGTGGGCAGAGCCTCGACGCGGATCTCACGGGTGACCTGCTGCACGACGCCGCCCTGCTTCGCGCCGGGCGACTCTCCGACGAGCTGGACGTTGACCACCGCCTGGATCGGCTGGTCGAGGCGGACCTCGTGGAAGTCGACGTGCGTCAGCGTCCCGCGGATGGGATGGCGCTGAAACTCCTTCAGCACCGCATGATGCGGTGTCGTCTGGCCCTCGATCACCACGTCGACGATCGCGTGGAGTCCCGACGGCCCGGTCAGGGCGGCGCGCAGCTCCCGCTCCCCCACGATGAACGCGCGCGCGTGACCCTTGCCGTAGAGCACACCCGGAATCAGCCCCTCCTTGCGGAGGCGCCGTACACGACGCGAGCCGACCTGGTCGGGCCCGCGCTCGGCCACCTGAAGCGTGACGCGATCGCTCGACATCGGCGCGCAATGGTAGCGGAGCGCCGAGGTTCAGTAGGCTCGGGCCGTGGCCGACGGGCCGTTCACGGTCGAGCTCACCGACGGCCGGCTGCTCGAGGGCTGGACCGCGGGCACCGCGTCCGAGGCCGTGCTCTTCCACGTCGGAACGCCGTCTGCCGGCCTCCCGTACCCGCCGCTCGTGCACGAGGCCGAGCGTCACGGCCTCGGCTTCGTGACGTACTCGCGGCCCGGGTACGCGGGCTCGAGCCGGCACGAGGGACGTTCGGTGTCCGATTGCGCAGGGGACGTGGCTGCGCTCGCCGATGCGCTCGAGCTCGCCAGGATCCACGTCGTCGGCTGGTCGGGCGGCGGTCCCACGCGCTCGCCTGCGCCGCGCTCCTCCCCGACCGCGTCGCGTCGGCGGCGACGCTCGGCAGCGTTGCTCCGTGGCACGCAGAGGGCCTCGACTGGCTGGCCGGCATGGCCGACGAGAACCTCGCGGAGTTCGACGCGGCCGTCGCGGGGACCGAGGCGCTGCAGCGGTTCCTCGAGCCGCTCTCTCGTGGCCGGGTCGACGTGACCGCCGAGCAGCTGGTCGCGGACCTCGGTGGCCTCTTGACCGATGTCGACCGGGCGGCGGTCGTCGGGCGCTTCGGGGAGATCCTCGACGACCTGCTCGGCGCAGCGGGCTAGAGCGGCGCCGCCTCGGAGCCGCGGGCGGTCTCGCTCCCCCACCGGCGCGCGATCCAGCGGGCGAGCGGAGGCGCGGCGAGCAGCATCACGAACGTCCGGACGATCTGGACGGAGAGGATGAATGTCGTATTCGTCCGCGAGCCGACCGACAGCGCGAGGACCGCAGAGAGCCCGCCCGGGGTCGTGGCCAGGTAGCCGTCGAGGCGGCTCACGTGCGCGAACGAGGCGAGCACGAGGCCGAGACCGGCACATGCGACGAGCAGCGCGACGATCAGCAGCACCGCTGCGGGGAGCAGCGAGCCGGCTCTGCGGAGGCTCGCCGGCGTGAACCGGAGCCCGACCTCGAGCCCGATCAGCGCGAACGCGACGATCACGACGGGCTGGGAGGCGCCCACGGTGTACGAGCTCCCGGAGAGCCCGAGCACGGCCGCGACGATCATCGGCCCGAGGAGACCGCCGGCCGGGAGGCGCACGAGCCGGGCGACCGGGAGCCCGATGCCGGCGCACAGCGCGACCACCCCGAGACCCGTGAGCGCGTCGGTCCCCCCGTTGGCCGGAGGATGGGGCACCGACTCGATCCCGAAGACGACCGACGCCACGAGCGGTGTCAGCGCCAGGATGACGAGCACGCGGGCGTACTGCAGGACCGCGACGAGCCGCTCGTCGGCCCCGAGCTCGCGGCTGATCGAGATGATCCCGGCAGCGCCGCCGGCGATCATCCCGAACGACGAGGTCGCCTGGTCGACCGGTCGCAGCCGCGACAGCGCGAGGCCCGACAGGACGCTCAGCGCGAGGGTCGCGACGCAGACGAGCAGCACGAGGACCCCGTTCGAGGCAACCGCGCCGAGAGTCGACGACTGGAGATAGCCGCCGACCGTCACGCCGATCACGGCCTGGGCGAGTACCGCGGCGGGCCGCGGCAGATCCACGTGCCAGCGTACGAGCAGCGCGAAGAGGAGGCCCGCGACGAACCCACCGAAGAGCGGCGGCGTCGGCGCCCCGATCCATTCGAGCGAGAAGGTGGCGACCACGGCGCCCGCCGCGATCGCGACCCACCGGAACGCCTCCCGAACGCGTCCAGGCCACATGCGACCAGACGCTAGCCGCGTACAGCCCCGCATCCGGCGGCGTCGGACGCGGCAGCGCGAGGTCAGTCGTGGGTCGGGGTGCGATCGAGCTCGCGCATGAGGTCTCGCACGCGCCGGCGCCGCGCGATGAGGTCTCCCTCGAGCGCGGCGATCTCGTCGCGGCGGCGGCGGACGAGCTCGAGCTGCCGCGCGAGGTGGGAGAGCGACTCCTCGAGGATCTGGCGGCGACGGACAGGGTCGTCGACGCCGTCGTACCACTCGCGGCGGAGGGCTGCGCGAGCATCCTCGGCCTCGACGGTCTCCTTCAGCTCGTCGAGCGAGAGACCGAGCAGCTCCTTCAGTCGCAGCAGCTCGGTCAGCCGCTCGACGTCGCTCGAGGCGTACGTGCGGTGCGCGCCCGGCTGGCGCCCGCGGGCGGCCCGCAGCAGCCCGATCTCCTCGTAGTACCTGATCGTCCGCGGCGTCGTGCCTGCCAGCCGGGCGGCGTCGCCGATCCGCAGGTCACCCGGCGCGCTCAAGGGGCTGCCTCGAGCTCATCGCTGATCGCCTCGGCGATCGGCACCATCGCGTGGCCGTGCGCGGCTTCGTCTCTGGGACGGAGCATCGAGACGGCGGCGCCGACGAGCGAGATGCCGGCGAGCACCCACAACGCCGCGTGCATGTTGTCGACGAACGGCTGGAGCTGGGCGGCAGTCAGACCAGAGCCGATGCCGGAGAAGATCTTGAAGAGCACCGGGGTCGGCACCGAGGCGGTCACGATCGCCAGCACGAATGCGATCGAGATCACCGCGCCCGTGTTCTGCAGCATCGTGCGCGCCCCGGCGGCGATCCCGCGCCGCTCCGTCGGGACGGTTCCCATCATCGCCGCGGTGTTCGGCGAGTTGAACATCCCAGATCCGATCCCGACGAGCGCGAGCCAGATGCCCGACTCCCAGTACGGGGAGTCCGCCTGGAGTGTGGTCATCAGCGCGAGGGCGACCGCGGTCACGAGCATGCCGGCCGCAGCGAGCGTGCGCGAGCCATGGCGGTCGGCCCAGATCCCGGCCAACGGCGAGGAGACGAGCATCCCGATCGCCATCGGCGCGAGCATGACGCCCGCGGTGATCGGATCCTGTCCCTGGGCGCCCTGGAAGTAGAAGACGAAGATGAACAGCAGCGCGAAGCGCGAGAGGCCGTTGATGAACGCGGCGGCCGTCGCGGCCGCAAAGAGGCGATTGCGAAAGATCCCGAGGTCGAGCATCGGCGCCTGCCCGCGGTGCTCGATCACGACGAAGAGCGGCAGGAGGACGGCCGAGGCGACGAGGCTTCCGATCACGACGGGGTCGTCCCAGCCGGTGAGGCCCCCGCGCGAGATCCCGTAGACGAGGCCCGTGAGGCCCGCCACGAAGGTGACGGTGCCGCCGATGTCGAGGCCGCGCATCGTGTCGCGCCGCGCGAGCTCTCGGAGCACGAAGGCGCTCCACAGCCCGCCGACCACGGCGAGCGGGACGTTGAACCAGAACACCCACTGCCACGAGACCGCGACGAGGGCGCCGCCGAGCACGGGGCCGACAACGAGCCCGATCGCGGCGACCATCGTGTTCGTCCCCATCGCGAGGCCGAGCTGCTCGCGGGGGAACGCATCGGTCACGAGCGCAGGCCCGTTCGCGAAGATGAAGGCGCCGCCGATCCCCTGGAGCACCCGCCAGAGGATGAGCTCCGTGCCACCGGTGGCGAAGCCGGCGCCCAGCGACGCGAGCCCGAAGATCGCGAACGCGGTCACGAACGCGGTCTTGCGCCCGAAGAGGTCGGAGAGCCGCCCCGCGGTGAGCACGAGGACGGTCGCGGAGATCATGTAGGCGAGGATCACCCAGACGAGCTGCAGCAGGCTGGTTCCCAGCGCGCGCTCGAGATCGGGCAGGGCGATGATCAGCGTGCCGGAGTTCGTCGCGACGAGCAGCATCCCGAGGCTCGTGCAGGAAAGCGCCCACCACTTGTAGTGGTCGTGCCCGATCTCCGGAGCAACTCGGGCCGCAAACCTCTTTCTTACGTTCACGTCAATTACGGTAGCAGAGGCGCGCGCTTGCTCGGAGCCGCTCAGCCCAGGGACGCGATCTCGTCCCCTACTCCGATCCGACCGCCCGCGACGATGTCCGCTCTGAGACCGCCTCGATGGACGAGGGGTCGCAGCAATCCCGGTCGCGCGAGCTTCTCCAGGTGTGCACAAGGCTCCGCGAGCCGTCGCCCGACGCACTCCGTCGTCCCGACGGTGAAGCGCCGGCCGACGAGGACGTTGAGCTCGATGCCGCGCGTGACGACGTTCCGCCGGGCGTCCTCCCAGGCCAGCCCGATGGAGTCCAACACGTCTGCGTCCACGAAGGTCACCTCGTACCCGCGGCCGGGCCGGCTGAACGTGCCCCGGCCGACCGAATAGCGGTCGCCTTCGAGCCCTTTGCCGGCGATCGCCATGATGCGCTCCACGCGGACGAGCGGCGCCTCCGCCTCCGGCGCGACCAGGATCGCGGCAACGCGACCACTCGCCCGTCGTGCAGCCCGTAGGGCTGGTCGATCGGGAGGTGCACGTCGAGCGGTGCGAGCAGCCAGCCCTCTTCGATCGACCCGCCCCGGCCGAGCGCGCCGCCGGGGTCGTGCAACGGGCCGGAGGGGGAGCCGAACATCACGACCGCGTGGTCGCCGTCCGGAGCGCGGACCCGCGCCAGCCAGCATCCCGGCCAGTCGAAGCTGTCAGCCTCTGCGATCGGCACGAGACCGAGGTTCCGCTCGGCGAGCCACTGCCGGAAGAACACGAGCGGCTCGCGCTCCGGCTCGGGGGGCTCTGCACCGAGGACGAGGCCGATGCATTCGCGGAACTCGAGGTCGAACGACGCCACGCGGCCACGATAGAGCGTGCACGGCCCGGTCTCGGCCCTCATGGCGCAGCGGTTGGATCATTCGAGCGGGTTTTCCCTCCTTTCGCCGGCCCCGCAGCTGCACTACGGTCGCGCCGATGCCGGTGTCCGACACGCTCGGGGCGGCAGCCCCGTCGACGGGAGGAAGACCCATGCGCACTCGTCCCCTTCACCACAGGATCGGACGGGCGATATCCGTCCTGGCTCTGGCGGCCCTCGCCGCAACGTGCCTCTGCGCCAGCTCGGTCGCCGCGGTGACGACCGTTCCAAAGACGAAACCGAAGAACCCCAAGGTCCGGGTCGGCCCGCTCACCGGCACGTGGACCGGAAGCTACTCCGGCGCGTTCTCGGGCACCTTCACGCTCCACTGGACGCAGGTGGGCTCGAAGTTGCATGGATCGATCACGCTCTCGCGGCCGCATGGCACGTACTCGGTCAACGGCCAGCTGACGCGCAAGTCGATCGGCTTCGGCGCCGTCGGTGCGGGCGCCACCTACCGCGGCACCGTGGCGGGGAGCTCGATGTCGGGCCACTACGCGACGCCGAGGGGCGGCGGTACGTGGAGCGCGAGCAAGAAGTGACGGATGGGGGGAGGCGGACGAGGCGGGCTCAGCTGCTCCAGGCGACGTCGATCTCCCGGTCGACGCCCGGAAGCGGCAGAGCCCTCGCCTCGTCCTCGACTGCGTCGCGCGCTGCACGCGGAAGACGCGTCCAGGCATCGATGCGCACGATGTGCGTCGCCCGCCGCCAGGTGCCGCAAACCTCACCGCCGACGAGAATTGCGCCCGGCCACACTCGGGACGTCCAGAGCCGCGCGCGCCGATTCGCCTGCGGGACGAGGAGCTCTCGCTCCGCGCCGTCGAGCAGGAAATAGGCGTCGCCGCTCGGGAGCAGGCGGGCCGGCGCGGGGGCCGTCTCGACGGCGCGCATCGCCGCCTCGTCGTCGGCGAGCACCCACTCGTCGCCGAGCGGCGACCTGACCGGTAAGAGGGACGCTCCAGCGAGGCGAACGCCGTCGCTGCCGACCGCCGCGAGATCCCCGCCCAACGTGCGAAGCCGTCCGCGGTGGAGGGCCCGAACACGTGGAGGTAGCGACGCGCGAGCTCGCGGCACGCGTCGACCGCGTCGATGTCGGGAGCAGGAACGGCCCAGACGAGCGGCGCCCGGGCGCCGTCCCAGCGGATCGCGATCGTGCCCGTGGTCGCCGCGTAGCGGAGCGTGTTCCCGACGCCGATCGCACCTCCGATCTCGCGGTCGGTCAGGCGCGCGCCGTCGAGGTGCCCGCGGATCCGCTTCGCCATCCGCTCGGCCCGCTCACGGCCTTTGGGGTTCTCCGGGTGCCGTCCGAGCGAGAAGAGCGCGAAGTCGCGCTTCGCGACGACGTAGGTGCTGTACCGGGGGCCCCAGAGCTGGGCCAGGCTGCGGTCGTCCAGGATCGACGGCCCCACCCGGTCGACCCGCGCGTGTAGCGAGAGCAGCGCCGCGCGCGGCATGCTGTCCTGCAAGCCGGCCCATGCCGCCCGCCGCAACGAGGCCGGGTCGCGCGGCATCCGCTCGTCGAGCCCACCGACCCGCCTCCGGAATGCCAGGATCTGCCCCCGTGTGAGCCTGAGCTGCGCGTTCAACGGTCTGCCTGCGAGCCTAGCGATTCCTTGCCGCAACGGCCCAGGAGCCGCGAGCGCCGGAGGCGCCGACGCGTGAACCGGCAGGCTCGGATTACCCTCACCGGGACGTAATCCGCAGTCGACGCAGGGAGGCAGGTGGCAGATGGCTGAGAGGAAGACGACGAGGAAAGGGACGAAGACCCGCTCCAAGACGTTCTCGGACGAGGAGCGCGCCGCGATGCAGGAGTACGTCAAAGAGGCGCGTCGCGGACGTACGGGCAAGGCGGACGGGGAGCAGGACGTGCTCACGAAGATCGCCGAGATGCCGGCGTCGGATCGCGCCATGGCCGAGCGGCTCCATGCGATCGTCAAGGCCAACGCGCCCGACCTCGAGCCGCGCACGTGGTACGGCATGCCCGCCTACGCGCAAGACGGGAAGGTCGTCTGCTTCTTCCAGAGCGCGCAGAAGTTCAAGTCGCGCTACGCGACGCTCGGATTCAGCGACAGGGCCAACCTCGACGACGGGTCGATGTGGCCGACCGCGTTCGCGCTGAAGAAGCTGACCCGCGCGGACGAGGCACGCATCGCCGCGCTCGTGCAGCAGGCCATCGGCTGAGCCCCGGCGGATCGGCACGGCTGCGGGCCGCGAACGCCGGCCGCGACTACGCCTTGGAGCCTTCGGGCAGCTCGCCCGCGGCGACCGGCTCCTCCTGAACGCCTCGCCGGAGGCCGACGAGTGCGACGAGCGCCGCGACCGCCATGATCGCCGCCATCACGTGGAGCACGGAGCGCGTCGCGTACGCGAAGTCGAGCCGGATGAGCCGCGGAATCGGCCCCGCCTCAGTGCCGCTCTGCGCCTGGGCGATCGTCGAGGCCTCGGCCGACGCCTGGGCGGCGCTCATGCCCCGGTCGACGAGCGAGGTGGTGACCCGCGTGTGCAGCTGGGAGACGAGGAGGCTGCCGAGGATGGCCAGCCCGAGGCTGGCGGCGTAGTTGCGAACCGTCTGGGTGATGCCGGTCGCCTCGCCGTAGCTGAGCCGGGAGGCCGGTTAACCGCGTCGGTGCTCGCGGGGCCGAGCATGAAGCCGATCCCCGCGCCCGAGAGCACGACGTACGCGATCTGCGAGCCCGAGTCGAGGCTCGGTCACCTGGCCGGCCCACAGCCAGAAGCCGACCGCGGCCAGGACGCAGCCGAGCACGACCGGCCGTTTCGCCCCGCTCCGGTCGAGCATCCGTCCGCCGATCTGGGCGGCGACCACGAACCCGAGGAAGAAGATACAGCAGGCACAGGCTCGCGGCCGACGCCGACTTCCCGAGCGCGATCTGCGCGTACTCGCTCGCGAAGAAGAACACCGGGATGAAGACCAGGATCGAGACCCCGAGCACGAGGTTCTCGACCAGGAACGGCCGGATGCGGAAGATGCTGACCTCGATCAGCGGCTGGCCGTGCGCGAGCTCGACCAGCGACGAAGACGACGAGGAGCGCGACGCCGGCCGCGATGCACAGCCGATCGTCCCGGTGCTGCTCCAGCCCCAGATGCCCGACTGCTGGAAGCCCGAAGGATGCTGAGCGCGACGCCCGCCGCGATGAGGACCAGCGCCGCGGTAGTCGATCCGGCGCGGCGGTGCTCGCGTCGCCCGGCTTGGCGAGCCGATCAGGACCAGCGCGATGGCGGCGACGGGAAGTTGACCCAGAAGATCGCCCGCCAGGTCCACTGCGGTCAGGAAGCCGCCGAGCGACCGGGCCGACCGCGGTCAGTCCGCCGGCGATGCCGAAGAACAGCGCGAGCGCCTTGCCCCGCTCGTGCAGCGGCGAACGTCTGCACGACGATCGCGAGCGCTGCCGGGAAGATGAGCGCCCGCCGATGCCCTGGACGGCCCGGAACGCGACGAGCCACGGCTCGGCGAGGTGCCCTTCGGGGTCAGCCCGCACAGTGCCGACGCCCCGGCGAAGACGACGATCCCGATCGTCACCATCCGGCGGTGCCCGAGCGTGTCGGCCAGGCGGCCGCCGAAGGCGAAGAACGCGGCCAGCGCGAGCAGGTAGCGAGTTCACCGCCCACTGGACCCAGTGCTCGTCAGACCGAGCTCGTGCTGGATGTCCGGCGCCGCGATCGAGACGATCGTCTGGTCGATGAACATCATCGAGACGGCGAAGATCATCGCCGCTAGCACCAAGCGTTTCGCCTGCCCGCCGACCGTGCTCATCGACCGCCTCCGAGGATCTCGGTGTGCCCCGAGGCGAGACCATAGTCCGCAGCCCCGAGTCGACGTCGGTCGGCGATCGGCTCCCGAGTCGGGCCGGCGACGTCGAGCTCGAGGTGGAGGGTCGGGCTCACCCGATCGGGGTGCGCGGACAGCGCGCAGCCGGAGCCACTACGATGGCCCCCGTGGATCCGGCGACGAGGTAGCGGTAGGGGCGGCTGATGCCGCATCTTCTCTCGGCGGCGTGAGGCGACCCCCTCGTGTCCGCTCCCCAACGCGACTTCGGAGGATCACGATGACACGGCAGAACCTCTTTTCCGGCACGTGGGACGGAGAGCCCGACGAGGACGGCACGCGCCGCCGGGTGTTCTGGCGCCCGGACGACGCCCGGCTCGGGGCCACGCTGTACGAGCTCGCGCCCGGCGCGCCCGAGGCCCGCATGCACATGCATTTCGGTGCCGAGGAGATGTTCTTCGTCCTGCGCGGCCGGCCGACGTTCCGGAACCGGGACGGCACGGAGACGCTCGCCCCCGGCGACGTCGTCTTCTGCCCGGAGGGGCGGGCCGGCCTGCATACCTTCGGCAATCCGAGCGACGAGCCCGCCGAGCTCCTCGCGCTCAGCGCCGGGAGCTTCCCCGACGTGGTCGCGTACCCCGAGCACGGGTACGCGTGGGTGGCGACCCGCGATCCCGATCCCGAGCTCCTCGCGAAGGGAGGCGATCCCGGGATCATCGCCCGGTTCGAGATCCCGATCGAGTAAGACCGCGCGAAGACCCCGACCGAACTCGCCGGTCGAGCGTCGGATCATGAGCGTCTGGTCAATCGTGACCGAACCTCCTATCGTGCGGCGTCTGGAGGCGAGGTCATGGCGCTTTCGTCCGATGCCCGCATCGGCACCGAGCTAGTCGGGTACCGCATCGAGCACCTACTCGGCCGCGGCGGAATGAGCGTCGTCTACGTCGCCGAGGACCTGCGCCTCAAGCGCCAGGTGGCCCTCAAGCTGCTGGCCTCGCCGTTGGCCGAGGACCAGGCGTTCCGTGAGCGGTTCCTGGAGGAGTCGCAGCTGGCCGCGTCGCTCGACCACCCGAACGTGGTGCCGATCTACTCGGCCGGCGAGGCCGGCGACGAGCTGTACATCGCCATGCGCTACGTCGAGGGAGAGGATCTCAAGGCGCTCGTGCGCTCCGGCCCCCTCGCACCAGCACGGGCAATCCGGATCTGCTCTCAGGTCGCCGAGGCGCTCGATTTCGCCCACGAACGCGGACTCGTACACCGTGACGTGAAACCGTCGAACGTCCTGCTCGACGCGAAAGAGCACGCCTACCTCGCCGATTTCGGCCTGACGAGGCGCCTCGGCGAGACCCGCGGCGCCGAGCCCGCGCTCTTCGGGACGATCGACTACATCGCTCCGGAGCAGATCCGAGGCGAAGCGGTCGACGGGCGCGCAGACGTGTACGCGCTCGGCTGCGTCCTCTACGAATGCCTGGTCGGAACCTCGCCGTTTCGTCGCGGGTCGGACGCCGCCACCATGTTCGCCCACCTCGAGGAAGAGCCGCCGCAGCTGGACGGCCTCGAGCACGTGTTGTCGAGAGCACTGGCGAAGGACCCCGACGAGCGGCAACAGACCTGCGGCGCGCTGATCGACGAGGCACGCGACGCACTCGGGCTCGCCGCGCCTCGCCACAGAAGGTGGCCGCTCGTGAGCGCCGCAGCACTCGTCGCACTCGTGGCGGCGACCGTTCTCGTGGCCGTCTTCCTCGCACGCGGGGGCTCCACCCCGTCGGATCTCGCCGGGCGGCTGCTGCGGATCGACCCGACCTCCAACCGTGTCAACGAATCGATGCCTGTCGGAGACGGGGCCGCCGCGGTCGCCGTCGGGAGCGGGCGCGTGTGGGTCGCGTCGTACGTCGACGGGACGCTGTGGGAGCTCGATCCCCGAAGCGGCGAGAAGACGAGGATCCCGGCGTACGGGAGGCCGCACGGCCTGACCGTGCACAGGGGCAAGACGTATGTCGCTGCGCTCGGCGAGGTCCTCTACGGCGGCAACATCACGCAGTTCGACGCTGTCGGCGGGGGGCGACCGGCGGTCTGACCCTGCCGACGCCGCCCTGTAGCGTCACCAGTGGCGCCGTGGGCGTCTGGGTCGCGGGTTGCCCGGACGTCTTCCCGCTCGAGGTCGACGGCGGCAACCTCGCGGCCGGCCCCAGCGTGCCGATCCCGTACCCCGCCCACCTCACCGCTGCGACCGATCGTGAAGGGTTGAACGGAATGGCGGTCGGAGAAGGCGCGGTGTGGGTGATCGGCGACGCGAGCGACCCGCGGCTTTGGCGGATCGATCCTCGCCGGAACCGGATCGTCTCGACGATCCGTCTCGGCTTCCCCCCTGCGAGGGTGGCCGCAGGGGCGGGAGGCGTCTGGGTGACGGACGAGCTCGGTGACCGCCTCATCGAGGTCGACCCCTCCGACAACCGGATCGTGAAGAGGATTGCAGTCGGACGCGGCGCCGAGGGCGTCGCGGTCGGCGCCGGCAGCGTCTGGGTGACAGGGGCGATAGACCACACCGTGACGCGCGTGGATGCTTCGACCGG
This sequence comes from uncultured Actinomycetes bacterium, assembly GCA_963712915.1. GTDB lineage: Bacteria > Actinomycetota > Thermoleophilia > Gaiellales > Gaiellaceae > Gaiella. Next base: position 200,544 of record CAVQJQ010000004.1, read on the forward strand.
ACGGGTCACGGACACGATCTCGGTGGCTGCCAGCCCCACGGCGGTCGCAGTCGGGGAGGGGGCCGTCTGGGTCGTGGGTGATGCGCGCTAGCGCCCTCGCCGTATTGATCGCCGGCATTGCGGCGATGCTCGCAGCCGGCTGTACCGGCTCGAAGGAACAGCCGTTCACGATCGGCATCCTCCGGGACTGCTATGGATTCGAGAGCGGCTCCAACGAGCTCAACGTAGCGTCGGCCGAGCTACCGCTCATCGAGCGCGGCGCACGGCGGCTCGGTTCCGCGGCCTCGGACCTCGTCGCCCCGGCCTCGGTCGCGAACCGCAGGGTCGAGCTCGTCCTCGGCTGCGTCGCCGGCACGAGCGACGTGATCCCGGAGGCGCGGCGCCTTGTCGAGGAAGAGCATGCCCGCGCGGTCATCGGGCCCCTGGATCCGGTGGAGGGCCTGGTTCTGCTCCACTACGCGCGGAAGCGGCCTGAGACGGCGTTCCTGATCCAACCGTCCGCCGCGCCCGAGCTGACCCTCGTCGACCCGCCCCGCAACGTCTTTCGATTCACGCTCGATGCCGCGCAGTCGAGCGCCGGCCTCGGCGGCTACGCCTATCGCGAGCTCGGCTGGCGCACCGCGGCGGTCGTTGCGGACGACGTCCCGTACGCATGGGCGCAAGCGGCAGGGTTCATCGCCGAGTTCTGTGCGCTCGGCGGCAGCGTCGTGGATCGCATCTGGATCCCACTCGGCGTCGACCCGGCGACCGCCGGGGCGCAGATACCCAGGGGATGTCGACGGCGTCTACGTCGGCGAGGCGGTCCTGCCGATGGCCGCGTTGCTGAAGCGCTACGCGCTCCGCCACGACCTCTCGACCCAGGCCGTGGCGAGCGCGCGGGTGATCGCCGATCCGAGCGTGATCCCCGTCGTGCAGGGACTGGTGGTGGGCGGCAATCCGGCTGTCCAGTGGACTCGAGCGGAGCGCGCGTACGCGCGTGAGTTCGCCGCGGCCTTTCCCGAGATCCCGGCGAAAGACGCGCTCACCGGAACCCCGCTCGCGTATGCCCAGGGCGTCGAGGCAGTGCTGCAGGCACTGGCCCGTGCGCACGGGAGGAATGACTCACCGTTCCTCGAGGCACTGAGCGGGTTGCAGCTCGACTCCCCACTCGGGAGGATCGGGCTCGACCAGGACCGGCAGGCGGTCGGCCCCAACTACCTGAGCCGCGTCGAGACCGGAGGAGCGAAGACGATGCGGGTGGTACCGGGCGTCGAGCACACGTTCGGCGGCTACGTCCGAGCGTCCGACCCCCCGCCGAGCGAGACGTCGCCCCGTTGTGTGAAACGGCACCCCACCCCCGTGGGCGCGCTGATCAGCCGGTCCCCAGCGACCAGGTGAAGCGGGTGAGGTTCTGCGACTGCGCGATCCCGCCGGGACGGAGCCCCTTGCGGACGAGCAGGATCGGCCGGCCGGTCGCCGCACGAGAGCCGTCCGGACCGATCCGAGCCCCTGGGTCCGCCAGCGCTCGGACAGGCCGATGACGGAGATCGCGCATGTCTCCGCCACCGCGGCTAGCCCATCCGGGCCTGGCTCGACGAGCAGCGGCTCGGCCGAGATGCCGAGAGCGCGCTGGAGGGCCAGCGATGCATTGGCGAGCGCGCGGCTGGCGTCCTTTCCGCCGTCGACCGCAGGTCCGGCCAGCCGCAGCGGTGCGTGCCAGTTGCCGGCGAGCCAGGCCCCGAGCTCGACTGCACTCCAGTCGTGCTCGCTGCCGCCGAACGGGACGAGGACGGCGCCCGGGACCGCCTCCGGCCCGACTGCGACAGCGACGTCGCAGGGAGCGCGTCGCAGAAGCTCGTCCACCTCGGGATCGTCGAGCAGTTCCGGGCCGGGAACGAGCACGAGATCGACGTCCTGCTCGGCCGCGAGCCGGGAGACGTCTTCACCCCGGCGAGCCGCTGGTGAACACGGCGGCTCGAGCAACGACCCCGCGCGCCCGAAGCTCCTCGCACTCGGCGGTGACATCCGCAGACGCGACTGCGAGCGTTCGCATGTCCTCGACCAGACGGGCCGCGATCATCTCCCGCTGGGGATGCCGGGCAAGGTGCTCGGCGAGCGTCAGCAACGGCTGCAGCGGCCGGCCGCAGATACTCGCGGTGAGGATCGAACGCATGCCCGCCGGTGCGACCGCGATGTCCAGTGCTCGATCCTGACGCAGGATCGAGCGCTCCAGGTCTCGAAGTCTCGGACCTGGCTCGATACCGAGTTGCTCGACGAGTGTCTGCCGTGTCGTCTGGTATGCCTCGAGAGCCTCGGCCTGGCGACCCGCGCGGTAGAGAGCGAGCATCAGTTGGCCGCACGGTCCCTCCCGGAGCGGCTGTGACGCGACCAGTGCCTGGAGCTCGCCGACCAACTCGGTGTGACGGCCGAGCGCGAGCTGAGCCTCGATGCGCAGCTCCTGCGCGAACAGCCGCAGGTCTTCGAGACGGGCGATGGCGGGTTGTGCGAAGGCCTCGCCCGCAAGGTCTGCGAGGGGAGCCCCACGCCAGAGCGACAGCGCCTCGCCGAGCCCTGACGCGGCCCGAGCGGCGTCTCGTGCCCGCAGGTCGCGGTCTGCCTCGGCCACCAGCCGCTCGAACCGCTGGAGGTCGAGCTGGTCTGAGCCCACGTGGATCGCGTAGCCGGGTGCTCTGGTCACGATCGCCTTGCCGCCCGGCCCGAGTGCCTTGCGGAGCCTCGCGACGCGAACCTGGAGCGCTGCCGAGCCCGACTCCGGCGGGTCGTCGGCCCACAGCTCGTCGATCAGGCGGCTGCTCGAGACGACCTGGTTCGCATGGAGGAGCAGGAGAGCGAGGAGCGCCCGCTGCTTCGCTCCCCGGACGGGCAGCACACGTCCGTCCTGCCTGACTTCGAGCGTGGACCCAGGATTCCGAAGTCCATCCGCCCCTCCGTTGGCGCTCTGTAAGGACCCCGGCAAGGTGTCCGGCGCATTCTCGCTCGGAGACCGATCGCATGGGCGATCGAGCAACGAAGGGAGGCGCGATGAGGCTCAAGACGATACTTGTGGTCGGCGCAATGGTCGTCGCCGCGGCGTCCGTCGCCGGGGCAGAGGCCGGCGCACCGCCCCTGATGCACGTGTCCGGCAGCTACACGGTCGACACCAAGGCAAAGGCCAAGACCGCTTGCAAGCCGATCAGCAAGGAGAACCAGGGGGTCCTCCGCTGTACGGTCAGCGGCTTCGCGCTCGACTACACGGGCAGCCTGCAGGGGCGCGGTGTGAACGTCTTCAAGTGGATCATCAACTGCACGACCGGCAAGAGCTACACCGACGGGATCGAGACGTTCACCGGCTCGATCGAGGGTGTCGGCTCCGGAACGTTGACGTGGGGGGTTCGGAGCGCAGGCACGTTCGACTGCAAGAAGGGTGAGGTAACCGGGGTCTCGGCGATCCAGAACCTCTACGCGGGCAGCAGCGCGCTCGCCGGGCTCTACGGAAGCATCCATCGGGGACCGGCGACGTACAGTGGAGTGCTGAGCTCTGTAATGACGTCCGAGCGGCCACGGGTGGCTCACCATGAGTCACCCGCCGCTCGGGGGGGCCGGCTCCCCGTCGTCTCGCGGACAGGGGTTGAACGCATGCGGCACCAAGTCGGCTGCCGTGGTTCTTTGCGTCGGACACTACGTTACCAAACTGCGTTTCCCCCGAACACGGTGTCTGCGTGCGTCTCGCATCGACGCCCCCGCCCCGAGCGACCGGACGGGAGCACCATGACCCTCCCGGCAGTACCGAACGAGCGAGGGACTTCGAGGACGCCGGCTCGGGCACCCTCGAGCCGAACGGGGCGGCACGCCGGCCCCCCGCCCAGGAGCGGTCTACCTCGCCTCGCCTCGATCGTCGCCGCGACCACGATGCTCGTGGGCGCGGTGACTCCTCCTCGCGCGCCCAGGCCCCAGGTGCAGGCCGACGACTTCTCACGTCGAGTCCACACGGCATGTCGCACGCCCTACAAGCTGGTCGATTGGTTGAGTCGCAACGACCACCAGCAGACGGTCGGCGCGCGACGTCGCGGTCGCCTGTCGCAAGCTCGGGAAATACGACATCACACTCGCCGAGTGCAAGGTTCTGGTGAAGCGATGGGGCTGTCGCGCCGGGCAGTCTGGCGACGTCGGTGCTCCGTCAGAACAGCTGGTTCTCGCCGCCGAAGATCGCCGAGACCGAGTCGTCGGAGAAGACGTTCATGATCGTCTCCGCGAGCAGCGGCGGCGACCGTCAGCACCGTAGGTTGTCCGGCGCTCGCGCGGGTCGATCGGGACCGTGTCGGTGACGACGATGCCCGTGATCTCCTCCGCGCCGGCGAAGCCGCTCGAGCCCTTCGGGATCAGGAGCGCGTGCGTCACGTAGACCCAGACCTCGCGCGCGCCGTGCTCGCGGAGGGCCCGCGCGCCGGCAATCAGCGTGCCGCCCGTCGTGGTCACGTCGTCGCCGACGATGCAGACCTTGTCGCGCGACGCGGCCGGTGACCTCGGTCATCTCGACGACCTGCGTCGGGCCGAGCCGCGTCTTGTGCATGACCGCGAACTCCGCGTCGAGCATCTCGGCGAAGCGGACCGCGACCTTCGCGCGGCCCGCGTCCGGCGCGACCGAGACGACGCCCTCGCCGTGGAAGCCGAGGTCGCGGAAGTGCCGCGCGAACAGCTGCTGCGCGGTCATGTGGTCGACCGGGATCGTGAAGAAGCCCTGGATCTGGCCGGCGTGGAGATCCATCGTCAGCAGGCGGTCGACGCCGGCGAGCTGGAGCATGTCCGCCACGAGCCGGCCGGAGATCGGCTCGCGCGGCTTCGCCTTCCGGTCCTGGCGCGAGTACGCGAACCACGGGATCACCGCCGTGATCCGCTTCGCGGAGGCGAGCTTCGCCGCCTGGATCATCAGGAGCAGCTCCATCAGGTGCTGGTCGACCGGGGGGCTGCCGGTCTGCACGAGGAACACGTCCACGCCGCGGATCGACTCGCAGTAGCGGCAGTACGTCTCGCCGTTCGGGAACGTCTTCAGCTCGATCTCGCCGAGGTCGACCCCGAGGCGCTCGGCGATGCGCTCGGCGAGCACCGGGTGCGAGCGGCCCGAGAAGACCATCAGCCGCTTCTGCGGCGTGAGCGGGATCGCGTGACCGGGCTTCAACGCGGGCTCCAGCGTCGCGCGCTCGAAGCCGGGGAGCGCCTGCTCAATCGTCCCTGCGTCCACCACGCCCCTCCTTGACGCTCTGCCTGGGCGGGAAGCCCACGAGCGCATTCTCGGGTACGTCGTCCGTTACGACCGTGCCTGCTGCAGTCCACGCATCGTCTCCCAGGGTGACCGGCGCTACGAACACAGTGTCCACACCGAGCCTGACGTCACGCCCGATCCGGGTCGGCTGCTTGGGGCCGCCCGGTGCGGCAGGTTCACGGTGATCGACCCCGCGCCCACGTTCGTCCCGTCGCCGATCTCGGCGTCGCCCATGTACGAGAGGTGCGGCACCTTGGTGCCCTCGCCGAGCCGAGTGTTCTTCAGCTCGACGAACGTGCCCGCCTTGGAAGATGCTCCGAGCACTGATCCGGGGCGAAGGTAACAGAACGGCCCCACGAGCGCGCCGGGCCCGACGACGGCGTCGATCGGCGACCACGTGCGGGCCGATCTCCGCACCCGCCGCGACCGTCGTCGCGCCGCGCAGGACGGTGAACGGCTGCACGACGGCGTCGGCCTCGATGGTCACGGACGGCTCGATCCACGTCGACGCCGGATCGACGATCGTGACGCCCGCGAGCATGTGCGCATGATTGATGCGGTCGCGGAGGGCCGCCGTCGCGGCCGCCAGCTCGACCCTCGTGTTGACGCCTTCGGCCTCGCGCGGGTCGGCCGCGACATGGACGGCGACCGGGGCGCCGGTGCCCGCGATCGCGCGCACCGCGTCCGTGAGGTAGAGCTCGCCCTGCGCGTTGTGGGCCGTCAGCTGCTCGAGCGCGGGCCAGAGCGCGTCAGCCTCGAAGACGTAGATCGACGAGTTCACCTCACGGATCTCCAGCTGCTCGGGCGTCGCGTCGACCGCCTCCACGATCGCGACCAGCCGGCCGTCGCCGTCGCGCACGATCCGGCCGTAGCTGCGGGGGTCGGCCGGGACGAACGAGAGGACGGTCACCGCCGCGCCCGCGGCACGATGCGCCTCGACCAGCTCCGTCAGGAGCTCCGTCGTCAGGAGCGGCGCGTCACCCGAGAGGACGAGCACGTCGCGCGCGTCTCCGAGCGCCGGACGTGCGGTGCGCACGGCGTCGCCGGTGCCGAGCGGCCGCTCCTGGATCGCGAGGGCGAGCCCGTCGAACGAGTCCTTCGTCTCGGGCGAGGCGACCACGACGAGCGGGTCGGGGCCGAGCGGCAGGGCCGCCGCGATCACCCAGTCGACCATCCGCCGCCCGAGGAGCGGGTGCAGGTGCTTGGCGAGCGAGGAACGCATCCGCGTTCCGAGGCCTCCGGCCATCACGACTGCAGCGAGTCTCGTCGGCATCACGGGATAACGATGGCTGGGGCGCCAGGATTCGAACCTGGGATCACGGGACCAAAACCCGTTGCCTTACCGCTTGGCCACGCCCCAAGGGACCGGGGATTCTATCCCGAGCAGGCCCTCCTACCGGCGGTCGAGCAGAATCGCCGCGAGCGCGACGCGCGGCCAGCAGGACGACGGCGACCGCCGCGAGGATCACGAGGGCGCCCGCGAGCACGGGTACGAGGACGACGAGAAGCTGCGAGACCGCCGCCGCCCACGTGAGCACACGCACGTCGGGGCTCTCGTGCTCCCTGCCCCACGCGGCGTACGCAGCGACGGAGGCGAGCGCGAGCAGCACGACGACCCACCACGGGATCGCTCCGACGATCACGAGGATCGCCTCGGCGGCGGCGATCGCGACGGCGACCTCAGTCGGTTCTGGCGAATACGCCGGGTGAGCGGACGCTCGCGGTGCTCGATCAGCAGATGGCTTCCCACGTCGCCGACGGTATCAGCCGGGTTCCGTGAGCCACGTCCGCGCGCCGCGCGAGTCGAGCGCCGCGCGAGCACGGTCGGCGGCGGCGCGCTCGGCGAAGAGGCCGAACACCACCGGCCCGGCCCCCGTGACGTCCGCCCGCAGGGCGCCGAGCCGCCTGAGCTCGTCCGCGAGCGGGGACGACGCCAGGTCGTTCGGCGGGAGCGCCCCGAGGTCGGAGGACGTGCGGACCGCGTCGAGCGCCCTCGCCAGCGCGGCACGCCGCTCCTCGAAACCGACCTCTCCCCGGCGCCGGTCGAAGGCCGTGTACACGTCGGCGGTCGACGACTTGGTGGCGTCGGAGGCGAGAACGAGCAGCACGACGTGATCGCGCGGCAGTGAGACCGGCTCGAGGCTCGTGCCGTCGCCGGTGCCGAGGTGCGCACCGGGACGGAGAAAGAAGGGGACGTCGGCGCCGAGCGAGGCCGCGACGGCGTGGAGCTCGTCCGGCCCGAGCGGCGAGCCCAGCAGGCTCGTTCGCGAGCGCGAGCGCCGCCGCCGCGTCGCTCGAGCCTCCCCCGAGCCCGGCCGCGATCGGGATCCGCTTCTCGATGCGCGCCTCGAAGCGCGGGTCGCCGCCGGCGACGCGCGCGAGGGCGTCGAGCGCGGCGCGAACGAGGGTGTCGCCCGGGAAGCCGGCGACGCGGGTCTCGGCGGCTCGTCTGACGCCGACGGTGTCCGCGAGCGTAAGGCGGTCGAGCAGGGTCACGACCTCGTGCTTGCCGTCGGCCCGGCGAGGGCCGACGACGAGCGCGAGGTTCACCTTTGCCGGTGCGTCACGCGAGCGCCAGTCGCTCACGCCGCGAGCCTCTCGGTCAGCTCGACGAACTCCTCGGGCTCGAGCGCCTCGGCCCGTATGCCCGCCGGTCTGCCCAGCCGCCGGAGCGCCTCCACCGCACGGTCGCGCGGCGCAAGGCCCGCCAGCGCGAGCGAGTTCGCGAGCGTCTTGCGGCGGTGCGCGAACGCGGCCGTCACGACGCGCCGGACGTCCTCGACACGGCTCGGCCCGGCGATCCGCGAGAACGCGACGAGCGCGGAGTCGACGTTCGGCTGCGGCCGGAAGACGCTGCGGGAGACCGGATGAAAGCCCGTCCTGCGCGCGTGCAGGCGGACGAGCACCGAGACGGCGCCGTATGCCTTCGTCCCGGGCTCGGCGAAGAATCGGTCGGCGACCTCGCGCTGCACCATCACGCACCACGCGCCGAGTGAGGCAAGTCCCGTGAGCGTCTCGACCACGAGCGGCGTCGCGACGCTGTACGGGAGATTCGACACGAGCTTTCCGGGCGTCGGATCGAGCGCTCCGAGGTCGACCGAGAGCGCGTCACCGAAGGTGAGGTCGACGTTGGCCCGCTCGCCGAGCTTCATGCGCAGAGGCTCCTCGAGGCTCCGGTCGAGCTCGACGGCATGGACGCGCGCAACGCGGTCGGCGAGGTAGGTGGTCAGCACGCCAAGGCCCGGACCGATCTCGAGCACGACGTCGTCCGGCTCCAACCCGGCCAGCCGGCCGATCACGCCGAGCACGTTCCGGTCGACCAGGAAATGCTGGCCGAGCGACTTCTTCGGGACGACCCCGCTCACGCGGCGGCGAGACCGAACGCGGCCGATGCGTTCGCGTCGATCAGAGCCTCGAGCTTGTCGACGGGCTCGTCCCGCAGATCGGCGAGCACGGCGAGGGTGTGGCGGAGGTGCATCGGCTCGTTCGGCCTCCCACGCACGGGCTGCGGCGCGAGATACGGGCTGTCGGTCTCGGCAAGGATCCTGTCCGGCGATACCCGCGCGGCGCACGCGCGCAGCGCGTCGGCCTTCGGGTAGGTCACGTTCCCCGCGAACGAGACGTAGTACCCGCGGTCGAGCGCGGGCGACAGGAGGTCCGGCTCGGAGAAGCAGTGCAGGACCACGACACCCCGGAACGGCGCCAGCGCGGTGGCCGTCTCGGCGCTCGCAGCTCGGCTGTGGATCACGACCGGGAGCCCGAGCGCGTCGGCCAGCGCGAGGTGCTCGTCGAGCAGGGCCCGTTGTTCGCGGAGCGTGTCGGCGCCGTGGTACCCGTCGAGCCCGGTCTCGCCGACCGCGACCACCTGCGGCCCGGTCAGGAGCTCGCGCAGCTCTTCGATCCTGCCCGCGTCGCCGCTCGTCGCGTGGTGCGGGTCGATCCCGAGCGCGGCGGCGACGCCCGCATGGGAGGCGGCGATCTCGAGCGCACGCAGGCACGAGTCGATGCCCGTTCCGATCGTGATGATCCGCGTCACCCCGTGGTCTCGAGCGCGCGAGACGACCGCGTCCGGCTCCGCGCACGCGTCGAGATGGGCGTGCGTGTCGGTCACGCCGCGGTTGCTGCTTCGTCCACGCGCGGGAAGAGCGGCGCAGCGGCCTGCAGGCTCTCGACCGCGACCGCGCGGCCGTAGACGACCTCGTCCCAGTCGAGCGCGGGGGGCTGGCCGAGGGCCGCGAGGATGCGCGCGGACGTCCCGGGGAGATACGCGGCGAGCGCGACCGCGACGGCCCGAAGCCCGTCGACGAGGTCGTAGAGGGCGTGGTCGAGCTCCTCTGCGCGTGCCTCGTCCTTCGCGAGCTGCCAGGGCGCGGTCTCCTCGACGTGGCGATTGAGCGCGCGCACGACCTCCCAGATCCGCTCGAGCGAGCCGGTCAAGTCGAAGCCGTCGAGCCCGGCGGCGACGTCGGCGCCGAGGGTCTCGAGCACAGCCGCGACGGGCGAGTCGTCCCGCGGCACCGCCGCGAGCGAGCCGTCGCGGTAGCGGGCGATCATCGCCGTCACGCGGGAGAGCAGGTTGCCGAGGTCGTTGCCCAGCTCGCGCTCGTACCGCTCCCGGAGACCGTCGATCGAGGCGACCCCGTCCTGCCCGAACGAGACCGACCGGGCGCACCAGAACCGCACCGCGTCCGCGCCGTAGACGTCGATCAGATCGAGCGGGTCGACGACGTTCCCGAGCGACTTCGAGATCTTGCGGTCGTTGAGGAGCAGGTACCCGTGCACGAAGAGCTGGCGCGGGACCTCGTATCCGGCCGCCAGGAGCAACGCGGGCCAGAAGACGCAATGGAAGCGGAGGATGTCCTTCGCGAGCAGGTGCCGCACCGCCGGCCAGTAGGTCGGGATCAGATCCTCGCCCGGGCGCGCGTACGTGAGCGCGCTGAGGTAGTTGACGAGCGCGTCGGCCCAGACGTAGGCGACTTGATCGGGATCCCAGGGGATCGGTATGCCCCACGGCTGTCCCGCGCGACTGATCGAGAAGTCCTGCAGGCCGCCCGCGATGAAGCGCCTTCGCCTCGTTGGCGCGGAACGCCGGCAGGACGAAATCCGGCCGCTCCTCGTACAGCGCGAGCAGCTGCTCCTGATAGGCGGAGAGCCGGAAGAACCAGTTGCGCTCCTCGATCCACTCCGGCTCGACGTCGTGTTCGGGGCACTTGCCGTCGACGAGCTCCGCCTCGGTCTTGAACGCCTCGCAGCCGACGCAGTACAGACCGGCGTAGACGTCCTGATAGATGTCGTCGCGGCCGTTGTCGCGAATGCGCTGCAGGAACTCCTGCACGAACTGCTTGTGCCCGTCGTCGCTCGTCCGGATGAAGAAGTCGTTGGCGACGTCGAGACGGGCCGGCAGGGCGCGCCATGCCTCGGCGATGCCGTCGACGTAGTCCTGGGGGGCGAGGCCCTGTTCCGCGGCGACGCGGGCGACCTTCGACGCGTGCTCGTCGACGCCGGTGAGGAGAAAGGTGTCGCGCCCGCGCTGCCGCTGATGGCGCGTGAAGACGTCCGCGGCGACGGTCGTGTACGCGTGCCCGATGTGCGGGGTCGAGTTCACGTAGTAGATCGGCGTCGTCAGGTAGTACGCGTCGCCACGCGCACTCGTTTGCCCTGCTCCGGGCGGGATAGCTTCAGACGCACGCGCTGCCGGTTTGCTTCATGAACCAAACGTAGCGTTGAGCGCAAGCATCCATCCACTCGGGTGGCTCACGCGAGCGACCGTCGCGTGCGTCGAGGCCTTGCGACGGGCCCCCTCGGACCGGCGAGCTTCGCGAGCGCCGCGGTTCTCGCCCACCCGCTTCTGGAGCGGCTCGAGCACCGCGACGCTCGCTCGGCGGCTACGCGCTCACGTGCCGGTCGTCCACGGGTGCGGCAGCGCGATGCCTCCGTTCCCGCCGATCCTCCGGACGACACGCCGCACCCCCACCGCGGCCAGCAGCAGGACGAGGGCGGCCGCGAGCCCGATCCTGTGCAGATCGACCGGAACGGACGCCGGCGGCACGACGGCGGCCGGCATCTCCGCCCGTCGCGGAGCGGTCGGGGTGGGACCGGCGGACGCGCGCACGACCGCCCCGCCGCCCAGAGCCCGCCGCGCGGCCGCCGCGGGGTGCATTTCGGGCTCGGCCGCGCGCCGTTGCACGTGCGACACGGGTCTGGCCTGCGAGCTCACCGCGGCCGTTCGAGTGGTGTCGACGGCCGCGTGTGCGGCCGGCAGGACGGGCCGGCTCCTCGCCGCCGCCGGATGGGCCGCGGGTGGCCGCGAGGCACGCGACGCAGGTGCGGCCGCGGCGGTGACGACCGTCGGTTTCGCGACCGTGGGCAGCGGCACCTGACCGGTAGGACGGCTTCGTACCGGACCGTCCGTACGTACGCTCGTCGGGTGGTGAGCCGCCGGGGCGGCCGCTCCGGGGTTCACCTCGAACACCGGCGCAGCGGCGTCCCCGGGCGACGTGCCGGTCGGAGTCGAGCCGGAGGCGGCCGCGACAGCGGTCGGCGTGGGCCCGCGCGCGGCCGTCGACGGCGCGGCCGCCGAGACGCGGTCGCTCCCCGGCGCCCCCGTCTCGACGTCGGTCGTCGACGGCGTCGCGGAGGTCGCGGTGACCGGCGGGACGCTGGCGGGCGAGCCGGCCGGCTGCGTCGGCGTTGCCGCCGCCGGAGCAGCCGTGGCGGTGACGGGCGCGGGCTGCGGAACGGGCGCCGCGGCAGGCGGAACGGGCGACTCGACGGTCACGGGCGGCGTCGTGGGCTCCGGCGCCGGCGCCGGCTCCGCGCTCGGGTCGGACGCCACCCCACGCGGCGGCAGAAGGCCGAGTGGATCGACGTATCCCTGCTCGTCGGCGGCCCGCCTGATCCCGAGGTGGACGCTCGGCACGGAGTGCTCGGGCGTCCCACTCGATCCGATCGTCCCGATCGGGGCGCCCTCTGCGACGCTCGCTCCCGTGGCGACGTCGATCGCTCCGAGGTGGACGAGCGTGACCGCATAGCCGTCCGAGGTGAGGATCGTCACGCCGCGCCCGTACGTCGGGAGCGACCCCGCGAACGTGACGACGCCCGCGGCGGGCGCCCGGACATCTGACCCGTCCGGGCCTGCGACGTCGATCCCGCGGTGCTGCCCGGCCGCGTAGGCGTCTCCGCCCAGGGTGAACGGCTGGAGTACCACGCCGTCGGCCGGCCACGACCAGGCCGCTGCGTCGGCGCAGATGACTGCGGCGAGCAACGAGACCGCGCCGAGCGCGAGAATCCGGTGCATGAGCACCTCCTTGTTCTCAGCGACGGCAACGCGGGAGGTGAAGGTTAACGAGGGCGCCGGACGGCGTCAATCCGACAGGTCGAGCGACGCTCGATAGAGGGCATTGCGCGAGGTGCGGGCGAGCTCGGAGACGACGTCGGTCGCCGCACGCCGGGTCGCGCCCGCCGCGACGAGCCTGCGGACCGCGCCGACCGCATCTGCGAAGCCCGAGGTCTCCGCCGGCACCGGGCGCCAGGACGAGCGTGATCTCGCCCTTGGCCGGCTGCGCGAAACGCGCGGCCAGCTCTGCAGCCGTTCCGCGTGCGATCTCCTCGAAGCGCTTGGTCAGCTCGCGGCAGACCGCGACCCGCCGCTCCGGGTCGACGCGCGCGAGGCTCCCGAGTGAGCGGGGCAGCCGCTTCGGAGACTCGAACGCGACCGCTGCGTACGGCCAGGCCCGCGCTTCCTCCCAGAGCGCCGCGAGCTCCGCCGCGCGGCGCGGCAGGTAGCCGAGGAACCGGTATCCGGGCGCGCCCAGACCGCTCGCGACGAGCGCGGTCTCGACCGCGCTCGGGCCCGGCAGCACGCTGACCGGGACGCCGGCCTCGATCGCGGCCGCGACCAGTCGTCCACCCGGGTCGTTGATCCCGGGCAGGCCGGCGTCCGAGACGAGCGCATGCCGTTCTCCCACGAGCAGGAGCGGAACGATCTCCCCGATGCGTCGGCCCTCGTTGTGCCGGTGGAGGCTCACGAGCCGCCGCGCACGAATCCCGTGGCGGTCGAGCAGCACCCGGGTGTGCCGCGTGTCCTCGCAGAGAACGGCGTCCGCGGCACGAAGCTCGTCGAGCACCCGCAGCGTGACATCGCCGAGATTCCCGATCGGGGTGGCGCAGACCGCGAGCGGCATCTACCCGGCCCGTGGAGTCACGGCTAGCGCACTCCGTCGAGCGCCTCGAAGCCGACGAGCGCGGCCCCCACGAGCCCGGCGTCGTCCCCGAGCTCCGCCGGAACGATCTCGAGCTCCCGGTCTGCGGGACGGAGCGCCTCGCGCCGCGCGGCGGAGAGCGCGGAGGCTCGCATGTGAGGCCAGGCCGCGGCTCCGAAACCTCCGCCCACGACCACGACGTCCGGGCTGAAGATGTTCCACAGCGAGCCGATCGCGAGCCCGAGCAAGTGACCGATGCGCTCGAGCTCGGCGACGGCCCGCCCGTCACCCTGCTCTGCCTCGTGCACCAGCCGGTGCGCGTCGGCCTCCTCGCCCCAGATCGCGCGGGCGGCACGGCAGGCGGCCTCGCCGGAGACGAGCGCCTCGAGGTGGCCGTGCCCGTGGCAGTTGCCCTGGCACGGCGGGCCGTCCGCCTCGACCACGATGTGACCGATCTCGTCCACCCGCGGAACAGCCGGCCGTCGAGCACGAGACCACCCCCGACCCCGGTGCCGAGCGCGAGCGCGACGACGTCCGTCGCCCCGCGCGCCGCCCCGCAGCGCCATTCGGCGAGCGCGGTCGCATTGCCGTCGTTCTCGAGCCCCACGGGCAGGCCGAAGCGGGAGCGGACGCGTCCCGTCACGTCGAGCGAGACGAGCGGGAGGTTCGCCGCGCCGAGCGCCATCCCGGTGCGCCGGTCGATGTTCATGGGGATGCCGATCCCGATCGCGGCCGGCCCCTCGGGCAGCAGCTCCGTGATCACCGCGCCGAGCGCCTCGAAGAACGGCTCGGGCCCGTCCGTCGGCGTCTCGATCTCGAGCGCGCGGCCGATGGAGCCGTCCCGCGCGACCATTCCGGCGCGGATCTTCGTCCCGCCGACGTCCACGCCGATGACCGAGTCCGACGGCACCGCGCGGCTACCATACCCGGCCGGATGCCCGCCAAGGACAAGCCGTATCGCGTATACCGCGGCGGCCGGGTCAAGGGGCGGGTGCCGCTCGCTCGGGAATCCGCACGGGCGTCCACGACGCCGGGCGAGTCAGCGCCCGGCGCCCCGAAGACCGACGCGGCCGCGGCGCTGGGGACGATGGGTCGCCGTCGGGCTGATCGTGCTCTTCGTCCTGCTTCTCGCGTGGGGAATCGCGAGCTACCACGCGGTCTCGAGCGGCGTGTCGGAGGCGAACGACCGCGTGCCGGTCGGCGTACGGAAGCAGCTGAAGAAGAAGGACGGCCTGCTCGTCTCGACGCCGACCACGATCCTCGTGCTCGGCACCGACGGCGGCACGCAGAAAGGGCGCTCCGGCGCGAACAGGTCCGACTCGATCATGTTGATGCGCACCGATCCCGGCAAGAAGCGGCTCGCGTTCCTCTCGATCCCGCGCGACCTCCAGGTGGAGATCCCGGAGGTCGGGCTCGGCAAGATCAACGCCGCGAACCAGATCGGCGGGCCGGCCCTCGCGCTCCGCACCGTGAGGGACCTGACGGGCCTCGACGTGAACCACGTGATGTTCGTCGACTTCGATCGGTTTCGCGAGCTGATCGACGCCGTCGGGGGCATCGAGATCACGGTTCCGCGGCCCATCCGCTCGGACAGGTTCGACTGCCCCTACAAGACCGCAAGACGGTGCGCCGCATGGCCCGGGTGGCGCTTCGCGCGCGGCGCCGCAGCACATGGACGGGCGGCGGGCGCTCGTCTACTCGCGCATCCGCCGCAATTTGCTCGACCCCGCGGAGACGGACTTCACACGCGCGCGGCGCCAGCAGGAGGTCGTCGAGGCGACCCTCGACAAGGTGACGGGCTTCGGGACGGCGCTCAAGCTGCCCTTCAAGGGCGACAAGCTTGCTGCGCCGCTCGCGACCGACCTCGGAGCGTGGCAGCTGATGCAGCTCGGATGGGTCTACTTCCGGGCCGACAAAGGCAAGGCGCTGCACTGCCGGCTCGGCGGCGATCCGGCGACGGTCGGGGGCGAGTCGGTGATCCTCGGCAGCGAGGACAACGTCTCGACCGTCGCGATGTTCACCGGCCGCTCCGCGCCGCTCGCTCCCGCCCGCGGGCTTCCCTACGCGCCGGGCTGCTACGTGGGCAGCCGCGGGCAGTGAGCTGCCGCTACGAGTCGGGCTTCTTCGTGTCCGAGGACTTCGCGTCGGTCTTCGCGGCAGTCTGCTCGGTCTGCTTCTCCGCTCCGCCGCCGTCGGACGAGGTCGTGGACGCCTCGGACTCCTTCCCGCCCTTGCGCGAGCCGCGTCCGTAGTCCGTCGAGTAGAAGCCGGATCCCTTGAAATGCACCGCGACCGGGAAGAGAACCTTCTCCACCGGCCCCGCGCCGCACGTCTCGCAGACGCTGACCGGCGGGTCGGTCATCCGCTGGAACACCTCGAACGTGTGACCGTTCGGGCAGCGGTACTCGTAGATCGGCATGGGCGGCCAATCTACCAGCGAAGATGTCCGAAACCACGATGACGCAAGGGATCGAGGCACAGGGGAAGAGCGCGCCGCGCGCGGCCGAGCGGACGTTCGCGCGGGCGTGGCTGGAGGCGCGCTGGCCGCTCGTCGGGGTCGTCGGCGTGATGGTCGCCTCGACCGCGTTCCTGCTCCACCAGTTGATGGCGTGGCCGCCGCACGAGGACGAGACGCTCGCCCTCTTCATCGGCCGCGACTCGCTGCCGGGCGTGGTCGAGCACGTGACGCGCGATCGCGGCGGCGCCCCGCTCCACTTCCTGCTCGCCTGGGGAGTCGCCCACCTCGGCTTCGGGCTCGGCGGTCTGCGGCTGCTCTCCGCGACCTTCGCGGTCGCGAGCCTCCCGCTCGTCGCGGCACTCGGAAAGCGGCTCGCGAGCCCTCCCGTCGGGTTCGTTGCGACGCTGATCGTCGCACCGAGCTGGCTGTTCCTCTTCCACGGCGTCTACGGCCGGATGTACAGCCTCTTCCTCTTCCTCTCGCTCGCCTGCACGCTCTCGCTCCTCCGCGCGCTCGACCGCGGCGGCCGCGGACGGTGGGCGCTGTGGGTCGCGACCGCGCTGCTCACGGTGGCCGCGCATCCCTACGGCGTCCTGATGCTGGCCGGGCAGGCCGCCTACGTGCTGGTCGCGGGACGCGAGCGGATCCGTGAGGCGGCCGTCGCCGGGGCGGCGGTGCTCGTGCTCGGCATCCCGTTCTGGCTCACCGACCTCGTCCTCGCGGGCCGCTTCGACGTCGGGGTCGGCGGCGGCGGGGCGAAGCTCGGCGGCCCGACCGCGGTCGTCCGCTACTTCTGGCACTCGGCCGGCGACGCGAGCGCCGGCTGGTGGCCGGTGACGCTGCTCGCGGTCGGCGCCGCCGCGGCCGGCGTCGTGCTGCTCCGGCGCGAAGCGCGCGCACTCGTCGCTGTGCTCGGTCGGGCGCCACGCGTCGCCGCGTTCCTGCTCGCGCGGCTCGGGAGCTCGACGGCCCCCGAGTCGCGCCACCTGATCTTCCTGCTGCCGCTGTTCGCGATCGTCGGTCGCGACCACGATCACCCGCGTCGCGAGGCGACTGCCCGCGCTCGCGATCGTCGCGACCGCGGCGCTCGTGGTGACCCAGGTCGCCTGGGCGTGGCACCGTTCGACGCCGCTCTTCGACTGGGAGCCCGACGCTCGCCAGGCGGCGCGCGCGGCCGCCGAGACGTGGCTGGCGCGTACGAGCCGGCCCGACGACGTGCTGTTCGGCTACGACCCGCTCTACCTCGGGGCGTGGGAGCGGCGCGGCTCGTCGTTCCCGACGACGGTCGTGCCGCGGGCCGACCCGGATCTCGCGCTCAGTGTCCTCCGCCGCGAGGCGCCGCTCGGCCGAGCGGTCTGGGTGCTCGACGCGAGCGAGAAGAACAACATGCACCCACGGCTCGAGATCGAGCACCGGCTGCCCACTCCCGCCGCGCCCTACGTCGAGCGGGTCTTCGGCCCGTTCCTCGTGATCCGCACCGTCCGCCCGGTGGTCACGCCGAAGGCGTTCCTCTACTACTCGGCGCGCGCGCTTCTCGTGGGCCAGCAGCTCGGGATCGGCGACGCGAGCGTCAACCTCCACACGGTCGTCCTGGCCGCCCGCGTGGAGCGCGGCTACGGCCCCTCGTTGCGCTCCTTCTCGAGCAACTCGCGGTAGCAGGGAGCGCTCTCGAATGCGGCCAGACCCGCCTGCACGGGCCGTCGTCGCCGGGGCCGCCGGGCGCGCCTGAGCGCGGCTGCCGCAGCCGATGCGCCGACGATCCCTCCGACGACGTACGAGCGCATCCTGCGCCTGCGGCCGCGATCCTCGTCCACCCCGTCGTGACGCGCCATGAGACGATCGTAGGCCATGCGCGTCGTGTCGCTCGGGGATCTCGCCCTCGACGTCGTGGTGCGGATCGACGGTCCCGTCGCGTCCGGCGCGGACACGCCGGCGCGAGATCTCGCTGTCGGCGGGAGGTCAGGGAGCGAACGTCGCCGCCTGGGTGGCCGAGCTGGGCGGCGACGCGGCCTGGCTGGGCAAGCGAGCCTCCGATCCGGCGGGTCGACTCGCGGCGTCGGAGCTCGAGCGGCGCGGAGTCGAGCTGCTCGGCCCCCTGGAGGACGACGGCAACGGCATCGTGGTCTCGCTGGTCGACGAGCGCGGCGAGCGCTCGATGTTCCCCGACCGGGGCGCGGCGGCCCGCCTCTTCGCCGCCGAGCTCTCACCGGACTGGCTGGCGTGCGACCACCTGCACGTCTCCGGCTACGCGTTGTGCGGCGAGCCGGTCGCATCGGCCGTCGCACGCGCCGTCGGCCTCGCGCGGGATCACGGGGCCCGCCTCAGCATCGACCTCTCGTCGTGGAGCGCGATCCGCGCCGCAGGGGCAGTCGGCTTCCGTGCGCTCGTCGAGTCGCTCCGACCCGACGTCGTGTTCGCGAACGAGGAGGAGAGCGGGGTGATCGGAGGGCCGATCCGCGGCGCCGCCTGGATCCTCAAACGCGGCGCACGCGGCTGCTCGTTCGACGGCGACGAGCGCCCGGCGCTCGCGGTCGACGCGGTCGTGGACACGACCGGCGCCGGTGACGCGCTCGCGGCCGGCTACCTCCTCGGCGGGCCCGAGCTCGCCCTCGAGGCCGCGGCCCGCTGCGTGCAGCGCACCGGGGCAATGCCCTAGCGGAGACGCGGTCGTCTCCCGCAACCGCGCATTGCTCGCCGCGCGGCCCCCGCGCGCTGTCGCAGAGCCGACACGAAGACGACGCAGAACCGTCACGAACACGACACAGTGATGTGACCCGACTCCCGCTAGCGTGACCTCAGGGACACCCGGGGTGCCCCTCGGGGCAGTTGGGAGCCCCTGGGGGCAGTTGCGGGGGGAGTTGCCGGGCCGCGCGGTAGGGCGCGGCAGCAACGGCCGGCCGGCCGGCTGCGGATCTGCGCAGTCGGCGGAGTCGCGGCGACTACGCTGCGCCGCGTGGAGCACCCGATCCGGCTGAGCGACGAGGTCCGGGCCGCGCTCGAGGAGGGGCGGGCCGTCGTCGCGCTCGAGACGACGCTGGTCGCCCACGGCTTCCCCGCGCCCGACGGGATCGAGGTCGCGCTCGCGAGCGAGGCCGCCGTGCGTCACGCGGGGGCGGTGCCCGCGACGATCGGCGTGCTCGAGGGGAGCATCGTCGTCGGGCTCACAGCACCGCAGCTCGAGCGCTTCACCCCCGAAGCGCGCAAGCTCGGGCCACGTGATCTGGCGGCGTGCATCGCGCAGCGCGCGGTCGGCGCGACCACGGTGGGTGGCACGCTCGTCTGCGCTGCCGCGGTGGGCGTCCAGTTCATGGGCACGGGCGGGCTCGGCGGCGTGCACAAGGGCTTTCCGGTGCCACCCGACGTGTCGGCCGACCTCGGGGTCTGCGCGCGCGTGCCGGCGCTGATCGTGTCCTCCGGCGTCAAGTCCCTGCTCGACGTGTACGCGACCGCAGAGGTGCTCGAGAGCCTCGGCGTCCCCGTGCTCGGCTACCGCACCGAAACGCTCCCGCGTTTCTACGCGGCCGGCGGCGGGCCCCCGGTCTCGGCACGGATCGACTCCGCAGACGACGCGGCGACGATCGCTGCCGCGCACTGGAGCCTCGGAGGCGCCGGGATCCTCGTCGGCCGCCCGCCGGACGAGAGCCTGGACGTCGACGACCTGATCGAGGAGATCGTCGCCGAGGCGGGCGAGCGGGGTATCGTCGGCCAGGACGTGACGCCGTTCGTGCTCGCCGCGCTTCACGACCGCTCGGGCGGTGAGACCCGTCGGGTCAACCGCGACCTGATCGTCGCGAACGCCGGGCTCGCGGCGGCGATCGCGGTCGCCCACGCAACTCTCTGACCATGTCCCTCTACGACCTCGTCCGCGATCTTCCGCTGCGTATCGACGAGTACGGGCTCGAGCCGCACGAGCTCGTCGTGCGCTCGGACTTCACCCGCAAGACGACGGTCGTGCGCCTGACCGGCGGCGACGAGGAAGGTCTCGGCGAGGACGTCACCTACGACTCCGGCGCGCAGGAGGCGCAACAGGCCCGCGGCGCCGTGCTGGCGCTCGAGGGGGAATGGACGCTGGACACGTTCTCCAGGCACCTGGCCGACCTGCCGCTCTTCGTCGAGCAGCCGGAGCGCCACGAGTTCGTCGACTACCGGCGCTGGGCCTTCGAGAGCGCGGCACTCGACCTCGCGCTGCGCCAGGACGGGCGCTCGCTCGGCGAGGTCGTGGGACGGACGCCGCGACCCGTCACGTTCGTCGCCTCCGGCGGGCTCGGCTCTCCTCCGGCGACGTACCGGCTGCGGGCGTTCCTCGCGCTCTACCCCTGGCTGCGCTTCAAGCTCGACGCCAGACCGGAGTGGACCGACGACATCTTCGACGAGCTCCGCGCGCTCGACTGCGTCGACTCGATCGACCTGAAGGGCCAGTACCAGGGCACGGTGGTCGACAACCCGCCCGATCCCGATCTCTACCGTCGTGTGCTCGAGGCGTTCCCTGACGCCTGGATCGAGGACCCGGCGCTGACCCCCGAGACGCTTCCCCTCCTCGAGCCGGTCGCCGACCGCGTCACCTGGGACGCGGTCATCCACTCGATCGAGGACATCGAGAAGCTGCGTTGGCCCCCGCGCACGGTGAACGTGAAGCCGTCCCGCTTCGGCTCGGTGGAGCGTCTCTTCGCGACCTACGACTACTGCGAGGAGAAGGGGATCGGCGCCTACGGCGGCGGTCAGTGGGAGCTCTCGATCGGGCGCGGCCACATCCAGCTGCTCGCAGCGCTGTTCCATCCCGACACGCCCAACGACGTGGCGCCCGGCGGCTACAACGCGAACGAGCCGCCGGCCGGACTGCCGGAGAGCCCGCTCCTCGTCGCGCCGCGGACGACCGGCTTCGCGACCCTCTGAGCGAATCGCCTCGGCGCGCTCCTAGCGCTTCGCCTCAGGTGCCGCCGCGGTGCCCTCGACCTCGAGGTGCGGGAGCCAGTCGAGCCAGCGCGGCAGGTACCAGCTGCGCTCGCCGAGCAGGGCGAGCACCGCAGGGAGCAGCACGAGCCGGACGAGCGTCGCGTCGATCAGCAGCGAGACCGCGACGCCGAAGCCCATCTCCTGGAACTCCACCTGATCGCCCGCCGCGAACCCGACGAACACGGCGATGATGATCAGGGCCGCGCCGGTGATGATCCGCGCGGTCGACGCGACCGCGTGCTCCACCGCCGCGGTCGTGCCCTCGCCGAGCACGACCCGCTCGCGGATACGGCTGAGGAGGAAGACCGTGTAGTCCATCGAGAGACCGAAGAGCACCGCGAACAGGAAGAGCGGCAGCCAGGCGGCGATCACCTCGACCTCCGTGAACCCGAGCACGTCGCGACCGACGCCGTGGAGGAAGACGAGCACGATCAGCCCGTACGCGGCGCCGACCGAGAGCAGGTTCAGGCCGATCGCGACGGCAGCGAGCACCACCGAGCGGAACGCGACCGTCAGCAACACGAAGCTGAGACCGAGCACGAACGCGAACACGATCGGCAGCCAGGCGTCCGTCAGGGCGCGGTAGTCGAGCACCTCGGCCGTCTCGCCCGTGACGAGCACGGTGGCACCGAGTCCGCCGAACAGCTCGGGCACGACCGTGGAACGGAGCCGTTGCACCGCGTCGAGCGCGCGTTCGTCGCGGCTGTCGCCGGCGACGAAGGCCTCGACGTTCGCGACCTGTCCATCCGGACTGGTGGAGACATCGGGCGTGAGGAACGCGGGCTCTGCGCCCATCCGCCGGTCGAGCTTCGCGATCGCGCTCTTCAGCCGTGTCGATCCGACGTTGCCCTCGACCACGACCTGGACCGAGTCGGGGGTACCGACGCCGAACTCCTGCTGGAGCATCGTGAAGCCGCGCTTTGCGTGAAAGCGATCCGGGAGCTCGCGGACGCCGGTCAACCCCGTGTGGATCGACAGCAGCGGCGCGGCGGCCACGAGCAGGGCGACGACGGAGAGGGTGGCTGCCACGACGGGCATGCGTGTCACCGAGCGAACGACGCGCGACCAGACACGACCCTCGGCTCCCGCCTCCTCCTGCGCGCGCCGCCCGAGCCACGGAACGCGCAGGGCGTTCACGCCGTCGCCGATCAGGGCGAGGATCGCGGGCAGGAGGGTCAGCGCCGCCAGCACGGTCACGACCCCGACGAGCACCGCGCCGGTCGCGAGGCTGCGGAGGATCGTGTCGGGGACGAGCACCATCCCGAGCATCGCGAGCACGAACGCCGAGCCGCTGAACAACACGGCGCGGCTCGCGGTCGACCCGACGGTCGCGATCGATTCGAGGCGCTCGCTGCCGAGGCGACGCTCCTCTCGGAACCGCGAGACGACGAACAGCGAGTAGTCGATCCCGAGCGCGAGCCCCATCCCCGAGATCATGTTCACGACGTAGACCGAGAGATCGAAGGCCTGCCCCACGAGCGCCGTCAGCCCCAGCGCGATCACGATCGCCACGAGCGCGACCAGCACGGGCAGGAGCCCGGCGACCACCGCGCCGAAGACGAGCAGCAGCACGAGCAGCGCGACCGGGAGCCCGAACTCGAGCTCGCCCTTCTCCAGATCCTGCTCCGACAGCGTCGTGAAGTCGCGGTCGGCCGTGAACTCGCCTGTGATCGCGGTCTCGAAGCCCTCTCCGGCCGCCGCGTCGACCGCCTCGATCACCCTCCCGATGCCCTCGTCCCCGTTCCCCCGCATGCCGACGAGCAGCACGGCCGCGTGGCGGTCACGGGAGACGAGCATGCGATTGCCGGTCGAGTAGAAGGTGCGCACCGGCTGCACCGCCCCGGTCACCGAGATCGCCCCCGCGAGCGACGCGACCTTCTTGCGGAACGCGGGATCGCCGAAGGTGTGCGTCCGTGAGCGGACGACGACGAACTCGTTCACGTAGTCGTTGCTCGGGGGAAAGTGCTGCGCCAGGACGTCGTAGCCCCGATACGACTCCGGGTGGTTCGTCATCTCGGCATCGGTGGTCAGCGTGTCGCCGAGCAGGACGCCGATCGCGCCGACCGCGAGCACGAGCGCGACCCCCCAAGCAGCGAGGGTCCGCCAGGGGTGCCGGCTCGAAGCCCGGGCGAGGCGCCCGGTGAGGTCCTTCACGACGCGCCGCGCCGGGAGCTAGGCCTCGAGCGCCGAGAGGAGGTCGTCGACGGGGACGAGCGTCAGCGTCTCGAACTTCACGCTGCCGCGGGCGCCGAGCTTCACCGACAGGTTCGCCATCGTGAGGTCGTCCGGCGCCTCGACGACGTTGACGAAGTCGTACTCACCGAGCGACGCCCACTGGTGCAGCACTTTCGCGCCGAGCTCCTCGACGTCGCGGTTCACCTCACGGAGCCGGGCGGGGTTCGAGTTCAGCGTCTGCGTCCCCTTCTCGGTCAGGGACGTGAGCATCAGATAGGTCGGCACGATCGTCCTCCTCTGGGTCGGAGAGCTCCCGAGCCGAGCCTACTTCGCGGGGCGCGTGACCCCCAAGCGGAGCTGTCGCCGCTCCTCGCGGCTCAGCCCGACCCGCGCGGCGAGGTCGACGTAGACGATCGCCGCCCCGAGGAAGAGCAGCGGCGCGAGCGCGAGGTCGGCGAGGAAGATGGCGACGCGCACGGTCGCGTCGGCCTGGCTCGAGAGCAGGAGCCCGAGCATGAGCCGCGTGAGGGCGAACAGCAACGCGAGCGTCGCGAACGAGCCCACGGCGTGGACGTAGTCGGCGCGGCCCAGCTCGACCGTGCGCCGAAGCGCGGCGCGCACGCCGATCCGCTCCGACATGACCACCGGCACGGCGTGACCGGCGATGCCGAGGTAGAGGACCGCGACGATCGCGAACCAGGAGAAGAACAGCGCTGCGGGCAGGAAGCTCAGGACGCCGACGACCACCGCCCGGGCCCAGACGCGGGCGGGCGCCCGCTTCCCGTCGCGGAGCACGCACGCGCCCGCGTACGCGAGGCTGAACGCCGGAGAGGCGATCACGAGGGCGGCGGCCCGCTGCACGTAGGAGAGCTCCGCGATCAGCTGGTCGGTGACGGCGACCGGAATGCCGAGCGCGAGCGCGCGGAAGAAGTTCCGCTGGTAGAGCTCGATCCCCTGGGCGACGACCTGGCCGACGGTGCGCGAGACGGGCGGGAGCGGCGGCGGGAGCGCGCGGCGCGCCGGGGAACCGGATCTGCTCACGCGCGCACCGTACCGAGGCGCCGGTCAGCCACGAGGAAGCCGGGAGTCGGAGCCTCCCTGCGCACGGGCGACCCCGTCGAGCAGCGACGGCAGGGTGCGCTCGAGCGCCCCGAGCGCGGGCTCGATCGACCACCGACCTCGGTCCTCCTCGCCGAGCTCGTTCGAGATCACGCGCACCTCGACGGCGGGCAGGCCGGCGAGCGACGCGGCGCGGAGCACGCCGAAACCCTCCATCGCCTCGACCACGATCCGACCTGACGCTCTGTTGCCAGCCCGGGTCACGGCGGCGGACGTGACGATCGGCAGCAGCGACGCACCTGGAAGCTCGCCGAGGACGCCCTCGACGAGACGAGCGTCGGGCTCCAGGCGGTCGACGACCGGCCACTCCGCCGAGAGGTCGGCGTAGACGGACTGGGAGCCGACGACGAAGGAACCGCGAGCGAGACCCGTGGCACCGGCGAGCCCGACGTGCAGCACGGCCCCGACGGCGGCGCCCGACACGAGCGCCCGGGCGGTCGTCGCCGCGGCCTCCACGGGACCGACGCCGCAGACGAGGCCGTCGTGGCCGCAGAGCTCGGCCTCGGTCGCCGCGACGATCAGGACGGGCGCCGGCATCCGGGCGATCGTAGAGCGTGCGCCGTCCTGTCGGCGCGGCTCTACGGCTCGGCGCCGACCGGCTGGGCCGTCTCGGCAGCGGCGGCGGTCTCGTCGGCCGCAAAGCGGATCTCGCCCAGCTCCGCGTACGCACGCACCGTGTCGCCATCGTGGAACTCGCCCTCGAGCAACGCGAGCGCGAGGGGGTTCTCGAGCAGTCTCTGCACCGCTCGCTTGAGCGGCCGCGCACCGTACGCGGGATCCCAGCCGGCCTCCGCGAGCAGCTCGCGTGCGCCGTCGGTCAGCTCGAGCGCGATCCCGCGCTCGCCGAGGCGCTCGTTGAGACGCGCCAGCTGCAGCTCGACGATCTCCCCGAGCTGCTCGCGAGTGAGCGGCTCGAACACGACGAGCTCGTCGATCCGGTTGAGGAACTCGGGCCGGAAGCGCTCCACCAACTCGTCGACCGAGCGGATGTTCGAGGTCATGATCACGACGGTGTTGCGGAAGTCGACCGTCCGGCCGTGGCCGTCGGTCAGGCGCCCGTCGTCGAGCAGCTGGAGCAGCACGTCGAACACCTCGGCGTGAGCCTTCTCGATCTCGTCCAGCAGGATCACGGAGTACGGGCGACGCCTGACCGCCTCGGTCAGCTGGCCACCCTCGTCGTAGCCGACGTAGCCCGGCGGTGCACCCACGAGACGGGAGACCGTGTGCTTCTCCTGGTACTCGGACATGTCGAGGCGCACGATCGCGCGGTCGTCGTCGAACATGAACTCGGCGAGTGCCTTTGCGAGCTCGGTCTTGCCGACCCCGGTCGGGCCGAGGAACACGAACGAGCCGATCGGCCGGTTGGGGTCCTGCAGCCCGGAGCGCGCGCGGCGCAGCGCGTTCGAGACCGCCTCGATCGCGGCGTCCTGGCCGACGACGCGCTCGTGGAGGCGCTGCTCCATGTGCACGAGCTTCTCGACCTCCCCCTCGAGCAGCCGGTCGGTCGGGATGCCGGTCCACTGGGCGACGACCGCGGCGATGTCGTCCTCGTCGACCTCTTCCTTCACCAGCAGCATCGGGCGCCGGCGCCCGCTGCGCCAGACGCGACTCGAGCTCGGGGAGCAGGCCGTAACGGATCTCTGCGACCCGAGCGAGGTTGCCTTGGCGTTCTCGTCGCGCTCGGCCTCCATGCGCAGCTCGTCGATCTGCCTCGTGATCTCCTTGACACGGTCGAGCACGTCCTTCTCCCCCGCCCAGCGAGCACCCAACTCATCGCGTCGGGCCTTGGCTTCGGCGAGATCCTTCTCCAGAGGCTCCCGCGTAGCGGGAGACTCTTTCGCCATCGCGGCGAGCTCGATCTCGAGCTGGGTGACCCGCCGCTCGGCCTCGTCGAGCTCGACCGGAGAGGAGTCGATCTCCATCCGCAGGCGCGACGCCGACTCGTCGACGAGGTCGATCGCCTTGTCCGGCAGGAAGCGGTCCGAGATGTAGCGATCGGAGAGCACCGCAGCCGCGACGAGCGCCGCGTCGCGGATCCGCACCCCGTGGTGCGCCTCGTAGCGCTCCTTCAGCCCGCGCAGGATCGCGATCGTGTCCGCGACCGACGGCTCGCCGACGAAGACGGGCTGGAAGCGGCGCTCGAGCGCAGGGTCCTTCTCGATGTGGGTGCGGTACTCGTCGAGCGTGGTGGCGCCAACCGCGCGCAGCTCGCCGCGCGCGAGCATCGGCTTGAGCAGGTTGCCCGCCGAGACCGCGCCCTCGGCGGCCCCGGCGCCGACGATCGTGTGCAGCTCGTCGATGAACAGGATGATCTCCCCCTCGCTCGCGGTGATCTCCTGGAGCACCGCCTTGAGCCGCTCCTCGAACTCGCCCCGATACTTCGCGCCCGCGACGAGCGCGCCGACGTCGAGTGCCCACACCCGCTTGCCCTCGAGGCCCGAGGGGACGTCGCCGGCGACGATCCGCTGCGCGAGCCCCTCGGCGATCGCGGTCTTGCCGACACCCGGCTCGCCGATCAGCACCGGGTTGTTCTTCGTCCGGCGCGAGAGCACCTGGATCGTGCGGCGGATCTCCTCGTCGCGGCCGATCACCGGATCGAGCTTCCCCGCCTCGGCGAGCGCGGTGAGGTCGCGCCCGTACTTCTCGAGCGCCTGGTACGACCCCTCGGGATCCTGTGAGGTCACCCGCTGCCCGCCGCGGACCTGCTGGAGCGCGCCGAGCACCGCGTCGCGAGGGACGAGCTCGAGCGCGAGCAGCAGATGCTCGACCGAGACGAACTCGTCCTGGAGCGACTGGGCCTCGTCGAAGGCCTTGTCGAGCACGCGGCGCAGCGCGGCGCTCGCCTGGGGCTGACCGCCGCCGGAGACGGACGGCTGCTGCGCCAGGCGCGCCTCCGCCTCGGCCCGGAGGGCGGCCGGATTGCCGCCCGCGCGCTCGACCAGCGTGCGCGGCAACTCCTGGTCGAGCAGCGCGATTGCGAGGTGGTCGGGGGTCAGCTCGGGGTTCCGGGCGCGGCGGGCCAGCTCCTGCGCGCCCGCGACCGCCTCGCCGCTCTTGATCGTCAGCTTGTTGAAGTCCATCTGTGTGCGCTCCTCAGGATGTGGTCGCGGGGGGTCTTGCGGGCCGGTAGACGACCATCTCCCGGCGATAGTGCTTGTGGGTCAGCTGGATCTCGTCGCGCAGCTCGCGTTCGAGCTGCTCCATCCGCGTGCGCAGCCTGCGCAGCTCGTCCTCGAGCCGGAGCACGTGCGTGACCCCGGCGAGGTTGAGGCCCAGCTCGTTCGTCAGCCTCTGCACGAGGCGCAGCCGCTCGACGTCCGCCTCCGAGTAGAGCCGCGTGCCGCCCGGCGTCCGCGCCGGGCGCACGAGCCCGCGAGCCTCGTACATGCGCAGGGTCTGAGGGTGGAGCCCGGCGAGCTCGGCCGCGATCGAGATCATGTAACGGGGGCGGTCGGGCATCACATGCCGCTCCTCGTCAGATGCTCCCGCGGCTGCTCGCGGAGGACGCTGCCGTACTCCTCGAGCGCCTGCTTCTCGGCCTTCGTCAGCTTCTTGGGCACCGTGATGCGGAGCCGTGCCAGCAGGTCGCCCTTGCCGCCGCCGTTCAGCTTCGGCGCGCCGCGACCCTTCACGCGCAGCAGCTTCCCGTTCTCGGAGCCCGCGGGCACCTTGAGCGCGACCGGGCCCTCGGGGGTCGGGATCTCCACGCTCGCGCCGAGCGCGGCCTCGGGATACGTGACCGGCACCTCGAGCACGAGGTCTGCGCCGCGGCGCTCGTAGAGCGGCGACGGCGTCACCTCGACCCGGACGTAGAGGTCACCGGCCGGGCCGCCGTTGAGTCCCGGCTCGCCCTTGCCCTTGAGACGAATCCGGGTGCCGTCCTTCGCTCCCGGCGGCACCTTGACCTGGTAGCGGCGCGTCACACGCTCGCTGCCGGTTCCCCGGCAGTTCTTGCACGGAGTGTCGACGATCACGCCGTTGCCGCGGCAGCGCGGGCACGGGTGCGAGAGTGCGAACAGCCCCTGGCTGTCCGAGATCACTCCCGTCCCCTGACAGTCCGGGCAGGGCCGTGGCGTGGTTCCCGGCTCGGCGCCGCTCCCGCCACACACGTGGCACGCGGTTTGCACCTCGACCGGGACCCTGATCTGGACGCCTTGGAGCGCGTCCTCGAACGAGATCCGCACCCGGGACTCGAGATCGCCGCCGCGCTCGGGGCGCGGCCGCGCCTGGCGCTGGCCGCCGCGACCGAAGAACGAGCCGAAGTTGCCGAGCAGATCGGAGAGGTCGCCGAGGTCGACGTTCTCGAACCGGACGCCGCCGGGACCGAACCCCTGCGGTCCCGGGCCTGCCTCACCGAAGCGGTCGTACGCCTGGCGCTTCTCGGGGTCGGAGAGGATGTCGTAGGCCGCCTGCACGTCCTTGAACCGCTCCTCGGCCGACGCGTCGTCCGGGTTCCGGTCCGGGTGCAGCTCGCGCGCGAGCTTGCGGTACGCACGCTTGATCTCGTCCTCGGATGCGCTCTTCGTCACACCGAGCACGTCGTACGGGTTTCTCGGAGCCACGCTAGTGGTCTCTCCGGGAGATCCGGGCGTGATTCGCCGGGCGAAAACCGAGCAGGCCTAGGACGCAGCGAGCCCCGATACCCGAAGGTATCGGGGCGACCGAGGCCGACGGCATGCGACGCGTTTGCAGCCGCGCGAAGCATGGTCGGATCTCCCGGAGCGACCACTATGAGCTCTCCGCCACCACGACGCGAGCCGGACGCAGCACGACGTCGCCCAGCCGGTACCCGCGCTGGACCACCTGGATCACGTGGCCGGGCTCGACGCCTTCCGCGGGCTGCGTCATCAGCGCCTCGTGCACGTGTGGGTCGAACGGCCCGTCTGCTTCGATCTCCTCGACCCCCTCGGAGGCGAGCACGCCGGCGAGCGCGTCCTTCGTCATGCGGACGCCCTCCAGCACCTTCGCCTCCTCGTGGTGCTCTGCCGCGTCGAGCGCGCGGACGAGATCGTCGAGCACGGGCAGGAGCTTCGCGACCACGCGCTCGCCGGCCCGCGCGTAGACCTGCGTCTGCTCGCGCGTGACGCGCTTGCGGTAGTTGTCGAAGTCGGCCGCGACCCGCCGCAGCTGGTCGAGCACCTCCTCGCGCTCGCGCTCCGCGTCCTGCAGGCGTGCGAGCAGATCGTCGGCGTCGAGCGGATCCGCGGGCGTCGCCGAGCGTGGCTCGGCAGCGCCGGCGGAACCGGGCTGATCGTCCTGGGACGGCGAGCGCGGCTCGCCGTCCCCGTGCCACTCGCCGCTCACGAGGTGCGCGCCTCCTCCTCGTCGATCACCTCGTAGTCGGCGTCCTCGACGACCTCGTCGGTCTCGTCGCCGTCGGTGGCCGACGCCGGGCCGGCCGAGGCCGCCTGCTGGCTCGCCTCGGCGTAGACCGCCTGCGCGAGCGGCTGCGCCGCCTGCTCGAGCGCCTGCGTCTTCGAGCGGATCTCGGCGACGTCGTTCGCCTCGAGCGACTGCCGCAGCTCCATGATCCGCCCCTCGATCGTGCCCGCGTCGCCCGAGTCGAGCTTGTCGCGGTGCTCCGCGAGCGCCTTCTCGGTCTGGTACGCGAGCTGCTCGGCGACGTTCTTCGCGTCGGCGAGCTCGCGCAGGCGGTGCGCCTCCTCCGCGTGGGACTCGGCGTCACGAACCATGCGGGAGACCTCGTCCTCGGAGAGGCCGCTGCCGCCCTCGATCCGGATCTGCTGCTCGTTGCCCGTGCCGAGGTCCTTCGCGGTCACGTGGATGATCCCGTTCGCGTCGATGTCGAACGAGACCTCGATCTGCGGCATCCCGCGGGGCGCCGGCGGGATCCCGACGAGCTGGAACTTGCCGAGCGTCTTGTTGAACGTCGCCATCTCCGACTCGCCCTGCAGGACGTGGATCTCGACCGACGGCTGGTTGTCCTCGGCGGTCGAGAACGTCTCGGCCTTGCGGGTCGGGATCGTCGTGTTCCGCTCGATCAGCTTCGTCATCACGCCGCCCTTGGTCTCGATGCCGAGCGAGAGCGGGGTCACGTCGAGCAGGAGGACGTCCTTGACGTCGCCCTTGAGCACGCCGGCCTGGATCGCGGCGCCGACCGCGACCACCTCGTCCGGGTTGACGCCCTTGTGCGGGTCCTTGCCGATCAGCTCCTTGACCTTCTCCTGCACCGCGGGCATACGGGTCATGCCGCCGACGAGCACGACGTGGTCGATCTTCGACGCGTCGAGGCCGGCGTCCGCGAGCGCCTGCTTCGTCGGGCCGACCGTCCGCTCGAGCAGGTCGTGCGTCAGCTCCTGGAGCTTCGCCCGCGTGAGCTGGAGGTCGAGGTGCTTCGGCCCCTCCTGTGTCGCCGTGATGAAGGGCAGGTTGATCTGCGTCGTCATCGTCGACGAGAGCTCGATCTTCGCCTTCTCGGCCGCCTCGTAGAGCCGCTGCAGGGCCATCTTGTCCTGGGAGAGGTCGATGCCCTGGTCCTTCTTGAACTCCGCGGCCATCCAGTCGACGATCGCCTTGTCGAAGTTGTCGCCGCCGAGGTGGTTGTCGCCGTTCGTCGACTTCACCTCGAAGACGCCGTCGCCGAGCTCGAGCACCGAGACGTCGAACGTCCCACCGCCGAGGTCGAAGACGAGGATCGTCTGATCCGCGCCCTCCTTGTCGAGCCCGTACGCGAGCGCTGCCGCGGTCGGCTCGTTCACGATCCGGAGCACGTTGAGGCCGGCGATCTTGCCGGCGTCCTTCGTGGCCTCGCGCTGGGCGTTGTTGAAGTACGCGGGCACCGTGATCACCGCGTCGGTGACCGGCTCGCCGAGGAACGCCTCGGCGTCCGCGCGCAGCTTCTGGAGGATCATCGCGCTGATCTCGGGCGGCGCGTACTGCTTGCCCTCCACCGAGACGCGCGCGTCGCCGTTCTCGCCTTCCACGACCTCGTACGGGACGATCGTCATCTCCTCGGAGACCTCGTCCCACTTGCGCCCCATGAAGCGCTTGATCGAGAAGATCGTGTTCTCGGGGTTCGTCACCTGCTGGCGTCGTGCGGGTGCGCCGACGAGCCGCTGGCCGTCCTTCGCGAACGCCACCACGGACGGCGTCGTGCGGCCGCCCTCGGCGTTCGGGATCACGGTCGGCTCGCCACCCTCGAGCACGGCCATGCAGGAGTTGGTCGTGCCGAGGTCGATGCCGATTGTCTTCGCCATGATGCTGGTCAGGCTCCTTCCTTGAGCGTGGTACTACCTCTAAATCTGAGTCTGATCGTATCAGATCCAGACGGGTACCCGGCTCTAGCGCGTGAGCCCGATCAGCATCCCTCCGGCGACGACGAGCGCCGCACCGCCGAGGAGACGCCCCGAGACCTGCTCCTGCCGCAGGAAGATCGCCGACAGCACCACGCCCCACAGCGACTCGGTCGCGACGAGCGGCGAGACGACGCTGAGCCGACCCCGGTAGTAGGCCTCGAAGAGGCAGACGTACGAGAGCCCGAATGCGAGCCCCGGCGGCACGAAGGCGGCCAGGAGGAGCCGCGAGGCGCCTCGCGCTCCCTCGGGAGGCACACCGCCCTCTGTACCTGCTCGTCCACGACGTCGGACGAAAAGGACCGCGACGAGCGTGAGCGCCCCGGCCGCGAGCGTCGTCGTCACCGCGAGCTCGGGGGAGACCGTCGAGTCGATCGCGAGCCAGCGGACGAGCGTGTCGCGGGCCGCGAACACGAGGCAGGCGCCCAGTGCGAACACGAAGCCGATCGCCTTCACCTGTGCAGGGCGGCCGCGCTCGCCCGCGAGCAGCACGCCACCGGCCACGATCAGGGCGGCGCCCGCCACGATCCCGGCGACGATCGGCTCGTCGAGCAGCACGACCGCGAAGCACACGGCGAAGAGCGGCGCGGTGCCGACGGTCGCGGACGTGCGCGACGCGCCCGCGTCGCGCACGGCGAGCAGGAACAGCACCTGCGAGACGCCCGGGCCGAGGATCCCCGCGAGGAAGAACGGCCACAGCCCGCCCACCGGGCCACCGCCCGCGAGCCACGCGGCGACGCCCGCCACCGCGAGAGCGGTCAGGACGGTGCAGAGGGCCCCGGCGAACGGGTCCGCCCCGCGGGCGAGCGCGGGGCGCAGGAGCACCGTCATGGCGCCGAAGAGCGCCGCGGAGGCGAGCGCCGGAAGGACAGCGTCCATCGAGCTAGCCCGCCCTGCGGGCGCGGGCGGGCACGACGCGCCGCAGCACCGCGGCGGCGGCGGGCTCAGCGAGCAGGATCCCGGTGAGCATCACCGCGCAGCCCGTCCAGCCGGCCCATCCGAGCCGCTCCGCGAGGAGCAGCACCCCGAACAGCGCTGCGAACGGGGCCTCGAGCGTGAACACGAGCGCGGCCCGGGCGGCCGTCGTCCGCGACTGCACCCACGTCGCGACCAGGTAGCCGAGCGCGCCGGCGAAGAGGCCCGTGACGACGAGTGCGTACCAGGTCGCCGCGTCGGGAGGCCGCTCGACCTGGCCGGCGGCGACCGACACGATCGCGAAGCCCGCGCACGCGACACCCATCTGCAGGAACGTCAGCGCCCGTGCGTCGTAACGTGGGGCGAACCGCTCCATCGCGGCGATCTGGAGCGACTGCGCGACCGCATTGCCGAGCACCAGGAGGTTGCCGACCCAGGACCCGCCCGGCGCGCCGCTCAGGAGGAGGAGACCGGCGAGCGAGAGCACGATGCCGATCCACACCGCCGCGGGCACGGGCGTCCGCCACGCCGCCAGCGCGATCACCGGCGTGAGCACGACGTAGAGACCGGTGATGAACCCCGTGCTCGCGACCGTGGTCCGCTCGAGGCCGGCCGTCTGGAGGCCGTACGCGGCGGCGAGCAGCGCTCCCGCACCGAGCCCGGCGGCCCACCCGGCGCGCGGCATGCTGCGCAGCGGGCGCCAAGCGAACGGCGCGAGAGCCGCAGTGGAGATCGCGAACCGCCCGGCGAGGAAGGCGAACAGGGGGTAGACACCCACGGCCTTCTGGACGGGCACGAACGTATAGCCCCAGATCGCGGTGACCGCGACGAGCGCGAGGATCGGGGCTCCGGCACGCGGCACCGCGCGAGGCTATCCGCAGCTCGATACCGGGAGCGCGCCAGTACGCTGTTTCCGATGACCCCGCTCGACACCCTGGGCCGGCCCGTGCGCGACCTGCGCATCTCGGTCACCGACCGGTGCAACTTCCGCTGCGCCTACTGCATGCCGAAGTCCGTCTTCGGGCACGACTACCGCTTCATGGACCGCAAGGAGCTGCTCACGTTCGAGGAGCTCGAGCGCGTCGCGCGCGCGTTCGCGTTGCTCGGCGTCGAGAAGATCCGCCTGACGGGGGGCGAGCCGCTCTTGCGGAGGGAGCTCGAGCAGCTCGTCGCGCGGCTCGACCGCATCGACGGCCTCGACCTCACGCTGACGACGAACGCGTCGCTCCTCGCGCGGAAGGCGGAGGCACTCCGCGCAGCGGGCCTCGACCGCGTCAACGTGAGCCTCGACTCGCTCGACGATGCGACGTTCCGGGCGATGAACGACGTCGACTTCCCGGTCGCACGCGTGCTCGAGGGGATCGACGCGGCAGCCGCGGTTGGCTTGCCGGTGAAGGTGAACGCGGTCGTCAAGCGCGGTGTCAACGACGACGGCGTGGTCGAGATGGCCCGCCGCTTCCGGGGCACGGGCCACAGCCTCCGGTTCATCGAGTACATGGACGTGGGCGCCACGAACGGCTGGCGGCTCGACGACGTCGTCCCGGCAGCCGAGATCGTCGAGCGGATCGACGCCGTCTTCCCGCTGGAGCCGGTCGAGGCGGCGTACCGCGGCGAGGTCGCAGAGCGGTTCCGCTACCGGGACGGCGGCGGCGAGATCGGCGTGATCGCCTCCGTCACGAAGCCGTTCTGCGGCGACTGCACCCGGGCTCGGATCTCCGCGGAAGGGAAGCTCTACACGTGCCTGTTCGCGGTCCGCGGCACGGACCTCCGCGCGCTTCTGCGCGGCGGCGCGAGCGACGACGAGCTCCGCGACGCGATCGCGGACGTGTGGGCCGGACGCGGCGACCGCTACTCGGAGATACGCAGCGCGCGGACGAGCGAGGTGCCGCGGATCGAGATGTCCTACATCGGCGGATAATCCGCAGGCGGGTCGGGCCGTCCCCCGATTCCGCGACCGGCCAGGGGACGCATACTGCCTCCAGCGAGACGAAGGAGGTGCGATGTCGACCGATCTCACGACCACGTACCTGGGGCTGACGCTCGGCTGTCCGCTGGTCGCGTCGTCGTCTCCGTTGACCGGCGACGTCGACTCCCTGCGCACGCTCGCCGACATGGGTGTCGGCGCCGTCGTGCTCCCGTCGCTCTTCGAGGAGGAGGTCACGCGGGGAGACGAGCGGGTGGCGAACGCCCTGTGGTCGCACGAGGCTCGACCCGGCGCTGCAGCGGCGTACATGGCGGACGTCGACCGGGCTCACCTCGACTCCTATCTCGATCTCGTCCGCGACGCGTCGCGAGAGCTCGAGATACCCGTCATCGCCAGCTTGAACGGCAGCACGCCCGGCGGTTGGACGCGGGCGGCGGAGCTCCTGCAGCTCGCGGGGGCCTCGGCGATCGAGCTCAATGTCTACGCGGTCGAGAGCGACGCGAACCTGTCGGGCGCCGGCGTCGAGGAGCGAACGCTTCGCCTCGTGCACGCGGTGCGGCAGGTCGTCACCGTGCCGATCGCCGTGAAGCTCTCGCCCTTCTACACGGCCCTCGCGAACGTCGCCCAGCGGCTGGCCGAGGCTCGCGTGGACGGTCTCGTGCTCTTCAACCGTTTCGTCCAGCCGGACGTCGATCCAGGCACGCTCGAGGTGGCACCGAGACTCGACCTCTCTCGCCGCGACGAGCTGAGGCTCGCCCTGCGTTGGCTCGCCATCCTGCGCGGCCGGGTGGACACGAGCCTCGCGGCGACCGGCGGAGTGCACACGAGCGAGGACGCGGCGAAGGCGATTCTCGTCGGGGCAGACGCGGTGATGATGGCCTCCGCGCTCCTGCGCGAGGGTCCTGCCCACGTGCGTGACGTGCGACGCGGCCTGGAGTCGTGGCTCGACGAGCATCAGTTGACGCTGGCCAGTGCGCGCGGCCGGTTGAGCGACATCGCGTGCGGGGACACGAAGGCCTACGAGCGCGCGCAGTACGTCCAGACGCTCTTGGGGTCGGGCGTCCCCGGCTGATCAGGCCCACTCGAGCGGCTCGTAGCCGCTCTCGACTGGCGCGGAGACGATCAGCACCCTGGCGATGAGGTCGCCGTCGTTGCGTACGGTGCGCCGCCGTTCCGGGGCGAGCCGGGCGAACGAGCCACGCCGAAGCGGATGATCGACGCCGTCGACGACCAGCGTCGCGTCGCCGTCCAGCACGAGGAAGACCTCCTCGTGCATGCGCCCGGTCTCGTCGTGCTCGGGGATCGAGTCGCCGGGCGGCAGCTCGACCGCGTTGATCCCGAACGTGCTGATCCCCAGCGACCTCCGCACGAGCACCCACTTGCCGTACGCACGCTCCAAGTCCTCGTCGTGCTTGACCGTCACGTCGTCCACGTCGCCCTCCGTCGCTCGATCGAGTGATGGTGCCACGCGCAGCTGCCGCCGGACAATCACGTGCGCGCGATAGACTTGATCTGTGACCGGTTACGCGGAGGCACGCCGGCTGCCGCGTGGTTGGACGCACCTGTTCGTCCAGATCGCGGTGTGGTTCGGCTTCTACGGCGCCTATCAGGTCGCCCGCGGCGCAGCCGACCGCGGGGTCGGCGAGGCGTTCTGGCACGGCACGCTCGTGATCGAGACCGAGCACCGGTTGCGTATGTTCATCGAGCCCAGCGTGCAGCAGTTCGTCGAGCGGTCGGGCTTTCTCGTCGTGGCGACCACGTACACGTACTGGCTCTCGCAGTTCGCGGTCGTCGGGGTCGCGCTCCTATGGGTCTACTTCCGCCACCACGAGCGCTTCGCCGACTTCCGCAACTGGCTGATCGGCGCGAACCTCGTCGGCCTGATCGGGTACGTGCTGATGCCGACCGCACCGCCGCGGATGTTCCCCGAGTGGGGGTTCTCCGACACGCTGGCGCAGCTCAGCTCCGTCAACCAGCAGAGCGAGCTCGTCACGTTCGCGGCGAATCCCTACGCGGCGATGCCGAGCCTGCATGCCATGGACGCGCTGATCGTCGGCCTCGTCATGGCATCGGTGTGCCGTACGCGCGTGGCCCGCGTGCTCTGGCTGATCTGGCCCGCATGGGTGTGCTTCGCCGTGATGGGGACGGGCAACCACTTCTGGCTCGACTGCGCCGTCGGCTTCGCGATCGCGCTCCTCACGGGCTTCCTCCTTTTCCGCCGTCGCATGCGGCGCTTCATCCCGTCCTTGTGAGCTCGCCCGCCGGGCCGGGAGTGCGCGAGAGCGACCCCGAGGACGCGTCGGACTCCGACGGAGGCAAACCGAACCCTGTCGCCGCCGGCGGCGGCCGGGCGACGAGCGTCAACCAGCTCGACCGCGTCAAGCAGGAGTACACCCAGGCCGCCCGGGAGATCCTGCGGCGCTCGATGCGCGGCGTCGCGAGGACGAAGCTCACGCCGGACATGCTCACGCTCGTCGGCGTCGCGCTCTGCCTCGCCGGCGCGCTCCTCGTCGGCTTCGAGCAGCGGAACGAGTTCCTGTTCTTCTGGCTCGGCGGTGCGCTGTTCGTCGTCGGCTCGATCGCGGACATCCTCGACGGCGCGCTCGCCCGCGCGGCCGGGAAGGGCACCGTCTTCGGGGCGTTCCTCGACTCGACGTTCGATCGCGTCGGCGAAGCGGCGATGCTCGCGGCGATCGGGCTCTCGTTCATGCACGACTCGAACGAGGTCGCGTTGATGGCTGCGTTCGCCGCCGTGATCGGCTCGTTCCTCGTCTCGTATACGCGCGCCCGGGCCGAAGCGCTCGGCCTCAGCGGCGACGTCGGCTTCGGCTCGCGGGTCGAGCGCGTCGTGCTGATTGCAGTGGGCCTGTTCCTCGCCCCGTGGGGGTGGCTCCAGTGGCCGATCTACGTGCTCGCGGCGCTCGCCTGGGTGACGGTCGCGCAGCGCATCCTGTACGTCCGCCGCCAGCTACGCGAGCTCGCGGCCCAGTCGTAGAGCCCGCCGGCGGGCACGCGGCGAGGCGCTCTGCCGAGCGACGTGGTAGTCTGCTAGCACTTTGGCTGCTAGCACTTCGAAGAAGCGGACTGGCATCCTCGTCAGAATGCCCGCCCCGGTGAAGGCGGCGCTCGTCCGCGAGACGGCCCGCCGGTCGTCGAACGTGAACGACGTGGCGACGGGCATCCTCGCGGG
Source organism: uncultured Actinomycetes bacterium (assembly GCA_963712915.1). Classification (GTDB taxonomy): domain Bacteria; phylum Actinomycetota; class Thermoleophilia; order Gaiellales; family Gaiellaceae; genus Gaiella. Next base: position 238,031 of record CAVQJQ010000004.1, read on the forward strand.
CGAGTTCGGCGTGCCCTACGTCCCTACCGGGCGGCGCCGCAAAGTGCTAGCAGGTTCGAGCCCCGTCCTCCTGCTCCGCGTGCCGCACGAGCTGAAGGACGTGATCCAGGCGGAAGCCGCCCGCAAGGGGGCCAACGCGAACGACCTCATCCTCGCCGCGCTCACCGACGGGCTCGGCATCCCACAGGTGAGCAACCGAGAGGACAGACCCATGGCCGAAACGAACGGCTCCAAGAACGGCGCGCGCCAGAAGGACAAGGTCCGTGTCGCGATCATCGGCGTGGGGAACTGCGCCAACTCGCTCCTCCAGGGCGTGGAGTACTACAAGGACGCAAAGCCCGAGGACAGCGTTCCGGGTCTCATGCACGTCGACCTCGGCGGCTATCACATCTCGGACATCGAGTTCACCGCCGCCTTCGACGTCGTCAAGGGCAAGGTCGGCGTCGACCTCGCCGACGCGATCTGGGCGCACCCGAACGACACGATCAAGTTCGCCGACGTACCGAAGACCGGAGTCACCGTCGCGCGCGGGATGACCCACGACGGCATCGGCAAGTATCTCTCCCAGGTCGTCGAGAAGGCGCCGGGAGCGACGGACGACGTCGTCGGGATCCTCAAGGAGACCGGTACCGACGTCGTCGTCAACTACCTGCCCGTCGGCTCCGAGGCCGCGACCAAGTGGTACGCGGAGCAGATCCTCGAGGCGGGGGTCGCGATGGTCAACTGCATGCCGGTCTTCATCGCGCGCGAGGAGTACTGGCAGAAGCGCTTCGAAGACGCCGGGGTGCCGATCATCGGCGACGACATCAAGTCGCAGGTCGGCGCGACGATCACGCACCGCGTGCTCACGACGCTCTTCGGCGACCGCGGCGTCCACCTCGACAAGACGATGCAGCTCAACGTCGGCGGCAACTCCGACTTTCTCAACATGCTCGAACGCGAGCGCCTCGAGTCGAAGAAGATCTCGAAGACCAATGCGGTCACGTCGATGCTCGACTACGACATCGGCGACAAGAACGTCCACGTCGGCCCCTCGGACTACGTGCCATGGCTTACCGACCGCAAGTGGGCGTACATCCGCATGGAGGGCTCGGCGTTCGGCGACGTGCCGCTCAACGTCGAGCTCAAGCTCGAGGTGTGGGACTCGCCCAACTCCGCCGGGATCGTGATCGACGCGGTCAGGCTCGCGAAGCTCGCGCTCAACAACGGCATCTCCGGCGCGCTCGAGGCTCCGTCGAGCTACCTGATGAAGTCGCCGCCCGTCCAGATCGTCGACAGCGACGCGCACGCGAACACCGAGCGCTTCATCGCGCAGAACGCGCGCAAGAAGGAGAAGAAGACGAAGAAGACCGCGACGCCATGACCCGGCGGCGCCTCGCGGGCGCCTTCTGGCTCGGGGCGGCGGCGATCCTCGTTGCCGCCGCCCTCGTCTCGCTCGTCGCGATCCTGAAGGGCGGTTTCTCGGAGACCGACGCCCGGATCCTCGGGACGCTCGGCGCGCTGCTCTACACAGGGGCGGCGGCGCTCGCCGGCCTCGCGCTCGTCGAACGGAACAGGGCTCCCGTGCTCGGCTGGGCCGTCCTCGTGCTGGCCGGCGTCGCGTTCGCGCTGTTCACTGCGGCGATCTGGGGCGCCGGGGAAGGCGGCGACACCCTGTGGCGGCTCGCAATGTCTGCGGCGCTCTACCTCGTCGCCGGCCTGGTGTGCGCGACGGGCCTCCTGCTCACGACGAGAGCCGCACTGCAACGGCTCGCGCTGGTCGCCGGCGCCCTCACCGCGGTCGCGGTCTCGCTCACGCTCGTTCCGATCTGGCGGGACGAGAGTCCCGGCAGCACGCTGGCGAAGGCGGTGGGCGTCGCCTGGATCCTCGCGGCGCTCGCGTACTTCCTCGGCCCTGTCCTGCAGCGGTGGTCTGCCGTGGGCGAGGCCGCGGCAGGCGATCGCGTGCTCGCGTCGCTCGACGGCGTCGACCTCGTCGCCACGCGGCATCCCGGCACGGATTTCCTGGTGAGCGAACGCCCGCGCGCCGGCGAGCGGCTCGTGCTCAGACGCAGGGTGTGAGCCGGGCCGGGGGGACCGCGCCCCGCGGCCCCTACAATCGACACCCCGTGCCGCTTCGCATCTGCCTGGTGACCCCACACGCGTGGTCGGTGCCCCACGACACGAACGAGCACGTCGGGGGTGTGGCCGCCGCGCTGCGCGAGCGCGGACACGAGGTCGTCGTCCTGGCGCCCTCGTCGCGCTCGGCCGACCTCGTGGCCGGACGTCGTGCGCTGCAACGGGGCAGGCTCGAGGGCGTGGTGGCCCTCTCGCTCGCGGCCCGGGTCTCCCCCCGCTCCACGGTCGGGATTCCGGTCGGGGTGCGGGCGAGCGTCGCGACCGCGTTGCGGCGCGGCGCATTCGACGTCGTGCACGGGTTCGATCCGGGAGTTCCCGGGCTGTCGTACGTCGCTCTGCTCGAGTCCGAGGCGACGACTGCGGCGACGTTCGTCGATCCGGAGCGTCTCGGCTTTCCCGCGCGCCGCAACCACCGCGACCGGCTGCTCGCGCGGATCGACGTGCTGATCGCGACCGCCGACGACGTCGCCGACCGCGCCGCAGAGCGCTTCCCGGGGAAGTTCACGGTCGTGCCCGCCGGAGTCGACACCCAGCTCTTCCGGTCCGGACGCAAGCGGAACCTGGTCGTGATCGAGACGTCCGCGGCCGGGCTCGCGGTCGTGCGGGCGTCGATCCGGGCGCTGCGCGAGCTGCCCGACTGGGAGGCAGTGCTGCTCCGGACGGCCCGGCTCGCAGCCCGGCCGTCGATCCCGATGCGCCTGCGCGACCGCATCCGCGTCCGCACCGCCGTGACCGGCGCCGCCCGTGCCGAGCTGCTGCGCCCGGCCGCGATCGTCGTCCCCTCATCGGAGGGCCTGCGCCGGCTTCGAGACGAGGCCGCCGCCGCCGGGTGCGCGCTCGTCGACCCGCCCGGCGTCGGGTCGCAGCCCGAGCTCGCGGCAGCCGCGTTCCTCCGTCTCGCCGAGGATCGCGAGGCACGGGAGGCCGATGCCGAGGCGGGTCGCGCCGCCGTCGCGCACGCCGGGTTCGACGAGGTGGCCGCGAGGCTCGAGGCGCTCTACACGGACGCGGCTCGTCGGCGCCGGCCGTCGCGCAGACACGACACCGAGCCGCTCGCCGACCGAGACTGGATCGTCGCCGACCTGCACATGCACACGAACCATTCGCACGACTGCTCGATCGAGCCGGCCGCGCTGGTGGAGCATGCGGAGGCGGAAGGGTTGGGCGCGATCGCGGTCACCGACCACAACGTCTTCTCGGGCGCGCTCGAGGCGGCAAGTCACGCACGCGGGCGCAGGCTGATCGTGATCCCGGGGGAGGAGATCAAGACCGACCGCGACGGCGAGGTGATCGGCCTCTTCCTCCGGCGCGAGATTCCCCGCGGGATGACGTTCGCGGACACGCTCGCCGCGATCCGCGAGCAAGAGGGGGTCGTCTACGTCCCCCACCCCTTCGACCGAATGCACGCGATCCCGGCGCCGGCCACGCTCCACCACCACTTGCCGGAGATCGACGTGCTCGAGGTGTACAACGCCCGCCTTCTGTTCGACGGGTACAACGACGAGGCGCTCCGGTTCGCGCGGAAGTACGGGCTGCTCGCAGGCGCCGGCTCGGACGCCCACGTGCTCCAGGGCGTCGGCACCGGCGCGCTGCGCATGCGCCGCTTCGACGGCCCGGAGGAGTTCCTGGTCTCGCTTCGCACCGCCACGGTGCTCCGCCGCCCGAAGTCGCTCGCCTACCTGCAGTCGCTCAAGTGGGTCGCCCAGGCGCGGGAGCGGCTGGCGCCGTCGCCGCGCTAGAGGAAGCATGCGGAGCGCCCGCGAATGAGAGAAGCGATGGCGAGTCCCGACGAGCGGCCCGCGCGGACTCCTGGCCGTTTGGCGGCGAAACCGACGAACGGCAATGAGATCCAGGAGCGCTACCTGCGCCGCGCGATCGCCGAGATCAACGAGCTCGGCGACGAGCTCCTCGCGCTCGGTGACGAGCGGCACGTGCCGGTGCTGGGGAGCGGACATCCCCTCGGCGACGTGTTCCTCCTCAAGCACACCCCGATCCCGAGCGAGATCCAGGAGGGAGTGGCGTTCTTCGGACGGTCCGGCCAGGCGCTGCTCAAGTCGTTGCAGCGGCTCGCGGTCGACCCGCTCGCCGTCTACGGGACGAATTGCTTCAAGTTCGGCACCGAGGATCCGTCCGACGCGCGGCGCTGGCTGACGCGCGAGCTGCACATCGTCCAGCCGCGCCTCGTCGTGACGATGGGCGACGAGACGGTCGCCTTTCTCACCGAGCTCGAGTTCCCGCTCTCCGAGCCACTGGACCCTGCTCGCCTCGGGGAGGTGCAGAGGTTCACGCCGACGATCGACGCCCTCGTGACGCCCGACATCGACGGGTCGCTCGACGAGCAGCCCGCGAAGAGCCAGTTCTGGAACGCGTTCAAGACGCTCGGCACGTGGTGGGCCGAGCTGCCGCCCTACTGAGCGGCCGAAGAGGCGCTGCGCTCGCCGCGCTCCTCGCGGGGCTCGTCGTCTGGGACGCGATCGCGGACGAGCTACCGGGGCTCTCGGACCGGCTCGACATCGCGCTCGTCGCCTGCGTGCTCATCCCCGCGGCGCTCGCTCCCGCGTGGCTCCTGCTCCCCGTCGAGGATGCGCCGCGCCTGCTCGCGGTGGCGCTGTGCCTCCTCGGGCTGTCCGTGGTGCTCGCCCTCGCAGGCTTCGACGCTGCGTTCAACGTCGCGAAGCTCCTCGCGTTGACGCTCCTCGGGTTCTGGTTTCTGCGTCTGTTCGAGGAGCTCTCCTGGATCGTGGTCGTGGCGGCCCTGATCCCCTGGGCCGACATCTTCTCCGTCTATCGAGGGCCGACGCACCACGTGGTGGAAGGAAGGCCAGGCCTGTTCGAGCGCGTCGCGATCGAGTTTCCGATCCCCGGCGAGCACGACGCGGCCCGGATAGGGCCGCCCGACGTGTTCTTCTTCGCGCTGTTCCTCGCTGCGACCCGACGGTTCGGGCTCCGTACCGCTGCGACCTGGCTCGGCATGGTCGGCGCACTCGGGCTGACGCTCGTGGCGGCCGAGGCCTTCGACGTGGACGGGCTGCCTGCCCTTCCGGCCGTCGCGCTCGGGTTTCTCGCGCCGAATGCGGACCTGCTCTGGCGGGCGCTCCGCAAACGGGAGTCGCCCGCCGAGCAGGAACCGCGCTAGCCGCTCAGCAGTTCGCCTTCGCCCACGCCTCGATGTGGGCTGCCGCCTGCTGCATCTCCTGCGTGTCGAGCTGAGCACTGAGCTGCTGGAGCTTCGCGAGCGCCTGGGCGTTCACCTGCCCGCTCGAGAGATCCACACCCTTCAGCGCGTCCGCGATCTTCGCGTAGTTCTTGGCGAGCACCTGCCAGTCCGCCTTGATCTCGTCCGGCACCTGGTCGGCGACCTCGTCGAACAGCTTCGAAACGTCCTGGACGTCCGCGTTCTGGCCGCTCATCGCCGCGGCGAGCTTCTGCCCGAGCCCTACGAGATCCGCGCACTTCCCCGACAGGGCGGACGTGTCGATGTCGCCCGAGCCCGTCGACGTCTCGTCGGTCGACGTCGCCTCGTCCGTCGAGGTCATCTCGTCCGTCGACGTCGTCTCGTCGGTCGTCGACCCGCCCGAGACGACCGTCGTCGTGTCGCCGCTGGCCTCGTCCGAGCCGCCGCCCCCGCCGCACCCGGCCGCCACGAGCGCCAGCACCGCGACCAGGAGCACCCCCAACCTTCGTGCATTCATCGACTTCACCCTTCGTCGGACTGCACCGCCTCACTCCGCGGCGCCCGCATTCTGCCCCGCGGTCCGGTCGAAGGGAAGTGCGAGCGCCGAGACGCTCTCGATGTGAGGGGTGTGCGGGAACATGTCGACCGGCGTGCACCGCTCGAGCCGGTAGCCGAACTCGTCCCGGAGGACGGCGAGATCGGACGCGAGAGTCGTCGGATTGCACGAGACGTAGACGATGCGCGGGGCCTGGAGCGCGCCGGTGCGCCGCAGCGCCTTGCCTACGAGCCCCGCTCGCGGCGGATCGACCACGACGACGTCGGGCGGCCCCGCGCGCTCGTGCAGCTCCTCGAGCGACTGGCCGACGTTGCCGGCGAAGAAGCTCGCGTTTGCGATCCCGTTCAGGCCGGCGTTCTCGATCGCGCATGCGACGGACTCCTCCGAGATCTCGACCCCCCAAACGGACGCTGCCGAGCCCGCGAGCGAGAGCCCGATCGTCCCGGTGCCGCAGTACAGGTCGTAGACCGTCTCCCGCCCCGTCAGCCCTGCGGCGCGGCGGGCAAGGGAGTAGAGGGTCTCGGCCATCGCGGTGTTCGTCTGCAGGAACGCGTTCGGGCGGACGCGGAAACGGAGGCCACAGAGCTCTTCCTCGATCCACTCCGTCCCCCAGAGACGCCGGGTCGGGAGATTCGTCACCTCGGCCGGCCGGTCGTTGACCGCCCAGTGGATCGACCGCACCTCGGGGAAAGCGGTGAGCGTCTCGACGAGGAAGTCGGCGTCGAATCGCTCTCCGGGCGCCGTCACGAGCACGACCAGGACCTCGCCGGTGTTGCGGCCTTCGCGTACGACCAGATGCCGGAGGTAGCCGGCGCCGGACTCCTGGTCGTAGGGCTCGAGCGACTCCTCACGCGCCCAGCGCTTGACGGCTTCACGAATCGCGTTGCCGAGCTCGGTCGTGAGCAGGCACTCCTCGACGTCGACGACCTCGTCCCAGCGGCCGGCGCGATGGAAGCCGAGCACTGCACCGTCCTCTCCGGGCGCGAACGAGTACTCGAGCTTGTTCCGGTAGTGGTAGCGGGACTCCGCCGGGACGATCGGCTCGACCGGTGGGTCGCCGAACTTCCCGAGTCGGGTGAGCGCGTCGCGCACCTGCAGCTCCTTGGCCGCGATCTGCCGTTCGTAGTCGTAGTCCTGAAAACGGCAGCCGCCGCAGATCCCGAAGTGCCGGCACGGCGCCTCGACCCGACCCTCGCCCGGCTCCAGCAGAGCGGTGCGGGTCGCCTCGGCGAAGCCGCGCTTCACCTTCGTCGCGCGCGCCCTGACCAGGTCGCCGGGCAAGGCGCCGCGCACGAAGACGACGAACCCGTCGAGCCGGCCGACGCCGCTCCCGCCGTACGCGAGCGAGTCGATGCGCAGCTCGACCTCCTCTCCGGCGCGGATCGGCGCAGTCACCGCCCGAGCGTAGCGGCGTCGGGCAGTACGACCGGTGTCTGACACCCTGTCCACAGAGAAGCCCTTCGCTCGGTGGAGCGATAGTGACTGTTCCGTGACATTCCTGTCGGCGTCGCGTGAGAGTGCGCCTGCGAGCGACGGTCGACACCCGCCGCTCCTGTCGAGAAACCGATGCACACCCGACACAGATCCGGTCTTGACACGAAACGGTGTCTGACACCGTTACTCGCCAAGACGTCCTGCCCGGACACGGCCGGCGGAGCCGTCGTCAGGTGAGCACGGAGACGTGCACGGAGCGGCTGCGTGGCCCGTCGAACTCGCAGAAGAAGATCCCCTGCCACGTTCCGAGCGCGAGCGAGCCGTCCTCCCGCATCGGTACGAGCACGCTGGGCCCCATGAACGACGCGCGGATGTGAGTCGGCGCGTTCTCCTCCCCCTCCTCGACGTGCTGCCACGGCCAGTCGGCCGGGACGATCCGCTCCAGCGCGGTCTCGAAGTCGCGCGCCACCATCGGATCCGCGTGCTCGTTGATCGTCACGCCCGCCGTCGTGTGCGGCACGTAGACGAGAACGGCCGAGCCCTTCTCGCCGTCGAGCGCCTCCCGCACCTGGCGGGTCACGTCGACGAGCTCGCTCTGACGCTCCGTGCGCACGGTGAACGTCTTCATGGGCGGTGTGCAGTAGGCCCGAGGAGCGCCTCCGGGCGGCGCACTACAGGGCGCCGCCGGCCGCCGGCGGGGCCGACGCATCGACGCCCGCGTCGCCGACCGTTTCGCGGGCGAGGAAGTCCTCCGCGCGCATCACGTCGTCCTTCGAGCGCGACACGACGTCGAGCAGGGACGACATCGAGGACACCTCCTCGCGCTGCTCCTGGAGGAACCAGTGCATGAACTGCTCCGCGACGAGATCCCCCTCGTCTCGCGCCGTGAGCGCGAGTTGCTGGATCTGGCCGGTGACCCGCTTCTCCTGGTCGAGCGCGAGCTGAACGGGCTCGACGATATCCGCGAACTGCACCTGGGGCGCCTCGACGGCGGGAATCACGACCGACTCGTCCGCGTCGAGGAGGTACTGCACCATCATCATCGCGTGGTTTCGCTCCTCGACCGCCTGACGGTAGAAATGGGCGGCCAGCTGAGGCAAGGTCTGGGCGTCGTAGTGGACGGCGATCGCGATGTACTGCTGCGACGCGCCGAACTCGTACGCGATCTGCTCGTTGAGGGAATCCGTGAACCGGGACATGCGGGGACTCTAACGCGGGCCGGCCCCCGGAACGGCGGAGGCGGCCCGTGGGCCGCCTCCGGTTGGCGCGAACGCTTCGGGCCTACGAGGCGACCGGCGTCGCGTCGACGTCGGCAGGAGCCGAGCCGACCTGGATGCGCCGCGGCTTCGCCTCGACCGGCTTCGGCACGTGAACCTCGAGCACCCCGTCGCGGTACGACGCGGTGATCTTCGAGTCGTCGACGCCGGCGGGAAGCCCCACCGACCTGACGAACGCGCCCTGGCGCCGCTCGAAGCGGTAGAAGCGATCGCCCTGATCCTCGAGCGTGCGCTCGCGCGCGCCGCTGATCGTGAGGGTGTCGTCCTGCGCCTCGATCGAGACGCCCTCCTCGCCGACGCCCGGCAGATCGAACGCGTAGACGAGCTCTGTCTCGGTCTCCCAGACGTCGAGTGCGGGCGCCCAGTTGCGCGGGCCGCCGGCGGTACCCGCCGTCCCCGCGTCGAGCAGGCTGCTCATCAGCCTGCTCATGTCGCCCTGGAACCCGGAGAGGTCCCTGAACGGCTCCCAGCGAACCAGTGTGGCCATGGTGTCCTCCTTGTAGAACGCGTACGAGAGTGGTACTAGAAGTATAACAAAATCTCAGTGTTTATTTATCAAGTCCTTGAGAAGTACCATCCGCGCGTGGCAGGAATCGGAATCCCGGACACGCTCAAAGGGCGAAGCCTCACGCGGATCTCGGCCTGGAGCCCCGAGGAGCTCCTGCTCGCCCTCGACCTGGCCCGCGAGCTCAAGCTCGAGCGGGCGCGTCGCAAGGAGCTGCGCATCCTCCCCGGGCGCACGGTCGGCCTCATCTTCCGCAAGCCGTCCACGCGCACCCGGATCAGCTCGGAGGTCGGGATCGCAGAGCTCGGCGGCATGGCGCTCTACGTCCCCGCCGCCGACCTACAGCTCGCCCGCGGAGAGTCGACGCGCGACACCGCGCTCGTCCTCTCACGCTTCCTCAGCGCGCTCGTGATCAGGACGTCGGCGCAGACAGAGGTCGAGGAGTTCGCGCGGCACGCCTCGATCCCGATCGTCAACGGGCTCACGGACACGTCCCATCCGCTGCAGGCGCTCGCGGACGCGATGACGATCCGGGAGCGCTTCGGCGACCTGTCAGGAGTACGTGTCGCGTACCTCGGCGACGGCAACAACGTCTGCAACTCGCTGCTCAGGGTCGCCGCGAGGACCGGCATGCAGATCGTGGCCGCGTGCCCGGCGGGCTACGAGCCCGACCCCGAGATCGTTGCCTCCTGCCGCGCCGACGCGGCCGCCAGCGGCGCCGAGGTCGAGGTGGTGAACGATCCCCGCGAGGCGGCGAGCGGCGCGCAGGTGCTCTATACGGACGTCTGGACGAGCATGGGGCAGGAGGACGAAGGCGACCGACGGCTCGGCGATCTCGCGCCCTTCCGACTCGACGAACAGGCGCTCGCGCTGGCGGCGCCGGATGCAATCGCGATGCACTGCCTCCCTGCGCACGTGGGCGAGGAGATCACCGAGGGCGTCCTCTACGGCGACCGCTCGCTCGTCTGGGAACAGGCCGAGAACCGCCTGCACGTCTACAAGGCGGTGCTCGCGCTCACGGTCCGCTGATGCGCTTCGACGACGTGGTCCGGTCGGCGCTCGACCGCCTGCCGCCGCAGATCGCGGCCGGGCTCCGCAACGTCGCGGTCGTGGTCGAGGAGGAGAACGCCGACGACCCCGATCTGTACGGGCTGTTCGAGGGCGTGCCGTTGACCGAGGGAGGGCCGGGCGCGGGCGAGCTGCCCGCCAGAATCGCGATCTACCGCCGGCCGCTGCTGGCGGACTTTCCGGACGCGCGCGAGCTGCGCGAGGAGATCCGCATCACCGTCCTCCACGAGCTGGGTCACTACTTCGGCCTGGACGAGGACCGCCTCGCGGAGCTCGGATACGAGTGACGACGTTCCTCCAGGTCGTCACGTGGGCGGCGCTCCTGGCCGGAGCGGTCGTCGTCGTCTTGTTCCTGTTCACCAGGCGACGTTAGACGACCGGGGTTTGCGGGAATGCCCGCAGAGGTCGAGACGTTGCAGAGTGCATGAACACCATCCCTCGGATCCATGATCAGATCGAAGAGCTGAGCGAGCGTCGCGTCGAGCTCTGGAACTCGCTGTCGCACGGCCGCGATCCGGCTGTGGTGGAGGAGATCAAGGCACTCGATGCGCAGCTCGATGAGCTCTGGGAGGCGCATCGCGCCGAGCGCGCGAGAATCCGCTTCGGCGAGCGGGACGACATCGTCCGACGTGCACGCGCCGAAGAGCGGCTCGAGCGAGCCGCGTAGCGTCTTTCGCAGGGAATCGGCCCGGTTCGCCGTACCATGTGCCCGTGCTCGGACGCCGGGTCGAGATCGACGAGACGCTCGCCCAGGAGCGCGAGGCTCTCGCGGACCAACATGCCGCGCTCGAGGACCTGAAGCGCCAGCTGGTCGAGCGCGTCGCGGCCGTGGCCGAACGCGAGCAGGAGCTGCGCGCAGCCCTTGCCCAGGTGGCGGCGGGAAAGTCGCCCGCGGTCGTGCTGCCCGCCCTCGTCTCGCCCGACGCCGACGTGCTCGCCGCGCGCAGCGCCGCCCTCGCGGAGCGCGAGCGTGCACTGGCCGCGCGGGAGGCCGCACTCGACGCCGCCACCGCGAACGGCGACGACGGGAAAGCCGCGGTCGCGGAGCTGACCGCGGCGCTCGAGGCGCGCGCGCGAGAGCTCGATGCCCGAGAGCGGGCGCTCGCCGAGCGCGAGCGAATCCCGGCCGATCCTGATGGCGAGCGACTCGCGAAGATCGAGGCGCGCCTGGACGAGCTGCGCGCGGCCGAGGAGGCGTTTCTCCGCACCCGGCGGGAGCTGGCGGAGCACACCGACGCGATCTCGGCGCGGGAGCAGCTTCTCGCCCAGCGCGAGCGCGAGCTCGACGAGCGCGAGGACAGCTGGGGCGGCCCCGACCTGCAGGAGCTCGAATCCCGACTGCGCCGCCTCGAGACGCAGCGCCAGTTGGGTCAGACGGGCACGTTCAGCGGCGGGTTCCGCCGACTCGAGCAGGAAGGCGCCCGCCGCCCGCCTTCGACCTAGCGGCGTGGCGGTGCCCGGGCCGCGGCCGGCCAGCTGCCAGGATGCGGCACCATGGCCGTCGACGCCGCCTCCGACCGGGCGCACCACGGGCGCCGCCTGCTGGGCCGGGACCCGAACGAGCCGCACCGCGCCGCGACGCCGCTCGAGCTCCTCTTCGATCTGACCTTCGTGGTCGCGTTCGGCGTCGCCGCCGACGAGCTCGCCCGCTATCTCGCCGAGGGGGAGGTCTGGCCCGCCGATCGGCGCGTTCGCGTTCGCGACGTTCGCGGTCTCCTGGGCGTGGATCAACTACTCGTGGTTCGCGTCGGCGTACGACACGGACGACTGGCTGTTCCGGCTCGCGACGATGATGCAGATGGTCGGCGTGATCGTGCTCGCGCTCGGGCTCGAGCCGGCGTTCGCCTCGATCGTCAAGGGCGACACGCTCGACAACGACGTGGTGGTGGCGGGGTACGTCGTGATGCGTGTGCCGATGGTGTTCCTCTGGGCGAAGGTGGCGCGCGACAACCCGGAGCACCGCCGCGCGGCGGCCGTCTACATCTGGACGATCTCCGTGGCGCAGTGCTTCTGGGTCCTGCTCGCGGTCATCGACCTGCCGATCGAGACGACGTTCGCGATCGCGCTCGTCCTCATCGCGATCGAGATGTCGACCCGTACGTCTCGGAACGTCGGAAGGGCGGGACTGGCACGCGCGTCATATCGCCGAGCGCCACGGCCTGCTGGTGATCATCACGCTCGGCGAGGGAGTGCTCGGCACCGTCGCTTCGATCAACGCCTTCGGCCACGGCTCCGCGGGCTGGACGGTCGCCGCCGCGGCCGTCGCCGTCGCCGGCATCGGCCTCAGCTTCGCCACCTGGTGGACGTACTTCGCGATCCCGTGGGCCGACGTCCTCGAACTGCATCGCGAGCGGTCGTTCGTCTGGGGCCTACGGCCACAGTACGAAGCGCTCGGCCATCGCCACGTGCAGGAGGCCCTCTTGCGCATGCGCGGAGCTTGAGCACGGTGCGCCGCTCCGGCGTCTCGGCGGCCCACCTGACGATCTCGATCCGCACGGCCCTACCAAATCGACTCTCCGTCGTCTAAGTAATGGGAACGGAGAGGGGCCAACGGGGGTCTCTCGGCGGGGGTCGACCTGTGGGTTGGCCGACTGGGGTCTGATCGGCAGCGCGGCTGACCGGGAAAGGGTGCGGCGAATCGGATGACCAGCGTACGGCGGTGGCGTCTGACGATCTGGGTGCACGTGCTCTGGAGCGCGTACGTCGTGATGTGGATGACGGCCACGGGCTCGAGGCTGACGGTCGCCGCCGCGTGGTGGCTCCTGGGCATGGCGGGCCTCGCGTTGCTCCGATCGAGGTACCCGACGGGCTTGGGCGGGAGCGCCTCCTCGTCGGCGAGGGCGAACGGCGACGAGCCGCCGCCCGAGCGCACGGATCACTGACGACCGGTTCTCACGCCACGGCACCGGGTTCGTCCGTTGCGCCGGCCGTCGGCCGCAGCTCTAATGAACCGATGCCTCGATTCGGGCGGCCTGTCCGCGCCCTGCTCCTCTGTGCGATCGCGTTGACGCTGGCGGCGGCGTTCGCCGGCGCCTCGTGGCCGGCCGCGCACCCCCGCACCGGATGGAGGGCACTCCATCGGCCGCTCCACTTGCCGAACCTCCGGGCGGGCGCATCCTGCCCCGTGAGCCGGGTGGATCCCGAGGTCGATTGGCGCGGCGCCCACATCTTCGGCGTCTCCGGCGTCGGTCCGGGCCCGGTGTATCCGGGGCTTGGCTACCAGCATGGGCGGCTCCTCGCGGGCAGGGACGTCCAGTTCGGCGGCCGATGGTCCGGCGAGAAGGTGTTCTGGTACGTGCGTCCGGGGTATCGCGGCCCGGTGCTGATCCGCGGTCGCCGGCTCGACAGGCCCGAGTTGCTCGGCTTCGCCGGCGAGCGACGGCCCGGCCGGGAGCTACGGATCGCCGTCGGCGAGACGGTGAGCTGGCAAGGGCAGCCTGCCGGCAGCCGAGGCGTCCCCTCCGACGTGAGGATTCGACGTGCAGGCTGCTACGGGATCCAGATCGACGGGACGAGCTTCTCCCACACCCTCGTCATCCGCGCCACGCTGGTGCGGTAGCCGTCGGACGAACGCGCGTGCCGCGCCACCGCCGTAGAGTCGGCGCACCGCCGTGCGACCCCCAGGAGGATCCAAACGATGCGAGCCCGACTTCCGCTCGTCCTGTCCGCCATTGCCCTGCTCGTCGCGTTGCTCGGCTCGACTCCGCTCGGGGCGGCCGCGTACAAGACCGTCGTGCCCAAGAACAGCGTCGGCGCGCTGCAGCTTCGCAACGGCTCGGTCACCAATCAGAAGCTGCGCGGCGACGCGGTCACCAGCGGCAAGGTGCGAAACCACTCTCTCAAGGCGATCGACTTCGCGAACGGCCAGCTCCCCTCCGGCCCCCAGGGCCCCAAGGGCGACAAGGGGGCGAAGGGCGACAAGGGAGAGCGGGGTGACCCGGGACTCAGTGGCTACGAGATCGTCCAGAAGAACAACGCCGTCACGAACGCCCTCTTCAACTCCGCGACCCTCGACTGTCCGGCCGGGAAGAAGGTGCTGGCCACCGGCTTCTCCACGATCGGCCCGTATAGCCCAGCGGGTGGCCCGTTCCCGATCCAGAGCTTCCCGACGAACTCCGGCTCCGGGTGGAGCTTCCTCGTAGGACGCTCCGCGGCAGCGAGCTGGACCGAGTCCTACTGGATCGCATGCGCGACCGTCACCCCGTAGGCGCGCCGGCGACCGGAGGCGACAGGCGGCAGAAGCCGCGCGAGAGGGGTCGGAGGCCGAGGAGGCATCGATCCGATCCCGGTAGAATGCACGCCTCCGGGGCGTTAGCTCAGTTGGGAGAGCACCAGCTTTGCAAGCTGGGGGTCGCCGGTTCGAGCCCGGCACGCTCCACTTCTGTTGATGGCTCGCTGCGCGAGCCATCAACAGAAGTGACTGGGGGACGTGGCTTCAGCCTCGTCCCTTACCCGCTGGCCACTATGCCGGGCTTGTCTTGCCCTCTTCGCCCCGACGCGCTTCCAGCCACTCGGCCATCCCCAGCCTCTTCGCTGCGTCCTCGAAGTACAGCTGCGCGCCCTCCCGCAAGGCCTTCGACAGCGTGACGTCCGCGGTCTTCGCGGGCTCGTCGAGGAACGCTCGAGACGTATCGCCCAGAGCTGCCGACAGCGCCGAAGTTGCAAGTGCGGGTTCCGCGCATTCTCCTGCAGCGTCGCCTTCGACCCCTTTCCTCGCCTACAGACACGCGAGGTTGGCTATTCGGAAAGCGGCGCTCCGAGTCCGCCGGCACGCGCTTTGATCGCAGCTTGTGTCCTGCCGGTGACGCGCAGCTTGGTGTAGATGTTGGAGAGGTTGTTGCGTACGGTCTTGTCCGAGAGACCGAGGCGGCCGGCGATCTGTGCGGTGGTCGCACCGGCGGCGAGCGCCTCGAGGATGGTTCGCTCGCGTGGTGTCAGGTCTGGGAACGGGTTCGCCGCGATGCTCTCGGCGAAGACGTGCTCGAGTTGCCGGGCCGTCGTTGCGCCGATCACCGCTCGTCCGGCGTGGACGCCGTGGATCGTCTCGACGATCTCGTCCTGCGAGGCGCCCTTGAGGAGGTAGCCTCGCGCGCCGGCGCGCAGCGCCTGTCCGACGGCAGCGTCGTCCTCGAGCATGGTCAACACGATGATCCCGATATGCGGTGCCTGCGTGCGGAGTGCGCGCGTCGCCTCGATCCCGTTCGTCTGCGGCATCGAGATGTCCATGAGGACGATGTCTGGCTGGGTGCGGAGAGCGGCATCGATTCCGCTTGCTCCGTCAGCGGCGGCCCCGCACGGCTCGATGTCGGGGATCGTCGCGAGTAAGCGGGTCATGCCGGACCTGAACGCCGCGCTGTCGTCGACGACGAGGACACGGATCATGGTGGGCCTGCGTGGATCGGGAGCACGACACGGATCAGGACGCCGCCGCCTCCGCCGGTGCCGAGGGTGAACGAGCCACCGAGCTCCGACGCGCGTTCGCGCATCGAACGGAGGCCGACACCGGGCTCGGAGAAGGGAACAAGACCGGCGCCGTCGTCCTCGACCTCGAGCGCGACGTGCGATTCTTCTGTGTGGAGGCTCACATGGCAGTGGGAGGCGTGCGCGTGCCGGACAGCATTTGTCAAGGACTCGCACGTGATGCGGTAGAGCGCCGTCTCGACCGCTGCGGGAAGGCCGTTCAGGTCGGGGTCGACATCGAACTCGACACGCATCGGTGAGAGGCTCTGCGCGTACGCGAAGAGCGCTTCGACGAGCCCGAGGTCGTCGAGGGCCGGTGCGCGGAGGTCTCGCACGATCCGTCGGACGTCGGCGACGGCGGCGTTGGTCTGGTCACGGGCTCCGCCGAGGAGCTCGTCGACGTCTCCGCCGGCGCTGTTGCGCGCCGCATCGAGCGTGAGCGCGATTCCGGCGAGCGCCGATCCCAGCCCATCGTGGAGCTCTCGGCGTATCCGCCGGCGTTCCTCTTCACGCGCCGCGATGATCCCCTCTCGCGAGTGTTGGAGCTCGGCCGCGAGTCGGAGAGCGTCGAGCGCAGGAGTGATTTGGCGGACCAGGACCTCGACGAGCGCGAGGTCTGCCGCGCCGTACTCCTCGCCTGGTGCCCGCGCGCCAACGAGCAGCCGGCCAAGGTTCACGCCCCGGTGCCGCAGCGCGCGCTCGAGGATCGGCCGGATGGGCTCTCCACCGTGACCACCCGGGGGAAGGCCGATGCCTGCGGCCGGCTCGATCGAGACGGTCGGGGCGCCGAGCGCGTCGGCGACCGCATGTGTCAGTCCGCTGAGCGCAGCGCCGGGATCCTCCGCCAGGTCAAGCTCGTTGCTCATTCGAAGAACGGCGTCGGCGGGGCTCCGGTGTCCATACAGGAGCCGCTCGATCCACCGGCCTACCCGGGTCCGGATCGGAACTGCAAGAAGTGCGACGGCGAGCCCGCCACCGATCGCGCCGAGCTTCGGACCGAGGGCAACCTCGACCAGGAGAAAGACGGCGAGGAATGCGGTGAGGCTCGCGGCGCCCACACCTGCGATCAAGAACGCCCGGCGAAGGACGAAGTCGAGCTCGACCGTCCGGTAGTGCAGCACCGAGACGGTCGCGGCGACCGCGAACAGGCTCACCGACAGTGTCAGAGTCGCGGCGTAGAGAGGACCGGGGAGCACGAACACGAGTGCGAAGTTGACCGCAAGTGCCCGACTACCCCAGAGCGCGAGCCCCATGCCCCCGCCCGGGCGCCTAGCGACGCGACGGTGGACGGCCACCGCCCCTGCGACGACGGCGATCGGGATCGCGAAGCCGAAGACGTCGAGATAGCCCACCCAGGTCCACGAGTCCGGGATCGGAAGAGGGTTGCGATAGCCGTCAGCGTTGCCCAGCTCGCCCGGGTCGAGCATGCCGGCGAGGGCGATCGCGGCGGTCGCGGCCAGGAGGAACACGGCTGGCGGCCGCCAACGGGGCGACGCCAGTCTGCCGTCCGGGAAGAGCAGCAAGGGCCACGTGACAAGCACCACGAGCCCGACGAAGATCCAGTTGTCGATCCAGGCGGCCCACCGCAACAGCCCGTCGTCTCGGCTGTGCGGAACGTCCACGATCGCGGTCACGAGCGCCCAGAGCGCCGTACAGAAGCCCCCGATGACGAACGAGAGCCCGAGCAGATTCCAAGGGTGCTGCGCGAGAATGAGCGCGCCGAGCGCCGCACAACCGGCTGCGGCCGGCCCGAGGATCACGAGTGGCACGAGCTCCTGTCGCTCGAGGGCGTGGCCGTCGACGGCAAGGACGGCGTCCGTGGCGACGACGAGCCCCACCGACAGAACCGCGGCGTACATCGCCGCCGGTGACGCTCGCCGCAGCTGCGCAAACGCGCGGGCGGCGGTGAGACCGCCGCCCGCATCGTGCTTCAGTGCAACCGCCACGCGCGAATCATCCCTGCCCGCACCCATCACAGCCAGGCCGACTACGACAGCACGCGCAGAACGTCCTTCGAGGGACTGGCCTTCAACGTCCCACGCGCGCCCGCGAACGCCCCCGTGCCGCCGATGATCACCCCGGTCCCGGTGGTCGTCCCGAAGGACACGACCCCCTCGACGTAGAGATCACCGTCGGCGAAGCGATAGACGCCGCTGAACCTTCCGATCGCGGCGTCGGCAGCCACCGTGCGAGGCGAGGCGACCACCGCGGTGACGACGAACGTGCCCTGCACGTGGCCGTCCCGCACGACCTCGTTCGTCTCCACCAACCGATCGCCCGGGCTGAGACGACCGACGGTCATCCCCTTCCGCGACGCCGGAATCCAGCTGGATCCACGTTCCTTCACGGTCCTCACGGTGAAACCTCGAGCCGTCGTCGATGCATTCGACGCTCCGACCACGAGCGCTCCACCGAGAGTGACAGCCGCCGCCACGCAGACGACACACACCAATCGAGCAGACACCTGCACGCCAGACCTCCTGGATCGTATGACCGGCACGCGCCGGGCACTCGAACACTTCGACGGACCCATCCCGAGTCGCTAGGGGCAAATGTCCTTGCCGGTCGGGAATTCGCGTGACAGGGGTCCGCGCGACCTTCGATGACTCGTGTCGGGCACGGTGTCTCTTGTCTCCCTTTGCAGTTCGAGCCCGGCACGCTCCATGAGAAGCCCCCGCAATCGGATCGCCGACGCGCTACTGCCCGGTGACGCGGTGCATCACTCGACGCCGAGCGTGAGCTACGCCGCGCACTGCGACGCCCACCGCATCACGGAGAGCATCAGCATGAGGAACGCCGAGCCGAGAGCCGCGCCCAGCGCCACGGTCACGAGGAGCAGTCTCCGCCGTGGGTCCGGCATGTGCTCTCGGAGCACGAGGTACACCGCGGCTCCGAGCGTGAGGCTGCCGCAGAGGAGCGACGCGGAGTTCACATGGGAGGTGCTCCTGTCGCATGGGTCACCGCTGAAGGCGACTGCCACGAAGACTGGGGTGAGGAGCAGAAAGCCGAGCTTGACCATGCCCGTGGACATGCTCTGACCCTAAGCGGGAACGGCGACGGCGCACATGGCTCTTGGACACGCTCCTTCGAGACGCAGCCACCGCGTCGGGCGCCCAACTCAGAGCGATGGGCTCCTCGCGCGGTTGAGCGGCAAATGTACGGATCCGGCGTGCACGCCGGAAGGCCGCGTACCATGGATCACGTGCACGAGACACGTGCCCGCAGCCGCCAGGGCTCCGCGGTAGGCGCGGTCCGAGCCCGGCCTCAGATGCAACCGGCCGACGACTGGCTCGGCGAGATCTCCGACGAGGACTGGAGCGAGAACGCCGCCGAGCGGGCCGAGCGCCGCCGCGCCACCCCGGCCTACCAGGACCTCCCGGCGCCCGAGGACGGCTTCTGGCCCGAGACGACCGCCGAGCTCCCCGCCCCGGCCAGACCCGTCTCCGCGCCCGACCCACGCCGCGCGGCGGTCGAACGCAGGCGCTTGATCGCCGGCTTCGCGCTCGTCGTCGTCGTGGCGCTCGCTGTCGCGATCCCGGTGCTGCTCCTGCGTGGCGGAAACGACACGCCGGCCGCCGCGACGGAGACGACCGCCACCACCGCGACGACGTCGACGGCGGGCACCGACACACCACCGTCGACGACCCCGGCCACGACCACGCCCTCGTCCTCGTCCTCGTCCTCTTCCTCGTCGACCACCCCGTCGACCACGCCTTCAACGTCGTCCGCGTCGGGCTTCACGCTGCCCGACGGAACGAAGCTCCGCCTCGGCGAGGGCGACCCGGCGCAGATCAAGGAGCTCCAGCAGGCGCTGACGAGCGCCGGGTTCGACCCCGGCCCAGTCGACGGCGACTTCGGTCAGCGCACCGAGGCCGCCGTGACCGCGTTCCAGCAGGCGAACGGCCTTTCCGCCGACGGCGTCGTCGGGCCCGAGACCGCCTCCGCGCTCAACAGCGCGCTCAGCGGCTGACACCGGCTCACGCGGTGCGGCCGGTGTCCTCCTGGTCGGTCGCGCACGCGCGAAGCGCCTCGAGCGACGGGACGAAGTAGTACGCGCCCGTCAACGGCTGCGTGTAGCGCGTGAGGGCGTCACGTGGATCGGCGGCGGTGCCCGCCATGCTGACGAGCATCGTCTGCAGCGGCGGCTGCTCCGCGCAGAAGCCGACGAACAACGTGCCGTGCTCGGTCACCGTCCCGTACGGCATGTTGCGCCGGAAGATGTTCCCGAACGTCTCCTGGTCGGTGCGGGCGACATGCGAGTCCTCGGGCCGCTCCTCGAGCTCGACGCTGTCGGCCTTCGTGCGTCCGATCACCTGCTCCTGCGCCGCCACGTCGAGCGATTCCCAGGCGCTCGCGTCGTGCGCCCACTTCTGCAGCAGGAGAACGCTGCCGCCCGCCCCCGGTCGTCCCGGCGCCACGAGCACGCTCTCGGGCGCCACCGTGAGCGGCGGGTTCTCGGTGCCGTCGACGAACCCCGTCAGGTCGAGGTCCCGGTGATACGGCCAGCACGACGTCTCGCTCCCGACCGAGGCGAGCGGCGCGAGCTGGGCGATCGCGGCCCTGGCAGTGTCGAACACGACGTCGTAGCTGCTCCCGGACAGCCAGAGGAAGGCGTCGCGCTGGGTGGACGGCATCCGGAAGCCGTCCGCGCCGACGACGTCGGCGTCGAAGCCCGAGACGTCCGCCGGGGCATGGTCCGGACACGCCTCGCGCCACAGCTCGGGCCGAAAGCCGGCGACGAGGTTGACGCCGCCCATCGTGGTGCGCGGCTCGCGCAGTGACGCGACCGCGCCCACGAGCGGGAGCCGAGAGCCCTCGCCCCGGGCGTCGAACTCGAGGTACGCGTGGGAGGCGGTTCCGAGGGCGAAGATGCCGGATTGCGCTGTGAAGACGGTGCTCATCGATCGTGGCCAAGGCTCCCTTCTGCCACGCACGCAACCGGACGCGGGCCACAGGACGATACTCGCGCCACGTGCCGCCGCCAGGCACGAGGGCGCGACTGTCGAGAGACGCTGCTCCGGTAGGGGGATGCCAGACGGCCGCTTCGTCGCGACGCTGTGCAGATGGGAGGGGCAGCCTACGACGTCCCGGAAGGACTCGGACGGAACTCGCCGCGCCGCGTCGAAGGTGGCGGCATGCGAACGCACGATCTCTCGCTGCGCCGGGCACGCGCGACCGAGATGCGGGCCGACCCCGAGCGCGCCCGCACGAGAAGCGACCCGGTCTTCGCCGCCGTGATCCCGACGTACCAGCGCGAGGCGACGATCGGCCGCGCGGTGGAGAGCGTGCTCTCGCAGACGCGCCCCCCGTCGGAGGTGATCGTGGTCGACGACGGCTCGACCGACCGGACGCACACGAGGCTCGAGGCCTTCGGCGACTCGATCCGGGTGGTCGCGCAGGCCCAGTCGGGCAGCGCGGCCGCGCGTAACCGCGGGGTCGAGAGCGCGTCGGGCGAGTGGATCGCGTTCCTCGACTCGGACGACAGCTGGCGCCCCGACCACCTCGAGCGGATCGGCGAGGCGATCGTCTCGACGTCGGGTCAGGGGGATCTGTACTTTCGCGACACGCAGATGGCCTCGGCGACGTTCGAGGGCGACGAGCCGGGCGCGCGGGTCGGATCACTGTGGGAGCTCGCCGGCTTCCACCCCGCGGGCCCTGTGACGCTCGTGGACGATGGATCGGTCTGGGTCCTGCTCCGCGTCCAGCCGATGATGGTGCAGTCGAGCGTCGTCCGGCGCGAGCGGTATCTGGAGCTCGGCGGGATGCGGCCGGACCTCAGGCTCCGCCACGACACCCACCTGTTCTTCCGGCTCGGACTGGGACGGCCGATCTGCGCCGTCGCCGGCATCGGAACCGCGATGACCGACGATGCGGGCGACGGCAGGCTCACCCGTGACGTCGCGCCGACGACGCGGTCGTACTGGGAGGACACGGTCGTGCTCTACGACGACCTCGCGGGGCAATCCCCCCGCGGGAGCGAGGCGCGCCGGACGTTCGACGAGCGGCTCGCGTCCGCCTACTGGCGCCTTGCGCGAATCGGCTTGGCGGAGAGAAGCGTCGGAGCAACGATCGGGCCGTTCATCGCGTCCCTGCGCACACAGCCGTCCTTCATCCCCCGTGCCGCGGTCGCTCGGCTGAAGCGGCACTGACCGGCGGCTCGAGCCGCCGGAGTCGCCTCAACCTCGCTTCGACTCCACGAAGGACGCGATCTCGCCGATCGTGCCGAAGTTCGTCGGCACGAGATCCTCGTCGTCCACCTCGATGCCGAACTCCTCTTCGAGCAGCGGGATCAGCTTCAGCATGCCGAGCGAGTCGATCACCTGCTTCTCGATCAACGGGTAGTCGTCGGTCAGCTCCTCCGGAGAGCCGGCCCACGTCAGGTGCTCGACGATGAGAACTTGGATCTGCTGCTGGGTCGACACGGATTCTCTCCACCTTTCGGGGGCTGACGGAACGCTCCAGGGCACTCGGCCGACGCGATCTCGGCCTGAACCGGGACCGGGCTGGCTTGACGTACGGGCCTGCTCGCCTTATATAGCGTCGCACGGGCAGATGCCATAGATCGTCGCGCGGGCAGGGGCACAATGAGGTAGGACGCGCGACACAGGGGAGGACGACCATCAGAGTCGACGAGGAGCGATTGCGACGGCTTCGCCGGCACGACGCGGCCGCGGACGGGATCTACGAGGAGTTTCTCCCGTGCCGCCTGGGACCGGGGGCCTCGCTCGCGCTCGTCTCGGGGTCGCTCGGAAAGACTCGCGACGAGGCGTGGATCGTCTGCCCCTCGATCGGCCCGGAGCACGGCAACCTTCGCCGGCTGGAGGCGATGATCGCGCGCCGGCTCTCGGCCGAGGGCTATCCAGTGCTCCGGATCCGCCCCGACGTCCATCCGCTCGACGGCCTGGCGCGCGACATCGACCTCGACGCCCGGCTCCAGGAGATCGACGACGGAATCCGGCTGCTGTCCGCCGAGCTCGGGGCGCGAACCACGGGGCTGGTCGGGCCGTTCTTCGGCGGAACGGTGGCCGCGCTCGCGTGCGACCGGCTCGGCCTGCCGTCGATGATCCTGATCGAGCCCGTGCCACGGGGGAAGCGGTACGTCAAGGAGATCATGCGGCGACATGCCGTCGCCGAGCTCATTCGCATCGCCGAGGAGCCCGGCTCCACGGAGACGCTCGCACCGCACCGGTTCGAGGACGACGGCTCGACCACGATCCAGGGCATGCGCCTCTCCGCAGCCGAGGCCGAGCGGATCGAGGAGGTCGATCTCCTCTCGGACATCGGCTCGTTCCGCGGCCGGTCGCTGGTGATCGGGATCACACCGAGCGGCGAGCTCTCGAAGACGCTGCGCGGGCTCCGAGACCACCTCGGGGCTCTGGGCGGCGACGTCACGACCTCGGTGATCCAGGACGAGCTCTACGCCCCATTCGGCGAGTACTACTACCGGAACGCAGGCCCCGTCAGACTCGACACGCGGCTGGAGCTCGACGGCCGGGTCGCGGAGACGGTCGCATGCTGGGCGCTGGGGCGGGCGGTCGCCCAACCTCTGGCGGCGGCGACGTGAGGCAGTTCCCGCTCTGGGTGCCGACGGAGAGTGGGCCTGTCGCTGCGGTCGTGACCACGCCCGAGGAGGAGCCGCGTGGGATCGTGCTCACGCTGGCCGGAGCCGGACGTCACGTCGCTATCGGGTCGACGATGAGCGCGCTCGTCTCCGAGCGCGCCGCCGAGCTCGGGCTCGCGGCGGTCCGCTTCGACTACTCGGGGGTCGGCGACAGCCCCGGCACCGTGAGCGAGTGGAGACTCTCGGACGTCGCGTCGGCGCGGGAGCAGGCGTGCGCCGTGATGTCGACGGTGAGCGAGCTGTTCGGCGTGCCGCAGTTCGCGGTCGTAGGAACGTGCTATGGGAGCCGCGTCGCGCTCGACCTCGTCGCGAACCCCTCGTGCATCGGCGCGGTCTGTTTGGCGCCGCCCGTGCTCGAGCACGGACGCATGGTGAATCTCGGTCGCAGCGCGGGCCACCGCCGGTCGCTGTCTTTCGTCCGTGACAACAGCATGCTGCGCAAGGCTGTCTACCAGCCCCTGCGGTCGCTGCTCAAGGAGACGAAGCTCGCGCCCGGCGTCTGCGAGGCGCTGTCAGGCCTGGGGCACGCGGAGCTCGTCTTCATCTACGGCGAGAACGATGCGCGCGACGACCTCGGCGAGCGCGCGCGTGCGGCCCTCGACAAGGCGCTCTCGCGGCTCCCGACGGAGCAGCGCGAGCGTTTCTCGCTGCAGATCGTGCCGACGGGCGCCCTGACGACGTTCGAGGTCCTACCGCCGACCGAGCAGGCCCTCATCCTGGACCTCTTCCTCCCTGTGCTCGACACCTGGTTCGAGCGCGCGCCGGCGAAGGCTCTGGAGCCGATCTCGTAGCGTCCGCTCACGGTCCGAGCTGGTCGACGTAGTCGACGCAGTCCTCCTCGGTCGAGAACTCGGGGTAGTCGCGCCATCCGTCGTTCTCGCAATCCGCGACGGTCATGGGGAGCGACACGCGGGGCGGGGTGTCATGCGATCTGGTCGTCGCGACCGGGCCCGCGGTCGAGTCGAACAGATCCGCGATCCTGTGACCGAGGAACTGGATGCCGAGCACGCAGACCAGTGCGAGCGCCCCGAGCATCAGGGCGTACTCGGAGAACGTCTGCCCCGCCTCGGAGCTGCGGCCCCCTCCACCGCGCATCGGTCGAGGCTAGACCAGTTTCGGCGGGCCTCCTATCCCCCGTTCCGGTGGTTGCGAGGCTAGTCGACGACGACCACGTCGCACCCGGCGGAGCGCTTTACCTCCGAGGCGACGTCCGCTCCCAGGATGCGTGAGAACAACCCGTGGTGGTGCGCTCCCAGGACGACGAGATCCGCCTTGCGGTCGCGGGCAGCGTCGATGATCGTCGTCGACGGGTCACCCACGCCCCAGACGAAGTCGGCCTCCACGCCCTTCGCTGCGATCTGGTCCCTCGCCGCGGCGAACAGCGGTGCGAGCTCGGGCGGCTCGACGAGCGGGATCATGCGCGCGGGGCTGTCGTCGAGCGTGCCGAAGTTCTGGGGCCCTTCGGGGTCGAGGGGCATTTCGGAGACCGCTACGACGACGACCCGGCCGCCGGCCGCCTGCGCCTCTTCGATCGCTCGATCGAGCGCTCGCGCTGCCGGCGCCTCGCCGTCGTAGCCGACCACGATCGTTCTCATGCGCGCACCCTACCCGGCCCCGCGGGACGGGCGGCCCGCTGCGGCGCCTCCCCACGGCCCAAGCACAGACCCTCGTTGCGACGACCCCTCGCCCTCGGCTCGGCGCGTTTGGCAGGTGCTCACCGCCGACAACCACGAGGCCTACCTCGCGGCGATCGCAGGCGAGACGGCACGCGCGAGGCAGGGCGGGCCGCACACGCGGTCGCTAGAGGCTTGATGTGAAATGGGCGCCCCGTGGGGGCGACTCAGGTCAAGCCAGGCCGTCTTCACGACCGCAGCGCAGGCTGGTGGCCTGCGTAAGGACGCGAAGACGGCCTGGCGCCGCGCCTGAGGCGGCATCCACGCAGGCACGAATTTCACATCAAGCCTCTAGTAGCGTGATGCCGGGAGCAGTCGCCCGAACCACGCCCAGACGGGGCGGAGAAGCGGGTCGCTGACGCGGCTCAGGGCGACGACGAGCCGTTCGACCCAGGATCGCCCGAGGGTCGTCACGAGCGTCGCGGCCGCCAGGCCGACGAGCATGCCGGCCAGGACGTCGCTCGGGTAGTGGACGCCGAGCGCGATGCGCGAGAGGCCGATCAGGGTCGCGGCGGCGAAGAAAGCCCGCACCCGCCCTGCGCGAGAACGCGAAGACGGCGAAGGCGATCGCGAACGCGGCCGCCGCATGGTCGCTCGGGAACGAGGGGTCGGTCGTTCGCGCCGAGAGGAGGTGCGTCAGGCCCGGATGCTCGACGAACGGACGCGGACGCGCCCACACGTGGGAGATCGCCTGGTTCGCCGCGAGCGCGAGCGCGGCAGAGCCGAGAGCCGACACCGACGCGAGCTTCAGGCGCACGCTGCCGTACGGCCTCGCGGCGAACCAGAGAGCGACCGTCGCCGCCGCAAAGAGGGGCACGACCGTGCCGGCGAGCGCGGTGGTGGGGTCCTCGAGCCACTCGTGGGTCGCGACCCAGACGTTCACCGCGTGAAAGACCGTCCAGTCTATGAACGCACCGTATGCGAGAGGATGTTGCGATCCGGTTATGGCCAGGCCCGTCCTCCACTCGCTCCGCCCGGCGGCGCCCGCGGCCCGCGGATGACGCTGCAGAACCGCGTCACGCCTCTCGGGGAGCTCGTCGCCGATCCCGCACGCGGCCTCGTCTACGGCAACCGTGGCTGTCTCCACGACGCATCCGGACGGATCCGCCGCCGCTACCAGACGAGGCGCTGGATCGCGTGCCGGCTGCGCTTCCGGGGACGACGGCGCACGCCTCTCTTGCAACCCGGCCGGTACACGGAGTTGTTCTTCCTCGACGAGGCGACCGCCCTGGCGGCCGGACACCGGCCGTGCGCCGAGTGCCGGCGGGAGGACTACGTCCGTTTCTCCGGGCTCTGGCGCGCTCTGCACGGCGAGACAGGCGCGGACACGATCGACGGCCGCCTGCACGCGGAGCGGGTGGACGCCGCAACGCGCGGGCAGAGGCTCCACCCCGCTCACCTCGGAGTGTTGCCGGACGGGACATTCGTCCTGCACGACGGGCGGCCGCACGTCGTGCTCGGCGAGCACGCTGCGGGAGTGGTCGCCTTCCGGGTACCTCGCGTCGAGGGAGCGGCCCGACGGAAGGACCACGCTGATCACGCCCCCCTCGCTCGTCGCGGTGCTCGACGAAGGCTGGCAGTCGAGCGTGCCGTTCCTCCATCCGTCGGCCGGCACCCCGCGCTGAGCCGACTCGACCTCTGGTACCAATCCGCCCGTGGCACGCGCACGCGACACGGGCTTCACGGTCTGGCTCACGGGCCTCTCCGGAGCCGGGAAGACCACGATCGGCCATGCCCTCGCGGCCGAGCTCGAGCGCCGCGGCGCGCACGTCGAGGTGCTCGACGGAGACGTCGTACGCACGCATCTCTCGAAGGGGCTCGGGTTCTCGCACGAGGATCGCGACACGAACATCGAGCGGATCGGCTGGGTCGCCTCGCGGCTCACGCGCCACGGCGCTGCCGTCGTGGTCGCCGCCATCTCCCCCTACGACACGACGCGCAAGCGGGTGCGGGCGCTCGTCGAGGAGCATGGCCCGTTCGTCGAGGTCTGGGTCAAGGCACCGGTCGAAGAATGCGCCCGTCGGGACGTGAAGGGACTGTACGCCAAGGCGTTCGCGGGCGAGATCACGCATTTCACCGGCGTCGACGACCCCTACGAGGATCCGCACGACGCGGAGGTCGTCGCGGACACCGTCGCGTTGACGCCCGAGGAGTCGGTCGCGCTCGTGCTCTCCGAGCTCGAGCGAATCGGCGTGGTCTCGGACGCTACGCCTGCGGCGAGCTGAGCGCGTACCCCGCCGCGAGGAGCGCCGCGCCGGCCTCGCGCTCCACGTCCGCCAGCTCGTCGGGGCTCAGGTCCCGGCGCCACCGGCCCGCGGAGCGATCGTGGACCCGGGAGAAGAGCTCCGCGACGCGAGCCGGGTCGACGCCGAGCACGGCGGCCAGCGTGTCCGCGGCGCCCGCGGGGTCGGCGACGAGCTGCTCGTAGCGGACGTCGACCGTCCGCGCCGGGCACGCGGCGGCGGCCGTCACGTACCGCCTCCATGCCCACGCCGCACGCGTCGCATCGGAGACCCGCGCGAACTCGTCGCGCCGCTCGGGCTCGACCCAGAAGCGCGGGTGCGGACCGAAGGCGAGCCGTGCGTCGTCGCTCCCGGTCCGCTCCGCGCTCAGCCAGCCTCGCTCGAGCAGTGACGTGACCACGTCGCGTCCGTCGCGGATCACGTGGACGGCGACCGCGTCCGGATAGGCGCGCAGCGCCGCGCCGAGCACGAAGCTCGTCTCCGGGGTCTGCTCCACTCCCCGGAGGCCGGTCGACAGCGCGAGACGGCGCACGCGCTCGAGGATCGTCCGTAGCCGCCGCGCGACCTCGTCCTCCGGGCGGCCCATCAACCCGGGGATCGCGGCCTTCCACGGCTGCACCTCGTCGAGGTCGACGAACCCTGGCAAGGAGCCGAGCAAGCTCGCGGTGACGGTGGTCCCCGAGCGCGGCGAGCCGACGACGAACAGGAGCCGCTCCTCGCTGCCGAGCCCCCGCCGGCGACGCGCGATCCTGACGGCGCTGCGGCCGTAGAGCACGGCCGCCCCGATCCCGCGCGTTCGCATCCGCGGGAATCTAGCCCGCGTAGGTCGCGGCGAGCTCGTCGATGCGTGCCCTGCTCTGCTCCAGGGCCGCACGCGGCAGAACGCCGGCACGCGCAGCTGCGAGCAGGCGGTCGTAGACGGCTTCCGTCGAGCGCTCGGGGCCGACCATCAACAGCAGGTCGACGCCGGCCCGCGCCGCTCGGAGCGCCGCGTCGGCGAGCGTCACCCGGTGCGTGCGCGCGAGCGGCTCAAGCGCGTCCGTGATCGTGGCGCCGGTGAAGCCCAGGCTTGCCAGGAGCCGCGTCGTGCGCGGCGACCACGCCGCGACGCGGTTGCCGTAGGCGGAGTACGAGGCGTTCGAGACCATCACGAGCGGCGCCACTCCCGCGGCGATCGCTCTCCGGTACGGCACGAGCCCCGGGGCGAGCTGCTCCTCGGGCGCGGTGATCCGCACGGCCGCGTCGTCGGTCGAGGTGGTCGCGAAGCCGAGCCCCGGAAAATGCTTGAGGGTGGGTGCGACGCCGCCGTCGAGCAGGCCCGCCGCGAACGCGGTGACGCCCTTCGCGGCGCGCTGCGGGATGTCCGAGAACTCGCGCTCGGATGCCTCGATGAACGACCCCTGGATGGACGGCACGTCCGCGACCGGGGCGAGGTCGACGTCGACGCCGAGGCGCTCGAGCGCCTTCGCCGTCGAGCGTCCCGACGCGCGGATCGCGCCCTCGGTCCGGCGCCCGAGCTCGGAGGCGGCCGCCGCGGGCGGGGCCCAGCGGAAGCGGCGGACGACGCCTCCTTCCTGGTCGGTCATGATCAGGAGCCGTTGGCCGCCCTGGCGGGCCGCGGTGCGCAGCCTCGAGGTCACCGTCCGGACCTGCGCCGCATCGCGCACGTTCGCGCCCATCAGGATCACGCCGCCGACGTGGCCCTTGCGGATCCGCGCGAGCAGGCCGGCGCTCGGCGCCGTGCCGTCCATGCCGACGACGAGCCGTGCCCCGACCAGCGTCTCGAGGGCGGCGTCCGGCGACGCAGCGGGGGCCGCAGCGGCGTTCGTGAGCAGACAGAGGCACGCGAGGGCGCCCGCGAGGGCCAATCCGGCGGGGCGAGGAGCCACGTGCATGGAGCCATCCTCGCAGCCGACCCTCCGGTCGGCGGGGCTCCTCAGACCTCGTCGGCCTCGAGCCGCACCGAGAACGGCAGGCGCCAGTCGTCGTCCGCCTCGCCGTCGATCGTCAACCGCCACTCGTAGCGGCCGGCGTCGAGAGGCAGAGGCCCGGAGTTGATCGCGACCGGAAAGTCGAGCGGGGTGCCCGGCTTGAGCCCGGCGGGCCGGCCGACCTCGAAGGGGACGTCGTCGAAGAACACGACGGGCTGCTGGCCTTCGTCGGTCTCCATCTCGACCGGCTGGCCGTCGGCGTCGAGCAGCTCGAGCCGCATCACGTGGCGCTGGTTGGCCTGGTCCCACGGGACGCGGATCAGGATCGCGATCCCGAAGGGAACGGGCTCCGGCCCGGTGAGCGACCAGCCGCCGCCGACGACGGTCAGCTTCCCGTCGCTCACCTGGGCGAAGTCCGCCAGGAGCATCGTGACCCGCATCCGCGCGAGTCTCGCACACGCACTATGCGGCGGCGCGGGCGCGCTCGGCGGCGCCGTGCGCGGTCGCGACCGACGCGACCAGCGCGCCGACGACCTCCGCCAGGGAGACGCGCAGCTCCTCGTCCGGGTCCGCCAGGCGCCGGTCGGCTTTCGCGACAGGCAGCTCCACGTCGAGCACGCGGGCGCCGAGGATCCCGAGCACCTTCTTCAGCTCTCGCTGCGCCCAGATCCCGCCGAACGAGCTCGTGCTCGCGCCGATCACGGCGGCGGGCTTCGCGCGGGCGGGGTTGTCGGCGAGGGGCCGCGAGAGCCAGTCGACCGCGTTCTTCAGCTGACCGGGGATCGAGCCGTTGAACTCGGGCGTCGCGAACAGCAACGCATCGGACGCCGCGACGAGATCCTTGAGCCGCTCGACGGAGTCCGGTGCGACGTCGACGAGGTCCTGGTCGAACGGCGGGATCTCGGCGAGCTCGTCGTACAGGTCGAGCTCGACACCCTCGGGCAGTTCCTCCGCGGCGAGGCGGAGGAGCTGCGTGTTGTGCGAGCCGGCGCGTAGGCTGCCGGAGATTGCGAGGATCCGCATGCCTAGCGCTCTTCGGCGACGAGGAGGAGCGAGGCGGTGAGCTCGACCTCGTCGGCGAGCATCTTCCCGCCGTCGGGCAGCGGCGCGTTCCAGTCGAGGCCGAGCTCGGTGCGGTCGACGACGCCGGTGAGCGTCAGACCGCGCTTCGTCGCGCCGTACGGGTCGGTCACGGGCTCCGTCAGCGTCCCGCTCAGCGTGACGGGGGCGCTCCTGCCCTTCAGCACGAGCGTGCCCTCGACGACGACGCCCCCGTCCGCCCCCGCCTCGAGCGGCCCGCCCTCGAAGCGGAGCTTCGGATGGTTGGGCGTGTCGAAGAAGTCGGGCGAGGAGAGGTGCTGCACGAGCTGCTCGTTGTCGACGTCGATGCTCGAGGCGTCGGCATCCCCGCGGACGCCCTCCCCGTCCAGCGTCGCGGCGAACTCGCGGAATGCGCCCTCGAAGGGGGCGATGCCCATGTACAGGACGCGGAAGCCGACCGCGGAATGCGTCGGATCGCTGCTCCAGGTGCCGGTAACGACCGGGGCGCCGGTGGTGGTGCTCACGTCGATCTCCTCCTCGTTTGTTTGATCGAGCAATACTTGTCAGATCAACAAACGAGGTCGAGCTCGGAGCTATTCCCGTCCCGGCCGCCGGAGCTGCCGGCGCCTCCGCCCCTCGGAGAGGAGAGCGATCGGGGCGGCGCCGCAGGCCCGCCCCGACCGGTCTGTGGGGATTCTGCACTCATTTGGCAGCAAAGGGCAAGAGGAATTCCATTCGGCTCCTCCGGCCCGGTCTACCTCGTCTGCGGGAACCCGAGGTCGACGGCGCTCGTGGCCGGGTCGGGCCAGCGCGACGTGACCACCTTTCCGCGCGTGTAGAAGTGGATCGAGTCCGGCCCGTACACGTGCGAGTCCCCGAACAGCGACGCCTTCCAGCCGCCGAACGAGTAGTACGCGACCGGCACCGGGATCGGCACGTTGATGCCGACCATGCCCGCGTTCACGTCGAACTGGAACTGACGCGCGACCCCGCCGTCGCGGGTGAACAGCGCGACACCGTTCCCGTACGGGTTCTCGTTCACGAGCGAGACCGCGTCGTCGTAGGTGTCCGCGCGGACGACCGAGAGCACCGGCCCGAAGATCTCGTCCTTGTAGGCGTCCATCTCGGGGGTGACGTTGTCGAGCAACGACACGCCGAGGAAGAAGCCGTCGCCCGCCGGGGTGGTCTCACGACCGTCGGCCACCACCGTCGCGCCCTGCTCGGCGCCCGACTCGATGTAGGACGCGACCCGGTCGCGATGCTCGCGGGTGACCAGCGGCCCCATCTCGGATTCCGCCTGCAGGCCGTCGCCCACCTTCACCTTCGGCAGGCGCTCCTGGATCGCGGCGACGAGCGGTTCCGCCGCGTCGCCGACCGCAACCACCACCGAGACCGCCATGCACCGCTCGCCGGCCGAGCCGTAACCCGCCGAGACGGCGGCGTCCGCCGCCATGTCGATGTCCGCATCGGGCAGCACGATCATGTGGTTCTTCGCCCCGCCGAGCGCCTGGACGCGCTTGCCCTGGCGCGTGCCCGACTCGTAGATCGCACGCGCGATCGGTGTCGAGCCCACGAACGAGACCGCACCGATCTGCGGATGCGCGAGGATCGCGTCGACCGCGACCTTGTCGCCTTGCACGACGTTGAAGACTCCATCGGGCACGCCCGCTTCCTTGAGCAGCTCGGCCGTGAACAGCGACGCCGACGGATCCTTCTCCGACGGCTTCAGCACGAAGCAGTTTCCGCACGCGATCGCCGGCGCCCACATCCACATGGGCACCATCGCGGGGAAGTTGAACGGCGTGATCCCCGCGACGACGCCGACCGGCTGCCGGATCGAGTAGACGTCGATCCCGGTCGAGGCCTGCTCGGAGAAGTCTCCCTTCAGGAGAGACGGGATCCCACAGGCGTACTCGATCACCTCGAGCCCGCGGGTGACCTCGCCCAGCGCGTCCGAGAGCACCTTCCCGTGCTCGGCGGTGAGGATCCGAGCGATGTCCTCGCGATGCGTGTGGACGAGCTCGCGGACGCGGAAGAACACCTCCGCGCGCTTCGCGAGCGACGTCGCACGCCAGCCCACGAGCGCCGCTGCGGCGCTCCGCACTGCGGCGTCGACCTCTTCGACCGACGCGAAGTCGACCGCCCCGGTCTGCCGCCCGGTCGCCGGGTTGAACACGGGCCCGTTCCGTCCCGACGAGCCGTCGACCCGACGGCCGTCGATCCAGTGGGGGATCCTCGTAATGGTCTCGTCACGCCCGACCGTGGGCGCCTCGGCCAGCTCCGTCATCGCTCGGTCCTCCTCGCCATGTGGTCCTCCGAGGGTATCGCGGGTCGAGCGCCGGCGCGGCCCGCTCCCCGGGTCGTGGGCGTCAGAACTGGACGCTGCTCGTGTCGCAGTCGTCGGCGTTGCCCGAGTCGAAACCGGTGCGGAACCACTTCGCCCGGAGGTCGGACGAGCCGTGCGTCCACTGCTCCGGGCTGCGGGCGCCGAGACGGTCGTCGCCGACCGCCGCCGCGGCGCCGAGCCCCTCCTCGATGTCACCCGGGTCGAGCAGCCCACGATCGTAGGTCGACCGGGCCCAGACACCCGCGAAGCAGTCCGCCTGCAACTCGAGCCGGACGGAGTAGAGATTCGCGTGGCCCGGATCGTCCTGCTGCTTCTCGCGAACATCCGCCTCGATGCCGAGCTGGCTCTGGACGTGATGACCGATCTCGTGGGCGATCACGTACGCGGCCGCGAAATCCCCGGGCGCCCCGAAGCGCCGCGCGAGCTCCTGGAAGAAGGAGAGGTCGAGGTACACCTTGTGGTCGGCAGGGCAGTAGAACGGACCGGTCTGCGACGACGCGATCCCACAGCCGCTCTGCGTCGCGCTCGTGAACGTCACCACCGGCGCCCGCGTGTACGTCCGCCCGGCCTGGGTGAAGATCTGCGTCCACAGGTCCTGGACGTCCTTCGAGATCGACTTCGTGAACTCGAACGCGTCGTCGCCGCTGCCGCCGCTCCCCGTGTCGGACGGCTGCGAGCCCGGCGCGGCCTGCGGGACGGTCTCGTCCACGCCCGGCGAGAGCGGACCGCCGCCGTCTCCGCCGCCCACGACATTTCCGCCGAACAGGAGCACGAGCACGACGAGCACGACCAGCCCGAGGCCGCCGCCCGCCTTCCCCACCGGAAGAGGGAACGGCAGGCCGCCGCCGGACGAGCCCGACTGCCCGCGGCGGTCCTCCATGTCTCCCTGGCCGCGCACCCTCGTCCAGCGCACGGCACGAGCCTATCCCTCGCCGGCCGACCGGCGAAACAGCGCGCGAGCTACGACTCGAGGCCCGCTTCGGCGAGCGGCCGTCGCCCCCACGCGAGCTCGTCGGCGTACCACCCCTGGAGCGGCTGCAGGGTGACGCCGCCGCTCGACGAGTGGACGAACCAGCCGTTGCCGACGTAGATCCCCGAGTGCCCGATCTCGGACGGCTTCGAGCGCGGGCCGCCGCTGCCGAAGAAGAGGACGTCCGCCGGCTCGAGCGCCGCCGGCACGATGCGCAGCGCCTTCGGGACCTCGCCGCTCATCGCGTACGTCGTGCGCCCCTGGAAGACGGCGGTCAAGGAGGGCGCCCCGTCGAACGGCTGCAGCTTGTAGACACGCCACACGAGCCCCGAGCAGTCGAAGCCGCCGGGCACCGCGAGCTCGTGTCCCGGCGCGGTCGTGCTCCAGATCGTCTGCGGCTTCTCCGACGTGCCCGCGAACACGTACGGGTAGCCGACGAACCGCAGTGCGCGGGAGAGCACGGCCCGCTGCCAGTCGGTGAGTGCCGGGACGGCGAACGTCGCCGCCACCTGTCGGACGAGGTCGATGCGGGTCGGGTCGAGCAGGCGGAGCTTTGCGAGTGAGTACGCGGCCTCCGCGCGGGAGGCAGGCTGCTTCGGCGAGCGCTCGAGATCCTCCTGACCCTCCGGATGGTTCACACGGAGCCCGAGGAGCCGCGCGATCGTCTCGGTGCCGAGCATGTCCGTCGGCTCGAGCCCCGCGTCGAGCGCTGCGAGCCTGATCTGGCGCGCGACCGGGAGGAGACCGGCCGCAGCGACGAGTTGCGCGTCGAGCTCGCGCATCGTGACGACACGAGACGGATCGGGCGGCGCCAGCTGGGGCTTGCCGAGCGCCACGATCGCATCGTGCAGCTCGCCGCGCGTGAGCGGGTCGTCCGGCCGGAACGACGCCACGGCAGGCCCCATCAGGCCTGCGAGCACGACCGACGCGATCTCGGGTGCGGCCCAGCTCGTCTGCCCCGATGCGGCTGCGCCGGTCGCCGAAGCCGCCGACGTCGCAGCGCTCGTCGCCGACGGGTCCATGAGGTCGGCGGAGAACGCCGGCGCGGCGAATGCCGCAGCCGCCGCAGGAATGGCGCAGAGCACGGTAAGACGCGGCCGACCCATCTGGTCTCCGTATCGGACGGGTTCGCCGCACGCTTGAACCACCCTGCCGCGCCTGAACGAAACCCGAACATCCACCGTCCTGCGTCCGGCGCCCGGTTACGCTCTCGAACGGTGTTGACCACGCGATCGAGAGCGTCGTGAGCGTCCCTGCGATCGAAACCGTCGACCTGACGAAGTTCTACGGGGAGCAGCGCGGCATCGAGGGCCTCGACCTGCGCATCGAGGCGGGCGAGGTGTTCGGCTACCTCGGGCCGAACGGCGCGGGCAAGACGACCACGATCCGCCTTCTGCTCGACCTGATCCGATCGACGCGCGGGCGCGCCGCTCTTGGAGGGCTCGACACGCGGACGCAGAGCGTCGAGGCGCGTCGCCGGACCGGGTACCTCCCCGGCGAGCTGAAGGTGCCGCCGCAGAGCACGGCACTCGCCTACCTGCGCTTCCTCGGGAGGCTCCGCGGCGGCGTCGCGGAGAGCGTGGTATCCGAGCTGGCGGAGCGCCTCGGCCTCGACCTCGGCCGCAGGATCGGCGACCTCTCCAAGGGGAACAAGCAGAAGGTCGGGATCGTCGCCGCGTTCATGCACGACCCGGAGATCCTCATCCTCGACGAGCCGACCAGCGGGCTCGATCCGCTCCGGCAGCGTGACGTGCTCGACCTGATCCACGAGCGCGCCGCGGCGGGCCGCACCGTCTTTCTCTCGTCCCACGAGCTAGATCAG
Source organism: uncultured Actinomycetes bacterium (assembly GCA_963712915.1). Lineage (GTDB taxonomy): Bacteria > Actinomycetota > Thermoleophilia > Gaiellales > Gaiellaceae > Gaiella. The sequence continues at coordinate 273,272 of CAVQJQ010000004.1, forward strand.
GTCGAGCACAGCGCCGGACGCGTCGGGATCGTCCGGGACGGCCGCCTCGTGGCCGTCGAGGCGATGGCGTCGCTCCGGCAGCGGGCGGTGCGGCGGGTCGAGGTTCGCCTGTCGGAGCCCACCGCCGACATCGAGGGCCTGGAACGGATCCCGGGCGTGAGCGACGTCTCCTTGCACAACGGGACGATCCATCTCGTCGTCGAGGGCTCGATGGATGCGCTCGTGAAGGAGCTGGGCAGGCTCCCCGTCCAGACGCTGACGAGCGAGCCCCCCGAGCTCGACGAGGTGTTCCGCTCCTACTACGGAGGCTCACGAGACCCCGATGCGGACTGAGGTGCTCGCCCAGACAGTGCGGGAGCGTGCACGCTCGACGCTCTGGTGGTCGCTCGGGCTCGCGGCGGTCGTGGCGCTGACGGTCGCCTTTTATCCGTCGGTGCGCGGCGACACCTCTCTCAACGACTTCTCCGAGCAGTTGCCGGAGTCCCTGCGCGCCCTGTTCGTCGGCGGAGAGCTGGACATCACGAGCGCCGCCGGCTACCTCAACAGCCAGATCTTTGCGCTCGTGCGCGCCACTCGTCTTGCTCGTGTTCGCGATCGGACACGGCTCCGGCGCGGTCGCAGGGGAAGAAGAGCGGGGCACGCTCGACCTCCTGCTCGCGCATCCGCTCCGGCGACGCGACTACGTCGTGCAGCGGTTCGGCGCGATGAGCGCGCTGCTCGTCGTGCTGACGCTCGTGCTCCTCGTCACGACGGCCGTCGGCGCACTGCCCGTCGACCTCCACATCGGCTTCGGCAAGCTCGCCTCCGGCTCGGTCAGCGTCGGGCTCCTCGCGCTCCTCTTCGGCGCGCTCGCGCTCGCGGTCGGCGCCGTGCGGCCCGGCCGCTCGACGGCGATCGCCGTCTCGGCCGGGCTCGCGGTCTTCGCCTGGCTGTTCGACGGGCTCTCCCACACCGTCTCCGCACTCGAGCCGTGGCGGCCTCTGTCTCCGTTCTACTGGGCGCTCGGCAAGAATCCGCTGCGCGACGGGGCACAATGGGGCGCCTGGGCGATCTTGCTCGCGGCGACCGCGATCCTCGTTGCCGCCGGCGCCGCCGGGCTCGAGCGACGGGATGCTCGTCAGTAACGATGGCGCGCGAGACGATCCGCGACTGGGTCCGCTCGATCGAGCGCGCGGAGCCGAGCGAGCAGTGGACGATGCTCTGCTTCTTCGCGGGCCAGGGCGTCGCCGTCGACGAGGGCGAGTTGAACGCCGCGGTGCGCCGCGCAGAGCTCCTGCTCGCGGCGGGCGGCGATCCGCACCGCCCGCTCGACCCGTTCGGACGCGCCGCGACCGCGCTGGCGGACGATCTCGATACGCCCGAGCGCCGTGCGGCGCTGCGTACCGGTCTCGAGGGTCTCGGGGAAGAGGTCGCCGGGCTGCGCGGCGCCCGCGAGGCGCTCGGGCTGCTGCTCTCCGATCTCGACCTCGCCTGGCAGTCCTATGCGACGTCCCTGCTCGCGGAGGCCCTCGCGGACGAATGATCTGCATCTGATGCATAATTCGATAGCATCAGATGTATGGCGCGCACGACGATCGATATCGACCCGGTCGTGCTCCGTGAGCTCAAGCGCCGGGCGCGGATGGAAGGGACGACGGTCGGCCGTCTGGTCTCGAGGCTCGTCGCGACGTCGATGCACGAAGAGCGCAGCGCAACGCCGGCCTCCTTCCGGTGGACCACCTCGCCGATGCAGGCGCTCGTCGACCTGAGGGACAAGGATGCGCTGCATCGCGCGCTCGACGGCACATGAGCGAGACGCTCGACGCGAACCTGCTCCTGTACGCATCGGATGAGACGAGCCCGTTCCACGCCCGCGCTCTCACGTTTCTCGAACAGCTCGCTCGCGGACGATCGCTCGTCTATCTCTTTTGGCCGACGGTGATGGCGTACGTTCGTATCGCGACGCATCCGTCGATCTTCGCGCGGCCGCTGTCTCTCACAGCGGCGCTGACCAACGTCGAAGGGCTCCTCACCTTGCCGAACGTCCAGACAGACGGCGAGGGCGACGTCTTCTGGCAGGTCTACCGGGAGATCGCGGAGCGCGCCACCGTGACGGGCAACCTCGTCCCGGACGCACACCTCGTCGCGCTCATGCAGGAAAACGGTGTGCGCACGCTGTGGACGAACGACCGTGACTTCCGGCGCTTCGACGGGATCATGGTGCGCGACCCGTTCGCCTGACCCGAGTCAGGCGGGGCCCGGGCGGGGCGGGAAAGCGCTTCAGCCGGCGAGGCGGGCGATCAGCTTGAGCGGCCCGCGCGCGACGCCGCGCGCGTCGGCAGGATGCGCGACGTCGCCGCAGAGCAGGCCCGCGACGACGTTGAACACCCCGGGCGCGCGCGCCGCGGCGAACACCGTCCGCGGGTAACGGTCGAACGCCCGCTTCGCCGCCCAAGATGCCGCGGCATGCCGGTCGAGCACCCTGGCGAGCGCCGCCGTGTAGCCGTCGAGGTCGCCGCCGAGGATGGCGTCCGCGGCGAGACGGGCGGAGACGAACGCCTCGTACATGCCGTCACCGGAGAGAGGGTCGACGAGACCGGCCGCGTCGCCGACGAGCAGCACGCGCCCCGACCCGGCGAGTGTCCCGAGCCGGCGCATCGGCAGGCGGTGGCCGCGCAGGTCGGTCAGCGTGTCGAGCGCGAGGCCATGGGCGGCGGCGAGCCGGCCGAGGTGATCGCGCAGCCGCGGCCCCTCGCTTCCCCACCCGCCGACGCCGAGATTCGCGTGGTCGCCCTTCGGGAACACCCAGCCGTAGCCGCCGGGCACGACGGCGAGCTCGATCACCGCGGTCCGCTCGAGGTCGGCGTCGAGAGCGCCGAGCGGCACGTTGCCCTCGAGCGCGACGCCGCGCACGATCTCGGCCCCGAGCTCCGCCGTCCGCGCCACCAGCCCGTTCGCACCGTCTGCGCCGACGAGCGCGTCGGCCTCGACGCTCTCGTCTCCCACACGCGCCCTCACGCCCGCGTCGTCCAGCTCGAGCAGCTCCACGCGTGCCCCGTCGCGGAACTCGGCGCCCGCCTCGGCCGCATGCTCCGCGAGGAACGCGTCGAGTCGTCTGCGCTGCGTCATCCGGATCAACGGCTCGTCGTGGCCACGCGCGAAGCGTGAGCCGTACCGCAGCCTGAGCTCGAAGCGGTCGACGTCGCGCTCGACGACCGGCGTCGGATCGACCGGGATGCGCTTGAGCGCCCTTCCCGTGAGGCCTCCTCCGCACGGCTTGTCGCGTGGGAAGCGCGCCTTGTCGGCGAGCAGCACGCGCGCCCCGGCACGGGCGAGATGCATCGCCGTAGACGACCCGGCGGGGCCCGCCCCGACGACGAGGACGTCGACCTTCACGACCCGAGTGTAGGCGCCGCGCCCGGGTACAATCCCCGCTCCCGCGCAGGGGTTCCCGAGTGGCCAAAGGGGGCGGGCTGTAAACCCGCTGGCTCAGCCTTCAGAGGTTCGAATCCTCTCCCCTGCACTCGCCTTGTTTCGCAAGCGGGATTCCGCAGGAGCGGAAGCCCGCGCGTGATCCCCGCCTGCGGCGGGGCACATCCCTGAAGGCCGCCGCCACGGCGTCACGCTTCGCGGCCGCAACTGCGGCGTCTGACCCCCACGAAACGGCGGGCGGGAGCGGCGCGGCGCCGCCCCCGCCCGCTTTCCCCTACGCCGTCGCGCCGATGGCGGTCGGCATCACGCCCAGCTGGGTGAGGACGTTCACCTGGTCGAAGTACAGGCGGACGTCGGCGACCTGGTCGCCTTTCACCTTCATGATCCGGACGCCGCGGCCCTTGAAATGCCGGTGCGTCGCCGGTATCTCGCCCGCGGGCCCGACGAGCGTGTCGTCGTGTGTCCCCGCGAACGTGAACTCCAGCGCAGCCACGAGATCGCATACTTCGTGGTCGCGTCCGCCCCCTTCAAGGCAGGAAGTTGTCGCGACGTTACGCCTTGCTGCGGGTCGCGCGGTCGAGCCACATCTGCTGGATCTGCGCGAGTGTCCTGCCTTTGGTCTCCGGCAGCAGGAACCAGACGAACACGAAGCCGACGACGCACATGCACGCGAAGAGATAGAAGGTGCCGACCTCGCCGATCCACTCGGTCAGACTCAGGAAGAACTGGGTGACGAGCCAGGCGGCGCCCCAGTTCGCCGCGGTCGCGACCGCCACGCCGCGGCCTCGGACCGTGCTCGGGTAGATCTCGTTGATCACCGTCCACACGACCGGCCCGAGCGAGAACGCGAAGCTGCCGATGAAGATCACCATCGCCACGAGCAGCACGATGGCCGCGTTTGACACCTCGTTCGTCGCGGAGCTGCTGTGGATCGTCACGTGCGCGAGCCGGTAGAAGCAGCTCCCCATCACGAACAGCGAGAGCCCCATCCCGACGAGGCCGTAGAGCAGAAGCGGCCGGCGGCCGACGCGGTCGACGAACGCGACCGCGATGAACGTCGCGGCCACGTTGACGGCGCCGATCGACCAGGTCGTCGCGGCCATCTGCTGCTGGGGCGTCTCGAAGCCCGCCGCTGCGAAGATGTTGTTCGCGTAGTAGATCACCGCGTTGATCCCGGTCAGTTGCTGGAGGATCGCCAGGCCGACGCCCAGGAACAGCGGATAGCGCCATCTCACGGTGAACACCTCGCCCCACGACGCCTGCCCCTCCTCGAGGCTGGCCGTGATCTCGCGCAGATCCGCTTCGACGTCCTCGTCCGGCCGCACCTCGTGCAGCGCCTTTGCCGCCTCGTCGCGCCGACCGACCTTCATGTACCAGACGGACGAGTCCGGCAGTGGCAGCATGGCGAGCAACAGGAGGATGCCCGGTACGACGGAGAGGCCGAGCAGGAGTCGCCACGAATGGTCCGACGCGAGGCCCTGGGTGACCGCGTAGGCGACGAAGATGCCGACCGTGATCGCCAGCTGGTACATCGAGACGAACGTGCCGCGGAGCCGGGTCGGCGCCATCTCCGAGGCGTAGAGCGGCGCCGCGACCGACGCGACGCCCACCCCGAAGCCGACCACGAGGCGACCGACCGTGAGGACTGCGGACCCTGGTGCTGCCGCCTCCACGATCGCACCGGCTGTGAACAGCACGGCGGCAATGATCACGGTGCGCTTCCGGCCGAGGCGGTCGGCGAGCGACCCGGCCACGAGCGCGCCGGCGAGGGCTCCGAGCGTGACCCAGCTCGTGATCACCTCGATCACGAACGTGCTCGGGTGGAAGTCCTCCTCGATGCCGGCGAGCGCGCCGGCGATGATCCCCTGGTCGTAGCCGAACAGGAGCCCGGCGAGCATCACGACCGCCCCGACCCCGGCGAGCCAGCGCGTGATCCGCCCCTTCGACTCTTCCTCCGGGGCGACGGCACCGCGGGCCGGGCGGCGATCGCGCCTCCGTCGGCGGGCGTCCCTCCGGCTTCCATCCGGCGGATCCTCTTTCGTCCGCGACTCCGGCGTCAAGAGGCACAGCGGGGCGAGAACGTGTCAGCGGCTGCGGCCCGCGCCGCGACTGGTCAAGGGGAGGCGGAGCGGGCGGCTAGAATCGCGGCCTCCCGCCCTCTTAGCTCAGTTGGTAGAGCACCTCCATGGTAAGGAGGGGGTCGACGGTTCGAGTCCGTCAGAGGGCTTGCAAAATCCCCGCTCACGGGGATTTTCCGTTCGGAACGACTTGCTCTTCGTCGTGCGTGCGGTGGGTATGGAGCTGTTCATGGAGCTTTCGCGCACGGCCGGCAAGCTCGCCGAGCTGGTTGCCATCTAGCGGGCCTGCAACGACAACATCGCGTTCTCCGAACAGGCGACAAATCGTGGAGCAGTTGTGGAACAACGTGGTTGCAACCCACCGCAACTCAGCGCAAAGGCATTCCGCCTAGACCCGGCTAACTACTTGCGAACCGTCGCAGACGGTCGCCACCAATTGCGACCACACCTGCATTCAAGAGAGGTACTCAATCGGTCGAGAATTCTCTTTGCCGCCCGGCAGTGGCGAGGATGATCGCGCCGGCCGGCCACGTGGCAGCGAGCGCGAGGTCGAACCGACCGCTTCTTGGGAGTTCGGACTCTCGCGTCCGGCCGTACGCACGCTGATGGTCATGAGCGCAGTGAGAGCTGTCGGACCACGGACGCTTCACGAGAAGTTAGGCAGGGGTGGAAACGCCGACGTCTGGCGGGCACGTCGCGGCGACGAAGAGGTTGCACTCAAGGTCATCGACTCGACCAAGGCGAAGTCGGAGCAGTACCGGCGGTTTGTGCGAGGGGTGGAGTTCCTGCGTTCGAGTCCGAACGCGCCCGGCGTACTTCCCCTCGTGCGCTCCCACCTGCCAGAGCGCCCTTCGCAGGCTGACCGAGCGTGGCTGGCGATGCCAGTGGCAACTCCTATTGCCGAGGCGCTTGAAGACACATCGCTCGAAGACGTGGTCGCTGCGATCGCGGAGATCGCAGCGACCCTGGCTCGCCTGCGGGCCGCGCGCGACTCTCGAGATCGAGGAGCACGTCCTGCTGATCACGGTTCAGCCTGACACGAAAGAACGGGACTCCACCGCCCTGCGACAGCCGTGCGTTCGCCTCTGCTGCGTTCCGACGAATCATGTGCTCCGGGCGCTTGTATTGGACGAAGAGGCTGGCTGCGAAGGTCGGGCCACCCGGTACCGGGGTCGAAGTCGCGCCGTATGCAAGTGGCGTGGTCACTCCCCGCGGCGGGCTGACGCCGAGATGGGACCACGCCGCTGTATGGCCAGGAACAAGCGCGATGTCGTAACCGACACTCTCCTCGACGACCTGCATCGGAGCGAAGAACATCCCGCTGCTTGCGACAAGCTCGGGGTTAACCGCGAGTTCGTACCGGCGCTCGTGAAAAGTCGCCCGCACGGCCTACCGCGTCACCGGCCCTGCGCTAGATCCGGCGCAGTCTCTTGCAGCTCTCCAACCTCCGACGGCCGCGCGCGCTCTTCACGTTCGAACAGCTCGAGGTAGGGCTGGAACCGGAAGATCCGATCGCGTTTACGACCTGTCGTCTCGGCGATGATGTCGAGGCGCTCGAGCTGCTCGACAAGCTTGTTCGCCGTGGCGAACGACACCTCGAGCTCGTGGCTGACCAGGTTCACATCGACCATCGGTCGCCGGTAGAGCAGATCGAGGAGGCGAAGAGCGTTCGTCGGCGCGCGTTCCTCGAGAATCCGGCGGCGTTGCTCCTCGCGGAGCGCCACAATCGCACGCGCGTTGACCGTGGCCTCCTCCGCTGTTTCCGCCACGCCGCGCACGAAGAACGTCAACCAAGACTCCCAATCGCCCTCGTGGCGGACAGCCATGAGAGCGTCGTAGTAGTCGGTCCGGTGCCGCTTCAAGTAGAGGCTGAGGTAGAGCAGCGGCCGATGCAGCACGCCGCGGTGGACGAGCAGGAACGTGATCAGGAGTCGCCCCACTCGCCCATTGCCGTCCATGAAGGGATGGACCGTCTCAAACTGCGCGTGAGCGACTCCAGCATGAAGTAGCGCCGGTAGCTCGTCGTCGTGCAGGAACTTCTCGAAGTTATCGAGTGCCTGGTGCATGTCGGTCACGGCCGGCGGCACGAAGATCGCGTCGCGGATGTCCGTCACGCCCGCCGGCGCGATGAAGTTTTGATCGCGCCTGAACTCACCGGGGAGACGGTTAGCGCCGCGGACGCCCTCGAGCAGCTCGGCGTGGATCTCTCTGATCAGGCGAAGCGAGAGCGGAAGCTCCGAGAGCCGCTCCAAGCCGTGGTTCATCGCACGGACGTAGTTGACGATTTCGTCGACGTCCCGCGCGATCTCGGCGACGCGCGGCTGGAGCTCGACAGCAAGCAGATCGTCGAGCGTGCTCTGCGTGCCCTCGATCTGCGAGCTGAGCACCGCCTCCCGCCGGACGTACATGGCGACGAAGAGATCCGGGTTCGGCATGTTGCGGATTTCACCGTCGAGCCGCCCGATCGCCTGGTCGGCGCGCGAGAGCAACGAGACAAGGCGATCCGTCTGGATTGATGGATCAGGCGGGAGCGGCTTCGGAACGAACGCGTCGAAGCCGCCAGGCTGGCGCACATACTCCCCAGCTCGTGTCGATTTCGTTCTTGGCATGGGTTCTTGTTGGAGCCGCGTACAACACTAGCAGACTCTATTTTAGTCTTAGCTGTGAGATTAAAATACCGCTTGCCCAAACTAAGGCTCCCTTGCATGTCCGACCTGTCGTCTAAACGCATGGCAACCGGCCTGGCAAGCACATTGGTTGGGCTGCCAGTCCGTTCGGCAGGTCTTGGACCCGCCTCTCGCCCGCGCTCCCGCTCAACACGTCGAATCCCTGACCACCCACCCACAACCTCGGGAATGCGTGGGTGGTCAGGTACCGCGGGAGCTAGGGCTGGTTGGAGCGGGAGCGTGGGCTGGCCAAAGCCATTGCCCACAACCGCCATTAGTTGCGCGCACAAGTACATGGTAAGGAGGGGTCGCCGGTTCGAGTCCGTCAGAGGGCTCTGCAAAATCACCGCTCGCCCGGGCTTTTGCGTTCAGGCTGACTTGCTTTCGCGCGTGCACAGACCATGGAGCTTCGGATGGAGTTCGATGCCGCTACTACCGCGCGAACGCAAGAATGGCGAGAAAGCCTCTGAGTTACAGAGGGCGTGTCCCTAAGGATGGGCCAATGAGTCGGACGCTCGTGCTGGACTCGGCGCCTCGCCCTCTCTAGCGCTGTTCGGACTCCGGTACGCCTGCGCCGTCCGCGAGCGATCCGGGTGAGGGGATCGCAATCGTGATCGACAGACCGCCTTGGCGCCGAGGACGGGCAGTGACAGTTCCGCCGTGGACTGCTGCGATGGAGGCGACGATGGTGAGGCCGAGTCCGAAGCCGTCGTGCGAGGCGCGTTCGTCGAGCCGCTGAAATGGCCCGAAGATGCGCTCGGCGTCTGCGTGGCTGATACGCGTGCCGGTGTTTGCCACGACAAGTTCGCTGTTGCCCGCGACGGTGCGGGTGCTGATCCAGATGTCGCCGGGCGCCGTGGTGTAGCGGTTCGCGTTGTCCAGGAGGTTGGCGACGAGGCGTTCGGCGAGCACGGGGTCGCCGGATATGACGGCGGGTTCGAGGCTGGAATGGACGCGCCGATCTGTGGCGGCGGTGGTGTCGAGGACGTCTTCGACGATGGTGGCTAGATCGATCTCGTCGTGGACGGCGAGTCCTTGCTCGTTGCGGGCGAGGATCAGCAGCGCTCCAATGAGATGCTCGGCCTGGTCGACTGCGGCGCGTATGTCGGCCGCCATGCCACGCAGATCGGCCGGCGTGCTGTCGGGGTTGTCCAGTACGACGTCGACAGTCGCACCCATAACGGCGAGCGGCGTGCGCAACTCATGTGAGGCGTTGGCAATGAAGTGCCGCTGGCCCTCGAAGGCGTCTGGAGCCGGTCGAGCATTTCGTCGAAGGTGTCGGCCAACTCGTGGAGTTCATCGCGAGGACCACGTAGCGCGACCCGTGCTGAGAGATTGTGTTCCGAGGCGGCGCGGGCGGCGGCGGTGATCCTATGCAACGGTCGCAGCACCCGTCCGGCGACGATCCAACCGAGGATTCCGGCGAGCGCGAGGACTGCGGCGAGCGTTATCAGCGAGTACTGCAGCAGATGCGAGAGGGTGAGATCGCGCTGGTGTTGTGCGCCCTGAAGCTGGAAGTACGCGTTGCACTTGGCGAGCAGGCGGTCGTTGGGTTGGCCGCTCAGTTGCTCGGAGCGGCAGCGCGCGAGAAAGCTGGCCGGAGCTTGCTGCCCTTGGACCTGCGGCTCGAGACGCGCGACCAGGACGTAGCTCACGGCGACGACGACCGCCCCGCATACCGCGCATAGGCCGGTGTAGAGAAGGGTGAGACGGGCGCGGACGGTCAGCCGGCGCGACTCACATCCGGTAGCCCTTGCCGATCACGGTTTCGATCAGCGGCGGGTCGCCGAGCTTGCGCCGTAGCCGGGTCATCGTCACCGAAACGATGTTGCTGAACGCATCCACATCCGCGCCCCACACGTGCTCGAGCAGCTCCTCTGCGCTCACAAGAGCACCGTCGCCGGCGAGCAGCATCTCGAGGATCCCAAACTCTTTGCGGGTGAGCGAGAGCGGCCGAGAGCCGCGGCTGGCGCGGTGCCGGGCGCGGTCGACGCTCAGGTCGCCGCGGCGCAGGATCGGCGCCGTAGACGGTGCGCGGCGGGAGAGGGTTCGTATCCGGGCGACGAGTTCGGCGAACGCGAACGGCTTGCCGAGGTAGTCGTCCGCACCCAGCTCCAGCCCGTCGACCGGTCTTCGACCTGGGCGGCGGCGGTAAGCATGAGGATTCGCGGGCCGGCACCGGCGAGCGCTCGACACACGTCGTCACCGTGGACGACCGGTAGGTCCCGGTCGAGCACGATCACGTCATATCCCGTCTGCGCGACGACCTCCATCGCGGCGGCGCCGTCATGGACGGTGTCGACGGCCATGCCCGCCTGACGGAGCCCTTGGGCGATCCGACCGGCAAGGATCAAGTGATCCTCGACTACCAGCACCCGCATCCGTCCAAGTATGCGTCGCTCCACGTGACATCCGTTCGACAGCACGGGTAGCGCTGATGTCATACGCCGAGGCGTAGAAGAACGACCGTGGACCTTGCCGGCACGAGACGCGACGAAGTGCTGCCGGCCGCCGGAAGCGGCATCCGAGCGGCATGGGTCGAAGCAGCGCTCGCCGTCGCGGCGTTCGCGGCGCTGTGCGCCCTCGTGCTGCCGGTCGTACCGCAAGCGGCAGAGCCCGATGACGGCGCCTATCACGCGTCGATCGTGGCAATCACCGAAGGCCACTTTCTTACCCTGTCAACCGCCCAAGCGCTAACCCTGGCAAGGGAGCTGAACGACAACCCGGCCGCCCCACCGAACCAGTGGGTCGAAGTAGCTCAGGGGCGTTGGATCAGCGAAAGGGACCCCGGCTACCCGTTCTTGGCAGCCCCGTTCCAAGCCGGCGGCGTCATCCGCTGGGCGCCACTGATCTACGCGGCGCTCGCTTGCCTCGGCTTGTTCATCGGCGCCCGGCGCTGGCTTGGGCGCTTCGGCGGCCTCGCCGCCGTCGGACTCTTCTGCTCATCCGGCGCCGCCCTGGCGTTCGCATGGCGCGATTACATGCCGACGTTCACCGACGCCTCGCTCATCGCCGCGGGTTCAGGACTGTTGCTGTGGGCAGTTCTGGCCACCGACGCAGGTCTCCGGAGACGAACCTGGACCGGCCTCGCGGGCTTCGTCGCACTCGAGCTCGCGACCTTCGTGCGCTACACCGACATCGTCATCCTGGGCTGCGCAGCCGTCGCCGCGATCTCGGTATGGCGGCTGCGAGCCGGGCTGCCCCTCAGAACTCTCTGCTGGTGGCTTGGCTCAGTTGCAGCCTTCGGCGCGGGTATCGCCCTCTTCAACGACCGCGTCTACGGCGGCCCAGTGACAAGCGGATACCAGCCCGGCGAGGTCACGTTCAGCCTCCACGCGATCGGGCCGAACCTACGGCTCATGCCCGCACACCTTATGCAGGCGATGCCAATGTTGGTGCTCGGACTCATAGCGCTGGCCTGGATCATCATTCGGCGGCTAGTGCTCCGCCCGCCTGACAGCGAGACCGGCGCCGAGGCCCGGCGCGACCTATGGGTGGGGATCACCCTGGCCGCATCGTGGCTCGCGATCTGGGGCCTCTACTCCACCTACACCTGGACAACCGACCCGACCAATGGGAGCGTCAGTGACGTCAGGTTCTACCTCCCCCCGATTGGCACGATCGCGCTGCTCGGCGCCTGGCTGGTCACCAGGCTTCCCGGCCGTACCCGGCTTCGAGGCCTGACCACGACCGCAATCATCACGGCGCTGTTCGGCCTCGGCGTGTGGGCCTTCTACGCGATGTACGCAGCGATCGACGTCCCCCTACACGGCTAGAACCTTTCACCTGCACGTCACCGTCTGCCCCAAGACGCGCGCTGAGAAGCACTGCCCAGGATGCCTCAACGAGCAAGCGGAAACCAGCCCGCACCGCTCCATCATGGAGCATTTGTAGAGCCCAGCGGGTGCAACCGGTGGCAAATACGACGTCTCGAAAGCGGCTCAAACAAGCCGATCGGCAACCCCTGATGGTAAGGAGGGGGTCGACGGTTCGAGTCCGTCAGAGGGCTCTGCAAAAGCCCCGCTCTCGGGGCTTTTCCTTTCGGATCGACTTGCACGAGGCGGCGTATGCGTCGGGTATGGAGCCGTTTATGGAGCTCCCAGCTTCGCGAGTGACCGCTCTCTTGATCGGGTCGCCGGGCGTCGGAGCTGGGTAGTGCCAACCGGGTAGCCGGTCAGGCCGGCGGCTCCTTGGCCTCCCCCATCGGCAGTCCCGTCGTCGCGGTACGCCGCGGCGGCCAGTCGCCGCCGCCGTACCATTCGCCGGTCATGAGCCAGATCTCGTAGTGGACTAGCCATTCGGCCGTCCACGGCACGATCGTGTCCGCGATCGACATCGTCGCCGTCCACTCGTGCCACTCGTGCAGGCAGAGCGTGCCGTCTGAGTAGACGTGCGGCAGTGAGCGTTCCTCGTAGGTCGCGAGCTCCTCGAGGACGCGCACCTTCGGCTGCCCGCGCGGGCCATAGGCGATCTGGAGGCGGTAGCTGCGACTCAACGGCGTCGGCTGCAGCTCACCCGTCCAGACCAGGCGCCCGGCCTTGAGCTGTCCCTGGACGTCGGGGAACTGCGCGCGAAGGGCGAACGCCGCTGGGCGGCGCTAAGCTCGCTCCGGGGTATCGCCATGGAAGGTGTGCGGCCGCACGGGCCGGGTCGCCTTCGTCCCGAGCGCCCCGAGCGTGCCGGAACCGGCCACCATGCCGAGGCGCCCGGCGTCGCGCGCGTCCCGGAGCTCGACGCCATACTTCGTCCCTGCCCGTCGCGACGGCCCCTCGCCGAAGCTCTTCGCGACCTTGCCGAGGACGCGGTCGAGCCCGCGCTCCTCGCCGATCTCGGCGGTAGATGGTCTTGGCGTAGCCGGGCTCATCGAAGTCGGAGAAGCGGTCGGCGCTGATGAAGGCGCTTACTCTTGTGGCGGCCATGGCACAACAGGCTTTCCGATCTCCCACTCGTGGCCGAATGGGTCGATCACACGCCCGAGCTTCCAGCCGTGCTCATTGGTGACAGGCGAGGTCTCGGTTGCTCCGGCCGCGACTGCCTGTTGCAAGACGGCAAGTGGATCCTCGACGACGAGAAGCATGCGTCCTGTCGCGCCGTTGATCGCGCGCGGGTCGAACCGCTTCATCGTTGGCGCCGCGTTCGAGACCCAGAAGATCGCGTCTCCGACTGCGAGCTGGGCGACAACGTCGTCTCCTTCCCCGACGAGATGGAGCGTCTTGGCGTCGAACGCTGCTTCGTAGAACACGACGGCTGTGCGTGCCTCGTCAGTCCACAGTTGGGGTTGGATGCTTGTCATGGAGTCGAGCCTGCCAGATGACCGGTGCGTCGGGCGTCATTCCGCAACACTCACGCAGCCGAGCGCCTCGTCGTCTACGAGGGCAGCCCCCTACGCAACCGAACTGCTGACGAACGGGCGCTCCAGTTCCTGAAGCAACGCTGAGACCCTTCGCAGCTCACGGTCTTGCGACCCTGGTGCGACCTGCGCATCCGCCGGCGGCTGAGGCTCGAGGAGAAAGGACGCTCGTGCAGGCGACAGCCGTGACGCTGAAGCCGTGCCACCCGCGTCTAAGGCGGCGCCAGCCGAGTGAGCGTGTCTCGTATCAGAGAGAGGTAGCCGTTGTGTGCGAGCGAGAGATCTGCTACCTGGGATATGTCGAACCACCCGAGGTCGTCGTGCTCTGTAGGCGAAGCATTAACGGGATCTCCGCCCTCCCACTTCTCGACAAGCCAGATCCGCAAGACGAATGCGGGCTCAACGGCTCGGACCAGTTCGGGACCCGGCTGTTGGATCAGTATTCCCAACTCCTCTTCCAACTCACGAGCCAGCGCCTTGATGGGCGCTTCCCCATCCTCCACATGCCCACCGGGAAAGTCCCATACATCTGGGTACCATCGCCGACCAGCGGAGCGGTGGCACAACAACACTCGGCCGTCGCGCACCAACAGCGCGGCCACGATCTCATGGGCTTCCGCTGTGCCCGGAACGACTGCATCCATCTCCGAACTCTGCCACCCAACCCCGCGGTGCGCTCCACGCTCTGGTGACATCCGGAGCGCTGGCCCACCCGACCGCCGTCCCCGCGCGAGCGTCAGTCGAGCAGCCTGAGGTACCTCACGCCTGGCAGCGCGGTGTAGCCGAGCGCCTCGTACAGAGCACGCGCCGGGCCGTGTCCCGGGTCGCCGCCGGTTCCGACGGCTGCGATGTCCATCCCCTGCGCGCGCATGTGCTCGGCCGTGCGGTCCATCAGCTGCCTTGCGATTCCGCGCCGCTGGTAGTCAGGATCGACGGCGATGATGTCGACGACGCCCATTCGCTCGTGAAATGCGTTGAGTGCGACGGCGGCGAACCCTACGGGCAGCCCATCAGCGACCGCAACGAAGACGTCCCGCTCATCGCTCGTGCAACTCGACCGCACCGCCTCCGCCTGAACCGCTGTCCACTCCGGGTTGGTGGAGACGCATGAAGACCGCGTCGCCTAGAACCTGCCGCAGCGACTCGAACACCGGCTGCCACGCCCGAAGCGAAAACTCGACAATCGCCTCCAGGTCCGACTCTTCGTATTGACGAATCTCAACCCCGGCGCTCACGGCCTGCAACCTAGCGGGAGCGGTTTGCGTACTCCTCGAGGCGCGGATGCCGTACTGGGCGACCGCGAGGCCAATCAGCGCGCCGACAACAGCAGCGAGGACGGTCGCCCACCAGGCGTTCAGGTCGCTTGGACTGCAAGAATCTGCTGCGTGAACGAAGCGAGGCTTGAGGACGCCGGCTCCGGGCTTGCCCCCGTCACGGCGACCTGACCCTCGAACAGGTGGCGGAACGAATCCGGCAGCGCCTGAAGCCGACGATGCCATAGCCCGCGGGACCGGCGATGCCATTCATTGTCCGTTTTGCTATCAGACAACGCAGCGCGGTCTCTCTCTCTCTCTCCACCCGTGATGAGAGCGCGGTCTTGCCGGTGAACCGCTGTTCGAGATCGCTCAGTGAAGCTCCTGTCCGATCGGATCGTCGAGGTTCGTCGTCCCGCGCCCATCGCACGACGGCGGTCCTTCCGGGCGCTGCAGGAACTCGCCGATAACGCGGACGAGCAACTGGGCGCCGTCACCGAACACGAACGTCATGTGGTTGCCGATCCCGTCGACGACCCGGCAATCGGCCATTGCCGCTGCTGTCCGGTCGGCACCCTCCCGTGTCAGGATCGGTGGCGACCCGGGTGGACCGAAGCTCCCGGGAGCACGCAGCAGCAGCGTCGGCTGCTCGATCCGGGCGGCGACCGCCGGCCAGTCGACTGCGAGCGTGCCCCTGATCGCCTCTTCGATGTGCTCCGGCCGCGAGCGCGCCTGCACGGTGCCGTCAGGCCGCATCTGCACGTCGGCGCGAAAGTAGCCCTCGACGTCGGCATCCCAGCCACCCTCGTCGAAATAGGGCATCGACCTCGCGAGCGCCACGTACTCGTCCCAGGAGGGATACACGTTGCCGAGACGGGCGAGCGCGGGCTGGATCTGGTCGAGGATGGCCGGGTCGGCAGACGCCGGCGCGTCGATCACCACGCAGCGCTCGACCCGCTCCGGGTGGTTCGCGGCAAGCCAGTAGGACAGCAGCCCGCCGAAGGAGTGCCCGCCCATCACGACGCGCTCGAGTCCGAGCGCGTCGAGCAGCCCCAGCACGTCGCGTGCGTGCTCCCACATCGCGTACCCGGACGGCGGCGCGTCGCTCTCGCCACGACCGCGAAGGTCGAGGGCCAGCACGTGGGCCAGATCGCTGAGCCCTGCATGCATGAGCCCATCGAAGGAGTGGGCGTTCGCCGTCAGGCCCGGTGCCAGCACGAGGACGGGGCCGTCACCTCCGTGGTCGAGGTAGTGCAGGCGGATCCCGTTCGTTTCCACGTAGCGGTCGCTCACGTTCGCTCCTCCTTCGTCGCCACCATCCGCCTCAGCTCCCGGCGCAGCGTCTTGCCCGCCGCGTTGCGCGGAAACGCGTCCAGCACGAGTACGCCGGAGAGCTTCTGGAAACGCGCCTGCACCCGCTCGTTCACCCACTTCCTGATCTCCTCCGCGTCGGCGGATGCGTCGTCGCGCAGCGTCACGGCGGCGACCGGAGTCTCTCCCCAGACGGCGTCGGTGACACCGAACACCGCCACGTCGGCCACAGCAGGATGCCGGCTCACCACCTCCTCGATGTCGCGCGGGTAGACGTTCACACCGCCGGAGATGATCAGGTCCTTCTTGCGGTCGACGAGGTACAGGAACCCGTCCTCGTCCACGTAGCCGAGGTCGCCAGTGTGGATCCAGCCGTCCCTGATCGCCTCCGCTGTGAGGTCGGGCCGCTTGTAGTACCCCGGCATCGTGATGGGGCCACGGCCGACGATCTCCCCCACCTCGCCCACGGGGACGTCCTCTCCCTGCTCGCCGACGATGCGCATCTCGTAGAGCGGCGGCGGAACGCCGACCGAGCCGGGCTTGCGGCCTGCGTCGTCACGGTCGAGCACGGTTGCGAACCCCTCGGTTAGCCCGTAGAGCTCGTAGAAGCGGCTCGGCAGGCGCCGTTCGAGCTCCTGCTTGTGCCGGAGGTGCAGTGGAGCTCCGACGGAGCAGATCATCTCGAGTGACCCGCACCGCGCCTCCGCGAAGCCCGGCCGCTCGAGCAGCGCGATGAGCTGAGAGGGGACGAGCATCGTGTGCGTCACCCGCTCGCGCTCGACGAGATCGATCAACTGGTCTGCGTCGAAACGGGGCATCAGCACGTAGGTGCAGCCGAGGTAGAACGCCGGCATCAGGGTCAGGAACGCCCCGTTGAACACGAGCGAGCCCGAGTGGAGCACGACACTCTCCGGGTGGATCCGGTAGCTCGAAGCGAAGCCGGTGCAGTACGCCTCCCGGATCGCATGAGTATGGACGATCCCCTTGGGGAGCCCGGTCGTGCCCGACGAGTAGATGATGTTGTACGGGTCGTCGCGGTCGATCGCGTCGGTGGCCGGCGCGGCGGTCGCCGCTTCGCCGAGCGCACGGTACGAGAGGTACCCGGGCGCCTCGCCGTCGACGAGCACGTAGCGGTCGGCGGCGATGCCCGAGAGCCCGGCCCGTAGGCCGTCGATCTCGGGCACCTGCGCCCGGTTCGTGATCAGGATGCGCGCGTCCGAGTCGTCAAGCAGATTGGAGAGCCCGCTGCCGCGGAGGAGCGGAGACAGCGGCACCACGACGAGCCCGGTGCGCGCAGCCGCGTGGTACAGCTCGACGACCTCGACGCAGTTCTCGAGCATCGTCGCTACCTTGTCGCCCTTTCCAAGGCCGAGATCGAGGAGGGCGCTCGCGATCTTGCCCACCTGCCGGTCGAGCTCCGCGAACGTGAGCCGCTCGTCCTCGAACACGAGAGCCGTGTGGTCGGGCCGGTACCGGGCGTGTCGGGAGAGCAGCGTGTCGAGCGGCATCAGCTTCCGCCTGAGGATGCCGCGGCCTCCCCCCAGCGCACGACGGTCGCCGCCCACGTGTAGCCGGTGCCCGCCGAGAGAAGCAGCACGGCGTCCCCGTCGCAGACGCGGCCGTCGCGCACCGCGCGATCGAGCCCGAGGAGAGAGTCGACGCCGCTCATGTGGCCCGTGTCGTCGAGGTAGACGGCCTGATCCTCAGTCATTCCCAGATCGGACAGCAGCGCCTGGAACATGGAGCGCTTCGTGTGCAGGGGGCAGACGAAGTCCAGGTCGCCCAGCGTGAGGCCGGAGCGCTCCGCGGCGCCGCGGGCCGCGGCGACGAAGTTCGGCAGGGACTCCTGGTCGAGCCCGCCTTTCATCTCCGCCGGGTCCTGCACGTCGAGGAACCGGTAGCCGTCGGGGTCGACCGAGCCGCCGCCTGCCACCTTGACCTGCAGCGAGTACGCGCCGTTGGTGATGGCGTGCGACCCGAGCACCTCGTTCCGCGCTGCGTCGCCGACGAGGAGGCCCGCCACGGCGCCGTCCCCGAAGTTGAACATGAAACGCGACTTCTCGTTCTCGTAGTCGAGCAGATACGACTCGCGGCACGCGGCGACGACGAGGACGTTCTCGACCTCGGGCTCCGCGCGCAGGAGGTCGCGCGCCACGCGCAGGGCGATCGGCGTGCCGTGCGAGACGTTGTCGTACTCGAGCGCGAAGGCGTTGGTCGCGCCGACGCGGTAGGCGATGTGCGGCGCGGCCTGCCAGACGGCGTGGTCGCGCCACATCGAGCCGTAGTACATGACCACGTCGATGTTCTTCGGATCGAAGCCCGTCTCGTCGAGAAGGCGCTCGATCGCCTTGACCGACAGGTCGCTGACGTGCTCGTCGGCGGCGGCGATGTGCTTGCCGCGCAGCCCGAACTTCTCCAGGATCACCCGCTCCGGGATGCCGGACAGCGCCGCAATCTCCCCAGCGGTCATCCACCGCTCCGGCAGGTACGAAGCGGTCGCAAGCAGGCTTACCGGCCTCACTCCTTGGCCTCGAGGATGCAGCGGATGATCCGCGCGAGCTCGTCGGTGACACGGTCGGGCATCGGATTTCCGTCGCCCCAGAGGATCCAGCGCATACCGACGAGCTCACCGAGCCCCATCAGTGCGTAGGCCGTCACCTCGGCGTCGATCGGGCCGATCTCGCCGGATTCCATCGCCGTGTCGAGCGCCGTCACGTATCCGGCGGCGACGCGGTCGTAGTGGTAGCGGAGCGTCTCGGGCGCGACGAACTCGGACTGCCTGATGATCCGGTAGAGCGCCGGATGCTCTGAGGTGAAGCGGAAATACGCCTGGAAGCCGAGGAGCTCCGACTCGAGGCGCGTCGTGCCCTGCGCCGCACCTTCGCTCATCGCGTGGCGGATGCGACGGTTCAGGTCCATCATCAGCTCGACGAAGATCGCTCGCTTCGAGTCGAAGTAGAGATAGAACGTGCCCGTTGCGACACCGGCGGTCTCGGCCACCTTGGTGACCGAGGCATCCGGGAAGCCCAGCTCGCCGAACACGGCCTCGGCCGCGTCCAGCAGGCGGCGGCGCGTGTCGAGCCCCCGCTTGGAGAGCGGCCGCCCGTCGACGTTCGTGACGACGTCCGTCACGCGTGCACCTTCAGCTCGGACTTCTGGATCTTGCCCATCGAGTTGCGTGGCAGCTCGTCGACGAACGTGAAGGACTTCGGCACCTTGAAACGCGCCAGCCGCTGCAGGCAGTGCTCTCGCAGCTCGTCCTCCGAGACGGGCGCCTCGGCGACGACGAACGCGGCGCAGACCTCACCCCAGCGCTCGTCGGCAACACCGACGACGGCGGCATCCGCGAGGGCCGGGTGATCGTGGAGCACGGCCTCGATCTCGGCGGGGTAGACGTTCTCGCCCCCCGAGACGATCATGTCCTTGAGGCGCCCGCGGATCCGGTAGTTGCCCTCGTCGTCGCGCTCGGCGATGTCACCGGTCAGGAGCCACCCGTCGCGGAACGCGCCGGCCGTCGCCTCGTCGTTGCGCCAGTAGCCCGGGAAGACGTTCGGCCCCCGCACGAGCAGCTCGCTCTCGGCCGACAGGTCGCAGGTGACGTACGGGTACGGCTTTCCCGCGTAGCCGGCCTTGCGCCGCGCGTCCTCCGGGGGCAGGCAAAGGACGTTCGGGGCGGCTTCCGTGAGTCCGTAGCCCTGCACGATGTGGACCCCGCGGGCGGCCCAGATGTCGAGCAGGGCCTCGGGCATCGGGGCGCCACCGACGACCGCGAGCCTGAGCGAGCGCAAGTCGGCCTCGGCGAACCGTGGCTCCTGCGCCATGAAGAGGTAGTTCGCCGGGACGCCCATCAGCGTCGTGACGCCCTCGCGCTCGATCAGCTCGAGCGCACGCGCCGCGTCGAAGCCCCGTTCGAGCACGATCTTCGCGCCCTTCCACCACGCGAGGATGGACTGGACGTTCCACCCTCCGCAATGGAACTGGGGCAGGATCTGCAGCACCACGTCGTCGGGCCCGATGCCCGTCGCGAGGTCGAACGAGAGGTTGGTCCAGAAGCAGTTCGCGTGCGTGAGCAGCGCGCCTTTCGGCTTGCCGGTCGTCCCCGACGTGTAGATCAAGAGCAGCGGGTCGTCGTCGGAGGCTCGAGGCTCGGCCCCGCTGTCCGACGTCGGCGACGGTCAGCGCCGGCCGGACGTGTGCGAGCTCGAGCGCGGCTTCGCCGAGCTCCCGATGCTCGCCCTCGATCAGGAACAGCGTGGGCTCCGCGTCGTCGAGCTGGAACGCCACCTCGGCGGGAGCGAGCCGCCACGAGATCGGGTGGAGGATGGCGCCCGCCTTCGCGCACGCGAACATCAGCGCGACGTGCTCGCCGGAGTTTCCGGTTAGCGTCGAGACACGGTCTCCGTGGGAGAGCCCCCGCGCCAGCTCGTCCGAGCGCGCGTCCAGCTCGGCGTACGTCCAGGTTCGACCGCCCTCGTCGATCGCGATCCGATCGGGCGTGATCCTGGCGCGGTCGCGGATGATCCTGTCGATGGTGTGCTCGTTCATCCGAGAAACCCGTCGAGCGATCCGGACGGACTCGTTCGGCTGCTCCCAGAAGAACAGATGCCCGCAGCCTTCGAGCAGCTCGACGCGCGAGCCCGGGATCCGGGCGGCGAGCAGGTCCGCGTTGCGGTAGTCGACGACGTTGTCGGCTGTGCCGGAGACGATCAGCGTCGGCGCGGTGATCTCCGCCTCGACGCCCTGGAACCCCATGCCCGCGGCTGCTTGGGCCTGCCAACCCGCCGGGTCGGGCGGGTTCGCCATCCGCCGCGCGAAGAGCTCGTCGACGAGCTCGGCCGGCGGATCGTTGCCGAGCGCGTTCTCGACGAAGCGCCGCAGCGCCACCTCGGGTGGGAGCGACGCGGCCTCGGCGAACAACCGCAGCGTGACGTCGGGCATCGGCACCGCGTCCGGTCCGCCGGGAGTCGTGCAGCAGAGAACGAGCTTCTCGACGCGGTCGGGCGCGGTGACGGCGAGCTCCTGGGCGATCATCCCTCCGAGGCTCGCCCCGATCACGTTGGCCCGCTCGATCCCCGCCTCGTCCAGCACCTGCAGGGCATCGCCGGCCATCTGCGCAGCGGTGTACGGCCCTTCCGGCTTGTCCGATTCGCCGATGCCCCGGTTGTCGAAGCGGATGACGCGGTGCCGGGCGGCGAGGCCTGGGACAATGGGCTCCCAGCCCCAGCGCCCGTAGCCGAGACCCTGGATCAGCAGCAGCGGCGGGCCGTCGCCGCTCGATTCCCACTTGATGTTCATGGAGCCCCCTCTGTCACGGCGGGCTTCCGCAGGATCCGGTCCAAACGGACACCGACCTGTCCGATTCGCGTCAGCCCGCCCGGAACGAAGAACACCACCAGGATGAACAGCACACCCAGGATGAAGAGCGGCTGTTGCAGCGGGACCCGGATGACCGATGGCAGAGTCGAGACAGCGTGGGACGACGAGAGATCGCCGAGCCTGTGGTCGGCGTAGGTGTAGAGGATGCCCCCGATCATCGCGCCCCAACGCGAGCCGGTGCCGCCGAGCACGACCATCAATAACAGCGTCAGCGTGAAGCTCGCCGTCGTTACCTGCGTGTTCGCTCCTCCGAGCAGCAGCAGGTAGACGATCCCGCCGGCGGTCGCGAGCATCGACGCGAGCACGAAGGACATCCACTTGTAGGTGTACGGATTCAGCCCGAGCACCTGGACGCGCAGCTCGTTCTCGCGGATCGCCTGCCAGACGTGGCCGGGCGACGAATTGACCGCCCAGCGCACGATCACAAACACGGCGGCAGCGTATCCGAGCGCCAGCCAGTAGAGATTCTTCGTGTTGAGGATGCCGACCGCCCACGCAGGCAGCTGGTGGTAGTCGGTGCCGAATCCTTCCTCGCCGCCCGTCCAACCGTAGGGGTTCTTCAGCACCAGGATCGAGCCGGCCTGCGCGAAGGCCAGAGTCACCATCGCAAAGGCGATGCCGCCGACCCGGAGAGAGACGGCTCCGAGCACGACCGCGAGCAGGAACCCGACGAGCGCCGTGAAGAGAACGGCCTGCCAGAAGGCCCAGTGCCATCTGGTCATCGCGATCGCCGCGATGTAGACGCCGACAGCGAAGTAGAGGGCGTGCCCGAACGAAAGGAGCCCCGTGAACCCGAACAGGAGGTCGTAGCTCAGCGCCAGCCCTCCGAACAGCAGGCAGAGCGCCAGCAACTGGAGGGTTCCCGGCGTGTTGAGCCCGCCGCCGAAAAGGTACGGGATGTCGATCGCGAACCTGGGCACGAGGGCAAGCGCGGCAACGATCGCGACCGGAGCCGCGACCCCCTTCACGCGAAGCTCCGCGAGAGGCCCTCGGGCCGCACGATCAGGACGATCGCGAGGAGCAGCACGACGCTGAGATCACCGAGCCCCGAGGACGCGTAGTAGTTCGCGTACTGCTGGACGAGCCCGACGATCACCGCCGCCCACAACGTGCCGCGGATCGAGCCGAGGCCCCCGATCACGACGACGATGAACGCGAAGATGACGAGCGATGTCCCCTGCTGAGGATCGATCGTGGTCGAGTAGAGGGTGTAGAGGACCGCCGCGATGCCCGCTGCCAGGCCGCCGATCATGAAGACGAGCGTGAACGCCTTGCGAACGTCGATGCCGAGCGCGGTCACCATCGCCCGGTTCTCGACACCCGCCCGCACGATCAGCCCGTACCGCGTCCGGCGCAGGAAAGCCTCGAGCCCGAAGAGCACGATGACCGCCGTTGCGATCTCGAGCCAGCGGTCGTTCGGGATGTGAGCACCGAAGATCGTCGTCGTCTCGCCGACCCACGACGGCGCCACGACCACGCGCGCGTCGCTTCCCCAGATCGCAGTCACGAGCGCGGTGACCGAGAGAGCCAGCCCGACCGTGACGAGCACCTGCTCGATGTGCCGACCGTAGAGCGGGCGGATCAGGACGAGCTCCGTGAGTGCGGCGAAGACCACCGCGACGACCAGGCCGGCGGCGGCTGCGATCAGGAAGCGCGGCAGCACGGGGATTCCGCCGAGCTTGGACTCGGTGAACCACAGCGCATACGCCGTGACGGTGAGGAAGACGCCGTGGGCGAAGTTCAGCACGCCCATCAGCCCGTAGATCAGCGACAGCCCCGAGGCGACGAGGAAGTACATCGCCCCCAGGCCGAGTCCCGTGATCGTGAGCAAGAGGAAGGTGCTCATCCGACTCCCAGCATGCGGTGGATCGCGGGCTTGTCGTCCAGCAGCTCGCGCGCAGGTCCGACGTGAACCACGCGGCCCGTGTCGAGCACGACGGCATCGCGTGCGACGCGCTGCACGACGCTGAGGTTCTGCTCGACGAGCAGGATGGTCGTCAGCTCGGAGACGCGCTCCAGGGCGCGCGCGACCTCGGTGACGAGCAGGGGCGACAGCCCCTTCGTGGGCTCGTCGATCAGCAGCAGGCGGTTGTCGTTCAGGAGGGCGCGGCCGATCGCGAGCATCTGCTGCTGCCCTCCAGAGAGCGTGCCGGCCGCCTGCTTGCCCCGCTCCCGGAGCTCGGGAAACAGCTCGTAGACGAGGTCGTAGCGCGGCTCGGCGTCCCGTTCGGCGAGGCGCAGGTTCGCGTCGACCGTCAGCGTCGAGAAGACGTCACGATCCTCGGGGACATACCCCACGCCACGGCGGACGATCTTGTGCGTTCGCACGTTCTGGATGTCCTCTCCCGCCAGCTCGACAGTGCCTCGGCGCTCGACGAGCCCCATGAGGGCTCGCAGCGTCGTCGTCTTGCCCACGCCGTTCCGGCCGAGCAACGCGGTCACGCCGCCGTCGGGGACGTCGAACGAGATTCCCTGCAGAACATGCGATTCGCCGAGATAGACGTGCAGATCGTGAACGGAGACGAGGGGCGCCACTAGAGCTCCTCCCCGAGGTAGGCCTGCCGCACCGTCTCGTTGGCCATGATGGCGTCCGGCGCGTCCACGGCGAGAAGCCGTCCGCCGTGCATGACTGCGATCCGCTGGGCGAGGCCGATCACCACTTCCATGTGGTGCTCGACCATCAGGACGGTCTTGCCATCGTCCGCGTGCACGGACCTGATCAGCTCGACGAGCTCCGGCACGTCCTCCATCGAGACGCCGGCCATCGGCTCGTCGAGCAGGAGGACGCGCTTGTCCGCGGCAAGGAGCATCGCGAGCTCGAGCTTGCGCTTGTCTCCGTGCGACAGCATCCCGGCGGGCCACGCCTCGCGCTCGGCGAGACCGACCCGCGCGATCGTCCACGTGGCCTGCGCAACCGCCTCCCGGACCGCGGTCGCCCGCCGCCAGATCCTCATCGTCCCACCGATCGCAGCCTCCGCAGACAGTCGCACGTTCTCGTGCGCCGACAGCAGCGGAAAGACGTTCGAGACCTGGAAGGTGCGGCCGATCCCCGCCTTCGCACGCCTATAGGGCGGCTGGTCGGTCACGTCGACGCCGTCGAGCTCGACGCTGCCATTCGTCGGCCGGCGCAGGCCGGAGACGAGGTTGAAGAGCGTCGTCTTCCCTGCCCCGTTCGGGCCGATCACGGCAAGCAGTTCACCGTCGAGGACCTCGAGCCCGACATCGGCGACGATCGTCGCGCCGCCGATGTCGAGCCCGAGGTTCCTCGTGGCGAGGATCGGGGATGCGCTCACGCGCGGTCGCTGCTCTCGGCCCCTCAGCCCTTCATCGGCACGATCGGCGGTGCCGTCTCGTACGTCGATGCGGTGCCGAGGACCTTGGCGACGAGACGGCCGTTCGTGTTCACCAGCTTCACGCGGAACATCGGCTGCAGCATCGCGTGGTCCTGCGGCCTGATCGCCTGGAAGCCCTTGGGAGCGAGGAACTTCCATCCTTCGAGCGCGCCGATCATCTTGTCGACGTCGTAGTCGCCCTTCTGCAATGCGTGCACGAGCATCTGCGCCTGGACGAAGCCGTCCGGCGTGAACAGGTCGGGCACCTGGTTGCGCTTGCGCATCTGTGTCTTGAGCCAGGTGTTGACCTTGTTGTTCGGGGCGGTATAGACGTAGTGCGAGAGGAAGTTGATCTTGGTCGCCTGGTCGCCGAATGCCGCCCACGTCGCCCGCTCGGCGAGACCGGTGACGACCTGCGTGCCGTTGTAGACCCCCTGCTGGTCGAGCGTCTTGAACATGGCGCCGCCCGAGGTGCCGGCCCACGCGACGAAGAGCAGGTCGGGGTTCGCGTTCTTCGCCTGCTGCGCGAACGGCGTGAAGTCGGTTGCGCTCAGGGGTACCGAGATCTCGGTGACGTTGTGACCCGTGAAGAACGCCTTCACCGCCGCGTAGTTGCCGTGGCCGAACACACTGTCCTGGTCGAAGACGACGACCTTCTTGCCGGTCGTCTTGCCGAGGAACGACTTCGCGTCGAGCACGTCCTGGATCGTCTGCCGTCCGGCGCGGAACGTGTACCTGTTGATGCCCGTGATCGCGTCGGCGGCCGCCGGGCCGGAGATGTACAGCACCTGGTTCTGTGCGGCGAGCGGAGCGATCTGCACCGCGACGCCGGACGAGCCGGTGCCCATCAGGATCTTGTAGCCCTTGCCGATCAGGTCCTTCGCCTGGGTGACGCCCGTGGCGGCATCGCCCTTGTCGTCGATGTACGTGATATCGAGCGTTTTGCCGTTGACCTTGCCCGTCCCCTTCGTCGCGTACTTGAGGCCGAGCTTGAAGCCCTGAATCTCCTCGGCGCCGTACGCCCCGAGAATGCCGGTGCGCGGGTAGATGAAGCCGATCTTGTACGACGAGGCAGTCGTGTGCTGGGAACGCGCGGCCACGCTCGCCGTCCCGGCTAGCAGCGTGAAGAGCGCAACTCCGAGCACGACCTTCGCGAAGCGATTGCGCATGAACGCATCCTCCTGGTCTGATTGTGGCCAAACCTGAGACTTGATTCAGGTGTGAGTTATGACTGTTCGGTTGAGACGTGTCAAGCGTGCGAGAAGTTGGCGTCTCGGATCCCGTTTCTGCTCGAACGCTCGGAATCGTGCTCGGAATGGTCGCCCTGATCCTTCTCTTCTCGCTGCTCTCCGGACTCCTGACCAAGGCGCCGAGCCTCACGAGCACCGAGGACCAACGCGGGCTGCTCAGTGTGGGCAGCCTCGCCGGTGTCTTCTCCGCGCTCGCGGGGGTCATGCTCGTGACCAGCGAGTACCGCCACGGAACGATCCGCCCCACCTTCCTCTTTGCCCCCCGCCGGTCGCGCGTGATCGACGCCAAGCTCGCCGCCGGCCTGCTCGCCGGAATCCTCTTCGGCATCGTCGGCGGAGGGCTCGGCTTCGCGATCGGCTATGCCTGCCTCGCCGGCCGCGGCATCGACTACGCCCTGAACGGCGGTCAGACGACGCTACTGCTGTTTGGGACGCTCGCCGGGGTCGCGCTCTGGGGCGCGCTCGGCGTCGGGATCGGCACGATCGTCCGCAACCAAGTCGGAGCGATCATCGGCCTGCTCGCCTGGGGCTTCGTCGCGGAAAACCTGCTCTTCGCCTTCGTCCCCTCCGTCGGCCGCTTCGCACCCGTCCACGCCGGGGACGCCTTCATAGGATTGACCAGCAACCATCTCCTTCCCGCCGCAGCAGGCGGCGCCATCCTGCTCGCCTGGACAATCGCCTTCGCACTCGTCGCCACTGCCCTCGTCGCACGCCGCGACGTCACGTAGCCTCACCGTCGAGGACGCCCGCACGCCCAAACCGACGGGGAGCTCTCATCACCACGGGCCATTGGTTCGAGCCGGCAGACGCGGTTAAGCCCTTCGATTATCGCCTGTCGGCTCTCCGCGCGTTTCTCTCATTCTGGGCAGGCGATCCGCCAGAGACATGGTCTTCGGGTCGGGCCTTGTGCCATCAGGCGGCGCTGCTCGTCGGAGGAGGACACGCAATGCCGAAAGAAGTGAAGGGGCACGCATCGCGCGAGCCACCGCGGCTCGTTTCAGCCCTTCCGGTAGAGGTGGGCGGTCGCGGGTGCGAAGACGGCCAGGAGCACGGCCGACGCGATCAGCACCCAGAGGATCTGGCCGGTCGGCGTGTGGCCCTGCATCAGGCCGCGCTCGGCGTCGATCAGGTGGCTGATCGGGTTGGCCTCGACGGCGGAGCGCACCCAGGAGGGCATGGTCTGCGGGTCGACGAAGGCATTGCTGGCGAAGGTGAGCGGGAAGAGGATCACGAGGCCGATCACCTGGACCGAGGTGGGCGTGCGGAGGATCAGCGCGAGCGTCGTCCAGAGCCAGGAGAGGCAGAAGCCGAACAGCACCGCGAGTCCGATCGCGGCGAGCACGCCCGCGAACCCTCCCGCGGGGCGGTAGCCGATCGCGAGCCCGAGTGCGACGACGAGGCCGCAGCCGAGCAGGTAGCGGCCGGTGTCGCCGATCAGGCCGCCGACGATCGGCGCCGGCCGCCAGATCGGGAGGGAGCGGAAGCGGTCGAAGGCACCCGTGGCGGCATCGGTGTTGAGGTTGACGCCGCTGTAGACGGTGAGAAGCACCACCGCCATGACGAGCGTGCCGGGCAGCAGGAACTGCAGGTAGGCGTGAGTCGAGCCGGCGAGGGCACCGCCGAACAGGTAGGTGAAGATGAGCGTGAAGATGACCGGGATGCCGATCACGTCGGCGAGCTGCTCGGGCACGTGCTTGATCTTCAGAACCGCTCGCCAGCCGAAGGTGAGCGCGCCGATGCGGCGCTCGGACGTGCGGGCCGGCGGCCGTCGCCGAGGACGGCGTGCAGCAGGTCGTCTGCAGGGGGTGGTGTCGTGTTCATGCGGCTTCCTCTCCGGCGTCGGGCTCGGCAGGGCGTCTGGTGAGGGCGAGGAATACCTCGTCGAGGCTGGGTTGGCCGAGCGAGAAGGCGGCGAGCTCGATCCCGGAGCGGATCAGCTCGTCGAGTGCGTGCGGGACGCGGGTCGCGTCGGGGGCTGGGATCGAGATCGTGGTCGGCTCGGCCTCATCGCGAGGGACGGCGTCGAGCGTGCGGGCGAGCAGCTGTGCCGCCTGGGATCGGCGTCGGGCGTCGCGAAGGCGGAGGTGGAGAACGCCGGCTGCCCAGCGAGTCCTTCAGCTCTGCCGGGGTGCCCTCGGCGATCACCTTGCCGTGGTCGATTACGGCGATGCGGTCTGCGAGCCGGTCGGCCTCGTCCAGGTACTGGGTCGTGAGCAGCACGGTGGTGCCGCGCGCGGCGAGGGTGCGGACGATCTGCCAGACGTGGTCGCGGCTGCGCGGGTCGAGTCCCGTCGTAGGTTCGTCGAGGAAGAGCAGCTCCGGTCTGACGACGAGGCTGGCCGCGATGTCGAGTCTGCGGCGCATCCCGCCCGAGTAGCTCTTGACCGTCCTGCTGGCTGCCTCGGCGAGATCGAACGCCTCGAGCAGCTCGGCGGCGCGCTGTTTGGCCTGCGGGCGGCGGTAGCCGTGCAGCCGTGCCAGGAAAACGAGGTTCTCGCGGCCGGTCAGGTCTTCGTCGACCGACGCGAACTGGCCGGTCAAGCTGACTTGTCCCCGAACCGCGTCCGCCTCGCGCACGACGTCGTGGCCGAGGACGCGGGCCGAGCCGGCGTCGGGACGGAGGAGCGTCGCGAGCATCCGGATCGTCGTCGTCTTGCCGGCCCCGTTCGGTCCGAGCAGCCCATAGACCGCGCCCTGCGAGACCGCCAGCTCGAGCCCGTCGACCGCCCGCTCGCGCCCGAACGCCTTGACGAGCCCTGTCGCGTCGATCGCCGTGTCATTCATGCTAGTCACTTCCTTTGCAGAGTCACTGTCACTTCGCTCCGAAGGCTATCAGAATGTCACTGTCATTTGCGAGTCACTATCGGATTGCGCTAGAGTCGGCCTCGTGAGCGAGAACCCGGGGCTGCGCGAGCGGCAGCGCGCCGCGGCGATCAGGCGCATCCAGGAGGCCGCGCTCGACCTGTTCGATGAGCGCGGCTTCGAGAACGTGACGATCGAGGAGATCGCGGATGCGGCAAACGTCTCCCCCAGCTCGGTCTACCGCTACCTCGGCACCAAGGAAGGAATCGTCCTCTACGACGAGTTCGACTTCAGGCTGATCGACGCCGTCGAGGCGGAGCTCGCCGCCCACCCGCCGGTCGAGGCGGTGCGACGGGCGGTCGCATCGATCATGGCCGCCTTCTTCGGCCGCGACGAGGCGCTTGCCCGACGCAAGCTCCGCTACGCGCTCGAAAACCCCCATCTGCACGCGGCCACGACGCAGCAGGTAGACCAGTTTGCCCAGCTCGTCGCGGACGCGCTCGCCCGCGCCGCGAGCCGGGACGCGAACGAGCTCGAGATCCAGGTCATCGCCACGACGCTCGTCTGGGCGCTTACGACGGCCGCCCGTATCTGGCAGGCGGAGGGCTACGCACGGCCCCTGCAGCCGCTGCTCGACGACGCACTCGCCGTCGTCGAGCACGGCCTTCGACTCGAGTAGCAAACGAGACACAGTCGGCGCGAAGGCCCGGTCATGCATCGGTCAGCGCCTCGAGGCGCGTCACGCCGACGCGGATCTCGAGCAGCGAGACCGCGGCGCCGACGAAGACCACTCCCATCGCGAGTCCGAGTGCGGCGTAGCCGCCGGCGGCGAGCATGGCTCCGGCGAGGCCGGCGCCCACGACACCGCCGATCTGGACGGACGCCGTCCGCAAGCCCATCGCGGCAAGCCGCGCCTCGGGCACGACCGCGAGCCCTACCGCGGTGCCGACGAGCGTCCGGCACCCCGCGACGAAGGCGGTCACGGCGAAGAGGGTCGCGCTCGTCCAGGCGTCGTGCCGGACGACATCGAAGCCGGTGACCAGGACGCTCAGCAGGAGCGCCAGGGCGACAAGTTGCCGCTGCGGCCGCCACGCGCCCAGCAGCCGGCCGGCGAGGTTTCCGCAGACGTAGGCGCTCGCCCCGCCGGCCAGGATCAACCCGATGGCGGTCTTCGGAGAGTCGTAGCCGTCGGCGAAGAGCGTTCCCGCGTAGACAAGGGTGCCTGACCAGCCACAGTTGAAGAGAAGCTCGGCCAGGCCCCAGCGTGCGATCGCACGGTCGCTTAGGACCGAGCGGGCGCGCGTCGGGACGGGTGGGCGGCCTTGGATCGAAGGCCGCGCGAGGATCAGCAGCAGCGTCGCGAGCATCGCAGAGCCGAGAGGCAGGAGCCAGCAGAGCCGCCAGCTGCGCTCGCCCAGCGCGCCGAGCACCGGCATCCCCACGATCCACGCGACAGGCTGCCCGACGATGGCCCACGAGAGGATCCGATCGCGCTCGTGCTCGCCTGCCCAGATGCCCGCCGCCGCCGTGCCGATCGCGACGACACAGCCGACGGCCGCACCTAGCAGCACGTGCGCGGCCGCGAGCAAGACGAAGCTCGGTGCGGCGGCGCTCGCGAGGACGCCGACCATGAGCAGAGCTGTCCCGCGCCGAGCACGGTGCGCAAGCCCAGGCGATCGGCGAGGCCCGGAGCCTGGAAGCCGACGAGGGCGGCGACGAGACCGGCAAGCGTTCGCAGTTGGCCGACCGTGTCCGTCGAGACTCCGAGGTCGGCGGCGACCTCGTCGAGCACCGGCGCCATCGCGATCACCGCCGCCTGCGCGGCGAACATCGCGGCGAAGAGAACAGGCGCAGGCCCGATGCCGCCGCCCCGCTCGTTCAGGCGTCCTGTTCTCCACGAGCGCTCGTCGGCGAGCATCTGCTCTTGACGCGGGCGGGCGCGCTGCCTGTGGATCTCGGGATGCGTCGTCATCTCGCGGTCGTCGCCCGCTGCGCCGCCTTCTGGCCGACGATCACGACGTACTCCGACGGGACGTCGAGTCGGCCGGCAGCCGCGACGTTGTGCCGCTCCATCATCTGGACGATCTCCCCGCGGCACGCGTCCCACATCCCCTCGGCGGTCAGCCGCTCGCGTGCCTTCACCATGGGGCCGTAGTTCGTCTCGAAGAAGGACATGAAGTGCTCGCTGGAGTCGAACCGCCACGGCGTGCTCCCCAGGGTGAACCGGAGTTCGACGTCGGTGCCGTCGAAGAGCTCGCGGACGTGCTCCTCGTCACCCCCAGAGCGGCGGCGGCGCCGCGTACGAGGGCGCGGCAGGGAGGTAGTCGCGCATGATCCCGAACATCTCGCCCACGGGGCTCTGCGGCGTCCAGTTGACCAGGCCGATCGAGCCGCCGGGCTTGCAGACCCTCGCCAGCTCCGCCGCCGCGAGAGCGTGGCGGGGCGTGAACTGCACGCCGAACACCGAGTACACGCGGTCGAAGGTCTCCGCCTCGTAGGGCAGCGCCTCCGCGTCGCCCTCGACCCAATCGACCTCGACCCCCATCGCCTCCGCCCGCGTGCTCGCCGCCTCGAACAGCTCCGGGGTGAGGTCGAGCCCGACGACCGAGGCGCGTGCCGCCGCCGCGCGGACCGCGACGTTGCCGGTGCCGGTCGCGACGTCGAGCACCGAGTGCTCCGGGCCGACGGGCACCTCGCGCAGCACGTGTGCGGGCGGGATCTCGTCGATCAGCTCCGCGATCGCGGCGTAGTCACCCGCCGCCCACGTCGCGCGATGAGACGCCTTCAGGGTCCGTAAGTCGATCGTTGCCATGACTCGTCCTCCTTGGTTGGAATCACCGGACGAGCTTGGCCTGCGGCGGGTACCCGGCACATCGGCCGGGCTCCCTATCCGTCTCCCTATCTTCGCGCCCTACGACGCCGCGTCGAAGCGCGCGGCATGCGTTGCCGCCTCCGCCCGATTGCGGACGCCGAGCTTCGAGAGGATCCGGCTCACGTGGTGGCCGGCCGTCTTCTCGCTGATGAAGAGGGTGTGCGCGATCTGCGCGTTCGTCATCCCGCGCGAGACGAGCCCCAGCACTTCGCGCTCGCGCGCCGTCAGCTCGCCGTGCATGCGCGGGCCTGCGGGCGTGCCCCCACCCAGGTCGCGCAGGAACGCGGCCGCCGCGTCCATGCCGCGAGCGGCACCGAGCTCGCGGAAGGCGGCGTACGCGACGCGCGCATCCTCGCGCGCGAGCTCGGGAACGTCGGCGGCGGACCCGCGCGCCAGCTCGAGCCGCGCCTCGGCAGCATCGTGTGGCATGCGCAGGTGCCCGAACCCCTCGAGCGCCTTCCGCGCCGACTCGCGCGCCTCCGCGGTCGCGCGGTCGGCGAGCGCGACGCGTGCCGCCGCGAGCTGCGGCTCGCGCCTGCACCAGCGGACGCCCGCGGCAGCTCGAGATCGCCAGCCGGGCCACGACGCCTCGCCCGCGGCATCATCCGCACCGGCCGCCAGCCGCCGTCGACGAGCGGGACGAGCAGCCGCGACGACGCCAGACGTCGTCGTCCACCGCCGCGAGCGCACGCTCGAGCAGCGCCGCCGCGACGCGCGGCTCGCCCTCGGCCAACCGCAGCTCTGCGAGCGCGAGCAGCGACGTCGGCTCCTCCTCACGCCTGGAAAGCAGCTGCTCGGCCTCCGCGAGCCGCCCTGGCGCACCCGCAGCGAGGCGAGCCGCGAAAGCGTCGGCGTGGTCATCCCCGGGATCGACCGCGATCGAAGGCGCCAAGCGCATCCTCGAGCGCGTCTCCGCGTCCACCCAGCGCCCGGCGGCAACGAGCATGTCCGCGTGGGTCGTCCGACACACTCCGAACAGGGGCATGATCGCGTGCCCGCTCGCGTATGCGTCGACGACGTCGCACCACTCCGCCGCGCGCTCCCAATCGCCCGCGCTCGGTGCACGCCCCGATCAGATTGCAGTACGCCTCTCCGAGCGTGTGCGGGTTCCGGATGCGGCCGGCGGTCGCCGCCGCCATCGCCTCCTCCAGCTTGCGCATCCCCTCCTCGAACGCCCCGCCGCTGATCTCGGAGCGGCCGATCAGGCTGAGCGAAAAGACCTCGAGATCGTCATCCCCGTTCGCGCGGCCGAGCTCCATTGCCAGGCGAGCACCCGCGGCGGCGTCCTCGACGCTGCCGGCGCGACGCGCGCGCTCGAGCGCGACCCAGCCATGGCCCGCGCCCCCTCACGCCCGTCGAGCACCCGCTCCGCGCGCTCGAGCCAGCCGTTCGCCAGCGAGGCCCGGCCCGAGTCGAGGTACTGGTGCGAGATCCAGACGCCGACGCGCGCCGCCGGGTCGCACTCCCCGGCCGCCGACGTACGCGGCGAACGCCTGCTGTCGCAACTCCAAACCTTCCTCGACGTCACCGTGGAACCACGAGGCCAGCGCGAAGCCGTCCAGCGCCTCCGGATGCTCCTGCTCACGAAGCACCGCCGCAAACGACACCCGCGCCTGCTCCCATTCGCCCGCTGCCATCGCGCGCCGGGCGTCCTCGAACGCATCGGTCGAATCAGCGGTCACGGCGGCCATCCTCGCTCCTCACCGACCCCACGGGGGGAGAGATTCCTCGGGAGAGGAGTCGTGTTGCCTGTTCGGCGATGCGTTCGCTGGGCAGGTTGGGATCGATCAGGCTGTGGAGCCAGAGTCCGTCGAGCATGGCCGTGCAGAGGATTGCGAGGGCCTCCGTGTCGGTCGGCGGCATTCGTGCTGCGGCGATCGCGCGGTCGAAGAGATCGGCAAGTAGTCCACGGAAGCGGTGGAGGGTCGGTCGGAGGGCGGCCGCGAGATCGGGATCTCGAACGATGGCTGCGAGCGCGGACTCGAAGAGGCGCCGTGCATCAGGGGAGATCTGTGGCCCGAGGGTGAGCCGGACGAGGTCGGCGATGACGGCGGGTGGCTCGGGCTCCGCTCCATCGTACGCGTCGTGCAAAGGTGCCGCGACCTCGGCCTCGAGTGCGCCTCCGAGGGCTGCGAGCATGAGGTTGGCCTTTGACCCGAAGTGGTAATTGATCAGTCCGGCATTGACCCCGGCGGTCGAGGCGATCTTGCGAGCGGTGGCCGCGTCCCAACCGTCGCGTGCGATGACTTCGGTCGTCGCGGCGAGGAGCCGTTCGCGCGTTCGTTCTCCGCGGGAGCCCATGCGCTCAGTGGCTCGTGTTGAATGACGCTCGTTCGAATTGAACGGATGTATAAGACACGTGTATGAATCTAGCGGTCGTCTACTTCGACCCGTTCCCAAGGAGGGCCACCGTGATCACGTTGCTCGACAACCTTCCCGACGACGTTCTCGGCGTTGAGGTGTCTGGAGACATCACGCGAGACGATTACACGCAGACGCTCCTTCCCGCGATCGACCGGCATAGGGAGGCGCATGGGAAGGTGCGATTGCTCTACGTCCTCGATGACGAGCATGACTTCACGTCCGGCGCCCTGTGGGAAGACGAGAAGTTGTTCGACCGTCATCCGTTCTCATTCGCCAAGATCGCTATCGCGACGAACGCCAAGGGCATCCGTGGGTTGATCAAGACCTTCGGCTGGATGATCCCAGGTGACGTCAACCTGTTCAGCAGAGACGAACTCGACAAGGCACGGGACTGGATCAGCAGCTAGCGGACCGATCCGAACGCCCCTACTCGAAGGGGGCGGCGCCGGCGGTGGTCTGCCCGCATGCGCGGCAAGCGCCCGCGTCTGATCGGTGAAGAAGCGAAAGACCTCCTCGTCGGGCGTCGTCCAGTCGAAGCTGCCATCCGGGCCTGCGACGTATCCGTCCAGCGAGACGCTCATGGAGTAGGTCACGCTGCGCATCAGAGGTTCTCCTCGGGATAGGGATTGATCGCCCGCTGTTTGCGTTTCGGGTCGGCGGGCGGAGCGCATCGGCCGTCGTCGACGTCTGTGTCGTGACTCCAAGTGTTGACGTACAGGAGGATGCTCGCCGCCGCGCGCCCGCTGTCACGGCCAGCGAGTTAGCCTAGAAGCGTGGTTGTCCGATTGCCGGGATTGGCATGAGCGACCCGACGCGGGACGTGACCCTGCTGCCGGACCTGTTGCACGGTCGCTCCCACACGGGTCCGGTCCGGGAGCGCCGACCCGCTTACGTCGATCTGTTGCCGCCGTGCAATGCCGGCTGCCCGGCGGGCGAGAACATCCAGGCCTGGCTGGCGCATACCAAGGTGGGCCGGCACGAGCAGGCCTGGCGCGCACTCGTCGCCGACAATCCGTTCCCCGCGATCCATGGGCGGGTCTGCTACCACCCGTGCGAGAGCGTCTGCAACCGGGCCGATCTCGACAGCGCTGTCTCGATCCATTCGGTCGAGCGGTTCCTCGGCGACCTGGCGCTGGAGCAGGGGTGGCTCTTCGAACCTCCCCCTGTCCGCAGCGGCAAACGGGTGCTCGTGATCGGTGCCGGGCCGTGCGGTCTGTCGGCTGCCTACCATCTCGCCCGGCTCGGTCACGAGGTCGAGATCAGGGACTCGGGCGAGGAGACGGGCGGGATGATGCGCTACGGGATCCCGGCCTACCGGCTGCCCCGCGCCGTGCTCACAGGCGAGCTCGAGCGGATCGCGGCGATGGGCGTGCGGGTGACCTGCGGCCACAGGGTCGAGGACCTGGTCGCGGAGCGCGAGCAGGGCGGCTTCGACGCGGTGTTCGTCGCGGTGGGGGCGCACCTTTCCAAACGGGTCGACATTCCGGCCCGCGATGCCGGCAAGATCGTCGACGCGGTCTCGTTCCTGCGCAGCGTCGCCTCCGGAGAGCGGCCGGTGATCGGCCGGCGCGTGGCGGTCTACGGCGGCGGCAACACGGCGATGGACGCGGCCCGGGTCGCCCGCCGGATGGGAGCGGACGAGGCGCTGATCGTGTACCGGCGCACCAGGGAGCAGATGCCCGCCCATCCCGAGGAGGCAGAGGACGCCGAGCGGGAGGGGGTACGGATCCACTGGCTACGCACCATCACGGCCTTCGACGGTCCAGAGATCGAGGTCGAGCAGATGGAGCTCGACGAATCCGGCTACCCGCGGCCGACGGGCCGGTTCGAGACGCTTGCCGCCGATACGGTGATCCTGGCGCTCGGCCAGGAGACGGACACCGCCTTCCTGCGCCGGGTGCCGGGTGTGGAGTTCGAGCGCGATGGGACGGTGCAGGTGTCGGCGTCGCTCCAGACCGGCAGCCCCGACGTGTTCGCGGGTGGTGACATGGTGCCGAGCGAGCAGACCGTGACGGTCGGCGTGGGTCACGGCAAGAAGGCCGCCCGTCACATCGACGCCTGGCTGCGCACTGCCGCGGCCGTGAGCGCGCCCAAGCACGAGCTGGCGAGCTTCGACAAGCTGCACCTCTGGTACTTCGGCGACAATCCCCGCCGACAGCAGCCCGAGCTCCCGGTCGAGGAGCGGGTCGCGGACTTCGCCGAGGTGGTCGGCGGCCTCCTGGCCGAGGAGGCGGTCTACGAGGCCGGCCGGTGCCTGTCGTGCGGCAACTGCTTCGAGTGCGACGGCTGCCTTGGCGCGTGCCCCGAGGACGCGGTGGTCAAGCTCGGTGAGGGGCACCGTTACCGGTTCGACTACGACCGTTGCACCGGCTGCGGTGTGTGCTTCGAGCAGTGCCCGGTGCACGCGATCGAGATGATCCCGGAGCCCGGCCGCTGATGCGCGCGACGGTCGACGGCAACGAGGCTGCGGTCTCGGTCGCGTACCGGCTGAACGAGGTCTGCTGCATCTATCCGATCACGCCCTCCTCGCCGATGGCCGAGCTGGCCGACGAGTGGGCGAGCCAGGGTCGGACGAACGTCTGGGGCAGCGTTCCCGGCGTCGTCGAGATGCAGAGCGAGGGCGGGGCCGCCGGCGCACTCCATGGTGCGCTGCAGAGTGGCGCGCTGGCGACGACGTTCACCGCCTCGCAGGGGCTGCTGCTGATGATCCCGAACATGTACAAGATCGCCGGCGAGCTGACGCCGGCGGTGTTGCACGTCGCCGCCCGGTCGCTCGCGGCGCAGGGGCTGTCGATCTTCGGCGACCACTCCGACGTGATGGCCGTCCGCCAGACGGGCTTCGCGTTGCTCGCCTCGGCCTCAGTGCAGGAGGCCCACGACCTGGCGCTGGTCGCGCAGGCCGCGACGCTGCGGACGCGGGTTCCGTTCGTGCACTTCTTCGACGGGTTCCGAACCTCGCACGAGCTGAACACGATCGAGCCGCTCTCCGACGACGACCTGCGCGCGCTCGTGCCCGAGGAGCTCGTTCGAGCGCATCGCGACCGCGCCCTGTCCCCGGAGAGGCCGTTCATCCGCGGCACCGCGCAGAACCCGGACGTCTACTTCCAGGCGCGCGAGACGGTCAACCCCTTCTACGCCCGCGTCCCAGACGTCGTCGAGGATGCGATGGCGCGCATCGCCGAGCGCACCGGCCGCCGCTACCGAATCGTCGACTACAGCGGGCACCCCGAAGCCGAACGCGTCCTCGTGGTGATGGGATCTGGCGGCGAGACGGTCCGTGAGACGGTCGCCTGGCTGAACGCCCGGGGCGAGCGCATCGGCGTCGCCCAGGTGCGCCTCTACCGGCCGTTCCCGGCGCAGGCGCTCGCCGAGGCGCTGCCCGCGACCGTCCGTCACGTCGCCGTCCTCGACCGCACGAAGGAGCCCGGATCGGTCGGCGAGCCGCTCTTCCTCGACACGGTCGCCGCGCTCAGCGAGTCCTTCGGCGACGGCGAGCGGGCCGTGATGCCGAGGATCGTCGGCGGCCGCTACGGCCTCTCCTCGAAGGAGTTCACACCGGGCATGGTCGCGGGCGTGTTCGCGGAGCTGGCGGGAGAGCGCCCGCGCCGCCGGTTCACGATCGGCATCAAGGACGACGTCTCCGGGACGAGCCTCGACTACGACCCGACGCTCGACATCGAGCCTCCCGAGACCGTGCGCGCGATCTTCTTCGGCCTGGGCTCGGACGGGACGGTCGGCGCGAACAAGAACACGATCAAGATCCTCGGGGAGGAGGGCCTGCACGCGCAGGGCTATTTCGTCTACGACTCGAAGAAGTCCGGCTCGCAGACCGTCTCGCACCTCCGCTTCGGGCCGGCGCCGATCCACGCGGCCTACCTCGTCGAACAGGCGGGCTTCGTCGGCTGCCACCAGTTCGGGCTGCTCGACCACGTCGACGTGCTGGGCACCGCGGCAGACGGCGCGACGCTCCTGCTCAACTGCCCTCGGCCGCCGGACGAGGTGTGGGAGGCGCTGTCGAGGCCGGTCCAGGAACAGATCCTCGCCAAGCATGTCGACGTGTACGCGATCGACGCCGGCTCGATCGCTCGCGAGGTCGGCCTCGCGGGACGGACGAACGTCGTCCTGCAGACCTGCTTCTTCGCCCTCTCCGGCGTCTTGCCGCGCGAGCAGGCAATCGAGCGGATCAAGGCGGCGGTCGCGAAGACCTACGGCCGGCGCGGCGACGAGGTGGTCGCCCGCAACCAGGCCGCGGTCGACCGAGCGCTCGACGGCCTGCACCGGGTGGACGTGCCGGAGCGGGTGACCTCGAGCCGGGGGCTGCCGCCGGTCGTCCCCGCGCACGCGCCCGAGTTCGTTCGCGCCGTGACAGCGGAGATGCTCGCCGGACGGGGCGACGAGCTGCCGGTCAGCGCGCTACCGGTGGACGGCACCTACCCGAGCGGCACCGCGGCCTACGAGAAGCGCAACATCTCCGAGCTGGTCGCGGTCTGGGACTCCGACCTCTGCATCCAGTGCGGCAACTGCAGCTTCGTCTGCCCGCACAGCGTCATCCGCTCCAGGTACTACGACGAGGCCCGCCTCGAGGACGCGCCGGAGGGATTCCGGTCGGCGCCGATCGAGGCCGTCGGGCTGCCAGACACCCGGTACACGCTGCAGGTCTACGTCGAGGACTGCACGGGTTGCGAGCTCTGCGTACAGGCGTGCCCGGTCGTCGCGCCCGGCGACGCCGGCCGCAAGGCGATCAACCTCGCCCCGCGCGAGCCGCTGGTCGCCGCCGAGCGCGACAACATCGCCTTCTTCGAGACGCTGCCCGCGAGCGACCGTTCACGGGTCGACTTCGGCACCGTGCGCGGCACGCAGTTCCTGGAGCCCCTGTTCGAGTTCTCCGGCGCCTGCGCGGGCTGCGGCGAGACCCCGTACCTGAAGCTCCTCTCGCAGCTGTTCGGCAATCGGCTGATGGTCGCGAATGCGACCGGCTGCTCGTCGATCTACGGCGGCAACCTGCCGACGACGCCGTGGACGACCGACGGCGACGGCCGCGGTCCCGCCTGGTCGAACTCGCTCTTCGAGGACAACGCCGAGTTCGGGCTCGGCTTCCGGCTCGCCGCCGACCGACAGACCGAGCTGGCCCGTCGGCGGCTCGCCGAGCTGCGCGAGCAGATCGGCCCGGAACTGGTCGACGAGACCCTAGAGGCGCCGCAGCTGCGCGAGTCGGAGCTGCGGTCCCAGCGCGAACGGGTGGCCGAGCTCCGGCGGCGGCTCGACGCGCTCGACGGGCCTGCAGTCGCCGACCTGCGGAGCGTCATCGACCACCTCGTCCGGCGCAGCGTCTGGATCGTCGGCGGCGACGGCTGGGCCTACGACATCGGCTCCGGCGGGCTCGACCACGTCCTCGCCAGCGGCCGCAACGTCAACGTGCTCGTGCTCGACACCGAGGTCTACTCCAACACCGGGGGCCAGATGTCGAAGGCGACCCCGCTCGGCGCGGTCGCCAAGTTCGCTGCGGCCGGCAAAACCGTGCCCAAGAAGGACCTCGCCCTGCAGGCGATCGCCTACGGCTCGGTCTACGTCGCCCGGGTCGCGATGGGCGCCGATCCCCAGCAGACGCTGACCGCGCTCCGCGAGGCCGAGGCCTACGAAGGCCCCTCACTGGTGCTCGCCTACAGCCACTGCATCGCACACGGGATCGAGATGCGAGACGGGCTCGACCAGCAGTACCGCGCCGTCGCCAGCGGCTACTGGCCGCTGATCCGCTACGACCCCGAGGTGCGTGCCGTGGGCGGCAACCCGTTCCTGCTCGACTCGCCGCGACCGCGGATCCCGCTCGCCGACTACACCAAGCGCGAGCTGCGCTACCGCACG
This sequence comes from uncultured Actinomycetes bacterium, assembly GCA_963712915.1. Classification (GTDB taxonomy): domain Bacteria; phylum Actinomycetota; class Thermoleophilia; order Gaiellales; family Gaiellaceae; genus Gaiella. The sequence goes on from CAVQJQ010000004.1 coordinate 313,199, forward strand.
CTGACGAACAGCGACCCGGCCGAGGCCGAGCGGCTGCATGCGCTGGCCGAGCAGGCGGTCGCGCAGCGCTGGGACGTGTACGAGGAGATGGCGACCCGCGGCGCACAGCACTTCGCCGCCGACGCGCGCAAGGACCGCCAGTGAACCTTTCGACCAGCTACATGGGTCTCACGCTGCGCAACCCGCTCGTCGCGTCGGCGTCACCGCTCTCGCAGACGGTGGACGGCGTACGGCGGCTGGCCGACGCGGGCGTGGGCGCGGTCGTCCTCTACTCGCTCTTCGAGGAGCAGCTGCGCCGCGAGGCAACAGAGAACGCCCGGCTGGTCGACGCCGGCACCGAGAGCTTCGCCGAATCGCTCTCCTACTTCCCCGACGCCACTGAGGACGAGACCGGCGCCCGGCGCTACCTGAGCCTGCTCGAGCGCGCCGCCGCCACCGTCGAGGTGCCGGTGATCGCCAGCCTGAACGGCATCACACCCGGGGGCTGGACCGACTACGCCCGCGCGATGCAGGAGGCGGGCGCCGCCGCGATCGAGTTGAACATCTACTACCTCCCCGGCAACGCAGGTATCTCGGGCCGCGACGTCGAGCAGCGACACCTCGACGTCCTGGCCCGCGTCAAGGACGCGGTCGACCTGCCGGTTGCGGTCAAGCTCAGCCCCTACTTCAGCTCGACCGGCGAGATGGCGCTGCGGCTCGACGAGGCCGGCGCGGACGCGCTCGTGCTCTTCAACAGATTCCTGCAACCCGACATCGACCCGGACAAGCTCGCCGTCGTGCCGGGTGTCAGCCTCTCGAACCCGGTCGACGCCCGGCTGCCGCAGACGTGGATCGCGCTCCTCCACGGACGAGTGCGCGCCTCGCTCGCCGCAACCACCGGCGTCGAGACCCCGGACGACGTCGTGCGGTACCTCCTCGCCGGCGCCGACGTCGTGATGACCGCCTCGGCCCTGCTACGGCACGGACCCGAACACGCAACCGTGCTACTTGACGGGCTACAGGACTGGATGGAGCGCAAAGGATTCACAACCGTCGACGAACCACGCGGGCTGCTCGCGGTGCCGCCCGAAGCGGCCGAGGCGGACTTCGAGCGAGCGGGTTATGTCGGCGCGCTCCGCCAAGCCAACAGCGGCACCTACGGACCCTGGTGAGCTGACCGTCGGCCGCCCCGCGCATCGCGGCACCGGTCATCGTCGAGCTACTTGGGATTCGTCGTTGGTAGTCCTTGGCCCCAGCGACCGTACGCTAGGCAGAGCCCGCGAGCGCGACTACGTCAGACGGAAATGCCTGGTTCACGGGGATCACGGCACCTCGAGGTGCGAGCCGGTCACTGGTCGCTCGACCGACCTCGGGAAGCTCCCGCGCTAGATTGGCGGGCAGCGATGGTTGAGGACCCGATCCGGCACCTGCGGGTGCTGATCGCGAATGAGAAGCGGGAGCGGCTCGAGTTGCTTGCGCAGGTCGTTGCCGGCCTTGGCCACGAGGTCATCGCGCGCGAGATCTACGTGAAGGAGGTCGGCGCCGTCACAGCGCGGGAGCGACCCGACGTCGCGTTGGTCGGCCTCGGCCTCTCCTCCGAGCACGCGCTCGAATTGATCTCGGAGATCGTCCGCGAAGCATCCTGCCCGGTGATCGCGCTCCTCTCCGGCAATGATCCCGCCTACGTGCACGAAGCCGCCAAACGGGGTGTCTTCGCCTACATCGTCGACAGCACCCCGGAAGAGCTGCAGAGCGCGCTCGACATCACATTGCAGCGCTTCGCCGAATACCACAGCCTGCAGGGCGCCTTCGGGCGCCGCGCCGTGATCGAGCAGGCGAAGGGGATCCTGATGGCCCGGCACGCGATCAACGCCGACCGAGCGTTCGACATGCTGCGCGACCACTCCCAACACAACGGCCACAAACTGATCGACGTCGCCCAGGCGATCGTCGACAGCCACCTCCTGTTGCTGCCACCGCTCACGCAGCCGTCCGCTTCGACGCCGTTGCCTTAACTCGCCGACAACCCCAGGCGGCCGCGTCACGGCGGTGGCCCGGTGATACGCTCACGCTTGCAGCGCCTCAGCAATCGGTGCAGCGTTCCAGCGCGCGGGAGCCCAGCAAACGGCGCCGCGCAAAGGTCCGCCCCCAGCAAAGCGGGTAGGAGCCAGCACTTGGCCGACCGCAGCCCTTCGGTCGGCGATGAGCTTCGAGCCGGGAGGACCTGATGATGGAGATTCGTGTCGCGATCGCCAACGCGGCGGACGCTCACGTCCTGATGCGGCGACTCGCCACGCCGTTCGACCGGGCGTCGGTCTCGTTCGACCGTGCGCGCAGCGAGGTCCGCGTTCGTTCCGAGCGGGAGTCCCGCGCAGTCTTGCAGGTGATCGACGTGGTCGAGAGCTGGCTGCTGGCCGACGACATCGCCTCGGCGAAGCTGTCGGTCGGCGAGCGTTCCTACACGCTGGCCAGCCCAGCCTGGCCGACAACAACACGCGGGCGCGCGGTATGACCGGCCTCATCCCACAGCTCATCCTTGTGAGCGGCATGGCCGCGCTGATGTTCCGACTCGGATTCACACGCGGGCTGTTCCAACCGCGGAGAGCGACACAGGGCTGCCCGTCCTGCGGCCGTCTGATCGACGGCCGCGTCTGCGCGACTTGCACGCCACGACCCGTTGACTAGCGGGCTAACACAAGGAGGCTTGATGAAAGCGCTCGTCTATCACGGCCCCGGCCAGAAGGCGTGGGAACTCGTCGCCGACCCGACGATCGAGACACCGACCGACGCGATCGTCCGCATCCGCAGCTCGACGATCTGCGGCACCGACCTGCACATCCTCAAGGGCGACGTCCCCGAGGTGACGCCCGGAACGATCCTCGGCCACGAGGCGGTCGGCGTCGTCGTCGCCACCGGCGCCGCCGTCACCACCCTGGCCGAAGGCGACCGCGTGCTCGTCTCCTGCATCAGCTCCTGCGGACGTTGCCGCTTCTGCAAGGAGGCCCGTTACGGCCTCTGCATGGCGGCGGCGGCTGGATCCTCGGGCACACCACCGACGGCGTCCAGGCAGAGCTCGCCCGGATCCCGTTCGCCGACACCTCGCTCTACAAGGTGCCCGAGCAGCTGAGCGACGAGCAGGTGTTGTTCCTCGCCGACATCCTCCCACCGCCTACGAGGTGGGCGTCCTCAACGGCAACGTCACTCCCGGTGACACCGTCGCGATTGTCGGCGCCGGCCCGATCGGACTGGCCGCGATCCTGGCGGCGAAGCTCTACACGCCCGGACGGATCGTTGCGATCGATCTCGAGCCCGCGAGACTCATCCAGGCGACCCGTTTCGGCGCGGACACGACGATCGACAACGGCCGCGAGGACGCAGTCGCGCGCGTGCTCGAGCTGACCAACGGTCTCGGCGCCGACGTCGCGATCGAAGCCGTCGGCGTTCCGTCAACGTTCGAGCTCTGCACCGAGCTCGTCCGCCCCGGCGGCCGGATCGCGAACGTCGGCGTCCACGGCCACCCGGCCACGCTTCATCTCGAGAAGCTCTGGATCAGGGACATCACCATCACCACCGGGCTCGTCGACACCAACACCACGCCGAGGCTGCTGCAACTGATCGTCGACGGGAGACTCGACCCCACCCTGTTCGCGACGCACCGCTTCGAGCTCGGCGAGACCGAAGAGGCCTACGAGGTGTTCGCCAACGCAGGAGCAAACGACGCGCTCAAGGTCGTGCTCAGCGCACACCCCGTCCACCTCGAGGCCGGCGCGGCGAAAGAACTCCTGACAGCATGACCCCAAGTTGGGCCAAGCGAGGGACAAAGGTCGGTGAGCTCGAGCCGCCCTCTCGATTCTGCGTTCGTCGAGCGAGACGCGTACCCCGGATGCATGAGTTGGGAGTGTGATGGACACGATCGTTGTCGGAGTCGACGGATCAGACTGCGCCCGCGCAGCACTCGAGGCCGCGGCCCATGAGGCGGCACTGCGCAACGTTCGTCTGCGAGTCGTCTCCGCCTGGGACATCGCACCGGCCGTGTACTCGGGTGGCTTTGCCCCGGGCTCGGATCAGAACACGATCGACGCCTTCCGCGAGAGCGCCGAGACGGTCGTTCGCGACGCTCTCGCAGAAGCGAAGCGGCTTCAGCCGGCGCTGGAGGCTGAAGGTCGCACGCGCGAAGGCCAGGCGGCGAACGTGCTCTTGGACGAGGCGCGCGACGCAGTCCTCATCGTGGTCGGCAACCGCGGCCGCGGCGGTTTCGCCAGCCTGCTGCTTGGGTCGGTCAGCCAGCAGATCGTCCACCATGCCCCGTGCCCTGTGCTTGTCGTCCGCGACCGCGACGCAGCAGCGGCAGGCCGCGCGCCGGAACGCTCCTCCTGATCGTCACCGGCACTCGCCTTCGTCCATGAGCTCAAGCCTCACGATCGGTCGGATCGCCGAGACGAGCACGGTGGGCAGTCCGCGGCCGTCCTCAGCCTCGCACAGGATCCGCTACCGCGGGCAGGCACGACCAGCGCCAGGAACGGCGCGTTGAACAGCGCCTCTCCGTTCTCGCCCGACCACGATCCCGGCGCAGAGCGGCGATCGTCGACATACACAAGCTCGGCATCGACATCTCGCCTCTTACCTTCCGCGTCTGATCGCGTGGCCAGCGCGACAATCGCGCGAGTGGAGTCGATTGAACTGACCCCGGCGGGCGCGGCGCGCGCGCACCTCGACCTCGCGGGGGCGGCAGTTCTCGAGCCGGAGGCAGTGCTCGGTCGTCTCGGCAGCGGCGAGGGAGGGCTCACAGGCGAGGAGGCGCGGCGGCGACTGGACGAGTTCGGCCCGAACGTCTTGCGCAGTCACGGGGCCCGCCCCTGGAGCGTGCTTGCTCGCCAACTCCGCAGCTTCTTGCTCGTGCTCCTTGTATCGGCGGCGGTGGTCTCGGCGGCGGTCGGCGAGACGACGGCGGCCGGGATCATCCTGACGATCGTCGCCTTGAGCGTCGGGCTCGGCTTCGTCAACGAGTACCGCTCCGAGAAGGCGGTCGAGGCGCTCCACTCGCAGATTCGCCGCACCGCCCTCGTCGAGCGCGACCGGCAGGCGCAGCAAGTCGACGTCATCGCGCTCGTACCCGGCGACGTCGTGCGCCTCGGGGTGGGAGACATCGTGCCCGCGGACCTGAGGCTGCTCGCCGCGAATGGCCTCGAGTGCGACGAGTCGGTCTTGACGGGCGAGTCGGCGGCCGCTGCGAAGACGGCCGCGTCCGGGCGCGGCGACTCCCCGCTCGATCTGCCCTCCTGCGCGTTCATGGGCACGGTCGTGCACAGCGGCGAGGGCCGCGCCGTGGTGGTGCAGACCGGGCCTCGCACGGCATTCGGCGGCATCGCCCTGCGGCTCGGCGAGCGCCACGAGCAGACCGCCTTCCAGAGGGGCTTGCAGGCCTACTCGCGCATGCTCGTGGTCATCACCGGGGTACTGGCGGCCTCCATCTTCGTGCTCAATGCCGTCCTGGGCCGGTCGCTGCTCCAGTCGCTGCTCTTCTCGCTCGCGATTGCCGTCGGGATGACGCCGCAGCTGCTCCCGGCGATCGTCACCGTCAGCCTTGCGACCGGTGCCCGCCGGCTGGTGAGGCAGTCGGTGGTCGTCAAGCGGCTCGTCGCGATCGAGGACCTCGGCAACGTCGAGGTGCTGTTCACGGACAAGACCGGCACGCTCACCGAAGGGCGGATCGAGTTCGAGCAGGCACTCGACGCCGCCGGCCAGTCCCAGCCGGAGGCGCTGACCCTCGGGCTGGTCGCCAACGACGCGACGCTCGAGGACGGTGCCGTCGTGGGCGGCAACGAGCTCGACCGCGCGCTCTGGCAGGCGCCGGACGCTGCCGGTACAGGCACCGACGGCTGGCGGCGGATCGCGGAGGCGCCCTTCGACCACGAGCGGCGGCTCGGCTCCGTGCTCGCCGACGGCCCAACCGGACGGCTGGTGGTCGCCAAGGGGGCACCGGAGGCGATCCTGGAGCGCTGCGCACACGTCCCGGCAGGCGCCGAGGTCGTGCTCGACGACCTGTTCGCTTCCGGCAGCCGCGTCGTCGCCGTCGCCACAAGGCCCGCCGTCGATCTGACCGCGCTGACGCCGGCCGAGGAGCACGACCTCGAGCTGCGCGGCTTCCTCTGCTTCGCCGATCCCGCCAAGGCGGATGCCGCGCGATCACTCGATCGACTTGCGAAGCTCGGCGTGACGGTCAAGATCGTCACCGGCGACAACGGCCGCGTCGCCGAGAAGGTCTGCGCCGACCTCGGCATGCACTCGCTGGGGACGCTCACGGGCTCCGAGCTCGAGGCGATGAGCGATGCCGCGCTGGCGGAGGCGCTGCCCGACACCTCGATCTTCGCGCGCGTCACCCCGGAGCAGAAGTCGCGCATCATCCGCGCCCAACGCGCGCTCGGCTCGGACGTCGGCTTCCTCGGCGACGGTGTCAACGACGCGATCGCCCTCCACGACGCCGACGTCGGCATCTCCGTCGACACCGCCACGGACGTGGCCAAAGACGCCGCCGACGTCGTCTTGCTCGAGAAGGACCTCGGCGTCCTCGCCAACGGGGTCGTCGAGGGCCGGCGCACCTTCGCCAACACGATCAAGTACGTGCTGATGGGCACCTCCTCGAACTTCGGAAACATGTTCAGCGCCGCAGGCGCCTCGCTCTTCCTCTCCTTCCTGCCGATGCTGCCCGGCCAGATCCTGCTCAACAACCTGCTCTACGACGTCAGCGAACTGACCATCCCCACCGACAACGTGGACGAGGAGTTGCTCGCCCGCCCCTCCCAGTGGGACATCGGCTTCATCCGCCGCTTCATGTTCGTCTTCGGGCCGATCAGCTCCCTCTACGACTTCGCCACCTTCGCCGTGATGATCTACGGCTTCGACGCCGGGGCGACGCTCTTCCGCTCCGGCTGGTTCGTCGAGTCGCTCGCCACCCAGACGCTCGTCATCTTTCTCATCCGCACCCGCCGCATCCCCTTCTTCCACAGCCGGCCCAGTACACCGCTGGTCACCACGACGTTCGCCTGTGTCGCCGTCGGTGTCGCCCTCCCCTACTCGCCACTCGCAGACGTGCTCGGCTTCGAAGCGCTGCCACTCGACTTCCTGGCCGTGCTCGCGCTGATGGTCGTCACCTACCTAGGGCTCGTCGAACTCGGCAAGTACGTCTTCTTCACCCGGCTCGGACAGGCGGCACGGCCGCTCGCGATCAAACCACCACGCAAGGAACGGCGCATCCAGCGCCGCGCGGCCGGCTGGAGCCTCCAACGACCCTCCCTGCCAACGCGCCTGGCCCACGGCCACCCGCCCCGATGAGCGAGACCTCCGCAACTCGAGGCCGCGGTCGTAGCGCGCGTCAGCCGGCGCAGTGCTCGCGCGTTCGCCGCTGATCCGTTCTTGCCAGCGGGCGGTTGTGGGTTCGGTCGGTGGAGGTCGTGCGCCAGCGGATGATCGACCGGTAGAACGGACCGCCATCCCAACCCAGAAGGTGAGGAGTTCGACATGAGCGAAGTCGTTGTCGTGATCGGCGCCGGATCGATCGGCCAGGCAATCGCCCGGCGCGTCAGCGCCGGCAAGCACGTCGTGCTCGCCGACCTGCGCCTCGAGAACGCCGACGCCGCCGCCGAGGTGATGCGAGACGCCGGCTTCGACGTGAGCACGGCAACCGTCGACGTCTCGTCGCGCGAATCGGTTCACGCGCTCGTCGAAACAGCCACTGCGCTCGGCGACGTCACCGGTGTCATCCACGCAGCCGGGGTCTCACCGAGCCAGGCCTCGCCGGCGACCATCCTTGCAGTCGACCTGTACGGCACTGCGCTCGTGCTCGAGGAGTTCGGAAACGTCATCGCATCCGGAGGCGCCGGGGTCGTGATCTCGTCTCAGTCCGGCCACCGGCTCGCCGCCCTCACCGCCGACCAGAACACAGCCCTGGCGACCACCCCAACCGACGAGTTGCTCGAGCTCCCCATGCTCCAGCCGGACCAGGTGAAGTCGGCACCGTCGGCGCGCTTCTCGTGGGCTCCGAGGGCGCGTTCATCACCGGCAGCGACTTCCTCATGGACGGCGGAGTCACCGCCTCCTACTTCTACGGCGAGCTCGCCCCCGGGGAACCGATCTCGTCCGACGGGAGATAGTCCTGCCGACACAACAGACGGGGCTCGAGGAACTCGCCCGAGGATTCAGCTCGTCGTCAGCAGGGCGTTGTCGAAAGGGGGTCCCTCGGTCAGACGTCGAGCGGGCGGTTGGCATGTTTTGCGGCGGCGCGCTTTGCGGTCCGTCGCTCCTTGAGCGTCTTCTGCGCAGGCTTCTTTCCGAGCTTCTTTGGTTTCTGCGAGCCCTTCACTTGTGATCCTTCCTCGTCGGCTGAGTTCGACAGCGCTCGTAGGCATGACACGAAACGCCTCGGGAGGATTGGAAATGAAGCTCGAGGAGCAGCGACCGCGCAAGGCGTACGCGCTTCGAGTATCGCACGGATCCCAGGCGTGTGTTCCTCACGTGACCGGGGCCTTGTATCGTTTGGAGTCGACAAGGAGTTGCGAATGGACGCCCTGGACGAGGCCTTGCGAGCTCGCATCGACGAGCTGGCAGGGTCGGACAAGGGTCGGCAACCGATTCTGTCCACGACTGGGACACAGGTTGCGATCGCGGAGCTGATCGCACGGATGGAGCGGCTCGAGCGGATCGTCGGCGAGCTGAGCCTCGAGATCGAGGCGCTCGCAGCCTCTCAACGGGGCGGCACTGCAGCGGACGTCGCTGCCGCGTCGGACCGCTAGGCGGTGTCGGACAACGAGCCGGCTGCGGCCGGCACGGCCTCTTCGGGTGACGGGATCCGCATTGCGATGCTCGCACCGATTTCGTGGCGCGTCCCACCGCGTCACTGACGGACCGTGGGAGCAGTTCGTGTCACTTCTGACCGAGGGCCTGGTTCGTCGGGGAGTCGACGTCACGTTGTTCGCCACGGCCGATTCGGTTACCAGCGCGCGCCTCGTGGCGACCGCCCCGACCGGATACTCGGAGGATCCCACACTGTCGGCGAAGGTCTGGGAGGCGCTTCATATCTCGGCAGTGTTCGAACGAGCGGATCAGTTCGACCTGATCCACAACAGCTTCGACTTCCTGCCGCTCACATACAGCGGCCTGGTTCCGACGCCGGTGGTCACCACGATTCACGGCTTCTCCTCCGAGCAGATAGTCCCCGTCTTCGAGAAGTACAACGCGAGCGGGTACTACGTCGCGATCAGCGACTCAGACCGGCACGCGCGCCTGGACTACGTCGCGACGATCCACCACGGCATCGACATGGATGAGTTCCAGCCCGGGGAGGGACTGGGCGACTACCTGCTGTTCTTCGGAAGGATCCATCCCGAGAAAGGCACCGCCGAGGCGATCGACGTTGCCCAACGGGCTGATCTGCCGTTGATCATCGCAGGGATCATTCAGGACAGCGACTACTTCGAGCGATGCATCGAGCCCCGGCTCGACGGAGAACGGGTCACGTATGTCGGTCCGGTAGGTCCAGATCGCCGCGGCGAGCTCCTCGCCGGTGCGCGGGCGCTCCTCCACCTCGTCGGCTTCGACGAGCCGTTCGGCTTCAGCGTCGTCGAAGCCATGGCTTGTGGAACGCCGGTGATCGCCCATCAACGCGGATCGATGCCTGAAATCATCCGGGATGGTGTGAACGGTTTCCTGGTGGACTCTCTCGAGGAAGCGGTCGTCCGCGTGCGCGCGGCCGCCTCGATGGACAGGACGCTCGTGCGTGCCTCGGTCGAGCGTCGCTTCGACTCCAACCGCATGGTCGACGACTATCTCGAGCTCTATCACCGCGTCGTGGCGCTCGATCACGCACGACACGCAGGCAACGTTGCCTGACCCGCTCTCGTCGACCGATCGTTTTCGGCTCGGCGTCAACTACTGGCCGACCCGAACGGCGATGGGGTGGTGGTCGGACTTCGATCGTGCGGAGGTCGCCGCAGATTTCGCACGGATCGCCGCGAGCGGACTCGACTCGATCAGGATCTTCCTTACCTGGGCGGACTTCCAGCCGACCCCGGACGAGGTCGATCGGCGCATGCTGGATCGCCTGGTGGCCGTGGCGGATCTAGCCGCCGGGGCGGGCGTCGCGCTCGTTCCCACTCTCTTCACCGGGCACATGAGCGGCGTGAACTGGATTCCGGCGTGGGCGCTCGGCGGATCTGATCGCGACGACCGCTTTCGTGTGATGTCCAATGGCAGGGTCAACCCAAGCGGGCTGCGGAACTGGTATTCGGACCCCCTGATCGCTCGAGCGCAGGCCTTGTTGGCAACCGAGGCAGCTGGAGCTCTGGCAGGCCACGACGCTGTTTGGATGTGGGACCTGGGGAACGAGAACTCGAACTGCGTGATACCGCCGACCCGGTCGTCGGCGCGGGAGTGGCTGCGCCGGATCGTCTCGGCGATCCGCACGGCCGCCCCGGACGCACGGGTCACCGTCGGCTTGCACATGGAGGACTTGGAGAACGATCGCGTGCTCGGGCCACGCGAGGCCTCCGAGGTGTGCGACATCCTCTCGATGCACGGCTACCCCATCTACGCCCGCTGGGCAGACAGCGCTACGGACGAGCAACTCCTGCCATTCCTGGCCGACGTCACGCGCTGGCTGGCCGGCGGACGCGACCTGTTGTTCGCGGAGTTCGGGCTGCCCACCTTCCGCCGAGGCGATCCGGGCGGAGACGGGCTCAGGCTGCTAAACGCGAGCTCGCTCGTCGAGGAGCAGGCTGCCGCGGCGTACACCGAGCGAGCGCTTGCGGCGTTGCAGCGGGCCGGCTGCGTGGGCGCGATGCTCTGGTGCTACTCCGACTACGACCCGGCCATCTGGGAAGAGCCGCCGTTCGACCTCGCCGTCCACGAGCGCTCGTTCGGGCTCTGGCGAGTCGACGGCTCTGCGAAGCCCTCCGTCGCCGTCGTGGAGGCGTTCGCGGGCGCGCGGCGACTCGCCGGCCCAGACAGATACCCGTGGATCGATCTCGAGCCGGAGGAGTTCCTGGTCGACCCGGACGTTCAGCTGCCACGCCTCTACGGTCTCTATCGCGCGAGCGAGCAGCGCGAGCGCGGATAAGCGGCAGCGATCCAAAATGTGACAGATCGCACAAATTCGTGGTATGCTGCACGAGCGTCCGGTCGAGCGTCGTAGCCGCCGAGGCATTGGCACTCCTCTTCAGCTGTTTCATTTGGCCCTTGCGCAGCAGGGAGCTCGTTGGAGCTGTCTGTCCTGAACGAAGAGCGAGGAGCCCCACGATGCATGCCACCATCCGCCGATACGAAGGTGTTGACGCCGCGCGGACCGAAGAGCTGAGCCGCAAGGTGAGCGAAACCCTCGTCCCCCAGCTGGAGAAGCTCGAGGGCTTCCGCGGCTACTACCTGGTCGAGTCCGCGAACGGCGTGTTCACGTCCGTCGGGCTGTTCGCCGGCTCTGCCCAGAGCGACGAGGCGACGACCATCGCGGCCGCCTGGGTGAAGGACGAGAAGCTCGAGTCCGCGCTGCCCAACGCGCCGCGAATCACGAGCGGCAAGGTGATCGCGCAGCAAAACGGCGTCGCCGTCGCCTGAGCGATCGGCCCAAGCACATCCGGGGAGGGCCTGCTCAGGCCCTCCCCGATTCGACCATGAGGGCTGACCCGAAGAGGTGATTGCAGGTGACCAACTTCCTCCACTGGCGCAAGATGACCTGGGCGCTCGTGCTCTGGAGCGGGTACATCGCGACCTGGGCGGTGGTCACGGGCTCTGAGCCTGCGCTAGTCACGGTCTGGTGGCTCGTAGGCCTCGTCGTCTTCCGCCCTCTCTGGTTCGCGACGAAGCCACTGGCTCTAAAGGGGCGCAGTCTCGACGGCTTCGTCCGGCCCGACTGGACGCACTGGCGTGTGGTCACCCTTCACCGCGCCAATCGGGACACGGAGACCCGGCACGATGCTGGTTGAGACGGAGCGGCGGAGCTCGACGGTCTCGGAACCGAAGCGCCCCGCCGCGGACCAGGTCGCCCCAACCGTCACGAGCGCGCACGCACCCGCCGGACTCGACTGGCGAGCGTTCTCTGCCGCCTACTTCCCCGAACGGCGCCGCCACGACCTCGAGGCCGTCGCCGCCTACGGCGCCTATCGACGCTCGCACTCAGGCGCTGCTCTCTCCTCCGACGAGCTGGTCCGGACCGAAACGGGCCGGGGCGCTGCAGGCGCCCCTGCGCTACGGAACTGGGAAGACGAGGGCGGCTCGACGCTCTCGCCTGACGACCCATGAGGCAAGAACGCGACCAGGAGCAGCTCCGAAGGGACGCGCTCACAGCCTTCCTCGACGAGCGCGAACGCGAGGGCTATCGCGTCGAGTCTCACACGCACACGCAGGCGATCATCGGCCCGCCCGACCGGCGCCGCTCGCTCCGCGGTCTCCTTCGCAAGCCGGGCTCGCTCCCACGCCAGGTCGTCTCGGTCGACCGTAACGGCGAGGTGTCCATCGGCCCCGCCGAACCGCTGCGCTACTAAAGCGGCAACCGGGCTCATGTGCGCTGCGGGTAGCATGGGTTGGGACCCGGCCAGGCTTCCGGCGTTGGAGCGCCAGCACGCCGGACAGCTGCTGAAAGGGGCGCACGGTCCCGTGCGTACTGCGATCTTCTCGACGTACCCGCCGCGTGCGTGCGGGATCGGAACGTTCGCCCTCGACGTTCGCACATCGCTGCTCGCGACGGAGGGTGTGGAGAGCGTGGGCGTTATCGCCATCGTCGACGATGCCTCGAGCCCGCAGCGTCACGATGTCCTCGCGACCGTGTCGCAGGCAGTGCGGGGCGACTACGTCCGAGCGGCGCGGCTGCTGGGTCGACTCGAGGTCGACGTCGTCCTGTTGCAGCACGAGTACGGGATCTTCGGCGGCGCCGACGGCGAGTACGTGCTCTCGTTCGCGCGGGAGCTCACGCAGCCGCTCGTCCTGACACTTCACACCGTCCTTTCGGAGCCGACGGATCACCAGCGCGACGTGCTGAGCGCCTTGTGCGAGGAGGCGGAGCGTGTGATCGTGATGACCGAGACAGCGCGAGAACTGCTGCTCCGGATGAACGGCTGCGCCGCGGACAAGATCCGCGTCGTCCAGCACGGGGCGCCGGCCCTTCTCGGCCGCCGGAACACCAACGGTTCGGCGCCGTCACGTGGCCTCGAGCGTCTCCGATCGCGTTTTGTGCTCTCGACGTTCGGGCTGATCTCTCCAGGGAAAGGCATCGAGACCGCGATTGCGGCCTTGCCGGGGATCGTCGAGCGCCATCCCGAGGTGCTGTACGTCATCGCCGGGAGGACGCACCCCGAGGTAGCCCGGATGAGGGGCGAGCAATATCGACTCCTGCTCGAGCGTCGCGCGCTCGACCTCGGCGTCGCCGATCACGTCGAGTTCGACGATCGCTTCCTCTCCGTCCCCGAACTGGCCGATCTGCTGCACGCCACGGACGTCTTCCTGACGCCCTACCGCAACCCGGAGCAGATCGCGTCAGGAGCGCTGACCTTTGCCATCGCTGCCGGGTGCGCGTCGATCTCGACGCCGTATCTCTTCGCCCAGGACATGCTCGCAACCGGTGCAGGGAAGCTCGTCCCGTTCGATGACGTCGCCGCGATCGAGAGCGCGGTCTGCGACTTCATCGAGAGCCCGGATTCACTGGCAGCGGCCCGCGCGGAGGCGCGGCGGATCGGTGCCGAGCTCGCCTGGCCGGCGATCGCCGTCGAGACCGCAGTCGTACTGCAAGAGGCAGCTGTCGCTCGACCACGCGGGGAGCCGATCCCGATCGTCGAGCTCGAGCTCACGTCGGTCCGAACGGATCATCTGCGGACATTGGTCGATGATGTCGGGATCGTCCAACACGCCTCGGGTGTGATCCCGAGCTGGGAAACGGGATATTGCGTCGACGACGTCGCGCGACTCGCGGTCGTCGCGCTCGAGCTGACAGGCCGCACTCCCGATCGTCAGTGGACACCGGTCCTCCATCGCTCCCTCGCCTTCCTGCAATTCGCGACAGGGGCTGAGGGCACGGGGATGCGGAACTTCATGGGCTACGACAGACGCTGGCTCGACGAGCCGCATCTCGGTGACCATGTCGGCAGAACGATCTGGGCGCTCGGCGAGATCCTCGCGACCGCCTGGATACCGGCCCTCTCAGGCCCCGCTCGGACGCTTCTCGACGCGCTCGTGCCATCTCTGCGCAGAGAGGTCTCCCTCCGCACAGCCGCCTACACGGTTCTCGGCCTCGCGCGCCTCGATCCCGATCGTCTCGGCCACGACGCGAGAGTGCTCCTCGAACGGCTCCTCGATCAGCTCGCGTCTGCCTACAAAGCGTCGGCAGGAGGATCGTGGCTGTGGTTCGAGGACCGCCTCACCTACGACAACGCGCGGCTCCCCCAGGCGCTCATCGTCGGGGGGTCGGCAGTACGGCGCCCGTCTGACGTCGCGATCGGGCTCGAGTCGCTCGCCTGGCTGGGTGACGAGTGCGGCCTCGACGAAGGCATGTTGCGCCTGCCGGGCCACTGTGGACGCGACCGCGACGAGCCCGCGCCCGGCAAGGGCGACGAGCAGCCGCTCGACGCGACCGCGTTCGTCGAGGCCGAACTCGCTGCGCTCGTCGCCACGGGGAACGGCGAACACGGAGCGCGTGCACGCACCGCGTTCGACTGGTTCCTGGGGCGAAATCGGTTCGGACCGCCCGCTCTACGACTTCGCCACCGGGGGCTGCAGCGACGGCCTCGGTGAGACCGACCTCAACGAAAACGAGGGCGCCGAATCCACGCTCGCGTTCCATCGTGCCCAGCTACTGCTCGATGCCGCCGCCCTCCCGGCCCCCGACCGACGCGAGCTCCGGGCGAAAGCCGCGTGAGCTCGAACCATGAGGTGTTCCGGCGCCATGCCGGAAACCCGATCCTGACCGCGGCCGATTGGAGCCAGCCGGTCAACGCCGTCTTCAACCCTGCGGCGGCGCTCGTCGACGGTGAAACCGTCGTCGTCGCGCGCGTCGAAGATCGACGGGGCATTTCCCATCTCGGCGTCGCACGCTCTGCCGACGGCCTGAGCGGCTGGTCGATCGATCCGGAGCCGCTGCTCGCGCCGGCCAGCGGGATCGAAAGCGAGCAGTGGGGCTTCGAAGACCCGCGTGCAGTCTGGGTGGCCGAGCTCGAGCGTTGGCTGATCACGTGCACGGCATACGGCCCGAGCGGTCCGGCCGTCTATCTCGCGTCGACGACGGACTTTCGGACGGTCGAGCGGATCGGAATCATCTGCCAACCGGAAGACAAGAACGCGGCGCTTCTCTCCGAGCGAGTCGATGGGCAGTGGGTGCTGTTTCACCGGCCGATGACGTCGTACGGCGGCGCGCGCGGCGAGGTCGTTCTCTCCCGGTCGGACGACCTGACGAACTGGGGCACGCCCGAGCAAGTCCTCCAGCCGCGGCAGGGCGCCTGGTGGGACTCGCTTCGTATCGGCATCGGCCCGCCACCGCTGCGCACAGACGTCGGTTGGCTGGTCATCTACCACGGTGTGAAGGAGACCGTTGCCGGCACCATCTATCGCGTCGGTCTCGCGTTGACAGCACTGGACGACCCGGCAAGGGTCCTGCATCGCGCTCCGAACTGGGTACTCGGGCCTTCTGCGCCGTACGAACGGGAGGGCGACATCCCCAACACCGTGTTCCCGTGCGGACTGGTACACGACCTGCAGTCGGGCGAGGTCAGGCTCTACTACGGAGCAGCCGACACCACGATCTGTGTCGCGACCGCACGGCTCGACGCCCTGCTCGACGCCGTTCGTTCCGACTGACCCCACGCGCCACGCATCGGCAGCCAACCTGCCGCGGGCGGCCGTCCTGCGCCGCGCTCGCCCGTACCCGTCTCTCCAGCAATGCGAGACCTCCGCGGCGAACGATCGCCTCAGGAACCCCAGATCGCGAGACTCGCACGAGACGGCTTTCCCAGCCGCCATCGTCGATGATCACGAGTGCGCCATCGTGAGCATCGAAGCGAAGTCACAGAAGGTCGAGCCAGCCCAGGTCGGCACCTTGCTGTCCGTCAACGTCGGCCTGCCGAAGGACGTGCCGTGGCAGGGAAAGACGGTGTTCACGGGCGTGTTCAAGGACGCCGTCGACGGCCCCAGGCGCGTACGGAAGCTCAACATCGACGGGGACGGACAGGGTGACCTGGCCGGACACGGCGGCGAGCAACGTGCCGTCTTCGTCTACCAGATCGAGTCGTACCGCTACTGGGAGCGCGAGCTCGGCCGAGACAACTTCGTCTACGGACAGTTCGGTGAGAACTTCACCGTCGAGGGATTGAGCGACGACGAGGTCTGCATCGGCGACCGCTACCGGATCGGCACTGCCATTTTCGAAGTCACCCAGCCGCGGGTCACCTGCTACCGAGTCGGGATCCGCATGAACGACCAGCGCATTCCGGCGCTCCTCGTCTCCCATCATCGCCCCGGCTTCTACTTCCGCGTCCTCGAAGAGGGCGAGGTGGAGGCGGGCGACGAAATCGTCCAGCTCGCCTCCGGGCCGGAAGAGATGACGGTCGCCGAGCTCGACGCGCTCCTCTACCTGCCCAGTCACCCACGGCAACAGCTGCTCCGGGCATTGCGCATTCCCGCACTCAGCCCCGGCTGGCAGGCCTCCTTCCGCGCCCTCGTCGACGGCGAGCCCGGTAGCGGGAACGCCGGCCTGATCGCCGCGAGTCCGCCGCCCGCCTGGCCCGGCTTCCGCCGGTTGACGGCGACGGCGATCACGCGCGAGAGCGACTCCGTGATCTCGATCCGACTCGAAGATCCCGCCGGTGCCGCACTGCCTGCCGCCCGACCCGGGCAATACCTGACGTTGAGGATCCAACCCGGCAACGCGCAGAGAGCGGTGCTGCGGAACTACTCGCTCTGCGGCCCGCCCGATGCCGGCTACTACCGGATCGCGGTCAAGCGCGAACGCAACGGCGTCGCCAGCGGCTACCTCCACACACGGCTCGCCGTCGGAGAGCGGCTCGACGTAGCGGCGCCGCGCGGCACCTTCATCCTCCACCGGGCTCAGACCCCCGTGCTTCTGATCAGCGCCGGGATCGGCGCCACGCCGCTGCTCGCGATGCTCAACGCGCTGGGCAAAGGAGAAATCCGATCGCGAGATCTGGTGGCTGCACGGCGCGCGCAGCAGTCGCGAGCAATCGTTCGCCGCGGAGACCCGGACACTCCTCGCCTCTCTGCCGAACGTCCACACGCACGTCTACTTCAGCCGCCCCGGCGCCGGCGACGTCGCGGGCCGCGACTTCGCCGGCGCAGGTCACCTCACCGCGTCGGTGCTCGCCGAGCTCGAACCGCCGCAGGGCGCCGAGGCCTACCTCTGCGGGCCGGCGGCGTTCATGGAAGAGATCAGCGCAGGCCTCGCGGCGATCGGGATCGACGCCCCTCGCATCCACACCGAGCCCTTCGGGCCGGCGGCGCCCTTGACGCCGGGCATCGCCGCAACGCGCGCCCGGAAACCCCACCCGCCGCCGGGCCGGCCTGGAGACGGCCCGACGATCGAGTTCGCCCGCAGCGACCTCGCCGTCACCTGGAGCAGCGAGTACAACAGCCTGCTCGAGCTCGCCGAAGCATGCGACGTCCCAGTCCGCTGGTCGTGCCGCACCGGCGTCTGCCACAACTGCGAGACGACCCTGATCGCCGGCACCCTCGACTACGACCCCGACCCGGTCGAGGCCCCGGCCGCCGGCAGCGCACTCATCTGCTGCTCCCAGCCGCGCAACGACGTCGTGCTCGACCTGTGATCCGCTGGCCGCATTCGCTCGCGACCGCGCGAGCGCCCGGCCACCACGTCATGTCCGTCCTCGCGGGCCCATTCCGGAGCGGACAAGGAGAGCGAACCGGCGTTGTCTTCTACGGCATCGTCTTCGACGTCACAGCCCGCGCTCACACCCGAGGGACAGCTCGTCCCTCTCGACTTGAAGGCACAGACTCCGACCAGCTTCGGCACCGACGCGGCCGGACGCGTATACATCGCCACAGCCACCGGCACGCTCTACCGCCTCGACCTTCGCGGGTAGGGCCACGCCCCGATACAGGGGCGGGACCGGCGGCGCTACGGCCTCGAGCAAGCAACGCCTGTCACGATTGGATCGGCGTGACCCGGCGGACGCTCGGATCCGTGAAGACGTCTTGCTCGTCGTAGCTCGCCGTCGAGAACTCGCTCACGACGGCGCCCTCCTCGCCCGCTTGGAACCAGTGGAGCGTGTCCGGCGGGATCGTCGCCTGGTCTCCCGGCTCGAGCACGAGCTCGCGCCACACCGTCAGGTGCTCCTTGCAGTCGGGAGGCGGAGCCGCTCGCGGCGCGTCGGTGGGCGTGCCCGGCAGGTAGAGGTAGACACGGCCCCAACGACAGCGGAACGTCTCCTCCTTGCCCGGATAGCCACCGAACGGCGGATGCCGGTGCTCGGGACAGAGCTGATTGGGGAGGAGAACGAGCTCCTTCGCGCAGCACCGTTCCGTGTTGACGTACACGACCAGCTGCAGGCCGATCTCGCGCGGTCTCCCGAGCCCGAAGTCGGCCACCTCGATCGTCGCCGCTTCGGCCTCCGACACGTGGACGCCGGCCCACCCCAGGTACTCGAGCGCCTTGCTCCTCAGCCTGTCCCCCTCGACGTTCTCGTGGGGCGCGCGCATCTGCCGACAGACTAACCCGCCTCGGCAGCGTCGTCTCGGGCGCGACCCGGCAGGCGTGCTCCTCGCTTCCCTGCCGGGTCGAGCGAGGGACGAGCACGCGATCGGCTCCCTGCTCCCGATCATCGCGCTCTCGCTCGTCGTGACGCGGGTCGCGAGGTGACCCCTGGCGGTCGAGTCCACGGTCGACTCGGGGGCGCTGGTTCCCGCGTAGAACGCGCAACGCAGACGCACATCAACCCGGACGAGGATCCGCGGGCAGCCCGAGGCGGTGATCCACGCTGTCGAGATTTCGTCCAACGTGTGTGTATGCTCGGGCGGTGGGCACTGACGTGGGTGCGCTGCGGATCGGCGAGTTCGCGCGCCGTGTCGGCGTCAGCCCGGAGCTGCTCCGGGCGTGGGAGCGCCGTTACGGGCTCCTGCAGCCGGTCCGCTCCGACGGCGGGTTCCGCCTCTACACGGACGAGGACGCCGAGCGTGTCTCGGGGATGAAGCGCGCACTCGAGGAGGGGCTCTCGGCTGCCGAGGCCGCACGCCTGACGCTCGCGCAGGCGCGACCCGCCGACGCGCTGCTCGACGACGCGCAGGACCGCTTGCTCGTCGCGGCGCGCGCCTACGACGAGGCGACCGTACAGGCGGTGCTCGACGAGGCGCTCGCCGGGTTCGCGCTCGCGACCGTCTTGCGGGAGCTGGTGCTTCCCGTCCTACGCAAGATCGGGGACGAGTGGGAGCGAGGGGCGCTCGAAGTCGGACAGGAGCATTTCTCGAGCACCCTCATCCGCGAGCGGCTCCTCGCGCTCGGACGGCTCTGGGGCCGCGGCGGCGGACCGCTCGCGATCCTCGCGTGCGCGCCGGGCGAGCGCCACGACATCGGCCTGATCGCCTTCGGCCTGATGCTCCGCTCTCACGGCTGGCGCATCCTCTTCCTCGGCGCCGACACTCCACTCGAGACGCTCGGCCGGGCGATCGCGGCGACCGACCCGCGGCTCGTCGTGGTCGCGAGCATGGACGGCGCACTGCTCGAGGCCGAGGGTCCGGCGCTCCGCCGCCTTGCGCGGCGCGCGCCGCTCGTCCTCTCCGGCACCGGTGCCTCCGAGGAGCTCTGCGCGCGGCTTCGCGTGGGTCGGCTCGACGGCGACCTCGTCGCGGCGGCGGGGAGCGTCCTCGCGGACGTATAGGTTTTGTATAGAGTTTGTGCATGAGGTCCGGAAGCACTGTCCTCGTCACCGGCGCGACGGGCTACGTGGGCGGCCGGCTGCTCGCCGCCCTCCTCGCGCGCGGGGAGAGCGTCCGCTGTCTCGTGCGGCGCCCGGAGGCGATCGTGCCGCGGGCGGGGCTCGAGGTCGCCGCCGGCGACGCGCTCGACGCAGCATCCGTCCGGCGCGCGCTCGAGGGCGTCGGCGTCGCCTACTACCTCATCCATGCGATGGGCGGCGCCCGAGAAGTTCGAGGAGCACGAACGCCGGGCCGCATCGATCTTCGCCCGGGCTGCCCGCGACGCCGGCGTGGGGCGGATCGTCTATCTGGGCGGCCTCGGCTCGGGCCCGGGGCTGTCGGCGCATCTCGCGAGCCGACAGGAGGTCGGCCGCCTGCTTGCGTCCACCGGGGTCGAGACGATCGAGTTCCGCGCCTCGGTCGTGATCGGCTCGGGCAGCCTCTCGTTCGAGCTCGTCCGCTCTCTGACCGAGCGTCTCCCGGTGATGGTCACGCCGCGCTGGGTTCGCACACGCGCGCAGCCGATCGCGATCGAGGACGTGATCGCCTACCTGGTCGCCGCGCTCGACCTCGACGTCCACGGCAGCAGTGTGTTCGAGATCGGCGGAGCGGACATCGCGACCTACGAGGAGCTGATGCGCGAGTACGCCCGACAACGGGGCCTGCGGAGGCTGCTCGTCCCGGTGCCGGTGCTGACACCTCACCTCTCGAGCCTGTGGCTCGGGCTCGTCACTCCGGTCTACGCGCGGGTCGGCCGCAAGCTGGTGGAGAGCCTTCCCCACGAGACGATCGTCCACGATCCGAGTGGGCTCGAGCAGTTCTCGATCCGCCCGCACGGCTACCGCGAGGCGATTGCGCGGGCCCTGCTGGACGAAGAGCGCCGGACGATCGAGACACGCTGGTCGGACGCGCTCGGCGTTCTCGCGGCCCCGCAGCGCACGCGTCGTTCGACTGTACGACGCCGGATGACCGATCACCGCGAACGCGTCGTGCAGGCCACGGCCTCCCTGGCGTTCGCGCCGATCCGCCGCATCGGCGGCGAGAACGGCTGGTACTACGGCGACAGCCTCTGGCGGCTGCGCGGCCTCGTGGATCTCCTCGTCGGCGGCGCCGGCTTGCGCCGTGGTCGCCGCGATCCGGAGACTCCGGCGGTCGGCTCCTCCCTCGACTTCTGGCGCGTCGAGGCGTACCAGCCCGACCGCCTCCTACGCCTGCGGGCGGAGATGCGTCTCCCCGGACACGCCTGGCTGCAGTTCGAAGTCGACGGCGACGAGCGGACGTCGCGCATACGCCAGACCGCCGTGTTCGACCCCTCCGGCTTGGCCGGCTTCCTCTACTGGTATGCGCTGCTGCCGCTTCACGGCCTGGTGTTCCGTGGAATGCTCGCCGGGATCGCGCGCGAGGTGGAGCGCCGCGGGACGTCTCGCTCGTCGACCCCGCCGGCTCGACGAGCTGTTCGCAGGACGAGCCCGGCGGTGCTCCTCGACGCCGGCGAGCCGCGCGGCGGCTGATCAGCTCTCGTGACTGCGATCGTCGTCTCCCTCGCGATCGCGCTCGCCGTCAACGGCGCCTTCTTCGCGGTCGCCGCCGTGCGCAGGACGGACGTGGTCACCGACCTCTCCTACAGCCTCACGTTCGCGCTGCTCGCCGTGGTGCTCCCGTTCACCGGGGCAGGGAAGCCTCTGCAGCTCGTTGCGTCGTTGCTCGTGCTGCTCTGGGCGCTGCGGCTCGGCGGCTACCTGTTCCGCCGGATCCTGCGGATGAAGGTCGACCACCGCTTCGACGAAATCCGCGACCGGCCGCTGCGGTTCGCGCGCTTCTGGCTCCTCCAGGCGATCACGGTCGCGGTCGTGATGCTGCCCGTCACCTACCTCGTGAGCCGAGAGCATCTGGCCGACGTCGGAGCGTGGGCCCTCGCGGGAGCCGCCGTCTGGCTCGTCGGGTTCGCCGTCGAGGCCGTCGCGGACGCGCAGAAGGCGGCCTTCAAGGCGCAAGGAGGAGAACCGCGGGCGCTTCATCACGAGCGGCCTTTGGCGCTACTCGCGTCACCCGAACTACTTCGGCGAGCTGCTCGTCTGGTGGGGGCTGTTCGTCTATGCCGTCCCCGTTCTGCACGGAGCCGCCTTCGCCGTCGTCGCCGGCCCCGTCCTGATCACGGTGCTCCTGCTCTTCGTGACCGGGATCCCGCCGCTCGAGCGCAGTGCGGACGAGAGATACGGAGGCGATCCGGCCTACGGGGACTACACGCGGCGGACGAGCATTCTCGTCCCTCTCCCGCCTCGCAGTCAGCCGGCGGCGGCCCGCTTCGAGAAGCGGTAGTGCGACACGAGCCACTCGGCTCCGCCGCGGTAGCCCCACAGCTCGGCGCAGGCGAGGAAGAACACGCGCCAGTCCTCGGTGCCCCGACGGCCGACGACGCGCTCCACCCCGGCCCGGTTCGCGTCCAGCCGCTCCAGCCATGCCTCGGCCGTGCGCGCGTAGTGCAGGCCTGAGACGCGCCAATGCGCCTCCAGCGCGAGGTCGCGGTCGAAGCGCGGCAGGAGATCGTCGGAGGGCATCGTCCCGCCGGTGAAGAACCGGCGTGCCATCCAGCCGTCCTCGTAGGGATACGCGAAGCGGTCGTGCGAGAAGACGTGACAGAAGAAGTGACCCTCGGGCTCGAGCCAGGAGGCGATCCGCGCGAAGAGCGTCTCGTAGTTGCGCATGTGCTCGAGCATCTCGACCGAGAGGATCCGGTCGAAGCGCTCGTCGAGGTCGAGCTCGTTGACGTCGGCAGTGAGGACGCGGACGCTCGGCAGCCGCAATGCCTCGATCCATTCTCGCTGGAGGCGCGAGTTGGAGACGGCGACGATCCGCGAGGCCGGATAGCGCTCCGCAAGCCAGCCGGTGAGCGACCCCCAGCCGCAGCCGAGGTCGAGCAGCGTCATCCCGTCCTCGACGCCGGCGCGCTCGCACGTCAGCGCGAGCATCGCCTCCTCCGCCTGCGCGAGCGCCTCGACCCCGTCCGGCCAGAGGCAGGCGCTGTACTTGAGACGCGGCCCGAGGACGAGCCGGAAGAGCTCCAACGGCACCTCGTAGTGCTGCTCGTTCGGCTTCGCGACCTGCTCGGCGATGGGCGAGCGGCGCAGGCGCTCGACGAATGCGTCCTTGAACTCGGGCGCCCGGCGGCGCTCGCGCCGAAGCCGTGTTGCGCAGGCCGCGCGGATCCCGGCGCGGAGCAGCGGATCCGGGAGGCGGCCCGTGCCGAGCACGCGGTCGACGAGCCCCGCGTTCACGCCGTGCGGCCTGCACGGGAGAGCAGGAGCTGCGTGTCGCGGAGCGCGCGCATGCGGAACGCCGCCTCGCAGAACGCGAGGTAGAAGTCCCACGTTCGCTCGAAGCGGTCGTCGTAGCCGAGGCGGCGCACGTCCTCGATGCGCTCTCGGAAGCTCGCGCGCCAGCGGCGGAGCGTCTCGGCGTAGTGCTCTCCGATCTCGTCGACGCCGTAGATCCCCAGTCGTGAGTGTCGCGTGGCGGCGTGCGTCAGCGCCTCGAGCGAGGGGATCAGGCAGCCGGGGAAGACGTAACGCTCGATCCAGTCGGGTGTTCTGCGGTAGCGATCCCAGCGCTGATCGGGAACGAGGATCGTCTGCACTGCCGCACGGCCGCCCGGCGCGAGCACCCGGTCGATCGTCGCGAAGTACGTGCCGTACTGGTCGGCGCCGATCGCCTCGAGCATCTCGATCGAGACGACCTTCGTGTAGCGGCCCTCGACGGCGCGATAGTCCTGCTCGAGGATCTCGACCGGCAAGCCGCGTGTGCGCTCCCGCGCGAGGACGGCCTGCTCGCGCGAGATCGTGACGCCGGTGACCCGGCAGCCCCGCGTCTCGGCGGCGTGTCGTGCGAACCCGCCCCAGCCGCAGCCGATCTCGAGCACGTGATCGTCCGGGCCGAGGTCGAGCCGCCGGCAGAGCCGCTCGAGCTTCGCGCGCTGCGCCTCGGCGAGCGTCAGCTCCGGCCGCTCGAAGACCGCGCACGAGTAGGTCATCGTCTCGTCGAGCATCAGCGCGAAGAGCTCGTTGCCGAGGTCGTAGTGGTAGGCGATGTTGCGCCGCGAGCGGGCAAAGCCGTTGCGCCGTCGCAGCCGCGGGCGCAGCCCGAGTAGCCGATGCAGGTGCGGGTGGCGCTCCCGCGCGGCGTCGGCATTGCCCATCAGGAGCTCGAACAGCGCGACGAGGTCGTCCGCGCCCCACTCGCCCGCGACGTACGACTCGCCGAGGCCGAGCGCGCCGCGCGTCGCGATGCGGCGGAAGAACGCAGGATCGCGGATCGTCAGCCTGACCGGCACGCCGGCGCCGAATCGGCGCATACCGCCGTCCGGGAGCTGGATTTCGAGGGTGCCGCCTTCGAGGCCGGCGAGCGCCTGACCGAGCACGGCCTCGGCGGCGCGTCCAGCATCCGGCCGCGGAGCACCGCAGGCTCGGCGCGCACGCTCACGTGCGCACGCTGCCCTCGCCGGGAACGAACGCCGGCTTGCGGTGGAACGGGACGCGCCTCAGCCAGAGCCGCAGCGCCTGCCAGTGGATCAGCGCAATCACCTGGAGCGGCTGCAGCGGGAACCGGAGCAGGAGCATCGCGAGCGAGTGGTTGGTCAGCTCGCGGCGCCGCCCGTGGAGGACGGCGGTGAGCGGCCGGCTGCCGTCGTCGTCGCGTACGTGGATCCGCGCCCAGACCTCGTCTCCCGGCTGCGAGAACGCGTACTCGTAGCTCTGGTCGAGCCCGAAGAACGGCGAGACGTGCAGGCGCTTGCGCTGCTCGTAGCGGAGCGTCGGCCCGCGCAGCACCTCCGGTAAGCGTTCGCCGAAGGTGTTGTTCAGCTCGGCGACCACGCAGGCCAGCGAGTCGTCGCCCCGGTAGCACCAGAAGAAGCTCACCGGGTTGAACACGTAGCCGAGCACCCGCGGCTGGGTCAGCATCAGGACCCGTTCGATTGAGGGGTCGCCGACGAGGTCGAGCACAGCCTGCTTGAGCGGGGCGGTCCCGTCGAAATGGTCGGAATCACGCAGCGAGACGACGTTGCGCCGGTTGACCGAGAGATGCCGCAGGCGCCGCTCGAGCTCGGGCAGCTCGTCCAGGTCGAGCAGCCAGTACGAGACCGGGTAGCGGAACACGTTGCGTACCGGCGCGCGGCGCGCGTGCATCAGCGTCCCGGTGTACACGGCGGATCTCACCACTCGACCCCGAGCGCCCGCGCGGCGGCGACGCCGCTCGCGAGCCCGTCCTCGTGGAAGCCGTTGCCGAAGTAGGCGCCGGCGAAGAGGATCGGGCCGCCCATGAGGCGCGGCAGGGCCTCCTGCGCCCGCAGCGTCTCGACCGTGTAGAGCGGGTGCTGATAGGCGAACCGCTGGAGGACGTGCTCCTCGGGCACGGCCTGGTTCAGCGTCACGCAGTAGTCGCGTTCGGACTGGAGCGCCTGAAGACGGTTCAGGTGGTAGGTGATCGTCGGGCGCTCGTCGTCGCCGAGCCTGTAGTTCCAGGAGGCGCGGGCGGCGCGGGCGCGCGGGAGGAACGACGAGTCGGTGTGCAGCACCGCCTCGTTCGTCGTGTAGGCAAAGCCGCCGAGCACACGGCGCTCGTCCGGGGTCGGGCCGTCGAGCAGCGCGAGCGCTTCGTCGGCGTGCGTCGCGACGACGACGCGGTCGAAGCGCTCGACCTCCTCCCCGACCCGCAGCTCGACGGAGTCCGCGTGCGCCGAACGGAGCGCACGGGGCTCTCGAGGCGCAGCCGGCCGCCGAGCCGGGCGGCGATCGCGTCGACGTAGCGCGGCTGCCCCCGGTCACGGTGCGCCAGCGAAAGCGACCGAAGCCGAGCATGCCGTGGTTGTCGAAGAAGCGGATCGCGTATGCCGGCCGGGAACTCGAGCGCACGACCGGGCGCCGTCGACCAGAGCGCCGAGGTCAGCGGCACGAGAAAATGGCGGCGGAACCGCCGCGAGTACCCGCCTGCGTCGAGGTACTGCTCGAGCGACTGCTGTCGTCGGCGTCGGCGGCCGCGCAGTGCGGAGCCAGCGGCGGATCTCCCGGAGGAGGGAGATGAAGCGCGGTCGCGCGACGTTGCCGGGCTGGGCGAAGGGGCGCCTCCCGGAGTACTCGAGACCACAGCCGCTGCAACTGACCGAGAAGGACATGTCGGACTCGTGCGACGCGACACCGAGCTCCGCGAAGAGCCTGCTCAGCGAGCGGGTAGTTGCGCTCGTTGTGGACGAGGAAGCCCGTGTCGAGGGCGAGCCCGTCGTGCATGACGGTGTTCGCATGTCCCCCCGGCCGGGAACCCCTTCGAACAGTGCACGTCGTGCGCTCGCGCGAGCAGGTACGCGGCGCCCAGACCGGAGATGCCGCTGCCGACGACCGCGACCTTCATCAACCGTTCTTCGCCCGGGCGCGAATATCGGTTGGCCGGGCGTCGGCATAGCTCTGATAACTTGAACACACTTTGGACAAAACTTATACCACAACAGAGCGATCGGCACGGTCCGCACCGGTTCCAGCCGGATCAGTCAGGTCGGTGACGCTGGTCGCTGTCGTCGTCCCGCCGCTCGGGCTGCTCTCGGCGATGGGGCTGCTCTGGGGCGTCGCGTTCCACTGGCTCGATGTGGTGCTCTTCGCCGGCTTCTACGTCGTCTGCGCGTTCGGGATCACCGTCGGCTTCCACCGCTACTTCACGCACCGCGGCTTCGAGACGAGCGCCCCGGTCGAGGCAGTGCTCGCGATCCTCGGCTGCATGACGATGCAGGGCCCGCTCACGCAATGGGTGACCGACCACCGCAAGCACCACGCGCTCTCCGACAAGCCCGGCGACCCGCATTCACCGCACGTGGGCCACGGCGACGGCGCGGCCGGAGCACTACGGGGCTTCGTGCACGCTCACGTCGGCTGGCTCTTCTCGAGCCTCGGCATGGAGCAGGGGCGCGCATACGGCAAGGACCTCTACGACGACCGGCTGATCCGTGCGATCGACCGCCTCTATCTGCTCTGGGTGGCCCTTACGCTCGGGCTGCCGTTCGCGATCGGCTACGCAGTCGGCGGCACCGTCGAGGCCGGTCTGGAAGGGCTCGTCTGGGGCGGCCTGATCCGCATCTTCGCCTACCAGCACGCGACCTTCAGCGTGAACTCGATCTGCCACATGTTCGGCCGCCAGGACTACAGCTCGCGCGACCAGGCCCGCAACAACCGCCTCGTCGCCCTACTCGTCTTCGGCGAAGGCTGGCACAACAACCACCACGCCTTCCCTGCGTCGGCGCGTCACGGCCTCGACGGCGGCCAGATCGACGTGTCCTGGTGGGTGATCCGCGGTCTCGAGCAGCTCGGACTCGTGTGGAGCGTCAAGGTGCCGGACCCCGCGCAGCTGGCGCGCCGCCGCCTTCAGAACGTCGCCAGCTGAGCGGCGACCCGCCGCTCCCACGCTCCGGCACGAGGCAGCGGCACGGGCCGCCCCCGGTAGGCACGCAGCGCGATCGCGTGTGGCGCGCCGCGGATGAGCTCGTAGGTCCCCTCCACGCCGAGGGCGCGGGCACGCTCGAAGCCTCGTCGCGATGATGCAGGCGAGACGCCCGGTATGCCGGGAAGCCAGCCGTCGAGCGAGCCGTGCAGGACGTCGAGCCGCTTGCCGCGCAGCGGGTCGAGCGCCAGCTGATCGGGAATCCACGGCGCGAGCCCGAGCACCCGTTCGACCGACGGCTCGTCCGCGGCGGCGATCGCGACCGCGCCGCCCATCGAGAAGCCGAGCAAGGCCGTGTGCGCCCCATCCGCTTCGCGCATCGCCGCGCGGGCATCGTCGATGCAGCTGTCGAGCCGCCGCCACGACTTGACGCGGTACCGGACCTCGACGAAGCGAAGCTCCGGAAGACGTGGTGCGAGGCGACGGACGAGCCACTCGAGCGATGCGCTCCACGTCCCCTCGACCTTGCTCTTCTGCCCTCCGTCGACGCACACGACCACGTCGCGACCGCGGCCGGTGACGCGCATCTCGGCACCCGTGGAGAGGAGCGTCGGGCGCGCGCGTCCCCCATTGCCCGGATCCGCCACGCCGCCGATCGTACGCGTCCGGGTCAGGAGCGGAGTCTCGCCCGGACGACCGCGTCGACCCCGGTGCCCGCCGCCGGCCGTGGCCGCTCTTCGGCGACGAGCAGGTTCCAGCGGTCCGGATCGAGCGCGGCGCGGGCGGCCTCGACGGAGATCTGCACCTGCCCGGCCGCGGCCGTCGCCGCTCCCGTCGCGGGGTCGACCGGCCGGTGCCCGACCAGGAACAGCGTCCCGCCGGGTGCGACACCCCCTGCCATCCGCTGCACGAGCGCTTCCACCGACCCGGCGATGTGCACGTAGAGGCACAGGACGAGGTCGAACGCCTGCCTCGGCGGCGTCCACGTCGCGAGATCGGCCTCCACCCATTCGACGCGCTCCGCGACCGCGGGCCCCATCGCCTCCGTCGTCGATCGGGCGAACGCGAGTGCCGTCGCGGCGAAGTCGACGGCGGTCACCCGCCATCCGCGTGCTGCGAGCCACAGCGCGTCCGACCCATGTCCACAACCGGCATCGAGCGCGCACCCGGGACGCAGCTCGCCGACCGCCGAGGTCAGATGCTCGTTCGGCGGCCGTTGCGCGCTGCGCTGCCCGTGGCCGCCGAGGGCGTGCGACCAGCGCTCCTCCCAGAAGCTCCGGTCGTAGTGGCTCAAAGGTCTTGTAGAACCTCCGAGACTGCCGTCGCGCCCAGCTCGTCGAGCGCACGCCCGAGTTGTGCGCGCGAGGTGATCCCGAGCTTGCGATAGGCGCGCCTCAGGTTCGTCTCGACCGTTTTCACGCTCACGAACGTCTGCTCCGCGATCGCGCGGTTCGTCAGCCCGTCGGCCGCAAGCCGGGCGATCCGTTCCTCGGTCGCAGAGAGCCCGGCCCCGGCGGACCGGGTGGTGACGCGCGCGAGCTCTCCCCTCGTCGTCTCGGCCCACAGGGGCAGCCCTTGACGCTCGAAGATGCCGAGCGCCTCCTCGAGTGCCTGCCGGGCGAGCCGCTTCTGCTTGCGCCGCCGCTGCACCCGCCCGAGGGCGAGCAACGTGCGGGCCCGATCGAGCGGGCGCGTCGTCGCGTCGTGGTGGCGGAGTGCCTGCTCGAGCGCGCCCAGCGCCTCCTCGAGGTCGCCGTGCGCTGCTGCGACCAGGCCCCTGCACCGCTCCGCAGCGGCGAGCGCCCACTGCCGGTCGAGCGCGCGGGACCGCTCGGCGAACGGCACCAGCAGCGCTTCCGCCTCGTCGGCGCGCCCGAGCTGCACGAGAGCCTCGATGCTGTCCGGCAGGAAGACGCTGAGTACGGGATCGCCGGCCAGCGGCACGGCCGCGGTCAGCGGCTCGAGCACTGCCTGGGCGGCGGCGAAGTGCCCCAGCGAGAGCTCGAGGTACCCGAGCGCCCACCTGGGCCAGATCGTCCCCGAGTACCACTCGAGCGCAGTGAAGAGCGAGAGGGCCTGCTCCGCATCGCCGCGTGCCCGCTCCACGCGACCCCCGTAGGCGTTCGCGAGCGCGCAGGCGCTGAGGACGAGGGCGTTCGAGGCGTCGTCGGCGAGGAGCGCCGACGTCTCTCTCCCCTCCTCGGCGAGCGCGAGAGCCCGCCCGACGTCGCCGCCCCAGAGGCAGGCCCAGACGAGGTAGAGATACATGAGCGGCACCTCGCTCTCCCGCCCCCGCGCGAGCGCCTCGGCGCGCACCAGCTCGAGCGTCGCGAGTGCCGGGTCGACACGACCCACCCACAGCTCCAGCAAGCCGTGGATGAACCGGGGGTCCATCGCGAGCGGCCCGGGGTACGTGGGGTCGAGCGCGCCGAGCGCTGCCCGGATGTCGCCCTCGGCGAGCCCCCGGCCACAGAGGAACCCGATCATCGTCCGTACCGCGAGGGCGCTCGCCAGCAGCGCCCCGCCGCCGGCGGTCTCCGCGGCGCCCACCGCGGCGTCCGCGTAGGCCTGCGCGCCTCCGATGTCGCCGAGGCTCGTGCTGTAGTAGGCGGCGTCGAGCTCGAGCTCCGCGACGAGCTCGAGGTCGTCTCCTGCGACAGCGAGCGCCTCCTGCGCCAGCGTCAGGGCCGCGGCAAAGCTGCTGCGGCGGCCGCGCAGCTGGCCGAGCAGCCGCAGCGCGCTTACCAGGACAGGGCCGGGCGGGCTCGTCTCGCGCGCACGCTCGAGCAGCGCCTCGGCCCGCAGCAGGTCGCCGACCTCGAACTCGCACGCAGCGGCCGTCAGCAGGCGTTGGCCCCGCACCGCGGCGTCGAGCGAGCCGGGAGAAAGCTCGAAGGCCAGCTCCGCCAGCTCTGCCGCCGCCGGCGTCGCGCCACGCCCGCGCGCGCGCGCGCTCGCCGACGCGAGCTGCTCCGCGATCGCCGCGTCGGGCCGTGTCACCGAGAGCGCGAGATGGCGGGCGCTCTCCTCCACATCGGCGACGCGCGGCGCAAGCGCGCGATGGGCCGCGCGACGCTGCGCCGGCGTCGCCGACTCGTACACGGCCGCCGCGAACAGCGGATGCACGAACGCGACGCGACCATCCTGCGCGATCGTCACGACTCCCGCCTCCTCAGCCGGAGCGAGATCGGCGTCTGTGAGCAGCTCGACCCGCGGGACGCCGAGACACGCGGCCTCGAGCAGCGCAGTCCGGGTCCGCCTCGGCAGCCGCTCGAGCCGCGCCCGCACGAGCTCCCCGACGCCCTGTGGGATCGGCAACAACTCACCCGCTCCGGTCTCACCCGTCCGGAACAGCTCCCGCGCGACCTCGAT
Organism: uncultured Actinomycetes bacterium; assembly: GCA_963712915.1. Taxonomy (GTDB): domain Bacteria; phylum Actinomycetota; class Thermoleophilia; order Gaiellales; family Gaiellaceae; genus Gaiella. The sequence continues at coordinate 343,874 of CAVQJQ010000004.1, forward strand.
CGTGTAGAGCGGGTTTCCGCCGGTCGCGGTCGTCAGCCGCACGAGCGCCGGCCTCGCCGGCGTGCGACCGAGCTCGGCGCGAACGATCGCGTGGAGCGCACCAACGCTCAACGGGTGGAGCTCGATCTCCTCCCGAGCGCCCGCCGGCAGCGTGTCCAGGAACGTCGGCGGCCGCCGCTCGTCGCGCCGGACGCTCGCCAGCACCGCGACCGGCAGCCCGCCGAGGCGGCGCAACGCGAACGCGACCACCACGGCAGTGGCCGAGTCGAGCCACTGCGCGTCGTCCATCGCGAGCACCAGAGGAGACCTGTCCGCGAGATCGCGGAGCAACGAGAGCAGGCCGCTCCCGACCGCACGCGCATCGATGACCCTCTCGTCTGCCTCGCTGCGCAGCAGCGCGACCTCGAGCGCACGCCGCTGCACCCCGGGCAGCCGATCGAAGTGCTCGGGCCCGACCGGCGCGAGCAGGTCGAACAGGCCCGAGTAGGAGAAGCGCGCCTCTGCCGCGCCCGGGGCGCACGACAAGACGAGAGCGCCGTCCGCTCGCGCGAGCTCCATTCCACGTCGCCAGACCGTCGTCTTCCCCATCCCCGCGGGTCCGCTGAGGAGACAGACCCGCAGCCCCACCGACACGTCGGCGAGCAGCTCCCCGATCTGCGCGAGCTCGAGGCTACGACCAACGACCTCCGAGCGCCCCACCACCGCGCAAGCTTGCCACGCGGCAACGCCCGCCGCGTCCGACCGTAGAGTCAGCTCTCGGAACGGAGTCCGTGTGCAGAGGTGACGAAGCCTCCGAGCGCCGAGGCGACGTCAGCGGGATCGTCGAGCCAGAGCACGTGTCCGGCGCCGTCGACGATCCTGAGCTCGCACCGCGGCAGGACGTCGACGACAGGGCGCAACGCCTCGAGGCTCCCGGTCGGATCCTCGCTGCCGTAGACGATGAGGGTCGGCTGCACGATCCGGCGGAGCTCGGGCTCGGTGAACGTGACGCCCTCCCGGAGCACGCCGCGTCGCCAGTCGGTGATGGCGCGCACCATCGCCCGCTCGTTGCGAAGTGTGTCGGTGTCCCGGTCGAACGAGACGCGCCAGTCGATCAGCTCCTCGGGGATGCGCCCCTCCTTCAGGCTCTGCGCATGGCCGAGCTGACGGAGGAACGCGCGGGCCGCACCTCGTCCGGGCGGCAGACGCGTCATCAGGGCGCCGAGCGGCGATCCGATCATCCTCACGATCCCCGGCACGCGCCAGCCCTCGAGCAGCGGCCCCGAGCCGAGCAGGACCACCCGTCGCACACGCGTCGGCTCGGCCTCTGCCAGCCGGAGCGCCGACACGTTCCCGAGCGAGAAGCCGACGAGGTCGAGATGCTCGAGCTCGAGGCCTTCGACGACACCGCGGAGCACCTCCACGATCACGTCCCTGTACGCGCGGCCGGTGTAGTCGAGCCGCGAGCTGAGGCCGGAATTCGGCGGGTCGAGCAGCAGGCAGCGGCACCCGTCCAGCTCGGCGACGAGCGGGGCCCAGGCCGCTCCGGCGCCCGCCGAGCCGGGGAGGAACAGAACCGGGGCGCCGGCACCGACCTCGAGCACGCGCAGCCGCACCGACGGCCGCTCGAGCTCGAGGAAACGCTCCTCCGGCTGGAGGCCGTGGCGCTCCCAGAGCCGCTGCTCGGCCTCCCGGTAGCGAGCCGTCCGCGGGGTCGTCGTGCGTTCGTCCGTGCGCGCCTCGCCCATGTCACGGACGCTAGGAGGCGACGGAGGCGCGCGCCATCGGGAGTTCTCCCCAGCCGGGCGGAAGCCTCGGGGAGCGGCGCGATCCGCGGGACGTCAGGCGCGGACGACGAGCCGCACGCCCGCGCCGATCGGGACGAGCACGGACTCGACGGAGGGCTCGGCCTCGATCAGCCCGGTCACGTCGCCGACCTCGTCGGCGTGTGAGAGGACGTTGTCGATCGCGAGGAGGCCTCCGCGCGGACGGAGCGTGCGCAGCAGGTCCGGCCAGTAGCCCGCGTATGCCGGCCGTTCCGCATCGAGGAACACGACGTCCCACTCGCCGTCACCCGACCGGCGCAGCGTCTCCGCCGCGTCCTCGGTCCGCAGCTCCACGTCGAGCGACGCCGCGGCGAGATTGGCTCGTGCGAGCTCGGTGCGCTCCGGCTCGAGCTCGACGCTGACGACCCGCCCGTCCGTCGACTCGGCGGCGTCGGCGAGCCAGATCGTCGAGTAGCCGTTCGACGTGCCGAGCTCGAGGATCGTGCGCGCGCGCGTCGAGCGGATCAGAAGGGCGAGCAGCTCGGCGGTCTCGGGCTCGACGTTCCGGAACCGCCGCCGCCTGTCGGCCTGAGCGGCGTCGTGCGTTCGGGAGGAGTCCAGGATCGCCGCCGCCAGCCGTTTTCGGTCGTCGCGCACGGCTCAGCGGGTCACGCGCCGCGGCTCATTCTCTCGGGGGCAGCTGCTGCACGGCCCACTGGTTCCCGTCCGGCCCGTTCGACGTAGAACGCCTCAGCCCGGTCGACGTCGGACACCGGCACCGTCACGAGCTCGAGCTTCCAGTCCACGGGGTCACGCTCCTTCCGGTCGACAGCTGCCCCATCGTGCACCACGCAGCGTGTCCCTCCGAGGATCGCGCAACGGAAGCGCCCACCGCCCGTACCGCCCGTACCGCTACACGGCCGGGTCGAGGATCTCCGCGTGCTCTGACTCGGGCGGCGCCCCGTAGGCGTAGACGACCAGCTCCCGGTCGCCGTGATTCGCCGCCTGGAGCGCGGTGCCGTGCTCGACATGGATCAGCCCGTGCGGCGGCACGTCGTGGCGTTCCGGCGGATCGCCGACGTACATCGACAACGTCCCCTCGAGGACGACGAACGTCTCGTCCTGTAGCGGATGCCGGTGGCGGCGCCCCTTCGCGCCGGGCTCGTAGCGCCAGAGGTTCGCACGGATCTGGCGGAAGCCCGCGATGTCGCTCAACTCGGCGACGTGGCGGGCGGGCTCGCCCGGCGCGTGGGGACGCGTCAGCCAGCGGAGGTCGTCGGGACGCACGACGCTGAACGACATCGAGCTCACCCTACTGCGGCCTGTAGCGGTCCTGCGATCGCGCTCTCAGAGCCGGCCCTCCCGGTGTGCCTGCCGCACCTCGCCTCGGTGCCGGGTGAGGAGGAGCGAGAGGCTCGCCACTCCGCCGCGGTGCACCCGCACCTCGGCGTTGCGCATCTCTCCGACGAGCCGGATCCGCCGACCCCCGGCTGCTGCGGTCCCGGTCGAGTCCTTCACGCGCCCGCGGCCGACGCGCTGCAGGTCCTCGTCCTCGATGCGCGCCCCGTCGGGAACGAGCAGCTTGACGGTGGCGTGGTCGATGTCGAGGGCGACCTCGATCTCCCCCGGCTCGATGTGCGGCAGCAGGAGGTCGAGGACGACGAAGCTGCGCGAGGCGCGGACGTCGAATCTGGCGTGCGGCCGTCCAGTCGCCGAGATACTTGGCCGAGCGGCCATGGGCACGGATCTGAACGGGTTCTGTGTCTGTGAGTGTCACGACAGGTCTCCTTTCACGATTGCGTGGGGCCTTACCTAGCCGCGGCGGTATCTGGCGACCGCGAGCGGCACCGAGACCGCGAGGATCGCCGCCGACCAGATCAGGGCACGCGTCAGGTAGTACGACGCGGGCTGACCGAGCTCGACCTGGGCACGGTCTCCGAGCGTGAGCGCGCGAACCGCGTCGACCATCGGGGTAAGTGGTTGCTGCGCGGCGATCGGCTGCAGCCATCCGGGCATCGACGTGACCGTCACGTAGGCGCTGGAGACGAACGCCAGCGGGAACACGATCATCCCCATGCCCTGCGCCGCCTGTGCGTTCCCGGCGAGGAGCCCCATCGTCACGAACAGCCACTCGAACGCGAAGCCGAACAGCACGACCAGCGCGAACGCGGCGAGGCCGTCCAGCAGCTCCGTGGAGCCGGAAGCCGACCGCGAACGCGATCGCGATCGTGACCGCGGCGGCGAGGGCGAGGATCGCCGTGTCGGCGACCGCTCGGGCGATGAGCACGGAGCTCCGTGGAATCGGCAGCGAGCGGAGCCTGTCGACGAAGCCGTGCTCGACGTCTTCGGCGGTCGCCACCGCGGCGCCGATGCCAGAGAAGAGAACGCCGGTGACGACGAAGCCCGGGGACGAGGTAGTCCACGAAGGGGACCGAGCCCGCGTGGATCGATCCACCGAACATGTAGCGGTAGATCAGGAAGAACAGCGCCATCTGCAACGTGGCCATCACGATCAGCTGTGGGGTGCGCACGTAGCGAAGCGCGGCACGGCGGGTGATCGTCGAAGTGCTCGTGACGAGCCCTGGTGCCCGCTGGTCGGTCGGGCGTGCAAGGGTCGGGACGATGGTGGTCATCGGTGCTCCTCTCTCGGCTCAGGCTGCGGCGCGCTCCTGGCCCGCCACAGGGTCATCGGTTGCCGTTCGCCCGGTCAGGGCGAGGAAGACTTCGTCGAGACTCGGTTGACGCAGGGCGATGTCGTCGATCTCGACGGCAGCAGTCTCGAGCGATCGAAGGGCGGTCACGAGGCCGTCGCCTGCCGCGTCGACGTTGACCGTGACGCGCCGTGTTGCCTCCTCGACCTCCACCCGGCCGCCACCGAGTCGACCGAGAGCGGCTGCGATCGTGGACAGATCGTCGCGACGCTGCGCGTGCACGTCGATGATCCTCCCGCCGACACGGCGCTTCAGCTCGGCCGGTGTCCCGTCGGCGATCGCTCGACCGTGGTCGACGATCACGATCCGCTGCGCGAGCCGGTCGGCCTCGTCGAGGTACTGCGTTGTCAGCAGAACGTCCGCGCCCGCCTCGACGAGCGCCCGGATCGCGTCCCAGAGCTCGATCCGGCTGCGAGGATCCAGTCCGGTCGTCGGCTCGTCGAGCAGCAGCAGGCGCGGCGCGCCCACGAGACTCGCACCGAGGTCGAGTCGGCGACGCATGCCGCCCGAATAGGTGCGGACGAGGCGGTCGGCCGGCTCGACGAGCCCGAGCTGCTCCAACACGCGCTGTGCACTGGCACGCGCCGTCCGTCGCTTCTGTCCGTAGAGGCGAGCCACCATCTCGAGGTTCTCTCGCCCCGTCATGGCAGGCTCGACGGCGGCGTACTGCCCAGCCAGGCCTATCAGTCGACGCACCGCCCCCGGCTCGCGGCGCACGTCGTTCCCGAGCACACGGAGCGTGCCGGCGTCCAGCCGCAACAGCGTCGCGACGGCGCGGACGAAGGTCGTCTTCCCGGCGCCGTTCGGTCCGAGCAACGCGACAACCTGCCCCGCCTCGACGGCGAGGTCGAGGCCGTCCAGGGCGAGGGTCTTGCCGTAGTGCTTCCGGACACCGTGTGCCTCGATCGTCACGTTCATCGCGGTTCCTCCTTCGTCTCGTCGTCGGGCGCGAACGCCTCGGCGATCTCCGCCAACCACTCCTCGCTCCAGGTCAGCCGCCCGTCCCGCAGGTCGGCGATCACGCCGCGCAACCACGAGAGCTCGGCTTTGAGCACCGCCCGTCGGTACTCCTCCTCGAGTAGGAAGAGCCGCGGCAGGCCCGGAGTGCCCTCCAGCTGCGCTTCGGCGTCTGCGAGCTCGTTCGCGATCGCGTCCGCACGGGCCTCGAGCTGCGCGCGGGCGTCCGCGGGATCCAACCCGAACAGGATCGAGACCGCCGCGACGAACTCCGGGTACTCCTCCCCGGTGGCGCGAAGCATCTCGCGCAGCCACGCTCGCGCCGCCTCACGGCCGGCGTCGGTGATCGCGTAGACCACCCGCTCGGGGTATCCCTCGTGCCGCATGGTCTCTTGCACCTCCACGAGGCCGAGCCGGGAGAGACGTTCGAGCGCTTGGTAGAGGCTTGCCCGGGCGCGCACGTTGACGACCCGGTCCTTGCCCTGCTGCTCGAGCAGCTTTTGGATGCCGTACACGTGCTTGGGCCCGCCGACGAGCTGCCACAGCACGATCAGGCCCAGTGGAGAGCGCTTCGGTAAATTCATAGTCGCGATCTTACTAGAAACGAACTAACTAGTCAAATCACGACATTGCGCTTGCAGAGGCGACGTGGCGGGCGCGCTCAGCGCGTGCCCGTCCCGGCCGCCTGGCGAGCGTCGCTCTCCGCGCGGAGCGCCTTCAGACCGTCGAGATAGATCTCGGAGAACGTCGGGAAGGGCTGGATCGTGTCGAGCAGCACGTCGAGGGGCACACGCGCGCGGATCGCCAGCGTGGCCTGCTGCAGCCACTCGCCCGCCTCGGGCCCGAGCGCATGAGCGCCGGTCAGCCGCTCTCCGTCGCTCAGCAGGGCGAGGAACCCGTTCGACTCCGCGTAGGCGCGCGTGTACGTGGCGGTCTTCGGCACGTCCCGGAGAGCGACCGTCGCGCTGACCGGCGCCTCGCTCACCCCCACCGCCGCAGCCTGCGGGTCGGTGAAGACGACGCGCGGCACCGCCTCGTAGTCGGCCTCTCGCGGCTCCCCTAGGATGTTCGCGGCGACGACCCGTCCCTGGTACTTGCCGACGTGCGTCAACTGCCAGATGCCGGTGACGTCGCCGATCGCCCAGAGGCCCTCGGCCACGCGCAGCCGTGCGTCGACTGGGATCCCGTGGCCATCGGTTTCGACGCCGACCGTCTCCAGGCCGAGGTCGTCGACCCGTGGCCGCCTGCCGGTTGCGACGAGGAGGCGCTCCCCGCGCAGCTCGCTGCCGTTGTCCAGCTCGAGCACGTAGTCCTCGCCCTCGCGACGGGCAGCGGTCGCCTGTACCCCGAGCGCCAGCTCGATGCCCTCGCCTCGTAGCACCTCGCCGAGCGCCTCGCCGAGCGCCGGTGCCTCCCGCGGGAGGACGTGCTCGCCGCTCTCGACGACCGCCACCTCGCCACCCAGACGCCGGACGGCCTGCGCCATCTCGACGCCGACCGGCCCCCCGCCGAGGACGAGCAGACGACGAGGGACGGTCTTCATGCCTGTCACCTCGCGGTTCGTCCAGACGGCTTCGAGCTCGCGCAGACCCGGCACGGGTGGCACGAACGGGTCGGCGCCGTTCGCCAACACGACGTGCTCGGCCGTGTATCGCACGCCGTCGACCTCGACTGCGCCGAGCCCGGCGAGACGCCCGTGGCCCCGGACGAGGTCGATCCCGTTGGCAGCCAGCCAGCGCTCCTGTCCGGCGTCGGAGTAGTCCGAGACCATGAAGTCGCGCCAGGCGAGCGCGGCGTCGACGTCGACCCGGGCGGTGGCCGCGGCGTCGTTCGCGGCGTGCACGGCCTCGCCCGGACGAAGGAGCGTCTTGGACGGGATGCACGCGAAGTACGAGCATTCCCCGCCCACCAGCTCCTGCTCGACCACCGCCACGCGGAGCCCGCCGGCGGCGAGCGCGCCCGCGCAATGCTCGCCGGGCGAGCCTCCGCCGACGACGATCACGTCGTAGTCGCTCATTGCGGCAGCTCCGCGCCCGCCTGCTCCGCGACCATGTAGGCGGCGTACCAGTCGGGCCAGTCGGGGTCCTCCTGGCCGGTGCGCTTCTCGTGCTCGCCGTGGGCGGCTGCGGCGCGGCGGAGGGCGTCGGCCAGCTCGGCCGAGGACGCGAATGCCGTGTCGGCGGGGTCGATCCGGCCGGGTAGCCGCGTCGTGATCTCCTGCAGCAGCCACGTGTTTCCGTCCGGGTCGGCGAACGTCGCGAACGACGAGTAGCTGGCGTGGTCGGGCGCAGGCCCGCTGACGCGGCCGTCCGTGCCCTCCGGCTGGAACTGCGCGCCCGGCGTCCCGGCGTGGAACACCTCGCTGACCGCGGCGCCGTGGGCGACGAGCTCCTCGCGCGCCGCCGCGACATCGGAGACGACCAGGTAGAGGCCCGCGGCCGAGCCTGGCTGCGCCGAGGTGATCTTCGTGCCGAACTGGACCGAGCACCCCGAGCCCGGCGGGGTGAGCTGCACGACCCGGAAGCCGTTGTCGAAGGGGAAGTCGGCGTCGAGCCTCCAGCCGAGGCCCTCGTAGAAGTCCTTTGCACGGTCGACGTCGGAGACGGGGATCACGACGACCTCCAGCTCGAGGTCGATCGTCCCGCTCGGCGGGGTCCCGGTCGCGGTCTCACCCGTGACCTGCGCGCTGCTCATCTCGACCTCCCTGGTCGCCTGGCTCGGGGGCATGACGCATCGATCCGCGACCGCGCACGACGGCCGGCGGGGCGTCCATCGAGCGTACTCCTGCGAGTGCCTCCGCCGAAGCGAGGCGCTCGGAGGAGCCGGAGACGCGTCAGATACGCCGCTGCCGCTGCTCGTGCATGAGCGCGCGGACGTCGGCGAGCGGGCCGAGGTGGCGGAGCTTGTCCGGGTTGATGATCGAGCGAACGGTCTGCACGACGCCTTCGGCGACGTCGACGGTCATCACCCACATCAGCCGGCCCGACGCGTCGAGGAACATCACACCGGGCTGGCGGTTGATCTCGACGCGCCGGATCGCCCCGCCGCGCTCGCGCGAGTGGCGGCCGAGGCCGAGCATCAGCCGGGCGACACGGTCGCGGCCGAAGATCGGCCTGCGCCACGAGGGGCTCGTCCCGCCACCGTCTCCGTACACGGCGGCGTCGGCGGCGAGGAGCTCGACCAGGCCGTCGAGGTCGCCTTCCTCGACCGCGTCGAAGAATCGCGCCGCGAGCCGGTCGCGCTGCTCGCGAGACGCCTCGAAGCGCGGCTTGTGCTCGTCGACGTGGCGCCGCGCCCGGACCGCGAGCTGGCGAGCTGTTGGCCTCGCTCTTTCCGACGATCGCAGCGACCTCGTCGTAGTGGTAGTCGAACACGTCGTGCAGCAGGAACACCGCCCGTTCCACGGGTGAGAGGCGCTCGAGGAGCAGCAGGAAGGCCATCGAGAGCGAGTCGGCGTCCTCCGCGTGCCTGGCGGCGTCGGGCGCGTGCTCGTCGGTCAGGAGCGGCTCGGGCAGCCACTCGCCGATGTACGTCTCCTTCCGCGCGCGCGCCGAGCGCAGCTGGTCGATCGCGAGCCTCGTGGTCACCGCCGAGAGGTATGCCTTGGGCGACTCGATCTCGGCGCCGCTCTCGACCAGGGCGCGCTGGTAGCGCACGAAGGCGTCCTGGACGATGTCCTCGGCCTCGGCGACGCTGCCGAGCATCCGGTAGGCGATCGAGAACAGCAGCGGACGCAGCTCCTCGAACGTCTCGGCCATGCCGATCTCCCGGTTCGCGGGTCTCGCGCCCATGATCGCTCCTAGGCGGCGGTGCGCGTCGGGACGACGGCCAGGCCGTGGCGGAAGCCGTCGCGCCAACTTCGCCAGAGAGGCTCCCATCCCAGCTCGCGCTTCGCCTTCGCATTCGACGAGCCGCGGACCTTCGTCATCAGCGAGACGCCGACGTCCCCGATCACGAAGCGGGCGAGCCAGGCGGGCACACGCCGGGGTGGACGGGCGCCGAGCGACTCCGCGAGGAACGGGAGCCACTCGGAAACCGGGGCCGGCTCGTCGTCGACGACGTTGTAGACACCCGGGGCGCCGCGTTCGACCGCGAGCACGGTCGCGGCTGCGGCGTCGTCCACGTGCAGGAAGGACCAGACGCCGGCGCCGTTTCCGACGAGTGGCAGCTTCCTGCGTCGGATCAGCTCGGTGTATTCCTCCGCCATCGACGTCTCGGGGCCGTAGAGGCTCCCGTAGCGAAGGGCGAGACCGTCGAGCGACGACGTGGCCGTGACTGCGCGCTCGAGATGGGCGATCGCCTCGATCGAACGGCGCTGCCCGGACGGTGGGTCCGCGTCGAGCGGGTCGTCCTCGGTCTTGACCATGCCTCCGCTGCGCTCGTTCGGCCAGCCGGTGTAGCTCTGCGCGACGAAACGGCGGACACCGACTGCGTCCGCCGCCGCGAGAAGGTGGTCGGTTGCCCGCGTACGGAGCTCGTTCGTGCGCGCGAAGCCTGCGTCGAAGTGCTTCAGGTCTGCGAAGCCGGTGAGCGCCGACATCTCGTGGACGACGGCCTCCGGCTCGGCTCGCGCGAGCGCCTCGCCGACCGAGGCGGCGTCGAGGCCGTCCATCACGACCGGCGTCGCCCCCAGCTCGCGCAGACGTCGACGGTTCTCCGGCGTGCGGGTGGACGCGACGACGGCGTGACCGCGCTCGACGAGCAACGGCACCAGTCGCCGGCCGACCACGCCGCTCGCACCTGCAACGAACACACGCATCCGACGCTCCTCTCCTCGGGTCTCGTCACCAAGACGAGAGAGCTGCCCACGCTGTGACAGCGCCGTGCGTCTTCTGCGACCGGCGCGTGTCACATCCGCGGGCCCCGATTCGTCTGGGTGGTGAACGACTCGAAAGGGGACGAGATGAGCAGCACCGACTTCGAGAGCACACCAAGGCATCGCGTGGTGGTCGTCGGGGGCGGCTTCGCAGGCGTCCAGGTCGTCCGCGGCCTGCGGCGCGCGCCCGTCGACATCACGCTCGTCGACCGCCAGAACTACACGCTCTTCCAGCCGCTCGTCTACCAGGTCGCGACCGGCGCCCTGTCACCGGCGGAGATCGCGATGCCGCTGCGAACGATCTTCCGTCGACAGCAGAACGCCCGCGTCCTGCTCGGCGAGGTGACGGGCTTCGACCTCGGTCGCCGCCGGGTCGTCGTCGACGCGCTCCCGAACGGCGACGCCGAGGAGCCGCTCGAGTACGACACGCTCGTCGTCGCAGGCGGCTCCCGTTACTCGTACTTCGGGTATGACGGTTGGCGCGAGCACGCGCCCGAGCTGAAGTCCCTGCCGGGCGCGCTCGAGATCCGCAGCCGCGTCCTCGCGGCCTTCGAGGCAGCCGAGGTCGAGCCCGACCCGGAGAGACGCCGCCCATGGCTCACCTTCGTTGTCGTCGGCGGCGGCCCGACGGGCGTCGAGATGGCCGGGCAGATCGCGGAGCTCGCCCACGACACGCTCCGCCGCGACTTTCGCCGGGCGCAGACGGAGACCGCGCGTGTCCTGCTGGTCGAGGCGGGGGCGCGCCTGTTGCCGGCGTTCCCGGCTTCCCTCTCGCGGAAAGCAACTCGTGCGCTCGAGGGGCTCGGCGTGACGCCGCTCGTCGATCACAGCGTGGTCGACGTCGCTGCGGACCGCGTCGCGATCCGCACACCGGACGGAGCAGTCGAGCACGTCGATGCCCGCGTCGCGATCTGGGCCGCGGGCGTCGCGGCCTCGGAGCTCGCCGCGAAGCTCGCCGAGCAGGCCGGGCTCGACCTCGACCGGGCGGGGCGCGTCCCAGTGACGCCGACCCTCACGCTGCCCGGTCACCCCGAGGTGCTGGCCCTCGGAGACATGGTCGAAGTTCGGTCGACCGACGGCTCGCTCGCGGTGCTGCCCGGCGTTGCCCCCGTGGCGATGCAGCAGGGCCGCTACGCGGCACGCGCGATTCGCACGAGGCTCGACGGTCGCCTGCCGGGGCCCTTCCGGTACCGAGACAAGGGGAACCTGGCCACGATCGGCCGGTCGCAGGCAGTTGCCGACGTCAAGGGGATGCGCGTCTCGGGCTTCGCCGCCTGGGCCCTGTGGCTCCTCGTGCACCTCTTCTATCTGATCGGCTTCCAGAACCGGCTGCTCGTGCTCGTCCGCTGGACGATCAGCTTCCTCACGCGCGGACGCGGAGCCCGCCTGATCGTCGACCCGCGGCCCGGAGCGGAGACGACGTGGGACGCCGTCTCCGCCCCGGGCCCGAGTGTCTCGCTGCTCGCTCTGACGAACGACCGATGACCGTCTGCGTCGAGCGCAGCAGGCCTCCTCCGCAGGGTAGGCCGCCGGGGGTGGTCAGCGTCCTCCGATGGCGCCGAGCAGGTACCCGCCTTCGAGCATCGCGGGCGCTCGCGCGGACAGCTGCTCCCAGCTCGGCACGTCCCAGCCGAAGGAGTCCGCGAGGCGGACGATCATGTTGAAGAGCGCGCAGACGGTGGCGGCATCACGGAGCGCCTGGTCGGAGACGCCCTCGGCCCGCGCGGCATCCGCATCGGCAGCCTCGAGCTCGTCCGGATGCAGGGTCAGCTTCTCGAGGAAGATCAGCGTCGCCATCAGCTCGGGGCGTAGCGGCGCGCTGCGCCAGTCAGTGACGACTGCCTGCCAGAGATCCTCGCCGAGCGCGTACGACGCGACCGCGCCGTGCGAGCGCGTTCAGTACGGACACTGGTTGAGCTGCGACGTGAACGCGGCGAACAGCTCCCGCTCCCCGGGGCTCCAGTCGGACGGCCCACGCATGGCGCGGTCGAGCGCCTCGGAGAACGGTCGCCCGAAGAGCTCGGGCCGGTAGAGCAGCGTCTTCACGACCCCGAGCGGCTCCCGGCCGCTCCGCTCGCGGATCGCCTCGAGGATCGCCGCCTCGTCCGGGGCGTGGCCCCCGTCGACGACCGACAGCCTCATCCGATCACCCGGGTCGCCGCGTCGAGGCGACGCAGCCCTTCGGCGCACGCGACCGAGACCGTGGCCTCGAAGATCTCGTCTTCGGAGAGCCCCGCGCTCCTGAGCTCGTCCACGTCGCGGTCGGTGACCGTGTATGCGCGCGCCCGCACCTTGCCCAAGTACGACTTGAGCGCCGCAGCATGCTGGGTCCGGCCGGTGGATGCGATTGCTCGGAGCAGCTCGATCGGCTCTGCCACGGGGCGCAGTGTATGCGCCGGCCGGCTCGACCTCGACCTGGCGCATGTCCGAGGCGCGCGCCGCTACGGTGGACGATGGGCCTTCGCCTCGAGATTCGGCGCCTCGCGGCGGTCGACATGTACGGCGCGCGCGGCACGATGCTGCGCCGCAGGGTGATCGTCGCCGAGTTCGTGCTCGGCGCCGTTCTCGGCACCGCGCTCGGTGTGGCCGTCGCGGCGTCGGCATCCGCGCTCGGCTGGCGCGTCTTCGGCGTCTGGCTCGCCGGCGGCTGCCTCAACTACGTCCCGCTCGCCCTGCACGCGATCTCGCTCCTGCGTCCGGGGAGGCTCGAGGCAGAGCTCGCCGGCGTGGACGTCCGGCAGGAGCTGCGCTACTACACGAAGGCGCAGGTGTGGATCGTCGTACCGCTGCTCTTCGTCGTTCTGGCGATCGCGCAGCTCCGGCAGCGCCCGAGTCAGGCCAGGTGAGGCGCGAGCAGCGACTCGAGCGCGGGCAAAGGCTGCGCACCAACGATCCGCTGAGCCTCGACGCCGTCGCGGAGGACGACGAGCAGAGGAATGCCGTGCGCGTCGAAACGCGCCGCGAGCTCCGGGTTCTCGTCCACGTTTACCTTGACCACCTTGAGCTTCCCAGCGTGACGCGCGGCGAGGCGCTCGAGCACGGGCGCCACGGCGTGACACGGGCCGCACCACGGCGCCCAGAAGTCCACCAGCACCGGAAGGCGCGTCGATGTCTCCGCCGCGAAGCCATTCGCGTCCGTCTCGACCAGCCATGGTAGGTGCGCTTTGCAGGCGGGACAGCGCGGGACACCCGGCGCGGCGGGCTTGACGCGAGCCCGCGTGCTACAGGCAGGGCACGCGACGATCGTCGCCTGGGGCATCTAGGCGTCCTCTGTCGCGCTCGAGATGGATGGCTCGCGTAGCGACTCTCCGCCCTCAGTCGCCCTCAGTGACTGCCGCGGCGTACTCCTCGTCGGTGACGTGCTCGCCCCACGTCGCCGGGCTGCCGTCGGCACCGACCTCGTGCAGCGCGAGGTGGATCATGAAGCGGGTCGGGGACGCACCGTGCCAGTGCTCTTCCCCCGGCTCGAAGAAGACCCGATCGCCGGGACGGATCACCTCCACCGGACCGCCGCGGCGCTGGCAGAGCCCAACGCCCTCGAGCACCCAGATCGTCTGGCCGTGCGGGTGCGTGTGCCACGCCGTGCGCGCGCCAGGGGTGAAGTGGACGCTGCTCGCACTGAGCCGCGTGGCCTCGGAGGGCGCTGCGACCGCGTCGATGTACACCGAGCCGGTAAACCAGTCGCTCGGGCCCGCCGCGGTGTCCGGGCCGTTTCTCGTGATCTGCATCGGTCCTCTCCTCTGTCGCGTGCTCGGTGCCTGTCGGCGACGTCACCGACATGATGGTGATCCGCTCGTCCGCGCGCGCTCAATCCGGCGCCGCGGGCGGACGCCCCGGTTCGGGCTCACCGGATGAGGCAGATGGCGAAGGCACGCTTCTCGCGCCCGGCGCGACGAGCCCGGTCTCGTAGGCGTAGATCACGGCTTGGATGCGGTCGCGGAGACCGAGCTTCTGGAGGATGTGCGCGACGTGGGTCTTCGTGGTGGCCTCGGTGATCACGAGCGCCTCCGAGATCTCGGGATTCGAAAGGCCGCGCGCCAGCAGATCGAAGACCTCACGCTCGCGCCCTGTCAGCTCCGAGACGGCAACCGGCGGCTCGGGTGCGTGAGCCGGGGCGTGCCTGGCGAACTCCTCGATCACGGTCCGCGTCACCGCCGGCGCGAGCAGGGCCTCGCCACTGGCCACGATGCGGACCGCCGCGGCGATCTCCTCCGGCGGCGCGTCCTTGAGCATGAAGCCGCTGGCCCCTGCGCGCAGCGCGTCGTAGACGTACCGGTCGAGACCGAACGTGGTGAGGATCAGGACACGCGTGTGCAGCTGTCCTCCGACGATCCGCCGCGTTGCCTCGATGCCGTCCAGCACCGGCATGCGGATGTCCATCAGGACGACGTCGGGTCGCTCTCGGGTCGCAGCGACGACCGCGTCCTGGCCGTCGCCTGCCTCTCCGACCACGCGCGTGTCGGGCTCGCTCTCGAGGATCTTCCGCAGGCCGACACGAACGAGCGCCTGATCGTCGGCGATCAGGACGGTCGTCATCGTGTCGGGAGCAGCACCCGGACGGTGAAGCCTCCGCTCTCCGCCCGGCCGGTCTGGAGCTGACCGCCGTAGAGCGCGACGCGCTCGCGCATGCCCACCAGCCCGTGCCCCTGTCCCGGCGCGGGCGCCGGGGTGCCGGGCCCGTCGTCGACGATCACGAGCTCGAGCGTCTCCGTTCCGTAACGCACCTGCACCTCGGCCTGCGCCTCGCCGGCATGCTTGATCGCGTTCGTCAGCGCCTCCTGCACGATCCGGTACGCGGAGAGCTCGACGCCGGCCGGCAGCTTTCGTCTGTCCCCCTCCACGCGGAGCTCGACGGGAAGCCCTGCCTCCCGCACCTGCCTGACGAGCATCTCGAGGTCCTCGAGCCCCGGCTGCGGCGCGAGCAGGTCGTCGGCGTCGGAGCGCAGCATGCCGACGAGACGCCGCATCTCCGTGAGCGCACCGCGACCGATCTCCTCGATCGTCGCGAGTACCTCTTTCGTCGGCTCGCTCGCGTCGCGGAGCGTGCGGCGCTCGGCTCCTGCCTGGACGACCATCATCGAGACGCTGTGGGCGATCACGTCGTGCAGCTCGCGCGCAATCCGCGCTCGCTCCTCGACCACCGCCTCGCGCGCCGCGAGCTCGCGCTCGCGCTCGGCGACGCTCGCACGATGATCGCGCGCCCGGATTCCCTGTCGGACGACGAGCATCACGACGGTCGAGACCACGACGAACGGCACGGTGTGCCGGAGGTGCGTCTCGATCCCCCCCGACGCGACAGGTGCGAGGGCCATGCCGAAGGCTGCGACGACGTACGCGCCGAGTCCGAGGAAGAACGTTCGCGCGCGGGTCCACACCGAGAACGCGTACATGTCGCAGATCCAGGCGATCCCGTAGCTGATCGCCTGCGACGGCCACGCTGCCTGCATGAGCACCGAGAGAAGGGCGACCCCGATCCCGACCGCCGCCGGATGGCGCCGCCGGACGGCGACCGCGCCGGTCGTGACCGACCCGCCGATCGTGAGCGCCAGGCGATGCCCCTCCGCGCTCGCTCCGAGCCACGTCTCGAGCAGGAGGGCGGCCGTGAGGGCGGCTGCCAGCACGCGATCGACCCCGATCGGGTCGAGCGCGATACGAGCCCGGAGCCTGTTCACGGCCCCACGGTAGAGCAGTCGCCGCCGTCAGTCATCGGCCAACCGGCCGATTCTGTCGCGACCCGACCTCATCCCGACGGCCGAGTCGTCAGCCGCTCACTGGGGAGGTCCGGACGTGAGGGTCACCGACGCGGTGTTGCTCACGCCGTAGTAGTCGAGGTAGACGATCTTCACGGTCTGGCCCGGCCGCAGGGAGAGCACGCGGGCACGCAAGGCGGTGGCGGAGTCGACGGCCCTCCCCGCGAGGCTGACGATCACGTCGCCACGCTCGAGACCGGCGCTCTCCACCGGGCTGCCGCTCGCCACACCCACCACGGCGACGCCTGCGCCGTACCCAGCCGAGGCGGCATCGGTGACGGAGACCCCGAGGAACGCGGTCGCGCCGATGTGGACGGTGGACGTGTTCTTGCCGGCGTCGATCGTGCGGACGATCGCGAGCGCCTTGCCGATCGGGATCGCGTACGCGTCGCTTGCCGAGACACCGCGGAAGCTGAAGTCACCGGACGTGGAGGCGGCCGTGACCATGCCCA
The DNA here is from genome assembly GCA_963712915.1 of uncultured Actinomycetes bacterium. GTDB lineage: Bacteria > Actinomycetota > Thermoleophilia > Gaiellales > Gaiellaceae > Gaiella. The sequence goes on from CAVQJQ010000004.1 coordinate 360,305, forward strand.
CCACGCGGCCGTTTCCGGTCGTCAGAGGGCCGCCGGAGTCGCCGGAGACGACTCCGGCGTTCGTCTCGATGAGACCGGTCAGCTGTTCGGCCGCGCCCTCGCCGTCGCTCGCGGTGATCGTCTTCGCGAGGCCCGTGACCGCGCCGGTGACCGTGGTCAACACCCCGGCGCCGCGGGCGTTCCCCGTTGCGTTGACGGTCTGCCCGAGCTTGAGCCGCGCGCTGCTCGCCGACACCGTCGCGAGGTTCGATGCATTCGTGAGCTTCAGCACGGCGACGTCGTTCTTCACCGAGTAGCCGACGATGCGTGCGGTATAGCGCCGGCCCGTGCCCGGCAGGACGACCTTGATCGCGGTCGCTCCCTGGATCACGTGGTTGTTCGTCAGAACCTTCCCGTTCGAGGTGAGCACCATGCCGGTGCCCGCCGCCTTGCCGTCCGCGTAGCCCAGAGTCGTGTTGATCACGACGACGCCCGTTCCGATCGTGCCAGCCTTTGCTCGCGCGAGACCGAGGCCCGAGAGCACGCGCCGAGGGCGACGAGCACCACGAGCGCGAGGGCGAGCCGGCGGGCGCCGGGGCGCCTGCGCGAGGATGTGGTGCCGTGCCGATCGTCGAGGGTGCTGTTCGTCATCGCGTGTCTCTCTTCCATAGTGGCGGTCTGACTCCATGACACGCGCCGCACGTTGGAGGCGCCTCTGCCCCGCCTGAGAGTTCGCTGAGAATGGTGGCCGGGGAACGCCGTCGAGCCCGTCCGGCGATGCGGCCAGCCTAGCCGCCCGGTCATCGGCTCGCAGTGGGGACTAGACCTTGTCGCGGGCCGTCCACGGCGCCCCGCTACTGGAGCGGTCGGTTCCTCGGGTCAGCTCCCGCCGCGGAGATCGGTCAGGCGCCGCCGCTCGAAACGGATCTCGTCGAAGGTGACCACGCAGCCTTCTCCTGTCGGCGACTGTGCCTCGAAGCCGACCCGCGGCTCCTCGGTTGTCTCGAGCCGGAAGTAGCGCACCAGCTGCCAGCGCGCGCCGTCGCTCGAGGCATGGAACGCGAAGGCCCGCCCGATCCGTGCGATCCGCAGCCACGCCTCCTGACCGGAGACGGTGAGTGCGTTTGCGTCGTCCGACGATCCGTTGGTGACCACCGAGACGATCATCGGCTCCTCCTGCGGCGAGTACTCGAGGCAGAGCTTCGCCCAGCACCGGTCGCCGACGTGGAGCATCAGCGCGCCGGCGTCGAAGACGGATCCGAACGCGACGCTCACGCGCGCTCCCAGGAGAAAGTCGCCGGCGACATGCGCCAGCAGCACCGGTGCCCGGGAGACGAGGTGTCCGGGATCGGCCGGATCGGCGAACCAGTCCGTCTCCGCACCGGCCTCGATCGTCAACCCGGAATCCGTTGCCCGCCAGTCGCGCGGCGGCGTGAGCCAGCGGAGCGGGAAGGGCATCCCGGCGATCGTCGATTCGGGAACGGCCATGCGCGCAAGCGTCGTCGATGCCGGCCCCCCGGCGCAAGGCGCCCGACCACCGCTCAGGAAGCTGTGAAGGCGTACCGCCAGAAGTCGCGCATCAGCGGAGTCGGCGCGGGCCCGGGCATCTGCGCCTGCGTGAACAGGATCCCGATCGTCGCGGTGGCCGGGGCAACATGGGCCGTCGTCCCGGTCCCGCCGACCCAGCCGTAGCGGCCGTCCGGCTCGACAGAGCCGCCGAAGCCCCACCCGGCGCCCTCGAGGAACACCGTCGCAGCGTCGCGCTGCGCCTGGGTGAGGTGGTCGGTCGTCATCAACCGTACGGATTCCGGCGAGAGGAGCCCGCCGCCGTCGGCGAGCAGCATCCGCCCGAAGCGATGCCAGTCGGCGAGAGTCGAGACGAGCCCGCCTGCCCCGGAGGGGAAGATCGGAGGTGCGCTCCAGAGGCCTTCGTCGGGCGGCGTGAACGCGAAGCCGTGCAACTCCGGCAGACGCTCTCGCTTCTCCGTGGGCACGTAGAAGCCGGTGTCGTGCATCCCGAGCGGCCCGAACACACGCTCGGCGAGGAAGTCCGGGAGCGGCCGACCTGCGACGCGCGCGACGAGCACGCCCTGGAGGTCCGAGCACGTGTTGTAGAGCCACGCCTCCCCGGGCTGGTGGAGCAGCGGGATGCCCGCGAGCGTGGCGACCCACTCGTCGGGGGTCTCGGCAGGCCCGAACACGGGCAGCTTCCCGAACAGCTCGACGACCGCAGGTAGGGAGAAGTCGGACGGGAACCCCCAGCCCGCGCGGAAGGTGAGCACGTCCTCCACCGTGATCGGTCGCGCGGCAGGTACGACATCGTCGAGCGGGCTCGCCGGCGTCCGCACGACCTGCGGTGACGCGAGCTCCGGGAGCCAGGTTGCGATCGGGTCGTCGAGAGCGAGACGCCGCTCGTCCACGAGGAGCATCACCGCCGCGGCCGTGATCGGCTTCGTGATCGACGCGATGCGGACGATCGAGCCCGGCTCGAGCTCACCGGCACCGGCGATCTCGACACGCTCGCCGCGCGCGACGAGCGCGGTCGCGCCCGGCACCGAGCCGTCACGGACGGCCGCGTCGAGGAGCTCCGGGAGATCCGTCATGTCCCTGCAGACTCTCGCAGCCCGCGGAACTCATCGACGCGGCCCAGCACCCACGAGCGAACGGTGGCGACGCGTCTGCAGCTTGTCGGCAGCGCGGTACGGCGTTGTACGGATTCGGCCGCGGGCACGGTGGTGCGACCCTCGAGGCGTGCGCGGGGACCTCGGACATTTCGGTGACCCGTCGAGTCGGGTCGGGCGACCCGACAGCGGCGATCCGAGGGAGCCCCTGACCAGATTGCTGCGCGACCTGCGCTCTCGACCGGAGGGGCTCTCGACCCGCGAAGCGGAGCGACGGCTCGTGGCGAGCGGCCCCAACGAGCTCCGCAGGCGGGGCGGCCGCCGCTGGCCGAGGCAGCTCGGGAAGCAGTTCGTCCATCCGCTGGCGCTGCTCCTCTGGCTCGCGGCCGCACTGGCATTCGTTGCCGGGACGGCCGCCCTCGGCGGTGCGATCGTCGCGGTGATCGTCCTCAACGCGCTCTTCGCATTCGTCCAGGAGCGGCAGGCCGAGCGCGCGATCGAGGCGCTGGGCCGCTACCTGCCGCCGCAGGCGACCGTGCGTCGTGACGGGACGCGCCAGACAGTCGACGCGCGAACGCTCGTCCCGGGCGACATCCTCCTGCTCGCCGAAGGCGACCGGATCTCGGCGGACGCACGCCTCCTCGACGGCGCGGTCGACGTCGACCTGTCGACACTCACCGGTGAGTCGCAGCCCGTCTTCCGCTCTGCGGAGTTCGCCGACGCGACCGGGCCGCTGCTCGAGGCGCGCGAGCTCGTGTTCAGCGGTACCGCCTGCGTCGGGGGCGAGGGGGAGGCGCTCGTGTTCGCGACCGGGATGCAGACCGAGCTCGGTCGGATCGCGGCGCTCTCCGAGCGCGTCGAGGCGGACGAGAGCCCACTCGAGCTGCAGGTGCGGCGGGTCGCGTGGCTCATCGCCCTGGTCGCCGTCCTCGCGGGCCTCGCGTTCCTGCCGATCGGCTGGCTCGTGGCTGGGCTCCCGCTCGAGGACGCGTTCACGTTCGCGGTCGGCCTCATCGTCGCGAACGTCCCCGAGGGCCTGCTACCGACGATGACGCTGGCGCTCGCGGTCGGTGTCGCCGGCCTCGCTCGCCGCGGGGCGCTCGTGAAGCGCTTGAGCGCGGTCGAGACGCTCGGCTCGACGACCGTGATCTGCACGGACAAGACCGGCACGCTGACCGAGAACCGGATGCGCGCGGTGCGGGTCTGGACGCCGCTCGGCGAGCTGGATCTGGAGGGTAGCCGGGACGTCGAGGCGGCTGTCTCGGCGAATCCGGTGCTCGGGTTCCTCGGACGCGCGATCGCGGCCTGCTCGACCGCCGAGCTCACCGACGAGCAGAACGGGCAAGTCACGGGGCGAGGCCACCGAGGTGGGCCTCCTGGAGGCAGCGCGGGAGCTCGGAATCGACGTCGACGTCGCCCGGCGCGAGCACGACCGACTGCAGCTCTACCGGTTCGACCCGAAGCTGCGGCTGATGTCGACCGTCGACCAGCGCGTGGACGGAGGGATCACGGTGCACGCGAAGGGCGCGCCGGAGGCGGTGCTCGAGCGGTCGACCACGATCGGCGGGCGGGACGATCACCGCGCGCTGACGGACGAGGATCGTGAGCGGGTGCTCGCGGTGCTCCGGCAATACGCGTCGCAGGGTCTTCGCGTGCTCGCGGTCGCGCGCCGCCGGCTTCCCGACGGAGCGCAGCCGCCGGCCCACCGCGACGACGCCGAGCGCGACCTCGTGCTGCTCGGCCTCGTCGCGTTGTTCGATCCGCCGCGCCCCGAGGTCGCGGACGCAGTCGCACGCTGTCACGCCGCCGGCATCAGGATCAACGTGGTCACCGGCGACTACGGGCTCACGGCCGCGGAGATCGCCCGCCGGGTGGGTATCGGGCGAGACGGAGCGAAGGTGGTCACGGGCGAGGAGCTCGACGCGATGCGGGAGGCCGAGCTCGACAGCCTTCTCCGCAGCGGCACGGAGCTGGTCTTCGCGCGTGCATCCCCGGAGGCGAAGCTCAGGATCGCGGATGCGCTCAGGGCCGAGGGTCACGTCGTCGCGATGACAGGCGACGGCGTCAACGATGCGCCCGCGCTGCGTCGCGCCGACATCGGCATCGCGATGGGTGTCGCGGGGACGGACGTCGCGCGCGAAGCCGCCACGATGGTCCTGACCGACGACAACTTCGCGACGATCGTCGCGGCAGTCGCCGCAGGCCGCCGCGTCTACGACAACGTTCGCAAGTTCATCCTCTACATCCTCGCCCACCTCACTCCGGAGGTCGTGCCGTTCCTCGTCTTCGCGCTCTCCGGCGGTGCGGTCCCGCTGCCACTGACCGTGCTCCAGATCCTCGCGATCGACCTGGGGACAGAGGTACTGCCGGCGCTCGCGCTCGGGCGGGAGCCGGCGGAGCCCGGGATCATGGAACGCGCTCCGCGTCCCCGGTCGGAGGGTGTCATCCAGCGCTCGCTGATGGTGCGTGCCTGGGTGTTCCTGGGCCTGATCGAGGCCGCGCTCGTCCTCGCAGGGTTCTTCTACGTCCTCCTCCGGGCCGGCTGGGCCGCGGGTGACGACGTCTCGGCCGGCTCGCCGCTCCACGACGCCTACCTGCAAGCGACCACGATGACGTTCGCCGGAATCGTCGCGTGCCAGGTCGGAACGGCAGTTGCGGCCCGGACGGAGCGTGCGTCGTTGCGCGAGGTCGGCTTCTTCACGAACCCGATGCTGCTCTGGGGCATCGGGTTCGAACTCGTGTTCGCGGCCGCGATCGTGTATCTGCCCCTCCTGCAGGACGTCTTCCACACCGCGGCCCTCGGGCCGGCCGAGGTCGCGATCCTCGCGACCTTCCCGCTCGTCGTCTGGGGCGCGGACGAGCTCCGCCGTCTGCGCCTGCGCCGCCCGGCGCCGCGATGATCAGCCGGTGTCGGCCGCGACCCGCTCGGAGGGCGGCGTGCGGGCGACGAAGTGGATTCCGTCCGGCCCCTCGAGCGAGAACGAGTCTCCGCCGCCCGGTGCGACATCGATCACGAAGGTCGGTCGACGCCACCGCTCGTAGAGCCCGCGGTCGACGTAGAACGGGCACCCGGCGATCTCACCGAGCAGGACGTCGTCCGGGCCGAGCAGGAGATCCCCCTCACAGAGACAGATCGGGGAGCTGCCGTCACAGCAGCCCCCCGACTGGACGAACACGAGCGGGCCGTGGCGCGCCCCGAGCCGGCCGATCGCGCCGAGCGCCGCCTCGGTGGCCGTGACGCGCTGCGTCCCGCTGCCGGTCATGGTCAGAAGAGCCCCAGCGGCTTCGGGTCGTAGCTGACGAGCATGCACTTGGTCTGCGTGTAGTGGTCGAGCATCATCTTGTGGTTCTCACGCCCGACGCCCGAGACCTTGTAGCCGCCGAAGGCCGCGTGCGCGGGGTAGAGGTGGTAGCAGTTCGTCCACACGCGCCCGGCCTGGATGCCGCGGCCCATGCGGAACGCCTTGCTCGTGTCGCGTGTCCACACGCCCGCGCCGAGGCCGTACAGCGTGTCGTTCGCGATCTCGAGCGCCTCCTGCTCGGTCTCGAACGTCGTCACGGCGAGCACCGGACCGAAGATCTCCTCCTGGAAGATCCGCATCGAGTTCTCGCCCTTGAAGACGGTCGGCTCGAAGTAGAAGCCGCCCTCGAGCTCGCCACCGAGGTGCGCCCGATGGCCGCCGGTCAGGAGCTCTGCTCCCTCGTCGAGACCGATCTGGACGTAACCCTCGATCTTCTCGAGCTGTGCGGCCGACACCTGTGCGCCGAGCTGCGTCTCGAGATCGAGCGGATGGCCCTGGCGGATGCTTTCGATCCGCTCGAGCGCCCGCTCCATGAAGGGCTCGTAGATCGACTGCTCGATCAGCGCCCTCGAGGGGCAGGTGCAGACCTCGCCCTTGTTGAACGCGTAGAGGACGAGGCCTTCGACGGCCTTGTCGAGGAAGTCGTCGTCCTCCGCCATCACGTCGGCGAAGAAGATGTTCGGCGACTTGCCGCCGAGCTCCGTCGTCGACGGGATGATGTTCTGGGCCGCGTACTGCATGATCAACCGGCCCGTCACGGTCTCGCCCGTGAACGCGATCTTGGCGATCCGCTTGCTCTGCGCGAGCGCCTTGCCGATCTCGCCCCCGGGCCCGTTGACGACGTTGATCACACCCGCCGGCACGATCTCCTCGAGCACCTCCATGAGCTTGAGGATCGACCACGGTGTCGGGCTCGCCGGCTTCAGCACCGAGCAGTTGCCCGCCGCGAGAGCCGGCGCCAGCTTCCACGCCGCCATCAGCAGCGGGAAGTTGAACGGGATGATCTGTCCGACGACGCCCAGCGGCTCGCGGAAGTGGTACGCGACCGTGTTCCTGTCGAGCTCGGAGATCGCACCCTCCTCCGCCCTGATCACCGAGGCGAAGTACCGGAAGTGGTCGGCGGCGAGCGGGATGTCCGCGTTCAGCGTCTCCCGCACGGGCTTGCCGTTCTCCCAGCTCTCGGCGACTGCGAGCATCTCGACGTTGTCCTCGATCGCGTCTGCGATCCTGTTGAGCACCTTCGAGCGCTCGGTCGTCGACGTCTCGCCCCACGCGACCCGTGCGGCGTGCGCCGCATCGAGGGCCAGCTCGACGTCCTCCGGCGTCGACCGAGGCACCTCCGTAAAGGCCTCGCCCGTTGCCGGTGTGACGTTCTCCGCGTACGCGCCCTTCGCCGGCGACGCCCAGGCCCCGCCGATGAAGTTGTCGTAGCGGGGCTTCAGCTCCACAGGACTTCCGCTGCGCCCCGGAGCCTCGTAGGTCACCGTCTTCTCGATGGTTGCCATCACAACTCCTTTCCGAGAATTCGGCCAGGCCGCACGATGCGTCTCGCACGGCACCTTGACGCTCGCACGGCAGGCGGCCGCCGGCATCGGCTCCGACCCGACGATCGGTGCGGGAAACCCGCAAACCTGCTCCCGACCTGGCGCCGCAGCGACGCGCAGGAGCTGCAGGGGTCTACCATAGGACGAAGAGCACCCTCGGGACGAGAGCGCATGCCGCAGCGAAGGCGCAACTCACCGGAAGACGACGGGAAGAACCTGTGGATGCGGGCTCCGCGGTCCGTCCGCGCGCGACCGTGGGCGTACGAGGAGCTACTCCTCGGCGCCGGGCTCGAGCGCGAGCGCGCCGTCGAGGTCGACGCGGTGGTCGGGGAGCTTCGCCGCGCTCACGACGAGCTCACGGTGCTCTACCGGGCGCTCGACCAGCACATGGCCGAGATCGAGCGCCTCGAACGGCGTTTGCAGGAGCTCGCGCCGGCCACGCGCGAGCCCGAGCCACCCCGCCCCGGCCCGGCGAGGACGTTTCCACAACGCGGGGCCGGGTCGGATGCCGACCGCGATCCCGGACGGCCCCGGATGCAGCAGGGCGACTCGTTGTCGCGGTGCGAGGGTTTCCAGGTCTACTCGCCGGGTGGCCCGGTCGGCTTCGTCGAAGGCCTCCGCTTCCTCTCGCGGATCGACCGCCCCGACCTGCTCGAGGTACGCGGCGGGCGCTTCGGCCGCCAGCTCCTCGTGATCCCGGTCGACGAGGTGGAGGAGGTACGGGTCGGCGACGAGCTCGTGCTGCTCCGGAACGCGCCGGAGCCGAACGAGGATCTCCTCGCAGAGCTCGTCGAGCGCGTCCGCGGCGCGCTCCACCTGGATCACGCGGCCCCCTGACGGAGTCTCATTGCGCGCGCGCCGCGTCGGGGCAACGCCGGCCGTATCCTCGGGTGACTGCTCCAGGTGAAACGGAGGCAAACACGATGATCGGCGTTTTCGTGGAGTTCGAGTACGGGGAAGACTTCGACGGCGCGCGGCTCACCGAGATCGCGCACGGCGCCCGGGCGACGTTCGACGGGATGAGGGGTCTCCGCCAGAAGACCTTCACCATCGACCTGCCGAGCCGCCGGGCGACGAACGTCTACGTGTGGGAGTCCGAAGAGGCAGCGCAGGCGTTCTTCGACGAGGAGCGCGTACGGCATATCGCGGACCTCTACGGCGTGGAGCCGTCGGTGAGATTCGTCGAGATACCCGAACTCGTTGTGAACGGGTAGACGCCCGCGGAGCGCGACGACTCGGCCGCCGCAGGATACGGGGCCGCGCGGGCGAAGGGGTTCTTTCCCATGGGTTGGCGCCGTGGCGAGATCTGGTTCGACCCCGAGACCGTGTGGTTTCGCGAGCGGTCCGACGCGTTCGCCGCAACGCTGGCGGTCCATGCGCCGTCCTTCTTCGGTCTCACGCCGGCGCCGGCCGGCGTCCCCGTCCCGAACGGGTTGTCGGCCTCGCGACGCCGGCGCGCCGAGCTCCGGCGCCGGCGCCACGCACGCAAGACGAAGACGGCGGCGCTCGTGCTGGGGCCGGCCGTGATCCTGACGATTGCGACGCCGCGGCTCCGCGACGGTGGGTCGGCAGGTGCGCTCGGGGAGGACCCCCCGAGCGAGACCTTCCGTCTGCCTCCGTGGCCCGACGAGAGCGTCGCGAGCAAGGCACACGCAACGAGCAGGGCGCATCTCACGAAGCCGGCTCCGCGGTTTCCCGCCGTCCACTGGCAGCCGGGAACCTCGCAGGGGCTGCCGTGGTCCGGCTCGCTCGCCGGCGGAACGCAACTTCCGGTCGACGGGCGTGACTGGGTCACGTGGGACCCGGTCACGGACAGCGTGCCGAACCTGCCGTGGCGGCTGTACGGCAACGAGCACACGATCCACACGGTGGTCGCGGTGATCGAGGCCTACCGCAAGGCGCACCCCGACGCACCGCGCGTGGTCGTGGGCGACATCAGCTTCAAGGGTGGCGGCCCGATGGACGAGCACGTCTCGCACCAGAACGGCCTCGATGTCGACGTCTACTACCCGCGGCTCGACCGCACGCTCCGCGCGCCGACCGCCACCTCGCAGATCGACCGAGCGCTCGCCCAGGACCTGCTCGACCGGTTCGTCTCCGCGGGCGCGCGGATGATCTTCGTCGGCTTCTCGACCGGGCTGCGCGGCCCGAGCGGCGTGGTGATCCCGTACCCGAACCACGAGAACCACATGCACGTGCGCTTCCCGCCGCCGTCCGCCTGACGCGCCGTCTCAGAGTGCGGCGTTCGGCCGCTTCAGCAGCGCTCCTCCCGAGAGATAGACGAGGGCGTGGTAGACGATCGAGAGGGCCGCGAGGGCGACACCGACCACGTGGAGACCGGCCGCGTAGAGGGCGAGCGCCGCCAGACCGGAGATCACGAGCTCCTGCACGAGCCGTAGCGGCTCGGCGAAACGGCCCGCCTGATGGAAGTCGACCGCGCCCCAGAGCCCGAACCCGATCACCGGCGCCAGGATCCCGAGCGCGATGCGCCCCGCCGTGCTGTCGCCCGTGTGGGCGCCCCAGTAGGCCAGCCCGAAGACGATCCCCGCCTCCATCAGCACGCGGAGGCCGAGGATCACCGTCCCGAGCGGCGTGAGGCGGCTCATCGTCAGCTCCGCGCTCACTCTGCCGTGGCACGCCGGGCAGCCGGCTCTCCGAGGCTGCGCGCGAAGGAGAGGATGCGCTCGCCCGTCTGCTCCGGGAGCTCGACGTGCGGGTAATGGCCCGCGCCTTCGACGAGCGCGACGCTGCCGTGGAGCCGGTCGGCAACGAGGCGCGCCTCGGCGGCGGGGTCCTTGAAGTCGCGGTCTGCCGTCCCCATGACGACGAGTGCGGGGAGATCGACCCGCGCGAGACGCTCCTCGATCCCGTGTCTCGACGGGCCGAGCATCATGCCCTGCACGGCAGCGAAGCGGCCCTTCTCGCCCAGGTTGCGCCGCAGCGTCTCCGCGTACGAGTCGAAGTCCTCCGGTTTCCGTGAGGGGAACAGGCTCGTCCAGTAGCGCATCCATGCCGACAGCCCCCACGGCCGGGCGAGCAGGACGCGGAACAAGGCCCGGTACAGCCACTGCTGGATCGGGGAGCCCACGTCGCGGACGAAGGGGCCGACGAGCACGACGCCACCCACGGCCTGCGGGTCTTCGGTCGCGGCCCAGACCGCCGCACCGGCCGCCATCGACGTGCCGACGACGAGCGCACCCTCGCCGCCGAGGTGACGCACGAGCGCCAGGGTGTCGCCGCCGATCGCCTCCGCGGAGAGGTCGTGCCAGCTGGTGCTCGACTCGCCGTGCCCGCGCAAGTCGAGCGTGGCGACGCGGAAGCCCTCAGCGGCGAGCCGGGCAGCCAGGAAGCGGTATTCCTGGCGAAGGTCCCCGATCCCGGGCACGCACACGACGAGCGGGCCCTCCCCGCGCGTATCGAATGCGAGCTGTCCGCCGTCCCGCTCCAGGTACTCCGTCTGGATGGGTCGCTCGGTATTCATGTCGTACTCCGATGCTAGCGACCGGGGCGTGGCCACGCTCCCCATGTCCCGAGGTCGGCGGGCCTCGAGGTTGCGGTAGCTGTCGCTCCGGCCAGACCGGATGCGAGGACCTCGACCAAGAGACGCGATGACGCTCGAGCAGGAGCTGTACCCGTCGAGCGCGGCGGCGTGTGGCGACTGGCGTTCCACCAGCGGACGCCGCTCGTCTGACGAACCCTCGGCCAGCCCATACCCGGCGACTCCGTCGCAGGGTCATGCCGAAGCACGCTCCTTCGGCTCGCCCCGGGCCATGGTCCCGGCCCGGGGCGAGCCGCCCGTCTAGGTGGAGACCGGCGCGATCTCCGCCGAGGGCTCGGACTCGGCGAGCCCAATGTGGGGCAACCACCGGAGCCAGGCTGGCAGGTACCAGTTCCAGGCTCCGAGCAGCTTCATCGAGGCGGGCAGCAGCACGCCCCGCACGACGGTGGCGTCGATGAGGATCGCGGTCGCGAGCCCGACGCCGAACTGCTTGAACATCAGCATCGAGAGCGTCGCGAACACGGCGAAGACCGCCACCATCACGATCGCCGCGCTCGTCACGACACCGGCGGTCGAGGTGATCCCGCGACTGACGGCTTCCTCCGTGCTCGCGCCCCGCTGGACGGCCTCCCGGATCCGGCTCAGGAGGAACACGTGGTAGTCCATCGAGAGCCCGAACAGAATCACGAAAAGGAGCAGCGGCACGACCGGGTCGATGCCGGCGGTCGACTCGAATCCGAGCAGCCCTTTGCCGATGCCGTGCTGGAAGACGAGCACCAGCATGCCGTACGCCGCTCCCACCGAGAGCAAGTTGAGCACGATCGCCTTCGCCGGGATCACGACCGAGCGGAAGGCGACGAGCATCAACGCGAACGCGAGCACGAGCACGAACGCGAAGACGAGCGGCAGCTTCGCCTTCGTCTCGTCCGTGGAGTCCTTCCACCGCGCGGTGAGGCCCGTGACGCCGGTCTCCACGTCCGGCAGCGCGCCCACGGTCGCCGGCACGATCTCGTCGCGCAGGACGGCCAGTGAGGCATTCGAGCCGGCGTCGGTCCCGTTCCCGTCGATCGGCACGACGATGTTCGCGACCGTGCCTGCGCGGTTCACCTCGACCGTGATCGGCCTGTGCATGCGACCGCTCGCGAGCGCGCGCCGCTCGAGGCGGCCGAACGCGGCCCTCACGGCGGGAGCGTTCACGTCGGGCGCGTGCACGACGACGTCGGCCGGGAGCGCGGTGCCCGGGAACGCCTGCTGCATCCGGTTGTAGGTCTGCACGGCGGGCAGCGACTGCGGGAACGTGTCGGGGCCCGTCGGCACCAGCCGCAGCTGGAGCGCGGGCAGCGCGAGGGCGACCAACAGCCCTCCCGCGAGCACCGCGGACAGGAGCGGCCGACGCAGCACGCGGTCGACGATCCCTGCCCAGACACGGCCCGTGCCGTCGGGTCGCCGGAGACGCCCGACGAGCGGGACGTGCACCGACTCGACGCGGTCGCCGAGCCTCGAGAGCAGCGCCGGGAGCACGGTGAGCGACCCGAGCATCGCGATCGCGACGACGAGGATCGTCGCGAGCCCGAACGACGCGAACGTCGCGTCACCGGTCAGGAACATCCCGGCCATCGCGGCCATCACGGTCAGCCCGGAGACGAGCACCGAGCGTCCCGACGTGGCTGCCGCCGCCTCGATCGCCGCCCGCGTGCTCCGGCCGGCGGCCCGTTCCTCGCGGGCGCGACGGAGGTAGAACAGCGAGTAGTCGACGCCGACCGCGAGCCCGATCAGCAGCACGATCGCGCCGGCCTCCGGGGCGACCGGCATGACGTGGCTCGGCAGGGCGACCAGCCCGAACGTCGCGAACACCGCGGTCAGCGCGAGGAGCAGCGGGATCCCCGCCGCGACCAGCGCCCCGAACGCGAGCACGAGGATCACGAGCGTGATCGGGAGCGACAGCAACCCTGCCTTCGAGAGGTCGTTCCCGAAGGCCGTGTCGATCGCGTCGGCGGCGCTCGCGTCGCCGAACTGGCCGACGAAGAGCCCCGGGTGCGCCTTCTGCGCCGCCGCGACCCGCGCGACGATCGGGTCGAGCTTTTCCGCCGCCTTGTCGGCGTCACCACGGATCTCGAAGGAGACGAGCGCTGCGTGCCCGTCCTTCGAGATCTGCCCGGCGTTCGCCGGCTCGAGCGGCGAGCGCACGTGCTGGACGACAGCCAGGCCCGAGAGCTCGGAGGCGACGTCCTCGATCGCGGCCCTGAAGGCCGGATCCTGCGCCCCCAGCGTGTCGCTCTGGACGAGGATGTTCTCGCTCGCGGGCCGCGGGAAGCCCGCGTCGAGGATCCTGTCGGCGCGCCCGGACTCGCCAGGCCCGGCCGTGTTCGGGTCGATCGTCTTCGTCCCGATCGCCTCGCCGAGCGCGAAGGCGACGATCACGAACGCGAGCCAGCCGAACGTCGCGGTCTTCCAGTGATCGGCGCTCCAGCGCCCCATGCGGGCGGCGAGATTGGTGGTGTTGGAACTCGTGACTCTCATGGCGGTCCTCCCTACGCGAGGTGCGATCTGCATTGCTGCCGACGCTAGGAGCCGGCGGCGCGCATCGCCTCGTCGCGAAGCCGGATTCGCCCTCCGACCGGGCGACGATTCGCGCTCCTACTCGGGGAGGAGGCGCTGCGCGGACGCCTGGAGTACGTTCACCGAGTGAGTCGGATCGGCCAGGTCATCCGCCGGTACGGCGTCGACGCGCTGATCGTGGCCGTCGCGATCGAGGCCGCCGTCGAGATCGCGGTGCGTGACGACGTCGACCGTGCGCCGCGCACGTCCGCCTGGTTCGCGGCGCCGGCGGCGGCGTGCGTCGTGCTGCCGCTTCTCCTGCGCCGTCGCTTCCCCTTCGCCGCGCCGGTCTCCGTCTGGCTGGTCGGCGCCGCGCTCTCGTTCGTCGACGGACGCCTGATCAGCTTCTCGGTGAGCATCTTCCTGGCCGGGATGGCCGCCTCGTTCCTGCTCGGCAACCTCGCGGACCCCGTTCAGTCACGCATCGGCCTCGCAGTAGCGCTCGGTGGCGCCGCGATCGTCGTCTACAACGACCCGAACCACGCCCCAGGCGAGTTCCTCTTCACCCCCGCGCTCTTCGCGATCGCGTGGCTTGCGGGGCTCGCGCTCCAGCGGCGCACGGCTGAGGCCGCGGCGGCGGTGCGGCGCGCCACCGTCGCCGAGCTCGAGCGGGAAGCCGCGGCGCGCGTCGCGGTCGCCGAGGAGCGGGCGCGGATCGCGCGCGAGCTGCACGACGTCGTCGCCCACGCGGTCAGCGTGATGGTGCTCCAGGTGGGCGCAGTGCGGCACAGGCTGCCGGACGGGCTGGACGAGGATCGGGGCGCCCTCATGGGCGTGGAGAAGGCCGGTCGGACCGCGCTGGCCGAGATGCGTCGGCTCCTCGGCGCCATGCGCCGGGAGGGCGACGATCTCGACCTCGCCCCGCAACCCGGCCTCGACCGCCTCGACGCGCTGCTCGCCGAGATCGGCCGCGCCGGGCTCGACGTCCGACTGCACGTCGAGGGCGACCCCGCACCGCTCCCGCGGGCACTCGATCTCTCCGCATATCGGATCGTGCAGGAGGGCCTCACGAACGTGCTCAAGCACGCGCGTGCGAGCTGCGCGGAGGTCGCCCTCCTCTACGGCGCCGACGAGCTGGGGATCGAGGTGCGCGACGACGGCGACGGCGACGGCAGCGGCGCGGGCGGCTACGGGCTCGTCGGCGTGCAAGAGCGCGTCAAGCTCTTCGGCGGAGAGATGTCCGCGGGGCCGGCAGTCGACGGCGGCTTCGTACTGCGCACGCGCCTGCCGCTGGAGGCCGCGTCGTGACGATCCGCGTGCTCGTCGCCGACGACCAGTCGATGGTGCGTGCGGGCTTCCGCATGCTGCTCGGCGGCGAGGAGGACATCGAGGTCGTGGCCGAGGCGAGCAACGGCCGGGAGGCAGTCGACAAGGCCGCCCGCTTCGACCCGACGGTCGTGCTGATGGACATCCGCATGCCCGAGCTGGACGGGCTCGAGGCGACGCGCACGGATCCTGACGGCCGACGCCTCCGCACGGGTGCTCATCCTCACGACGTTCGATCTCGACGAGTACGTCTACGAGGCGCTGCGCGCCGGCGCGAGCGGCTTCGTGCTGAAGGACGACCCGCCCGAGCAGCTGATCGCGGCGATCCGTACGGTCGCAGCGGGCGACGCGCTCCTCTCCCCGGGGATCACGCGACGCGTGATCGAGGAGTTCGCCCGCACGCCGCGCCCCGCGCCACCGCCCGGGCTCGCCGAGCTGAGCGAGCGGGAGCGCGACGTGTTCCGCCTCATCGCCCGCGGTCTCTCGAACGCCGAGATCGGACAGGAGCTCTTCATCGGCGAGACGACGGTCAAGACGCACGTCACGCACATCCTCCAGAAGCTCGATCTCCGCGACCGCGTCCAGGCCGTCGTGCTCGCCTACCAGACCGGCGTCGTCGAGCCCGCGCCGCAGCCGGCGGGCGGCAGCGGCGCAGACCGAGGCCTCTGACCCGTCCGAGGGGCCGACCGCCGCCTACGCGCGCGGCAGCAGGGCGTGCCCGTCGAGCACCACCTGCGCAACGCTGACGACGCGCTCCTGTCGCGAGCGCGCGTGGCCACGGAGCAGCTCGAAGGCCTCGCGCTCGCCGATCCCGTGCCGCTCCATCAGCACACCCTTGGCCCGCTCGATCAGCGCCCTGCGCCGAAACGCCGCCTCGAGTTCCCGGAGCTCCTCGAAGCGGCGCAGCGCGACCTCCAGCGAGGCCTGCAGCTGGTCGGGGTCGCCGCCGGTGACCGTGCCGAAGACCCCGAGCCGGGCCGCGTCGCGGGCCAGCTCGGGATCGTCTTCCTCCGCGTAGAGGAGCACCGGCCAGCTCGCGTCCTCGACGAGGCGGGCCACGAGCTCGAGCGCGTGCTCGGGGTCGCCCCCGGGAGCGACGAGCGCGACGTCGGGCGCGTCGTCGGCGGCCGACTCGAACGCCTCCTCGGGGCTCAGCGCCCGCGCGATGACGTGATGACCGGCTGCGCGCACGACCTTCGCGACCCGGTCGAGGCGTTCACGGTTCTCGTTGGCGACGAGGATGCGGAGGTCGTGCGTCGGTGGCTCGCTCATCGCGTGCCGGATTCTGCCAGCGGCCCTTTCGTCACCGTCGCCGCCAAGCGCTACAGTTCTCGCGCCCACCCGATGCCCCCGGTGCGCGCCGTCGGCCCCTATCCCCGGCCGACACTGGTCCAGCGAGCCGGAGGCGAGTGGTGCGTCGAAGAGAGGCCGAAGTCGGGCGGTGCCGCCTCGTGCTGGAACGCGACGAGAACGGCGACCGGGTCGGACGGCTCGTGGGCGAGATCGACCTCTTCAATGCGGGCGAGCTCGCGGAGCTCGTGCGACCGCTGGGGGGTGGTCCCGGGACCATTCTCGACCTCGAGCAGATCACGTTCGTCGACCTGGTGGCGGCCAGGACGCTCGTCGGCCTGGTCGGCGGGCCGGACGGAGTGCAGGTCGTCGCTTCGCCGGACTCCCCCTGCGGACGCCTGCTCGGATGGCTGGCGTCGTCCCCAGATGTCCGGCTGCCGGACGCCGACGGCGCGGATGTCTAGCCGGTCGCGACCTCGGTGGCGGGCCCCGGCTGGACGACGAGGTGCGTCACCGGCTGCTCGAACAGCGCCTGCGCCCGTGTGACGACGCCGTGCTCGAGCCAGTTGCTCAGCACGGTCGGCGGCGTCGCGACGACGATCTCGTCCGCGGGGAAGGTCACCAGCGCGTCGGAGATCGCCTCGAGCGGGTTCTCCGAGCCGACCGTTCCGCACGCCGGCAGCCCGGCGGATTCGAATGCCCTCAGCGTCGCATCCAGGCGGCCACGGGCAGTCTCGACGGCGGCGTCGACGTCCGAGTCGAGATAGTGCACCGGCGACACGAGCGCGGGCGCGACGACGTAGGCCTGCAGCGCGCGTCCACGCGTTCGCGCGAGCAACGACCGGCACAGCGCGTCGACCGGGCAGCTCTCGTCGACGATCACGAGCACGCGGCGCGCGTCGGGCCGGCCGGCGGGTTCTACCTCCGACGGGTGCGCTCCGGAGCGGCTCGAACGCACGAGGAACAGCGCGAGCGTGACGCTCGCAATGACGACGACAGTGGCGACGACGGCAAAGCCGATCCAGCCGAGCAGCGGCACCGTGTCGCCGAATGCGAGCGTGAAGACGAGCACGATCGTCAGGTACGCCAAGCCGCCGCCCACGATGATCAGCGCCACCACGCCACTACCGCGCAACCTCTTTCCCATCGTGAGAGCAGTGTCCGCCCGACCGGGAAGCCCCGCATCCGCGTATGCCCCGACCACCACCCTCGGGAAAGCCCGTAGAGGTCGCCTCGTGCCCGCGGCAGCCGGACGAAGGTCGTGTCCGGCTACTGTCCAGCTCATGCACGTCGCAGGGGGCGACCCGGCGGCACCGACGCCCGTGCCGGCCCGGTGAACGTCGCGGTCGTGCTCTTCACGCGCGACCTGCGCGTGCACGATCACGCCGCGTTG
Source organism: uncultured Actinomycetes bacterium (assembly GCA_963712915.1). Taxonomy (GTDB): domain Bacteria; phylum Actinomycetota; class Thermoleophilia; order Gaiellales; family Gaiellaceae; genus Gaiella. Next base: position 377,797 of record CAVQJQ010000004.1, read on the forward strand.
CACGAGGCCGCGCGCGTGGCACGGCACGTCGTGCCGCTCTTCGTCCTCGACGAGGGCCTGCTGAGTCGCTCCGGCACGCCGAACCGCCTCTCGTTCCTGCTCGGCGCGCTCGGTGACCTGCGGCGCACGCTCAGAGGGCGCGGCACGGATCTCGTGTTCCGCCGCGGCGATCCCGTCGCGGAGACGGTGCGCCTCGCGCGGGAGACCGGCGCCGAGGCGGTCTACGTGGGCCGAGATGCGAGCGCCTACGCCCTGCACCGCGAACGACGCCTCGTACAAGCCTGTTGCGAGGCGCGGCTCTCGGTGCGTGTCGAGCAGACCATCGCAATCGTCCCTCCCGGCATGCTGGTTCCCAAGGGCCGCGACCACTACCGGGTGTTCACTCCGTACTGGCGACGCTGGCGGGACGAGCCCCTCCCGCCGCCTCTTCCGTCTCCGGCCGCTCTCACGCTGCCGCGCCGTATCCCGCCCGGCCGTCTGCCTCGACTCGACGAGCTCGTCGGCGGCCGAGCGTCTCCGTCGTTGCCGCCGGGCGGCGAGCGCGAGGGCCGGCGACGGCTGAGACGCTGGCTCGAAGAGGGGCTGACCGGATACGCGCACGAACGCGACGCGCTCGCCGTCGACCGGACCTCGCGGCTCAGCCCGTATCTCCATTTCGGCTGCGTCTCGGCGGTCGAGGCGGTCTCACGTGCACGCAAACACGGCGACGGCGCGGACGGGTTCCTCCGCCAGCTCTGCTGGCGCGACTTCTTCCTCCAGCTCCTCGCGGCCAACCCTCGCCTGCCCGACCAGGACCTCCGTCCTCGCGGGACGAGCTGGAGCGACGACGGCGAGGCGCTCGCGCGCTGGCGGGCGGGACAGACCGGATACCCGATCGTCGACGCAGCCATGCGCCAGCTGCACGCCGAGGGATGGATCCACAACCGGGGCCGCCTGATCGTCGGCTCGTTCCTGACGCGAACTCTCGCCATCGACTGGCGCGAGGGAGCGCGCGTCTTCTCGGACATCCTGGTCGATGCGGACGTCGCGAACAACGTCGGGAACTGGCAGTGGGTCGCGGGCACCGGCGCGAACCAGCGGCCGAACCGGGTCTTGAGCCCGCTCGCCCAGGCGCGCAGGTTCGACCCGGACGGCGCGTACGTCAGCCGCTACGTCCCGGAGCTCGACGGCCTACGGGGTCGTGCCGTCCACGAGCCGTGGCGGCAGCGGATACCGCCGCGCGACTACCCGCCGCCGATCGTCGACCCCGACCGAGCGGCCGTCGGCCCATCGCACGACTAGGTCCCGTTCGGCACCGTCGCCTCGAGCCGGCGCGCGAGGAGGGCGGCGTCCGCCCCGACCCGGCCGATGAAATGGGAGCCGCGGCGGCGCTGGAACTTGAGCCCGAGGACGTAGAGGCCCTCCACGGGCGTGGCGCCGTGCCGATGGGTGATCTCACCTCGGTCGTCGAGGGCCGGCGCGTGGAGCCAGGGATACCCCCGCCGGTAGCCGGTCGCCCAGATAACAGAGGAGACGCCCGATCGCACCAGGTCGAGCTCGGTCGAGGGCTGCGGGATCCGAATCTCAGCGAAGCGGTCCGGGTCGTGCGGCCACGGGTCGGGTAGCCCGTCGATGTGGTCGTCGATCCGAGCCAGCATCCTTCGAAAGCGCACGTCCGCATCGGCGAGGGTCGCACGGAGATCGGGCGCCAGGAGCGCGCGATCGTGGTCGAAACCCTGCAGGCGCCCGAGGACCGTGACTCCGATTCGCTGGAGCACGGCGAGGTCGAGCTGCTCTCCTCCGTTCGCTCCCGTGAGCGTGAAGCTCGGCGCTCGTTTCGCCACGAGAGGGTCTTCCATCTCCTCGATCGTGCGCTCGAGGTCGCCCAGCCGGTCGATCCAGACCCAGATGTCGCGGCCGCGATAGCGGCGGGGCACGCGCGCATGGCTTCCCACCGAGAGATAGACCTCGCGTCCCGCACGACGGAGCTCGGAGGCGATCTGCTGTCCGCTCGGGCCGCCGCCGACGACCAACACGCCGCCACGCGGAAGCTGCGACGGACTGCGGTAACGGCTGGAATGCAGCTGCCGCAGTCCGACTGGTGCCTTCTCGGCGGCCCGCGGAAGGACGGGATCGGCCGCATCGCCGGTGGCGATCACGACGCGCCGAGCACGCCACCGGCCCGAATCCGTCCGCACATGGAAGCCGTTCCCGTTCCACGGCTCGACCGACTCGACGTCGACATGCTCGCGTACGGCGGATCCGCTCGCACGCGCATATGCGCGCAGGTAGTCGACGAAGTCGTCCTTTGCGAGGAATCCGTCCGCGGACGCGTGGGGCGGCGCGCCGTCGAGCCGGTTGAGCCAGTTCGGGGTCAGGAGCGCGAGCGAGTCCCAGCGTTCGGACCGCCAGCGCTCGCCCACCCGTCCCCGTTCGAGCACGACGTGTCGGTGGGCGTTCGTCATCAGGTGGTGGCTGAGCGAGAGGCCCGCCTGCCCCCCGCCGATGATCAGGGTGTCGGTCGTCTGCACGGCCGGCCGCGCCCTCCGTCCGGCTCGGCGGCCATCTCTCATCTGCACTGTCGCTTCGCTCATTGACTCCTCCTCAAAAGAGCTGCCCGCCCCGTGCCGGCAGCACGAGAACACCCTCGGGCCGAGGGGCTGGGGCGTGGCTGCCCACCGGTAAACGCCGGGTAGCACGACCGAGTGGGGGTCTGTAGCCTCCGGCGGAGTCGATGGAGTTTCGCGTCCTCGGGCCCCTTGAGGCGGTCGCCGACGGCAGGCCTGTGCCTCTGGGAGGCACGAAGCAGCGCGCGTTACTGGCACGGTTGTTGCTCGACGCGGGGCAGACGGTCGGTGCCGCGCGGCTCGTCGACGATCTCTGGGGCGATGCCCCACCCGACAGCTCGCGCAAGATGGTGCAGGTCTACGTCTCGCGTCTGCGCAAGCTGCTCCCCGATGGCGTGCTTCGGACGCGCGCGTCCGGCTACCAGCTCACGATCCCGCCCGACTCTCTCGACCTCGAGCGCTTCGAGAGGCACCGCGCGGCAGGTCGGGTGGCGCTCGAGCAGGGGCGGTACGACGAGGCCGCCGAACGGTTCCGCGACGCACTCGCGCTCTGGCGCGGGCCGGCGCTCGCGGAGTTCGTGCACGAGCCGTTCGCGCACGGCGAGGGCGCCCGCCTCGACGCTCTGAGGACAGCCGCGCTGGAGGAGCGTCTCCAGGCCGACCTCGAGCTCGGCAATCCCGTCGACGTGATCGCCGAGCTCGAGGCGCTCGTCGCCCAGCACCCTCTCAGGGAGCAGCTCCGCGGGCAGCTGATGCTCGCGCTGTATCGGGCCGGCCGCCAGGCGGAGGCGCTCGCCGTCTACCAGGAGACGCGCCGCGTGCTCGCCGACGAGCTCGGCATCCACCCGTCACAGGCGCTGCGCGATCTCGAGCGCCGCATCCTTCAGCACGACCCCGATCTCGAGCAGCGACGGAGAGAGACCGAGGCGCCGGTGCGAGACGACACCGGTACTACGACCCCGGCGGCGACGCCGCAGCCTCGCGTGCGGTACACGCGCAGCGGCGACGTCAGCATCGCGTACCAGGTCGTCGGCGAGGGCCCGCTCGACCTCGTCCTCGTGCACGGTTGGGTCTGCACCTTTCAGCCCGGCTGGGAGGACGCCCGCATCTCGAGCTTCTACCGCCGACTCGCGTCGATCGGGCGGTTGATCCTGTTCGACAAGCGGGGCACTGGGCTCTCCGACCGGCTTTCCCCCGACCGTCTGCCCGACCTCGAGACGCGGATGGACGACGTCCGGGCCGTCATGGACGCGACGGGCAGCGAGCGCGCGATCCTCCTCGGGATCTCGGAGGGCGGGCCGATGTCGCTGCTCTTCGCGGCGACACACCCAGAACGCACGGCGGGGCTCGTCCTGCTCGGCACCTTCCCGCGGGTGATGTGGGCGCCGGACTATCCGATCGGCACGAGCGAAGAGGAGATGCGTCGTCGGCTCCGCGTGGCCGACCGCGACGACTGGGCGCAGGCCATCACCGCCGAGTGGCTCGGCAGGTCGGCGCCCGCGATCGCACCGGGCAGTCCGCGCTTCGCGTGGTACTCGTCGTACGTCATGCGCGGAGCGAGCCCCGCGGGGGCGACCGCGCTGCGGCTGATGAACGCCGCGATCGACGTGAGGCACGTGCTGCCCGCGATCAGCGTCCCCACGCTGGTCGCGTACCGCCGGGACGAGTCCTATGCCCGTAGCTCGCGGTACATCGCGGAGCGCATCCACGGCGCCGAAGTCGCCGAGTTGCCCGGTGACGATCACCTCCCGTGGGAGGGCGACCAGCAGGCCGTGCTCGGCGCGATCGAGGGCTTCACGACCGGCATCCACGAGGACGTTCATCCCGAACGGGTGCTCGTGACGCTCCTCGTCACCGACATCGTCGGCTCGACAGAACGCGCCGCAGAGCTCGGCGACCGGGCCTGGCGCGAGCTCGTCGAGCAGCACTACAGCGTGCTGCGCGGTCAGCTCGCGCGTTTCCGCGGACGCGAGATCGACAGCGCGGGCGACGGCGTGCTCGCTGTCTTCGACGGGCCCGCGCGTGCCGTGCGCTGCGCGCTGGCCATCCTGCGCGCAATGCCGCCTCTCGGGCTGCAGGTGCGGGCCGGCGTCCACACCGGAGAGGTGGAGCTGTCCGGCTCCGCCGTCCGAGGGATCGCGGTCCACGTCGCCGCCCGGATCAGCGGCGAGGCGGAGGCGAACGAGGCACTCGTCTCGCAGACGGTGAAGGACCTCGTCGCGGGCTCCGGGCTCGAGTTCTCCGACCGCGGCAACCGTACGCTCGCCGGCGTCGCGGGCGATTGGCGCCTGTTCGCCGCCGAGCCCACGACGCCGGCCGTCGCACCCGCAGGCCGGCCCTAGAGCATTCGACCCGCGTGGCCGAACGGGCGCTCGGCCCGTGCGCACCACTCTTCGTCGACCATGCGCTGCCACTCCCTCGCGAAGCGTCGAACCGCGATCGCGATGCTTCGCGTCCTCTGGAAGACCGCGGCGCCCCGCAGGACGACGCGATCGTTCTGGGCCTCTTCGATGTACTCGGTCATGTCTCGTTCCTCCTCGGTGCGGCCGGCCCCGTGCCGGCGGCGGAGATCCACCATCGCGTCGGGTGGTTGGCGGACGGCTCGCCGTCGGTAAACGCCCGGTAGCACGCCCCTTCGGTCGTCGCGATGCGCGCTCAGACGCCGCGCGAGGACGCCGTCACCAGCGTCCTGAGGCCCGCGCCCACCTCGCTGAGTGCGAGAGCGCTCCCGACGAAGAACGCGCCCAGGGTCATGCCGAGCCCGCCGTACCCTGCCGCGTCGAGCGCGAGGCCCGCCGCGCCGGCACCCACGAAGTAGCCGAACTGCGTCGCGGCGGTTCGAATCCCCATCGCGGCGAGCCGCTGCTCTGCTGCGAGGTCGAGGCCCACGATGTTGCCGAGGAGCATCCTTCCCCCGGCGGCGTACCCCGCGACAGCAAACAGGACCGCGCTTGTGGCGACGTTGGGGCGAACGGCTCCGAACAGCGGTACCGTCACGCCGAGCGCAAGCGTGAGAACCACGAGCTGCTTCCGCGGCTCGCGACCGCCGAAGCGACGCGCGACGAGGTTGCCGGCCACGAATGCCACGGCGCCCGCGGCGAGGACGACGCCGGTCAGCGCAGTCGATGCGCCGTACGACTCCGTGAAGAGCGCACCTGCGTAGACGAGCGTCCCGGCCCAGCCGCAGCTGACGAGCAACTCGGCGAGCGCCCAGCGTGCGACCGCGCTGCTCCCGAGCGCCGACCGCAGGCGCGGGTCGAGCGGTGCCGCCTCCCGGTCCTCGCGGGGGCGCCGTGACACCGCTATCGCTGCGCCTGCGGCGACGACGAACGGGAGGGCGAGCCAGCCGAGGCGCCAGCTGTGGTCGCCGAGCACGCCGATGAGCGGCATCCCGACGATCCACGCCGCCGGCTGCCCGAGCAACGCCCAGGAGACGACCTGCGTCCGCCGTTCTGCAGGCGCCCACGCAGCTGCCGCCGACGTTCCGCCGGCCACGACTCCCGCGATCGCGACGCCGAGGACGACCTGCGCCAGGGCCAGCGCCGCGAAGCTCGGGGCGCAGGCGCTCGCGAGCGACCCGAGTGCGATCAGCACGAGCCCCCCGAGGACGATGCCCCGGAGCCCGAGGACGTGCGTCACACGCGGGACCGCGAGCGCGGTCATCCCGGCCGCAAGGCCGCACACCGTGCGCAGCTGACCGGCGGTGGCCGTCGAGACGTCGAGCTCCGCTGCGACGGAGGTGAGCACCGGCGACAGCACGATCACGGCCGCCTGCGCCGCGAAGAGCGAGAGAAACAGGACGGCTGCGACACGTGCGCTTCCGTCCCGCTCCTTGCTCACGACGCCGCCTCGGCCGTGGCGCGGTCCCGGCGCCACCGACGCCGTGGCATCCCGCGAAACGACCGCGAAAGCTCAGTGTGGCGACCAACGCGATGGCCCTCATGTGCCGCCGGCCGGAAGCCCCGCAGCGTCGCCTGCGCAACCACGAAGTACAACTCCATCTCCTGCCTCCCTGCTCGTCGTGATGGACACGACGAGCAGGAGACATGCGACCGCCTGCTAGCCGGTAGCCACTCGACTGCGATTCGGTAGACGCCGTCTGGCGCGGCGGCACGGGGAGCTGGACGACGAGACCGTCGTCGAGCGCAATTTCAGGCGCGTCGTGGTGTGGTGGCGGGTCGTTCTCCCGCGCGGCCTCAGGCCGCGGCGCGCTCGACGACCTTCGCGAGCCTCGCTCGCACCTCCGCCGCGACCGGCGCGAGCTCCTCGTTCTCCACGAGCGAGAGCATCCGCTCGGCGTCGATCGCCGAGATGTGCGTCTCCCCGCGGGCCCGGTACACGGCGACGTTGCACGGGAGCAGCGTGCCGAGGTCGGGCTCGGCGTCGAGGGCGCGGTGGGCGAGCGGCGGGTTGCAGGCGCCGAGGATCACGTAGGGCTCACGCTCGACGCCGAGCCGGTCGCGCAGGGTCGCCTGCACGTCGATCTCGCAGAGCACGCCGAAGCCTTCGCCGGCGAGCTCCTCACGGACGCGTCCGACCGCCTCGTCGAACGGGGCCGGGGTGACGGTGGTCAGTGTGTATCCGGTGGTGAGCATGGACATTCCTCCTCGAGGATGCGGCGGCGCACCTTCTCCGCCTTGGCTCGATGCGCACGCGCCCCGGCCGGAACCAGGACGTGCGCGCTCAGGTAGGTCTCGATCGCCTCCTCGCCGACGAGCACCTCTCCGTCCGAGGCGACGAGGACGGGAATCGTGTCTGTACCGGTCCGCTCGCGGAGCAGCCTGCGGTCGGCGCGCTCGACGGGCACCTGGTGCGTGAGGTAGTCGATCCCGAGCTCGGTCAGGCGCTGCCGCACGCGGCGCGACGCCGGGCACCACTCGGTCTGCCAGAGCTCGACCATCACGAGTGCCCGAAGCGGATATCGGGGAGCAGGCGATCGAGCCAGGCGGGGAGCGCCCACGCGCGGCGTCCGAAGACCCGCAGCAGCGTCGGGATCAGGACGAGGCGGACGAGCATCGCGTCGAGCAGGACTGCCAGGCCGAGGATGACCCCCATCTCCTTCGGCGGGAGGGGACCCGACAGCGCGAACGTGAAGAACACGGCGACCATCACCGCGGCCGCGGCGAAGATCACGCGCCCCGAGTGGGCGAGGCCGCCGATCGCCGCCTCCTTCGGGTCGTGCGACCGGTCCCAGTGCTCCTTCGCCGAGGAGAGCAGGAACACCGTGTAGTCCATCGAGATCGCGAAGATCATCGCGAAGAAGAAGACCGGCGCCCAGGCGTCCATGAAGCCTTGAGGCTCGAACCCGAGCAGCCCCGTCCCGTGGCCGTCCTGGAAGATCAGCCGGCCGATCCCGAACGCGGCCCCGACCGCAAGCAGGTTCGTGACGACGCCGAGTGCCGCGATCAGCGGCGCCTGGAGCGCGACGAGCAGGAGCAGGAAGCCGAGCACGAGCACGACCCCGATCACGAGCGGCGTCTTCGCCGCCAGTGCGCTCTCGAGGTCGTGGTTCTCGGCCACGGCGCCGCCGACGAGCGCGCGAGACGGCAACGTGTCGCGGAGCCGGTCGATGGTCGCACCGACGACCTCGCTCGACGGGTCCTCGGTCGGCGTCGCCTGCACGAGCGCGAGCCCTTCACCGCCCGCCTGCGGAGCGGCGACCTTCGCGATCCCCGGGTCGCTGCGCGCGACCGCGACCGCCTGGGCGGCGTCGGCGCGGGGGACGACGATCTGCAGGGCCCCCGGGGCGCCGGGCCCGAAGGCCTGTTGCACCTGGGTGTAGCCGACGCGCGAGCCGTCGCCCTCCGGGACGACCTTGATCGACGGCATGCCCGTCTGCAGGCCGAACACCGGCAGCGCGAGCACGACGAGCACAGCGGTCGCAGCGATGCCGAAGAGGTACGGGCGGCGCCACAGCCGCTCGCCCCAGCGCGCGAACCGCTCCGAGCGGTGCTCGCCGGAATGCACCCAGCGAAGCGGCAGCGCATCCACCCGCGGGCCGAGCTTCGCGAGCACGGCCGGCAGCAGGGTCAGGGTCGCGGCGAGGACGAACGCGACACTGAGCATGATCCCGAGCGCCATCGACCGGAACGCGGGGCTCGGGACGAGCATCACCGCCGAGAGCGACACGAACACCGTGAGACCCGAGAACAACACTGCCTTCCCTGCCGTGTCCATCGTGATCGCGACCGCGTCCCGCGGGGAGAGGCGAGCGCCGAAATGCGCGCCGCGGAAGCGGTGGACGACGAACAGCGCGTAGTCGATACCGAGCGCGAGCGCGAACATCAGCGCGAAGTTCATCGCCCAGATCGAGATCTCGAAGCCGTGCGTGAGAAGGGCGAGGAGACCCGCAGAGGCGAGCAGGCCCAGCATCGTGAGCAGGAGCGGAAGCCCTGCCGCGACGAGCGAGCCGAACGCGACGACGAGGATCGCGAGCGTCACCGGCCAGGAATAGAGCTCGGACTTCATCATCGCGCTCCGGTTCGCCTCGTTGAAGTCGGACCACATGCCCGAGGCACCGGTGAGGCTCACGGTGACGTCGCCCGTCGAGAGCGCGTGCAGCTGCCCCTTCAGCGAGTCTGCCGCCGCGACCATCGCGGTCGGGTCGGCGCCCGCGCCGGCGACGACGAGCGCAGTGTGGCCGTCACCGGAGATCGACGCGCCTGGGCGGGGTGCCACGACCGTGGAGATGCGTTCGTCCGAACGGAGGACGGACTCCACCCGGGCGACGACCGCCTGGAACCTGGGAGCATCGGCCGTCAGCGTCGACGAGTGGAGGACCACGATCGGCGCGGAGCTGGAGACGCCGCCGAAGTTGCGCTCGACCAGAGCGCGCGCCTCCACGGACTCGGAGCCGTTCGCCTGCCAGCCCGCGCCCGAGAGGGCGGTCTCGACCTGCGGCGCGAAGACCGCGAGCGCGACGGCGACCGCTGCCCACGCGAGCGCGACCAGCCGCACGTGGTCGGCGGCCCAGCGGCCGAGGCGCCCGACCGGCCCGACGGCATGTGGGTGCTCGCGGGCATCGGCAACGACGGGGACTTCGGCAACGGTCACAGCGGGCTCCTCGATTCGGTTCGACTAATCACTACCCTACAACTAAATCGGTTTATAGTGTATCATGTCGGACATGGAGCTCCCCCATCCCATCCCGGAAGACCTCGCAGAGCTGATCGCCCGCCGCTTCCGAGCGCTCGCGGAGCCTCTGCGGGTGCGCATGCTCGACCTTCTCCGCGACCGTGAGCTGAGCGTGAACGAGCTCGCCGAGCGGCTCGGGGCCGGGCAGCAGAACGTCTCCAAGCACCTCGCGGTGCTCACCGACGCCGGCATGCTCGCCCGGCGCAAGGACGGCACCCACGTCTACTACCGCATCGTCGACGAGAGCGTGTTCGCGCTCTGCGAGCAGGTCTGCGGCGCCCTGCAGTCCCAGCTGTCCACCCTCGCCGCCCTCGTCGGCGGCGTATCGAACCCGTGAGCGCTCCGCTCACATGCAAAGGAGTGATCGACCCGTGAACGTGACCACCGAGGCCTTCGAGCGCGACGTGATCGAGCGCTCGCGCGAAGTGGCCGTCGTCGTCGACTTCTGGGCCGCCTGGTGCGGGCCTTGCCGGGCGCTCGGCCCCGTGATCGAATCCGAGGTCGAGCGGCGCGCGGATCGGCTGGAGCTCGCGAAAGTCGACGTCGACGCCGAGCACGAGCTGGCGTCTCGCTACGGGATCCGGAGCATTCCGACCGTCGCGGTCTTCCGCGACGGGGTTCCGGTCACCGGTTTCGTCGGGGCACACCCCGCCGCCGCGATCGGGCGGTTCCTCGACGAGGCGATCGAGGCGCAGGGAGGCGCCGTCGAAGCTGCCTGACGAGGCTCTCTCCGGCTGACGTCAGGTCGCGGGGACCGGCAGGGGCGCCGGCTCACCCCGCTCCCTCGCCCCTTCGGTGGAGAGCGAGATCACGGCGGCGCCGAGGAGCGCGATCCCGAGGCCGCCGTAGGCGACGGCCTTGTGCCATGTGGGGTCGGCGAGGCGCTCCTGCAGGAGCACGGTGCCGATCAGGATGCTGACGAGGGGGTTGCACACGGACACGGTGGCGACCGAGGCGGCGAGCTTCCCAGTCGCCAGCGACACCTGCTGGACGAGGAACGCGAGGATGCCCGCCGCTGCGAACGCGTAGAACTCCCAGTGCGAGAGCACCCCGGTGATCCCGTCCACGTTCAGGATCTCGACCGTCGGCTTGCAGAGCGACGCGGAGAGGCCGTAGAGGACGCCGGCACAGGCACCGTAGAGCGCCGCTTTGCGCGGGACCGAGCCGCGACCCCCGAGGAACAGGAGGACGGCGGCGATCGACCCGAAGACGACTACGGCGACCGCCCACTGGTCGGCGGGCGCGTTGTCGCGTCCGGAGGCGGCCTGACCAACCACCGTGAACACGATCAGCCCGAGCACGACGACGGCCGCACCCAGCACTTCTCTCCGGTGGATCGCCTGGTTCGTGAGGAAGTAGCCGAGCGGCAGCGCGAACACGATCGTGGTCACGAGCAACGGTTGGATCACCGCCAGGCGGCCGCGGTCGAGCGCCATCGCCTGCAGGACGTAGCCGACGAGCAGCGCCACCGTGCCGAGCAGCCAGAACGTCTGCTTCGCGAGCGTCAGCAGCGAGCCGGGTGAGCCGAGCGACACCTCCCCCATGCCGAGCGCACCCTTCTGCTGCAGGGTCGCCGCGAGCGCGAACATCGCCGCGGCTGCGAGTGCGAGGACCTCGGCCACGGCGACGAGCCTACGTGCGCGCGCCGCTTCCGGCAACGCCGCCGATGCTCACGACCTCGTCGACCAGGTCGAGCCCTTCGGGGCGATGCGTGACGAGGAGGATCGAGCGGCCGTCCGCCGCTCCGAGCACGTCGGCGACGAGCGCCTCCGCGTTCGAGGGGTCGAGATGCGCGGTCGGCTCGTCGAGCAGCAGGACGGGCGCGTTCGAGAGCAGCGCCCGAGCGAGCACGAGCCGCTGACGCTGTCCACCGGAGAGCTGCGCCCCCTCCTCGCCGACGAGCGTGTCGAGCTGGTCGGGGAGCGACGCGACCCAGTCGTCGAGCCGCGCACGGCGCAGCGCGGCGCGCAGCTCCTCGTCGGTCGCCTCGGGGCGCGCGAGGCGGAGGTTCTCCCGGATGCTCGACGAGAACACGTGCGCCTCCTGTCCCGCCAGCGCGAACGTGCGGCGAACGTCCTCCTGGCGGAGCTCCCGCACGTCTCGGCCGCCGATAGTCACCCGACCCTGCTCGGGGTCGAGAAACCGGAGCAGGAGGTTCGTGACCGTCGTCTTCCCGGCCCCGCTCGGCCCGACGAGCGCGATTCGCTTTCCCGGCTCCAGGCGGAGGTCGAACCCCTCGAGCACCGGTGCCTGCTCGGGGTCGTAGCGGGCGGTCACACCGTCGAGGGCGACGTCGACCGGCCGCCCGGGCGCAGGCGCGGGCCGAACCGGGTCCGCGATCGACGGGCGTCGATCGGTGAGCTCGAGCACGCGCCGGCCGGCGGCGAGCGTCGCCGCGAGCTCACGCGCTGCTCCCGGCAGCGGCGCGACCGCGTCGAAGGACGAGAGCGCGAGCAGCGCGAGCGTCGCGACGAGGATGCGGTCGAGCGTGCCCGCGTCGTGCGCACCGACCGCGAGCGCGAGCACCACGACGGCGGTCAGGCCGGCGACGAGGACGAGTGCCCCTTCGACGACGCCCGCGGTCAGCGCGTCGCGCCGCGCGAGGCCGACGAGCTCACGGTCGGCCGCCCGCACACGGCCGATCGCCTCGATCCTCTCGCCCGTAGGCGACGAGCTCGGGAGCACCGCGCAGCAGCTCGACGAGCTCCGCGCTCAACGCGCCCCGCGCCGCGGCCTGACGCCGGCCAGCTCGACGGCCGAGACGCGCGGCGGCGACGGGCAACGCAATTCCTCCGAGCGCGAGCCCCACTGCGAGCGCGACCGCCGCCCACGGCAGGACGAGCGCGGTCGCGAGCACGCACGAGAGCGCGACGACCAGGCCGACGACGGGCGGCGCGAGACCGCGGAGGAGGAGACCTTGGAGGGCGTCGACGTCGGCGACCAGGCGGCTGACGAGATCGCCGCGCCGAAACGCGTCGAGCTCGCCCGGAGCGAGCGGCTCGATGCGGCTGTAAACCGTCGCGCGGATCCGCCCCAGTGACCGCAGCGCGAGGTCGTGCGACACGAGCCGCTCGAGGTACCGTGCGAGCGGCCGGGCGAGCGCGAGAAACCGAACGGTCACGATCAGGGTGGTCAGCGAGAGGATCGGCGGCCGCTCCGCCGCCCGCGAGATGAGGAGCCCGGCGGTCGTCATCAGCGCCACGCCGAACGCGACGGCAAGCGCCCCGAGCAGGATCGAGAGCGCCGTCTGCCGGCGCGGGAGCCCCGCGAGAGCCAGGAGCCTGCGGATCGTCCGGGTCATGCTGCCTCCGGGGCCTGCTCACGGAGACGGCCGTGCTCGAGCACGACGACCCGGTCGGCATGCACGACGAGCTCGGGGCGATGCGCGACGAGCAGCACCGTCCGGCCCGCGCGTAGGCGCTCGATCGTGTCGCCGACGAGGGCGGCGCTCACCGGATCGAGGTCCGCAGTCGGCTCGTCGAGCAAGACGAGGCGAGCGTCGCGCAGCCATGCGCGCGCGAGCGCGATGCGACGGCGTTCGCCCGCCGAGAGCTGCCGCCCTCCTTCGCCGACGACCGTGTCGTAGCGCTCTGGCAGCCGCGACACGAAGGCGTGCGCGCCGGCGAGCTCTGCGGCGGCCCGCACGCGGTCGAGGGTCGCCGAAGGATCGCCGAGGCGGATGTTGTCGGCGACCGTGCCCCGAAACAGCATCGGTCGCTGGGGGACGAACGCGATCTGCTCGCGCCAGGTCGCCACGTCGAGCGCCGCGAGGTCTCGGTCGCCGACGAGGACTTGCCCCTCGGTCGGCTCGACGAGCCGCAGCAGGAGCGAGACGACCGTGGTCTTCCCGCCGCCGCTCGGCCCGACGAGCGCGAGCGTCTCGCACGGCTCGACCCGGAGGTCGAGCCGGTGGAGCACGGGGACGTCGCGGGCGGGGTAGGCGAACGACACGGCCGAGAACGTGATCGGCTCGAGCGCCGGATCCGGGACGTCGCCCGGGCCGATCACGGTGATCGGCGGCGCCTCGGACAGGTCGAGCATCCGTCGCGCGACTGCGGTGCCGTCGGCGCTCGCATGGAACTGCGCGGCGAGATTGCGCAGGGGGAGGTAGAGCTCGGGTGCGAGCACGAGCACGGTCAGCGCGGGCTCGAAGGCGATGCGCCCGTCCGTCAGCCGCACGCCCACGACGACGGCCACGAGGGCGATCCCGAGCGTCGCGGCAAGCTCGAGTACCGCGCCGGAGAGGAACGCGACGCGGAGCGTCCCCATCGCCGACCGCCGGTACGCGTCACTCACCTCCTCGATCCGCTCCGCCTGTGCCTCGCCGCGGTTGAAGGCGCGCAGGGTCGGCAGGCCGCGGACGACGTCGAGGAAGTGGCTCGAGAGCCGCGCCATGGCGCGCCAGCGCTCCCGCGCCCGGTGCTCCGTGTAGCGCCCGATCAACCACATGAACACGGGTACGAGCGGGAGTGTCACGAGCATGACCGCCGCGGCCACCAGGTCGATCGAGGCCACGAGCGCGAGCACCGCGACCGGCACGACGAGCGCGAGGACGACCTGCGGGAGGTAGCGCGCGAACGTCGTCTCGAGCGCGTCGACTCCCGCCACCGCCGCGGTCGCGACCTCCGCGCTCTCGGCGCCGTCGAGCGCGAGCGGACGTCTGCGAAGCCGCGATTCGACGAGCTCGAGGCGGAGCGACGAGATCACGTCGGCGGCGGCGCGCCGGCCGACCAGCTCGAAGCCCCAAACGGTCGCCGCCCGCGCGGTCACGACGACGACGAGCGCGACGAGCGCGGGCGTCACGTCGCCGAGCGAGGCGCCGCCGAAGCCGCGGGCCGCCACGCGGGCGAGCAGCACCGCCTGGGCCAGCACGAGGAGCGCGGCTACCACGCCGAGCGCGGCATCGACGACGAACAGGCGCCGTGCTGCGCGCGCGCGGCGGAGCAGCCGGGGATCGAGGACGCTCACCGAGGCGAGCCTAGACCGGCAAGTGGCGCGAAGGGCGTGGCTTCAGCCTCGCCCTTCTTCCTTGCACCAGCGGGTCGCACCAAGAGGGGCGAGGCTGAAGCCACGCCCCGTCCCTGCCGCCATCCCCTGCGGGTCGCGCCACATCCGACCCGCTCGGCGTTGCCCTCCGCTGGGAAGGAGTCGACCCGAACCGCGATCTCACCCCGGGTGAACCGGCGCGCCGCGGTGGACAGCGGCCGAAGCGGGGAAGGATGGTGAGGCCTAGACGGCGATCCGAGGACGATCCACGCCCACGTGAGCCCGCTCGCCTCCACAACAGTCGACCTGGCGCGGATCCAGTTCGCGACCACGTCGCTGTACCACTTCCTCTTCGTCCCACTGACGCTCGGACTCGCGCCGTTCGTGGCCGTGATGCAGACGATCTGGTACCGGACAGGGGACGTCGCATGGCTCCGGTTGACGCGCTTTTTCGGCACGCTGATGTTGATCAACTTCGCGATCGGCGTCGCGACCGGCCTCGTGCAGGAGTTCCAGTTCGGGATGAACTGGGCCGTGTACTCGAAGTACGTCGGCGACGTCTTCGGCGCCCCGCTCGCGATCGAGGGGCTCGCGGCGTTCTTCCTCGAGTCGACGTTCCTCGGTCTCTGGATCTTCGGCTGGAACCGTCTCTCGCCGAGGCTCCATCTCGCCACGATCTGGCTCGCCGCGCTCGGCTCGTGGCTCTCGGCGCTGTTCATCATGGTCGCGAACTCGTGGATGCAGCGTCCGGTCGGGTCGACCGTCCGGAACGGCCGCGCCGAGCTGACCGACGTGTGGGAGCTGCTCTCCAACCGCTTCGCCGTCTGGGCGTTCATCCACGTGATCCTCGTCGGGCTGACGACTGCGGCGATGGTGATCTTCGGCGTCGCGTGCTGGCACATGCTCCGCGGCCGGAACGTCGACCTGTTCCGCCGGGCCGCGAAGCTCGCGCTGATCGTGGCCGTGCCGGTTTCCGCCGTGAACCTCGCGATCGGCAGCCATCTCGGCGTCGTGATCACCGACTACCAGCCGATGAAGATCGCCTCCACCGAGGCGCAGTGGAACACGTGCCAGCCGTGCTCGTTCTCGCTGTTCCAGATCGGCGGCTTCACGCAGGACGACCAGACGCCGAGCTTCTCGATCCAGATCCCGCACCTGCTCTCCCTGCTCGCGACCGACTCGTGGAACGGCCAGGTGCAGGGCATGAACGAGCTCCAGCGGCAGGGCGAGGCGCAATACGGGCCCGGGAGCTACATCCCGCCGGTGCGCGCGTCGTACTGGGGCATGCGGGTCATGGCCTACCTGGGGACGCTCGTGTTCCTCGTCGCCGTGGTCGGCGCCTTCCTCTACCGGCGCGGCCGGCTCGAGACGACGCGGTGGTTCCTGTGGACCGGCGTCGTGGCGATCGCGTTCCCGTACCTCGCCGCCCTCGCAGGCTGGGTGCTCTCCGAGGTCGGGCGACAGCCGTGGATCGTGTGGGGGCTGCTCAAGACCGCCGACGCGAACTCGCCGAGCGTCGGCGCCTGGACGATCGGCGTCAGCCTGGCGGTGTTCGCCTCGCTCTACGGGATGCTCGCGATCGTCGACTTCGTGCTCATGCGGCGCTTCGCCCGCGTCGACCCGCCCGAGGTCGGCGGCGACGGCGACGAGTTCGCGGTGCCGGCGGTGACGTACTGATGGGCCTCGAGATCTTCTGGTTCTGCCTGATCGCCGTGCTCTGGTCGGGGTACTTCGTGCTCGAGGGCTTCGACTTCGGCGTCGGGATGCTGCTGCCGTTCCTCCCCCGCGACGAGCGCGAGCGGACGACGATGCTCCACACGATCGGGCCGGTCTGGGACGGCAACGAGGTGTGGCTCGTCGTCGCTGGCGGCGCCACCTTCGCGGCGTTCCCGACCTGGTACGCGACGATGTTCTCGGGCTTCTACCTCGCGCTGCTGCTCATCCTCGTCTTCCTGATCGTCCGGGTCGTCTCGTTCGAGTGGCGCTCGAAGCACGAGGGGAGCCGCTGGCGGTCGCTCTGGACCTGGGCCAACACGATCGGCAGCACCGGGGCGTCGTTCATCTGGGGCGTGGGGCTCTCGAGCCTCCTGTACGGCGTCCCGATCGACTCGAACGCGCGACTTCACCGGCAATCTGCTCGACCTGTTCAACCCGTACACGCTCGCGGCCGGCGTCGCGGTCGTGGTCATCTTCGCCTTCCACGGCGCCTGCTTCCTCACGCTCCGCACCGTCGGCGACCTGCACGCCCGCGCCGAGGGGGCCGCGCGACGCCTCGCGCTCCCGGCGGCCATCCTCGGTCGCCGCCGCGCTCGTGTGGACGGTGGTGGTCGCGGTCGACCGCAACGACAAGGACGTCTTCCCACCGGTGCTCCCGGCCGCGCTCGGGATCGCCGCGTTCGTCCTCGCGCTCTTCCTCGTGTACGCGCGGCGCAGCGGACTCGCGTTCACGCTGACCGCGCTCGGCGTGATCGCGTTCGTCGCGACGCTGTTCACGAGCCTCTACCCGCGCGTGATGGTCTCGAGCACCGACGCCGCGAACAGCCTCACGATCGAGAACGCGTCGTCCTCGACCTACGCGCTCAAGGTCATGACCGTCGTCGCGCTCGTGCTCACGCCCGTCGTTCTCCTCTACCAGGGCTGGACGTACCACGTCTTCCGCGAGCGGGTGGGAGGCGACGAGGAAGACTCCGAGCAGAACGAGGACACGCGCCCGTCACCGACCGGGGCCGAGCCGGCCGTCTAGGAGGGCATGTCGGTGTCGAGCATCAGTCAGGATGCGTCGCGGCGCGCAGGCCGCGGGCACGCGGCGACAGACCGGCACACGCGCCGCTCGTCC
Source organism: uncultured Actinomycetes bacterium (assembly GCA_963712915.1). Lineage (GTDB taxonomy): Bacteria > Actinomycetota > Thermoleophilia > Gaiellales > Gaiellaceae > Gaiella. Next base: position 395,299 of record CAVQJQ010000004.1, read on the forward strand.
TCCTCGCGCTGATCTCGGTCGCCGCCGTCGCGAACCTCAACCTGGCGGTCGCGAACGTCGCGCTGCCCGACATCGGCGAGGCCTTCGACTCGTCGCAGGTGACGCTGAACCTGATCGCAGTCGGCTACTCGCTCGGGCTCGCCGCGCTCCGTGCTCTACCTCGGCGCGCTCGGCGACCGCTACGGACGCAAGCTGATGCTGATCCTCGGCACCGCGCTCGCGGTCCCGATGTCGCTGCTCGCCGCCTGGGCGCCGTCGGACAACGTGCTCTTCGCCGCCCGCGTCGGCGGGGGCTCGCGGCCGGCATGGCGTTTCCGACCACGCTCGCGCTGATCACCGCGCTGTGGTCGGGGCCGGGTCGGACGAAGTCGATCGCTCTCTGGTCGGGCATCGGGCGGCGCGATCGCGGCGCTCGGCCCGCTGGCCTCCGGCGCGCTGCTCCAGTACTTCTGGTGGGGCTCCGTGTTCCTGATCACGCTCCCGCTCGCCGTGGTCGCGCTCCTGCTCGCGATCCTCTACGTGCCGAGCCACGTGAACGAGACGACGGAGCCCGTCGACAACCTCGGCGGCATCGTCTCGGTGGTCCTCGTCGGCGCGCTGATCCTGGCGATCAACTTCGCGCCGGTGCAGGGCGAGGGGGCGATCGACCTCGTCGGGGGCGCGATCGCGGTTGCCGCGGTGGTCGCCTTCTACCTTCGGGAGCGCCGGGCACGGAACCCGCTCTACGACCTGGACATCGCGGGCCGGCGGATCTTCTGGGTCGCCGCCTGCGCCGGGATCATCGTGTTCGGCTCGCTGATGGGCGCGATGTTCATCGGCCAGCAATTCCTGCAGATCGTGCTCGACTACTCGACCCTCGAGGCCGGCGCGGCGATCCTGCCGGGAGCGATCTGCATGGTCCTCGTCGCGCCCCGCTCGGCGAAGATCGTGGAGGCCTACGGCGCGCGGTTCACGCTGCTCTCGGGCTACGTGTTCTGCCTCCTCGGATTCCTCACCATGCTCCTGCTCTGGAAGGAGGACGCCGCGTACTGGAGGATCGGGCTCGGGTACGCGTTCGTCGGGATCGGCGTCGGTCTCGCAGGCACGCCCGCGTCCCACTCGCTCACGGGCTCGGTGCCGGTGCGGCGCGCCGGCATGGCCTCGGGCACGGCGGACCTCCAGCGCGACCTCGGCGGGGCGCTGATGCAGTCGATCATGGGCGCGCTCCTCACCGCGGGGTACGCCGCGAAGATGAATCAGGCGATCGCTTCCTCCGGGCAAGACGTCACCCAGCAGACGCAGGCCGCGCTCACGAAGTCCTTCGCCGGGGCGGAGGGCATCGCCGAGCAGCACCCGCAGTACGCGACCCAGATCGTCGCCGCCGCTCGCAACTCGTTCCTCGACGGCGACCAGTGGGCGTACGTCGCCGGGATCGTGGCGATCGTGCTCGGCGCCGCGGTCGTCTTCTTCCTCTTCCCTCGAAAGGCCGAGGAGGAGGAGCTTCTCGCTCGCTACCACACCGAGGACACGTCAGCGGAGGCGACACCATGAACACCGAGAGCAGCGTCGACGCGACGACCGACGCCGAGAGGCGTCGCCCGCGCGTGCTGATCCTGGGCGGGGGTTTCGCCGGGATCGGCGCCGCGAGAAAGCTGAAGGACGCGGACGCCGAGGTCGTCCTGGTCGACGCGCACGACTACCACACCTTCCAGCCGCTCCTCTACCAGGTCGCGACCGACCTGCTGCCGGAGTCGACCGTCGGCCACGCGCTGCGCGACCTCTTCCACGAGCAGCCGAACGCGCGCGTACACACGGCGACCGTGACGGGCATCGACCTCGCGACGCGCGAGATCCGGTTTGCGGAGATGGCGCCGCTCGACTACGACTACCTCGTTGTCGCGCTCGGCGCGCTGGTCGAGTTCTTCGGCGTCGACGGAGCCAACGAGCACGCGTTCCCGCTGTACACGCTCGCGGACGCCCTCCGCCTGCGGGAGCACATCCTCGAGCGGTGGGAGGCGGCCGACCGCGACCCCTCGCTGGTCGACGACGGCGCCCTCAACGTCGTGGTCGTCGGAGGCGGCCCGACCGGAGTCGAGAGCGCAGGGGCGATCGCCGAGCTCTACCGGAGCGTCTTCGTCGAGGACTACCCGGACGTGCCGCAGGAGGGCGCGCGCGTCGTCCTCGTCGAGGCGGGACCGGAGATCTTCACGATGTTCAAAGCGAAGCTTCGCCGGTACGCGCTCAAGGCAGCTGGACAAGTTCGGCGTCGAGGTGATGGTCGGCGAGGTCGTGAAGTCGGTCACTCCGACGGCCGTGACGCTCGCGTCGGGGACGTCGATTCCCGCCCACACGCTCGTCTGGGGCGCAGGCCTCCGCGCGAACCCGCTCGCGGACGCGCTCGGCGTCGGAGCTCGAACGGGGCGGCCGGGTTCCGACCCACCCCGACCTCAGCATCGAGGGCCATCCCGAGGTGTTCGCGGTCGGCGACATCGCCTGGATCGCGACCCGGCAAGAAGCCGCCGTTCCCCCAGCTCGGCGGCGTCGCGCTGCAGTCCGGCGAGCGCGCGGGCGAGAACATCGCGCGTCTCCTCGACGGCAAGGAGACCGAGCCGTTCGACTACCTCGACAAGGGCACGATGGCGACGATCGGCCGCGCGGCGGCGGTCATGCAGGGGCCGCACGGCCTCACGATGACCGGTGCGAAGGCTTCGCTCGCGTGGGGAGCCGTGCATCTCGCGCTGCTCTCGACGGGCGAGGATCGCGCGAAAGCCGTGATCAACTGGACCTGGGCCGGCTTCACGCACGAGCGCCCGGCGCGCATCAGCGTGCAGACGGATGACACGAGAGAAAGGCAGGTGGGCACGTGACCGCGACGGAGACAGCACAGGCAACGAGCGGGGCAGGTGTCGCGGATCAGCGTCCGGCGGACGTGTTCGTCGTGTTCGGGATCACCGGCGACCTCGCGAAGGTGATGACGTTCCGCTCGCTCTACCGGCTCGAGCGGCGCGGTCTGCTCGACTGCCCGATCGTCGGCGTGGCGGTCGAGGACTGGACGGTCGACGACCTCGTCCAGCGCGCGCGCACCTCGATCGAGGGCACGGGCGAGTCGATCGACGAGGAGGTGTTCGAGCGCTTCGCCGCCCGTCTGTCGTACGTGTCCGGTGACTTCACGGACCCCGCGATGTACGCGCGGGTCGGCGCCGCCATCCCGGGTGCCCAGACCCCCGTCTTCTACCTCGAGATCCCTCCGTTTCTCTTCGGCACCGTCGTCAAGGGGCTTTCCGAAGCGGGTCTGACCGACGGTGCGCGCATCGTCGTGGAGAAGCCGTTCGGCCACGACCTCGCCTCGGCGCGCGAGCTCGCCCAGGACCTCCACCAGTACGTCGACGAGTCGCAGATCCTCCGCATCGACCACTACCTCGGGAAGATGGGCCTCGAGGAGATCCTCTTCCTCCGCTTCGCGAACACGATGCTCGAGCCGGTCTGGAACCGGAACTACGTCGAGAGCGTGCAGATCACGATGGCGGAGGACTTCGGCGTCGAGGACCGCGGGCACTTCTACGACCCGGTCGGCGCGCTGCGCGACGTGGTCGTGAACCACCTCATGCAGGTCGTCGGCGCGGCCGCGATGGAGCCGCCCGCCGGAGGCGACGTGAACACGCTCCAGCAGGCGAAGGTCGCCCTGTACCGCGCGATCGAGCCCGCGGACCCGGCGAAGCTACGTCCGTGGCCAGTACGACGGCTACCTCTCGATCGACGGGGTGGCCTCCGACTCGGCCACCGAGACGTTCGCCGCGCTGCGGCTGAACATCGAGAACTGGCGCTGGTCGGGCGTACCGTTCTTCATCCGCACGGGCAAGCGCCTGCCTGTGACGCAGACCGAGGTCCGCCTGGTCTTCAAGCACCCGCCGAAGCTCGGCTTCCAGGTGCTCGAGCGGCGGCCGGACCCGAACCAGCTCGTGATCAAGCTCGACCCCTCGACGGGCGTGCGGATCCAGCTCGACGCGCACCGGGCCGACTCGACGAGGCGCGTCGCGCCGATCATGCTGGACCTCGAGTTCTCGCAGGCGGGCGGCGAGGGCGCGACGCCCTACGAGGTGCTGCTGCACGCCGCGATGGTCGGAGAGACGGTGCGCTTCACGCGTCAGGACGGGGTCGAGGAGACGTGGCGGATCATGCAGCCGCTGCTCGACGCGCCGCCGCCGGTGCACGCGTACCAGCCCGGCACGTGGGGGCCCGAACAGGCGAACGAGCTCGTCGCCGGCCATGGCCGCTGGAGCGACCCCTGGATCGCGTCATGAGCGCCGAGACGACGCCGAAGGAGGCAGGACACGAGGACGGGCGGCCCCAGAGCGCGGCCGCCCCTTCCCCGTTCACGCCGATCGCCGACTACGCGTTCCTCTCCGACTGCCACACGGGGGCGCTCGTCGCGCCGGACGGGTCGATCGACTGGCTCTGCGTGCCGCGCTTCGACTCGCCGAGCGTGTTCACGACCCTGCTCGACCGGCAGGCAGGCTCCTTCCGCTTCGGCCCGTTCGCGATCGACCATCCGACCGCACGGCATTACGAGCCCGGTACGAACGTCCTCAGGACGACCTGGAAGACCCCGTCGGGCTGGGTCGTCGTCCGTGACGCGCTGACGATGGGCCCGAGCGACCACGAGGACGAGATCACGCCGCACACGCGGCCCCCGGTCGACGACGACGGCGACCACCTCCTCGTCCGCACGGTCACCTGCCTCGAGGGATCGGTGCAGGTCGAGCTGGTCTGCGAGCCCGTGTTCGACTACGGCCGGGTGCCGGCCGAGTGGAGCCTGGTGGGCGGCGGCCGCCACGCGGCCGACGCCACCGGCGGGGAGACCACGATCCGGCTGTACTCCGACCTCGCCCTCGGAATCGAGGGCGGCCGTGTCCGAGCCCGGCACGTGCTCAACGAGGGCGAGAGCGCTTTCTGCGTGATCTCGTGGGCAGAACAGCTCGCGGGGCCGCAGAGCTTCGAGGAGGCCGAGGCCCGGATGGAGACGACCGCCCGCTTCTGGCGCGCCTGGCTCGGAGGGGCCCGCATCCCCGACCATCGGCTGCGGGACCCGATCCAACGCTCCGCGCTCACGATCAAGGGACTCACCTACATGCCGACGGGCTCGACGGTGGCGGCGCTCACCACGTCCCTGCCCGAGACGCCCGGGGGCGAGCGCAACTGGGACTACCGCTACACGTGGATGCGGGACACGACGTTCACGCTCCAGGCGCTCCACTACCTCAACCTCGAGTGGGAGGCCGACGAGTTCATGCAGTTCGTCGCCGACATCGAGGCGAACGAGGACGGGTCCCTGCAGATCATGTACGGGATCGACGGTCGCCGTGACCTGACCGAGTCGACGCTCGACGAGCTCTCCGGCTACGTCGGGGCGCGCCCCGTGCGCATCGGCAACGGAGCCTTCGACCAGCGGCAGAACGACGTGTACGGCGCGGTGCTGGACTCGATCCTCCTCCACACCCGCCGGAGCAACCGGCTGCCCCGCAGCCTGTGGCCGATCGTCCAGTCGCAGGCGACGTGCGCGAGCGGCGTGTGGCGCAACCCGGACCAGGGGATCTGGGAGGCGCGCGGCGCGCCGCAGCACTACGTGTCGTCGAAGCTCATGTGCTGGGTCGCGCTCGATCGCGCGTCCAAGCTCGCAGCGATCCGCGGCGACTCGGAGCTCGAGGCGACCTGGCGAGCGACCGCCGACGAGATCAGGCAGGACATCCTGGAGCACGGCCTGAGCGACCGCGGCGTGCTCCGGCAGCACTACGACACCGACGCGCTCGACGCGTCGACGCTGCTGGCCGCGCTGTTCGGCTTCCTCCCGGGACGCGACGAGCGGCTGCGGGCGTCGGTGCTCGCGATCGCGGACGAGCTGACCGAGGACGGCTTCGTGCTCCGCTACCGCACCGAGGAGACCGACGACGGGCTCTCGGGCGAGGAGGGCACGTTCCTGATCTGCTCGTTCTGGCTCGTGTCGGCGCTCGCGATCATCGGGGAGACGCAGCGCGCCCGCGACCTCATGGAGCGGCTGCTGCGCATCGCCTCGCCGCTCGGCCTGTACGCCGAGGAGTTCGATGTGAAGACCGGGCGGCACCTGGGCAACTTCCCGCAGGCGTTCTCGCATCTCGCGCTGATCGAGGCGGGGGCGCGGATCATCCTCGGCGAGCGACTGGCGGAGATCTCTTGAACCACGCGGCGCATGGCGCACGAGGAGGATGAGCATGGACCAGTACGACGTGATCATCATCGGGACCGGGGCCGGCGGCGGCACGCTCGCGCGGCACCTCGCCCCGTCCGGCAAGCGCATCCTCCTGCTCGAGCGCGGCGACTGGCTTCCGCGCGAGCCCGAGAACTGGTCGGACCAGGACGTGTTCGTGGACAACCGCTACGTCTCGCCGGACACGTGGTACGACGCGAGCGGCACGCCCTTCCAGCCCGGTGTCCACTACTTCGTCGGCGGCGCGACGAAGCTCTACGGCGCTGCCCTGTACCGGCTCCGCAAAGAGGACTTCGGCGAGCTGCAACATCACGACGGCATCTCGCCCGCTTGGCCTATCTCGTACGAGGACCTGGAGCCGTACTACACGCTCGCGGAGCAGCACTACCACGTACACGGCGCCCGCGGCGAGGACCCGACCGAGCCTCCGGCGAGCGCGCCCTATCCGCATCCGGCGGTCTCGCACGAGCCCCGGATCCAGCAGCTCGCGGACGACCTCGCCGCCGCCGGCTACCAGCCCTTCCACGCCCCCTGCGGGATCATGCTCGACGAGTCCAACATGCCGTACTCGACGTGCATCCGCTGCGCGACCTGCGACGGCTTTCCCTGCCTGGTGCACGCGAAGTCGGACGCCGAGGTGCTCGGCGTACGGCCCGCTCTCGAGCATCCGAACGTCACGCTCGTGACGAACGCCAAGGTGACGAGACTGGAGACGAACGCCGACGGCACGGCGGTCACCGAGGTGGTCGTCGAGCGGGACGGCGCGGAAGAACGGTTCGCCGGGGACGTCATTGCCGTCGCGTGCGGGGCGGCGAACACTGCAAAGCTGCTTCTGCAGTCGGCGAGCGACAAGCACCCGAACGGTCTCGCGAACGGCTCCGACCAGGTGGGCCGCAACTACATGTTCCACGACTCGACGGCCGTGCTCGCGCTCTCGCGCGAAGAAAACCACACCGCCTACCAGAAGACACTCGGCCTGAACGACTTCTACTTCGGGGCCGACGACTTCGAGTACCCGCTCGGCAACGTCCAGATGGTCGGCAAGTCGACGGCGCCGATGTTCCGTGGCGAGCGACCGCGAGAGACGAGGCTCGCGCCCGAGTGGACGCTGGAGCGGATGGCGCGCCATGCGATCGACTTCTGGCTCTCGACCGAGGACCTGCCACAGGCCGACAACCGGGTCACCGTCGACCGCGAAGGCAAGCTGACGCTCACCTACACGGAGACGAACCTGGAGGCCAAGAAGCGGCTCTACGCGAAGGTCAAGTCGATACTCGGGCAGTTGGACATGAACCCGGGCCACCTCATCCACCGCTTCGCGTACATGAAGAACGACATCCCGATCGCAGGCTGCGCGCACCAGGCGGGCACATGCCGCTTCGGCACCGACCCGGAGACGTCCGCGCTCGACGTGAACTGCAAGGCGCACGAGCTCGACAACCTCTACGTCGTCGACACGAGCGTCTTCCCGAGCATCGGAGCGGTGAACCCGGCCTTGACCGCGATGGCGAACTCCCTCCGCGTCGGCGACCACCTGCTCGAACGCCTCGCGTAGCCTGCGGAGCCGCGACGCGTGCGACCTCCCTCCGGCGACCAGTTCGAGATCTCACACGGCGACCAGCGGGTCGTCGTGACCGAGGTGGGCGCAGGGCTGCGGACGTTCGAGGCGGCCGGGCGCGACGTGCTCGACGGCTACGGGCCGGACGAGATGGCCTCCTCCGGCCGCGGCCAGGTGCTGATCCCGTGGCCGAACAGGATCGCGGGCGGACACTACCGCTGGCACGGGCAGGAGCTTCAGCTGCCTCTCACCGAGCCCGAGGGCGGCAACGCGATCCACGGGCTGGTCCGGTGGGGAACGTGGACCGTGGAGGAGCGGGAGCCGGAGCGCGTGGCGTTGCGCCACGAGCTCCACCCGCAGCCGGGCTACCCCTTCGCCCTCTCGCTGCGCGTCGAGTACGCACTCTCCGACGAGGGCCTGCGGGTCACGACGACCGCGACGAACATCGGCGCCGAGGCGTGTCCCTACGGCGCCGGTGCGCACCCCTACCTCTCGCCCGGCACCCGGACCGTCGACACCGCTGTCCTCCGCCTGCCGGCGCGGAGCGTGCTCGAGACCGAGGGCGGAATCCCCGTTGCGACCAGCCCGGTCGAGGGCACGCAGCGGGACTTCCGCGAGCCGCGTCCGCTCGGGCCGACCGCGTTCGACGACTGCTTCACCGACCTCGACCGCGACGCCGACGGCCTCGCGCGCGTGACGCTCGCGCACCCGGAGACCGGGGGAACCATCTCGCTCTGGGTCGACGAGCACTACCGGTACCTGATGCTCTACACGGGCGACGGGCGCCCGGACGTCGCCCGGCGCAGCCTCGCGGTCGAGCCCATGACCTGTCCGCCGCAGGCGTTCGGGAGCGGCGAGGACGTGATCGAGCTCGAGCCCGGCGCATCCGCCACCGGCGTCTGGGGGCTGTCGGCCTCGACGGCGGCCTGACCGCGCGGACATGCCCGACGACTCCGGTCAGAAATCCCACGACCTCCGTGAGTGGCTGACGCTCGTCCTGCTCGGGCTCGCCGCGATCGCGACCGCGTGGGCGACGTTCCAGGCAGCGCACTGGCGCAGCGAGCAGGCCCTGGCCGGCAACCGCGCGACGACCGCGCGGGTGCAGGCAACCCGCGAAGCCGACATCGCCAGCCGGCAGATCGTGATCGACGTGACGACGTTCTCCCAGTGGGTCGACGCCTACGGGACCGGCGACACCGAGCTCGCCGACTTCTACTTCCGCCGCTTCCGGCCCGAGTTTCGCCCGGCCGTGACCGCGTGGGTCGCAACGAAGCCGCTGAAGAACCCGAAGGCGCCGCTGACGCCGTTCGCGATGCCGCAGTACCACTCCGAGGCACAGGAGCGGTCCGATGCGCTCGAGGTGCAGGCAGGCATGAACACCCGCACCGCAGAGAAGTACGTCACCCGAGCCGACTACTACTCGCTGGCAGTCGTGCTCTTCGCGAGCTCGCTGTTCTTCGCCGGCGTCAGCTCACGGCTGCGCGGCCGGCCGCGCATCGTCGTGCTCGCGATGGGCTGGACGCTGTTCGTCGGCGCCGTCGTCTGGATGGCCACGCTCCCGATCGACGTATAGCAGCGGACGCGACCCGAGCGTCCGGCGCCGAATCGCTCGCCCTCACCTCCCGGGACGTCAGTACGACGTCGCGTACCGGGTCTTGGCCGCGCGGGCACTGTAGGTCGCGATATCCAGCACGACCCCGAACGCCACGAAGATCCACTCCCCGCCGGTGACTCCACCGATCGGCGACCAGGCGATCACGTAGAAGATCGTCGTCCACGGCAGGAAGGCGAGCCCGAGCAACGGCCAGACCCATGTGCTGAAGGCGGCGTCGACCTTGTCGCCGAAGATCCACCACGCGCCGAGCGCGATGCGTGGGCCGAGTCCTGTTGCGAGAAGGAGGAGACAACACATGGGAGCCGCATCCTGTCGGACACTGCTGCGCAGGTCAAGAGGGAGCTTGGGGGAAGCGGCCGCCGCCGCTCCCCCCAGGCGAACCGCTACGACGCGCTGAGCGCCTTCTGCTTGATCGTGTCGAACTCGGTCTGCGAGATGGCGCCGGAGTCGAGCAGGCCCTTGGCCTTCTCGATCTCGGCCGCCGCACCCCCGCCGCCCGCAGCGACCGTCTGCACGTACTGGTCGAACTGCTCCTTCTCGCGCTTGGTCTGCTGGAGGTTCCGCTCCGTCATCCCGTCGTGGTTCGCGATCAGGTAGATGAACACGCCGAGGAACGGCAACACGATCACGAAGATGATCCACAAGACCTTCACGAAGCCGGAGGTGTCGTGGCGGCGGAAGAGATCCGCGAAGATCGTGATCAGGAGCCAGAACCAGATCACCCACGCGAAGATGATCAGCATGGTCCAGAGCAGATCGAGGAACGGATAATCGGCTGCGATCATTTGCTCTCCTTCCAGATTTCGATGAGATTCGTCAAATACCGAGCGTCTGTTTCTTCTTCGCCTCGAACTCCTCCTCCGTGATGATCCCCTGCTCCTTCAGCTTCGCGAGCTGCTCGAGCTCGGCCACGTAGTCGGGCTGCGCAGCCACCTGCTCGGCGCCCTGCGCGACCGCGGCGCCCTGCTGCTCCATGTACTGGGCGTCCTGGTCGGCGTACTTCGACTGCTGTCTGCGGGCGACGCGGCCCCGGTTGCCGTCCCGGCCACCACGGCCGTGCGGGCGGCCATGCCGACGAGCCCGGGTCCTCTGCGCACCATCATCCTGACGCTCCTCTCTCGTGTTTCCTCCTGGCACTCAAACACACCGGAATACCTCCTGCCAAGACGCTGCGGCGATCACCCGGGTGAACGTCGGCACTCGGTCGCGCGTCGTCGGAAGCCCCTGAGATCATCGGTCGCGTGACCTGGGGCCCGGCCTTCCGCGCTCGCCAGTATCTCAAGGGGAGTTTGTGGGTCATTCCCCTGGTCGGCGGCGTCCTCGGCGCGCTGCTCGCAATCACGGTCGCCGACCTGCACCCGATCGTCACGCTGCCCTCGGGGTGGCAGTACTCGTCCGGCACGGCCCAGGCGGTGCTCGCGAGCGTCGTCGGCGCCGCGGTCGGCCTGACGGGGTTCGTCGTGACCGTGAGCGTCCTCGTCGTGCAGATGGCGACGGGCACGTTCTCCGCCCGCTACATGCGCCTGTTCTACCGCGACGCGTTGCTCAAGTCCGTGCTCGCCGTGCTGATCGGGACGTTCACGTTCTCGTTCGGGCTGCTCCGGCGGGTCGAAGCGGACTCCGTTCCGAACTTCGGGGTGACGCTCGCGGGGTTCCTGATGGGCTCGGGCCTCCTCCTGTTCGTGATCTTCCTCAATCGCGCCGTGCAGCGCCTCCGGCCGGTTGCGGTGGCCGCGCTCGTCGCCCAAGCCGGGCGTCGCGCCCACCGCGAGCTCGTCGCCGAGGCGTCGCGCGAGGAGGCGCTCGACGTCGTCCCTGCACCGTTCGAGGTGGCCGGCGAGCCGAGCCTCGTCGTCCGCACGACGGAAGGGGGCGCGATCCAGGCGGTCGACATGCGCGGCCTCGTCACGTGGGCGAGGGCGAACGACTGCGTGGTCGTGATCCGCTTCCCCGTCGGGGACTTCATCCCCGCGGGTTCCGCCCTGATCGAGGTCTACGGTAAGCCGAGCGAGGACGCCGAGACGGCGGAGGCGAAGCTGCTCGACATGATCGCGCTCGGCGTCGAGCGCACGATCGAGCAGGACCCCGGGTTCGCGGTGCGGATCATGGTCGACATCGCGGCCCGAGCGCTGTCGCCGGCCGTCAACGACCCGACCACCGGCGTCCAGATCCTCGATCACCTCGAGGACCTGCTCGGGCTGCTCGGCCGCGACGCCCCCGCCGAGCGCCCGCAGCGGACGCGCGAGCCGACGACGCGCGGCGTCGTGATCCCGATCCGGAGCTGGGACGACTATCTGATGCTCGGCGTGACGGAGATCAGGGAGTACGGGGCGACGAGCATCCAGATCGTCCGCAGGCTGCGGGCGATGCTCGAGGCGCTGCGGGAATCCGTCCACGCCGAGAACCGCGCTGCGGTCGAGGGCCAGCTCGCGCGCCTCGACGCCACCGTCGAGGAGCACTGGCGCAGCTCTCCCGACCACGACCTCGCGGGCACGAGCGATCGCCAGGGGATCGGCGGGCCGGGCACCCTCCCCGGACCCGACACACGGCGATGAGAAGCCGGCGGCAACCGTCTCTCTACTGTGCGATGGTCCGGAGATGACCGAGCAGCCCGACAGGCACAGACTTCGCGTCGCTTCCCGGCTCGAGGGACGCGCGCGCAGCGCGGTCCTCTCACGGCGCGTGTTCCCGTACCTCGTGGGGGTGACCGCGCTCCTCGCCGTGGGCACCGGAGTCATTGCGTGGCTCATCGACCGTCGCGACTTCCCGACGGTCGGGGACGGCATCTGGTGGTCGGTCGAGACGCTCACCACGGTCGGGTATGGGGACATCGTCCCGCACACGACCTGGGGCCGCATCCTCGGCGCCTCGGTGATGCTCTTCGGCATCACGTTCATCTCGTTCCTCGTCGCGACCGTGACCTCGGTCTTCGTCGACGCCGACCGCGCCGAGCTCGAGGCGGCGCGTTCGGCGGACGAGGACGAGACCCAGGTAATGCTGCGCAACATCGAGCAGCGTCTGGCCGCGATCGAGCGGCTGCTCGCCGAGAGGCCCACCTTGTGAGCCCCTTCAGGGGCGGGCCTTATCAGCCGGCGTCGACGATCGCTGCGTATCGCCAGCTCTTCAGGAGCCCGTGCACGCTCGCCGCGCCGACGATCGGCTCGTCCGGCAACGGCAGCTCCACGGGCGCGAGGATGAACGGGCGTGTCTGCGGCCCACCCATGCCCCCGTGGAACGAGATCAGCTCCTCGAAGGCGCAGCCCTCGTCGAGCTCGGGGTCGTAGAAGCTGTTGACGTACAGGTCGGGCGCGTGCGCGAACCCGTCCGAGCGGCGCAGGTGGTCGGCCGCGTGCGCCGAGAACGGCGCGAGCGGGTCCTCTCCCTCGACGCGGTCGCCGTCGAGGTAGCGCACGCCGCGCGGTCCGAGCACGACCGGCCCGTCCGCCTCCGAGCGCACGAGCAGGAAGCCGACGTGGGGATGCGCCTGCAGCGCCGGGAGCAGTCGGGGATGCCGCTCGTCGATCTCCTCCTTCGTCAGCCGACGCGGCTCGTCCATCAAGTAGACGAGCCCGAGGTTGCCCGAGCCGAGCACGACGACGTCCTTGCCCGAGACGTCCTTCTTCGGGCTGCGCTTCTGTCCCGACTGCTCGCCGTGGCCGGTCGCCTCGTCGAACGCGACGCCGACGTTCGTCCGGCTCTCGTCCTCGCCCGACACCGCGTGCACCGTGCGCGCCTCGACCGAGTCCTGGACGAGGTCCTCGAGCGCGTAGCCGTTGCGCTGCTTGAACGTCGCGCCCTGCGTCTGCCCGTGATCGGAGAGCACGACGAGGTGGTAGGGCCGTGGCGCGTACCGGCGCGCCCGCGCGATGCGCCCGAACTGCTGGTCGAGCTTCCGCAGCGCCTCGAGCGTGTCCGGGCGCTCGAGGCCCGAGTGGTGGGCGACCTCGTCGTAGCTCGCGAAGGTCGCGTAGATCGCCGGACGGCCCTTGAACATGTCCGTCAGCACCGCGAACACCGTGAGGTCGCGGACCAGTACGCACATGCCCGCACGCAGGAGGGGGTAGATGCCACCGCGATGGCCGCGCGGCAGGACGTTGCGTCGCCGCTGCCGCTCGGCCGCGACGAGCTCGAGAATCACCTCCCAGAAGACGAGCACGAGCGTGCGCGTGACGTTGAAGCCGTTCGCGAAGAAGGCGCGATAGCCCGGGTTGGCCTTCTTCTCCGCGCTCACGCGGCTCGCCGTGAGCAGCACGTGGTCGGCCTCGCCGGAGAGGAGGTTCCCCCGGCTGGCGCCGCCGTCCCGCAGCAGCCCGTCGCCGCCGTGCCGCCGCTCGATCTCGGCGCAGTCGTCGGGGTTCGAGCAGACCATCAGCTCCGCCCGCTCCTTCTCGACCCAGCGGAAGGCGGGGATGTCCTCGTTCGATCCGAGCAGGATGCCCGCCTGGCTCGCACCGGTCTGGGAGGAGAGGTCGGTCTCCCACTCCACGAGGCGATGCGTGTCGTGCGAGAGCCACGTCGCCATCTGCGGCGCGTTGCCGTCGCGCATCGCCCGCTGGAGGATCGGCTTCGCGAGCCCGTCGATCTCGAGGTACACGATCCCCGGCTCCTCGGTCGTCACGCGCTCGCCGGAGCGACCGGCGATCCGGTGGATCACACGCAGCGTGTACGCGTCGTCGTCGTCCGCACCCACCACGACGTCGAGGACGGTGGCGACGGCCGAGATCACGATCGCCGCGACGAGCGCCCACCAGAAGCCGTCCACCTGGATCGCCTGATCGGTTGCCGCGTCGGCGAGCAGGATGATCAGCGCGTCGAGCACGAGCACGAGCAGGAACGAGGTGGCAACCGTGTAGGGGAGCCGGACCGCGGCGACGAGCGGCGAGAGCGCGGCGTTCAGAAGCCCGATCACCGCGGCGGCGAGCAGCGCCTGCCAGAAGTCGCCGACCTCGAGGCCCGGCAGGATCCCGGCCGCGACGAACACTGCGACCGCGTTGACGACGAGCGAGAGGACAAGCCGCGTCGGACGCAGCTGCGGGATGACGTCGGTGCGCCGCGGCGCCTGGCCGTGAGTCGTCGCGGTCTCGTCGGCCACGCGCGGACTCTAACCCTGCATGCCCGTCGCGGAAACGAGCCGGGCGTGCAATCACCCCGGGTGAAGCCGGTGTGCACAGGGACGACGGCTCGCGCCCGCACGACGGGCGCTCTAAGCTCCAAGCGCGATGAGCGAAGCCGTTCCCGCCCCATCCGAGCCCGTTCGGCCCCGCTGGAAGCGGCTGCTGATCGGCGCGATCGTGATCGCGATCATCTGGGTGGTCGTCGACCAGCTCGGCTGGGACGTCCGCTCGTGGTTCGACTCGCTGTGGCACGAGATGACGAGCATCTCGCTCGGCTACCTCGTCGCAGGGCTGTTCTTCCAGACCGTGCAGACCGTCGCGGTCGCCTTCGGCTGGCTGTGGATCCTCCGCTACGGCTATCCGAACGCCGTGATCCCGTTCAGGCCCGTGCTCGCCGCGTATGCGGTCGGGGTCGCGCTCAACGGCTGGCTCCCGGCCAACATCGGCACGTTCGTGATGATGTTCCTCTTCCTCACGTTCATCGCCGGGTCGACGTTCGCGGGCGTGTTCGCCGGCTTCCTCGTCCAGAAGATCTTCTTCACGGCCGCCGGCACGTTCGTCTACCTGTATCTCTTCCTCTCGGTGCCGGGCTCGTTCGACATCGAGCTCGGCAACATCTCGGGGCACCCCTTCTTCACCGCGCTGATCATCGCGGGCGGCGCCATCCTCGTCCTGATCCTCGTCCGCATCCTCTGGCGGAAGATGCACGGGCTCTGGGAGAAGGCGAAGGTCGGCGGGCGGATCCTCACGTACCCGCGCGTGTACCTCACCCACGTCGTCGCGCCGCAGTTCGTCGGCTGGATCTCCAAGCTCGCCGTGGTCGGGATCTTCCTCGCGGCCTACGGGATCCCGGTCACGTTCCACTCGATCATGAGCGTGGTCGGCGGCAACTCGCTCGCGAACGTCGCGTCCTTCACGCCCGGTGCGGTCGGGATCACCCAGGCGGTCAACTCCGCGAGCCTCAGCAAGGTCACCGATCCGACGACGGCGGCCGCGTACTCGCTCGGTCAGCAGCTGATCACGACGGCCTGGAACCAGATCTTCGCGATCGTGCTGCTCGTCTGGGCGTTCGGCTGGACGGGCGGCAAGCAGCTCGTCCGCGAGTCGTACGGCGAGGCGAAGGAGAAGGCGGCGGAGCAGCAGGCTGCGCGCAAGGAGCGTAAGCTCGCGAAGCGGAGCCACGAGTCGACGGAGGAGACCAGCTGATCAGGATGCTGGAGAACCTCCCCGAGAACGTGCTCGGGGTCGAGGCGGTCGGCAAGGTGACCGACGAGGACTACGAGCAGGTGCTCGCGCCGGCGGTCGCGAGGCACCGGGAGGCGCACGGGCGCGTCCGCTTCGTGTACGTCCTCGGCGACGAGTTCGACGGGCTGACGCTCGGCGCGATGTGGGACGACGCGAAGCTCGGCACGAAGGATCTGCGCTCGTGGGAGAAGATCGCGGTCGTCACCGACAAGGACTGGTTGCACCACGCGGTGAAAGCGTTCGGCTGGATGGTTCCCGGCGAGGTCCGCGTGGTCGGGACGAACGAGCTCGACGCCGCCGTCGAGTGGGCCGCCGGCTAGCGACGCGCAGTCAGAGCAGGGACGTCAGGCGGCGGCAGTCGCCGGCTCGGCGAGGCCGACGGCTTCCGGCTCACCGCCGGTGCGCCGCTCGACGAGCTTCGCGAGCTCGGCGAGCGCGAGGTAGACGAGGGGGCCGAGCAGGCAGATGCCCCATTGCGAGCTCGTCAGCGAGACCGTGTCGAAGATGCGCTGGAGGATCCTGAGCTCCGTCACGAGCAGGGTGAGCACGAGCGCGGCGCCGATCAGCTGGACGAAGCGCCGGTTCGCGATCGTGTAGCGGCTGAAGATCGTCTCGGTGGGCTCGCGGGCCTCGAGCGCGGCGACGACGTGCATGAGCGAGAACGTCGTCAGCCCCATCGTGGTCGCGACCGCGAGGTCGTAGCGGTCCTCCCCCCAGGCCACGATGCCGAGCGCGAGCGCGGCCATCACGACGCTCGCGACGCCCAGGCGCATCGCAAGAGGGCGGTCGACGATCGGTGCGCTCGCGTCGCGCGGCCTGCGACGCATGAGCCCCGGGGCGGGTGCATCGAAGCCGAGCCCGATCGCCAGCACGACGTCGATCGCGAAGTTGATCCAGAGGATCTGGAGCGGCGTCAGCGGAGCGCCGTCCGCGATCACGAAGATCCCGGCGCCGACGAAGAGCAGGATGAAGCCGCCGAGCATGATCAGCTGCACCCGCACGTACTTCATCAGGTTGTCGTAGATGCCGCGGCCGCCCTCGACCGCCGCGACGATCGTGGCGAAGTTGTCGTCGGTGAGGATCATGTCCGCCGCCTCCTTCGTCACCTCCGTGCCCGTGATCCCCATCGCGACGCCGATGTCGGCCCGTTTGAGCGCGGGCGCGTCATTGACCCCGTCGCCCGTCATCGCGACGACGTTGCCCTTCCGCTCGAGCATGTCGACGAGTCGTACCTTGTCCTCCGGAGCGACGCGGGCGACGACGCCGATCGAGTCCACCTGCTCGTCGAGCTCCTCGTCGCTCAGGGCCGCGAACTCGGTCCCGGACAGGGCGCGCCCCTCGATCCCCAGCTGTCCGGCGATCGCGGCCGCGGTCGTGACGTGGTCGCCGGTGATCATGCGCACGCGGATGCCGGCGTCCTTGCACTCGGCGATCGCGTCCCTCGCCTCCTTGCGGGGCGGATCGACGATGCCGACGAGCGCGAGCAGGCTCAGGTCCCGCACCTCGCCGAGGAGGTCTCCCGCGGGATCGAACGACGCGGGGTCGAGGTCGCGCGAGGCGACGGCCAGGACGCGCAGCCCGTCGCCTGCGAGGCGGTCGTTCTCGGCGAGCACCCGGTCGCGGGCGCTGTCCGCGGACAGGGTGGAGCCGTCGGCGTCGTGGACCGTCGCCGAGCGGGCGAGCAGGACGTCGGGCGCACCCTTGACGAAGCAGCGGACGACGGCACGGCCGTTCTCCTCCAGCTCGTGGAAGGTCGCCATCAGCTTGTACTCGGAGTCGAACGGAACCTCGGCGAGGCGCGGATAGGCGCGCCGCGTCTCGTCGACGTCGATGCCACCTTTCGCCGCGAGCACGACCAGCGCCGCCTCGGTCGGGTCGCCCACGATCTCGCCTTCGCGCACGGTTGCGTCGTTCGCGAGCGCCATCGGGAGAAGGAACGGCTCGAGCGGGGTGTCGCTCTCACCGGCGACGTGGAGGATCTTGCCCACGGTCCCGTAGCCCTCGCCCTCGATCGAGTACCGGCGCCCGACGAGCACGAGCTGACGTGCCGTCATCTGGTTGAGCGTCAGCGTCCCGGTCTTGTCGGAGCAGATCGCCGACGTCGAGCCGAGCGTCTCCACCGAGCGCAGTCGCTTCACGATCGCGCCCTTGGCCGCGAGCGCCTGGGTGCCGAGCGAGAGCATCGTCGTGACGACGGCGGGAAGGCCGGTCGGGATCGCGGCGATCGCGAGGCTGATCCCGACGAGGAACAGCTCGTCGAAGTCATCGCCGTTGACGAGCCCGAAGACGATCACGAGCACCAGCGCCGCCGCGGCCATGATCGTGATCAGGACCGTGAGCTGGTCGAGCTGGCGCGTGAGCGGTGTCTTCTCCTGCTGAACCCGGCTCAGCATCCCCGAGATCTCCCCGACCTGGGTCGCCATGCCGGTCTCGGTCACGACCATCTCGCCGCGGCCGCGTGTCACGGTCGAGTTCATGTACGCCATGTCGACACGGTCGCCGAGCGGGACGTCGCCGTCGGCGACCGGCGCGACGTCCTTGAGCACCGGCGTGCTCTCGCCCGTGAGCGCCGCCTCCTCGATCTCGAGGGTCGCGGCTACGAGCAGGCGGCCGTCGGCCGGCACCTTGTCGCCCGCCTCGAACGTGACGACGTCGCCCGGCACGAGCTCCTCCGCGGGAACGTCGAGGATCTCGCCCCCGCGGCGCACGTGTGCGCGGATCACGAGCATCTTCTGCAGCGCCGCCACGCTCTCGGCCGCCTTGCCCTCCTGGTTGAGGCCGAGGATCGCGTTCACCACGGTCAACCCGAGGATCGCGATGCCCGTCCCGAACTCCTGCAGCGCGGCCATGCTGACGATCGCCGCGCCGACCAGCACGAGCTGCATCAGGTCCCGGTACTGGCGGAGGAACGCGTGCCAGCCGGGCTCCTGCGCCGCTTCCGCGAGCTTGTTCGCGCCGTGTTGCTGACGCCGCCGCTCCACCTCCGCCGCGTCGAGCCCGAGCCGCGGGTCGACCCCGAGCCGCTCGCAGGCCCCCTCCGCGGTGAGACCGTGCCAGGCGAACCCCTCGGACGTCGTCGTCGACCCCATCGCGGGAGGAGCGTATTCCAGTTCGCGTTGCTCAGCCAGGCGAATCGGCGCCGGCCGTGCCCCGCGGGCCGAATCCCGCCCGGATGTGGCGTACTCGGTCGCGCAGCTCGTCCGGCGCAGCGCCCGGGGCGAGCAGCGGGCTGTCGACCGGGTCGCGCACGAGCCGCATGCAGGCGACCGCCGCGACCGGATCGAGGTCGAGGCCGTCGTCGTCGAGCTCCGAGGCGAGCGCCCGCAGCGCCTCGACGACGTCGTCCCGGCCCCCGGCGAGCGGAACCGGCCCGTCGAGCGTGCTCCGGATCGCGGTCGCGAATGCGTGGCGGCGCTCGGTGGTCGCCTCCCGTGCCGCGTACGTCCTGATCTCGGCGATCACGTACGCGTCGTGGTCGCCGGCGAGCCGGTCGACGAGGTCCCAGCGACGCCAGAGCGCCCGCACGCCGAGCGCGCCCACGGCGACCCCGCCGAGGAAGAGCGGCATCGCGAGCTCGGGACGAAGCCGGGTGGCGACGAGCGCGAGCGCAAGCGCGAGCAGTCCGAGGGCGATGTCCTGCGACTCCTCCTGCCGAAGCTCGCGGAGGCGGGTCGTGGCGTCGTCGAGCGCTCGTGCGTACATCGCAGCCAAAGTGTCCCTGGCTGCTCGTCGACGCAAATCCGTAGGCACCCCGGAGCCGGGTCGCGGTCTATCCGCATCGACGCTGCGATGTGTTTCGTCGGGCGCCGGTCGTTATGTTCCCGGCACATGGCCGACATGCGTCTCCTGCTCGATCCTCAGCGCGCGAGTGCAGTCGCGGTAGCGACATGCACGTCGACCTGGTCATCCGCGGCGGTCGGGTCATCGACGGGACATGCGCACCCGCGACCCCTGCGGAGGTCGCGCTCGCGGGCGACCGCATCGTCGGCGTCGGCACGCTCGACGAGCTTCCCGCGGCGCGCACGATCGACGCGGACGGCCTGCTTGTCTGTCCGGGGTTCGTCGACATGCACACCCACTCGGACCTGCGGCTGCTCTCCGATCCACCCACGAGGCGAAGGTCTGCCAGGGCGTGACGCTCGAGCTGCTGGGCCACGACGGCTCGAGCTACGCGCCCGTCACCGACGCCGTGCTCGATCAGCTTCGCGTCCAGCTCGCCGCCTGGAACGGCGACCCGGAGGGTTTCGACTGGGACTGGCGCTCGGTCGGCGAGTACCTGCGCGCGGCTCGACCGAAACGGCCTCGCGGTCAACGCCGCGTACCTGGCCCCGCACGGGACGATCCGCATGTGTGCGATGGGCTCCGATGCCCGGCCGCCGACCACAGCAGAGCTCGGCCACATGCAGGAGCTGCTCGCCGCCGCGCTCGACGAGGGCGCGTTCGGACTCTCGGCCGGGCTGCAATA
Source organism: uncultured Actinomycetes bacterium (assembly GCA_963712915.1). Classification (GTDB taxonomy): domain Bacteria; phylum Actinomycetota; class Thermoleophilia; order Gaiellales; family Gaiellaceae; genus Gaiella. The sequence goes on from CAVQJQ010000004.1 coordinate 415,516, forward strand.
CGCCCCGGGCATGTACGCGGACGACGACGAGCTCGTCGCGCTCCTCGAGGTCGTTCGCGAACGCGGCGGCTTCTACTGTCCCCACCACCGCAACTACGGACTACGCGCGCTCGAGGCGTACGGCGAGGCGATCGAGACTGCCCGCCGTGCCGACGTCCCGCTCCATCTTCGCCCACGCCCACCTCGGCTTCCCGCCGAACCGGGGGCGAGCGCCGGAGCTCCTCGCGCTGATCGACGACTCGGGAGTGGACGTCACGCTCGACACGTACCCGTACCTCGCAGGCGCGACCTCGCTCCACGCCCTGTTCCCGAGCTGGGTGCACGCAGGCGGCCCCTCCGCGACGCTCCGGCGCCTCGCGGATCCCGCGCTCAGGGAGCGGCTGCGCCTCGAGCTGGAAGAGACCGGCTCCGATGGCTTCCACGGCGTCCCGGTCGACTGGTCACTCGTCGTCGTCGACGGCGAGGCGGTCGCCGACGCGGCGGAAGGACGCCGGCCCGGTCGACTGGGTCTGCGAAGTGCTCGTGGAGCGCCAGCTCGACGTCGGCTGTCTTCTCCACATCGGCAACGAGGAGAACGTCCGCACGATCATGAGGCATGCCCGGCACGCGGTCGGGAGCGACGGCATCCTCGTCGGTGACGCACCTCACCCACGGGCGTACGGCACGTTTCCCCGCTATCTCGCGGTCTACGTGCGCGAGCTCGGGATCCTCAGCTGGGAGCAGGCGGTGCACCGGATGACCGGCCGCCCCGCGGCGAGGCTCGGTCTTGCCGACCGGGGTGTCCTGCGGGAAGGTGCCTACGCCGACGTCACGTGTATCGACCCTCTCGCGGTCCGCGACACGGCGACGTACGACGATCCCCGACGTCTGCCCGAGGGCATCCCGTACGTCGTCGTCAACGGGGAGCTCGTCGTGGACGGGGGACGGCGAACCGGCGCGCTGCCCGGCCGGGCGCTCAGGCGCACATGACGTTTGCTGTACGGTCGCGCCGGTGCGGGTAGACGAGCTCGACACCCCCGTCCTCACCGCGGATCTCGATGCGGTCGAGCGGAACATCGCGGGGATGCAGCGCTACTGCGACCAGCACGGGCTCTCGCTGCGCCCCCACGTGAAGACACACAAGCTCCCGGAGGTGGCTCGGCTGCAGGTGGCGGCCGGCGCGCACGGGATCACGTGCCAGAAGCTCGGCGAGGCCGAGATCTTCGCGGACGCCGGCTTCGACGACATCCTCGTCAGCTTCCCGCTGATCGGGGAGGCGAAGGTCGCCCGCCTGCGAGCGCTCGCGGAGCGCGCCGACGTCACCGTGATCGTCGACTCGGACGAGGGCGCCGCCACGCTCGCCGGTCTCGACCTCCCGACTCTCGTGGAGTGCGACACCGGCGGGGCACGAACTGGTGTGCAGACACCCGCGGATGCAGCGAGGCTGGCCGCGCGCGTGGAGCAGTTCCGCGGCTTCATGACCTACCCCGCCCCCCCGGGCGCGGGGGGAGTGGCTCCGCGAGGCGCTCGACCTCGCCGGCGGCGCCGACTGCGTGAGCGTCGGCGGCACGCCGACCGCGCGCATCGCGCACGAGCTGGGGGTCGCCACGGAGCTGCGCGTCGGCACGTACGTGTACGGCGACCGGGCCTGCATCGCGAACGGCTCGGTCGCGCTCGCGGACTGCGCGCTCCGCGTGCTCGCGACCGTGGTGAGCAGGCCCACGGCCGACCGGGCGATCCTCGACGCGGGGTCGAAGGCCCTGACGTCCGACCGCGCCGCCGGGGTGGCCGGCTACGGGCTGCTCGTCGCGCACCCGGAGGCGCAGGTCGAGCTCCTCAACGAGGAGCACGGCATCGTGGACGTCTCGGAGTGCGCGGCACCGCCCGCGATCGGGGACCGCGTGAGCGTGATCCCGAACCACGCCTGCGGCACGACGAACATGTACGACGAGCTCGTCCTCCACCGTGGCGGTGAGGTCGTCGACACGCTCCCGATCCGCGCCCGCGGGAAACTCCGCTAGCGGTGGGTCAGCCGCGACGGCGTGCGAACACGTTGTCGTGCGCGTAGCGCAGCCCGAGCGCCAGCGCCCCGCTGAGCACCGCGCCGTCGCCGAGGCTCGACACCTCGACCTGGGGTGGGAACGGCAACCAGTCGGAGAGCAGCGTTCGGACCGGCTCGAGCAGCAGGTCACCGCCGTTCGTGCCGATGCCGCCGCCGAGCACCACGAGCGGGAGGTCGACGACCGCGGCGATCGGGGCGATGTGCGTCGCGATCCGCCGGGCCTCCTCGGCGACGACGGCGCGCGCGACCTCGTCGTCGGCGCGCGCGGCCGCGAAGACCGCAGGCGGATCGAACGGTGGGGACAGGGTCGTCGCCGCGCCTTCGGCGAGTTGCCCGGCGAGCGCCGACAACGCGGATGCGCAGGGATCCAGGTCGGTACCCACTCCGGCCGCGACGAGGTCGACCTCGCCCGCGGCCCCGTTGCGCCCGCGATGGATCTCGCCGTGCAGCACGATCCCCGCCCCGAGACCGGTGCCGACCGAGAGGAACGCGAAGTCGTCGAGGCCCCGCGCGGAGCCGCACCAGTGCTCGCCGAGCGCGGCGAGGTTGATGTCGTTGTCGAGCGTGACACGGATTCCGAGTCGCTGCTCGATCGCCTCCCGCAGCGGGAGCCCTTCGAGAGCCGACGAAATGCGTCTGGCGGATCACGCCGGTCGCCTCGTCGATGACCCCGGGCACCCCGACGACGGCACCGTCCACGAGCTCGGCCGAAAGGCCGCTTGCGACCACGAGCGAGTCGCGCAGACGGGCGATCAGGTCGACGAGTTGGTCGGCCTCCGACCCCGCCACCTCGACGTCTTGCCGCGCGCGGATCTCACCGCGCAGGTCGCAGATCGCGCCGCGCAGGAACCGAGCGCCGAGATCGAGGCCGAGGACGAGCCCTGCCTCCGGGACGAGGTCGAAGTAGACGGCCCCGTAGGTGGGCCGGCCGGGTGCTGGCTCGACCCGGTGGACGAGGCCTGCGTCGACGAGCGCCTGGAGCGCGAGCGACACGGTCGGCTTGGAGATGCCGGCCCGGCGCGAGATCTCCGCCCGCGAGATCGGAGCACCCGAGCGGATCGTCTCGAGCACGGTGCGCTCGTTCAGGTCCTTGAGCAGAGGGGGCAGCGCCGCTTTCGCCATCTCGTCAGCCTACTTTACGTGTAAAGACCGCAAATAGCCCCTTGACAGTCGTCTCGCTCGAGTCATAGGCTCATCTAGTAAAGATCACTAACAGAAACTCGTCGAAGCCCGACCGAAGGAGGCTGAGTGATGAAACGCGTGGCAGTGGCGGTGACGCTGCTGACGGCGCTCGCGATCGGCGCGAGCCTCGCGGCGGCAAGCCCGACAAGGACGAACCAGGCGAGCGTGACGAAGCTGACGATCTGGGTCGGCTGGACGGCCCGCGAGCTTGCGGAGTTCAAGAAGGTCGTCCAGGAGTACGACGCGAAGAATCCGAACGTCGAGGTGAACGTCGTCGGGGGGATCAACGACGACAAGATCATCGCCTCACTCCGCGCGGGCAACGCCCCGGACGTGGTCAGCTCCTTCACGTCGTCGAACGTCGGCATCTACTGCTCGTCGGGCGGCTGGATCGACCTCGCCCCGTACCTCAAGCAGGACAAGATCAACATCGACATCTTCCCGAAGGCGACGCAGTACTACACGCAGTACAAAGGCACCCGCTGCGCGCTGCCGCTGCTCGCCGACGTCTACGGCTTCTACTACAACAAGAAGCTCCTCCAGCAGGCCGGCCTCAAGGGCCCGCCGAAGACGCTGGCGCAGCTCGCGGCGTATGCGAAGAAGCTGACGAAGCGCAACCCGGACGGCTCGCTCAAGGTCGTCGGCTTCGACCCCTTCTTCGGCTTCTACCAGAACACGGCCGGCGCCTATCAGCCGCTCTTCAACGGGAAGTACTTCTCCGGCGACAAGTCCGCGCTCGGCTCCGACCCCGCCTGGGCGAAGTTCCTGCGCTGGCAGAAGAGCCTCGTCGACTTCTACGGGTTCAAGAACCTCGTCAAGTGGCAGACGGGCGCGGGTGACGAGTTCTCCGCCTCGCACGCCTTCGAGACGGGCAAGCTCGCGATGATGATGGACGGCGAATGGCGCGTCGCGTTCATCAAGGCCGAGCATCCGGAACTCGCCTACGGCACGGCGCCGATGCCGGTCCTGAAGCCGTCGCTCTACGGCGCCGGCTACATCAACGGCACGATCATCGGGATCCCGAAGAACGGCAAGAACCGTGATGCCGCCTGGGCTCTCGTGCGCTACCTGACCACCAACGACCACGCGCTCGCGACGTTCTCGAACGGCATCCGCAACGTGCCCTCGACCGTGAGCTCGACGCACTCGAAGGAGCTCCAGCCCGATCCGCGCTTCGCGACGTTCGGGCGCATCTTCACGAACCCGAAGTCCCAGACGATCCCGATCACCGCGGCCGGGGCTGCGCACCTCGACACCCTCCAGAGCTTCCTCGCGAAGTGGCAGTCTGGAAAGGTGAAGGACCTCGTGGGCGGGCTCGAGGAGGTCGACAAGCAGATCGACGCGAAGCTCGCGCAGGCAGGAGCGGGCGGAGCGCCGTGAGCCTTCCGGCGGCAGCCGGGACGGCACGTGCCGTCCCGGCCGCGCCGTCGGCCACGCGCCGGCGGGCGAAGCGGCGTGCGACGTGGCGCCGCCGCGGCACGATCCTGCTCTTCCTCTCGCCCTGGATCGTCGGCTTCAGCGTGTTCTTCGGCTACCCGCTCGTGATGAGCGGCTACCTCTCGTTCTTCCACTACGACCTGCTCAACCCGCCGCGCTGGGTCGGCCTCGCGAACTACCGCTACCTGTTCCACGGCGATCCGCAGGTGTGGCCCGCGATCAAGAACACCCTCTGGCTGGTGGCGATCCTCGTCCCGCTGCAGGTGCTGTTCGCGTTCGGGATCGCGTTGATGGTGGCGCGGGCGCGGCACGGAGTCGGCCTCTTCCGCACGGTCTTCTACCTCCCCGCGCTCGTGCCGCCGGTCGCGGCGACGCTCGCGTTCGTCTACGTCTTCAACCCCGCGACGGGCCCGGTCAACACGATCCTCGGGAAACTCGGCATCGAGGGCCCGCTCTGGTTCAACGACCCGGCGTGGGCGAAGCCATCGCTCACCCTGCTCGCGCTCTGGGGGATCGGCAACACGATGATCATCTTCCTGGCGTCGATCCTCGACGTTCCCGCAGCACCTCGACGAGTCGGCGCAGCTCGACGGCGCGGGCGTGCTGCAGCGCATCCGCTACGTGATGCTCCCCTCGATCAGCCCCGTGATCCTGTTCGCGGTCGTGCTCGGCGTGATCCAGGCGATGCAGTACTTCACGCAGGCGTACGTGGCCGCCAGCGTCGCGGCCGGCCAGGCCTCACAGGCGGGGTCGCAGTCGACGCTCGAGCTCGGCTACCCGGAGGGCTCCACGCTCTTCTACCCGATCCTCCTCTACTACCACGGGTTCCGCTTCTTCAACATGGGCTACGCCGCGGCGATGGCGATGCTGCTCCTCGCGGTCGCGTTCCTGATCACGCTCGTGATCATCCGCAACTCCCGGCGCTGGGTGCACTACGCGGGGGCGACGCGATGAGCGCGGTTGCCGCCCCGGCGGTGCGACGGCGCCCGCCGAGGCACGTGCGGCGGCGGCGCTTCCTCGTCTCGGTCGCGCAGCACAGCCTGCTGATCGCGGCAGCCGCCGCGTTCGTGCTCCCCGTCGTTTTCGTCGTGCTCACCTCGTTGATGACGGACGAGCAGGCGCTCTCGACCAACCTCTGGCCCGAGCCGTTCCGGTGGAGCAACTACGTCGACGTGTTCGAGCACTCGCCGCTGTGGCGGTGGGCGCTGAACTCGTTCATCTACTCGTCGCTCGCGACCCTGGGGCTGCTCGTCTCGAGCATCCCGGTCGCGTATGCGTTCGCACGGCTCCGCTGGCGTGGACGCGATGCGATGTTCCTCGTCGTCCTGGTCGCGCTGATGCTGCCCCCGCAGGTCACGGTCGTGCCGCTCTACGTGATGTGGGCGAAGCTGCACCTCGTCGGCTCGCTCTGGCCGCTGATCATCCCGAACTTCTTCGGCGACGCGTTCGCGATCTTCCTGCTGCGCCAGTTCTTCCTCACGATCCCCGAGGAGTACATCGACGCGGCGCGCGTCGACGGGTGCGGCGAGCTGCGGATCCTGACGACCGTCGTCTGCCGGCTCGCGAAGCCCGCGATCGCGGCCGTCGCGCTCTTCTCCGTGCTGTACACGTGGAACGACTTCTTCCTGCCCCTGCTCTACGTGGGCGAGAACCCGAACAACTGGGTCGCGTCGATCGGGCTCGCGCAGTTCCGGAACCTGCACCAGGTGCAGTGGCCGCTCACGATGGCGGCGACGTTGCTGATGATGGCGCCGGTGATCATCCTCTTCTTCCTCGCGCAGCGCGCGTTCGTCGAGGGCGTCACGCTGACGGGGGTGAAGGGATGAAGGTCGCGGTCGTCGGCGCCGGCTCGACCTACACGCCGAGCTCGTCTCGGGGCTCTCGGCCTTGCCGGTCGACGCCCTCGCGCTCCACGATGTCGACGCCGAGCGGCTCGACGTCGTGGGCGCGCTGGCCGCGCGGATGCTGCGGCGTGCGGCCTTCAGCGGCCGCCTGAACTCGACATGCGATCTCGACGAGGCGGTCGAGGGCGCCGACTTCGTCCTGCTCCAGATCCGGGTCGGCGGCCAGAGCGCCCGACTGCGCGACGAGACCCGGCCGCTCGCGTGCGGCTGCATCGGACAGGAGACGACCGGCGCCGGCGGGTTCGCGAAGGCGATGCGCACGGTGCCCGTCGTGCTCGAGATCGCCGAGCACGTGCGCGAGCGCGCGGAGCCCGGCGCATGGATCGTGGACTTCACGAACCCCGTCGGCATCGTCACGCGCGCGTTGCTCGACGCGGGTCACCGCGCCGTTGGCCTGTGCAACGTGGCGATCGGCTTCCAGCGCTCCTTCGCGAAGCTCCTCGCCGTCGAGCCGGACCGCGTGCTCGTGAACAACGTCGGCCTCAACCACCTGAGCTGGGTGCGGGCGGCCTACCTCGACGGGAGCGACGTGCTACCGCAGCTGCTCGAGGAGTACGGCGACGAGCTCGCCGACCTCGCGAACCAGCCACACGCCCTCGTCGACGAGCTCGGCGTGCTGCCGTCGCCCTACCTCCACTACTTCTACGCGCACGACGAGGTGCTCACGCGCCAGCTCGACGGCGAGACGCCGCGCGCCGAGGTCGTGGCCGGAATCGAGCGCGAGCTGCTCGAGCTCTACCGGGACCCGCTGCTCGACGAGAAGCCGCCGCTGCTCGAGCAGCGCGGCGGCGCGTTCTACAGCGAGGCGGCCGTCGGCCTCGTCGCGTCGCTCTGCGGCGTGCGCGAGGGCGTCCACGTGGTCGACGTGCGGAACGGCACGACCCTCGCCGGCCTGCAGCCAAACGACGTCGTCGAGCTGCCCGCGCAGGTCACGCCCGCCGGACCGGCTCCCCTCCCCCAGCCACCGTTGCCGGCCGAGCTGCTCGGGCTGACGCAGCACGTGGCCGCGTACGAGCGGCTCGCGGCGGAGGCCGCCGTGACCCGTGACCCGGCGACCGCCCGCAAGGCGCTCCTCGCCCATCCCCTGATCGGCCAGTCGGCGAAGGTCGATGCGCTCGCCGAGAGCATGCTCGGGGAGGCGGTGTCATGACCGACGTGATCGTCGCGGTCGACGGCGGCAATTCGAAGACCGACCTCGCGCTCGTCCGCAGCGACGGCGTCTTGCTCTCCCTCGTGCGCGGGCCGCTCAGCTCGCCGCACCACCTGGGCGTCGAGGGAAGTCTCGAGGTGCTGCAGCAGCTGTTCGACGAGGCGACCGCACAGGCGGGGCTCGTCCGTGCGAACGGCCCGATCGCCTCCGCCGGGCAGCTCTGCATGGCCGGCGTCGATTTCCCGGCAGAGGAGCAGGAGCTCCAGCGCCGCGTCGAGTCGCTCCAGTGGGCGACGCACACCGCCGTTGCGAACGACACCTACGCGGTGCTCTGGGCGGGGACGCGCCACGGTTGGGGCGTCGGGCTCGTCTGCGGCGCCGGCATCAACTGCGTCGCGGTCGCGCCCGACGGCCGCGAGGTGCGCTTCCCGGCTCTCGGCGAGATCACCGGCGACTGGGGCGGCGGGTTCGACATCGGCATGACCGCGCTCTGGTCGGCGGCGCGGAGCGCGGACGGGCGCGGGCCGAAGACGGCGCTGGAGCAGGCCGTGCCGGCGCAGTTCGGGCTGGAGACGCCGGACGAGGTCGCGCACGCGATCCATCTCGGCGCACTGCCGCGGCGTCGCGTGCTCGAGCTGTCGCCGCTCGTGTTCGCCGAGGCCGGGCGCGACGACGTCGCGGCCGCGATCGTCACGCGCCTGCTCGACGAGATCGCGGCCTTCGTCGGGGCGTCGCTCGAGCGCCTCGGGCTCGCCGGCGAGGAAGTCGACGTCGCCGTCGGCGGCGGGGTCGCGCGCAGCCTCGACGATGCGATGCTGAACAAGCTTCGCGACCGGCTCCGGGCGATCGGCCCGCGGATCGAGATCCGGCCGACCCACGCGCCCCCCGTGCTCGGAGCAGCGCTCTGCGCCCTCGGCACGATCGGCGCCGACGAGGCTGCGCGGGAGCGCGTGCGCAGCGAGCTCGCAGCCACGGGAGGAGCCGATGGCTGACGTCCGCTTCGAGCAGGCAACGCGGATCTACCCCGGCTCGGACGCGCCCGCGGTCGACGCCCTCGACCTCCACATCGCCGACGGCGAGTTCATGGTGCTCGTCGGGCCCTCCGGCTCCGGCAAGACCACGGCGTTGCGCATGCTCGCGGGGCTGGAGGAGGTCGACACGGGGGCGATCTACATCGGGGAGCGAGACGTCACCTTCGATCCGCCGAAGAAGCGCGACATCTCGATGGTCTTCCAGAACTACGCCCTCTACCCCTATCTCTCGGTCGCGGCGAACATCGGCTTCCCGCTCAAGATCGCCGGCGTCAAGAAGGCCGAGCGGACGCAACGGGTACGCGAGGTCGCCGAGCTGCTCGAGCTGACCGACCTGCTGGAGCGCAAGCCCGGACAGCTCTCCGGCGGGCAGCGTCAGCGGGTGGCGATGGGACGTGCGATCGTCCGGGTGCCCAAGGTGTTCCTGATGGACGAGCCGCTGTCGAACCTCGATGCCAAGCTGCGCGTGCAGATGCGCGCCGACATCGCCGCCCTCCAGTCCGACCTCGGCACGACCACCGTGTACGTCACCCACGACCAGTCCGAGGCGATGACGCTCGGGCACCGCGTCGCGGTGCTGCGCGACGCGACCCTGCAGCAGTGCGACGCGCCGCGCTCGCTCTACGAGCGCCCCGCGAACACCTTCGTCGCCGGGTTCATCGGCTCTCCCGCGATGAACCTCTGCACGGTCGCCGCTGACGAACGGCTCCGTCTCGTTCGGCGGTGTCGACGTCCCCGTGCCCGCGCCCAGCGCGAACGGCGAGGTCGTGCTCGGCCTGCGGCCGGAGTCGCTCCAGCTGGCCGGCGAGGGTCTGGCCGCGGAGGTCCAGGTCGTCGAGGAAGTCGGCGCCGACGCCTACGTCTTCTGCGTGGCGGAGGTCGCGGGCGAGACGACGAGGCTCGTCGCCCGCAGCGACGCGCGGCAGCGCCCAAGTCGCGGCGCGCGGGTCATGCTGAAGCCGCTTCCCGGCGAGGCGCACCTCTTCCGCGCGGACACCGGCGAGCGGCTGGACGCATGACCGACGGCGCGATCCAGCCGGACGGGCTGCCGCTGCCGCCGGGGCCGTTCTCACCGGTGGTCGCGTCGGGCGATCTCGTCTACACCGCGGGACAGGTCGGCACGGATGCGTCCGGCGCGATCGTCGAGGGCGGCGTCGGGGCGCAGACGCGTCGGGCGCTCGAGAACGTGCGGCTGTGCCTCGAAGCGGCGGGCTGCGGGCTCGACGACGTCGTGAAGGTGAACGCGTACCTCACGGACATGGACGACTTCCCCTCCTACAACGAGGTCTATCGCGAGTTCTTCCGCGAGCCGTATCCGGCGCGGACGACCGTCGGGGCGGCGCTCGCTCCCGGCCTGGTGGTCGAGATCGAGGCGGTCGCGCGGCGTCGCTGACGCCTTGAACTCGTTCATCCTGAAACGAGTTCTCACGCCGCCACGAGGGCGACGCGTCCGGCGGCGTCCGCGCACTCTGCCTCGCGGGGCAGCGAGGAGTCGGCGGCGAAACGCTCCGCAACCCGCACCACCTCGGCGCCGAGCGTGCGCAGCTGGAGCGCGACGCTCTCGTCGACGACCGTGCCGTCCGGCCCGAACACCCGCGCCGCGACCGAGACGGGGACGACGTACGGGACCGTCCACGCGCGCAGCGCCCGCGCGGCGAACTCCATCGTGTTGATCGCCTGCAACCCGTGCGTCCCGCCTGCCGCGCTGATCAGCCCGACCACGGTGTCGTGGAGGAAGGGCGGCTCGCGCGCGCCGAGCCCGTGCAGCCAGTCGAGCGCGTTCTTGAACGCCCCGGAGATCGTGCCCTGGTAGAGCGGGCTCGACCACAGCATCCCGTTCGCGCCATGACACGACTCGATCACGTGCGCCGCGGCCTCCGTCGGCTCTTCGCGATCGGGGTCGTACATCGGGAGCGCGAGCTCGCGCAGGTCGAGCAGCTCGGTCTCCGCGCCGGCGTCCGCGGCCCCTTCGAGAGCGGCCCGCAGCGCCACACGACTGCGTGACGTCCGCGCCAGCGAGCCGCCGAGCCCGACGATCCTCAGTGCCATCGCGACGTCTGACCGGCGCTAGGCCGCCGCCGTCTCGCCGAGCACCCCCTCGAGCCAGCCGGCGACCGCGCCGGCGACCTCCTCCCAACCCTCCCCGACCATGAACAGGTGGGGCCGGCCCTCGAACTCGAGGTAGTCCGTTCGCGCGGGCGATCGCTCGTACTTCTTGTACTGCGCCGCGGACACGGAGGCGGGCACGGTGTGGTCCTCCTTCGCGCCGACGATCAGGAGCGGCGCCCGGTCGCCGTTCTTGAAGTGCAGCTCGGTCGGCGGATGGAGGTGGAAGTTGGCGAAGCCCGCCTCGTAGAAGATCTGGCCGGTCTCCGGAACGGCATAGCGCTCGTACGCAGCCTTGGCGTCCTCCGGCGAGGACGTGTTCACGAACCCGTACGTGAACTCCTCGAGCGTGAGCGGGACGACGCCGTGCCAGCGGGACGGATGGGCGAGCGCAGGTGAGGCGGCCTTGAGCGACGAGTAGGGAAGGACGAGGATCCCCTTCGGCGGCGCGGGACTGAGCGCGACGCCTGCGCGACCGAGACCGCGGTCGAGCAAGAGCTCGACGATCAGGCCGCCGAACGAATGGCCGATCAGCACGGGCGGCTGGTCGAGCTTGCCGATCAGCTCCGCGTGGTGGTCGACGATCTCGGTCAGCCCGAGCCCGGCGACCTCCTCGGCGTGCTCGCGGATCTCCTCGACGTCGCCCTCCTTGCGCGGCCACTCGGGCGTCGTGACGGCGTACCCGCGCGCGCCGAAGTAGTCGACGTACGTCTCCCAGCTGCGCGCGGAGAGCCACGCGCCGTGGATCAGCATCAAGGGAATCTGCCCGGTGTCGCTGCCGGTGCTCGCCATACCCGCCTCCCAGTCGCGATGACGCTCCGGACGCTACCTCGCGGAGTTCAGGCGACGGCGCAGGTCCCGCCCGTCGCGGACGTCAGGCCCAGGGGAGGCGGTCCCAATAGGCGGGCCGCCCGCGCTCGGGCCGCTCGAATCGCGCGTACGCCTGAGCGGGATCCGGCGTCTCCTCGTCGGCGCTCGCGCCGTAGCGGGCGGCGAGCTCTGAGACCGGGTACAGCAGCTGCTCGTCGGCGGAGCGCGCGCCCGCCATCAGGATCACGCAGGGCCCGTCGCCCGCCCCGACGAAGACGTGCTCCGTGCCCGCAGGGCAGTGGAAGAAGTCCCACGGCCCGAGCAGGCGCTCCTCTCCCTCGACCAGCAGCCTGCACCGGCCGGAGAGCACGAGAAATGCCTCCTGCTGCGACTCGGCGTGGTAGAGGCACGTCGGCTCCCCGGGCTCGACGACGCTGAGATTGATCCCGAGCTGGGGGAATTCGAGCTCGCGGGTCTCGAAGCCGCACCCGGAGCCGAACGTCTTCGACGTCCACCACTCGGCCTCGCGCACGTTCACGAGGAACCAGCCCTCCTCGGTCGGGGCGAGTCCCGACCCGGAGTCGTCGAGTCGCGCCTCGGGCACGGGGCGACTCTAGCCGGAGCAGGCCTGTCACGCCTCCCCCACCTGCGTCGCCCCGCCCGGCGCGCCGCGCGGGACGGCGGCAGGCCCGGGCACCCCGTAGAGCTGGCCCCCGGAGCACGTCTCCGCCCCGATCGAGCGCCGCGGATTGACGATCCCGACGAGGCCGGCGATCCCGCCCGCCGCGAGCAGCGCAGCACAGACCACGACCACCTGGTGGAAGGCGCGGACGGACGCGTCGTCGGCGGTGAAGCTGTCGCCGACCAGGGTCTGCGCGGCGACCAGGCCGACGACCGAGACGCCGACGAGGCCCGCGATGCGCGCGATCGCGTTGTTGATCGCCGAGGCGATACCCGCATCGCCCTCGTCCGCGTCGGCGAGCACGGCCGCGGTGAGGGGCGCCACCGTGGTCGAGAGCCCAATCGCGAAGAGGACGAGCGCGGGGAAGACGTCGGACACGTACGACGTGTCGATCCCGGTCCGCAGCAGCAGCAGCGCCCCGGCCCCCGAGATCAGGGGCCCCGCCCCCATGAAGAGCCGCGGGCCGTACCGGTCGGCGAGCGCCCCGAAGCGCCGGGAGAGGAAGAACGCGGTCAGCGTCACCGGCAGCGTCGCGAGACCCGCCTGCAGCGCGCTGTAGCCGGCCACCTCCTGGAGGAAGATGCTGAGGAAGAAGAACGTGACCCCGAGCCCCGCGTACACCGCCAGCGTCTCGAGGTTCCCGACCGCGAAGTTCCGCCGCGAGAAGAGCGCGAGACGCAGCATCGGCTCGGGCACGCGCCGCTCCCAGGCGAGAAACGCGGCGAGCGACGCGAGCCCGCCGACGAGCGGCACGACGATCGCAGCGCTCGTCCAGCCGAAGCGGGGCTGCTCGACCAGCGCGAACACGACCCCGCCGAGGCCGAGCGCGCAGAGGGCGGCGCCGACGTAGTCGACCCGCCGCGGCACTCGCTGCGCCAACGGCGGGACTGCCGCGCGAACGAGCAGCAACGTGAGCACGACGAGGGGAAGGTTGACCGCGAAGATCCAGCGCCACGAGAGCCGGTCGACGATCAGTCCACCCGCGAGCGGCCCGATCAGGGAGGCGATCGCGCCCCAGGCCGTCCACATGCCGATGGCGGTCGCGCGCGTGCCCGCGGGAAAGGCCGCGATGATGATCGCGAGCGAGCTCGGCACGAGCAGGGCGCCGGCCATTCCCTGCAGCCCTCGGGCGGCGATCAGCGTCTCGCTCGTCGGGGACAACGCACATGCGACCGAGAAGACGCCGAACGCGCCCGCGCCGAGCGCGAAGACGCGCCGCTCGCCGTAGATGTCGCCCAGCGAGCCGCCGATCAGCAGCAGCGAGCCGAGAGCGAGGAGGTAGGCGTTCGAGATCCACTGCTGCGCCTGCAGCCCGCCGCCGAGGTCGCGCTCGATCGCGGGCAGCGCCACGTTGACGACCGTCCCGTCGATGGTCGCGATCGCCGAGCCGAGGATCGCGGCGACCAGCGTCGCTCGTTGGATCCGCGTCATCGCGGCACGAGCACCGTCCTCGCCCCCGCCGCGCGCACCGCCGCCGACAGCGTCTCGATGTCGTACCCGCCGTAGTGCCGCTGGCCGTTGACGAAGAACGTCGGAGTGCCGGAGACGCCGCTCAGGTCGGCGCTGTCGACGTCGTTGGCGACACGGGTGGCGCCGGCGTGGGAGCGCAGAGCCTGCGCGAACCGGTCGACGTCGAGCCCGAGCTCCTCCGCGTAACCGACCAGGTCGCTCAGCCGGAGCGCGTCCTGGCGTGCCAGTAGGAGGTCGTGCATCTCCCAGAAGAGGCCCTGCTCGGCGGCGGCCTCGGCCGCCTCGGCCGCGAGCTGCGCATGTGAATGGACGTCGGTGAGGGGCAGGTGCCGCCATACGTAGCGGACATCGCCGAAGTCCCGCAGGAGCTCGCGCACGACCGGCTCGGCCTGGCCGCAGTACGGGCACTCGAAGTCGCCGTACTCGACGACGGTAACCGGAGCCTCGACCGGGCCACGTACATGGTCGCTCTCCGGATCGACGTCGATGTAGAGGTCGACGAGCGGCTCCGCGGTGCCGAGCAGCGCCCTGACCTTCAGCCGCTTCGGCAGGAGCGCCGTGGCACGGAACAGCAGCCAGGTGAGGAGCGCGGCTGCGAGGGCCGCGGAGAGGAGGCCCAGCTTCGCCTCCTCGAGTTGCGCGCCGTCGAACGCGAGCGTCGCGACGAGCAGGGCGACCGTGAAGCCGATGCCGGCGATCGTGCCGCCTCCGGCCACGGCCGCCCACCCGACGGGAGGCCGGAGCCGCCCGCGGCTGAGCCTGGTGACGAGCCACGAGCCGCCGAGAATCCCGATCGGCTTGCCGGCGACGTACCCGAGGAGGACCCCGAGCGTGATCGGCGACCTGAAGCCGCGCGCGAGAAAGCCGCCGTCGATGGCGATACCTGCGTTCGCGAGCGCGAACAGCGGCACGATCAGGTAGCTCGTCCACGGGTGATAGAGGAGCTGCAGCCGCTCGTTCGGCGAGATCGCGTCTCTGAGCCCGAGCCCCACGGAGCGGGCGAGCTCCGGCGTCGGCTGCTCCCGAAACTCGCGGAAGCGACGGGTCGCCTGCTCGAGGTCGGAGCGTGCTGCGGGGTAGGCGTACGCGAGGAGACCCATCGCGAGGCCGACGACGACCGGCTCGACCCCCGACTCGAGCAGCGCGACCCAGATCGCCGACCCGAGCAGCGAGGTAGACGAGCCCGTGCCGGACGCCGAGCCGCAACGCGGCGAGCACGACGGCGAAGAGCGCGACGGCCACGAGCAGCGCCGAGACCGTGACCTCCTCGGTGTAGACGGTCGCGATCACGACGAGCGCGAGCACGTCGTCGACGACCGCGACCGTGAGCATGAACGCGCGCAGGCGGTCGGGAAAGCGCGGACCGACGAGCGCGAGCAGGCCGAGCGCAAAGGCCGTGTCGGTCGACATCGCGATGCCCCAGCCGTGCGCCGACGGCCGACCCGCGTTGACGAGCAGGTAGATCCCGATCGCCACCACCATCCCCCCGATGCCGGCCAGCAGCGGGAGCGCGAAACGGCGGCGTTCCCGAAGCTCGCCCAGATCGAACTCCCGGCGCGCCTCGAGCCCGACCACGAAGAAGAAGAACGTCATCAGGCCGCTGTTCACCCACCCGCGCAGATCGAGCGAGACACCGGTGCCCCCGAGGTCGATCGACAGGGTCGTCGTCCACACCGAGTCGTACGACGAGGCGTCGACGTTCACCCAGACGAGCGCGGCCAGCGTCGCGGCGAGCAGGACCGCGGCGCCGCCCGTCTCCGTGCGCAGGAAGTTGCGCAGCGGGGTCTGCACGCTTCGTGCCCAGGCGGTGCGGCCGGAGAACGGCGCCGGCTGGGGCTCGGCGGCCATGCTGCGGCGCGCTACGCGGCGCCGCTCGTCGCCGGTGACGGCTCGAGTGCGCGGAGGCCGAGCAGGTCGACGCAGGTGATCTCGCGGATCGTCACCAGGACGAGCAGGACGTTGCTGCATCGGCGACAGCGCCCGACGATGCCCGGGCCGCGCAGGAAGACCTCGAGCTCGGCAACGGGACCCTGTGAGCCGCAGCGGCCGCAGGTGCCGATCGCGGCGGTCATCTCGACCCCGAAGACCTCGACGAGCGTGCCGGCGATCGCGTTCCCGTCCAGGGCCGTGCTCACGTCGGCTCCCCCGGCTGGACGACGAAGGCGACCTCGTCGACGAAGCACCAGCTCCAGTCCTCACCCGGCTCCGCGGAGCGCGCGATGGGATGGCCCACCTCGCCCGCGTGTCGCCGCGCATGGCGATTCGGAGACGAGTCGCAGCAGCCGATCTTCCCGCAGCTCATGCACATCCGCAGGTGCACCCAGGTGCTGCCGATCGCGAGGCAGTCCTCGCAGCCGCGGATCGGGGCCGGGAGCTCGGTGATCGTGATCTGGTCGAGATGGGTGCACGTGGTGGCCACGGCCTAGCCTCCGCTGGGACCGAACCGCTCGGTCCTGATGCGTCCGGGATCGTGGCCGAGGTCGACGAGCGCGCTCGCGACCGCCTCGACGAAGCCGGTCGGTCCGCACGAGTAGACGAGCGGACCGTCGCCCGCGGGCCAGGCGAGCTCCTCGAGCATCGTCCGGTCGACGCGACCCGTGCGTCCCCGCCAGCCTTCCGGCTGCTCGCGCGTGAGCGTGACGTGGACGTCGATCTCCTCGGCGGCGGCCAGGGCCATCAGCTCGTCACCGTAGACGACCTCGGCAAGGCTGCGTGCCGAGTACACGAGCCGGGCGGGGATACGGCTCTCGACCGCACGGTGGTGGCGCAGCATCGCGCGGAGCGGGACGATCCCCGACCCGCCCGCGACGAGCAGGAGTGGGCCTCCGAGCGCCTCTTCCCAGACGAAGTACCCGCCGACCGGGCCGCGCAGCTCGAGCTCGTCCCCCGGGCCGAGCTCGTCCACGAGGTACGGGGACACCTCGCCGTCCTCGAGGCGCTCGACCGTGAGGACGAGGCCCGGATCCTCCGGCGCCGAGGCGATCGAGTAGCTGCGTTGCGCCTGGTAACCGTCCTCCGCGGTCAGGCGGACGTCGACGTGCTGCCCCGCGCGGTGCCCGGGCCACGCCGGCGGCTCGAGCACGATGCTCCGCACCCGAGGCGTCTCGTCGACCAGCTCGACGACCCTGGCGAGCTGCCAGGTCAGTCGCCCCAGTAGCGCTGCTCTCTCCACGGATCGCCGTAGTTGTGGTAGCCGTAGCTCTCCCAGAAGCCCGGCTGATCCTCGATCCGGAGCTCGAGGCCGCGCACCCACTTCGCGCTCTTCCAGAAGTAGAGGTGCGGGACGAGCAGCCGCGCCGGGCCTCCGTGCTCGGGATCGAGCGGCTCCCCCTCGAAGGCGAACGCGACCCATGCCTTGCCGTCGAGCACGTCCTCGAGCGGGAGGTTCGTCGTGTAGCCGCCGTCCGAGAACGCAGTCACGTACTCGGCGCTCGTCTCGAGGTCGTCCAGCAGCGTGTCGAGCGACACGCCGGTCCACGTCGCGTCGAGCTTCGACCACTTCGTCACGCAGTGGATGTCGACGGTGATGGTCTCGTGCGGGAGCGCCTGGAGCTCGTCCCACGTCCAGGAGCGCGGTTCGTCGATGGCGCCCCTGATCGCGAAGCTCCAGTCCGTGAGCGGGGTGTGCGGCGTGGGCCCCGCCGAGAGCACGGGGAAGTCCGTCGTCACGTACTGCCCCGGCGGTACGCGGTCGGGATCGGCATCGGGGCGGCGGCGGCCGTGGAAGCCGCGCGAGATCGGGCTCACGCCGGGGCTCCAAGCAGGTTGCGCGGCCCTGGGAGCTCGACCGATCGCGCGTCCGTGTCCACGATCACGGGAGCGTACAACTCCGCGCCCGCGACAGGCGTGCGCGCCGGGTCGCTCGGCGCGCACGCCTCTCTGCTCACGGCTCTGCTCTACGGCTCGAGCACCACCCGTGCCGCGACACGGTCGCGTTCACGGTGAACTCCGCCCCGAGCTCGCGTGCGAGCTCGATCGACAGCTGTTCCGGGGAACAGCCTCGTCGGCACCGCCGCGCGGGGCATCGGCGAGCCCCACGACCAGGGCGCGGCAAACCCGCAGCTTCCGCGCACCGGCGCGCTGTCTTCACCAGACGGACCCCGGAACGTAACCCCACGAGCGGCGCCGTCTCCGCCATGATTCGGAGGTGGCGACCAGGATCGACCTCGAGCCGGCCGACCGGCTCCTCAACCGCGAGCTCTCGACGGTCGAGTACAACGCGCGCCTCCTCGAGCTCGCCGCCGACGAGAGCCGGCCCCTGCTCGAGCGCGTCCGGATGTGCCGTTTCTTCTCCTCGAACGTCGACGAGTTCTTCATGGTGCGCGTCGCCGGTCTGATCGGGCAGACGTCGTCGGGTCTCGCGGTCCGGTCGGTCGACGGGCTGACGCCGCGGGAGACCCTCGCCGCGATCCGCGAGCGCACCGTCGAGCTCGTCGACCTGCAGTCGCGCATCTGGCGCAAGAGCCTCAGCCCGGCGCTCGCGGACGAGGGAGTCTCGATCGCGAAGGTCGTCGAGCTCGCCGACGACGAGCTCGCCGAGCTCGAGCGCGTCTTCGCGCGGGACATCTTCCCGGTGCTCACCCCGCTCGGGGTCGGGCCCGGTCAGCCGTTCCCCTACATCTCCGGGCTCTCCCTCTCGCTCGGCGTGCTCGCGCGAGACGGGGAGACGGGTGAGGAGCGCTTCGCCCGGGTCAAGGTCCCGGAGCGGCTGCCGCGCTTCCTCGCGCTCGCCGACGGACGCCAGCTCGTGCCGCTCGAGGACGTGATCGCGCACTTCCTGCCCGAGCTCTTCCCCGGCATGGAGATCCTCGAGCGCGCGGTGTTCCGCGTGACCCGCGACGCCGACTTCGAGGTCTCCGACGAGGCCGACGATCTGCTCGAGGCGGTGGAGCTCGAGCTGCAGCGGCGGCGGTTCGGCGACGTCGTCCGCCTCGAGGTCGCGAGCTCGACCTCCGCCGGGATGCTCCGCCGGCTGGAACACGGGCTCGGGGTCTCGAGCGAGCAGGTCTACAAGGTGCGCGGCCTCGTCGACCTCGCCGATCTCGACGAGATCACGCGGCTCGACCGCCCGGAGCTCGCGTACGACCCGGCCCCGGGCATCACCCCGCCGGCGTTCGCGCAGGTGCGCGACGCCGCCGACCTGTTCGACGTGATCCGCCGGACGGACGTGCTCGTGCACCAGCCGTACGAGTCGTTCGCCGCGAGCTTCGAGGCCTTCGTCCGCGCCGCTGCGAGCGACGAGGACGTGGTCGCGATGAAGACGGCCGTCTACCGGACGAGCGGCGACAGCCCGCTCGTCCCCGCGCTCGTCGACGCCGCCGAGGAAGGCAAGCAGTCGGTCTGCATCGTCGAGCTCAAGGCGCGCTTCGACGAGCGTCGCAACATCGAGTGGTCGCGCAAGCTCGAGCAGGCAGGCGTCCACGTCGTCTACGGCTTCCCGGACCTGAAGGTGCACGCGAAGATGACGCTCGTCGTCCGGCGGGAGGACGACGGCCTCCGGCGCTACGTCCACCTCGGGACGGGCAACTACCACTCGGAGACGGCGCGCTCGTACGAGGACATCGGCCTGCTCACGGCCAACGAGGCGATCGCCGACGACGTCGCGGCGCTGTTCAACTACCTGACGGGCTTCGGCCGGCCGCAACGGTTCGAGAAGATCCTCGTCGCGCCGTTCAACCTTCGCGCGCGGCTCGTGGAGCACATCCGCACGGTCGGGCAGGCGGCGGCGACCGGCGAGCGGGCGCGCATCCGCGCGAAGGTGAACGCGCTCACCGATGCGGCGATCGTCGACGAGCTCTACGCGGCGTCCGAGCTCGGGGCGACGGTCGAGATCATCGCACGGTCGATCTGCACGCTTCGGCCGGCCCTCGATCCCCTCAGTCGGAACATCACCGTCCGCTCGGTCGCGGGCCGGTACCTCGAGCACAGCCGCCTGTACTCGTTCGAGGCCGGGAGCGCACACCACCTCTACCTCGGCAGCGCAGACCTGATGACGCGCAACCTCGACCGGCGGATCGAGGTCCTCGTGCCGGTCGAGGGCGCCCGCCAGCGCCAGGAGCTCGTCACGATCCTCGACAGCGCGTTCGCCGACAACGTCTCCTCGTGGGAGCTCTCCGCCGACGGGTCGTGGCAGCGGCGCCGCCCGGCGAAGGGCGAGCGGCCACACGACCATCAGCTGAACCTCGAGCGGAGGGCGCGGCTTCGCTGGCGACGCCGGATGCGGAGCAGAGGAGAGCGATCGGGAGCCTGAGGCGGCTCCGACCGGGCCCACCGCCATGATGGCCGCGATGCGCGTCGCCGTGATCGACGTCGGCTCGAACACTGCCCGCCTCCTCGTCGCGGACGTCGACGAGGG
This sequence comes from uncultured Actinomycetes bacterium, assembly GCA_963712915.1. Taxonomy (GTDB): domain Bacteria; phylum Actinomycetota; class Thermoleophilia; order Gaiellales; family Gaiellaceae; genus Gaiella. The sequence continues at coordinate 435,684 of CAVQJQ010000004.1, forward strand.
GCTCGAGCCCGTGCGCGAGGAGCGCACGTACCTCGGGCTCGCCGCCGACATCCTCGCGGGCGGGTCGGTATCGGCGGGGAAGCGCAAGGAGGCCGCCTCGGTGGTCGGTCGGTACGCCCGGCTCGCCGAGCGGCTCGGAGTGGACGAGGTGGCAGCCGTCGTCACGGCGCCCGGCCGGCAGGGACGCGGCTCCGACGCGCTCGTCGACGCGCTCTCGAAGGCGGTCGGCGGCCCGGTGCGGATCCTCTCCGCCGACGACGAGGGGCGCTTCGCGTTCCTCGGCGCGACCGCGCGGCTCGATCGGGACAGCGGCGTGGTCGCGGTCTGCGACGTGGGCGGAGGCTCGACGGAGATCGCGATCGGGACCGTGCTCCTCGGCCCCGCCTGGGTGCGCTCCGCGGACGTCGGCTCGCTGCGCCTGACGCGGCTCTTCCTCGACGGCGACCCGGCGGACGCAGCGGCGCTGGAACGTGCGCGGCTCGCGGTACGGCACGAACTGGAAGCGCTGGCCCCGCCCCGGGCCGACCTCGCCCTCGCGGTGGGCGGCAGCGCGCGGGCGGTGGCCAAGATCGTCGGCCGCCGGCTCGGCCGCGCCGATCTCGACGATGCCGTCCGGATCGCGGGACGCCGGTCGGCGGCCAAGCTCGCCCGCGTCTTCGGGTTCGACGCCGCCCGGGCGGAGACGGTGCTCGCAGGCGCCCTGATCCTCTCGGAGGTCTCCCGCCGGCTCGAGGCGCCGCTCGAGCTCGGCCGCGGCGGCCTGCGCGAGGGGATCGCGCTGACGCTCGCCCGCCGTTCGGCGGCGCGCGCCGCCTAGTGTGGCGAGCCTTCGGCGAGAACTGCGGTTACCACATCGACACCCGGTTGACCACCGGTTTGGTGCCTCAGAGGGCGTCCAGCAGCGCGTGGTCGCGGCGGTACGTGAGGAGGTCGCGCGCCGCGTCGGGCGCCAGCCAGCGCACCTCGCCGACCTCGTTCGCCGCGGCCGCGCGCTCGGAGTCGCCGATCGGGCGCATCAGCCACCAGCGCACCACCTTCGGTCGCCCTTTCGCGTCGACGTAGCGTGTCGCCGGGAGCTCCGGTCCGAGCTCGCAGCGCAACGTCGTCTCCTCCTCGACCTCGCGCACGGCGCAGGCCTCGTCGCTCTCGGACGGTTTCGCCTTGCCCTTCGGGAACGTCCAGTCGTCGTATTGCGGCCGGTGCACGAGCAGCACCTGCCGGCTCTCGCCACTGCCGCGGACGACGACCCCACCCGCCGCGCGGACCTGGGTCACACTTTCTTCGCCTGCTTCGCGAGCGCCGCCCACCGCTTTCTCCATCCGTCTCGCGTGCGCTCTCGCCGTTCGCGCTCGCGCTCGATCAGGCGGCCGGCGGCGACGGCCGCTTCAGGGTGAGAAGCCGCGAGCGAACGGAGCCGCCCCTCGGCGACGACTGCGTCCTGGTGGTCGCCGAGGACGTCCTGCAGCCGCTTGGCGGCGCTCACGTAGCCGTCGATGCCTGCGAGCTCCCCGGCGTAGCGTGCGCGCTTCGCCCTGATACGGACCGCGTGCAGCTCCTCGTCTTCCGGGGCTGCGCCGAGCCTGGCGACCACCTTGCGCAGCTGCGCGTGCTCCCGGCGCCACAGCTGCTCCGGTGTGGGGACGTCGGCCGCGTCTGCCGCTCGCGGCGGATCGGCTGCCGCCTCGAGCCGGTCGAGCAGCGCGTCGTAGCGGTCGTGCCCGAGCGCGCGCATCAGACGGCGGCGGGCGTTGCCTCGCTCCCGGCCGAGTGCGCGCAGCAGTGCCGCGGCCGCCTCGGCGTCGGGCGACCCGAGCCGGGCGACCTCTGAGCGGAGGCGGGCGAGGAGCACGTCGAGGTCGCGCGCCGGCCCGAGCGCCGCTCCGAGCCAGCCGAGTTCCGCGCGGAGCTCGTCGGCCCATCCCTCCGCGAACAGCGGACGCCCCATACGCAGGAAGGTGCGGAGCCGTCGGGTCGCAACGCGTAGCTGATGGAGGCTCTCGGGGTCGGTCCCGAGGCGTGTCCCCGGGTCGTGCGCGAGCATCTGCGTGTACTGCACGACGAACGCGGCCGCGAGCGCCGATGCCGCACTGCCGTCCTGCGGTGACTCGACCGGGTCCGGGTCGAACGTCAGGTCGAGGGCCTGGAACAGTTTCGGCCGCAGCTCCCGGTCGGCCGCGCCGGCGCGCCGCAGCGCCTTCTCGATGCGCTTGAGCGCGCGTTCGTCGCCTTCGATCAGCTCGACCTCGAGCTCGTCGAACGTCCGTGCGACGCGCTGACCGTCGAGCACCGCGACGGAGTCGTGCACGACCTCGGCGCCGTCGACGCGAACGCCTGCGCGGCGTGTTCGCAGCCGCGCGACCGGCACGAGCTTGCGGTGGCGCAAGGAGGCATGGAGCAGTGCGGCGATGCCGCGGCGGCACGGTGCGTGCGGGGCCGCCGGCCTCGATCTCGAGCCGCGCGTCCCCGCTCGGCAGCTTCAGCTGCCACAGGCCCCGGCCGTTCTCGACTCGGTGGCGGAGGGTCACGCCGCTGCGGGCGAGCCGATGGTCGCTCGTGTCGTGGTACGTCGAGACGAACACGCGGGACTCGAGCGCCTCCCCGCCGAGGTCCGGCATCGCGAACTCCCTGCCGGGCGACAGCTTCACCTCGCGCTCCAGCGTCTCCCTCAGGTCGGACACGGCCATAGACTCGCACGCCACGGCACGCGGCAGGGTGACCGTCCGGTGAACGCGCGCGACGCGCGTGCCGAACGACCGCGTGCGATAGTTGCGGTCGTGGTGGGGATCCGTGGCTAGCCCGCACGCTGCTCCCGAAAACCGGGTCGTGCTCGCCGTCGACGTCGGCGGCTCCCACGTCAAGCTGCTCCTCTCGAGCGGGAGCGAGCGCCGCCGCTTCGTGTCCGGTCCGGAGCTCGGGGCGGCGCGGATGGTGGAGGGCGTGCTCGCCGCCGGCGACGGGTGGCACTGGGACGTCGTCTCCGTCGGGATCCCCGCGCCCGTGCACGGGGGCAAGGTGGTGGCGGAGCCCGCGAATCTGGGCGGCGGTTGGGTCGGCTTCGACTACGACAAGGCTTTCGGCAAGCCCACGAGGCTGATGAACGACGCCGCGATGCAGGCGATGGGCAGTTACGAGGGCGGCCGCATGCTCTTTCTCGGGCTCGGTACCGGTCTGGGGTCGGCGTTGATCGTCGACGGCGTCGTCGAGCCGCTCGAGCTCGCCCACCTGCCGTTTCGCAAGCACACGTTCGAGGACTACGTCGGCCGTCGCGGGCTCGAGAGGCGCGGGAAGAAGAAATGGAAAGCCGCGGTGTACGAGACCGTGGAACGGCTCTCGGCCGCGCTCGAGCCGGACTACGTCGTGCTCGGGGGCGGCGAGGTGAACGAGCTCGACGAGCTGCCCGACAACTGCCGGCGCGGGGCGAACGAGAACGCGTTCGTCGGCGGCTTCAGGATGTGGGAGCCGGACTGGCAGCAGCGTCCGCCGGGGGCGCCCGCCAGCTGAGCAGCGGGGACGGGATCAGCGTGCCGGCTCGACGTTCTGGTTGGCGCGGAAGACGTTGTCCGGGTCGACCCGAGCCTTGAGTCGCGCGAGCCGGTCGTAACTGGCCCCGTAGGAGGCACGCGCGGCGTCGGCCCCCTCGTCCATGAGGAAGTTCGAGTAGACGCCGCCGAGGGCGTACGGCTCGAGCTCGGCGCAGAACGAGGCGCTCCACTCGCGCAGCTCCTCGTCGTCACCGGGCTCGGGCCTCACGCCGAGCGCCATCAGCGAGAGCTTCGCCTCGCGCCAGGGCCACGCGGCGCCGCCCGCGGGCTCGCGGGCCGCCGCGCCGTCGAGCGGGTAGAGGTGCGCGAACGAGAGCCAGGTGGGGGCGGACTCGCCGGCGCGGACGAACGTCGAGACCGCGTCGTCGGGCAGGCGACGGAAGCCCGCTCCCGCGATCGCGTTGTGGGTGCCCAGGGCCGCAAGCTGGTCGAATGCAGACTGGAGTGCGCGGTAGGGCAGCACGTCGACCGCGTCGAGCATGGGCGACTCGGCACGGAACACGTCGAGCGCAGCGTCCGCCCGCTCGGGTGGCGCCGTGATGCACCACACGAGGCCGCATGCCTTCCGCAGCTGGATCTCCTCCGGAAACGGGGCGGCCGGAGGGACCGTGAGCACCATGAAGAACGCGTTGACGTCTTCGGCTTGCTCCGGAAGCCACCGAAGGTAGAGCGGCAGGATGCGTTCGGCGTCCTCGAGCGGCCAGAGCATCGGGCCCCCGACGACGTCGCGGACCGGGTGCAACCGAAACCGCATCCGTGTGACGACGCCGAAGTTGCCGCCTCCCCCGCGCAGCGCCCAGAGGAGCTCCGGCTCGTGCTGCTCGTCGGACGTCACGCAGCTGCCGTCCGCGAGCACCACGTCGGCCCCGATCAGGTTGTCGGCGGCAAGACCGTGCGCTCGCCCGAGTAGGCCGATGCCCCCGCCGAGCGTGAATCCCCCAACCCCGACGGTCGAGACCGTCGCCGCCGGCGTCGCGAGCCCGAACGGATGTGTCGCCGCATCGAGGTCACCGGCGGTCGCGCCGCCCCCGACGTCGGCGACCCTCCCAGCCTCGTCGACCTGGACGTCGCGGAGCGTCGACAGGTCGACCACGAGCCCGCCCTCGAGCGAAGAGAAACCGGCGACGCTGTGTCCCCCGCCGCGGACGGCGAGCGGAAGCCCTTCGGCTCGCGCAAACGCGATCGCGCGTCCCACGTCGGCCGCGCCGGCGCACCGCGCGATCACCGCCGGACGACGGTCGAAGCTCTTGTTGTGGACCTGCCGCGCCTCCTCGTAGAGCGGATCGTCGGGGCCGATCGCCCTTCCGTCGAGCATCCGTTCGAGCGCTTCCACGCGCACCGACGTACGCGAGCCTCGCATCGTCATGTGATCTCCCCTCGTCGTGGGTCTGGTACCGCTCCCGGTCTCGCGCTGTCGCTGCGCGCGCAAGAGCCCCTCGAAGGCGAGCGCGGCGACGAGCGACGGGCGCCTCGGCCGAGCCGGCCGCATCAGTAGCTGAAGATCGTCGCGTCCTCGCCGACCCATTCCCACATCGGCGTCGCGCCCGTGAGGCGCGCGTTCGCGGCGAGCCCTCCCTCGTCGAGCCCCCGTGCCGTGAAGCAGATGGGGCACGGGAGGAGCTCACCGCCGCCCGCCTCGAACTGCGCGAGCAGTCGCTCGAGGGGAGGGCAGCCGTCGCAGGCGACGCCCGTTGCGAAACCGGGAAGCGCGAGCCGGACGGCCTCTTTCGTCAACCAGATGCCGACGCGCCGGCCGGAGTCGAGCGCCGCACCTGCGACGAGCAGCGCGACGGTCACCCGCTCGGGGTCTTCGAGGCCGGTTGCCAGGTTGATCAGAACCTTCCGCTCGCCGTTCGCTGCGTCTTCGGCCATGGGACCAGAGTGACGCCGAGCGCCCGGCGCCGCATCGGGCGAATCCCCTAGATCGAGGTGGAATCTCGTTCCAGGTGGCGGACGGCGTAGGCCGCCGCCTCGGCACGGCTGCGCAGCCCGAGCTTGCGCAGCACGCTGCGCACATGGTGCTCGACGGTCTTGGGGGTCAGGTAGAGCCGTGCGGCGAGCTCCCGGTTCGTGAGCCCCTCCGCGAGGAGCTCCAGCACCTCCCGCTCGCGTCTCGTGAGCACACCCACCGCGCGCGGCCCGCGCGGCACCGCGCGCACGCCCCGCTCGCGGAGGAAGGCCGCAGCGGCATCCGCGTCGCGTTCGGCGCCCAGCTGCTCGAACCCGCTCAGCGCGGCGCGCGCCTCGTGCACGGCGGTCCCCCCGTCGGGTGCGACGCGCGCGAGCAGGAGATGGGTCTGTGCGGTCTCGTAGGAGAGGCCGAGGCGCACAAACAGCCCGAGCGCCCGCTCGAGGGGGTTCGTGGCCGCCTCCGCCTCGTCGGTCGCAGCCAGCACCCTGCCGGCCGTACGCGCAGCGACGGCCGCGATCGCCTCGCAGCCGATCCGCTCGTCGAGCTCGGCCAGGCAGTCCGCGGTCGCACGGGCTTGGTCGAGCGCGCCGCGCTCGAGCGCCGCGCACGCCAGCAGCTCGAGCATCGAGGCCTCCTCGAGACGGGCGGACGCGCCGTTGGGATACGGGCCCGGCCGAGCCGGGCCATCGACGTCGCGCAGGCGCCGGCGCAGGATCGCCTCGGCGGCCGCGGCGTCTCCGCGCGCGAGGAGCACGGCTCCGATCGCGCAGGCGGTCGCGTGATGATCCTCGAAGCCGTGCAGGAGCTGCTCGGCCTCCTCGAGCCTGCCCTGGGCGAGGCGCAACTCGGCAAAGCGCGCCAGGGCCTCCGCATACAACGCCCGCTCGGCCGTGCGACCGCTCTCGAGAGCCGCGCTCAGCTCCTGCTCCGCCTCGGACCATCGTCCCGTAGCGAAGAGGATCGCGCCGTAATACGTGCGGCAGGTCGTGTAGAGGTGCGGGCTTCCGTAGCGGCGCGCGAAGTCGTCCGACGCGCGGATCCACTGGATCGCCCGCTCCAGCCCCGCCACCCGGCCGCAGGCGCTGATCATGTTGCAGCTGGTGAAGACGACCGTCTTCAGGTTCTCGCACTCGCCGCCGAGCGCGGCGACCATCGCCTCGTCGAGGAGCGAGCCACCCTCCTCGACGCGCCCCATCTCCACGAGCGCCACGCCGAGCTGGCTCAACGCGCACAGCTCGAGGTCGACGTCCGCGAAGCGGAGCGCGAGCGTGCGCGCCTCGCGCGCGCAGCGCTCCGACTCCGACGGATCGCCGCTGTCGTGGGCGCGCATCAGGAGGACCCAGCCGGCGAGCGGGGCGAGATCGGACTCCTCGACGATGCGCGCGGCGCGGCCGAGCCACCCATGGGCGGCTGCCAGGTTCCCGAGGCTCACGCGGCAGTGGAAGTAGAGGGCGACCGCCGTGAGAGCGGCGGACACGAGGTCGTCGCGCCGCCGGAACGCCGCGTACGCGCGCTCTGCGCACCGCACCGCACCTCCCGTCTCGCCGAGCCACCAGAGGGCCTCGCTCAGCCCGAGCAGCGCTTCTGCTGTCTCTTCCTCGCGGAGGGAGGACTCGAACGAGGTGCGCGCGACGCTCCACTCGCCGCGATCGAGCGCGGCGCGCCCTTCGACCAGGAGAGGTCCCGATCGCACGAGAACATCGTAGGACGTTGCTTGCGCGGATGTCGGCAGCGCCGCCGAAACCCGACCGATCACGCTCGGCGTGAAGCGGGCCGGTCGTACCGCGCGGACCACCCGCTCGCGCGTTCACGTGGCCGGGACGTCACCTCGCGCCGGCGCGAGACCATCTCCGCGAGACGACCGCGGCGATCCATCTTCTCCTTCCAGCCGCGCCGTACGAGCAGGCGATTCACGGGATATGCAGTGAAGAAGCCGAGGATCATGCCTACCTGCATCATCCACCAGTGCGTCGGCGTGTCGAGCGCGAGCGCGGGCTGCCACAGCACGGTCGCCGAGAAGATCATCCAGGCGAACAACCCGACCTGGAACGCGAGGATCGAGAGCGTGTCCGCGCGGATCGCGAGCCAGAGCCCGCGCCCGGCACCTACCTCGTCGCGCATCGGCACGATCGTGAAGTACTGGAAGGCGACGCCCAAAGCCCACGCGATCGGCAGGTCGAGCGCGATCTCGGGCCAGACGGTCGCCCCGGCGATCGTCCAGCCGAGCGCGAACACGATCCATCCCCCGACGATGTCGCCGAGCGTGCAGCCGGCGCCGCAATGCGAGACGGCGTCGACGACGTTCCAGCGGCTCACCGCTTGCCCTCCGGTCGATTCGCCGTCTTGCCGGAGCGTGTCTGGATCGACGCCCTCGCGCGCGAGGCGCTCGGCGTCGTCTCGCATCACCTTCCGGGACGAGCGGCGGCCGTGCGCGAAGTAGGCCCAGAGCCAGACGGGCCCGAGGTAGAGCGCCGTCACCGGATGGACCACGTCCATGATCCGCATCGGCTGGCGATGCCCGAGCAGCAGCTCGTCGACCGCGATCACGAGCGCGCTCGCGACTCCCAGTCCTACGAACACCCAGCCGACGACGATTGCCCAGTGCGGAGTCATCGTCTCTGGTTTGCACGGCCGGCGCCGATCCCAAACGAAGAAGTCCGGCTCACCTCGGGCGTTCGTGCCGCGCCGGCGGAGCGGGCGGGCGCGGGCGCGGCGGCCGTCGAGGCGGGGGCGTGCCGCCGAGCGCGGAGCCGACCAGGTCGAGCGACCGGGCGAGCGCATCCGCCTCGTGCGGCGGCAGCCCCTCGAGCAGCACCGAGAGCTGCCGGCGCAGCTCGCTCCTCGCGGAGCGCAGAACGCGGCCGCCGCGGCCCGTGAGCGCGAGCGTGAACCGCCGACGGTCGTCGCCGAGCCTCGCGCGCGTGACGAGGCCCGCGTCCTCGAGCGCGGCGAGGAGCTGCGAGACCGCAGCCTGCGACACCGCCGCGCGGCGCGCGAGCTCGACACCGAGGGCCTGCCCGTCGGCGATCGCCTCCAGCACGAGGTACTGGGCGAGCGTGACGGGTGGCTCGTGCCCCGCGAGCACGCGCTCGATCCAGCGGGTCACGAGCGGGGCCGTCCGCGCGAGCGCACCGGCGGCTTGCCCCTTGCTCTCGTCGTTGCGAGGCGGTGGTGTCATTGATTTAGTATTCTTAACTATTAAGGATGCTTGCGCACGAGATCCTACCTCCCCTCACCCAGGCAGCCATGCCGTTCGTGCTGGTGGTCGGTCTGCTGCTGATCGGCGCGGTGGCTCACGAGGACGGGCTGTTCGAGGCACTCGGCGCCCGTCTCGGCGGCACACGGCTCGGTCCCCACGCTCTACTCCTTGCGCTACTCGCGCTCGTCGCGCTCGTCACCGCGATCCTCAACCTCGACACCTCCGTCGTCTTCCTCACGCCCGTGCTCGTGCACGCTGCCCGCAGGCGCGGGCTCGACGAGCGGCCGTTCCTCTACGGCTCGGTCTTCATGGCGAACGCAGCGTCGGTGCTGCTCCCCGGGTCGAATCTCACGAACCTCCTCGTGCTGCGCAACGACACCCGGCGCGGCACGGCATTCGCCCAGCACATGCTCCCGGCGTGGCTCGTCTCGTGTGCGGTGACAGCTGCCTTCGTGCTGCTCGCCTTCCGGCTGAAGGATGGTCGGCACGACGCGGCAAACGCACCGCCGTTGCGGCTGCGACTCGGTGCGGTCACGTCGCTCGCCGCGGCCGCGTTCGTGCTGGCGCTGCCGAGCCCCGCGCTGCCCGTGCTCGGGCTGGGCGCGGCGGCGACGGCCGCCCGTCGGATCCGACCCCGGGTCGACTGGCGTGCGCTCGCCACGCTGTTCGCGCTCGTCGCGACGCTGGGCGCGCTCGCCCGGGCCTGGCATGCGCCGTCCCGTCTCCTCGCCGCGGAGGGAACGTGGAGCACCGCGGCGACGGGCGCGGCCGCTTCGATCGTCGTCAACAACCTCCCCGCCTCGGTCCTGCTCTCGGCAGGGCCGCTTTCCCACCCGGATGCGCTGCTCCTGGGGCTCGACCTCGGCCCGAACCTCGCGATCACCGGCTCGCTCTCCGCCCTGCTCTGGCTTCAGGCGGCGCGGACCGTCGGCGCGCGACCGTCCATCGCGACCTACTCGAGGTTCGGGCTCGCGCTCGCGCCGGCCTCGCTCGCCGCCGCGCTCGCCGTCTGGGAGATCTAGCGGTCGCTAGCCGTATTCCTCGAACTGCGGTAGGTCGTCGGTGATCTCGAACCACGGCGCCTTCGAGCCGACGAAGATGTGCCCGGCCGGGCGGATCGACGGCTCGTCCTCGAGCGATCCGAGCGCGACGTGGACGTATTCGCCGTCGCGGACGACCGAGAACAGCAGCGAGCCGCACCTGCCGCACCGGGTGTCGTTCAGGTCGTCGGTCCCGTAGACGAGCAGCCCGTCGACGCCGTCCGTGAGCTCGAGCCGGTCCCGCTCGATGCCGGCGTACGGCTTGAACGCCGAACCGGTCGCCGCCCTGCAACGCGAGCAGTGACAGTTCCCTGCGTACACGAACGAGTCCTGGACGCGGTACCTCACCGCGCCGCATTCGCAGCCACCGACGAGCCCGCGTACCGTCGCAGACGTGGAGGACTCTCCGTCAGCCATGGTGCTCCCTTCTGGTGGGTTCTACTCGAGAGGACCGCATGAGGGGCCGGGACTCATCGGTCGGCGCGCAAGACCCGCTACCTCCGCGTCACCGCACGGGTGACGACCGCGCTCGCCTGGGCGGCTCCGAAGGTGGGCGGCTGCGGTCGCGGCTCGCCGGTGCCGAGGCGGACGACGACCGTGCGCGTGCCCGGATCGACCTGGATCAGCTGGTTGCCGAGGCCGAGCGCCCAGAACATATCCGCCGGCGCGCCGGGTACCAGACGTCCGGTCTTGGCCGCTGCGTTCCCTGCGCCGCTCGCGCTCGTTCCGGCGAGCGGGCTCGCGAGCACGCCCTTGCGGTTCAACCACCACAGGAAGCCGTACGCGGCGTTGAGCGGCGTCGACGATCTTCCGGTCGCCTGTGCGACCCAGCTGCGCGAGACGATCTGCTTCGAGCCCCAACGGCCGCGATCCAGCATCAGCAGGCCGAAGCGCGCCAGGTCGCGACAACTCGAGCGCAGCCCCTCGAAGAGCTGGGGATTGCCGGCGCGGTCGGTGCCGAGGCTCGTGTGCCGCATCCCGAGCGGGACGAACAGACGCCGTTCGGCCAAGGTCGCAACGTCGCCGCCGGTCGCGTTCTGCAGCACCCGCTCGAGGGTCTGCACAGCCGCGTTGTTGTACACCCACCGCCGGCCCGGCGGCACCGCCTGAGCCAGTCCGATCGCGAACGCCGTCCGGTCGGGAGCGAGCAGCAGCTGCACGTAGTCGGTGAGAAAGCTCCATTCGCGGCCCGAGTCCATCGAGAGGAGGTCACGGACCGTGACGGCCGCGGATCGCGTCCCCTTCCACTGCGGGATCCACCTCGACGCCTCGTCCGCGATCCGCAGACGGCCCTCGTCCTGCGCGATCCCGACCAGCGTGCTCGCGAAGGACTTCGTCACGGAGAACACGTCCTGCGTCGTGTTCGGCCCCGTCCCGCGGAAGTACCACTCACCCGCGAGCTTGCCGTCTCGGACGACGACGAGGCAGTTCGACTTGCCGCGTTTCGCCTGCTGGGCGATCCGGTCGAGCTCCTTGGCGTCGAGCCCGACCGACGCCGGTGACACCGTCTGCCAGGAGCGGCCCGGGACGGAAGACGGGTCGCGCGCGCCGGTCGCGGCGTTCGAGAGGGGGGCGGGCCCGCACAGCGCCCCGACGCATCCGGCGACGGCCACGGCGGCGGCTACGCCGAACGGCCAGAGCCTCCTACGCGTGGATCCCACATCCACATGAAACCTGGGCCGTCGTGGGACGCGCCGCGCGACCGTCGAATGTCGCCCCGTGGAAGGCCGCTGGGATACCGCCCCGCCCAGCGCGACACGGCGGCACGAGGCTTCATTCCGAAACGAGTTCTCAGACCCGCCGCCGCCACCGCACGAATACGTCCTCCAGCTCGGGCCGGACGCTCCGCGGTGCGAGCACGAACAGCCGGTCACCGGACTCCAGCACCGTACTGCCACGGGGCGGGATCGTCTCGTTGCGACGGGCGATGACCGCGACGAGCGCCGTGCGCGGCAGCCCCAGCTCCCGCACCATCGCCCCTGCGATGGCGTGGTCGCCCGCCACGTCGAACTCGACGAGCTCGAGCGACCCGAGCGCGTCGACCTCGAGCGGCGGATGGGCCACTGTCGGCCGTGGATCGACGAGGTCGAGGCGCTCGGCGACCCATTCGAGCGTCGTCCCCTGGACGAGCGCCGAGACGACCACGACGAAGAAGACCGCGTTGAAGATCGTCTTGGCGTTCCCGACGTCCGAGGAGAGCACGAAGGTCGCGAGCACGATCGGTACGGCCCCGCGCAGACCGGCCCAGCCGAGCAGCGCACGCTCGCGGTTCGAGAACTCGCTGAACGCCGTCGCGATCCAGACGGCGACGGGGCGGATCAGCACGACGAGCAGCGCCGCGAGCACGATCCCCGGGAGCGCCACCGAGACGAGATCGCTCGGGTACACGAGCAGCCCGAGCACGACGAACATCGCCACCTGGGCGAGGAACGCGAGCCCCTCGTGGAACGAGACGAGCTGCCGCCGGTAGCGGGACGGCGTGCTTCCGACGGCGAGCCCGACGAGGTACACCGCGAGGAACCCGCTCCCTCCGATCACATCCGCGACGCCGAACGTGAGCGCGGCCGCAGCGACGGACGCGACCGGGCGCGAACGCGCCGATCGAAGGCGGCATCCGGGCGAACACCCTCGTGGCGACCGCTCCGAGCACCACGCCGACGAGCAGACCGAGGCCGAGCTGACGGACGATGCCGAGCACGAGCTCCGGGAACGCGAAGCTCGGATCGTCGATCCAGTCGATCAGACCGATCGTGAGCGCGATCGCGACCGGATCGTTGACGCCCGTCTCCGCCTCGAGCGTGCGTGCCAGCCTGCGCCGGATGTGCGTGAACCGCAGCGTCGCGAACACGGCCGCCGCGTCGGTCGAGGCGACCACCGCACCGAGGAGGACGGCCTCGAGCCAGGAGAGGTCGAACAGCGCGTAGGCCGCGACCCCGGCGAGCAGCGCGGTCGCGACCACGCCGACCGTTGCGAGCAGGCCGGCGGGCACCGCGACGCGGCGCAGCCGCCGCCACGAGGTCGAGAGCCCGCCTTCGTAGAGGATCGCGACGAGGCCCGCGACACCCACCGTTCGCGCGAGCTTCGCGTCGTCGAAGTCGATCCCGCCCGGGCCGTCCGAGCCGAGCAGCATCCCGAGCGCGAGGAAGGCGACCAGGGTCGGCACGCCGACTCTCGCCGCGCCGAGCGCGACCGCCATGCTTCCCGCGAGCACGGCGCCGACGAGGAGCAGGAGCGTCCCGGGTTCCACGCCTTCATCCTCCCCGCTCGGCCGCCTCGGCGCGGCACAGCGAGAAGACGGCTACGCCTTCGGCGGCAACGAGCGCGCGTACTCGGTTCCGCGCCGCACCCATGACGCGAGCTGGGACGCCCTGCGGACGTCGTCGTCGACGCGGAGCCAGCCCTGCATCGGCCGACCGCGCATCTCGAACGCGCGTGCGCTCGACGTCGCGAGCAGCCGCTCGGACTCGTTCGGATCGACCCGCACCAGGAGGCCTCCCTGGCCGCTCGCCGCGAACGCCATGTTCCCGCCGACCAGGAACGCCAGCCCGCCGAACATCTTCTGCTCGGTCACGTCGGCGCCCGAGCCGACCAGCTCGCGAACGCGCGCGGCGAGGGACTCGTCGTAGGCCATGTTCGCGATCGTAGGGATACGGGCCCTGCGGGGAACCACCGAGCCCGCAAGGGGAAAAGGGCCGATGGAGGATCGAGCATCGTACGGTCTACTCACGACGGTGGCCGGCATCGATCTCATCTGGCTGCCGCTCGGTGCGGGCGGCCATTCGGTCCGCCTCAACGGGAGGGCGTTCGAGGCCTTCGTCGCTGCGGCCGAGCGACGAGAGCGCCGCGACCTGTACCACTCGGCGCTCGAGGTGCACGTGCCCGAGGGGCGCTTCGCGATCGAGATGGCACCGGTCCCGCCAGGCGATCCCGCGGCGCGCGGCGTCGTCGGCGGAGGAGCCGTGGGGACACGCGCAGCCGGTCGCTTCCGGCTCTTCCGCTACGAGCTGCGCCGGTGGCGCGACGGGCTCATCCCCGATCTCGACGAGGCGGTCGAGAGCCCGAGGCGCCTGACCGACGACCCCGATCAGGCGCGGCGCCTGCTCGTGCTCGTGCCCGAGACGCCGACCCCGGTCTGGGGCCGGGACGAGCTCCGGGCGGGCGAGATGTGGAACTCGAACTCGCTGGTTTCGTGGCTTCTCGCACGCACGGGGGTGGATGTGGACGCGATCCAGTTGCCGGCAGGGGGCCGCGCACCCGGCTGGCATGCCGGGATCGTGGTTGCACGTCGAAGCGGCGCCGGAGGCTAATGGTGTTCCTGGGCCGTCGGCGCCGCAGACGACCCGCTCAGCTCGACGAGGGCGCGCTCGAGACCGTCGTTGAGCTCGCCGAGCGCCTCCTCGTAGTGCGCGAGGCGATGCGGGAGCACGCGCTCGAGGGTCGCGTACGCGTCGGCGAGCGCCGGGTCGGCGGCACGCGCCATGACCTCGCCGCGGGTTGTGAGCTCGAGCAGGTACGAGCGTCCGTCCGACGGGTGCCCGATGCGGCGGACCAGGCGTCGGTCGACGAGGCGCCGGATGTTGTCGCGCAGCGTCGTCTGCGGGATTCCCGACGCCCTCGCGATCTCCGTCGGCGTCACCGGCTGGTTGTGACGGATGTGGCTGACGAGCGCGAGCTGAGCGGGCGGGATGCCGGTCGGCTCGAGCTGACGCTCGACGATCCGTTCGACGTACTGACCCGTCGTCGCGAGCACGAGGAAGAGCCGGTCGTCGCGATCCACGGAGTGATTCTTGCAGATGCTGCGTTGGCGCACTATTATGCTGCGTCAACGCACTATGTTCCGCATCGTTTGTGCTGTCGTCACCGTCCTGCTGCTCGCACCCGCGGCAGGTGCTTCCGTGCGCCTCTACGAGCACGGGATTGCGGTCGTCGACGACCCCTACGGCCCACCGCGGCTCGTCGACCTGAACGCAGGCCGGGTACACGCGCTCTATCGGTCGGGCCCGTCGTTCTCCATCGGCTCGGGGTTCGCGACGCCGGCGCCGGCGCATGGACGCGCGCGCTTCGACACGCGAGGTGCCGTGATCGCCGGCAAGCGGTTCCGCCTGCTCCCGGTGCGCACGATCCCCGTTCGCTTCTCGAGCGACGGGGCGACGCTGGCAGGGACGCTGATGCTCCCGCCCGGCCCTGGTCCCCACGCCGCGGTCGCGTTCGTCACCGGGTCGGGCCCGACCACGCGCGCCTACCTGCCCGAGCTCCAGGCTCTGTTCCTCCACGACGGCATCGCGGTGCTCGCGTACGACAAGCGGGGGGTCGGTGCGTCCGGCGGTGTCTACCCCGGCGACTCACCGACGCAGCCCGCGATCGATCAGCTCGCCCGCGACGCGGCCGCGGCGGCCCGCTTCCTCGTCACGCGACCGGAGATCGACTCGACGCGGGTCGGTCTCGCGGGACACAGCCAGGCGGGCTGGATCATGCCGCTCGCGGCGATGCGCGAGCCGACCGTCCGGTTCCTCGTGGTCTTCTCGGGGCCGACGGTCACGGCCGAAGAGAACGATCTCTACCAGACGCTCGCCGGGCAGGGTGACCGCCCCCAGACGCTCACCGACGCCGAGGTCGACGTCCGGGTGGAGCGCGCCGGTCGCGGCGGGGTCGATCCACTCCCGTGGATCCGCGCCCTCCGGATACCGGGCCTCTGGCTGTACGGCGGGCTCGACCACGTCGTGCCGCCCCGGCTCTCGGCCGCGCGGCTCGCACCGCTCGTCGCCGAGCCGGGACGCGACTTCACCGTGGCGACGTTCCCGCACGCGAACCACGCGCTCGTCGAGACCAGGTCTGGGCTCACCTCGGAGATGCTCCGCTCCGACCGCTACGCGCGTGGCCTCTTCGCACGCGTCGGCTCCTGGCTGCGCGCCCACCGCCTCTCGTAGCTCCTCGCCACCCGGGGAGCCAAGTTGCAGACTGCAACGTGTGGTCCCGCCGGTGTCCATTTCGTGCGGCGCCGTTCGTCTCAGGGGTGACCACCGAGAGGAGGAGCGATGCAGTACCTCATGCTGATCCACCAGGGCGAGACCCCCACCCCGAACGATCCGGAGGCGTGGGAGAGCCTGTCGGACGCCGAGCGACAGCAGATCGCGGCCGACTACCAGGCGATCAACCAGACCCCGGGCGTGACCCCCGGCGTCTGGATGCAGCCGCCGGAGATGGCGACCACCGTGCGCGTGCGCGACGGCAAGACGCTCACCACGGACGGCCCGTTCGTCTCCGTCAAGGAGGCGCTCGGCGGCTACTTCCTGTTCGAGGCCGACGACCTCGATTCCGCGATCGAGCTCGCTTCACGTGTGCCTGCCGCCCGGCTCGGCGGCGGCGTCGAGGTACGGCCGGTGGTGGAGTACTGAGTCTCCGATGACCCTCGAGCAGGTCTTCCGCGACGAGTGGGGCCGCGTGCTCGCAGCGCTGATCGGCTTCCTCGGCGACTTCGACCTCGCCGAGGAAGCCGCGCAGGACGCGTTCGCGATCGCCGCGGCGCGCTGGCCGCGCGACGGTCCGCCTGAGAGCCCGCGCGCGTGGCTGCTGACGACGGCGCGCAACCGCGCGATCGACCGCATCCGCCGCGATCGCGCGCTGCAGGAGAAGACACGGCTGCTCGACCTGCCAGAGCCGACGGAGGACGGAGTGGACGAGACGGGGATCCCCGACGAGCGGCTCGAGCTCGTCTTCACGTGCTGCCACCCGGCGCTCGACCTCGAGGCCCAGGTCGCGCTCACCCTACGCACGCTCGGAGGTCTGACCACCGAGGAGATCGCCCGCGCGTTCCTCGTCCCACGGGAGACGATGGCGAAGCGCCTGGTGCGCGCGAAGGCGAAGATCCGCGCGGCCGGGATCCCGTTCCGCGTGCCGCCGGCCCACCAACTGCCCGACCGGTTGGCCGCGGTGCTCGCGGTCGTCTACCTCGTGTTCAACGAGGGGTACGGTGGGCGCGGCGACCTCGCGGCCGAGGCGATCCGGCTCGGCGGTGCGCTGGCCGAGCTGATGCCGGACGAGCCCGAGGTACACGCCCTTCTCGCGCTGATGCTCGTCAACGACGCGCGCCGCGACGCGCGCTTCGCCGACGGGACGATCGTCCGGCTCGCCGAGCAGGACCGCACGCTGTGGGACACCGCGCGGATCGAGGCCGGCCGCGCTGCACTCGACCGGGCGCTCGGGCTCGGTGGCCGCGGTCCCTATGTCCTCCAGGCGGCGATCGCCTCCCTGCACGTCGACGAGCCCGCCGACTGGCTGCAGATCGCCGCGCTCTACGACGAGCTCGCGCGGCTCACCGGCTCACCGGTGGTGGAGCTGAACCGGGCGGTTGCGTTGGCCGAGGCAGGTGATGTCGAGAGCGCGCTTCGGCTCGTGGACGAGCTCCCGCTCGAGGGCTACCACTACCTGCACGCGACGCGAGCCGAGCTCCTGCGCCGCCTCGACCGGGTCGGCGACGCGCGACAAGCCTACGACGACGCGCTCCGGCTCGTGCATTCCGATCCGGAGCGGAGCTTCCTCGAGCGGCGCCGCGCCGAGCTGGAAGACTGACGCGTGTGACGCCTCCTGCCCCACCACGCCCGAGAGAGCAGCGCAGGATCGACGTCCTGCAGAAGCTGCAGGACGACGTAGACCTCTGGGTCGCGTCGGCCGACGAGACCGGCGATGCGCATCTCGTGCCGCTCTCGTTCTACTGGGACGGCACCGCGATCACGATCTCCACTCCTCGCCGAAGCCGCACGGCCCGGAACCTGCAGCGGGCGGGTTGGGCACGTGTTGCGCTCGGCCCGACGCGCGACGTGGTGATCGTCGACGGCCCGGTCGAGGAGGTCGCGATCGAGGCCGCTCCGGAGCTCGGCGACGCGCACGCGCGGGCGACCGGATTCGACCCGCGGACGCTGGACGACTACGTCTACCTCCGGATCACGCCCCGTGCGATCCAGGCCTGGCGCGAGGAGAACGAGCTCGCGGAGCGTCAGCTGATGCGAGGCGGCGCCTGGCTCGATTCTCCTCGCTAGGACCCGCCGGCCGCGCAGACTGTGCCCCGCCTCATTGCGACCCGAGGTGATCGAGGGAGAGGATGCTCGCACATCCGAGCGTGTCTGTATGTTCCCTGAGTGGTTCGTGCCGGGATCTATGCGCGGATTTCGTCTGATCGCGAGGGCGATCAGCTTGGTGTGCGTCGGCAGATCGTGGACTGTGAGGCTCGGGCAGAGCGCGAGGGCTGGATGGTGGCGGAGCGCTACGTCGATAACCACGTCAGCGCATACAAGGCCAGCACGCGGCCCGCGTATCGGCGCCTCCTCGCCGATCTACGCGATCGACATCTCGATGCGATTGTCGTCTGGCATGTCGATCGGCTCGTTCGCCAGCCGCGCGAGCTTGAGGAGTTCATCGACCTGTGCGCCGAGGTCGGCGTCACGCGGCTTGCATCGGTGTCGGGCGATCTTGATCTCTCGACGCATGATGGTCAGCTGATGGCTCGTATCCTCGGCGCGATGGCTCGCAAGGAGAGCGACGACAAGAGCCGCCGCATCACGCGCAAGCATCAGGAGCTGGCGCAGGCTGGAAAGGTGTCCGGCGGAGGGACACGCCCATATGGGTACGAGGCAGACCGCCGCACGATTGTCGAGCCGGAGGCTGTGGTGATCCGCGAGCTTGCCGCTCGTGCGCTTGCGGGCGAGGCAATCCGTGCCTTGTGCCGCGACCTCGATGAGCGCGGCATTGCAACGGTGACTGGCGTGTCGTGGAAGCCACAGACGCTGAGCCGGTTGCTGATGTCGGGCCGGATCAGTGGCCAACGGGAGCATCGAGGGGAGATCGTCGCGAACGCGGAGTGGCCGGGGATCATCACACCGCAGCAGACCGCGCAGCTGCGACGGTTGCTCTCCGACCCGGCGCGACGCACGAACCACATAGTGCGCCGCTATCTGCTCGTCCGGCTCCTCCGCTGCGGGCTGTGCGGCGCAACCCTGGTGTCCCGTCCGCGCGAGGGCGGAGCGCGACGCTACATGTGCGCGACCGGCCCCAGCTATGTCGGCTGCGGCCATATCTACGTGCTCGCAGAGCCGTTGGAGCGTTTCGTTGTCGAGGCGGTGCTGCACCGGCTCGACACGCCTGAGCTCGCGGCCGCGCTCGCGGGCACACCCTCCGACCCGGACGCGGAGCGTTTGCAGGCAGAGATCGCCGAGTCGCAGGCGCAGCTCGACACGCTTGCCGCGATGTACGGCGATCGCGAGATCGGGCTGCAAGAGTGGATCGCTGCGAGATCCCCGGTCGATGCGCGGGTCAAGGAGGCGAAGCGCCGGCTGGGGAGGCTAAGCCGCTCTGCCTCGCTCGACGGGTTCATCGGAAACGCCACCGGGCTGCGCGAGCGGTGGGAGGGGCTCCCGTTGCATCGCCAGCATGCGATCGTGGCTGCCGTCCTCGACCATCTCGTCGTCGGCCCCGGTCGTCGTGGGTTCAACGGGTTCGACCCCAGCAGGTTCCGTCCCGTCTGGCGTGTCTGACCGCTGCGCCGTCCTGCTGGGTGCGCCGTCGGCCTGCGGCCGGGCGGGCGCCCCCAGCAGCACGGCCACATCCGCCACGACTCCCAGGTCGATGACAGCGGCCGCAAGGCCCTGAGCCGCGCACGACGCCTCGACCCACGCCCGCACGGCTTCGGGAGTGATGTCAGCGCGACCAGGCAACCCAACACGACGGCGGCCCGCGCCAACCGTCGCCCCTCGATGAGCGCCACTCCTGCTCGGGCCTCGCGCCCATCAATGCCGATGCGTGATCGATCACATCGTCGGCGGTCGCCCCCTCCAACGAGACTGCCCGGGGCTTGAACCCCTGCGCGACCTCATAGCGGTGCTGGCCCAAGACCCGCTCGCCGTCGAGCGCCTTCGCCGCGTACTTCGCCAGATAGCGGGCAGCGAGCCGCGCCTCCTCCAGCGACCCCGACCCGACCGGCAGATCGCCAAGCATCTTGATGTGAACGTGCCCAGGCCCCGCGCATCGCGGATCAGCGACTGCTTGATGTACCGGCCAACCGCGAAGTGCAAATGGAGCCCGTGGCCGCCTGGATGCCACTCCGGAACCCACAGGTAGGCGAACGTCTGCCCGCCAAGCTCCCCGCGCAGCCGCTTGAAGAAGGCCCCGACGTCGCGGCGCACTTGGCCAGGATCGTGACACCCCGACCCGGCATAGGTGAGCGTCCCGAGTCGGTTCAGCCGGTTCGCCGCGCAATAGCGGCGGATCATCCACGCGCCCGCCGCGCTGCCTCCGACGCAGAACGCTCAGGATCCGGCGCCCTCCGCCCGGATCACGCCCGCAGAGGGAACCCGCAAACAGCCGCCCGCCTCGGCTGCGTCCGCGTACAGATTCAGCGTCCACCCAGGACGCCACAACCCTGATCGATAGCTAGACCGAGACGGTTGTCGAGAGTCCGCTGAACCTGCCACCTACCAACCTCCGACCGAAGCGACTGAACACAGAAGGCCCGAAGGCCAACGCTCGCGTCACTGTCTCGTCATCGCGGAGGCTGTTTATGCCGGGTGGACTGGGGCCTTGCACCCCGTCCGCCACCCTCGTAGGTAGCGCCTCTCTTTTCTCGTCGTCTATATGCGAGCCGCCCGAACCTACACGACCAATCGGACGACACGTCCCAAGGCGAGCGCCCGCCCGCGTCTGGTCGGCTCAGCCCCCGCGCTCACTCCGTTCACGCGTGGCCCCCAAGCTGACCCGACCAGAGGGGGAGCGCGGGCGGGCGGGCGCCACAGCCGAACCAACGAGTTTCGTTGCTAATACAAGGGAAGAGCGCGCGCTCCGCGCGCGCAAACCACCCGACGCGCGCCCCTGCCCCGAAGCGCCTGATCCTGCCCGCCGTGCTCACCCCGCCAACCCCGCTCCGCGGGGTCGGGCTACGCCCTTGACGGGCCTGCGCGCGCCGCGCAGGAGGCACTTATCGGGGCAAGGATTCGCGAACGCTGGCGCAGGCCAGAGGACGTTCGTCTGGTTGGCGAGTGAGGCCTCTTGCCGTGGAGGGTCGTTCCACGGCCGCTGACGTCCTGGTTGTCATGGGTGCGGCCTCGTCTCTCGGCGATGCGGGGGAGCGATTAGCCTGCGTTGGTGGCGTTGACTTGGGGTCAGGCTTTGGCGTGGCGGCTGCGCCGGCATCTGCTTGATCCCGTCGGCACGGGCTCGGTCGGCGATGTGGTCGGCCGACTCGGTGGTGTTCCTGCCTGGCCCGAGACGACGCCGGAACTCGCGGTTGGCCTCCGCCGCGCCGGCTCCCGGTTCGGTGACGTCGGACGCGCGCTGGACGCCGGCGAGATCCTCAAGACGTACGCGTTCCGTGGTGCGACCCACCTGCTCACGCCAGAGGAGGGCGGTGCCTACCTGGCTCTCCGTGCGTCGGGCCGCCAGTGGGAGCTGCCCAGCTAGCAGGAGACCTACGGGCTGGCGCCGGGCGACTGGCGGGCGTTCCGGGAGACGGTCAGGGAGGCCGTGGCCGAGGGGCCGCTGACGCGCCAGGAGCTGGCTGTGGCGGTCGCTCAGCAGCGACCGTTCCGCGCGGCCGCAGCGGGCCTGAACAGCAGCTCCGACACCCTGTTGAAGTCGCTGATGTGGCAGGGCGACCTGTGCTTCGGGCCCGCGCGCGACGGTGCGGGAACCGTGCAAGGCCTGGACTGGGTCCCGCGCTGGGCTGGGCTCCCGGACATCGGCGACGCGGGCCGTTGGGCTGTCGAGGCGTACGTCCGCACCTACGGCCCCACGAGCGCCGACGGGGTGCAGTACTACCTTGGGGCGGGCTTGAGCGCCGGTCGCAAGGCGCTCCACGGCTGGCTCGACGATCTATCGGACCGCCTCGTAACCGTCGACATCGACGGCGAGGATCTCCTCCTGTTCGCCGACGACGTCGACGACCTGACCGCGACCGTGCTATCCCCCACCGTTCGCCTACTGCCGGCCGCCGACCCGTGGGTGATGGGGCCGGGCACCGCTAACCCCCACGTTGTGCCTCCCGCCCATCGCCAGCCCGTGACCCGCGGCGCCAACCTCGTGCTCGCAAACGGTGTCGTCGCAGGAACCTGGAAGCGCAAGGCGGGCACCCTCTCCGTCGCGTGGTTCGAGGACGCCGACCCACCAGATCTCAACCTCCTCGGGCAGGAGGCTGCGCGCCTAGCCGCCACCCTCGACACCGAGCTCGAGCTAACCGTCACCTCCGGCTACGAGCAAGGCTAGAACCCATTCGCCTGCTCAGGGGACATTCGCGAACACTGGCACATACGAGACAGCCGTAGCTTGGAATGCGAGAATCTGCTGCGTGAACGAAGCGAGACTTGAGGACGCTGGCTCCGGGCTTGCCCCCGTGACGGAGGGTTGGTTCGTCGTCAACGTGCGCGATGCCGAGTGGTTCTCTTCGGAGACGAGGGGCGCGGCGTGTTGGTTCGCCAACGAGTACGGCCAGCCTCCGATCGAGTTCGCGCAGCTCGGGATCAATGTGACCGTCCTCGAGCCCGGCCAGAGCAGCGTCTACCACGCCGAGGCAAATCAGGAGGCGTTCCTCATTCTGGCCGGTGAGTGCAGGCTGCTGGTCGAGGGCGAGGAGCGACCCCTCCGAGCCTGGGACTTCTTCCATTCACCTCCGTGGACGGAGCACGCCTTCGTGGGAGCTGGCGACACTCCGTGCGTGATCCTGATGGTTGGCGCGCACGTAAGCCCGGAAGTGCGGTATCCGGTGTCGGATCTCGCAGCGCGCTACGGCGCGAGTGTGGAGAAGGAGACATCCGATCCGGAGCAGGTATATGCGACAGCCGAGAGTTTCCGACGAAAGCGGCCGCCGTACTGGTAACGCCTGCCGTGGGGCTTGAGCCGTTCGCGGTAGCCGTCAGGCGTCATTCCGGAACACTGGCGCAAGGGAAGGTTGTTACGCCACTCGGGCTGGTGCCTGCCAGAATGAACACAGGATGACCGACGCCATGCAACATCTGGGACGACGTTCACAGACTGGGGCGGAATCGGCGCGCGGAAACTCGTACGGGCATGCGACGGGCTTGGCGCGTCGATTTGGGAGATCCACCCAGGAGGCGATTACTGGCGTCACTTCAATTACGCCAGCGACGAACTCCTCGTGGTGCTGCGGGGACGACCGACGATCGCAACGCCAGATGGAACGCGCCAGTTGAATGAGGGTGACGTGCTACCGCTGCGGCACGGCCCGCAAGGCGATCGGGCGATCACGAACGAGACGCCGGATGTTGTGCGTGTCCTGATGATCTCCACGAACATCGACCCAGAAGTCGCCGAGTATCCCGATAGCGGCAAGGTCGGTATCTGGATCGGTGAAAACGGACGATTCTTCCGCACCGCCGACGCGCTCGAACACGCAGGCCCCGAATAGAGTGGCCACGCGCCGGGGTCCCTAGCCCCTCAGGGGACATTCCCGAACACTGGCGCAGGCAGTGGCCTCCTACCTCGGATGACCGGCAACGCGCGGAATAGGCTTCCTTGCGGTGCCCAAGCGGCTCGTCATAGAGGAAATCGCCGCTGCCGACAGGACGGTCGTGGCCGTCGTCGACGGCCGCGAAGTCCTGCGCGGGAACTCGCTCGCGCGGCTCCTCCGTGAGGTCGGTGGCTACGAGGGGGAGATCGCCCATCCCACCACGGGCGAGGCGTTCCCCGTCTCACTCGCGCCCTGGGCTGCATGCGATCCGCAGACGACGTGGCTGACGGTTCGTTTCGAGTCCGACCTGCCGCCGATGGACTGGGACGAACTGACCGAGATCGACTAGGGGTTTCTCAGGCGACATTCCCGAACGCCGGCGCGGCCGAAACTCCGTCTCTTGGCGCGTAAATTGGTCTTGCGATGTCAAGCTGGTACGACTCCTGGGCGGATCGATACGCGAGAGTCGTCGAGTGGCGACAGCGCCGACGTTCCGTTCTACGTCGGGCTTGCCCGTGAGGCTGACGGACCGCTGGTCGAGCTTGCGGTTGGAACCGGGCGAGTTGCGATTCCGGTCGCTCAGGCAACGGGCAGGCGCGTGGTCGGGATTGACTCGTCGCGCGGCATGCTCGCGCAGGCACGACGGCGCGCGGCTGAGCGCGGGGTCGAGCTCGACCTGCGCGAAGGCGACATACGGGAGCTTCGAACTCGAGGAACCCGCGGCGTTGATCTACTGCCCCGGCCGGTCTTTGCTGCATCTGCCCACCTGGGCGGACCGTCGCCGCTGCTTCGAGCGCGTCGCTGCGACACTGCTGCCTCACGGTCGCTTCGCGTGGAACGCATTCGCCTTCGACCACCACCTTGCATCCGCCTTGGACGGGCAGCACGCCGACGCGAACCCCGGGGTGCCGGTGCCGCACACGAACTACTACAGCGGGAGCGACAACCGAGTTGACATCACATTGGACGACGGTGGAACCGGTTCGCTCTGGTGGGCAACCAAGAACGAATGGCTGGGGCTCATCGACGTCGCGGGCCTGCGCCTCGAAGCTCTCTATGGCGGATTCGCCGGGGAACCGCTCAACGACGACAGCCGTGAGTACATCGTCGTGGCCCGTCGGTAAGCGCTCAGCTCAGCGAACCTCAGCTCAGGGAACATTCCCACACACTCGCGCACGCGGCGCGATTGTCCGTGGAGAGGCGGTTTCCGTCTTACAGCGCGACGTAATCGAGTTCGAGGAACTCGCTCACCTCGGACATCCAACGCTCCTCCACGAAGCGCACGTGGTCAGGGTGCTCGTTGTAGCGTGCGTAGGCGGCTCGGTCAGCGAACTCCATCGAGAGCGCGAACCGATACCCGTTCTTCGGGCTGACCTCGGACAGGAGTTCGAACCTCTCGACGCCCGGTACGATCGCGAGCCTTTCGGCCGCGTCGAGGAAATCACGCTCGTCCGGCGATCCCTGTGAGTGGACAAGCGCAAACGCGACGGTGTGCCGGATGCGCTTCTGTTCCATATCCGAACCCTACGGCAGATGCCCGTCGTCAATGAACCGGGACGAACGCGGAATGTGGTGTCAGGCGACATTCCCGCATGCTTGCCCAGGCGACCGTCGTCCTGTTCGTTGGGCATTTCGGGTCCCGGGGCGTAGGTTCTCGATGCCTGGTGCGCAGACGCGCTGCCAGCTGACCAGAGGGAGGGGCTATGCCCACCGTGTTTGGCTATCACGACGTGAAGGACAGGGATCATTGGCTCGCCTCGCCCAAGCGTGAGGAGTTCTTTGGCCCTCTGGGCGTCTCGAACATCCGGACGTTCGTCGACCCGCAGAACCCTACGAGAGTCGGCGTGCTGATGGACGTCCCGGACATGGAAACCCTCCAGTCGGCGATGGAGACGGAGGGTGCGGCCGAGGCGATGGCGCACGACGGAGTCCTCGCGGAGACGCTCGTGATCCTTGTCGAGGCATGAGCGTCCTGCGCATGCCTCGCGGCGCCGGAGCTCGTCGCCGCGCAGACCACATCCCCACACGCCATCGGAGGACGTGATGGATCATGCCGCCACGATGAAGCGCTTGTACGACTAATCAACGCTGGAGACATCGACGGGTTTGGCGAGTTGCTTGCGGAGGACTTCATCGAGCACGAGGAAATGCCGGGACTGGAGCCGAACAAGGAAGGGGTCAAGCAGCTCTTCCACATGTACAGAGCCGCTTTTCCTGATCTGCGCATGGAGCCGCAGGACGTCCTCGTGAGCGGTGACAAGGCGGTCGCGCGGGTTCGTGCGACCGGAACGCACCAGGGCGAGTTCCTCGGCGTGAGCGCCACCGGCAAGAGCGTCGACGTCCAACTGATCGACATCACCCGGTTCGGCGAGGATGGCCTTGCCCGCGAGCACTGGGGCGTCTTCGACGCGCTGGCGATGATGCAGCAGCTCGGTGCGATCCCGCAAGCTCCCCCCGGATAGGTCCATCGGCCTCGCCGCCCGTCGAAGTCGCCGCTCCGAGCGAGGTCACGCGGAGAGACCTGAAGACCGAGGCTGAACGCCGGGCCGCATGCCTCCTGGCCCACTCCCCCGAGCAGGCAATTTGCCCGCCCCGGGGTTCGCGAATGAGCCGTGGCGCCGCCCAGGTAGGTGTTGTCCGGCCCCGTCGCCACGGGGCCGGCAACGTGGGGTCCCGAGGGACCGAGGCCTCCGTCGGGCGACAGTCCCGCACACTTGCGCAGATCGGCGTCCTCTACCGTGACGACCTGAGCAATGCCTTCAGCGAGCTTGTTGTTGTTTCAACGACCGCTCGCGCGCCGATGCCGGCGCCGAGGAGGCTCGCGCTCTCGGCTACGAAGCCCGGGTTCTCCCTGTGGATGGCGAAGGACGCCACGTCCAGCTGCGACTTCGACGCGCTGGCGCGATGAGCCCGGTCGAGTTCGACAGCGCTGTGGAGCACCTGAGGCGGGTGGTCGCGGAACACCGAGGCGGTTCGAAGGCGCTGGCCGGTTCCAGTACCCCACGACCCCGTGCTCAGGGGACATTCCCGAACACTCGCGCAGGCCAGGTTCCGCGCAGGCCAGCTTCCTTCGCGCACCGAGCTGCGAGAATCCGCTTTTGTGACCGAAGCACGCCTTGAGGACTCCGGTTCCGGGCTCGCCCCCGCGACGGAGGGCTGGTTCGTCGTCAACGTGCGAGACACCGAGTGGTGGTCGTCGGAAACGAGGGGCGCGGCATGCTGGTTCGCGAACGAGTACGGCGAGCCTCCGGTCGAGTTCGAGCAGCTCGGGATCAACGTGACCGTCCTCGAGCCTGGTCAGAGCGGCGTCTATCACGCCGAGACGAATCAGGAGGCATTCCTCGTTCTCGCCGGCGAGTGCAGGCTGCTCGTCGAGGGCGAGGAGCGACGCCTCCAACCCTGGGACTTCTTCAACTGTCCTCCCTGGACGGCGCATGCCTTCGTGGGGGCTGGTGACGGGCCTTGCGCGATCCTGATGGTCGGCGCACACTCAGGCCTCGACGTGCGGTACCCGGTGTCGGAACTCGCGGCGCGCTACGGCGCAAGCGTGGAAGAGGAGACCTCCGATCCGGGGCAGGTCTATGCGACGGCCGAGCGGTTCCGGCGAGAGCGGCCCCCGTACTGGCGTCATCTGCCCTGGGCGTAACTCCCGTGCGTCATTGCGGAACGCGCGCCACCGCGGGGTCCTGTCGCCGGTGCCGGGTTCCTAGGGTTTGACCATGACCTTGATCGACTCGCGTTCGTTCATCGCCCGGTAGCCGTCGGGCACCCCGTCGAGGTCGGTGAGGCGGTCGAAAACCCGTCCCGGTTCGATCCGGCCCTCGAGCACGTCGGGCAGCAGGTCCTCGATGTACGCACGGACGGGCGCGGGCCCGCCGCCCACACTCGCGTTCTTCCAGAACGCGATGCCCGTGGGGGTCGTGTCCTGCTCGGGCACGCCAACTCGACCGACGGCACCGCCGGGACGCACGATCTCGAGGGCTGTCACGACCGCCTGCTCGAGCCCAACGCATTCCAAGACCGAATGTGCGCCATGCTCGGTGAGCTCGCGGACGCGTTCGATCGCTTCCTCGCCGCGCTCACCCACGACGTCGGTTGCGCCGAACTCCCGTCCGAGGGCGATCCGCTCCGGGTTGCTGCCAAGCAGAATGATCCGGTCGGCACCGAGGCGCTTCGCCGCGATCACACCGCAAAGCCCGACCGCGCCGTCGCCGACGACGGCAACCGTCTTCCCGGGGCCGGCCTTGGCTGCCACGGCGGCGTGGTGGCCGGTCCCCATCACGTCGGAGAGGGTGAGTAGTGACGGCATCAAGCTGTCATCAGCGCCGACCGGCAACACGACGAGGGTTCCGTCCGCCTGCGGGACACGCACCGCTTCACCCTGACCGCCATCGACGTCTCCCCACCCGTACCGGCCGCCATGCAGGCACGAACTCGGAAGACCTTGCCGGCAGAAGACACAGGAGCCGTCTGACCAGAGAAACGGCGATACGACCACGTCTCCGACCTTGACCAGCTCCACGTCGGCGCCCACCCCCTCGATGATCCCGACGAACTCGTGACCCATCCGCCTGCCGGCGTCGTCATGCGGCATCGACTTGTACGGCCACAGGTCGCTGCCACAGATCGCGGCGCGGGTGACGCGCACGAGTGCGTCTGTGGCGTCGATCAGCCGCGCGTCCGGGACGTCCTCGACGCGGACGTCGCCTGCGCCGTACATCAGTGTCGCCCGCATGGCTACAACGTAGCCACGCGCGGTCGTGTACCGGGAACGTCAAGCGACATTCCCGCGCACTTGCGCAGGCAACGTCTCCGAGCAGGAGGTGCGAGATGGCAACATCTCCCGAGGAACGAAGTCCGACAGCGGTAGAAGCGAGCGCCAGTGCTAGCGGTACGGCTGCACGATGACGGCTTGAAGGTTGAGGAGGTCGAGACGCCGTCGCCGGATCCGGGCGAGGTGCTGGTGCGCGTGCATGCGGCAGCGATTACACGTAACGAGTTGGAGTGGCCGGTCGATCGACTGCCGGCGATTCCGTCCTATGAGCTTTCGGGCGTTGTCGTCGGCAGCGGTGAGGAGGTATATGCGCTCACGCCTTTCGATCGCGACGGCGTGGCTGCCGAGTACGCCGTCGTCCCGGCCCATGTGCTTGCACCGAAGCCCTTGCGACTGAGCCACATCGAGGCGGCAGCTGTGCCGATGGGCGGGCTGACCGCCTGGCAAGCACTGTTCGTGCACGGACGGCTCGCCCGAGGCGAGCGGGTGCTGATCACGGGCGCCTCGGGCGGGGTTGGGCACATTGCCGTCCAGCTTGCGCGACACGCCGGCGCAGCGGTCGTGGAGAGCGGTCCGGTCGATCTGGTCTTCGACACTCGTGGGGGCGACGTCCCAGCTGGCGAGCGCGTGGTCACGATCGCAGAGGAGATGCCCGGCGCGATCTACTTCATCGTCGAGCCCGACCACGAGCAACTGCTGGAGTTGAGAACGCTCGTGGACGCAGGCGAGCTTCGCGCTGAGGTCGACTCGGTCTTTCCGCTCACGGAGGCCCGGGCGGCGTTCGAGCGAGTCGCGGGCCGCGGGAAGCGTGGCAAGGTCGTGCTCGAGGTTGGCGCTGACTAGCCGGCGGGCACGAATGAACGCTCCCCCGAGAGACGACTCGCCGCTGACGTAGCCCGTACCTGCTGACCAACGCTCAGGCGTCATCCCGGAACGCTGGCCCAGCCGAGCGCCGTTTCGCTCGATCGAGTCGTTGTGCTCACGCGGCCGGTATCAGGGTGTCCCGGAGTCGACCTCGTCCAGGTAGTCGATCTGCAGCGACGACATGTCGATTCCGTCGCTGGCCATCGCGTCTCGCGTCGCCTGACTGGTCCACAACGCCTCTGCCGCTTGGCGCGAGTCGAATGTCTCCGTGATCACGACGAGCCGTGGATCGTCCTGTCCGCGCCAGAGGTGAGACGACCGAATTTCGGCGAACGCCGCAACCGCGCGGTCGTATCCCGGTCTGAACGCGTCATAGTCCGCCACGTGAAAGCGGGCGAGCACCCTGGTCATTGCACCGTCCTCTCCTGGTCGGCTCAATCGTAAGGTGACCACCACTGGGGCAGGTCTCGGTCCTAGGGCGTGAGCAGTTTCCAATGCCCTTCGGAGACGACCTCGACGGTGCCGTCGACCACTTTGAGGGCGGTCTCGTCGTCGATCGCGTACGCGGAACCTGACAGGCCGGCCGCCCATTCCTCTGCGGTGGCCATCGTGTTCCAGGGCAGGTCAGGGTTGTCGAGGTGCGGGAAGATCGAGAAGTCGACGATCCCCAGGGTGCGGTCGTCTGTCGCCGACGGCCACGTGACGAAGTCGTCGCCGATCCGGGGTGTCATCACCATGCTTCCGGCGCTCACGCCAACCCAGACCGTCTCGGGCAGCGTGGCCAGGAGGTCTGCCAGTCCGCTCTGCCGCATCCAGTGGCACAGGTACGTCGCATCGCCGCCCTCGACGAGCAGGACGTCCGTCTCTCGGACCAGCGGGACCCATCGTTCCGCGTCCAGGCTCGGCAGGGCGGTGAGCTCCAGCACGCCCATCGACTTCCAGCCCAGTCCGACCGTGGGAGTGCCAGTCTCCAGCCCGCTGATGCACCGCCACGCCTGGCGAGGGCCCGCCATGGGATGCCCGTACAACGCCGTGGGAATGCAGAGGGCATCGCACTCGGCGGTCGGCTTGCCGAGTAGCTCGACCAGTGCGTCGTGGATGGTCGCGTTCTTGATGCCGGCGGACGTGAGAAGAAGCTTCAAGTTGCCTCCCGAATTCGTTGGTCTGGCGAGAATTGTCCTCGGGCTTACGGATCCGTACGCCGTGGAGACCGGCGGCGCACCAAGAATTCATCGCCGATCTCTGCGATCCGGGACAATGACCGCGTGGCGCTTCGACGGATGGACAACGTTGGCATCGTCGTGGAATCGCTCGATGCCGCTGTTGCCTTTTTCGTCGAGCTGGGCCTCGAGCTCGAAGGGCGAGCCATCATCGAGGGAGACTGGTCAGGGCGCGTCACCGGGCTGCGCGACCAGCGTGTCGAGATCGCCATGATGCGGACGCCGGACGGCCACGGCCGGATCGAGCTCTCGCGATTTCTCGCCCCGCCCGTGGTGGCCGATCACAGGAACGCCCCGGTCAACGCTCTGGGCTACCTGCGTGTCATGTTCGCCGTGGACGACCTCGACGACACGCTGGGCCGGCTCGGCAGACACGGCGCACACGTGGTCGACGAAGTGGTGCAGTACGAAGACGTGTATCGGCTCTGCTACGTCCGAGGCCCGGAGGGCATTCTCATCGGGCTGGCCGAGCAGATCGACTGACTCCCGACACGCGCTCACACGTCGTTGGCGCACACCGGAGCAGTCGGGCGTCACCCATCCGCCGGCCGTCCCAGCGCGCCCCCCCGTCGCGACCGCACGAGCGTGACGATGAACCCGATCGCACCGAGAACCATCAGCCACACGCCGAATGTCCAGCCCAGAGCGAAAAAGATCAAAGCGCCAAGCAGGACGGCCCCGACCTCACCCGCCAGCTCGGCCCACGCCTGCGCCTGTTTCGACGGCCGGTTCGGCTCGCTCACCACGGAGGGACTGTATCGCGCAAAGTGACCGCTTTCGATCGCGCGAAGCGACCTCGAGAATCTGGCACGCCCTCTCCGTCAGCCGTCACTCCCGTGACACTGACCGCCACTCGCCTGGCCGACGCTTATGGCTGGGCTGCCGTCCGACCACAAGCGCCGGCAGAGGTCCCTGCGTCGAGCCCGCGGGAAGCTCTCGAGAGACAGTTCCCGCCGCTCGCACAGGCGGGCGAACGTTCGGCCCGTGCGGAAGAGCGCTTCCTTCGACCCGATCCCTGGTCGTCGTGGGACTCGCCATTTGGGCGGGGCCAGTGGCAGTGAACGAGCCCCTGCGCCGGGGTCACGCGGGGTTGACGGTGGGTGTTGTGGTCGTGCGCGGCCGTTCCAGTTGCCGGCCGGGGGTTTCGACGAGGGCGACGAGTTCCTTCAGGGCGTCGAGCTCGTCGCCGAGCGCACGTCTGCCGGCTTTCGTGATGCTCGCCCATGTGCGTGGCCGCCGCTGGGATGTGTCCTTGCGCAGCACGATGAGGCGCGATCGTTCGAGAACTTGGAGATGCCGACCGAGGTTGCCGTCGGTCGTGCTGAGCGCCTTCTTCAGCTGGTTGAAGTCGGCGCGGTCGACACCGGAGAGAAGCGCGAGGATGCCGAGTCGTATCCGTTGATGGACGTCGTCGTCGAGCCGGTTGGTGGGGTAGGTCATGTGTTTCGCTCGTGTCGGTGCTGGACAAGAGCTGCGGCGACCAGAATGACCGCGTAGGCGAGCTCCGTGAGTGCGACACGATCGTCGCCGGTCGAGAGGGGGACGGAGAGCAGGGTGGCAAGAAGGAACGAGAGACCGACGGCTGCGAGCAGCAAGCTCCGCATTGCAACGGCGAGGACGAGGAAGAGCGCGGCGATCACGAGCAACGGGCCGATCGTGTCTATCAGGTCGGAGCCTTGTTCGAAACCGAGATGGGAGACCGATGCGCCGACCGCGAGGGTCGTTGCCGTGGCCGTTGCGAGCAATCGGCGGTGGATGACCAGCCCGTCGACGTTGTCCCGCCTACGGTAGTGGCGCCACGAGAGCCCGATGATCGTCGCGAGAGCGATCGCGAAGTACGGACCGAGGTGGTTGCGGTGGATCGTGACGGCGGCCAGAGCGCCGCCGAGGAACGCCACCGCGAGAAGCAAGAGCGGGTACCAAAGGGACGCCCGTCGTCTGCGGCCGGCGGTTCGGAGGCGACCAACCTCGGCGAGTGTTCGATGCGCCTGCGAAACGTCCGACACGGGAGCTCCTCGAATAGTCACTCTGCGTGATAGAGTGTATTCACTCTGCATTGCAGAGTGAGATCGCGCTCACGCATTGGAGGCCGAACGCTGGGCCGAGCATCGACACAGACCGAACGGATCACCGGACTTGCCGGCCTGGTGTTGCTCACGCTCGTGGTTCCCGCGATCGTGACCGAGATACGCGGACCGGACCCGACGACGTCGGTACCCGAGGTCGCGGCGAAGTTCGCCTCGGCCCGAACCGACGTGCTGATCTCGAGCGTCCTGCTGATCGGAGCCGCGACCGCGTTCTTCGTATTCATCGTCGGCACCGCAGAGATCTCCAGGCGGAGTGCAGGAGAGAGCCTGCTCGTCGGTCTCGCGCGGTCGTTCGGCGTCGTCGGGATCGGCGTGCTCATCGTCTACACCGCGATCTTTGCGTCCCTGGCCGCGTTCATCCACCAGGTGACGGACAAGGAGATCGTCTACGCGATCTTCCGCTCCGCCTACGCGATCGACTCGTCAGGCGACCTCTTCTTCGGCCTCTTCGTCGCCACGATCGCCGTCCCCCTGGCGAGAGCCGGGTTGTCGGGGCGCTGGTACACACGCTTCGCGATCTTCACCGGCGCCCTCTACGCGCTCGGCTCACTGTCGATCACCTCCCCGGACGCCGGCATCTTCGGCGCCTGCGAGGTTATCGGCACGCTACTGCTGCTCGTCTGGCTGGCCGTCACGAGCATCCGACTGCTGAGAGCCAATCCGAGTGCGGCCACGCGCATACCCGCGTCAACCTGACCCTCGGGGCACATCCCCGCACACTGGCGCAAGCAGGATTCGTGGGCCAAAGCGCGCCGCCGCGTCTGAGCCCGAGTGGTCTTTCGGGGTGACGATATGGTCTTCGCGCGTTGAGACCGATCGACGTTCGGACAGCGGCTGCAGATGAGGTGCCGAAGGTGGCGGCGGTGTTCGCGGACGCGTTCGTCGATGATCCTGTGTTCAGGTTCCTTCGGCCAGGCCGTTTTCGGCGGGAGGCGCGGCTACGGACGATGTTCGCGGCTGAGTTGGAGCTGTACGTGCTGCGAAACGGGGGGACGATGTGGACGACTTCCGGGTACGACGGGGCGGTAGCCGTGCTCCCACCGGACGGCTGGGAGATGCCGAAGTCGGTGACCGGGAGGGAGGCGCTGAGGTGGTTGTGGGCGTTCGGGACGCGATTGCCTCGCGCGGCCAGCGCGCAGAAGGCGATGGCGAGCAGACACATCCGTGAGCCTCACTTCTACTTTCGAACTGTCGCGGTGCGCACCGCGTTGCAGGGCCAGGGCGTGGGATCGATGCTCATGCAGCCGACATTGGAGAAAGCCGAGTCGGCCGGGCTACCGGCGTACATCGAGGCCAGCAGCGAGCGCAGCGCGGCACTGTACGAGCGGCTCGGCTTCCTGCACATGGGTGTGTTCGAACTGCCAGACGGCGGGCCGCCGGTTTGGCCGATGTGTAGACCCGCAGCCGCAGCTCACGTCGATCCTCCCGGTTGAGGGAACTCAGCCGGTCGGGCGTCATTCCGCATCGCCGGCGCCTGCAACGACTTGCGCCCGCCGGTCGTGCGCCGGGATTACGCTGCGCGTGGGCGGAGGGGGCAGGCACTTGGTTTCGACGCCTCGCTCGGCGCGGCTCGCCGGGCGATTCGCTGAATCCTCGGACTCCGTCGCCGCCTGCGGATTGGAGCGGGAGCGAGCTCGAGAGCACCGTCGACGCGGACGTCGTTCCCGAACATGCGGCCGTGAAGGCTTACGGACGGCCTTCGCCGTCAGCCCACCAGTCGCGCCGGCCGTCGACGTCTTCGCGCGGATCCTCGCCGAGGTTGGGCGCGCCGACGACGAGGATCTCGAGGCCCGCCGGGCCGGCCTCGTAGCCTCGCCACGTGCCCGGCGGGACGCGCACCGCGTCCCATTCCTCGAGCTCGATGATCTCGTCGTCGACCTTCATCCGGCCGCTTCCGCGCAGAACCACGTACACCTCCTCCTGCTTCATGTGCGTGTGGCCGTACGGAAACCGATAGCCGGGCGGCAGGCGCTGGTAGCTCAGGGCTGACCTCTCGAGCCCGAGCGCCTTGGTCGCCGCGCGGAACTCCAGGTCCGGCGCGCCGTCGAACCTCTGGCCGATGTCCTCCAGGTCTTCCTTGATGTTGCTGAGCGTGAACGGCACGCCGCAATCCTATGGCGCCGTGCCGGAACGCCGGCCCGGCCGAGGGTCGTCGCTGCCGGCGCGGTTGATCCTGTTCGACAAACGGGGCACCGGCATGTCCGATCGGGTGGCCGGCGCGCCGACGCTCGAGAGGAGGATGGACGACGTTCGTGCGGTGATGGACGCAGCAGGGTCGGAACGGGCTGCGCTTGTGGGATTCTCGGAGGGGGCACCGATGAGCGTGCTCTTCGCGGCGACCTACCCGCAACGGACTGCGGCGCTCGTCCTCTGGGGAGGGTTCGCACGAATGCTGTGGGCTGCTGACTACCCCCAGGGGAGTACCGAGGAGGAGTATCAGCGTGAGCTCGAGGCTGACCTCCGACTCTTTGGCAGCCGGGAGGACGCCGCCGCGGTGATCCGTTCGATTGGAATCGAGGATCCGGAAGCGTCGGCGCAGCTGGCCGAGTACTTCCGCCGTAGCGCCAGCCCTGGCGCGGTCGAGTCGCTCGCACGCATGAACAAGGAGATCGACGTGAGGCAGGTGGCCCCGGCGATACGCGTGCCGACGCTCGTACTCCACGGCACCGACGACCGGCAGGTTCCCTTCACCCGTGGTCGGTACCTGGCCGAGAACATCCCGGGGGCCCGGTTGGTGTCGTTTCCGGGCGGGCACGTTCCCGAGGGCCGCGTCGGTGCCGATCTTGTCGGAGCGATCGAGAGCTTCCTCACGGAAGCCCGGAGGGCCGGTGCGTGGGAGGAGGTCGTTCCCGAGCGCATCCTCTCCACGGTCATGTTCACCGATATCGTCGGGTCGAGCGATCGTGTCGTCGAGCTTGGTGATCGGCGCTGGCGCGATCTGCTCGAACGACACGACGAGATCGTGCGGCGCCAGCTCCTGCGTTTCCGGGGTGTGGAGGTCGACACCGCAGGTGACGGCTTCTTCGCGAGCTTCGACGGGCCGGCCCGCGCGATCCTGTGCGCCTGCTCGATCGTGGAAGAGGTCCGCCGCATCGGGCTGGAAGTGCGCGCCGGTCTCCACACCGGCGAATGCGAGCTCATCGACGGCAAGGTGGCTGGTATCGCCGTACACACAGGGGCCCGAGTCGCATCGCAGGCGTCTCCCGGCGAAGTGCTCGTTTCCAGCACCGTGAAGGACCTAGTCGCGGGCTCGGGCATCGCGTTCGAGGTTCGCGGCACTCACGAGCTCAAGGGCATCCCCGGCGCCTGGCAGCTCTTCGCGGTCGTCTGAACCACGCACGGCGCACGCGACGCATGCGTATGCGGAGGAGCGAGATCGGCGGGCGAGAACACCGCGTTCATGGTGTCCCCCGAGCGTGGAGCCGAAGCTCCCAGCCGGTCGGAGCCCCATCGGCGCGTTGCGCTCCATGGCGCGTTCGGGAACGACACGTTCGGGCGACTGGCCGAGAGGGCAGCGAGGTTCTTCGGCACCCCGCAGTACATCGTCGGCCAGACCGTCGCGGTTCTCGGATGGGTGATCCTGAACTCGACGCAGATGCATCTCGGGTTCGCCTGGGACGTCTATCCCTTCATCGCCCTGAACCTGGTGTTCTCGCTCCAGGCTGCATACGCGGCGCCGTTGATCCTGCTCGCCCAGACGCGACAGGCGGACCGCGACAAGCTCCACTCCGAGATGATCGACAAGAGCCACAGCCGTCTGGAGCGTGCCGCGAAGGCCGAGACCGACAAGCTGCTCGAGCTGCTTCGATCGAACACCGCCCTCACCCGGGAGGACAAGAAGGTGACGGACGAGGTCGCGGCCCTCACCAGGCAGATTCACGCGCTCCTCACGCAGCATCAAGAGAGCTAGTTGCTGATGGTGGAGGCTCGTCAGCGCGGGCGCCGTCGATCCGTGCTCCGCCGCGAAGGCGCGAATCACGGCGTTCGCAACCGGGCACCCAAGAGCCAGGAGGAGCGCACTCGCCCACCCGAATGCCGCCGCCCTGGCCGGGCTAGGCTCAGTTGACATGGGGCCGAGGTACACGATCAAGGCTCTCGACGAGTCGACCTGGGATGCGTTCGCCGGACTCGTCGAGGCGAACAACGGCGTCTTCGGGGGTTGCTGGTGCATGGGCTTCCACCCGGATGACAGCCGCGAGTCGGCGCTGAACCGGGTACACAAGCTCGCACGGGTGCGGGCAGGGACGGCTCATGCGGCCCTGGTGTTCGATGGCGACGACTGTGTGGGTTGGTGCCAGTTCGGCGCGCCGGACGAGGTGCCGAAGATCAAGAACCGGGCCGCCTATGAGAAGAGCCTCACGACCCTTCCGGACTGGCGGATCGCCTGCAACTTCGTCGGCAAGGGGCACCGTCGCCAGGGGGTCGCCATGGCGGCGCTCGCTGGGGCGCTCGATCTGATCGCACACCTCGGCGGCGGCAAAGTGGAGGGCTATCCCGAGGCCGCGGATGCGGTTCCTGCCGGCTTCCTCTTCAACGGCGCCCTGTCGACCTACGAGAAGCTCGGATTCGTCCGCGACCGCAAGATCGGCAAGCACCGCTGGGTCGTCACCAAGGTCGTCGAGCCGGCGTCGTAGGCGACCTCGGGGTCATTCCGCAGCACTGGCCCATCCAAGACGCGAGCACGACAGCGCACCGGGGCGCCCGCAGCTGGCCTTCGGTGCGCGGCTCGTCGAGCTCGCCGAGGCGGGCGGCCACATCGCGCTGTCGATCAGTCCTCGGCCGCGAGAGCGAAGAGCGTCCACTCGCCCGGAATCCCCTTCAGCTCGTGTCGACCCCTTTCGATGAACTCGATGCCCGACCCGGCCACCAGATCCTTCACGGTGCTGGAGACGAGTACCTCGCCGGCATTCGCGAGCCCGGCGACGCGCGCTCCGGTGTGCACGGCGATTCCGGCGACCTTCCCGTCGGCGATCTCGCACTCGCCCGCGTGGAGTCCTGCGCGGACGGCGAGACCGAGCTCGGGCACGCCCTCGACGATCGCGGACGCGCAGCGGATGGCCCGGGCAGGTCCGTCGAAGGTCGCGAGGAAGCCATCACCCGCGCTGTCGACCTCACGACCGTGATATCGGAGGAGCTCGCGTCGCACGAGGGCGTTGTGGGTCTCGAGCAGCTCACGCCAGCGGCGGTCGCCGACCTCGGCCGCGGTGATCGTCGAGTCGACGATGTCGGTGAAGAGAACGGTCGCGAGCATTCGCTCGTACTCGGCCTCCTCCCACCCTCCCGCCTGCCAGACCTCGTCCAGAAATCGCTCGATCTCGAACTCGATCCGGTCTGCCGAGCCGCCGCCGAGCGCCAGATGACCTACCTCGGGAAGTTCGACGAGGCGCGACGCGCGAAGCTGTTGCGCCGTGTATCTCCCGACCTCCACCGGCACGACGTGATCCTCGACGCCGTGCATGACGAGCGTCGGCACACGCACCGTCGGGAGC
This sequence comes from uncultured Actinomycetes bacterium, assembly GCA_963712915.1. Taxonomy (GTDB): domain Bacteria; phylum Actinomycetota; class Thermoleophilia; order Gaiellales; family Gaiellaceae; genus Gaiella. Next base: position 473,258 of record CAVQJQ010000004.1, read on the forward strand.
ACGTCGCGGATGTCGATCTCCCGGTTCATCTCGTAGAGCGCCTCGAGCATCCCCGGACTGGCTCCCCAGCGGAGCAAGTCGATGAATGCCTCGATCTCGTCCTCGCGCTGCATGCCGAGACCGCGAACGACCTCTCGCGCCTCGTCGCGGTTGTGGTAGACGCGCAGCGCCTGGGTCACCTCGCGCTCGTACGCGTCGTCGCTTCGGCCCCACGGGAAGTCCGGGGCCCACATCGTTCGCGGGGAGCAGCTTCGAACGATCAGCGCTGCGACTCGCTCGGGATGCGTCGCGGCGAAGAGGATTCCCATCGCAGCCCCTTCCGAGAGCCCGTAGAACGCAGCCCGCCGAGAGTTCGCCGCATCCATGACCGCTCGGACATCGTCCATCCGTGTCTCGAGGCTCGGGGCACCGCTGACGGGATCCGACATCCCGGTGCCCCGCTTGTCGAACCGGATCAACCGTGCCACCGACCCCAACCTGTTGAGGAAGTGGCGGAAGCCCGGCAGCTTCCACTGCAGATCCATGTGCGTGACGAACCCCGGCACGAGGACGAGGTCGAACGGACCGTCGCCCGTCACCTGGTAGGCGATGTGGATGTCGCCGCTCAGCGCGTACCGCGTCTCCGCGTCCACTGCGGCTATCTTCGCGCACCGGCGAGAAGCGGTGCGGGACCGGCCGTGCGGCCCTCAGGCGACATTCCCGCACGCTCGTGCACGGCCACCGTTCTTCGCCCCTCCCTCCCGCCGCTGGCGGCGCGAGAACCGGTCACGAACCTCGATTACGAGATGGCGTGAGCGCCCGCAGGGCTGAGGACGTGATGCAACTCGTAAAAGCCTTGCCGTGTCGGCGGCTGGGCCGCCGTGGTGGGATTCGGGAAGGCTTCCGGCCCGACACCCATCAGGGGCTCGATGTGCTCCGCGAGGAAGCGCTCCGCCTGCTCCTTCGACTCCCAGATGTCGATGATCCTGAACACGCCCGCGTCGTCGTCGAAGCCTGCGCTGTGCGCGATCAGGCCGTCGAACGGCCCGGTGCCGATCTTCTCGGCTACGAAGTCGTAGTTCTCCGTCGAGCGGTTCTCGATCGGGAACTCCTGGATGAAGGCGACAGCCATGTGTCTCTCTCCTTGGAGGGTGTCTCGATGCTACGCCCACGGCGCGAGTCTGAGCAACGACTCTTTGGTGACGACCTTGTCAACGATCTACCCACGCGGAGCCTCCCAGCCGCCTGCGTGGAAGCATGAGTCATGGTGAGAGCGGTGGAACTGGTCTTCGCCGTCGGGTGGGCGGCCTTTTGGCTGTACTGGCTGGTGGCAGCCTTTTCGACGAAGAGGGGCCGCATCCCGTGGTCTCGCGAGCTGCGCATCAGGGCGGTGATCGTCGTCGCGGTGATCCTCTTGGTTCGAGCCGGGGCATTTCGAGGTCACGGTGTCGACACCGATCCCTGGCGAGTCGGCGTGGGGCTCGCCCTCTTCGCCGCGGGCCTGTGCCTCGCGATCTGGGCACGCGTCCACATAGGGCGCAACTGGGGCACCCCGATGACCCAGAAGGACGATCCGGAGCTCGTGACCAGCGGCCCGTACCACGTGGTTCGACACCCGATCTACTCGGGCATCCTGATCGCTGGCGCCGGTACCGCGGTCGCGCTGAGCTGGCTGTGGCTGACCGCCGTCGTCTTGGCCGGCGTCTACTTCGTCTACAGCGCGACCGTCGAGGAGCGGTACCTGACCGAGCAGTTCCCGGACGGCTACCCGTCCTACAGGCGCTCGACGAAGATGCTCCTGCCGTTCGTCTTCTAGCCCGGGGCGCCGTGATCGAGGACGGTGCGACTGGGGCTGGACTTGATCGCAATCCCAACCGCGGTGCGGCACCAAGCCGAGCGCTCGGGTGCCGTCGTCGCCTCACGGAGTACAGTCGAGCTCCCTACCGAAAGCGAGGCGACATGGCCGTTGGCATTCGCATCAAGCTCCTCGGGATCACTCAGGAGCAGTTCGATCAGGCGCACGACGAGATCAATCCCGACCGAACGCCGCCGAAGGGACTCCTCTTCCACGCGTCCGGGCCGGTCGACGGCGGTTGGGGAATCATCGACTTCTGGGAATCGCGCGAGGATTTCGACGCGTTCGCGTCTCGGATCGCCGAGGGGATGGAGGCAGTGGGCGTCCAACCACAGGGCCCGCCCGACATCAAGGAGTTTCCGGTTCACGAGGTGATCCACCCCTAGAGGCCTCGTACCGGCCGCGGCTGCACGACAGAAGTACGCCGGCGCCGCTCAGGAGAACACGCGCTCGAGCGCCGCGCGATCCGTCGGCTCGCCGTGCGCAGGCAGCACGACCTCGATCGGCAGGTCGAGCAGCGGACGGAGCCGGCCGACGACGTCGTCGCGCGTCACGTGGGTACGACCGCCGAGCTGGATGTCCAGCCCGTCGCCGAAGTCGGAGAGCGTGTCGCCCGTGACGATCGCGCCGGCCGAAGGCAGCCAGAGCACGAGATCGTTGTCCTCGCGGCCGGCGTACGCGGTGATCCCGAACGGCCACGGTCCGGGTCCGTGGAAATACCCTTCGCCCTCGCCCGCGCGCAACCAGGCGAGGTCGTCACTCTCCATCCCCCGCACGCGGTCGGGGTCGACGCCGAACTTCTCCACCCAGTCCTGCCAGGTGTCCGCAGGCGCCGTGTGCACCGGGAGGCCGAGCCGCCGCGCGTCCCGCTCGTGGTAGGGCGCGGTCAGCACGACGGCGGTCGCGCGGTCGCGCAGCTCGTCGGGGACCGCGAGCGGATCGAACAACGCGAAGACGTCGTCGAGCTCGATCGCGTACGACGAGACGAGCTCGGGCAACCCCTGCCCTTCTTCCCAGTCGGGATGCCGTGCTTGCCAGTGCCAGATCCCGGGTCGTACCTCGCGCACCCGTACGATGCTACGCCCCAGGCGGGCCGTTGGGTGTTCTGGCCCGGTCTCGGGCCCCGCGGCACTGAGCCGACGCTGCGTAGCCTGCCGTGCCGTGGGCGCTTCGTCCGATCCCGTGCCGCTGACCATGCTCGTCCGCGAGTGGGGACGGATCGGGTGCATCGGATTCGGCGGCCCGCCGACGCACATCGCCCTGCTGCGCCGGCTGTGCGTCGAACGACGCGGCTGGCTCGACCCCGAGGATTTCGAGGACGCAATCGCGGTCTGCAACCTGCTGCCGGGGCCAGCCTCGACGCAGCTCGCCATCTACTGCGGTTGGCGGTTGCGCGGCCGCGTCGGCGCGGTTCTCGGGGGCGCCGCGTTCATCCTGCCGGGCCTGCTGCTGATCGTCGCCTTGGCCGCGCTCTTCCTCGCCTCGTCGCCGCCGCGGCTCGTGCTCGGTGCGGGGGCGGGCGCGGGAGCTGCGGTGGCGGCCGTGGCGGTGCACGCAGGCTGGTCGCTGGTTCCGGCGAGCTGGCAGCGAGCGATGGGCGGCGCGCGCATTCGCTGGGTCGTCTACGCGCTCGCAGGGGGCACCGCGGCGGCAACGCTCGGGCCATGGCTCGTGCTCGTCCTGGTCGCGTGTGGTGCAACCGAGCTGATCGCACAACGAGCGATCGCCGCACCGCGCGGCCCTGTCGGTGTCGTCCCCCTCGCGGCGACGGGCGTCGCGACAGGAGGTCTGTTCTCCCTCACCTGGGTCGCCTTCAAGGTCGGCGCCCTTTCCTACGGCGGCGGCTTCGTGATCATCCCCCTCATGCAGGGCGATGCGGTCGATCGGTACCACTGGATGAGGCCGGACCAGTTCCTGAACGCGGTAGCTCTCGGACAGATCACTCCCGGCCCCGTCGTGCACACCGTTGCGGCCGTCGGCTATGCAGCAGCGGGTGTCGGCGGCGCCTTTCTCGCCGCACTCGTGGCCTTCCTGCCCTCGTTCGCGTTCATCCTCTGGGGCGGCGAGAGGTTCGATCAGATCCGCCGCGACCGACGCGCGCGCGCGTTCCTCGACGGCGCCGGCCCGGCCGCGATCGGCGCGATCCTCGGCTCCGCGATCCCGCTCGCACGCTCGCTCGAGGAAAGCTGGCAGTACGCCGTGCTCGCCGCCGCCGCGATCGTGCTCCTGATGCTCCGACGCGGTGTCGTCGTCGCCCTCTTGCTCGCGGCCACCGCCGGGGTCGTTGCGACCCTGATCGGCGCGCCACTGCCCGCTTGAGCGCGGTCTCCGCACGGGCACACGACGGGAGCATTCCCGGGCGGCGCACGCGAGGATGCGATTCGTGACTCGCCGACGCTGGATGGCGTTCTGTTTCGCGCTCGGATCGACGTGCTTCCTCGTCGGCCCGTTCCCCGGCTACGCGCAACTCGTGGGCGAGACCGCGGACGCGGTCACGTTCTTCGTCGGCTCGATCCTGTTCACGGCGGGTGGTGGGCTTCAGAGTTGGCTCGCATGGCCGGAGCGGCGCACGGCGGCCGGCGGCCGAGCGGCTTGGCTGTCCGCGATCGTGCAGTCGGCGGGAACGCTCTTCTTCAACGTCACCACCTACCAGGCGATGCACGTTGCGCTCACGAGCCCCGACTACGACAGGCTCGTCTGGCGGCCCGACTGGCGTGGCTCGATCTGCTTCCTCGTCTCGGGCGCCGTCGCGTACGCCGCCTCGCCTCGCCGTGGATGGCGTGGCTGGCGGCCGGCCCGTGGCGGCGAGGGATGGTGGCAGCCGGCGGTCAACCTGCTGGGCTGCGTCTTCTTCGCGATCTCGGCGGTCGCAGGGTACGCCGTTCCGTCGACGGGCTCGGTGCTCGATCTGGCCGCCGCGAACTGGAACACGTCGCTCGGAGCCGCATGCTTCCTTGCGTGCGCGCTCGACACGCTCCACACGGACAAGGCGTCGAAGATGCCGCTCCGTCGCGAGCTCCGCACGCTCGAGCTCGAGCTGAGAGACGATCTCTCCCGTAGAGGCTGATCGCCGGACGACGGGGGACGCAGCTCGCCCGGCGTCGAGTCCCGGGCCCCTGCCGCCGACGCTCCTGACGGCGTAGGCTCCTCGTCGGCGGTGCTTCTCGTCCGCCGGGCCTCAGGAAAGGATGCGGTGATGCTCTTTCACGTCACGTGGGAGTTCATCGACACGAGCGAGGACGGCGTCCGCCGATCGCTCGAGGTGTTCTCGAAGTGGCAGCCGCCCGAAGGGGCGGAGTTCAAGGGCTTCTACGGCTTCACGGACGGCACCGGGGGTGTTGCCCTGATCGAGGTCGACAGCGCAGCGACCCTCGCACGGACCTCTGCACCGTGGGTTCCGTGGCTCCGCTTCACCACGACTCCGATCGTGCCGATCGAGGAATCGTCCGCGATCGCAGGAGAGGCGGTCGCGTTCCGCGACTCGGTCGGCTGAAGGCCGGGTGTGAGGGCGCTCCGGGAGCCGACCGCGGCGCCACGGGGCGCCCATCTCACATCGTGTCTAGCCGACCCGCACGTCGAGCAACAGAGGCGTCGTGCGTGCCCCGAGCGTCCCGACCACGTCGTCGAGGCGCGCGAGCAGCTGGTCGTGCGTCGTGATCCGCTCGGCGTCGCACCCGAAGCCGCGCGCGACCGCGGCGAGGTCGAGCGACTCGAACCCGGGCCACGCGCCCGGGCCCCCGTGTCCGCGCGCGAGCTCGTCCATCACCGCGTACCGTCCGTTGCCCACGATCACGAAGACCGTGCCGACGCCGTAGCGCGCCGCGCTCCAGAGCGCTTGCACCGAGTAGGCCGCAGAGCCGTCCCCCAAGAGCGCCAGCACCGGCCGCTCGGGCAGCGCCATGCGGAGCCCGACCGACGACGCGAGCCCGAAGCCGAGAGCGCCGTTCGCGACCGCGACGAAGCCCATCGGCGAGCGGATCGCCATGCGGGAGAGGATCTCGGGCCTGGTCGACGGCGCCTCCTCGACGAGGATCGCGTCGGGCGGCAACCGCTCCGCGAGCGCCGCGACGAGATGGGCTGCGGTGAGGTGCTCGCCGTCGGCCGGCGGGTCCGGCGCAGGTGGGCGGACGAAGCTCTCGACCCGGCCCGCGCGCTCGGCGACCTGGTCGGCGAGGCCGGCGCAGACCGTGGCCGGCGTGCCGACCACCCCGAGCTCGCAGCGGCTGCGGAGCACGTCCTCGGGGTCGTCCGAGACGACGGCGACCTTCGCCCCCGCCTCCAGGAGTCGCCCCGGCTCGTAGAGGTAGAGCCTGAACGCGGGCGTCCCGACGGCGAGGACGACATCGTGGCCCGCGAGCGTCCGCCGCAGCTCGGCGCGCGACCAGGGCAGGTGACCGGCGAACTGCGGGTGATCCTGGGGAAAGCCGTGCCGGCTCGAGAACGCGTCCTGCCAGACCGGGCACGCGAGACGCTCCGCGAACGCGACCACCGCCTGCCACCCGGCCTCCGTGTCCGCGCCGGCGCCGACGACGATCGCAGGCGCCCGCGCCGCGTCGACGAAGGCGGCCAGCTCGGCGATCGAAGACGTGTCGGGGGCCTGCGTCCCGAGCACCCGATCCGGGGTCTCGACGCCCTGCCAATCCTCGCCCAGGGCCTGATCCCAGTCGCCGACCGGGACGACGACGAGCGCCGGCCCGCGACGCAGCTCGGCCTCGTGCCACGCCCTGGCGATCGCGCCGGGCACGGCGGCCGGATCGGCCGGCTGCGTCGACCAGACCGGGTACTCGCCGGCGAGCCGGTCGAGCCCGCGGGCGGCGAGGAAGGGCCCGAACGCGAGCTGCCGGCGGTCCTGCTGACCGACGACGATCACGAGCGGGATCCGGTTGTCGCGTGCACAGACGATCGCGTTGACGGCGTTGCCCAGACCGGCGGCGGTGTGGAGGTTGACGAACGCCGGCCCTCCGGTCCCGAGCGCGTACCCGCTCGCCATGCCGACGACCGCTCCCTCGTGCAGCCCGAGCACGAACTCGAGGTCGCCCGGGAAGTTCGTCAGGAAGGGAATCTCGGTGGAGCCCGGGTTCCCGAAGATCCGCGTCACGCCGAGTCGGCGCAGCAGGGAGAGCGTCTCGTCGCGCACCGTGTGACCTCCGACCGAGGGGCCGTCGGGCGGCGGTTTGCGCTGCGCGGCGCGGGCCGGCGGACGCGGCACGCGCTGCACACGCTCGCTCACGTCACGCCTCCGTCGACCGGCAGCACCTGACCCGTCATGTACGACGAGAGATCCGACGCGAGGTACAGGCTGCCGGCGGCAATCTCCTCCGGACGCGCCTGGCGGCCGAGCGGGATCGTCGCGCGCACGAGCTCGGCGTGCGACTCGACACCTCCGAGCATCGTGATCGCGGGCGTGTTGAAGGCGGTGTCGACCCACCCGGGGGCGATCGCGTTGACGCGGATGCCGTCGGCCGCGAGCTCGAGCGCCAGCGCCTTCGTGAACGCGATCACGGCCCCCTTCGTCGCCGAGTACGCGGTCGCCCCGGGCGCGCCGTGGAGCCCGACCTGCGACGAGGTGTTCACGATCGCCGGGGCGGGGGACGCGCGCAAGGCGGGCAGCAGCGCTCGGACGGTGAGGAAATAGCCGCGGACGTTGATCGCGAAGATCTCGTCCCACTCCTCGACGGGAATCGACTCGACCGCCCCGACGCGCTGGATCGCCGCGTTGTTCACGAGCACGTCGAGCCCGCCCAGCACGTCGTCGACGCGGGCGGCGAGCGCGCCGACCTCGTCTGCCGAGGAGACGTCCGCGACCACCGCGTCCGCGTCCCCGCCGCTCTCGCGGATCGCCGCCGCGGTCTCCTCGATCGCGGGGTCGCGGTCGACGAGCAAGAGCCGCGCGCCCTCCCGGGCGAACAGCCGGGCGGTCGCCGCGCCGATGTTCGCCGTCGCGCCGGTGATCAGCGCGCGCCGGCCCTCGAGCACGGAGTTCACGATCGTTCGACCCTCTCGCGCAGCCCGTCGAGGTCGTACGAGAGCGCGCCCGACTGCAGCTTCGCGCGCTTGTCGGCCTCGCGCCGCTCCCGCTCGAGCGCGGCCTCGAGCACGTCCCCGACGCGGGCGCGAGGGACGACGGCGGCGCCGTCACCGTCGAGCACCACGACGTCACCCGGCTCGATCACCTGGCCGCCGACCGCGACGGGCTCGTCGACCGCGCCCACCACGTCCTTGCCTGCACCGCGGATGCGAACGTACCGCGCCCAGATCGGCAGGCCGAGCTCGACGAGCTCGTCGACATCACGGACGGCGCCGTCGACGAGGATTGCAGCGGCCCCGTGGGTCTTCGCCTGCGTCGCGAGCAGGTCGCCGACGAGCGCGACGGGCGCGGGCTCGGGCATCGAGAGCACGAGCACGTCGCCCGGCTGCGAGAGACGCCATCGCCGCGTGCACCATGAGGTTGTCGTCCTGACCGCAGAGCACGGTGCGGGCGGGCCCGGCCGCGCGCGACCCGGGCACGATCCGATGCAGCGGGGCGTCGACGACCCCCTCCCGCCCAGCCGCCTCGTAGACCGTCGCGGAACCGAGCCGGGCCAGCTCCGAGAGATCGCTCACAGCTGGTCGACCACCTGGGGGAGCACGCGCTGGAAGGCCTCGGCGTAGCGGATCTCCGACAGGCCCGTAGCACGCCGCGCGTGGTTTCCGCGGTGACCGGCGCGCTCGTCGTAGTACGTCTGGAGGTAGACCTGGGAGGCCATCGCGGCCATCGCCTCGCGCTTCGCGTCGACGACCTCGGTGATGTCGACGAACGTCGTCGGCGTGAAGTTGCAGAGCTCGGGCTGGTGTGGCTCGAACAGGAACAGCGCCGGCGGGGCGATCGTCGGGAACCCGCTCTGGACCCCCGCCCCGGCGGCGAGGGTGCGGGCGCGGACGACGGCGTGATGCGCAACGGGGTGGTCGGGGTTGAACGGATCCGTGTCCGTGTGCGTCACGATCACGTCGGGCGCGAACGCGCGGATCGTGTCCACGACCGTCGCGAGGCGCTCCTCGCCGATCTCGAGCGGATAGTCGCCGAAGTCGAGCGCGACGAACTCCGCGCCGAGGGCGGCCGCAGCCTTCTCCGCCTCTGCATGGCGAGCCTGCTTGACGTTCTCCACCGTCTGCCCTTCGACCTTCCAGAGCTCGCCCGACTCGCCCCGCTCGCCGTACGAGAGGGCGACGACCTGCGCGACCCCGCCGGCGCGGGTCGCGACCGCGATCGCGCCGCCCGCGCGCCAGACGAAATCGGCCGAGTGTGCGCCGACGACGAGCAGCCGCCGGCTCACGCCGAGACCCCGGCGAGCATCCGGGAGTTGACGACGGTCATCGTGCGGATCTCGTCCTCCGTGATCCCGAGCCCGAGCAGCCGGTCGGCGAACAGCGCCAGCCCGTCTTCCACCGGGGGATTGGCGGGCTGGCCGAGGTCGGTCGAGAGCAGGTTGTTCTCCGCGCCGGTGGCGCGGATGCCGTCGGCGACGCGCTCCCACGTGCATTTGCCCGTGTACGGCGTCGTGAAGCAGCGCTCGAGCAGGGCGCCGCGCTCGGCCAGAGCTACCTGGTCGGTCTCGGACAGGTCCTGAGCGGGGAACTCGGGATGCGTGACCACGACGCGGTCGACCCCCGCGGCCGCCGCCGCGTCGACGACCGTGAAGATCTCGTCGCGGGCGAGGTGCCCGGTCGCGAGCACGAGACCGCGGCGCGCGACGACTGAGAGCACGTCCAGCAGCGCCGCAACTGGCTCGCCGCCGCGATCGACGACGGCGACCGGTGGCGCTTCGAGCCCCTGCTCCTGGAGCTCGGTCTGGATGCGGGCCCAGAGCGGCTTCGCGGCACCCGGCGGATACTCGCGGTCGCGGGCACCGGCCTCGTTCTCGGCGTCGACGGTCGGCAGCCAGACGATCCGCGCGCCCTCCCGCGCCGCGATCTCGACCGCGAGCGGGTTGAGGCCCCCCACCGAGGCGTTCAGCGTGATCGTGCCGACCACGTCGATTCCCGGGACCGCGCGCTCGACGACCTGCGCCCGTTCCGCGGTCGAGGTGTAGTGCGACTTCAGTCCGAAGCCCGCGAGCCCGACCTCGAGGAACCGCTCGGCCAGCGTCACGTCGTCGATCCGCCGCTCCATGACGTCGGGACCGATGTGGACGTGCAGGTCGTACGCCGACCGAACGAGCTCCCGCGCGTTGGCCGAGGGCTGCTCGGCAGTGGGCCCGGCTGCGTCGGGGTTCGTCGCGGTGTCGGGCGCCATCGACCGCCGACGTTATCCGTCGGGACGCCCGACGGGCAACCCGGCTCGGCCTTGATCGGGTCCTGTGCCCTTCGTTGGCCGATCCGGCGCGGCGGGTTTGCGCTACCCCGGGGCGGGCCCGTCGAGGTTGACGACGAGCGGGCCCGAGCCGACGAACGCGATCACGAGCTCCTGCGGCACGTCCTCCGGATTGACGTCGCGGTGCACGAGCCCGACGGGAACGTGGAAGAACCCTCCCTCGTCCACCTCGGTCGTCGACGCACCGCCGGGCCCGAACTCGAAGCGCACCCTGCCGCGCACCACGTGACCGTGTACCTCGCGCTCGCCGTGGTGATGCCAGCCCGACTCGATGCGCGGTCCCGCGTGCACGCGCACGAGGAGCGCACGGTCGGTGGCGATCGCGATCTCCCGCAGGAGTCCCGGCGTACCGTCGCCCGGCGTGAGCGCATCGGGCGCAACGGCGGAGATCTCGCGCGTCGACGTCATCGGCAAAGCCTCCTCTACATCGTCTCCCGATATGTTTGCCACGCTACCACCGTTCAGCGGTCGGCCGGCCCGCGTCGTCAGCCGCCGTAGGGATCCTTCGCCGCGCGGTCCTCGGAGAGCGACGACCGCGACCGCTCTACGAGACGCTCGATCGCATCCGCCAGGTGGCGCTCGTCGATGTTGTACTCGTCGCGCTCGACCCGGATCCGGTGCGCCTCGAGCAGCACGTCCGGGTGCGTGCAGCCGACCGGCGGCTCGAAACGGTAGGAGGCGAGCTCGATCAAGAGGCCGAGCGGGTCCTCGAAGTAGATCGAGTCCATGAAGCCGCGGTCCTTCACCCCGGAGTGCCTGATGCCGCGCTCGTCGAGCCGCTCGACCGCCTGGCGGAAGACGGCCTGCGAGAGCGCGAACGCCACGTGGTGCACGCTGCCGATATCGGTCGCGGTGCGCTCCGCATCGCGCGTGCGCTCCTCGTTGGTGAACACCGTGACCAGGCGGCCGTCTCCCGGGTCGAAGTACAGATGGCTCTCGGAGGCGTTGTCGAGGTTGGGCTGCTCGAACACGAATGGCATCCCGAGGACGCCCTCCCAGAAGTCGATCGATGTCTGCCGGTCGGCGCCGACGAGCGTGATGTGGTGGACGCCCTGCGCCTGCAGCTTCCGCACCGGCCTAGCCTCTCACACGCGAGCCGCCGCGGCAGGCACGTGGCCGGGCGGGTCGCGCGACCCGCCCGGCAGGTGCCGGTGCCCGTTGCTCACGCCGCCTCGCGGACGGGCTCCTCGAACGACTGCGGGGCCTCCTCGCGCGGTGGAGGCGCGAGCAGGGTCGAGGACAGCACCGCGCCCCCGAGGGCGAGCAGTGCAAGGCCGAGCAGCGCGATGCGGTACCCGTGGGCGATCGACCCCTCGACAGCAACGCCTTGCGCGTCGACCGCGTAGCCGGCGGCGATCGCGTTCACGACCGCGAGCCCGACGGCTCCGCCGACCTGCCTGCTGGTGTTCAGGAGGCCCGAGGCGACGCCCGCGTCTGCTGGCATCACGCCCGCGAGACCGGCGATCGTGACGGGGATGAAGCAGAGCGCGAAGCCGATCCCGTTGAGCACGAACGGCGCGAGCAGGTCGACGTCGTAATGCGCGTGAACGGGCAGCCGCGCGATCACCACGAGGGAGATCGTGAGCAGCACGAGCCCGACGGTGAGGATCCGACGCGGCCCGAACGCCGTCACCAGCGACTGGGCGACGTTCGAGACGATCGCGATCGTGAGCGCGATCGCGCTGAACGCGAGACCCGTCTGGACGGGCGAGTAGTGGAGCACGTCCTGCAGGTACAGCGTGAGCAGGAAGAACTCCGAGAACGCGATCGACGCGACGATCGTCGTGATCGCGTTCCCCGCCGCGAACGTCCTGATCCGGAACATCCGCAGCGGCAGGAGCGGCAGCGCGGCGCGCCGCTCGATCACGACGAAGGCAGTGGCCAGCAGCACGGCCGCGGCGAACAACGCCAGAGCGACCGGCGAGGCGAAGCCCTCGTCCGTCGCGACCGTGAGCCCGTAGACGAGCACCATCACGGCGCCGGTCGCGGTGAAAGCCCCCGGAAGGTCGAAGTGGCGCAGCCCGCTCGCGTACGTCGCGCACACGCAGGACGCGCGGGGTCAGGACGAGCAGCGCGACGCCGACGGGCGCGTTGATGAAGAAGACCCACGGCCAGCTCAGGTACGAGGTGAGGACGCCGCCGAGCAGGACGCCGACCGCTGCCCCGCTCCCCGACGCAGCGCCCCAGATCCCGAGCGCGAGGTTGCGCTCGCGCCCTTCGGCGAACGTCGTCATCAGCAGCGAGAGGCCGGCGGGCGCCAGGAGGGCGCCGCCCAGACCCTGGAGCCCGCGGAACGCGACGAGCGTGCCCGCCGACCACGAGAGGCCGCAGAGCACCGACGCGAAGGTGAAGAGCGCGATGCCCGCCATGAACGTCCGACGCCGTCCGACGAGATCGGCCAGCCTGCCGCCGAGAAGCAGGAAACCGCCGAACACGATCGCGTAGGCAGTCACCACCCACTCGAGGGCCGTTTGCGAGAAGCCGAGGTCGACCTCGATCGACGGCAGCGCGACGTTCACGATCGCGACGTCGAGGACGACCATGAACTGGGCCACGACGATCAACGCCAGGGCCGCCCAGGAGCCCGCCGGGCGGGTGGGCGTTATCGCGGATACAGTCATCGATCAATTCCTCCAATCATTTGGCTACTCAACTATAACATGAATCCACTTTGGGATCGGCTATACTTTTTGGGATGGCGGTCACCCCCGAACCGGTTCGCGTCAAAGCGCCCGCCCGGCTACCGCGAGAACTGGTCGCGAGCACGTCGTTCTTGCTCAAGCGGCTCGGCGGGGAGGTCAAGAATCGCGTGGACGACGGTTTCGAGGCCGTCGGCGCGAGCCCCTACCACTTCACCTTGCTCGCAGTCCTCGACGAGGGCGCGCGCGAGACCCAGGCGACGATTGCCGATGCGCTGGGCTACGACCCGAGCTACCTGGTGGGGCTGCTCGACGAGCTCGAAGAGCGCGCCTTGATCGAGCGGAAGCGGGACCCTGCCGACCGCCGACGGCACATCGTCCGCCTCACGCCAGCGGGCAAGAAGACCCTCGCAAAGCTACGAGCGATGTACGCGAAGCTGAACGAGGACTTCTTCGCGCCCCTCGACGCCGAGGAGCGGATGACCCTGCGCCGGCTCCTGCACCGCCTGGCGAAGTACCACGACCCACGTTTCGGGAACGGGGAGGGCTAGCCCGCCCGCGACCTGGCGCGTCGACACCACCCGTGCGAACATGAGTTCGCATGGGTGAGGCGACGATCCTCCACGCCGACCTCGACGCGTTCTTCGCCTCGGTCGAGCAGCGCGACGACCCGCGGCTGCGCGGGCGCCCGGTGATCGTCGGCGCCGGGGTCGTGCTCGCCGCGAGCTACGAGGCGCGCGCGTACGGCGTACGTTCCGCGATGAGCGGAGGCCGCGCGCCGGCTCTGCCCGCACGCGGTCGTCGTCAGACCGCGAATGTCGGCCTATGCGGAGGCCAGCAAGGCCGTGTACCGGCTCTTCGAGGACGCGTCGCCGCTCGTCGAGGGTCTCTCGATCGACGAGGCGTTCCTCGACGTACGCGGCCTCGAGCACATCGGCGGGAGCCCGGCGGCGATCGCGGCCCGCTTGCGCCGCGACGTGCGCGAGCAGGTCGGTTTGCCGCTCACCGTCGGCGTCGCGTGCACGAAGTTCCTCGCGAAGGTGGCGAGCGGGGTGGCGAAGCCCGACGGGCTGCTCGTCGTTCCCCCGGGAGAAGAGCTCGCGTTCCTCCGCCCGCTGCCGGTCGAGCGACTGTGGGGCGTCGGCCCGGTGACCGCGCGGACGCTGCACGAGCGAGGCCTCGTCACTGTCGGGCGGGTCGCGGACGTCCCCGAGCGCGCGCTGGTGGCCATGCTCGGGGGCGCCACCGGGCGGCACCTCCACGCGCTCGCCCACAACCGCGACCCGCGCCGGGTCAGAACCGGCCGACGTCGCGGCTCGATCGGCTCGCAGTGCGCGCTCGGTCGCGCACGCCGCGCGGGCACGGAGGTCGACGCGATCGTGCTCGGGCTCGTCGACCGCGTCACCGGCCGGATGCGGCGGGCGCGACGCATCGGCCGCACGGTCGTCGTTCGCGTCCGTTTCGCCGACTTCGCGCGCGCCACGCGCTCGCACACGTTCGCCCACGCGACCGCGGAAACGGCACCGATCCTCACCGCCGCCCGCACGCTGCTCGGCGCGCTCGGCCCCGAGATAGCCCGGCGCGGCCTGACTCTCGTCGGCGTCGCGGTCGCGAACCTCGAGAACGACACGGCACTCCAGCTGCGCCTGCCGCTCGAGCCGGCGGACGGAGGCGCGCTCGATACGGCGGTCGACGAGATCCGCGGCCGCTACGGCCCGGGGGCGATCCGCCGCGCCGTGCTGCTCCACCGGCCCGACGGGCCGACGGTGCCGCTGCTCCCGGACTGAGGTTGAATGGAGGCATCCAGCTCGCAGAGGAGGTCGTCGTGCCCGAAGCCGTGATCGTCGCCGCGTCCCGCACACCGATCGGGCGCGCCGCCAAGGGGTCGCTCGCAGACGTGCGGCCCGACGACCTGCTCGCGTTCGCGATCGACGACGTGCTCGGGAAGGCGCCCGGCCTCCCCCGTGAGGAGGTCGTCGACGTGATGGTGGGCTGTGGCTTCCCCCAGGAGAAGCAGGGCATGAACCTCGCGCGCCGCGCGGCGCTCCTCGCCGGACTGCCCGACACCGTGCCGGGCACGACCGTGAATCGCTTTTGCGCGTCGTCGCTGCAGACGATCCGGATGGCGTTCCACGCGATCGCAGCCGGCGAGGGCGACTGGTTCGTGGCGGCGGGCGTCGAGTCGATCTCCCAGGTATCGGGATACCCGAAGAGCGAGGACGAGCTCCACCCGAAGCTGTTCGGCGACGACGCGGAGATCGCGAACGTCTACATCCCGATGGGCCTGACGGCCGAGAACGTCGCGGAGCGGTGGGACGTCTCGCGCGAGGACATGGACGCGTTCGCGCAACGCTCGCAGGAGCGCGCGGTCGAAGCGCAGCGTTCCGGCTTCTTCGCGCGCGAGCTGAGCCCGTACCCGAAGGAGGACGGCACCGTGGTCGCCGCAGACGACGGGCCACGCCCCTCCTCGACGCTCGAGAAGCTCGCGGCGCTCGAGCCGGCGTTCCTCCCCGGCGGAAAGGTGACCGCCGGGAACGCCTGCCCGCTCAACGACGGGGCGGCGGCGGTGCTCGTGCTGTCGGAGACCCGCGCGTCGGAGCTCGGCCTCGAGCCGCGTGCTCGCATCGTCGCCTCCTCGGTCAGCGGAGTCGCGCCCGAGATCATGGGCGTCGGCCCCATCGAGGCCGTGCGGCGCGCGCTCGCCCGCGCAGGGATGACGATCGACGACGTCGACGTCGTCGAGCTCAACGAGGCGTTCGCGGCCCAGGTGATCCCGGTCTGCCGGGAGCTCGGGATCGACCCATTCGGCGAGACGCTCAACCCGCACGGGGGCGCAATCGCGCT
Source organism: uncultured Actinomycetes bacterium (assembly GCA_963712915.1). Taxonomy (GTDB): domain Bacteria; phylum Actinomycetota; class Thermoleophilia; order Gaiellales; family Gaiellaceae; genus Gaiella. Next base: position 488,925 of record CAVQJQ010000004.1, read on the forward strand.
CGGCCACCCGTACGGGATGACGGGCGCACGGATCATGTGCACGCTCCTCAACGACCTCGACACGCTCGACGCGACGGTCGGGCTCGAGACGATGTGCGTCGGCGGCGGGCAGGGGATGGCAATGGTCCTCGAACGCCTGTCCTGAGCCGCCGCACTCCGCACGCGGTCAGACGACCGCGATTCCCTCCACCTCGAGCAGCATCCCCGGCAGCGCCAACGCTCCCACCTCGACCGCGGTCGACGCGGGCGGGGGGCCGGGCGCCGCCGACCGGTCATTGCCCCTCCGGCGCGAGCGGCGGTCCGACGATCTCCGAGCCGTACTGCGCCGCGACCCGGCGCAGTAGCTCGACGTCCGGGGGGCCCGGCGGCGGCAGGCCCGGCCCCTCGGGGATACGGCCGGCGTCGAGAAAGAAGCGCTCTCCCCCACCCGGCGTCAGGAGCGTGAGCATGTGAGCGACGCCGTCGCCCTCGACGACGAACGTGTGCGGCACGTCCCGCGGCAGGAACACGTACGTCCCCGCCCCACCGCTGACCTCCTCGTCCCCCGAGCGGAAGCGGACGCGCCCCTCGAGCACGAAGAACGCCTCGTCCTCGCGATGGTGCACGTGGAGCGGCGGCGAGAAGCCGGCCGGGATCCACGACTCGACGAGCCCGTAGGCGCCACCCGTCGTGTCCGCGCCGGCGCGCACGACCATCCGGCTGTTCAGGAACCACGTCGGCTCCCCCTCCCCAGCCTCCACGAAGAACGCCGCCGTCATCCCCTCGAGCTCCGTCATGACCTTCCTTTCGTTGCACAACTGTGTAATGAGTGCACGAGTGTATACTCCGTCTGCCAGCGACGTCAAGAGGGTGCGGAGTATGGGCGAGGCGGGATCGGGCGGACGGGAGCGGCAGCGGCGGCGGACGCGCAGGGCGATCGTCGCGGCGGCGGTCGAGCTACTCCGACGTGGAGACGACCCGTCCGTCGCGGAGATCGCCGCGGCGGCGGACGTGTCGCGCAGGACCGTGTACCTCTACTTCCCGACGCTCGAGCAGCTGCTCGCGGACGCGGCCCTGGAGGGCGCGCGCGCGACCGTCGAGCCGAGCTTCGAGCTCCGCGGCGACGCGGGAGAGCGCATCGAGGGCCTCGTGCGGTCGGTCCAGCAGGGGTTCGCGGAGACCGAGGCGCTCGGTCGGACGATCATCCGGCTCACGGTCGGCGCCGGTCCGAGCGCCCCCGGCAGTGGCCCACGCCGTGGCTACCGGCGTGTGGAGTGGATCGAGCGGGCCCTCGAGCCGCTGCGCGAGACGCTTCCGCAGGACCGCTTCGAACGGCTCGTCTCGGGGCTGACGCTCCTCATCGGCTGGGAGGCCATGATCGTCCTCCAGGACACGCGGGCGCTGACCGTCGCCGAGGCCGAGGAGGTGTGCGTCTGGGCGGCGCGTGCGCTCCTGGCCGCCGCGACTGCGCCCGGGGGCTCCTAGAGCTCGAGCTCAGATCAGCCCGAGGCGAGCCGCCTCCGTCGCGGCCGCGGCCCTCGTCGACTGCCCGAGCTTGCGCCGGATGTTCGCGATGTGCCGGTGGACGGTGTGCGGGCTGACGACGAGCTGCGCCGCGATCTCGCGATCGGTGAGACCCGCCGCGACGAGCGCCAGCACGTCTCGCTCGCGACGGGAGAGCGCGGGCGCGTCCGGTGCTGCGGCGTCCGGCGAGTCGTCGCCCGGCGCGGCGCCGTCGAGAAACGCGCCCACCGCCCGAAGCACGGAGTGGCTGTCGCCGCGCCAGGGGAAGTGCTCCTTCCCGGCAAGTGAGACCAGCCGCGCGCCCGGGATCTGCGCCGCAACCTCGCGGCCGCGCTCGTACGGCACCGCCGTGTCGCCCCGCCGGTGCACGACGAGCGTCGGCGCGGCGATCAGGGGCAGCTCGGCACGGACGTCCCGCGCGTAGACGAGCTCGAGCATCGCAGCGGCCGCCTCGGCGGTCGCCGCCTCGCGCTGGAACCGCGCGTACTCCCGGGCTTCGGCCTCGGTCCCCTCCGGGACGAAGACGCTGGCCAGTAGCCGGGAGCCTGCCCCCCAGTGCGCCCGCACGAGGGACACGAGCGACCGCGCGAAGTCGGGAGTCGTGATCGCCGCTCCGCACTCGTACGTCCCGTAGAGGACGAGCGCCTCGACACGTTCCGGATGGCGGGCCGCGAACGCCGCGGCGGTGGTTCCTGCGGACGAGCCACCCAGGAGCACGCACCGCTCGAGCTCGAGGTGGTCGAGCAGCGCAACGAGCATCTCGACGTCGTGATCGAGCGACAGCTCGTCCGGCTCGATCCTCCGATCCGAGAGCCCGACGCCGAGCCGGTCGTAGCGCACCAGCCTGCGCCGCCGGGCGACCGACTCGAAGAACTGCCGGAACGACCGGTCCTGCCAGTGCAGCTCCAGGTGGCTGACCCACCATCCGGGGACGACGAGCGGCGCGCCCGACCCCCAGGTGGCGAACGCGAGCCTGCGTCCGCGCCACGGGAGAAAGCGGATCGTCTGCTCCACGCGCGGACGGTAGCGCGGCCGGCAGCGCGTCCGCTGCAACGCCGCGGCTCAGAACTCGTTTCATTCTGAAACGAGTTCTGAGCCGCAGTCGGCGACCGCCGGGACCCGCAGGCCTTCGATCGCCTCGCCACGCTGCTCCTCCCGTGCGGGCACCCTCAGGAACACGGCTCCGATCACGGCGGCGGCGAGGGCGAAGAGGGCGCCGACGAGCAGCGCGGCGTGGTACCCCCCGTTGAGCGCCTCGAGGGATCCACTGCCGGCCGCCTCGAGCGTTTCGGTCCGAGCCGCCGCGAGGCTCGCGAGGGCAGCGAGACCGAGCGCCCCGCCCATCATGAACGCGGTGTTGACGACGCCGGACGCGAGGCCGGACTCCTCCGGCGCGACATCGCTCATCGCGGCGAGCAGCACCGGGTTGAACGCCATCCCGGCACCGACGCCGAGCAGGATCATGCTCGGCAGGACGTCGGTGGCGACGTTGCCGTCGACGGGCGCCCGCGCGAGCAGCACCAGCCCGGCCGCCGCGAGGACGAGCCCGCCCGACGAGCGGCAGCTTGATCCCGTAGCGCAGCACGAGCTTCGCCGAGAGTCCGAGCGAGAACACGCCCATGATCACGTTCGCGGGCAGGAACGCGAGCCCGACCTGCAGCGGGCTGTAGCCGAGCACGAGCTGCAGGTACAGGGCCGAAACGAAGAACCAGGCGAACATCGCCGCAGCCCAGAGCACGCCGACGACGTTGGCGGTGGCCACGTTCCGCAGCCGGAAGAGCGCCGAGCGGCACGAGCGGCGACGCGACCCGCGACTCGAGCACGACGAACGCGACGAGGAGGACGGCGCGAGCCGCGAGAAGGCCGAGAGTGCTGCGCCGACGTCCATCCGGCGTCGTTGCCGTTCACGATCGCGTACACCGCGAGCATCAGCGCGGCGGTGACGGTCACCGCACCCGCAACGTCGAGCCGCCCGACGGCCGCCGCGGGCGCGCGAGGCCGGCACGAGCCGCACGCGAGAGCACGAGCACCGCGATACCGATCGGGACGTTGACGAGGAAGATCCAGTGCCAGTCGAGCGTGTCCGTGAGGACGCCGCCGAGCAGCACGCCGAGGCTCCCGCCGCCGGCCATCACGAACCCGAACACGCCCATCGCCTTCGCCCGCTCGGCCGCGCTCGGCGAACAGCCCCATGATCAGCGAGAGCGCGACCGCCGACACGACGGCGCCGCCGACGCCCTGGATCGCCCGTGCCGCGACGAGCAGGCCCTGGCGTCGTCGACGAGCCCGCACGACGATCGAGGCCAGCGTGAAGAGCGAGATCGCCGCCGAGGAACATCCGCCGGTGCCCGAACAGGTCGCCGAGCCTGCCGCCGAGCAGCAGGAATCCGCCGAAAGTGAGCAGGTAGGCGTTCACGACCCACGCGAGCGACGTCTCCGAAAAGCCGAGGTCCTCGCGGATCGACGGCAGCGCGACGTTCACGATCGTCGTGTCGAGCACGATCATCAGGTCGCCGAGGCAGAGGACGAACAGGGCGAGCCAGCGGGTGCGGGTGTCGAGTGCGCTCATCGGAGATCCTTTCGGCGTCGGTTCACGCTCGGTAGACGACGCCGCCGCGCCGAACTCATCGCTCGGGCGCCGATGAGTTCCAGGACCGCCATGCGGTCTACCTCCCGATGTCCACCACCGGGCCGCGCGTGATCGCGTTCACGATCCGGGGACCGATCGCGCGCGCCGACCTGCCGGGCCTCTGCGACCGTGTCTGCGCGCTGCTTTCGACGAGCGCAGCAGACGTCGCGGTCTGCGACGTGAGCGGCGTCGAGGCCGACGCGGTGACCGTCGACGCGCTCTCGCGGCTCCAGCTCGGCGCGCGGCGGCACGCGTGTCACGTACGACTGGTCGGAGCATCTGAGGAGCTGCGGGAGCTCGTCGGGTTCATGGGCCTCGACGACATCCTGGTCGGCTAGCGCGCGCTACGCGTCGATCCGCGGCGGCAGTCCGAACAGCGGGAACACGCGCTCGGTGTCGAGGAAGAACGTCAGCTCGGCGATCGCGACCGCCCCGCAGCTCGATCACCTGCAGCGCCCACGGCTCATGACCGCCTCCCTCGGCGGGCTTGTACTGGCCGAACGCGGGCGCGCCGTTCGCGGCGAGGGTCGGGATCACGCGCGAGCCCGCGCAGCCGAGCCCGGGCCCGAACCACCAGCGGAAGATGTCGTCGCGGCCCGACAGCCACAGGTCGTACGGCGGCATCGACTGCGTCGCGTCCTCGTGGATGAGCGCCGTCAACGCCTCGATGTCGTAGCGCTCGAACGCCTCGACGTAGCGGGCGAGGAGTTCCTCGTCCGCGGCGTCGACCGAGAGGGGCGCGTCCGTCGTGAGGTTCGTCGCCTGGAGCGTGGCCCGCGCCCGCTGCAGGGCGCTGTTGACGGACGCGACGCTCGTCTCGAGGAGCTCGGCGACCTCGGACGCCTGCCAGCGGAGCACCTCGCAGAGGATCAGCACCGCCCGCTGCCTCGACGGCAGGTGCTGCAGCGCCGCGACGAACGCCAGACGGATCGTGTCGTGCGCGATCGCGAGCTCGGCGGGATCGCCGTCGGAGACGACGCGACCGTCCGGTATCGGCTCGATCCACGTGACCTCCGGCAGCGCGGTGAGGTTGTCGGCGATCGGCTCCCGCGCCGGGCCGAGATCCATGGGCCTGGCGCGCCGCTCCCGTCCGTTGAGCATGTCGAGCGAGACGTTCGTCGCGATCCGGTAGAGCCACGAGCGCAGCGACGAGCGCCCTTCGAAGCGGTCGAAGCTGCGCCACGCCCGGACGAAGGTCTCCTGCACCGCGTCCTCGGCGTCGAAGGGCGAGCCGAGCATCCGGTAGCAGAAGCCGGTCAGCTCCCGGCGATGCGCCTCGAGCAGGCCCTCGAGCTCCGCCGCAGCGGGTTTGACGGTGAGCGAGGCGTCCGCCATCGCCGGGCATCGTACGCCCGCCTCGCCCGCACGGGGGTGCGGAAACCCGTACGGGCGTGCGGCGGGGGCTCAGCTCGGCTGCGGCACGATGCGGATGTAGGGCTTCGGCTCCTCCCAGCCGTCCGGCCAGATCTCCTTCGCCTGGTCGTTCGAGACCGAGCCGGAGATGATCACGGGCTCGCCGTCCTGCCAGTTGGCGGGTGTCGAGACGTTGTGCTTCGCGGTCAGCTGCAGCGAGTCGATCACGCGCAGCACCTCGTCGAAGTTCCGGCCTGTCGTCATCGGGTAGACGAGGACGAGCTTCACCTTCTTGTCCGGCCCGATCACGAACACGTTCCGGACGGTCTGGTTGTCGGCCGCGGTGCGGTCTGCGGGGTCACCGGAGACGTCGGCACCGAGCATCCCGTAGAGCTGCGAGACACCGAAGTCCGAGTCGGCGATGATCGGGTAGTTGGGGCGCGCGCCCTGGGTCTCCTCGATGTCGTCGGCCCACTTGTCGTGCTTGTCGAGCGGGTCGACCGAGAGCCCGATCACCTTGACGCCCCTCCGGTCGAACTCCGGCTTGATCGACGCCATGTAGCCGAGCTCGGTGGTGCACACCGGCGTGAAGTCCTTCGGGTGGGAGAACAGCACGACCCAGTCGTCACCGATCCAGTCGTGGAACGAGATGGGCCCCTCGGTGCTCTCCGCCTCGAAGTCCGGCGCGAGCTCTCCGATCGTCAGCGTCATTCCAACCTCCTCGTGTGTCGCAAAACGGTTGCGCCCGGCCGCAGGGCCGCTCGGGTCAACGCCGGTCGCTACGTGATTCTTCCACAATTGAAGTGGCCCACGCGAGGGCGTCCCGGAACGCGGCTGCACACGGCCCGCGGCCGTGCGATACTCGGGCCGCGACATGACCGTCTCCGGTCCGACGCGGGCGCGGCGCGCCGCGGGCACGGCCAGAGCCTGGGCGGAGCTGCACAAGGGGCGCTGGGAAGCTGCGCGCGCAGCGTTCGAGCAGCAGGTAACCCTGCGACGGGCGCCGGACGCGCTCGAGGGCCTCAGCTGGGCGGCCTGGTGGCTCGACGACGCCGAGACCGTGTTCGAGGCGCGCCAGGCGGCATACACGCTCTACCGACAGATCGGCAGGCCGGCGGACGCCGCACGGATGGCGACGTGGCTCGCCGTCGACCAGCTCGACTTCCGTGGCGCCGCGGCTGTCGCGAACGGCTGGCTCCGCCGCGCCGGACGTCTGCTGGACGGGCTCCCCACCTGCCCTGATCACGGCTGGCTCGCCTTTCACGAGGGATACGTCGCCTATGGTCGCAGCGATCACGAAGCGGCGCGACGCGACGCGGCGGCGGCGGCCGGGATCGGCCGGCGCCTGGCCGTCGCGGACCTCGAGATGCTCGGTCTCGCGCTCGAGGGCGCAGTGCTGGTCGCCGAGCAGCAGCTGGAGGACGGGATGGCCCGTCTCGACGAGGCGACGGCGCTCGCGCTCGAAGGCCCGGCGCAGATCCCGATCTCGACCGCCTGGACCTGCTGCTTCATGGTCAGCGCCTGCGTCTCGGTGCGCGACTACGGACGCGCCTCGGAGTGGTGCGACCGCATCGCGGAATTCGCAGAGCGCTACGGGAGCCGCTACATGCTCGCGTTCTGCCGCTCGGAGTACGGCGCCGTTCATCTCGCCCGCGGCCGCTGGACCGATGCCGAGACCATGCTCACCGCCGCCCACGACGACTTCGCTCGCTCCCGACCGGCATGGGCCGGGGGGCCGCTGGTCGAGCTCGCGGAGCTCCGGCGGCGGCAGGGTCTCGCCTCCGAGGCCGAGGCGCTGCTCCGCACCGTCGGCGCCTCGCCCGCTGCGCTGCTCTGCCGGGCGCGGGTCTTTCTCGACCAGCGCGAGCCGCGACGTGCGCTCGAGCTGGCCGAGCGCGTCCTGCGGCGGGCGCCGGCCGGCAGCCTGCGCCGCTTTCCGGCGCTCGAGGTCGTCGTCCGCAGCCGCGTCGCGCGCGGCGAGCTGCCCGCGGCTCGGCGTGCTGTCGAGGCGCTGCGAGAGACCGAGCGACACGTGTCGACCCCGCTCCTGCGAGCGGCCGCCGAACTCGCCGAGGGGATCGTCGCCGCCGGCAGCGGCGACCACGAACGCGCGCGGACGCTGCTCGAGGACGCCGTCGACGGCTTCCACCGGGACGGAGCGCCCTTCGACGAGGCCCAGGCTCGGCTCGAGCTCGCAGCGACGCTGTTCGCCTCCGGCCGTGCGGCGGATGCGCAGTCGGAGGTGGCCGAGGCGCGGGAGACGCTCGCCGCGCTCGGTGCGACGGGCGAGGCGGAGCGGGCGCGGTGCCTCGGCGCCGAGCCCCGGATCGAGAAGGTGACGCCACGTGAGCGCGAGGTGCTCGCGCTCCTCGCGCGCGGCCTCACGAACAGGGAGATCGCAGCGCAGCTGGTGGTCAGCGAGCACACCGTCCACCGGCACGTGACGAACATCCTGCGCAAGCTCCGCGTGCCGTCCCGAGCCGCCGCTGCGGCACACGCGGTCCGGGCCGGGATCGCCGACCCGGCCTGACGCCCGCGCAGAAGATGGCCGATTCTGGCGACGCGCTGAGCGGCGCTGCCGCACTACGGTCGCGCTGTGGCGGTGGATCGGGAGCTGAAGGCTGCCACGCGTCGTGCGTGGGCACTCGGCGAGTATCACGCGTTCGCCAGGGCGACCGTCTGGGAGGTCGGCCCGGTCGTCGTCGAGGCGTGCGGGATCGGCCCGGAGCACCGCGTCCTCGACGTCGCGGCCGGGTCGGGGAACGTCGCGATCCGTGCCGCCGAGGCCGGTGCCCGCGTGGTCGCGTCGGACCTGACCCCCGAGAACTTCGAGGCCGGCCGCCGCGAGGCACGCGCACGCGGCGTCGAGCTCGAGTGGGTCGAAGCCGACGCAGAGGCGCTCCCGTTCGAGGACGCGACCTTCGACGTCGTCACATCCTGCTTCGGCGCGATGTTCGCACCCGACCACCAGCAGGTCGCCGACGAGCTCGTCCGCGTGTGCCGGCCGGGCGGGAGAGTCGGGCTCGCGAGCTTCACGCCGGAGAGCCTGCTGCCGGCTTTCTTCGAGGTCTTCGAGCCGTACCTCCCCCCGGCCTCGCCCGACGCGTTGCCGCCCGCGCTCTGGGGCAGCGAGGCCCATGTGCGGGCGCTCTTCGGCGACCGGGTCGCGTCGCTCGGGCTCGAGCGGCGCGTGTACGTCGAACGCGTCGTCGACCCGGCCGCGTACTGCGCGCTCTGCAGGGAGACGTTCGGGCCCGTGGCGGCCGCCTACGAATCTCTCACCGAACCAGATCGGGCGGAGCTCGACAGGAGGTTTCTCGGCTTCGCGACGCGGTCGAACGCGGGACCGCCCGGCGGCCCGGCAGCGTATCCGTACGAGTATCTGCTGGTCGTCGCGCAGACCAGTCGCTAGCCGGCCCGGGGGCGCTGCCGCGGCTTCGGCCGGACGAAGCGGTTCGGCGGCGTCTTGCCGTCCCAGCGGAGCCCGGTCGCGGCGACGCGCTTGATCTTGCTCCGGTACGTCCCCCACGACGCGGGGCGCGTGAACGTCATGCGTCCGCGCACCGTCCGGCCGGACGCCCGGGCGTACAGCTTCCCGTTCCGATAGAGGAAGACGGTCACTCCGGCGTCGTCGACCCGGTGGCCGCGCGCGTCGACGACCGTCACGTAGACGTGGAGCTTCCGTGCCCGGACGCCGTAGCGGACGGCGGACACGCGGGCGACCGGCGGCGGCGTCACCGTTACCTGCGCGGTCGCGGTGAGTGGCCCGGCTGCGGTCGAGACCGTCGCCACCACCTGCCCGGTCCCGATCCTGCCCGTGGCCGTGTAGGTGGTCGTCGGGCCGCTCGCGGGAGCGACGGCGCCGGGCGTGCCCGGTGCGAGGCTCCACGATGCGGAGACGGACGGCAGCGGGTTCCCGAACGCGTCGAGGCCGACCGCGGTGAAGGCGGCGGTGCTCCCGAGGGGGATGGTCGCGGTCGCCGGGTCGACGCGGAGCGAGACCGCGGCCGAGCCGGACACGGTCACGGCCTGCGTGCTCGAGAGCGCGCCCGGCGCGCTCGCCGTGAGCGTCGCCGTGCCCGCGGTCGTGTCCTCGTAGTAGATCTTTGCGGTCGAGAACGTCCCCGCCGGGAGCTGCAGGGCGAGCGTCGGCGTGAATGGACCTGCGGGGCTCGTGGCGAACGCGCCGGTCGGCGAGGTGCTGGAGAGGGTCACGTCGAGCGGAGCCTGGGGGCGGCTCGGGACGCGGTCGACCTGCGGTTGGACCGAGATCGGCGCGGAGACCGCCCCCGCGACCACCGTCGCGGGTGGGGTGACGAAAGCGAGCGCGGTCGGCGACCACGAGCGGAACTGCGACCACGACCCGGTGAACGAGGCCCCGGCGAGGTCGCCCGTGCACCAGACGTTCGTCCCGGCAGGTCCGCACGCGAGCACCCCCGGGTCGTCGGCGCTGTCCTCGCCCGAGTCGCGGATCGCGGCCGCGAGCCGGTCGAGCACGGAGCCGGCGGCGGACGCGAACTGGTACTTCGGCAGGGAGCCGGGGTTGCGCGGCGCCCAGGCGAAGCCCCAGCGATCCTCGGGCTGCCCCCCGACCGCGTCCTGACGCCTGAGCGCGTACACCTGAGAGGAGACGAACTGCTGCATCAGCTGGGTCTCCACGAGCGTCCAGCCGAACGACGTCGTCCACTGCCACGCAGCGTTCGCGAGCGGGCTCGCCGCGTGCGCGAAGAATCCGTTCGCGGTGCCCGACGCCGCGCCGCCCGCAGCAGCGAGGAGGTCGTTGTGCTCGAGGTAGTCGGTCAGAGGGCCGACCCGGGCGTCGATCGCCGTTCCCGGCACGGCGTACGAGCGCACGTCGCCGTAGACCTCCTGCGCCCAGTCGCTCACGTACGCGTTCATGTCGACCCAGAACGCGGAGTCCTGGAGCCACTCCTGCATGCGTGCCTTGTAGGTCGCCACGGACGGGACCCGCTGGCCCAGGCCGACGACGAACACGACCCCCTGCGCCGGCGGAAGCTCACCGGCAGCGTCGAAGAGGCCGCGAAGCAGCTCGCGCACGTCCGTTCGCCACGTGCCGTCGCCGCGGCGCACCGCCGAGGAGAGCTCGTTCAACGCCCACGTGTCCCCCGCGCCGACGTCGTAGCCGGCCGCCGCCATGCGGCGTCTCGCCTCCACTCCGGCCTGGTACCACGTGCCGTTCCCGGCAGCCACCCACTTCTGCCACGCCTGCAGGCTGATCTCGGCGAGCGCGTGGAAGTTCGGGCCGAGCGCACGGATCCGCCACGCCTGATCGGGCCTGGGCCTCGACTTGTCCGACGTGAGCGGCGGGACGGAGATCGAGTACTGCGCGCACGGCGAGGCTTGCGCGGCGAGCTTCGTCGCGAGCCGGAGCCAGTCGTTCGCGGCGTAGAACACCGCGTGGAGCGGCCGGCAGCCCTGTGTCAGAGCGAGTGGCGCGAGCTCGTGGCGGTGGACGATGCGGGCCCACTCGCGGGCCGTCTCTCTCGGCGCGAGGGACGCGACGGGCCTGCCCCCCTCGGCCGGAGCCAGGGGCGCGAATGCGAGCGACGCGGCGGCAAGTGCAATCGTGAACGCGACCCCGACCCGGAAGCAACGCGACCGGTCCATCACGAGACCCTACGCGAGGCTTGCGACGTCCTCCCCGGGTCGTGCCTCGCGTGTCGGCACGTCTGTCTCCGGCAGCGGGAAGACGGCCGTGAGCCGGGTCCCGCCCCCTTCCGGGCTGAGAACGTCGAGCGTGCCGCCGAGTGCCTCCACCCGGTCTTTCAGCCCGCCGAGCCCCGTCGCCTCGTCCGCGGCGCACTCGACGCAGGCGCCGCCCACCCCGTCGTCGCGAACGACGACGGTCAGCGTGTGTCCGGCGTGAACGGCGCTCAGCCAGGCGCGCGTCGCCCGGGCGTGCTTGACCGTGTTCGTGACCGCCTCCGCGGCGACGTAGTACGCGGCGGCCTCGACCGGTGGCGGCAGCCTCTCCGGGATCCGCAGCTCGAGCTCGACGGGCACGCTCGCGCGCGACGCCCCCGAGCGGAGCGCCGTCTCGAGCCCTTCGCGGGCAAGGAGAGGCGGGTGGAGGCCGCGCGCGATCTCGCGCAGATCGTCGATCGCCGACTGGAGCTCGTCGAGCGTGCGCTGCACGACGGCAATCAGGCCGCGGTCGCCGGCGACCTCCGCCTCGAGCGCCCTCAGGGTCAGGAGGGCGGTCGTCAGCCGCTGCTGGGCGCCGTCGTGGAGGTTGCGCTCGAGTCGGCGCCGTTCCGCATCACCGGCCCGGACGATGCGCGCGCGCGACGCCTGCAGCTGCTCGAGCTTCGCGACGAGGTCGCGGTGCAGCCGATCCCGCTCCATCGCGATCCTGATCATCGGCACGAACGCCTCGGTGAACTCGGGCGCCTCCGCCAGCCGCGCGTCGTGCACGAGCGCGCCGATGCGGCGCGTCTCGTACTCGATCGGCGTGACGACCTTTCCCGGGGCCGCCTCGGGGGCGCAGGACGAGTCGTCGACGCCGACGTAGCATTCGCGCTCCCAGTCCCACCAGAACACGTGCAGCGCTGGATCGCCGAGGATCTCCCTCAGCGCGTACTCGACCTGGGCGGCGGACGCGAGGTCGGGGATCGAGTCGAAGATCCGCCTGATCGTCTCCAGCCAGGGGTCCCGGGACGCCACGGCCACGGTTGTATCGCGTTCCCCGGCCAGCGCCAACTCTGGTCCGGAGCGAGGGCGCCCGCATGCGGGCGCCCTCGGGCTCGCGGAGCTGCGTTGCGTCCGCTACTTGACGGTCAGCGTGCCCTTCATGCCCGCCGCCGCGTGTCCCGGCACCGTGCAGAGGTACGCGCTCTTGCCCTTCTTGAGCGTCACCTTCAGCGTCGCCGACTTCCCCGGCTGGATCATCTTCGAGGTCTTGCCGCCGATCTTGAAGTCGTGGGCAAGCTTGCCCTTGTTCACGATCGAGAACGTGACGGCCCCGGCCGGCACCGACTTCTTCGAGAGCGTGAAGTGGAACTCCGTCGGCTTGCCCGCCGTGACCTTCACGGTGGTCGCGTGCATCGTCGCCGGGGCAGCGGTCGCCATGAACGGCACGGCGAGCGCGAGGCACGCGAGCGCGACCGACGCCCCCAGCAGTCTCCTTCTCATGTGGTCCTCCTCGGAGTCGAACGGGCCTGCCGAGCCTCCCGCAGGCGCGGATGCCTCGACAACGCGCGAACTATGCCTGCAGTCGCCACCCCGGTGCGTGCTTCGGGTCGGGGACCGCCCGTAGGCTTCGTCACGATGAGCCGCCGTCCGCATCCGGCCCCCTCGCAGCGCGCCCGCGTGCGCCGCGTGCACGAGCGGGCGCGCTACGACCGGGAGGCGATCGACGCGGTGCTCGACGCGGGCCTCGTCGCGCACCTCGGCTTCGACGTGGACGGGCAGCCGTTCGTGATCCCGACCCTGCACGCGCGCGTCGACGACCGGGTGTACGTCCACGGCTCCGCCGCGAGCCGGATGCTCCGCGCCCTGTCGGCCGGGGTCCCCGCGTGCCTCACGGTCACCCTGCTCGACGGGATCGTGCTCGCGCGCTCGGTGTTCGAGCACTCGATGAACTACCGCTCGGTGGTCGTCCTCGGTATCGCGGAGGCCGTCGACGACCCGGCGGAGAAACTCGCCGCGCTCGAGGCGTTCACCGAGAAGCTCCTGCCGGGACGCTGGGCCGAAGCCAGGCCGCCGACCCGGAAGGAGCTCAGGGCGACGTCCATCCTGCGCCTGCCCCTCGACGAGGCGTCCGCGAAGATCCGCGAGGGCGGCCCCGAAGACGGCGACACACCCGACGCGCTGCTCGACGTCTGGGCGGGGCACGTCCCGCTGGTCGTGCGCGCCCTCGCCCCCGTGCCCGACCCGGCGCTGAGACCCGGGATCCCGGCTCCGGCGGCTGTGCGCCGCTACCGGCGGCCCGGTCTCGTCCCGTAAGGGCGCGGGCTACGCTCCTCGGGATGGCGAATCCCGCTGCCGACACGATCGTGATGAAGTTCGGCGGCTCGTCGGTGGCCGACCCGGACAAGGTCCGGCTCGTCGCGCAGCGCTTCGTCGATGCAAAGCGGCGCGGGAGCAACGTCGTCGGCACGGTCTCGGCGATGGGGAAGACGACCGACACGCTGCTCGCGCTCGCGAACGACGTGTCGCCCACGCCGAACCCGCGCGAGCTCGACATGCTGCTCTCGACGGGCGAGCGGATCGCGTGCGCGCTCGTCGCGATGGCGATCCACGACCTCGGCGAGCAGGCGGTCTCGTTCACGGGGTCGCAGGCGGGGATCCTCACGGACTCCGTGCACACGAAGGCGAAGATCCGCGAGATCCGCGGCGACCGGATCCGGGCGGCACTGGAGCAGGACCGGATCGTGCTGGTCGCAGGATTCCAGGGCTTCTCGCGTGACACGATGGACGTCACGACGCTCGGTCGCGGCGGCACCGACGCCACCGCGGTCGCGCTCGCCGCCGCGCTCGGCGGCTCCTGCGAGATCTACTCGGACGTCGCGGGCGTGTTCACCGCCGACCCGAGGATCGTCCCCGAGGCGCGCAAGCTCGCGGTCGTGTCCTACGACGAGATGCTCGAGATGGCGGCCTCCGGAGCGAAGGTGCTCATGCTCCGCTCCGTCGAGCTCGCCAGAAACCACGGGGTGCGCATCCACGCGCGCTCGACGTTCTCGAACGAGGAGGGAACCTGGGTGCAGCAGGCAGAGGGAATGGAGCAGCCGATCGTCTCCGCCGTCACCCACTCGGAGACCGACGTCGTCTTCACACTGACCGGGATCCCCGACCGGCCCGGCGTCGCGGCGATGATCTTCGACGCCGTCGCGAGCGCGCAGGTCAACGTCGACACGATCATCCAGAACGTCGTCCACGGGCGCGCCGAGATGTCGTTCTCGGTACCCGCCGAGGACGTCCCGGCGACGCGAAGCGCGCTCGAGGCGATGCAGGCGGAGCTCGGCGCCTTCGCCGCGGGCGAGAACCACGCGCTCGGCAAGGTGTCCCTGATCGGCGCCGGCATGCGCTCGCACCCCGGCGTTGCGGCCACGATGTTCCGGACGCTCGCCGAGCTCGGGATCAACCTCGAGATGATCTCGACGTCCCCGATCAAGATCTCGTGCATGATCGCGCGCGATCGCATCCCCGAGGCCGTGCGCGGCCTGCACGCCGCCTTCCAGCTCGAGCGCGAGCCCCAGGCAGAGCCGACGATCTGATCCTTGTTTCGCCAGGCGGGAATCCGCTCGCGCGGATTCCCGCGGCTTGATCCCCGCCTACGGCGGGGCACACCCCTGAAGGCGCCCGCATTCGCGGTCGCGACCCCGCCTTGGTTCGCCAGGCGGGAATCCGCTCGCGCGGATTCCCGCGGCTCGATCCCCGCCTACGGCGGGGCACACCCCTGAAGGCGCCCGCTGCCGCGGTCGCAAATGCAGCGGCGTGGCCACAGCCCTGAAGCACACCGCCCTCGGCACCATTCGCATTCCTCCGCGGGCGGACAACGCTTGTGTTGATTCAACACGAGCGTTGTCTCCAGCCCCACGACGGCGTTCCCACGGCAGGCACCGGCGCGGTCGTGCCGAATGTGCGGAGCGTGAGTGGACGCACGGTCGAGGCGATCGTCACCGCCGCCGTCGGGCTGGCGATCGTGATCGGCGTGCGCTTCGCGCTCGGCGTGGCGTTCGACCGCTACGAGCGGCGCTTGGCGTTGCGCGATCCCGCAGAGGCGGCCCGGCGACGCACGACGCTCCTCTTCCTGCGCCGCGTGGTCGTCGCGATCGTGGCTGCGATCGCCGCCTGGAACGTCCTCTCGCTCTACCCCGAGACCGACCAGATAGTGAACGCGCTGCTCGCTTCGAGCGCCGTCCTCGCGATCTTCGTCGGCCTCGCCTTCAACACTCCGCTCTCGAATCTCGGCTCGGGGCTGCTGGTCGCGTTCGCGCAGCCGCTCCGCCTCGGCGACCGCGTCACGGTCGGCGAGCACACGGGCTTCGTCGAGGAGATGGACTTGATCTACACGACGCTCGTCACCGACGAGTCGCGCCGCGTGTTCATCCCGAACAGCCAGTTGACGGCATCGACGATCGTCAACCGGACGATCCGCGATCCGCGCCGCAGCGTCTCGGCCGAGTTCCCCGTACGGCTCGGCACCTCGCTGCACACCGCGCGCGCAGCCGTGCTGCGCGCGCTCGAGTCCCTGCCGGGCATCAGAGAAGACGAGACCCGCGTGCTCGTGGGGGACGTCCACGCGGGCGCGGTCTGGCTGACCGTGACCGTTGCGGCGCCGTTGGATGCCGACGTCGCGACGCTCGGCTCGGAGCTCCGCGAATGCGTGCTCGACGCCCTCGCGCAGGCCGACGCGCTCGCCGCCTAGCGCACCTGCGGCCGCACTAGACGCAGTCCCGCAGCGGTTGCGCCTCTGGCAGCGTCTCGAGCCTCTTCAGCGTGTTGTTCTCGATCTGGCGGATCCGCTCCCGGGTCACGCCGAACGCCCGCCCGACCTCCTCGAGCGTGCGCGGCGCCTCGCCGAGCAACCCGAAGCGCAGCTCGATCACCCGGCGCTCACGATCCGGGAGGGAGCCGAGCGCCGCCTCGATGTCCTCGCGCCGGAGCGAGAGCGACGCCGTGTCGAAGGGAGACTCCGCCTGATCGTCGGGGACGAAGTCGCCGAGCGACGAATCCTCCTCCTCGCCGATCGGCTTCTCGAGCGAGATCGGCAGCTGCGCCATGCGCAGGATCTCGCGCACCTCCTCGGGCGTCATCTCGAGCTCCTCCGCGATCTCCTCCGGATTCGGCTCGCGGCCGAGGCGCTGGACGAGCTGCCGCTCGATGTGGACGACCTTGTTGAGCTTCTCGACCATGTGCACCGGGATCCTGATCGTGCGCGCCTTGTCGGCGATCGCACGGGTGACCGCCTGACGGATCCACCAGGTCGCGTACGTCGAGAACTTGAAGCCCTTGCGGTAGTCGAACTTCTCGACCGCGCGGATGAGCCCGAGCGACCCTTCCTGGATCAGATCGAGAAACGAGAGCCCCCGCCCCAGGTATCCCTTCGCGATCGAGACGACGAGCCGCAGGTTCGCCTCGATCATGTGCTGCTTCGCCGCCTCGTCGCCGCGCTCGATGCGCTTCGCGAGCGACACCTCCTGGTCGGCCGTGAGCAGCGGGACCTTGCCGATCTCGCGGAGATAGAGACGGAGCGAGTCGAGCGACGGCTCGACCGTCAGGTCGAGCTTCGGCGCCGTTGTCTCCTCGGGCGGGACGATCGGCTGCTCGTGCGGGAGCGCCTTGTGCTGCTCGCCCTCGACCAGCTCGATCGCGTGGTCGATGAGGTACGTCGTGAAATCCTCGAGCTGCTCCTTGGTGAGATCGACGTCCTCGAGCGACTTCACGATCTCGTCGTACGTCAGGAACCCCTTCTCCTGCCCTTGCTCGACGAGTCGGTGCAGCTCCTCGACGTCCGGAAGGGCGATATCGACGGAGAGCATGAACCCCTCTTTCTGCCACGCGGTTGACGGAGACGACCTTCGAACCCTGCTAACGGAAGACCTTCGACCCTGCTAACGGACTTCGAACTCGGCTAACCCAAGACAGACCCTCGAACGCAGAGAGCCGGACCTCCTCGCTCCGGCTCGACCCTTCGGCGGAGGATCGTATACACGGCTCCGGGGTTTGGAAAGGGCATTCCGTCGGCCGACCTGCGGCCCCGTTTCCGGGGCGTCGTCACAATCGTCGTCCTATCGGGCAACGCGGATCTCGCCCACCGTCTCGCCGCGGCTGTTCCTCAGCTCGGGCTCTCCGAGCGGCTCCGTCTCGATGCCGAGCCGTGCGAGCAGGCATGCGGCCGCGGGAGCGAGCGCGCGGAACGACCCGTCCACAGCCTTGAGGCAGATGCCGAGCCCGTCCGGGGAGGCGGCGCACAAAAGACCCTCTGCGCCGCCCTTCGCGATCCACCCGTCGAGCGTCTTCACGAGCCGGGCGTCGGTCGCATCCGGGCCTCGGAGGAGGTCGGGATGGGTACGCATCGCACGGACGACCCGGCCGCCGCCCTCGAGCACGCGGAGACGCGCGAACGCGGCCGCGGCGCGGTCAAGCGGCAGCGCGAACGTGAGCACCCCGCACCCGTCGACCGCGGTCGGCAGCGCCGCGACGTCGAGCTCCGCGGCCTCCGCGATCTGCTCCACCATCGCGTGCTGGCACGGATGCGTTGCGCGCCGGTAGCCGCCGGACTCCCAGCCCCGCGCGCGGCACAACGCGAGAAAGCCGGCGTGCTTGCCGGAGCAGTTGTGCTCGATGCGGTCGGGACCGCTCCCGCATTCGAGCTCGTCCTCCGCAGCGGGGGCGTCGGCCAGGAGCCGCCGGACGACCGCGACCTGCTCCGGTGTCCCGAGATGCGACGCGCACATCAGCGCGACCTCCTCGTCGTCGAGCTCCGGGCGGGCACGCACGACCGGAAGCGCTTGCAGCGGCTTCGCCGACGACCGGAGGAACGAGACGAGCCGGGCGTCACCCGCCGCCAGCTCGATGCGTCCGTCGCGGACCGCGACGCCGTGTACGACGTGGCGCGCCTCGACCACCGGCCCGCGTGTTACCTCGACCACGATCGGCTCCACGGCACCCGAGCCTACGGGTCGTGGCGCGGGGCCGGCGTCGGGAGCCGTCGAGGCGATCGCATCGCCGCGCAGTACGCTGGGGCCATGCCCGAGCTGCCCGAGGTCGAGGCATGGGTGCGCGAGCTCGACCCGGACGTCGCGCGCGCGCCGATCGTCTCCGCGCGGCCCGGGCACGTCGCGACGCTGAAGACGTTCGATCCGCGCCCCGACACCCTCGAGGGCCGCCGCTTCGCGGGAGCGCGGCGCCGCGGGAAGAACCTGCTCCTGCCGACCGACGACGGCGAGCTCGTGCTGCGCGTCCACCTGATGAGCGCCGGCCGCCTTCGGTATCTCGCGCCCGGGAAGAAGCATCCCGCGCGGCCGATGTTCGAGGTCGGGTTCGCGGACGATGGCGCGCTCGTCCTGACCGAGGCGGGCAAGAAGAAGCGGGCGGGCGTCTGGCTGGTCACACCCACCCGGCTCGACGACGACCTCGGGCACCTCGGGCCCGACGCGCTCGACGTGGACGCCGCCGCGCTCTCCGAGATCCTCGCCCGCGAGCGGCGCCAGCTCCACCCTCTGCTCCGCGACCAACGCGCGCTCGCCGGGATCGGCCGGGCCCACGCGAACGAGATCCTCTGGGAGGCGCGCCTGTCGCCGTTCCGCCTCTCGACCGACCTCGACGGCGACGAGGTCGACCGGCTCGCGACCTCGATCCGGGAAGACCTCTCGCGGGCGCTCGAGCTGCGGATCGCCGGCAAGGGCGACGCGGCGGTCTACCGGGTGCACGGGCGCTTCGGCGAGCCGTGCCCACGCTGCGGCGAAACGCTCCGGCGCGTCGACTTCGAGGAGCACACGATCACGTACTGCCCCGCGGAACAGACCGGCGGGAGGATCCTCAAGGACCGGCGCCTGTCGCGCCTCCTGCGCTGACGCGACGTCCGATTCGGCCGACGGCGGCCCCGGGGCAAAGGTGTACCGTGGCGCCGTGAGCGACCTCTCCCTCGCAGGAGACATGCAGGCCTCGGCGCCCCCCGTCGGGCTCGCCCTCTCTCGTGCCGGCGTCCGGGGCGTCCACAAGGCGATCCGTATCCGCCGAGGCGAGCAGGAGATCCTCATGTCGGCCGAGATCGACTGCACCGTCGACCTCTCCCGCGACCAGAAGGGCGTCCACATGTCGCGGTTCCCGGAGCTCTTCGACGAGGCGATCGACGAGGTCGTGCTCGGGGAAGGGCTGCTCGTCGAGGTGCTCGCCGACCGGATCGCCTCCCAGATCGTCGAGCGGCAGCAGGCGCTGCGCGCCGAGGTGCGGATCGTCGCACGCTGGCCGTTGCGCCGCACCACGCCCGTCACCGGCCTCACGACACAGGAGATCGTCTCCCTGATCGGGATCGCGGCGGCCACCACCGCCCGGACACGCCGCGTCGTAGGGGTCGAGGCGACCGGGATCAACGCCTGCCCGTGCGCCCAGGGCCTCGTCCGCGAGCACGCGGCCGAGCGGCTCGCGGAGGCGGGGTTCGCGGACGACGTCGAGCAGATCCTCGAGCTCGTGCCGCTCGCGACGCACAACCAGCGCGGACGGGGCACGCTGCTCGTCGGCACGAGCCGGGAGCTCGACGCAGACGATCTGATCGGCATCGTCGAGCGCTCGATGAGCGCACCCGTGTTCGAGCTGCTCAAGCGCCCCGACGAGCTCTTCGTGGTCGAGCACGCACATCTGCGGCCCCGGTTCGTGGAGGACTCGGTCCGGGTCGCGCTCGCCGAGCTCGTCACGATGGAGCCCGAGCTGGGCGACGAGGACTTCGTGCTCTCGCGGCAGGTGAACCTCGAGACGATCCACGATCACGACGTGGTCGCCGAGCGGTGGGGCACGGTGGGCCAGATCCGCGCCGAGCTCGGGGGAGCGGGCACGTCCCGCCAGACGACGCTCGAGGAGTGGCTCGCCGGCGGCGCGCGCTGAGAACTAGGAGCGCGACGGAGCGCCCCGCGAGAAGCGGGGTTCCGTCCCCGCGAGCAGGCGGCGGACGTTCTGGCGATGGAGCGCGAGCACCCCGAGGGCCGCGACCGCGGTGAACGCGACGACCGGCCGGGACGAGCCGAACGCGATGCAGGCGAGGGGGAGCGCGGCAGCTGCGAGCATCGACGAGAGCGACGCGAAGCGTGTGATCGCGAACACCGTCAGCCAGACCGCCGCGCAGACGAGCGCCGCGAGCGGCGCGAGCGCGAGCGCGACCCCGCCTGCGGTGGCGACCATCTTGCCGCCCTTCGAGAAGCCGAGGTACACCGGCCGCGCGTGGCCGACCATCGCCGCGGCGCCGGCCAGGACGCCGACCCAGTCGCCGCCCAGGCGGAGACCCACCGCGGCCGGCACGAGGCCCTTCGCGACGTCGAGCAGCGCGACCGGAAGGCCGAGCGAGCGACCGTAGACGCGCCAGACGTTCGTCGCGCCGACGTTGCCGCTGCCGTGCCGGCGGATGTCATCTCCCCGGACGAGGCGCGGGATCAGGTAGCCGAACGGGATCGAGCCGAGGAGGTACGCCCCGACGACGATCAGGACGTCGCCGGTCACGGCGTGCCGCGCCGTGAGGCGCGTTCCGGCTCAGCGACGTAGGTCAGAAGGGGATTCCGTACGCGGCGACCCATCCGTTGACGACGTCCCAGTCGAGATTCTCGAAGAACGCGTCGACGTACGAGGCTCTATCGGTCTGGTAGTCGAGGAAGTACGCGTGCTCGTACACGTCGAGCGCGACGAGCGGCGTCGCGTTCCAGACCGGGAACGTGTTCTGGGCGTCGCCGAGGTAGTTGAACAGCCGTCTCTCGTCCCGGTCGTACGCCGTCCACGCCCACCCGCGGGCGGCCATCGCGGTCGCCTTCAGGTCAGCCCGCCAGGCGCCGACCGAGCCGAAATCGCGCTCGACGAGCGTGTGCATTGCGCCGTCGGGATCGCCGCCCTCGCCGCCCAGGTGCGCGAAGTAGACCTCGTGGTTCTTGACCCCGCCGATCGCGAACGTGAGGTCGACCTTGAGCGCGCGGACGTCCGAGTAGACCTGGTTCGCCCGCTCCCGATCGGCCTCGGCGAGCAGCGCGAGGATCTCGTTCCGCTTCGCGACGTACCCCTGGTAGAGCCGGTAGTGAGCCTCGACGGAGGCGCGGGAGATGCCCGACAGCTGCAGCAGCCTGGGGTCGAGCGGGCGGGCGGAGATCTCCTCGAACGGCGGCATCGCGGCTCCTGGTGCAGCGGGACGGGACCGGCGTGAGCATATCCTTGCGTCGACCGAAGACGACCGAAGGAGAGACCGATGGCGTACAGCGTGCCCGACCTCACGTATCCCTTCGACGCGCTCGAGCCGCACATCGACGCGCGGACGATGGAGATCCACCACGACAAGCACCACGGCGCCTACGTCGCGAACCTCAACGCCGCGCTCGAGGGCACGGAGTGGATGGACCGGCCGATCGACTCGGTGCTCGCAAATCTCGAGATCCTCCCCGCGGACAAGCAGACGGCCGTGCGGAACAACGGCGGCGGTCACGCGAACCACACGCTCTTCTGGGAGATCATGGGCCCCGAGGGAGGCGGCGAGCCGGCAGGCGAGCTCGGCGACGCGATCGCCGACACGTTCGATTCGTTCGACGCGCTCAAGACGCAGGTGAACGACGCGGGCGTCAAGCGCTTCGGCTCCGGCTGGACGTGGCTCGTCTGGGACGGCACAGGCCTCGCGGTGCTCTCGACGCCGAACCAGGACTCGCCGGTGATGGAGGGCAAGACGCCGCTGCTCGGGATCGACGTGTGGGAGCACGCCTACTACCTCGCGTACCAGAACCGCAGGCCCGACTACCTCGCAGCCTGGTGGAACGTGGTCGACTGGAACGCGGTGGCCGCGAGGTTCGCCGCCGCCAGATCGAGCTAGACCCGCTGCGGCCGGAGGGGCGGCCGGAACAAGGGGAGAAAGACACTGAGCCGGCAAACCCGAAGGCTCGCCGGCTCAGATGGCAGGACTCTAGCGTCCGGCCACGGGCGCGGACAAGGGCTGCGCGCGACCAAAATGTCGCAATCTGCGAGCGTTCCCGGTCAGGCGCGGCGGATCGAGAGGACGCGCGCCTTCCAGGCGCCGCGCGGCGCGGCGACGTCCACGACGGCGCCGACCGACTTGCCCATCAGCGCCGAGCCGAGCGGCGAGTCGGTCGAGACGCCCCCGACCGACGAGATCGTGACCTCCATCGTCTCGCCGTCCTCGTCGGCGACCTCGACGATCGAGCCCGGGCCGACGTGCTCGTCCGTGTCGTGCTCGACCACGGTCGCGATCCGCAGGCGCTCGCGCAGCTTTGCGATGCGCGCCTCGAGCAGCCCTTGCTCGTTCTTGGCCGCGTGGTACTCGAAGTTCTCGGAGAGGTCGCCGAAGGAGCGTGCCGTCGCGATCGCGTCGATCGCCTCGGCGCGCCGCGGCCCTTCGAGCTCTTGCAGCTCGGCCTGCAGCGCGTCCATCTGCTCCTGCGTGAGCACCTCTCCCTGCTCGGTCATGCGGCCCAGGCTACCGAAGCCGGGCGGCGCCTCCCGGCCTAGCCGCCGATCGCGCCGAGACGGGGCGAGAGCGCCGTTTACTCGGATGCGCGCGCGTACGTCACGCGCTCCCAGCCGTCGCCTGGCTCGCGGTCCGTCTCGCGCCACACGCTCCAGTCCACGTCCGGGAACGTCGCGTCGCCCTCGGGCGCCAGGTCGACGAACGTCAGCAGGAGGCGATCGGCCCGCCCCAGCGCTGCCGCGTACACCTCGGCGCCGCCGACGACGAACGCCTCGTCCCCAAGCGTCTGGGCGCGCTCGAGCGCGGTGTCGAGGTCGTGCGCCACCACGACCTCGTCGGCGCCCGGAGACCAGCCGGGCTGCCGCGTCAGCACGACCGTTGTCCGTCCGGGGAGCGGCCGGCCGATCGACTCGTACGTCCGGCGCCCCATCACGAGCACGTGACCGAGCGTCGTCTCCTTGAACGCGCGGAGCTCGTCGGGGAGGTGCCAGGGGAGGCCGCCGTCCGCCCCGATCACGCCGTTCCGCGCGAGCGCGGCGACGATCGTGACGGCCACCGTGCCGCGTCAGACCGCGATCGGGGCCCGGATGGCCGGATGCGGGTCGTAGCCGGCCACGGTGACGGACTCCAGCTCGAAGTCGTCGATCTCGCTGCAGGCAGGGTCGAGGTGGAGCCGAGGGAGCGGCCGCGGCTCGCGGCCCAGCTGCTCGCGGGCCTGGTCGAGGTGGTTCAGGTAGAGGTGCGCGTCACCGAGCGTGTGGACGAAGTCGCCGGCGCGGAGACCGGCCACCTGGGCCACCATGTGCGTGAGCAGGGCGTACGACGCGATGTTGAACGGCACGCCGAGGAAGACGTCGGCCGACCGCTGGTAGAGCTGGCACGAGAGCGCCCCGTCGGCGACGTAGAACTGGAAGAGGGCGTGGCAGGGGGCGAGCGCCATCCGCGGGATGTCGGCGACGTTCCACGCGCTCACCACGTGCCGGCGCGAGTCGGGATCGGCGCGCAGCTGGTCGATCACGAGCTGCAGCTGGTCGATCGTGCGGCCGTCCGGGGCCGGCCACGAACGCCACTGGGCCCCGTAGACGGGCCCGAGGTCGCCGTTCGGGTCGGCCCACTCGTCCCAGATCGTGATGCCGTGCTCCTGGAGCCAGCGGACGTTCGTGTCCCCGCGCACGAACCAGAGCAGCTCCCCCACGACCGAGCGCAGGTGGACGGTCTTCGTCGTCACGAGCGGGAAGCCGTCGTCGAGGGCGAAGCGCATCTGATGACCGAACACGCTTCGCGTGCCGGTGCCCGTGCGGTCGTCCTTCTGGACGCCGTCGGCGAGCACGCGCCTCAGCAGGTCGAGATACTGCTCCACGGGCGGACGGTACCAACGGCTTCGGCTTCCATCCTGGGGCGTGGTGCTCTCGCCACGCCCCTCTTGGTGCTGCGGAAGCGCAAGGAGGGCGAGGCTGAAGCCACGCCCTGACCAGGTGCTCTCGCCACCACCCCGGGACGCGGCAGCCGCCCCCCGGAATCTCGCTTCGCGAGCAAGCCCGAGCAAACCTTGCGGTCGCGGCGGCGAAGCCGACGCCTTCAGGGATCTGCCCCGCCGCAGGCGGGGATCAAGCGGCGAGATTCCGCCCCGCGGAATCTCGCTTCGCGAGCAAACCTTGAGGTTGCGGCGGCGAAGCCGACGCCTTCAGGGATCTGCCCCGCCGCAGGCGGGGATCAAGCGGCGAGATTCCGCCCCGCGGAATCTCGCTTCGCGAACGAGCCTCAGAACAGGCCGACGGTGTTCCCGTCCTGGTCGATGTCGATCGAGAACGCAGCGGGATTCGCTCCGAGCCCGGGCATGGTCTGCATGTCCCCACAGAGCGCGACGATCCAGCCCGCGCCGGTGTACGGTCGGAGGTCGCGCACCGTGACCGTGAAGCCGGTGGGCGCGTTGAGGAGCGTCGCGTCGTGCGACAACGAGAGGTGGGTCTTCGCCATGCAGATCGGGAGATGGCCGAGCCCGGCGGCATCGAACGCCGCTGCCTTCTCCTTCGCCGTCTTGAGCAGGAACACGTCGCTCGCCCCGTAGATGTCCTTCGCGATCGCGCGGATCTTCTCCTCGATCGGTGCGTCGTACGGGTACGCGAAGCGGAAGTCGTTCGGCTCGTCGGCAGCCGCCACGACCGCCTCCGCCAGCGCGGCCGCACCCTGGCCGCCGTTCTCGAAGGCGGTGTTCACCTCGGCCGCGTACGCGCCGTGCTGAACCGCGAGGCGCTTGACGAGCTCGAGCTCCTCCGGGGTGTCGTTGGGGAACTTGTTCACGGCGACGACCGCGTTGAGGCCGAAATGCCGGACGATGCCGATGTGACGCGCGAGGTTGGCGGCGCCCCCCTCGATCTGCACCATGCCGCCGTCGATGTTGCCGCCGTGGTGCTTGAGCGCCCGTACGGTGGCGACGAGCACCACAGCGCTCGGGCGGAGCCCGCCGATCCGACACGTGATGTCGAAGAACTTCTCCATGCCCATGTCGGAGCCGAAGCCGGATTCCGTGACGAGGTACTCGCCGAGCTTGAGCGCAACCCGGTCGGCGACGAGCGAGTTGTTCCCGTGGGCGATGTTCGCGAAAGGGCCGCAATGGACGAACGCCGGCTGCCCCTCGAGGGTCTGCACGAGGTTCGGCTTGAGCGCGTCCTTGAGAAGCACCGTCATCGCCCCGGCGGCGCCGACCTCGTCGGCGGTCACGGTCTCGCCGTCGAACGTCTGGGCGACCGTGATCCGGCCGAGGCGCTCTCGGAGGTCGCGCAGGTCGCGGGCGACCGCGACGAGGCCCATGATCTCGCTCGCCGCGGTGATGTCGAACCCCGTCTGCCGCGGGTACCCGTTCACGCGGCCGCCGAGGCTCGTGACGATGTCCCGCAGCGAGCGGTCATTCATGTCCATGCACCGACGCCAGGAGATCGTGAGCGGGTCGATGCGCGGCGTCGTCCCGTGCAGTCGCCGGGCGTCGATCAGCGCGGCGAGGAGGTTGTTGGCGGCGGTGATCGCGTGGAGGTCGCCGGTGAAATGGAGGTTCAGGTCCTCCATCGGCACGACCTGCGCGTAGCCGCCCCCGGCGGCGCCACCCTTGATCCCGAAGACCGGACCGAGCGAGGCCTCGCGGATCGCGAGCACGGGCCGTCGCCCCAGCACACCGAGACCCTGCGTGAGCGAGACGGACGTCGTCGTCTTCCCCTCGCCGGCAGGCGTGGGCGTGATCGCGGTGACGTTGATGATCTTCCCGTCGGGGCGGTGGGCGAGGCGGTCGAGGATCGAGAGGTCGACCTTCGCCTTGTAGCGACCGTACAGCTCGAGCTCGTCGGGCTCGATTCCCGCCTCCTCGGCGACCTCGGCAATGGGGCGGAGCGTCGCGGCCTGGGCGATCTCGAGGCTCGAGCGCATCGTGTCGTCGGTCCTTTCGGGTCGTGGTACTGACCTTGTGTCGAATCGTCACAAGGCGCCTCGTACGCGCGGAGGTATATCCCGCGCCGCAGGTTTATGCGCCCGTCACGACGCTCAGTGCTGCGCGGCGACCCCGAGGTGTCGTCTGTACGCGCCGGTCTCCAGAATCTCCCGGATCTGCGCGATCACGTACCGGAGCTCGTCGTCGGACGTGTAGTAGTGGGGACCGAGCCGGATCCCGGCGTCGGGCCGGAAGTCGCAGAGGATCTGTCGCTCCGTGAGCTCGCGGTGCACGGCGGGGAAGTCCGGTACCTCGATCGTGACCGTCCCGCCACGCCTCTCCGGTACCCGCGGGCACCGAACCCCGAAGGCTGCCTCGTCGGCCAGGTCGATCAGGAGCTGGGTCTGTCGTAGCGAGTTCGCCCGGATCCGCTCGACCCCGACCTCCTCGATCAGGTCGTACCCTGCCGTCGCGGCGTAGTGCGCGGGAACGTTCGGCGTCCCCGTGAGGAACCTCGCCGCGCCGGACGCATAGCGCATCTCGGGCTCGAACGCGAACGGCGCCTCGTGGGCCTGCCACCCCGTGTACGTCGGCGTCAGCCGCTCCGCGAGATCGGGACGCACGTACAGCCAGCCGTTGCCCGGCCCTCCGCAGAGCCACTTGACCGAGCCTCCGACAGCGAAGTCGACCCCGAGCGCGGTCACGTCGACCGGCACGATTCCGGCGGACTGGTAGCAGTCGAGGATCACGTGGGCTCCGGCCTCGTGTGCCCGCCGGACGATCGGCTCGACGTCCTGGATCTCCGCGGTCTTGAAGAGGACGTGGCTGATCGGCACCAGGAGCGTCCGCTCGTCGATCGCGTCGACGATCTCCCCGTCGTCCTCGCAGACGACGACCTCGAGCTCCGGCTGCGCCTGGTAGAGGTAGCGGACGGACGGGAAGTTGCCCCGCTCGTAGACGACGCGGTTGCGCGTGGGGCCGGCCGGGAGAAAGCAGCTGAGCACGACCGCCTCCGCGATCGCGACGTTCTGGTGCATCACGGTGGTGCCCGGCGGCGCACCCACGATCCGCCCCACCTGGTCGCCCACGGTGATCGGCATCGTCCACCAGCCCTCGCCCCACGCGCGGATCCCACGCTCGCGCCACATCCGTGCGTACTCGGCGAGGCGCGTCTCTGCCCGGCCGGGCATGGCGGCGAGCGAGTGGCTGACGAGATACGTCGTGTGCTCGAGGATGGGGAACTCCGCGCGATAGTCCGCGAGGTCCCGCATCTGCCTGAGCCTAGCGGCGCGCGGGGTACGACTCCGGCATGCTGATGGCGTGCGCGCGATGCTGCTCAGGCATCCCGGTGAACGACTCGAGGAGGCCGAGCTCCCGGACCCCGAGCCCGGCGCCGGCCAGGCGCTCCTCCGCGTCCGGGCGTGCGGGGTCTGTCGCACCGATCTCCACGTGCTGGACGGCGAGCTCACCCGCCCGAAGCTGCCGCTCGTCCTGGGGCACGAGATCGTCGCCGAGGTCGTCGCGAGCGCAGGCAGGTTCACGCCGGGCGATCGCGTCGGTGTTCCCTGGCTCGGGTGGACCTGCGGGGTATGCCCGTACTGCCGCGCCGGACGGGAGAACCTCTGCGACCGCGCGAGATTCACGGGCTACGACCTCGACGGGGGCTATGCGGAGCTCTGCGTCGCAGACGAGCGCTTCTGCTTCCGCATTCCGGACGCGTACCCGGACGCCGAGGCCGCGCCGCTCCTCTGCGCCGGGCTGATCGGCTATCGCTCGCTCAGGCTCGCCGGCGACGCCGCGCGCGTCGGCCTCTATGGCTTCGGCGCCGCCGCGCACATCATCTGCCAGGTGGCGGTGCACGAGGGCCGGGAGGTCTATGCGCTGACGCGCCCGGGCGACGACGAGGCACAGGCCTTCGCGGCGTCGCTCGGGGCCGCGTGGACGGGCGACACGGCCGCAGGCCCGCCCGGCGAGCTCGATGCCGCGATCCTCTTCGCCCCGGCCGGTGAGCTCGTGCCTCTCGCCCTGGGGCACGTCCGCAAGGGCGGCACCGTCGTCTGCGCAGGCATCCACATGAGCGACATCCCCTCGTTCCCCTACGCGCTGCTGTGGGGTGAGCGCGTCGTCCGCTCGGTCGCGAACCTGACCCGGTCCGACGGCGACGAGTTCCTCGCACTCGCCCCCGCCGTCCCCGTCGCGGTGGGCGTCGAGGCAGTGCCGCTCGAGCAGGCGAACGAGGCGCTCGCACGTCTGCGCGCCGGGACCGTGCGGGGGGCGCTCGTGCTCGTTCCCTGAGGCGTGCTACGCCACGCGCCTGAGCACACCGAGCGCGCGCTGGTCCCACGGCACCCGGTGCGTCGTCCCGGCGGCGCGCAGCTCCCGGCGGTGCGTGGCGTACCACTCGTACGTCTTTGCGAGCGTCTCGGCGTTCGAGAGCCGCGGCTCCCACCCCAGCAGCCGGCGGGCCTTGGCGATCGAGACGTACGAGTCGCGGTGGGCGGTGCGGTAGTGCCATTCCGCGAGCGGTGAGAGTCGCGCGAGCTCGAGCGTGCGCAACGCGAGCTCGGCGGGCCGCACAGGCACGGGTCGGAGCCTCGACGCCGAGCCGGCGTGCGCGATCAGCGCCTCGAGGTCCTCGCGCACCGTGCCGAACCGCGCCGCGCCGACGTTGAGCGCCTCGCCCGCGACCGGGGCGTCGAGGCAGCGCACGACGGCGTCGCAGAGGTCCTCGACCGCGAGCAGCTGGTATCGGTTCTTGCCGTCCCCGAGGATCGGGATGCGCCGGCCCTCGCGGATCCAGTCGAACAGGATCTCGAACACACCGAGGCGCTCCGGGCCGACGAACGTCTTCGGGCGGACGATCACGGTCTCGAGTCCACGGCGGGCAAATGCGTCGCAGAGCCGCTCGGCCTCGATCTTCGAGGCGCCGTAGTGGCCGACGCCGACGAGCGGGTCGTCCTCCTCGATCGGATGCTTCTCGGGCACGCCGTAAACGGCGGTCGAGGAGATCAGCACCGCGCGGCGGACGCCGGCCTCCAGGGCAGCGGCGAAGATCGTCGCGGTGCCGTCGACGTTCACGGAGCGGATCACAGCTCCGCTCTGCTGGATCGGCAACGCCGCGGCCGCGTGGACGACGACGTCGGCGCCCGCGACGAGGCGCCGCGCGTCGACCGCGTGCCGTACGTCGCCTCGGAGCTCGTCGACCCGCCCTTCCAGCCCGGGGTCGGCGACCGGCGCGAGGTCGAGGCCGCGGACGTCGCGACCGTCCGCGACCAGACGACGTGAGAGATGCAGGCCGAGAAAGCCCGCACTGCCGGAGATCGCGACGAGCACGAGCCGAGCATAGGCCCGACAGGCGGCCGCCGGTCTTCACGACGGGCCGGCGGAGGGTCAGTGCGTGATGAACCCGTCGGTCGTGACCTTCACGCCGCGACGGCCGAAGTCCTCGCGCGACAGCGTGCGGATCGCGCCGTGCGCCGCCTCCGACGGATCGAGCGCCGGCACCCCCGCCCCGACGAGGCGGGTGGGGACGATGCGGCCCGTCTCGAACGAGCCGTTGCCGGCGAGCGTCACGCGCAGGATCGCGCTCGTCGAGAGCGGGCCGCCGAGCGCGAACACCTTGTAGCCGCCGAAGTTGCCTAGCGAGTACGCGATCAGCCGCCCCTTGTACCACTCCATCCCGCGCAGCACGTGGGGGCCCGAGCCGATCACCAGGTCGGCCCCCGCGTCGACGACCGCGTGTGCGAACCGGACCGGATTCCCGCGGTTCTCGCCGAGGAAGGTCTCGGTGCCGGTGTGGACGTGCTGATGGTCGGAACCCTCCGCGCCGGCGTGCATGGTCACGACGACCACGTCCGCGACCTTGGCCGCCGCGCGGACGAGGCGCCTCGCCGCCGGGATGTCGGTCAGCGACGCGGCCCACGGATACGGAGCGAAGCCGACGACCGCCACACGGATCTTCCCGACCTTCTGCACGGTGATCTGGTCCGGTCGGCCGGTGTACCGCAGGCCGGCCGACTCGAGGGCGTGGATCGTCTGGTCGAGCCCGCTCGGGCCGTAGTCCATCGAGTGGTTGTTCGCGAGGTTCATGACCGTGAAGCCCGCGTTCGTGAGCAGCCGAGCGTACGAAGGAGGGGTGTGGAACGCGAAGCAGTCCGTGCTCTGAGAGCCGCATTTCGAGCTGCCGCCGGTCGACAGCGTGCCCTCGAGATTCCCCAGCACGACGTCTCCCGCGAGGTCCGTCTCGACGTCGGAGAAGAACGTGCGCCCGCCGTCGGGCGGCAGGTTCGGCGTCGAACCCATCACGATGTCGCCGGTCGCGACGATCGCGACGACACCGGGCGGCACCTTGGACGCCGCGCGCTTCTGCTTCGCGACCCGCTTCGCCTGCGACTTCGCGGCGGCGGCGGTCGTCGCCGTCCCGGAGGTCGCGCCCGCGGCTTCGTTCGAGGCGACCGCCGGGCGGGGCGCGCCGTGGACGAGCAGCGAGAGGACGAAGGCGAAGGCGCAGACGACCGCGCCGGCGCGCACGATGAGCGCGATACCGCGCACGGGAAGACTCTAGTTCCGGTTGCCCAGGAAGACGAGCGCGTAGTAGGCGAGCTGCGAGAGCGCCGCGAGCGCCGCTGCGACGTACGTCATCGCGGCCGCGGTGAGCACCTTGCGGGCTCCCTGCGACTCGCCCGGCGTGACGAGCCCGAGCTCGTTGAGCTGGTTCATGGCACGGCGCGAGGCGTCGAACTCGACCGGCAGCGTGACGAGCTGGAAGAGCACGACGACCGCGTAGAGCAGGATCGCGAACGTGATCAACCCGAAGAGCTGCGCGAACGCGCCGATCAGGAGGAGGAAGATCCAGGCGTTGGAGGCGAACGCGACCGCCGGCCACATCGCCGAGCGCAGCCGGAACGGTGCGTACGCCTTCGCATGCTGGATCGCGTGCCCGACCTCGTGCGCCGCGATCGCGGTCGAGGCGACGGCACGCCCCCGGTAGACCGGCTCCGAGAGGTGCACCGACTTCGTGCGGGGGTCGTAGTGGTCGGAGAGCGGGCCCCCGGGCGATGTCTCGACGGGGACGCCCTGCAGGCCGTTGCGGTCGAGGATCTGGCGCGCGACGTCAGCGCCGGAAAGGCCGTTCGCGACGTCCACCTGGAGGTTCGTCGCGACGGTCTTCTTCAGCCAGTGCTGCACGGCGAAGCCGATGATCAGCGGCGGAATCAGGAAGAGGAAGTACAGACCCAGGTTGCCCATCTGCGTGAAATGTAGCAACGGCGCACGATCGCCCAGATGCCGAAAACGTCGCATGCCGAAAGGGATTCCCGGCGAGTCGACGCGTCGCTCGACAACCCGCTCGATTCCTCGACGAGCTCGCGCGGCCCGGGCTCGCTCGCGCGGCCCGAGCGGTTCGAGGCCGACCACCGGCGGCTGTAACTACGGGACAGAAGAGGGGCGAGGCTGAAGCCACGCCCCTTACGCCCCGGGCAAGACGCCGAGCGGAGCGCCGGTCAGGGCATGGCTGTAGCGCCGGTCAGGGCGTGGCTTCAGCCTCGCCCTTCGTCCACAACAACGAAGCGCCGGAGCCGTGAACGGGCGGCCGCCTCCGGCGACGACCGGACGTGCCGCTCAATCCGTCGTCTCGGCCCGCGCAGCGACGAACGCCTCGATCGCCCGCTCGAGGTCGGCGCTTTCGTGCGCGGCGGACATCTGCGTCCGGATCCGCGCGGCACCGAGCGGCACGACGGGGTACGAGAACGCGACCGCGAACACGCCGTGCGAGACGAGCGCCTCGGAGAACCGTGCGGCCTGCTGAGCGTCGCCGAGCATCACGGGGACGATCGGATGGTCTCCCGGGAGCACGTCGAACCCGAGCGCGGTCATCCGCTCCCGGAACTCGCGGGTGTTCTCCTCGAGGCGCCCGCGCAGGTCGTCGGAGCGCTCGATCAGGTCGAGCGCCTTGAGGCTCGCGCCGGCCACCGCGGGCGCGAGGCTGTTCGAGAAGAGGTACGGCCGCGCCCGCTGCCGGAGCAGCTCGACGATCTCTCTGCGCCCCGACACGTAGCCTCCGCTCGCGCCGCCGACCGCCTTCCCGAGCGTGCCCGTGAGCACGTCGACTCGCTCGACCACGTCGTGGTACGCGTGCGTTCCCCGCCCACCGGGTCCGACGAAGCCGACCGCGTGCGAGTCGTCGACGAACACGAGGGCGGCGTGCCGCTCGGCGAGCTCGCAGATCGCGTCGAGCTTCGCGTGATAGCCGTCCATCGAGAACACGCCGTCGGTCGCGATCAGACGGTGCCGCACGTCGGCGCAATCGACGAGCCGCGCCTCGAGCTCGTCCATGTCACCGTTTGCGTAGCGCTCGCGGCGCGCTTTGCAGAGCCGGATCCCGTCGATGATCGAGGCATGGTTCAGCTGATCCGAGATCACGGCGTCCCGCTCGTCGAGCAGCGCCTCGAAGACGCCGCCGTTTGCGTCGAAGCACGAGCCGAACAGGATCGTGTCCTCGGTGCCGAGGAACGCGGAAAGACGCTCTTCGAGCTCGCGGTGGAGGGACTGCGTGCCGCAGATGAAGCGCACCGAGGCCATCCCGTAGCCCCACCGGTCGAGGGCCTCGTGCGCCGCGGCGACCATCTCCGGGTGGTTGGCGAGGCCCAGGTAGTTGTTCGCGCAGAGGTTGACGAGCTCGCCCCGGCCCTCGACCTCGACGTGGGCGCCCTGGGGCGTCGTCATCGTCAGCTCGTGCTTGTAGAGACCCTCGCGCGTCAGCTCGGCGAGCCGGGCCGCGAGGTCCTCGCGAAGGGTGCTGTCCATCAGCTGAACGACCGGTGGTCGGAGGGACGTCCTGGGCACCGTCGGATTCGCGCGAACTGCCGAGCGATCATCTATCTCTCCTCCCAGTCGAGCAGCACCTTGCCGGACTCGCCCGAGGCGGCGATCCGGAACGCCTCCTCGAACTCGGAGAACGGGAAGCGGTGCGTGATCACCCGTGAGACGTCGAGCCCGGAGTCGACCAGCACGCTCATCTGGTACCAGGTCTCGTACATCTCGCGGCCGTAGATGCCCTTCAGCGTGAGCATGTTGAAGATCACCGGGTCGAGGTCGAGCTCGATCGCGGCTTCCGGGATGCCGAGCACCGCGATGCGGCCGCCGTGCGCCATGCTCGCGATGCCGGAACGGAGCGCGTCGGCGTTGCCGGACATCTCGAGCATCACGTCGAAGCCCTCCGTCATCCCGAGCTCCCGCTGCACCTCGTCGAGGCCGCGCGCGCGGGGGTCGATCGCGACCGTGGCGCCCATCTCTCGGGCGAGCTCGAGCCGAGAGGGGTTGAGGTCGGTGGCGACGACGTGGCGCGCGCCGGCGTGTTTGACGACGGCGACAGCCATGCAGCCGATCGGGCCCGCGCCGGTGACGAGCACGTCCTCGCCCAGGACCGGGAACGCAAGTGCCGTGTGAACGGCGTTCCCGAACGGATCGAAGATCGCGGCGACGTCGTCGGGCACCCGCTGCCAGTGGTGCCAGACGTTCGTCATCGGGAGCACGACGTACTCGGCGAATGCGCCGGGCCGCTGGACGCCGAGCCCGATCGAGTGGGCGCAGAGCTGCCTTCGCCCCGCCATACAGTTCCGGCAGCGTCCGCACACGACGTGTCCCTCGCCGCCGACGCGGTCGCCGGGCCTGAAGTCGCTCACGTTCGAGCCGACCTCGGCCACCTCCCCGACGAACTCGTGCCCGATCACGAGCGGCACCGGGATCGTCCGCTGCGCCCACCCGTCCCAGCGGTGGATATGGACGTCCGTGCCGCAGATCCCGGTCTGCCGGACGCGGATCTTGACGTCGTTGATCCCGACCTCGGGCTCCGGGGCGTCCTCCAACCAGAGCCCCTGCTCGGCGCGGCTCTTCACGAGCGCCTTCACGGGGTCGTCATCCTAGTGCGTCGCCGGAACCGTGCTCGTGTTGATTCAACACAAGCTAGGCGACGGCGGCCCAGTCGCCGTAGAGCCGTGTGTACAGGCCGCGGCGCGCGAGCAGCTCGTCGTGCGT
This sequence comes from uncultured Actinomycetes bacterium, assembly GCA_963712915.1. Taxonomy (GTDB): domain Bacteria; phylum Actinomycetota; class Thermoleophilia; order Gaiellales; family Gaiellaceae; genus Gaiella. Next base: position 522,993 of record CAVQJQ010000004.1, read on the forward strand.
CCCCTGCTCGACGATCCGCCCGTGCTCGAGCACGACGATCAGGTCTGCGTCGCGGATCGTCGAGAGGCGGTGTGCGATCACGAACGACGTGCGCTCGCGGAGCAGCTCCTCGAGCGCCCGCTCGATCCTACGCTCCGTGGCGATGTCGACCGACGACGTCGCCTCGTCGAGGATCAGGATGCGGGGGTCGGCGAGCAGTGCCCGCGCGAACGCGACGAGCTGTCGCTGTCCGAGCGAGAGACGCGTGCCGCGCTCCCCGAGGTGGGTGTCGTACCCGTCCTCGAGCTCGCGCACGAAGTCGTGCGCGCCGACCGCGCGTGCCGCGCGCTCGATCTCGGCGCGGGTCGCCTCGGGACGGCCGAACGCGATGTTCTCCGCCACTGTGCCCCCGAACAGGAATCCCTCCTGCGCGACGATCCCGAGCTGCGCGCGGAGGGAATGCTGCGTGACCGCCCGCAGGTCGTGGTCGTCGATCGTGACCCGCCCCTCGCTCGGGTCGTAGAAGCGCGCGAGGAGCTTCGCGATCGTCGACTTGCCCGCGCCCGTGTGCCCGACCAGCGCGACCGTGGTCCCGGCCGCAACATCCAGCTCGAGGCCGTAGAGCACCTCCGGTAGTGCAGGGCCGTAGCGGAAGCGGACGCCCTCGAAGCGGACGTGGCCCTCGATCACGGGCAGCGGCGGCGCGCCCGGCGCGTCGACGACCCGTGGCTCCTCGTCGAGCACGCCGACGATCTTGTCGAGCGCCGCGATCGCCGAGAGGAACGTGTTGTAGAGCTGCGAGAGCTGCTGGATGGGGTCGAAGAAGTTCGAGAGGTAGAGGGCGAACGCGAACAGCGTGCCCGTGGTCATGTCGCCGTGGTAGACCAGCCAGCCGCCGTACCCGAACACGACCGCGGTCGCCGCGGTCGAGAGCAGGTCGACGGCGGGGAAGTAGATGCCGTTCAGCACGACCGTGCGGTAGTTCGCGGCGCGGTAGCGGTCGTTCACCTCCCGGAACGCCAGCTCCTGCACCGGCTCGCGCGTGAACGACTGCACGACCCGCATGCCGGCGATGTCCTCCGCGAGCGTCCCCGTGACGAGCCCGAGGCGCTCGCGCACGCTGCGGTACGCCCGGTTGGAGCGGCTTCGGAACCAGACCGTGACGAGCCCCATCAGGGGCAGCACCGCGAGCGTCGCGAGCGCGAGCCGCCAGTCGAGCAGGAAGAGCACGACGGCCGTGCCGCCGAGCAGAAGCGTGTTCTGCACGAGGCTCGTGACCCCGTCGGTGACGAGCTGGTCGAGCGCCTCGACGTCGTTCGTGATCCTGCTGATGATCACGCCGGTGCGGTTGCGCTCGTAGAAGCCCATCGAGAGCCCCTCGAGATGACGGAAGAGCCGGTTCCGCAGGTCGGCCAGCATCCGCTCGCCCACCCAGCCGGTCAGGTACGTGTTCGCCGCCGAGAGCACGAGCGCGGCGACTGCCGCGACGAGGAACAGCACGACGAGCGCGGTCAGCCGGGAGAGGTCGTTCTCCGAGATGCCCTGGTCGATCGCGAGCTTTGCGAGGTACGGAGGCGCGAGCGCGACCACCGTGTACGCGAGCAGCGTCGCGAGCGCGAGCGCCGTGCGTCCGGGGTACGGGAGGGCGAGCCGGGCGAGCAGCCCGAGCCGGCGTCGCGAGCGGCGCCACGACCAGTCGTGCACCGCGCCCCCACGCTCCTCGGAGAGATGGCCGCCGGGCTGCCAGACTTTCATGCGATCTGCTCCTCGAGCATCCCCTCGATGAGGCCGTGCTCGTGCAGCTCGCGGTACACGGCGTTCGTCTCGAGCAGCTCCGCCTGCGTGCCACGGGCGGCGACCCGGCCGTGGTCGAGCACGACGACCTCGTCGGCGAGCTGGATCGTCGAGAGCCGATGGGCGATGATGATCGTCGTCCGGCCGCGCATCACCCGCGCGAGCGCCTCGCGGATCCGCGCCTCGGTCGTCGCGTCGACCGACGCCGTCGCGTCGTCGAGAATCAGGATCCGGGGGTCGATCAGGAGCGCGCGCGCGATCGCGAGCCGCTGCCGCTGACCGCCGGAAAGCGTGATCCCGCGCTCACCGATCACCGTGTCGTAGCCCTGCGGCAGGGCCTCGACGAACGCGTGCGCCTGCGCCGCCCGCGCCGCCTCCTCGACCCGCTCGTCGTCTGCGTCGACCGCCCCGAACGCGATGTTCTCTCGCACGGTGGCCGAGAACAGGAAGGGATCCTGCGAGATCACCCCGACCTCGCGCCGGAGCGACCGCCGCGCGACGTCGCGGACGTCGACGCCGTCGACCAGCACGCGCCCCTCGGTCACGTCGTAGAACCGTGGCACGAGCGTCGCGAGCGTCGTCTTCCCCGAGCCGGTGTGCCCGATCAGCGCGACCGTTCGGCCCGCGCCCACCTCGAGGTCGACGTCCTCGAGCACGCGGCGCTCATCGTGGTAGCCGAACGAGACGTGCTCGAAGCGGATCGCGCCCGGGCCGGGCGGCAGCGCGTCGGCACCGGGGCGGTCGGCCACCCCTTCCGGCTCGTCGAGCACCTCGAAGATCCGCTCACCCGCCGCGGTCGCGCGCTGGGCCTGGCCGATCCACATGCCGAGGCTCCGCAGCGGCACGATGAGCATCGCGAGCAGGAGGTTGAAGAGGAAGAAATCGCCGAGCGTGAGTGAGCCGGAGACGACGAGCCGGCCGGCCGCGAGAAGGACGGCGGCCTGGGCGAGCATCGGCAGGAACGAGAGGAGCGGCACGTAGAGCGCGCGCTGGCGAAAGGCTCGCACGGTCGCCGCGAAGACCCCGTCGGACGCCTGCTCGAACTGGGCCTGTCGCCGCTCCTCCTGCGCGAAGGCCTTCACCACGTGGATTCCGACGATCGACTCCTCGGCGACCGTCGCCACCTCGCCGAGGCGCTGCTGGACGTCGCGCAGGACGGGGTGCGACACGTGGCTGTAGCGGTACGCGACGACGACGATCACCGGTGTGATCCAGAGCGCGATCAGCGCGAGCCGCCAATCGACGACGAAGAGGACGACGGTCACGGAGAGGACCGTGATCACGTGCTGGAAGAAGAAGATCAGGCCGAAGCCGAGGAAGAAGCGCACGGCCTGGAGGTCGATCGTGGCCCGCGACATCAGCTGGCCGGTCTGGTGCCGGTCGTAGAAGCCGAACGAGAGCCCGAGCAGATGGCCGTAGAGCTCTTCGCGCATGTCGCGCTCGATCCCGAGCGCCTGGCGGCCCGAGATGATGCGCCGTCCGAGCATCAGCACCGCCTTCGCGATCCCTGCCGCGACGATCCCGGCGACCATCCATGCGAGCACCACGGTGCCGCGCCCCGCCTGGATCGCGTCGATCGCCTCGCCGACGAGCACGACGATCGCGATCGCGGCCGCCTGCGAGAGCGCGGCGAGCACCGTCGAGACAGCGAGCGAGCGCCGGTAGGGGCCGAGGAACCCGAGCAGCCGGACGAACGTCCGCCGGTACGGAGCCGCGATCACGCCGACGAGCGTATCGGCGTCAGTGGGCGTGGCCGTGGTGCGCGTGGCCGTGGTGGGCGTGGACGACCGCGTGGCCCTTCCCTCGGGCGATCAGCCAGCGGTTGACGGGAAACGCGGTGGCGAACGCCAGCGCGAGCGAGAGCACGAGGCTCCACCAGAAGAGCGCGTCACCGAGACCCGCCTCGAGCGCTCCGGGCACGAGCAGCATGACGGCGTTGTCGACGATCTCCATCACCGCGATCGAGAGCGTGTCGGATGCGAGCGCGAGCGGCGCTGCCACGGCGAACGCGAGCCCCGACCGCAGCAGGGTGCTCATCGTGAGCGAGTAGCCGAAGGCGAACGCGAGCACGATCGAGAGCACCACTGTCGGCCAGTTGCCCCAGCCGAGCGCGGTGCCGATCACCAGGCCGAGCACCTCGCCGAGGGCGCAGCCGGTGAGGCAATGGAGAGTCGCGCTCAGCGCGACGCGATCCAGCGAGCCGTTCACGGGTTGCATGATACCCCTAGAGGGTATATTGCCGCGACCGCGCGCTGCGAATCCCCAGGCCCGCAGAGGCAGCACGCTCGTGTTGATTCAACACAAGCGTTGCCCTACTACGCGTCCTGCCTCCGCCGGCCGCGCGAAGCACCGCCACTACCATGCCCTGTCGTGGCGGAGGGACGGGCCAAGAAGGCGATGGTGATCGGGCTCGACTGCGCCGAGCCGTCGCTCGTGCTCGACCGCTGGCGCGAGCGGCTGCCCGTGCTCTCGGGGCTGATGGAGCGCGGCGTCTCGGGACGCCTCACGTCGATCGTGCCGCCGATCACGGTGCCCGCGTGGTCGTGCATGATGGCCAGCCGCACACCGGGCGACCTCGGCGTGTACGGCTTCCGGAACCGCTCCGACCATACGTACGACGGCGCGTTCATCGCCGACGGGAGCGCGATCCACGCGCCACGGCTCTGGGACCTCGTCGGCCGGGCGGGCGGCAGCTCGATCGTCGTCGGCGTCCCCGGTACCTACCCTCCACGCCCGCTCCGCGGCACGCTCGTCAGCTGCTTCCTGACCCCCTCGGCCGAGAGCCGCTTCACGTACCCCCCGGCGCTCAAGGCGGAGGTGCAGGAGGTCGTCGGCGAGTACCTGTTCGACTGTACGAACTTCCGCACGGACGACAAGGAAGACCTGCTGCGCCAGGTCTACGAGATGACCGACAGGCGCTTCGCGCTCGCCGACCACCTGCTCGCGACCCGGCCCTGGCAGCTGTTCGCGTTCGTCGAGATGGGCACCGACCGGATCCACCACGGGTTCTGGAAGTACATGGACGCCGAGCATCGCGGGCACGAGCCGGGCGGGGCCTACGAGCACGCGATCCGCGACTACTACGAGCACGTCGACGGGCTCGTCGGGAACCTCTTGCGGCACGCCGACGACGAGACGCTCGTGCTCGTCGTCTCGGACCACGGAGCAAAGCGCCTCGACGGCGGGATCCGCGTCAACGAATGGCTCCGCCGCGAGGGGCTGCTCTCGCTGCACGGCGAGCCGAACGGCGTCACCTCGCCCCGGGAGGTCGGGATCGACTGGGCGCAGACGACCGCCTGGGGCGAAGGCGGCTACTACGCGCGCGTGTTCCTCAACGTCGAGGGACGCGAGCCCGAGGGGCTCGTCCCGGCCGCCGACTACGAGGCCGTGCGCGACGACCTAGCCCGGCGGCTCGCGGCGATCCCCGACGAAGAGGGACGACCGCTCGCGACCCACGTCTACAAGCCGGAGGAGATCTACCCCGAGGTTGGCGGTGTCGCGCCCGACCTGATCGTGATCTTCGGCGACCTGCTCTGGCGCTCGGTCGGCACGATCGGCGGCGACGAGGGCGTGCACACGTTCGAGAACGACACCGGCCCCGACGACGCGAACCACGCCCAGGACGGTCTGCTGATCGCCGCGGGCGCAGGAGTCACCGCCCGGGGCACGCTCGACGCGGGGCTGCTCGACATCGCGCCGACCGTGCTCGAGCTGCTCGGTCTGCCGGTGCCCGACGACATGCGCGGGCGCAGCCTCGTCCCGAGTCTGGGAGCGGCCGCGTGAACCTGATCGTCTACGTCTCGGACGCGCTCCGCACCGACCACGTCGGCTGTTACGGGGCGCGCCGCGTGCGCACGCCGACGATCGACGAGTTGGCCGCGACGGGCGTCCGCTTCGACCAGGCGATCGCAGCCGCGCCGTGGACCTGCCCCTCGACCGCCTCGATGATCACGGGCCTCTACCCGCACCACCACGGCTACCTGCACTGGGACGCGACCCTCGACCCCGCCCTGCCGACGCTGTTCACGGTCGCGGCCGCGCACGGCTACACGACCGGCAGCTTCGTCTTCGACGAGAGCTACCTCTTCAAGGGGTTTGCGGACGCGAACGTCGGCGGCACGAGCGAGACCCTGGACGGGGCGGTCGAGTGGCTGCGCGCCCACCGCTCACAGCCGTTCGTGCTCTGGTTCCACAGCTGGGCGACCCACATGCCGTACGACATCCTCCACGCGGAGCGCAAGGAGTGGCTCGCCGCGAAGGAGGCGATCATCGAGGGGATCCAGTCCGGCGACGCGGCGGCGCTCGAGCAGCTGCGCGAGGGCTACGCACGGTCGGTGGAGCGTTCCTCGGAGACGCTCCTCGCCGGGTTCCTCTCGGAGCTCGACGCGCTCGGGCTGCGCGACGACACCGTGCTCGCGTTCGTCTCGGACCACGGCGAGTCGTGGGGCGAGCGCTTTGTCGACAAGCAGGCGGTCAAGGGCACGTACCACATGCACGGCGCCACGCTCTATGACGAGATCGTCGAGGTGCCGCTGATCGTCTCGGCGCCCGGGCGCGTTGAGCCGGGAGTCGTCGGCTCGCAGGTGAGCCTCGTCGACCTGACGCCGACCCTGCTCGACCTCGCGGGCGCTCCGCTCGACGGCGTCGACGGCGTCTCGCTCGTCCCGCGGCTCGCAGGCGGTGAGCAGGAGGAGCGCGACGCCTGGATCGTGGCCACGGACGCAGGCCGGGTCTCGCAGCTCGCGCTGAGGCGGCCGCCATGGAAGCTGACGGTGCACGTCGAGTCGGGCGAGGAGGAGGCCTACCGGCTCGATCGCGACCCGCGGGAGCGCGAGAGCGTCCCCGACGAGGTGCCCGGCGAGGTGCGCGAACGGCTGTACGAGGAGCTCGGCGGAATCGAGCAACCCGAGCTCACCGCCGAGGAGGAGGCAGCGGTCACCACGCGGCTGACCGATCTCGGCTATCTGTAGCCTCCCGCGTTGAATGGGCGGCCAGAACCACGTCTCTTCGGCATCCCCGGAACGGGTCGAAGGCGCGAGGCGCCTCTATGCGGGCATGACGCTGATCCGCCGCTTCGAGGAGACGCTGCTCGACCTGTTCGCCGCCGGCAAGCTCCACGGCACCACCCACACGTGCATCGGCCAGGAGGCCGACGCGGTCGGCGTGATCTCCTGTCTCGAGACGGAGCGCGACATCGTCGTCTCGAACCATCGCTGCCACGGCCACTACCTCGCGTTCACGGACGACGTGGACGGACTACTGCGCGAGGTGATGGGCCGCGTGGGCGGCGTGTGCGGCGGCAAAGGTGGCAGCCAGCACCTGTTCGCGGGCAACTTCTACTCGAACGGCGTGCTCGGCAGCACCGTGCCCCTCGCCGCCGGGATGGCCCTCGCCGAGCGAGAGAGGGGGACGGGGGCCGTGGCCACGGTCTTCGTCGGCGACGGAACGCTCGGGCAGGGCGTCGTCTACGAGAGCCTCAACATCGCCGCGCTCTGGGAGCTGCCGCTGCTCGTCGTCGTCGAGCACAACGGGTACGCGCAGTCGACGCCGTCGCGGCTGCAGCTCGCAGGCGACGTCGAGGCGCGTGCGGCCGCCTTCGGGGTCGCCGCGTCCCGGCACGACACGACCGACGTGCTCGAGGTGCGCGAGGTAGCGCAGGAGGCGGTCGACCACGTGCGCTCGACGGGACGGCCGTACGTCCTCGTGCTCGACACCTACCGCTTCAGCCCGCACTCGAAGGGCGACGACTTCCGCGACCCCGAGGAGATCGCCGAGCGGCGGCTGCGCGACCCGTTGGCCGTCGCCGCGGGGCTCGTGAGCGACGCCGAGCGCGAGGAGATCGCCGCCGCGGTCGAGGACCGGCTCACCGAGGCCGTCGAGCAGGCGCTCGCGGCGCCCGTCGCGGGCGCGACGGCGGCCGCGCAATGATCGGGCTCGTCTCATCCTGCGACCTTCGCGCGTCCCTGGGGCGCCGGGGGCGCATGTGAGCGTTCGCTGCGGACAGGCGCTCAACGCCGCGCTGCACGAGATCTTCGAGCGGGACGAGCGCGTCTACCTGCTCGGGGAAGATCTGCTCGACCCGTACGGCGGCGCGTTCAAGATCAGCCAGGGCCTCTCCACACGGTGGCCCGAGCGGGTGCTCACGACGCCGGTCAGCGAGGCGTCGCTCTTCGGTGTCACCGCAGGGCTCGCGCTGCGGGGTTACCGCCCGATCCTCGAGATCATGTTCGGCGACTTCGTCACGCTCGGCCTCGACCAGGTCGTGAACGGGATCGCGAAGTTCCGGGCGATGTTCGACGAGCAGGTGACCGTGCCGCTCGTCGTTCGCACGCCGATGGGCGGCAGGCGCGGCTACGGCCCGACCCACAGCCAGTCACTCGAGAAGCTGCTCGTCGCGGTGCCCGGCATCACGGTCGTCGCGGCGAGCGAGTGCCATGACCTCGGTGCGCTCCTTGCGGAGGCGGTCGCCGACGACGAGCCGGTCTTCTTCATCGAGAACAAGCTCATGTACGGGAGACCCATCCGGCGGCCCGAGGCCGGACGGCTCGGCGAGCTCTCCTGCAGCGAGGGCGAGGGTCCCTACCCGGCACTCACGTTCTCCGGCAACGGCTTCGGGCGGGGGGAGGCGACTCTGGTCACCTACGGGGGCATGCTGCCCGTCGCGCTCGACGCCGCGACCGAGCTGATCCTCCAGCACGAGGTGTTCACCGAGGTCGTCGCGCTGAGCCGGCTCCAGCCGCTCGACCTCGATCCGGTGCTCGAGTCGCTCGCGCGAACCGGGTCGATCGTGACCGTCGAGGAGGGAACCCTCACCGGCGGCGTGGGCGCCGAGATCGCGGCCCGCGTGCAGGCCCGGGCCTGGAACGAGCTCGACGGGCCCGTCGTCCGGGTCGCGGCTCAGGACGGGATCGTGCCGTCGGCGCGCAGCCTCGAGGACGAGGCCCTGCCGGGGGTCGAGGACGTCGTCGCCGCGGTCAGAGCCGTCGAACGCGTGGGGAGCTGAGCCGCTGCTCGAGATCGTTCTCAGCCGCGAAGACGCGAACAGCGAGTCGGCGCTCCTCTCCGAGTGGCTCATCGAGGACCGCGCCGAGGTACGGAAGGGCCAGGCGGTCTGCGTGGTCGAGACGTCGAAGGCGTCGGTCGAGATCGAGGCGCCGGGCGACGGGACGCTCGTCCAGCTCGTCGCGGCGGACGTCGAGGTCGAGCTCGGCTCGTCGATCGGCGTGGTCGCACGGTCGGAGGCCGAGCTCGAGGCCGCGGTCGCGCGGCTGGCCGGAGCCGCGCCCGAGCCGCCGGGAGCGGACGGACCGCAGAACGTGACCCGGAAGGCCGCGGAGCGGGCAGCCGAGCTCGGCGTGGACGTGACGCTGATCGAGAAGACCGGCTTCGTCACCGCCGAGGACGTCGAGGCCTTTGCCGCGAGGGCCGCGCGGGGCGCGGCCGCCGGCGGAGACGCCGACGTCGTGCTCGCCGGGCTGTCGACCGCCAACGTGACGCTGCCCGCGGTGTTCTCGATCGCCGCGGACGACGGAGCGGTCGAGCCCGCGTTCGTCGCCTCCCTGCGCGACGACCCGGCGTCGTTCGCGGCGCTCTCTTCCGAGGATCGTTGCGCCGCGTATCGCGCGAACGGCGCGCGGATCGGGGAGGGCGTCGTCCTGGGTGAGGGGGCCGTGATCGTCGCGCCGAGGATCGTGCTCGAGGACGGCGTCACGATCGGCGACCACTCGACGATCCGCTGCGAGGAGGTGTTCGCGGCGGGCGAGCTGGCCCTGCTCGGGAGCTCGTTCCAGCTCGCGTGCCGGCGCGCGTTCGTCGGCGCAGGAACGTGGACCGCGCACGCAGTCGAGATCGGCGGCGGCGGTCACCGTGACCCGTGGGCGACGTTCGTGATCGGCGAGAACGGGTTCATCGGGCACGAGGTCTTCGTCAACGTCTGCCGGCCGGTCGTGATCGGCGCGGAGGTGTTCCTCACGATGCGGTCGGTGCTGCTCACGCACAACGTCGGCCACTCGGTGCTGGAGGGGTTCGAGAACCGCTTTGCGGGCGTGGTGCTCGAGGATCGCGCGCAGATCGGCGTCGGCGCGGTCGTCTACGCAGGCTGCCGTGTAGGCCGCGAGGCGATCGTGGTCTCGAACTCGTACGTCGTCAACGACGTGCACGAGGGGACGCTGGCGGCGGGAGTGCCCGCGCGTCCCATCGGGCAGGCCAGGCGGCAGCCCGCACGGCCGCGTCAGGTGGAGCTCGCGCGACGGATCGTGGACGACCTCGAAGAGGTGCTCCGCCTCAGCGGCGTCGAGACGGGGCCGCTGCTGGAGAAGGACGCGTACGGCTTCGAGCTGACCGGACCCGAGGGGCCGGGCCGCGTCCTCTTCCAGGAGCGGGCCGCGCCCGCTGCGCTCACAGCGGGCGCCGGCGACACCGTCGTGCTCACGCTGGAGGCGTCCGGCGATCCGCCCGAACGCTGCGCGGTGCTCGACCTGCTCGCGCGCCGCGTCCACGGCGGCGGGGGGATGCTGCTCGACTCCGTGCGCGAGTTCTGCCGCAAGCGCGGGATCCGCTTCGAGCCGGGCCCGTGGCGCTACGACGGCGGGCTGATCTAGCGCCTGCGCCGCGGCCGGGGACGGCGCTCGATCTCCGCCTCGAAGCCGTCGAGCAGCCGCCCGAGGTTCCGGTCGAACCGCTCGGGGTCCGTGATCTGCCGCTGGAGCTGCCGCCAGACCTCGTCGAGTCCGGGAGCCTCGGCGATCGCGGCGAGGGTCGGGTACTCGCCGGTCTCGATCAGAGCGCCCAGGTAGTCGCGCAGCTCGTCGAGCACGGCCCCGGACGCCGCGCCGCCGTCGACCTGGTTGACCCGTTCCTGGAGGCAGAAGCCGAACACGTACTCGTCCACGGCCGAGACGAGCTCGAACTGCTCACCGATCGTGAGGTCGAGCGAGCCGACCGCCTGCATCGACTGGTCCCAGTGCCGGATCCCGTTCGGGCCGGGGGCCGGCTCGTCGCGGACGTCGAGCACCCACGGATGACGGCGGAGGGCGTCGCGAGAGCGGCGTGCGATCGTCGTCAGCGCCTCGCGCCAGTCCTCGGGGAGCTCGTCGTTCGGCACGAGCACCTCGGTCATGATCGTGTCGCTGACGAGCGCGAGCAGCTCGTCCTTCGTGCGCACGTAGTGGTACAGCGTCATCGTGCCTGCGCCGAGCTCCGAGGCGAGCCGGCGCATCGAGAGCTCCTCGAAGCCCTCTGCGTCCGCGATCCGGATCGCCGCAGCCGCGATCTCCTCGCGCGTGAAGCGCGGGCGCCGTCTCCCCCGGTCGGGTCTCGTCCACACCTCGAGCGGGTCGGTGCCCGCCTCGCCCCTCCCCCGGCGTCGCGGTCGGCGCCCCTTGTCCCGGGTCTCGTGTCGACTTGACATCGCGTACAGTGTACTGCTAGCTTGTTCGTACCATGTACGAACAATCAGTACACAATACGACCAGCAGCGCTGGTGTCCACTCTCGCGGGCTCGGCAAGCGCTACGGGGAGCTCTGGGCGGTCAGGGAGCTCGACCTCGACGTCGCCCCCGGGACGATTCTCGGGCTGCTCGGGCACAACGGTGCCGGCAAGACGACCGCGATCCGCATGCTCACCACGCTCGCGCGGCCGACGACCGGCAGCGCGACCGTCGCGGGCTTCGACGTGGTCGCCCAGGCGGGCGCGGTGCGCCGTGCGATCGGTGTGGCCGCGCAGCAGGCGACCGTCGACGGCCTGCTCGACGGCCGTCTCAACCTCGAGCTGATCGGGCGCCTGCACGGCCTCTCGCGACGCGACGCCCGCAGGCGCGCCGACGAGCTGCTCGAGCAATTCGACCTCGCGGACGCGGCCTCGCGCCTCGCGAAGACCTACTCCGGCGGCATGCGCCGCCGGCTCGACCTCGCGGCGAGCCTCGTCGCGTCGCCCACCGTGCTGTTCCTCGACGAGCCGACGACCGGTCTCGACCCGCTGGCGCGCGAGGGCCTCTGGCGAACGCTGCGCGACCTCGTGCGCGACGGCACGACGCTGATCCTCACGACTCAGTACCTCGAGGAAGCCGACCGTCTCGCCGACGACATCGTCGTGCTCGACCACGGCCGGGCCGTCGCCCAGGGCACGCCGGGCGAGCTCAAGACCCGGATCGGCGGCGACCGTCTCGAGGTGACGCTGCCCTCCGCGCACGGGCTTCCGGCCGCTGCCGCGGCCGTCGCACGCTTCGCCTCGACGGAGCCGTCGATCGACGTGCGCAGCCTGACCGTGACGGTGCCGGTCGCGGCCGGGACGCGCCTGGTCGACGTCGTGCGGGCGCTCGACGACGCCGGCGCGGACGTGACCGACGTGCACCGGCGGGAGGCAACCCTCGACGACGTCTTCCTCTCGCTCACGACCGCGGGCCTCCGGGAAAGGAGTGCCGCATGACCACGACGTTCGTCAGCGACTCACTCGTCTTCGCACGCCGCAACATCGAGCACATCCGGCAGATCCCGGAGAAGCTGCTCGACGTGACGCTGCAGCCGATCATGTTCGTGCTCCTGTTCGCGTTCGTGTTCGGCGGCGCGATCCACGTCACGGGAGGCAGCTACCGCGAGTACCTGATCGGCGGGATCCTCGTGCAGTCGGTCGCCTTCGGGCTGATGGGCCCCGGCGTGTCGATCGCCACCGATCTCACCGAGGGCGTGATCGACCGCTTCCGCACCCTGCCGGTCGCGCGCTCCGCCTACCTCGTCGGCCACTTCGTCGCCGAGCTCGCCGGGATGGCGCTCGCGATCGCGATCCTGCTCGCCACCGGCCTGGTGGTCGGCTGGCGCGTCCACACGGACGCCCTCGAGGCGGCGAGCGCGATCGTACTGCTGCTCGTTTTCGCGGCCGGGACGGTGTGGCTCGGGACCTGGCTCGGGATGCTCGTCCGCTCTGCCGACGCGGTGCAGGGGATGGTGTTCATGATCGTGTTCCCGCTCACGTTCATCTCGAGCGCGTTCGTCCCGATCGACTCGATGCCCGACGTGCTCCAGTGGGTCGCGGCGTGGAATCCCGTCAGCGCGCTCGCCACGGCGGTACGCGAGCTGTTCGGGAACCCGACCGCGCCGGTGACGAAGGACGTCTGGCCCCTCGAGCACGCGGTGCTCGCCTCGTGGCTCTACTGCGCCGCGCTGCTCGCCGTCGCGGTCCCCGCGGCAATGCACCGCTTCAAGCGGCGCACCGCGGACTGATCGCGCAGCGGATGGTGCGTCGAGGGGCGTGGCTTCAGCCTCGCCCCTCTTCGTCTTGGCGGTTCACCACGGAGGGCGGGGAAAGCTACGCCTAGGGCGCTGCGGGCGGGAGCTCCGTGGCGAAGTACTCGAGCGCGCGCCGGGTCTTCGTCTCCTGCGCGCCCTCCAGGTCGACCCCCTTGCCCGACAGGTACGCCCGCGCCTCGGCCGCCACCTGGAACGCCTGCGACGGCGCGCATTTCGTCGAGAGCTCGAGCACGCGCGAGCCGTCGGGGTAGAGCCACAGCTCGGAGACGAGCTCGCGGTCGAAGTCCTTCGGCTGCGACTTGAGCTTGAGCACGAAGATCGGGCCGAGCACGGACAGGTCGTCGAGCGCGATCCCGTCGGGCGCGTGCTCGGCGTAGAACGCCCGCTGCTCCTTCGAGAACAGCTTGCGGAGCGGCCGCTGACCGGCGACGACGGCACGTACCTCGGCCGAGGGCGCGCCCTTCATCGAGCCCGAGCACACGAAGCCGCCAGGCATCGCATCGACCTCGACGCCGAACCAGTCGGACCGGCGCAGGCGCTTGGGAAGGCCGGTGGGCTCCACGGGACGGAGCTTGACCACCGTGTCGTCGCCCTTTCGCTGCACACGGCGCGCGCGGACCACGACGCCCTTCCGGTTCAGCGTCAGCTCCGGCGTGTCGAAGAAGAACACCTGACGGATCTGCGCTTCGAGGGGGTCGAGGCCGAGGGCCGTCGCCGTCGAGCGCTGGGCGCTCTCCGGCACCGTGAGCTTCAGCTCGACGCTGTCCGAGTCCTTCAACAGCTCGATCACCCGCGCGACGTCCTCGTCGGAGAGGCGTGTCGGTGCAGTGCTCGTCGTGCTCATTGCTCCTCCTCGCGTTGTCCCGCAGCACACGTTCCCACAGCTGGACGGCAGGGCCTAGTCGCGACGGGACGATTCACCTGGGTGAGCACTCTCGGGCGGGTGCTCGGGACGGGTGCGCCGCTCTAGTGTGGGCCGGTGGTCGCGCACCCGTTCGTGTACGAGATCAACACCTGGGTCTGGCTCGGCGAGCTGAGCCGGCGCAGGGACGCCCGGGTGGATCTCGCGAGCGTGCCCGAGCGGGAGTGGGCCGCGATCGCCGAGCTCGGCTTCGACGCGGTCTGGCTGATGGGCGTGTGGGAGAGGAGCCCCGCCGGGATCGGGATCGCGCTGGAGAACGAGGCGCTGCTCGACGGCTTCCGCCGCGCGCTGCCGGACTTCACCCCCGCGGACGTCGTCGGCTCGCCCTACTGCGTCCGCGACTACACGGTCGACGCGCACCTCGGCGGCCCCGACGGGCTCGCCGCGGCACGGCGCGCGCTCGACGCGCACGGGCTCGGGCTGATCCTCGACTTCGTCCCGAACCACGTCGCCCCCGACCACCCCTGGGTCGGGGCGCACCCGGAGTACCTCGTCCACGGTGACGGGGAGGATCTCGCCCGCGAACCTGCCGCGTTCGTCCGCACCCACGGCGGGGTGGTCGCGAACGGCCGCGACCCGTACTTCCCCGCCTGGCCCGACGTCGTCCAGCTGAACGCGTTCTCGCCCGACCTCAGGGACGCGGTGAGCGAGACGCTGCGGTCGATCGCGGCCCAATCCGACGGCGTCCGCTGCGACATGGCGATGCTCGTCACGAACGACGTCTTCGCCCGTACGTGGGGCGAGCGCGCCGGCCCGCGACCCGAGGCGGACTACTGGCCGACCGTGATCCCGGCCGTGAAGGCGGTCCACCCTGCCTTCCTCTTCGTCGCAGAGGCGTACTGGGACATGGAGTGGGACCTCCAGCAGCAGGGGTTCGACCATTGCTACGACAAGCGGCTCTACGACCGGCTCGTCCACGACGACGCGACGTCCGTCCACGACCACCTCACCGCCGACCGGGGCTACCAGGAGCGCCTCGTCCGGTTCCTCGAGAACCACGACGAGCCCCGCGCGGCCGCGACCTTCCCAGCTGACAAAGCGCGGGCGGCGGCCGTCACGACGCTGAGCCAGACGGGCGCGCGACTCGTCCACGAAGGACAGCTCGAGGGACGCGCCGTCCACGTCCCCGTGTTCCTCGCCCGCCGGCCCGACGAGCCCGTCGACCCCGACGTGAGGGCGTTCTACGAGCGCCTGCTCGGGGCGTTGCGAGACGACGTCTTCCGCGAGGGCGAGTGGGTGCTCGCCGGACGCACCGGCTGGGAGGGCAACGACACGTGGGCCGACCTCGTCGCCTGGGGCTGGAGCGGCACCTCGCGCGCGCTCGTGGTCGTGAACCTCGGCGAGCGGCGCGCGGAAGGCCACGTCTCGCTGCCGTGGGACGAGCTGCGCGGGCGCACGTGGGTGCTCGACGACGCGTCCGACGGCGAGCGCTACGAGCGGGCGGGCGACGATGTGCGCGACGGTCTCTTCGTCGCGCTCGAGCCGTGGCACTGGCACCTCTTCCACCTGACACCGTTGCACGACGAGAATCGAGGCTGAGATGACCGAGCCGCCGCAAACCGCGGAGCACGCGCGTCTCGCGGAGGCGAGGGGGCGCGCAGAGGACGACCTCTTCTCCGCGAACCCGTGGTACGAGTGGGGGCCGTACCTCTCGGAGCGGGCCTGGGGCACCGTCCGCGAGGACTACTCGGAGAGCGGCGACGCGTGGGAGTACTTCCCGCACGACCACGCCCGCTCGCGTGCATACCGGTGGAACGAGGACGGCATGGCCGGCATCTCGGACATCCGCCACGAGCTGTGCCTCGCGCTCGCGCTCTGGAACGGCAGCGACCCGATCCTCAAGGAGCGCATGTTCGGGCTGACCGGGCCGCAGGGAAACCACGGCGAGGACGTCAAGGAGTACTGGTGGTACCTCGAGGGCCTGCCGAGCCACGCGCTCCTGCGCTGGCGCTACCACTACCCGCAGGCCGCGTTCCCGTACGAGGCCCTCGTCCACCACGGCCGCGGGCTCCAGGACCCGGAGCTCGAGCTGCTCGACACGGGTGTCTTCGACGACGACCGCTACTGGTCGGTCGAGGTCACGTACGCGAAGGCCTCGCCCACGGAGATTCTCGCGCGGATCGTGGTCGAGAACCACGCAGCGGAGGAGGCCGTGCTGCACGTCCTTCCCACGCTCTGGTTCCGAAACAGCTGGTCGTGGGCGGAGGACGCAGCGCGACCGCGCATCGTGCGTGACGGCGCCGACCTGCTCGTCGCCGACCACCCGCTCGGCGGCTACCGGCTGCAGGCTGCGCCCGCGCCCGACGGCGTCGCCCCGCCGACGCTGTTCTGCGAGAACGAGACGAACACCGTCCGCGTCTTCGGCACCGACCCGCTGACGCCGTACCCGAAGGACGGCATCAACGACCACGTCGTCTCCGGCGCGCAGACCGTCAACCCCGACCCGACGGGCACGAAGGCCGCCTTCCACTACACGCTCACGGTTCCCGGCCACGGTACCGCCGAGCTCCGCCTCCGCCTCCACCGCCCGCAGCCGGCGGAGGAGCCGGCGGTGGAGGAGACGCCGCGCTGGGCGGGCGCTGCCTTCGACAGCACGCTCGCCGGTCGCGAGGCGGAAGCCGACGAGTTCTACGAGGCGCTCGCACCGGCAGGCACCGCCCCCGAGGCGATGCGGGTGCTGCGGCAGGCGTGCGCCGGCCTCGTCTGGAGCAAGCAGATGTACCCGTACAACGTCCGCCGCTGGCTCGACGGCGACCCCGGCACGCCGCCGCCACCCGAGGCGCGTCGCCACGGCCGCAACGCCGGGTGGAGGCACCTCGACTCGTTCGACGTGCTCGCGATGCCCGACCCGTGGGAGTACCCGTGGTTCGCCGCCTGGGACCTCGGCTTCCACACGGTGCCCTGGGCGCACCTCGACCCCGCGTACGCGAAGTACCAGCTGCTCGTGCTGCTGCGCGAGTGGTTCATGCACCCGAACGGCGCGCTGCCCGCGTACGAATGGAACTTCGACGACGTCAACCCGCCGGTGCACGTGATGGCGGCGCTGCGCGTCTTCCGGATCGACGGCGTCGCGCGACCGCGAGTTCCTCGAGCGCGTGTTCCAGAAGCTGCTCGTCAACTTCACGTGGTGGCTCAACCGCCAGGACGCGGACGGCAACAACGTCTTCGGCGGCGGCTTCCTCGGCCTCGACAACATCAGCCCCGATCGACCGCTCGAACCTGCCGCCCGGGGCGACGCTCGAGCAGGCGGACGGCACCGCGTGGATGGCCTACTACGCCCTCTCGATGCTCGTGCTCGCGATCGTCCTCGCGGAGGAGAACCCGGTCTACGAGGACATGGTGGTCAAGTTCCTCGAGCAGTTCGTGCTGATCGCGCGGGCACTCGCCCGCCAGGGCCTCTACGACGAGGAGGACGCGTTCTTCTACGACCGGCTCGTGCTCCCGAGCGGCGAGTCGACCCGGGTCGAGGTGAAGACGATCGCCGGCCTCATGCCGCTCCTCCCCGCCGTCGGGCTGCCCATGCCCGCCGCCGACCACGTCCACCCCCTCGGGAAGCGGTTCGCCCGCCTCCGGCGAGAGCTTCGAGGAGACGGGCGGGAGCCTGGTCGGGCGCGTGCGCGAGCTCAGGGACCGGCGGACGCTGCTCGTCTCCGTGCTCCCCCCGAGACGCTCGCGCGCACGCTGCGCGAGTTCTTCGACGAGGAGGCATTCCTCTCACCCCACGGGCTGCGGGCGGTGTCGAAGCGGTACGCGAACAACCCGTACACGGTCGCAGGGGCTCCCCGGCGCGACGATCGACTACGAGCCGGCGGAGTCGACCACGTCGATGTTCGGCGGCAACTCGAACTGGCGCGGCCCGGTCTGGATGCCCGTCAACTACCTCGCGATCCGCCAGTTCGTCCTCTACGACGAGTTCCTCGGCGACGACTTCACGGTCGAGTACCCGACCGGGTCGGGCACGCGGCGCACCTTCCGCGAGATCGCGCAGGACCTCGCCGACCGGCTCATCGCGCATCTGGCTCCCCGACGCAGACGGGGCGACGGCCCGTGTACGGGGGCACCGAGCGGCTCCAGACCGACCCCGCCTGGAAGGACAACCTGCTCTTCTTCGAGTACTTCCACGGGGACAACGGCGCGGGCCTGGGCGCGATGCACCAGACCGGCTGGACGGCGCTCGTCGCCGACCTGATCCTCGACCCGCCCGCGGCGACCGTGACCCTCGGCTCGGAGAGAACGAGCTGACGGCCCGACGACCGGGAGCCGTCCCGCCCGCGACGTAGGAAACGGCCGGCGCAGCCGGAACGTGGCCCCATGCCCGAGCGGTACGTCGAGTTCAGGACGCGCACGGTCGTACGGCTCCTCGCGATCGTCTTCGCCGCGTACGCGCTCTTCCGCATCTTCGAGCTCTCGCGCTCGGTGCTCTCCTGGATCCTCGTCGCCGTCCTGCTCGCGCTCGCGCTCGATCCGTTCGTCTCGTGGATCGAGCGGCGGACGCACCTCGGCCGCGCCGCCTCGATCGCCCTCGCGTACCTCGCGGTGCTGATCGCGCTCGCCGGCGTGGGGCTGACCTTCCTGCCGAAGCTCGTCGACGAGGTGCAGGGCCTTGCCGACGCGACGCCCGACTACATCGAGGACATCACGAAGGGCAGAGGCCGCCTCGGCTTCCTGGAGACGAGGCTCCATCTCGTCGAGAAGGTCCGCAAGGAGCTCAAGAACGGGGCCGCGAGCAGGGCACTCGGGCTCTCGGGAAAGGCCTTCGAGATCACGAAGAACGCGATCACGATCGTCGCCGCCGCGGTCACGATCCTGTTCCTCACGTTCTTCATGCTGCTCGAGGGACGCCGCTGGATCGAGCTGTTCTACGACTTGATACCCGCGGACCGGCAGGACAGGTGGCGGGCGGTCGGGAGGGACATCCACGCCACCGTGAGCGGCTACGTGACCGGCAACCTCGTGATCAGCCTGATCGCGGGCGTCTCCGCGACCGTCGTGCTGCTCGTGATGGGCGTCCCCTTCGCGGTCGCGCTCGGGTTGCTCGTCGCGGTGCTCGACCTCGTGCCGCTGGCGGGCGCAACGGTCGCCGGCATCGTGGTGGTCACCGTCTCGTTCATCCACTCGGTACCGGCCGGCATCGTGGTGCTCGTGTTCATCATCGTCTACCAGCAGCTCGAGAATCACTTCCTCCAGCCGCTCGTCTACGGGCGTACCGTGCAGCTCTCGCCCCTGATCGTCCTCGTCGCGGTCCTGCTCGGGGCGTCCATCGCCGGGATCCTCGGCGCGCTCGCAGCGATCCCGGTCGCCGGCTCGATCCAGGTCGTGCTGCGCGAGGTGCTCGCCGGGCGCCGTCAGCCACCATCGGTCCCCGAGCCGACGTAGTCGCCCGAGAAGGGCTCCTCTACGAGGGCTCGACGACCGTGAGGTCGACGAACGGGACCGAGGCGGCGCCGGTGACGACGTCCCGGTAGCGCTCGCGCAGGAGGCCGAGCACGGGGGGCAACTCGGGGAGCGCGGACTCGTCGACCGACCGGACGAACGTGATCTCGGCGAGGGTGCCGGTGAGGCCTACCTCGTCGGCGATGTAGAGCTCCGACCGGTCGATCGGCCGGCGGACGAGCTCGATTCCCTCCTCGCGCGCGAGCGCCTCGACGATCTCGAGCGTGATGCTCTCCAGGGCGCCCTCCGAGGCCGGAGGGGTGACCACGACCCCGTCGCGCACCATCAGCAGGCAGGAGGCGATCCCTTCCGCGACGCGACCCTCCTGGTTGAGCAGAATCATGTCGGTGTAGCCGCGGCTCTGACCCTCGATCCGCGCGAGACGCGCGATGATGTAGTTGGCGCTCGTCTTGATGCGCGCCGGCAGCGACAGATCGGGGCTGCGTCTCCAGGTGCTCGTGCCGACGTCGATCGCGCCCGGCGGCGCCTTCTCCTGCTGGTAGGCGGTCAGCACGAGATCGGCCCGCGTCCCTTCGCCGTAGTGCCCCGCTGTCACGAACAGCGTCGCCCGGATGTACAGATCCTTCTCGCGCCGGAGCTCGACCTCGGTCAGCGCGAGGCACGCGTCGACGAACTCCTCATAGGAGAAGTCGACCGGGATGTGCAGCAGCTTCGCCGACCTGCGCATGCGCTCGTAGTGCTTCTCGAGCGTGCGCCAGGCGAAGCGACCGGACTCCTGCCAGTAGCCCTTGAGGCCCTCGAAGACGTTCAGCCCGCGCGTGACCGCCTCGGTCGAGATGTGGAACACGGCCTCTTCCCACGGCCTGACCTCGCCGGCGAAGAAGACGTTGTCCGGGCGCTGCAGCTGGAGCGACGTCACCCCCCACCGCGTGGGGTCGGACCCCGCGCCCTCCTCGTCCGGGCTCGCAGGGGCCGCGCCGAGGCGCTCGGTGTCGGAGGGTCGCGTCATCGGATCAGCTCGCAGAGTACTCGGCCCCGCCGGGCCGTCCAGGGTGCCGGCCGGTCGGGCCGCGCAAGGGGCGGCGGTCGGCGCGATCCCTTCGGACTCGAACATCGCCGCGCCGGTTCCTCCTGCTGCGTCCGGCTCGTCCCGGCGGTACCCGCGCCCGGTCACGGCGGGCGAATCCGGCGAAGCCGACGCCCGGACTCGAACCGGGGACCCCTTCATTACGAGTGAAGTGCTCTACCAGCTGAGCTACGTCGGCGCTCGGCCCGCAGTCTATCCGCCGTGGATCCGGCGCTTCGGGCGGGGATCGCTCACGCGAACGTGCGCCGCAGGCGGACGAACAGCGCCTCGAGCAGGAGGCCGACGTTGAGGTTGAACTCCTCCGCCTCGCGCCACGCCTGACGCACGAGGGCCGCCGCCTCCCCCGCCGCGGCTCCGCGGCCTGGCGCGTCGGAGCGCAGGTCGTCGAGACGGTCGGCATGGACGACCGTCGCCTCCGCCCCCGCGTCGACGACGACCAGGTCGCGATACCAGGCGGCGAGATCCTCGAGCGATGCGAGGAGCTCCTCCTTCTCCGCCCCGAACTCCGCGCGCCTGACGCGCTGCTCGGCCTCCCGGGCTGGCAGGTCGAGGCCGTCGACGAGCTCCTGCTCCCGCGCGCGCGCGGCTTCTGCGTGCGCGCGCGACGAGCGGGTCACCACCGCCGCCGCCGCGACGGGGTCGAACTCCTCGTCGAGGTACGCGCTGCGGGCCGCGCCCAGGAGCTCGGCGCGGCGGTCGCGCGCGTCGTCGTCGAGCAGGCGCGCGGCGCGGTCGAGACGTCCGCCTGCGACGCGGGCGAGGAGCGCCGCCTCCTCCCCGGAGAGCTCCGGCACGCGGTCTGCGATCCAGCGTTCCACGGCGGCGCGAGAGAGTCGGCGGAACGGGACGAGCTGACAGCGCGAGCGGATCGTCTCGGGGAGCGGCCCGAGTTCGTCCGCGACGAGCACGAGCGTCGCGTACGCCGGGGGCTCCTCGAGATCCTTGAGCAG
Organism: uncultured Actinomycetes bacterium; assembly: GCA_963712915.1. Lineage (GTDB taxonomy): Bacteria > Actinomycetota > Thermoleophilia > Gaiellales > Gaiellaceae > Gaiella. The sequence continues at coordinate 544,362 of CAVQJQ010000004.1, forward strand.
CGCCCCCGCCGCCTCCGGGTTCATGAGGTGCGCGTCGAGCACGAGGTAGACGCGCCGGTCGGCCTCGAACGGGCGCATGTGCAGGTCGTGGTGGAGCCCGCGGATCTCGTCGATCCTGATCATCTCGCCGAGCGCCTCGACGACCCGTAGGTCGGGATGGGTACCGGCGTCGACGCGTCGCAGATCGCCCAGCAGCAGACCGGCGAACGCGCGCGCCGCCTCGCGCTTGCCGACACCACGCGGCCCGTGGAAGAGAAAGGCGTGCGCGTCGCCCTCGCCGAGCGCCGACTCCAGGAGGCGCTTCGCCTCGAGCTGCTCGGGGACGTCAGCGAAGGTGGTCACGGATCTCCTTGGCGAGGTCGGGGATCGGCCGGCGGCCCGTTCACGACGACGTACCGCTCCGGGAAACGCGACGCGAGCGCGCGGTACGTCTCGTCGACCCGGGCCCAGAGCGCCGTGAGGTCCTGCTCGATCCGGTCGCGCCGCTCGCCGACCCGCCGGGCGGCCGTCTCGGCGTCGATCTCCACGAGCACCGTCCTGTCCGGAAGCAGCCCCTCGACCGCGGCGAGGTTGAGCTCGAGCACGGCATCGACGCCGAGGCACCGCCCGCCTCCCTGGTACGCGACGGACGAGTCGAGGTACCGGTCGCAGACGACGGTCGCGCCGCGGGCGAGCGCGGGCCGGATCACGTCTGCGACGTGCTGCGCGCGCGCCGCCGTGTACAGGGCCGCCTCCGCCCACGGAGCGACGTGATCACCGTGCAGGACGAGCCGCCTGAGCTCCTCGCCGAGCGGGGTCCCACCGGGCTCGCGGGTCGAGACGACGTCCACGCCCTCGGCCGCGAGCGTCTCCGCGAGGAGCCGTGCCTGGGTCGACTTGCCGCACCCGTCGAGACCCTCGAAGGAGACGAACATGCGCGCGTAGGATACGGCCGTGCGGGCCGTCGTCACGGGGGGCGCCGGGTTCATCGGGTCGACGCTCGTGGACGCGCTTCTCGCGCGGGGCGACGACGTGCACGTCGTGGACGACCTGAGCACCGGACGGCGAGGAGCAGGTTCCCGACGACGCGACGCTCCACGTGCGGGACATCCGCGAGCCCCTCGCCGAGACGTTCGCGGACGCCCGGCCCGAGGTCGTCTTCCACCTCGCGGCGCAGGTCGACGTGCGGGTGTCGGTCGCCGACCCGGCCGCCGACGCGCAGAGGAACGTGGTCGGCACCATCCGCGTGCTGGAGGCCGCCCGGGAGCACGGCGCGCAGGTGATCTTCGCCTCGACGGGCGGGGCGATCTACGGCGAATGCACCCGGCCCGCGACCGAGGACGACCCCCGCCTGCCGGTCGCGCCGTACGGGACCTCGAAGCTCGCGGGCGAGGAGTATCTCGCCTCCTGGAACCGCCTCTACGGAGCGCGCCACGTCACGCTGCGCCTGGGCAACGTGTACGGGCCGCGGCAGGATCCCCACGGCGAGGCGGGCGTCGTCGCGATCTTCCTCTCGCGCATCCGCGATGCGAGGGCCGCGACGATCTTCGGCGACGGACACCAGACGCGTGACTACGTCGCGGTCGCGGACGTGGTGCGCGCTTTCGTCGCCGCGGTCGGCGCCGAGGGCGGCGTCTTCAACGTGGGGACCGGCCGAGAGACGTCGGTGCTCGATCTCTGGCAAGGCTGTCTCGAGGCGACCGGCGTCGAGGCCGAGGCGGTCCACGAGGCGCCGCGGCTGGGCGAGCTCCAGCGCAGCGTCCTCGACCCGGCGCGCGCCGCGCGAGACCTCGGCTGGCAGGCCGAGCTCGCGCTGCCGGAAGGCCTGCGGCGGACCTGGGAGTGGATCCGGGAGGAATGAGGCGCGGGCGAGCGAACCCGTTCGCTCGTGGATCATCCCGCCCGCCTCGACTCCGAGCTCGCCGTTCAGCCCTGGCAGCGCGCGACCTTGCTCTTCGCGGTGATCGCTGCGCTCGAGCTCGTCCTCCTGATCGTCGCCGGCGGCGCGCTGCTCGCGAAGCCCCACACGGCGCACCGATCGACCGCGAAGACCGCTGCGGCGGCCCGTCCGGCCGCTGCACACCACCCGAGCGCCAAGGCGAAGACGACGAAGGCGGCTGCGAAACCCGCCCCCGCCGCGACGGCCGAGCTCCCGCGGCGCAAGATGAAGCTCGTCGTGTTGAACGGCAACGGGCGCCAGGGAGCGGCGGCCGAGGCGGCCGCGAAGGTCGAGCGGCGCGGGTACCACATCGGGCTCGTCGCGAACGCCCCACGCCGGGACTACCCGCAGACGATCGTCATGTACCGCCGCGGCTTCGCGGGCGAAGGTCAACGGCTCGCCCGGGATCTCGGCGTGCACGTGGTCGGCCCGCTCGATGGGATGACGCCCGCGCAGCTGCACGGCGCGCAGGCCGTGCTCATCCTCGGCGGGTAGCGCCTACCGCGGCTCGCACGCGCCGTCGTTGACGGCATCGCGAGCCTGATCGAGCGGCCCGCCGGGCGACCAGCGCGTTGAGCGCGGGTCGAGCGTGTACGAGTGGTTGAGCGCCTGGTAGGCGGCACACATGTCGCCGGTCACCTGCCAGTGGTAGAAGCCGAGGTCGTACCACGGGTCGGGGTTCTCGGGCTGGAGCCGGGTCGCTTTCTCGTACCACGCCACAGCGGCCGACTGATCATCCGCGGCGTCCGCGGCCGCGGCGCGCGCCTGGACCGGGCCGAGCGAGAGCGGATCGAGAAGTCGTGCCCGGTCGGCGAGACGGACGCCCTCGGAAATGTTCCCGGCGTACGTCGCGTCGTACGAGCGGCGCACCTCGTGGTCGGCGACTGCGGGCAGTGCGACGGCGAGCACGGCGGCGGCCGTGATCGCCGCGACAGCGACGAGCTCCGGCGCCCGCGGCGAGACGCGGGCGTAGGGCCTCCCGAGCGCGAGCAGCACGCCGAGCGTCGCCAGCGCGGGAGCGCTGACCGCGAGAAAGTCGAGGTCGAAGTCGACGAGCGCGTGCAGGCCGAACGCGAGCACGACGCAGGCGAGCGCGGCGACCGCGCGGCGCTCGTCCGGCGCGGCGAGCCGAACTCCGCGGCGGACACCCAGAACGCTCCCGACCACGCCGGCGAGCAGCAGCGCCAGCCCGACGATCCCCAGGTCGGCGAGCACCTGGAGCGGGACGCTGTGCGGCTCCGACGCCTGCGACGCGTCGGTTCGGTAGCGGAGACGCGCGATCGCGTACGTCCCCGCCCCCGATCCTCCGAGCGGCCGGTGACGGGCGATGCGCAGCGACTCCTTCCACCAGGCGAGCCGGTTGTTCGCGCACAGGTCGGCGAGGCGTCCCGGCGCGTTCGCACACTCTCCGCCCGAGACCTGAGACGAGGCCCACGAGAACGGGTTCCCGACCGTGGCGACGAGCCCGAGCGACCCGCCCACGAGCGCAAGTGCGGCGGCGGCGAGGAGCACGGCGCCCACGGCGCGTGCACGCTCGGCGGCGAGTCGCCGTACGGGGAGCCTCCACGCGGCTGCCGCGACGAGCAGCGCGCCGGCCACCGCGAAGACTGCGAACAGCCTGCCGTCGGCCACGCGATCGGAGCGGAGCGCGCCGTCGTGGACGAGGGCGGGCCGGCTGAAGGCCCACCCGGCGACGACGAGCGCGGGGCCTGCCGACACGACGACGCGCAGTGCGTCGCCGAGCCGCTCGTCCGAGAGCACGAGCCAGAGCGCGACGATCGCGAGCGCGCCCAGGAGCCCGGCGCGCGACTGCGTGAGGAGCAGCGCGAGCACGGCGCCGTACGCGAGCAGGGCGCCCGCGACCCGGACGACGGGCGTCCTCCCGCTTGCGAGCCAGAGCCCCAGGGCGAGCGCGCCGTCCGCGAGCACCGCGAGCGCGTTCCAGTAGCCGATCGGCTCGCGGAGCCGCGCGATCCGGTCCCCGTCGGGGAAGAGGGAGGGGATCGCGACGCCGATCAGCGCCCAGCCGAGCGCCGCCCCGACGACCAGCGCCAGCACGGCCGCGAACCGCCTCGCCCCTCCGGGCGGTACCCCGACCGCGAACCCGAGCGCAAGGAATGCGAGGTACACCAGGCCGCGCGCCAGCCAGTCCCACGACAGGTCGCCCGCGATCGACCACGCGATCGACACCCCCGCCCAGAGCGTGAGCCCGCCCAGCCCGGTGATGGCGAGCCATTCCGCCCGTCCGGGGCGTGGCAGCGGGAGGACGCCGCTCAGGCCGAGCCCGAGCGCGACGCCGGCGCAGACGATCGCAGCGATCCCGACGGACGCGAGCGAGTCGGTGCGTGAGCCGGCGCCGTGGAAGACCGCGACGGCGAGCAGACCGCCCAGCACGACGAGCAGAGCGGCGTCCGCGCTGCGTCCCGGCCGGAGCGCAGATCGCGCCGCGTTCATCGCGCGCGAGGCTAGCACGGGCGCCAGATCGCGCCACCGGGCCGGTAGGCGTCGAGTCGCTTCTACCGAATGGCGTCTTACACATCGTTTACCCTTCCCTGATCGTCGACCCACGGAGGCGGGGGAGACTCCCACCCAGACCCTTCCTCCGACGATCTCGTGCCAGACGCCAGCCACCGCCGCCTCTTGTCGTTCGTCGTGCTCGTGCTCGGGCTGGTGCTGACGACGCTCGCGCTCACTGGGCCTGCTGCCGCCGCCTCCAAGTCGTGCGGGGACGACGTGATCGCGGACTGGTACGGCGACGGCCGCGTCGACAAGGTCTTCCCGTTGCACTGCTACCAGGACGCGATTCGCTCCCTGCCGGTCGACGTGCTCGACTACTCGAACGCGAAGCAGGACATCCTGCGAGCGCTCGCGTTCGCGAAGAAGGGCAAGCAGGATCCCGGGCCGGCCGGTGACAAGCAGACGACCGGGACGGGCAATTCGGGCGATCAGTCCGAGACGGTCGGCGGCGCGGGTGGATCCGGAGGCAGTGGCAATTCGGGCGGCGGCAATTCGGGCGCGGGGAGCGTCGGGACGCCCGATCCGGGCGGCGGCTCCGGCACGGCGACCACGGCCGCAGGGGAGGTCGACACCTCGGGACCGTCGTCCCTGCCGATTCCGCTGCTCGTCCTCGGAGGACTCGCCCTCCTCTTGCTCGCAGCCGGCGGCGCCGGGTATCTCAGCCGCCGGGCACAGGCGCGCCGCGAGGGTGGGCCGCCCGGCCCGGCCTGACGAGCACCTCTCTTCTCCGCGAGGCGTCCGACCCGCATGCGCCGTCGCAGGCAGCCGGGCCGGCAGCGCGCGTCGTCCGGGGGCTTCGCCCAGCTAGAATCAACGTGGTGAGACGACGCGCGGATTTCCGGAATTTGCAGGAATTTCTGTGTCGTCCGATCCGCGTCCTAGCATGCCCGGTCCGCACGCAGGACGCGCTGGTGCGCGACCCGCGAGGGGAGTGATCGGACATCTCGGCCCGGGAGGAAAGCATGGCCACCGCGAAGCAGGCGACGCAGGCACCGCCGCACGAAGAGGAGTTCGTCAACAGCGTCCTCGACGAGGAGGCGAGCGTTGCCCCCACGCGGTACTTCACGATCCCGGGTCGCGACCCGTTCGACGAGATCGAGTGGGAGATCCGCGACGCTCTGATCCCGGGCAAGGGTGGCCCGGCGTTCGAGCAGCGCGACGTCGAGTTCCCGAAGTTCTGGTCGCAGACCGCGACGAACATCGTCGCCCAGAAGTACTTCCGCGGGCGCATGGCGTCGCCCGAGCGGGAGCGAAGCGTCAAGCAGATGGTCGGCAGGGTGGCCGACACGGTCACCGGGTGGGGGCGCCAGGGTGGCTACTTCGCCACCGACGAGGAAGCAGACACCTTCCACGCCGAGCTCAAGGCGATCCTCGTCAACCAGTACGCGTCGTTCAACTCACCGGTCTGGTTCAACGTCGGCTTCGAGGAGACGCCGCAGTGCTCGGCGTGCTTCATCCTCTCGATCGAGGACTCGATGGAGTCGATCCTCGACTGGATCCGGCGCGAGGGGATCATCTTCCGCGGCGGCTCGGGCTCGGGGCTCAACCTCTCGCGGCTGCGCTCGTCGAAGGAGCAGCTCTCGAAGGGCGGCTACGCGTCCGGCCCCGTCTCGTTCATGCGCGGCGCCGACGCCTCGGCCGGGACGATCAAGTCGGGTGGCAAGACCCGCCGCGCGGCGAAGATGGTCGTGCTCGACGTCGACCATCCGGACGTCGAGGAGTTCATCTGGTGCAAGGCGCGCGAGGAGCGCAAGGCGCGCGTCCTCGAGCAGGCGGGCTACGACATGACGCTCGACTCGGCCGACTGGGCCTCGATCCAGTACCAGAACGCGAACAACTCCGTGCGCGTCACCGACGCGTTCATGGAGGCCGTCACCGAGGGCAAGGAGTGGGCGCTGACCGCGCGCACGGACGGCACCGTCGTCGAGACGGCCGACGCCCGTGCGCTGCTGCGCGACATCGCGGCGGCGGCATGGGAGTGCGCCGACCCGGGCGTGCAGTACGACACGACGATCAACGCGTGGCACACGTCGCCGAACACGGGCCGGATCAACGCGTCGAACCCGTGCAGCGAGTACATGCACATCGACGACTCGGCGTGCAACCTCGCCTCGCTCAACCTGATGAAGTTCCGCCGCGAGGACGGCGAGCTCGACGTCGAGATGCTCGAGCACGCGGTCGACGTGGTCTTCCTCGCGCAGGAGATCATCGTCGGCTACTCCTCCTATCCGACGCCCGAGATCGGGCGGAACGCGAAGCGCTTCCGCCAGCTCGGCCTCGGCTACGCGAACCTCGGCGCCCTCCTGATGGCGCGCGGCTTGCCGTACGACTCCAACGAGGGCCGGGCGTACGCGGCGGCGATCACGGCGCTGATGACCGGCCGCGCGTACCGCAAGTCCGCCGAGGTCGCGCAGCGGATGGGGCCGCACGTCGGCTACCAGGAGAACCGCGCGCCGATGGTCGGCGTGATCGCGAAGCACCGGGCCGCCGTCGGCAACATCAACCACGCCGACTCCGTGCCGGACGACCTGCTCGACGCCGCCCGCCGCGCCTGGGACGACGCGCTCGAGATCGGGGAGGTGCACGGCTTCCGGAACGCCCAGGCGACCGTGCTCGCCCCGACCGGGACGATCAGCTTCATGATGGACTGCGACACGACCGGCGTGGAGCCGGACTTCTCGCTCGTGAAGTCGAAGAAGCTCGTCGGCGGCGGCGAGATCACGATCGTGAACAAGACCGTGCCGATGGCGCTCGGCGAGCTCGGCTACGCGCCGCGCGAGGTCGAGGAGATCGTCGCGTACATCGACGAGCGCGGCGGCGTGGTGGGTGCGCCGCACCTCAAGACCGAGCACTACCCCGTGTTCGACTGCGCGATCGGCGAGCGCGCGATCCACTACATGGGGCACGTGAAGATGATGGGCGCGGTGCAGCCGTTCATCTCGGGCGCGATCTCGAAGACCGTCAATTTGCCCGAGCAGACCACGATCGACGAGATCGCGCAGCTGTTCGTCGAGTCCTGGCAGCTCGGCGTGAAGGCGATCGCGATCTACCGCGACAACTGCAAGGTCGCGCAGCCGCTCTCGTCGTCGAAGGAGGGGCCGGCCGTGGCCCTGCCCGTCGGCGCGACCGGCGTCGTCCCGCATCCGCAGCGCCGGCGCCTGCCGGACGACCGCACCGAGGTCGGCCGCAAGTTCAAGGTCGGCGACTACGAGGGCTACATCCACGTCGGCCTGTTCGAGGACGGGACGCCCGGCGACATCTTCGTGGACATCGCGAAGGAGGGGACGACCCTCGCGGGCCTCATGAACTCGTTCATGATCTCGGTCTCGCTCGGGCTCCAGTACGGCGTACCGCTCGACGTCTACGTGTCGAAGTTCAGCCACATGCGCTTCGAGCCGAGCGGCATGACGAACGACGCCGACATCCGAGTCGCGAAGTCGATCGTCGACTACATCTTCCGCTGGATGGGCAAGAAGTTCCTCTCGCCCGACCAGCAGGAGGAAGCGGGGATCCTGACGCCCGAGGTGAAGGCGCGCCTGGCGGCGGCGTACACCGAGAACCCGGGCGCAGGAGCCGCCGCTGCGGCGGTCGAGTCGGCCCCGCCGGGCCAGACCGCGCTCTTCAACCAGTGGGAGGACGCGGTCGAGTGCGCTCGCTGCGGCGGCCGCATGGTCAGGACGGGCTCGTGCTACACGTGCCGCGACTGCGGCACGAACACCGGCTGCAGCTGAGCGACCATCTCAGGAGGTGCACGAGGGAGAGCCGCGGAGACGCGGCTCTCCCCCGTGAATGGAGTGCTAGGCGAGCCTGTTCAACTCGACCAGCAGACTCGCGGAACTCGGCAAACCGCTTCCGGCCGAGCCGCCGGGCCCAGACGCCCTCCATCTCGGCAACCGCGTCCCGGATCACGCCGACCGCCGCGATACCGCGTGGCGTGAGGACGATGCGCTTGGAGCGCAGGTCCTCGGCGTCGGGATGTCGTTCGAGGTAGCCACGCCGTTCGAGCTCTCCGAGCAGGTAGTTGAGTGCCTGCTTGCTCATCCGCAAGCCGCTGGCGAGGTCAGAGGGCCGAGTGCCCTGCGGGCCCGGGTACTGGAAGACGCTCAGATACGAGGCATCGAAGTCGGCGAAGCCATTCTCGTGCAGACGATCGAGCATGTGCTCCTGCACCGCGTCCCAGGGCGCACGCAGAAGTGCGCCGATCAGGGGCGGTCCGAAGGGCTTCGCCTCGGCGCCCCTATTGGTCAAGGTACTTGACGAATCGATCTTCACCACGTATCGTCAAGCAACTTTACCAAACAGTCTCGTGGAAGGAGCGGATCGTGGCAGCGACGGTGTACGAGGAGATCGAGGTGGGTGGCATGACGGTCCGCTTCCTGGTCGAGGGAACGGAGTCGGAAGGGTCGGTCGCTCTCTTCGAGTTCGACGTCCCCGTCGGCGCTCGGGTCGCCGCGGCCCACAGTCATGACGGCTATGCGGAGACGGTCTACGGCCTCGAGGGCGTGCTGACATGGACGGTCGAGGGGACTCCGATCGAGGTCGGCCCGGGACAAGCACAGCTGATTCCCCGCGGCGCCGTCCATCAGTTCGAGAACAGGGCGGACGTCGACGCGAGAGCTCTCGCCGTCGTGACGCCGGGCATCCTCGGCCCCGACTACTTCCGGGAGGTCGCGGCCGTTCTCGACGCCGCCGTGGGCGGGACACCCGACCTCGCCGCACTGGGCGAGGTGATGCGTAGACACGGTTTGACACCCGTTCGCTGATGGGAGCACCGGAACGCAAGCTCGGGAGGGAGAGGCAATGACGTCAGCGCCGGCTGGACGCTCGGTCGTCGTCCACCAGGGCCAGGGAGACGCGCGCTGGTTCCTTGGCGGACTTTGCACGATCAAGGCATCGGGCGACTCCACTGCAGGCCGCGCGGCGGTGATCGAGAACTGGGCGCCGCGCGGGCACGGATCACCCATGCACGTCCACCACCGCGAAGACGAGTGGTTCTACGTCTTGTCGGGTGAGCTGACGTTCGCGGTCGGCGGGGAGACCGTCGTGGCGACCGCAGGGTCATTCGTGTACGGGCCGCGGGACGTGCCTCATACGTTCATGGTGACCTCCGACGAAGCACGCTTTCTCCTCGTGGTCGAGCCGGCGGGTTTCGAGAGCTTTCTACTCCAGCAATCCGAGCCGGCCCGAACGCTCACGCTTCCGCCCGCATCAGGCGATTCACCGCCCATCGAGGCGATGGTTGCGGCGGCCGCGGAGTACGGAATCGAGATCCTCGGTCCTCCCGGCCTCGGCTGAGCCACCCTCGGTTGGAGCCGTACCGCGCGCCTTCGTCGTCCCGGTCAGGACGCTGCGGGCTTGCGCCCCCAGGCTGCGTACAGCACCGGGGTGAGGACGAGCTCGTGCGGGTCCTCGAGGAAGCGCAGGGTCTCGTCGAACTCGGGCTCGGTCAGAGCTCCGGTCCCGAGGATCGCGTCGCGTTGGGCGAGCATCGAATAGCGGTCGAAGGCCGTACCAGGTGATCCTCCTCGGAGGACGTACGACCGTGCCTCGCCGGCGATGTCCTCGAGCCCGGCCCGCTCGAGACGGCGCATCAGCGTGCGCCCGTAATGGCGCTGATACCCAACGCCTTCGAGCAGGCCGAGGATCGCCTCGTACGCCTTCGCGACGACCGGCGAGCCGTCCGCCGAGCCGCAGATCGCCCAGTCGAACTCCTCCATCATGAGCCAGCCGCCGGGAGCGAGCGAGGCGACCAGCCGCGCGAGCGCATCGCTTTCCCCCAGCCAGGAGAGCACCGATCTCTCGTGAACGAGGTCGAACGCCGACGCCGGCAGGTCGTCGCGCAGAAGGTCGTGGCGCCGGACCTCGAGGACACCGCCGGCCACGGGCTCGACGAACGTCGTGTCGAGGTCGACCGCGAGCACCGAGCCCTCGGGAGCGACCCGTTCGGCCATCCATGCCGCGATCGAGCCCCCGCCCGCGCCCGCCTCCAGGCAGCGCCAGCCGGGACCGATCCCGAGCGACGTCAACAGCGCCCGAGTCCCCCGATCCCAGGTCGCCTCGATGCCCGCCAGCCGCTCCGGCTTGTCGTGCTCGAACCCGTATCGTGCCATGCCCTGACTCCTGAACGGCTTGCCTCAGGACCATAGCGCCTCCAGGACACGGCGCAATCGGGCGACTCCTGCGGGTCTCGCCCCGCTCGCAGACGAGACGTATATTGGCGCGATGTTCACGGTCGCCGCCGAGGCGTACGACCGCTTCATGGGCAGGTACTCGATCCCGCTCGGGCCGGGGTTCTGCGAGTTCTCACACGTCGCCGCCGGACAGCGCGTCCTCGACGTCGGCTGCGGTCCGGGTGCCCTCACCGCCGCGCTGGTCGAACGGCTCGGGCCCACCGGCGTGTGCGCGGTCGACCCTTCGGAGCCGTTCGTCGAGGCCGCCCGGGAACGCCATCCGCGAGTCGACGTACGGCAAGCGGCGGCCGAGGAGCTCCCGTTTCCGAACGACGGCTTCGACGCCGCGCTCGCGCAGCTCGTCGTTCACTTCATGGCCTCGCCGGTCGACGGGCTGGGCGAGATGGCCCGGGTGACCCGACCAGGCGGCGTCGTCGCGGCGTGTGTGTGGGACCACGCCGGTGGTGAGGGGGCGCTGAGCCGGTTCTGGGAGGCCGCACGGCAGCTCGACCCGGAGGTCGACGACGAATCCGAGCTGCCCGGTTCCCGACGCGGCCACCTCGCCGCGCTCCTTCGCGAAGCGGGGCTCGTGGAGGTGGAGGAGACGGCGCTCACGGTGAGCGTCGAGCACGCCACCTTCGACGACTGGTGGGAGCCTTTCACCTTCGGCGTTGGCACCGTCGGCGCCTACCTGTCGAAGCTCGACCCGGAGCGCCAGGCCCATCTGCGCGAGCATTGCCGTGCTGCGTTCCCGGAGGAAGGTCTGACCCTGGCCGCCCGTGCCTGGGCCGCCCGCGGTCGCGTCCGGGAACGCGTTTCGGACTGACGCTCCGTTACCCGCGCGGGCTCAGCGGCGGGCGCGCCGGGCGACGGCCGCGACCGGATGCCAGAGGACACGCAGCGTCCGAGCGCGTACGGCGGCGACACCGAGCAGGACCACGATCGCCGCAAGCTCCGGGTCGACGATCAGCGTCCACGCAGCGGGATCGAGGAGTCCCACGGGCGCGAGGACGAGCACGAGCGCCACCAGCGCCCAGATGACCCAGACCTTCGCGGAGTGGCGCCCGAAGAGGAGGCGCAGCCCGACGACGTACCGCCGCAGCGCATCCATGCCGTCCACGGTACCCACTGGAGCGTCGGTCGGGTCAGCGCCAGCCGAGCGCCGGCGCGACGTGAGTCAACACGCTCTCGATCACGTGGGCGTTGTACTCGACGCCGAGCTGACTCGGCACCGTCAGGAGCAGCGTGTCGGCGGCGGCGATCGCCTGATCCTCGGCGAGCTGCTCGACGAGCACGTCGGGCTCCGCCGCATACGTCCGGCCGAAGATCGCGCGGGTCGCCTCGTCGATGTGGCCGACATGATCGCCCTCTCCACCGCCGCCGCCGAAGTATCGCCGGTCGAGGTCGCTGACGAGCGCGAAGATGCTGCGGCTGACGGACACACGGGGCGCACGCTCGTGCCCCGCCTCCTCCCAGGCCTGCCGGTATGCCTCGATGTGACGGGCCTGCACCACGTGGAACGGGTCGCCGCTCGCGTCATCGAAGACGAGGGTCGAGCTCATCAGGTTCATGCCGAGGGCAGCCGCCCAGGCTGCGGTCTCGGCAGATGCGGCGCCCCACCAGATCCGGTCGCGCAGACCGGGCGCGTACGGCTCGAGGCGGAGCAGGCCGGGAGGGTTGGGGAACATCGGACGCGGGTTCGGCTCCGCGAACCCCTCCCCCTCGAGCGCCCGGAGGAACACCTCCGCGTGTCGGCGCGCCATGTCGGCCTCCGTCTCCCCCTCGGCAGGCCGGTAGCCGAAGTAGCGCCAGCCGTCGATCACCTGCTCCGGCGACCCGCGGCTGATGCCGAGCTGCAGCCGGCCGCCGGCGAGGAGGTCGGCGGCGCCGGCGTCCTCGACCATGTAGAGCGGGTTCTCGTAGCGCATGTCGATCACGGCGGTGCCGATCTCGATCGTCGACGTGCGCACGCCGACCGCCGCCAGCAGCGGAAACGGTGACCCGAGCTGCCGGGCGTAGTGGTGCACGCGGAAGTACGCGCCGTCGGCGCCGACCTCCTCCGCCGCGACCGCCAGCTCCACCGACTGGACGAGCGCGTCCGCCGCGGAGCGAACCTGGGACGAGGGCGACTCCGACCAGTGGCCGAACGAGAGGAAGCCGATCTTCTTCACTCTCCCATCCCATCACGCCCGTGATGGGAGCCGCCGAGGTCAGTCGTCCCGGAGGAGGCGAGAGGCCGGACCTCGCCCGGCCCCTCACCTCGCTCGTCAGGCCATCGGATGCGTGAGTCCGAACCGCGCGCAGAGCTCCGGGACGCTTCCCAGGTCCATGTCCAGCCCGTAGCGTCCGGAGAGCTCGACGAACCGTGCGGGGTTGGGTCCGGCATCGCCGCCGTCGCGGAAGATCTGCGCCATCTCGCGGAAGTAGTTCTCGAACCCACCGGGGGAGATCACCTCGATGATCCGGCACTCGGTCTCGCCTGCATTCCAGAACGTGTGCCACTCGCCTCTCGGCTTGAAGACCCACGCGCCGGGGCCCGCCTCGACCACCTCGTCGCCGAGGAGCCCGCCCAGCGTCCCCTCGAGCACGAACGAGTACTCGTCCTCGCGGTGGTGGAAATGCAGCGGCGCCGCGAGCGTGCGCGGCGGGATCGGATGCTCGACGACGGAGAACCTCCCCTCCGACTCGTCTGACTCGATGCGCCAGACGACGCCGAGGCTGCCGAAGTCGAAGCTCTCGGCGTCCTCGGGCCGCGCTGCGAGCCGCTCGATGGTCGTCATCGGATTCCGTGTCATGCCGTCCTCCATTTTCGTACAACGCATCTGTTATGCCATTGTTGAACGTACGGCTCGGTCGCGTCAAGTTCGGTTAACACCACTGTTGTGGCAATATTGGCTCGTGGCACGCAAGTACCAGATGACAAGACGGGCAGCGCAGGTCGAGCAAACCCGCCTGCGGATCACCGAGGCGGCGATGGAGCTGCACGGAACCGTCGGACCCGCACGGACGACGATCACCGCGGTCGCCGAGCGCGCCGGGGTCGACCGGCTCACCGTCTACAGGCACTTTCCGGACGAGGACGCGCTCTTCCGCGCCTGCTCGAGCCATTGGCTGGGCTTGAATCCCCGCCCCGAAACGGCGCGGTGGCTGTCGATCGCAGACCCCGAGGCACGGCTCCGGAGCGCGCTCGGGGAGCTCTACGCCTGGTACCGGCGGACGCGCCCGATGCTCGAGCTCGTGCGGCGGGACGCGTCGGTCGTGCCCGCTCTGGCGGACTCGCGCCGAGGCTGGGAGGCGTATGCCGAGGAGGCTGCGCGAGCGCTGCGGAACGGTTGGAGCGCCCGAGGGAAACCCGCCAGACTGCTCGACGCCGCGCTCGCCCACGCGCTCGAATTCGGCACGTGGCTCTCCCTCTCGCAGCAGGGGCTCTCGGATGCCGACGCGACGAGGCTGATGGTGCGGCTCGTCAGCGCGGCGGCCGGGCCGCCGGTCGGCGGCGCTACGGGCGGTACCGGCGGACGTCGGCGCCGTGCCAGCTCGGCACCCACGCCTCGCCCCTGATCTCGGTCACGACGAACGGCCCGGACCCGGCGGCCACCGTGCCCGAGACCGCGTTCGCCGCCGGGTCGACGAGCACGATCCGGTTCGCCCGGACCCGCGGCACCCAGACGGCTCCGCCGACGACCGCGGGATCCCCGAGCGGCGCCGAGATGGCGATCGTGGCCGCGATCGTGTTCGTCGCGGGATCGATCCGGCTCAGCCCTGCGGGACTCGTGATCCACACCGCGCCCGCTCCGGCGGCCGTCCAGCCGGCGCCGTCCAGCGGGATGCGGGCAACGATCTTGCTGCTGGCCGGGTCGATGCGGACGACGCCGTCGGCACCCGTGGCCCAGATCGAGCCGAACGCGCCGACGACGCCCACCGCCTGCGTGAGCGCGAACCGCTTCACGACCCGGTTCCGATGGGGGTCGATCCGCACGAGCGAGCCTCCTCCGTACACGGTCGCCCAGGCAGAGCCGTAGGCGAAGGTGGCGTCGTACGGCTGCGCGCCGACCTCGATCGCCGCGACGCGCTTCGCGGTCTTGATCGAGACGCGGCTGATGGTGCCCGAGGTCGTGTCCTCGATCCACAACGAGCCGGCTCCGGCACCGAGCCCACACGCGCCCGCTCCGATCGTCGTGCGTCCCACGACGGCATTCGTGTGCGGATCGATGCGGAGCAGCGTGGACGAGCCGAAGCCGCTGACCCACACGAAGCGGCCCGCTGCGGCGGCGGCACACGGCTGGCTCGCCGACGGCACGGTGATCCGTGCGACGAGCGCAGGCCCGTCGGCGCCGGAAGCCGTTGCGACGACGAGCAGGGCGAGCGCGAGCACGAGGGCGGCAGCGATGCGCATTCGTCACGAGACAGTACTACGGTTTCGGATTAATTGCTACGGATCCGCATCGCCGTGATCGAGCGTGGCTCTCGCCAGCCCGGCCGAGAACGCCTCCCCGAGGCGCTCGAGCGCCTCGCGGACGACCGCCGGATCGTCCAGCTCCTCCTGCAGGAATTTGTTGATGCGCTGGAGGGCCGGCCAGCCGCGCCGCCACTCGTCGTCTCCGGCGGCGGTGAGCGCGAACAGCACCGAACGACCGTCCTCGGGGTTCGGGCCGCGCGCCGCGTAGCCGCGCGCCTCGAGGCGGCGCATCGCGTCCGACGCGGTCGTCAGCGGCATCCCGAGCTCGGCCGCGACCTCGGTGAGCCTCGCGGGGCCACGCACGCCGACCAGGCTCAGCAGCCCGTAGTCCGCGGCCTCGACACCGTCGGCCGCGAGCTCGCGCTCGACGAGCTGTCCCGACCGCTGGTTCGCCGCGAGGACGAGCAGCAGGAGCGACAAGCGGCGCTCCGGCGGCGCCTGGGGGCTCCGCGCGCTCATGCGCCCATCCTTCCATCCCGCCGTGCCCGGCGCCCACCCACCCGATCGAGGGCTTGCGCTCGGAGCCGCTGTCGTGTCAGGATCGAGACAACCGCTACAAGACGCAGATGAGTCAGGTCTCCGACATCCTCGCCACAAAAGGTCGCGATGTCCTCGCGATCGACGCCGCTGCGACGGTGCTCGACGCGGTCGAGGCAATGGTCGAGGGGAACGTCGGCGCGCTGATCGTCACCGACGGTGGACGGCTCGCAGGCATCGTCACGGAGCGGGACTACCTGCGGCGCGTGACACTCGAGGGTCGAGACGAGCGGACGACCCCGGTGCGCGAGATCATGAGCGCGCCGTTCGTCTACGTCGAGCCCGAGGCGACGATCGACGAGTGCATGGCGATCATGACGGAGCGTCGGTTCCGGCACCTGCCCGTCCTCGACGGCGACGGCGAGCTCGCGGGGATCGTCTCGATCGGCGACGTCGTGAAGTTCCAGTCGCACCAGCAGGGCGCGCAGATCAAGTTCCTGACCGAGTTCATCTCGGGCTGACGCACCGCCGTTTCCCGCGTGGCCCCGGCGGGTACCGTTCCCTCGATGCCGCGGCGGCGACACCTCGTCCCTCTCGCGCTCGCAGTCGGCGCGCTCGTGCTCGTCGCGTCCGGGTGCGGAGGCAGCGGATCATCGTCGTCCGCGGAGACCGCCACGGAGACGAGCTCGACGACCGGTACCGCGGCGACCGGCGATCCCGCGAACGGCGCGAAGGTGTTCGCTTCCGCAGGCTGCGGCGGCTGCCACACGTTCTCCAAGGCGAGCTCGAGCGGAAGCGTGGGACCGAACCTCGACGATCTCGGGCCCTCGTTCGACACCGTCGTGCACCAGGTCACGAACGGAGGCGGCGCCATGCCGTCGTTCAAGGACGAGCTCTCCGAGCAGGAGATCCGCGACGTGGCTGCATTCGTCTCCGGACAAACCTCGTAGCGCGCCCGCACGACCGCGCGGCAGCTGCCGCTGTGCCTATGCTGTTCGGTTCTGTCCGAGACCGCCGTACAGCCCGACAGCAGCGCCGCAACGACGCTCGAGCTCCTGTGGCACGAGGACGCGACGGCGTTCGCGGTCGTGCGCGGTCCTTCCGGCGAGCTGTCTCCGGCCCCGCTCGACGTCGGGCTCCCCGCGGTCGCCGACGTCGCCGGCGAGCCGCGCGCCGCGTCCGGCCGTCGCCTCTCACTCACCGAGCTCCTCGACCTCGAGACCGAGGGCCTCCGGCTCGGCGACACCGCCGAGGTCGTGCTCGCCGTGCTCTCGCGCGCCCGCCGCTCCGTCGCCGAAGGCCTCGTTCACCCGCACCTCGAGCCGAGCGACGGCCTGTGGCACGCGCTGTGGGGCGCGACGCTCGACGACGTCGTCGCCGAGGAGCTGCGGCAGATCGCCGACGCGGCGCCCGCCGTGAGCGCCGAGCCGTTCGCCGGGGACTCAGACGCGTTCGTCCACGATCTCTACGGCTGCGCCGTCGACGAGCTCGCCCGGCGCGCTCTGCGCGCGGCCGGGCCGCGGCCCGCGCTGGGAGTCGGACGGGCGGGAGCGGCCGAGCACCTGCTCGCCGGGCTACTCGCCGGTGACGACTCCGCCCTGCCGGCCCACAGCGGCTACCCGGCGCTCGAGCGGCGGCTCGGCGCGTGGGTCGACGCGGGTCTCTCGCACCGCTCCCGCGCGCCGTGGAACGTCGCCGTGCGCCTCTCCGAAGCGGACGGGAGCGACGGTGCGGTCGTCGCGGAGTTGTGGCTCACCGCCGCCGACGACCCGGCGCTCGCATTGCCCGCGAGCCTCCTCATCGGACGGTGACGAGAGCGTCTTCGATTTCCTCCGTGACCGAGATCCGCGGGAGGCGATCCGGGAGCACCGTGCGGCGATCGAGCCCGTTCTGCGAGACGCGGGCGTGCCCGCGCTCGACGACGACGTGCCCCGGGCGACGCTCGAGCCCGACCAGGTGCGGGCGCTGCTCCGCGACGCGATGCCCAGGCTCGAGGAGCTGGGCGTGCCGGTCCTTCTTCCGCGCGAGTGGATGGCACGACAGAGCCGTGTCCGCCTGAACCTCGTCGCGACGGCGCCGGGACGCTCGAGCGGGACGCTCGGCGGCGAGACGCTCGCGCGCTTCGACTGGCGCGTCGCGATCGGCGACGTCGAGCTGACCGAGGAGGAGCTGCTCGAGCTCGCGGCGTCGCAGGAGCCGCTCGTCCGCCTCCGCGGCCGGTGGCATGCGGTGCGGGGCTCCGAGGTCGAGCGCGCCCTGCGGTTCCTCGAGCGGCGGAGCGGCGGCGCCTCGGTCGTCGACCTCGCGCGTGCCGTGGCGGGCGTCGAGACCGACGACGCGGGCCTGGAGCTGGGCACGGTGACGCTCGACGAATCTCTCTCGGCCCTGGTCGAGGGAGACGAGACCCAGCGCTACAGACCGCGCCCGACCCCCGCCCAGATGCGGCACGGGTTGTTCCCGTTCCAGGAGCGGGGCCACGGCTGGCTCCGTCTCCTGGGAGATCTGGGCGCAGGAGGGATCCTCGCCGACGACATGGGGCTCGGGAAGACCGTGCAGGCGATCGCGACCCTCCTCTCCGAGCGCGAGGACGGGCTCGCCGCGCGGGCCGACGCTGGTCGTGAGCCCGATGAGCGTCGTCCGCCAGTGGATGCGCGAGCTCGCGCGCTTTGCGCCGGATCTCCTCGTTCACCTTCACCACGGCCCCGACCGACTCGTCGGAGACGGGCTCATCGAGCTGGCGTCGACCTGCGACGTCGTCGTCACCTCCTACGACGTCGCGACACGCGACGTGGGGACGCTGGAGCGGGTCGCGTGGGACCGATTGATCCTCGACGAGGCGCAGGACGCGAAGAACCCCGCGACCAAG
Source organism: uncultured Actinomycetes bacterium (assembly GCA_963712915.1). Classification (GTDB taxonomy): domain Bacteria; phylum Actinomycetota; class Thermoleophilia; order Gaiellales; family Gaiellaceae; genus Gaiella. The sequence goes on from CAVQJQ010000004.1 coordinate 562,769, forward strand.
CGGCACCGGGCGCTGCGGCGCATTCCGCGGAGGCGTGCGCTCGCGCTCACCGGGACGCCGATCGAGAACTCGCTCGGCGAGCTATGGGCGATCATGGACCTCGTCAACCCGGGTCTGCTCGGGTCGCGGCAGGCCTTCGAGCGGACGTTCGCGCGACCGATCGAGGCCGTGCGCGACGCTGGGGCGCTCGAGCGGCTGCGCGGCCTCGTCGGGCCGTTTCTCCTGCGCCGCGCGAAGGACGCGCCCGAGGTGGAGCTCGAGTTGCCGCCGATCACGATCGAGAAGGTGCCCTGCTTCCTGACGGTCGAGCAGGCGGGCCTCTATCGCGCGACCGTCGACCGCTGGATGCCGCGCATCGAGGAGCACGAGCGCAGCTTCGACCGCCGCGGCGCGGTGCTGGCGATGCTCGGCCAGCTGAAGCAGGTCTGCAACCATCCCGAGCTCGTCCTGCGCACGGGAGCGCCGCTCGAGGGGCGCTCGGGCAAGCTCGAGCGTCTCGTCGAGCTCCTGGTTGCCGTCCCCGAGGGCGACCGCTCGCTCGTGTTCACGCAGTACCCCGGATTCGAGCGGCTCGCCCCCCACCTCGCGGATCGGCTCGGCGTCGACGTCGGCTTCTTCCACGGCGGGCTCTCGGCGAGGGCGCGCGACGAACTCCTCGCCCGGTTCGACTCGGAGGACGGGCCTCAGGTGCTCGTCATCTCCCTGCGCGCGGGCGGGCGTGGCCTCAACCTCCCGGTTGCGAACCACGTCGTGCATTTCGATCGGTGGTGGAACCCGGCCGTCGAGCAGCAGGCGACCGACCGCGTCTACCGGTTCGGTCAGCGCAAGCACGTCTACGTCACGAGTCTCGTCTGTACGGCAACGGTCGAGGAGCGCATCGACCAGCTGCTCGAGACGAAACGCGAGCTCGCCGACCAGGTGATCGCGGGACGCGCGGACGACTGGCTCACCGAGCTCGATCTCGACACGCTCCGGGCGGCCGTCTCGCTCGCGCCCCAGGCGATCGAGGACGCCGCATGACGCCCCAGGTGCTCGCGGACGGATCGACGGTCGTCGCCGGCGGCGAGAGCGCCCGCATCGGCGTGGGCCCATGGGCGCGGTGGCTCGCGAGCGCCGTCGTGCCGGACGAGAGCACGCTCCGCGCGGAGCGCGGCAGGAGGCTCGCACGCGAGGGGGCCGTGAGCCGTGTCGAGGTCGCAGAGGGCGCCATCACCGCACGGGTGACCGGCTCGACGGGTAACGAGTACGACGTGACGATCGCCGCGGCGCCGGTGCCCGCCGACACCTGGGCCGCGGCGGCCCGGGCGACACGCGGCCGGTCGGTGCTCGAGGACGGCGCGACGGGCCGGGCGCAGTCGGTGCACCTCGCGCACCTGCTGGAGACCCGTTTCGGCACGCGCTTTGCGCCGACGGCGCGCGAGATCCGCCGGAGCTGCACCTGTCCGGACACCGAGCCCGCCGGAGCCTGCAAGCACGTCGCGGCCGTCGCGTTCGTCGTCGCCGATGCGATCGACCGCGACCCGTCGCTCTTCTTGCTGTGGCGCGGCTGCACCCGAATCGAGCCGCGTCCTGCCGATCCATGGCGATCGGGGACGCTGCCGGTCCCGCGGCAGCCACGACCGCTCCCGCCGGCGGCAGTCCTCCGGCGGCTGGGGCGGAGCGGGATCCGGACGGGCGGAGTCGATCTCGCCGACGCGCTCGAGCCCGCGTACCGGGCGTTCGCGGCGACCGGGACGAACACGCCATGATGCCGGGATGGAGCAGCGTCTCAGCCTCGTGACGCTCGGCGTCGCGGACGTCGATCGCGCCCGCCGGTTCTACGAGGCGCTCGGCTGGCGTCCCGCCGCACGCCCGGCGGACGACGTCGCGTTCTTCCAGGCCGGGCCGCTGGTGCTCGCGCTGTGGGGCCGCGAGCAGCTCGCCGAGGACAGCGCGGTCGAGGACGGGGGCGGCTGGGGCGGCGTAACGCTCGCGTACAACGTGGCCTCGCCCGAGGAGGTCGACGCGGTGATCGCCGAGGCGCGGTCGGCCGGAGCGAGGATCGGCCGCGAGCCTGCGGCGACCTTCTGGGGCGGCTATTCGGGCGTCTTCGTCGATCCCGACGGCCATCCGTGGGAGGTCGCGCACAACCCGCACTGGACGCTCCGGCCGGACGGCTCCGTCACGCTGTAGCCGTCGCGACCGCCGGCACTCGCCGCGTAGGCTCTCGCGGTGGAGCAACGCGTGTTGGGGAGAAGCGGCGTCGCCGTCACGCGCGTCGTGCTCGGCTGCGGGAACTTCGGCGGGATCGGCTCGAAGCCCGCGCTGTTCGGCCAGGGCACCACGAAGGACGAGGCGCACAGACTGCTCGACGCGGCCTGGGAGCTCGGCGTGACGACGCTCGACACGGCGGACGCCTACGGAGGCGGCCGCAGCGAGTCGTACATCGGCGAGTGGCTCCGGACGAAGCCGCCGGAGGTACGCGAACGGGTGGTGCTCGTCACGAAGACCTTCAACCCGATGGCCGAGGGCGCCGACCACGGTCTCGGCCGCGCACGCATCCGACGGCAGGTCGCATCGAGCCTGGAGCGCCTCGGCGTCGAGCGGCTGCCGCTCTACATGGCGCACGACTTCGACGCGGCCGTGCCTCAGGAGGAGACGCTCACGGCCTTCGACGAGCTCGTGCAGGAGGGGACGATCGGCGCCGTCGGGGCGTCGAACTTCGGCGCCGAGCAGCTCGCGGAGGCACTCGAGATCTCCGCGCTCGCCGGGCTGACCCGATACGAGTGGGTGCAGAACGCGTTCTCGCTGCTCGAGCAGGGCGACCGTGGGACGGTGTTCCCGCTCTGCCACGAGCACGGCCTCGGCTACACGCCGTTCAGCCCACTCGCCGGCGGTTGGCTGACGGGCAAGTACCGGCGCGGCGAGCCGCTGCCGCACCGCTCGCGTATGACGCTCAGACCCGAGGGCGGCGAGGGATATCGCAACGACACGACCTTCGACGCGCTGGAGGCGCTCGAGCAGGAGGCGCGCGGACGGGACGTCTCGATGGCCGCGCTCGCGCTCGCCTGGCTCCTGCACGTTCCCGAGCTGACTGCAGTAGTGGTCGGCCCGAACACCGTCGAGCAGCTCGAGCCGGTGCGCGAGGCCCTCGAGATACGCCTCGGGCCGGAGGAGCACCGAAAGATCGGGGCGCTGTTCGCGTGACTCTGGTGCTCTCGGAGGCGGACGTCCATGCGCTCCTGGACATGGAGTCGTGCATCGCGTCGATGGAGGACGTGCTCGCCGCGCTCGCACGCGACGAGCTGTCGATGCCGCTCCGGTTCGTCGTCCGCGGCTCCGGCCCCCAGCTGCTCGGGCTGATGCCCGCACACCGCGGCGGCGACGCTCCGCTCTTCTCCCTGAAGGAGGTCGTGATCGCGCCGGCCAACAGCGCCCGAGGGCTCGATCCGCACCAGGGGGCCGTCCTGCTCCACGACGGGGAGACCGGCGTGCTCGAGGCACTCGTGAACGCCTCCGCGATCACCGAGATCCGGACGGCGGCCGTGTCGGCGGTCGCGACCAGGCTCCTCGCCCGGCCGGGCGCGCGTCGCGTCGCGATCCTCGGTGCGGGCGTGCAGGCGCGCGGGCATGCGATCGCCATGCGAGCGGTGCTCGACGACGTCGAGCTCCGGCTGTGGAGCAGGACGCCCGCCCATGCGGAGGCTCTCGCGCTCGAGTCGCACGCCACCGTTTGTGCGACCGTCGAGGAGGCGCTCGACGGTGCGGACGTCGTGTGCACGTGCACCGCCGCGGCGGAGCCGCTCGTCCAGCGCGACTGGCTCGCACCCGGGGCGCACGTCAACGCGGTCGGCTCGTCGATCCCGACCGCCAGGGAGCTCGCGGCGGACGTCGTCGCCTCGTCCTCCCTGTTCGTCGACCGGCGCGAGTCGACCGTCAACGAGTCGGGGGACTATCTCGGCGCCGTCCGCGAGGCCGGCATCGGCCCGGATCACATCCTCGCCGAGCTCGGCGAGCTGCTCGTCGGCGCGCATCCCGGCCGACGCACGGAGAGCGAGGTGACCGTGTTCAAGTCCCTCGGCCTGGCGGTCGAGGACCTCGCCGCGGCAGCACTCTGCCTGGAGCGCGCGCGCGAGCGAGGCGTGGGGACGGAGGTGGCGTTCTGAACGGACCGGGCCGCGCTGCCGGTTCGATCGAGCTCGGGGCGATCGAGCGCGCCCGGGAGATCACCGCCGACGTCGTCGGCGAGAGCCCGCTGGTGCGCCTCGACGTCGACGCCCCGTGCGAGATCTGGCTGAAGCTGGAGTGCCTCCACCCCATCGGCTCGTTCAAGCTGCGCGGCGCCGCGAGCACGATCAGGCAGGCGGAGCCGGACGAATGGCGCCACGGCGTGTGGACGACGAGCGCGGGCAACATGGCGCAGGGCGTGTGCTGGGTCGCTCGCTCGCTCGGCGTGCCGGCGACCGTGGTTGCGCCCGATCACGCCCCGCGCGCGAAGCTCGACGCGATCGCGAGGCTCGGCGGCCGCGTCGTGTCGGTGCCGTTCGAGACATGGTGGGAGACGATGGAGACCGGCACGTACCCGGGAGTGGAAGGCTTCTTCGTCCACCCCGTGCTGGACGAGCGCGTGATGGCAGGGAACGGCGTGATCGGCCTCGAGCTCGCCGAGCGGCTCGACGACGTCGACACGGTTCTCGTCCCATGGGGCGGCGGCGGCCTGACGACAGGGATCGCGAGCGCGCTGGCCGCGGCCTCCCCGGGCACCAGGGTCGTGGCCTGTGAGCCGGAGACGGGCGCGCCGCTCACGGCGTCCCTCGCCGCGGGCCACCCGGTGCAGGTCGACTACACCGCGTCGTTCGTCGACGGGGCCGGCTCGAAGGCGCTGCTGCCCGCGATGTGGGAACGCGCCGGCAGCCTCGTCGCCGGGTCGGTCGCGCTCCCGCTGGACGACGTCGCGGCGGCGATCAGGCTGCTCGCCGAACGCGCACGCGTGGTCGCCGAAGGCGCGGGTGCCCTCGCCCTCGCCGCGGCCCTCGCGGGCAAAGGGGGCGAGGGTCGCGTCGTGTGCATCGTGTCGGGGGGGAACATCGACCCGGAGCGGCTCGCGACGATCCTCGGCGGCGAGACACCGCGAGGCTAGTCCGGTCGCCGCGTGACGAGGCTGTCCTCGTCCGGCTCGTCCCAGCGCTCGGACGGCCCCATGAGCGGTAGCGCGAACCAGAGGAGCGCGAACGCCGCAGCCACGACGGTCGTGACTCCGATCGCCCAGGGTGTCGAGACGACCGTGTCGACCACGAGGTAGACACCTGCGGTCATCGCGACCGCAAGGCACACGACCCCGCCGAGCACGCCCAGGTGCGACACGCGCAGCATCCGCTCCTTGTTGCGCTCGCGCCAGCGAAGCCGGTGGTAGGCGGTCGGCATCATCAGGCCGAGCACGGCGAGCATCGTCGCGAGGAACGCGACGAGATACCCGCCACGCTGGGCGTCGGTCGTCCGATCCCAGCGCGCGCTGAACGGGACGACGAGCAAAAAGCCGAAGAGGACGCTCGCGCCCGACAGGGCGACCCGTGCCTCGTTGAGCAGCTCGATGAACTCCTGGTCGCGCTTCCCGCGGAGATCCTGCTCGTCCACGCGGAAGACGCTACTCGCCCCGCGCCCCGCGACGAAGCCCCGGGCTCAGCAGCTGCGGCGAACGGTCTCGGCGATGCCGAGCTTGATCCACTCGAGCGGGACCTCGATCGCGTTGCGCCACCACGGCTCGTCGGCCCCTTGCTCGTTGAGCTTCGCATCGACGCACCGTCCGAAGATCCGCGAGGTCCGGTACAGCGCGTACCGCGGCGCGACGATCACGATCGACTGCCAGTGGTTCCGCTGGACGAGGTCGTTCACGAGGCGCGCCTCGTCGAACGTCGAGAGCTGGCCGGGCCGGATGCAGACGACGCCCTTGGGCGGCTTCTTGCAGAGCGTCGTCCGGTTCTTGTCGACGATGCTCCGATCAGTGGAGACCACGAGCGTGGGCGCGATGCCCCGGCGGAACAGCTTCTGCGCCTCCGGCAAGGGCTTGTCGGATCCGGAGAGCGCGACGATCGCGTCCGCTCTCGAGGGCAGCGGGTCGTCGTCTCGCTGGAGGAACGCCGGAATCCCGATCACGTACGCGAGGCCGAGCAAGACCGCGAGGATGATCACAAACCGCCGCACCGGTCGAAGAGTGACACCGGCATCGGCCGACGTGGGGTAGAAACCCTCGATCAGGGGCCCCCCGATTTCCCTCACCGCGGTCAGGCGTCTCGCCCTCGAGACGCAGGGTTACGCAACCCGCGGACGGCGCGGGACGACCGCCGAGGTCGAGGCGGCCGTCCGCCGGCTTTCGTGCGTGCAGCTCGACTCGATCGCGACGGTGGAGCGCAGCCACCGCATCGCGCTCGGCTGCCGGGTTGGCGACTACCCGCCCGAGTCCGTCTCGAGTCTGCTCCGCGGCGGTCGCCTGATCGAGTACTGGGCCCACGAGGCGTGCCTGCTGCCGGTCGAGGACTGGCCGCTCTGCCGCCCGACGATGGAGCTGGGCGGCAGACGCTGGTACGGCGAGGTCGAACGGACGCACCCGCACCTCCGCGAGCAGGTGCTGGAGGAGATCCGTGCGCGGGGCCCACTCGGCTCGCGTCACTTCGACGGTGCGGCGCGGCCCGGGGCGATGTGGGGCTGGAAACCGGCCAAGCGGATGCTCGAGCTCCTCTGGAACCACGGCGAGCTGGTCGTCGCCGGCCGGCAGGGCTTCCAGCGGCTCTACGACCTGCCGGAGCGGATCCTGCCGCGGGCGGTCCTCGAGAGTCCGACGCCGCCCGAGCCGGAGCGCCTGCGCGAGCTCGTCGTGCGCGCGGTCCGCGCACGCGGCGTGCTGACGGAGGGTGGCGCCGTGGAGCACTGGCGTCTGAAGGGCGGCACGGCTCGCATCCACGACGCAGTGGAGTCGGCCGTCGCCGACGGCGAGCTCGAGCGCGTCGCAGTCGAGGACGGCGGCGCGCCGGTGCTCGTATCGGCCGGCGCGGAGCTCGACCGCCCGGCGCCGACCGCAGCGGTGCTTCTCTCGCCGTTCGACAACTTGCTCTGGGACCGGTCGTTCGCACGCCGTGTGCTGGGGTTCGACCACCTGATCGAGGTGTTCAAGCCGGCCCCGCGCCGACGCTACGGCTACTACGTGCTCCCGTTGCTCTGGCGCGAGCGGATCGTCGCCCGCGCCGACCTCAAGTCGGACCGCGCCGCGGGGGCGCTCGTCGTCCGGGCGTTCCACGTCGAGGACGGCGTGCGCCGGCTCGGCCGCGCTCGACGACGCGTTCGAGCGGGCGCTCGACCGGTTGCGCCGGGTGATCGGCCTGCACGCCGTCGTACGCTGAGCGCCGTCCCACGCGCGACTACGATCCGCCCATGGACTTCGCCACACGCGCGATCCATGCCGGCCAGGAGCCCGATCCGACCACGGGTGCGGTCGTCACCCCGATCTACCAGACGTCGACGTTCGCCCAGGAGGCGGTCGGGGTCACGAAGGGCTACGACTACGCCCGCGTGTCGAATCCGACGCGGACCGCGCTCGAGGAGTGTCTCGCCTCCCTCGAGAACGCCGACCACGGCCACGCATTCGCCTCGGGGATCGCGGCGACGATGTCGGTGCTCCATCTCCTCGACCCCGGCGACCGCGTGGTCTCGGTGAACGACGTCTACGGCGGCACCTACCGCCTGTTCTCGCAGGTCTACGAGCCGAAGGGCTACCGCTTCGCCTACGCGACGCCGGAGGCGCTCACGGCGGAGCCCGAGGCGCACGTCGCGGACGCGCGGCTCGTCTGGCTCGAGACTCCGACCAACCCGCTCCTCAACGTCGTGGACATCCGGGCCGTCGCTCGGGCCGCACGGGCCGCCGACGCGCTCCTCGTCGTCGACAACACGTTCGCGACGCCGTTCCTCCAGACGCCGCTCGACCTCGGGGCCGACATCGTGCTCCACTCGACCACCAAGTACCTCGGCGGTCACTCCGACGTCATCGGCGGCTTCGCCGCGACGAACGACCCGACGATCGCGGATCGGCTGCGGTTCCTGCAGAAGTCGCTCGGCGCCGTGCCGGGCCCGTTCGACGCGTGGCTCGTGTTGCGGGGCCTCAAGACGCTCGCGCTGCGTATGGAGCGCCACTGCGCGAACGCCCGCATGGTGGCCGAGTTCCTCTCGACCCACCCTCGCGTCACGGGGGTGCTGTGGCCGGGCCTGCCGGAGCACCCGGGACACGAGGTAGCGGCGGCGCAGATGCGCGACTTCGGCGGCATGGTCTCGTTCCTCGTCGAGAGCGAGGAGGAGGCAGTCGACCTCGTCGCGCGGACCGACCTGTGGACACTCGCGGAGAGCCTCGGCGGGGTCGAGAGCCTGATCGAGCACCCGGCGCGGATGACGCACGCGTCGACTGCGACCGGGCCGTTCGCTGCACCGCGCAACCTCGTGCGCCTCTCGGTCGGGATCGAGTCGGCCGACGACCTCGTCGCCGACCTCGAGCGCGCCCTCGCCGCCACCCCGAGCCGCGCCTGACGCACCGGTCTCCGGGGCGCGGGCCGTTCGGTGTCAGACACCGTTCGGTGTCAAGACGGAAACGTGCCGATTTCGCGCCGAGTTCTCAACGGGCTGGTCGGGCCGGCTCAGACCAGGATGCCCAACCCCAAAGACATCGTTGAATCGGACCGCACCTGCCTGGGTGACCCGTCGGACGGGTCGCCGTCCGCGAGCACGAACTCGATCCATCGCCGCCTGGCCGTGTCGCGGTCGGCTCCGAAGCACTCGAGGATCTGGTCGACGCGCAGGTAGTTGGGGGCGGGCGCAAGACCCGCGGTCGCGGCGAAGCTCGTCCACCGTGCATCGAACGGTGTTGCGCAGATGCCGGCCTCGACCGGGTTCCGCACCACGTAGCGGAGCGTCCACATGAACTGCTCCTGGGTCTTCTGGAGGACAGCGCCGAACCTGTTGTCGAAGACGTGCGCGCTCCTGCCCCAGCGGCGGTCGAAGCGCAGCGCGTATCGATGGTTCACGGCCTTCATGAACCGAGAAAGGCCGTTCGAAGGACAGCGGACCACGCCGTGCCAGTGATTGGGCATGAACGACCAGCCGAAGCAATCGACGCCGTGATTTCGGAGCGAGACGCTCAGGAGCGTCTCGAACTCGACATAGTCGCCTTCGTTCAGGAAGATCGCCTGTCGGTTGCTTCCGCGCGAGAAAACATGGTAGATCGCTCCCTCGACCCAGTCGCGTGGTGGCCGCGCCATTCGTATACGGTACAGGCAACAAATGAGCGATTCGGCAGTGTGTGGAGCGATTGACACACAACCGGCACAGATCGCTCTTGACCCCGGACGGTGTCTGACACCGGTTTGGCGGCGAACAGGGGCGAACGGCGAGGCGGTCTCCGGCGCCGAGGACGCCGGAGACCCGCGCCGACTCAGGGGCTCGTGACGAGCCGGAAGGGCGCCCCGGTCGGGTCGGCAGCCCGCGCAAGGCGGCCGTAGGGCGTGTCCTGGGCGGCTGCGACGATCGTGCCTCCGAGCTCGACGACCTGGGCGAGCGCGGCGTCGACGTCGGCGACCTCGAAGTAGACGTTCCAGCCCGACGGCTCCCCCGGGTCGGCCATGATCCCGGCGAGGGCGCCCTCGTCCTGGCCGAGCGTCGTGTAGCGGAACTCCTCCGTGTCGCTCATCACGTGCGTGTCCCAGCCGAAGACGCCGCGGTAGAACGAGATCGCGTCGTCGTACGCGCCCGTGTGCAGCTCGAACCACGCGGGCGTGCCGGCTTCGCGCGTCGCCTCGAACCCCGCGACCTCGTTCGGCTGCCACGCGCCCACGAGCGCGCCGCCCGGATCCTTGAGCAGCGCGAAGCTGCCGTTCTCCGCCACCTCCATCGGCTCCATCTCGACCGCGCCGCCGTGGCCGGCGGCGGCGCCCGCCGTCGCCTGGATGTCGTCGGTCATCAGGTGGACGCCCCATCCGTCCGGATAGCCGGTCGACCCGTCGTTCGCCATGCAGCCCGCGACGTGCTTCCCGTCCTTCGTGAACGTGAAGTAGCCGCCGAACCGCTCGTCCGCCGGCTGCGCCTGCCAGCCGAGGAGCCGGCCGTAGAACTCCGTTGCCTTGCCGGTGTCCGAGCTGTACAGGTCGATCCAGCACGGAGCGCCGACCACGAGCGTTGGTGCGGGCATTTTCTGCCTCCTTCGTTCGACTGCGTCGGAGCTATGACCGCCTCGCTGCGCGGAAGTCATCGCTCCCGCCGACCGACGCTAGAAGGCGGAGTCGCCGCGCGGGGTACGGGTAACCCGAGGTAGCGTCCGGGGATGCCCTCGCAACCGCTCGATCTACTCCACCTCGGGGACACGCGCCGAATCGGCGCGTACCTCGTCGAGACCGACGACGGCCTCGCGCTGTTCGACTGCGGCCCTTCGAGCTGCCTCCCGGCCCTGCGCGCGGCGCTCGGGAAGCACGGCGTCGAGATCGGCGATCTGCGTCACCTGCTGCTCTCGCACATCCACCTCGATCACGCCGGGGCCGCCGGTGTTCTCGTGCGAGAGCACCCCGGGCTCACCGTGCACGTATCCGAGGTCGGCCTGCCGCACCTGGTCGATCCCGCGCGGCTGGAGGCGAGCGCACGCCGGCTCTACGGCGACGCGTTCGACGAGCTCTGGGGCGAGCTCGCGCCCGTGCCCGCCGCGAACGCCCGGCCGACCGGAGAGGACGTCGTCGGGCTGGCGTGCTTCGCGACCCCCGGCCACGCGTGGCACCACGTCTGCTATCTCCACGAGGACGGGACGCTGTATGCAGGCGACGCCGCCGGCGTGCGGATCGCTCCGGGCCGGTTCGTGTTCGCCCCCACGCCCCCGCCCGAGCTCGACCTCGAGGCATGGCGGGCGACGCTCGACGAGATCGAACGGCGCGAGCCACGCGCACTGGCCCTGATCCATTTCGGGCTCTTCGAGGACGTCGAGCGGCACCTCGCCGCGCTCCGGGAGACCATGCACGAGTGGGGTGAGCGCGTGGCGCACGGGATGGACGAGGCGACGTTCGTCGCTGCGGCGCGGGCGGACGTGGCGGCGGCCGAGCCGGGGGAGGCGGACGCATACGACCGTGCGGCGCCCTACTGGCACTGCTACGCGGGTTTCGAGCGCTACTGGCGCAAGCGCGCAGAAGCCGCGGCCCTCTGACCGAACCCTCAGCCGCCGGCGGCGTGGGCCCTGAGCGCCTCGAGCGACGAGAACTCGAGCGCGAGCGCATGCGTCGCCTCGAGCACGACCGGGGGCGCGAGCCCCGCCTCGAGAGCCTGCTGCCAGCGGTCCGCGCAGAGACACCACCGGTCGCCGGCCACGAGACCGGCGAAGCCGAACTCCGGCCGCGGGGTCGAGAGATCGTTGCCGACCGACGCGCTGTACGCGAGGAACTCGTCCGTCATCACGGCACAGACCGCATGGACGCCCATGTCCTCCCCACCGGTGCGGCAGCTCCCGTCACGCCAGAAGCCCGTCAACGGGTCGAAGCCGCACGGCTCGAGCGGCGTACCGAGCACGTTGAGACCCTCGCTCACGCCGGGGAGGATATGCGCGCACGCGTCACGCCCAGCCGGTGACGAGCCAGCGGCGGCGGGCGAAGCGGAGGCCCATCGTCGCCGCGCGGACGAGGATCAGCGCGGCGAGGGCGGCCCACACCCCGCGGACGCCCCAACCGCCCGCGCTCGCAGCCCCGAGCAGCACCGCGCAGACGCCGAACGCCGCCACCATCGAGCCGGCGATGTACGGCCCGTCGCTCGCCCCGATCAGGATCCCGTCGAGCGCGAACACCGCCCCGCTGAGCGGCTGCAGGAGCGCGAAGATCGGCCACAGCGCCGCGCACTCGGCGAGCACGCGCGGGTCGGAGGTGAAGAGTCGCGGTAGCGCGTTCTCGAGCAGGAGCAGGCCCAGCGCGAACAGCGCTCCCGTCGCGACCGAGAGCGTGATCATGCGGACGCTCGCGTCGTAGGCGCGCTCCGGGCGTCCCGCGCCGAGCTCGCGTCCGACGATGATCTGCCCCGCGATCGCGATCGCGTCCAGCGCGAGTGCGAGCGCGAGGAAGAGCTGGAAGGAGATCTGGTACGCGCCGAGCTCCGCATCGCCGAACCGGGCCACGACCGCACCGGCGAGCAGGAACGCGCTGATCAACGCCGCCGTCCGCACGAAGATGAACTTCCCCACCGCGAGCAGCTTCCGGGCGAGCGCGACGACCGGCGCGAGGTTTCGGCGGCCGGCGCGCGAGACGATCAGCCAGACGAACGCCGCGCCCATGCACGTCTGCGCGATCGCCGTGCCCCAGGCCGAGCCCTCGATCCCCCACCCGAGCCCGTACACGAACACGAGCTCGAGCACGACGTTGAGCAGGTTGGCGAGCACGATCACCACGAGAGGCGCGGTGAGCTCCGCCCGCCCGCGAAGGAACCCCTGCCCCGAGAGCGCGAGGAAGAACGACGGGACGCCGATCGCGACGATGCGCAGATAGGTCTCGCCGTAGTCCGCCGTCTGGCCGCCGACGCCGATCAGCGACACGACCGGCCCGGCCAGGGCTGCGAGAACGACCGCGAGCACGACTCCGATCACGAGCGAGAGCCAGAAGGCCTGCGCGCCGAGGCGCCGTGCGACCTCGTCCTCGTGCGCCCCGGTCGCTCGTGCGACCTGGGCGGTCGTGGCGTACTGGAGGAAGTTGAACATCCCGAGGACGCCGAGGACGGTCGCGGCAGCACCCAGGGCGGCGAGCTGCGAGCGGCCGAGATGGCCGACGATCGCGGTGTCCACCAGCACGTAGAGCGGCTCGGCGGCGAGCGCCCCGAGCGCGGGGAGCGCGAGCCGGAAGATCTCCCGGTCGTACGCCGAGCGGAGCCCCATGACGCGCTCTCCGGTCAGGCGGAGGCGTCGCGGCGCACGACCCGTGCACCGCTCGACTGGGCGATCGCCTTGATCACGATCTCGTCGAGGTTCACGTGGAGCGGCCGTGTCAGCGCGAACAGGACGCAGTCCGCGACCTCGTCCGGCGTGACCGGGTCGACGCCGTCGTAGACCGCATCCGCCTTGCTCTGGTCGCCGTAGAAGCGCACGAGCGAGAACTCCGTCTCGACGAGCCCGGCGTCGACCGTCGTGATCCTGATCGGCCTCCCGAGCAGGTCCTCTCGCAGCGCGTACGAGAAGCCGCGCACCGCGAACTTCGAGGCGATGTAGGACGCCCCGTGCGGATAGGCCTGACGTCCGGCCACGGAGCCCATGAAGAGGATGTGGCCGCCGTCGCGCACGTGAGGGAGGCAGAGCCGGGTGATGCGCAGGACGCCGTCGACGTTCGTGTGGATCACGGCTGCCTCGTCCTCGGGGCTCGACTCGTCGAACGGCGCCCGCCCGAGCGCGAGACCCGCGTTGTTGAAGAGGATGTCGACCCCGCCGAGCTCCGCGACCGCGGCGTCGACGAACGACTTGCTCGATGCCTCGTCGGTCACGTCGAGCGGCAGCGCGATGTCCGCCTCGACCCGCTCGAGACGCCGCGCGCCGCCCGCGACCCGCACTCCCGCCTCGCGGAGCTTGCGCACGGTAGACGCGCCGATGCCGGACGACGCGCCGGTGACGATCGCGGTCTTGCCGGCGAGCTCCACCAGGAGAATCTACGTGAGGGCTATCCAGCCGGTGCATCGCGACCGCGAAGCGGGCGCCTTCAGGGATCTGCCCCGCCCCACAGGGCGGGGATCAAGCGGCGGGAATCCGCCCCCGCCGATTCCCGCTTCGCGAAACACATGCACTGCGACCGCGAAGCGGGCGCCTTCAGGGATCTGCCCCGCCCCACAGGGCGGGGATCAAGCGGCGGGAATCCGCCCCCGCCGATTCCCGCTTCGCGAAACACATGCACTGCGACCGCGAAGCGGGCGCCTTCAGGGATCTGCCCCGCCCCACAGGGCGGGGATCAAGCGGCGGGAATCCGCCCCCGCCGATTCCCGCTTCGCGAAACACATGCACTGCGACCGCGAAGCGGGCGCCTTCAGGGATCTGCCCCGCCCCACAGGGCGGGGATCAAGCGGCGGGAATCCGCCCCTGCGGATTCCCGCTTCGCGAAACTAAACCAGCTCCACCCGCTCGATCATCACCGGCTCGGTCGGCTGGTCGCGCGCGTCGCGGTCGAGCTGGGAGATCCGATCGGCGACGTCCTGACCCGACGAGACGCGACCGAACACCGTGTGCTTGCCGTCGAGCCACGGGCAGGCCTCGGCGGTGACGATGAAGAACTGCGAGCCGTTCGTGTTCGGCCCGGCATTCGCCATCGCGAGCGCGCCCCGCTCGACGGGATGGTCGTTCGGCTCGTCCTCGAACGTGTAGCCAGGCCCGCCGCTCCCGTCGCCGCGTGGGCAGCCGCCCTGGATCATGAAGTCCGGGATCACCCGGTGGAACACGAGGCCGTCGTAGAAGCCGTCGCCGGCGAGCTTCGTGAAGTTCTCGACGGTCTTCGGTGCGTCCTCGGGAAAGAGCTCGATCGCGATCGGCCCTTCGCTGGTGTGGAGCGTCGCCTGTGTCATCCCTCGACGCTAGCAGCGGCCCGACCCGTGCCGATCCGATCCCGCCACGGGGCGCTACGGCCCTCGTCAAGAGGCGCCAGGCCTGATGGAGACTGGCCCTTAACATCCGGCCAACATCTGCCGCGGCGCGGCCCTGCGTACACTTCTGAGAATGGCGACCGCAGCGGAATCGCTCTCCGGCCTGCCTCAGGCCGAAGCGTCCCAGGAGCTCGCCCGGAGCTGGAAGAAGCTCACGCGTGCAGCGACTCTCGTCGCGGTACTGACGTCGCCGGCGCTGTACATCTGGCTGACGCAGCACAGCGACATCGTCTGGTGGAAGGCGCTGATCGTGACGGTCGCGGTCGTCGTCGTCTTCCGCGGCTTCGCCGATCTCCTCTTCCGACGCCTGATCCCGTCACCGAGCCTCTTCGGCATCGAGAGCCGCGAGCTGCGCGAGGAGGACGTCGTGGGCCGGCGCCGCGCGTGGTTCTGGCGCTTCTGGTTCAAGATCGCCGTCTACTTCGTCGTCCTGATCACGGTCCTCTGGCTGTTCCGGGGCGGCACGTGGTTCGGGACGATCAGCTGGATCCTGGACGGGATCGGGAACATCTTCTCGTCGCCCGCGCTCTGGATCCAGGTCGTGTTCGTGTTCTTCCTCTTCATCGCGAACTTCGGGATCCTGTTCGGCCCGCTCCTCGCGATGAACCTCACCCAGATCAAGACGTTCGAGCCGGGCGACGCGCAGTGGGGCGTGAAGCTCGACGACGTGCGCGGCCAGGCCGAGGCGAAGGAAGAGGTGCGTCGCGTCGTCTCGATCTGGCAGTCGGGCGAGCAGTTCGAGCACCACGGCGGCAAGCGCGAGCGCGGCGTGCTGTTCTTCGGCCCGCCCGGCACCGGCAAGACGATGCTCGCGAAGGCGCTCGCGACCGGCTTCAACTCACCGTTCGTCTCGATCCCGGGCTCGGGCTTCGCCGCGACGTTCATCGGCATCGACGCGATCGTCGTGCGCTACCTCGCGTGGAAGGCGAAGCGCGCGGCGCGCAAGTGGGGCGGCACGTGCATCGTGTTCATCGACGAGATCGACGCGGTCGGCATGCGCCGCCAGTCGCTCGGCACCGGCTTCGGCGGCGCGATCAACGTCCCGCCGCTCACGCCGCTCAGCCTGCACGAGGATCTTTTCTACGGGCCGTGGGGCTCCCTCAACCCCTCCGGCGACATGGTGCTCGAGACGCGGGCCTGGCGCGAGAAGCTGTTCGCGAGCCGAGAGACGCCGACCGTCGGGCCGAGCGGCTTCGCAGCCAACATGATGCGGTTCTACGGCTACATGTTCCCGGGGATGATGGGCGGCATGGGCGGGATGGCGCTCAACCAGCTGCTCGTCGTGATGGACGGCATCGACAACCCGCCGTTCATGCGCCGCATGATCACGAACAAGACGAACACGCTGCTCGACGCGAGCTTCATCGTGCCGCGGCGGGTGAAGGGCAAGTCGCTCCGGCTGCCGGCGCCGCGTCCGCGGAGCGAGCAGGTCTACTTCATCGGCGCGACGAACGTGCCGATCGACCGGCTCGATCCGGCGCTGATCCGCCCGGGCCGGATGGGTCGCCACGTGTGGTTCCGGACGCCGACGAAGCACGACCGGCTCGACATCATCGACCTCTACATCAACAAGGTCTCCCATGACGCCGACCTCGACATGCCTCGGCGCCGTGACGAGATCGCCCGCGTGACGAACGGCTACTCGCCCGCGATGATCGAGCAGGTCACGTCGATGGCGCTGACGATCGCGCACCACTCGGGACGGGAGCGGTTCAGCTGGGAGGACCTCGTCGAGTCGATCACGACCCTCGAGTCGGGCACCGCGATCGGGATCGAGTACATCGAGCGCGAGGGGCGGGCGATCGCGATCCACGAGGCCGGCCACGCGATCGCGGGACATGCCTTCATGAAGGACTTCGAGTCGACTCGGCTGTCGATCAAGCGCCGCGGCGACTCGGGCGGCCATCACCAGGCTCGTGAGAAGGAGGAGCGGTTCGCTCGTTTCCAGAGTGAGATGTTCGCCCAGCTCGTGTGGGGGCTCGGCGCGATGGCGGCCGAGCGGGTCTTCTACAACGAGAACTCGACCGGGGTCGGCGGGGACGTGATGGCGGTGACCGCCCAGACTGCCGCGATGGTCGGCGCCGCCGCGATGGGCCCGCAGCCGTTCTACGCGACGCCGAAGGAGGGCGAGAGCGAGGACGCGGCGCGCGCACGCGTGCTCGAGCGCTTCGAAGGCATCGGGATGCAGATCATGAATCGCATGGGCGGTGGCGGCGGCCCGATGGCACCCGACCCGATCGCCGGCGCGCTCTCGGACCCGTCGAAGCGGCGAGCTGCGTCGCAGATCATCGGCCAGGCGTACGTCGTCGCCCACAACCTCGCGACGTCGAACACGGAAGCGCTCGATCGGATCGCCGCGGTTCTGATGGACCGGAAAGAGATCTTCGGCGACGAGTTGCTCGACCTGCTCGACTCGGTCGGGCTGCGGATTCCCGACCTCGACTACGGTGACGAGTCGGTCTGGCCGCCGCCGTTCTTCGCCATCACGTCGCCGGAGCGGCGGCCGCGGGAGGTCGAGACGAAGTGAGCGAAGGCGTCCAGTCTCGGCCCCTCGTCGACGCCGACCTCGCTCGGCCGGTCGACGAGTCGGAGGCCACGTCCCGCGAGGAGCGTGCGCGGCGCAGCGCCTACCGGCGCCGCTTCGCGCTGATCTACGGCGCGCTCGCGCTCATCGGCGGGATCGCGATCGGCGCGTTCGCCGTGCTGCTCGCGCGCCCCGACGCGGTGCCGACTCCGTCGTGGTCGTCGTGGGAGCCGACGGGCAGCTCGAACGCACGGGTCAAGCAGATCGCCGATCACGTCGCGAAGGAATACCGCCAGCAGGGACAGCAGATGGTCGTCGCGCTCGGCGGGCCCCCGACCGTGACCGCCGGCGGCGATTCCACGAACCCGATCCCGATCGCGGCGATCGCGGTCAGGCCGGACACCTCCACCGGACAGGCGGAGGAGGACGACATCGAGATCGTCGACGCGTCGAAGAGCATGCAGTTCGTGCTCTGCGGCCTGGGTGACGGCTGCGCGCTGACCCAGGGCCCGCCGACGGAAGCCAGACACACGCTGCTCCGCCGTCAGGCGCTGGAGCTCGCGCTCTACACGTTCAAGTACGTCGAC
Source organism: uncultured Actinomycetes bacterium (assembly GCA_963712915.1). Classification (GTDB taxonomy): domain Bacteria; phylum Actinomycetota; class Thermoleophilia; order Gaiellales; family Gaiellaceae; genus Gaiella. The sequence continues at coordinate 580,523 of CAVQJQ010000004.1, forward strand.
GGCGTCGACTCCGTGACCGTGTTCCTGCCGCCTCCGCCCGGTGGCCAGTCGGCTGGGACCGCGGTGTTCCTGGAGCGCAAGGACGTCTCGCCCGAGCTCAAGGAGCCGCTCGCGCAGACGCTCTCCCCGATCACGCCGACCGTCGGGACGATCAAGGCCGGGGAGTTGCAGACGCTGAACACGATCACCCGGTCCCGCCTCTACCAGTTCCAGTACACGCAGGCGCAGGACCTCTCGGCGGTCCTCGTCCTCGATCCGATCGCCTGACGTTGCCCGCGAGCACGGCCGCCGGCCGTGCCGACCCGCGGCTCGTGCGGGCGAAAGCGCGGCTCGACCGCCTCGACTGGTGGCCGCGGCCCGTCCGCATCGGGCGCGTGCGCATCGTCGTCACCCCCTGGCTGTTCCGGCTGCGGCCGTGGCGGCAGTTCGACGGGTTCGCGACCCACTACGTGATCTTCCTGCGGCACGGCGACCTCTCCGACGACCTCGTCACCCACGAGCTCTGCCACGTGTGGCAGATGCAGCACCGCCCGGTGCGGATGCCGCTCAGCTACCTCCGCACCGGCTACTGGCGGAGCCCGTACGAGCGCCAGGCGCGCGAGGCAGCGCGCCGCACGGCCGGCCTCCCGCCGGGTTGACCGAGGTCTAACTGCGGCCGCGGGGAAGGAGCCGGCGCCTCGCCCGCGTACAGTCCAGCATGTCTTCGCCGCGCGCACGGCGTGTGGAATTGCTCGTCCCGCTCGCGACGCTCGTGCTCGTCGCCGCGGCGTTCGCGCTCATGTCCGCGTTCCGCGCGATCGGCGACACGTTCCTGATCGTGTTCGTGGGCATCTTCCTCGGGCTCGTGTTCGAGTACCCGGTCCGGTTCGTGATGCGGAAGACCCATCTCTCGCGCGGTCTCGCGGCGACCGTGACCGTGATCGGCACCGCGCTCGCGGTCACACTGCTCTTCCTCGTGCTCCTGGTCCCGCTGGTCGGCGGCGTGCGTGACTTCCTCGTGCAGCTCCCGGCGACCGTGCAACAGCTGCGGGACTCCGGCGAGCTCTCGTGGCTCGGCGACAGTGGAGCGGCGCAGAACGTGCAGAACGGCGCGTCGGACATCTCGAGCTCGCTGCCGACCGCGATCTCGGCGGTGCTCGGCATCGCGGGCAGCTTCTTCAGCGTGTTCCTCGCGCTCTTCACGATCTTGTTCATCTGCCTGTTCCTGCTCACCGACATCGGCAATCTCAAGCGGGCCCTCGGGAGCGTCTTGATGCCCGACGAGGAGGATCGCTGGCTCGGCGTCTGGGAGCGGATCACGACCGCGGTCTCCCGCTGGGCGATCGGGGTGGTGGTGATCGCGACCATCGCGGGGACCGTGCAAGGGACGACCGCGTGGCTACTCGGGTCGAGCTTCGCGGTCGGCCTCGGCGTGATCGCGGGCCTGCTGGACATGATCCCGAACATCGGCGCGACCATCGCCGGCTTCGTCCTCGTCCCCGCACTGTGGGCTGAAGAGGGAATCGCCGCGGCCCTCGTGATGCTCGCCGTGCTGCTCGTCTACCAGCAGCTCGAGAACAACATCCTCACGCCGAAGATCCAGGGGAAGGCCGTCAACCTCTCGGCGTTCTTCATCATCATCTCGGTCACCCTCTTCGGGGCGCTGCTGGGGGTCCTCGGGGCGCTCACCGCCGTTCCACTCGCCGCGATGATCCAGATCGTCGTCCAGGAGCTGACCGCCGCGCGTCGCGAGCAGGTCTCCGCGGCGAAGGCCGCGCTCGAGGCGAGCCCGACCGCGTAACGCCGCACACACGCCTCGTCACGGACGACGACCTGACCCATCGCCAAGGCGGGACGGATCGCAGCCGCTCGCGACCACCGACGCGTAACCCCGGCAGCGGATTCTCGCGACGTCGGTATGGGCGGTACCGGACGTTGCGCAAACCACGTCACGGTTGTAGCCGAGCCGCTTGACCTCGATTGAGGCGGGCGATCAGGTGAGAGGACAGTCGCGCAGCCGAGCGGACTTGCGGCCACTCGACGTTATCGGCGCCGGAGGCGTCTATCGACCCGAGCGCTCGAGACCGATGCGGCGCAATGAGCGCTCGAGCTCCGGTACACGGGCTCGGATGCGCTCGAAGTCCTGACCCGAGAGCGACAGGAGGCGCATCGGCGTACGCGACACGACCGTCGCAGTCCGCTGTCCGGTGAGCAGAAGTGCGATCTCGCCGAACGTGTCACCGCGGCCGAGAATCTGGGGTTCTTCACCACCATCGGTCAAGACCTCAGCCTCTCCGTGCTCGATGAAATAGAGGCCGGTTCCGTAGTCATCGAGCGTCACAACCTCGGCACCCGCGTCGATCTCGACTTCAGTCATCGTTGTCGCAAGCGCGTCGAGCTCCGCAGGAGGAAGATCGGCGAAGATCGGGAAGGCTTCAATTCGGTTCGCATCCACGACCGCTGATCCTGCCACAGGGAACTACGTCGCGGGCCCACGAGACAATCAGGCGCCTCGACGAGCACGGTCAGGGACGTATCGTCTGCGACGTTCCTCGAGGGACATTCCAGCACGCTCGCCCAGACCAGTGCGCTGAGCCCTCGGAGCGAGGAACGAGCCTTGTGGTGCAAGTTACAAGCGTCCAGCTTCGTGACTCGCACCGCTTGCTCGGGAGGACACTCAGCTGCACCTAAGGCCGGTCTGAGGTCTCCGGTTCTGCTCGAACTCAATACGAGCGACGCGTGTGGTCTGTCCGGGCAGGGCGACTGGGTCACTAGACGCGCCGGTGCGGGTTTCCCACAAAAGCTGATCGGTGAGGGGCCCGATGGAAGAGGCTCGTCGCTGTGGGATTCTCATTTGGGTCATGGGCAGGGTTCCTGCTCGAGATCGACGACAAGAGCAGGGAGGAAAACAGATGGAGGAGATCGGACCCGTCGACTACGCGGTGATCGCGTTCCCGGGCAACCAGTTCAAAGGTGAAGATCGTGCCGGCGCTCAACGACCTCGTTGATGCGGGCACGATTCGCATTATCGACGCCGTGTTCGTCAGCAAGGATGAGAACGGCCGGGTGTTCACGTTCGAGCTCGCGGACCTCGCCCCGGACATGCAAGAGGCACTCGACGCGCTGCACATCGAAGTGCAGGGCCTCTTCAGCGATGAAGAGCTCCAGGCCGCCGGCCAGGACCTCGAGCTGAACTCTTCGGCGGCTCTTCTTGTATGGGAGAACGTCTGGGCTCGTAACGTTGCGCAGGCCGTGCGTGACGCGGGCGGAGCCCTGCTCGCGTTCGACCGTGTCCCACACGACGTCGTTCAGGCAGCCCGCGAGTGGGCATTCGACGAAGCAGCCAAGGTCTAGACGACAACAGGAGGTTTCAGATGAGAGGACGCAGGGGGCCCGGACTCATCGGGACAGCGGTCGTTGTTGGCGGGGCGGCTCACATGGGTGCGAAGAGCGCTCAGAAGAGTCAGGCCGCCGCCCAGCAGGAAGCCGCACAAAACGCCCAGATCGCGGAGCTGCAAGCTCAACAGACGGCTCCACAGCAGGCAGCCGCGGTAGCACCGGCCGAGCCCGACGCCGCCGAGGAGATCCAGAAGTACGCGGCGTTGAAAGAGCAGGGCATGCTCAGCGAGGAAGAGTTCGCAGCCAAGAAGAAGCAGATTCTCGGCATCTAAACGGTCGGACCGTCCAATGCCGACACACGCTGGTCGCCCCCGCGAAGGGGCGGCCAGCTCGTTTCGAACGGGACTTGCCCTCGCCGCCGGACCTCGAGCAGGCCGCTGCTGCCGATCGGGATCGGGCTGAGTGCTACCGGAGCACCCGAGATGAGTAGGTCGCCGACGGCCTCGCGCAACATGGGCCAATGGGCCAAGTCTCCCAGGTCCGAACGCCGACCGTCGCCTTCGCGAGCTATGGCTTCAGGAGACATTCCCGCACGCTGGCGCAGCCGACAGTGGTACGGCCCGACGTATCTCGGTCTGGACTCAGTCGGTCAGCGGGAACGGCGGCACCACGACCAAGCCGTCACAGCGTGTCGTGTCCAGGCCCTTTGTGGTGCCGTGAGCAACGAAATCGGCCATCATCTGATCGACACAGCTGCCGATGTAGAAGCGGTGTCCGGTGTGCGGGAGGATCACCGCGCGGCTGTCGGGGAACTGCCGTTTCAAGTTGGGGAGGTTGGTGATGGGATCCTGCGGATCGGCGCCGCCCACGAACGCCAGCACCGGCACCCGGCTGGACACGGGGAGCGCCCAGAACGAGTGCGGCTCGGCGCGCCTCGGGACGGAGCTGCACTCCTTTCGGAACGCCGCGATCTTCGCGGTCGCGTAGCCGTCGAAGTCGGTGCCCCATAGGCCCTTGCGTCGATCCCGGCCCAGGGCTCGTTGCACCAGATCGAGGAGCCCATGACGTTCAGGTCGCCGATCTCGAGATCCCCCGAGCCTGCGCGCTCGAGGGGCCCGTAGTCGCCCTTCGCGGCGCGACTGACGACTAGCACGATGGTCGTCGTCACCAGCGCCGGCATGCTCGCCGGGACGATCCGCGCCGTGTTCGAGTCGGGCTCGGTGTCCTCTGTCTTCGCGGGCGAGAACGAGCTGTTCTGAGAGCGCACGGGCGCGGGCCTCGGAGGCGACGGGGCCAGCGGTCGCCGCTGAAACTACGAACGCGGATCGTGGCTTACCCCGATGCTTTCGCCGCTGTGCGTCGCGATGCTGCTTTCGAAGGCGTTAGCGCCTGCGTTCGAGGAGGTGAATCCGATGAGGGTGCGAGATGTGATGAGCGAGCCCGCTCTGACGGTTCCACCGCAGATGAGTCTGCGCGATCTCGCGGCGTTGCTGACCTGGCACGGGATCTCCGGGGTGCCGGTGGTCGAAGACGGGCACGTCGTCGGAGTCGTGTCGGCCTCGGACATCGTCGAGCGAGAGCGCGGACCGGACGTGGAGACGCGAGGACGCTTCCCACGGCTCCGCCGGCGAACGCGATCCGGTGCGGCGGGGGCATCGACGGTCGGACAGGCGATGAAGTCGCCTCCGATCACCATCGGCGCCTGGATGTCCGTCTACGAGGCCGCGTGGCTGATGAGCTCGTACGACATCAACCGCCTCCCGGTCGTCGATCGGGACGACCTCGTCGGAGTCATCACGCGAACGGATCTCGTCAGGTACTTCGCTCGCTCCGATCCCGACATCGAGCGAGACGTTGTCGAGAAGATCGCTCTGCTCGAGGCGCCGCGGGTCTCGGTCGTCGCGAAGCACGGGCGCGTGCAGCTGGACGGCGAGCTCAGTCAGCGGCCGACCTCGCATGCCTGTCGCACCTCGTCGCGAGCGTCCCCGGCGTCACCGACGTGGACTCCAAGGTAACGCTGCGATCGGCGACTCACGCGAGCGAGGCCCGAGGAGCATGAACGGGTCATGAAAAGGGTCGTGAACCGGCTGCGGCGATCCTGCCCGTAGCGGCCGGCTCTCCGCTACGTTAAACCGCTACGTCAAACGGCGAGCCGCATGCCCTGTGGCTCCAGCAGCGCGAGCACCTGGGCGTCGCCGACCTGGGCAAAGTCCTCCTACCAGAAGCCGACCGCGCCGAAGATCTCGGGCTCAGACAGGCAGATCACGTCGTCCGTGCAGCACGTCGTCGAGTTCCTCCGCGCTCGCCTTCGCCCGGGCGATCGCAGCTCCGAGGAGCCGCTCGTCGAGCCCGTCGTGCGAGCGGATGAAGATCCCGTCGCGACCGGGAGCGGCGGCTCCGAGCGCGTACTCGGGCTGCCAGGGATGGCCGATCTTGCGCACGGCCACGGCGTCGAGCGGCAGGTCGAGGCTCCCTGCCACCTCGGCGGCGACGGCATCACCGACCGGCCGGCAGCGTTCGCCGCGAGGACGCGACGCAGCGCAAACGCCCGCAGTCCGAGGTTCGCGAGCTGGAAGACGAGCGCGACCGTGAGTCAGCGTCCGTCGAGCGCCAAGATGCGGTCGGTGACGGCGTCGAGCGAGCGGAGGGGCTCGATCACGCGGGTGGGAGGCGCGCCGGTGTCGGATCGTCACTGATCAGTCCGTCGACCCCGGCGCGATCAGCTCTCGCGCCCGCTGGAGGGAGTTGACCGGGCCAAGTCACGACGAGGGTCGTGAGCCGGTGCAGCTCGGAGAGAGTCGCGACGTCCAGTAGGCGCTCGTGGATCGAGACGCCGGCCAGACGACCGCCGGAGAAGCGTCGGCGCAAGCGCCGAAGCTCCCATGTCGTGCCGACCGAGTGGACCGTCCGGATGCCGGGGCGGCCGGCGAATGGCTCGAGAAGGCGCCAGCTTCGAGCGCAGATGGTGACACGGGTCGGGCGTCCTGAGAGCTCCTCGAGGACGAGCCTCGACAACGTCGGGTCATGGCCTTTCAGGTCGAGCAGGAGCTCAGTGCCCGGGTCGACCGCAGCGAGGAGCTGACCGAGCACCGGGCGAGGCGCGAGCGGATTGGCGAGTGCCCACGGCCCCACAGGAGCGGGATCGGCCCGAGGGTCTTCAGGTGCCGGATCTCGACCCGCCCTCGCCACACCCGTAGGTCGGCCTCGATGAGGTCGAAGCCCAGCGTCTCCGCCTGCCGGAGCCTCGCCAGGTCGTTCCCGGCGCGATGGGCGATAAGGAAAACCATCGGCCGCCGAACGTACTGGCCGCCCATCGATCACCCGGTCAGCGGCGAGGCCGACGAGAACGACCACGAGGCCGGCGAGGACATCGATCACGTAGTGGTTCGCGGTCACAACGACCGCCGCGGCCATCGCCGCCGGACCGACGACCGAGAGGGTCCGCAGCGCGATGTTGGTCGTCGCGCCCCAGACTGCGATACCGGCAAGGAGGTTCCAGCCAAAGTGGAGGCTCGGGAGCGCCGCGAACTGGTCCGTCAGGCCTGGCGGCTGGAGCGCGCGGTACGAGCTCGAGTGGAGCGTGACCGTGTCGACGAGCCCGGCTCAGCCAGACGCGGTGGCGCCACGGGTAGAAACGCAAAGAAGAGGAACCCGATCGCGCCCGAGATCAGCATCGCGTTCCGGAGCAAGCGGTAGCGTCGACGCTCGCACCTGAAGAGCACGACCGCGATCGTGATGATTACCGGCCAGTGCGCCCAGATGTAGGTCCAGTTCGCGAGCGTGACGAGAACGTCGTGCGTGACGATCCGCTCCTGGAGCCACGGCTCCCACGCGAGGTGAACTGAACGCTCGAATCCCACGACGTCGTTTGCGTTCGCGTACGCCGCCGTCGCACTACCCGCCCTCAGGTTGCGAATCCCGAAGTACGCGAGCGCCGCCAAGCCGGCGAAGCCGAGCTCCCGAAACCCCTCACGGTGGCCCCAAACGAACCGCAATGCGACGCTCACATCCCTTCAGTGACTCCACTGCCATGCTGCGAGGACCGTGCAGTCGGGTCATCGTCGACGACCCTGTGCGCGTTACGGGTTCCCCGCACATGTGGCCGTCGGCGAGCGACCGGAGCAGCTCATCGCCCAGGCGTCGTTCGCGACCGCCGGCGGATCAACGTCGACGCGCTGGAGAATTCACAGACGGGAGGCCGGGCGGCTGGTGCAGGGAGGACGGGCAGGTTACCGGCGGCCTTTCGGAGGCGGACGTGCTCTACAAGGAGCGCGGCCGCACGGAACGGCGAGGGGGCGCGTCTCCATCTGGCTCAGCGTCCGCCCTTCTCGAAGATCACGAGCACGCTCAACTGCTCGTACCCGACGAACTGGTGCTTGGCGCCGGCGGGAACGAAGACGGCGTGGCCTTCACGGAGATCGATTGCTCGCCTTCGATGTCAAGCGTGCCTCGGCCCTCGAGGACGACGTAGACCTCGTCGTCGTCGTGGGGTTGCTGATGATCGGGCTCGGGGGCGACGAGGACGTAGACGCCGATCTCGAGTCCGGCTGACTCGTGGATGATCTGGTAGCCGCCGTCTGCGGCAAGACGCATCTTCGTAGCTTCGATGTCGAAAGCATGGGCGGCGGGGAGCGCCGCTCCTCTCAGTCGTTGGCCGGGCGCCGTCATCGTCGTCTCCTCTCGCTTGGTCTGTCGCATTAGTCATAACGCCCGGCACTGACCGGCGTGCCGTCTGACGGGCCGCGCTCGCCAGCCGCCGGCGGCTCGTGCGCCCGTCTGGAGTCTGCGTCTTGAATGCCGCGGCTACGCACTGGGTATTCCCGACCTCGATGTACCGGGATCCCTGTATCCATCGGATGGGCGGTGCAGGACTCGAACCTGCGGCCACCTGCGTGTAAGGCAGGCGCTCTACCAGCTGAGCTAACCGCCCGGGCGGCCACGGATGGTAGCTCCGGCCACAGCTATCCTCGCCCGGCCGCCCCCATCGACTAGCGGCCCAGGTCGCCACCCTTTCAAGGTGGTAGCGCGGGTTCGAATCCCGCTGGGGGCATGTGCCGATCGTGCTCGTCACGGGAATGTCCGGCACGGGGAAGTCGAGCGTGCTCGCCGAGCTCGAGCGCCGCGGCCACCGCGTCGTCGACACGGACTACGGCGGCTGGGTCGAGGACGTGCGCCTGCCCGGCGGACGCGGCTCGGAGCGGCTGTGGCGCAAGGAGCGCATCGCCGCGCTGCTCGGCGAGCACGAGCACGAGCACGATGCCGTGTTCGTCTCGGGCTGCGTCGCCAACCAGGGGACGTTCTATCCGCGCTTCGATGCGGTCGTGCTGCTGAGCGCGCCGGTCGAGGTGATCCTCGAGCGGATCGCAGCCCGCGAGACGAACCCGTACGGCAAGTCCGCCGCGGAGCGCGAGGCGATCCGGCGCGACATCGCGGAGGTCGAGCCATTGCTCCGCGCTGGGGCGACCGACGAGATCGACACGCGCGCCCCGCTCGCCGACGTGGCTGCTGCGCTCGAGCGGATCGCGACCGATCTCGGCCACCCCCGAGCCTCGCCGACCTAGGTCGGTCGCCGCCGTCCTTTTCAGCTCTCCGGTCGCTCGATGAAGCTGATCTGGCCCGACCCCTCGAGAATCGCCCACTCGACGTCCTCGAGCGAGGCGATCTTCTGGACGCGGGCCGCGGCGGCGACCTCTTCGACCGTCAGCCGCTCGGCCTGGAGGTTCCGCTCGATCGCCTTGCCGTGCTCCACGATCACGAGCGGGGCCGCTTCGAGCACCCGCCGCACGCGCCGGAACCGGAAGCTGAGCCACGACGTCGCCACGACGAGCAGCCCGAACGTGCCGACCGCGAGCGTCGTACCCGTCAGCGACATGTCGCTCTGGGTGACGCCCTGCTGGACGAGGTCTCCGATCACGACGAGGAGGATCACGTCGAACGGCTCGAGGGTCGAGAGCTCTCGCCGCCCGAGGACGCGGAGGAGCAGGAAGACGAAGACGAACGCGGCGGTCGCGCGGAGGACGATGTCCATCGCTACCTCACGGGAAGATCGTCACGTTCCGTTCGAGCGCGGCGAGAGGTCGTCCCCCGTCGCGCAGCAGGATGTCCTGCGATCGCCGTCCGACGCTCGTCGGATTGACCTGGAACTCGAAGTAGACACGCAACCGTCGCCCCGCAGGCAGCCGGTCGAACCGGAAGGCGACACCTCGAGGCTCGCTCGCCGTCGAGGTCGGCTCCGGCTCGATCGTGTTCAGCGTGATTCCGTCGAGCCACCCGCTGTCGAGCACGAGCGTCGGGCGCGCGATCGCTCGTGACGCGCTGACGTCGACGCGGCTCTGGAACAGCAGCCCTCCGCGGACGGCGTCCGGCGCGCTCACCTCGCAGCGTCGCTCCACTCTCCGTCGCGCGGCTCGTGACCGGACGCTGCCCGAAGACATTGGCCAGCCCGGCCGCAGCAAGGATCGTGAGCGCGCCGACAAAGAGCCATCTGATCCACCGTTCCGCACGGTGCTCCCGGTCGCGATGCAATCCGAACGAGATGAAGTCGGGCGGGTGGGGGGGCCCACTCACCCGGTCAGCCGTTCCCATTCGAGGCAATCCGCAAACGCGGCCGGCGACTCCGGCTGCGGCACCCGCGGCAACCCGCGTGCGGCGAGGACGTCGCGTGCTAGACATGTCTCATGGCGCGGCCCACCGCCGCCACGGACGCCGGCACGCCCGTCGTCCCCGACGACGAGCTCCGGCTGATCGACGCCTACTGGCGCGCCGCGAACTACTTGAGCGTCGGCCAGATCTACCTCCTCGACAACCCCTTGCTCCGCGAGCCGTTACGGCCCGAGCACATCAAGCCGCGGCTCCTGGGCCATTTCGGCACGACTCCCGGGCTGAACCTCGTGAACGCGCACCTGAACCGAGCGATCGTGGCGCGAGACCTCGACGCGATCCTCGTCGTCGGCCCCGGTCACGGCGGCCCCGCGTGCGTCGCGAACGCGTACCTCGAGGGCACGTACAGCGAGCGATTCGCCGGGATCGGGAGGGACACCGACGGCCTGAGGGCGCTCTTCCGCCAATTCTCGTTCCCCGGCGGGATCCCCAGCCACGCCGCGCCCGAGACCCGGGCTCGATCAACGAGGGCGGCGAGCTCGGCTACTCGCTCGTGCACGCGTTCGGCGCGTCCTTCGACAACCCCGACCTCCTCGTCGCATGTGTCGTCGGCGACGGCGAAGCCGAAACCGGGGCGCTCGCCGCCAGCTGGCACTCGGCGAGGTTCCTCGACCCCACGCGCGACGGTGCGGTGCTGCCGATCCTCCACCTGAACGGCTACAAGATCGCGAACCCGACGATCCTCGCGCGCATCCCGGAGGCCGACCTCGTCTCCCTCCTGCGCGGATACGGCTGGGAGCCGATCGTCGTCTCGGGGGGCTTCGACGGCGCGCCGTCGCTCCCCGTACACCGCCGGTTCGCGGCGGCGCTCGACAGGGCGCTCGACGGGATCGCCACGATCCAGCAGCAGGCCCGCACCGCGACGCCGGCGCCCGCAGACGTTCGCTGGCCCATGCTCGTCCTGCGGACGCCGAAAGGCTGGACGGCGCCACGCGAGGTCGGCGGCAAGCAGATCGAGGGAACCTGGCGGGCGCATCAGGTCCCGATCACCGGTGCGCGCGACGACCCGGCGCGGCTGCGCGAGCTCGAGCGATGGCTGCGAAGCTACAGGCCCGAGGAGCTGTTCGACGAGAGCGGCGCGCTCGTGCCCGAGCTTGCCGCCCTCCCGCCGAGCGGGCCTCGCAGGATCAGCGCGAACCCGCACGCGAACGGCGGTGAGCTGCTGCGCGAGCTCGACCTGCCCGACTTCCGCGACTACGCGGTGTCGGTCGAGCGGCCGGCGACCGACTGGAGCGAGGCGACCCGCGTGCTGGGTGGATTCCTCCGCGACGTGATCGCCCGCAACCCGACGAACTTCCGCCTGTTCGGCCCCGACGAGACCGCCTCCAACCGCCTCGACGCGGTCTTCGAGGTGACGGGGCGCGCCTGGGATCTGGCAGTCGAGCCGGTCGACGACGACCTGCACCTGCGGCCGGAGGGCCGGGTGATGGAGGTGCTCTCGGAGCACCTGTGCGAAGGCTGGCTCGAGGGATACCTGCTGACCGGACGCCACGGCCTGTTCAACTCGTACGAGGCGTTCATCCACGTCGTCGACTCGATGTTCAACCAGCATGCGAAATGGCTCGAGGCATCGCGCCGCATCTCCTGGCGCCGCCCGGTGGCGTCGCTCAACTACCTCCTCAGCTCCCACGTCTGGCGCCAGGATCACAACGGCTTCTCGCACCAGGATCCCGGCTTCCTCGACCACGTCGTCAACAAGCGGGCAGAGGTCGTGCGGGTCTACCTCCCGCCCGACGCGAACACGCTGCTGTCGGTCGCCGACCACTGCCTGCGCAGCCGCGACTACGTGAACGTGATCGTCGCGGGCAAGCAGCCCGGACTCGGGTATCTCTCGATGGACGAGGCGATCTCCCACTGCACGCGCGGCCTCGGGATCTGGGAGTGGGCATCGACGGACGAGGGCCGTGAGCCCGACGTCGTGCTCGCCTGCTGCGGCGACATCCCGACGCTCGAGACGCTCGCGGCGGCGGCGATCCTCCGCGAGCGGCTGCCCGATCTCGCCGTCCGGGTCGTGAACGTCGTCGACCTGATGCGGCTCCAACCCGACTCGATCCACCCACACGGGCTCCCTGACAGGGACTTCGACGCGCTCTTCACGATCGACCGGCCCGTCGTGTTCGCCTTCCACGGCTATCCGACGCTCGTCCACCGGCTCACGTACCGCCGCGCGAACCACGCCGGGTTCCACGTGCACGGATACCGGGAGGAGGGCACCACCACGACCCCGTTCGACATGGTGATGCTCAACGACCTCGACCGGTACAGCCTCGTGATCGACGTCGTCGACCGCGTTCCCGGGCTCTCGACCACCGACGCGCACCTCCGCCAGGAGATGGAGGAGGCGCGACTCGCCGCGCGCGCATGGACACGCGCGCACGGCGACGACCTGCCCGAGGTGCGCGACTGGACATGGCCCTTCTGAGCCGGATCCTCGTCGTCAACGCCGGCTCGACCAGCCTCAAGCTCTCCGTCGTCGAGGAGGACGAGTCGTCGACCAGCGTGGCCGACCTCGAGCATGCACCCACGGACGTCGGCGCGGTCGGCCACAGGATCGTGCACGGCGGCCCGAAGCTCGTCGACCCGGTGCTGGTCGACGACGACGTGCTGGCCGAGATCGATGCGCTCACCCCGATCGCGCCGCTCCACAACGCGCCGGCGCGGAAGGCGATCGACGAGGCGCGCGCCGAACTGCCCGACCTCCCGCATGTCGCGGTCTTCGACACCGCCTTCCACCGGACGCTGCCTGAGCACGCCGTCACCTACGCCCTGCCCGCGGAGTGGCGCGAGCAGTGGGGTGTTCGGCGCTACGGCTTCCACGGCCTCGCCGTCGCCTGGGCGGCCGACCGGCTGCCGGTCGCGAGGCTCGTCGTCTGCCACCTCGGCGGCGGGTGCTCCGTGACCGCGGTGCGCGACGGCCGCTCGATCGACACGACGATGGGCTTCACGCCGCTCGAGGGCGTGCCGATGGTGACGCGTTCCGGCTCGGTCGACCCGGGCGCGCTCCTCTACCTCCTCCGCGAGCGGCACCTCGTTCTCGACGAGCTCGAGCGGTCGCTCGAGCACGACTCGGGCCTGACGGCCCTCGGGGGGCTCGACGACGAGCTCGCCTTCACGATCTTCACGTACCGCGTTGCGCAGGCGGCCGCCGCGATGGCCACTGCGCTCGGGGGGATCGACGTGCTCGCGTTCTCCGGTGGGATCGGCGAGAACCGCGCCGACGTGCAGGAGGCGGTCGCCGCTCACCTCGCCTTCCTCGGCGCCTTTCGCGTCGAGGTCGTCCACGCCCGCGAGGACGTGATGATCGCCCGCGGCGTGCGGGCGCTGCTCGACGTGTCCTAGTAGTGGTTCGGCGCCGAGCGGACGAGCACCGCGTTCCCCGAGGGATCTTCGGCGAGGACGCCGCCGTCGAGCTCGTGCACCTCGCCCGCCTGGGCGAGACGCATCCGGGCGGCGGCGACCGCTTCCGGGGCGGGTACGACGAGCTCGAACCGCTCGAGGCCCCTCGTGCCGACGTCGGGCCGCGGGACACCGGTTCCTGCCCACGTGTTCAGGCCGACATGGTGGTGATAGCCGCCGGCCGAGGCGAAGAGGGCCCCCGGGTACCGGCCTACCGTGATGTCGAGCCCGAGCGAGTCGACCCAGAACGCCTGCGCGGACACGAGATCCGCCACCTGCAGGTGCACGTGCCCGAGGACGGTGCCCTCGGGCATTGCCGACGCGTCCTGCCCATCGACCGACTCGCCGAGAAGGTTCTCGATATCGAGCGGCAAGGTCGCCATCTCGAGCTCGTCGCCGACCCGCGGCCACTCGTCCCGCGGACGGTCGCGGTACAGCTCGATGCCGTTGCCCTCGGGGTCGGAGAGGTAGAGCGCCTCGCTGACGAGATGGTCGGAGGCGCCGCTCAGGTGCCAGCCCGCTTCCCGGACGCGTCGCAGCGCGCCGGCGAGGTCGGCGCGGCTCGGCACGAGCAGCGCGAGATGGAAGAGGCCTGTCGTCGCCGGGGGCCTCGGGGGGGCGTCGGGGGCGGAGACGAGCTCCACGAGCGACCGGTCGCCTACCCCGAACGACGTGACCGAGCCGTCCGCCAGGAGCGGCCGGAGCCCGATCACACGTTGATAGAAGTCGCGCAGCAGGCTGGGGTCGGAGACGCGCAACCGGATCGACCCGAGCCGAGTCGCGTCCGGCAGCTCACCCATCGTCTGCGGGCTCGAGCTGGAGCGCGCAGGAGTTGATGCAGAACCGCTGCCCCGTCGGCCCCGGCCCGTCGTCGAAGACGTGTCCGAGATGCCCGTCGCACGCGGCGCAGACGACCTCGACGCGGACCATCCCGTGGCTCGTGTCGACACGGGTCTCGACCGCCTCGAGCGCCGCCGGCTCGACGAAGCTCGGCCAACCGGAGCCCGAATGGAACTTCGCCTCCGAGCGGAACAGCTCGGCGTCACAGCCGGCGCAGCGGTACACGCCCGGGTCCTCCGTGTCCGTGTACGTCCCCGTGAAGGGCCTCTCCGTCGCCTGCCGGCGGAGCACGGCGTACTGCTCGGGGCTCAGCCGCGCCCGCCACTCCTCGTCCGTCAACTCGACCCGTCGTGCCATCGGTTCCATTGTCGCAGCAGCGCGCACCCCTGGGACGGGCTTGCGCCGGCCTGAGAACTAGGCGTTGTGCCGGGTCGCGTCGGTGAGCTTCAAGATGCGCGGGCCGAGCTTCCGCACGAGCACGTTCGGCGTCTCGACGATCGGGCGGCGGTCGTCGTCGGTGTACCGCGTGACGGCGACGTCGACCCGACGGCGCACGTCGAGCACGCACTCGCGCAGACCGAGCTCGTCGAGCCGGACCGCGAGTCGCTTCATGTTCATCACGTAGTAGTAGAGCGAGTCGACGTCCGGGCCGTACGACTCGCGCAGGTGGGCGTCGATCACCCCGTGCGATCGCTTCGCGTCGCGCAGGAGCCCGTCCGCCATCTCCAAGTACTCGGTCACGAGGCCCGAGAGCCGCCCCGCCGCTCCCTCGTGCTCGGCGAGGTATCTCCGCGTGCAGAGCACCGCGATCCGCACGTGGCGTCCCTCGTCGCGACGGACGTTGGTCTGCCCCTCCTTCATGCCGGGGAGGTTGTAGCCGTCGTAGATGCCCCTCCCCTTCGCGCGTCGGATCACGACGTCGCTGTTCGCGACGACGTCCTCGCTGAGGATCCCGTAGATGAAGATCGCGGCGTAGACGTCCTCCAGCGGCCGCCCCGGCCGCAGGAGCTCGCGCATCTGCTCGTCGAAGCGCGCGAACAGGGTCTCGGCGACGAAGTTGTTGTGCTTCCGCGCGACCCGCTCGACGTCGTCCGGCTCGATCCCGAGCACCTCGGTCGCGACCCGTACGAGGCTGCCGCGGTGCATCTTCTCGTCGTGCTCCTGGCCCTTGAGCGCGGTTCGCATCGCGTCGAATCCGAGCCCGGCCGGTGCCTGTGAGCCCTGCGGCTCGAGCGGGATCGCGGCGACGATCCGGTCCATCCAGTCGTCGACGACCGACTCGGCCCGGTAGATCGTGCCGAAGACACGCAGGAGGGCCTCCTGCCGGTCGCGGTCGAGGCTCCGGTAGCTCCGGACGTCGACGGAGAGGTCGACGCTGTAGGCGTCCCACGCGTGGGCGTTCGCGGCCGCCATGATGTCGTCGAACGTCTTCCAGCCGCCGCTCACACGACGATCGGCGGTCTCGTCCCCGTCGATCAGCGCATCGATCTCGCGGAGCAGCCGGTCGAACCTGTCCGCCTGCACGGCGCTGCCGCTCGCCGCCACGTCCGCGCCGGGCCCGAGCGCGGTGCCCTTCGTCCCTACAGCCACGCAGCAAGTCTACGGTCGCAGCCACGTGCTCGGAGGACATGGCGCGCGGGGCTGTGCCTGCCCGGCGGCGAAGGGCATCCCTACACTCAGCGGCTGGGGCCGGTAGCTCAGCTGGTAGAGCAGGGGACTTTTAATCCCAAGGTCGCAGGTTCGATTCCTGCCCGGCCCATCGAGACGAATCCCTGCGCGCGGCTCGATTGCTCCCCCGCCGGGTTCCTGCCGGCTTGACGCATTCCGATATGGGAATATGATGGCTGCCATGGCCCGAGCAGCGACGACGTCGGACGTCTTCAACGCGATCGCCGAGCCGCAGCGCCGGAAGATCCTCGTGCTGCTGCGGACGGGTGAGCGGCCGGTGACCGAGTTGGCCCGGGAGTTGGGGATGACCCAGCCGCGCGCATCCAAGCACCTCAGGGTGCTCCGGGAGGTCGGGTTGGTGAGTGACCGGAAGGCCGGCAGGCAGCGCCTGTACGGCCTCGACGCCCGCGGGCTGCGACCGGTGCACGAGTGGGCCGGCGGGTTCGAGCGGTTCTGGAACGAAAGCTTCGACCGGCTGGACGCGTACGTACAGGTCCTCGAGCAGGCGAGGCAGGAGGAGTAGCCGATGAGCGCGACGGGACGAGGAGGGCCGGCGCAGTCCGCGACGGCCGACCGCGAGATCGTCATCTCCCGGGTGATCGACGCCCCACGGGAGCTGGTGTTCGAGGCGTTCACCGAGGTGCGGCACCTGTCGCGGTGGTGGGGGCCGGAGGGGTTCACCACGACCACGCGGTCCTTCGAATTCCGCGTCGGCGGGGCGTGGGACTTCGTGCTGCGCGGACCGGACGGGACCGACTACGAGGAGTGGATCTCCTGGACGGAGATCGCGCCGCCCGAGCGGATCGCGCTGCTCCACCCGGGATCCGCCTGTTCGAGGGCGTCGACGCGGGCCGCGTGGCCCTGGAGCCGGTCCGTGCGGAGCCCTCTCCGAGGGTGACGCATCTGACCTACGCCGTGCGCCCACGGTAGCCGCGCCACCACTCCACCGGGCAACCCGAGCCTCGAAACACGACTGAAATACGCGGCGAAATGGGGCTGCGCGTCGTGCACGTCTGTCTCGTGCAGCAGCCACCGCGTCGTTGGGCGCGCGGCCGAGAGGGTGTTAGAGTCGCGTGGCCCGTAAACCCCAAGGGAGGCAAGCACCGTGTCGATGCAGCAGATGCAGTCCTACGCGAACCGAACCGGTTGGATCATGCTCGCCGCGATCGTGATGTTCTCGGTCGGGTTTCTCAGGATCATCTCGGGCATCTCGTATCTCGTGAACAGCCACAGGATCAACGACTTCAGCGCCGGTCTGTTCGGCGACAACATGTGGCTCTGGGGGCTATGGGATCTCGGGATCGCGGTCGTCGCGATCTGGGCCGCGTTCTCGCTCCTCGGAGGAGGCGAATTCGGCCGGGTGATCGCGTACATCTGGGCGATCCTCGTGATCGTCAACGGATTCCTCGTGATCGGCTACGCGCCCTGGTTCTCGGCGGCGATGATCACCCTCGCCGTGCTCGTGGTGTACGGGCTCGCCTCGACGCCGCTGCAGCGGTCGGATCTGTAGCGACCCGGAAGCGCCTTCCGGGGGAAACACCCGCGGTGCCACGCGCGAACGCGTGGCACCGCCGTAGGTCGCTACGCGGCGGGAACCGGTGGCTCGAGGAAGACGCACGGGCGGTCGTCGTGCGGAAGCGGAGAGACGCCCCGGCGCAGGACGACGAGCTCGCCGAGCTCGGGCAGCTCGATGTGATCACCCGGCTCGGGTAGACCCAGGTCATCGAGCTCGACCAGGCGGTAGCCGCGGGGCGTCGACGCGAGCGCGACGCACGCCACCGCTGCGACCTCCGCGTGTGCTTCCTCCTCGTCGGCAGGGGCAGGCACGGGCTGCTCCGGCACGACCGTGACCGCGGCCGGCTGAAGGTCCGGCTCGTCGGTCTCGGACGGCTCGGCCTCGGACGGCTCGACCTCGGGCTCCATGCGCTGGGGCTCCTCGGGCTCGGTCTCGGCGGGCGGGGGGACGACGGTCACGATCCGGGTCGGTGCGCCCGAGGGCTCCGGAGCCTGCTCCTCGGTCGCCTCACCGCCCTCCTCGCCGGTCTCCTGGCGCTCCGACTCGCCCTGCGCCTCGGCGGCGGCCTCGCCCGGCTTCTCGGGCGAGCGCACGAGCGGCACGACCGGTGCGGGCTCGCCGTCGCCGGTCGTGGCGGCATTGCCCACGGTCGAGGCCTGCTCGGCAAGGGATCCGGCCAGCTCGAACTTCGTGAGGACTCCCTGGCCGACGAGGGCCTCGCCGAGCCGCTCACCGGTCTGACGCTGGCGCTCGAGGGCCTGCGTGAGCTGCTCGCGGGTCACGAATCCCCGCTCGACGAGGATCTCGCCGAGGTGGCGCCACGACTCGCTTGCGCGCGTGTTCGCCTGGTCCTCCACCTCTCCCATCCGTGCCCAGTGCTCGGCGACCACCTTCGCGAGCTCGCCCCGGGGCACGCCGAAGCGCTCGACGAGGATCTGGCCCAGCTGCTGCCCGGTCTCCTGCTGCAGCTCCAGCGCGACGAGCAACTGGCTCTGGGAGACGAGCCCGCGCTCGACGAACAGCGCGCCGATGAGTCGATTCGAGACAGCCTCTGGAAGGGGCATCAACCCTTGTATCGGCCGTCCCTCGATCGAGCTACAGGGGGAATTTTCAGCGCGCCGCGAATGCGGCGAGCGCATCGAGCACCGAGCGCAGCCGGTGCCCGTCCTCGGTGAGGACGTACTCGACGCGAGGGGGACGCGCGTCGATCACGCGCCGCTCGAGAAGACCAGCCTGCTCGAGCTCGAGCAGACGCTGCGCGAGCGTGCGCGGTGGAATCTCGCCGACCGCCTGCTTGATCTCGTTGAAACGGCTCGCCCCTTCGACCGACGCCCACAGGATCGAGACGGTCCAACGGCGCTCGAGAAGGCCCGCCGCACGGCGAACCTCCTCGGGCACCGGAGGACAGTGCCTACAGCGTGTCACTGGCCGACCACCCGTCGCCGACTCGGCCGGTGGCACCGTGCTCAAACCGAGACATGGCGTCGCGACGACGGCGTCGGTTCGAGCGCGAACCCGAGCACCTCGTCGAGCGACATCACGGGGTGGAAGGTCAGCTCCTCTCGCACGTGCTCCGGGACGTCGTCGAGGTCGGCGCGGTTCCGCTCCGGAAGCACGACGTCCGTCAAGCCTGCCGCGTGAGCCGCGAGCACCTTCTGCTTGAGACCGCCGATCGGAAGCACGCGCCCCTGGAGCGTCAGCTCGCCCGTCATGCCGACCGTGTGCTTCACGGGACGACCGGTGAGCAGTGACGCGAGCGCCGTCGCCATCGTGATACCGGCGCTCGGCCCGTCCTTCGGGATCGCCCCGGCGGGCACGTGGACGTGGAACTTCCGCTCGAACGCATCCTCGTCGATCCCGAGCTCGTCGGCCCGCGAGCGGACCGCGGAGAGCGCGATCTGTGCCGACTCCTTCATCACGTCGCCCAGCTGGCCGGTGAGCACGAGGCCGTCGCCGGGGGCGGAGGTCGCCTCGACGAACAGCACGTCGCCGCCGGTGACGTTCACCGCGAGGCCCGTGGCGACGCCGGGCACGGCCGTCCGCTCTGCCGCCTCGCGGAAGAACTTCTGCCGGCCGAGCGCGTCTCGCACGGCGGCGACGTCGACCTCGACGGGCGTCTCGACCTTGTCGGCGACGATCCGCGTCGTGGTCTTGCGGAGGATCGAGCCGAGCTCGCGCTCGAGCTGGCGGACACCTGCCTCGCGGGTGTACTCGGAGATCACGGTCTCGAGCACGCCGTCGGAGATCTCGACTTCGTCCTCCCGCAGGCCGGCGCGCTCGCGCTGGCGCGGCCACAGGTAGCCGCGTGCGATCGCGACCTTCTCGTCGGTCGTGTAGCCGTCGAACCGGATCACCTCCATCCGGTCGAGCAACGGCCCCGGGATCGTCTCGGCAATGTTCGCGGTCGCGATGAAGAACACCTGGGAGAGATCGACCTCGACGTCGAGGTAGTGGTCGCGGAACGTCGAGTTCTGCGCCGGGTCGAGCACCTCGAGCAACGCCGCCGACGGGTCGCCGCGCCAGTCGGCGCCGACCTTGTCGACCTCGTCGAGCAGGATCACGGGGTTCATCGTCTTCGCGTCACGCAGCGCCCGCACGAGGCGGCCGGGCAGCGCACCGATGTACGTGCGCCGGTGGCCGCGGATCTCGGCCTCGTCGCGCACGCCGCCGAGCGACATACGGACGAACTCGCGGTTGAGCGCCTTCGCGACCGACTCGCCGATCGAGGTCTTACCGGTGCCGGGCGGGCCGATCAGCGTGAGGATCGCCCCCGCGCGCTTGTCGGGCTCGATCCCGCGCTCCTTGCGCAGCTTCGCGACCGCGATGTACTCGACGATGCGGTTCTTCACGTCATCGAGTCCCGCGTGGTCGGCGTCGAGGATCTCGCGCGTGCGCTCGGGGTCGAGCACCTCGTCGGAGTGGATGCCCCACGGCACCGCGAGCAGCCAGTCGAGGTAGCTGCGGATCATCTGCGACTCGGGCGAGCTCTCGCCCATGCGCTCGAACCGCGCGAGCTCCTTGTCGGCCTGCTCGCGCACGGCCTCGGGCATGCCCGACTCCTCGATCTTCGTGCGGTACTCCTCGACGACGGATGCGTCGTCCTCGCCGAGCTCCTTGCGGATCGAGTCCATCTGGCGGCGGAGCAGGAACTCGCGCTGCTGCTTCTCCATGCCGGCGTTGACGTCCTCCCGGATCTGTTGCCGGATCTGCATGGTGGAGAGGCGCTCCCGCTGGAAGGAGAGCGCGAGCTCCAGCCGCTCGGTCACGTCGAGCGTCTCGAGCAGCTGCAACTTCTGCTCGAACGTCAGGTCGGGCGCATAGCCGGAGGTGTCGGCGAGCGCTCCGGGCTCGCCGATCGAGCGGACGAACGCCTGGACACGACCGTCGTCGCCGCGCAGCTCGAGCAGCTCCTCGACGACCGCGCGGTACTGGGTCTCGAGCTCGCGCGTCCGGTCGTCGCCGGCGGCGGGGTCGCGATGATCCTCGACCTCGACGAACAGGCGGCCCTGCGGATCGGTTTCTGCCGCACCAGCGACGCCGCGATGGAGGCCCTCCACCGCGACCGCGACCGCCCCGCCGGGCAGCTTGACCCGGTCGGCGACGCGGGCGACCGTCCCGACGCCTGCGTACTCACCGTCGTGCTTCGGCACGAGCAGCACGCGCTGCTCGTCGCCGACGTCGACGGTCAAGGTGACGTTCATGTGGGGGAAGACGACGATGTCGTCCAGTGGGACGAGCAACAGCCTGCTCACGACCAGCCTCACGCTCCTCGACAGAGAGTTCTCAGTACTTGGTATAGAAAAGATAGCTGATAGTCCACGGGTGGCGACGCCTCTCGAAGCGCTCCGGGCCGATCTTGACGGCACCCGTACCGAAACCTCACAAAGCCTTCGTAGACCACAGCTCTCATGGGCGGAGGAGGCCCCGCGATCCCGAACCGCCTCCCAGGGATCGGCCGGATGGGCCGGTGGCGCACTCCGAGGGCGCCCGCCGACCCACGCGAGGGCGCGCCGGACACCCGCCGCGCCCTCGCGCCTCTTCCCGGGCGTCAGCCCCGCATGTGGCCGAGCGCGGCCGCCGCCATGCGTCCGGCGAACACGTCCGAGCTGACGCCGGTGCCCGAGGAGCGATACGTCATCGCGGCCGCGACGAGGATCCCGCCCCGCCACACGATCAGCCCCGCGTCGTGACGCGCGTCGTCGATCCAGCCGGCCTTGTGCATCACGAGCAGCGCCGACCCGCCGATGGTCCGGGCCAGCTTGCCGTGGTCGCCGACGCGCGAGAGCAGATAGAGCAGGTAGCGGGCCTCGGCGGGTGTGACGCCGGATCCATTCCGCTCGAGCGGGCCGAGACCCCCGCTCGCGAGCCAGATCGCGCGGTAGAGCCTGGCGAGGTCGAGCGCGGTCGTCGTCTTCCCGATCCCCCACTGCGGCTGCGACACGACGGTCAGCGGGACGCCGCGGGCCGCGAGCCCGCGCACGGGCACACCGAACGCCGTCCCGATCACATAGCCGCCGTACATGTCGGTTTGCTCGAGGCCGATCGCCCGCAGCTCGGCGTCGACGAGCCCGCCGCCGCCGCTCGTCGAGCCGCCGAGACGGACGAGGAGCGTGTTTGCCGCCGCGTTGTCGGACGGGATCAGCATCTGTCGCAGGAGCCCGTCGAGCTCGCTCCCTGGTGCGGGCGGCCCGTCGACGTGACCGAGCACTGTGAGCGCGATCGCGGCTTTGAGGGTCGACGCCGCAGGAAACGCGGCCCGCGCGTTCCAGGCCGCGCCGGCGCCGGTCGCGAGGTCCTCGACGTAGAACGCGGCGGTCCCGGGAAAGGCAGCGGCCAGGCGCGTGACCCCGCGCTCCAGGCCAGGGTCGAGGCGCAGCGGCCGTTCCACCGGCCGCGCGGCAGGGGGCAGCCCGAGCACGTGGTCGACCGTGCGACCCGAACGGCGGCCGTGCGCGTCCACGGTCTCGACCCGCACCCGTACCTCGCGCGGCGGCAGCGCCACCTCGACCCGGAACGCCCGCCGGCGAAGCGGAACCTCGCGCACGACCTTCCCGTCCACCCGCACGACCAGCCGCCGAGCCCCGCGCGGCGCGGTGCCCTGGACGACGCCGTAGGAGGCCTCGTACGGAGCGGGCCGCTCGATCGCGGGCGGCGGTGCGGCGGGAGCGTCGGTCACGTGCGAACCGTAGCCTTGCTCGGGCCGTGCCGATCCTCGCCCACCTCGATCTCGACGCGTTCTTCGCCGCGGTCGAGGAGCTCGAGGATCCGTCGCTCCGGACGCGCCCGCTCGTCGTCGGCGGCGATCCGAGAGGACGCGGCGTCGTGGCGACCGCGAACTATCCCGCGCGCCGCTTCGGGATCCACTCCGCGATGAGCGCCGCCGAGGCGCTGCGACGCTGCCCGGAGGCGGTGTTCCTGCGCCCACGACATGCGCTCTACCGGCAGTACTCGCAGGCCGTCTGGGCGGTGATCCGGGAAGTCGTGCCGCGCGTGGAACGGACGGGTCTGGACGAGGGGTACCTCGACCTCGGCGTCGTCGCCTCGTCGTTCGCGGACGCGCGCGGGCTCGCCGAGGCGGTGCGCGCAGCCGTGCGCGGCTCCACGTCGCTCTCCTGCTCGCTCGGTGTCTCGACCTCCAAGGTCGTCTGCAAGGTTGCCTCCGATCGCCGCAAGCCCGGTGGTATCACCGTCGTCCCGGCGGGTCGCGAGGCGCGCTTTCTCGCCCCGCTGCCAACCCGCCTGCTGCCCGGCGTCGGGCCGCGCGCGGAGGAGCGCCTCGCGAAGGCCGGAGTGAGCCTGATCGGCGAGCTCGCCGCGCTCGACGATGCTGCGTTGAGCGTGATCCTGCCCGGCCAGGTCGGACGGCTGCTCCGCGACCGCGCTCGCGGAATCGACCCACGCGACCTCGAGCTCGACTCGGAGCGCATCTCGATCTCGACCGAGGAGACGTTCGAGCGCGACCTCACCGACCGCGCGACGATCCACGCGGAGCTGCGCCGCATGGCCGAGGACGTGGCGGGGTACCTGCGCCGGGATGGGCTCTCGGCCCGCACCGTGACCACGAAGCTGCGCTACGCCGACTTCTCGCTGCGGTCGCGCTCGACGACCCTGTCGACCCCGATCGACGAGCCCGAGCGGATCGGCGAGCTCGCCTGCCGTCTGCTCGACCGGGGCCTCGCCGACCGGCCCGGAGCGCTGCGGCTGGTCGGCGTAGGCGTCTCGGGGCTGACCAGCGTGCGCCAGCTGACGTTCGACGAGCTCTGACGGACGTGGGCCGGTCGGTGCAACCGGGGCGTGGCTTCAGCCTCGCCCCTCTTCCGTCCGGACGGGCAAACCAAGAAGGGCGAGGCTGAAGCCACGCCCTGCCCCGGTACGCCTGCCCCAGCACGCCCTGCCCCACCAACCAGCTCTGCGCGCCGCCGCGACTCAGACGCGCAGCAACGGACGCGTCAGGCAGGTGGGCCCGCCGTCGCCCTTGCGCGAGATCTCGTTGCCGCGATAGGTGACGACGTCGACGCCGCGGCGCGCCATCCGCCGCCGCGTCTCCTCGTTCCCCTCGAGCGCCAGCGCTCGGCGGGGACCGAGCGCGAGCACGTTCGGGCCCATCGACTCGAACTCCTCGTCGGGCACCTCGACCACGGCGATACCACGCTCGGCGAGCAGCCACATCAGGCGCGTCGGGGCGAGCCGCGTGTAGACGAGCGCGAGGTCGCGGTCGAGCGGGGAGAGCAAGCTCATCAGATGCATGACCTCACCCGATCCGTTCCAGTGCGGCAGATCGAAGGCGATCACGTCGACACCGGGAAAGGCCTCGCCGAGGGCGTCGAGCGCCGCCGGGCTCGTCCGGTAGCCGATGCCGACGAGCAGCGTCGACTCGTCGAGCCAGACGGTGTCGCCTCCCTCGACGGTCGCCGGCGCCGTGACGCTCCCGACGACCGGCACTCCTGCCCGTTCGAGCGCCGCGACGGTCGCGTCGGGCTCGCCGCGCCTCCCCTCCTTCCCCGGCCGCAGCAGCACGGCACCCTCGCCGCCGAC
This sequence comes from uncultured Actinomycetes bacterium, assembly GCA_963712915.1. Taxonomy (GTDB): domain Bacteria; phylum Actinomycetota; class Thermoleophilia; order Gaiellales; family Gaiellaceae; genus Gaiella. Next base: position 604,956 of record CAVQJQ010000004.1, read on the forward strand.
CAGCGTGGGGTCGTACGTGTAGATCGCGTCCGGATTGCCCGGATCGTGCTCCGAGATCACGACCTCGGCGCCCGCGTCCTGGAGCAGCCCGCAGAACGCCTCGTGCTCCGCCTGCGCGGCAGGCGACGTCCGGCTCGGCACGCCAGCCGTACGCCTCCCAGGCCGCGGCGTCCACGGGCAGGGGCCGCCGCACCAGCACCCGACGGAGCTCGCCCCACATCGATGCGCTGCCGTACCCGTCCACGCGGGCGGACGCTACCCGACCGCGTTCGCGGGTCTGCGCCCTTCGAGGAGGACGGCGCGCAGGGCGTCGACGCAGAGCATCCCCATCGCGACCCGCGTGTCCCGGGTCGCACTGCCGAGATGCGGCGTGAGCACGACGTTGTCGAGCGGGAGCAAGCCCTCGCTCCACCTCGGGCTCGTGCTCGAAGACGTCGAGCGCCGCGCCCGCGATCGTGCCGGCCCGGAGCGCCTCGACGAGCGCCCGCTCGTCGACCACCGGCCCGCGCGCGGTGTTGACGAGGATCGCGGAGGGGCGCATCGCCGCGAGCGCGACGGCGTCGACGAGGTGGATGGTCTCGGGCGTGAGCGGCACGTGGAGGCTCACCACGTCCGCCTCGCCGAGCGCCGCGTGGAGGTCAGTGTCGCGCCCGGCGAAGAACGGCCGTGCGCCGAGCGCCTCCGCGAGCTGCGCGGTCTCGCGCCCGATCCGCCCCGGGCCCACGATCAGGAGCCGCTTCCCGGCGAGACCCGCCCCGAGCATGAACTCGAGCGAGAACGCCCACTCGCCGCCGCGGCGGACGAAGCGGTCGCCCTCGACCACTCGCCGCAGGAGCGCCAGCATCAACGCGAGCGCGAGCTCGGCGGTCGCGCGCGTGAGCACGTCGGGCGTGTTCGCGACGATCACGCCGCGCGCGGCGGCCGCCGCGAGGTCGACGTTGTTCACGCCGACCGCGTAGTTCGCGACGACGCGCAGCTGCGGCCCTGCGCGGTCGAGGTACGCGCCGTCGACGGGCGTCGTGAGCATGGCGACGATTCCCTCGACCCCCTCGGGAGTCGGGCACAGGTCGAAGTCCCGCACGAGCGCCTCCTCGACGTCGACGGGCACCGGCGCGGTGACGTGGATCCGTGGACGCGCCACCTGCAGCGCGTTCTCAGGCGTCGAGCGTCCGGGCGCGGTGTGCCGCCGAGTAGACGTCCTTGCGCAGGATCAGGCCGTTCTCGCAGGGGAAGACGTCGATGCCGTCCCAGGTCAGGCGGCGGCCGTCCGGGTCGGTCGCGGTCGCCGTCCACTCGCTCACCACGAGCCCGTCACGGGCGTAGAGGCGCCGCCCGCGGAACGCGAGGTCGGGCCAGTTCGCGAAGATCGCGCCGATGTGGTCCCGTACCGCGTCGCCTTCGACGCGCTCGCCCGCGGTGTGGTTCTCGAACACCATGCCCGGCGCATGGAACGAGAGGATCGCGTCGAGGTCGTGGGCGTTCCACGCGTCGTTGTAGCGCTCGATCGCGCGCTCGAGCTCCGCCGCGGAGTCGGTGTCACTCACACCTGGAGTATCTCAGGGAAGCTCGAGCAGACCGAGACCTCATGCCTTCCCGCCTCGTGGCGGGCCGTTCAGGCGAGGAGCTTCCGGTGGCGGGCCAGCGCCGCGAGGAGGACGTCGACGTCCTCTTCGACGTTGTACAGATGCATTGCGATCCGCAACTTGTCCTCTCGCGAGGAGACGACGATCCGCTCGCCCGCGAGCGCGGCGACGAGCGCGGAGACGTCGGTGGAGCGGACGCAGACGAGTGGTCCGCGCCGCGCCGGCTCGCGTGGGGTGACGACGGTCGCGCCCAGCTCGGCGAGGCCGTCGAGCAGGCGCTCGCCGAGCAAGAGCACGTGCTCCTGGATCGCGGGAACACCGGCCTCGCCGACGAGCGAGAGGCCCGCGACGCCCGCATACAGCGCCGGCACGGGCGGCGTGCCGGAGTCGAAGCGGCGGGCGCTCCGATGCGGCGAGTAGTCCGCGATCGACATCGCGAAGATGTCCTCGTCCGCGAACCAACCGGTCTGCGTGGGGACGAGCGTCTCGTGCAGCTCCGGGCGCACCCACATGAAGCCGAGCCCTGCCGTGCCGAGCAGGTACTTGACCGTCCCGCCCGTGATCGCGTCGGCGCCGAGGGAGTTGACGTCGAGCTCGACCGCGCCGCAGGCCTGGTAGCTGTCCGCGAGCACGAGCGCGCCCGCCTCGTGGGCGGCGGCCGCGATCGCGGGGACGTCGTGCCGGTGGCCGGATCGGTAGGAGAGCGTCGTGCAGCACACGAGCGCCGTCCGCTCGTCGATCGCCTCCGCGAAGCGCTCGGCGCCGATCGCGCCGTCGTCTCCGGGGACCACGTGCACGACCTCGGCGCCGCGCCGCTCCTGCGCATGCGCGATCTGACCGATCGTGGGGAACTCGTACTCGGAGATCACTATCCGGTTGCGCTCGCCGTCGAGCGGCAGCGCGGAGACGAGCGCGCTGACCCCCTGCGAGACCGAAGTCGTGACCGCGACGTCGTCGCTACCGGCATGGAGCAGCTCGGCGACGCCCGCGCGGAACTCCTCGTTCCGCGCGACCCAGAAGTCCCATTCGGCGCCGTTCGCGTCCCAGCCGGCGAGCCATGTCTCGACCGCCTCGCGCACGCGGTGCGACAGCGCTCCCTGAGAGCACGAGTTCAGGTACGTCGCGCTCTCGAAGATCGGGAACTCGCTCCGCACCTCCAGGCCGACCGCTCGCCGTGCGTCAACGGCCAAGGTAGGCCTTCCGCAGGTCGTCGTTCTCCAACAGGTCGGCGGCCGGGCCTTCGAGCACGATGCGGCCCGTGGAGAGGACGTAGCCCCGATCGGCGATCGAGAGCGAGACGTTCGCGTTCTGCTCCACCACCAGCATCGCCACACCCGTCTCGTTCACCTGCTGGATGATCTCGAAACTCCGCTCGACGAGGAGCGGTGCGAGCCCCATCGACGGCTCGTCCATCAGCAGGAGCTTCGGCTTCGACATCAGCGCGCGGGCCATCGCGACCATCTGCTGCTCGCCGCCCGAGAGCGTCCCCGCGAGCTGCGCCCTGCGCTCGTACAGGAGCGGGAAGAGCGTGTAGACGCGCTCGAAGTCCTCCTGCTCGCCCTTCCCGTGCAGATAGGCGCCCATCTGGAGGTTCTCGAGCACACTCATCGGCGCGAACAGGCGGCGGTTCTCGGGCACGATCGCCATCCCGCGCGCGATCCGGAAGCTCGTCTTCTTCGCGGTGATGTCGTCACCCTCGAAGAGCACGCGACCCGCGCTCGGCCGGACGATCCCGAGGCAGGTCTTCAGCGTGGTGGATTTGCCCGACGCGTTGCCGCCCAGCAGGCAGACCAGCTCGCCCGGGTGCACCTCGACCGAGACGTCGTCGAGGATGTGGATCTGGCCGTAGTAGGTGTGGACGTGGTCGAACTCGAGCAGCGGCGTCGCCGCGGCAGGGGTCGGGGTTGCCGCCGGCCGGGTCGCCACTACGACGCTGCCTCCTCCGTGCCCGCACGGAGCCCGAGGTAGGCCTCGATCACCTTCGGGCTGGTCGCCACCTGATCGAACGTCCCCTCCTCGATCTTGACGCCGTGGTCGAGCGCGACGACACGGTCGGAGATGCCCTCGACGAGGTGCATGTCGTGCTCGATCACGAGGATCGTCAGCCCGAGCTCGTCCCGGAGCTTCGCGATCTGCTCGGTCACCTCGTGCGTCTCCACCGGGTTCATCCCCGCGGCTGGCTCGTCGAGCAGGAGGAGCCGGGCGTTCGTGGCCAGGGCGCGCGCGATCTCGAGCCGCCGCCGGTTCGCGTACGAGAGGGAGTAGGCGGGCTGGTTCCACCGGTAGCCCACCAGGCGCTGGCCGAAGAAGGCGAGCTTCTCCTCCGCGAGCGCAGCGATCTGCCGCTCTTCCCGGCGCATGCCCGGCGTCCGGAGGATCGAGCGCACGACGCCCGCCCGGGTGTGGCCGTACTCGGCGGCCATCACGTTCTCCTTCACGGTCATGTTCAGGAAGAGGCGCAGGGTCTGGAACGTCCGCGCGATCCCGCGCTGGGTGATCTTGTAGGGAGCGAGCCCCACGATCGACTCGCCCTCGAAGAGCACGTCCCCGTCGTCCGGCCGGTAGACGCCCGTGACGATGTTGAAGAGCGTGGTCTTGCCGGCCCCGTTGGGGCCGATCACGCTGACGATCTCGTGCTCGTCGACGTGGAGGTCGAGCCCGGTGATCACGTTCAGGCCGCCGAACGCCTTGGAGACGTGCTTCAGCTCCAGCACCGGCGCCATCAGACGATCTCCACCTTGGCCTGGCCGAACAGCCCCTGCGGGCGGATCGTCATCACCGCGATCAGCATGAGACCGAGCAGCACCTGCCGCGTGACCGAGGGCTGCTGGATCATCAGGTTCTCCCACACGAACGCGGTCAGGTACAGCGTCGGGACGAGGACGACGATCCGCCACCACCCTTTCAGCTGTACGAGCACCGTCACGCAGACGATCAGCAGGAGATAGCCGTAGACGGCGAGCCTGCCGGGGTCCTGGGGATCAGCACCCAGTTCTTGATCACCCCGCCGAGGAAGCCACCCGAGGTGACTTGACCGCTCGTCCCGTCCGACCACACGCTGCCGACGATCGCGTGGACGAGGAGGCCGAACACCGCGGTGCCCGCGAGCGCCGCGATCCTCTTCGGCCAGGTCTTCATCGTGAAGTAGACGGCCGCGATGATCGCGCCGTAGAAGAGGATCCGGGGCAGGTTCGCGGGCGACGTCGGGTCGAGCGCCTGGTTCGCGGCGACGATCACGATCGAGCCGACGAGCATCCCGGTGAGGCTGCCCGAGCCTCCGAGGATGACCACGGCGTAGATGAGGATCAGCACGGTGGTGCCGAAGTTCTGCGGGAACGCCCCCGTCTGGACGGCGGCGAAGATGCTTCCCGCGAGCCCCGCGATCGCGGCGCCGAAGCTGAAGGCCATGATCTTCAGCCGGTTGACCGGCATCCCCATCATCTCCGCGGCCAGCGGATCCTCGCGTGACGCCTTCCACGCCCGGCCCGTGCGGGACTCGCTCAGGCAGTAGAGGACGACGAGGACGAGCGCCACGACGCCGAGCAGGAACCAGAAGTAGTCCCGCGTCGTGTCGATCACGACCCGACCGCCGAAGAAGGTGAGCGGGTCGACGTTGGCCAGGCCGTTCGAGCCGTTGGTGATCCCGGCCGGGTTGGCGGTGTTCGTGAACACCACGAAGGCCTGGCCGAAGAAGAGGGTCACGATCGCGAGGTAGTCCCCGAGCAGCCTGCGCGACGAGGTGCCCAGGAAGAGACCGAGCAACGCGCAGAGGATCACGACGAAGGGGATCGACGCCTCCGCGTCCCAGTGATGGCTGTAGACGTGGCCGCCCGCCTCGTGCGTGCTCGAGAGGAACGCGTAGAGGTACGCGCCGAAGCCGAAGAAGGCGACGTAGCCGAGATCGAGCAGCCCGGCGAACCCCACGACCACGTTCAGCCCGAGCGCGAGCAGCGCGTAGATGAGGATGAAGAGGCCGTAGTTGTAGAGGTTGCCGTTGCTGATCGGCAGGAACGGGACGAGGATCGCCGGCGTGAGGAGCGCGAGCTTCCCCGCCGGGGGCAGCCTGCTCCAGCCGCGCTGGATCGCGCCGCCGAGACCGGGACGCTCCTGTCTCCGCTCGTCGGACTGCGAGACCCACTGGTCGACGCCGATCCCCAGGTCGGTGGGCTGGGGCTGCTCGGGGTCGCGCGGAGGCTGCTCGCTCACGGCCTACACCTTCTGCAGCGCGGGGGTGCCGAGCAGGCCGGTGGGCCGCACCAGCATCACCGCGATCAGGATTCCGAAGACGACGAGCGGCGACCAGTTGCCGCTCAGGTAGCCGTTCGACCAGGACTCGACCAGCCCGACGAGCAGGCCGCCGAGCATCGCGCCGGGGATGCTCCCGATCCCGCCCACGACGGCGGCCGTGAACCCCTTGAGGCCGGCGAGGAAGCCCATCAGGTGGTAGATCTGGCTGAAGAGCAGGCCGAACATCACCCCTGCCGCGCCGGCGAGCGCGGAGCCGATGAAGAACGTGCCCGCGATCACGCGATCGGTGTCGATCCCCATCATCGCCGCCGCCTCGCGATCGAACGAGACCGCCCGGATCGCCTTGCCGAGGCGCGTGCTGCGGACGAGCACGATCAGCGCGAGCATCAGCGCGAGCGCCCCTCCGAGGACGATCAGCCCGAGGTATTGGATGAAGACGCCGGTGTCGCCGCCGAGGTGGATGCCGTCGTAGCTGATCAGCGCGAAGCCGTCGTAGTTGCGGTACTGCGAGCCGAACAGGAGCAGCGCCGAGTTCTCGAGGAAGAACGCGACGCCGAGCGCCGAGATCAGCGGCGCGATCCGGGGGGCGTCGCGCAACGGCCGGTACGCGAAGCGCTCGATCGCGAGGCCGAGCAGACCCGAGCCGATCATCGCGACCGCGAACATGCAGAGAACGAGCAGCACGACGGGGATCGCGGGGCTGAGCGGCCCTCCGAGCAGGGTGAGCACGCCGAAGCCGATGAACGAGCCGATCATGTAGACGTCGCCGTGCGCGAAGTTCAGGAGCTTCAGGATCCCGTAGACCATCGAGTACCCCAGGGCGATCAACGCGTAGAGGCTGCCCAGGATGATCCCGTTGACCGTGAGCTGGAAGAAGAAGACCCACGGCGACGTGCCGGCAGGCGTCGGCCCGAAGTAGACCGCGTACAGCATGAACGCGACCAGGACGACACCGAGGCCGGTGAGGTTCTGAAGCTGGGTCCGGAGGTTCGTGCTCACGGTGCGGGTCGCAACATTCTCAGAAACCCGGCGTGCCTTCCACGGTCGCGGTGTTGTTCCTCATCTGCCCGAGGTCCCTAGACGTGCGGCCCACCGGGGTGGGCCGCACGTCTGGTACGTCGGATGCGGGCGCGTCTACTAGCCGACCCGCTTGAAGCTGCCGTCCGACTGGATCTGGTACACGCCGAACCCTCCGTAGCGGAGGTTGCCGTTCTTCAGGAACACGACCCTCGTGCCGAGGAGCGATACCTTCTGGCCGATCTTGATCTTCGGGATCGCTGCGCGCACCTCGGCACGCGTGGCCTTGCCGTCGGCGCAGGCCTTGGTGATCGCCAGCACTGCGATCTGGGCCGCGACGTAGCTCGGCGCCCCGAAGAACTCGCCGTCGCCCTTGTGGGCCTTCAGGAAGGCCGCGACGACCGCGCCCGACGTGTCGACCGGGAAGAACGAGTCGTACGAGCCCGCGATCGTCCAATCCGGCGAGAACAGGCCGTCCGAGCCGAACAGCGGGATGTTGCCCTTCCCCGCGGCCTTGAGCTGCTGGCCGAAGGCCTGGGCCTGCGGAGCCAGCTGCCAGGGGATGTAGATCACCTGGGTGTTGGCCGGGATCTTCGCGATGTTCGACGAGAAGTCCGAGGCCTGCTGGCTGATCGAGTCGCGCGTGACGCTGACGCCCCGCTTCTTGAGGATCGCCTCGACGCCGTCGGCGAGACCCTGGGAGTAGACCTCCTGGTCGTCGATCACGTAGGCGCGGGTCGCCTTGAGCTTCCCGGTCATGTAGTTCGCCACCGTCGGGGCCTGCACGGCGTCGTTCGGCACCGTCCGGTAGAAGAACCCGACGCGGTCGCCGTCCGTGTGCCCGTCGGTCAGCGAGACGCGCGTCGCCGAGCCGGAGATGAACGCGAGACCGCCGTTCTTGTAGGCCGACGTCGAGGCGACGACCTCCTGGCTGCCGGCCGGGCCGACGACTGCGAGCACCTGCGAGTTCGACGCGAACGCCTGTGCCGTCGAGACGGCGAACGACGTGTTCACGCCCAGCTGGGTGTCGCCCTGGACGATCTTGATCTTGCGGTTCTTGTTCGCCTTGAGCTTGTTCCAGTTGCTGACGAAGAACTGAGCCCAGTGCAGCTGCTGCACACCGATCGATGCGGCAGGTCCGGTGAGGGGCGCCGCGACCCCGATCGTGCGGGTGCTGCCGCAGGTGATCGCTGCGGCCTGCGACGCCACCTTGGCGGTGGAGCCGGAGGTCTGCGCGAACGCGGCGGCCGCGAAGACGAGTGCCAGGAGCGGCACCCCGACGAGCGTGAACTTCGACCTCATCCTTACCCTCCTGTTGAGCTGGTGCCCCACTCCCCACACTCGTGGCGTGGATCGAGGCTGCAGGATCGCCGTTCCGGGCTGCGGGCCGCGAGCGAACGCGCGGGCCCTGCGCATCCCGTCATCCGGACGTTCCTCCTTGCTTGTGGTCTGTGCAAGCTTCTGACGTCGGAAATCGGGATCCGTTTGCCACCTTCCGGCGGCGGCTGCCGCAGCGGGCCCGACGTCCACCCGCACGCGCAACTGTTGCACCCGACCCGGTGACATGTCAACGACCGCACGAGGTTCGGATTACCGCCGTCCGAGCGCCGGGCGGCGCCGCTAGCGTGGCGACGTGTCCGCCGTCGTCGAGGCGATCGACCTCCACCGCACGTATCGCACCACCACCGGCACGTTCCGGCGCCGCTCCCTGGAGGTCGAGGCCGTCCGCGGTGTGAGCTTCGAGATCGCCGCAGGCGAGCTGTTCGGCCTGCTCGGGCCGAACGGCGCCGGCAAGACGACCACGATCAAGATGCTGATCACGCTGCTGCTCCCCACCTCGGGAGTCGCGCGCGTGCTCGGACACGACGTCGCCGAGGACGCGCAGTGGGTGCGGAAGCGCATCGGCTACGTGTTCGGCGGCGACCGCGGCCTGTACGAAAGGCTCTCGGCGCTCGACAACCTCCGCTACTTCGCCGAGCTCTACGGCGTCGAGCCCCGGCGGCAGCGCGCAAGGATCGCCGAGCTGCTCGAGCTCGTGGGGCTCGAGGGACGCGAGAAGGAGCGGGTCGAGGGCTACTCCCGTGGCATGCGCCAGCGACTCCATATCGCACGCGGCCTGCTCCACGACCCTGCCGTCGTGTTCCTCGACGAGCCGACGATCGGCGTCGACCCGGTCGGCGCGCGGGAGCTGCGCGCGATGATCGCGGGCCTCAAGGAGGCGGGCAAGACCGTGCTCCTGACCACTCACTACATGTTCGAGGCCGACGCGCTCTGCGACCGGATCGCGGTCGTGGCACGCGGCCGAATCGTCGCCGAGGGGACGCCCCGCGACCTGAAGCAGATCGTCTCCGAGGGCGTCGTCGTCGAGATCGAGGTGTACGGGATCGAGGAGCAGGCGCTGGAGCCGATCCGCGCGATCCCCGGCGTCACGTCCGTGGGCGTCGAGGACCAGGAACAGGCGCAGCTCGTGGTCGTGCAGGTGGCGTCCGGACACGCGCCCACCCACGAGATCCTCGCCCGGCTCGGCGGGGTGGCCATCGGCCGGGTGGCGACGCGCGAGCCGACGCTCGAGGACGCGTACGTCGCGCTCGTCAGCGAGCCGGAGCCCGAGCCTGCGCACGAGGCGGAGCCCGCGCCGGTCGCCCCTCTCTGAGCGGCGGCCTGGGAGGGGCGTGGCCCAGGGCGTGGCTTCAGCCTCGGCCTCCTTCCCCAGAGGGCGAGGCTGCACGCCCACACCGCACACCCGCACCCGCCACACCCCTACGCCCACACCCCACGCGCCGGACGGCCGGGCTTACACAGCGCTTACGTCCGGGCACTCGTTCACTAACGAGGGCCTGTGACGATGCGCGCATGCGGACGTGCGTCGTCGTCGGCATCGCGCTCGCGTGGCTCGTCGCCGCGGCGCCTGCTCTCGCCGCCGACCGGGTCGTCGAACGAGGCGTCGTCCAATCGACCGGGCCCTCGTCGCTCGTGCTGCGCGCGCTCGACGGGGTCGAGCTCGTTGTCCCGGTGGGGCCCCGGACACGCGTCCGGCTGAACGGTCTGCCCGCGTCCCTCGCAGACGTCCGGCCGGGATTCGTCGCCGTGACCGTCCGCGCCGGCGACGGTCCAGCGCTGAGGGTGCGAGCGTTCGGGCGGGCCACGCAACCCTCGGAGCAGGGACGTGTGATCAGAGTTGCGCCGCGGCTGCTCGTCGTGCGCACGGCTTCCGGGCGGGTCCGGATCGCGCTCACCCGCAGGACCGTGGTGCGCCGGAACGGCCACGCGAGTCGCGACCGGCGCCCTTCGACGCGGGACGCGGGTCGTCGTGCAGCATGGGGCGGACGGCAGCGCGCTCGTCGTGCGCGTCACGAAAGCGCCCGCCTGATGCCGCCGGGCGGCACGATCCTGCTGGTCGAGGACGAGGAGGACATCGCCTCGCTCGTCCGAGCGTATCTCGAGCGCGACGGCTTCAGCGTCGTCTGGGCGACACGTGGCACAGAGGGGCTCGCTGCGCTCGAGCGCCACGAGGTGCGGCTCGCGATCCTCGACCTCCAGCTTCCCGACGCGGACGGGTTCGACGTGTGCCGCGCGATCCGCTCGTCCTCCGCGCTCCCCGTGGTGATGCTCACCGCGCGCGACGAAGAGGTCGACCGGGTCGCCGGGCTCGAGCTCGGAGCCGACGACTACATCACGAAGCCGTTCTCGCCGCGGGAGCTGATGGCGCGGGTGCGCGCCGTGCTGCGACGCATCGACCCCGACGAGAGCGACGATCTGCTCGCGGCCGGCGACGTCCTGCTCGACCGGCCGGCGCGAACGGTGACCGTCGCGGGGAGCGAGGTCGAGCTGACCGCGAGGGAGTTCGACCTCCTCTGGCACCTCGCGGCCCGGCCCGGGCTGGTCGTCGGCCGCGCGCAGCTGCTCGACCGCGTCTGGGGGATGGCGTTCCCGGGCGGCACGCGGACGGTCGACGTGCACGTCGGGCAGGTCCGACGCAAGCTCGGGCGGCCGCGGCTGATCCGCACCGTGCGCGGGACGGGATACAAGCTCGTCCCGTGACCCGCCGGGCGTCCAGACCGGGCCAGGGGCGCGCGTGAGCCTCCGCTCCCGGCTCTACGTCGGGATCGCGGGCACGGTGCTCGTGTCGCTCGTCGTGACCGTGGTCGCGGGCGCGCTGCTCACGCGCCGCTCGCTCGAGACGACGGCGGTCGCCGCGCTCGAGCGGCAGGTCGAGCTGATCGCGGCGCAGCGGAAGGAGGACCCGCAGCGCGGCGTGGACGACGAGCTGGGACGGTTCCTCTCGACGGACGAGCAGCGCCTGGCGATCCTCACGCCGACACAGGCCGAGGTCCTCCTCCCCGACGGCGCCGCCCGGGACCTGCGCGCGCACGCGGCCGCGAGCGGCTCGCTGGACGTGCGCGGCACCCGGTTCCTCTTTGCGGCTCGCGAGAGCGGCGGGGAGACGATCGTGCTGCTCCGGCCGGCGTCCAGCCAGTCCGCCGACTGGCGCCCGTTCGCGCTCGGGCTCGGTCTCGCAGGGCTCGTCGGCGCGGCGCTCGCCGCGGCCGTCGCATTCGTCCTCGCCCGCGCGGTCGCGCGTCCTGTCGCGCGCGTCTCGGCCGCGAGCCGCTCGCTCGCGGACGGCGAGGCGCCGCAGCCGGTGCCCGTGGACGGGCCGCCCGAGGTCGCGACGCTCGCGGCCTCGTTCAACCATCTCGCCGACGAGCTGCGCCGCACGCAGGACGCCGAGCGCGCCTTCCTCCTCTCGGTCAGCCACGAGCTGAAGACGCCGCTGACCGCGATCCGCGGTCACGCGGAGGCTCTCCAGGACGGCGTCCTCGGCCCCGGCCCGACGGCGGTCGTGATCGAGCGGGAGGCGAAGCGGCTCGAGCGCCTCGTCGGCGACGTGCTCGACCTCGCCCGCCTCCGCCGGCGCGCGTTCTCGGTTCGCGCAGAGAAGGTCGACCTGGAGGAGCTCGCCCTCGCAGCCTTCGAGCGGCACGGGCCGGCCGCCCGGTCGTTCGGCGTGGAGCTCGAGGTGCTCGCCGAGCCGGATGCGCTCGCGCTCGGCGACTCGGACCGGGTGCTCCAGGCGCTCTCGAACCTCGTCGAGAACGCCCTGCGCTCGACGCCGCGTGGCCACAGCGTCCGCATCGTCGCGCGGCCGGGACGGCTCGAGGTCGTCGACGAAGGGCCCGGGCTCGCACCCGAGGAGCTCGACCGGGCGTTCGAGCGCTTCTTCCTCTACGACCGCTACGCGGGCGAGCGGCGCGTCGGCACGGGCCTCGGACTGGCGATCGTCGGCCAGCTCGCCGAGGCCATGGGCGGCACCGCCGAGGTGCGGAGCGAACCGGGGCGGGCGCCACCTTCGCGCTCGTCCTGCCCCTCCCGCCGGGCGCATTGCTCGGCGACGGCGAGCGGCCGGCCTTCGTCCGCGTCGCCCGCTCGGCCGGCGGAGCTGCTGGCGCATGACGCTCCGCGGCTAGTCTCGCGGCATGCCGGTCGAGCTCGTGATCGCGCGCGACGGCGACCACGCCGCCCGCCTCGCCGCCGACGCGCTCGCCGCTGCCGCTCGGCGTGGAGACCACGTCGCGCTCTCGGGTGGCTCGACACCGCGTCGCGCCTACGAGCTCGCCGCCGAGCTCGAGGCGGACTGGGGCAATGCGCACGTGTGGCTCGGCGACGAGCGCTGCGTACCCCCGACGGACGACCGGTCGAACGTCCGGCTGATCCGCGAGACCCTCGTCGCCCATGCGGCGCGACCGCCCCGCCTCCACCCGGTGGACACGAGCCTCGAACCCGAGAGGGCGGCGGCCGCCTACGCAGCGGAGCTCGAAGGCGTCGAGCTCGGGCTGGCCCTGCAGGGCCTCGGGCCCGACGGCCACACGGCCTCGCTGTTCCCGGGCGCCCCGAGCCTCGAGGAGCGCGACGCGCTGGCCGTCGCAGCCGACGCAGGGCTCGAGCCGTGGGTCGAGCGCATCACGATGACGATCCCGATGCTCGCCGCGGCAGGAGAGATCGTCTTCCTCGTCGTCGGCACCGAGAAGGCCGACGCGGCCCGCCGCGCCTTCGCGGAGCCTCCTTCGCCGGCGACGCCCGCCTCGCTCGTCCGCTCGGCCGCAGGGTCGACCCTCGCGATCCTCGATCGCGACGCGGCGGCCCTCCTCTAGCGCTCGAGCCTGCACCGCCCGTTTGGCCCTCTCAGCGAGCGGGCAAGTGCTCCACGACACCACCATGGAGGAGAAGTCATGACCTTGGGATATGCCCTCTCGAGCGAGGAGCATGCGCCGCTCGATCTCGTGCGCAACGCAGCGCGTGCCGAGGAGGCGGGCTTCGAGTTCGCACTCGTCTCGGATCATTTCCACCCCTGGATCGACCGCCAGGGCGAGAGCCCGTTCGTCTGGGCCACCCTGGGCGGGATCGCCTTAGCGACCGAGAGTCTCGTGCTCGGCACGGGAGTCACCTGCCCGTTGATCCGCATTCACCCGGCCATCGTCGCGCAGGCGACGGCGACTGCGGCCACGATGCTGCCCGGCAGATTCTTCCTCGGCGTGGGCACAGGGGAGAACCTCAACGAGCACGTGCTCTGCGGTCAGCGCTGGCCGTCCACGCTCGTGAGGCGCGAGATGCTCGAGGAGGCAATCGAGCTCATGCGACTCCTCTGGGCGGCGAGCTCACAAGTCACCGCGGGCGGCACTACACGGTGGAGAACGCACGTATCTACACGCGGCCCGACCAGGCCATCGAGCTGATGGTCGCCGCCGGGGGTTCCGAGGCTGCGGCTCTGGCCGGCCGGATCGGCGACGGCCTCGTCTCCACGAGCCCGGACCCCGATGTCGTGGAAGCCTTCGCTACGGCCGGCGGCGAGGGGAAGCCGCGGTATGGACAGGTAACGGTCTGCTGGGCCGAGCGCGAGGCCGAGGCCCGGAAGGTGGCGCTCGAGCAGTGGCCGAACGCAGCGCTCAGAGGGCCACTCGGGCAGGAGCTCGCGTTGCCGTCCTACTTCGAGGACGCTTCGGCGATGGTCACCGAGGACGCGATCGCAGAGGCCATCGTCTGCGGCCCCGACGCCGAGCTGCACGCGCGTCGCATCGACGAGTACCTGGACGCGGGCTTCACCCACGTCTGCCTGCACCAGGTCGGCAAAGACCAGCAGGGCTTCATGGCGTTCTTCGAGAAGGAGCTCGCCCCACGATATGCCCGGGTCGGCGCACGAGCCGTCTGACCGAGAGCGGCGCTTTCTTGCTCCCGTTCAGCGCCCCGGTGTCGGAGTCTCGGACGTGCGGCCAGTGCGAGCGGTCTCGGCGTTGAGCTCACCGCCGAACAGCAGTGAGAGACCCGCGAGCCAGAGCCAGATCAACGTCACGATCACCGCGCTCAGGGAGCCCCACGTCTTGTCGTACGAGCCGAAGCGGGACGTGTACACAGAGAACGCGGCCGAGACGGCAAGCCAGGCGACGACCGCGACGACGGCCCCCGGCGACAGGATCCGCCAGCGTCTCTGCCCCGTGTCGGGACCGATCGCGAGCACGACCGCAAACGCGAGCAGGAGCGCCGCGACGAGGATCGGCCACTGGCCGATCCACCACACCGTCGAGACCGTGCGGCGGGCGTCGAGCGCGCTGCCGAGCCAGCGCTGCAGGGGAGGGCCCATGATCAGCAGCACGCCCGCGAGCAGCGCAGCCGCACCCACGGCGAGCGACATCGCGAGCGCCGTCAGCTTCCGCCGCGCGAAGCTGCGGCCGTCCTTGCGCTCGTAGGCGACGTTGAGGGCGGTCATCACGGTGTTCATCGCGCTCGTCATCGACCAGACCGCGAGACCGAGACCGACGACCGTGAGGGCGAGGCCCGCCGACGGACGCTGGCTGAGACGCTGCAGGCTGTCGCCGAACAGTGTCGCCGCCTCGGGCGGCGCGATCGCCGTGAGGCGGTCGACCATGCTCGCGATCGTCGACTCGTCCGCGACGAGCGTGAACACGCCGAGCACCACGAGCAGGGCCGAGGGGATCGCGAAGAAAGCGCTGTACGCGAGTGCGGAGGCCATCATCGGGACGTTGTCGTCGAGCGATCCGCGTACGGCGCGCACGACGATGCTCCGCCACTGCACCAGGGGGATGTCCCGCAGGCGGGGGGCAGGGTCGTCGTCGGGGATTCGGACGGAGGCGTCGAGCTGCGTCTCGCGGCGGGCCTCCACGCCGGAGCTCAGATGGCCGTGACCGCGGGGGCGGCCGACGCTCCCCTGGGTGCCTGCCCGGCGTCTCCCTGCGGACCGGGATCGGGCTCACCGGGAAGTGGTCTCGGCGGCGGCACCGGGTCGGGGCTCGGGGCCGGCACCGGCTCGTCCGGCGGCTTCGGCGCCGGCGGCGGCGCAGGCGTCCGTGGATCAGGGCTCGGAACAGGCTCGGGCAGGTCGGGCGGCTGCGGATCGGGTGGGAGATCGGGTGTCGGCTCGCTCATCTCGGCTCCTCGAACTCGGCTCCTCGAACGGTCGCGAGACGTCTACCCGGGGCGCTCGGATTCGAAGCATTCGGCCAGACGCGGGGATTGCACAACGCCGCCACGGGGTAGTGCTTGCAGAACCCGGGCATCGGGCCGGAGCGAAACCGAGGAGGCGAGATGGCCGAGAGAACAGGCGAGCGAGGCGTTTTTGGGATCGGGCTCGGCGGTGTGGTGGTGATCGCCGGCATCGTGGTCGCCGTCTTCTGGAGCCTCTGGCTCGGGATCGTAATCGCGCTGATCGGGCTCATCGCATTCGGGGGCTTCGCGCGCGGCAAGTGGTACTGAGCGCCGTCGCGGTTCGCGAACGGAGCATGCTCGCCCGCTCCAGGGGGGCGCCGCTCGCAATCGTGAGCGCCGCTCGCGTCGTGCGACGCAGACGGTTCCCTCGCGATCGCCGGCTCCTGCCGGCCGCCGACCGACCGGCCGACCGGCCGACCGGCCGACCGACCGACCATGTCCAAGCCGAACGTGGCTTCGTGCCTGACACGATTCCGGACGTTCCGGCCAAGCTCCGCGCGCGGTAGCGTGCGCTCGATGTCACTTCGTCTGCTCTGGATCGGCTGGCTCTTCCACCTGAAGACGCTCACGAACTCGCTCTTCTTCGTGCTGATCTCGATCCTCCAGCCGATCATCTTCGCCTCGATCGCGTTCTTCATGGTCGAGACGGGGAACCGCACGGGAACGCTCCTCTACGTCGCGCTCGGGGCCGGGCTGATGGGCGTCTGGTCGGCGACGCTGTTCGGCTCGGGCGGCGCGATCCAGTGGCAGCGCTGGCAGGGGACGCTCGAGCTGATGGTGGGGGCGCCGCCGCCTTTCGTCGTCGTCCTGCTCCCGCTGACGGTCGCGACCGCGACGCTCGGCCTGTACTCGATCGTCGCGACACTCGTCTGGGGCCGGATCTTCTTCGGCGCACCACTCGACTTCGCGCACCCGTTCCAGTTCGCGGTCGCGCTCCCGATCACGATCCTGAGCCTCGGGATGCTGGGGCTCCTGCTCGCCTCGACGTTCGTGCTCTACCGGCACGCCAACGCCTTCTCGAACCTGCTCGAGTATCCGGTCTGGCTGATCACGGGTCTGCTCGTGCCGTTGTCGCTCCTCCCCGGCTGGGTCGGCCCGCTCTCATGGGTGATCTCGCCGACCTGGGGGATGCGCGCGATCCGCGCCGCGGCGTTCGGCGGCAACGCGTGGCCGGACATCGCTCTCTGCGCCGGGCTCGGGCTGGTCTACGTCGCGCTCGGCGCGCTCGCGCTCCGCAATTTCGAACGACTCGCGCGGGACCGGGCGACGCTCTCGCTCACGTGAGCGCGACCTCCCGCATCTTCCTCGTCGGCGGCGTGATCTCGTATCGCGCGCTCTTCAACTGGATCAGCCCGGGGATCTACGTGACCACGATGCTCGGGAGCCCGCTCTTCCAGATCCTCTTCTTCACGTACCTCGGCAGGTACGCAGGCTCGCAGAACGACTCGTTCTTCGTGGTCGGGAACGCGATGCAGGTCGCGGCGATGTCGGGGATCTACGGCATGACGATGGGTATCGCGAACGAGCGGCAGTACGGCACGCTGCAGCCGCTGCTCGCGACGCCCGCGAATCGGCTCGCGATCTTCTCGGGCCGTGCGCTGCCGTTCGTGCTCAACGGACTCGTGGTGTCGACGTTCGGGTTCTTCGTCGCGTGGCTGTTCCTCGACTTCGAGCCGGCGGAGGGCAGCCTGCCCGCGCTCGGCGTGGCGATGCTCGTCACGACCTGCTCGTGCGTCGCATTGGGAATGCTGATCGGGTCGATCGGCCTCCGCGCGCGTGACGTGTTCTTCGGCGCGAACCTCGTCTACTTCCTGATGCTGCTCGTCTGCGGCGTGAACGTGCCGAACGATGACCTGCCGGGTTGGCTCGGCGCGATCGGGCGCTGCCTGCCGCTGACGCACGGCATCGAGGCGGCGCGGGAGATCGTTGCCGGCACGCCGCTCTCGGACGTGTCCGGCCTGCTCGCGACCGAGGCCCTGATCGGGCTCGCGTACGCCACGGCGGCGTACACCCTTTTCCGCGTGTTCGAGTCCGAGGGTCGTCGCCGGGCCTCGCTCGAGACGTTCTGATCGGCGGGCGCCCACGTTCTGCAGGGCGGGCTCAAGCCGGGCAGCGCGACTGCCGATGGACGCAGTAGCTCCTGGTCGGGAACTGACGGCAATCACTTCCGCGGCTTCGGAGCACGAGAAGGGGGCGGCGATGGCCGCCCCTTCTCTTCCCACTACAGTGGCCTTCCGGTGAGCCGCTTCCTCGACCGCCTTCGCTCCGGTCCGCCGCTCGTGGCGGACGGAGGCATGGGCGCGGTCGTGTCCGGCGCGCTCCACGGCCTGCGCTGTCCCGAGGAGGCGAATCTCCGCGCGCCCGAGAGCGTCGTCGCAGTCCACACGGGCTACATCGCCGCAGGCGCCGAGCTGATCGAGACGAACACCTTCGGCGCCAACCGCCGCAAGCTCGCCCGCGTGATGCTCGAGGACTCGTTCCAGGAGGTGAACTCGGCGGGCGTTCGCCTCGCTCGCGAAGCGAGGGAGGTCGCCGGCCGCGATGTGTTCATCGCCGGCTCGATCGGGCCGCTCGGCGAGCTCGAGGTGTTCGACCCGGCCGAGCACGGCCCGCTCTACGCCGAGCAGGCCGCCGTGCTGGAGGGGCGCGGCGTCGACCTTTTCATGGTCGAGACGTTCTTCGACGTCGAGGAGCTCGTGGTCGCCGTCGAGGCGGTGCGGGGCGCGTCGTCGCTCCCCATCGTCGCGCTGCTCACCTTCGACGACGAGGCGGAGGTGACGGGGGGAGTCGGCGCGAAGGAGGCGGCACAGCGGCTCGCGCGCCTGGACGTCTGCGCGATCGGGACGAACCACGGCGCCGGCCCGACCGTCGCGCTCCGCGCGCTGCAGGAGATGGGTGAGGTGGGCCTGCCGCTCGCGGCGTTGCCGAACGTCGGCCTCGCGAGCATCGTCGGCAGGCGGGTCGTCTTCCCGCACTCCACTCCCGACTACTTCGCCGAGTTCGCGGTGCAAGCAGTTGCGCTGGGCGCGAAGATCGTCGGCGGCTGCTGCGGCACCACCCCCGCTCAGATCGAGGCGATCCGCGGGGCGTTCGACGCCGGCCGGAGGCCGACCGCGAGCCTCCTCGTCGAAGAGCCGTCGCTGCCCGTCGCCGCCACCGCCGAGGCGGTCGAGACCGGCCTCGCACGTGCGTTCCGCGACGGAGACTGGGTGGTGTGCATCGAGCTCGACCCGCCCAAGGGAGGCTCGCTCGAGGGGCTCGTCGAGACGACGCGGGAGCTCCACGCCTCGGGCAGGGTCGGCTTCGTCGACGTGAACGACAACCCCATGGCTCGGGCCCGGATGAACGCGCTGATGACGTCGGCCACCCTGCAGCGCGAGGTCGGGATCGAGACGATCCCGCACGTCACCCCACGTGACACGACCGTGATGGGCCTCGAGGGGATGCTGCTCGGCGCGCACGCCGAGGGGGTGCGCAACCTGCTCGCTGTCACGGGCGACCCGCCGCACGTCGGCGACTACCCGGGCTCACGCGGCGTCTACGAGGTCGATGCGATCGGGGTCGTGCGGCTGGTCTCGGCGCTGAACCGTGGGGAGGACTACGTGGGCAAGGGGCTCGACACCCCGACGTCGTTCTTCGTCGGCGTCGCCGTCAACCCGACCGCCGACGACGTCGAGCTCGAGCTCGAGCGGTTCCGCGCGAAGCTCGCAGCCGGCGCGCAGTTCGCGATGACGCAGGCGATCTTCGACGTGGGGCCCCTCGATCGGTTTGCCGAGCGCCTCGGCGGCTGGCCGATCCCGCTTCTGGTCGGCATCTGGCCGCTGCGGAGCCACGCGATGGCGCTCCGCCTGCACAACGAGGTACCGGGCATCTCGGTGCCGCCGACGGTGCTCGAGACGCTCGAGCGCGCAGGCGCCGATGCACCGGCCGCGGGGCTCGAGCTCGCACAGACGCTCGTCGACGCCGCCCGCTCGCGCGCCTCGGGGATCTACGTGATTCCCCCCTTCAAGCAACCCCTCGCCGCGCTCGAGCTGCTTCGTTGAGCTCGGGCCCGCGGGCTACTGCTCGACGCACGCGGTGCGGAGCGCGTGGGTCGAGCGACTCGAGAGCGCCTCACGAACGGCCTCGTTCGGCACCGCGTATCCCTCGTCGGCTCCTTCGCGGCGGGCGAACGCCATAGCGACCACCTGCCCGGACGCGTCGACGATAGGGCCTCCGGAGTTGCCGCTGTGGACGCTCCCGCGGAAGCCGACCACCGTGCGGCCGATCCGCAAGCGCCCGTAGGCGTCGCGCGCGGCGACGGTGGCCGTGCTTCCGACGCGCACCGGTGTGACGACGTACGGCCCGTTGAGCGGGTACCCGAGCAGCGCGGCGGAGTCACCCCGACCGGGGTCTCCGAGCGGCAGGGGCCGGCCCTCGAGACCGGGCACGGCGACGATCGCGACGTCGTCGTCGGCGTCGAACGCGACCACGGTGCCCTGTCTGCTCCGCCCGTCCCCAAGGTCGACGACCGGCGAGCGAATGCCCGCGACGACGTGGGCGTTCGTGACCACGAAGCCCTTGCGCACGATCCATCCCGACCCCTCGATTCCGAGACCGCACGCGAATCCGCGGAGACGGACGACGGACGTCCGCGCCAGCTTGATGTTCCGGCTGCCGGCGATCGCGGGATCGGGCTCGGAGACGCCGGTCGCAGGCCCCGCAATCGCCGAGAACGTGTCGATCCGCTGGAGGGCGTCCATCACCCTCTCGGGCGGCAGCGCCTGCGCGAGCCCCGAGAGGATCGACGAGTCCTGCGCGAGACGACGCAGATCGCTTTGTCCGGGCACGTAGAGAAGCGCCGCAGCGACGACCCAGCAGAGGGCGAGACCGGTCGCCAGGCCGAGGAGGACACCGCCGGCCGAGTCGAGGATCCGCAGCGGAGGGAGCGGCAGCATGGTCTGCCGCGCGGTTTGCCCCACGAACAGCCCGACGTACTGCCCGAGAATCCCGCCGACCGCCGCCCCCAGGAGCGCGAGCAGCGGCGTCCAGGCGCCGAGCCCGCCCACGAAACCCGGCGCGAACCGCGAGCCGACGATCGCGCCTGCGACGAGCCCGCCCAGCGAGAGGAGCCCCGTCACGAGCCCGCGCCGCACGCCCGGCGACGCCGGTGGCGATGATGATCGCCAGCGCGACCCAGTCGACGAAGTTCATCCCGCACAGCATGCACAAGAGGCAGCGTCTGTCAGCCCCTCGATCTCCCCGCGGCTACAATCCGCGGGCGCTGGGGGCGTAGTTCAGTTGGTTAGAACGCCGGCCTGTCACGCCGGAGGTCGCGGGTTCGAGTCCCGTCGCTCCCGTCTCTTAGAAGCCCCTGCTCGCAGGGACTTTTCCTTTCGGCGTGAGTTTCGGCGCGTTCGCGCGATGGGGCGTGGATGGGGCCGTCAGCGCGTCGAGGGCGTCGAGAACGCCCCCGGTTCGCGTCCGGGAAGAGGTGCCCGGAGAGGTCGAGCGTGACGCGGAAGGAGGAGTGGCCCATCTGCGCCTGGAGGTACTTCGGGCCGGCGGGGTGCGCGTAGGTGTGGCGCAGGTCGTGGAAGCGGAAGCCGGTCAGCCTCGTCCGCCGCACAGCGACGACGTCGTCGCTGCTGCGGCCGATCCGAAAGCTGCAGATTTGATCGCTCCCGGCTCCGGCGCGCGATCCTCAGTTGCGCCCGTCTCGTCGCCGACACTCACGGCACGCCCAAGCCTGACATACCGGGGCTGTTTGGAGCTCCGCCGGAGGCTGACGCCTCCGACGCCCGCGTCATCGCGCTCTGCAACCGCATCTTCCTATCGGCGCAGAAACTCTGCCAGCCAAGTGAATCGTTCGATGTGCGTTGGGAGCGCGGATGGGCGCTCCTGCGCAGGGAGCTAGATGACCTTCGCGACGCGCTGGTTGGGCGAGCCGAGCAGGCCGGGCTCCGTGCGCGGCCCTCGTAGGTGTTGTCGGCGTCTTCGCGCGAAGCGTCCCGCCAAGGTTCTTCGACTAATGTGTTCCCAGAGGTGCGCGTTGTCCGCCTCCGACATTCCGTTCGCGGAGCGGTGGCCGAGCGGCCGAAGGCGGCGCCCTGATAAGGCGTTAGTTCCCACGAGGAGCTCGAGGGTTCGAATCCCTCCCGCGGTCCGAGAAAGACCGAGAACGAAAGACCGCAGTCTGTCGCTTCCTCAGCCCGCCGAGGAGATAGTGAATGCCTATCCAACGGAAGCAGCGCGCGAGGGCGATGCGGAGTACCAGACCAAGAACCAGGCCGACATCTCCTCGTCGTCGCGTCCGGGCCGATGGGGCCTGGGTGGAGCGGGGCCGTCCGGAAGCACCATGGACTGCTGTGGAAGCGTCCGTCGTCCCGTCGTTAGAAGCCCTGCTAATCAGGCCCTTGCGGGCCTTCGGGATGAGGATCGTGTTCTTCCTTGCGCGGCCTGTCACGCCGGAGGTCGCGGGTTCGAGTCCCGTCGCTCCCGTCTCCTGGAGCGCCCCGTTAGGAGGTGGGCGGCGAGCGGGACGCGCTGGCGGACGAAGAGGATCCGCTTGCCGACCCGCTGTCAGCGGCCGAACCTAGGGAGCGGTAAGGCCGGGCCGAACCAGACCCGACTCGTAGGCGTACACGACCGCGTGTACGCGGTCGCGCAGATCGAGCTTCGCCAGCACGTTCGCGACGTGCGACTTCACGGTCGACGGCTCGACGACGAGTTGCGTGGCGATCTCGGCGTTGGAGAGGCCGCGCGCGAGCAGGACGAGGACATCCTGCTCGCGCGCGGTCAGGGACTCGAGCGCGTCGGTAGCGGCGGCCGGTTGCGCGAACTGCTCGATCAGGCGGCGCGTGCTGACCGGGGCGAGCAGGGCCTCGCCCGTGTGCACAGTGCGGACGGCGGCAACGAGCTGGTCGCGCGGCGCCGTCTTCAAGAGGAAACCCGATGCGCCCGCGCGGAAGGCGGACACCACGTAGTCGTCGAGGTCGAAGGTGGTCAGGATGAGCACTCTCGTCCCTGGGCTCGCCTCCGTGATGCGACGGGTCGCTTCGATCCCGTCCATCTCCGGCATGCGCACGTCCATCAGGATGATCTTGGGCTGCAGCTCGAGCGCAAGCTCGACCGCGGCCGCCCCGCCGTCGGCCTCGCCGACGACCGTAATGTCCGGCTCGGAGTTGAGGATGAGAGCGAACCCTGCGCGGACGAGCGCCTGGTCGTCGGCGAGCAATGCGGAGATCACGCGTCCGCTCCGAGCGGCAGCCTGGCGCGGACGAGCCAGCCGTTCTCGGTGTGGCCTGCCTCGACACGTCCGCCCCACAGAGCGGCGCGTTCGCGCATTCCGATCAGGCCGTGTCCGCCGCCGTTCCCGTTCGTGCTGCCGCTGCCGTTGTCGCGGACCTCGATCTCGACCGCCGCAGGCTGGTAGCGAACGGTCAGGTCGGCGCGTGCGGGCCCGGCATGCTTGAGCGCATTGGTCAATGCCTCCTGCGCGATGCGATAGGCGGTCAGATCGAGCCCCGGAGGCAGCTGCGACGGAGTTCCCTCGACGTGCAGCTCGACCGACAGGCCGGCCCCGCGCACGTTCGCAACCAATCGCTCCAGTTCGCCGAGGCCGGGCTGCGGAGAAAGAGCGAGCCCGTCGTCGGACTGTCGCAGCACGCCGAGCAGGCGCCGCATCTCGTCGACGGTCGCGCGGCCGGTCGTCTCGATCGCGTCCAGCGCCGAGCGCACGTGCGGCTGCTGTCCCTCGAGCACGCGTGCGGCGGCGCCGGCCTGAACGACGATCATCGAGACGTTGTGCGCGATCACATCGTGCAGCTCGCGCGCGATCCTTCCTCGCTCGACCGCGACGGCCGCCTCCGCCTGCAGCTCGACGTTGCTCGGCTAGCTCTCGGTTCGCCTGCTCGAGAGCCACGGCACGGCCGCGCCACGCACGGATGATCCGGCCCATGATCCACGCCGCGAACGTCCACACCACAACCGGCAGCACATTTCCCGGAGCCTGGTGCAGGATCGCCGACGGCACCACTCCGGCCGCAAGCGACACGACCAGGGCAATCGTCGAACGGTGCTCGGAGGCATGAGCACCGAGCGAGTAGTAGACGACGACCATCGCCACGAACGGCTCGAATCCCGGCTGTCGCGGCGACACGGCGGCCACGTCGATCAACGCGCCGACAAAGACAAACGCGAGCACCGCAATCGGGTAGCGGCGCCTCCAAAGAAGCGGCGCCGAGATCAGGAACGCCGACAAGACCTCCACCGCGCGGGGCCCGCCCCAGCCGCTCTGCGCCCGCGGAGTGAAGACGTCGATGAGCGACCCGAGCAGGATCGCCGCCGCGAGCAGAGCGTCGCCGGCCCATTGCCACCGCGGGTCGCGCGAAAGCGCCAGGACACGCTCGAGCATGCGCTGAAACTATCGCCGAAATCGCCGCAGCGCCTCCGCCGGACGGCGGAACTCGACTTCCCCCGCGGGACGGACACGATTTCCACAGCGCGGCCGACGACAGACGCGGCGGCAACTGCCAACCTGAGCCGCGTCGCGTTCCACAACTCGAAGGAGCAGCCGTGAAGCTCACCCTCGTTCGCACGATCCCGTTCACGCTTGCCGTCGCCATCGCCGCGCTCGCAGTCAGCGGCATCGACCGCTTCAAGGACGCCAAGCACGGCGTCGACCTCGTCGTCGGAGACATCGCCTGGTTCGGCTTCCTCGCGGCGGCGCTCGCCACTATCGTGCTCACCGGAATCGCGGTCTATCGGCGCCGGCGCCGCGACACCGTCTCCGCGGCACGCGCCTGACGCAAAGCGCGCACTCGCGCGGGCGCACCACGCGCCCGCGCAGCCCCAACTGTCCCAACCGCGCCCGCTTGGCTGATGTTTGTCTCAACCATGCTGTTTGCAGAGGATCCGGGTCGCATCACGCACCGGCGGCGGCGGCGTCACGCGGCCGCTCCCGGAGCGAACGGCGGAGCAGCACCACGCCTGCGACCGCCGACCACAGCAGGAGGAGCACGATCGCGAAGACGCCGAGGGGGCTCACGCAGGCCAAGCCGACGAGGGCTGCCGTCCAGCCGAGCCAGTTCGGAAGCTCCTGCGAGCGTACGATCGCGGCTGCGGTGGCGAGCCCAAATGTGAGGCCGCCGACCGCGAGCGGCATGAACATCTTCAGCGCGAGGACGTTCAACGCCTGCGCCGCCGAGGGGGCCAGCGTCCCCGGGGTCGCGGCCAACGCGGCGTCGAAGCCGAAGTAGAGCGTGGCACCCGCTGTCGTGACGCCCGCCGCGACGAGGGAGAGCGTCGCGATCGTGTCGTCTTCGTCGCTGTCGCGGAGCCGGCTGCGGAGCGTCGCGGCGAACGTGAGGAAGCAGGCGAACGCGATGCCCCACAGGTAGTCGGAGGTGAGCGCTGCACTGCGATGCGCGACGTAGAAGTCGATCACCGGCTGTCCGGGGGAGCCGGCGCCGGGGCCTGCCTGGGACACGCCGAACGCCGCGAGGCCGGCGAGCGCGAACGCGACGCCGGCGAAGGACCCGATGCGACTGCGAGTGCTCATTACGAACCGCCCTTCTCGAGACCGTCCTGGGGAACGGAACGAGCGTGGCACGATGAGGCGGCGGTGTCGTCGGCCGGAGCGGCGATCTTGCGTCGTCGTCCGGACGATCCGGATCGTCCCCCGGACGACCCGGATCGTCTCTCAGGGAGACGTCACGCAGCGGCGGGCGCGATACGGTCGCAGCGTGCGCCTCGCTTCGCTCCGGAGTCGACTGTCGAGCGCTCCGACGCTCGTCGACTCGACGGTCGCCCTCCTCCTCGGCGCGGCGGTGGTCGCCGGATCGAGCGGTGCCGCGGTCGCGGCCGGGCTGATCGTCGTCGCGACAGTCGCGTTCCGCCGCCGCCGGCCGGTCGCCGCGTGCGCCTGCCTGCTCGCCGCCGGCGCTGCGTATCAGGTGATCGCGGACTCGAGCCTTGCCGTCGCGCCGCTGGTGATCGCGCTCGACTATTACGCCCTCGGCCGGCGGGCGGGAGGCCGCCGGCGCGCGGTCGATCTCGTCCTGATCCTCGTGCCGCTCGCGATCATCGCGGTGGCGGACGGCCCGGGCGTCGTCGACATCGTGACGCCGTGGTTCTTCTTCGGCGTCGTGCCGTTCGGTGCGGGGCGCCTCGTCGGCCGGCACGAGTCGTTGACGACCGAGCTCCGCGCCCGGATCGAGCAGCTCGACCGGGCCCAGCGCGAGCGTGAGCGGCTGCTCGCCTCGGTCGAGCGGGGGCGCATCGCGCTGGACCTGCACGACGTCGTCGGGCACAGCGTGAGCGTGATGGTGATCCAGGCGGTCGCCGCGCGCCGGGTCGCCGGAACCGATCCGGCGGCCGCGACCGGAGCCCTACGCCAGATCGTCGTGACCGGGCGGGAGTCGCTTTCCGAGCTCCGCCGGCTTGTCGGCCCCGCTCACCACGCGGGCGACGACGGGTCCGCGGCGCCCGGGCTCGGCAACTTCGATGCGCTCGTCCGGCAGGCCTCGGCGGCCGGACTGCCGGTGAGCGTCGAGTTCAAGGGCGTTCGCCCGCGACTGCCGGCAGGGATCGACCTCGCCGCCTACCGCATCGTGCAGGAGGCGCTGACGAACGCGATCAAGCACGCGGGCGCGGCGACCGCGACGGTGCACGTCGAGTTCGACCCAACCGCGGTCGTCGTCAGCGTCGGCGACGACGGGAGAGGCTCTGCGAGCGGCGAGGGCGATGGCGGGCCGCCGCGCTACGGGCTGCTGGGTATGCGCGAGCGCGTCGCCCTGTACGGCGGCGACCTGCGCGCCGGTGCCAGGCCCGGCGGCGGGTTCGAGGTCGTGGCCCGGATCCCGGTCGGAGAGGCGGCATGAGCATCGAGGCCCTCCGCTCGGACGTCCTGCTCGCGCTCGCGGTGACGATTGCCTGTGAGGCGGAGCTGTTCACGGACGGCCATTCCGGGCCTCGGCGCGTGGCCGCAGCAGCCCTGCTCGCGGCGGGCGGCGCCGCGGTGATCTGGCGGAGACGCGCGCCGATCGTCGCCTCCTGCCTCACGCTGGTGCTGACGCTCGCCGCGGTCGCGCTGGCCCCCGAGCACGATCTCGTCACGCCGCAGTACGTCCTGCTCCTTCCTCCCTACACGATCGGGGCCTGGACGAGCCGTCGGCGCGCGTCGGCGGGACTCGCCGTCTGCCTGGTGGCGATCGGCGTCTTCGGGGTTGTCACGGCGGCATCGGCGGGCTCGTGGGTGTTCGGCGTAGGGACGATCGCCGGATCGTTCTTCGTCGGCAGGGCGGTGCGCTCCCAGCGTCTGCTGGTCACGGAGCTGGAGGCCGTCGCCGTGTCGATCGCGGCGAGCCGGGAGGAGGCGAGCCGCCTCGTGGTCGAGGATGTCCGGTCTCGCATCTCCGTGGACGTGAACGCGCTCGTCGCGGAGAGCGTCGCGTCGATGGTGATCGCCGCCGAGGCGGCGCTGCGGCTGCTCCCGGTCGACGCCGACGGGGCCGAGGCGGCGATGCTCGCGATCGAGCAAATGGGCCAGGAGGCGTTGTCAGAGATGCGCCGTGTGCTCGGCGTGCTGCGGCACGAGGTCCGGGCCGCGTGACGATCCGGATCCTCCTCGCGGACGACCAGGAGCTCGTGCGCACCGGCTTCCGGCTCATCCTCGACGCCGAGCCCGACCTCCAGGTCGTCGGCGAGGCGTCGAACGGGCACCAGGCCGTGGCACGGGCCCTGGATCTCCTGCCGGACATCGTGCTGATGGACATCCGCATGCCCGAGCAGGACGGGATCGAGGCGACCCGGCGGATCGTCGCACGCGGCGGGCCATCGCCGCGGGTGCTGATCCTGACGACGTTCGATCTCGACGAGTACGTGTTCGACGCGCTCCGCGCGCGGGAGCCAGCGGGTTCCTGCTCAAGGACTCGGCGGCGGCCCAGCTCGCGGCGGGCGTCCGCCTGGTCGTGGCCGGCGAGGCGCTGCTCGCGCCGGCGATCACGCGACGGCTGATCGAGGAGTTCGCGACCGCCCCGGACCCGAGAGCCGCCGGCCCCGCGCTCGAGGAGCTGACGCCGCGTGAGCGGGAGATCCTGCTGCTGATCGGGAGGGGCATGGCGAACGACGAGATCGCGGCGCGGCTCGTCATCGGCGAGTCGACGGTCAAGACGCACGTCGCGCGCGCGATTGCGAAGCTCGGCCTCCGCGATCGCGTCCAGGCCGTCGTCTACGCATACGAGAGCGGACTCATCCGCCCCGGGCGGTGAGTCCCGTCTCTTCTCGGTGTCCGGGAATGCCCGCGCGCGGCGCGACGTTCTCATCTCTCGGAGAACGAGTCGTGAAGCCCTTGCAGACAGTCGAGTTCGCACCCGGATCGAGTCGATCGAGCGCACGCGAGTGGGCGGACGTGGTCGCCGACTTCGCCATCTTCGCCGGTCTCGGGCGTCGTAGCCTGCGCAGGCTCGCCGAGGAGGCTCGTTTTGTGGAGTTCGCTCCGGGCGACGAGGTCGTCGTGCAGGGGCGGCCCGCCGATTCGCTGTTCGTGATCGTCAGCGGGCACGCCAAGGCGCGTGGCAAGCGGGGTTCGCGGCTGCTGGGTCCCGGAGACTTCTTCGGCGAGATGGCTCTCGTCGGAGGCGAGCGCTCCGCGACCGTCGTCGCGGCCGGCGAGCTCCACGTGATGGTGCTCCCGCAGCGCGCGCTCCGCCGGATGATCGACCGGCATCCGTCGGTCGGTCTGGCGATCCTCACAGAGGTTGCCGCGCGGCTCCACCGCCTCGAGCACGCGGCGTAGCGCAGGACTGAGCCGAGTCCGAAGGGCCTCTGCGGAAGGCCGCTTTCCATCGCCTTCGACGTCCTGGCCGACGCCGCTGCGCGAGTCACGTTTCGCGTCCGCCGCTCAATTTCATACGATCCCCTCATGCCGATTGTCGCCGGCGTCCGCCTACGCCGTGAGCAGACGCTCGAGCTTGCCGCCATGCTCACCCGCGAGGGCTTCGACCACACGGCCCGTCTGCTCCTCGAAGCGGTCACGCTCGGCCATGAGTTCGTCGCGCTCGGGACCGACGACCGGGAGGCGATGCTCGTCGTCCTGGAGCGCCCGCCGGCAGCCCTCGCCGACCTGAGAAACGCGCTCTTCTCCGATCTGAACTGGCGCAGGGGCATCGACCACGAGGCCCTGTCCTCCCCTTCGCCGTACGCGCGCGCGACCTTGCGCTGACGCCACGGGCCCGGTGGGGTGACGCTATCCGGACGTCCGTGTCCCGGTCCAAACGACGAGACCACCCTGGCCAAATGGCTCGCGTTCCAGGAAATGCAGCCCAATACCGTCACGTGGGATGACAAATGAGCTCACGTTCACCGTCACCCTGATCAAGCCCAGCGAAGGGATCCCGCTGATCGAGCGGGGTGCCTACCTCTACAGCGCTGAGCTGCTGCCACGGGTCGGCGAAACGATCCCCATCACCCGCGGCGACGTCGAGGACACCGACGCTCCACGCCCGCTCCTCGGCTACGTCACCCGCGTCGACCCGTTCGCCGAGCACCCGATCTCGGTCGTCGAGGCGGACGTGTCGGCGACAGACGACCTGATCGTCGAGGCCGACGAGCCCGACGGTCTCTGAGCCGACGTCGCCGGCCACCGGGCGAGGACGCTCGACGCCGTCCCGTCCGCCCCGCCGCGTCATGCTGCGGGAAATGCGCCCGGAGGGAGACGACGGCTCGGAGGATCACCCGCAGACGGGCGCGCGTGGGGGGCGCGCCCGTCTGCGTGAGCTCCGTGCCCGGGCCGAGGCGCTCGGCGCAGCCCTCGAGCAGCGGTACGGCGAGGTCTGGCCGGTCCCGATCGTGCGCGACATGCTCGCGCTCGACCAGTCGATCGCGGGCGGAGAGCTCGCCGGAGCGCTCGCGTACCGCCTGTTCATCTGGCTCCTCCCCTTCGTGCTCGTGCTCGTCGCGGGGCTCGGCGTGTATGCCGACGC
The DNA here is from genome assembly GCA_963712915.1 of uncultured Actinomycetes bacterium. Classification (GTDB taxonomy): domain Bacteria; phylum Actinomycetota; class Thermoleophilia; order Gaiellales; family Gaiellaceae; genus Gaiella. The sequence goes on from CAVQJQ010000004.1 coordinate 634,267, forward strand.
GAGCGACCAGACACCCAGGGAGGTGGCCGACGAGCTCGGTCTCGCGGGTCTCGTCGTGCAGTCGGTCGCCGCGGCCGCGAAGAGCGGGGCGCGCTGGTACGCGCTCCTGATCGGCATCCCGGTGCTGCTGTACGCGACCCGCTCGCTGCTTCGCACCATCGTGGCGATCCACCGGCTCGCGTGGGGGCTCGAGCGGCGTCGCGGGCATCTGACCCCGGGAAGGGTGCTTCTCTTCCTCGCCGCGATCGTCGCCTCGTTGGCGGTCGCCGCCGCGATCTCGGGCTCGGTTGCAGCGAGCGCCTGGCTCTGGCTGGTCGGGATTCCGCTCGCGGTCGGCGCTCGCGCCGCGATCTGGCTCGGCGTCTCTCGGCTGCTTCCCTCCCGCGACCGCTCCCCGAGGACGCTGCTGCCGGGCGCGCTCGTCGTCGGCGTGGGATTTCTCGGCGTCAACGTCTTCACCCAGCTCGTGGTCGTCTGGATCGGTGACACCCGCGAGGACACGTACGGCGCGCTCGGCCTCGCAGCGACCATGCTCTTCAGCCTCTGGCTCACGAGCCGGGTGATCGTCGCGAGTGTGGTGGTCAACGCCGCCCTCTGGTCACGCGCACGAAGGGATCGGGCCTCGGCGCCCGGCCCTGGACGGTCGTAGGATCGCGGCGGTGAGCGGCGTCGAGCGCCCGGAACGGCCCGAACGGGCGCGCGGCGTCGGGGCACCGGAGCTGCTGCGGCAGAGAATGAAGCTGTTCGCGGCGCCGAAGGGACAGCCGCGCGCCCGGCGCGGCACGGATCTGGTCCTGCTCGTGCCGGCGATGCTCGGGGTCGTCGCGCTCGTGGCCGCCTACCCGCCCGGGCCGTTCGAGCGGTCGGTCGAGCGGCTCTTCGCGACCACGCCGGGCTGGCTCGACCCCGTCTGGGGGTTCGCGGCCGACTCGCTCTGGCTCTGGGCCGCGGCGCTCGTCCTCGCCGCTCTCGTCCGCGGCCGGTTCTGGATCGTCGCAGGCGCGCTCGCGAGCTGCGTGCTCGCGGCGTGCACCGCGATGGTCGCCGCGCGGATCGCGCTTGGCGTGTGGCCAGACGTCGGCGACGCGATCCTCGGCACGTCCCAGGGGCCGCGGTTCCCGCACGTGCGCTCGGCGGCGTCCGTGGCGGCGATCCTCGCGATCTCGCCCCACCTGGTGCGGCCGCTGCGCACGCTCTCGAACTGGATCGTGCTGCTCGGCGCGCTCGGCGTCGCGCTGATCGGCGGCGGCTCGCCCTCCGGCACGCTCGGCGCGGTGCTCGTCGCGGTCGCCGCCGCTGCGGTGCTGCGGCTCGCGTTCGGCACGTCGATCGGCCGTCCTGGCCTCTCCGACGTGAAGGCGGCGCTGGCCGGGCTCGGTGTGCACGCGGAGGAGCTCGAGATCGCGGAGCGCCAGGTGGCGGGCGTCTTCCACATCGGAGGCGTCGACTCCGAGGGCAGGCGGCTCCTCGTCAAGCTCTACGGCCGCGACGCCTACGACACGCAGCTCGTCGCCCGTCTCTGGCGCCGTCTCTGGTATCGCGGCAGCGTCCGCTCGTTGACGGCCGGCCGCCTCGAATCGGCGGAGCACGAGGCGTTCGTCACCCTGCTCGTCGCGAACGCCGGCCTGCCGACGCGCCGGGTGGTGACCGCCGGGTCGACGCTCGCCGGGGACGCGCTGCTCGTCCTGCGCGGCGAGTCCGTTCCCCTTGGGGCGCTCCCGCCCGACCGGATCGAAGACTCCCTCCTGGCGCAGGCGTGGGATGCGCTCGACCGCCTCGGCGAGCTGCGGATCGCCCACCAGCAGATCGGCCCGCAGAGCCTCACGCTGCTCCCCGACGGGGTGGGGCTCGTCGACTTCGGCGACGCGACCGTCGCGCCCGACGCACACGGCCTGGCGACCGACCGGGCGCAGCTCCTGATGACCACCGCGAGCCTCGTCGGCGGCGAGCGGGCGCTGGGCGCGGCCGTGCGCGAGATCGGGGTCGCGGGCGTGGAGGCGCTCTTGCCCTACCTGCAGTCCGCGGCCTTCCCCCCAACGCTCCATCGCGCGCTCGCCGGCGCAGACGTCGACGTCGACCGCTTCCGCGACGACGCCGCGGGGAAGCTCGGCGTGGCGGCGCCCGAGCTCGTGAAGCTGCGACGCGTCTCGTGGCGCGCGGTCGTGCAGCTCGCGCTGCTCGGGCTCGCCTCGTACGCGATCCTGAGCGCCGCGACGAACGTCGACTGGGGCGAGCTGCGCACGACCCTGGCCGACGCGACCTGGGCCTGGATCGTCGCCGCCTTCGTCGTCGCCCAGCTGCCCCGCCTGACGCAGTCCGTCTCGACGCTCGGCTCCGTGCCTGCACCACTCCCGTTCGGCCCCGTCTATGCGATGCAGCTCGCGACCGGGTACATGAACGTCGCGCTCCCGTCGAATCTCGCGCGCATGGCCGTGAACATCCGCTTCTTCCAACGCCAGGGCCTCTCGGCCCCGGTCGCGGTGACCTCGGGCACGATCGACTCGTTCGCGAGCACCGCCCTCCAGGCGGTGCTGCTCGCAGTCTTGCTGCTGTTTTCCGAGTCGTCGCTCTCGCTCGAGCTGCCCTTCCCGTCGGACGGCTCGCGCACGCTGCTCTGGATCGTGGTCGGGCTCGTGCTCGTCTCGGTGCTCGTGCTCGTCTCGATCCGCCGGATCCGCGAGGTGATCGCCGAGAACGCACGCCGCTGGTGGCCGGACGTCCGAGCGGCGCTGGCGGGGCTACGCGCCTCGAACAAGCTGGCACTCCTCGTGCTCGGAAGCCTCGCCACCGAGATCCTCTTCGCGGTCGCGCTCGGGCTCTTCGCGCGCGGGCTCGGTTACGACATCTCGCTCGCGGAGCTGCTCGTGATCAACATGAGCGTCTCGCTGCTCGGGAGCTTCGTCCCCGTCCCCGGGAACATCGGCGTCGCGGAGTTCGGCCTCACGATCGGTCTCGTCGCAGCCGGCATGACCGACGAGGCGGCGCTGGCCGCCGTGCTGCTCTACCGGATCTCGACGTACTATCTGCCGCCCCTGTGGGGCTTCGCGGCCATGCTCTGGCTCCAGCGGAACCGCTACCTGTGACGCGCACCCCGTTCGTCTCCACCGGCCGGCCCCACGTCTGCGGTGCCTGAGCTCCGGGCGGCCTACCGGCTCCAGCTGACGGCGGCGTTCGGCTTCGCACGTGCGCGGGCCCTGGTGCCGTACCTCCAGCGGCTCGGCATCTCACACCTCTACCTCTCCCCCGTCCTGCAGGCAGGCAGTGGATCGGAGCACGGCTACGACGTCACCGACCCGCGCCGCGTCTCGGACGACCTCGGGGGCGAGGACGAGCTCCGCCGCCTCGCGTCGGCCGGGCTCGGGGTGATCCTCGACATCGTCCCGAACCACATGTGCGCGAGCGAGGAGAACCCGTTCTGGCGGGACGAGGAGCTGCGGGAGCGAGTGTTCGACGTCGACCCGCAGAGCGGCTTCCACCGGCGGTTCTTCGACGTCGACGACCTGTGGGGCGTACGCCAGGAGGAGCGGGCGGTCTTCGACGCGACCCACGCGAAGATCCTCCAGCTCGTGGGCGACGGGATCGTGGACGGCCTTCGGGTCGACCACCCCGACGGCCTCGCGGACCCCGCGCAGTACTTCGGGTGGCTGGCCGAGGCGGGCGCCCGGCATGTCTGGGCGGAGAAGATCCTCACGCCGGGCGAAGAGCTCCGCGACTGGCCCGTCGAGGGGACGACCGGGTACGAGTTCCTCAACGATGTGCTGGCCGTCTGCGTCGAGCCGTCCGCGGAGGCGCCGCTCACGGAGGCGTACGAGGCGATCACCGGCGACGCGCGGACCTTCGCCGACGTCGCGGCGGCCTCGAAGCGCGAGGTCGCCGTCGCCCTGTTCGCGCCGGAGATCCGGCGACTGCGGGCAGACGTCGACGACCCGGAGCTCGTCACAGCGCTCGCCTCGTTCCACGTGTACCGCACGTACGTGCGGCCGCGCGAGGACGCGGTCGCACGGGCCGATCGCGAGGAGATCGCACGGGCGCAGGTGACGGAGCGCCTGCGCCGGATCCTCCTGCTCGAGGAGCGAGGGCACGACGACTTCGTCGTCCGCTTCCAGCAGACCACCGGCCCGCTGATGGCGAAGGGGGTGGAGGACACGGCCCTCTACCGGTACTTCCGGCTGACCGCGCTCAACGAGGTGGGCGGCGACCCCGGCCGGTTCGGGATCGGGATCGACGCGTTTCACGCGGCCAACGAGCGCCGCGCGGAGCGCTTCCCGCTCGATCTCCTGACGACGTACACCCATGACACCAAGCGCTCGCCGGACGTCCGGGCCCGTATCGTCGCGCTCACCTGGCTCGCCGACCGCTGGCTCGAACGGGTCGCCGCGTGGCGTGCGCAGCTCGACGAGCTCGACGACCCGCGTGAGGAGCTGCTCGTGCTGCAGACGCTCGCCGGGACGGCGCCGATCGACCGAGGGCGGCTGGATCGCTACCTGACGAAGGCCCTGCGCGAAGGGAAGGTCTCGTCGAGCTGGCTCGCGCCGGACGAGGCACACGAAGCCCGCGTGCACGCATACGCGGCGCGGGCGGCCTCCCTCGTACAAGCCGACCCCTTGCTGGACGAGATCGGGAGGATCGGCCGTCACATCGCCGCGGCCCAGCTCCTGCTCAAGCTGACGGCCCCCGGTGTGCCCGACGTGTACCAGGGCGACGAGCTCGAGGACCTGTCGCTCGTCGACCCCGACAACCGGCGCCCTGTCGACTGGGAGCCGCGCAGGAGCGCGCTCGTGCGGCTCGTGGCGGGCGAGGCGCCGACCGAGGAGACGCTGAAGCTGTTCCTCGTGTGGAGGACGCTCACGCTCCGGGCCGAGCAGCCCGAGCTCTTCGCGGGTGCGTACGAGCCCTGCGAGCTCGGGCCGGGCGTCTGCGGGTTCACCCGCGCTGGCAGGCTCCTCGTCGCGGCCGCGGTGCGACCCGGCGCGCGGGTCGACGTCCCGGAGGGCTGGCGACCGGTGATCGACCTCCCCGGGCTGGCCCTCGCGCTGCGCCGCGGGTCGCCGCGCCGGTCGAAGTGCCCGACAGCGTAGGCTCCGCCCGTGGACGTGATCGTCGTCGGCGCCGGATCGGCGGGAGCCGCGGTCGCACGCCGGCTCGTGGACGCCGGCCTCCGCGTCCTGCTCCTCGAGGCAGGCGGTCGCGACGAGAATCCCGCGATCCACGACCCGGGCCGGGTGCACGAGCTCTGGCTCTCCGAGGTCGACTGGGCCTACGAGACGGTGCCCCAGAAGCACGCGGCCGGGCGCCGTCTGGCGTGGCCGCGCGGCAAGGTCCTGGGCGGCTCGAGCTGCCTCAACGCGATGATCTGGGTGCGCGGGAACCCGGCGGACTTCGACACCTGGGCTTCGCTCGGTGCCGACGGCTGGTCGTGGGACGACGTGCGACCCGTCTACGAGCGCATCGAGCGCCGCGAGCCCGGCGGACCGGGCACCGTGAGCCTGCTCTCGTCGTTCCCGCCGGACGCGATCCACGAGTCGATCGCCGCTGCGGCGCAGGAGTGCGGCATCCCGCTCAACCCCGACTACAACGGCGCCTCGCAGGACGGGGTGTCGTTCATGCAGTACAGCATCGAGGACGGGGTTCGCCACAGCACCGCAGCGGCCTACATCCGGCCCGTCGAGGACGACGCGAACCTCGAGCTGGTCACGGGCGCCGCGGCGCGGCGCCTGCTGTTCGAGGGAGCGAGGTGCGTCGGCGTGGAGTGGTCACGCGCCGGGACGGTCGAGCGCGCGGTTGCCGATCAGGTCGTCGTCTGCGGAGGCACGATCGGCTCGGCGCAGCTGCTCCTCCTCTCGGGGGTCGGCCCCGGCGACCACCTGCGCTCGGTCGGCGTCGACGTCGTCGCGGACCTGCCGGGCGTCGGCGCGAACCTCCACGATCATCTGCTCTCGCCCGTGATCTTCGGCGCCGAGCGCGAGATCGGGCCGCCGTCTCCCGGGCTGCCCGCCTGCCAGACGCATCTCTTCTGGCGCTCACGACCGACGCTGCCGGTTCCGGATCTCCAGCCGATCCACTTCATGTTCCCGATGTACGAGGAGTGGATGGAGGGGCCCGAGAACGGCTTCACGCTGATGGGCGGAATGGTCGGGCCCGTCAGCCGCGGCACGCTGCGCCTCACGGGTCCGACGCCCGAGGACCCGGTCGCACTCGACCCGAACGTGCTCGCCTGCGAGGCCGATCTCGACAGCCTCGTCGCCGCCGTCGAGCTGTGCCGCGGGATCGGTGCGGCCTCCGCCCTTGCCGACTGGGGCGTGACGGAGCTCTATCCGGGGCCGTCCGTCGACGGCACGGACACCGCCCGCGCCTACGTGCGGAAGACCGCGATCACCTACCACCACCAGGTCGGCACGTGCAAGATGGGCACCGATGCGGATGCCGTCGTCGACCCACGGCTTCGCGTCCACGGCATCGAGGGCCTGCGGGTCGCGGATGCGTCGATCATGCCGAAGGTGACGACCGGGAACACGAATGCGCCGTCGATCATGATCGGCGAGCGCGCGGCCGAGTTCCTGCTGGCCGATGACTGAGGTCGGGCCCATGCTCGAGGCGGCGGGGCTCTCGCGCTCCGAGGTCGACGACTGGCGAGCGGGCGAACCGGTCGGGGTGGGCCCCTTCGAGAGCGCGAGCGTCGCGACCTGCGCGCACCTGACCCGCGGCGAGGAGCTGCTCGGCCGCCTGCCCGCGCGTGCCGACCGGAACGAAGCCGAGGCGGAGGCAGCGGCCTTCCTGCGGACGTCGCTCGACACCGCCCGCTCCCGATTCCTACGCGCCCATGCCGCCGCGGTCTACGCCACGCTGACCGACGACCTCCGGCGTCCGATCCGCGACGAGGAGCTCGTCTACTCGGCCGCCGAGCGCTTCCCCGCTCTCGTGCCCACGCGGGCGCAGATGGCCGCCGAGCGAGAGCGGGCCTTGCCCGACAAGGAGGGCCTCGAGATCGCGCAGGGTCTCTTCCTCTCGTACGTGCTCGCGTCGCCGCACGCCGGTGCACACCTCGTCTGGTCGATGCTGCGACCTACCGAGGAGGCGCTCGCGCGCCTCGACGACTTCCGCGCGACCGGCGTCGCCGATCTCGGCGAGACCTACGTCGAGCGCCGCGGCCGTGCGGCGTACCTCGAGATCCGCAACGAACGGCATTTGAACGCCGAGGACTGTGTCACGCTGCCCACCACCGAGGTCGCGGTCGACCTCGTGCTGCTCGACCCGGAGATCGAGATCGGTGTCGTGCGCGGCGCCGTCGTCAGCCACGCGCGCTACGCGGGGAGGCGCGTGTTCGGCGCCGGGCTCAACCTCACGCACCTGTACCGGGGCCGCATCGACTACCTCTTCTTCGTCACCCGCGACCTCGGCTACGTGCACAAGCTCTTCCGCGGGCTCAGCGCCGAGGAGCACCGGCCCGACGAGCCCGAGGAGACGATCGAGAAGCTCTGGGTCGCCGCGGTCGAGACCTTCGCGATCGGCGGGGCCTGCCAGATCCTCCACACCGTCGACCACGTGATCGCGGCGCGGGGCGCGCGGCTCTACCTCCCCGCGCGCAAGGAAGGGATCCTCCCCGGCGCCTCCAACCTGCGGCTCCCTCGTTCCGTGGGAGACCGGCTCGCACGGCAGGCGATCCTCTCGGGGCTCGAGTTCGAGGCCGGCACACCGCACGGTGACCTCCTTTGCGACGAGGTGGTGGATTCGCCCGACGAGATGGACGCGGCGGTCGTGCGCCGCGTCGACGCGCTGACGAGCTCGGGGCTCGTGAACGCGGCCGGCAACCGGCGCGCGCTCAGGGTGGGAGCCGAACCCCTCGATCTCTTCCGGCGGTACATGGCGACGTTCTGCCGCGAGCAGGCGTACTGCCACCTGAGCCCCGCGCTCGTGCGCAACCTCGAGCAGCACTGGAACGCACACGAGCGCCGGCTCTGAGCCCGTGATCTGGAGCGCCACGGAGCAGCTGCCGCGGGCCGACCTGCGCGCCCTCCAACTCGAGCGGCTGCGGGCCACGTTCGGGGTCGAGCTCGCGTCGCTCGAGGAGCTCGGGAGGCTGCCGTTCACGGGCAAGTCGGCGCTGCGGGAGGCATACCCATTCGGATTGCTGCAGGTGCCCGTCTCCGAGCTCGCGCGCGTCCATGCCTCGAGCGGGACGTACGGCAAGCCGACGGTCGTGGGCTACACGACAGCCGACCTCGAGGCGTGGACCGAGCTCATGGCTCGGTGCATGACCCTCGCAGGCGTGCGGCGCGGGATGCTCGTCCACAACGCGAACACGTACGGGCTCTTCACCGGCGGGCACGGGTTCCACCAGGGGGCCGAGCGGATCGGCGCGCCCGTCGTCCCGGTCTCGGGCGGGCTCACGGGACGACAGGCGATGCTGCTCCACGACCTCGGGGCGCAGGTGCTCGTCTCCACGCCCTCCTACGCGCTCGTGATCGCACAGGCCGTGCACGACGCGGGGATCGATCCCACAGCGCTCCGGCTCGAGCTCGGCCTCTTCGGCGGCGAGCCGTGGACCGAGGGTCTTCGCGAGGAGATCGAGCGGGCGCTGCCGGGCCTGCGCGCGGTGAACTTCTACGGGCTCTCGGAGATGTGCGGCCCGGGAGTCGCCGCCGAGTGCCTCCAGGCGCGCGACGGCCTCCACGTCCACGAGGACCACTTCCTCGTCGAGGTCGTCGACCCGGAGACCGGGGAGCCGGTGGGCGAGGGCGTCGAGGGCGAGCTCGTGTTCACGACCCTCGCGAAGGAGGCGATGCCGTTGCTCCGCTACCGGACGGGCGACCTCGCCTCGCTCGTCTCGGAGCCGTGCGTCTGCGGCCGCACCACGGCGAGGATCCGCGGGCTGCGGGGCAGGCGCGACGACATGGTCATCGTCCGCGGCGTGAACGTGTACCCGTCGAACGTCGAGCACGCCCTGCTCTCGGTTCGAGGCACGGGCCCGCACTACCAGCTGGTGGTCGAGCGGAGCGGGCTGCTGGACGAGCTCATGGTGCGGTGCGAGCCGCTCGACGCGTCTGTCGACCGCCGGGCCTTGCACGCCGAGGTCGAGCACGCGCTCCGTGAGCACCTCGGGATCCGCGTGGGCGTGGAGGTGCTCGAGCCCGGTGCCGTGCCCCGGAGCGAGGGCAAGGCGGTCCGCATCGTCGACCGGCGATCGGCCGACAGCTAGCGGCCCGCGATCGCCTCCCGCTGGGCGCGCGGCCAGATTCCCTGCTTGCCGGGAGAGAGGATCCCGTTCGGGTCGACGGCGTCCTTGATCGTCTCGGCGAACCGGCGGTACGCGTGGTCGCCGAACGAGTACTGCTCCTGGGCGAGGTCCATGAAGTCGAGGTGGGCCCGGTACTCGCCATAGCCGTGCTTCGCGGCCTCCTCGACGAGCAGCCGGCTCGTGTCGTAGGCCCGCCGCGCCTCGGCCTCGTTCTTCGTGTCGAAGATCACGAGCGTCACGTGGATGAAGCTCCGCGCGTTCGTGGGGATCAGCACGGCCGCGTAGTCGAGGCGCGCCTCCCGCTCGACGAGCCCGCGGATCAGGTCGCGCAGCGCGACCGCGTCCGGCCCGGTGAGACGCGCGACGGGCGAGAAGCCGATGTGGCCGCCCTCCTCGCCCCCGTACCAGCCGGTCATCTGGTTCAGCTCGAGGTTCGGCACACCGGCTTGCACCCGCTCGTGCGGGTTCTCGAGACCTGCGACGTCTTCCGGTGCGTGCTTCTGACCCCAGACCTCGGCGCCGGGGATCCGCTCGAAGGCCTCCTTCACCTTCCGGAACCGGTGGTCGACGACGGCCTCGTCGCCGTAGAGGGCGAAGCGCATCATCCAGCGGCCGACCTCCAGCTCCCGCGCCATCCTGTCGATCACGTCGTCCGGGATCGGCTCGTCGCCCTCGTACCAGAGCGAGCGCGACGACATCACCGAGGCGAACGCGATCGTGTTCCAGAGCTGCGGCACGTTCTCGATCGTGCGCTCGAGCATCAGCACCCGCAGCGTCTCGATCACCGCTGCGAGGTCGTCCTCGTTCCAGACGCGCAGCCAGAGCGGCATGTAGCACTCCGGGTACGGCATCAGCCAGAGCCCCATCTTCGTCACGATCCCGAAGTTCGACTGCATGAAGAGCGGATCGAGGCCCGGGCCGAGACTGCGCTTGTAGACGTGCCAGGCTTGGTTGCCCGGCATCGCCCCCATGCCGGTGCGCAGGAGCTCGCCGTTCGCGAGCACGATCTCCATGCCGCAGGCGGCTGCCATGTCGGCGCCGGTGGGGAGATACGTGGCGCCGTTCTCGAGCGTGTTCCCGACGACGCTGCCCCAGCCGAGGTCGGGAACCGCGACCATCAACCGGTGCCCGCCGGCCTGCAGCGCCTCGTACAGGTCGAACCAGCGGACGCCCGGCTCGACCACCGCGTAGGCACTGTCCTCGTTGATCTCGAGCACGCGGTTCATCCGCCGCAGGCTCACGATCACGGAGCCCTTGAGCCGAGGCGCCGGGCCGCCGTAGCCGTTGTTCATGCCGGTGCCGTGCGTCCAGAGGGGAACCCGATGCTCGTTCGCGATCCGGACGAGCGCCTGGACCTGCTCGACCGTCTCCGGCATCAGCACCGCCGAGGCCGTGTAGTCGTCCCAGCTCGCGTACGCGAACGGGTCGCGGAACTCGCGCAACTCGCCGTCGCTCGTAAGCACCGCGCCCGCTCCGAGCGCGGAGCCGAACGCGTCGAGCGCCGCCTCGGACAGATGAGGCGTGAGCATGCTCGTCATCGGGCACCTCCGGGGTTGGCGTCCTCGGCGCGACCGGTGCAGCCCGCCGATCCTCTACTGCCTGGGCGTGGGCCGTCGGCGCCCACGAAGGCGATCATACGACGGCAATCAGCCCAGGGCTGCGGTCGTCGCGGGCGTCTGGTCGACGGCAGCGAGCACGCGCCTCGTCACCCGCTCGAGCCTGACGGCCGCCATGGGCGTGAGCCGGTCGCAGACGACGTCCCAGTGCAGCGAGACCCAGTCGCCCGGGCGGAGGCCCAGCGACGAGGCCAGAGGCCGTCGTCGCGCCAGCGGACGTCCCGCGAGGCCCATGCCCCGAGCGCCAGCGGCTCGCCCGTCCCAGACGAGCGGCGGGCGAGCACGCGCGCCGTCTCACGGTCGATCGAGCCGACGACGGCGGCTGTCGTCCGGCACTGGTCGAGGACGTGGAGCGGCTGGTCGACGACTCCCGTGCGCAGCAGGCCGAGCCAGGGGTAGACGGCGAAGACGTGGAACGCAGTGGTGCGGCACCGCGCCTGCGGCGACCGTGTCGAGCACCTGCCGCCACGTCCGGCCGATGCGGCCGCGGAACCGGTCTTCCACGTGCCGCGCGAGATCGTCGGGCGCGCACCCGGTCGAGGAGCGCGTTCCCGACCCAGTAGGCCTCGACGACCCGAGGGTCGAGCGGGTCGTCGATCCGGTTCGCGGCGGCGATCAGCGAGAGGTACGGCCAGGCGCCCTCGAACGTGCGCGCGAGCTCGGCAAGACCGCCGTCCGACGCGCCCGCGGCGCCGTACTCGAGCAGCGTCCGCGGTCTCGTCGGCGCCGCAGTAGCCCGAGCGCGTTCGGCGGATACGCGTAGCGGGCGAAGAGGAGCGAGTCCCGCGGTCATGTCCGGCCGCAGCCCGGTCGAGCGGCCCGGAGCGCCGCGGCCGCTGCGACGCCGGCGCCGACGGATGATCACGACGAGCCCGAGCGCGTCGACCGGGACGCCCGTCGGCCGCGCCCGACAGCACGGCGGTGACCACCGCGCCGAAGACGAGCACTGCGGTGACGTCGACGGCCTGCGCCCGCGCGAGCGCCGCGTACCACGTCGCGACGTACGCGGCGAGCAGGACTCCGGTGAGCACCGCCCAGGCCCATTGGCCCAGCGTCGAGGCCCGACAGCGCGGCGATGCGCCCGGACGCGGCGAGCCAGGCGAGCGAGGACGACGGTTCCGAGCGCCATCCGCCCGGCGGCGAGCGTCTGCGGCTCGAGCCCGACGACGAGTCGCTTGACGACGATCACCTCGACCGCCCAGAAGAGCGTCGCTGCGAGGATCATGGCCTCGCCGGTTCCGAACCTCACGACGCCCACGCTCGGTACGAGCAACACCTGACCGGCCATCAGCAGTCCGATCGCGACCAGATGGAGCGGCCCGAGGCGCTCCCGCAGCAACACGACCGCGAGCACCGCGACCCAGACGACGAGCGTCTTGTGGATGAACGCGGCCTGCGTCGCGCTCGCGCGTGCGAGACCCTCGAAGAACAGGACGAAGGGGACGCTGCCGCCGATGCACGCGACTGCGATCAGCCCGAGCCGCTGCCGGCCGGTCCGGGGCCAGGCGGCGCGAGCCGCCGATCGGCGCGGACGGCCGACCAACGCCAGCGCGAGCAGCAGGAGGACCGCGCCCGCGACCACGTTCTTCGCGGTCGTGTAGACGGTTGCGTCGTCGAAGCGCGAGACGCCCTTTGCGTTGACGTACACGGCGACGCCGCTCACGCAGGCGGTGACGAACGCAAGCCCGATGCCGGCGGCGCGCGCCGGCAGGCGGAGCCCGAAGTGATAGCGGCAACCGTGCTCATGAGGATCCTCCGTGGTCGTCGATCGTGGGCAGGGCGCGCAGCGCGAGCGCCTCCGCGGCGAGCTCGGCCTCGAGCACCTCGACCGGGATGCCGAGATGGACGAGGAGCGCCGCGCCGGGCTCCGCCCCGGGGACGAACGCGAGCGGAACGACCGAGCCGTTCCCGAGGCGGCCGAGCCGGGCGCCGTCCTCGTCCCACGCCTCGACGAGCGTTGCGATCTCGCCCAGGCACATCAGCCCTCCACCTCCACCGACTCGAGCACGACGTCGCCGGCCAGCGGATCGTTGATGTCGTCCTCCAGCGAGGCGACGACGGCGGCGCCGTCGGCGACCGTGCCGCGCGCAGCGTCCTCGAAGTGCTCGCGGAAGTGGTCCGGCGTGAAATGCGAGAGCGCGCCGAGCCGCACGCGCACGAGCGTGACCCTGGACGCGCGCTCGCGCCTGGCGAGCGCCTCCACGCGGCCGACGACGTCGCGCATCAGCGCCTGCTCATGCACGGGAGCCGTCCCGGAGGTCACCGACGATCGCCGCGGCGACGCCGTCCACGGCCGAGGCCACCGGTGTGCTGAGCGACGCTCCCGGGCCGAACTCCGCCCCTTCCACGCCGTAGACGACGAGCCGATCGGGAAGGCGGCCCAGCACCCGCGCGAGCTCGACCGCGTCGCCGACGCCGAAGGAGTGGGTCGAGGAGCGGAAGACCCGTGCGGGCAGCGGTCCTTCGTCAACGTCGAAGCGATGGACGGTCCCGGGCGCTGCGCCGCCCGCACAGGCGTCCACGACGACCGCGACGTCGGCACCCTCCCACGCGTCCACGAGCCGCGTCGGCTCCTGCTCGCACTCGAGCACCACGACGTCGTCGGCCGCCGCGTCGCGCAGGCGCTCTGCGACCGCGAGCCCGACTCCGTCGTCACCCCGATATGGGTTCCCGACTCCGATCACGACTCGCCGAGCGCTCATGCGCGCTCCACCTCGAGCCGCAGGAAATGCGTCGCGCAGGAGATGCACGGGTCGTAGTTGCGGATCGTCTGCTCGCAGAGGCCGCGCAGCTCGTCGTCGGCGCAGGGACGCGTTGCGGCCGACGACCCGGCGCAGGTCGTCCTCGATCGCAAGCTGGTTCTGCGACGTCGGCGGCACGATCTTCGCGTCGAGGATCGTCCCGTCCTCGGCGAGCTCGTAGCGGTGGTAGAGGAGGCCGCGAGGGGCCTCGGAGACGCCGTACCCGACTCCGCGCCGTCGGCTCGACCGGGACGGCGGGCGCGTCGGGCTCCTCGTAGGCGTCGATCAGCCGAAGCGCCTCGGCACAGGCGTGGACGACCTCGACGCTCCGGACGACGATGCTCCGGAACGGGTTCCGGCACGACTGCGTGGAGCCCGACCTCCCGTGCGGCCTCGAGCGCGGCGGCGCGAGAGTGGTCGGCCTGGAGCGAGAAGCGCGCGAGCGGGCCGCACAGGTACGCGCCGCCTTCCCTCCGGCGGGAGTGGAGCGCGTTCGAGCGCTCGACGTGCTCCTCGACGAAGTGCGCGTCGTACGCGGCCGGGGCGATGTCGAGCCCGCGGTCGGAGGTCACGCGGCCGTCTCTCGATCGCGTACGCGTCCGGCGTCGTCAGCGCGACGAGCTCGCAGTCGACGCTCGTAGTCGGGAAAGTCGAAGCCGGCCGTCCAGCGCACCGTCTCGAGGGCCGTCTCAGCGCTCGCTCGAGCGGATCGCGCAGCACGCGCAGCTCCCGCCGGGTCGGCGCCCGGTAGAAGCCGCCGACACGGACGTTGATCGGATGGATCTCCCGGCCGCCGAGGAGGCTCATCAGCTCGTTGCCCGTCTTCTTGAGCGCGAGCCCGCGCCGCACGATCTCCGGTGCGTCGCGCGCGAGCTCGACCGCGCCGTCGTAGCCGAGAAAGTCCGGCGCATGGAGCATGTACACGTGCAGCGTGTGGCTCTCGATCCACTCGCCGCAGTACAGGAGCCGCCGGAGGAGCGCGGATCGGCTCGCGTCACCTCGACGCCGCAGACGGCCTCCATCGCGTTCATCGCGCTCACCTGGTAGGCGACCGGGCAGATGCCGCAGATGCGCGCCGTGACGTCGGGCGCCTCGCGGAACGAGCGCCCGCGCAGCATCGCCTCGAAGAACCGGGGCGGCTCGAAGATGCGGAGCTCGACGTGCTCGACCGTCCCGTTCGCGAGGCGGACCGACATCGCGCCCTCGCCCTCGACGCGGGCGAGGTAGTCCGTCCTGATCGTCCGCCGCTCAGCCACGGCCCGAGGCCTCCCGGAACGGCCGGCGCGTTGGCGTTGAACGTGCCGTAGACCCTCTCGACGTCCCGCTCGTCCATCCCGAGCACCCGCAGCTGCCGGGTGAGCGAGCGGGTGTTCGGCGTCTCCATGGGCCCGAAGCAGCCGTAGCAGCCGCGGTCGTAGGAGGGGCACAGCGCGCCGCAGCCGGCATGCGTCACGGGGCCGAGGCACGGCGTCCCGTGCGCGACCATCACGCAGACGTTGCCGCGGCGCTTGCACTCCATGCACACGCTCGCCGCGGAGATCCCCGGCCTGCGCCCGCGGAGGAAGGAGGTGATCACCTCGAGCAGCTGCCGCTTGTCGATCGGGCAGCCGCGGAGCTCGAAGTCGACGCGCACGTGGTCGGCGATCGGGGTCGAGGTCGCGAGCGTCGAGACGTACTCCGGCGACGCGTAGACGACGCCGAGGTACTCCTCGACGTCGGCGAAGTTGCGCAGCGCCTGGATGCCTCCTGCGGTCGCGCAGGCGCCGATCGTGACGAGCCACTTCGAGGCGCTTCGCACCCGCTGGATCCGCTCGGCGTCCTGCGGGGTCGTGATCGAGCCCTCGACGAGGGACAGATCGTAGGGCCCCTCGACCGTCCCGCTCGTCGCCTCGAGGAAGTACGCGATCTCGATCTCGCCCGCGAGCGGCAGGAGGTGGTCCTCGCAGTCGAGCAGGGTGAGCTGGCATCCGTCGCACGAGGAGAACTTCCAGACGGCGAGCTTCGGCTTCGCGCTCACAGCTCCCGCACTTCCAGCCAGGGGGCCGCGGTCGCGTACGAGTAGACGGGCCCGTCGCGGCAGATGAGCGTGGGACCGAGCTGGCAGTGCCCGCAGTGACCGAGCCCGCAGCGCATGTTCCGCTCGAGCGAGACGTGGATCCGCTCCGGCGGGACGCCGCGGTCGAGCAACGCTTGGATCGTGAAGCGCATCATGACCTCCGGGCCGCAGACGAACGCGACCGCCTTGGCGGGGTCGAACGCGGCCGCCGGCAGGAGCTTCGGCACGACTCCCACCTTCCCGCGCCAGCCGATCTCCGCAGCATCGACCGTGACGTCGACCGTCGACGTCGCGGCGCCACACGTCCGAGCTCGGACGTGAAGAGGAGGTCCTCGGGCGTTCGCGCCCCGTACAGCACGACAACAGAGCCGTACTCCGCGCGCCGCTCGAGCGCGTGCAGGACGACGGGACGCAGGGGCGCCAGGCCGATCCCGCCCGCGACCACGACGACGTCGGCCCCGGGCGAGGCCGCGATCGGCCACGACGTCCCGAACGGGCCGCGCAGGCCGAGCACCCCGCCCGGCTCGGTCGCGCAGATCGCCTCCGTCACCGCCCCCACGGCCCGCACGGTGAGCACGACGGGCCCCTGCCGATCGGGCGGGCCGCTCACCGAGATCGGCACCTCGCCGATGCCGAACACGTACACCATCACGAACTGGCCCGGGCCGATCGCCGGGCCGTCGCCGTCCAAGGGCTCGAGCACGATCGTCCAGGTGTCCGTCGTCTCCCGCTCGCGTTCGCGTACAGCGAACGACCTCGGCACCATCGGGCCCGGGCGAGGAGAGCTGCTCAGCCGTCGCCGCGCCCATAGACGTCCAACAGTCGGAGCCGGGTCCACTGGAGCCGCTCGATGATCACCTGCGCAAAGCGGCTCATGAGGTCGTAGCCGAGTGCCGGGTCGTCGTCGCACTTGCCGCGCAGGCAGGCGCCGTCGATCGCGGTCGCCCGTACCCGCGAGAGCGCACGCGCGTCGAAATGCCACCGGTGCGGCGGAAACAGCCACGCCCAGCCGAGCACATCCCCGGCCTCGATCGTCTCGATCGTCAGACCGCCGCGGGCGGGCGCGAACGCCTCGAGCACGACGCTGCCGCCGCGGATCACGTAGAACGTGTTCGCCTCGTCGCCCTCGCGGAAGATCGTCTCGCCCGGCTCGAAGCGGAGGTTCGAGGCGCACCCGGCGAGCAGCTCGAGGTGCTCGGCAGGCATCCCCGCGAGCGGGGCACCTCCGCCAGCACCGCGTCAAGACCGCGCATCGACGATCCTCCTCGGTCGATCGGATCGCCGCGACCTCCTCCGTGATGTCGATGCCGACCGGGCACCAGGAGATGCAGCGCCCACAGCCGACGCACCCGGACGTTCCGAACTGGTCGTGCCACGTCCCGAGCTTGTGGGTCATCCACTGCCGGTAGCGGGAGCGGCCCGAGGGGCGAATCGCTCCCCCGTGGATGTACGAGTGATCGAGGGTGAAGCACGAGTCCCACGTGCGCCAGCGCTCGGCGTGATCGCCCTCGAGGTCCTGACCTCCTCGACCGTCGAGCAGAAGCACGTCGGGCAGACGAGCGTGCAGTTGCCGCACGTCAGGCAGCGCTCCGCCACGTCGTCCCAGCGCGGGTGCTCGAGGTTGCGCGCGAGCAGGTCGCGGAGGTCGGATGCCTCCATGTGCCGGCCCATCTTCCCGCGGGCGGCATCCGTCGCCCGATGGGCCGCGTCCCGGTCGGACGAATCCACCGGCGTGCCGGGGAGCTCGCGCACGACCTCCGCGCCCCGCTCCGAGCCGGCCTCGACGAGGAAGCGATGGCGTCCTTCGAGGATCTCGCTGAGGACGAGGTCGTACCCCGACTCGACCTTCGGCCCGGTTCCCATCGAGACGCAGAAGCAGGTTCCGCCGGGCTCGAAGCAGTTGACCGCGACCAGGAACAGATTCTCGCGCCGCAGCGCGTAGTCGCGGTCGACTACCCGGCCCCCGACGAAGACGCGGTCCTGGATCGCGATCGCGTGGAGCTCGCAGGAACGCACGCCGAACAGCGCGAGGGGCGGCCCGTCGACCGGCTCCTCCTCCACCTCGATGCCCGCGTCGCCGTTCCGGCGTGCCTGCCACAGGCGCACCCGTGGCGGGAAGAGGAACTGCTTCCACGAGTGCGGCCCGACCGCGTAGCCGAATCGCGCCTCGTCCTCACGGCGCTCGAGGCGGTACGTGCCGCCGTCCTGACGGTCGGTCCACCCGATCGGCAGCTCCTCTGCGCGCTCGAGCTCGTCGTAGACGATCGTCCCGTCCCGCACCGTCGGCCCGAGCACGCAGTACCCGCGGCCGCGCAGCGTGTCGACGAGGGATCCCAGCGTTCCGGGCTCGATCACGACCGACTCCTGGAGGTTCGACACGCTGCCACGAGTCTCGCAAGTCGGCGACGGTCCGGCCAGCGGAGGAACTACGGACCCGTAGCGGCGCTCATGCCGACATCGTGACCCGCAGATCGCCGTCCACCGCGCGGACCGCGAACGCGGTGCCCTCCGGTCCTGCACGCGTGAACGACAGTGACGCGTGTGCGTCCCCCACGCGGATGCCCGCGACGTCGAGACTGCCGAGGCGCTCGGGGAGTCGCGGGCGGCTCACGGTGAGCCCGTGCTCGGGAGCATGGGCCGTGATGCCGAGCAGGGACTGCACGAGCAAGAACGGGGCGGCCGCCGCCCACGCCTGGGGCACACAGGCGACGGGATAGGGGACGATCGAGCTCGATTCGGAACGGTCGAAGCCGCAGAAGAGCTCCGGCAGCCTGTAGTCCCGCGCCCCGGCCGCCACGTCGAAGAGGGCGCCGGCGATCCGGGCCGCGGCCTCGTCGAACCCGTAGCGCTTGAGCCCGGCGGCCGCGATCGCGTTGTCGTGGGGCCAGACAGAGCCGTTGTGGTAGCTCATCGGGTTGTAGGCGGCCGAGTCGCTCGACAGCGTGCGGATACCCCAGCCGGAGAACATGTCGGACGCCATCAGCCGCTCGGCGACCCTGGCCGCCTTGTCGTTCTCGACGATCCCGCAGTACAGGCAATGCGCCGCGTTCGAGGCCACGCTGCGCGCCTGGGCCTTGCCCCCGTCGAGCGCGAGGACGAGGAACTCCTCCTCCGCATCCCAGAAGGCGTCGTTGAACGCCGCGCGGAGGGCCGCGGCCTGCGTCCGCAGCTCCTCGGCGTGCTCGCGCTCGCCGAGCGCGTCGTAGACCTCGGCGATGCGCAGCTTGGCCTCGTAGACGTAGCCCTGCACCTCGGCGAGCGCGAGCGGCCCGGCTGCGAGCGATCCGTCGGCGTGTGGCACCGAGTCGGCCGAGTCCTTCCAGCCCTGGTTCTGCTGGCCCGCGGGCGAGCGGCGCTCGTACTCGACGAAGCCGTCGCCGTCCTTGTCTCCCCACTCGTCGATCCAACGCAGGGCGGCGTCGAAGGCCGGCCGCAGCGTCCTCAGCGTCTCGAGGTCGCGCGTCCAGCGGTGGTAGTCGCCCGCGAGCATCAGGAACAGGGGCGTGGCATCGACCGTGCCGTAGTACGGGGTGTGCGGGACTCGACCGATGCGGGCGAGCTCGCCGGTACGCAACTGGTGGGGGATCTTGCCCGGCTCCGCGTCCCGCCACGGGTCGTCCGCGGTCGCCTGCAGGCCGGCGAGCGCGAGCAGCGTGCCACGGGCCACGTCCGGGTCGAGCACGAGCGCCTCGCACGCGGTCAAGATCGCGTCCCGCCCGAACGGCGCGACGTACCAGGGAATTCCGGCGGCGGGAAGCGAGTTGCCGTCGAGCGGCAGCATCAGCGCGTGCAGGTCGCGCACGGACGACTCGATCACCCGGTCGAAGAGGTCGCTGTCGGTCCGGATGCGCGCGCAGCTCGCGGCCCAGTCGCGGTACGCGCGATCGAGCTCCTCGGCGGCCTCCTCCATCGTCCGCCTGCGACGGACGCGCCGACGGTGGAAGGGCTCGACGGCGATCATGACCGAGACGGCCGCTCCCGGGGCGAGCTCCACGTCCCACGACGCGAGCGCCCTGCCCTCGTCGAGCGCCAGCGTCGCCGGCGCAGGCGTCAGCTCGACCAGCGTCTCGCGGAGCTCGCCGTCCGCGGCGCGATACGAGAAGCGCACGCCGTCCTCCTCGCGCGTCGCCGGCAGCACACGGCCCGTCGACCTCTCGTCCAACCCTCGGACGGTGAACAGGTCGGCGAAGTCCGCGGCCAGCGAGAGGTCGATCGAGGTCGCGACACGTTCCCGCGCGAAGCTGCGCACCCGGATGCCGTAGTGGAGCCGGTCGCCGATCAGCAGCGTACGTCGGACGCTGAGCGTCTCCCGCGGCACGAGCGCGCCCGCATCGGTCCGCAGCGTCTGGTTGGTCGCGTTGACGATCGCGTGATGCCCCGATTCGAGGGTCGCCGAGAGGAGCACCGGCGGGAGCCCACCGATCGTCAACCGAAGCTCCGACAGATGGCGTGTGTCCTCGGCGTAGAGGCCTTCGCCGGAGGCGGAGCCCCGCGCGAGGTCCCCGTTCGGCCGGGTGCAGACGAAGAGGGCCCCCGCCTTGAGCGCCAGCAGGTCCACGCGGGCCTCGGGAGAGCCGGCCGCTGCGCCCCCCGGCTCGGGCGAGGTCCAGGTCAGGGGTCCGGGATCGCCGGCGGTCATCGGCCTGCGGGTGACGCCGTCGAGGTCAGGCCTCGCCGCCCGCCCGCGCCCGCGCCGCGCGCGCCCGCTCGAGGCTCGCCGTCGGCCACAGGCTCTTCGGGTCGTAGAAGACGTCGAAGGCGGGCGTCGCCTCGGGCAGCTGAACCCAGTCGACCTTCGAGCGCGTGAAGATGTGCACGTCCGGGGTCACGCCGGTCGGCTCGTCGAGCGTGCCGGCACGGACGAACAGGAGCTCGGGCCGGGAGTAGATGCTGAACACCGCCACCTGACAGGTCGGGCAGCGCCGGATCACCTGCTCGCTGCCGTCGTCGCGCGGGACGGGGACCTCCTCCGGGCGGCCGGACAGGAGCTCCACGCGATCGGCCTCGATCATCAGGTTGACCACGAATGCGCTGCCGGTCTGCCGTTGGCAGTTGAGGCAATGACAGCAGTGGACGATCAGCGGCTCCGTGGCCAACCGGTAGCGCACCTCGCCGCACGCACAGCCGCCCTCACGCGTCCTCGCCATGTGCTCTGACACCGGCCCGTCAGTGACCGAAGTGGGTGGCGAGCTCCTCCGTCGACGGCACAGTGCCGTTCGGCGTGACCTCGTTGACCACCCCGGGGATCACCTTCGCGAGTGCGTCCGCGGCCTTTTCCTTCGGCACCCCCAGCTGCTGCGCGACCTCGGTGAGCTGCTCGTCGGTCATCACCTGCTGCACCTGGGCGCCGGTGATCTCCTGGTTCGGCCCGGTGCCGACCCACGAGTCCGCCTGGGCGGCCATGCCGTTCTGCTTGAAGCCCTCGAGCATCTTCGACAGCCCGCCGCTCCCGAGGAACTGCGTCACGAGCGGCGTCAGCGCCGCCGCCATCCCCATCGCGCCCGCACCGCCGCTGCCACCACGCTTGCCGCCGAGCAGACCCCCCAGCATCCCGCCGAGGCCGCCCTTTCCTCCACCGCTCTGCCCCGCCAGCAGAC
This sequence comes from uncultured Actinomycetes bacterium, assembly GCA_963712915.1. Lineage (GTDB taxonomy): Bacteria > Actinomycetota > Thermoleophilia > Gaiellales > Gaiellaceae > Gaiella. The sequence goes on from CAVQJQ010000004.1 coordinate 655,512, forward strand.
TGCCGACCAGATCCTCCATGCCCGCCATCGCAGCGCCTCCTTGCCGGAAGTTGGGGACGCCCGCACCCTAGCGGGCAAGGGGCCTGCGGATGTTCAGCGCCGCCCGCGGCGCGGGCGGCGCTGAACGTGTGGGCTGCGGTCAGGCGGCCCGGCCGAGGGCGGCGGCGGCCGCGGTCGGCTCCGCCTCCTCGACGTCCGGCACCTCGCCGTGGCCGAAACGCGGCATCCAGTCGAGCCACCGCGGCAGGTACCAGTTCCATTCGCCGAGCAGCTTCATCGTCGCGGGCAGGAGCACGCCCTGACGATCGTCGCGTCGATGAACACGGCCACGGCGAGACCGACACCGAACTGCTTGAAGATCCATCATCGAGAGCGTCCCGAAGATCGCGAAGACGCCCACCATGACGATCGCGGCGCTCGTGACGACGCCCGCCGTGGTCTTGATCCCGTGCGCGACCGCCTCGTCCGTGCTCGCGCCCCGGTCACGGCACTCCCGGATGCGACTCAGGATCAGCACGTGGTAGTCCATCGAGAGGCCGAACAGGATCACGAACAGGAAGATCGGCAGGAACGGCACGATCCCGCTCGTGTGCTCGAAGCCGAGCAGCCCCTTGCGAACCCGTGCTGGAAGACCAGCACGAGCACGCCGTACGCGGCTGCGACCGAGAGCAGGTTGAGCCCGATCGCCTTGACCGCGATCACGAGTCGAGCGGAACGCGACGAGCAGAGCACGAACGCGAACACGAGCACGAACGCGAACACGAGCGGTGCGCGGACTTCAGTGCTCGTTTCCGTCCTTGGACATGGCGGTGATGCCGCTGACGGCGACTTCGACGTCGTCGAGCGCGCCGACGGTCGCGGGGAAGACGTTCTCGCGCAGCGCGGCGAGTGCCGCGTTCGAGCGGTCGTCGGTGCCCGTGCCATCGATCGGGATCGACACCCGCGCAACCGTCCGTGCGGGGTTGACGTCGACCGTGACCGGCTCGTGCATCCGCCCGGTCGCGAGCGCCTGCGTCCGCAGGTCCGTGTGATCGCGGCCTGCACGGCAGGCGCGGTTACGTCGGCCGCCTTGACGACGACGTTCGCCGGGATCTCCTTGCCCGGGAACGCTTCCTGCAGGCGATTGAAGGTCTGCACTGCCTTCAGGTTCTGCGGGTACGTCTCCGGCGCCCGGGATGACCGGTGTGCAGGTGCAGCGCCGGCAGCGCGAGCGCGACGAGGACGCCGCCCGCGACGACGAGCGACAGCAGCGGCCTGCGGAGGATGCGGTCGACGACCGCGCCCCAGAGCCGGCCCTCGCCGTCGTTACGCCGGAGGCGTCCGACGAACGGGACATGCAACCTGTCGACTTTGTCTCCGAGCTTGGAGAGGAGTGCCGGCAGCACGGTCAGCGAGCCGAGCATCGCGACGGCGACGACGAGGATCGTCGCGGCCCGAAAGAGGCGAAGGCCTTGTCGCCGGCGAGGAACATGCCCGCCATCGCGACCATCACCGTCAGGCCGGAGATCAGCACCGAGCGACCCGACGTCGCCGCCGCGACCTCGAGCGCCGCCTGCCGGGCTGCGGCCGGCTGCCCGCTCCTCGCGCTCGCGACTGAGGTAGAAGAGCGAGTAGTCGACCCCGACCGCGAGGCCGATCAGGAGGACGATCGCCAGACGGACGTCGCTGATCGGGCAGCGCGTGGCTGACGGCCCGACGAGCCCGAGCGTCGCGAACACCGCGGTGAGCGCGAGCAGGAGCGGGATCCCTGCGGCGACGAGCGCGCCGAAGGCGAGGACGAGGATGATCAGCGTGAACGGGACCGAGAACAGGCCCGCCTTCTCAGGTCACTCTTGCGACACCGCTGAGCTCCTCGTTCGAGCTCGCGTAGCCGAACTGGGCGATGTACAGCCCCGGGTGGGCGGCCTGGTGGAGTCGACGGCCGCGGTCGAGGATCGGGTCGACCTTTTCGCCGCCTCGTCCGGGTTGCCGCGGATCTGGAAGTGACGAGCGCCGAGCGCCCGTCCTTCGAGATCTGCCCCTGGTTCTGCAGGGTCGAGCGGCGAGCGGAGGTTGGTCACGACCGCGAGCCGAGGAGACGAGTCCCGCCACGACGTCCTCGACGGCCGATCGGAAGGCCGGGTCGTCGTGGTCAGCGAGTTCGCTCTGGATCAGGACGCTCTCCCCGCGGGCTGCTTGAAGCCCGCGTCGAGGATCTGTCGGCATCCGCCCGGACTCGCCCGGGGCGGCGGTCGCGGGACGATCGTCTTCTGGCCCGATCATTTCCCAGGACGAAGGCGACGACGACGAAGGCGAGCCACCCGAAGATCGCGAGCTTGCGATGACGGGCGCTCCAGCGACCCATCCGGGCCGCGAGGTTGCGATTCTGCGTTGCGGTAGACATTGCTCCTCCTTCAGCTCTGCAGCTGGAGTTCGGTGGTGGGATTCGCGACACGACCGCGACGTGTCGTCCTCGAGGCCGCATACGCGAACGGGTGGTAGAAAGCCGCAAGCGCGTCGGCGCTCGCGACGTCGAGCTCGAAACGGTCACCGAGCTTCGAATCCGAGACCGCGACCTTGACGCGACCGGAGGTCCTGCTCCAGAAAAGCGTGACCTCGAGTCCGTCGTTCGCACGGTCTGCAAGCTCTGTCCAGGTGTGGTCGAGAACGCTCATCGAGGCTCCTTCCGGAAGACGGCGGGTCGGCTCGGTGGTCATGGGATCGAGACCTCGCTCACCGCGACGACGGTCGTCCGCTCGGCGACGTACGGCGGCAACAGCGCGAGCGCCGCCTGGGCGTCGAGGGCCTGCACGTCCCACCACACCGCGTGGCCGCCCTGGAGGCACGACCCCACGGTGACGTGGTGGCGGAGCGGGCTTTCGAAGCCCTTCCAGGCCGCGAACGCGGGGCCGCATTCGACGGGTGTGTGACTGTGGTGGAGCAGGTAGCGAGCCATGCGTCGAGGATCGCGCTCCTCGCCCACGGCCGAATCGGGCGCACACCCTGAACCGCACCCTGATCTTTCGCCCCCCGAGACCCTGACCTATCCTCCGGGAGCCCCGAGGAGGAGCGAGTGGCGGCGAGTGTGGGACAGCTGGTCGGACGGACGGAGGAGCTCGCGCTGCTCGAGGACGCGCTCGCCGAGGCATTGGCGGGGCAGGCCGCCGTGGTCGAGGTCGCGGGCGATCCCGGCCTCGGCAAGTCGCGGCTCCTGACCGAGATCGGGCGCCGTGCCGAGGAGCGCGGCTGTCTCGTCCTGCTCGGACGCGCCTCGGAGCTGGAGAGCGATCTGCCCTACGGGATCTTCGTCGACGCGCTCGACGAGTACCTGCTCACCCTCGACCGCGACTGGCTGGCGGAGCTCGATCGTGACTGCGGCGGCGAGCTCGCACGGATCTTCGCGTCCGTCCCCAGCCGTGACGCAGCGGGGTCGGCGGTGCTCGACGAGCGCTACCGGGCGCACAGGGCGGTGCGAGCGCTCCTGGGCGGGCTGGCCGACGCGCGCCCGCTCGTGCTGCTCCTGGACGACCTCCATTGGGCCGACCCGGCCTCGGTCGACCTCGTCGCCGCCCTGCTCCGGCGACCGGCGCACACGTCGGTGCTCGCCGTGCTCGCGCTCCGCGCCCGTCAGGCGCCCGCCCGGCTCGCGACCGCGCTCGATCACTCTTTGCGAGCAGGTCAGCTGACGCGGATCGAGCTGCGCCCCCTACGCGAGACCGACGTCGCCGCGCTGCTCGGCGCGGATGTCGACCGCGAACGCGCGAGAGCCGTCTGCGCAGAGAGCGGGGGCAACCCCTTCTACCTCGAGCAGCTGATCCGGAGTGCAGGTCAGAGCCGGCAGAGCCGGCGCGCTGGGGGTCGACGAGCCGCTGCTCGTCGACGGCGCCGAGCTGCCGCGGGGCGTGGCGATCGCGCTCGCGGAGGAGCTCGCCCGGCTCTCGACGTCGGCGAGGAGCCTCCTCGACGCGGCCGCAGTGGTCGGGGACCCGTTCGAGCTGGAGCTCGCGGCGACGACCGCGGATGTGGGCGAGCTGGAGGCTCTCGACGCCCTCGACGATCTCCTGACCGCCGCGCTGCTCCACCCGACCGACGCACCGCGCCGGTTTCGGTTTCGCCACCCGATCCTGCGCAGGGCGGTCTACGACGCGACAGGTCGGGGCTGGCGGCTCGACGCCCACCGACGGGCGGCGGAGGCGCTCGCGGACCGGGGCGTGCCCTCGGCAGCCCGGGCGCACCACGTGGCTCAGTCCGCGCCCTTCGGCGACCGCGAGGCGATCGCGCTCCTGCGAGAGGCGGCCGACTCGTCCGCGCAGAGGGCGCCCGCGAGCGCCGCCCGCTGGTATCGCATCGCCGTCGATCTCCTGCCCGCCGACTACGACCACCGGGACGAGCGGATCGACCTTCTCGAGCGTCTCGCGGGGGTGCTGGCGGGTGTCGGCCGCTTCGCGGAGAGCCACGCCGTCCTCGAAGAACTCCTAGTGCTCGTTCCCCCCGAGGCACCGCAGCATGCGAAGGCGGTGGTCGCGTGTGCTGCGGTAGAGCACCACCTCGGTCGTCATGAGGAGGCGCACAGGCGGCTCGTCACCGCGCTCGAGCACGTCCCCGACCAGGGGTCTTCCGAGGCGGCATCCCTGATGCTCGATCTCGGGATGGACGCGTTCTACCTGCGCGAGTACGCCCAGATGCGCGAGTGGGGCTCTCGCGCCCACGGGCTCGCCCGACCGGATCGCCCGCTGCAGGCGGCCGCGGCTGCGATGGTCGCGGTCGCGGCCGCGTTCACCGGCCGGATCGAGGAGGCGCGTGCGTTCAGGGCCGAGGCGGCGTCGCTCGTCGACGACCTCGCCGATCAGGAGCTCGCTCTCCGGCTCGACGCGGTCGCAAACCTCGGGAACGCGGAGACGTACCTCGAGCGCTTCGAGGACGCGATCGCGCATCTCGACCGCGGGTTGGCCGTCGGGCGCGCCGCCGGTCAGGGTCAGCTCTTCCCGTTGCTCATGCAGCGTAAGGGGTTCGCGCTCTCCTTCCTCGGTCGTGTCCCGGAGGCCGTGGAGGTGCTCGAGCAGGCGGTCGAGGCGGCGCGGCTGTCGGAGAGCCCGCAATCGATCGCGTGGGCGCTCTTGAACCGCTCGTGGACTGCGATCATGGCCGGCGATCTCGAGACCGCGCTCGCGGCCGCGGAGGAGAGCGTCGAGCTCGGCCGCCGGCAGGACGACAACCCGGTGCTGACGTGGTCGGCCTGCGCGCTCGGCTCGGCGCTCGTCGACGCCGGGGAGCCGGCGCGGTGCCTGGAGACGCTGGTTCCCGCCGGCGGCGGCCCCGACCTGCCGCGCATTCCCGGCGTGCTCAGATGCGTCTTCCAGGAGCGCGTGACGCAGGCGTCGCTCGCAGTCGGCGACATGCCTGGCGCGGCCGAGGTCGCCGCCGCGGCAGAGTCCCTCGCGTCCGAGCTTGGTCTCGACCTGGCCCGGACGATGGCGGGGCGCGCCCGGGCTGCGGTCGCGCTCGCCTCGGGGGACTGCCCGGCCGCTGCGACTGCGGCGCTCGACGCCGTCGACGCCGCCGAGCGGATCGGCGCGCGCATCGAGGCGGCGCGCTCCCGCATCCTCGCCGGTCGCGCGCTCGTCGCCAAGGGCGACCGCGACCGCGCCGAGACGCTGTTCGTCACGGCGGCAGCCGAGCTCGACGCGTGCGGCGCCGTCCGGTACCGGGAGGAGGCGGATCTCGAGCTGCGACGCCTCGGGCACCGCGGTCACCGGCGCCGCGAAGCGGCGCCCGCACCGACCGACGGTCTGGCCGGCCTCACGCAGCGCGAGCTGGAGGTCGCCCGGCTCGTGGTCGAACGCAAGACCAACCCCGAGATCGCGGCCGAGCTGTTCCTCAGTCAGAAGACGGTCGAGACCCACCTACGCAACGCGTTCCGCAAGCTCGACGTGACCTCCCGCGTCGAGCTCGCGCGCGCTGTCGAGCGCGCCGACCGGGAGAGCTGACAGCTTCCGCTTTCGTCGCACGCTCGATTATCGTTCCCGCACGGCGCAGCGAATGGCACCCTCCGACCATCTCGTCGGGCGTACCGAGGAACTGGGCTCGCTCGATCGTCTCCTCGCCCGTCTCGCCGTCGGCGAGCCGGCAGCCGTCGAGGTGGCCGGCGAACCGGGGATCGGCAAGACCCGGCTCCTCTCCGAGCTGGCGCAGCGGGCCGAAGCGCAGGGGCACACCGTGCTCGGGGGGAGCGCCTCCGAGCTCGAGCGGGACCTTCCGTTCTCGATCTTCGTGGACGCGCTCGACGAGTACCTCCAGTCTCTCGATCCCCGCCGCCTGGGCGCTCTCGAGGAGAGCGTGCTGGCAGAGCTCGCGACCGTCTTCCCGTCCTTTCCCGCGCAGGCGGACGGACGCCCTGTCGCGATCCAGCAGGAGCGCTATCGCAGCCACCGCGCGGTCCGTCGGCTGCTCGAGCTTCTCGGGCAGCGACGTCCCCTCGTCCTCGTGCTCGACGACATGCACTGGGCGGATGCCGCGTCCGTCGAGCTGCTCAGCGCCCTTCTCCAGCGCCCGCCGGGGGCACCCGTGCTCCTCGTCTTGGCCCTCCGGCCGCGCCAGACGACCGAGCTCCTGGCCGCGGCGCTGGAGCGCGCCCACCGCGGCGGGGGCCTGGAACGCCTCGAGCTCGGCCCGCTCACGGCGGCGGAGGCGCAGGAGCTCGTCGGGGCGGTCGTCGTCGACGGCCCGTCGGGAGGCCTGTACGACGAGACGGGCGGAAACCCGTTCTACCTCGAGCAGCTGGCGCGCGCCGCGGGAAGGTCGGCCAGCCGTCCGCAACCAGGTCGTGCGATGTCCTTCGAGGGCGTCGACGTGCCGCCGGTGGTCGCGGCCGCCCTGAACGAGGAGCTCGCCCTGCTGTCCGACCGCGCCCGGGCGGTGCTCGAAGGGGCATCGGTCGCCGGGGACACGTTCGATCCCGAGCTTGCGGCCGCGGCAGCCGACGTCTCGCGGGGAGAGGCGCTCGACGCGCTGGACGAGCTGCTCCGGCTCGATCTCGTGCGTCCCACCGAGATGCCGAGACGGTTCCGGTTTCGCCACCCGCTCGTCCGTCGCGCCGTCTACGAGCTGACTCCCGGCGGCCGCCGGCTGGCGGCGCACGAGCGGTGTGCCGCCGCGCTCGCGCAGCGTGGTGCGCCCGCGTCCGCGCGGGCGCACCACGCGGAGCTCGCGGCCCGCGAGGGCGACATGGCTGCGGTCGTCCTGCTCCGGGAAGCCGGCGAGGCGGCGGCGCAGCGTGCGCCCGCAAGCGCAGCGCAGTGGTTCGGGAGCGCGCTCCGTCTGCTACCGGCGAGCGCACCGGCCGACGAGCGGATCGAGCTGCTGCTCGCGCGCGCCGCGGCTCTCACGGCGATCGGGCGCTTCGGCGAGGCGCACGAGGTTGTGCTCGAGGGCCTCGAGCTCGTCCCGACGGGCGACGAGGCGTTGCTCGTTCGCGTGACGACCGCCTGCGCGACGGTCGAGCACTTGCTCGGACGTCAGCCGGATGCTCGCGCCCATCTCGAGACCGCGCTCGGCGGGCTGCGTGAGTCCGACTCGGCGCAGGCCGTCGAGCTGATGATCGAGCTCGCCGTCGACACCTTCTACAGGGGCGACTGGGCGGAGATGCGCGCGTGGGCGGCTCGCGCCGTCGACGCCGCCCGGGCGCTCGGCGATCCCGCCCTGATCGCCGCCGGGCTCGGCGTCCAGGCCTGGGCAGCGTCACTCGGCGGCGCCGGGCCGGAAGCACACGAGCAACGCGAGCTCGCGGCCGAGGTCGTCGACGGCCTCTCGGACGACGTCGTCGCCCGCCGGCTGGACGCGCTCGCTCACCTCGCCGCCGCCGAGATGTACCTCGACCTCTTCGAGGCGGCCGTCGAGCACGCCCGCCGCGGTGTCGACATCGGTCGGGCAACCGGCCAAGGCGATCAGCTCCCGCTCCTCCTGCCGGCGCTCGGCACATGCCTCTGGGTCCTGGGCAGACCCGCTGAGTCCGGAGAGGTCTTCGACGGCGCCATCGAGGCCGCTCGGCTGGTCGCGAATCTCCAGGGTCTCGCATGGCACCTCTTCAACCGGACCTTCTCGGCGATCGCGGAGGGCGACCTCGAGACCGCGCTCGCAACCGCCGAGGAGAGCGCTTCGCTCGCGCGCGAGCTCCCGCCCGGGACCGTCAGGGCGCACGCCTACCTCGCGCTCGCGAATGCCCTGCTCGAGCGGGGCGAGCCCTCACGTTGCGCCGAGCTCCTCGTCGAGCACGCCGGCGGGGAGGAGCTCCGGCTGATCGGCGGAGGATGGCGCGCGCGGTGGCTCGAGGGCCTCACCCGGGCGTGGCTCGCGACAGGCGAGCGGGACGCCGCCGAACGTGCAGCGGCCGCGGCCCGCGCCTGCGCGGACGAGGTCGCGCTCCCGATGGCGGACGCGATGGCCACGCTGGCGGTAGCCTCGCTCGAGCTCGATGCAGGCGAGCCGCGGAGGGCTGCGACGCGCGCCGTCGAGGCCGTGGCGGTGCTCGACCAGGCGACCGACCTGTTCGACGCGGCGCGGGCGCGCAGGTTCGCGGGCCACGCGCTCGCCGTCGAGGGCGACCGGGAGCGAGCCGCCGAGCTCCTGTCCGCCGCGGCTGACGCATTCGACTCCTTCGGCTCGATCCGCTATCGAGACGAGGTCGAGCGGGACCTCCGCGCGCTCGGGGCGCCCGTGCCGAGACGACACGACCATGGCGCGAGCCCCGACGGGCTGACCGTGCTCAGCCCACGCGAGCTCGACGTCGCTCGACTCGTGGTCGACCGCAGGACGAACGCCGAGATCGCCGCCGAGCTGTTCCTCAGCCAGAAGACGGTCGAGACCCACCTCCGCAACGCGTTCCGCAAGCTCGGCGTGAGCTCTCGCGTCGAGCTCGCACGCGCCGTCGAGCGCGCCGAGTCCGCGCGCTGACCGCGCGCAACCGCTACGCGGCGCGGCTGCGGCGCGGACGCGAGGCGTGCGCGACCGCGAGCTGGAACGCCGAGGCGAGTAGGTAGAGCGAGGTCGCGAGGAAGCCGCCGAGCGGCCACGCGGCATCGTCCTGCACTCCGTGGGCGACGAGGGAGACGGCCGCGATCGCGAGTCCGACCGAGAAGAAGTGGAGTGCTCCCCAGACGACCGCGCGTCCCGGCTCCGGCGCGAGGTGCTCGGAGAAGCCGCCGAACGCGAGCCCGCCGACCACCGCGTAGGCCGTGACCGCGCCGACGAGGAAGAACAGCGCCGAGGTGGTGCTCGGGATCCCGCGCGCGTGCGACAGCACCGCACCGCTCGTCCAGATCGTGAGCGTGTAGCCGTACGGCGCGGCGCTTGCCGCGACCGTCGCGCGGAGCGCCGACCGGTATCGGCTCCTGAGCACCGTTCTGGCTTCGCGAGCTCCGTGCCCGCTCCTCCCACCTGCACGCACCCGCGCATTCGGCGGCTGGTCCGTGTATGACGGGGCCAGCGGATGAAGGCCCTGATCTTCGACCTCGACGGCACGCTCGTCGACACCGTGTACGCGCACGTCTTCGCCTGGCAGAGAGCGTTCGCCGAGGCCGGCCTGCCGATCGACGGCTGGCGGATCCACCGCCGGATCGGGATGAGTGGCGGCCTCTTCGCCCGCGCAGCCGCGCGCGAGATCGGTCGGCCGCTCCAGGCCGACGAGACCGAGGCTCTGCAGCGCCGCCACGGCGAGCTCTTTCGCGAGCTCCTGCCCGAACGGCGGCCGCTGCCCGGCGCGGTCGAGCTGCTCGCCGAGCTGCGGGCGGCCGGCGTCGCGTACGGCATCGCGACATCGGGGCGCCGACCCGAGATCGACGCGTCCCTCGGGGTGCTCGGTGTCCCGGCGGAGACGGTCGTCGTGGCACGGGGCGACGTCGAGCGGGCGAAGCCCGAGCCCGACCTCTTCCTCGCGTGCGCCGAGCGTCTCCAGAGGCGGCCCACCGAGTGCTACGTCGTCGGCGACGCGGTCTGGGACCTGCTCGCGGCGCGGCGTGCAAACATGCTCAGCGTCGGCCTCCTGAGCGGTGGCTACGGCGAAGAGGAGCTGACGCGCGCGGGCGCCTTCCGCGTCTACCGCGATGCTGCGGAGCTACGCACCTCGCTCGACGAGCTCGGCCTGGTGCCCCAGAGCTAGTGACCTGAGTCGTTGATCCGCTGGCAGTAGGCGGCGAGGCTGTCGAGGATCTCGTCGGCGGTCTTGTGCCAGACGAACGGCTTGGGGTTGTCGTTCCAGTTGGTGATCCAGGTGCGGATCGAGGCGACGAGGTCGCGGACGGAGCGGTGGGCGCTGCGTTTGATCCATTTCGTCGTGAGCTCGGCGAACCAGCGCTCGACGAGGTTGAGCCAGGAGCTGTAGGTCGGCGTGAAGTGCAGCGTGAAGCGCGGGTGGCGGAGGAGCCAGCGCTGGATCGACGGGGTCTTGTGGGTCGAGGAGTTGTCGAGCACGACGTGCACGTCGAGGTGCGCGGGCACGGAGGTGTCGATCAGGTTGAGGAAGCGGCGGAACTCCTCGGCGCGATGCCGCGGCGTCATCTCGGCGATCACCTGCCCGGAGGCGACGTCGAGCGCGGCGTAGAGGTTGGTGGTGCCGTTGCGGATGTAGTCGTGGGTCTGCCGCGCCGGGCACGCCCGGGCATCAGCGGCAGCACCGGCGCCGTGCGGTCGAGCGCCTGGATCTGCGACTTCTCGTCGACGCAGAGCACGACCGCCGCTTCGGGCGGGTTGAGGTAGAGCCCGACGATGTCGCGGACCTTGTCGATGAACTGCGGATCCGGGGAGAGCTTGAACGTCTCCGTCTGGTGCGGCTTGAGCCCGAACGCCCGCCAGATCCGGCTGACCGCCGATCTGGGTCATCCCCGTCGCGGCCGCCATCGACCGCGTCGACCAGTGCGTCGCGTCGCGCGGCTGCTCCTCGAGCGTCTTCACGATCACCCGCTCGACGTCGTCGATCGCTGATCGTGCGCGGCTTGCCCGGCCGCGGCTCGTCATGCAGGCCGTCAAGCCGCGCCGCGCGAACCGGCCCCGCCACCTGCCGACCGTCTGCCGGTGCAACCAAGCTCGGCCGCGATCTCCGTTGCTCGCCGGCCCTCCGCGGCCGCCAGCACGATCCGGCAGCGAAACGCCAACGCCTGCGCGCTCTTCGGCCGCCGAGCCCACCGCTCGAGCGTCTCCCGCTCCTCATCGCTGAGCACGACCTCCGCACGAACCGGCATAACCGCCTCCCATCGTCGTCGATGACCAAGACGACATTCGCCGACCCACGACGGGTCCCTGCGAACTACCGACTCAGGTCACTAGGTCACCGCGGAGCAGCCGGTCGCCGCCGTCGGCGCGGCGGTCAAGTCTCGACCGGACGGCCCGGCTGCGTCTTCGGGATGCGCTGCGCGAAGAAGAGCGCGACGACGACGAGCAGCGCGAGGATCGCGAGCGCCGACTGGAGACCCTCGATGCGCGCCCCGCGGTAGGCGTCGAGGGCGGCCTCCGTCGTCCGTGGCCCGACCCGCGCCTCGTCGAGCGCCGCTTCGAGGTCCGCGTCCGAGACGAACGCCACGCCGCCCGCGAGCTCGACCTGCGCCTGCGACTTGACCCGCTCGGGAATCGCCGGGCTCTGCTGGATGTTCGCGAGGAACGACGACGCGACGCGCCGCGATCATGATCGAGCCGGCGAGCGCGGTGCCGATGGACGCGCCGAGGTTCGTCATCGTGTTCTGCACGCCTCCGACCTCAGGGCTTTCCTCGTCCGGCACCGCGGAGACCGTGATCGCGCCGAGCTGCGAGGCGAGCGCGCCGATCCCGAGCCCGATCAGGAGCATCGGGACGAACACGATCTCCGCGCCGGAGTCGGGCGAAGCGCGGCCAGCAGGACGACCGTTCCCGCGAGCAGCGCGAGCAGCCCGCTGCGGACGACGAGTCGCGGGGAGACGCGCGGGAGCAGACGCGGGATTCCGATCGCGGCGACGAGCAGCGTGAGCGAGAGCGGCAGCAGGCGGACCCCGGTGGCGAGCGCCGACAAGCCGAGGCACACCGAGAGGTAGAGCGGAACGACGAAGAACAGCCCGGCCTGCGCGAGGTACTGGAAGAAGAACATCAGGAGGCCCCCGCTCAGCTGGCGGTTGCGCAGCATGCCGGGGCGCACGAGCGGCTCGTTGCCACGCGCGGACCAGCTGCGCCTCCCAGCGGGAGAAGAGCCAGATCACGAACAAACCGCCGAGGAACAGCCAGACGGTCGGCGAGAGCCCCGCCCACGACGGGCCGTCCGCCTTCGGCTGGATCCAGCCCCACTCGCTCGAGCGGAGCACGCCGAAGACCAGCATCGCGAGCCCGAGCGCAGAGAGCACCGCGCCGACGACGTCGAAGCGCGGGCGCTGCTCGGCGGGCGCGTCTTCGATCCTCCGCGCGAGCAGAAGGATCACGAGCACGAGCACGACCTCGCCGGCGAACACCCACCGCCACGAGAAGTACGTCGTGCAGAAGCCGCCGATCAAGGGCCCGACCGCGACCGCAATCGCGCCGGCGGCTGCGACGAGCCCGTACGCAGCCGGCCGGCGCTCCGTCGGGAAGTTGCCGGCGACCAGAGCGACGATCGCGGGAAGGATCAGGGCGGCCCCGACCCCCTCGAGGAACGACCAGCCGAAGAGGAGCGTGGGCAGGTTCTGCGCGATCGAGGTCGTGAACGAGCCGCAGCCGTAGATCACGCAGCCGATCGCGAACGCGCGCTTGCGCCCGATCAACGCGCCGATCTTCGCGCCGGTGATCATCAGCGGCGGCCATCACGAGCGTGTACGCGGTGATCGCGCCCTGGATCCCCGTCACGGTCGTGCCGACGTCCTTCGCGACGGTCGCGATCGACACGTTCATCACCGAGCTGTCGAGCGTCATCAGGAACTGCCCTGCAGCGAGCGTGAACAGCACGACCATGGCGCCGCCGGAGCGGGCCGACGGTGCGATCTCAGCGGTGTTCACGAGCGTGATTCTCCCTTCCTCGTCTGCGCTCTGCTCGCCGTCGGCGCGGCCCGCAGCCTCACGAGGGTCGTCAACCGCTCGCGCTGGGCGTCACGGCCAGCTCGTCGGGCCGTTGTCCTGGGCCACGGAACCGTTTCCAGACCAGATCGAGGACAACGGCGAGCACGGCGATCGCGACGATCGCCGCGAACGTCTCGGGCGCGTTGCGCAAGGTGTCGATCGCGAAGAAGACGAGGACGATCGCGGTCGCCGCCATCCCGATCAGGACGATCGCGCCACGAGCGCCCGTCTCCGAGCGCAGCCGATAACCAGAGGCTCCGACGAGAAGGAAGATCATGAGCGAACAGGCGCTGCCGACCGAGGCGATCGCAGAGAGGTCGACGACGTTGGCGACGACGAGTACCAGCCCGCCTGTGATCAGCACTCCGGCGTGCGGCCCGAGCCGCGAGCCGCGTCCGAAGAAGCTCGGGAACTGCCCGGCCTGGGCGAGCATCGCGGTCAGCCCGCCGGACGCGTAGAGGGTCGCGTTCACCGAAGAGGCGGTGGCCAGAAGCGCGGCGACCGCCATCATCGTGAAGCCGGCGTCACCGAGCGACGGCCGTGCCGCCTCGGCGATCGCCGTCTCGCCGTAGCCGATCGCCTCGTTCACAGTGAGGGTGCCGAAGACCCCGAGCGAGATGAGGATGTAGAGCGCAGTGGTCACGCCGAGGGCGGCGTACATCGCAAGCGGCAGCTCTCGCTGCGGATTTCGCAGGTCTCCGGCCGCGAACGTGATCACGCTGAAGCCGAGATACGCGAAGAACGTGAGCGCCACGCTGGCGACGATGTCCGAGAACGCGGGGTAGCCGCTGAACGCGAGCAGGTCGAAGTCGATGTCGACGATGGTCACGGCGATGAAGACGGCGAAGACGATGAGGAGGGCGATTACGATCAGCGACTGCGCCCGGTCGACCACCTTCGAGCCGACGATGCTGAGCCCGGCCATCGCGATCACGATGATCGAGGTGAAGACGTTGTCCCAGCCTCCCCAGGCGTCGTCGCCGACGAAGAGGGACGTCGCATAGCTGCCGAAGGCGACGGCGACCATCGAGCAGACGATCACGATCGCCGCGAAGTAGCCGAGCCAGGCCGCGATGCCCACGAGGCGCCCGTTGCCGAAGCCCTGCATCAGATAGGCGAAGAGCCCACCCGAGGACGGGTAGCGCACACCCAGCTTGACCACGGTGTAGCCGAGCAGCGCGGCAACGACTCCTGCGAGGAGGAAGGACAGCCAGACCGCCGAGCCGGCGACGACGGCAGCCTCGCCGAGCAGCGCGAAGATCCCGGCGCCGACCATTGCGCCGATTCCCAGGAACGCGGCTCCGCGGACGCTCATCTACGGAGTCGGGGTCGCCGGTACGGGCGGTGCCGGCGTGTGGCCGCCGAAGAACAGCCAGACGATGGCGATGCCTGTCAACAAGCTGTGCCTCCCTCGTCGCGTCGCCATCAGAGCCGGTGACCGATCCCGTAGTCAACCCGTTCGGAACGGGGTTTACAAGAGGCCGCGGTGCGCACATGCGTAGTTCACCGCAGTCGGCCGACAGCTGGCCCCCGATGGCGCTGGCGTGACATGCAGCGAGCCTTCGAGCAGATCGATGAGCCTCACCGCGACAGCCCGCTCGATCCCCGGCACGCTCCGTCAGGAGGTCGTCGTCGACGGGCGTCACCGGCTGATCACGGACGAGCCCGAGAGCCTGGGAGGCGAGGGCAGCGGGCCGTCGCCGCACGAGCTGCTCCCGGCGGCCCTCGCGAGCTGCATCTCGACGACGCTCGTGATGTACGGCCGCGCGAAGGCCTGGGACCTCGGCGACGTCACGGTCGACGTCGACTACGACCACCGGACGACCCCGCCCACGTTTCGCGTCTCGATCCGGGTCAGCGGCGCACTCGCCGGCGCGCAGCTCGAGCGGCTCGAGCACGTCGCGCGGAGATGCCCGGTCAGACGCGCGCTCGAGGCGGGAGTCGTCTTCGAGGAAACGCTCCGGCGCACCCCGGGAGTGGAGGAGGCCGCGCTCCTGACCACGGGAGCTGCGCGATGACAAAGCGGATCGTGATCCTCGGCGGCGGCACCGGTGGGACGATGGTCGCCAATCGGCTGCGCCGCCGTTTCGAGCCCGACGAGGCGGAGATCCACGTCGTCGACCGCGACGACCGCCACGTCTATCAGCCGGGTCTCCTGTTCGTGCCGTTCGGCCTCGCCGACGTCCGACGAGATCGTACGGCCGCGTCGCCGCCAGCTCCGCCAGGGCATCACGTTCCACGAGCGGACGGTCGAGGAGGTCCAGCCGACCGCAACGAGGTCCGGCTCGCCGGCGGCATCGCTCCCGTACGACGTCCTCGTGGTCGCGACCGGGGCCCGCCTGCAGCCCGAGGAGACCGAGGGCCTGCGGGCCCGGGCTGGAACGAGCGCGTGTTCACCTTCTACAGCCGAAGGCGCGGAGGGCGCTTCGGCGCACGCTCGAGTGGTTCGACGGGGGCCGCCTCGTCGTGAACCCCGTGGACATGCCGATCAAGTGCCCGGTCGCGCCGCTCGAGTTCGCGTTCCTCGCCGACTGGTACCTCCGCGAGCGTGGGGTGCGCGCGCGGACGCGAGCTCGTCTACGCGACGCCGCTCGACGGCGCCTTCACGCAGCCCGTCGCCTCGCGGCAGCTCGGCGCGCTGCTCGGCGGAGAAGGAGATCGAGCTCGTCACCGAGTTCAACGCGGGCGAGGTGGACGGCGTCGGCGGGGTCGCTCACGTCCTACGACGGCCGCGCGCTCGACTTCGACCTGCTCGTCACGGTCCCGCTGCACGGCGGAGCCGCCTACGTCGAGCGCTCGCCCGGGCTCGGAGACGCGCTCGGGTTCGTCCCCACCGACCAGGGCACGCTGCAGACCGCAGCCGCGTCGAACGTGTTCGCGCTCGGCGACGCGACCGACCTGCCGATCTCGAAGGCGGGCTCCGTGACCCACTTCGAGGCGTCGAGGCGCTCGTCGAGAACGTCGCGCGGTACTTCCGCGACGAGGAGCTCCAGCCGGGCTACGACGGCCATGCGAACTGCTTCGTCGAGACCGGTTTCGGCAAGGCGCTCCTGATCGACTTCAACTACGAGACGGAGCCGCTGCCAGGCCACTATCCGCTCGCACTCGGGCTGCCGCTCCTGCGCGAGTCGCGCCTCAACCACCTCGGCAAGCTCGCGTTCGAGTGGATCTACTGGCACGCGCTGCTGCCGGGACGTGAGCTCCCCGTGATCGGCCCGGCGATGCCGACCGCCGGCAAGAGGCGGCTCCCGGTGGGCGGCTGAGAGAGGAGGCAACCATGTCCGTGACACTGATCGCCGGCACACAGGTCGACCTCGATGCCGAAGGGTTCCTCACCGACCCCTCGCAGTGGAACGAGCGGATCGCGGAGCAGATCGCCGCCGAGCACGGGATCCCGGAGCTGACCGACCGTCACTGGCTCGTCGTCCGCTTCATGCGAGACCGCTACCTCGCGAGCGG
This sequence comes from uncultured Actinomycetes bacterium, assembly GCA_963712915.1. Taxonomy (GTDB): domain Bacteria; phylum Actinomycetota; class Thermoleophilia; order Gaiellales; family Gaiellaceae; genus Gaiella. The sequence goes on from CAVQJQ010000004.1 coordinate 671,991, forward strand.
CATGGCCCCGTCGATCCGGTCGCTCGGGAAGGAGTCGGGCGTCCCGGTCAAGGAGCTCTACGAGCTCTTCCCGAAGGGGCCGGCCAAGCTCGCCGCCAGGATCGGCGGCATCCCCAAGCCCAAGGGCTGCATCTAGCAGGGAGGCACCCATGCACCAGCTACTCGACCGACCAGACACGCTGGAGAGCACCGCCCCCCAGGCGATCGAGAAGGTCGCGATCGTGATCTCGAAAGGGTCGCTCGAGGGCGTCTATCCCGGGCTGATCATGGCCAACGGGGCCCGCATGGAGGGCATCGAGGCAGACGTGTTCTTCACGTTCTTCGGGCTGGACACGATCCGCAGGGACCGCGACGCGAAGCTGAAGGTCGCGACCGTCGGCAACCCCGGCCTGCATCTCCCGACGCTGCTCGGTGCGCTCCCAGGCTTCTCGGCGCTCGCCACGCGGATGATGAAGAGGCAGATGGAGCGGATCGACATCCCGCCGGTTCCGGAGTTCGTCGAGCTGCTCGCCGACAGCGGCGCGCACCTCTACGCCTGCAAGGCGACTGTGGACATGTTCGGCCTGACCATGGACGACTTCGTCCCGCAGGTGGACGAGATCATCAGCGTCGGCGAGTTCTACGAGAAGGCCGCCGGCGGTCAGATCGTGTTCACGTGACGATGAGTCCGGGCGCCTCGCCGGGGGGAGGGGCGCCCGGGGTCTGGGCCCACGGAGCGGCATGCGCGCTGGACGCCGCCGCAGGGCGGCGCGGGCCCGGAGGGGGCGGCGCGGGGGGAACGCCGCCCGCGGCGCGGGGCGTTGCCTGCGGCGAGCCACGATCCGGCGCTCGCTCCGGGCCCGGTCGGGGGGAGACAGCGTTCATCTCACACGGAGACGCGCGTGCGGGAATCCGTCCACAGGCCCGCGCACGAATTCTCCGCAACGTGCGGGAAACGCGATCGTCCTCTCCACAGGTCCCACAGGCCCCGCGCGGCTGGGGACGGATCCGGCGGGCCGGAGGCGCGTGTCGAGAAGCGCCTCCGGCCCGTCGGGGAGCTGTCTACGGCAGGAAGTAGTTCGGGTTCGGCAGCTTGAACGTCTTGTCGGCGTGGCCGCCGTCGAGATCACTGAACTGGTCGCCGAAGTTCGCGACGATGTCGTAGCCGAGTGACTCGATGTGCGCCGCGCGTCGCCGACTTGTAGTGGATCGTCGAGCAGGACTTCTGCGGCGTCTGGCTGAGCTCGTCGGCGCAGGCCTTCTTCAGGTAGTCGGGGTAGTCCGAGATCGCCGGCTTCGTGAACAGGCCGTCCTCGCCGTTCTTCAGCGTCGTGGGCGCCGGATAGCCGGCATCGACACCCGTGCCGTCGCTCGTCAGGTTGCCGAGCGTCGGAGGCTCCTGCGTCGCGGGCCTTCCGGTGAGGTAGAAGATCGCGTACCCCTCGGCCTTGGCCTGCTTGACCATGTCGACCATGCCCGGCACGGCCGGGAAGAGCTGGCCGTTGACGTAATCCGCGTTGGTCGTCGGACTGTACGCCCAGTTCGAGAAGATCTCGTAGTTCCACGTCGCGAGCGTCGTGTCGTCCACGTCGAGGATGACCGCGGGCTGGGTGCGGTTTCCGCCGCCGCCGCGATGGTCGTCGTTCCCCTTGCCGCCGTCTCCGTTGCCCTTCGTGGCCGCGTACCCCTTGGGGCTGTAGGAGTGCGCATGCCCCGCGAGCCAGCGGGAGCCGCTGTCGGCGACCGAGCGGGCCTCCTTCGCGTAGTAGCTGTCGTCGGCGAACACGCCCGTGCCGAGCGGGTCGCCGTAATAGTTCCGGATCTGCTGACGCAGCACGTCGATGTTCGTGATCTGGGTCTCGGACCTCGGCGTGAAGGTCTTGATCGCCGGCTCTGCGGCGAGCGCGACGGCGACGACGACACCGGCAACCGCGACCGCCGTGGTCGCGATCGCGAGTCGCGGCCACCGCCGCATGGACGTCGATACACGCACGACAAAACCCTCCTCTTGTCGTCTGGGGCCCCGACCGCTCGAGGAGGGACCCGCTCGCTGGGGCGGCGCACTGTCCGCGCCGCGCGTCCGGGGGCGTTCCCCGCTCGGGCAGCGGGGCGGAACCCGGCCACCGTACAACGTCGAGGAGGGGCGCCGCGCCGGTAGCGTGAGGGTCGTGGAGACCGTCAACCTCGGCCGCACCGGATTGCACGTCTCGCGCCTCTGCCTCGGGATGATGAGCTTCGGCGCGTACGAGGGCAGGGAGTGGGCGCTCGACGAGGAGGCGGCGGAGCCGATCGTGCGGCGCGCGGTCGAGGGCGGGATCACGTTCTTCGACACGGCCGACGTCTACAACGGCGGCCGGAGCGAGGTGATCACCGGGCGTCTGCTGCGAAAGCTCTTCGGCACGCGCGAGGAGTACGTGGTCGCGACGAAGGTGCACGGGCAGACGATGCCCGGGCCGAACGGCCGCGGGCTGTCGCGCAAGCACGTCCTCGCCTCGATCGACGCCTCGCTCGCAGCGGCTCGGGCTGGACTACGTCGACCTGTACCAGATCCACCGCTGGGACCCGAGACACCGATCGAGGAGACCATGGAGGCGCTGCACGACGTCGTCAGGGCGGGCAAGGCTCGCTACATCGGCGCCAGCAGCATGTTCGCGTGGCAGTTCGCGAAGGCGCAGTCCGTCGCCCCGACCCGCTTCGTCTCCATGCAGAACCACTACAACCTCGTCTACCGCGAGGAGGAGCGCGAGATGATCCCGCAGTGCGTCGACCAGGGCGTCGCCGTGCTGCCGTGGAGCCCGCTCGCGCGCGGCCTGCTCGCGGGGAACCGGACGCGCGAGGGGAGCGGCTGACCGTGCGGGCGAGAACCGACTCGTTCGGCGACAGCCTCTACATCCCCGAGGTCGACTTCGCGGTCGTCGACCGGGTCGTGCTGCGGTCGCCGAAGCCGCGGCGTGCCTCCGGCACAGGTCGCGCTCGCCTGGCTGCTGCACGGCACGGCGTCACCGCGCCGATCGTCGGCGCGACGAAGGTCGAGCATCTCGAGGACGCCCTCGCACGCCGAGCGCCTCCCGCTCGACGCTGGACGGGATCGAACGGCTCGAGGAGCCGTACGTCGCCCGACGTCGTCTCCGGCCACTAAGAACGCCGGGCGTCACCGCCCGAACGCCGCTGCCCGGCATGCTGGAGGCGAGCGATTACAGGAGGTCGGGATGAACGTGGACGAGCTGCTCGGCGGCGTGCGCGACGCGTTGCGCGCCCAGATGGTGTTCGGCGAGGCGATCGAGCGGGATGGCGCGACCGTGATCCCCGCCGCGGTGGTGCGCGGAGGCGGGGGCGGCGGCGGAGACAACGAGCACAACGGCGGCGGCGGCTTCGGGGTGCACGCGCGACCCGCCGGGGCATACGTGATCCGCGGCGGCGACGTCGAATGGCGGCCGGCGATCGACGTCGACCGCATCGTCCGCACCACGGTCGCGGCGCTCGTTGCCCTGGTGGCGCTGCGGACGCTGCTCGGACGCCGATGAGTCCGACCGGCCGCCGTGTCTACCGGGGTGAACATCGACGGGAGGAGAGGCGATGAGCAGGATCGTGGTCAGCGAGTTCGTGTCGCTCGACGGCGTGATGGAGGCGCCGGGCGGCGGGCCGCCGGACGTCTCCCGGTCGTGCTCGGCACCGGCAAGCACTTCTTCGGCGAGACGAGCAGCACGAAGCGTCTGCGGCTCACGCGCTCGCAGACCGTCGGCGACGGCGTCGTGATCCTCGTCTACGAGCGAGCGCCCAAGGCGGGATAGGTCAGGCCGGCGGGTCTCGGCGCACGAACAGCCCGAGCACGCCTTCGCGGATCCGCTCCCGCAGCGGCACCGACGGCCCCTCGTCGGGCGGTGCCGACCAGACAGCGGCCAGCGACGCGCCGAACAGGACTGCCGAGGCATAGAGGTAGACGGAGTAGAGGAACACGAGCACGACGGTGAGCGAGCCGTAGATCACGGACAGCTCGGAGACCTTCTCGAAGATGTAGGCGGACGCCGCGGAGATCCCGAGCAGCAGCAGACCGGTGACGACGCCGCCCGCGACCGCGTCGCCGAAGCGCAGGCGGCGGGAGGGGACGAAGCGGTAGAGCAGCATCACGACGACGGTCGTGACCACGAGCGGCACCCCGACGCGGGTCAGCTCCGAGAGGACGCCGCCCTGCAGACCGAGGTCGTCGGCAAGGCCGCCGACGAAGCGCGTGATCACCTGCGCGACCACCGAGAGCGCGATCGTCACGATCAGGAGCGCGCCGGCGCCCGCGACGAGCACGAGGTCGACGATCTTGGCCCGGACGGCGGGGCGGCGGTGCTCAACGTGGAGCGCGGCCTCGAGTCCCGTGCGCAGGGCGCCCATCATCCCCGATGCCGCCCAGAAGAAGAGGACGAGCGAGACGAGCCCAAGCGCACTCGTCGGGCTCGCGAGCCGCGTGATCGCGTCGTCGACGGAGTTCGAGCCCTCGTCGCTGAACGGCAGCCAGCTGACGATCGCGTTGGTGACGTCCTCGCGCCGGGCGTCGTCCTGCAGGACCACGCCTGCGATCGAGACGAGGACGATCGCGAGCGGCGCGAGCGAGAAGAGCACGCGGTAGGCGATCCCGGCGGCGTGCTGCGAGAGCCGGTACCGGAAATACCGGTCGATCGCCGCAGGGACGGCGCGCGTCAGTCTTCCGAATATCTCGAGCGGCCAGCGCCAGAGGCGGGTGCGCCGAGCACGGCCACCGGCTGGTTCGACGTCCAGCTGCGCCATCGCCGCCGAGTGTAAGGAGCGACTGCGTCGGCGGGCCGGAGCTCGACGACCGTCGCAGGGGCGGGCGAGTCGGCGCGCGTCCCGTAGGCGCCGAGGCCGTCGTAGAGCGGGCGCAGCGCGCGCGTGGTCTGGATGCGGAGATCGCGCGACAGGGGCGTGGGGTCGGTTTCGCCGGCGAGCACACGGCGACGGACGTGGTCGATCAGGGCCCGGTGAACCCCGACCAGCGCGCTCGCGACGACGCGGGACTCGACGTCGTCGGCGTCCCGGCCCGTCTCCGCGGCGAGCAGGACGGCGAGGGACTGGGCGCAGTGGCTGAAGATCTGGTCTTCGCGGGCGAGCAGTGCGGGGCTCTCCGTGATGATCCGCGTCACCGTTCGCAGCTCCGCGAACTCAGTCCCCGCGTCGTCGGGCGTGAGCCGCCCCCAGACCCCGTGCCGTGTGAGCAGGAACCCCCGGAACGCGTCGACGAACGACCTCCCGGGCGCCCGCTCGCGGATCGCGGTGAGCAGGCTCTCCTCGAAGGACTCGACCCGCGAGAAGAACAGGTCCTCCTTCGTCGCGAAGTAGTTGAACACCGTCTTCTGCGCGACGTGCGCCTCACGTGCGATCTCGGCCACGGTGACACCGTCGAAGCCTCGCTCGACGAAGAGGCGCGTCGCGGTCGCAGCGATTCGGTCTCGCGTTTCGCGCTTCTTGCGCTCACGCACGCCGGCTTGCGCGCTCATGTTCCCTCCCCCGATACAGACGGAACGGATGTCCCGCTGCTTCGTCCGCGGGAGTATCTCACGCGGAGCACCGTCAATCGAGCGAACGCCCCGCGAGTGACACGGGGCAGGCGCGGATCGAGACCGCGGCTCCTACTCGTCGAGCACTCGGCGGGCGATCGCGAACGCGGAGTTCGCGGCGGGGACGCCGCAATAGACGGCGCTCTGCAAGAGCACCTCGCGGATCTCGTCCACGGTCAGCCCGTTGCGTCGCGCGGCACGGAGGTGCATCTCGAGCTCTTCGGGCCGATTCATCGCGATCAGGGCCGTCAGCGTGATGCAGCTGCGCGTCTTGCGGTCGAGACCGGGGCGCGACCAGATCTCACCCCAGGCGTAGCGCGTGATGAACGACTGGAAGTCTGCGGTGACCTCCGTCGTGGAGCGAATCGCATTGTCGACGTGCTCGTCGCCCAGCACCTCGCGGCGCGTCCGCATGCCCCGCTCGTACGCGTCGTCGCTCACTGCGCCCTCCCTCCCAGGTCGGCGTGGTAGCGGTCGAGTGTGCGGTCGGCGAGCTCGACCGCCGAGCCGAGATACCCGACCGGATCCTGCGCGCGCTCGAGCTCTGCTGCGTCGATCTGCTCCGCGACGAGCTCGTCCTCCGCGAGCTCGGCCGCGAGCGAGCGTCCCGTCGACTGGGCGCGCGCGGCCGCCTCGGCGACGCGTCGCTGCGCCTCCGGACGCCCCAGCGAGGGTGCGAGCATGTACGCGTACCGCTCGGCGAGCACGAGGCCGCCGGTCAGCTCCAGGTTCCGCGCCATCCGCTCGGGAAACACCTCGAGACGCTCCAGCGCTTCCCGCAGCGACGCGGCCGCCCCGCCGGTGAAGGCGAGCGCACCGGTCAGTGCGAGCCACTCGGCCTGCCAGGCCCCGGCGGCTCGCTGGTGCTCGTGCGCCATGTCCGCGGTGAGCTGCGACGCATGCGCGTGCGCGGTCCGCGCGCAGGCGGTCGTGAGGACGGCGCCGACCGGGTTCCGCTTCTGCGGCATCGCGGACGATCCGCCGCCCCCGCTCTCGGCGACCTCGCCGACCTCCGTCTGGGCGAGGAGCGTCACGTCGAGGGCGATCTTGCCCAGCGCCCCGGCGGTCACGTCGAGCGCGGCGCCGAGCGTGGCGATCCGCACCCGGCTCGCGTGCCACGGCAACGCGGCATGGGAGAGGTGCAGCTGCGCCGCGAACCCCCGTACAACCGCAGGTCCGTCGGCACCGAGGGCGGCGAGCGTGCCGCCGGCCCCGCCGAGCTCGGCGGCGAGCCCCTCGGAGCGGATCGTGGTGAGCTGCTCGCGGACGTCCAGCAACGCGTCGAGCCAGCCGGCCGCGACGAGCCCGAACGTCGTCGGCACCGCCTGCTGGAGCAGGGTGCGGGCCGCCATCGGTGTCTGGCGGTGGGCGGAAGCGAGCTCGGCGCACGCGACCGCGGCGCCCTCGAGCTCTGCGCAGATCACGCCGAGCGCGGTGCGGGAGACGAGCATCGCGGCCGTGTCGAGCACGTCCTGGCTCGTGGCGCCCCAGTGCACGTACCGTCCCGCGTCACCGGCCTCGGCCGCGAGCGCACGCACGAGCGGCTCGGCCGGGTTCGCCACGCGCCGTCCCTCCTCCGCGATGCGCTCGATGTCGTAGCGTGCGGCGTCGCAGCAGGCGGCGATCGCCTCGGCGGCGTCGCCGGGGATCACCCCGACCTCTGCCTCCGCCAACGCGAGCGCGCGCTCGGCATCGAGCATCGCCTGGAGCCAGGCCCGGCTCGACACCGTCTCCCGCACCTGCGGCGGGACGAAGATCGGGACGAACAGCGCGTCAGACGGCAAGAAAGACCGTCTGCCCCTCGCCCTGGAGGCGGATGTCGAAGCGCAGCACGTCGCCGTCGGCCCGGGCGATCAGGGTGGAGCGCTCCTCGGGGCGGAGAGCGGCGAGGAGAGGGTCGGCGCCGTTGGCCTCCTCCTCGTCGGGGAAGTAGACCCGTGTCACGACCTGCTTCAACAGGCCGCGCGCGAAGACCGCGACGTCGATGTGGGGCGCCTGGAGGGCGCCGTCCGGCCCCGGCACGCGGCCTGGCTTGACCGTGACGAACGAGAAGCCGCTCTCCTCGGTGCCGCAGCGGCCGAACCCGCCGAACCCGGCCGGATCGAGCTCCGTCTGCGAGCCGTCGGCGAACCGCCCCGCAGCATCGGCCTGCCAGATCTCGACCATCGCGTCGGGCACCTCGTCGCCGTTGCCGTCGATCACGAGCCCCTCTAGGCGCAGCGAGCCGGGCGCACCGGGCGCCACGAGCTCGTGGCCGACCGTGCCGATGAGCGCGAACCCGAAGAACGGGCCGACCGTCTGCGAGGGCGTCGTGCCGAGGGAGGGCATCACGTGTCGAGCGGGGTCGCCGCGGGCCCGCCGACGACGATGTCGAAGGCGTAGCCGTGCGCCCAGCTGGGGACCGTGAGGTCGAGGTCGAACGCGCTGATCATCCGCTCGCGCGCCTTCGGGTCTCGGACGGACTGGAAGATCGGGTCGTAGTCGAAGAGCGGGTCGTCCGGGAAGTACATCTGCGTCACGAGCCTGCTCGTGAACGCGCGGCCGAACACCGAGAAGTGGATGTGGGCCGGGCGCCAGGCGTTCTCGTGGTTCTGCCACGGGTAGGCGCCAGGCTTGATCGTGACGAACCGATAGCGCCCCTCGTCGTCCGTCAGGCAACGGCCGGCACCGGTGAAGTTGGGGTCGAGCGGCGCCGGATGCTGGTCGACCTTGTGCACGTAGCGGCCCGCGGCGTTGGCCTGCCAGATCTCGACGAGCTGCCTCCGGATCGGCCGCCCCTCGGCATCGAGGAGCCGGCCGGCGACGATGATGCGCTGGCCGATCGGCTCGCCGGCGTGCTGCTGCGTGAGGTCGTGGTCGAGCTCGCCGAGCGCGCTTTCGCCGAACGCAGGGCCCGTCAGCTCGGTCTCGGTGCCCGGCAGGATCACGAGGGGCTGCTTGGGAGCGCGCAGCCGGGTCGCCTGGTAGTCCGGATAGAGGTACGGGGGCGAGACGTCCCCGGCCCGGTCCGTGTCCAGGACCCGCTCCCCCAGTTCCTCGTGGAGCCCGTCGTCCCCGTGTACCTGCTCGATCTTGCCGCTCACCGTCGCAGCCAGAACCTATCGCAACTCGGGCGAGCGACGAGACGAGCCCCGGCCGGCGCGTCTCAGGCCTCGCCGGCCCGGTGTGGGCTCACGTGGCTCCGGCCGTGCGTCAGCAGCACGAACTGACCGACCGCCGCGCCAGTGAGCACCGCGATCGTGATCGCCATCGGGAGTGCATCGTCGGCCCCGGCCAGCCCGACGAGCGGGGCGGCGAGCGCGCCGACGACGAACTGCATCAGCCCGAGAAGCGCGGAGGCGCTGCCCGCCGTCTCCGGGTGGTCGGAGAGCGCCAGCGCGGTCGCATTCGGCGAGACGAGGCCGATGGACGAGACGACCGCGAAGAGCGCGAGACACACGCAGACGACGCCGAGGTCGAGCACCACCGCGAGCACGAGGAACGCGGCGCCCAGGCACGACTGGAGCAGGCCGACCGCGAGCAGAGCTCGTGGGCGGAACCGTCCCACGAGCCGGCTACCGACGATGCTCGCGGTCACGATCCCCAGCGCGTTGAGCCCGAAGACCAGGGCGAACTGCACCGGCGAGAGCCCGTAGATCTCCTGGAGGACGAACGGCGACCCTGCGATGTAGGCGAACATCGCGCCGAAGACGAGGCCCGTGGCAAGCCCGTGCCCCACGAACCACCGGTCGCGCAAGAGGCCGCCGAAGACCGCCAGCGTCCTGCCGAGCCCGTCGCTCCTTCTCCGGCCCCGAGGCAGCGACTCGGGCAGCCCGAGCATGGTCGCGAGCGTGATCAGCGCGCCGAGACCGGCGAGCCCGACGAAGATCCCGCGCCACGAGCTGACCTGGAGGACGGCCGCGCCGGCGAGGGGAGCAAGGATCGGGGCGATGCCCGTGACAACGAGGATCAGGCCGAACATGCGCGCTGCGGCGGCTCCCTCGTGGAGGTCGCGCACGATCGCGCGCGCGATCACGATGCCCGCGGCGCCTGCGAGCCCCTGGAGCAGGCGAAGCGTGACGAGCGTCCAGACGGACGGAGCCGCGGCGCAGAGCAGGCTGACGACCGTGTACGCGGCGAGCCCGACGAGCAACGGGCGGCGCCTGCCCAGCCTGTCGCTCAGCGGGCCGGCGACGAGCTGTCCCGCGGCGAGCCCGAGCAGGCACGCGGTGACGGTCAGCTGCACCGACGCGGCCGAGGCGTCGAGGTCGTCGCCGATCTCGGGGAGGGCGGAGAGATACGTGTCGTTCGAGAGCGGGCCGAAGGCCGCGAGGGATCCCAGGATCACCAGCAGGCGCCCGCGACGGGCTCCCTCCAGGCCCGCCGGTGAGCGCAGCATCGGCGGAGCTTGCCAGCCACGACGAGCCTCCGTCGCGGCAGCCGGACGTCAGCCCAGTGTCGCCCGGGGAGGTACGTGCTCGAGGGCGGCGATGTAGCGGGCGGCAGATCGCCGGACCGCGTCCTTCGCGTCGCCGACGACCCGGCCGTACCAGGCACCGTAGATCCGCTCGAAGGAGTACGGCTCGAGCGTGTCGGCGATCGCGCGTACCGTCGCAGCGGGGAGCGGGATCAGGTTCGGGTAGCTGTACATGAAGCTCACCCAGCGCCGGTCGGCGACCACCTGCACGATGTCGCCGGAGAGGAGGACACCCCGTCCTTCTCTGCCCGCGGCCCAGTGCAGCACGGTGCCGCCCGCGAAATGACCGCCGAGGCGGAGCAGGGTCACGCCTGGCTCGAGCTCCTGCGTGTCGCCCTCCCAGAACACGATCGCAGGATCGTTCCGCATCGACCCATTCGCGATCGGCCGCGTGCAGGTAGACGGGCGCCTCGAAGGCACGGCTCCACTCGACGAGCGACGAGTAGTAGTGCGGGTGGGAGATCGCGATCGCGGCGAGGCCCCCGCGCTCGCGGACTGCGGCGACGAGCTCGTCGTCGAGGAGCGTGATGCAGTCCCAGAGCACGTTCCCGCCCGGCGTCTCGACCAGGAGCGCCCGCTGGCCGATCGCAAACGACGGATCGCAGCCGAGGCCTGTCAAGCCTGGCTCCTCCGCGCGGATGTCGGCCCGGTGGTCCGCGCGCAGCGCGTCGAGCGTCGTCCAGCTCTGGCCGCCCTCGGCGACGTACTGCCGCTCGTCCTCGCAGATCGCGCAGCGGGCGGGCGGCTCGGCGGAGGGCGCGTGCTGCACGCCGCACGTCGCGCAGACGAAAGGAACTGCCTCTCCGCCAGGGCGGCGGCCCTCGGCCGCCCCGGCGGAGATCTCGTCGCGCACCGGTCTCAGGGCTCGCCGACCGGAGCTGCGGTCGGCTGCGCCGGACGTGTCCTCGGCCTTCGCCGTCGTGCGGCGCCTCGATGGTGAGGTTCGGCAGGATCCGGTCGAGCCAGCCGGGGATGTACCACGTCTTCTCGCGCAGCAGCGTGAAGAAGGACGGGACGAGCGTCATCCGCACGATCAGCGCGTCGGTCAGGATCGAAACGGCAAGCAGGATCCCGAACTCCTTCGAGACGCGGTCGCTCGAGAGGATGAACGCGGAGAAGACCGTGCCCATGATGATCGCCGCTGCGACCACGACGCGGCCGATCGCCGCGATCCCGTGCGAGACCGCCTGTTCGGTCGGCAGGCCGTGGACGTGCTCCTCGCGGATGCGGCTCATCAGGAACACCATGTAGTCCATCGAGAGCCCGAACAGGATCGCGAACGCGATCGGCGGCACGAACGTCTCGATCGGCCCCGTTCGGTCGAGACCCGTCAGGCCGAGCAGGTAGCCCTCCTGCACGATCAGCGTGAGGACGCCGAACCCGACGAACGCCGAGAGGATCGTCGTCACGGCCGCCGTCAGCGAGACGACGATCGAGCGGAACGCCATCGCGAGCACGAGGAACGTGACGCCGATGATGTAGAGCAGGAACAGCGGCGTCCGGTCGGTGATCCGCTGGCCGATGTCCTTGAACGCGGCCGTCTGGCCGGAGACGTAGGCGACCGCCTCGCTGTCGCCGACCGCCTTCGGCACGACCTCCGAGCGCAGGCGATCGACGAGCTTGTCCGTCGCCTGCGCCTGCGGCGAGGTGGTCGGCGTGACGAAGACGATCCCGACGCTCTTCGAGTCGTTCAGCTGCGGCTTCCGGACGGATGCGACGCCCTGCAGCCTCTGGACGTCGTCGTAGACTCGCTGCGGCGCCTGCGTGTCGCCGTTCGTGGCCACGACGATCGGGATCGGGCCGTTGAAGCCCGGCCCGAAGCCCTCCGCGAGCAGGTCGTACGCGCGCCGGGCCGTCTGCTTCTTCGGCTGCACGCCCTGGTCACCGACGCCGAGCCGCACGACGGACGCGGTCGCGGCCAGTGCGAGCACGACGACGAGCACGACCGGGAACACGATCCGCGCCCTGCGAGTCACGAAGCGGCCCCAGCGGGCGACGAGCGTCTTCTCGCGCGCGGCCTCGGAGTCGTCGATCGCCGGCATGAACGGCAGCTTCAGCCGGTCGACCTTGTGGCCCAGCAGCCGGAGCACCGCGATCAGCATCGAGTTCGCGAGCAGCACGGTCGTCAGCACGCCGAGCGCGCTCCCGATCCCGAGCTTCGTCACGAAGTCGAGCCCGAAGAACGCGAGGCCCGAGACGCCGATCGCAACCGTGGCGCCGGCGAACAGCACCGCGCGCCCGGCCGAGGCGCCCGCCTCGGCCGCCGCGTCGACCGGCGGGATGCCCTCGTGCAGGAGCTGGCGGAACCGCGTGACGATGAACAGCGAGTAGTCGATCCCGACGCCGAGCCCGATCATGCTCACCAGGATCGGGGTGATCGTGTTGATCTCGGTGAGGCCGGCCAGGATGAACAGGAGCAGGAACGCCGTCGCGAGCGCGACGAGCGCGAGCATGATCGGGATCAACGCGGCGACGACCGTCCGGAACACGATCAGGAGCACGATCAACGCGGCGAGCAGTCCGAGCAGCTCGGAGGTGCCTTGCTCGATCGGCGGGAACTCCGCCTCACCGTTGTACTCGACCGTGACTCCGACCGGCGCGAGCGCGTCGCGCACGGCATCCTCGACGTTGACGACGGCGTCGCGGTCCTTGTCGTAGATCACGCGGTCGAACTGGGCCTCCGCGTACGCGATACGGCCGTTGTCCGAGAACGTCGCGTCGCTGAACGGATTGCCGACGCTCGTCAGGCCGGCGGTGTCCTCGGTCGGCTTGAACTGCGTGTCCGTGCGCAGCTCGGCCATGGTCTTCTGGATCGCCGCCTTGCGCTCCGGCGTGTCGAGCCGCTCTCCCTCGGGCGCGGCGAGCACGATGTTGAGCACGCTGCCCTGCTCCGACTTGAACTGGGACTCGATCAGGTCGGTCGCCTTCTGGGTGTCGGAGCCCGGGATCGTGAACTCGTCACGCAGGCCGCCGCCGATCGTGGCGACGAGCGCGATCAGGACGACGACGATCCCGCCCCAGGTCGCGAGCACCCGCCAGGGGTGGGACGCGCAGGCGCGCGCCCAGCCGGCGAGCGCCCCGGTCGAGAGCCGCTCGTGCGCGGCCTGCCTCCTGCCGCCGGGCGGCTCGGCTCCGTTTGCGTGTGCATCGGTGTGTGCGCTCATTCGTCAGACCTCGTCAGATCTCGCTTGCAGATCGGGTACGTCGAAGAGACTCCGGCCCGCCGCGAGACTCATCGGGACCGGCGGAGTCGACTCGTCGCGGCTTTCGTGAACCTACCTTGACGTTTCCGACCCGGCGGACCAGTACGGGTAGCCACACGTTCGGGACCGGGTGCGCCACACGCCCGCGGGTGGCATGTCAGACGCGGCGGCCGGGGTCAGTCGAAGGCCGCGACGAGCAGGATCACGACGGCCGCGAGCCCCGCGAGGCCGACCGCCACGACGTTCGCCACGAGCAGCCACGTCAGCGTGCGCGACGGCGACCGCTCGCTCGGCGCCGGCTCGGTCGGAGCGCCGTCCTCGGGCGAGCGGCCGACGGCCTCGCCCAGTCTCGCGATGATGTAGCCGTTGAGGCTCGTCCCGTCGCGCTCGGCCGCGCGTGCGAGCTCTCCGTGCAGCCCGGGCGGCATGCGGAGCAGCAGACGGCCGCTCGGGGTCGCGGTCTTCGGCGACCGCGACTCGGAAACCGGTGAGGGGGACGGCTGGACGCTCACCCTGATGTCATCGTAGCGACGCGTGCCGAAACGCACAATCGGCCCGCAGTCAGGGCTCGACGAGCACGCAGCGCAGTTTCCCCAGCGCCTCCGCCAGGACGCGCGAGACCTGAGCCTGCGAGAGACCCAGCTCGTCCGCGATGCGCTGCTGGGTCAGGTCGCGGTAGAAGCGCAGCACGACCACCTCCCGCTCTCGGCGGGTGAGGACGCGGAACGCGCGACGCAACGCGAGGCGGGTCTCGCTGCGGCGCAGCTCGGCCTCGGCGACAGGCGCCTCGACCGTGTCCTCGTCGAGCGCCGTGAGCACGGCTCCCTGCCGTCCTCCGGCCGCTCCCCATGCTCCGCGGGCCTGGTGGCGGCGCAGCTCGCCGACGATCGTCGGCACCGCGTACGCGCCGAGGTCGCGTCCCCGGCCGGCGTCGAACCGGTCGACCGCCTTGATCAGCCCGATCGCCCCCGCCTGGACGAGCTCGTCGGTTTGCTCGGCCGAGTGCGAGAAGCGCCGTGCGAGCGCGCGTACGAGCGGCAGGTTCTGCTCGATTGCTCGCTCGCGCGCTCCCCGATCGTCCGACTCGTGGTACCGGACGAGAAGCTCGAGCGTGTCGGCCGCCGACTGCACGAGATCCACCCCACCTCCTGCCACACACCCTACACGGGAATCCATGCCGTGCATAGCTTCCGTTGGAGAAAATAATGAATAAAACTGCGGTCTTTCTTGCATAGATCATTTCGACATGTCTCGGCGCCTCGACCGCCCCGCTACCGCGTGCACCCTCGCCGTCTCCCTGGCTGCGCTCGGTGCGGCGGTGCTCGCGAGCCCGGGGCGTGCCGACGACGGCCTCGCGCGACCTGCCGCAGCGGTCCCCGCGCTGACGGACACGGTCTCGGCGGCCGTCACCGGTGCGGTCCCGGCGCCGGATGCGGCAGCAGCTGCCAGCGCGGCGATCCCGGCGCCCGTGGACGCTTCCACCCCGTCCACGGGCGGCCCCTCTGCGCCACCGGAGACTCCCGCCGCCGACCCCACGGATGACCTCGCGACCGACTCCGGGTCCCGCTCCGGCCGACTCCGACAGCTCCGCAGACTCTCCGGCGCTCCCCGTGCCCGCCGCGGAGCAGACGACGGCGCCTGAGCCGGCGGCACCGACGACTCCGGCATCGACAAACGGCTCAGAGGCCTGCATCGGAGAGCGCCCCGCAAGGCGATACCAGCGCGATAGAAGCCGATATCGGTGCCGATACTCCCACCGTGGCGGCCCCGCCCCTCCAACCGTCACCCCCGGTGCAGGCGGCGCCCCCGCGTGTTTCCGACCCCGCGCCCGCGAACATCAACGTCAGCGTCAGGATCGGGAGCCCGGGCGACAACGGTGCCGTCTCGCAGCTCAACGTCACGCTCTCGACGCCCGTGGCCCAGCCGGCCGAGAGCCCTGGCGCGCGCGTGTCGCAGCCGGTCACGAGCACACCGAGCGACGGACAGGGCACCGCTGGGGGTGGAGGGCCGAGCGCCTCGGCTCCCGCCGCCGCGGCCACGCCCGAGACCGCGGCAAACCCGCTGGGGGCGCCGGCCGCGAGCGCCGATCCGGACGCGTGGTACTGGAGCTGGGACTGCCTCGGTAGCCCACCTCTCTCGGCGATATCGCTAGGAGCATCCGGGACGAATTCATTGCCTAGCTCGTGGACATGGATCTGGAACTGTGGAGCTAACTCTTCGCAGTATCAAGGTGGAACATCGGGCGGATATCAACCAATCAATACGAACATCTCAATTCGTATCGCGAGCCCCGGAGACGACGGGGCCGTCACACAGGTCAACCAGCTGATCGCGACACAGGTCTCGCAGGCCCGCGCGCAGATCGACCAGGTCGTCGGCCAGACCGTGAGCGCCGTCATCGCCGCGGCGCCCCCGACGGGGATCGTCCCGCCGCTGGTCGAGACGAGCATCCCGACCCCGGTGATATCGCTGCCGCCGCTCGGGCACGTGCTCGGCGGCGCGTTCGCCGTCCTCGTGCCCGGTACCAGCGGTGGGGTCGCCGGTATCACGAGCTCGACGCCCGAGATCGCGCCCGGCCCGACCGTCTCGACCTCGGCCGCGCCGGGCTGGGCCGCGACGGTCGCGCTCCCGCTGAGCGGCACGGCCCCGGGCGGGCCCGCGGCGGCGCGCCTGTCGATCGCGGGGGGGCACCGGCTGCCGAGGCAGGGCATCGTCCGGGCCGACGCGGCGTTCCTCCGAGACCCGGCCCCCGGCTGGGTGACCGAGTCGTCCCGGCCGGCGGTGCCGCCGCAGGCTGCCCCGGTCCTCCACGTGGCGGGCGCGGCATCCCGGGATGCCGGGCGGCACCGGCCCGCTCCGGGCCCGGCCCCGGGCGCCCCCACGACCATCCCGAGCGTGAGCGCGGCCGCCGTCGGCGGTGGCGGCTCCCCGGGCCCCGGGCTTCCGTTCCTTCTCATGCTCCCGATCGTCGCCGCGCTGCTCGACCTGGCCCGGCGCGTCGCACTCCAACGTGGGACGTGGCCGTCCGGGCACCGGCGACGGGCACCCGAGCGACCCGGCTAGCGGCTCCTTCGGTCATCGCAACCCGCGGGGCGCCGGCTCCGCGACGCAACCAGACGGAAGGAGCAATCGTTCATGAAACGCCTGTCAGCCCTCCTCGCGGTGGTGGCGCTCGCGCTGTGCTTCGGCGCGGGCCAGGCCCTCGCGACCGGGGGGGATATGGGCGCAGCCGGCCAGACGGCGGGCCAGTCCGCAGGGAGCGGGCAGTCCGCCTCAGGCTACGGCGGCGCCTACCAGGCGGGACCGACGAACAGCGTGAACTCGATACGCGTTCTCAGTCCCGGCTCGAGCGGCGACGTGACGCAGTCGAACACCACGACGGCGGCCGCGATCGCTGCGAACGGCAACACGACGAGCCAGGGAATCGACCAGTCGCAGACTGGCGCAGGCCACGGCTCGGATCAGACCCAGATCGCCGGTCAGGAGGCGAAGAACGCACAGTCGGCCGACGCGAACGCGTTGGCGGCCCAGGTCGAGCCGAGCAACGACGTCGGCTCGATCCGCGTGCTCAGCCCCGGTGACGACGGCGACGTGACCCAGTCGAACTCGGCAGGCGCCGGCGCGCTCGCTGCGAACGGCAACGCAACCGACCAGACCACCGACCAGTCTCAGACCGGCGGCGGTTACGGCTCCGACGCGACGCAGATCGCGGGCCAGGCGGCCGACAATCACCAGTCGGCGGACGCGAACGCGGCCGCCCTCCAGGTGAAGCCGACCAACACTGCGTCCTCGATCCGCGTGCTCAGCCCCGGCGACGACGGGAACGTCACGCAGTCGAACAGCACGACCGCGCTCGCGGCCGCGCTGAACGGCAACGAGACGAACCAGTCGATCGACCAGTCGCAGGGTGCGGATCCGAAGCAGGACGCCAGGACGGAGGACCCGCAGCACAAGGCACCGTCCGGCTCGAGCTCGACACAGGTCGCTGGCCAGGCGGCCGACAATCACCAGTCGGCGGACGCGAACGCGGCCGCCCTCCAGGTCAAGCCGACCAACACCGTGTCCTCGATCCGCGTGCTCAGCCCCGGCGACGACGGGAACGTCATGCAGTCGAACGACGCGGCCGCGGTCGGGATCGCGGCGAACGGCAATGCGACGAGCCAGTCGATCGGCCAGTCGCAGGCCGGCGGCGGTCCCGGCTCGAGCTCGACCCAGGTCGCAGGCCAGGAGGCCGGCAACTACCAGTCGGCCGACGCGAACGCGATCGCCGTCCAGATCGAGCCGAGCAACACGGTCGGCTCGATCCGCGTGCTCAGCCCCGGCGACGACGGGAACGTCACGCAGTCGAACAGCACGACCGCGCTCGCGGCCGCGCTGAACGGCAACGAGACGAACCAGTCGATCGACCAGCAGCAGCTCGGCACGGGCTACGGCTCCGCCTCCACCCAGGTCGCCGGTCAGGGCGCCTGGAGCGGACAGCAGGCGGGTGCCGGCGCGGCGGCCGTGCAGCTCGGTGCGAAGAACGAGTACGCGCCCGTGCGCGTCCTCAGCCCGACCGGCGGTGACAAGAGCCGTAAGGGCGAGCACTCCACGCGGAAGAGCGATGACGAGCCTGCACAGAGCGGCGGCTCGGTCGACCAGTCGAACTCGGTCGGCGCGGTCGCGCTCGCCCTGAACCTGAACGCGACGTGCCAGGCGATCCAGCAGCTGCAGGCGGGCCACGGCTCGCCGCTGCAGGTGGCCGGCCAGGGCTCGTGGTCGGGCCAGGGCGGCTCCGCCGACGCCGTGGGGTTCCAGGGGGTGATGCGGTCGAAGGAGTAGGGGGAGGGGTATGCGGGCGGCCCCTCGTGCACGGGGGGCCGCCCGCCCCGCTCGAGCAGTTGACCGGCCGCACCGTCCGGCGTACGGTGAATCAGCGAACAGGGAGGGACAGATGTCCAGGGGGACGTCGTCTCTGCGGGGAACAGGGCGACGGCGTGGACTGCCCGTCTGCGTCTTCGGGGTTGCGCTCGTGCTCGCGGCCCCGGCCTCGCCTGCGTCGCCGCCGACACCGGATGCGCCGCCCGCGGGAGCCCGTAGCGAAGCGGCGCCGACCGTTCGGCAGGCCCCGTCGACCCCGACTCCCACGCAGCAGGCCTCCGTCTCGCCCCAGGCACCGACCCCGGACGACCCGGTCACCCAACAGACGGCGTCTCCGCCGAGCACGCGCGTGCAAACCCCGGCCCCGACGCCTTCGCCCGTGACGACTCCGAGCCCGGTCGTGCACGCGGCGCCGGCTGCGATAGCGGCCAAGACGGGCAACACGGCGCCTTCCCGCTCGGTCGCAGAGACACCGAGCGCGCCCCCGGCGACGCAACACCGGGCACCACGCCGGAGCACGCCGACGAAGGCGGCCACGCACGAGACGAAGGCACAGCCGCGTGCGAAGACGAAGACGACGCGCAAGGCCCGCGAGCACCTGACCGCGCCCAGGGCCACGGTCACGGTCACGTCGCCGCACGATCAGAACCGGCTCACATTGCCACTCGAGACCCTCGTCGTCGGCTCCGCCGGCGACACCGGCGCGCCGCGCGCGGCGCTGCTCGCCGCCGCAGCGCTCCTGCTCGCCGCCTCCGGTGCGGGCGGCCTCGTAGTGGGGATCTTCGGGCGGCGCCTCGCGAGGACGGTTTGAGGCTCGTCGGCGTCGCGGCAGCGCTGGTCGGCATCTTCGCGAGCATTGCGGCACCAGCCAACGCCATCTCGATTCCTTCGCCCTCGTGCAACGGCGGAGGGTGTGGCGGTTGGTTTCGCTCGAACGTGACGGTCACGTGGTCGTACGACACGAAGGACGTCGCGAGCGCATCCGGCTGCGGCGCCACCACGATCACGGAGGACACGTCCAGCACCACGGTCACGTGCACCCTCGGCGCGAACGGGGGTGGCGGCACGTTCAACAGCGTCACCGTGATGAAGGACTCCACGCCGCCCTCGGTCGATGCGTCCTTTGCCCGCGGCCCCGACGTGGACGGCTGGTACACGAGCCCCGTGGCGGTGTCGTTCAGCGGCGACGGCGGCCCCTCCGGGATCAGCTCGTGTACGTCCGGGACGTACGGGGGGCCGGACGGTGCCGCCGTGAAGGTCTCGGGGTCGTGCACCGACGGCGCAGGAAACATCGGGACGGCGTCCGCGACGATCCAGTACGACGCGACGGCGCCGACCGTGACGCCGGCGCCGGAGCGACCACCCGACGCGAACGGCTGGTACAACCACCCGGTCACGGTCGGGTTCGCGGGCGAGGACGCGGGCGCGGGAGTCACGCAGTGCTCCGCCCCGGTCACGTACTCGGGCCCGGACGGAGACCCCGCGCACATCGCAGGGCAGTGCCGCGACGGCGTCGGCCACCTGAGCGCCCCGGTCACGTTCGATCTGCGCTACGACGCGACGAAGCCTGCCCGGCCGAGCTTGAAGGAGCAGCGTGCCTCCGGAGCGGTGACGCTCTCGTGGACGCTCCCGGCAGACGGCGTGCGGGTCGACGTCGTGCGCTCCCCGGGCAGGAAGGGGAAGAAGCCGGCGATCGTCTACCAGGGCAAGGGACGGCGCTTCGTCGACCGGACGATCAAGCCGAACGGCAGGTACTGGTACCAGGTGAAGCTGTACGACCGGGCAGGGAACATGTCGACGCGAACCATCGGCCTGAAGCCGTCGAGCGGGATCCTCACGCCCGCGGCGGGTGCCGTCGTCCGCCGTGCGCCGCTCGTCAGCTGGGCGTCGGTGAAGAAAGCGCGGTTCTACAACGTGCAGCTGTGGCGCAAGGGCGTGAAGCTGCTGTCGACCTGGCCCACCAAGCCCCGTCTCGAGCTCGGCGACACCTGGACGTTCGCCGGCTCGCCGCGGAGCCTCACGAACGGCACCTACCAGCTCTACGTCTGGCCGGCGTTCGGGACGAGCGCCGCGCCGAAGTACGGCAAGCTCGTGGGGCGCGTGCGCTTCGTCGTCAAGCGGCGCTGAGCGGCGGCCCCTGCAGCTTCGCGAGCAACTGCTTGACGCGCCGGAGCACCTCCGCCTCGTCGTGGCCGAAGTCGTCCAGGTAGGCGCGCACCGCGGCCTCGAGGAGCTGCAGCTCCTCCTCGGTGAGCTCGAGTGTCCTCATGCCCGGAGCGTACTCCTCCGCGCGAATCAGCCCTTGCCCACCCGCTCGCGCTGTTTCGTCCCGTACTTCACGAGCTCGCCGCGGATCCGCGCGGGTGAGAGCGAGAGCGCGCCGTCCGCCGCGACCTCGAGGCGCCACACAACCCTGTTCCGGCGCACGAGCAGCCGCCCAGAGTCCGTGTCGCCGCTCAGGAGCCCGAGCTGCTCGTCCCCGAGGCGCGGCAGCCGTAGCCACGTGTCGCCCGGCCGGCGCCGCAACGCCGTGCGCTTCTGCCACGCGAACACCTTGCGCGCCTGCACGGGGCTCGGGGTCGTAACGAGGAGCCCGGAGACCGTCTCCGCCCGCTCGGGACCGAACGGGATGCTCGCGAAGAACCGGGCGCCGCGCCCGACCGCGTCGATCCCGCGCAGCTTGCGCGCGAACCAGGGGGGCATCGGCCCCGCATCGGCGGGATCCGCGTTCGCCGGAAAGTCCGAGGGCGTGCCCGGGAAGGCCGAGGGCATCAGGGCGACGCGCAACGGATTCGCGGGCGGTGCCGCGGCGGCCCCCGTGTTCGCGAGCCCCGCGCCGGTCGACATGATCGTCGTCGCCACGAGGACGACGACGCCGCACGTCACGAGGTGCACCTTGCCCCCTCGCACGAGCGCTCGTCGCATGCAGGAACGATAGTCCGGCTCAGCACGGTCGCCGGGCGCGGACGAACGCGTCGATCGCCACCGCCTCGGTCTGCTCCAGCGCCACGCTGCGCCGCACCTGCTCCGCGCGCTCGACGGTGAGGCCACCGAGCGCCGCGACGACCTCGTCCGGGGTGAAGAGGACGCGGGCGTCCTTCGGCCCCCCGTAGCCCTCGTTCAGGTTGGACGTGTCATGACCGAGGACGATCAGGGTGCCGCCGGGGGCGAGCGCAGAGGCGGCCCCGTGCAGCGCCTTCGTCAACGCATCCTCGGGAAGCTGCAGGTACAGCACGGCGACGAGATCGAAGGCCCCGGCCTCGGGCTCCTGCTCGACGACGTCCCCGAGCACCCACTCGACGTCGACGCCGCGGCCGGCCGCGAGCCGCTCCGCCTTCGCGAGCGCGACGTCCGAGAAGTCGATCCCGGTCACGCGCCAGCCGCGCTGGGCGAGCCAGACCGCGTTCCGCCCCTCGCCGCAGGCGAGGTCGAGCGCCCGTCCGGGCGGCAGCTCCTCGACCTCCGAGACGAAGTGGCGGTTCGGCTCCGCAGTCCACACGAGCTCCGTCGCGGAGTAGCGCGCGTTCCAGTCCTCGCGGGCGGATCCCGCCCGGACGGAGGCCGAGGGGCGCGGGCGTTCGGTCACGCGTCGTCGGGGCGGCGGCCGGACATCGTCCCCGATGCTACTGCGACGGCCCCAGCCTCACGCATCCGTGAGGCGCGCCGCGGCGGTCTCGGCCAGCAACGGCACGCTCCTCTCGTAGGCGGCGGCACGCCCGTCCTCCGCGGAGAGCTCGCCGCGCAGGAAGCGCCCGTAGATCGCCTCGCAGAAGACCGCCGCCTTCCAGAGGGCGAGCGCCTCGAACCACCCGAGCGGTCCGATCGCACGGCCACTGCGCCCGGAGTACCGCTCGACGAGCTCGGCTCTCGAGGGGAAGCCCTCGAGCGCGGTCACCGGCGAGACCCCGAGCGGGCTCTGCTCGCCCCCGGGCTCTGCGTACGTCGCGAGCAGGTAGCCGAGGTCGGCGCGCGGATCGCCGATCGCGCCCATCTCCCAGTCGAGCACCGCCAGCACACGGTCCGGCCGGTCCCGCTCGACCATCAGGTTCCCGAGCCGGTAGTCACCGTGGACGACGGTCTCCGGCAAAGGCTCCGGCAGGGTCGCGGCGAGCCGGCGGCCGACCTCGACAACGGCCGGCAGCTCGCGGGTCGCGTTGAGCTCCCACAGCTGCGAGAAGCGGCGCACCTGGCGCTCCAGGTAGCTCCCGGGACGGGCG
Source organism: uncultured Actinomycetes bacterium (assembly GCA_963712915.1). GTDB lineage: Bacteria > Actinomycetota > Thermoleophilia > Gaiellales > Gaiellaceae > Gaiella. Next base: position 694,270 of record CAVQJQ010000004.1, read on the forward strand.
AACGACTCGAGCGCGGGGGCGCGGACGTCGGCCGCGTGGATCTCGACCAGCGCGTCGACGAGCTCCTCTCCGAGGCGGCGTCTGGCGGCAGGCTGCTCGAGACCGGGAGGCAACTCGTTCGTGAGCACGTGCCCCTCGAGGAACCGCATCACATAGAACGACACGCCGAGCACGGAGGCGTCGTCGCACACGGCGACGATCGGGGGCAGGCGGATGCCGTGCGGCGCGAGCGCGAGCTGGAGCCGCGCCTCGCGCACCATGTCGTGCGCCGACGGCGGCAGCGGGGGCCGTGGGGGCCGCCGAAGCACGAGGCGCTCGCCCCCCCGCTCGAGGAGGAACGAGAAGTTCGAGCCGCCGCCCATCCCGATCCGCTCGGCCGTCACCGGGCCGGAGCCGAGCCCGTGCTCGTCGAGGAACACCTCGAGGCGGTCGAGCACGAGCAGCGGCGGCCTCGCCAGCCGCTCCGCCTCGGCACTCGTCCCGACGATGTCCGCCACGGGCGGATCCTGACAGGCGGTGGCCCGATGAGACAGGCGGCCGGTTCCGTATCGTTGGGCCGTGGCCACGCGCGTCGCCGACAGCCAAGGGGTCACCTCCGAGGTCGAAGGGGATCTCGAGCGATGTGCTCTCGTCCCGCCGGAGCGCGGCTCCGAGCTGGCGCTCGACGCCCTGCACCTCCGCTCCGGCGGCTCGCTCGGGCTCGACGACGAGCTGCACGACACGCTGCTGTACGTCCACTCCGGCGCAGGCTCGCTGGACGGCACCGAGCTCGCCGCGGGCACGGCCGCACTCGTCTGCGCCGGAGCCGCCGCGACGCTGACCGCCGGGGCCGAGGGCACAGCGGCCGTGCGCGCGACGCTCGGAGCCGCGACCGACCTGCACGCGCCGATGGGGAGCCCCGAGCCGGCGGTCGCGCTCGACCACGTCGAGCCGGGGCAGGCGACGGGTGCCCGCTCGTTCCAGGTGCTGTTCGGCCCGCACAACGGCTGTGTCCGCGCGACGATGTTCGTCGGCTACATCCCGCCGGGGCAGGCGCCGTGGCACTACCACCTCTATGACGAGATCGTCTGGATCCTCCGCGGCGAGGGCAGGCTGCACGTCGGCGACGACGTGGAGCCCCTCGCGCCGGGCTGTGCCTTCCGGCTCCGGCCCCGCGAGGTGCACATCGTCGAGAACACCCAGCCGGCGGCGGAACTGGTCGTGCTCGGCGTCTTCACGCCCGCCGGCAGCCCCTCGGCCGCGTACCTGACGCCGGACGTCGCGGCGACGTACGCGGTCGGGCGCTAGCTCCCGGGCAACCCGCGCTCGATCTCGCGCGCGAGATGGGTCGCGCTCAGCGGTGCGCCGGTCGCGTGCACCACGACGTCGTCCCAGCGCAGGGACTGCCCCGGCCGGAACACCCGTTCGACGAGGAAGGCGCCCGCCTCCGGCCTCCCGACGAGGCCGCCGAGCTCACGCTCGAGCGCGTCGCGCAGCTGGGCGGCGACGAGGTTGCCGTAGAGGTACGTGTGGTAGTAGACCGGCGCGCAGGCAACGTGGATCTTCGCCGCCCAGTCGGGCGCCGACCGACCCTCGGCGGACGTCAGCAGCTGGTAGCGGGAGACGAGCTCCCACCAGATCGCGTCGAGGTCGGCCTCCGGATTGCCGTAGAGGGCGCGCTCGAAATTGGTCATCACGAGCACCCAGCGCGCGAACACGAGAACCTCGGCCGCCCGGCGGCGGCGCAGCCCGGCATCGAGCGCGGCCGCTTCGTCCGGCGCGACCCCGACCACCTCGCGGAGCCAGGTCGCGTCCTGGGCGAGGCTGCCCATCATGATCGCGATCCCCTCGGTGATCGTGAGGTGCGAGTCCCGGAGGAGCCACGGCAGCGAGCGGTCGAACCCCAGGTCGAACACCCCGTGCCCGAGCTCGTGCAGCATCGTGTCGGCCCAGTAGGCGTCGTGCTCGACGTTCGCGAGCACGCGGACGTCGCCTTCGCGGTCGACGTCGAGGCAGTACGCGTGCTGGGACTTGCCGGCGCGCGGGAAGAGGTCGCTGCGCTCGAGGATCGACGTGGTCTCGAGGCCGATCCCGTCGAACGTCTTCCAGGCCAGCGCGACGACGTCCTCGCCCGCCAGGGCCGCGCTCGCGTCCGGCCCGCCGGCGGAGGGCACCTCCTGGAAGAAGACGTCCTCGTAGTGCCAGGGCCGCAGCTCGTGCGGCCTGCACCCGAAGCGCTCCGCGAGGCGGCCGTCGAGCTCCGCCTTCCAGGCGGCGAACGGCCCGGCCGTCAGCGTGTCGCACTCCGCCAACGTCTCCGCGAGGCGCTCCTCGTCCATCTCCATCGTCGCGATCGAGAGCGCGAACCAGTCGCGGTAGCCGAGCCCCTGCGCGGCCTCGTTCCGGAGCCGGGCGAGCTCCCGCACGTCGTCCGCGACCGCCGCGCCGACCGTCTTCGACGCCTCCCAGGCCTCGCGGCGCTCATCCACGTCGCCGCTTTCCTGCAGCGTCCGCCGGATCGCGTTGTCGTCGACCTCGACGCCGCGGACGACGCCGCGGTGGCGGGAGAAGCGTGCCTCGACGGAGGCCTCGAGGGCCACGATCCGGTGGCGCAGCGCCTCCGGCACCTGGTTCGGGAGCATCGCCTCGTACACGAGGTCGAGCTGGCGGCGCTCGAGGTCGTCGCCGCCGTTCGCCCGGGCCGTGGAGACCGCCCGGTAGAGACCGGGATCGGCGAGCGCGTCGGACAGCGCCAGCTCGGCGGCCACACGCCTCTGCTCGTTCTCCTCGGTCGCAGCGACCCCGACGTCCCACCAGGCCCGTGCGGCCGCCAGATGGAGAGGACGGATCGTCTCCTCGACGCGAACGAGCAGCGGCTCCGTGGCGCTCACGGAGGCGCAGCGTATCTACGATCGGCCGCATGGGCACCGACGCGCACCGCGCCGCCGCGGCCGAACAGGGCCCGATCCCCGTCGGCATCGTCACGGTCAGCGACAGCCGCACCGCGGACAGCGACACGAACGGGCAGTGGCTGCGCGAGCGGATCCACGACACCGGCAACGTCGTCTCGGGCTACCGCGTCGTCCCGGACGAGCCCGAGGAGGTCCGCGCCGCCGTCGACGCGCTCGTCGCCGACGCGCGCGTCGTGCTCGTCAACGGCGGGACCGGCATCTCGCGCCGCGACACGACCTACGACACGCTCGCCGGGATGCTCGAGAAGACCCTGCCGGGTTTCGGCGAGCTCTTCCGCCTGCTCAGCTTCGAGCAGGTCGGAGCGGCCGCGATGCTCTCGCGCGCGACCGCCGGCACGTACCGCGGCGCGGTCGTCGTCTCGACGCCGGGCTCGCCGAAGGCCGTGCAGCTCGCCTGGGAGCGGCTGATCGAGCCGGAGTTGGCGCACCTCGCCTGGGAGCTCGGCCGCTAGGCCGGCGCCCTATCCTCCCGCGGCATGGTCGCCGACACTCGGACGCTCCCGTACGCGTGGTACGCCGACCCGCCGGTGCTCCGGGCGGAGCAGGAGTGGATCTTTGCACGCGCGTGGCAGTACGCCGCCCGTGCCGGCCAGGTGGCCGAGCCGGGGAGCGTCGCGCCGGCCTGGGCGGGCTCCCTGCCCGTCGTGCTCACGCGAGCGCGCGACGGGGTCCTGCGCGCGTTCGTCAACGTCTGCCGTCACCGAGGCCACATCGTGTGCGAGGCCGACGCGCGTCGCGAGACGCTCCAGTGCCCCTATCACGCATGGACGTACGAGCTCGACGGGACGCTCCGGAGCGCACCGCGAGCGGAACGCGAGGACGCGTTCGATCCCGGGTCGCTCTCGCTCGCGCCCGTCTCGGTCGAGGCGTGGGGCCCGTTCGTGTTCGTCAACCCGGACCCCGCCGCGGAACCGCTCGCGGCGGCGCTGGGCGAGCTACCGGCGCGGCTCTCCGAGGGCGGCGTCGACGTCGACTCGCTCCGCTTCCACTCCCGCGACTCCGGCGAGTACGCGTGCAACTGGAAGGTCTGCGCGGAGAACTACCTCGAGTGCTACCACTGCGCGGTCGCCCACCCGAGCCTCGCGCAGACGATCGACGTCTCGCCGGAGACGTACGCGCTGGAGAGCAATGGGGCGCTGCTCTCGCAACTCGGCCCGCCGCGGGCGTCCGGAAGCGGTGCGTACGACACCACCGGCAACGTCGTGCACGGCCAGTTCCACTTGCTCTTCCCGGCCACGGTGATCAACGTGATGCCAGGCCGCCAGAACCTCTCGATCGGCCCCCTTCTCCCGCGCGGGCCCGAGCGGACGCACCGATTCCTCGACTACTTCTTCGGCGACGACGCGGACGACGAATGGATCCGCGACTTCCTGGAGCTCGACCGACAGGTCGGAATCGAGGACCGCGCGCTGGTCGAGTCCGTCCAGCAGGGCATCGCGAGCGGCGCGCTCGAGTCGGGCATGCTGCTGCCGGAGTCGGAGCAGCTGATCGCCCGCTTTCAGGCGCTCGTCCGCCATGCGCTCGCCGGCTGAGCCGGCTGCTCAGCCCGGGCGGACGAGCGGTTTGTAGGCGATGCGGTGCGGCTCGAGGGCCTCCGGGCCGCGGGTCTCGCGCACCCAGTCGGCGTACTCCTGGTAGGAGCCCTCGAACCACGTCACCTGCGAGTCGCCCTCGAACGCGAGCATGTGCGTGGCGACGCGATCGAGGAACCAGCGGTCGTGGGAGATCACGACGGCGCAGCCCGCGAAGTCGAGCAGGGCCTCCTCGAGCGCGCGCAGCGTGTCGACGTCGAGGTCGTTCGTCGGCTCGTCGAGCAGCAGGAGATTGCCGCCGGAGCGGAGGAGCTTCGCGAGGTGGACTCGGTTCCGCTCCCCGCCGGAGAGGTCCTTGACGAGCTTCTGCTGGTCGCCGCCACGGAAGTTGAACCAGGAGACGTACTGGCGCGAGTTGACCTCCCGCTTGCCGAGCTCGATCGTGTCGTGGTTCCCGGAGATCTCCTTCCAGACGGTGTTCGTGCCCTGGAGCGCCGCCCGGGACTGGTCGACGTACGCGAGCTCGACGGTGTCGCCGACCTCGAGCGTCCCCCGTCGGGCTGCTCCTCGCCCGCGATCATCCGGAAGAGCGTCGTCTTGCCGGCGCCGTTGGGGCCGATCACCCCGACGATCCCGCCGGGCGGTAGGTCGAACGTGAGGTCCTCGACGAGCAGCCGGTCGCCGAAGCCCTTCTGCACGTGCTCCGCGCGGACGACGACGTCGCCGAGCCGCGCTCCCGCCGGAATGTGGATCTCGACCGTGTCGAGCCGGCTCGCCTGATCCTCGACGAGCAGCTTCTCGTAGGCCGCCAGGCGCGCCTTCGACTTCGCGTGCCGCGCGGTCGGGCTCATCCGGACCCACTCGAGCTCCCGTTGCAGCGTCCGGCGCCGCGCCGCCTGCTGCTTCTCCTCGGTGGCGAGGCGCGCCTCCTTCTGCTCGAGCCACGACGAGTAGTTGCCCTGGAACGGGATCCCGCGGCCTCGGTCGAGCTCGAGGATCCAGCCCGCGACGTTGTCGAGGAAGTAGCGGTCGTGGGTGACGGCGATCACGGTGCCCCGGTAGCTCTCGAGGTGCCGCTCGAGCCATGCCACCGACTCCGCGTCGAGGTGGTTCGTGGGCTCGTCCAAGAGGAGCGAGGTCGGGCGCGGAGAGGAGCAGCCGGCAGAGCGCCACGCGCCGGCGCTCTCCGCCGGAAAGCGTCGTCACGTCACGGTCGCCTTCGGGCAGCCGGAGCGCGTCCATCGCGCGATCGAGCGTCTGGTCGAGGCTCCAGGCGTCGGCGTGGTCGATCCGCTCCTGCACCGCCGCCTGCTCGGCGAGGAGCGCGTCGAAGTCCGCGTCGGGCTCGGCGAACGCGGCCGAGATCGCCCCGAAGCGGTCGAGCAGGTCGCGCAGCTCGCGGACGCCGTCCTCGACGTTGCCGCGGACGTCCTTCGCGGGATCGAGCTCGGGCTCCTGCGGGAGCAGTCCCACGGTCGCCTTCGGATCGAGCTCCGCGACGCCCGAGGAGGGCTCCTCGAGCCCGGCCATGATCCGCAGGAGCGTCGACTTGCCGGCGCCGTTCGGCCCGAGCACGCCGATCTTCGCCCCGTGCAGGAACGAGAGCGAGATGTTCGCGAGCACCTGCCGCTCGGGGCCGTAGAACTTGTCGGCCCGGTACATCGTGTAGATCACGTCGCTGCTCAAGCCGTGCAGGCTAACCGTCCGGCCGTGGCGACGGCGATCCGCATCGCAGGGCGGGCACGGCGGCTCGGATTGTGCCGTTTCGGTTAACGTGCGCGCCCGTGCGCTTCTCGCTCACGCCGAGGACGGGCGAGTTCTACGTCCTGTTCGCCCGGGCCGCTGCGAACGCCCTCGAGGTCGCGCGTCTCGTCGACCGGCGCTTTCGCGAGCACCCGAACTCGGGGATCACCCAGGAGCAGGTGAAAGCCGCCGAGACAGTGAACGACGGGGTCACCCACGACATCATCACGCTGCTCAACACGCAGTACCTGACGCCCTTCGACCGCAACGACATCTACATGCTCGCGATCCAGATCGACGACGTCGTCGACGAACTCGAGGAAGCCTCGGATCTCCTCGGCCTCTACGGAATCGAGATGCCGACGAAGCACGCCGTCCAGCAGACCGGGCTCCTCGTCCGCGCGGCCGAGCAGCTCGCGCTCGCCTGCGACAACCTGAAGGGCTTCTCGGGCGTGCAGGAGGCACTGGTCGAGCTGAAGCGGTTCGAGGACGAGGGCGATCGCGTGCTGCGCGACGGCCTCGCGGCGCTGTTCCGCGACGACAAGATCGACCCGCTGATGGTGATCCGCTGGAAGGACGTGTACGACGGGCTCGAGCGGGCGCTCGACAGCTGCGAGACCGCCGCGAACACGGTCGCGAACATCCTCGTGAAGAACGCGTAGGGGCCGGGTCGTGGACCCGACTCTCTGGGCGGTCGTGGCGATCGCGCTGTTCTTCGACTTCACGAACGGGTTCCACGACAGCGCGAACTCGATCGCGACGAGCGTCTCGACGCGAGCGCTCAGTCCACGCATGGCAGTGCTCACCTCGGCGGTGCTGAACTTCGCCGGCGCGTTCGTCTCGATCAAAGTCGCGGCGACGATCGCGAAGGGGATCGTCGACCCGGACGTGATCACGCTGAACCTCGTGATGGCGGGGCTCGTCGGCGCGATCACCTGGAACCTGATCACCTGGTTCGCGGGGCTGCCGTCGAGCTCGAGTCACGCCCTGATCGGGGGCATGATCGGATCGGCGGTCGCCGCCGACGGGCTCGACGTCGTCCAGTGGGGCGGGATCTGGCACAACGTGCTGGTGCCGTCGCTCGCCGCGCCGTTCCTCGGGATCGGGATCGCGTTCGCCCTGATCCTCGTGCTCACCTGGCTGATCGCCCGTCGCTCGCCGTCGAAGGTGAACCGCGGGTTCCGGCACGCGCAGCTGGTGTCCGGAGGCTTCGTCGCGTTCACGCACGGCACGAACGACGCGCAGAAGACGATGGGCATCATCGCGCTCGCGCTCGTCGCCTCCGGGCATCTCGACGCCGACTTCAGCCGGCCCCCCGCTTGGGTGATCGCCTCCGCCGCGCTCGCGATGGCGGCCGGGACCTACGCCGGCGGGTGGCGCATCATCAAGACGCTCGGCCAACGGATCGCGAAGATCGACCCGCCGCAGGGGTTCGCCGCCCAGAGCGCGTGCGCGTCGATCCTCTGGACGACCGCGCACTTCGGGTTCCCGGTCTCGACCACCCACACGATCTCGGGCTCCGTGCTCGGCGCCGGCGCGATCCGGGGGTTCTCGGCGGTGCGCTGGGGCGTCGCGGGCAACATCCTCGTCGCCTGGATCCTCACGATCCCGGCTGCAGCGCTCGTCGGCGCGGGCATGGAGCTCGTCACGCGGCTGCCCGGCGGCCACGTGATCGTGTTTCTGCTCGCGATCCTGATCGCGGCGACGGCCTTCGGGGCCCGCCGCTGGGAGACCCGCCGGCTCGCCCCCAGCCAGACCTCGCCCGCGGCGCCTGCCCCGGCCTGAAGGGGCTCGGCCAATCGCCGCGAGGCGGTCAACGCGACGAAGGGCCGCTCGTCAGGAGAGGTCGATGCGGTCGGCGCGGAGGTGCTCGAGCCGGGCCTCTCGGTCGGCCCGCAGGAACGACTCCATCGTCTCGCGCATGGTCGTGCCGTCGTAGGCCCAGATCTCGGGGTGGATCAGGAGGTGGAGCCACTCGAGCTCGCCCGCGGCGAGCGCGGCATGCGGGCAGACGTCCTCGCGACCGCGATGGTTCCAATGCTGGTTCGAGTCGGAGCGGAAATGCGCCGGGTCGTACCAGGGCGCGCTCATCGCGTTCGTCGCCTCCGGGATCGGCTCCATCAGGTACCCGTGGTCGGGGTTGTGCCACGCGACCACCGGCTCGAAGCGCTCGTCGAGATCGACGTGCGGCCAGACGGCATGGTGGGCGATCCGCCCGCCGAGCTCCCGGAGCCGGGCGATTGCCCATTCGCCCTCCGGCGATTCGAGGTTGTAGAACACCGACCGCGTCATCAGGCACCAGGTCGACCACATGCCCGCCTCCGCCTCGACCTCCGCGACGCGGACCGCGGCGCCGAGCGAGAGGTCGACATCGTGACGGATGACGAGGTCGCCGGGCCGGGGCTCCCGGTCGAAGCCCGCCAGCCGGTACCCGCCGGCCTTCGCAGCCTCGAGCAGCTCCCGGTAGTGGTCGAGCGTGAAGCCGCAGCTCGTCACGGGACCGGCTCCACCTCGATCTCGACGAGGGCCGTTGCCCCATCCGCCCGCGCGACGGCCTCTTCTCGCGTGGCGCCGGTCGCGATCACGTAGCCGCGCCGGTCGGAGATGATCCTCACCGGCCGAATCGTCTCGCCCACCACCGAGTAGATCTCGGCGTCGAGCACCCCGGGGGAGGCGAGGACGTCGTCGAGCGGGCCGACGCGCGTCACGCGGCCGGTGGCGAGCGTGCCGGGCTCCGCGGTGAGGAAGCGCACTGCGACCGGACGCTCGAAGCGGGGACGTACCTGCTCCGGGGTCACGCGCTCGCCGAGCGAGAGCCGCAGCGCGACCTCGAGTAGGTCGACGCCGAGCGCGTGGCGGAGGTGCTCGGCCATCATCCCTCCGATCCTCGCGGCGCACTCGATCAGCGCCACGCCTCCGCCCGGCTTCGCAATCAGCTGCGGGAAGCCGATTCCCGTCCGGAGCCCGAGGGCGCGCACTGCGTCCGTCGCGACGCGCTCGGCCTCGGCCCGCTGCTCGCCCTCGACCGCCGGCGGGTAGAGGTGGAGCCAGCTGACGCCGAACCCGAGACCGGGTGGCCGGAGCCGGTCGCAGAGCATGGTCGCGAGCACCTCTCCCTCCTGGACGACGACGATCCCGTTCATCTCCGTGCCCTCGACGTACTCCTCGAGCACCGCCTCGCGGGCGGGTGACGCGGCGACGGCCTCCGGGAGACGCTGCTCCGCGTCGTCGGCGGACTCGATCCGTGCGAGCCCGACCTGCCCTGCCGAGTCGGCCGGCTTGAGCACGGCGGGGAACCCGATCTCGAGCGCGGCCGCACGCGCCTCCGCCGGGGTGCGCGCGGTCGCGAAGCGCGGCTGCGGGATACCGGCCTCGCCGAGTGCCGCGCGCATCGCGAGCTTGTTGGTCAGGAGGCGCGCGGCGTCGACGCCGATCCCCGGCAACCCGAGAGCCTCGGCGAGGGCGGCGACCATCGGCACCGCCCGTTCCGCCTGAACGGTGAGCACGCCGTCGATCTCGAGGTCGCGCACGTTCGCGAGCACTGCCTCGGGGGTCGCGAAGTCGACCACGCGCGGCACGTCGGCGAGCGCCAGGCCGGGGGCGTCCGGGTTCCGGTCGACGGCCGCGACGCGCAGGCCGAGCTCGCGAGCCCGCCGGATCACCGCACGCTGGTAGCGGCCGGCACCGACTACGAGCACGGTCTTCATCGCGCGGCAGGCTACCGCGTGGCGCTCGGGCGCTCACGCCGGGACCTCGCCCGCTCAGAGCTTCGTGCGGCTCCGGGCGAACAGCTTCGCGAGGATGTTGAGCACGAGCACGAGCGCGATCAGGACGAGCGCTGCGGCCCAGGCGGCCGCCTGCTCGTTTGGATCGGGCGACTCGGAGAACGCGAAGATCGTCACGGGGAGCGTGGCGAGCGCGTGCGTCGGGTCGGCCGAGATCTGGTTGGCGGCGATCGAGGTCGTGAACAGGAGCGGCGCGGTCTCGCCCGCGACCCGGGCGACCGCGATCACGACGCCCGTGAGGATCCCCCCGAGCGCAGACGGCAGCACGACCCCTACGGTCGTCCTCCACTTCGTGACGCCGAGCGCGAGGCTCGCTTCGCGCAGGCTGCGCGGGATGACCTCGAGCACCTCCTGTGTGGCGCGCGCGACCATCGGCAGCATCAGGATCGCGAGCGAGAACGCGCCGAAGACCGCGTTCTGGCCGCGGCCGACGACGAGGATGCCGAAGACGAAGATGCCGACCACGATCGCCGGCACGCCGTTGAGGACGTCGAGGATCACCCGGAGGATCTTGGAGACTCGAGGCCCGGCGTACTCCGACATGTAGACGGCGACGAGCACGGCGAACGGGATCGCGAAGACCATGGCCATGCCGACGATGATCGCGCTGCCGACGAGTGCGTCCGCGATCCCGCCCTTCTGCCCGAACAGCGGCCTCGGCTCGGTGAAGAAGGAGAGCGAGAGCTGGCTGAACCCCTTCGCGAGCACCGAGCCGAGCACGAGCGCGAGGATGCCGACCGCGAACAGCGCGCTCGCGATGCCGAGCAGGCCGAAGACCTTCTCGGTGACGCGCCGCCGGCCCAGCCCGTTCGAGCGTTGCGTGATGTCGTACGGGTCCACGACGGGGTCGAGCGTCCGGGTCGACATCAGTAGGCCCTCCGCGCGCGCTCGAAGCGGGTGACGACCAGCTGCGCGACGACGTTCGTGACGAGCGAGATCACCATCAGGATCGCTGCGAGGTAGAGGATCGAGCCGGCCTGCAGCTGGCTCGTCGCCCCCTGGTACTGCGCGGCGATGCGGGACCCGAGCGTGTCGGCCGGCTCGAACCACGACGTCGGGATCACGTTGCCGCCGCCGATCACCTGGTTGACGGCGATCGCCTCTCCGAACGCACGGCCGAGGCCGAGGAGCACAGCGGCCGCGATGCCGGGCGCAGCGTACGGGAGGAGGACCTTCCGGATCGCCTCCCACCTGGTCGAGCCGATCGCCATCGAGGCGTCCACGAGGTCCTTGGGAACGCGGATGAACAGCTCGCGGCAGATCGCCGACGTGATGGGGATGATCATGATCGTGAGCACGAGCGCCGCCGGCAGCAGACCCGCCTGGGAGGGGGTGCCGGAGAAGATCGGCAGGAACCCGAGGACGTCCTGGAGCCACGGCTCGAGGTGATCCCGAACCCACGGCCCGAAGACGAGGATCCCCCAGAGGCCGAGCACCACGCTCGGGATCGCGGCGAGCAGCTCGACCATGGTCGCGATCGGCCCCGCGAGCCGGCGTGGTGAGATCTCCGTCAGGAAGAGGGCGATCGCGATCGAGAGCGGCGTGGCGAGGACGAGCGCGATCAGCGAGGTCATCACCGTGCCGTAGATGAACGCGAGAGCGCCGTACTGGTCCTTGACGGGATCCCACGCCTCGGTCCAGACGAACGAGAGCCCGAAGTGCTGGATCGCGGGCCAGGCGAGATCGACCACCTTCCAGGTGATCAGCCCCAGGAGCGCCGCCGCAGCGAGGGCTGCGAGCAGCGAGACGCCTCGGAAGAGAACGTCGCCCAACCGGATCCCGCGGCGCCGGAGATCTTCCGGCCCCGCGGGCGTGTATCCGGTGGACGTCATCGCGTCACGGCGGGTCGCTTACGTGCCCGCCTGGATCTGCTTGATCTGGCGGTAGACGTACGCCTTGACCTGGTTCGGCAGCGGCACGAAGAAGAGCGGTGGGCCGAACTTCTGCCCCTGCGTGACCGCCCAGTAGATGAACTTCCGCAGGTCGGCCGCCTTCGACCCCGCGTTCTGCGGCACGATCACGTACGTGAAGGTCGAGATCGGGTAGGCGTTCTTCGGCGCCGTCTTCGGCGGGTCGACGACCTTCAGCTGCGCGGGGCCCGTGATCTTCTTCGGCAGCACGGAGACTGCGGAGCCGATGCCGCGGAGACCGGGCAGCGTGTAGTTGCCCCGGCGATTCCGGACGAGCGCGAAGCTCAGGTGGTTCTGGATCGAGTACGCCGCGTCGACGTACGTGATCGCTCCCGCTGTGCTCTTGACGATGCCGGCGACACCCGAGCTGCCCTTTGCCGCGACGCCGCCCGGCCAGTCGACCGCCGTGTTGGTGCCGATGCCCGACTTCCACTTCGGGCTGACCGCCGACAGGTAGTCGGTGAACGCGTACGTCGTGCCCGACCCGTCCGAGCGGTGCACGGGGGTGATGTCCATGCTCGGCAGGCTGAGGTTCTTGTTCAAGGCCGCGATCTTCGGGTCGTTCCACTTCTTGATCGAGCCGTCGAAGATGCCGGCGATCGTGGCCGAATCCAGCTTCAGGCGGCCGTTGATCCCGGGGATGTTGTACGGCAGCGACACGGCCGCGAGCGCCCACGGAATCACGAGACAGCCCTTGCACGCTGTGAGCTGGTCGGACGAGAGCGGCGCGTCCGACGCCCCGAAGTCGACCGTCCGCGCGGTGATCGAGGCGATGCCCGCCCCGGAGCCCGTCGGCGAGTAGGTCACGTTGTACCCGTACGCCTTGGCGAGCTCTGGGATCCACTTCGAGATCAGCGGAAAGACGAACGTCGAACCCGTCCCCACGATCGTCGTGTCCGCCTTCGCCGCCGGTGCCGCCTGTGCACGGCCGGCGACGAGCGCGATCGCTACGAGCGCCGCGACCGCAAGACACGTTGCGAGTCCCTTCTTCATGGCCCTCCCTCTCCCTTGCGAATTGGTCCAGTTCCTGACTTGGAGCGCGGTGGCTCACCGGCGCAAGCCTCACCGTCGAGCAGCTTCGGATGGGGCGCACGGTGGTGAAGATCGGGTGACGGGCTGGTGTACGGCACCGGCTCAGTGAGAGGCATCCGAGAACTCGCGGAACTCGCCGGTGACGACGAACGCCGTCTGCTCGCCGATGTCGACCGCGTTGTCGCCGATCCGCTCGATGCAGCGGGCGACGACGATCATCCGCATCCCCCACTCCTGGTTCTCGGCGGAGGTTGCCGTGAGCACGTGATCGACGACGCGGCGGTTCGTCCGGTCGATCAGCTCGTCGAGATCGACGAGGGACCGTGCCCGCTCGACGTCACGCTCCGAGAACGAGTCGAGCGAGATGCGCACCATCTCCTCCGCGCGGTCGCCCATCTCCTGGAGACCCTCGGCGAGCTCGTGGTGCTGCTCGAGACCATGCGCAGAGCTTCGTCAGCTTCGCGACCGTGACGGACTGGTCTCCGATCCGCTCGAGGTGGATCGAGTCGTGCAGGATCGCGAGCACGAGCCGCAGGTCGGTCGCGACCGGCGACTCCTGCGCGAGCGTCTCCTCGACCGCCTTCTCGAGGCGGTGGTAGCGACTGTCGATCTCGTCGTCGAAGCGGATCACCTCGTCGCAGAGCTCGACGTCGCTGCGCTGCAGCGCGTCCATCGCGCCACGGACGGAGCGGAGGACGACCTCCCCCTGCTCCTGCAGGCTGGCCTCGAGCATGTCGAGTCGCGACTGGAACTCGATCCGCGCCATCAATGTCCCCGCCCCACTATCCGAACCGTCCGGTGACGTAGTCCTCCGTGCGCTTGTCGGACGGGTTGGTGAACAGCTTCGAGGTGCGCTCGTACTCGACGAGCACCCCGTGACGGCGTGCGCCGCCTTCCTCGACGTCGACGCTGAAGAACGCCGTCATGTCGGCGACCCGCGCTGCCTGCTGCATGTTGTGAGTGACGATCACGATCGTGTACGACTGCTTGAGCTCGTGGACGAGGTCCTCGATCCGCGATGTCGCGACCGGGTCGAGCGCGGAGGCGGGCTCGTCCATCAGGATCACGTCGGGCTCGACCGCGATCGCGCGCGCGATGCAGAGCCGCTGCTGCTGGCCGCCCGAGAGCGAGAGCGCGTTGTCCTTGAGGCGGTCCTTCACCTCGTCCCAGAGCGCCGCGCCGCGAAGCGCCCCCTCGACCCTGGCGTCGAGGTCCTTCTTGAGCCCCAGCACGCGGGGACCGAAGGCGATGTTGTCGTAGATCGACTTCGGGAACGGGTTCGGCTTCTGGAAGACCATCCCGATCCGCCGTCGCACTTCGACCGGATCGACGTTCGCGCCGTAGAGGTCGCGCCCGTGGTAGTGGATCGTCCCGCCGACCTTCGCGCCGGGGATCAGGTCGTTCATCCGATTGAAGCAACGGATGAGCGTGCTCTTGCCGCAGCCCGAGGGCCCGATGAACGCGGTCACGAAGTGCTGGCGGATCTCCATCGTGACCCCGTTCAGCGCCAGCGCGCCGCCGTACTTGACGTCGACACCCTGGACGTCGAACACGACCTCGCGGCCGCGTTCGCCCTGCACGTCGGTGCCGGCGGCGAGCTGCGCGATGCGCAGGTTGTCGATCTCGGGCGCAGTCACGTCCAATCCGCATTCGAGTCTCCCGGCCCCGCTCCGCCGCCGGGGCTAGGCACTGGTGAAGATCCGGTGTCGAAGTGGTGAAGGGACGTCCGCTGCGCGGAAAGCGCCAGTGCCGGCAGTTGCTCGACGTCAGCGAGACGCGCCGCGGGAACCGACAGGTGATCTCGAGCCCGGCGCCGAACCCGCCAGCCGCCTCGACCGTGCCGCCCGCCTGCGTGACGACGTGCTTCACGATCGCGAGGCCGAGCCCCGTCCCGCGAGAGGCACGCGCCCGGTCGGCCCGGAAGAAGCGCTCGAAGAGACGGCTCAGCTCAGCCTCGTCGACCCCGACGCCGTCGTCGACCGCACGCAGCACGATCCCGCCGTCGTCGCGCTCGAGCGCGAGCGTGAACGTCGCTCCGGGACCTGCGTAGCGGATCGCGTTCTCGGTGAGGTTCTCGGCGATCACGCGAAGCATGCGAGGACGAATCGCGACCGTGATCGCCTCGTCACCCTCGACGACGAGCGCGACCCCGGCGCGGCTTGCGCGAGGCTCGAGCTCGGCGACGACCGCCTCGAGCTCGGGTCGAACGGGGACGGACCCGAGCGAGACGACCCGGGTGCCCGACTCGAGCTCCGAGAGGAAGAGCACCTCGTCGATCAGCTCGCGGATCTGCTCCACCTCGATCCGCGCCTCCTCGACGAGCGCCGTGACGTCCTCGCCGGGTAGCGCGGCGGTCTCGAGCAGCGCGAGCAGGCGCGCGAGCGGCGTCCGCAGCTCGTGCGAGACGGCGGCGGTGAACCCGGCGCGGAGCTCCTCGTACGCGGTCAGGTCGCCGCTGCGGCTGAGGTAGACGAGCCGCTCGCGCCTCCCGTCGAGGTCGTAGGGCACGACCAGCGGGATGATCCCGCCCTCGCCGGAGAGGAGCCCGTCCGGGATCCGCTCGCCTTCGCGCAGGCCCTCGATCGACTGGCGCGCGCGGCGCGACGCGCCGATCACCCGGTCCGTGTCGTCGAGCACGACCACGGCCTCTCGGCTCTCCTCGAGCAGGGTGCGCCCGCGGGTCGCGTCGCCGTCCATCCACACGCGGTTCTAACAAACGGCTCACGCCGAGCTTGCGCGCGCCACACGAGCGCTTCACCGCGGGGACGGTGAATGACGGCCGACACCCGCGGAGACGGGTGCGAGGCCGACGAGAAGGGAGACGGAGCATGAAGACCAGGGCACTCGTGATACTGGCGACGGGGGCAGGGGCGTTCGCGCTCGCCGCGACGCGCGCTCGCCGCGGTCGTGACGGGGACTCCGGGCGACGACACGCTGCGCGGGACGCCGAACGCGGACGTGATCCGGGCGCTCGACGGAAACGACCAGGTGGCGGCACGGGCGGGCAACGACCTCGTCCGCGCGGGCGCCGGCGACGACACCGTGTCGGGTGGCCCCGGCAGCGACATCGTGTTCGGGGGGGCCGGCGACGACCGGCTCGGCACGGGCGAGGGGAGCGACGTCGGCGTGGGCCGGCTCCGGCAACGACACCGTCCACGGTGGCCCGGGCGACGACGAACTCCACGGCGGCTCGGGCGACGACACCGTGATCGGCGGCTACGGCGACGACACGCTCTGGGCGGGTCAGGGGACGGACCTTCTCCGCGGCGGCCCCGGGAACGACACGCTCAACGCGCTCGCCGCCGACGGGACGGCGGACACGCTCGAGTGCGGAGCCGGGTCGCGACACGGCGCGGGTGCGCCAGTCCGAGCGCTCGACGACCACGTTCCGCCACTGCGAGGTGATCGTGGTCGTCGTGACGCCGTCGGCCGACGACGAGGCCGCCGAGGCCGACCGGGACGCAGACGCGGAGTAGGACGGGCAGTTTCGGGCGGGCCCGAAACTGCCAGAAGGGGGCTCGCGTCGCGGAGCCCCCTTCACCATCTCGTTACCATCCGTTCACCATTCGTCGTCCGGGCGGACGACGTCGCGACGCGACACTACGGGCACGTGGCGAAGATCCTGATCATCGAGGACGACGACGTCATCGCACGCGGGATGGCGCGCCACCTCGAGTCGGCGGGGTTCGACGCGGTGAGCGTCGCCAACGGCGAGACCGGGCTCGCCCGGCTCCGCTACGAGCGACCGGACGTGTGCGTCCTCGACCTCATGCTCCCGGGCGTGGACGGGTGGAAGGTGATCGAGCAGGCGCGCGCGGAGGGAATCGGGACGCCCATCCTCGTGGTCTCGGCGCGCGGCACCGAGCACGACCGGATCCACGCGCTCGAGATCGGAGCGGACGACTACCTCGTGAAGCCGTTCTCGATGAAGGAGCTGGTCGCACGCGTCGGGGCGGTCTCGCGCCGGGGCGCGCGCGCGCCGGAGCCGCGGCGCGGGGAGGAGATCGTGATCGAGGAGCTGCGCCTCGACCCGCGCAACGTCCAGGCGTACGTCGAGGGCGCCAGCGCCGACCTCACGCCCACGGAGTTCCGACTGCTCTACGCGCTCGCCCTCGAAGAGGGTCGCGTCCTCACCCGCGACGAGCTCCTCCAGCGCGTCTGGGGCCGCCGGGCGACCCATCGCGACCGCACCGTCGACGTGTTCGTCCGCAAGCTCCGCGAGAAGATCGACTCACGAGCGCCGCACCACACGTTCCTGCAGACCCGGTACGGCGTCGGGTACAAGCTCGAGGCGGAAGCCAAGTAAGCACTTCTCGCTGCGCGAGAAGTGCTAGGAGGACACTCATCTGGTACTTCTCGCGTCCGCGAGAAGTGCCTGTTTTGCGTTATAGTTAGCCTCACGAATGATTCGTGAGGCTACTCTTTCTCCCCAGGAGCTCGCCGAGGAGCTGCGGCCGCTGGTTCTCCGGATCGGCCGCCACCTCCGGCGCGAGACCGAGGACCTCGGGATCACGTCTCACCAGGCAACGTTGCTCTGGCTCGTGCGCACGCGGCCGGGGCTCTCGCTGCGCGAGCTGGCCCAGGAGGAGGGCATCTCCGCCCCCTCGCTCTCCGCCCACGTCGATCGGCTGGAGGCGCTCGAGCTGATCCGCAGGGTCCGCTCGAGCGACGACCGCCGGCGTGTCGGCCTGGAGCTCACGCCGGAGGGCAGTGCCACGCTGCGCCGCGTTCGGGCCCGACGCACAACGTGGCTCGCGGAGCGGATCTCGCGACTATCCGACGAGGAGCGTGAGCGCCTCGAGCACGCGCTGCCCGTCCTCTGGTCGGTCCTGGAGCCTGCGGAGTGAGCACCCTGGCCGTGACGCTCCGCGGGCGGACGTTCCGCTCGCTCAGGCGTCACCGGAACTACCGGCTGTTCTTCGCAGGCCAGCTCGTCTCCGTCGCCGGAACGTGGATGCAGAACATCGCGCTGGCGTGGCTCGTGATCCAGCTCTCGAGCTCTGCGCTCGCGGTCGGGACGCTCGCCTTCTGCCGCTTCCTTCCCTTCCTGCTCCTCGGCCTGATCGCCGGCGTCGTCGTCGACCGGCTCGACACCCGGCGGCTCCTGATCGCGACGCAGGCGAGCGCAATGGTCGTCTCGGTCGCCCTGGCGGTCGTCTCGCTGACCGGCGTCACCAGCCTGCCGCTCGTCTACGCGCTCGCCGCGGTCGGCGGCCTCATCCTCGTCTTCGACTCACCCGGCCGGCAGACGCTGACGTTCCAGATGGTCGGCCCGCGTGAGCTGCCGAACGCGGTGGCTCTCAACTCTGGCCTGTTCAACGCATCCCGCGTCATCGGCCCGGCGCTCGCCGGGATCATGATCGCGGCGGTCGGGGTCGGGATCTGCTTCGTGATCAACGCGATCAGCTTCCTCGCAGTGCTCGTCGCGCTCAAGGAGATGCGGGTCGAGGAGCTGACGCCCGTGACGAAGAGCCGCAACACGCGCGTGCTCTCCGGGATCCGCGAGGGAATCGCGTGGTCCGTGCGCTCCCCGCTCGCCCGCACCGTGCTGACCGTCGTCACGGTCGTCGCGACGGTGGGGTTCAACTTCAACGTGCTCGTGCCGCTTCTCGCCTCGCAGACCCTGCACGTCGGCGCGGGCATGTTCGGCCTGCTCTCGGCGAGCTTCGGTCTCGGCGCGCTCGCGGGCGCTCTGGCGACCGCGACCCTCGGTCGAGCGAGCCCGAGGACGTTCGCCGGCGGTGCGCTCGGGTTCAGCGTCACGATGCTCGTGCTCGCGCCCGTGCAGACGGCCGACATCGCCCTGGTGCTCCTGTTCGCGCTCGGCCTCAGCTTCTCGCTGTTCACGGCGAGCGCGAACGCGCTCGTCCAACTCGCCTCGCCCGACCACCTGCGCGGCCGGGTCGTGAGCCTCTACCTCTTCGCCTTCATCGGGCTCGCGCCGATCGGGGGGCTCGTCTCCGGTTGGCTCGCGGAGGTCGGCGGTACGGAGCTTGCGTTCGCCGTCGCGGGTCTCTCCGGGGCGGCGGCCGTCGGCTGGGCATATCCGCGCCTGCGCAAGATCACCTCCGCGCCGAGACCCGCGACAGCCTGAGCGATCCCCCTTTCGAGGGACACCGCGGGCACGAATGCCCGCAATCGACTACCGTGAGGCTCCGGCATCGCACGGACGTGACCCCGCCGCCGCCGCGGCATCCCGGACGTGCGATGCTGCTCTTGTCTGCTTCTCGACTGCGAGCGTCCGTTCCGCTCGCGCGGAACGGACGCCGCAAACTCCCTTGGCCCGGCTGCGCCGGGCCAAGGGCAGGTCCCTGAAGCGGGCTGCCCGCTTCGCCGGCGCCCGGGGCCAGCACGGCTCGAGTTTCACGTCCGGCGGCGCCAGGAGCGGCCCAGACGGTACTGCCACTGCTCGAGCTCGTCGGCCCAGTCCTCCGGGTAGCCCAGCGCGGTGACGATCTCGGCGATCGCCGCCCGCGACTCCGCGCGATCCGGGGAGGCGCGCTCGGGCCCGAGCGCGGCCGAGACCGTGGAGACGAGCTCGTCGACCGCGAAGGGCTTCCGGAGGCAGGCGACGGCACCCGCCTGCAGCGCGTCCTCCGCGAGCCGCGACGAGCGGCCCGTGAGAACGACGATCGGGATGTTCCGCTCCTGGAGGATCCAGCGTGCGGCCTCGACCCCGTCGAGCCGCGGCAGGCCGAGGTCGAGCACGATCAGGTCGGGCGGCGGGTGGACCCGGGTGAGCGCGACGGCCTCGAGGCCGTCGCGGGCGTCCGTGACGTCGTAGCCCGCGTCCTCGAGCACGAGGCGCAGGTCGGAGCGGACGATCGGATCGTCC
The DNA here is from genome assembly GCA_963712915.1 of uncultured Actinomycetes bacterium. Lineage (GTDB taxonomy): Bacteria > Actinomycetota > Thermoleophilia > Gaiellales > Gaiellaceae > Gaiella. The sequence goes on from CAVQJQ010000004.1 coordinate 714,058, forward strand.
TCGACGGTCAGGACGGTGGCGGTGGCGGTGTTCACGGTGCGTTCCTTTCGTTCGACGGACCACGAAAAAAGGCCCCTACGCTCGCTTTGCGTAGTGGGCCTCGAAGCCGGCGGCGATCGCCCTCGTCGGCGATCGTCGGTCCGAAGCGTAGCTCACACGCCGGCGTCCGCCACCGGTCGGCGGCTACGAGATGGCCCAGGTGTCCGTGCCGTGGAGGAGGGTGGCCAGGTCGCCCTCGCCGCGCTGCTCGGCCGAGCTGCGCACCTGCTCGTGAACGAGGTCCTCGTAGACCGGACGGCTCACGGAACGGAACACGCCGAGCGGCACCGCGCCGGCCGACTCCCACGTGAGCCGGGCGAGCGCGAACGCGAGACCCGGGTCGTCACGCAGCGGATCGTGGCGCAGGAGACCGCCGACCGAGGCGTCGACGATCTCGAGCGTCCCGTCGGGCCGCATGCGAACCCCGCGGTCGCCCCAGCGCACCTCCTCCCCGGCGCGAAGGTAGAGCCGGTTTCCTTCTCCTCGCGGACGACGTCGAAGGCGCCGTCGTTGTAGATGTTGCAGTTCTGGAGCACCTCGACGAACGCGGCGCCCCGGTGCTGAGCGGCGGCGCGCAGCACCTCGGCGGACCCCTGCTTGTCGGTGTCGATCGCCCGGGCGACGAACGTCGCCTCCGCTCCGATCGCGATCGACAGCGGGTTGAACGGCTGGTCGACCGAGCCCTGCGGCGTCGACTTCGTCACCTTGCCGAGCTCGGAGGTCGGCGAGTACTGGCCCTTCGTCAGCCCGTAGATCGGTTGTTGAAGAGGAGGATCGTGATGTCGACGTTCCGGCGCAACGCGTGGATGAGGTGGTTGCCGCCGATCGAGAGCGCGTCGCCGTCGCCCGTCACGACCCAGACCGAGAGATCGGGCCGCGACGTCGCGAGGCCGGTCGCGATCGCGGGCGCACGCCCGTGGATCGAGTGCATCCCGTAGGTCTCCATGTAGTACGGGAAGCGCGGCGGCACAACCGATGCCCGACACGAAGACGAGGTTCTCGCGCGGCACGCCGAGCTCGGGGAGGAACGACTGGACACCCGCGAGGATCGCGTAGTCGCCACAGCCCGGGCACCAGCGCACCTCCTGGTCGGACTTGAAGTCCTTCGCGGTCAGCTGAACGAGCCCGTTGCCGCCGCTCACAGGTCCCTCCACCATGGTCGCGATCGCGTCCTCCAGCTCGGCGGCGCTCAGCGGCCGCCCGTGCACGCGCGTGTACGAGACCGCATCGACGAGGAACTCGGAGCGGAGCAGAAGCGCCAGCTGGCCGAGGTTCATCTCGGGCACGAGCACCTTCGGGTAGCGCCGTACGACGTCACCGGTGTTGCGCGGGAACGGGTTGAGGTGATGTAGGTGAGCTTGCGCGACACGGAGGCCGCGTCTCCGCACCCGGCGCACCGCTGCCGCGATCGGCCCGTAGGTCGAGCCCCAGCCGATCACGAGCAGCTCGGCGTCGCCCACCGGATCGTCCACCTGGAGCTCCGGGATGTCGGCCGCGATGCCCGCGACCTTGCGGCGCGCGCAGCCGCACCATCAGGTCGTGGTTCTCCGGGTCGTACGAGATCGCGCCGCTGACGTCCGCCTTCTCGAGGCCGCCGATCCGATGCTCGAGCCCGGCCGTCCCGGGGATCGCCCAGGGACGGGCGAGCGTCTGCGGGTCGCGCCGGAACGGCTCGAAGGGCTCCTCCCCGGGCTCCGCGAACGGCGTCGAGATGTCGGGCAGCTCGTCGACCGCCGGGATCAGCCACGGCTCCGACCCGTTCGCGAGGTACGCGTCCGAGAGCAGGTACACCGGCGTGCGGTACTTGAGCGCGATCCGCGCAGCCTCGATCGCCGCGTGGAAGCACTGCGACGGGCTGGAGGCCGCGACCACCGGGACCGGGCTCTCGCCGTTCCGCCCGTAGAGCACCATCAGCAGATCGGCCTGCTCGGGCTTCGTCGGCATACCGGTGGACGGGCCCGCGCGCTGGATGTCGAGAATCAGGAGCGGGAGCTCGAGCGCGATCGCGAGGCCCACGGTCTCCGCCTTGAGCACCACGCCGGGCCCGGCCGACGCCGTCACGCCGAGCGCGCCGCCGAACGAGGCGCCGACCGCCGCGCCGACCGCCGCGATCTCGTCCTCGGCCTGGAACGTGACCACGCCGAACTCCTTGCGACCTGCGAGCTCCTCGAGGATCGAGGAGGCGGGCGTGATCGGGTAGGCGCCGAGGAACAGCGGCAAGCCCCGCGAGCTTCGACGCGGCGATCAGCCCGTAGGACAGCGCCGTGTTGCCCGTGATCTGGCGATACGTGCCGGGCGCGAGCGGTGCGGGCGCGACCTCGTACGAGACCGCGAAGTCCTCGGAGGTCTCGCCGTAGTTCCAGCCGGCCCGGAACGCGCGCGTGTTCGCCTCGACGATCTCGGGGCGCTTGGCGAACTTCCGCTCGATGAAGGCGATCGTCCCTTCGACCGGCCGGTGGTAGAGCCACGACATGAGCCCGAGCGCGAAGAAGTTCTTCGAGCGCTCCGCCTCGCGCGGCGTGATGCCCTCGATGCCCTTCAGCGCGCCGACCGTCATCGACGTGAGCGCGACCTCGTGCACGTGGTAGTCCTCGAGCGAGCCGTCCTCGAGTGGGCTCTGCGCGTAGCCGGCCTTCTTCAGCGTTCGGTCGCCGAACGCGTCCGTGTTGACGATGATCGTGGCGCCTTTCGGCAGATCGTCGAGGTTCGTCCGCAGCGCCGCCGGATTCATCGCGACGAGCACGTCGGGGCGGTCGCCCGCGGTGAGGATGTCGTGGTCGGCGAAGTGGACCTGGAAGCCGGAGACGCCTGGGAGCGAGCCTGCAGGCGCCCGGATCTCCGCCGGGAAGTCGGGGAACGTCGCGAGGTCGTTGCCCAGCGTCGCGGTCTCGCTCGTGAATCGGTCGCCCGTGAGCTGCATGCCGTCACCCGAGTCGCCCGCGAACCGGATGATGACCTGCTCGAGCTGCTCGATCTTCTTCGTCGCCACCTACGTGCAGGGTACCGCCCGCTCCCGACCACGGCCTGCGAGCCGAACCGGTGCAGGGATGGGGTCAGTCAACGGCGGCGCCGACTCAGACCGGACGGCGGACGAGGCGGATGCCCCATGCCGCGCCCGACGTGAACAGGGCGTCCGCGTCGACCTCTCCCTCCCAGCCGAGGAAGTGCCGCTCGGGACGCTCGGCCGTGCAGCCCTCGACCGCGAGCCGCGTCCGTGGCGACGAGCCTCCGCTCGGCGCGGCGAGCTCGTCGCGCCGCCGCTCCGCTTCCTCGGCGGCCGGGCCTTCTGCGTATCCCTTCGCCATCGCCACAGTCTGGCGAATCCGCCGAGCCGGGTCAGCTGCCGTATTGCTCGACGGCGCGCTGGAACGCGCGGAAGCTCGCTTTGTGCTTCCCGTCGACCGTGGTCAGGCCCGACTGCCAGCCTCCGAGCCGCTCCTCGTCGGTGAGGAGGAACCACAGGAACATGTCCACCCGCGGGTTCTTCCGCGCCCACGCGACGGCCTGGGTGAGGTACGTCGCCTGCTTGCGCCACGTGACGCCGAAGATCTTGTCGGGAGGGTTCGTCTGGTAGCCGTACTCGGTGATCCAGATCCGCATCTTCTTCCCGTACAGGCGGTCGATCTCCTTGACGAGCACGTCGAAGTTGCCGAGCGTGACCGCGGTGGCCGGCTGCCCGCGCTTCCCCGGCGGCGGCTTCGTGGTCGGCGTCTCGGCGGGCGAGCCGTAGTACGGATGGTGCGCGTATGCGTCGAATCCGCGGGCGCCGCCCTTCTTCATCGCCCGCAGGAACGCCACCGGCGAGACCGACGGCCGGCTCGAGTTCGGGTTGTTGTTGCCGCGCGGGCTCGTGGCGCCGCAGGCGACCTTCGAGTCCTGGTCGACCGACTTCATACCCTGCACGACCGCGTTGCAGATCCGTGCGTAGTCGCGGCCCGACTGGATCAGCCACTTGCCGCCGGCCCGGCGGTACTGCGGCTTCAGGAACACGGGGTTGTTCGGCTCGTTCCAGGCCATCCAGAGGCCGACGCGCGGGCAGCGTGACGCCGTCCGCGTCGACGAAGGTGCCGCTGTAGCGGGTCTGGGCGGCCTTCGCGAACAGCTTCAGGTCATTCGCCTTCGTCGGGGCGACGTTCCAGCCCTTCGCGGCGTTCGCCCACGGCGGCGTCCCGATGATCGAGAACACCGGCTGCATCCCGCTCACCGCGGCGAAGCGCACCGTCCGGTCGTACGTGTCCCAGTTGTACGCGGGGTCGTTCGGGTCGGCGGGATGCTTCGGCCGGCGGGTCGCGACCCGGATCGACGGCCCGGCCCACCACAGGTTCACGCGCACGAGCTGCGCCTCGGTCTTCTCGAGCTGCGAGAAGACCGAGTCGGGCTCGCCGTACAGCACCATCCCGTCGTCGAAGATCCCGATGCGGAGGGAGCTGCGAGGCGGACGCGGTGGGCGCGAGGCAGAGAGCGAGGCCGACGGCGGATGCGACGAGCGCCGCGGCGAGTCTACGCACGCGCCGGCTCCGGCTCGAGCGACGTCAGCGTGCGGCGCAGCCCGTCCTCGAGCGAGACCTCGGGCTCCCAGCCGAGGAGCTGCCGGGCGCGGGTGATGTCGGGTTGGCGCACCTGCGGATCGTCGACGGGGAGCGCCTCGAACACGATCGTGCTGGACGAGCCCGTCACCTCGAGCACGGCCTCGGCCAGCTCGAGCAGCGTCTTCTCCTCCGGGTTGCCGATGTTGACCGGCATGTGCTCGCCGGACTCGGCGAGGAGGATCAGCCCCCGGATCAGGTCGTCGACGTAGCAGAAGCTCCGCGTCTGCGAGCCGTCGCCGAAGACCGTCAGCGGCTTCTTCTCGACGCGCCTGGCGGATGAACGTGGGGATCGCCCGGCCGTCGTGCGGCCGCATCCGCGGCCCGAACGTGTTGAAGATGCGGACGATCGCCGTGTCGACGCCCTGCTGGCGGTGGTAGGCCATCGTGAGCGCCTCCGCGTACCGCTTCGCCTCGTCGTAGACCCCGCGCGGCCCGATCGGGTTCACGTGACCCCAGTACGTCTCCGGCTGCGGATGCACCTGGGGGTCGCCGTAGACCTCGCTCGTCGACGCGAGCAGAAACCGCGCGCGGTGCACCTTCGCGAGACCGAGCGCGTTGTGTGTGCCGCGCGCGCCGACCTTCAGCGTCTGCAGCGGCAGGCGGAGGTAGTCGATCGGGCTGGCCGGGCTCGCGAGGTGGTAGACGAAATCGAGCGGCTCGGGGATCTCGACGTGCTCGGTCAGGTCCTGGGGCAGGAACGCGAACTCGTCGCTCCGCAGGTGCTCGACGTTCGTGAGCGAGCCGGTCTCGAGGTTGTCGAGACACACGACACGGTGGCCCTTCGCGAGCAGCGCCTCGCAGAGATGCGAGCCGAGAAAGCCCGCGCCGCCGGTCACGAGGGAGGTCGGCATCGCGCGCGATCCTACCCGGCAGTCGAGCCAGAAGACACCGAGCTTACGAAGTCCTCACGCCCCCGCGATACCTGGGACGGGGGTTGTGGAGCCGGGACGGCGGTTGCTAGGTTCGTCCGGTGGGAACGCCGCCAGCCCACACCGTGCGCGAGCGCTCGCGCCGCTCTATCGCCATCGCCTTGCTGCTCGCCGTCTGCGCGCTCGCCGTGATTCCCGCCGTCATGGCGGCGGGGCAGGACAACGGGAAGAAGGTCCGGATCTGCCACGCGACGAGCTCGGAGAAGAACCCGTACGTGGAGCAGTCGCCGGCGATCGGGAACAACGGCGACCTGAGCGGCGGGCACCTGAACCACCCGAACGACATCATCCCGCCCTACACGTACGTCGACAAGGACGGCAACACGCAGGCGTATCCGGGCAAGAACTGGGACGACAACGGCCAGGCGATCTGGGAGAACGGGTGCGAGCCGACGACACCACCCGAGCCGCCGAAGCCGGACCCCGTCACCCCGTACGTTCAGTGCGTCGAGCCACACGGCGGCGGCTTCCTGGCGCACTTCGGCTACGACAACCCCAACTCGGGGAGCGTTACGCCGCCGCAGGAACAGAACAGGTTCGAGCCCGCACCCCCGAATCGCGGTCAGCCGACGACGTTCGAGCCCGGGCACCACGACGACGCCGTCGCGGCGGACGTCTCCGGGAGCCTGACGTGGCAGCTCACCGGCAAGAGCGCGACGGCGAGCGGCGACTCACCACGCTGCCAGGGCTCGATCACCGTCGTCAAGCATCTCGTCCCGGCAGACGACCCGGGGCGCTTCGACCTGAAGATCGACGGGCAGGTCGCCGGCACGGGCTCCGCCGTCGGCGACCAGGGGACGACGGGCACGATCGCCGTCGATGCCGGAACCCACGCCGTCGGCGAATCCGGGGCATCGGGCACGTCGCTCGGTGACTACACGATCGAGACCGTCTGCCGGGACGGCGAGACCGTGGTCGCCAGCGCGACCGGCCCGTCGGTCGAGGTCGGGGTCGCTCGAGGCCAGGCGATCATCTGCGTGATCGAGAACACGGCGACCCCGAAGCAGAAGACGGTCTCGCCGGTGCTCGAATGCGTCCTGTTCGCCGACCGACAGCCGGACGTCGCGTACTGGGGATACAGCAACACGAACGGCCACGAGGTGTCGATCCCGATCGGCGGCGACAACAAGTTCACGCCCGGCAACGTGAACCGAGGCCAGCCGACGACGTTCGCGGTGGGCCGCCACGTCGGCGTCTTCCAAACCTCGTTCGACGCGTCTGCAGGGAACCTCGTCTGGCACCTCTCCGGGAAGACGGCGACGGCATCGTCCGGCTCGAAGGCCTGTAATCCCACGATCGAGCTGCGCAAGGTCACGGTCCCGGCGGACGACCCGGGCGTGTTCCAGCTCCGCATCAACGACGCGGTCGTCGCGACCGGAGGAAATGGCACGACCAGCGGCGCGCTGCGGACCGGGATCGGGGAGGGCACGGTGAGCGAGACCGCGGCGCCGGGGACGAGCCTGGCGGACTACGACTCGAAGGTCGAGTGCACGCGCAACGGCACGGTCGACGTGTCGGTGTCGGGCACGAAGGTCGACGGCAGGGTCGGGCGGGAAGACACGGTCGTCTGCACGTTCACGAACACGCGGAAGGGCACGCCCCCGACGCCGCCCACACCGCCGACCCCGCCCACACCGCCGACCCCGCCCACACCGCCGACCCCACCGGCGCCGCCGACCCCGCCCACTCCACCGTCGCCGCCTCCACCCGTGCCGCCGCCTCCGCCCGGCCCTCCGCCGCTGCTCGACCTCGTCGTCACCAAGACCGTCGCGCCGACCACGGTTTTTGTCGGGGGCCGGCTGACGTGGACGATGACCGTGACCAACCGCTCCGCGGTCGCGGCGGCGGACGTCAACGGCCTGAAGGTGAACGACGAACGGGCGGCGGGAACAAGGCTCATCTCACTCGAGTCGTCGCAGGGGAAGTGCGTCCCGTTCACCTGCAACCTCGGTCGACTCGGCCCCGGCGAGTCGGCCACCGTCGTCGCCGTGACGAAAGCGACCCGCGTAGGCACGGTCGTCGACGTCGTCCGCGTCTGGTCCGAGGAGCCGGAGTCGAACAATCGCAACAACGTCGCAGCCGCGCTCGCACGGGTGATCGGCCCGTTCACGCCTCCCATCGGTCAGGCTCGCTGCGCCACGCTCACGGTCGCCCCCAGGGTTCTGGAGAGCGGCCGGCTGTCGGTCGTGCAGCTCACGGCGCGCAACCGACAGGGCCAGCCTCTCGCAGGTGTCCGGGTGCGCGTGCGAGCTGCGGGCGTCGACCAGACCGTCACGACCGACGGCACCGGCATCGCGCGGCGCACCGTGCTGCCGAGGCAGGTAGGGCTCGTCTTCTTCGCGGGCAGCCCGCGGACGCTTGCCGGTGGCGGCTCCCACTGCCGGACGGTCCTCGCCGTCGCGCAGGCGAAGCCGACCGTGGTCACCGGCTGACGTACGGCTACTCCACGTCGATCGGCGTTCCGAGCGGCGCGAGGCGCTCGAGCCGACGGGCGATGTCGTTCGAGACGCGGACACACCCGTGCGAGACAGCCTCGCCCAGCAGCTGCGGCTGGTCGGTGCCGTGGATCCCGACGACGTGGGTCGGCCAGTCGGTGACGCGAGCATAGGCGCTGGTCTCGAGCGCGAACACGCCGTAGAACGGGTCGAGCGGGACGAAGGCCGACTCGACGTAGAAGTCCCGGCCCCGAGGCGTCGCCGCGCCGGGCCTGCCGATCGCCACGACCCCACGGAGGAGGAGCCGCCCGTCGCGGATGCGCAGGACCTCGATCGTGCGCTCGCCGAGACGCACGACGATCCGGGTGTGCACGGGCCTGACGTCGGCGTCGGCGGCGCGCATCCACCCGCGGGCTCCGTTCGGGCGGCCGGGCAGGCTGAGTCGGTACCACCATGCTCCGTCGGCGCCGCGGCGCGCCCCGAGGGCGAGCACGATCTGGAACTGCCCGTCCGGCCGGAACCTGTGCAGGGAGCGAACGACGCGCGCCGACGGGCCCGGAGCCTCGCGGACGGTGACGGCGCGCCGGAGCTCTCCCGCTGCCGGAAACCGCCCGGGCAGCCCTGTCGCGGCACTTCCCGATCCCACGACCGCGAGCACGCCCAGGACCGTCGTGAGCAGCGCGGCCACGACGCGCGCGGAACGCTCCGGAAGGAGTCTGCGAGGCGCACACGGCACCGGCAGCCGATCGTACGCCCGGCTCCCGGTGGCCGCGCGGGGTGCGGTCAACCGCACCACGCCCCACCGGTCGGCCACCTCCCCCGCGTTCCGGCCGCGGTGCAGGCTGCGGAGAACATGCGAGCCGACACCACTCCCGGGAGGACGACCCCGCGCACAGGACACCGCCGCGACGCGAACCACGACGCGCGTCCGGTCGTCCTCGTCGTCTCGGCCGATCCGGCGGTGCGCGAGAAGCTCGAGGGAGACCTGACCCGCCGGTTCGGCGCCGAGGCGCGCATCCTGCTCGCGGCCGGAGCCGCCGAAGGGCTCGCTACGGCCGAGATGCTCGCCGAGCGCGAGGAGCCGGTCGCGCTCGTGATCGCGGACCAGTGCCCGCCCGACGCGTCGGGCGTCGAGCTCCTCGCCCGCGTGCACAAGATGCTTCCCGCAGCGAAACGCACGCTGCTGGTCGAGCGCAACTACACGAGCGTGAACCCGATCGTCCCCGCGATGGCGCTCGGCCGGATCGACTACCACCTCGTGAAGCCCTGGAATGCCGAACAGGCGCTGTATCCGGCGGTGGGCGAGGCGCTCGCAAGCCTGGCCGCCTCGGAGGAGGAGGGTCTCTTCTTTCGGGTCGTCGCTCCCACGAACAGCCCGCGCGCACACGAGATCCGCGAGTTGCTCACCCGCACCACTCTCCCGTTCGCATGTCACACGACCGATTCGATGCCGGGAGCGTCGCTGCTCCGGCAGGTGGGCCGCAACGGCTCGCAAACGCCCACGGTCGTCCTCCACGACGGCCGCGTGCTCGCCGACCCGACGGACGCGGAGCTGATCGAGGCCTTCGGCGGGGCGACCGATATCGAGGACAAGCTGTACGACCTGCTCGTCGTCGGTGCGGGCCCCGCGGGGCTGTCGGCGGCGGTCTACGCGGCCTCCGAGGGTCTCGAGACGCTCGTCGTCGAGCGGCACATCTCGGGCGGCCAGGCGGGCTCGAGCCCGCGCATCCGGAACTTCCCGGGCTTCACGTGGGGGATCAGCGGTCAGGACATGTCGATCCGGGCCTGCGAGCAGGCGTGGCTGTTCGGCGCGAACCTCGTCTTCACCCAGGAAGCCGTGACGCTGCGCGGCTCCGCTGCGGGGCCGGTGGTCGGCCTCGGCGACGGGCGCGAGGTGCGGGGGCGGGCCGTGGTCCTCGCGCTCGGCGTGTCCTGGCGGCGCCTCGGCATCCCCGGCCTCGAGGCGCTCGTCGGCGCCGGCGTCTTCTACGGGGCTGCCGGCAGCGAGGCCCGGGCGATGCAGGGCAAGGACGTGTGCATCGTGGGCGGCGGAAACTCGGCCGGACAGGCGGCCGCCCACCTCGCCAAACACGCACGCAGCGTCACGCTGCTCGTCCGAGGTGACTCCCTCTCGCAGAGCATGTCCGAGTACCTCGTCGCGGAGCTGCGGCAGACGCAGAACGTCGCGGTGCGGCTCGGGGTCGAGCTCGTCGGCGGCGAGGGCGAGGACCAGCTCGAAGCCGTGGTCGTCCGGGAGCGCAAGACGGACGTGGTCGAGACCCTCCCGACCGCAGGGCTGTTCGTGATGATCGGCGGCGAGCCGCGCACGGACTGGCTGCCGCCGAGCGTGGCGAGGGACGAACGTGGCTTCGTCCTCACCGGCACCGAGCTCTCCGACCGCGACCTCGCGATGTTCGGCGATCGCGCGCCGATGCTGCTCGAGACGAGCGTGCCGGGCGTGTTCGCGGCGGGAGACGTCCGTCACGGGTCGGTCAAGCGCGTCACGACCGCGATGGCGGAGGGTGCGACCGCCGTCCAGCTCGCGCACCGCTACCTCGAGGCACTCGAGGCCGGCAGCGTGCCCGGCGCGGCGGCCGCCTAGCCGCTTCCCTCCGACTCCGTCAGGCCGTGCCGCTCTCGCCCGCGCGCGAGCCGACCGAGGCCGCCTGCCCGGCGTGACGGCCCTCGCGGAACTCCTCCACGAGCTTCGCGCAGAAGGCGTCGAGGTCGTCGGGCTTGCGACTCGTGACGAGCCCGTTGTCGACGACGACTTCCGCGTCGCGCCAGACGCCGCCCGCGTTGCGGATGTCCGTCGCGAGGCTGGGCCACGACGTGAGCTCGCGGCGACCGACGACGTCGGCCTCGACGAGCATCCAGGGCCCATGGCAGATCACGGCCGCCGGCTTCCCCTGCGCGAAGAACTCACGCACGAACGCGACGGCCTCGTGGCTCGTGCGCATCCGGTCGGGGTTCGCGACGCCGCCGGGGACGACGAGCGCGTCGTAGTCGTCCGCGGACACCTCGTCGACCGTCCGGTCGACGGCGAAGCGATCGCCCGGGTCGAAGTGGTTCACGCCCTGGATCGAGCCCTTCTCGAGGCTCACGAGCTCCGGCTCCCACCCTTCCTGCTCGACGGCCTCCCAGGGCCTCGTCAGCTCGACCTGCTCGACCATGTCCGTTGCGAGAAATGCGACCTTCATCTCGGCCTCCTTCGGGGACGGGGTCTCGATGTCGTTCTTCGATACCCGGTGGGCCGAGCGACCAATCGGGCGAACGGATCCCGGCTCGTGGCGGTGAGCGGTAGGGCGGACAGGAGGGCTGCGGCTGTGGTGCCGGGGGCGCCCGGGGGACAGTCAGCCCGCGTGCGTCGACTGGTAGACGAACGCCGCGAGGTTGTTCAGGTCGATCGTGCTCAGCGTGACCGGCGGCATCACCGCTCGACCCGCGCCGCCACCGTTCGTCACGTAGAAGCGAACCAGCGCCTGCGTCGGCTTCGCAAGATCGAGGTTCGGCCCGATGTTCCCGTTCGCGCCCGCAGCGGCCAACGTGTGACGGCTCGCACACCCGCTCTGCGCGAAGACCGCTTTCCCGGTTTCACTCCCACGCCCAGGAGGCCCTTCATGCCCGCGGCGGCATGACCGGAGACGACCACACCCGGCTCGATCAGCGCGGTCTTGGAGAGCTTCGGCGTGCCAGTGCAGAGCCGCTGCGGAAACGGCAACAGGACTTGCCCCGCGGGGCCTGCGCCTTCACTCTCGAGGGATGACCGATCAGGCGTACGACGTGGTGGTCGTCGGGGGCGGGGCCGCGGGGCTGAGCGCTGCGCTCGTGCTCGGCCGGGCGAGACGGAGCGTCGCCGTGGTGGATTCCGGCGCGCCGCGCAACGCGCCCGCGGAGCGCATGCACGGCTTTCTCTCGCGCGACGGGATGCCGCCCGGCGACCTGCTCCACACCGCGCGCGGGGAGCTACGCGACTACGGAGTCGCCGTGCTCGACGACCACGTGGTCGACGTCACCCCGGGTTTCACGGTCCGACTCGACCGCGGCCCGCATGTCACGGCACGGAGGCTCCTGATCGCCACGGGCGCGGCCGACGAGCTGCCCGACATCCCCGGCGCCCGCGAACGGTGGGGCCGCGACTTCCTGCACTGCCCGTACTGCCACGGATGGGAAGTCCGAGACCGGCCGATCGGCGTCCTCGCAACCCATCCGGCGTCGATCGACCACGCGCATCTCCTCCGGCAGTGGTCCGAAGACGTCGTCTTCTTCACGCACACCGAGACCGTCGACGGCCGCGAGCGGCTCGTCCTCGACGCGCGGGGCATCGAGGTCGTCGACGGTCGCGTGACACGGTTCTCGATCGTCGAGGACCGCCTGGAAGCCGTGGAGCTGGAAGACGGACGCGTCGTCGCACGCGACGCCGTGTTCATGCGACCCACCCTGCGCAACCGCGCGGACGAACTGGCCGCGTCGCTCGGCTGCGAGATCGACGAGGGAGGATTCGTGCGGGTCGACGCAAGCGGCCGAACGAGCGTCGAAGGCGTGTGGGCCGCCGGGAACGCGAGCAACCCGCGGGCACAGGTGATCACCGCCGCGGGCGAAGGATCCGCCGCCGCAATCGCAATCAACACCGACCTCGTGGAGGAGGACGTCCGCGCCGCGACCGAGCGGTCACGGGGCAGGGACTTTGGCGCTCCGTCTGGCTAGTAGGCCTGAGCCCACACGGCGCCGGTCGTAGCCGGGCGGCCGCAGCAGACACAATGCTCGCCTTCCCGGGCGAGCACCGAGGCCGGCACGAAAAGCGGGAAGTAGAGGTTTTCGTGGCCGGTCGCCTTGATCCGGTGGTCGAGCTCGCGCTGGATCGCCTCCCAGATCGCGTAGCCGTACGGTTTGACGACCATCGTCCCCCGTGCCGCCGAGCTCTCGGCGAGCTCGGCGCGCCGCACGACTTCGCCGTACCAGGCCGGGAAGTCGCTCGTCTGGCTGGGCAGAGCGGTCTTGTTCATCGAGGTGCTCTCGCGGGCAAAGCCTCTGTGACCATGGTGTTCTCGTGCCCAAACCTTTACCGGTTGTCGGAGGTCGACTGCTGCACTGTCCCCACGCGCATGGTTCGTTCGTTGGAGGGAAGAGGAACACTCTGAAAGGAGGACGGCATGAAGTACCTGCTCCAGATCTACCCGCCTCCAGCGAGCGAAGAGCTCGAGGCGCTGCCCGAAGCCGATAAGCAGGCGATCGTGGACGAGTACCTCGCGCTCGCGCAGTTGCCCGAGGTGATCGGCGGCGAGCGGCTGCAGCCGATCGAGACAGCGACCACCGTCCGCGTCGAGAACGGCGAGGTACTCCTCACGGATGGCCCGTTCATGGAGGCAAAGGAGCACCTGGGCGGCTTCTGCCTGGTCGAGGCGGACGACCTCGACGTGGCGCTCGAGATCGCGGCACGGATCCCGGCGGCGCGGATGGGCGGCGCGGTCGAGGTGCGACCGTTGGCGGAGAGGTAACGCTGCTCGAGCAAGTCTTCCGCGACGAGTGGGGCCGCGTCCTCGCCAACCTGGTCGGTTTCCTCCACGACTTCGATCTCGCCGAGGAGGCGGCCCAGGAGGCGTTCGCCGCGGCCGCCGAGCGCTGGCCTCGCGACGGCCCGCCGCCCAACCCCGGCGCGTGGCTGACCGTCACGGCCCGCAACCGCGCGATCGACCGCCTGCGCCGTGAGCAGACGCTCGCCGAGAAGACGCGCCTGCTCGACGTGCCCGAGGCCGTGGCAGACGAGACCGAACAGATGGACGAGACGACCTTCCCCGACGAGCGGCTGGAACTGATCTTCACCTGCTGCCATCCGTCGCTCGCGCTCGAGACGCAAGTGGCCCTCACGTTACGGGCGCTCGGCGGCCTCCGCACGGAGGAGATCGCGCGCGCCTTCCTCGTCCCCGAGGAGACGATGAAACGGCGGCTCTCGCGGGCGAAGCGCAAGATCAGAGACGCGGGCATCCCGTTCAGGATCCCGGCCGAGCACCTGCTGCCGGAACGGCTCGGTGCCGTGCTCGCGGTCGTCTACCTGATCTTCAACGAGGGCTACGGCGGACGCGTCGACCTCGCGGCGGAGGCGCTGCAACTCGGTGCGGCGCTCGTCCAGCTGATGCCGGACGAGCCGGAGGTGCACGGCCTGGTCGCGCTGATGCTGCTCGACGACGCCCGCCGAGACGCCCGTTTCGAGGACGGCGAGCTCGTCTTGCTCGACGACCAGGACCGGTCACGCTGGGACTCCGCGAAAATCACGCGCGGCCGCGAGGCACTCGACCGTGCGCTCGCGCTGCAAGGTCGAGGCGCGTACGTCGTGCAGGCGGCGATCGCGTCGCTGCACATGGCGGAGCCGCGCGACTGGACGGAGATCGCCGCGCTCTACGGGCAGCTCGTCCGCCTGACCAGGTCGCCGGTCGTGGAGCTGAACCGCGCGATCGCCGTCGCAGAGGTGGACGGCGCCGCGGCCGGACTCGCGCTCGTCGACCGGCTCGACCTGGACGGCTACCAGTACTTTCACTCCACGCGAGCCGACCTGCTCCGCCGGCTCGGCCGTGCCGACGAGGCACGCGTGGAGTACGGGCGCGCGCTTGCGCTCGCTCGCACGGAGCCCGAGCGCCGCTTCCTCGAGCAGCGGGCCGCCGAAGTCGGCGCCTGAGCGATCGGCCTTCTCGAACTGTCCCCTTCCGCGGATCCCGTTCGTGGTCCCGACGACACGAAACGAGGAGACCGACATGACCACGACATCGCACGCTGCCATCCCCCTTGCCCGGCTCCGCGCCGAGCTGGCCGGGGAGGTGATCGCCCCCGGCGACTCCGAGTACGAACGGGCTCGCCTGGTTTTCAACCCTCAGGTCGACCGACGGCCCGCCGCGGTCGTGAGACCGATCGACGCGGACGAGGTGGCGCACGTGGTCTCGTTCGCGGGCACACAAGGGCTCGAGCTCGCGGTACGGAGCGGAGGCCACAGCTATGCAGGGCACGGCGTCAGCAACGGCGGGATCGTGCTCGACCTGTCCGCGCTCAAGACGCTCGAGCTCGACTCGGGCACCCGCATCGCCGACGCCCAAACGGGTCTGACGTCCGCGGAGCTGACGACCGCCGCCCACGCGCACGGGCTCGCAATCGGTCTCGGGGACACCGGCTCCGTCGGGATCGGCGGACTCACACTCGGGGGCGGCATCGGCTACCTCGTCCGCAAGCACGGGCTGACCATCGACGACCTGCTCGCTGCCGAGGTCGTCACCGCCGACGGCCGCGTGCTGCAGGTCGACGCCGAGCACGATCCCGACCTCTTCTGGGCGATCCGCGGCGGTGGCGGCAACTTCGGCGTCGCGACCCGCTTCCACTACCGCCTGCACCCGGTCGGCACCGTCACGGGCGGCATGCTCGTCCTCCCGGCGACAGCCGAAGTCGTCGCCGAGTTCGTCGCAGCCGCGGAGGCGGCGCCCGAAGAGCTCTCCACGATCGCGACCGTGATCACGGCGCCGCCGCTGCCGTTCCTGCCGAACGAGCACCACGGCAAGCTCGTCCTCCTCGCGATGCTCGTCCATGCAGGCGACCTCGCAGCGGGTGAGCAAGCCATCGCGCCGTTCCGCTCGCTTGCCACGCCCATCGCGGACCTGGTCGGGCCGATGCCGTACCCGCAGGTCTACCCACCCGAGAATCCCGACTACCGGCCGCGGTCGGCCGCGCGGACGATGTTCGTGGACCGCGTCGACCGACCGGTCGCAGAGGAGATCCTCGTGCTGCTGAACGCCTCGGCCGCACCGATGCGGGCCGTACAGCTACGCGTACTCGGCGGCGCGATGACTCGGGTTCCGGTCGACGCGACCGCCTTCGCTCATCGGCAGAGCAGGATCATGGTCAACCTGGCGGCGATCTACCAGGACGCGGCGGACGCCCCCGTCCACGAAGCCTGGGTGACCGACGCGGCGGCGGCGCTCCGGCAGGCGGACGCGGGCGCGTACGTCAACTTCCTGGCGGACGAGGGAGAGGAGCGCGTCCACGCTGCCTACCCCGGCCCCACCTGGGAGCGGCTTTCGGCGGTCAAGCGCGTCTACGACCCAGGCAACCTGTTCCGGCTCAACCAGAACGTTCGGCCGGCGACCGAAGGAACCGGCGCGTGACTGCGTGCCAGGCACGAAGGCACGGCCCCAACCGACACGGCTTCGTGCCTGGCACGGTCTCGCCCGCGTCGACGCGCGCAGACGGTGCCGGCTGTCCGCGAGGCCCTCCGGGCCGTCGGCCCGCAGTGGGGGGAGAGGCGCCGGAAGCGTGCGCTCAGCGCAGGTCTTTGTCCACCTCCTGGTTCACCGACCCACGTGCGGATCAACGCCGGCCCGACGTGGGCGGTGCCGAGGCGTCCGCCGCGACGGGCCTTGCGTCCATTGAGTGTCGTTCTGGCCGGCGCGTGATGCCGGTCATGTTTGCACCGTGTTTGCCTCCACAAGCGGCTTCACGATGCTCCCCGGAACGTCGGGGCTCAGTCGGTGTCGGCGAACGGGTACTCGACCGCCTGTTCGAGCGGTGGGCGCCCGTCCGCAGCGTCGCCCGGAAACTAGTGAGGCTTGATGTGGGGGTCGGACTCGGCACCCGCGCTCGACGCATCGCGGCCAAGTGGGGGATCCAACTGTCCGCCGAGGCGATGAGGCCCACGGCGCGTCTCACAGATTGAGGGTGGCTACCCCCCGTGCGTGCGAGCTAACTCGCCGTCTCGTCGACCGTCCACTCGCCGCCGACCTCACGTCGAAGGACCTTCGCGCAGTTTGGACAGCGCCGCTCCGTCGCCTCACGGAGTGGCTCGCCCGGGGCGCTGATCGCGGATTCGACGCGCGTCCCGCAGTTCGGGCAGGCGTCTTTCTCGCGGCTATCCCCGGGGGTGCTCACGACTCCGGAACACACCGGCCGTTTGACGTACAGGCCCGGGGGCTATCGGACACCCGATCCGATCCGCACGATCTCGCCTTCGCAGGAGAGGGCGCGCTCCTAGCCCGGCGGTTCACGGACCACGCACAACAGTGACCTTCTCGCCGAGAGGCCACTCCTTGACGAAGTCCTCACGCCCTGCCACTCGCAGCGAAACGCGCACGGTCGTCTTGGTCCGATCGATCGGCTCCACCACCTTCGCCTCGACCTCCCCTCCCTGCTCGGGAAGGTCGATCAGCACGACATCACCGATCTCGAGCCGCTGCACAACGTACTCCATCGCCATCAGACGAGTGTATTTGGGTGCGGCGTCGCAACGCAGAGTGATGCCGCGCGGTAGACCAACCCGGTGGGAGTCGATCCCCGACCGGCGCTCCGCGCTCCACTCCCCGTCAGCGCCTGAACGTCTCGAGCCGACAGACTTCTCTCTGTCTTGACTACCGACCCGCAGATCGTTCACGCGGCGTACCTGCTCGGCACAACGACGTACTGGCCCTGCAAGTCGAATCCTGTTCGCCTAGGCTCCTACGTCTCGCGCGCCTTGGCGCGTCGGGAGATTGCGGGCTTTCGGCCGGGGTTCTGGCTGCAGGGCCAGAGAAGACACCCTAGCTCACCTCGAGCGCGGACGCGGTCAAGGCCTCTCCAGTCCATCGTCCCACTTTGCACCCTGTTTGCAGAGCCGCCCAGGGAGCCTCGGAAACGGCGTGGCGACGCGCCTCAGCGCAGCTCCTTGTTCGCCTCCTGGTCGAACCACATCGCGAACAGGGTGAACTGCGTGCCGGAGACGAGCAGGAGCGCGACGAGCACCACGGTGGCGGTCGTGATCTCGTTGCCCCAGAAGATTCGTGAGCAGGCGACGATCAGGCCGAGCACGAGCCCGACGACGGTCATCAGCGCGCCGAGCGCGTAGAAGAACACCAGCGGATGGAAGTCGCGGATCACGTACTTCTGCGTCATCCGCCACCAGAAGCCCTTGAACAGCAGCCACGCGATTCGCGGCGCGACCGAGTGGATGCGGATCCCGGAGCGCTCGCCGACCCCGTAGACCGGGCGCGAGGGAACGTCTCGGGACCCGCGCGTTCTGGACGTTGAGGTGGACGAGCATGTCGTTGGGGAACCCGTAGCGGCGGTAGAGGCGTCCGAGCTCGAGGCGCCGCAGGGCGGAGAGCGAGACCGCGGTATAGCCCGCCTGGGAGTCCGCCACGTGCCAGTAGCCCGAGGCGATCTTCGTGAGCAGAGAAAGCACGGCGTTACCGAGGTAGCGCGCGTGCGGGATCAGGTTCCAAGCCTCGCCGCTCACGAGCCGGTTCGCCTTCGCGTACTCGACCTCTCCCAGTGCGACCGGGACGACGAGCGAGTGGAGCTCGTCCGGATCCATCTGGTTGTCGGCCGCCATCACGCACGCGACGTCGACCTCGAGCTCGACGCAGCGCGCGTAGCCGGTCACGATCGCGCCGCCGACCCCGACGTTCTCCTCGTGCCGGATCACCTGCAACCGCTGGTCGCCCCGTCTCGCGGGCACGCTCGGCGGTGGCGTCCGAAGAGTGGTCGTCCACCACGACGACGACGTCCACGAAGTCGGGGATGCCCCGGATCGTGTCGGCGACGAGCAGCTCCTCCTCGAAGGCGGGGACGACGACGGCGACGCGCTTGCCCTCGACCACAGTGCTATGCCGCGGCCGGGCTCCTGCGCTCGAGCCAGGGATCCGCGAGGATCGCCGCGAGCCCGCCGAGCAGGAGCCCGATCAGCGCGCCGATCACGGCCGCGGTGCGGCGGCTCGTCGCCTCGTCCTTCTGCGCGACGGCCGGCTGCACGATGCGGCTCTGCTCGACGTCCTCCGCCAGCGCGAGCAGTTGCCGCGCGCTGTTGAGGTCGGCGAGCACGGTCGCGCGCCGCTGCTCGGCGTTGTTGATGGTCGCGTTCGAGTTCGTCGAGACGAGCAGCTTCTCCGCGAGCGAGAGCGAGGCGTCGTTGAGCGCGAGGTTCTGCTGCTGTGTCGCGGTCGCGATCCGTTGGTCGACGGCCTCGAGCTGAGCCTGGTTGAGCGTGATCTGGTTCCGGAGCAGCCTCATCTTCTCGTCGACGTACGGCGAGACGTGACCGATCACGCTGTCGGCGAGCGAGTTCGCGGCCTTCTCGGCCTTCGCCTTGGTCGGCGCCTGCACCTGGATCGTGACGAGGGGCGAGAGGCTCTTGGGCTGGCCGGCCGTGACGACCGTGCTCGAGGTGACGTTGCCGCGCAGCTGGGCGCGCCGCATGCCGGCGGCCTTCGCGGCGGCGTCGAGCGCGCCTTCGGAATGGATCGTCTCGTTGACCGTCTTCGGGTTGGTCGCGAGGCTCTGGATCTGGCTCCCCCCTCCCGGGGTGAACGGCTGCCCGAGATAGAGGAGGGTCTCCGCCTTGTAGACCTCTCCGCCCGCGAGCGAGACGAGCACGCCGAGGATCGCGCCGACCACCAGGCCGCCGACCGGAAGCCACCAGCGCGCAGCGAGACGTGTCCACACGGACCGGAGATCGACCTCGCGCTCCGCGTCGGGGTCGATGACGACGTCTTTCCGGCTCTCGTCGCTCACGCGCGGACGTCGGAGGTTGACACGGGACGTCTCACGGCGCCGCGACCCTAGCAGCGACCCACGCCCACTGGGCGCGCAGCCCGTCGGCGAGCGGCGTCTCGGGCCGCCAGCCGAGCTCGCGCTCGGCCTTCGTCACGTCGGCGCGCGTCCGGCGCACGTCGCCTGCCGCCTCTCCGTGCCGCTCGACCGCGAGCGTCCCACCCGCGAGCGACTCGGCGAGCGCGATCGCATCGGCCATCGACGCCTCCTCGCCCCCGCCGACGTTGTAGATCTCGCCGGACCGCCCGCGCTCCAGCGCCGCGATGGTGCCGCCGACGGCGTCGGCGACGAACGTGAAGCTGCGCGACGCCGAGCCGTCTCCGAAGAGCCGGAACGTCGGTGCCGTCCGCGAGCGCCTCGAGCAGCCGGCGTGAACGCCATGTCGGGGCGCTGGCGCGGCCCGTAGACCGTGAAGTAGCGGACACCCACCGCCTCGAGGCCCATCACGCGCGCCTGCGCGTAGGCGAGGTGCTCGACGCAGAGCTTCGTCACGCCGTACGGCGAGATCGGCTGGGGTCGCGCGTCCTCGGCCGTCGGGTACGCCTCCGCGTCGCCGTAGACCGAGGACGACGACGCGAACACGACCCGGATGCCGTGCCTCGCGGCCGCCTCGAACAGCCGGCCGCTCGCGCGGACGTTCCGCTCCACGTAGTCGTCGAAACCGGGCCCGAAGCTCGCGCGGACGCCGGGCTGGCCTGCAAGGTGACAGACGGCGTCGACTCCCTCGAGCAGCCGGTCGAGGTCGGTGGTGACGAGATCGGCCTCGACCACGTCGAGCGTCGCGCGCGTTCTCGCGCTTGCGCTCCGGGTCGTAGTAGTCGGTGAACGAGTCGACGCCGACGACGTCGTCGCCCCGCGGCGGCGAGCGCCTCGCCGAGATGCGAGCCGATGAAGCCGGCCGCGCCGGTGACGAGCACGCGCATCTAGGTCTCCCCCGGCTCGGCCGCGATGGGATGGGGCAGCTCCTCGGCGAACGGCACGAGCTCGCCGCTCCCGTCCTCCACGAGGCAGAGGTCCGAGAAGAAGCGAGTCATCACGATCCCGGCGCGGAACTCGCCGAGACGCGGCTCGGGCCGCTCGCCACGGGCGAGCGCGAGCGCGAGCTCCGGGTAGCGGCTCCCCGCCGCGAGGGGCAGAGGGAACGCGCCGCCGAAGCGCGGGTTGACGTCCGTCACCGGCAGCGACCCGTCGGGCTCGCGGAAGCACTGCACGTTCGCCGGCCCGACGATGCCGATCGTCTCGGCGACGCGCGCACCGTGCCGGACGAGCTCTTCGTCGTCGAGCGAGCGGCCCTTGATCGACTCGCCGCCCTTCGACTGGATCATCGAGCGGGGGATCGCGTTGAGGCAGCGGCCCTCGACGTCGCAGAACACGTCGATCGAGAACTCCACTCCCTCGCAGTGCTCCTGCACCATCGACTCCACGGGGGTCGAGCGGAGGTGGAAGGCGAGCTGCTCCGGGTCGTCGGCGCGGTAGATGTGGCGCGAGCCGAATCCCTCGCGCACCTTCACCAGCAGGGGGTAGCGGGCGTCGTCCGGCACGTCGACCGGGAGCCACGTCCTCGGGCTGGGGATCCCGTGCTCGCAGAAGAACGTGTGGGCGAGGAACTTGTCGCCCATCGCGCGGCACACGTCCGGGCTCGGCGCGAGCACGAGCGCCGGCGCGAGCGTGTCCCGCGCGGCCGAGACGATCTCCTGATCGAGGTCGGTGAGGGGGACGACGAGCCGGACGTCGTGCTCCGCGACGAGCGCCGCGAGCGCCGCGACGTAGCCCGGGTCGGCGACCCGCGGCACGAGCGCGCGACGGTCGGCGTGGTACAGGGCGGGCGCGAGCGGGTCGACGTCGGCCGCGACGGTCGTCGCGCCCGCGCGACCGAAGGCGCTGACGATGTCGACGCGCTGTCCCGCGCACGTGAAGAGCACCGCCGTCACGACGGGAGAGGGTAGCCGGGAGGCTCGCTCACAACACGAGGAACGGCAGCTGCGCGGCCACGAGCGCCGCGACCGCGAAGGCGATCCCGACCGCCCAGCCGCGGCCCCGCGGCCGCCCCGCCTCGACCACGAATGCGGCCCCCACGGCGGCGGCCGGGAGCAGCGCGAGCAGGTACGTCGCCTTGATCGTGTCCCCGTCCGTCGACGGGAACCGGACGGCGAAGAGCAGGTAGGCGAGCGCGATCGCGAGCACGGAGGCGGGCAGCAGCCCGAGCGCGAGGCTGCGTCGCGCAACCGCGGCGATCGCCAGCGCGGCGATCCCCGCGAGGGCGAGGAGCGTGGGCACGACGCCCAGGTAGTCCTGCCGCACGCGCGCCGCGACGACCCCGTCGCCGAGCAGCTGGCCCGGGGCGGGCGGTGGAGCGGTGTCCCAGGTGAGCGCCCAGTCGCCCCACCAGTCGGCGTACAGATGCGGCAGGAGCTCGTTCCGGAACACGGGCGTGACGGGGTCCTGGAAGACGCGGAGCATGCGTGGGCCGAGGTAGAACGAGGCGGGGCGCCGCTCGACGAGCGGGGTCGCGGGCGCGGGACGGTTGAACGCGAGCGCATTGCCGTGCGCGAGCTGCTCGTTCACGAGCCACGGCCCGACGAGGACCGCGGCGACGGCGGCGAGCGCGAGCACCGGCGACCACCGGCGGGTCGAGCGGGCGTCGAGTGCGAGAGCGCAGAGCACGACGACGAGCACGGGTAGCGCCCACGCGCGCGTCAGCGCCGCGAGCCCGAGCAGCGCGCCGGCGCCCGCACCCGTGAGCACTGTGACCGCGCCCTTGAGCCCGCGGACGCAGACCACGAGCCCGCCGCCGACGAGCGCCGCCGCGAGCGTCTCCGGGTGATACATGGCGGAGGCCCTGACGAGCGCGGGCGAGGCCGCGGTGAACACGAGCGCGAGCAGGTGCAGCCCGCGTCGCTCGGGCCACAGCGCGCGGGCGAGGAGCAGCGCGACGACGCATACCGCCAGCCCTGCCGCGGCGGCGAGGAGCTGGCCCGGGCGCTGCACGTGCTCCCAGCCGGCGGCTCCCGCCAGGCGCCGCAGCATGCCGGCGAGCAGGAACCAGAGCGGCGGCGTGTGCCAGACGCCCGTCTCCGTCGCGCTCGGGAGCCGCAGGTCGGTGGCGACGACCGTCGCGTAGAGGTCGTTCGCGAACGCGTCGTAACCGCGCAGCCAGTCGAAGCGCCAGGCGTTCCAGGCAAGGCAGCGCCGCCTCCCCCGTGAGGATCACGGCGACGGCCGCACGGTACGTCCGCTGCGTCACGGCGCCATGCCTCAGTACTCGCAGGCGTCCGCCGTGCGGCGCTGCGAGTCGGTCGGCGGACGGTGCCACAGCCGGACGTATCGCCCGCGCAGCTCGAGGCGGCTCTCCACGTCGCCGCCCGTGGCCAGGTACGCGTTGCGCAGCCGCTCTCCCTCGGCGGCGCTCGTGACGAGCGAGACCGTGACGAGGTTGCCCTCGACCTCCGTCGTGAGGGTGCCGCCGCTCGCGGAGCCCGCGATCGGGTCGTCGAACGTCGGCTCGACCTGCGTGTGCTCCTCGCGCGTGAAGCACCGCGAGGTCAGCTCGAGGTACGTCGGGTCGTCGTGGGAGAGCGACCAGGCCGCGCCGACGACGAGTTGGCAGCCGACCACGACGGCGGCCACGACGAGCCCGAGCCGAGCCGCCCGGGCGTCGGTCAGCGGTCGCGCCGCCAACCCCCGCTCGCGCCCCTGTACGTGCCGCCGAACAGCGCAAGCGGCGTCCGCAGGAGGATCTTCAGGTCGAGCGACGGGGATCGGTGCTCGACGTACCAGACGTCGAGCTCGATGCGCTCGGACCACGCGAGCGTCGCGCGCCCCTGCACCTGCGCCCAGCCGGTGAGACCCGGTCGTACCTCGAGGCGGCGCCGCTGCTCGTCGGTGTAGCGGTCGACCTGGTAGCGCAACGTGGGCCGCGGCCCGATCACGGACATGTCGCCCCGCAGCACGTTCCAGAGCTGCGGGAGCTCGTCGACCGACGTGCGCCGGAGTACGCGACCGACGCGGGTGATCCGCGCGTCGCCCCTGTCGACCGCGTAGCCGGCGCCGGTGTGCTCGGCCCCGACCGTCATCGAGCGGAGCTTGAGGAGCTCGAAGTCCTCCCCGTCCTGCCCGACGCGGGTCTGGCGGAACAGCACGGGGCCGCCGTCCTCCAGCCTGATCGCGAGCGCGGCCACGGCGAGGAACGGGCTCGCGAGCACGAGCCCCACGCCCGCGAGCGCGACGTCGGCGGCGCGGTTCACCGCGTGGCGGCGGGATCCCACGCCGCGGGAACGCCTCGACACACGTAGTTCCAGAGCGCCTGGACGGTCGCCCACGTCACGTAGACGTAGTAGCGGGCGATCGGCACGCGCGCGGAGAACGCCGCGAGCACCGCGAGCTGACCGAGCAGCGCGAGCGCGTACGGCCAGCCGGCGCGCACCAGGACGACGTTCGCACCGAGCAGCACGACGTGCAGCAGGCCGCTCGAGTAGCGCAGCACGCGGTGGGACACGATCTCCGCGAGGTAGCCGGGCGGCAGGCGGCGCAGCAGCGAGCCGCGCAGCGTGATCTCCCAGCAGTGCTCGAACATCCGCACCTTGCGGGCGTACTCGGTCTCGTTGCTGGGAGTCGGCCGCTCGAAGGCGAGCGCGTCCGGCTCGTACACGGCCCGGCGGCCGTGCTGCACCATCCGGTACGGGAGGGAGAGGTCGTGGCCCCAGCGCGGGTCGACCTCGACGTAGTCGCCGCGGTTCAGCGCGTAGATCGATCCGTTGCCACCGGTGATCGACCCGAGCCTGGACTCCTGGTCGCGCAACCAGAGCTCGTAGCGCCAGTAGAGCCCCTCGCGGTTGGAGCCCTCCGCCTCGCCGAGACGGAGACGACCGCACACGTATGCGACCTCGGGGTCGGCGAGGTTGGCGACGAGCCGGCGCAGGGCATCCGGCGCCCAGGTCGCGTTCGCGTCCGAGAACGCGACGACCTCGCTCTCGGTCTCGCGCACGGCGCGGTCCTGGGCCGCGACCTTGCCCCCGCGCGGGCACTCGACGAGGCGCACCCGCGGCTCGCGCGCCGCGATCTCGGCGACGATCGCGTCCGTCCTGTCCGCGGACGCGTCGGAGGCGACGACGACCTCGAGCCGGTCGCCGGGATAGTCGAGCGCCAGGAGGTTCTCGAGCCGGCGGGCGATCACGGCCTCCTCGTCGTGCGCGGCGACGATCACCGCCACCGTCGGCTCCCAGCTCGCGTCGCGTGCGACCGGGCGGCGTCGCACGCGGGCGACGCAACCGGCTGCGAGTGGGTACCCGACGTGCGTCCAGGCGAGCGCCCCGAGGGCACCCCAGAAGAGCGTCTTCGCGACGGCCATCGCGCGAGTCTAGCCCTGGATCTCGCTACGCTCGCCCGCGATGGGCGGCCATCCCGAGGGGACCCCGATCCGCGTCGTCCGGGTGATCGCACGCCTGAACATGGGCGGTCCCGCGCTCCACGTGACGTACCTGGCGCGCGGGCTCCAGACGCGCGGGTACGAGACGACCCTGGTCGCGGGAGACGTCGGTCGCGGCGAGGAGTCGATGGCGTTCGTCGCCGAGCAGGCAGGTGTCGAGGTCGTGCCCCTGCACGGGCTCTCGCGCGAGCTCTCGCCCTTCCACGACGCCGTCGCAGCCTGGCGCGTGGCCCGGATCATCCGACGGGTCCGCCCGCACGTCGTCCACACCCACACCGCCAAGGCGGGGGCGATCGGGAGGATCGCGGCGCTCCTCGCCGGCCCGGGCCACCGCCCGGTGGTCGTGCACACGTTCCACGGTCATGTCCTGCGCGGGTACTTCGGCACTCTCGGGACGTGGCTGTTCCGCGCGATCGAGACCGGTCTCGCCCGGGTCACCGACCGCCTCGTCGCGGTGAGCCCCGAGGTCCGCGACGAGCTCGTCGGGCTGCACGTCGCGCCTCGCCGGAAGTTCTCGGTCGTCCGGCTCGGAATCGAGCTCGAGCCGAGGGTGCACTTCGACGGAGATGCGGCCGAGGTCCGGCGCCGGCACGGGATCTCGAAGGAGAAGTTCGTGGTCGGGTGGTTCGGCCGCATGACAGCCGTCAAGCGCACCGACGACCTGCTCACGATGCTCGCGGGCGTGCGCGAGCGCGGGATCGACGCGTCGCTGCTGCTCGTCGGCGACGGCGACGACCGGGGGCGCCTGGAACAGCGGGCCCACGACCTCGGGCTGGCGCGTTCGTGTCTGTTCGTCGGCTACCAGGAGGACGTCGCGCCCTGGTACGCGATTTGCGACACGGTCGTTCTGACGTCCGTCAGCGAGGGCACGCCGGTGACGATCATCGAGGCGCTCGCCGCCGGGAGACCGGTGGTCGCGACGAGAGTGGGCGGCGTCCCCGACGTCGTGGACGAGGGCGAGACGGGCTTTCTCGTCCGCGCCAACGACACGCACGCGTTCGCGGAACGACTCGAGATCCTCGCCCGCGACCCCGAGCGGCGAACGGCGATGGGCGAAACGGGTAGGCGACGCATGTTCGAGCGGTACGCCGTCGAGCGGCTGGTGGACGACGTCGACACGCTCTACCGGGAGTTGCTCGCCACGACCTCCGCGACGAGCCGGCGATAGCGGGCGAACGCGACCGTGCGATCGGCCTCGCTCTCGACCCACGCACGCCCCCTGTCTCCCATCCCCGCGAGGCTCAGGCGCTGCTCCACCACGTCGCGGATGACTCCCGCGACGAGCTCGGGCCGACCGGGGCGAACGACCACCCCGCACCCGACCTCCTCGACGAGCCGAACGGTCTCGCTGTCCGCGTCGGCCGAGACGAGCACCGGCCGACCGGCAGCAAGGATGCCGTAGACGCGGCTCGGCACGACGAACCCCGACAGACCGCGGACGAGCCCGAGGTAGTGGAGGTCGCCGGAGGCGAGCGAGAGCGGCAGCACGTCCCTCGGCTGGTAGCCGAGAAAGCGCACCGTCCTCATCACCTCGAGCCGCTGCGCGAGCCGCGTCACCTCGCCGTGACGGGCACCGAAGCCGATCACCACGATCCGCAGCGTCTCGAGATCGCGCAGGAAGGTCGCGGCGCGGACGAGCGTGTCGAGGTCCTGGGCGTGACCGATGTTGCCCGAGTGCATGACGACGAACGCATCGCTGAGACCGTGCGCGTCGGACCAGGCGTTCTGCCGTGGGCTCGGGGTGAGCTCGGTCGTGTCGACCCAGTTCGGGATCACGGTCACGCGCTCCGGGGGGGCGCCCTTGTCCTCCAGCCGCTGCTTCATCGTCTCGCCGATCGCAACCACGCGGTCGGCGCGCTTGAGGTACAAGGCGACGAGACGTCGGAGAGCGCCGAGCAGGATCGGTTGGCGCAGCCGCTCGACGCGCTCGGCGATCTCGGGGAAGACGTCCTGACTGACGACCAGCAACGGCACACCGAAGCGGCGGGCGACCACGAGCGCCACATCGCCGATGATCGGGGGATCCGTCATGCAGAGCACGAGATCGGGCCGCTCGCCCCGGAGCGCGGTCAGCACGGTGTCGCCGAGGTAGCTCGCGTAGTTGGCGGCACGATGATGGAGCTCGGAGCGGTCATAGGTCGTGGATCGAGCCCGCAGGATGCGAACGCCGTTTCGGGTCTCCTGGGCAGGCAGATCGTGGCCCCGGAGATGCCCCGTCACGACGGTCACGTCGTAGTCCTTCGCGAGCTCCTCGCAGAGCTGTGCGAGGAGCTGCGCGGTGGCCTCGATCCCTGGCCAGTAGTACTGGTTGAGGACGAGGATCTTCGGCCGAGCGACCTCGGTCATGTCACGAGACGCTAGACGAACCTCGTTGGACGTAGGCTCCCTCTCGTGAGCGGGCGGCTGCGGATCCTCCTCGCGATCCCGGCGTACTGGCCCGCACACGCCTTCGGCGGACCCGGTCGCGGTCGCGCGCGGGCTCGTGGCGCGGCTCGTCGAGCGCGGCCACGAGGTCGAGGTGCTGACGACCACCCTCACGGACGTCAGCGGGCGTCCCGACCGGCGCACCCGCGTCGACCTGGTCGACGGCGCCCGGGTCACGTACCTGGCGACGCCGGTCCGCTATCGCTGGATGGGCGTGACTCCGACGCTGCCGCTCGCGCTGCGGCAGCTGCCCCGCCCGACGGTCGCACACGTGATCGGGTTCCGCGACCCGCTCACCACCGTCGTCGCCGGCTGGTGCCGCGCACGACGGATCCCGTATGTCTTCGAGCCGGTGGGCATGTTCCGGCCGCGCCTGCGGAAGGTGCGGCTGAAGCGGGCCTTCGACGCGACGCTCGCGCGCGGCGTCGCAACGCGCGCACGGCTCGTGATCGTGTCCTCGCCCCGCGAGAGGGACGATGTCGTCGCGTGCGGCATCGACCCGGCGCGGCGTCCGTCTCCGCGACAACGCATTTCCGGTGGCGCCTCCGCCGGGAGACGCCGATCCCCTCCTCGGGCTCGTCCCGGAGGCGGCGCCCGTCGTGCTCTACGTCGGCCGGATCGCCGCCGAGAAAGGCATCGAGCACCTCGTCGAGGCGGCCCGCCGACTCCCCGATGCACATGTCGTCCTCGTCGGCCCGGACGACCGGCACGGAACGATGTCCGCCGTCGCGGCCGCCCGCTCCGATCCTCGTACTGCCGGGCGCGTCCACCTGCTGCCGCCCACTGCCGGGACCGCCGTTCGACCTGTATCGGCGAGCCGACGTGTTCGTGCTCGCCTCCGGAGGTGAGAACTTCGGGCTCGTCGCGGCGGAGGCAGCCTCGGTCGGCACGCCCGTCGTCGTGTCCGACCGCACCGGGATCGCCGCATCGTTCGCAGAGGGCGAGGCACTCGTCGTGCCCTACGACGAGTCCGCCACGGTGGAGGCGATCGCATGCGTGCTCGGCGACCCGGAGCTGCGGACAACGCTCGGGGAGGGGGCTCGGCGCGCCGCTCGCAGATCGACCTGGGACGCGGTCGTCGACGCGCAGCTCGCGATCTACGAGGAGGCGCTCGGCACCTGACGCCCGGCGACGCGTCGGATCACCGCGACGAGGTTCTCGATACTCGGCTCGTAGCCCCACGAGCGGACGAGCTCGCGCGAGACGGCGCCGGCCGCGCGACGTCCCTCCCGATCGGCGACGAGGCCCTCGAGCGCGTCGGCTGCGGCGTGCGGGTCGTCGACGGGGACGAGAGCGCCGTTCCGACCGTCCTCGAGCAGATCGAAGGCGGCACCGACTCGGTCCGAGAGGACGAGCGGGAGCCCGGCCGCCGCCGCCTCGTTGACCGCAACACCCCACGGCTCGTGCCGCGAGAGCAGCGCGAAGACGTCGGCAATCACGTACCGCTCGGCGATCCGCTCCCACGGGAGGTGGGGAGCGAGCACGAGCCGCACCCCGAGCTCGGCGCCGAGCGCCTCGAGGCGCGGACGCTCCGGGCCGGCACCGGCGAGCACGACGACGAGGCGCGGGTCTGCGACGAGCGCCGCAGCTCGGATCAGGGTGTCGTGGCCTTTCTCCGGCACGAGCCTCGCGACCGAGAGCACCGCGACGTCGTCGGGCCGGACGCCGAGCTCCGAGCGCAGGTCGTCGCGCCGCGGCGCCAGGCGCTCGACCTCTCGTCCGAGCTCCTCGACGTCGATCGTGTCGGCGAAGACGGAGACCATTGCGGGGTCGACGCCCCGCGCGAGCATCGCCTCCCGGGCGAGAGAGCCGACCACGAGCACCTCCGCAGCGCCACGGACGACCGGGGGCACGACGACCTCCTTGATCGCACGCCGCCATCCCGGACGCGCCTCGCGCTCGTTGCTCTCCACGAGCAGGACGTACGGGACGTGGTGTCGGCGGCACCAGGCCGTCGCCGCCTGCGAGGCGAAGGTGCTCCAACCGGAGATCACCACGAGCTCTGGCGCCGAGTCCGCGAGAGCCGCGAACACCCCGGGCGTGACGGGATAGTCGTGGCGCAGGACGCGGTACGCGCCCGGGCACACGGCGCCCGCGCAGGAACACCGCGCGGTGCTCGGTGTCGGTCGTCCACGTCCGCCGCTGGACGGACGCGCCGGCGTACACGGCGGTCAGCTCGACCTCGGGGCGCACGGCCAGCCGGTCGAGCATCGGCGTCCGGTACGGGGTCGGCTCGGGGAGCACGACGGTGAGGCGGACGGGGCCCCCGCGCTGCACTCGAAGCCAGGACCCCGCCGCATCGCGCTCGTCGCGCTTCGTTCGCCGCCGCCGCAGCCGCCCGACCGCTGCCCGGGGGAGGCCCGGGTCGAGGCGGGCCGCCTTCGCGGCCAGCAGCGCGTGCTCCTCGGTCGAGGTCCGGTGCGCGCAGCAGCGACCACGCGGCCGCCCGCCGCGCCTCGCGGCCGCCGTATCGGCGCTCGAAGGCCCCGACGAGCTCGACGAGGCCGTCCGCAGCGGCAGCGGCGGTCCCGGGTCGCAAGGGACGCCCCGCCCCTGCGCGCCAGGCGAGAGCTGCGCGTTCCCGATCGAGCCACGGCGCGAGCTGCCCGATCTCGCGCAGCGCGACGCGCTCCTGGCACTCGCGCTGCAGCGCAGCCCGCCGGGCCGATGCCTGGGTCGCGTGCTTGCGGTAGAGCACGAGCCCACGGCCCACGTTGTCACCATCGGCAACGGACAGGAGCCGTGCCCACAGGTCGTAGTCCTCGCTCTCCTCGAACGACGTGTCGTAGCGCAGATCGTGTCCGTCGAGCACCGCTCGATCGAGCGCGACGGTGGAATGGAAGAAGGGGGACGAGAACAGCGTCGCCCAGCGAACCGCCCGTACGCCGACAGGCACGTGATGGACGGTTCCGAGGCGCCCGTCTTCGTGGAGATCGATCATCCCGCAGCCGACGACCGCGGTGCCGGGCGCGGAGCGGAGTCGACCCAGGACAGCCGCGAGCCAGCCCGGCAATGCGAGGTCGTCGGCGTCCATCCGCGCGAGATACGGCCCCGTGGCGACCTCGAGGCCGACATTGAGGGCGCCTGCGAGGCCGAGCGCATGGTCGTTGCGCAACACGCGAAGCCTCGGGTCGGCGATCGCCGGCGACGCGGTCGTGCGTGGCGTCGACCGACGCGTCGTCGACGACCACGAGCTCGAGATCCTGCTCCGTCTGCGCGAGCACGCTGCGCACCGCGTCGACGATCGTCCGCTCGGCGTCGCGGGCGGCCAGGACGACGGACACGAGCGGCGAGGCCACGGCGCGGTGAGGGTAGCCTGCGCCGGTGTCGGCAGCCGCTGCCGACCTGCGGTTCGACCTCGTCGTCGCCACGGTCGGCCGGACGCGCGAGCTCGACGGGTTCCTCGCGTCGCTCGAGACACAGACCCACCGCCGATTTCGCGTCGTGGTCGTCGACCAGAACGAGGACGACCGCGTCGAGGCGGTGCTCGGCGGCCACGACGAGCTCGACGCCGCTGCGGCTGCACGCGCCACGCGGGGCTCTCGCGTGCCCGGAACGTCGCGCTGGCGTCGCTCGCGGCCGACGTCGTCGCCTTTCCCGACGACGATTGCGTCTACCCGCCCGATCTCCTCGAACGCGTCGCCGAGAGGTTCGCGGCGGACCCGGGGCTCGACGGCCTCACCGGCCGGCCCGTCGCCGCGGACGGACGCACGGCCGGTCGTTGGCCGTCGCGGGGGCAGCGGATCCGCCCGGACTCGGTCTTCCATACCGCGATCTCGCACACGATCTTCCTCCGCCGGGAGGTGATCGAGCAGGTCGGCGGCTTCGACGAGCAGCTCGGGCTCGGCTCGGACACGCCCTGGAGCTCCGGCGAGGAGATCGACTACCTCGTCCGCGCCCTGCACGGGGGCGCCCGGATCGAGTACGACCCGACCCTCGTGGTCGTGCACCCGGTCAAGGCGCCTTCGCCCGACGAGCTCGTCGCGCTCGGCCGGCGGGACGGAGGCAGCCTCGGCTACGTGCTCGCCGCGAACCGCTACCCCGCAGCAACGGTTCTGCGGCTGCTCGCGCGGCCGCTCCTCGCGTCGGCGGCCTGCGCGGTCCTGCTCGACGGCACCCGGGCGCGATTCCAGCTCGCGACCCTCTCCGGCCGCGTCGCGGGCCTGGCGGCAGGCCGCCGCCGGAGCTGAGTCCCTACTCGACGAGCGACGCGAAGAGCTCGGCGTGCCGGTCGAGCCAGTCGGCGAGCGCAAAGCGCTCGACCGCCCGCTCGCGCGCGCGCGTCGACAGGCGGTCGCGGTCGGCGAGCACGGCCGAGACGGCGGCCGCGAGCGCCTCGGGCGCGGGCGGCTCGTCCCGTTCGAACCCGTCCGGATGCGGCACGCCGACGCCCGCCTCGTCGGCCACGAGCTCGACCGTTCCACCGCTCGCCGGGTACACGACCGGCACGCCGCACGCCATCGCCTCGATCACCGCGGTGGGACACGGGTCGTTCACCTTCGTGTGCAGCATCACGTGTGCCCGCCGGTAGAGGGCCGGAGCCTCCCGCTGCCCGTATCTCCCGACCGGCTCCACTGCCGCACCGAGCCCGAGCCGGGTGACCGTCGGCTCGGGATCCGAGACGAGCCGGCCCGCGACGAGGAGCCGCGCGTCCGGGTGCGCGTCGAGGACGAGCCGGAACGTCTCGAGCGCGAGCTCGAGGCGGTACTCCTGCGTCTGGTCGCCGCCGAGCAGGACAACGGGTCCATCTGCGGGCGCGGGCCCCGGGGTGAACGTCTCCACGTCGACGGCGTTCGGCAGGACCTCCCAGGGGCAGTCCGGTGCGCCGAGAAACGCATCGGACGAGCGCTTGCTGAAGAGCGACTGGTAGAGGACGTGGTCGGCCGCGTGGAGCGTGCGTCGGAGCGGCACGTTGAGCTCGTCGGTCCTCTCGCCCGCCCACCCCGGGTAGGCGACGCCGTCCTGGTTGACGACGATCTTCGCCCCGCGCCGCGTCGCAACCCAGAGCAGCGGGCGAAGGTCACGCGGAAGGTAGGTCGTCCCGAGGTAGAGGAGGGAGAAGTCGGTCGGCGAGCTCGGCCAGCGTGCCGCGAGCTTCTGGAGCTTTGCGGTGCCTCCCGCGACCGGCTCGCCCGGTGCCGGAATCACGTCCCAGCCGTAGAAGACCCTGAGACCCGGCCGCGTGCGTCGGCCCGCGAGCAGCCGTGCCCAGCGCGTCGCGGCGCGGCCGTACCTGCCCATCCGCGCACGGCTCGCGTCCATCACGCGTCCGGGAGCGCGACGAAGCCGTCGAGCAGCGCGCGCCAACGCCCCCGCAGCGCGTCGTAGGAGTTGTCCTCGGCGGTGGCCCGTCCGGCGGCGAGGACGGGCTCGAGCGCGGCCGAGCCTGCGCCCGCGACGTGCAGCGTCCACGCGACGAGCCCGTCGACGTCCTCGGGCTCGGCCATCCAGCCGTTCTCGCCGTGGCGGACGAGGTCCGCCGCCTGGCCGACCCGCGTCGTCACCAGGGGGACGCGCGTCGCCATCGACTCGAGCACGGCCCGAGGCCCACCCTCGTCGCGCGAGGCGACCAGACAGACGTCGATCGCCGCGTACGCGTCGGCGACGGCTTCGACGTCCGCAAGGAGCATGTGACGGTACGGGATGCCACGCCGCTCGAGC
Source organism: uncultured Actinomycetes bacterium (assembly GCA_963712915.1). Lineage (GTDB taxonomy): Bacteria > Actinomycetota > Thermoleophilia > Gaiellales > Gaiellaceae > Gaiella. The sequence continues at coordinate 747,116 of CAVQJQ010000004.1, forward strand.
CCCGCACGCACGTAGCCGCGCGCGGGCCCGGTGAGCAGCACGTAGAGCTCAGGCACCTGCTCGGCGACGCGCTCCGCGACCGCGAGCAGCAGGTCGGGGCCCTTGATCAGCTTGGGCTCGAGGCCCTCTCCCCAGCCGACGCCGTCCTTTTGGAACGAGCCCAGGACGAAGGCCGACTCCGGCAAGCCGAACCGTCCACGCGAGGCGATGCAGGTCGCCTCGTCAGCCGGGCGGAAGACCTCCACGTCGATCCCGATCGGGATCAGGTGCACCTTCTCCTCGGCGATCCCCGTCGATCGTACGAGCGCCTCCATCTCCCGGTTGGTCACCTGGATGCGGTCGAGCTCGGCGTGGCGCTTGCGCATGGTCTCGAAGCAGGCGTCGAACTCGGGCATGCCCGGCGTCCCGGGTCTCCCGTGGAAGTACGCGAGGCCGAGAGCATTTCCCGATCGCTGGAAGTCGTGCAGCAGGAGCGTGAACTGGCTCAGGTGGAAGACGGACTGGTCGGCAACCCCTTGCACCCAGGCCCTCGGCCCGAGCTCGACACCCAGCGCCGCGGCGGTGCGCGCGAGCTGCCGTGCCTCGTAGGAGAGCACCCACTGGGCCGCCTCGTCCGCGATGAAGAGGCGTGACCGCGGGGGCCAGCCTCGGGTGCGCGCCCTGACCGCTGCGCGCCGAAGCGGCCTGGCGACGGGAGCGCCGAGGCGCCGCGCTCGGGCGCCCAGGCTCATCGGGCCGGCCGAGCCGTCCTGCTCCCCCACGCATCGACGAGGGTTCGTCTCCGGTCCACGGGTCGCGAGGATAGCGGGGTCGGTGCCCGCGGCGTCCTCCGCCGGGGGCTAGCATCGCGCGAGCGTGGCGACGGAGATCGAGACGGCGTCGGACCCCCGCACGGTGTCCGCCGAGCGTGAGCATCCGACCGCCGCGGCGACTCGTCTTCGGCCCGCGCTGGCGCTCGTCGTGGTCGCGGCCGCCGCATTCGGCCTCTACACGGGGCTCGCGGTCGCGGTCGAGACGCCCCGGGTCTTCCCGGACGAGGTGCGGTACCTGATCGCGGCCTCCTCGCTCGTGGAGGGCGAGGGCCTCACGCTCCGCGGCGCGGACTACGGCTTCGGTCCGCTCCTCGCGCTCGTGCTCGCGGCGATCCTGCGCGTGGCGGGCAGCGTCGATGCGGCCTACGACTGGTTCAAGGCCGCGAACGCGCTCCTGTTCGCGCTCACGGCAGTTCCCGTCTACCTGCTCGCGCGCCGGCTCGTGTCGGGCTGGTGGGCCGTGCTCGCGGCGGCGCTGTCCGTCGCGATCCCGTCCTCGATCTCGGTCGCGACGATCATGACCGAGAGCCTGTCCTACGTCGCAACGGCCTGGGCGCTCTACGCGATCATGGTGGCGCTCGAACGCCCGACGCTCGTGCGGCAGTTCGCCGTCCTCGCGGCGTGCGCCCTCGCGTTCCTCACGCGCCCACAGTTCGGGATCCTCTACGTGACCTGGGTCGGCGCCCTCGGGATCCTCTGGGTGATCGCGCCGTGGGCCCGCCCGCGCGGGCGGGGGGATCTCGTCCGGTTCTGGCCCACCGTGCTGCCGCTCGCGCTCGCCGTGCTGGCGTTCGCCGCGCGGCTCGCCTCGGGGGCTTCGGCCTCCCGCTCGCTCGGCGCGTACTGGGAGCTCTGGCGCGGCTACGACCCGTTCGAGGTGGTCAAGTGGTTCGTCTACCACCTCGGTGATTTCGCCGTCTATCTCGCGGTCGTCCCGATCGTGGTCGCGCCGATCGTCCTCGCCACGCTGACGCGCGCGGGAAGAGCCGGCTCACGCTCGGCCGCGGCGTTCGTGGCGCTCTTCGTCTCCGCCAACGTCTCCGGCCTGCTCGTGGTCGCCGCGTTCACGAGCACGCCGTGGGGATACGACCGGCTCCACGACCGCTACGGCTTCTATCTCGTGCCACTCTGGCTGGTGGCGCTCGTGGTGTGGCTCGCCGCAGGTCTGCCTCGGCCCCTCCTCGCAACGGCGGTCGGCGCCGCCGCCGCTCTGCTGCTGCCACTGATCTTGCCCTTCGGCCAGCTCGCCAACGAGGCGGGCATCGACACCGTCCCCGGCGCGCTGTGGGTCCGCGTCGAGGCGGAGCTGGCCGGGCCGGGGCCCGCGTCGGGTCGCCTCGCTCTCGTCCTCTTCGTGGTCGCGCTCGTCGCAGCCACCGTCGCTCTGCCGCGGAGGATCGCCCGCGTGGCCCTCCCAGCCGCCGTGGCCGCGGTGTTCGTCGCGATGTCGTACTTCGCCTGGCAGCGGATGATCGACGCGCCCGAGAACGAGGTCTTCGCGGGCGGGCTGGAGCGCGCGTGGATCGACGAGCGCCTCCCTGCGGGCGACCCGGTCACGAAGCTCTACGTCGACACGCGCTGCGGGTCGGCGCTCGAGCGGCACGCGCTCTTCCTGACCGAGTTCTTCAACTCGGCCGTCGATCGCGCCGCGTACGTTCGAGGCTCTGTTCCCGACGGCCTGCCGATCGAGCGCGTCGACGTGAACGCGGCCGGCGGGCTCGAGACGTCGCCGGGCAACCCGCTCGTGGCGGACTACGTCTTCACCCAGCCGGGCGTGCGGCTCGCGGGGTCACGTGTCGCCGAGGGAACCGCGGCGAACCTCGTGCTCTGGCGGGTCGGCGGGCCGGTGCGCGTCGTCGGCGCCTCGTCGAACGAGCAGCTGCGACGAGACGTCTGCAGCTAGCGCGTCCGGCGGAGGTAGCCGCGCGGGTTGAACGTGAGCAGGAACTTCTCGCGGTCCCGGTCGATCTCGAAGGCGTCCGTCCGGGCGAGGAACGTGTCGATCGCCTCCATCGGCCCGGGGAGCAGGTCCTTGCGGATCTGCCCGATGTTCGAGTCCTCGACGATCAGATAGCAGCCGACGGGCACGAGCTCGGCGTACACGGCGAGCTCCGCCGCGACGTGTGCCTGGGAGTGGTCGGAGTCGAGGACGACGAGCGTCCGCTTGCCGTCCGCGCGCTCACGCACGGTCGCGACCACGTCCGGGTCCGTCGACGACCGGCCCCCGAGATACGTGACCCGCGGGTGCGGCGGGTAGTCGTCGCGTACCGGCTCGACGTCGATGGAGACCACCTCGCCGGTGCCGAGCAGGTCGCAGATCGAGGCGAGAAAGAACGCGCTCCCGCCGCGATAGGTTCCGGTCTCGACGATCAGCTCCGGTCGGGTCTCGACCATGATCTCCTGGTACACCCAGAGGTCGAGTGGATTCTTGAGCGCCTGAGCTCCGAGCCACGTCGCCTCGGTCCACGCGTCGGACAGGTACAGCACGTCGTGGGCGCGGGAGACTGCGGCGCGATCCAGACGCCGGCCGACCCGGTGCCGCGCGCTGCGCACTCCCCGTCGCAGGTAGTTCTCCACGGTCGCGGGATTCTAGGGGCGCGCGTCCAGACCGAGGATCTCGAGGTACCGGTCCGCCACCGACGCGATCGGCCGAACCGAGATCGCCCCCCGTCGCTCGTCGAGCTCCGAGACGAGGCGCTCGAGGACGTCGCCCAGCTCTTCGTCGCCGCGGAACGGAAGCCCGCCCTCGCCGACGAGCTCGGGGTGGCCGCCGCTGTCGCGGTAGGCCGCGGGCAGGCCGCAGGCGAGGGCCTCGAGCAGCGCGTTCGAGCAGGGATCGTCTCGACTCGGGGCGAGGTAGACGTCCTGCGTGCGCAGGAGGCCCGCGAGCGCCTGCGAGTCGAGCGGCCCGACGACCTTCACGTGCTGGAAGTCGAGCGCAGGCCGGCGGCCGGCGAACGTGAGCTCGAATCGCGCGGGGTCGACGTTGCGATCGAGCCACGCGAGCGCGTCGCCGCCCTTGCGAGGGTTGTCCGACCAGCTCGTCGCGACCACCCTGACTCGCCTCCCCTCGAGTGGCTCACGGCTCGGCGGCGGATGGAAGATCGCCGGGTCGACGGCGTTCGGGACGACCACCGGCTCGCGCAGCTCGAGCCCCAGCTCGCGATGCTTGTCGAGAGAGAAGCGTGACTGCAGGATCGTGGCCGAGGCGAGCTCGGCGTTGATCCGCGCGATCCGGTCGTCCGTACCGTCGTCGAAGCCGCGGTAGACCCCGATCGGTCCGTCGACACGGTGCACCAGCCGCGCGCCACGCGCGGAGAAGCGGCGCAGCCGCCCGAAGTCGAAGTTGAACGAGTTGAACAGGCAGGCAGGCGTTCCCGCGGAGATGCGCTGCTGCTCGACGGCCAGCCCATGGTCCGCCAGCTCCCGCACGAGCGCGCGCATGAACTGGTGTCCGCCGCCCGCCGGCGGCGGCTCGAACTCGTGGAACAGGGCAAGGTCGGCCCGGCCGTGCCGCGTGCGGACCCAGTCGCGCTCGATCCCGACCCTCCGGTCGATCGCTCGACCTGCCCGGCGCGCCGCACGCGCGATGGTCCTCGACTGCACGGCGACACGCTAACCTCGCGCGGCCCGATGCCCTCGACCAGCCGTCTCGTTCGGGCCGTCCGCCACCCCGGGCTCCCGCGGAGTGCACGCGTGGGGCTGCTTCGCATGGAGCTCGAGCGCCGGGTGCGCCCGCGCGCCGCGTACGCACTCCGGCTCGGCTCGACGACGATCTATCTCTCGCACGCCGACTACGAGATCGACTGGGCGTCGCTCGCGTTCGTGGCGGTCGACGACGCGTACGCCGGGGAGTACCGGGGCGCCGTGGTCGTCGACATCGGAGCACACAAGGGGTACTACGGCGCGTACGCGCTCCTCCGCGGGGCGCGCACCGTCGTCTCGTACGAGCCGGAAACGGCGAACTTCGCGCTCCTGGCGCGCGGAGCAGACTCGGTTCTCGGGAGCAGCTGGCAGACGAGGCAGCACGCCGTGGGCGCGGGCAGCGGCGAGGTCGGGCTCCACGTGATGGGAGCGTCCTGGGGACACGCCCTCCACCCGCCCGAGGCATTCGCTCGCTACGAGCGCGGCATCCAGCGCGTCCAGGTCGAGGCGCTCGCCGACGTGCTCGCGGGCGCGACCGGTCTCGCAGATGGCGCCCGCCTGATCGTGAAGGTGAACATCGAGGGCGAGGAGTGCGCGACGATCCTCGGCACACCCCCCTCCGCCTGGAGGGGGGTCAGCGCGGCGTACGTCGAGACGCACGCGTGGGCCGACTGCGGCGCGGACGACCTGGCGCGGCACCTCGAAGCCGCCGGCCTCACCCGCCGGGAAAGCGCCCATCCGGTGGTCCTCCGGCTCGAACGCGACTGAGGCGGGCGTCTCTCAGCGCGCCCGCGCCGCGGCGAGCAGCGCGGCCAGATCATCGACGTACCGATCCCAGCCGAGGCGCGTCTCCGCCGTCGCCCGTCCGCGAGCGCCGAGCGCCGCGGCCCGTGCTCCGTCCGCGAGCAGATCCGCGAGCGCGTTCCCGAACGATGCGGCGTCTCCGGGCGCCACCAGCCGGACGTTGCCTTCGTCCTCGAGCCCGTACCCGGTCGCGATCGCGGCGGTCCGCGTGACGACGATCGGCTTCGCGAGCGCCATCGCCTGGAGCAGCACGGTCGTCGCCCCCGAGTAGCTGTTCTCGCGGACGGGCAGGGCGACGACGCGGCCGCGCTCGAGGCGTCCGCGCATCTCGTCGAACGGGAGGTCGACCTCCACCGCGACGTTGTGCGGACGGGGCGAGAGCGAGCGTGCGCGCTCTGCGCTGGTGACGACGAGGAAGCTCGTCTCGGGCATGGCCCAGGCGACCGCCAGCAGTAGGTCGAAGTCGCGCTGCGGATCTGCGCCGACCGAGACGACGTCGACCTCGGGAGCTGCGCCGCCGGTGCGGAACGCCTCGACGTCGACCCCGAACGGAAGGAACTCGACTCGGGCGTCGATCCCACGGTCGCGGAGCCAGCGGAGGAGCACGTCCGCCTCGTACTCGCTGTAGGCGACGATCGTCGACGCCGAGCCGAGCGCTCGCGCGTAGAGCCGTTCCATGCGCGGCGAGCGGAGCCGTGCGAGCCGCTCGGGCAGCCCGATGGCCGCGTACACGAACGGCGGGCGCACCACGTGACCGCGCGCGAGGAGCATCAGCGGGATCCCAACCGTGTCGACGGTCGAGAAGACGACGTCCGCCCGGTCGAGACGCCGGAGCGACGCGATCACGGTTCCGAAATCCCCGCCGTAGCCTCCTGCCGCCTCGAGACCCTGCTTGAGCGCGCTCCCCGCGACCCTGGCTCCCCACGCTGGGCCTCGCCCCTCCAGGTTGTGTCGAATCTCGTATCCGCGCGACGCGAGCTGATCCATGCCGTACAGCGAGTAGCGCTCCGGTGCGCCCGGCTCGGCGGTGAGGGCGGCGCGTCGGTGCGGCGCGTCGCGGAAGAGGTAGAAGACGGAGCTCACGGTCACCCGCGGGTAAGGTAGGCGACTGCCCGCCGGCCCGAGAGGACAGATGCACAGGCAGCACACGAAGTTCTCAGCCCGCGTGAATCGCGTGTTCACGCACCGCGCCGACCGGGTCGCGAAGGCGATCGAGCGGCAGGGCATCCGCGCGACCTACGAGCTGCACGACCGGCTGCTCTCGAACCGCACGAGTCGCGAGCGCTTCGCGGAGGCGCCGCCGCGGCTCGACGACGTCCAGGCGAGCATCCTCGCCGACGTCCGCACGCACGGGTACTCGCTCCGCTCGTTCCGGGAGCTGTTCCCCGACGAGTCTCACTGGCGGGCTCTCGAGGCTCAGCGCGACGGATTCGTCGCCTCGACGGAGGCGGACATCGCGGCGGGCGGTGAGCACGTGCGCGTGCGTCCGGGCAAGGAGTTCGTCGTGCGGCTGCAGAGCTACGGGGTCGAGCTAGGGCCGGACGATCCCTGGTTCCATGTCGCGGCCTCGCATCGCCTGCTCGACATCTCCAACGCGTACCTCGAGATGTGGTCGAAGCTCGAGTACGTCGACGTCTGGTACTCGGTGCCCCAGCCCGCCGAAGGCGAGCGCATCTCGTCACAGCGCTGGCACCGGGACTACGACGACAAGCACCTGCTGAAGGTGTTCCTCTACCTCGTCGACGTCGACGAGACAATGGGCCCCTTCCAGTACGTCGCCGGCAGCCAGCCCGGCGGCCCGTACGCCGACGCGTGGGGCTGGCAGCCGCTCGGCCAGAACTACCCGACCGAGGAAGAGCTCGAGGCACGCATCCCCTCGAGTGCGGCGCAGACCTTCACGGGGCCTGCGGGCACCCTCCTGTTCTGCAACACCGCCGGCTTCCACCGTGGCGGGTTCTCGACGACGAAGCCTCGCGTGCTCGCGACGGCCACGTACTCCTCGCCCGCCTCGCTGGCGTCGCTCACCGAGCGCAGTTACACGTATTCGGGTGCGCTCGACGAGATCGACCCGGTCGAGCGATTCGCTCTGACCTGAACCGCTGGGGCTACGCCTCGCCGTGACACGCCTGCGGCCCGGGGGGCGAGCTCCGTCGGCTCGGCGCAGACGTCTGCCGCGAGCGTGCGCCCTCCTCCGTCGCGCGCGCTCGCGTTCGACCGTGTGGGTACTGTCCACCACGTCCCTGCCCCGGCGGGGCAGCCGACCGTCCGACGCTCGTGGCTGGATCTCCGTCGCCACAAATCGATCGACCCGGGTCTTCGGCGACCACCGATGCCGAGGCGCTCGTCTCCTACGGCGCGAACGCAGAGGACGTTCGACTGTGGCGGGTGTTCAAGGAGGTCGCGCAAGGGTTCTACGTGGACGTGGGCGCAGGCGACCCCTGGGACGGCTCGGTCACGAAGCTGTTCTACGACCGCGGCTGGTCGGGGATCAACGTCGAGCCGGGCCCCGCTCACGAGCTGCTCGCAGCGGCTCGCCCGCGCGACACGAACGTCCGCGCCGTCGTCGGTGAGGACGAAGGGACGGTCGCGCCGGTCGCCGGTTCGATCGGGCGGGGCGCCGAGGCCGCCGTCCCGCGGGCTCGCCTCGAGTCGCTTCTGAGGGCCCGCGCCGCGGGAGGCGAGATTCACTTCCTCAGGATCGACGTCGGTGGCTCCGAGCGGCACGTGCTCGCGTCGGCGGACTGGTCGGCGCACCGACCCGTCGTGCTCGTCGTGGCAACGGCGAGGTCATCGCCGGACGACCCGATCCACGACGACTGGGAGCACATGCTCGTCGAGGCGGACTACGAGCTCGCGGCGTTCGACGGGATCAACCGCTTCTACGTCGACCGGGCGCACAGGGACGTGGCGCCTGCGCTCGCGTACCCCGTCTCGCAGCTCGACCGATTCGTGCCCGCCTCGGTGCGACGCGCGGAGCTGGAGACGAGGCGGCTCGCGGCGAAGAACACCCGGCTCCAGGAGACGCTCGAGCGTGACCTGGAGCGGCTCGACGAGCTGGCCCGCCTCGAGCAGAGGAGCTCGCGAGAGGTCGAGCGGCTCCGGGACGAGCTGGCGGCGGTGTACGGATCGCGAGCCTTGCGTCTCGGCCGGGCAGTCGCGCGGGCCGGGTCTCCCCTGCTCCGTGCCCGCTCACGGCTCCCGCGCGGGCAGCGCCCGAAGAAGCGGCTCACACCGCAGCGGGCGTACGAGCACGCGACACGTCCAGGCGAGCCATGGCACTTCCCGGAGCGTGGGCAGGCGCCCCCCCGACCGGACTCGCCGCTCGGTCCGGTGGCCGACGTGCTTCGTCCGCTCGAGTCCCCGCTCGACCCGTCCGAGGCGGCCCGCCTCAGGAGCGAGGTCGAAGATACGGGCTGGGCAGACGACGGTTCACTCGCATCACGACGGCTCTCCTGGGAAGAACGTCAAGCGGTCGTCGAGGCGGACGCACTCGCCCAGCTCGTTCTGGCCGGACAGTCCGCGCTCGCTCACGCTGGAGGAGGGCCTGGGTCCCGCGGACGCCAGGTCGTCGTCGTGGACGTGCGCTGCCTCCAACGCGAGCAGTACGCCTCGCGCGGGGTCGGGCTGCACGCCCGGAGCGTCCTCCGGGCGACGGTCCGCGCGGTGCCCGGCGCCAGCGTCCACCTCCTCACGAGCCCCGAGCTCCCGGAGCTCGCCGCGGAGGACGCCGCGCTCGGAGACCACATCGTCACGACACCCTTCTCGGCCGGGCGGTCGGACCCGCGCTTGTTCGTGCAACTCTCCCCGATGACGGACTCACTCGGGCCGGCGACACCGTTTCTCCTCTCGGGGAGCTGCCGTACAGCCGCCGTCGTCTACGACTTCATCCCCAGCGAGCACCCGAGCGCGTATCTCTCCTCCCCGGCCGCCCGGCTGACGAATCTCGTCAGGACCGAGGCGCTCCGCCACTACGACCTGCTCCTGCCGATCTCGGAGGCCACGGCGGGGACGTGCAGGCGACTCGTCGCGGAAACCGGGCGAATCGCGGTCACGGGAGTCGCGAGCCCCGTCGCGGTCGAGCGCACGCCTCCCGCGGCCGCGGGGCCGTTCATGTTGACGCCGGCAGGCTCCGATCCCCGTAAGAACTGCGCGGCGGCAGTCGCCGCGCTCGCGTGCCACCTCGATGCTGCGGCCCCACCGCTGCGCCTGGTCGTCACGGGACGGCTACGGAGGAGGCAGACGGACGCCGTGCGCGAGCTGGCGCGCGCGCTCGACCTCCCGGAGGGCGCCCTCGAGCTCGTGGGGGCCGTTCCGCCGGGAGAGCTCGCTCACCTGTACCGACGCGCATCGCTCGTCTTCGTCCCCTCCTTTGCGGAGGGATTCTCGATCCCCGTGGCAGAGGCCGTCGCGGCGGGAACACCGGTCGTCGCATCCGAGCTCCCGGTTCACCGCGAGCTCCTCGGCGCCGGCCCGTGGCTCGCCCCACCGGGTGACGTCCGGGCGCTCGCGGGTGCGATCGACCGCGTGCTCACGGAGCGCGAGCACGTGCTCGGCCTCCAGCGCCAAGCACTAGGCGATCGGGCCGACCCGGACGCCGTACTGGACCGTGCAGCGCGAGCGCTGTCGGAGCTCGTCGCGACTCGTCCCGACTCGCGCGGCGCGACTCGACGCCGCGCCGGCCGGGGTGCGCGCCCGCGCCTCGCCGTGCTCTCTCCCTTTCCGCCGCAGAGCTCGGGTGTTGCGGACTACACGGCGGCGACGTTCCGACACGTCGCGGAGTACGCCGACGTGGACGTGTACTCGAACGCACCGGTCGGAAGGGACGGAGCGCTCGCGGTCGGCCCGATCTCCGCCGCGCCCTATCTGGACCGCCGGTACGACGCTGTCGTCAACGTCGTCGGTAACAGCTACTTCCATTTCCCGATGCTCGACCTCCTCACGTGTTACGGGGGCGCGTGCATCGCGCACGACGACCGCATGATCGAGGCGTATCGACTCGATCGCGGTGACGCGTGGGTTTCGGAGCTCCTCTCGAGGCACCGAAAGGTGGAGGTCGAGCAGCTCGCGGACCTTCTGCGTGACCTCGATGAGCTACCGACCATCGGCTACGACCTGATCGCGCAGCTGGCGACGCCGTTGCTGGTACACGGTCGCTCGCTCGCGAGACGAATCGAGGCAGAGACGGGAGTCGCGCCGGTCTCGTTGCCGTTCGTCCCGTACAACCTCCCGTCGAGCGGGACCGTCGACCGGGACGTCCGCGACAGCGCGCGCCGCCGACTCGGACTCCCCGAGGCCGACCGCCACGTTGCCACCTTCGGCGGCGTCAGTCGGCGGACCAAGGGAGTCGATCTGGTTGTGGCGGCTACCGCTTGGCTGCGGGACTGGGGGTGCCCGGTCCATCTCCATCTGATCGGCGATGCGCCGCCCGGCGAGGTCCGGTCGCTCGAGCGGTTGGCAGCGGATCTGGGTGTCCAGCGCAACGTGTCGTTCCACGGCCGACTTCCACGCACCGAGCTCGAGCAGTTCCTGCTGGCCACCGACGTTGCCGTGCAGCTTCGGACGAGCTCGCTCCTCTCGCTCAGCGGCGCGTTGGCCGACTGCCTGGCGTTCGGTATCCCGACCGTGGCCACGCAGGGCCTGGCAGATGAGCTCGACGCGCCGCCGTATGTCGCAAGGGTCTCTTCCGTGACGAGCTCGCTGCTCGTCGCGGAAGCGATCGCGACGCTGCGAGACCGACGTCGTGAGGACCCCGCGATCGAGGTGGAGCGTCGCGCGTATCTCGGCCGCCGGTCGCTCCAGTCGTACGCCCGTGCGCTGCTCGAATCGCTCGGGCTGGACGGGCGGCGGTAACAGGGGATGCGGCGGGTCCTGGTCGACGTCTCGCAGTGGGCGCATTGGCCCGCGACGACCGGCATCCAGCGCGTCCTCGGTCATCTCGCCGCGAACTGGGGTGGTGGAGACGTCGACGCGTCGTTCGGCGTCGTCGCCGACGGCGCCTATTCCGTCGGCCCGATCGCCGACTTCGCCGCGGTCCTGCGCTCGCGGTTCGAGGGGAGCACACGGACCGACGCCGGCGGCAGCGCGCTCGCCGCCCTGCGTGCGATCAGCGACGGGGCGGTACCGACCGGCCGGCTCGCGGAGACGTTCGACGGTTTCCTGCTTCCGGAGCCCACGCTTCGGGCAGACAGCCTGTCGGTGTTCGCCGGCCTGAGCGCCACGTCGTCGGTCGTGCCGTTCGCGCTCTACTTCGACGCACTGCCGATGACGCATCCGCAGTTCTTCCCACGCGGAGCGGATCGACGCAGGACGCGATATCACCTGGCGGTCTCGCGGATCGAAGACGTGGTCTTCATCTCCGAGCGGACGCGTCGTGTCTTCGAGACGCGTCTCGCGCGCCGCCGACTTCGAAACTCGCTCGTCGCACGACCGGGAGCCGATGCACTGCCTGCGGGACGGCGGACGACTCCGGAGACACCCCGCTTCTGCATGGTCGGGTCGATCGAGCCACGCAAGCGCTACGCCGTCGCGCTCGACGTCTTCGAGCGGCTCTGGGCAGCGGGCAGGCCGTACGAGCTGGTCGTTCTCGGTCGGGCGGCCTGGGAGACGAGAGACGTCCTCGAGCGGTTGGAGCGTCTCTCGCGCTCGAGGCCGCTCGAATGGATCGCCGAGGCGGACGACGGAGACGTGCTCGACGCGGTGTCGTCCTCCACGGCACTCCTGTTCCTCGGCGAGGCCGAGGGTTACGGCCTGCCACCGATGGAAGCGCTCGGCGTGGGCTGCCCGGTGATCGTCAGCGCGGATCTGCCGGCGCTCGAGGACGTGCCGGCGCATGGCCAGATACGGCTGGCCGAGGTGACGCCGGAACATGTCTACGCGGCGGTGGAACGACTTGCCGACCCGGTTCTCAACGCCGAGTACCAGACGGCCGCACACGCGCTGGAGCTTCCGACCTGGGCGCGCTTCACCGCCGCCATCGAGACGTGGGTTGCGCAGCGACTCATCGAGGGAAGGATCCCACTCGGCGCATGACGCACGACGATGACGAATTCCAGCGACGCGGCGCCGGTTTTGGACGCATTGCGTTCACGTCGCAGCCCGTCCACCGAGCCCGACGCATCTTCGATGCGTAGAAGCGAGCAGTCCCCGAACGATGCGTCCGTTCCGGGAAGCGCACCGGCACGGGAGGCCCGACGGATCGACGCGTGCAGGTTGTGCGGAGCACCGGAGCTCGTCAGCATGCTCACGCTCGGCGAGCAGGCACTCACCGGCGTGTTCCCGCGCTCCGCGGAGGAATCGGTGGCCAGCGGCCCGCTGGAAGTCGTGTGGTGCCCCTCGTGCGCGCTCCTGCAACTCGCACACAGCCACGATCCTGACGAGATGTACGGAGACAACTACGGGTACCGCTCGGGTCTGAACCGCACGATGGTTCACCACCTGAGCCGTAAGGCCGCGGGCCTCGAGGCTCTCGTCGCGCTCGAGCCGGGCGAGGTCGTGCTCGACATCGGGAGCAACGACGGGACGCTTCTCGCGTCGTACGAGACGCCGCGTCTCCGGCGCATCGGCATCGATCCAACGGCGACGCGCTTCGCCTCGTCCTACCCCCCTGACGCGGAGGTCGTCGCCGACTTCTTCTCCGAAGACGTCTATCGGCGGGCGACGGACTCGCAAGCACGCGTGATCACGTCGGTCGCGATGTTCTACGACCTCGAGGATCCGGTCGCGTTCGCGCGAGATGTACGAGCCTGCCTCGCTCCGGACGGCGTCTGGCATTTCGAGCAGTCCTACATGCCGTCGATGCTGCGCCTGACGGCCTACGACACGATCTGCCACGAGCACCTCGAGTACTACTCGCTGGCGAACGTCTGCCGGATCCTCGAGGAAGCGGGGCTCCAGCTCCTGGACGTCCGCTTCAACCGCGTCAACGGGGGCAGCTTTGCCGTCACCGCGACGCACGAGCGCTCACCGCTCGTCCCGAATCGGGTCTTGATCGACTGGTTCCTGGGGCAGGAGGAGCGGATCGGGCTGATGACGCCGGGACCGTTTCGCAGATTCGAGGAGAGCGTCTTTCGTCACAGGACCGATCTCGCGCAGCTGATCCACGCTCTCCGAGGAGACGGAGCGAGCATCATGGGATACGGAGCGTCGACAAAAGGAAATGTCCTGCTTCAGTTCTGCGGCTTGACGGGCACGGAGATCGAGGCGATAGCCGAGGTGAACTCCGACAAGCTCGGCCGTGTCACACCCGGGACGGGCATCCCGATCATCCCCGAGGACGAGATGCGGTCCGCCCAACCGGACTATCTCCTCGTACTCCCTTGGCACTTCCGGGAGGGCATCGTCGAGCGTGAGGCCGAGTACGTCCAGAAGGGCGGAAGGCTCATCTTCCCGCTTCCGGAGATCGAGATCGTCGGCAGTGAACCGCTCGAGGCGCGGGTCGTGAGAGTTCGCGGCCGCCTCGCGGTCGGCGTCGTGAGCGGCTCAGTAGTCGTGGTCTTCCACGGATTCGTCCCCGCGCTCGAGTTGGACGACCCGCCGTTCCAGATCCTGGATCGAGCGCTGCAACGACGTCGCCACATCGACGAGGGCGGTCTCGGTGCGCCGCCTCTCCTCGAGGTACGGCCACAGCGCTCGACGGAGGAATCGGCGAACGAGCGACGTCGCCACCCCGTCGCCGCCGGTGAGACTGGCCCCGGCGTCCACTCGGAGCCCCCGAGACGCCTCCACGATCGCCGGACGCGCATCGTGACCCGACGCACGCGCGGCGATCGCTCCCTGCTCTCCCAGCTCCGCAAGGCGGTGTTCGACGAACTCGGCGGTGCGTGACGACGAGAACCGCTCGAGCAGCGTGTCACGACCTCGTGTGCCGACCGTCGCGGCCGAGGCGGGATGCTCCCAGGCTCGACGCATGAGGTCGGCGGCGGCATCGACGTCCGGCTCCGCCCACGTCGCGCCCGGCACGTAGGCCCACCAGGTGGACGGAACCTCGACCAGCTCGTACGGCACGAGGTAGCTGTTCGCCTCGTCCATGAACTCGAGATTGCCGGAGTACCCGGTCGCGATCACGGGCTTGCCGAACCTCATTGCCTCGGCCATCGTCAAGCCCAGTCCCTCGCTGCGATGGAGTGACACGTAGCAGTCGCACTCGGCGAAGTACGAGTCGCGCTCTGCCGCGGAGGCGTAGCCGTCTCGCAAGACGATGTCCGTGCGGCCTCTCGCCATCTCCGCCAGCTTCTCGAGCTTCAACGCCTTGGCGTCACCGTGGATGCTCTTCAGCAGCAGCGTGGGCCCCTCTCCCGGCGCGAACGCTCTCGTGAACGCCTCGATGACCGCGGCGGGGTTCTTGCGCTCCTCACTCCAGAAGTCGAAGACGAAGAGGAACGTGAATCCCTCCGGGAGCCCGAGCTCCGCCCGGGTCCGGAACGGCGCCGTCGGGGGGGCCATCGGAATGGGCAGGACGCGCACCGGGATCTCGACCTCGGGTTCGATCGCGTCCCGCACATAGCGGCTCGTGACCCAGAGCTCGTCGAGGAATCGCGCCGCGCTCCGTTCGGCGGCCCGTAGCCGGTTCGTCTCCCAGAACCAGATTCCGATCGCGTACCTCCGCGCGAAGAACTCGGCGCCCAGAGCCGCGACGAGCGACGGAAGGTGGCTCGGGTTGAGACAGACGATGTTCGTGTCGAACGGCGCCTCGTCGGTGAGCGACAGCCCCGGCGGTTGGAGCTGACGGCGCTCGGTTTCGCGATGCACGATCGCCGCGAGTGGGACGCTGCTCCCCTCGATCGCCCGCGCGACGCGCCTCGCGACCTCGCCGAGACCGGACTCCGCTTCGAGAAAGCCGACGAGATTGACGCCTGGTCTCGGCGCGGGTGGGATCCGCAGAGACGATGGGCCCACCGGTTCGACGCCGGCACGTTCGCGCGGGCGGCTCATCCGGCTGCTCGACGGCTGGGGCGTCCCGCCGACCTCGCATTCGTTCCCGGCTCAGACGCCTCCAGGCGTCCGAGACCTTCGATTGCCTCGATTCGATCGCTTCGCTCCGTCTCGCGAAGGAGGTGCCAGTTGGGTCGTTCCGCGGGGATTTCCGACCCGTGCCAGAGGTGGATGAGCGTGCCGTCCGGCCCCGGATGACCGCAGCGCAGGCCGATTCGGCGAAGACGGACCGCGATGTCGACGTCCTCCTCGCCCCAACCCACGTAGCGCATGTCGTACCCACCGACCCGTTCGAAGTCGGCTCGGTCGACCCCGAGCAGGTGGCCGTACGAGCGGTTGTGGGGCCTGAACTCCGGCACACGGCGAGCACCGACCCGCCGTCGGTCGCGTCGCGTGAGCGGTGCTACCGGACCTGCCTCGGCGCGCACGCGGAGCCACTGGAGGAGGCCCCAGCGATGCACCGGGAGCCGCTGCTCGAGCACGCGCTCCGTGAGAGCGCGGCGCAAGATCGATGCGGCGGCCCGCGACGAACCACCCCGGTCTGATGCACGATCGGAGCGCGCGGACGAAGTGACGGCGCGGAACCGATTCCCCATGCATGAACGCGAGGTAATCGGCGTTCACGGCCAGCGAACCGAGGTTCAGGACGCGAGCGAGGCGAAAGCCCTCGTCGGGCTGCCACACATGAGTGAGCCGTGTGCCGAACGGACGAACGCCACTCGTCGACCACCGCCTCTGTGTCGAGGGATGAGCCGTCGTCGGCTACGACGAGCGCGAAGTTCGGGTCCGACTGCTCGGCGAACGCCCAGAGAACTGCGTGCAGCGCCGCGGGAAACTCGTAGGTGCTGACGATCACCGCAATCCGGGGAGCGGCGGCTGGTACGGCCTTCATGACCGGGCTTGTCGTAGACGGCGTGCTGACGGCTGGTCCCTCAAGAGGTGGTCGACGGCACGATCACCTCGCCTCGCAGGTCCACTCGAGCAGCGGGCGGACGACGCCCCGCCACTGGCCGCTGAACTGCCCCCGCGCCGAGTCGCCCTCGCCGGGGTCGAGCACCTCGAACGAGACCGCCTCGTAGACCGCGGCGTGGTGCTGCAGCTTCGGGAAGTCGATGCTGCAGATCGCCGCCTCGACGATCGCGGAGCCTTCGTTGAGCAGGTTGCCGGGAATCCAGGCGGTCGACACGTAGTCGCCCGGGGGCGTCGGCTGCAGCCACCGCGCACCGGTGTCCATCGCGTTGAAGGCGATCGCGCCTTCTTCGTCGAGCAGCTTGATCTTCGGAAAGAGCGGCTTGCCCTCGCGCAGCACTCTGAACGAGAGCTCCACGGGAATCGGCCGGCGGACGTCCATCACGCCGGGAGGCATACCCTCGTGCGAGGGGATTCGAATCGAGAGGATCTTCGCGAGGTCGTTGCCCGGCGCGGCGTCCTCCGTCCAGACTCGCTCCGTCCCCGCCGAGTGGGTCTGGTGGAGGTAGTTCGCGATCACCTCCGAGGCGCGGCCGTCGCCGACCAGCCGGCCGCTGTCGATCCAGATCGCCCGGTCGCAGAGCTGCGCGACCGCGGGGAGCGCGTGGGAGACGAACACCACCGTCCGACCGGTGTTCGCGAGCTCTTCCATCCGGCCGAGGCACCGACGCTGGAACTCGGCGTCGCCGACGGAGAGCACCTCGTCGACGAAGAGGATCTCCGGCTCGAGATGAGCCGCGACCGCGAACGCCAGGCGGACGTACATGCCGCTCGAGTACCGCTTCACGGGCGTGTCGATGAACTGCTCGACCCCCGAGAACTCGACGATGTCGTCGAACCGCCGCTCGATCTCCCGGCGCTTCATGCCCAGGATCGCACCGTTCAGGTAGACGTTCTCGCGGCCGGTGAGCTCCTGGTTGAAGCCCGTTCCGACCTCGAGCAGGCTGCCGACCCGACCGCGGATCTCGGCGCGGCCGGACGTGGGCACGGCGATCCTCGTGAGGATCTTCAGCAACGTCGACTTCCCGGCCCCGTTCCGGCCGATCACCCCGAGCACCTGGCCCTCCGGGACCTGGAACGACACGTCCCAGAGCGCCCAGACCTCGCTCGCCGCGCGGTGGTGCTCACGCCGCGTGAGGCGTTTCCCCGCGTGGACGAGGGTCTCGCGCAGCGTTCCGTACGCCGCCTGGTACTCGCCGAGGCGGTACTTCTTCGAGAGCGCGTCGACCTCGATCGCGACCGACATCAGATCGTGTCCGCGAAGCGTGGCTCGGACGAACGGAAGATCGCGAGCCCGATGACGAAGAGCGTCACCGCGACGGCGACGCTCACCGCCACCTGCCCCGGCTCGGGCGGGGCAGCGTCGAGGATCGCCCAGCGCCACCCGGCGATCACCGAAGTCATCGGGTTGAACGAGAGGATCCACTGCCACTTCACGGGGATCTCGTTCACCGCGAACATGACGCCGGAGAGCAGCGGCAGGACCTGCAGGAACACCGGGATCATGTAGCGGACATCCCGGTAGCGGACGTTGACGGCCGCGAGCAGCAGGCTGATGCCGAGCACGGTGACCACCGCCAGCAAGATGAAGAGCGGCGCCATGCACACCTTCCAGCCGTCGGGCCACGTGTCGTACTTCCACATCAGCACGAGCAGCACCGGCAGGCCGATGACGAAGTCCACGAGCGGCACCGTCACGCCGCCGAGGGGGAGCAGCGTGCGCGGGAAGTACACCTTGGTGACGAGCGGCAGGTTCGAGAGCAGGCTCAGGCTCGCGAGGCTGAGTGCGGAGGCGAAGTACTGCATCGGCAGGACACCGGCGACGACGAGGCTCGGGTACGGCGTCGATCCCGCCGGGAAGTTCGCGAACTTGCCGAAGACGATCACGTACACGAGGGCCGTGAACGCGGGCACGAGGATCGCCCAGGCGACACCGAGGAAGGTCTGCTTGTAGCGGACGGAGACGTCGCGCCAGACGAGAGTCCAGAGCAGCTCGCGGTAGTGCCACAGCTCGCCGATGTCGAGACGGGGGATCCGACTCGCGGGCCGGATCACGGTCACGCGAGACGCCTCGGCGTCGACCCCTACCGTCCCGTTCGTCGCTGCGACGGGACGGGGTCCGTCCCGGCGTCCGCTGCGCCCGACGTGGGCCGCTCCTCTGCGAGCGTCGTGTCGGTTCGAACCACCCCGGGATGCTAGCGCCGCCGACGGCCCGCGCCGCCGCACGGGACGGGCTCAGGAGCCCTGGAGCAGCACCCCCGGCTGCTCGCTCGTGAGCGCCAGCCCGGTGAGCACGGGCAGCGGGACGAAGGTCGGTCGGCTCGCCCGGTAGAGGACGAGCGTGTACGTGGGTTTTCGCTCGACGTCGACCACGCGAAAACCCTTCACCGGGCGGGGGACGCCCACGCTCGGCGGCACCACGTGCCCCGCGGAATACCCGCCCTCGGTGGCCAACCCGACCGCGGCGATCTCGCTGACGGTCGCGCCGTTCCCGGTCGGCTCGTGGAGGCCGGGGAGGTACGGGCTCCAGAGCGTCCGGCTCATGTAGGGCGTCACGACGATCGCGCGAGGACCCGTCGTCGTCGCGAGCGGTGCGGCCGCCCCCCGCCAGTCGGTGCGCCCGTAGCTCGTGTCGAGCGCGGGCGCGAGCGCGATGCCCGCCGAGAGCAGACAGAGGACCGCCGCGGCCGCGAGGCCGAGCCTGCCCGTCGCGAAGCCGGCGCCGACGCAGACGGCCGCAGGCACGACCGCGACGATCGTGTTCCTGGCGACGAGGTAGTCCGCTCCCCCGACCGCGAGCACGACCGGGATCAGGATCACGGCTGCCGCGAGCGAGCCCGCGATCAAGGCCCCACGCCGCGCGGGCTCGCGACGCGCACGAGCAGTACGACGCCGACCAGCACCAGCAGCGCCGCGAGCGCGCTGCCGAGCGCCTCGGCCGGGAAGCTGTAGCCGACGACGAGGTTCTTCGGAATGCCGGCGATCCGGTCGGCGAGCGACGATCCGGTGACCGCCTCGCCGTTGCCACGCTGCTCGAGGAGGAGCGGCGCTTGGACGGCGAGCGTCGCCACGGGGAACGAGTGTCGCGAGGACGGCGGGCCGGCGAGGGCGGCTGCGGAGGAGCAGCCACACCACCTCGGCGCCGACGAGGAACACGGCGTAGTAGTGCGTCGCGAGAGCGAGGGCCGAGAGCACCGCCCAGGCGGCGAGCCAGCCCCGCGACCCGCGGAGCGCGTGTCCGAACGCGAGCACGGTCCCGGCACCGAGGAGCGCGAAGAGCGCGTACGACCGGGCCTCCTGCGCGTACCAGACGAGAAACGGGTTCACGGCCACGAGCGCCGCGGTCGACGACGCCGGCGCGCCGCGAGACGAGCACCGCCCCTGCGCCATAGGCGACCGGGATCGTGGCGGTGCCGGCGAGGGCGGAGAGGCTGCGGATCCCGACCTCGCCGAGCCCGAACAGCGAGCCCCAGGCCCACCCGACCACGTAGTAGAGGAACGGCGTCGCCTCGCTGCGAGGCACCTCGCGCAGCACGTCACGCGAGGCCGTGGTCGAGGAGCGACACGGTGACGAGCTCGTCCAGCCAGAAGCTCTGGCGATCGAGGGTCGGGAACCGGAGCGCCGCACCGAGCACGGTCAGGGCGACGACCGCCACGAGCGTGGGAGCGAGCGCGCGTCACGGCGGCGACGGCGCGGCCCGGCGATCCCCGCCGAGCGCCCCCAGCGCCGTCACGATGAACAGCGGGTAGAGCGGCAGCGAGAACTCGGGCGCGAGGCCCTGGGAGGCCGCGTGGATCAGCAGCACGGCGACCGCCGCGGACCAGAGCACGACGATCGCCCGCCAGCCCCGGGGTCGCCGCCAGAGGAGCGCGATCACGCCGACCGCGATCCAGAGCGGCGGCCGCGGGAACCTCGGCGTGATCCGGTTGAGGATCCCGGTGACCCACGACTGGCCCGGTGCGGGAGGGAAGCTCCGCGTCCCAGGCGCGAATCTGCGCGACGACCTCGCGGTACCGCTGCTGCGCCGCAGGGTCCGGTGAAGACGAGCGACGGATCCTTCAGGGTGCACGAGTCGATGTAGTCGGAGGCGCACCAGACGAACCCGTACGGCACGCCCTCGAGCAGCACCGTCGCCTGCGGGTTCGGAAGCGTCACGCCGTTGCTCTCGTACGTCGGCCTGGGCGGCTCGGGCGCCGTCTGCGCGCGCGGTGCGATCCCCTCTCGGATCGGTCGCTGCATGAGGAAGTCCCAGAAGAGCCCGGCGACGCCGCGCGCGTACGTCCCCGGGTGCTTGCGGATCGCCTCGACCGCCGAGTCGAAGAGCACGCTGTAGTTGCGAGTCTCGCCCGAGCACGCTGTCGGAGAGGGCGATCAGCCGCACCGTCTCGTAGTTCGACCCGTTGGCGAGGTACGCGTCGAGCGGGACGTGGAGGCTCCGGTACGGCTCCTCGGTCAGCACGTGGTTCTCGACGAGCCGGGCGAGGCGTCGCGAGGCGGGGCCGTTCTCCGGCGAGATCGTGTTGTCGGCGAGCCAGACCCGCAGGAACGGCACCCACGCGCGTCCGCCGCGGGTGACGGTGAAGTCGTCGTAGCGGATCGCGTTGTGTG
The DNA here is from genome assembly GCA_963712915.1 of uncultured Actinomycetes bacterium. GTDB lineage: Bacteria > Actinomycetota > Thermoleophilia > Gaiellales > Gaiellaceae > Gaiella. The sequence continues at coordinate 767,885 of CAVQJQ010000004.1, forward strand.
CGGCCCAGCCGGCCAGGGGCAGGACGGCCGCCGCGAGGCAGACCGCGACCCACGCGAAGCGACGCCGCCACGGCGCCACCGCGAGCAGAGGCGCGACGACCGCCGGGAGCAGCACCTGGTTCGCAGGCCGGATCAACACGAGGGCCGCGATTCCCAGGCCGAGGACGACGAACCCGGTCGTGGTCGGCCGTCTCAGCGTCCGGGCGACGACGAGCGCCCACAACGAGAGCCCCGTCGCGAAGACGGCGTCGCTCGACGCCTGGTGGTAGAGCGTCGCCCAGGCCGGATACACGAGCAGGAGCACGGCCGACGCGAGCGCCGGCGCACGCCCGAAGGTGAGCGCGGTCGCGCTCCACGCCACGACCGACACGGCGAAGAGAAGGCCGAAGACGACCTCGACCGCGATGCTCCCGCCGATCGCCATGGGCAGCCCCACGACGAGCGGCGTGAGCGGGGTCCGAAACAGCTGCACCTGCGAGAGCGGCGGCTTCGAGTCGAAGAGCTGGAGGTAGTAGACGAGGTAGTCCCACGTGTCCCGCCCCTTCGCCATCGGCCAGCCCAGCGCCTGGAACCAGAACACGCAGAGGGCGAGCGCGAAGAGCACGAGCGCGGCCCGCCGGGTCGGGACGAACGCCATGAGCCGCCCCACGCGCTCGCTCACGTGCGCAGGCTTCCGGCGAGGCGACGGACGCGCGCGACGGGGCTCCGCTCGAGCCTGCCGAGCCGCGCCTCGAGCTCGTCGATCCGGGCGCCGAACGAGGCGCCGAGGTCGGACTCGCCGAGCGAGGTGTACTCGGCGGCGAAGGCGGCCGCCTCCTCCAGGGGCGAGGGCGACGGTGCGCCGTCGCCGGGCCGGCGGCTCGCCGAGGCCGGCTCCGAAGCCCAGTGAGCGCAGCGTGTCGCGGAGGCGGACGTCGATCGCGTACGTGCCGTCCGCGAGCCCCGCCTCGAGCGCCTCGTCGTCGACGACGAGCGGGGCGTAGAAGGCGTCGAGCGTCCCGGCGCGGTAGGCCTCGTACGCCTCGGCCATGTGCCCCGGGATCCCCTTCTCCGCATTGCGCTCGAGCGCCACGAACTGGGTGACGTACTTGCGTCGGCACTGCTCGTACGACCTGACGGGGAAGTGGAGGATCTCGATCGGGTACCACCCGCGCAGCGCAACCAGGTCGTCGGCCAGCGCCTCGTGGTTGCCGCGCCCGATGCGGACGTCGCCGTCGGGCGCGGTGCGCGGACTTGAAGTGGGTGCTGAGCGGGTGCGGATGAAAGCTCGGCGTGCAGAGCCGGGCCGTCATGCGCTCCGCGAAGAACCGCTCGTCGTCGGGACGCGGCACGAAGTTGCGCCATGCGCCGCGGACCGCGCCGAACCGCGGCGGCACGGCCCCGAGCAGCTCCTTGAGCGACGCACCGCGGGCGAGCCAGAACTCGTCGGCATCCGCGTTCAGGATCCAGTCCGCACCCCAGTCCGTCGCCGCAAGCCGCGCCATGCGTGTCACCCACTCGCTCTGGCGCAGATCGTCGCCGGGCTCGCGGATCAGGTGGAGCACGCCGTCGCGCTCGTAGCGCTCGAGGATCTCCGTGGTCGCGTCCTCCGACCGGTTGTCGGTCGCCACGACGAAGTCGACGCCTGCGTCGAGGTGGTAGGCGATCTGCGCGTCCACGATGTCGGCCTCGTCGCGGACGAGAAGGGTCATCACGAGCTTCATGCCGGAGGGGAGGTTAATCCGCGCCCCACGCGACCCACTCCGGAGCGAGCGCGGCGCGCAACGGGCCGCGGCGCGGGCTCCGGTGCATGCCCAGCAGCGGGAGTTGCGTGCGGTAGCAGCGGATCGCCCTCCACTTCGCGAGGCGGTCGCGGTGGCCGGTCGCCACGGGCGCGAACGTCCGCGCGCCGAGCGCGCCGGCGAGCCAGTCCGGCACCTCCGGCTCGCCGCCGCTGCGGCGGGTGTAGGGCTGCTCGGCGTAGAGGGCCGTGCCTGCGGCCGTTCAACTCCGCGGACGAGGTTGCGGACGAGCCAGTCGTGGTCCGGATGGCTGAGCGGGAAGCCCGGCAGGAGCACGACGCCCGCGCCGGCGGCGACCGAGAGCACTGCTCGCCGCACGTCCTCGTCGGCCCCGTGGCGCTCGTAGTCGACGCTCCCGAACGGAAGCCAGACCGGGCGCGCGCCGAGAGCGGCGCATGCGCGGCGATCCTCGTCACGCCGACCCATCGCCGACTCGCCCTCGGTCGCGAACCCGCCGCGCCTGTCCCAACCGCCCGCGGGGGCACGTGAGTCCGGGTCGCAGGCGAGCGCCGTGAGCAGGTCGACCTCGGTTCCCGCCCGGCACCACGAGGCGATGGACGCACCGAGCGAGAGCACCCCGTCGTCCAGGTGCGGCGAGACGACGACGATGCGACGCGACGTCTCCGCCGGATGAGGCTCGACCACGACGCCCTATGATCGCGGCCTTGACGGAGGTCGCTTCCTGAACCCGCGTCGCTACGTCCCGCAGTCGGTCCGGACACGGCTCCGTCCCGCTCGCGCCGCCTACGTGGACTGGCGGCGCCGACGCCCGCCGAAGCTCGGCGACCTTCGCCGGGTGACGCCGATCGATCCGAACTGGGGGTTCGAGCGCGGGACGCCGATCGACCGCGTCTACGTCGAGGAGTTCGTCGGCTCGTACGCGGCGGACGTCCGCGGGCGCGTGCTCGAGATCGCCGCGGCGGACTACACGACCCGGTTCGGGCACGACGTCGAGCGCGTCGACATCCTGATGGCGACCGAGGGCAACCCGCAGGCGACGATCGTCGGCGACCTGACCGACGCGCCGCACATCCCGGACGACGCCTTCGACTGCGCGATCGTCACCCAGACGCTGCAGTTCGTCTACGACGTCCGCTCCGCGCTCGCGACGCTCCAACGCGTCCTCGCGCCCGGCGGGGTGCTGCTCGCCACCGTGCCCGGGCTGACGAAGATCTCGCCGCCCGAGGACGACGAGTACGGCGAGTGGTGGCACTTCACCGCCCGCTCCGCGGGGCGGCTCGCCGAGGAGGCGTTCGGAGCGGGCAACGTCGAGACGCGCTCGTACGGCAACGTCCTGAGCGCGGCGGGATTCCTCTACGGGCTCGCCGCGTCGGATCTGACGCCGGCCGAGCTCGCCGCGCACGACCGGCTCTACGAGGTCACGGTCGGCGTGCGAGCGGTGAAGCGGGCGGAGTAGCTCGACCCCTACGGGGAGGGAGCACGACCCCCGAGGACGCGCCGTGCGCTCCGCGTCAGCTTGCGGTACGCGCGTCGCGGCAGCCGCTGCTCCACGGTCTGGAGCCGGCGCTCGAGCTCGTCCAGCCGCCGCTGGAGCCGCACGACGTCCGCCTCGCCGAGCACCGCCGCCTCGACCGCGTACTCGGCGTCGTCGACCAGCGTCGGGAGTGGAAACCGAAGCTCCGGACCGCTCCCGGGAGCCACGTACCTTCCGCTCGCCGGGTCGCGGAGCTGCCGCAGGGCGTCGCGCAGGCGGGTGTCGACGACGAGCCTGCCCTGCCCGACGCCGCGCTCGAGCTGCTCGTCGGAGACGACCAGCGACTCGTAGTACTCCCCGATCCTCCCGTTCCGGAGCGCAGCGAACATGTCCGCGTGGTAGGCGGTCGGCGCGCGTGCGATGTGCTGCTCGAACGCCGTCCCCTGGAGCCGGGCCTTGTGCTCGCACTGCGCGGCGGAGCGCAGCGGGAAGTGGAAGCACTCGACCGGGAACCAGCCGCGGAGCGGCGAGAACGGGCTGTCGACGAGCGCGTGGTTGCCCCGCGTGAGCCGGATCTCGGGGTGGCCACGATGAATGACCTTCCTGATCGGCTTGTAGAGGGAGGCAGGGTCGTTGATCGGCGCGAGCGCCGAGAAGCGGGCCGTCATCCGCTCGGCGAACGCGTCGTCTCCCGGGCGAGGGCAGAAGACGCGCAGGAACGCCCCGACCGTTCCGTACCGCGGCGGCACGGCCGCGAGGACGTCCGAGAGCGAGGCGCCCCGCGGCCACCAGAACTCGTCCGCGTCGGAGTTGATCACCCAGTCGGCGCCGTGCTCGCGTCGCCGCGAGGCGCGCCATCCGCGTGACCCACTCGTCCTGACGGAGGTCCTCGCCCGGCTCGCGGATGAGACGCACGTGCCCCGACCGTGCGTACTCCTCCAGCACCTCGGTCGTGCCGTCCTGCGAGCGGTTGTCGGTCGCGATCACGAAATCGGCGCCCGCGTTCAGGTGGTACGAGAGCCACGCCTCGACGACGTCGATCTCGTCGCGTGCGAGGAGCGTCATGACCAGCGTCATCGCGGCGCCAGTGTAGTGCCCTGCCCGAGCGGTTCCCGCTCGAGCGCCTGGAGCCGCCGCTCGAGCGCCCGGACCCGCTCCCCCGCCCGGACGATGCCGTCGATCTCGACGAGGACGGATGCCTCCGCCGCGTATGCCGCGTCGTCGCCGGCGCTCGGGCGCGGGAACGCCAGCTGCCGCCCCGCGGCGGGCAGCACGAACGTCCCGTTGTCGTCGCGCAGCCGGCGCAGCGCGTCGCGCAGGCGGGTGTCGACCGCCAGCGTCCCGTCCGCGAGCCCACGCTCGAGGGCACTGTCGTCGACGGCGTGCTCGTCGTAGAACGTCTCCAGGCGGCCCGCGCGGAACGCCGCGTCGAGGAGGAGCCGATGCCGGGTCGGCTCGTACGTCGGGCTGCGCAGCCAGCCGCCACGCGCCTTTCGCTCGAGCTGTGCCACCGAGCGGAAGGAGAAATGGAGGACCTCGAGCGGATGCCAGCCGCGGAGGGGCTCGAGCCCCGGCGCCTCCGCGTTGTGGTTGCCCCGCTCGATCTCGACCTCGGAGTGCGCTCGGTGGGCGACCTTCTGGTGGGCGTGGAAGATCGTCTCCTTGTCGCCCGGATGAGCGGGCGCCGCGAGCCGCACGGTCATTCTCTCCGCGAAGAACGACCCGTCGTCGGGACGCGGCAGGAAGTGCCGCCAACAGCCCCGGACGACGCCGTACCGCGCCGGCACGGTCGCCAGCACGTCCTTCAGCGAGCCGCCGCGTGGCCACCAGAACTCGTCCGCGTCGGCGTGGAGCACCCAGTCGGCGTCGTGCTCGGCGGCGGCGAGCCGTGCCATCCGCGTCACCCACTCGTCTTGCCGCATCTCGTCGCTCGGCTCCCGCAGGAGCCGCAGACACCCGGCCCGCTCGTACCGCTCGAGGATCTCGGTCGTCCCGTCGCTCGACGCGTTGTCCATCGCGATCACGTGGTCGACGCCCGCATGCAGGTGGTAGGAGACCTGGGCGTCCACGACGTCCGCTTCGTCGCGGGCGAGGAGCGTCATCACGACGTTCACGATTCCGAGTCCCCGAGCACCTCGACCACGGCGTCGACGACACGCGCGGCCGCCCGCCCGTCGACCACGCCCGCGACCTGCTCGACCGCGCGCCGCCGCTCGGCGGCGAGCTCGCCCGGATGCTCGAGCGCGCGCTCAACCCCGGAGACGACCTCCTCGAAGCGCTCGGCCCGATAGAAGGCACCGGAGGTCGCGAGCTCCTCGTAGTGCTTGCCGACGACGTTCTTGGCTGCCCACGACTCGCCGGGCGGCGCTCCCTCGTCGTAGAGGACGCACACCGCCGGACGGTCGCCGACGAGTGCGTCGAGGAGGATCGTGCCCGCGTTGCAGACGACGACGTCCACGTGCTGGAGCACGGTCGCGAGGTCGTCGAGATCGGTGAAGGTCGCCTCCTGGAGGGCGACCCCGTCGTGACCCGCAGCAGCTCGAAAGCGTTCTCGCCAGCGGGCGTCACGCGGGTGCGGGCGGAACAGGAGCTGGAAGCGGCCGCGCGCCTCTTCGTCCCACCAGGCGAGGAGCCGCTCGACGAACACGTCCTCGTACGGTGCGTTGCTCGGCGTGTTGCCGGCGACGAGCACGACCGGGCGCCGAGGGTCGAGGCGCTGCCTCCGCAGCAGTTCCTCGTATTCGGAACGCGGCCGCCGGCGGTGGAACAGATCCGTCTGCGGCCATCCCGTGACGCGCACGCGCCCGGGATCGATCCCGTGGTAGCGCCGTAGATCCTCCTCCATGACCCGGTTCTGGACGACGTAGAGATCGCAGTACGGGGAGATCACGCCCTTGCCCACGGTGTGGTCCCAGCTCCCGACGTGTGCTACCACGGGCAGTCGCAGACGGCGCGCGGCGACGAGGAACGGCATCGCGCTCGCGGGCTGGACGTTCGAGAGGACGAGACCCGAGCACTCGTCCCGCATCGCCTCGAGCAGGTGCGCGGGAACGTGCCGCCGGGCGCTGAAGAACCAGCGCTCCATCGCGCGTCTCGAGCGGCCCCCAGCGCGGGAGCGGGCCGTCGCGGTCGGTGTCGAGCATCCAGTTCGGGTGGCCCGGCTGCATCCGCTCGCGATGGAACCCGTGGCGGTAGTTCAAGCGCAGCGCGAGCGGGTGGTAGCCGAGTTGCCGGTCGAGCCAGGCGTCGACCCGGCCGAGGGCCCGGTCGGAGAGCCCGCTCGGCGCCGTGAGCTCGTCCCCGTAGCGCATCGACAGCCCGGGAAGGCGGTCCGCCCACTCGGCCGCCGTCGCGCGGGGCACGAGGAACACCGCCGTGAGCCTCCCGTCCAGACGGGAGTCGAGCCCGCCGACGATTCCGGTTTCGAGGAAGACGCGGATCGAGAGCTGATCGGGGAGGACGACCCAGGCGTGCTTGGAGCTCATCGAGCGGCGGACGAGCCGGCCCGCTCGGCCGACGCGCGCGGCGATCCGCGTGGCGACGGACGCGCCGTCGAGGGCGTGGGAACGGAGCACCTCCCCGGGCGCCCCGCACGCGGGCCAACCGTCGACGCCGAAGATGCCGATCTCCCGCCCGGTGAGCGCGTCGCGGAGCCGGTCGCCGAGTCCGCCCACCGGGGCATGGTCCTCGAGCACGAAGACGTGCTCGTACGAGGCCACCTCGCCGGCGAGCCAGTCCGCGGTCGAACCGGTTGAGCCAGGGCATGGCCACCACGCGAAGCGACAGCTCACCCTGCTCGTCGAGGCGCTCGGCTGCGACGAGCGCCTCGTGGAGCATCACCGGGCCGTACGAGAGGAGAACGGCATCGGCGCCCTCTCGCAACACCGTGCCGCGGCCGACCTGCGACACGCGTGCGGGCAGCTCGAGATGCCGCTGCGAGGGACCGATCGCAAGCCGCAGCGCGACCGTTTCCTCCGCGTCCTCGACGGCCCAGCGGACCAGCGCGGCCGTCTCCTCGGTCGATCCCGGATGGACGATCGCGAGGTTCGGGAGCGCCGCGAGCAGCGAGATGTCGCGCACGCTCTGGTGGGACTTGCCCGGCCCTGCAGGGATCAGACCGGCGTAGTGGAGTGCGTAGACGACCTTCGAGCGCTCGCTCACCTGGTTGTAGATCTGCTCGTTCGCGCGGGATGCGAGGAACGCCGCGAACGAGTTGACGACCGGCAGCAACCCGTGGCGCGCCATCCCGGCGGCGGCCGAGACCATGTCCTGCTCGGCGATGCCGGACTGGACGAACCGCTCCGGACGCTCGAGCTCGAAGGCGCGGATGCGGCAGTCCGAGGCGAGATCCGCATCGAGGACGACGAGCTCGTCCCGGTGGGCGGCGAGCTCGATCAGCGTCTCGCCGTATGCCTCGACGACGTACTCCGCGGCGTCACGCCGTCTCGCGGCACGCGTTGCACGGGCGCCCGCTCCCGACTCGGGCTCGCCTTCGAGACCGTCCACGACTTCCTCGACCTCCACCGTCTCGAGCGCCGGTGGGTCGATGCCGAGGGCGTCACACCGCTCGGCGAGCCGGGCCTCGAGCTCCGCCGAGGCCCGGGCGAAGGCCTCGTCGTCGGGTGCGCCGGCGTGCCAGCGGTACGTCCCGCCTCCATCGGCGAGCGCGACCGGGTGCTCCATGAAGGAGACACCCTTGCCCTTGACGGTCCGCGCGACGAGGGCCTTCGGCGTCTCGTCGTCCTCACGAAACCGTGCGAACGTCGTGCGCAGCGCCGCGTGGTCGTGGCCGTCGGCGGTCGCGACGTGCCAGCCGAAGGCACGGAGCTTCGACTCGATGTCGCCCAGCGCGACGATCTCCTCGGTCGGCTTGTCCGACTGCACCTCGTTGCGGTCGACGACGATCCAGAGACGCCCCAGGCGCGCGTGCGCGGCCGCCTGCAGCGCCTCCCAGTTCTGCCCCTCCTGGAGCTCACCGTCGCCCGTCATGACGACCGCGAGCCCGCGCCGACGAAGGAGGCGCTTCGCGAGGGCGATCCCGCGCCCCTTCGAGATCCCCATGCCCAGCGACCCCGAGTTCGCCTCGATCCCGGGCACGCCGACGTCCGGATGGCCGTCGAGCCCGCCGAGCCGGCGCAGCCGCAGCAGCCGCTCGCGCGGCACGACGCCCAGGGCGAAGAGCGCCGCGTACAGGCCGGGGACGTCGTGGCCCTTGGAGGAGAAGAAGACGTCACGGTCCGGGTCGTCGAAGCCGCGCTCGGCGACGTCGAGCGCGTCGAACAGGAGGTGCACCACGACGTCGAGCGCGCTGAAGGTGGAGCCGAGGTGTCCGGAGCCGGCACGCTTCACGGCGACGAGCGCGTTCAACCGGCACGCGTCCGCGAGGAGCGCGAGCCTCGCGTCGGGGTCGACGTCGGCGCCGCGGAGTCGGTCCAGCTCGAGCTTGGGGACGAGACGCAGATCCGGCATGTCCGACACGAGACCGTAGCCGACCCGCGATTCGTCTCGGAGCTGCGATCCGTCTTACTCGGGCCGCGGGTGCTCCCGGCGGCCGAACAGACCCGCGGTCGCCAGGAGGACGAACGCAGGCACGAGCGGGACCGAGTACTCGGCGACGGCGTACACCGCGAGCGAGGTCGAGAGCATGACCAGGAGCGCCGAGGCCGCAAGCACCGCAGGGACGACGATGCGTCGCGGGCGCCGCCAGAGCGCCGCCGCCACCCCGAGCAGCAGCCACATGAAGGGACGCGGATAGAGACGCGAGAGGTCGTCGACCCGCCTGACGATCGCTGCGCGTACGGCGCGATCGGGGAGCCGGCCGAGGAGGTGGTCCACCTTCCGGTCGAGCGCAGCCGACTCCACGCGATCGGCGTTGTCCCGGAAGACGAACCCGTGCTCGGTCGGCGACACCCAGACCTCCCTGATCCGGCCGTCGGGGGTCGTGCTGTACGGGGCCTCGCGCGAGGACGGGATCGGCTCGTCCTCCGTCGAGGGAGCCGGCGCCGCCGTCGTGGCGGCCGATCCCTTCTCCTGACCCGAGGTCGCCGAGGACGACGGGCCCGCGGCGTCCGGGACGGGCGCGTAGAGCGGCCAGAGGAGGAGCCGCCAGAGATCCTTGGCCACGCCGCGCGTGTACGCGCCGGGATGCGCGCGGATCGCCTCCCGGGCGACGCGGCCGAGATGGCGATAGTCGTCGTCCCAGCCCCACGTCCGGTCGGAGAGCACGGTGAGGTCGTCGAGCATCCGGGCGCTGCCGGACGAGAAGAACTCCTGGAGGTCGATCCCGCGCGAGCGATACGGCTCTTTCGGCAGGAGCTCGCGCGAGACGGCGCTCGCGAGCTCCTCGGAGGCCTCGCCGTTGTCCGGCTCGACGATGCGATCCGCGACGAAGGTGCGGAAGAGGAGCGACGCCGACCCGCCGCGGACGACGGTGAAGTCGTCCGCCCGCAGCGAGTTGTGGGCGGCGAGCGCGACGAGAGGCACGAGCGCGCCCGCGGCGAACGCCCCGGCCGCGAGCAGCCTGGGCCGGCGGCCGCGCGCCGCGAGCAGCGGCACGAGCCCGAGGACGACGAGCACCTGGCCGACGGGCCGCACGAGCACGAGCAGCGCGATGCCGAGGCCGAGCGCCACCGACCGGCCTGCCGTCGGCGCCTCCACGACCCGCACGAGGAGGAGCGCGACGAGCGCGAAGGCGGCCGCGAACAGCGCATCGCTCGCGAGCTCGTGGAAGAGGAGGACGTAGCCCGGGTAGGCGAGGAGCGCGACCGCCGTGGTCAGCGAGGCGGCCGCGCCGAAGCGACGCGCGACGGCGAACCACGCCGTGATCGAGAACGCGTACAGGACGGCGACGGCGGCCTCGCCGGCGACGGGGCCGAGATCGAGCAGCCCGCCTGCGACGATCCCCGTCCCGGGCGTCCGCGAGAGAATCGCGTACGGGTACGTGACACGTGAGTCGAAGAGCTGCGCGTAGTCGAGCAGGTACCGCGGCAGGTCGCGTCCCGCCTGCAGAGGGGTCGCAAAGGAGACGAGCGCGTAGACGACCAGGGCGGCACCGAACACGACCGGCGTCGCGAGACGACTCTCCGCGAAGCGCTCCAGGCCGCGTCCGACACGAACGACCGTGCCACCCGGGCCTGCCACTGCCCCAGCCTACCTCTGCGCGTGGATGGCCCCGGCGGCGCGTGCTACGGTCGGGCGCCGAACGCGATGCCCGCCGACGCGCCCGAGATCTCCGTTCTCATCCCCTGCCTGAACGAGGAAGCGGCAGTGGGGAAGGTGGTCGACCAGGCGCTCGAAGGGATCCGGCGCTCGGGCCGCTCGGGCGAGGTGATCGTGGTCGACAACGGCTCCACCGACCGCTCCGCCGACGTCGCCTCGGAGCACGGCGCGACGGTCGTGCGCGAGGAGCGCCCAGGGTACGGCAGCGCCTACCTCGCGGGACTTGCCCACGTGCGCGGCGAGTACATCGTGATGGGCGACGCCGACGAGACGTACCCGATGCAGGACCTGGGACCGTTCGTCGAGCGACTCGCAGCCGGAGACGACCTCGTGATGGGCTCGCGTTTCGAGGGGACGATCCACGGCGAGGCGATGCCCTGGCTCAACCGCCATGTCGGGAACCCGATCCTCACGGGTCTGCTCAACGTCCTGTTCGGCGTCAAGATCTCGGACGCCCACTGCGGGATGCGTGCCGTGCGACGCGACGCGTTGCCCGTCCTCGATCTTCACTCGACGGGGATGGAGTTCGCCTCCGAGATGGTCTTCAAGGCGTTCCGCCGCAAGCTCCGTCGTGAGCGAGATCCCGATCGACTACTACCCGCGCGTCGGCGAGTCGAAGCTGAACCGCTTCGGCGACGCATGGCGACACGTGAGGTTCATGCTCCTCTACAGCCCGAGCTGGCTCTACTTCGTCCCCGGCGCGATCCTGCTCTTTCTCGGTCTCGCCGGGGTGGTCGCGCTCGCGGCCGGACCCGTGACGATCTTCGGCCGGCCATGGCAGATCCATACGCTCTTCGCGTGCATCGCGGCGCTGCTGCTCGGCACCCAGATCGTCCAGCTCGGGGTCTTCGCGCGAACCTTCGCCCGCATCCACCTCGGCGAGCACGATCCGCTCCTCGACCGTCTCGGCAACCACGTGCGGCTCGAGCACGGGATCCTGCTCGGGCTCGCGGTGATGTTGGCCGGGATCGCGGCACTCGCCGCGATCTTCGTGTCGTGGGCGGTGAACGGGTTCGGGGCGCTCGCGCACGAGTACGCGACCGCCGTCTCGTTCACCGCGATCGCGATCGGTGTCCAGGTGATCCTGGGCTCGTTCTTCCTCGGGCTCTTGTCCATGCGCACCGCAGAGCCGTCGCGCGTGGGGATCGTCGAGCGCGTCACGGTTCCGTGAGCGGTTACGTCCCGCTCAACGAGCGGCCCGAAGGGGGTCACTCACGGCTCCTGTCGCTCGCGCTCGCAGAACATCCGGCCCGTGTCCTCGACATCGGCTGCTCCTCCGGCTATCTCGCACGGCCACTCGCCGCGAGCGGTGCCGGCGTGGTCGGGATCGAGCTCGATCCGGACGCCGCCGACGCCGCGCGCACGATCTGCGACGCCGTGCTGGTCGGCGACGTCGAATCCATGGAGCTCCCGCTCGAGCCCGGCTCCTTCGACGTCGTCCTCTGCGGCGACGTCGTGGAGCACCTCCGCGAGCCGGAGCGCACACTCTCGCGACTGCGGCCGTTCCTCCGACCCGAGGGTCGGCTCGTGTTGACGACGCCGAACGTCGCGAACTGGGCGATGCGCCTCTCGCTGCTCGGCGGGCGCTGGCGCTACACGGACCGAGGCATCCTCGATCGCACGCACACGCACCTCTTCACGCGGAAGACGCTCGTCGAGACCGTCACGCGGGCCGGCTACCGCGTGATCAGCCTCGACCACACGGCGCCGGTCCCGCTCGTCGGCACGCCGACGGTCGAGCGCGTCGCACATGCGGTCGCGTCGGTCCGCCCGTCCCTCCTCGCGTACCAGTTCCTGCTCGCTGCGTCGCCGCAGTGATCTCGGTCGTCATCCCCGTGAAGAACGGCGGCGCGGACTTGCGCCGCTGTCTCGAGGGGCTCGCGAGGCAGAAACCGGGCGAGGACGTCCAGGTGGTGGTGATCGACTCCGGCTCGACCGACGGGAGCGTCGACGTCGCCCGGGCTGCCGGCGCCCTGGTCGAGGTGATCCCGCCCGGCGACTTCGGCCACGGGCGGACCCGCAACCTCGGCGTGCAGCTCTCGAGCGGAGACCTGGTCGTGTTCACGTCGCAGGACGCGGTCGCCGACGACGAGCACTGGCTCGCGGTGCTGGCAGCGGCCGCCCGATCCGGCCCTGACGTTGCCGGCGCCTACGGCCGCCAGCTGCCGCACGCGAACGCCCGACCGCCGGAGCGTTTCTTCCTCGACTTCCTCTACGGACCGTCGCCGCGCGTACAACGGATCCGCGACGGCGACGAGCTCACCTATACGACCACGCTGTTCTCCAACGTCAACGCCGCGATCCCCCGGGCGGTGCTCGAGCGGTACCCGTTCCGCGAGGACGTGACCATGAGCGAGGACCAGGAATGGTCGCGCCGCGTGCTGCGCGAGGGATCGTCGCTCGTCTACGAGCCGCGCGCTGCGGTCCGCCACTCGCACCGCTACACGATCGGATCCGCCTTCCGGCGCTTCTTCGACTCGGGTGTCTCGGCCGAGTACTCCTACGTCGACGGCGCCGCCTCACGTGCGGCGCTCGGCGAGGCCGGGCGACGGTACGCGCGCGAGGAGCTCGCGTGGCTCTGGAGCTCCGGCAACCGGCGCTGGATCCCGTACACGATCGTGTACGAGCTCGGCAAGTTCGCCGGTCTCCAGCTGGGGCTCCATCACCGTCGGCTGCCGCGCGCAGTCACGCGGCGGCTGTCGGCCTACGACACGGGGTGAGACGTCAGGACGTCCTCGACGACGTCGCACCCCCAGCCGGGGCCGGCGGGCACGACCAGCTCCCCGCCCCGGATCTCGGGCACGGACGTGGTGAGCTCCTCCCGCCAGGGCACGTCGTCGACGTCGACCTCGAGCAGCCTGACGTTCGGGATCGCCGCGCACCACTGGGCGGCGATGAACGTCGCGAGGTGGCTGTAGTAGTTGTGCGGAGCGCAGGCGATCTCGTGTGTCTCGGCCAGCGCGGCCACGTCGAGGGAGCGGCGAAAGCCGTTCCAGATCACGTCGACGGAGGCGACGTCCATGGCGCCGGCCTCGAAGTACGGCCGGAACCCGCGCAGCGTGTAGAGGTTCTCGCCCGAGCAGAGCGGCACCGGGGAGCGCCGCCGCGCATGGGCGAGCGCCGCCGCGGTCGTACGAGTCGACCTCGAGCCACGCGAGGTCGTACGGCTCGAGCGCCCGCGCCACCCGCACGATGCCCTCCGTCGTGAGGTTGAAGTTCAGGTCGACGATCGGCTGCGCCGCTCCGCCCGTTCCCTCGCGGAAGGCGTCCAGGAGCCGCGTCAGCGCCTCGAGCAGCTCCGGGGTGGGATTGCGGTCGGTGCCGCCCCCGCGGCCGAAGCCGGGCATCAACACCTGCGGCTCGTCACCTGGGACGACGATGTTCGTCTTGAACGCCCGGTAGCCCCGCTCGACGACCTCGCGGCCGAGCGCGGTGACCGCCTCGTAGGAGTCGAGCTTCGGGGTGCCGGTCACCTCGAAGGCCCGTGCCCGCGTCGTGCCGCAGTGCGACCAGTAGAGGGGGACCGTCTCCCGGGTCGGCCCCCCGAAGAGCTCGTAGACCGGCACGCCGAGCGCCTTCGCCTTGAGGTCGAGGAGCGCGTTCTCGATCCCGCCGATCGCCTTCTGCACGATCGAGCCGGGGCTCTGGCGCGTGCGGCGGTAGAGGTCCCAGTGGATCGCCTCGACCGCGCGCGGGTCGCGGCCGACGACGAGCGGCCGAGGTCGCGCACGACGCCCGCGAGACCCGTCGGCGAGCCGTGCGAGTCGGTCACCTCCGACCAGCCGACGAGGCCGTCATCGGCGGTGGCCTTGACGAACAGCCACGACCGCCAGCCGGCGTCGCAGGAGAGCGTCTCGAGCGAGGCGAGCTTCACGGCTCCACAGGGTACGGCTCACGTCCGATGGGGACGAGCCGCGCGCGGCCGTCGGCGACGAGCTGCTCCGCATGGGCGAAGTCGTCCTCGTCGTCGATGTTGAGGCCCTCGTAGCCCTCGGTGAGGTAGGGGGCCAGCATCCGGCCCTCCCGGGTGCCGGTCGCCCCGACGACGCGTGTCCAGGCGATCTCCAGCGCGCTGTTCTGCGCGTAGACGGGCGGCAGCGCCTGGTACTGGCCGGCATGCCAGGCCACGTCGAGGTGCGACTGGTCGAGGAGCGGCCGCATGAGGCGCCCGACCTCGTCGAGCACCCACATCTTCCCGGGGTGCTGCTTGACCCGCTCGACCGCGCGGATCGAGTCGGCCTCGGGTGTGGCGAGCAGCTGCTCGAGCCCGCGCCGGATCACGTCGGGGCCACGGAACGGGTTCGTCGCACGCACGAGCGCGAAGAGGTCGTAGCGCTCCTCGAGCCGCGCGAGCGTCCACTCGATCCATTCGATGTCCGGGGAGGTCGAGGTCGCGTACTCCTCGGGTCGGAGGAACGGAACGTCCGCGCCGTACCAGCGCGCGACGCGCGCGATGTGCTCGCTGTCGGTGGAGACGACGATGCGCTCGAACACCTCGGCCCGGCGCGCCGTCTCGATCGCGTACGCGAGCAGCGGATGGCCCGCCAGCCGGCGCACGTTCTTGTCCCTGACCCGCTCGGAGCCCGAGCGCGCCCCGATCAGGGCTATCGCGCTCGGCACCGTGCCTCCTCGAGCAGCTCCTGCAGCACGGGCATCGCGACGCCGAGGCGCGTCCCGGCGCGCACGCACCGAGCCCGTGATCGCGTCGAGCTCGGTGGGCCGTGCGGCCGCTGCGTCCCGTGCGGCCGACGTGGTCAGCTCTGCGGGCATGGAGGCGATCTTCGCCCACTGGTCGGGCGCGGAGAGCCGCACCCCGTCGGCCGCGGCGACCGCGACGGCCTCGTCGAGCGCGCCCTGCAGGCGCCCGCGCCAGTCGGGCGCGTCGCGAAGCGCCCCGAACGTCAGCCCGGAGGCGACGGTGGCGGCAGCGAGCACCGCGAGCCGCGCCGCCTTCTCCCACAGCACCTCCGCCTCGTCTTCCAGCTCGACGACGTCGATGCCCGGCACGGCGAGCGGCGCGAGCGCCGCCGCCAGCCGCTTGCGGTCGAGGTCGCGGGACGCGGCGGTGATCCTGCCCGGCGGCGGGGTTCCCTGAACGACCACCCCGGGCTCGGGCGCGTGTGCGGACATGTTCCCGATCGACCCCGCAGCGACCGCGGGAGGTGCTTGCGACACGGCGTCCTTTGCGCTCTGGAACCGTGCCCTCAGTGCGGCAGGCGCGTCGAGGCCGTTGAGCAGCGGCAGGAGGAGCGCGCCCTCGAGCGCAGAGGGCGCGACACGATCGAGGGCGGCGTCGAGGTCGTAGGCCTTCACCGCGATCACGAGCAGGGACACGGGCCGCTCGAGCCGCTCGACCGCCTCCGGGTGGACGACGATCGCCTCGCCCGCGTGCTCGAGCCGCAGGCCCCGCTCCCGGATCGCGGCGACGGTCCGCTCGGTCCCGACGCAAAGCGCCCCGCTCCGCACCGCTATCACCCCGCCGATCCCGCCGAGCCCGAGAACGGCGATCATCGCGAGTGCCTCAACTCGCCGCGGGGTCGACGACGAGGTTCACGTACTGGGTGTCGGAGTAGACGTCGAGCGCCTCGACGCCCGCCTCCTTCCACCCCGTCCCGGACTGCCTGACGCCGCCGAAGCCCATGTGCGGCTCGCTGCCGTGCGTCCCGGCGTTGACGACCACGACACCTGCCGCGACCCCTTCGGCGAAAAGCAGCGCGCGGTGGACGCTCGCGGTGTGGATCGCGGCCGTGAGGCCGTACGGCGAGTCGTTCACGAGCGCGACGGCCTCCTCGAGGCTCGCGACCCGGTAGAGGGCGGCGACCGGGCCGAAGAGCTCCTCGCACGAGAGCGGGGCGTCGCGTGGGACGCCCTCGACGAGGGTCGGGGCGACGTACCAGCCGCGGTCGCCGACACGCTCCCCGCCGCAGAGCACCTTCACGCCGTCGTGCTCGAACGCGGTCTCGACCGCCGCGAGGATGCGCTCCATGCTGGCCTCGCTGATCACGGGGCCGATCGGGTCGAGCCCCGTCGCCGCGGCCACGAGGCGTCCCACGAACACCTCGTAGACCGCGTCGAAGACGACGATCCTGCTGGCGGCCGCGCAGCGCTGTCCGGCGTTGGAGAACGCCGAGGCGAGCGTCCACTCGAGCGCACGGTCGAGGTCGGCGTCGTCGCAGACCACGAGCGCGTTCTTCCCGCCGAGCTCGAGGCACGTCTTCGCGAGCCGCCGCGCGGACGCCTCGGCGATCAGCCGCCCGTGGCGGCCGAGCCCGTGAAGCTCACCAGGTCGACGCGCGGGTCCTCGACGAGCGGCATACCCGCCTCCGGGCCGAGGCCCTGGACCACGTTGAGGACTCCCGGCGGGAGCCCCGCCTCGAGGCACAGCCTGGCGAGCCACCACGCGGAGAGCGGCGCGTGCTCGGACGGCTTCAGCACCGACGCGTTGCCGCAGAGGATCGAGGGGAACGCCTTCCAGGCGACGTTTGGCAGCGGTGTGTTGAAGCGAGATCAGGAGCGCGGTCACGCCGACCGGCCGCCGGAGCGTGAGGACCGTGCGGTGCGGCATCGACGCGGTGGTCGTGCGCCCGTACGAGCGGCGTCCCTCGCCCGCCATGAAGAAGCCCATCTCGATCGCGGCGGCCGTCTCCCCGCGGGCGAGCGCGAGCGGCTTGCCGGTCTCGGCCGCGACGAGCTCGCTCGCCTCCTCGCGTCGCTCGCGGAGCAGCTCGGCGATCCCGCGCACCATGTCCCCGCGCTCGACCGCCGTCCGGGCAGCCCACGCGACTCTTGCGCCGCGCACGCCGCGGCGACTGCCGCCGCCGCGTCCTCGGGGCCGGCGCGCGCGACGCGGCAAAGGACGGCACCGTCCGCCGGCCGCGTCTTCTCGAGCCACCGCCCGCCGGCCGCGGGCACGTCCTCGCCCGCGACGACGTTCGGTACCTCGGGCGGGGATCACCAGGCCGACCAGCCGCCGTCGACGACGAGGTTCGCGCCGGTCACGTACGAGGAGGCGTCCGAGGCCAGATAGACGACGGCGCCGACCGCCTCGGAGACGTCCATCAGCCGCCCCAACGGCGACCGCGCCGCGAACGCCTCGGCGAACGGGCGCGGCTGGCCGTTCTCGATCCCGTGTGGGGTCAAGGTGTTCACGCGGACGCCGCTGCGACCCCAGTAGGTGGCCAGGTACCGGGTGAGGTTCAGGAGCGCGGACTTCGAGACCGCGTACGCCGCGGGCTTGAAGAAGGTCTCGCCCGCCGCGCGGCGGAAGTCGTAGAGGCCCTGGTCCGGTGAGAGCAGCCCGTAGACGGAGCCCACGTTCACGATCGAGCCGCGCCCGGCCCGCGCCATCGCCCCGCCGATCACCTGACAGGGGACGACCGCCCCGAGCACGTTCACGTGGACGACGCGCTCGAGCGACTCGAGCGGCACGTCCTCGAACGGCCCGACCTCGGACGCGGGCGCGTCGGGCGGCGCGTCGATCGCGGCCGCGTTGACGAGCAAGTGCGGAACGCCCCAGTCCACCTCGACGAGCGCCCGCGCCGCCTCGACCGCGGCCCGGTCCGTCACGTCGCACCGGTGCACGCGGATCGCACCTTCCTCGAGGCCCGTCCGGAGCGCGGCGGCCGTCGTGCGCGGCTCGGTCTCGACGTCGAGGATCGCGACCCGCATCTCGCGGCCGGCGAGCGCGACCGCGAGCTCGGAGCCGAGCTGGCCCATGCCGCCCGTGACGACGGCCACACGGCCTGCGAGATCGAACAGCGGGTCGCTCACGGCGCGATCCTAGTCCGCCTGCGACCGACCGAAGCCGTGGATCTAGGAAGAGACCGCTTGCGAGCGCGGGTCGGGCCGGGAGGGTGGATCGGCACCTGCGACCCCGGCGTCGCCGACGGCGATCGGCTCCTCCCCGGCGAGCGAGCGCAGCAGAGGTCGGCCGAGCAGGTCGTCGAGCGCGTACGGCGGCAGGCCGCCGTCGGCCGGCGACTTCGCGACCAGGTCCCCCTCGACGAGCACGTGGCCGGCTGCGAGCGGACGCGCCGCGACGAGCTGCTTGCCCATCTTCTGCAGCGGCTTCTCCTCGCTCGGGAGGCGCCGCTTCACCCCGTCCCCGATCGCGATCGGTACGCGCCGAAGATCGCGCACGAGCTTCCGCATCCCCTCGGGCATGAGCGAGAACGCGTGGTCGGTGCCCTTCGCCGTATGGCTCAGCGTGAAGTGCTTCTCGACGACGCGCGCGCCGAGCATGTACGCGACCGGCGCCATGGCGATCCCGTCCTGGTGGTCGGAGAGCCCGACCACGAGCTCCGGATAGCGCTCGCGCAAGGTCGTGATCACCCCGAGCTCGAGATCCTCGACTGCGGCGGGGTACGCCGCCGTGCATTGCAGCAGGCACAGCGTCCCGCCGACGCCGGCGATCGCATCGACCGCCCGGTCGACGTCCTCGATCGTGGCTCCGCCGGTCGAGACGACGAGCGGCTTCCCGAACGACGCCACGTGCCGCAGGAGCGGGGTGTTCGTGAGGTCGCCCGAAGCGATCTTGAACGCGGGCACGTCGAGCGCCGCGAGCAGGTCCGCGCTCGGCTCGTCGAAGGCGGTCGCGAAGAACACGAGCCCGAGCTCGCGCGCGCACGCCTGGAGCTCGACGTACGCGTCGCGGTCGAGCTCGAGCGCCTCGCGGTGCGCACCGTAGGTCGGGCCGAAGCTGTTCTCGTTGTCGTACGGGCTGTCGTACTGCGCGCGCGTGTACAGCTGTCGGTTGTCGCGCTTCTGCAGCTTGACCGCGTCGACACCCGCCTCTTTCGCCGCCTGGATCAGCTCCCGCGCCCGCTCGACGCTGCCCTGGTGGTTGTGGCCGATCTCGGCGATCACGAAGCACGGCGTGTCGTCGGCGATCCGCCTGCCGTCGATGGTCAGCTCGCGCACCTGCGCGATCGTACCCGTGTCGGTCGACGCGTCGGCCCGGGGGGCATCACGTCATCCCGGCTCTCTGCCGATACGGGATACGGTGCCGCGGATGCCGACGACGCTCTCGATCCTGATGCCGGTCTACAACGAGCGCGAGACGCTCGAGCGGGCGGTCGAGGACGCGCTCAGGGCGGAGCTCCCGGTCGACGCACGCCAGCTCGTGATCGTCGACGACGGGTCCACGGACGGCACGCTCGAGATCCTGCGGAACACCGACTGGCCGGACGGCGTGACGATCGTCGAGCACGAGCGGAACCGGGGGAAGGGAGCCGCGCTCCGCACGGCGTTGCTGCATGCGACGGGCGACCTCACGGCGATCCTCGACGCAGATCTCGAGTACCGAGCCGCTGATCTCGCGCCGCTGCTCGAGCCGTTGCTCAGCGGGGAAGCGCGCGTCGTGTACGGGACGCGGTCCTGGGCGAGCCACTCGGCCTTCAGCTTCTGGTACGTGATGGGCAACAAGGCCGTCACTCACGCGACGAACATCCTCTACAACTGCTGGATCTCCGACGTGATGACCTGTCACAAGGCGATGAGCACCGAGCTCTTCCGCACGCTGAAGCTGCGTGAGCCCGGATTCGCGATCGAGCCCGAGATCACCGCGAGGGTCCTGCTCGCCGGGGAGCGCATCTACGAGGTGCCGATCACGTACAAGGCCCGGTCGCGCGAGGAGGGCAAGAAGCTCACGGCCTTCGACGGCCTGCGGGTGCTCAGAACGCTCGTCCGCTGCCGCATGACCTGACGTCAGGCCGCGTCCGCATACACCGCGCGGAGCGCGTCGGCGTAGGCCTCCCTGCTCAGCAACGCGCACGCCCGCTCGCGGGCCGCCCGCCCGAGCGTACCGCGGAGGCGGGCATTCCCCAGCAGGCGCTCCAGCGCCGCGCGCAGCGGCGAGGGCTCACCCGGAGGCACGAGGATGCCGGTCACGCCGTCCTCGACCGCGTCGACGAGGCCACCGACCGAGGTCGCCACGACGGGCCGGCCATGGGCCATCGCCTCGCGCGCGACCATGCCGTACCCCTCGCGCCGCGACGGGACGACGACCGCCGCCGCCCGTTCGTAGTACGCGCCGAGCGCACGCGGCGGCACGAATCCCAAGGCCTGCGGGAAGAGCGAACGGAGCGGGCCGTCCCCCACGACGACGAGCGGTAGCCCCGCCGCCGCCGCCGCCAGCTCGCGAACCCCCTTCTCTTCGGAGAGCCGCCCGACGTACAGGAGGTGCGGCGGCGTTTGCGGGCGGGAGACCGACGCGGGAATCTCGACCGGGCTCGGGATCACGCGGACGTCCCGGGCCCCGAGCGCGCGGGCGTCGCCGGCGAGCGCGGTCGAGGCGCAGACGACCACCCGTGCGCTGCGTACGAGTGCGCGAGCCAGAGGCCGCGCCCGCCGCGCGAGCGCGACGTCCGTGCCCCAGAGCTGCAGCACGAAGGGCTTCCCGGTCGCGAGCGCGGGTAGCGCGCTGGGCAGCCAGTGGGCGTGGACGACGTCCGCGTCGCCGGCCGCACGACGAGCGGCGGTCGCGAAGGAGAGCAGGAACAACGGGAGCGCGAGCACCTTCCACGGCGCTCTCCGGAGATTGTTGACGATCCCGTCTCCGTACGCGATCCCGTAGTGGCGAAACGAGGCCGGCGACACCACGCGCACCTCGAGCCCCCCGTCGCGCAGCGCCTCGACCCCGTCGCGGACGAACGTCCCGGCGACGTCGTCCGGGTCGCGCGGATACGACGTCGTGAGAACGAGGAGCTTCACCCCGGAGACCGGGGAAGCCGCGTTGCGAACACCGTCGGCGCCGCGATCACGAGCAACGCGAGCACGAAGAAGTAGTAGAAGGACATGGTCAGGTAGAAGGCGTTGGAGGCAAGTGTCGCGACCAGCGCCGCGGTCAGCCCCCAGCCCAGCGGCCGCACCCGGGCCGAGAGCGGATCACCTGCGGCCGCAAGCGCGCGGCCGATGCGGCGCGTCGCCCCCGCCCGCCGGAACAGGTAGACGAGGAAGGCCGCGAACACGAGGGCTCCGACGAGCCCCGTCTCGACGAACAGCGCGACGTAGAACGAGTGCGGCCCGAAGTTCGTCCTGCCCGTGACGAACTCGTAGTAGACCGAGAACGTGTTCAGTCCGAGCCCGAACAGCGGATGCAGCGAGAGAACGTCCGGGATGAAGTCGTAGACGACGAAATGGGTCGAGACCGCCTGCCCTTCGGTCGACACCCGCGAGCGGAGGACCTGCTCGAAGAACCCGGCCCGCCGCGCGACGAAGGCGAGCACGCCGACCAGCACGATCGCGAGCGGGAGGAGGAACCGCGCGCTGAGCAGATGCCGCCTGTAGGGGACGGCGAGCACCAGGAGGCCGCAGAGGAGCCCGAGCAGCCCGCTCCGCGAGAGCGTGGCGAGCTCGACCAGGAGCAGGAACGAGAGCAGGAGCATCAGCGGCGTACGCAGCCGGTGCCCGCGCTCGAGCCGCAGGTAGATGGGCAGGAGCAGGACGAGCACGGCCGCCAGCTCGATCCCGAGGTGGTTCGGGTCGCCGGTGAGGGCGTTGATCCGATAGACGTCCTGCCCCGCGATCGCCCCGTACACGTTGATGCGGCTCGCGCCACCGGTGATCGGCTGCAGCCAGACGGCGTCGAGGTTTCCACCCGTGCCCTCCGCGATCGCGAGCTGCAGGACGCCGTAGGCGGCGTTCGCGGCGACGCCGCCGACGAAGGCGGCGAGCGTCAGCCAGTAGAAGCGCCGGCCCCGCCGCGCGATCAGCGCGATCCCGGCGACGAGGAAGAGGAAGTGGAGCAGGAACTTCACCATTCCCTTCGCCCACTGCGCGAGCGCCTGCGAGGTCTCGAGGTTGAAGTAGCCGATCAGGTAGACGAGCAGGAACGCCGCGAAGAACGACGAGCGTCACGGACGCGGCGCGCGCGAGGCGCCCGTCGAAGCGCTCGAGCCGGTGGATCGCGAACGCGACGAGGAAGAGCCCCGTCAGGACGTCCGAGAACGAGAGCGTGCCGGCGACCTCCCACTGGAGCTTCGCGAACGTGACCGTGAACACGGTCGCGAAGAACAGCCCCTCGACGACGGGTGCGCGGGCCGCCACGGCGCGCGGGCGGTCGAGGGCGATGGTCGCCACGGCGCCGAATCGTATGCACGACAAAGCTCGTGTTGATTCAACACAAGCTTTGTCAGCCGGCCGGCGCGAGCTCGAGGTGCGCCTGCAGCCCTGCGCCGCGCGCCTCGGCAGCCGAGCTGGCGCCCTGCGCGTAGCTCTCGATCCCCGTGTAGACGACCTTCCAGCGGAGGCAGCCGTCCTCCTGCACCTCGGCATCGACGTAGCCGACTCCCTTGACCTGCTGGAGGAGCTGCTCTGCCTCGGCGGGCGTGTCACGGCGGCCGAACACGAGATCGAGGTTGCCCGTCGCGCCGGGCTTCGCGATGTGGACGCAGTCCGCCGGAGAGGGGAAGTGCGCCCCGTTCCGCAGGGCCACCGCGGGATAGACGACGAGGGGCACCACGACGATCGTCGCGGCCACGAGCCGGGTGGTCGAGCGCGTCACGGGCGCTCCTCCGGCCCACCCCGCCAGACCGAGGCGAGCAGCAGCGGGGTCGCGACCGCCGAGAGCAGGATGAACGCACCGGTGTAGCGGACGATCGGGTTCGCGGACTCCTCGGCCGTGATCGGAAGCTCGCGGAACGCGTACGTCACCCACGCACCCCCGAGGAAGACGAGCCCGAGGAGGACAGCGAGGTACGCCGCGACACGCCGGTCGCCCCACAGGAGCGCCGCCCCGACGGCGATCAGGGCGACGACGGGCACGACCGACCAGAGCGTCGTGTCGAAGAGCACGTCGAACGACAGCCGCAGCGCGTCGAGCAGTCGGTGGATCGAGCCGCCCGCGCCCGCGTCGCCGGGCGCTTCGCCGCCGATGCCGTTGCTCCGGTACCAGAGCCGCCACGGCAGCGCGGCGGCCACGACGACCGCCCCGACCGCGGCGAGCCGCGGCCAGCCGATTCGCGGTCGGCCGTACGAGGCCCCGAGCGCCACGACGAGCGCCGCGGCCGCGAACAGGAGACCCTCGCGCTTCGTGAGCGCCGCCCCCGCGAGCAGGACGGCGGCAGCAGCGAGGCGCCAGCCGCGGCCGTTGCGGAGCCAGAGCGCGAGGAGCAGCGCCGCGAC
Organism: uncultured Actinomycetes bacterium; assembly: GCA_963712915.1. GTDB lineage: Bacteria > Actinomycetota > Thermoleophilia > Gaiellales > Gaiellaceae > Gaiella. Next base: position 791,441 of record CAVQJQ010000004.1, read on the forward strand.
GACGAACAGCACGTCGACGAGGACGTCGGCCTGGGGCACGAGCAGCCCCGATGCGACACGAGGCACGGTGAGCACGAGGAGCAACGAGGGCCAGAGCAGGAGCGCGGGCACGTGCCGGTAGAGACAGCCTGCGATCGAGGCGGTGGCGCCGACGACGAGGAACCAGTACTGCAGGTGGAAGGTGGTCACGTCGGCGCTCCCCATCGCGTGGAATGCCGCAGCGTCGAGGATCGGGACGAGCGGCGGGTAGTTCGGGTTCGCGAAGGTCGTGAAGACCTGGTGGTCGAGCCCGCCGAAGAAGTAGATCGCCTTGGCCTTCGGCACCCAGAAGTCCCACGCGTCGTACGCCTGCAGGCTCTGCAGCCTCGCCGCCCGGAAGAGCACCTCGAAGAGGACGCCCGCCAGGGCGACCCCGGCGGCCGTGACGAGGACGGCGGCGCTCGACGCGTGGCGCGCAGGATCCCCGGAGCCGCGCGGCACGGGCCGCCCGAGAAGGACGCCGGCGGCGGCCGCCGCGACGACCGCCAGCACGAGCGAGAGCACGAGCCCGAGCCCGTCGAACGGCACGCCGGCCACGAGAAGTTGCGTCCAGATGCTGCCGAAGGCGGCGAGCCCGAGGAGGTAGCCCAGCCCGGCGAGGCGGAGCAGGTCGGTCCACCGGCGCAGGGCTCCGATCGCCCACAGCAGGGTGATCCCCAGCACCGCATATGCACCGTTCAGCGCCGCAAGCCCGAGGATCGCGCGGACCGTCACGATGCCCGACGCAGGATCGAGAGGCCGTCGTCACCCTCCCAGACCGCCTCGGCTCCGGGGTAGGCGCCCCGGTCGCACGCGAGGCACACGATCCAGCCTGCGTCCGGCTCCAGGCGCCTCGGGAGGAGGAACGAGCGGAGGAACGGCTCCGCAGACGACGCCGTGAGCTCCGTCCAGCCGGGCTGCGGATCACCGATCGCCACGGAGAAGCTCTCGTCGGGAGGGATCAGGCCACGGGCCTCGACGAGCAGCCGCTGGTCCGGGAAGACGGAGCTGCCCGCCCCGACGGCGCGATCGACCGCGTCGAGCGCCGCATTGGCGCGGGCAGTCTCGTTCGCGTCCTCGAGCGCGGCCGGGTAGCGCACCACGAGCGCGACGAGGATCACACCTACGCAGAACGCCACCACCAGACGTCGGGTGGCCGTCCCGGCCGGGAACACGCGTTGGACGACGTCGTCGATCGCCAGAGGCTAACCGGCACGAGCCCGTCGCGGCCCGCTCGGTCGACGTCCCACCTGATACCAGAGGTTGCCACTTCGCCTTCCGCGGCGTAGACCGTCGCGCGCATCGCAGTCGTATCCTGTCGTGTTGGCTGTCGCTCGCTCCGACCGCGTCGTCGTTCGCATCCGCCGGTCGCTCGGCCACGTCGATCCCAGGGTCGAGTGGCCCCACGGCCTCGTCAGGCTCGGGGTCGCCGCATGCGTTGCCGTGGTAGCGGCCCTGGGTGTCGCGTATTTCGTGAGAGCGGTCGATCGTCTCGGAGGCGACGCGAGCCGCAACGCGGCCGCGAACTACGACGACCGGGCGTTCGGCGGCGGCAACGCGCTCGGCGTCGACGAGGAGGCGCTCAGCGAGGCGCGGGGCTGGATTCCCGAGCACGGGACGTATCGCCTCGTGGTCGGGCCGAGCGCGACGAACATCGGCCAGTTCGCGCGGTACTTCCTCATGCCGCGGCGCCCCGAGCCCGACGCGCGCTGGGTGCTCTGCTACCAGTGCGACGCGTCCCGTTTCGGCGATCGGCTCCACGTCGTCTGGCAGAACGACGCGGGAGTCACCGTCGGGCGGTTGCGCGGGTGACGGTGCGGGCGCTCCTGGGGCTCGCTCTCGCGAACGTCGTGGTGCTCGCCACTGGAGGCTGTCTGCTCTGGGGCGGTCGTGGTCTGCGGTCGTGGGCGGAGCTCGCGCGGCTGTCGGGACTGGCGTACATGCTCGGCGTCGGAGGTCTCGGGATCACGTTCACGATCGAGCTCGTGCTCGGCGTGCCGTTTCGCCCCGTGACGATCCTGCTCACGTGTGCCGCCCTGGCGGCCGCGGGGCTCGTGCTCGGACGGTGCCTCGGCCACGAGCGTCCGCGGCTCCGCGGTGGGGGCCTGCAGGGGCTCTCCCTCGTCGCGGCGTCCTACTGCGGCCTCGTCGTCGTCTACGTCGAGGCCGTCTTTCGGGCGGGCCGGCTGGCGGCTCTGTCGAACTTCGACGGCTGGGCGTTCTGGGTTCCCAAGGCGCAGGCGCTCTACTTCTTCGGAGGGCTCGACGAGCAGTTCTTCCGGGAGCTCGCCAACCCGACCTACCCGCCGCTCGTACCGGCACTCGAAGCCGCGACGTTCCACGCAATGGGCTCGGCCGACGTGGTGACCCTGCACCTGCAGTTCTGGTTCTTCCTCACCGGCTTCATCGCGGCCGTCGTCGGGCTGCTCGCTCCGAGGGTCCATGCCGCCTTGCTCTGGCCGGTGCTGCTTCTCGTCCTCGTCACCCCACGGGTCGTCGCGCGCTCCCTCGAGCCGCAGGCCGACTTCCTGCTCGACTACTTCGTCGCCCTGGCGGCATTGCTGGTCGCGCTCTGGCTCGTCGAGCGACGCGCCTGGCAGCTCGGCTTCGCGTCGGTGTTCCTCGCCGGCGCGATGCTGACGAAGCGCGAAGGCCAGCTGCTCGCTGCGTGCATCGTGGTCGCAGCCCTCGCCGCATCCTGGGGTACGCGGCGCAGCGCCTGGCCGCGCGTCGCGCTCGCCTGTGGCTGCGCGCTCGCCGTGGCGATCCCGTGGCAGCTGTGGTTCCGCTCGCGTGAGCTCACGCGGCGAGCTCCCCGAGAGTGGGTTCCTCGGTCTCTTCGACCACCTCGACCGGCCGTGGCCCGCGTTCCAGTCGGTCGTGAAAGCGCTCTTCGACTACGAGCTCTGGCTGATCGTGCTCCCGCTGGCGGTGGTCGCGATCGGCCTCGCGCTGCTGGGCGGAGCCCGAGTCCTGCCGGCGTACGCGGCGACCGTCTACGGCCTCGCCGCTGCGGGGTTCGTATGGGTGCTCTGGTCGTTCACCGAGCTCGAGCTTCCCTACGAGCAGGACGAGGGGGTGAACCTGCTCGTCCGCCTCTGCGGCTCGCTCGTCGTCCTCTCGGCGGGCCTCGTCCCCCTGCTTCTCGACGCGGCGTGGCGGGGCGGGGACTGCGCCGCGCGGCAGGACTGAGGACGCCTGCCGTCGAGCGCGAGCTGCGGGGAGCTCGGCGACCCGCCGAGTTCTTACCCCGTGACCTCCGCAAGCAGCGTCGCCATCTCCTCGACGCGGCTACGCCGCGAGAGCCGGGCCCGCCACTCGTCGGACAGCTCGACGTCCGGGAGCCCCGTGTCGCGCCAGCGCGCATGGAGCTCGTGCAGCGCGCTCGCGATCGCCCCCGCGTCCTCGGGCGACGCGACGGTGCCGGCACCCGTCTCGCGGAGCAGGTCTGCCGCCGCTCCGTCGGGCGGGACCGCCGCGAGGATCGGCCGACCGACCGCGATGTACTCGAAGACCTTGCCCGAGAGGACGCCGCGGCCTCGTCCGCCGGCCTCGGGGATCAACAGGAGCAGCGCTTCCGAGTCCCGCTGCAGCGCGAGCGACTCCGCCCGGGAGGCGTAGGGCAGGAGCTCCAGCCGGTCGCCGAGCTCGAGGCTCTCGGCCCAGGCGCGGTCGGCCGGCCGGAAGTCCCCGAGGAAGCGTGCGACGACGTCCAACCCGGAGTCGCGCAGCGCCTGCAGGAACGGCCGCGGGTCACGTCGCCCGAAGAAGCTCCCTGTGTGGGTGATGCGAAACCGCTCGGACTGATGCCGCTCGAGGCCCGCGACGTCGTCGAAGTCGCAGCCGTTCGCGATCGTCTCGACGCGCCCCTGCGGCCCGAGCGCGCGCGTCTCCTCCGCGATCGCGTCCGAGACGCATGTGATCGCGTCCGCGCGGGCGGCGACGAGGCGCGCGACGCGCGCGTGCAGCGAGGACTTCGCCCTCGTCCCGAGCGTGTCCGCGCGTCGGTGCGCGTGCGCGACGAGCGAGTCGCGCAGGTCGGCCACCCAGCGGGCGCCGGTGGCGCGGGCGATCGCGGCGGCGATCAGGTGCGTCGACGGCGGCGGTGACGTCGAGAGCACGACGTCGATGTCGTGCTCGCGGACGACCCGGATGCCCGCCGGGATCGCGGTGAGCGCCCAGGTCGCGTTCTCGTCGGGGACGACGAGCCGGCGGAGCTGGAGCCGCGCCTGCGTCGCGGCCCGCTCGAGCCCTGTCTTTCCGGCGAGCACCTCGGATGGCTTGCCGCCGGAGACGCCGACATAGCGGGCGCGGTGCACCCAGGCCTGGGACGGCGCCCGGAGGCCGTCGTCGCGGTGGATCCAGCGCGGGTCGTCCGGCGCGAGCACGTGCGTCTCGACGCCCATCGCGGGGAGGTACTGGGCGAGCTTGAGCGGCCTCTGCACGCCTCCCCCGCCGGCGGGTGGGAAGTAGAAGCTGACGAGAAGGACCTTCACCGGCGGCGATGGTAGTCGCGGCGTGCGAAAGGCCCGGCGCACGGGCCGGGCAAGGCGCCGCTCACGACTGCGTGCGGAGGAATGCGTCCGCTTCTGCGAGCCCCTCGGGCGTGCCGATCTCGTAGAACCGCTCGTGGACCAGGAATCCGCCCAGCGCCCCCCGCGCCGCGAGCGCGCTGCAGACATCCGAGAGGTCCGCGGCGTCGTGCTCGGAGAAGACGCTCGCCTCGAATGCGAGGAGCCCGTAGTCGACCCATCGGGCCCCGGGAGGGGGGACGTGCTTGTCGTATGCCGTGACGAGCCCGTCGCGGAACACCGCGTTGCTCGCCACCCACCGCCCGTCGTTTCGCAGGACGGTCATCGAGCCGGGAAGCCCGCTGCGCCGGAAGGCGTCCTGCAGTGCCCCGTGGTCGGCGCGGAGATAGGCGTCGCCGTAGGTGACGAGAAAACGGTCGCCGAGCAGCGAGCTCGCCTGCCTCAGCGCCGCCGCGGTGCCGACGGGCTCCGGTCCGTCGAACGCGTAGTCGACCTCGAGGCCGAAGCGTGCACCGTCGCCCACCTCGTCCGCGATCTGCTCCCCGAGATGCCCGACGCAGAGGACGACGCGACGGGCCCCCTGCGCCGCCAGCAGCCGCAACTGGTGGAAGACGAACGGCCGGCCCGCTACCGGAACCAACGCCTTGGGTGTGTCGCGTGCGAGCTCGCCGAGGCGCGTTGCGCGGCCTCCGACGAGCACGGCCACGGGCAACAAGGCGGGACGATCGGCGTCAGCCGGAGGCATGGCGCGCATAGGCCTCCTCGACGCACCGCCAGCCGTAGAGCGCGGAGTCGAGGTCGCCGGAGAGCGGACGGCCGTCGGCGGCACGGATCGCCTCGGAGAACTCCAGCCACTCGCGCCGCCAGGAGTCGTCACCGGCCGCGAAGTCGGTTGCCTCCACCTCCGGAGGGCCGAGCGCCGGTCCCATGGCGTAGATCGTGAGGCGCTGCGCGCCGTACGAGCGCGCGAGCCCGTCGACCTGGAGCTTCGCCGATCGGCAGAAGATCTCGAGCGAGAAGAGGTTCTTCCACTCGGTCCAGCTCGCGTGGAACATCGACCAGGGGCCTTCCACACGATCGCCGAGGACGACCACCGCGTTGTCCTCGACCTCCATCGGCCAGTACGAGGTGCGGAGCAGAGCCGAGTGCAGCGGAAGCGGGCCGAGCAGCGCGTAGCTCAGGTCGAGCAGGTGCATCCCCTGGTCGACCAGCTCGCCTCCCCCCGCCACCGCACGTCGCGCGCGCCACTCCGATTCGTAGCCGAGCCGTCCACCGTGCCCATATCTCGCGCGCACGTGGAGCACCGGCCCGAACGCCTCCGCTCGAGCGAGGGCGATCGCCCGCGCCGTGGCCGGATGGAACCGGTGGTTGAAGCCGACCTTCACCCGGCGCCGCGCGGCCTGCGCCGCCTCTGCGATCCCCTCGATCTCGGCGACACCGATTCCGGCCGGCTTCTCGACGAGGACGTGGGCGGCGGCCGCGAGCGCTCCGCACGCATGCTCCGCGAGCCGGTCGTGGGGCAAGGCGACGACCACGACGTCGGGCGCGTGACCCAGCAGCTCGTCGAACGACGCGCAGGCGACGCCCCCGAACTCGTCGACGAGTGACCCGGTCGCGTCCGCGTCGACGTCGAACGCGGCGACGAGGACGTCGTCCGCGAGCGCCCCGGCCCGCTTGTGGCCGACCAGCCCGCAGCCGACGATGCCGACACGCAGCGCGGTCCCCTCGGTCTGCGACTCCGTCACGTGTATTCGACGCCGTAGCAGCCTTGGAACTCGAAGTCGAAGCGGAGCTCCGGCGCACCAGCCGCCGCCATCGCCTGCCGCGTATCGTCCGGCCGGCGGCGCGTAGACGAGCAGGAAGCCGCCGCCGCCCGCTCCGACGACCTTCCCGCCGATGACGCCGCTCCGGCGCGCGAGCGTGTAGAGGTGGTCGATCCGCTCGGTGGCCATGCCGGGTGACCGTCGCACCTTGTTCTCCCAATGCTCGTGCATCAGCTCGCCGAACTGCTCGACGTCGCCGCGTTCGAGGAGGGTCTTGACGTCGAAGCCGAGCGCCTTGGTCCGATCGAGGTTCGCGCGCATCTCCTCGTCGCCCTGCTCCGTCCGCGCGACCTGGTCGGCGAGGATCGCCGAGGCCGCGCGCGCCTCGCCCGTGTAGAAGAGGAGGAGGTTGTTGCGCAGCCGGTCGAGCGTCCCGCGCGGGAGCGCAAGTGGCTCGACGTCCACCGAGCCGTCGGGACGAAACGTGTACGCGCAGATCCCGCCGTGCGCCGAGACGTACTGATCCTGCTTGCCCGTGGGCTCGCCGAGGACGTCGATCTCGATCTCGCACGCGTCCTCGGCAAGGCGGCCCGGGGGAATCGGCGACGCGACGCGCGAGCGCGAGCGCCTTCAGGAAGCAGACCGTGAACGCGCCGGATGAGCCTAGCCCCGTGCCCGCCGGGACGTCCGCGATCACGCTCACCTCGAGCGGATCGCCGTTCCAGTGGCGCAGCAGGGACTCGCGCAGGATCGGATGACGGATCTCGGAGGGGTCGTCCACCTCCTCGAACTGCGGAGTACTTCATCCGGTAGCGCCGCTGGAAGACGGTGTGGGTGAGCATGTAGACGTACTTGTCGATCGCGCCGCTGACCAGGAAGCCGCCGTTCTCGCGGTAGTAGGACGGGATGTCCGTTCCGCCGCCACCCAGGCTCACGCGAAGCGGGGCTCGGCTGAAGATGACGCTCACGCCGCGGCACGCTCCTCGAGCGCCCACGGGTTCGCCTGGAGCCAGTCGACGGTCGTGCGGATCCCGTCGGGGATCGAGAGGGTCGGTCGCCAGCCGAGCGCCCGGATGCGGGCGCAGTCGAGGTGGATCAGCGGGCTGTCGCCGAGCCAGCCGCGGGTGCCGCCCAGGTACTCGAGCTCGGGCGCGACTCCGAGGTGTGCGGTGATCGTCGCGATCGAGTCGTCGACGACGATCGTCTCGTCGGTGCCGAGGTTGTAGACGTGCACGGTGCCCGGCTCGCGGTGGCGGTCGGTGGCGAGCGTCATCGCCGAGACGCAGTCGCCGACGTAGAGGTACGACTTCTCCTGCCGGCCGTTGCCGAGCACGCGCAGCCGCGACGGATCGGCACGGAGGCTGCGCAGGAAGTCGAACACGTGGCCGTGCGTGTAGCGCTCTCCGAGGATCGACACGAAGCGGAAGATGATCCCCGTGAACCCGTACCCGTGCGCGTACGCCTGGATCAGGCCCTCGCCCGCGAGCTTCGAGGCGCCGTAGAGCGACGTCTGCACCGGGAACGAACACGTCTCGGGGGTGGGGAAGACGTCGGGCTCTCCGTAGACCGAGCCCGTGGAGGAGAACGCGATCCGCTCGACGCCGGCGGCGCGCATGGCCTCGAGCACGACCGACGTCGCAACCGTGTTCTGCTCGAGGTCGATCGTCGGCCGGTCGAACCCGTGGCGCACGTCCGCGTTCGCGGCGAAGTGGAACACGGTGTCGCAGCCGTCGAGCGCTCGGCGGAGACGCTCCCCGTCGAGCACGTCGCCTTCGACGAGCTGGACGCCGTGCTCGAGCGCGTCGGCGATGAACTCCCGCCGCCCCCGGGAGAGGTTGTCGTAGACGACCACCCCCACGCCCTCGGCGCTCAGGCGGTCGGCGAGCGTGCTGCCGATGAAACCCGCGCCGCCGGTGATCAGCACCCTCTGCATGTCCGCGCTCAGAGGTGGAGGCCCGCGGCCAGCGCGTCCGACCGGAACATCTGCACGGTCTCGAGCGAGAACGTGTCGAGATCCTTGCCGAGGAGCTCGAGCTTCGCGATGAGGTCGCTGGTCATCGTGATGACGTGACAGCCGATCGAGTCGGCCTGCACGAGGTTCAGCACCTCACGCGGGCTCGCCCAGATGAGCTCGGCCCGCGGTGCGACGGATTCCAGGATCTCGAGCGCCCGGCTCATGATCGGCATCGGCTCGACGCCGGCGTCGGCGATGCGCCCCGCGAACACCGAGACGCAGCTGGGTGCGCCGTCGCGCAACGCATGGGCGATCACACCGACCTGAGCGGGGGTCATCAACGCGGTCACGTTGACCTTGATCCCCTCCTCCGACAGCTCGCGCACGAGCGGTGCCAGGGTCTCGCCGGTCGAGGTCGTGACCGGCACCTTCACGTAGACGTTGCTCCCCCAGGTGGCGATCGCTCGTGCCTGGCGGCGGATGTCGTCCTCGTCGTCTGCGACGACTTCGAACGAGATCGGCTTCTCGGAGATCTGCTCGAGCAGGCTCCTGGCGAACTCGGAGTAGTCGGTCAGCCCGGCCTTCCACATCAGGCTCGGGTTCGTCGTGAAGCCCTTGATCCGCGGGTCCTGCGCGAGCCGCAGGATCTGGTCGAGGTCGGCGCCGTCCGCGAAGATCTTCGTCGAGATCGACTCGAGCACGTCAACACGCCCCGGTCGCGACGATGTCCGCGGCGTGAGCGACGTCGCGGGCCCGGCAGTCGGCGCCGCCGCCGTCGTCCCGGCGATGCGCCGAGCGCGGGTTCTCGACGAGGATCGTCCGGCACCCGGCGGCGCGCCCGGCCTCCGCGTCGATGTCGGAGTCGCCGATCATCCAGCTTCGGGAGAGGTCGAGGTCGAGCTCGGCCGCCGCCTCGAGCAGCATCCCCGGCTTCGGCTTGCGGCAGTCGCAGGGGACCGCGAAGCGCGGATCGATCGCGTCCGGATGGTGGAGGCAGTAGCGATAGTCATCGATCATGACTCCTTGCCCGGCAAGCAGTCGAACGACTCGCTCGTGGGCCTCGAGGAGCGTTTCCCGCGAGACCTTTCCCTTGGCCGCGCCCGGCTGATTCGAGACAACGACCGTACGGTAGTCGAGTGAGCGGATACGGCGGATCGCGTTCGCGGCACCCGGCACGAGCCGCACGTCGGCCACCGCGGTAGGCCCCTCGAAAGAGCCGTCCACGTCGTCCCAGACGAGCTCGACGACCACGCCGTCCCGATCGAGGAAGACCGCCTGGGCGCTCACCCGCCGGAGCCCGACTCGACCGACTCCCACTTCCCGGGCGCCTTGACGAGCGCGGGGTGCGAGACGAGGAGATGCCACACGATCGCCTGGGACGACTCGACATGGGGCGTGCGCCGTTCGGGCGGTGCCTCGACGACGATGCAGACGTCGGCCGCCTGCGCGGTGGCGCCGTCCGCTCGCCCGACGACGCCGAAGACTCCCGCCCCCACCTCGCGCGCGAGCTCGATCGCGCGGACGAGGTTGACCGACACGTTGTGGGCACGACTTCCTCCACCCACGGAGAAGACGAGGATGGCGTCGCGCGACGACAGCCGGGAGGTGCGGAGCCACGCGTCGAAGCTCGTCTCCCATCCCTCGTCGTTCGTGCGTGCGGTGAACTCCGCGACGTTGTCCGTCGGCGCGTACGCCTCGAAGTCGCAGAGCTTCCGGAAGTCGTTGACCGCGTGCGAGGCGTGCGCCGCACCGCCCCCGACCCCGAGGACGAAGAGCCGTCCATCCGCATCGCGCACGTCGGCGAGCGCCTGTGCCAGGGAGTCGACAGCGGCCGGGTCGATCGACTGCACGATCTCGCCGACCTCACGCAGGTAGACGGCTGCGAATGAGTCGGGTGGCGTGGGCATGACGCGTGTGGGCCGTGCTCGTACCGCGCGCGAGCGGTGATACTACTCCGCCCGTGGACGGTGGGACTTGAGGGTTTGCGTCGCCGGCCTGTGGCACCTGGGTGTGGTCACGGCGGCCTGCGTCGCGGCCGCCGGCCATCGCGTCGTCGCGTACGACGAGGACGCGTCGGTCGTCGACGGCCTCCGCCGAGGCGACCTGCCGGTCGGCGAGCCCGGGCTCGCCGAGCTCGTCCGCAGAGGCTTGCAGGACGGGTCGCTCGAGCTCACCGCCGAGCGCGACCGGGCGCTCGAGGGCGCGGAGGTCGTGTGGATCGCATACGACACGCCGGTCGACTCCGACGATCGCGCCGATGTCGACTTCGTGGTGACGCGCGCGAGGGCGCTCGTGGCGGCGGCAGACCCCGACGCTGCGATCCTCGTCTCCTCGCAGGTCCCGGTCGGCACGACACGGGCCCTCGAGGAGATGGGGACGTCGGTACGCACCGTCGCGTACTCACCGGAGAATCTGCGGCTCGGGGACGCGATCGCCGCGTTCACCCACCCGGAGCGGATCGTCGTCGGGATCCGCTCCGGCGCCGACCGGGGGCGCCTCGAGCAACTGCTCGGGGCGTTCTCGGATCGGATCGAGTGGATGGGCGTCGAATCGGCCGAGCTCGTCAAGCACGGCGTGAACGCGTTTCTCGCTCTGTCGATCACGTTCGCGAACGAGCTCGCCGGCATCGCGGAGGCCGTAGGCGCCGACGCGGCCGAGGTCGAGCGAGGGTTGAAGAGCGAGCCACGGATCGGACGGCGCGCCTACCTCCGACCGGGTGGCGCCTTCTCCGGCGGCACCTTGGCGCGCGACATCGAGTACCTGACGCAGATCGGCATGCGGGAGCGCGTACCGACACAGCTGCTCGGTGCGGTCCGGGCGAGCAACGAGGAGCACAAATGGTGGGCCCAGCGGAAGCTCGCCTCCCTCCTGGCGGACGCCGAGGACAGGCTCGACGGCAGGGTGATCGGCGTGTGGGGTCTCGTCTACAAGCAGGGAACCGACACGCTCCGGCGCTCCGCCGCGGTCGAGCTGTGCAGGCAGCTCGCCCGCGCCGGCGCCGTCGTGAAGGCGCACGACCCGGCGGTCGACACGCTCCCCGACGACCTCCTGCCCGTCCTCACGCTCTGCGCGAGCCCGCTCGCCGCAGCGGAGGAGGCGTCGGCAGTCGTCGTGCAGACCGACTGGCCCGCGTATCGCGAGGTCGACGCGGGGCGCCTCGTCGGGGCGATGCGATCTCCGATCGTCGTCGATCCGAACGGCTTCCTCCTGGAGACGCTGGGCGCCGCCGACGGGATCCGCTACCTCAGAGTCGGTGGAGGTACGGGGTGACGGGCGTCCTCGCCGGCCGGGCGGCGATCGTCACGGGCGGGAGCCACGGGCTTGGGCTCGAGATTGCGAGGGAGTACCTCGCCGCGGGCGCACGGGTGCTCGTGTGCGGGCGCGACGGCGCAGAGCTCGAACGCGCGAGAGGCGAACTCGAGTCAACGGCGCCCGACGCGGGATCCATCGCGACGGTGGCGGCGGACGTCTCGGAGCCCGACGCGGTCGAGCAGCTCGTCGCCTCCGCGCTCGAGCGCCTCGCGAAGATCGACGTCCTGGTCAACAACGCCGGCGTGTACGGGCCGAAAGGGCCGATCGACGACGTCGCGTGGGAAGACTGGGAGCACGCGATCCGGGTGAACCTGCTCGGCTCGGTGCTCTGCTGCCGCGCGATCCTGCCCCACTTCCGGGCGAACGGGTACGGCAAGATCGTGCAGCTCTCGGGTGGCGGCGCGACCTCTCCGCTGCCTCGACTGAGCGCCTACGCCGCGTCGAAGGCGGCTGTCGTGCGCTTTGCCGAGACGCTCGCCGAGGAGCTACGGGGGACGGGGATCGACGTGAACACGATCGCGCCCGGCGCCCTCAACACGCGGCTCCTCGACGAGGTGCTCGCGGCCGGCCCGGAGCGTGTCGGCGACTCGTTCTACGAGCGCGCGCTCGCGCAGCGCGCCGACGGGGGGACACCGCTCGATCTCCCCGCCCGCCTGGCCGTCTTCCTCGCCTCCGCCGAGAGCGACGGCATCTCGGGGAAGCTGATCAGCGCGCCGTGGGACGCGTGGGAGGAGCTGCCCTCACGGATCGACGACCTTCGCGGCACGGACGTCTACACGCTGCGTCGCATCGTCCCCTCCGACCGCGGGCTCTCCTGGGGCTGAGGGCCGGGAGCGCCCCCGCAGCGTGAGCCCGATCACGAGGTTGAGCCCGACCGACGGAACCCGAAGGGGGTAGTACCGGCTCTCGACGAGCTCGAACCGTTTCTGGAGCTCGCTCTCGATCTCCCACGGGAGGTTGATGTGCTCGGAGCGGATGAACCAGTCGTAGTCGCGGCCGAATTCCCGCTCGAACAGCCGCTTCGACGTGAGCCGTCGCGCGAGCGAGTAGATCAGTCCCCCTTCGCAGGGAATGACCGCGATGAATCGACCTTCGGGCCGGAGCAGGCGCGCTACCTCGTCGAGCGCGGAGGGGAGGTCGGGAAGGTGCTCGAGAACGTGGATCGCGAGGACACGGTCGAAGAACCCGTCGCCGAACGGCAGCCGGGTCTGGCAGTCGCCGACCAGCGTCGTGACACCAGGAAAACGCTCTCTGATGCTGTCCGCCAGCTCGGGCAAGAGCTCGACGGCGTAGTACTCCTGACCTGCGAGATCCTCGTGCTGCAGGTGCGCTCCGAGCCCGGCGCCGATCTCGAGCGTGCGCCCCTCGGTGTGCCCGGCCTTCAGGGGGTAGCCGTGGTTGAAGCGCTCGACGAAGTCCCCGCGCGTGGGGAGGTACTCGAGCCAGCGTGCCATGAACGCGTCGCGGACCTTCTGTTCCTCTTCGGTGAACGGCGGGAGCTGCTTCGGCCAGGTGCCCGTCCCGCGCACGTCCGCTGCACCGCTCATCGCAGGACCTTACGCTCGGTCGCGGGGGTGCCTCCGCGGGTCGGCGCGATCGTGGGCTCCGACGCTCGCCTGCGCCACACCAGGACGACGGCGGCGACGAGGAATGCGACCAGCCCTCCGAGGGCGAGCGCGACCCCGATCGGGAAGGCCCGCGGCGCGTAGTGGAACTCGACGCGTGACGTGCCTTTCGGCACGGTGACGCCCCGGAACGCGCCGTCGGTCGCGTAGATCGGGCGCTCCTCGCCGTTCACGGTCGCCTTCCAGCCCGGGAAGTAGACGTCGGGGAGCACGAGGAGCCCAGCGCACGGCGTGTCCACTCGGAGCCGCACGGAGCTCGCCGAGTAGTGCTCGACCGTGACGACGTCCCGCGCGCGCCCCGCACCTCTTCGCGCCGGCCCGCAACGACCCCGAGGAGTCGTCGCGCCCACCTGCACGTGTCTCGACGACCGCCTCTCGGCGGGGATCGAACGAGTTCACCACGAACGCGCCGTCCTTGCGCCGGGCGTGCGCCTCGAGGTATCCGAAGGCGTCGTCCTCGCTGCCGACGGTGTGGATGTCGTGCACGACCCATGCCCGTGGGAAGGCTCCGACGATCTCGTAGACGCGCGTGTCACCGTCCGCGCCGACGAGGCGCAAGGAGGGAGCCTTCCCCAGGTCCTCGTGCGACACCAGGGCGCGAACCGCGAGCGCATCGAACATCGGATTCCCCCGGAACACCACGGGCAACTCGGTTCCTGTGAACCGATCCGTGACGCGCGGCGCGATGAACGTCTCGACGTAGCGCAGGTACCGCCCGACATAGAGCGCGTCGAGCGCACGAATGTCCTGGAAGCCCAGAGCACCGGCCGTGTTCGGGTACAGCTTCCCGTCGAGGCCGAACACCCGCGCTTGCGGCTCCGTCCGGAGTGCCGTCCGGACGTACGACGTCCAGTCGGGCGGGACGAAGGGGTCGGCTCGCTTCGCGTAGATCGAGTACGGCGCGAGCACGAGAAGCTGGGCGACGATCGTCGCCGCGAGGAGCAGCGGAGCCCATCGGCGACCGAGCCGGGCACCGAGGAGGATCGCACCGAGGGCGAGGGCGGCGAAGAACGACGCGCGGCCCCAGACGGCCCAGAAGTAGCCGTGCGGGGCGCTCGTGATCGTGCTCCAGCGATCGCCTGTGCGGACGAAGACGAGGAGCAGGAACGACGCCGCCCCGAGGAGGATCGCGAAGCGCCTCAGGTCGAGGTCGCGACTCCAGAGCACGTGGACGCCGATCCCCGCCAGCACGGCGAACGCGAAGGAGGCGATCGGTGCCGCAAAGACGGGGAAGCGGATCTGCTCCATGACCGGTAGGCGCCCCACCCAGTCGAGCACCCTGAACTCGTAGAGCTTGAGGAGCACCGCGGCGCCGAGCGCGACGAAGAACCAGGCGTGCAGGCGCCGCGTCTCTGCCCGCCCCGACATCGCAGCGAGCGCGCTGATCCCGGCCGCGACGCCGAACCAGCTCCGGACGGTCGTCCTGACGGCGGTCGGAGACTCGTTGAAGTACGGCACCAGCCAGTTGAGGAGACCCCACTGGGGATCCACCTCCGACCCGTTGCCGGAGCCGCTCTTGTGGATGTTGAAGGACAGTGGCTCGTACTGCAGGAAGGGGAGCAGCAGCGGGGCGGCGAGCATCACGCCGAGCACGCCGGCGCCGCCGAAACGAACGAGTGAGACCCGGAGAGGCATCCGGCGCCGCTCCTGGACGAGGCGCGCGACCGCGTAGGCGGCAGAAGCGCCGAGCACGAGCGCCGACGCCTCGGGCATGCCGACGTAGATGTTTCCCGCAACGGCAACCGAAAGCCCCAGGACGGGCAGGAGCCGCCGGGAACGCAGCACGAGCTCGACGAGCAGGAACAGGAGCGGGAGATAGACGTACGAGCGAGCCCAGCCGTTGTTGCTGTAGAGGAAGAACCAGCCGCTGAGCGAGAACGCCGAGCTCGTGACGATCGCCGGGACGACCCACATCCCGAGGACACGGGCGAACACGTACGCGGCGGCAGCGCCGAGCAGGAACGCCCCGATGATCGACAGATCCCACGTCAGCGGCGTCGGATGGAGGTTGACCGCGAGCAGCAGAGGGTCGAAGACCGCGCTCTGCATGTTCGCCGCGAGAGGAGTCCCGATGCCCTGGTACGCGTTCCAAAGCGGTGCCTCGCCGGCCGTGTACGCACGATGGGCGACCTCGGCCCACGGCTCCAGCGCCCAGCTGGACGCTCCGAGATCGGGGCGAATGTCAGGAGACGATGCCGGTGTTATCTGTCCTGGAAACGGTGCTGCGCCGTTGGTGCCGTACGTCTTGCTGGCTCCGCTCAGCGTGTCGCCGAGGAAGAGGACCGGGGCGAACGCGGCGACCACGATCAGGCACGAGACGAGCACCCCGACGAGGTCGCTGCGAGGAACGCCTCCGATCGATCGCCTGTGTGCGGAGGCGGCGGGCCCGTCGGTGGAGGCCGACGTGATCGCGGTCGTGTGGGCGTCCGAGCGGGGAGCAGCGCCCGTCGCCACGACGTCATCCGTCGACGGCATCACCCGCGCGATCCCCGATGAGGCCCCCGCGCCGGGGAGCGGCCGCCACCGCGACCGGGCGGAGCTGCTGGTCGGGGAGTGAGCAGAAGCGGAACCGGAGGCACGCCGCGATCCAGGTCGGCGGGTCGCGGAAGAACCGGACCTTTTTCCCGCTGTGGAAGGTGCGGGCCTGGTAGTCGACCGGGATCTCGACCGGTCGGTACCCGAGCCGCACGAGCTTCCCGGCGAGCTCCCAGTCGAAGTCGAACCGGTCGGAGACGAAGTCGACTCCCTCGATGCACTCGCTGCGGAAGACCTTGTACATCGTGAACGGGTCACGCAGCCTCGTCCGATACGTCACGTTGAAGAGCCACGTGAACAGCCAGTGAGCCGTGTTCATGACCGGCGCGACGACCGGCGCCTTCTCCATGACGCGGACGGACTGGCCCGGCACGTGGCGGCAGCCGAGTGTGAAGTCCACGTCCCCGCGCATGATCGGCGCGATCAGCTTCGGGTAGTCCTCGACCGAGTACTCGAGATCGGCGTCCTGGATCAGGATGATGTCGCCCGTCGCGTGCGCGAACCCCTCGCGCACCGCGGCGCCCTTGCCGCTCGCCCGGTCCTGGAGCACGAGGCGTACGCGTGGATCGTTCGCGTACCGCGAGACGATCGTGCGGGTCCCGTCCGAGGAGTTGCTCTCGACGACCACGAGCTCGACCTTCACCCCGGGGATGTCCACGCCGAGAACGTTCTCGATCGCAGTGGAGACCGTCTCGGCCTCGTTGTAGACCGCCATGACAACGCTCAGCGTGAGCGGTGACGGGGGCGGCTCCGAAAATCGCGAACCGGGAAAGGCCATCTCAGGCGCCGATCTCGACGGGGGGCGCGCCGGCAACCCGAAGCAGCATGGCAGGACGCTAGCACCCGCACCGGCCCTGCTCCGCGCCGGGGCCGCGACGGCGCCTCACGTCAGGCGGTAGAGCACCCAGCGCTCGTCGCGGTGGACGACCGGCAGCGGGAACGCGAGGTGCGGGAACCGGTCACGGTCGACGACGAGCCACGTCGCGCCGCACGCCCGGGGGATCGAGAGGTCGGTCGTGCGGACGAAGCGGCGGAACTCGTCGACGCGCTCGCGCGGGCGGTTCTCGACCGTGTCCGCGACGTGCCCCGGCGGTGCGACGCAGATCCGCACCGGCGCGAAGGCGCCGATCCGGTAGCTCGCCTCCGGGTCGCCGTAGAGGACGGCCCCGGTGGGCACGCGGTCGCGCACCGCTTCGATCAAGCCGGTGGAGAGCGGGTTCGGCCTGCGCGCGGGCGACGGTGTCCAGTGCGTGAGGCCGTGCACGTACGTCGGCACGAGGAGCAGCGCCGACGCGAGCGCCGCGGTGCGCTCGAGGGGCGGCTTGCGGCGGAGGTGGTAGCCGGCCACGAGCGCGACGAGCGATCCGGCGAGCGCGACCCAGGTCGCCCAGGCAGGCCCGCCCGTCTCGAGCGTGTAGCCGAAGTCGCCTGGATAGAGCAGCTGGAACACGATCCCGGCGGCGAGCGCGACCGGTACGACGAGGGGGCCGATCAGCCGTGCGAGTACGCCGATGCCGCCCGCGAGCGCGATCGCGAGCGGCAGGAAGCCCGCGAGCCGCCGGGACTGCGAGAGCGAGACGGCGTCCGAGAACGGGGTGAAGATCCACGGCACGAGGCAGACGACCAGCACTGCGAGCCCACCCCCCACCGCGTAGGCCGCCCAGCGGCGCCGTGCCGCCAGGGCGGCGAGCGGGAGCAGGAGGAGCGCGGCGACCGCGACCGCGCCGGTACGCGAGAACAGCTCCGGCACGACCGAGAACCGGTCGGGGTCACCCGCCAGCTGCCCGGCGTACTGCGCGAACGCGCGGCTCCGCTCGCCTGCATCGGGGTCGACCGAGGCGGTGTCGCCGACGACGGGGAGCAGCCAGGCGAAGAATGCGACCGCGGGGACGGCGAGCGCCGCGAGCGCGAGCGCGCCGAGGCGCGCGTCGCGGTGGCCCCACAGCAGGCGGACGAGCACGAAGCCCGCGAACGGGATCCAGAGGAAGAGCGCGTAGGTCGGGTGGACGACCGCCAGCGCGAGCGACGCCGCCGCCGCGGACGCGAGCAGCGCAGGCGCCGGCCGGCGCGTCGCCTCGACCGCGAGAGCGAGCGCGGCCGGGAGCAGCAGCTGCCGCGACGCGGTGGCGGGGAGCGCGAGCGAGGTGAACGCGCCGCCGTGTGCCGGCGCGAACGCGACGAGTGCGACGGCCGCCGCCGCGGAGGTCACCGCGGGCACGACTCGGCGGAACAGTGCCCACCCGGCTTCGTAGGCGAGCACGGCGGCGAGCGGTGCGAGCACCGTCGGCGCGTGGAGCACCACGTCGACAGGGTCGGCGCCGGAGACCTTCGCGAGGAGTGCGAGGAAGGCGTGCCAGAGCGGGAACGCGTAGCCGGGATGCAGACCGCCGTCGGGGAACTCGTCGACGCTGTGGACCGACAGGTCCCCGAAGGCCAGTAGCTTCTGCACGCGCGCGAGGTGGAAGAACGCGTCGCCGCCGACGTTGCCGGCGACGTGCCACAGCAGGAGGCCGAGCACCGCCCCTCCCGCGAAGACCGCACGCCGGCCCCGGAGGAAGGGCTTGTGTCGATTCGACACAAGCTCCTCACGTCGCCGGCGAAGCGCAACGGGAAGCGCCGCGGCGCCGGCGAGCAGCAGCAGCGCGAGCGTCAGGTCGAGAGAGGCGGAGAGGAGGAACGTCAGCGCGAGCGCGCCGAACACGAGCACGAGCGACCACGAGACTGCGGCCGACACCCTGCGGACGCCGAGGGCGCGCGCGACGAGCGCACCCGGCGCGAGCAGGACACAGACCCCGAAGACGAGCTGGACGAGCAGGAGCATCAGGCGATCAGCGACTCGACATCGCCCGACCCGAGCCAGGCAGCGACCTCGCGGTAGAGCCGTCCGCGGTCTCCGGGGTAGAGCCGGCCGCGCACGAGCAACGAGGTGCGGAGCAGCATGCGGGCGCGCTCGGCCTCGCCGGGGCGCCCGTGGAGCGAGAGGTAGCGGAGGTGTCCGCTCACGTTCTCACGAAAGAGGCGACCCCCGTGCGCGGCACCGCCGACGTGGACGCAGCGCGCCTCGGGGGTGAACACGACCGACCAGCCACGGTCGGCGGCACGCCGCATCCAGTCGACCTCCTCGCTGAACATGAAGTAGCGCTCGTCGAACGGGCCCACGTCCTCGTACGCGGCGCGGCGCAGGAGGAAGCACGCGCCCATCACCCACTCCACCTCTCGCTCGCGCGCGTGGTCGAAGCCGCCGCCGTAGAACGCATTCAGTGCCTCCGAGCAGGGTGCGAGCTTCCGCAGGTACAGATACTCGGTGGCGAGGCGCCACAGGCTCGGGTAGCCGCGCACGGAGCGCTGCAGCGTCCCGTCGAGGTTCTGCAGGCGCGGGCCCACGACCCCGGCGCGCGGGTGCCGGTCGGCCGCCGCGACGAGGGCGTCGAGCGCACCGTCGACCAGCCACGCGTCGGCGTTCAGCAGGAGCACGTGCTCGGCGCCGGTCACTTCGATTCCGCGGTTCCAGCCCGCGCAGAGGCCCCGGTTCTCGCTCTCGATCACACGTACCGCGGGGAAGCGCTCCCGTACCGCGGCGACCGTGCCGTCGGTGGAGCCGTTGTCGACGACCACGACCTCCGGCACGTCGGCGACGCTCGCGAGGCAACGATCGATCCACGGCAGCGCGTCGTACGTGACGACCACGCACGCGGCGCGCGCGGGGCCGTCAGCCATGCTCGAGCCGGGGACGCGAGCCGCCCCTGATCCCTTCCCAGAGCAGGATCACCGCTCCCGGAAGGGCCAGCGTCGTGGTCACCAGAAAGAACAGGAAGCCGGCCGCGAACGCCTGGTCGGCGGGGACGCCGACGCTGCCGAGGAAGCTGACGAAGAACGCCTCGCGCACGGCGAAGCCGTTCAGCGTGAAGGGCACGAGGAGCACGAGGAAGAACAGCGGGCCCATCACGTAGTAGATCCGCGGGCCGAGGTCGATCCCCACCGCCTTCCCCGCCGCCCAGATCGAGAGAACGCGGACGGCCTGGATCGCCGTCGTGAACACGAACACGCCCACCAGCAGTCGAACGTGCCCCCGGAAATGGTGCACGCCGTCGTAGAAGGCTCGCATCGGCCGATCGACCCGGATCCGCCGCAGCACCGGCTGCGTCCGTGCGAGCAGCGGTCGGGCGGAGCGCGCGAAGAAGAGGAAGATGAGCACGAGCGTTCCGAAGACGAACGCGCCCTCGAGCCACAGGTAGGCCCCGACGTCGTAGGTCCCGAGCGCGAGCACGAACCCGATCGCTCCGAGAAGCACCGTGCCCGCTCCACCGAGACCGCGCTCGAGGAGAATGATCGCCGTGATGTCGCCGGTGCGCCCCGGGTGGCGGCGCGCCGTCTCGTAGACCCGCATCGCGTCACCGCCGATCGACGTGGGCAGCACCTGTCCCGCCGTGTACGAGACGAGGTAGGCGCGGGTGAGCCACGCGTAGCGCTCGTGCATCGACTGGGCACGCATGAGCCACTGCCAGCGCAGCGCCATGGGCAGTGCGGTGCCGATCATGATCCCGACCGCGAAGGCGAACCACCACGGGTCGGCGTGCACGATCGTCTCGATCGTCTGGTGCAGATCGATCTTCCAGACGAGGTACGCGACCGCGAGCCCCGTGAAGAGCAGCGTGAGCGCGATCCGAACGGAGCGCTTCATGCGGTGAAGGCGGAGTGGACGCGGCGGAGCGCGTCGGCCGCGTCGAGGATGTCGTCCTCGGTGTGCGCGGGCGAGAGCGGCAGCGAGAGCACCTCTTCGCCCGCGCGCTCGGCGACCGGGAGCGATGGTTGGCTCGGGTAGCGCTCCCGGAACCACGTGAGGCGGTGCACCGGGAGGAAGTGGATGCTCGTGGAGATCCGCTCGTCCGTGAGCGCGCGCTGGTACGCGTCGCGCGTGTCCCCGGCGCGCTCGGGGTCGATCCGCACCACGTAGAGATGCAGCGCGTGCGTGTCGCGGGCGTCGCGGGTGAGCGGCGTGATCCCGTCGAGGTCGGCGAGCGCCTCGTCGTAGAGCGCGACCTGGCGGGCGCGGAGCGCGGCATGCAGGTCGAGCTTCTCGAGCTGCACGAGCGCGATCGCCGCGAGCACGTCGGGCAGGTTCGCCTTGAACCCCGGGGTCAGCTGGTCGTAGCGTGCGCCGTCGCCGCGGCGCGTGAGCCGCATGGCGCGGACGGCCTCGGCAACGTCGTCGCGCGGCGTCGCGACGATGCCGCCCTCCCCGGCGGCGAGGTTCTTCGTCGCGTAGAGGGAGAAGCACGTCGCGTCCGAGAGACCGCCGAGCTTGCGTCCCCGGAAGCGGCTCTCGAGCGCGTGCGCGGCGTCCTCGACCACCGGTAGGCCGAGCGCGTGGAGCGCATCGAGGTCGCAGGGCTGCCCGGCGAGGTGCACCGGGAGGATCGCTCTCGTCCGCTCGGTCACGCAGGCCGGGACGAGCGAGGCGTCGAGGTTGAGGTCGCCGGGGCGGACGTCGCAGAAGACCGGGGTCG
The DNA here is from genome assembly GCA_963712915.1 of uncultured Actinomycetes bacterium. GTDB lineage: Bacteria > Actinomycetota > Thermoleophilia > Gaiellales > Gaiellaceae > Gaiella. The sequence goes on from CAVQJQ010000004.1 coordinate 812,687, forward strand.
CGCCCACGTGCTCGATCACGTTCGCGGTCGCCGGCCACGTGATCGGCGACGTGATCACCTCGTCGCCCGGGCCGATTCCGAGCGCGAGCAGCGCGAGGTGCAGAGCGGCCGTGCCGGAGCTGACCGCGAGCGCGTGCGGCACCTCGAGGTACGCGGCAAGACGCTCCTCGAGTAGGGCCGTGCGGGGGCCGGTCGTCAGCCAGCCCGAGCGCAGCGTCTCCGCGACCGCCGCGACCTCCTCCTCGCCGATCGCGGGCGGCTGGAAGCCGAGCCGGGTGTCACGGCGCGTTCGCATCGACCCGGAAGCGTACGGCGTCCGCCGCACGGCGAGCTCGCTCGAGCGCCGCCGTGCCGCTCGAGCCCGTCGCCAGCACAGCGCCGGCCCGGTCGGCGCCCCGCCGCAGCTCCCCGACGACGTCGCCCGGCTTCCTGTAGAGCCGCACCCAGCGCACGCCATCGCCGGCCTGCGCCTCGGCGACGCCGTCCACGGCCTCCACGGTCCCGGGCGGCGCGACGAGGAACACGACCGCTGCACCGTGTCCTCCGCGGCCACGGCTTCGCGCCTGATCCGCAGTCACGTCCCCTTCGGAGACCGGCTCGCCGAGCGCCGTGCGGATGGCCAGCGCATTGAGGTCGACTCCCGTCGCCGCCTCGCAGAGCTCCGCGTCGTGACCTCCGCCCAGGCGGGCGGCCACCTCCATCACGACGGGCCCGCCAGGCCCGAGCCGGAGCTGCGTGTACGACGGCCCGTTGCGGATGCCGAGCGACTCCACCGCGGCGCGCGCGGCGTCGGCAGCCGCCCCGGTGTCGTGGCGCGAGGGCCACACGTGCGCGAGCGCGACGCCGAAGGCCGGGAGGTCGGCCGTGAGCCGGTCGGTGACGGTGAGGGGGACGAAGCGGCCGTCGAGCGAGACCGCGTTCACGGTCACCTCCGGGCCGTCGACGAGCTCCTCGACGAGGACGCCTCCGCCGCGGGACGCCCCCCTCGCCTCCGCGAGCGCAAGCGAGAGCTCGTCGCGCGAGCGGACGAGCGTGAGGCCGCGCTGGCCCTGGCGGTCGGGCGCCTTGACCACGCACGGCAGAGGGAGCGCGCCATCCGCGGGATCGAGCGCACGCGCGTGGGGGACGCCGGCGGCCGCGAACGCCTCCCGCTGCCGCGCCTTGGAGGTCACGAGAGCGCCTGTCCGCGCGTCGATCGGATGCGGTAGGCCCAGCCGCTCGGCGACCCGTGCGGCGATCCCGACCGGCCAGTCGGCCCCGGGAGAGACGATCCCGGCCACGCTGCGGGCCCGGGCGAGTCGGTCGATCCCCTCCTCGTCCTCGGAGGAGAGCACCGCCCGCTCCGTCGCGAACGGGAAGCCGACCGCCCCGGGATCGCGGTCGACCGCGATCACATCGACGTCGCCTCGCTCCCGGAGCGACTCGAGGAGGCCGAGCTGGGCGGGGCCGGCCCCTAGGACGAGAAGACGCGGTCGCGCCCGAGGACGTTCCGCCACCAGACCTCGTTCTCGCGGTACCAGGCGATCGTCCGCTCGAGCCCCTCGGCGAAGGAGACCGACGCGCGCCAGCCGGTCAGGCGCGCGAGCTTGTCGGTCGAGCCGATGTGCCGGTCGACCTGACCCGGCCGCTCGTCGAGATGGACGACCGTCCCGGCGGGATCGCCGACCGCGTCGAGCACGAGCCCCGCGATCTCGCGCACGGAGATGTCGGTACCGGTCGCGACGTTGACGACCTCGCCGGCGACGTTCTCGAGCGGCGCGTCGATCAGCGCCTCGATCGCCGACGCGGTGTCGTCCACGTAGAGCCAGTCGCGCGTCGCGTCGCCCTCCCCGTGGATCGTGAGCGGCTCGCCGCTGAGCGCCTGGGTGACGAAGCGCGGCACGACCTTCTCGGGATGCTGCCGGGGACCGTAGTTGTTGAACGGCCGCGCGATCACGATCGGGAGCCCGTAGGTGACCCGATAGCTGAACGCGAGGCGGTCGCCGCCGGCCTTCGTCGCGGCGTACGGGCTCCGCGGCTCGAGCGGATGCTCCTCGTCCATCGGCACCCGCGCCGCGGTGCCGTACACCTCGCTCGAGGAGACGAGCACGAAGCGCTCGACGGGCTGCTCGCGGATCGCGTCGAGCAGGATCTGCGTCCCCTCGACGTTCGTCGTCACGAACTCGGACGCACCCTCGCGAATCGACTTCTCGACGTGCGACTCCGCCGCGGCGTTGACGATCACGTCGACGCCGCTCACGACCTCCGCCACGAGGCCCGCATCGCGGATGTCGCCGTGCACGAACTCGAGCCGCGGGTGGCTCATCACGTCGGCGAGGTTCTCGAGGTTGCCGGCGTACGTCAACGCGTCGACCGAGACGACCTCGTGCCCGGTGTGCTCGAGCAGGTGCCTGATCAGGTTCGAGGGGATGAACCCCGCGCCGCCGGTGACGAGCACGCGACGCGCGTGTGTCACAGCTCGCGCTCCACGACGTAGAGAGGCCGGTGCTCCACGATGCGCTGGATTCTGCCCAGGTACTCGCCGACGAGCGCGAGGATGAAGCCCTGCACGCCGAGCACGGCCACCACGAGCGCGCCGAGGAAGAGCGGGCCGGGGAAATCGCCCTGGGTGACCCAGTAGACGAGGCCGTAGATGCCGAGCGCCGCCGACGCGAGGCTGCAGATCGTGCCGAGGACGACACCCGCCGTCTGGATCGGCTGTGGCCAGAACCCCGCCAGGACGTGGAGCGCGAGCCGGGTGAGGCGGAGCGGGGAGTAGCGCGAGGCTCCCTGGCGCGCGGCGTGGCCGACGTCGACCTCGACCACCGACGCGCCGCCCGAGAGCACGAGCGCCTTCGTGAACTTCTGGCGCCCGATCGCGCCGAGCATCGGCTCGACCGCCTCGCGGCGGTAGGCGTTGAACGCGCAGCCGAAGTCGGAGATCGCGACGCCGGTGAAGCGCCGCAGCATCCCGTTGATCAGGCGGGAGGGGAGCGTGCGGCCCCAAGAGTCGTGGCGCGCCGCACGCCGGCCGCTCGCGACGTCGTAGCCCGCCTCGATCGCCTCGAGCAGCCGCGGGACGTCTTCCGGCGGGTTCTGGAGATCGCCGTCCATCGTGACCACGATCGCCCCCCGGGCGCGCGAGAGGCCGGCGTGCATGGCCGGATGCTGGCCGGCGTTCCGCTTCAGCCGCACGGCCCGGATGTGCGGGTCGCCGGCGTGCAGCCGCTCGAGCGTCGCGAAGGTGCCGTCGGTGGAGCCGTCGTCGACGTAGAGGATCTCGTACGGCTCGTCCAGCCCCGCGAGCGCAGCGGTCAGCCGCCGGTGGAGCTCCTCGAGGGTCGCCCCTTCCTCGTAGAGCGTGACCACCACGGAGACCGACGGTCCGTGCCCCGGCTCGAGGGCGTGCTCTCGCGCGCTCAGGGTGTCCGCCCGGGCCATGGCTGCCCGGAGCGTACTCCGGACGAGAGCCTCAGGCGGAGTCGGCGAGCGGCACCGGCGACTCGACCGCCTTCTCCCGCAGGCGCACGTGGGCAGGCATCGCGAATGCGGCCACCGCGCCGACCGCCACCACGACCGCGCCGACGAGGACGGCCTTGGTCGTCCCGTCGGTGAAGGACTGGCCCGTCTCGTAGCCGCCGACGTGCGCGAACACCGCGGCGAGCACCGCGACCCCGAACACGCCGCCGAGCTCGCGGATCGCGTTGTTCGCGCCGGACGCCTGCCCCTCCTCGCTCGCTCGCACGGACGAGAGGACGACGTTTGCGACCGGGGCGAAGAACAGCGCCATCCCGACCCCGGCGAGCACGAACGGCGCGACGAGCGACGAATAGGGGATGGTCGGCGTCGACACGAGCCCGATCCACGCGAGCGCCGCCGCCTGCAGCGTCAAGCCGGTACCGAGGATCAACCGCGGGCTGATCCGGTCGGAGAGCGCGCCCGCAACCGGGGCGATGAACATCGGCGCGAGGGTCCAGGGGAGGATCCGCAGGCCCGCCTGCAGCGGCGAGTAGCCCTGCACTGTCTGGAAGAACTGCGCGAGCAGGAAGATCGAGCCGAACATCCCGAAGAACATGAGGAACGAGGCGGTGTTCGCGAGCGCGAACGCCCGGCCCCGGAAGAACCGCATCGGCAGCATCGGCGCCGAGGCCCGCAGCTCCCACGCGACGAACGCCGCGACGAGGATCGCGCCGAAGGCGAGCGAGCCGACGATCTCCGGGCTCGACCAGCCCTGGCCGTTGCCCCGCACGAGCCCCCACACGATCCCGAACAACCCGGCGCTGACGAGCGCGAGGCCCGGCAGGTCGAGCCGACCGCCCGGCCCGTGGCTCTCCTCGAGGCGCCGCATCGCGAGCGGGACGAGCACGAGCCCGATCGGCACGTTCAACCAGAAGATCCACTGCCAGGCGATGCCCTGGACGACCGCGCCACCGACGAGCGGACCGAACGCGATCGCGAGCCCTCCGATCCCGCCCCAGGCGCCGAGTGCGAGACCTCGCCGCTCGGGCGGCACCGCGGCGCTGAGCAGCGTCAGCGTGAGCGGCATCACGATCGCACCGCCGACGCCCTGGACCGCGCGGGCGAGGTTCAGCGCGTCGGCGGTCGGCGCGAGCGCCGCGGCGATGGAGCCGAGCGTGAAGATCGTCAGCCCGAGCGCGAACATGCGCCGGCGGCCGAACCGGTCGCCGAGCGCCGCGCCTGTGAGGAGCAAGACCGCGAACGTGAGCGTGTACGCGTTGACCGTCCACTCGAGCTGCTCCAGCGATGCCCCGAGGTCGCGTCGGATGACGGGGATCGCGGTCGTCACGACGAGGTTGTCGAGCGAGACCATGAAGAGCGCGAGCGACGTGATCGCGAACGTCCAGAGTGTCGTGCGGCGTGTCATCGGTGCCTCCGGTGTTTTGTGAGCAGTCACTCTCTTAGCAGCGAAAATAAAGAGGCTCAGCGCGCCCTCGTCGTGACGACCGGCGCGTGCTCCGGCCCCATCGAGCCCTCGACCAGGCGCCCGGCCCACGGCTCGCGCGAGCCCTCGAGCTCCATCGCGGCGACGACGTTGAGGAGCATGCCCTTCGCGAACCAGTGCGCGACGGTCTCTTCGTCGAGCCCCGAGACCGTCTCGACGAACAGGTGGAGCGCGCCGAAGCCCGACCGGATCGCCTCGCGGACGTCGGGGTCGTCGCACGCGGCGTAGGCCTGGAGCTGGGCGAGGAGCCGCGTTCGATCGCGCGTGACCATGGCCGCGTACGCATCGCCCATGGTGCGCAGCGCGTCTTCGCCCCGTAGGTCGCCGGCCGCCGCGCGGAAGAGCTCGAGCGTGTCGGCCATGCAGCGCTCGACGGTCGCCACGAACAGCTTCTTCTTCGTCCCGAAGAGCCGGAAGAGGTACGGCTGCGAGATCCCCGCAGCGGCCGCGATCTCCTCGGTCGACGTGCCGTGCAGCCCGCCCCGCGCGAAAGCGTTCAGCGCGGCGGCGAGCACCGCCTCGCGGCGCTCCTCGGCAGTCTGCCTGGTCGAGACCATAGAAGTGAGTGATAACTCACAAAGAGGAGGTTGTCAAGCCGGCTCGCGTGTGTGGTTGTCTTCTCGTCGTGGACGTTCACAGCCCCCGCACGCTGGACGAGGCGCTGCGGCTGAAGGCCGAGCTGCCCGACGCGCGGCTCGTGCAGGGCGGGACGGACCTGATGGTCGAGCTGAACTTCGGCCGCAGCCGGCCCACGGCACTCGTCAACCTCGCCGAGGTCGACGAGCTGCGCGGGTGGTCGCGCGAGAACGGCGAGCTCCGGCTGGGCGCCGGCCTCACCTACGCCGAGGCGATGCTCGGCGAGCTCGCGGAGCTGGTTCCGGCGCTCGCGCAGGCGTCGCGGACGGTCGGCTCGCCGCAGATCCGCAACCGCGGCACGATCGGCGGCAACCTCGGCACCGCCTCGCCGGCCGGTGACGCGCTCCCTCCCCTCCTCGTCGAGCGCGCGCTCGTCGAGATCGCGAGCGTCCGGGGCGTCCGCACCCTGCCGCTCGAGGAGTTCCTGCTCGGCGTGAAGCAGAACGCGCTCGCGCCCGACGAGCTCGTCGGGGCCGTCCGACTGAGGCCGAGCGGCGGCCCGCAGACATTCATGAAGGTCGGGCCGCGGAACGCGATGGTGATCGCGATCTGCTCGCTCGCGCTCGTGGTCGACACGGCCGAGGGCGAGGTGCGCGCGTCGTTCGGCTCGGCCGGCGAGACGGCCCGCCGGGTCACGCTCCCGCTCGTCGAGGCGGGCGCCCTCCCAGACCGCGTCGCCGAGGCGGCGCGCCCCATCGACGACGTCCGCGCGACGGCTGCCTACCGGCTCCACGCGCTCCGCGTGCTGGCCGCGCGGGCGCTCGAGAGGTGTCTCCGCTCGTGAGGGTCGCCCTGACGGTGAACGGAGAGCGCCGCGAGGCCGACCTGTGGGGCGGCGAGAGCCTGCTCACGCTGCTCCGCGACACGCTGGAGCTCCCCGGCTCGAAGAACGCCTGCGAGCAGGGAGAGTGCGGCTCCTGCTCGGTGCTCCTCGACGGGGAGCTCGTCTGCGCGTGCCTCGTGCTCGCCGCGCAGGCCGACGGGCACGCGGTGGTCACGGTCGAGGGCCTCTCGCCCGGCGACACGTTGAGCGCCGTGCAGCAGGCGTTCGTCGACGCGGGCGCCGTGCAATGCGGCTTCTGCACGCCGGGGCTCGTGGTCGCGGTCACCGACCTGCTCGCCCGCACGCCGGATCCGGCCGACGACGAGGTCCGGGAGGCCCTCTCGGGCAACCTCTGCCGCTGTACCGGGTACGCGAAGATCTTCGACGCGGTGCGGATCGCCGCGGAGCGCCGATGAGCGTCGTCGCGCCCGGGACGAGGCTCCAGGTCGGGAAGATCGGCGAGCGTCTGCTCCGGGACGACGCCGTGCCCAAGGTCAGGGGCGCGTTCGACTACGCGAGCGACCTCTCGGCGCCGGGGATGCTCTGGGGCGAGACGCTGCGCAGCCCGCACGCCCACGCGCGGGTCGTCTCCGTCGACACGACGCGCGCGCTCGCGCTCGCGGGGGTGCACGCGGTCCTGACCCACGTCGACGTCCCCGGCCGGCGGACGTACGGGCTCGAGCACCCGGATCAGCCGGTGCTCGCGATCGACCGGGTGCGGTACGTCGGCGAGGCGATCGCGATCGTCGCCGCCGACCATCCCGAGCAGGCACGCCAGGCCCTCGCCGCGATCGAGGTCGAGTACGAGCACGCTCGAGCCGGTCGTCGACATGGAGCGCGCGCTGGAGCAGGAGCCGCTGCACCCTGAGCGCCCGACCATGGGCCCGGGATACCTCGACGATCCGCGACCGAACGTCGTCCGTCACCTCGTCGTCCGTCACGGCGACCCGGAGACCCCCGGCGAGGTCGTCGTCCACGGCGAGTACGAGGTCGGGATGCAGGACCAGGCCTTTCTCGGGCCGGAGTCGGGCCTCGCCGTCCCCGACGGGGAGGGCGGCGTCGACATCCACGTCGCGACCCAGTGGGTGCACGTCGACCGCGAGCAGGTGGCGCCGTGCCTCGCGCTCGAGCCGGAGCAGGTGCGCATCCACCTGGCGGGAGTGGGCGGCGCGTTCGGCGGCCGCGAGGACCTCTCGATGCAGATCCACGGCGCGCTGCTCGCGCTGCACACCAACCGGCCCGTGAAGATGAGCTACGACCGCGAGGAGTCGTTCACCGGCCACGTGCACCGCCACCCGGCGCGCATCCGGTGCGAGCACCGCGCGACGCGGGACGGCCGGCTGACGTGCGTCCGCATGCGGATCCTGCTCGACGGCGGCGCGTACGCCTCCAGCACGACCGCGGTCGCCTCGAACGCGGCGACGATGGCGCCCGGGCCGTACCGCGTCGACAACGCGCTGATCGAGACGACCGCCGTCTACACGAACAACCCGCCGTGCGGCGCGATGCGCGGTTTCGGAGCCGTGCAGACGTGCTTCGCCGCCGAGGCGCAGATGGACCGGCTGGCAGCGGAGCTCGGGATCGACCCGGTCGAGCTCAGGCTGCTGAACGCGCTCGAGCCCGGCGACACGCTGCCGACGGGCCAGGTCGTGAGCGGCTCGCTCCCGACGCGCGAGGTGATCCGGCAGGCCGCCGCGCTACCGCTGCCGGAGGCGGAGCAGCTGCCGCGCGACCCGCTGCGGCTCCCGGGCGGCGCGGGCAACACGACCCGCGGTGAGGGCGTGCGTCGCGGCGTCGGCTTCGCCGTCGGCTACAAGAACCTCTGCTACTCGCACGGCTTCGACGACTTCTGCGCCGCGCGGGTCGTCCTCCGCGCGGACGGCGGCGCTGTCGTCCATTGCGCCGGAGCCGAGGTCGGGCAGGGCGTCGTCGGCGTGATCCTCCAGGTCGCCCGCACCGAGCTGGGCACCGACGACGTCGAGCTCGCGCCGGCCGGCACGGTCTCCGTCGGCTCGTCCGGCTCGACGTCCGCCTCGCGCCTCACGTGGATGGTGAGCGGCGCCGTGCGCGACGCGTGCCGCGCCGCGCTCGCGGAGCGCGACCGCCGCGGCGGAGGCGAGGTCGACGTCGAGCGCGTCTACCGCCACCCGCGCACCGCGCCGCTCGATCCGGAGACCGGCCAGGTCACGAGCGCTCGGGGCCACGTCGCGTTCGCGGTGGCCGCGATGCGCGTCGTGGTCGAGGTCGACGTGGAGCTCGGTCTCACGCGTGTCGTCTGGATCGGCACCGCGCAGGACATCGGCCGGGCGGTGAACCCGCTCGCGGTCGAGGGCCAGATCGAGGGCGGCACCGCGCAGGGCCTCGGGCTCGCGCTGATGGAGGAGATCGTCACGCGCGACGGCGCGATCCTCAACGCGAGCTTCACCGACTACCTGATCCCCACCGCCCTCGACATGCCGCCCGTGGAGATCGCGCTCGTCGAGGACCCGGAGCCCGACGCACCGTACGGCGCAAAGGGCGTCGGGGAGCCGCCGACCGTCGTCTCGACCGCCGCGATCCTCTCGGCGCTCCGCGACGCGACCGGGCGACCGCTGACACGCGTGCCGGTCCGTCCCGACGACATCTGCCTCTGAGGATCGTGCAGCGTTTCCGCTACGACCCGGACGTCGTCGCGCGCTTCCCGACGACGGTCGGCGGGGTGCTCCACGCGAGGGGCGTCGCGAACACGCCTGCGTCGTCGACGGGACTCGTGGCCGCGTTCGCGGACGAGCAGTCGGCGACACTCGGGCGGATCGGCGACACGCCGCTCGCAGGGCTCGAGAGCATCGCCGCGTGGCGGCGTGTCTTCAGCGGGTTCGGAGTCGAGCCCACGCGCTACCGGAACGCAGCGGAGGCGCTCCTCCGGCGGTTGACGAAGCACGGCTCGATCCCGTCGGTGAGCCCGCTCGTCGACATCGGCAACCTCGTCAGCATCCGCTACGCGGTTCCCGTGGCCGTGCTCGACCTCTCCGCCGTGACCGGCGGCATCACGGTGCGGTTCGCGCGGGGCGACGAGCCGTTCACCGACCTCGGCTCGGACGGGGTCGAGCACCCCGAGCCGGGGGAGGTCGTGTTCACGGACGGCATGGGTCTCGTCCACGCGCGCCGCTGGTGCTGGCGCCAGAGCGCCGAGTCGGCTACCCGGGCGGGCACGACGGAGGTGCTCGTCACGGTCGAGGGGCACCATCCCGCAGCGCGGGACGACATCTCTTCTGCCCTCGTCGACCTCGAACGCCTGCTGCTCGAGCAGGCGGACGCAGCGGACGTCGAGGCCGGCCTCGTGGCCTGAGCACCGACGGTGTCAGACACCGTTTTTCGTCAAGGGCGAGTGCGGTGCCGATTCTGTGCCGATCGATCCACAGGTCGACCACGGTGTCAGACACCGTTTTTCGTCAAGGGCGAGTGCGGTGCCGATTCTGTGCCGATCGATCCACAGGTCGACCACGGTGTCAGACACCGTTTTTCGTCAAGGGCGGGCCCAGTGACAACTCCGTACCGATCGCTCCACAGACGCCAGGATCAGGCGAAGCGCACGAGGACGCGGGCGACGCGATCGACCTCGTCCTCGGTCATCGTCCCCGCGAACGGGAGCGCGAGCGCGCGCGCGAAGGCGGCGTCGGCCCCGGGAAACGAGCCGCGGTCGCGGTAGGCCCCGAGGGCGTTGACGGCGTACGTGCCGATCTGCGCCTCGATTCCCTCCGCCCGGAGCCCTGCCAGCGCCTCGTCACGGCGGTCGAGCGTGACCACGTACGCCTGCCAGCCGTGGCGGTCGCCCTCGCTCGTGCCGGGCACGCCGACGAGGTGCCGGAGACGCTCCTCGTACCAGCCCGCCACGCGCTCGCGGGCGGCGAGCAGGGACTCGAGGCGCTCGAGCTGCGGCACGCCCAGCGCGCAGAGGACGTCTGCGAGCCGGTAGTTGAGCCCCGGAACGGGGATGTCGGTGGACGGGCCATCCTGGATCCCGTGGTGGCGCAGCCGCCGGACGGCGGCGGCGAGCTCTGCCTCGTCCGTCGTCACGGCGCCGCCCTCCCCGGTGGTGACGATCTTGCGCGGGTGGAACGAGAGGCAGGCGAGGAGCCCGAGCGCCCCGCACGGCGTGTCCCGGTACCGCGCGCCGAGCGCGCCCGCGGCGTCCTCGACGAGCGCGACTTCCTCCGAGACCGCGGTCTGGAGCTCCTCCCACGCGACCGGCCGCCCGAAGAGGTGGACGGCGAGCACCGCCCGCGTGCGCGAGGTGACCGCCTCGGCAACGAGCTCGGGACGGACGAGGAACGTCTCGGGATCGACGTCGACGAGCACGGCGCGCCCGCCGCACAGCTCGACCGCGTTCGCGGTGGCCGGGAACGTGTACGCGGGCACGATCACCTCGTCGCCCTCGCCGATCCCGAGCGCGAGCATCGCGAGATGCAGCGCGGCGGTGCCCGACGAGACCGCGACGGCGTCCGCGGTGCCGACCGCTCGCGCGAGCGCCTGCTCGAACGCGTCGACCCACGGCCCCATGGTCAGCTGCCCGCTCGCGAGCACCTCCGCAACCGCCGCGAGCTCCTCGGCGCCGACGTCCGGCCGCGCAAGGCGGATCGGGGCCTCCGGCGCCGTCACGCTGCGGCGCCGAGACGTGCCCGGTACCAGGCGATCGTACGCTCGAGGCCCTCGTCGAGCTCGACCTCGGCCTCGAAGCCGAGCAGCTCTCGGGCCTTCTCGACGTTCGGGATGCGCAGCTCCACGTCCGTATAGCTGAGCGGCACGAACCGGATCTCGCCCGGGCAGCCCGCGAGGCGCTTGATCCGCGTCGCGAGGTCGTAGATCGTGACGGCCGAGCGAGCGTTCCCGACGTTGAAGCTCTCGCCGACCGCGGCCGGGTGCTCGAGCGCGAGGAGCACGGCGTCGACCATGTCGTCGACGTAGCACCAGGCCCGGATCTGGGAGCCGTCCCCGTGGATCTCGAGGTCGCGCCCGGAGAGTGCCGCCTCGATGAAGGCGCGGATCGCGCCGCCGCCGATCTGACCCGGCCCGTAGATGTTGAACGGGCGCACCGAGACGGCCGGCAGACCGAGCTCGGAGTGGTACGCGTGCGCCATGTGCTCGCCCGCGAGCTTCGAGACCGCGTACGTCCAGCGCGCCTCGCCGACGTGCCCGATCGTCGTCACGTGCGCTTCCTGCACGTTGAACGCGTACTGCCCGAACACCTCGCTCGTCGAGAACTCGATGATCCGCTCGACCGTGTCCCGCGTCTCGAGCGCCGCCTCGAGCGCGTTGTACGTCCCGATCACGTTCACGCGCATCGTGCGCACCGGGCTCGTGAGCACCGTGTCGACCCCCGCGATCCCGGCCGCGTGCACGACGTGCGTGCACCCCGAGAAGAGCTCGGAGAGACGCTCTGGATCGAGCACGTCGCCCTCGGCGAAGCGGAAGTTGTCGTGCGCCTCGAGCTCCGTCCCGGAGAGCGCGTCGCGGTGGAGGTTGTCGACCGCGATCACCTCGTTCTCGGCGACGAGCCGGCGCGCGAGCGTCGTGCCGATGAAGCCCGCCCCGCCGGTGATCACGATGCGCTTGCCGGTCAGCGCCACGCCGGGATCGTAGACGAGGGCACGCGCGATCCAGCCCGGCTGCCGCGCGACGACGGCAGGCGCGGAAGGACAGGCTGCGGCCGGGGACCCCTCGCTAGCATCGCGCCGTGCACGGAGTTCTCTGCCCCGGCAGGGCCGCACGACGCGGATGAGCTGCGCGTTCACCCTCGAGCACTACCGCGAGATCCTGCGCTCGGCGCGGGCCGGCGGCTACCGGTTCGCGACCTTCGAGCGCCCGCCCGCGGCCGGGGACGTGCTGCTCCGCCACGACGTCGACCTCTCGCTCGGGGCGGCCGTCGAGATGGCCGAGCTCGAGGCGGAGGAGGACGCGGTCACGACCTACCTCCTCATGACGCGGTCGGTGTTCTACAACCTCGCCTCCCGCGAGGGCGAGGCGGCGATCGCGCGGCTGCGCGCGCTGGGCCACCGGGTCGGCCTGCACGCCGTGTACCCGCAGTCGACGCTCGACGACCGCTTCGACCCTGTGATCGCCTGGCACAACCCGGACCCGCCGTACATGACCGCCCCGATCGACGGCGCCGTCAACGTGATGACGCCCCCCTACTTCGACCGCGCCGCCTACCGCTCCGACTCGAACCAGTGCTGGCGGTCGGGCTGCCCTCACGAAGAGCTCCGCACAGGGGGGTTCTCGTGGCTCCAGCTCCTGATCCACCCGGAGATCTGGGTCTATCCCGGCACGACGATGGGCGCGACGATGAACGCGATGCTCGACGCGCAGCGCGACCACCTGCTCGGGCTGCTCGCGACCGACCGGATCGACCTCACGTGAGCGGCCCCGGCGGCCGCGTCGCCTCCCCCGAGGCAGGGTGGGACGACGTGCTTGCATTCCTCCGTTGAGCCTGCGTTCGGTGACCGTGCTCGTCTCCGCCTCGGGCGCCCCCGGGACGGCGGCGCTGCTGCGCGCCCTGCGTGAGAACGGTGAGCGGGAGGTCCGTCTGGTCGGCACCGACCGCTCCGAGCGAGCGATCGGTCGCCACCTGTGCGACGCGTTCCACCTCGTCCCGCCCGGCGCCGACCCCGGCTTTGCCGACGCGATGCTCGACGTCGTCGAGCGCGAAGAGGTCGACGTCGTACTGCCCCAGTCGTCGCACGACCTCCAGGCGCTGGCCGAGCACCGGCAGCGGTTCGCCGTGCCGGTGCTCGTCTCGCCGGCGGAGGCGATCCGCCGCTCGAACGACAAGGCGGAGACCTACGCGCTGCTGCAGCGAATCGGTGTCCCCGCACCGGAGTTCCGACGCGTACAGGGCTCCGCGGCGGTCGCGGAGGCCGCGCACGAGCTCGGCTACCCCGACCGCCCCGTCTGCTTCAAGCCCGTGTTCTCGTCGGGCTCGCGCGGCTTCCGGGTGCTCGACCCCGGCGTCGATCGCTCCCACCAGCTCCTCTACGAGCGGCCGGGAGCCGTGGCGATGCGCCTCGAGGAGGCCGTCGAGCTCCTCCCCGAGGAGGGCGGCCCCGACCTGCTGGTGATGGAGCTCTCGACGGGCGACGAGCGGACGATCGACGGGATCGCGGACGGCCGGCGCGTCGTGCTCGGCCATCCGAAGACCCGCGAGGCGATGCGGGCGGGCCTCGCCATGTACTTCGTCACGCTCGACGACCCGGCGCTGATGGAGATCGCCGACCGGATCGTGGCCGAGCTCGGGATCGAGTGGTTCTTCAACATCCAGCTCGTCGGCGAGCACGTGATCGAGATCAACCCGCGGATCTCGACGGTCGTCGGCCAGGAGGACCTGAACCTCCGCTACCTCGGCGTGAAGCGCGCCCTCGGTGAGCTCTCCGACGAGCAGCTGGCCGCGCTCCGCGACCGCGTCCGCCCCGGCCGGAAGGCGCTCCGGTACTTCGACCAGGTCGAGTGGGATTGAAGGCGGCGCGTGCGCCGGAATCGCCCACTCCGCGTCGTCCACTGCCCGGTCAACACTGCGGGGGTGCCGTGGACGAACGTCCAGGCGCTCCGCCGGCGCGGGATCGACGCCAGGCTCGTCGTGTTCAACCGCTACACCCTGCACCCGGAGGCCGACCGCTCGCTCGAGCTCGGCGGCGGCTTCGCCCGCCGCCAGGCGGCCCAGTGGGGCGCCCTCGCCGAGCTCCTGCCACGCACGGACCTGTTCCACTTCGTGTTCGGCCTCACGCTCGTGCCGCAGTCGCTCCAGTACCCGATCCTGCGCGCCTCCCGCAAGCGCTCGGTGATGCACTACCTCGGCTCGGACATCCGCGGCAAGACCCCGGAGGAGCTCGCGCCGGGGCGCAAGGCGGGCGCCCGCATCGTCGGGAGCTACGACGCGATCCGCTGGGTCCCGGACGCCGTCGTGATCCCACCCGGCGTCGACCTCGCCGCGATCACCCCGATTCCGCCGAGCGACCGCCGCCGCCCCGTGGTCGTCCACGCGCCGTCGTCGCGTCGGCGCAAGGGGACCGAGCACGTGCTCCGCGCGTGCGAGGGCCTCGACCTCGAGCTGCGGATCGTCGAGGGCGTCCGCCACGACGAGGCGATCGCCCTCTACCGGGAGGCCGACATCGTCGTCGACCAGCTCAATGCGGGCTGGTACGGGCTGCTCGCGATCGAGTGCCTCGCGCTCGGCAAGCCGGTCGTGACCCACCTCCGCGACGAGGGGCGCCGCCGCACGGAGGCGGCGTTCGGCCTCGAGGTGCCGCTCGTCGACGCGAGCGCAGACACGCTCCGCGACCGACTCGCCGGGCTCGTGGAAGCCGGGCCTGCCGAGTGGCGGCGCCTGGGCGAGGCGTCGCGCGAGTACGCCGAGCGCGTCCACGACGTCGAGCGGGTGGCGGACGCGCTCGTCGAGCTCTACGAGGGGCTCTGGCCGTGAGCGAGCCCGCGGGCCCGTTCGCTCTCGGCCGCCAGCTGGGGCGGCTCGGCCGTCATTCGCTGATCTACGGGCTCGGCGGGCTCGTCTCGCGCATCGTCGCGGTGCTGCTGCTGCCGCTCTACACGCACTACCTGACACCGGCCGACTACGGGAAGATCGAGACGCTCGTCGCGTTGACGACGCTGCTCGGGATCATCCTGCGCGCGGGGATCTCGAGCGCGTTCTTCCGCTTCTACTTCGATGCGGAGGACGCGGCCGGACGCCGCACGGTGCTGCGCACGTCGTTCTGGTTCACGATGGCCGGCGGCACGTTCGGGCTCCTGCTGCTGCTCTTGCTGGCCGCGCCGATCTCCGACCTCCTGTTCGACACGACGAGCGCCGCGAACCTCGTGCGCGCGGCCGGGGTCGCGCTCTGGGCCACCGTCAACTACGAGCAGCTCACCTCGCTCTTCCGGGTCGAGGAGCGGTCGGTCGCGTTCGTGGCCGCGAGCCTGGCGAACGTCGGGGTCACGATCGGCGTCACCCTGCTGCTCGTCGTCTCGCTCGACAAGGGCGCCGTCGGGGTGATCGTGGGGAACTTCAGCGGCACGCTGGTCGTGTACCTCGCGCTCCTCGGCTTCCGCCGCGAGCAGCTCGGCCTCGAGTTCGATCGCGGCCTGCTGCGCGCGATGAACCGCTTCGGGATCCCGCTCGTCCCGACCGCGCTGTTCCTCTGGGTGACGAACTTCAGCGACCGCTTCTTCCTCGTCAAGCTCTCGGACGTCGCGCAGGCGGGTCTCTACTCGGTCGGCGTCCGGGTCGCGTCGGCGATGGTGCTGCTGTTGACGGCGTTCCGAATGGCGTGGCCGGCGTTCGCGTACTCGATTCGGGAGGACGACCACGCGAAGCGCGCCTACGCATTCGTGCTCACGTACATGACGGTCGTGACCTCGTGGGTCGCGCTCGTGCTGACGCTGCTCGCCCCGTGGCTCGTGCACATCCTGGCCGCCCCGCGCTTCGCGTCGGCGTCACGCGTCGTCGGGCCGCTCTCGTTCGCGTCGGTCGCGTTCGGCGCCTACATCGTGATCGCGATCGGGGTGGGACGCATCCGTCGCACGCAGTTCAACTGGATCGTCACCGGGGCGGCGGCGATCGTGAACGTCGCCCTCAACCTGACGCTGATCCCGCCCTACGGGATGATGGGCGCCGCGATCGCCACGGTCGCGGCGTACGTGACCATGGCCGTCGGGATGGCCTGGTGGTCGCAGCGGGTCTACCCCGTGCCCTATCAGTGGCGCCGCGTCTGCACGGCCGCGCTGTCGGCGGTCGCGCTCGCAGTCGCCGGGAAGCTCCTCGACGTCGGCCTGCCGGCGGCGATCGCTTTCTGCGCCGTCTACCCGCTCGCGCTGGCGCTGCTCGGCTTCACGAGCCGCGAGGAGCGCCGCCGCCTCGGTCGGCTCGTCGCACGCTGAGCGAGCGGCCCCGCTCAGGAGCGGCTTCGCGGCCGGCTACATGAGCGTCTGCTGGAGCAGGAAAGCGTTCAGGCCGACGATCAGCGCTGCGATCACCGCGGTGAGGACGGTCGTCGAGCGGCGGTTCACGAGCACGCCCATCAGCGACCGGTCACGGCAGAACCAGAGCAGCGGGATCAGCGCGAACGGGATCCCGAACGAGAGCGCGACCTGGCTGAGCACGAGCGCCCGCGAGGCGTCGATCCCGAGCGCGATGATCAGGATCGCAGGTGCCATAGTGATCGCCCGGCGCAGGAAGAGCGGGATCCGCCGGCGGATGAAGCCCTGCATCACGACCTGGCCGGCGAGCGTCCCGACGCTCGACGAGGAGAGGCCCGACGCGAGCAACGCGACTCCGAAGAGGAGGTCCGCGTGCGCCCCGAGGTGGACGCTCAGCTGATCCGCGACCTGGACGAGGTCGTCCCCCACGTCGGTCAGCCCGTTGTCGTGGAAGACCGCGGCGGCGATCACGAGCATGCTCATGTTCACGACGCCCGCGATGCCCATCGCGATCACGACGTCGACGAGCTCGAAGCGAAAGATGCGCTGCTTCTCCTCGTCCGACGTGCCGACGATCCGGTGCTGGGTGAGCGCGGAGTGCAGGTAGATCACGTGCGGCATCACGGTCGCGCCGAGGATCCCGACCGCGAGCAACACGCTCTCGGAGCCCTCGAAGCCCGGCACGAAGCCGGCGGCGACCTGGGCCGGGTCCGGGTCGGCGAGGAAGACCTGCGGCGGCGAACGCGACCACGATCACGCCGATCAGGACCGCGATCACGGCCTCCAGCCTCCGGAAGCCGTGCGCCTGCAGGGCGAGGATCGCGAACGACGCGACGCTCGTGATCAGCGCCGCCGGGAGCAGCGGGATGCCGAACAGGATGTTGAGGCCGATCGCGGCGCCGATGAACTCGGCGAGGTCGGTCGCCATCGCGATGATCTCGGCCTGGACCCAGAGAAGGAAGCTCACCGGACGGGAAAAGCGCTCGCGACACACCTCGGGGAGATTCATCCCGGTGGCGATCCCGAGCTTCGCGCTCGACGACTGGATCAGCATCCCCATCAGGTTCGCGGTGAGGATCACCCAGAGCAGCAGGTAGCCGAACTGCGCGCCGCCCGCCATGTTCGTCGCGAAGTTGCCCGGGTCGACGTACGCCACCGAGGCGACGAAGGCGGGGCCGAGGAACGGCCAGAGGCCTCGTGCCCCGCGCCGCCTGATCGCGAGCGACTCCTGGGCTGCCTCGAGGACGCGTGCCTCCCCAGGGAGGACGTCGTCGAGGGGATGGACGGGCGCGCCGCGATCGTGCGGGGGGCCGGGCGCCGGCGTCTCCGGCGACGCCTCGGCCACCCGCCGATCGGCGCCGCGTACGATCGGCTCGTCAGCCACCGGGTCGACGCTCCGCAATTTTAGACATGTCTAAAACCTAGCGCAGCGGCACAGCTCGTGGCGCGCCGCGTCCTGCACGCGCCGGCGGCCCGTGTGGGCTAGGCCCCGCAGCGCGCCGGCGCGAGGCCGACGAACCTGAGCGTGCCGCGGCACAGGCCGAGCGCGGCACGCGCCCTGACCGCCGAGGTCGCGAGGGCCCGATCCTCGCTCGGATTCGTCATGAACCCGAGCTCGACGAGGATCACCGGCACGTTCGCCCAGTTGAAGCCGGTGTAGTCGGAGCGCTCCTGGATGCCGCGGTCGGGAAAGCCCAGCGCACGCACGAGCTCCTGCTGGACGAGCTGCGCCGCGCGTCTGCTCCGCACGTAGACGTCGTCCGTCCACCCGCGGCGGAGCGCCGGGGTCAGCGTGTGCGTGCCCCGCACGTCGCTCGAGGCGGCACCGTCGGCGTGCACCCGAAGGAAGAGCGCCGCGTGTGCCCTGTTCGCGATCTGCGCCCGGGCGATGTTGCCCATGCTCGTTCCCGCGGTCCAGGGTCCGGGTCATGATCACGCGGACGCCCGCACGCCGCAGCAGCACGCGGAGCCGGAGCGAGACCGCGAGCGCGAGATCGGCCTCGCGGATGCCGGTGACGACGCCGTGGGTGCCGCCGCCGTCGAGGATCTTGCGCGTCGTCGAGCCGGGCCCGATCGGCTCGGTGCGGAGGTTGGCCCTCAGATCGTGGCCGGGGTCGACGACCACCACCGGCCGGGCCGCGGGCGCCCCGGAGGCGTCAGCCGGAAGCACGCCGCCGACGACGAGGAACAGGAGCCAACCACTCGCGGCCAGGCGTCCGAGTGAGACTGCGTTGCGAGGCCGTGCTGCGTGTTCTCTCATCGCGGCGGGACGCGCGCGCGCATCCAGGCGTAGGTGACGAGGACCCCCGGAACGAAGAGGCACGCCGCCACGACCATCAACGCCTTCGCGGCCGTCGAGTCGAGATCGACGGCGAGGCCGGCGACCAGGCAGAGGCCACCGAGCACGCACAGCGTCGCGCCGACCGTCCCGACCCGCATGCCGTCAGGCTAGAGGCTCGCGAGCGCGCACGGTCACGCGACCAGGCGGTAGACCTGGAACACCTCGGCGTAATCGCGGTTCACGTTCGTGCCGTGGACGCGGGCCAGGTTCCAGATGTAGTCCTCGTCGGCGTAGCGGCGGTGCTGCTGCGAGGCGTAGCGGCGCACGGCGGCGACCTTCCGCTCGACGTGGCGCCGCTCGAGCGTCACGTAGGCGCCGTACGAGAAGTCGAAGTTGTTCCACGGGATCTCGTAGCCGAGGATCGTCGTCCGCTTGAACGCCCGCAGCCCTTCCTGTGCGATCGTCTGGTGGTCCTGGTGCACGTCGTGATGGGAGGGCTGGAAGACGACGTCGGGACGCCATTCGTCCCAGAGCGCGACGAGCAGCTCCAGGATCTCCTGGCGGCACGACGGGAACGTCCGCACGTCGAAGTCGTGCACGGTGAGGTTCGCCTCGGGGATCCCGAGCTCGGCGGTCGCCTCCCGCACCTCGCGCGCGAGCGTGTCCGGCGCGAACCCCGCCGGCAGCGAGCGCGTCGCGACCGAGAACGCGACGTACCGCACCTCGCAGCCTGCCTCGACGAGCCGGGCCATCGTGCCGCCGCAGCCGAACTCCCCGTCGTCGGTGTGCGGGGCGAGCACGAGCGCCCGTTCCAAGCCTGCGAGCACGGCGCGAGTCTAGAGACTAGGTGGCCGTGGGGGCAGGCTCGGGCGCCACCTGGCTCGAGGACGGCCGCTCCGCCTCCTGGCGCTCGGGCGGCGGCTTCTTCGGGACGCGGGCGCTCAGGCCGACGAGGCCGAGGAGCGCCCAGGTCATCGGGTCCTCGAAGAACGCGGCGTAGAAGAGGCTGTGGACGCCGATCGCGAGCAACACGATCCCGGTCGCGAGCGCGACGCGCGACGTGAAGCCCTCGCCGAGCCCTCTGAGCGTGGCGAGCAGCGCCGCTGCGACCAGCCAGACGAGGAGCGCGAGGCCGACGAGCCCTTCCTCTGCGGCGACCGTGACCGGGGTCGTGTGGGACGCGACCCGCTTCGGGTCCTTGCCCGTGATCCCGCGACGGTGCGCGTACTCGCGGGAGAACCCGCCTGCCCCGACCCCGGCGAAGGGATGGTCGAGCGCGATCCGGATGCCCTGGCCGACGAGGTTCGCGCGGCCGGAGGTGATCCGGTTGACGCCGGAGCGCGACTTGCCGACGAGGTCGTGGCGCATCTGCGGCACCGCGAGGACGACCAGGCACGTGACCACGCCGAGCGCGACGAGCGCGAGCGTCGCGCGCCGACCCCACACCACCGCGGCCGCGACGACGGTCCCGACCGCGAGCGCCACGAAGCTCGACTGGGAGAACGAGATCAGGAGCCCGAGCCACGTCGCGACCACGACCACGTAGAGGCCGGGCATGCGCCAGCCCCGCACGCCGCCGAGCAGGATGCCCGCGAGTGAGGCGAGCACGGCGACGGTGAGATAGCGCCCGTAGACCGAGGGGTCCCAGAACACCGAGTTGACGCGGAAGAACGGGGCGTAGGCATTGAAGACCTTCACGCTCGGGTTCCAGAACACGTCGCGCGTGAGCCACTGGTAGCCGCCCACCGCCGCGTAGAGCAGCGCAGTCGCGACGAGGCCGCCCCAGAGCCACGTCAACCAGCGGCCGCGCCACGGCAGCCGCGCGAACCCCACGGCGAGCAGGCCGAAGGGGAGCACGAACGCACCGAGGAAGATCGCGCCGCGCCGGACGTCGCCGGTCCAGGCCATCGAGAGCCCCGTCCACACGACGAAGGCGGCGAGCGGCAGGGCGACCGGGCCGAGCTCGCGCGAGCGGTCGTCCCCTCGCACCAGCGACCAGGCGACCGACAGGGCGAGCCCGGCGATCACCGCGTACAGCGGCAGGAGCAGGTTGACCGTGTCGCTGCCGATGTCGACCGGCAGCCGGAGCGGGATGCAGACGAGCGTCGCGAACGCGAGCAGATAGGGCCAGCGGGCGAGCGCCCAGGCGATCCCGATCGCCGCAACGACGCCGGCGACCGCTGCCGCGGCGAGCCGTGACGCGCTCAGGTCGGGCAGGAGGTAGAGCGCGAGCACCGTGCTCGCAGCGCCCCACAGCGCGAGCCCCACGAGGCGCTGCCAGCGTCCCGGTGCGAGCAGGAGCACTGCGAGACCGGCCGCACCGACGACACCCGCCCCCTGCGCCGCGACGCTCACGAGCGCCCCTCGGCCGCGGCGGCCCGTGAGACTGCGCGTCTCACCGCGCAGCCTTGCGCACGACGACGGCCGCCCGCTTCACGTGGCCGTTCGCCTCCACGCGCAACGTGTAGCGGCCCGGCTGGAGCGGCGCGCGCAGCCTCAGCGTGCCCGGTCGGGCCGTTCCCGAGCGGCCGCCGAGCCGCCACTGGAGCCGGCGCGCCTGCGAGAGCGCGAGAATCGCGAAGCGGGCCCCGGGGGCCGCGATCACCCGGTCGCGCCCGAGCGCGAGGAAGCGGATGCGGACGGTGCGGGAGCCCGACCGCGGCCCCTGGTTGCCGGCGACGTCGCGCGCGACGAGCCGCAGGGTGTAGAGGCCCTCGGGAAGCGGCTCCCCCGCCACGACCCCGTTCCACTGGAGGGTGCCCCGCGGCCGGGTGCCGAGCTTGCGCACCGCGCGCCGGCTGTTCACGTAGAGCTCGACGACCGCGCGCTCGCTGACGCGGTAGCCGATCCTCGCGCGGTCGGAGCGGCCGTCACCGTCGGGCGAGATCACGAGTGGACGTGCGGTGAACGACACGACGCGCGGGGGCGTGACGTCGACCCGGATCGGATTCGGCATCACGATCGTGCGCCGCGCCCGGTCGAGGTGGACGCGCGGACGGTACGCGCCCTCGGGCACGATCTGTCCCGCGGCGTCGCGGCCGTCCCACACGTACGAGACCGGCGTGCGGCCCTGGGGCCGCCTCCGGGCGAGCTCGCGCACGACGTTGCCGCTCGAGTCGATCACGTCGAGCGTGACCCGGTCCGGCTTGCGGAGCCTGAACGTGATCCCGGCCGTGTCGGACTCGCACTCGCACACGGGCGAGAAGACCTTGTCCACCTGCGGGCCGACGATCGGGTTCCGCGTCAGCTTCAGCTGCTCGGTGACGACGAACGCGGCCGACGTCGCCACGAGCAGGGCCGCGACGAGCACGGCCGGCGCAAGCCTCGTGCCCATTTCAGCTCATCCTGCGCCAGGGACCTGGAGGGCATCGCTGGAAGGGGCACGTGGCCACCGGCGCGATTCTAGAGACGTGCGGTCGCGTCCCCGGCCGCGTAGGCACACTGGGGGTCGGCCCGGGAGGAGCCGACCACCGATGCGCCGCCGACTCCTTCTCATCATCCCGCTCGCACTCGTGCTCGTCCTCGGGGGCGGCCTCGCCGTGTACCTCACGCGCACGCCGCCGGGCGGCTCGCTCGAGACGAACGTCACCGACGTGACCGTCGTCGCGCCGTCGGAGACCGCGCCGTCGCCCCCTCCCACGCCCACGACGACGACGCCGGCGCAGGAGCCGGTCGACCGGCGGTGCTGGACGATGTTCGGCGGCGGCCCTCGCCGCGATCTCGCGCGGCCGGCGATCGACCTGGGCGTGCCGGCGAAGAAGCCGCTCTGGGCACGCGGTCTCGGCGGGTACATCGAGTACCCGGCGAGCTACTGCGACGGCGTCCTCTACGTGAACACGTTCAAGGGGGACACGTGGGCGATCGAGGCCGCGACCGGGAAGGTGCTCTGGCGCAAGGTCAGCGACGCACCGAAGCCGTCGACGCCCGCGATCGCGGGCGACAAGCTGATCGTCTCTTCGAAGGACGGCACCGTGACCGCGCTCACCCGCGCGAGCGGCAAGGTCGTCTGGCAGCTGCGGACGAACGCGAAAGTCGAGTCGTCGGCCGCGGTCGTCGGCAAGGTGGCGTACTTCGGCGCCACCGACGGGCGCCTGTTCGCGGTCGACGTCGACACGGGGCACGTGCGCTGGGCCTTCGACACGGGCGGGCGGATCAACGCCAGCCCGTCCCTCGCGGACGGCCGCGTCTGCATCGACACGTACGCCGGCTCGATCTTCTGCCTCCGCCAGCACGACGGGCAGAAGCTGTGGAGCACGTACGTGAAGCGTGACTCGTTCCGCTACGAGAGCTTCTACGCGAGCCCGTCGACGGACGGCGAGCGGCTCTACACGATCGCGCGCTCGGGGAAGCTCGTCGCGCTCGACGCCTCGAACGGGCACGTGCTGTGGACGGAGAGCGTGAGCTCGCTCGGCTACTCGACACCGGCGGTCGGCCGCGACCGGATCTTCGTGGGGGACTTCAACGGCGGTCTGCGCGCCTACCGCAAGACCGACGGGCACCTCCTCTGGCGCACGCAGGTCGGCGGCCGGATCCTCGGGCCGCCGGTCCTCGTGGGCGACCTCGTGTTCTTCTCCACGCTCGAGACCGAGACGTACGCGGTGCGGGCCTCCGACGGCAAGCTCGTCTGGCACTACGGCCTCGGCAAGTACTCGCCGGGGATCGCGACGGAGCGCGCGTACTACTTCTCGCTCAACGGCATCCTCGTCGCGTTCCGCGGCAAGGACGGGCCTCAGGGGCCCTGAGGAGCTAGGTCCCGTCGCAGGAGGACACGGGCCGGGGCGCCGTCGGAGCCCTCGAGCTTGACGGGCGCGCAGAAGACCTCGTACTCACCCGGCTCGACGCCGGTCAGGTCGAGCCCTTCCACACAGACCACCGAGGCCCCGAGCAGCACGCGATGCGTCTCGGGCGGCCCGACGGAGAGGTAGTCGATCCCGACGAGCCGGATTCCACCGGCGACGAGCAGCTCCGCCGCGTCCGGCGCGATCGAGACGTAGTCGGCGCTGAAGGTTCCGGTCGACCAGAGCCGCGAGTTCCGGGTCGCGAAGAGGACGCGCGTCACCCCGTCGAGGTCGATGCCGGCGAGTGCAGCGGCGTCGATCCAGCGCTCGACGGAGCGCATGTCGACCACGACGCCGGGCCCGCAGAGCACCTCGACGTCCAGCGTCTCGACCGCGTCCGCGCCGTCGATGAAGTGCCGCGGCGCATCGACGTGCGTCCCGGTGTGGACGCCGCAGCACAGCTCGCTCACGTTCGCGACGTCGCCGGAGGCGATCGACATCGCGGGCCGCAGCGAGACGGCCGGATCGCCCTCGTAGACGATCATCCCCGGCCGCACCGGGACGCTCACGTCGAGGAAGCTCATGCGCTGCTTCCGTAGGGCGCGAGCCGATCCTCGAGCGGTGAGCCCTCGAGCCACGCCGTGCCGGCCCGGTAGAGGTCCTCGACCTCCGGCCCGTCGAGGCCCGGCATGTCGCGCTTCACGTCGTACCCGATCAGCGTCTGGGCGTACGCGAGGTGGCGATACCCGGCAGGGAAGCGCTCGAGGAGCTCCGTGTCGAGCGTGACGCGCGCGGAGGGATCGACCGGATCGAGCCGGTCCCGCTCGTAGATCGGCTGGCGCAGGACGAGGCCCCAGCGTCCGTCGCGCTCCTCGAGGAAGTCGTAGAACCGGCCCGTGCAGACGACGTCGCAGGGAACCTCGTGGACGCTCGCCCGCTGGGAGATCGTCATCTTCGTCTGCGCCACCGCGCGTGACCCCGCGAGCTCGACCGACGTCCCGCCGAGGAAGTGGAGGATCCGCACGCCGCGCTCCCAGCCCTCCATGTTCGCCCGGACGAACGCGTCGAACGGTCCCTGGAACCACGTCGCCATCATCACGCCGTCCTCGTGCCAGACGGTGCGGAAGCGCTCCCAGTGACCGGCGTCGCGCCAGACGGCCCAGTTCTCGATCAGCGAGCGGATCGTCAGCTCGGCGTCCCGGTCCCGGGTGTGCCTCGACGCGGTCATGCGGTCCGTCCCGGGTCCGCGATCTCGTGCGCCTCGCCCGGCGCGAGGGAGAAGGTGCACTCGAGCGAGCACCACGGGCCGTCGATCCCGGCCGGCGTCTCCAGGTCGTCTGGCGCCCGTTCCTCGAACGTCCGCACGAGCGAGGGCTTGACCGCGAACACCGTGTCCGAGTCGAGGTACGCGCTCGCGTCGTCGAAGACGTGGGTGACGAGCGTGCGGTACCCCGCCGCGCGGACGACGACGTGGATGTGGGCGGGCCGCCAGGCGTGGCGGCCGGTGGCGGCGAGCATCCGCCCGACCGGCCCGTCGTCCGGGATCGGGTACGGCACGGGCCGCACGGCCCGGAACGCGTACGTGCCGTCCGGACGGGTCACGAACCGCCCGCGCAGGTGGTGCTCGGGCGCGGCGTCGTCCTGCACCGCGTAGAGGCGGTTCTCGCCGTTCTGCCAGACGTCGAGCTCCGCGCCCGCGACGGGCTCGCCCGTCCTCACGTCGAGGACACGACCGTGCACCCACGCCGGAGTTCCCCCCGACTGCTCGGAGATGTCGGCTCCGTAGTCGCGGAGCGGCGAGCCGGCCACGTAGAACGGCCCGAGCACGGTCGACTCGGTCGCGCCTTCCGGCAACGGGTTGGCGAGCGCGTCGACGAGCATCGAGAGCCCGAGCGTGTCCGACCAGAGGATGAACTCCTGCCGGTGCTCGTCCGTGATCGCGCCCGTCGCGGTCAGGAGCTCGATCGCCGACCGCCACTCCTCCTGGGTCAGGCCCACCTCGACCGCGAACGCATGCAGATGGTGGACGAGCGCCTGCGCGAGCTCGCGCAGGCGGGGGTCGCTCGCCGCAGCGAAGCTGGAGACTGCGGCGCTCGTGATGTCGGCGGGAGCGGTACGGGCGGGCGGAGGAGGCACTGCGGAGAATCTAGTGCGCTTCGGGTGCGGCTGTCTCTCCGGGCCACCGGAGGTCACTGGAGCGGGGGGTGCCGACGCTCCCACGAGCGGGAGCGCTGCGCGGAGGCTGCGACGCCGCGCCATGCGGCCGTCCTCGCCCGGTAGGACGCGATCCGGGCCCGGCCCCTGCGGCGCGTGCGCGTCTCGTAGCCGAGCTCGGACAGCAGCCGGCCGCCGACCGCCTCGAAGCGCCGGCGGTCGTGGTCTGCCATCTCCGTCCTCCAGTCCCGTACGCCCGATGCGCGGCGGCTCGGCGAGGCGTTGCTGGTGCGCCTTGCGCGCGGAATCCGTCCGGCCGACGTAGTCGAGCATCCCGTCGTCGTAGTCGAGCCCGGCGAAGGCGCAGACACGGCGGAGCGCGCCGGCCGGGTCGGCGACGAGCGTCTCGTAGCGCAGCTCCGTGTAGCGGCCGTCCCCGACGCGCGCGCCGAGACGCCGCGCCGCACGGATCTCGGTCACCCACTGGCAGGCGAACCCGCGGGCGTCGGTCGGATGCGCCCAGCCCTCGGTCACGATCCCGTCGGGGACGGAGAGGAAGGAGAGCGCGGCGTCGCGGCCGTCCCGGATCAGGTGCACGTAGAGCGCGTCGGGGAAGAGCCGCTCGAGGAGGCTCAGGTACTGCATGTAGAGGGGGGTCTTGTCCCCCCAGCGCGCCTTGCCGCGCTCCGCCGCATAGGCCTCGAAGATCGCGGCGATCGCGGCGCCCGTCGCCATCCGCGGCCGGAGACGGCGGTGGACAGGGTCGAGCGGGAGACCCCACTCGACGAGGCTCGGGAGCCGCAGCAGGTCGTCGGCGAAGAGGGCGGGATCGACCGGCGTGGGGTGCCGGCGGGCGAGCTGGGGGACGAAGTAGGACTCGTCCGGGATCGCGAGGGCCGGGTTGCGGTCGAGCATCACCCGCAGGAGCGTGGTGCCGGAGCGACGCACGCCGAGCACGATCACCGGCGGGTCGGTGGCGGCCACCGGCGCAGTCTAGGGTCTGCGATACTTTCCGAAATGAAGCGAGCGGCTGCGCAGTTCGAGCGGCGGGCGGACCCGTACCGCGACACGCACGTGGTCGACGAGCGCGCGCCCCGCACGAACCAGGCGGTGATCGGCGCGCTGTCGCTGCTCGGCGTCGCCACGGGCTGGTGGTGGCTCTTCGCGCTGCTCGCCCTTCAGCTCGCCGTGGGCCTGCTCCTCGGGCGGCGGTGGTGCCTCCCGTGCGTCGCGTATTTCGAGCTGCTCCAGCCACGCCTCGGCGAGGGGCGCCTCGAAGACGCCCGACCGCCGCGGTTCGCGAACCTGGTCGGGCTGGCGGTGCTCTCCACGGCCGCCCTCGCGGCGGCGGCGGGCCTCGGTGCCGTCGCGGCGGCGCTCGCTCTCCTCGTCGCCTGTCTCGCGCTCCTCGCGGCAGCGACCGGGTTCTGCGCCGGCTGCACCGCGTACCGGATCGGCTACCGCCTCACGGGCCGCGAGTTCGTCTCGTGCCCGCTGCCGCCCGCCCCGTAGCCCCTCTCGCTCCGCTTCCCGGGCTACGGCGGCGCCTCGGCCGAGCGCACGGTGGGAAGGATGCGCTCGCAGGGGATCCCCGCCCGCTCCACGACCCGACGGACCCCGTCCTCGGTGCCCTGGAACTCGCAGAGCACGACGTCGTCACCGCGCATCAGGATCGAGCCGAGGTAGCGCACGGGTCGTCTCGGACCCGGCATCGCCACGACCTCGGTGAGACGCCGGTCGAGTGCTTCGAGATCCGACTCGCGCACGTCCGGCCAGAAGCACTCGGCGACGAAGGTCGAGAACCCCGACTCTGCCACGGCTCGACGCTACGAGTCGCGCGCGCGGGTGCAAAGAGGGGAAAACCCTACGGAATCACGGCCGCGGGACGCGTCCCCGCGAGCGCGTGCCGCGACGGCGACGTCACGGGACGTCCGGCGCCGAGGCCGTGCTGCGCCCGGCGAGCCAGCGGCCGCCCTGGACGAGCGCGACGAGCGCCGCGAGCGCCGCGCCGGCGGTGACGATCGCGTCGGACCCCGGGGGGTCGAGCAGCTTCACGCCGGCGAGCGTGAGCGTCGACGCCAGCGCGATCCGGAGCGCGCGGTCGGGGAGCTTCACGGTCAGACGCCCTCCGATCAGGACACCGGGCACCGAGCCGATCAGGAGCCAGCCGGTCGCGCCGAGGTCGACGTGCCCGGCCGCCAGCTGGCTCACGCCCGCGACCGCGAGCAGCACGGCGGCGTGGAAGATGTCGGTGCCGACGATCTTCGCGGCCGTGAGCGGGAACGCGATCAGCATCACCAGCCCGAAGATCGTTCCGCTGCCGACCGAGGTCAGGCCCACCACGAAGCCGCCGACGATCCCCGTCGAGACGGCGATCACGCGGTCGCGCCGCCGGAGGATGAACGGCTTGTCCGCCGGCGCGGAGTGGAGGTACGCCTTCGCGAGGAATGCGATCCCGCACGCAACGAGCGCCACGCCGAGGATCGCTTTCGCGGTCTCCTCGTACCCGTCGCCGTACTGCTTCTTCAGCCACCAGGAGAGCCACACCCCGAGGATCGAGAACGGCGCCGAGCCGAGCAGCATCCAGACGGTCAGCCGGGCGTGCACGTGGCCCAGGCGGCGGTGCTGCACGGCGCCGAAGGACTTGAAGATCGCGCCGTGCACGGTGTCGGTGCCGATCGCGATCGAGGGCTGGAAGCCGAAGAACAACACGAGCAGCGGCGTCATCAGCGAGCCGCCGCCCATGCCCGTGACGCCGACGAGCAAGCCGATCAGGAGCCCCGCGAGCGAGAGCTTCCAGTCCATCTCAGCGCTCCTGCGCCACGGCTAGGCGGCCGAGGTCGGCTCGTCCTCGGGCGCAGGCGGCGAGGCGAGCAGCACCTCGACGAGCGTGTCGCCGCGGAGCCCGAGGCGGAGCGTCTCGAGCGCGACGACCTCGTCCGGCGGGATGTTGCCGAGGTTGACGTTCGGCCCGAAGTGCTTGACGAACCATGCCTGGGACGCCTTCGTCGGAGCCTCGAAGAGCACGTCGTCGACGGACACCTCGTGGGCGATCTCGTCGATCAGGCCGGTCCGCATGTCCCCGTCGGAGCGGAAGATCCCTGCGGTGCCCCCCTCGCGACCTTCGGTGATCACCTTCCAGGCGCCGGCGGCGAGCTCCTCCTTGATCCAGCCGACCCACTGGTAGGGGGCGTAGACGACGTCGGAGTCCTTCGAGCCGACTTCGGAGAGCACCGTGAAGTCGCGGGCGAAGTCCGCGATCAGCTCGAGCTTGCGCTCCCGCGGGATCTCGAGCGTGCCGTCCGAGATCTCGACGTGCGAGAAGCGGTAGTCGGAGAGCCACTGCTTGAACTCGTCGATCCGCCCGCGGCCGTAGACGGCCTCGAAGAGCGTTCCGCCGCAGACGACCGGCGTCTCGAACGAGCGGTACAGAGCGACCTTCTTCTCGAGGTTGTTCGTGACGTAGCTCGTGCCCCAACCGAACTTGACGATGTCCACGAACTGCCCCGCGGTGTCGAACAGGCCCTCGATGTCGCGCAGGTTGAGACCCTTGTCCATCACGTGGGTGATCCCGACCTGACGGGGCTTCCCCGGCCGCGCCGGCACCCCCAGGAAGCCGTCATTGAATCCGGGCATAGAGCTCCTCCAGCTTCTTCCTGGCCCGGTCCTGCACCTCGCGGTAGAGCGAGCCTCCGTGGGCGTCGATCCCGACGATCAGCGGACCGAAGTCCTTGACGCGGAACTTCCAGAGACACTCGGGCATGAGCTCTTCCCAGGCGACCTCCTCGATCTCCTCGATCTGGGTCGTCTCGAGCGCGGCGGCCCCCCCGACGATCGCGAAATAGACCATCCCGAGGCGCTGCATCGGCTCGATCGCCTCGTCCGGGAACCCGCCCTTGCCGCAGATCGCGCGGACGCCGTACCGCTCGCCGAGCCCCTCCGTGAAGCGCACCATCCGCGCGCTCGTGGTGGTGCCGATGCAGATCTTCTCGTAGCGCCCGGGGCCGACTTTGCGCACGTTCGGCGCCGTGTGCAGGAGAAACGCGCCAGACAGGTCCATCGGCGGCTCGATCCCCTGGTCGAAGATCCGGATCTGGGTACGGTCGCGGATCCCGATGATGTGTCCCTGGACGGTGACCTCGTCGCCCGCGCGAAGCTTGGCGATCTCGCCGGGGTCGGTGACCGGGAACGTGACCTCGTGGCGCGCCATCAGCGCCCCGCCTCCCACGCCGCGCCCGCACGTGCCGGGCGCGAAGACCGTGGGCACGCCGAACGTCGCTCGCGCGGATATCTGCGGTCACCTGGACGGCCACGATCGCCGGCGCGATCGCAGGGACCCCCACCCAGGGTGGGGATGCCTCCCGCCGCCCTCACTGCCGATTCTACGCCCGCACCGGCGGCGCGATCGTGCCGATTTGCGAACTTCTCGTCCACAGGCACGGGCCCACGCGCACGCGACTCGCTCATCTCACGCCTCCCGGTCGAAGTCGACGGTGCCGTCCGCGGCGATGTGCGCCGACGCCCGGCGCGCGGCCCAGCACTGGTAGTTGACGGCGACGGGGTTCAGGGTCATGTGCGTGTCGGCGTGCTCGACGTGGCACTCGAGCACGGTCACGTCCCCGCCGAGCCCCATCGGGCCGATCCCGGTCTCGTTGAGAAGCTCGTACAGCTCGTCCTCGAGCTCGGCCACGAGCGGATCCGGATTACGGGAGCCGACGGGCCGCGCGATCGCCTCCTTCGCGAGGTGCATCGCGTAGTCGGCGGAGCCGCCGATGCCCACGCCCACGATCCCCGGAGGACACGGCTTGCCACCCGCGCCGACGATCGCGTCGAGCACGAAGCGTTTGATCCCCGCGACGCCGTCGGCCGGGACGAGCATCTTCAGGAAGCTCATGTTCTCCGACCCCGAGCCCTTGGGGACGCATTTCACGTCGAGACCGTCCCAGTCGGCGCACGAAGTCCCAGTGGACGATCGGGACGCGGAAGCCGACGTTCGGGCCGGTGTTCTCCCGCGTCAACGTGTGCACGGTGTTCGACCGCAGCGGGTGCTCGACCGTCGCACGCTCCGTCCCCGACTTGAGCGCCGCGTAGATCCGTGCGGGGTGGAGCGGGAAGTGCTCGCCGACCCGGCAGTAGTAGACGGCGATGCCGGTGTCCTGGCAGACGAGGTTGCGCTGCTCGTCCGCGATCTCCACGTTGCGGTGGATCGTTTCCAGGACGCGGATGCCCGTCACGGACGTCTCGCGGTCACGCGCGGCCGCGAGCGCGTCGCGCAGGTCCTGGGGGATGTCTTTCAGCGCCCACACGTAGAGGTGCGCGGCCGCCTCGAGGACGACTTCGTCGAGAGCAACGGTCGTGGTCGGCATGGCCTCCTCAGCCTTTCGCTTTCTCCGCAGCGGCCGCCCCGGCGCGCCGGCCGAAGACGACGCACTCGAGCAGGCTGTTGCCCATCATGCGGTTCCGCCCGTGCGTCCCGCCCGCGATCTCACCGCACGCGAAGACGCCGTCGAGCGTCGTCTCGGCCCGCGTGTCGATCACGAGACCGCCGTTCTGGTAGTGGAGCACCGGATACGTGAGGACCGGCTGCGCGAGCGGGTCGATGCCTGCCCCCCGGTAGCGGCGCAGCATGTACGGCAGCGAGACCTCGGCGTCCGTGACCGGGATCCTGGTCGTGTCGAGCCAGACCGCCGGCCGGCCGTCCTCCGTCACCGCGCCCCGTCCAGCCTCGACCTCGTCGAAGATCGCCCGGGAGACTTCGTCGCGAGGCCCGAGGGAGTCCGTGAACTCTTCCCCGTCCGCGTTGAGCAGCACGGCACCATAGGACCGCGTCGTCTCGGGGATCGAGTAGCCCTGCATCGTCGCGGGCCAGGCGCCGCCGTTCGGGTGGTACTGCAGCGCGTCGAGGTCGCGAGTCTCCGCCCCGGCCGCGAGGGCGATCCCGGTCGTCTCGCCGGTCGCGTTGGGGTGGTTCGTCGAGAGCTCGCCACGCACTCCAGCCTCGGCGTAGCAGCGCCCACCGGACGCGAGCACGACCGCGCCCGCGGACAGCTCGTGCGGGCCCTCGGGAGTCGAGAACGACGCGCGCCAGCCGCCGCCCGCGGGGGCGAGCTCCTCGAGCCGGTGATGGGCGAGCGTCTCCGCCTCGCCGCCTTCGTGCTGCTCGCGCAGCGCCTTGGTGATCGCGTGCCCGGTCCGGTCGCCGACTTGCAGGAGGCGCCGGCGTGACGCCCCGCCGCAGCGTGCGAGCCGATAGCCGCCGTTCTCGCGCGTGAAGCCGCAGCCCAGCTCCTCCAGCCAGGCGATCGCGGACCGCGCCTCGGACGTGAGGACCGCCACGAGCGCCGGGTCCGCGGTGCCGTGCGACGAGCGAAGCACGTCCTCCGCGTGGAGCGCGGGCGAGTCGTCCTCCCCGAAAGCGGCCTGGATCCCGCCTTGGGCCTTCGACGAGTTGTTCGCCTGGAGAGTGGTCTTCGTCGCGAGCGCGACGCGTCCGCCCGCGTCTCTCGCGGCGACGGCCGCCGCGAGACCCGCCGCGCCGCTGCCGATCACGAGCACATCGATAGGAGCCTCTCGCGGCACGTGCGGATACTACCGAATATCACGGCAAGTCTTATGGAGAGAATTAGATCTGCTTATCGAGAGAGCACGGGTTAGACTTCCCCCCGTGCCGACCCTCGCAGATGTCGTGTCAGCAGAGGTGATCGAGGTCGCGCCCGAGGACACGCTCGGGGAGGTTGCCGAGCGGATGAGCGCGATCAACGTCGGGGCCGTGATCGTCAAGGATTATGGGCGCCTGATCGGGATCCTCACCGAGCGCGACATGCTCAAGGCGATGGCGGCGCGGGTCCATACGAGCGACGCCCGCGTCCGCGAGTGGATGACCGAGGAGCCGATCACGGCCTCCGCCGACATGGACGTCGAGGAGGCCGCCCAGACCATGCTCGAGCACAACTTCCGCCACCTGCCGATCACGGACGAGAACGGTGCGGTCGTCG
Organism: uncultured Actinomycetes bacterium; assembly: GCA_963712915.1. GTDB lineage: Bacteria > Actinomycetota > Thermoleophilia > Gaiellales > Gaiellaceae > Gaiella. The sequence continues at coordinate 845,238 of CAVQJQ010000004.1, forward strand.
GGCTCGTGAGCATGCGCCGCGTCGTCGCCGCCTCCAAGGCGGCGGCGCGCCGCGCCTGAGCCGTTCGAGAGCTAGAGACCGCGGCCGTCCCCACGAGGCGCGGCTGCCGGCACGCCGGTCGCCACGGCGCGCCCGGGCCACGAGACGCCACCGCCTCACAGGATCGTAGGGCGACCTTCGAACGGCTCTTCCCGGGACGGGTGTGGGCAACTCGGCACACACTCGGCACGAAGCACGGCGCCGAATGTCGTCTTTGTTGTGTATCTTGAAAACGATCATTTTCTCAATAGACAACGAAGGAGGAAGAGATGTTCACCGAGCTGGCCGAGGAGCTGCTCGATCTGGAGGCGACCACCAAGGGGTTCGGCGCGGCGCTCTACGCTGCCACCGACGCCGGCGGCAGCTGCTGCGGAGGCTGTTGCAACCTCGTCCTCTGCTGCTGCTGTTCCCAGATCTGCTGGTGAGCGCGAGGCCCGAGCACGCGAGCGCGGGGCGGGCCGGAGGTCGAGCCGCAACCCCTGCTCGCCCCCTGGTGGCGCGCCGTCGAAGACGGAGGCCGGCTGCTGTTCGAGCACGCCGGACAGGTCGTCGAGCTCAACGGGAGAGCAGTCGGTGCGCTCTTGCCGGCGCTCGTGCCGCTCCTCGACGGCACGCGCACGACGCAGGAGATCGTCGATGCGCTCGGCAGGTCCGCCGAGCCGGCGATCCTGAGGGCTCTGGCGCTGTTCGACGAGCACGGCCTGCTCGTCGACGGCCCGCCGACCCCGGGCCACGACGACGAGGCCCGCTATGTCGCCGCCGTCAGCGCGGCGACGCCGGCGGGGGCGCGCAGCGCGCTCAGGCGCGCGCGGGTCGCGGTTCGCGGATCGGCGCCGGCGGGAGGCGAGGTGGTGCGCCTGCTGACGTCCGCCGGCGTCGCGACGACGGCTGCGGCCCTCGTGGAGCGCGACGGCGAGTCTGCGGACCTCGTCGTGGTCGCACCCGCACCCGAGGAGGTCGAGCACCTTGCGGGTCTGAACGCGCGGCGGCTGAGCGACGCCACACCGTGGCTCGCGCTGCTTCCGAGCGACGGAGGCTTCGCTGCGGTCGGCCCGCTCTTCGTCCCCGGCCAGACCGCGTGTCACGCCTGCTTCCTCCTCCGCCGCGGCGCGACGTCCGGCTTCGAGCGCGATCACCCGCTGCTGGAAAGACAGCCGGTGCGCGCCCCGATGCCCCCGGCAGCGAGCGCGATCGCTGCCGGGCTCGCCACGCTGATCTGCCTTCGCTGGCTCGGAGCGCACGACCCGACGCTGCCCGGCGCCATGTACGCGCTCGAGCTACGCGGCACGCTCGCTCTCACGCGGCATCGTGTCCTTCGCGTGCCGCGTTGCCCGGCATGCGGCACCTCGTCGCCGCCGCCAAGCCCATGGTTCAGGGAGCTCGATGCTGGAGCGGCTCGACAGCCCGGCAACGCCGGTCGCTGACGCGCTCGTCAGGCTGGAGGATGCCGTCTCTCCGCTGGTCGGCATCGTGCGCGTCGCGCCCGCGATCATGGGTGCCGCGGACGAGCCCCGGCTGCACGCCTTCGCGTGTCGGCTCGCGAGCGCGGCGAAGACGACGGGAGCCACGACCGTCGAGTACGCAGGCTCCGCCCACGTTCACGTCGAGCGCGCCCGCGCTGCCTCGCTCGGCGAGGCGGTCGAGCGCTACTCCGCCACGTACGTCCCCGCCGGGTTGCCGGTCGCGTCGACCGCGGAGCTCGTCGCAGACGCGGTGCCCCCCGAGTCGTTCGCGCTCTTCCACGAACGTCAGTACGGCCCCGGCTTCCCGTTCGCGCGGTTCACACGATCGACCCGCTTGTCCTTCGTGGAAGGATTCTCGCTCGTCGACGGGCGACCGGCCTTCCTCCCGGCGCAGCTCGTCTACCTGCACTACGACCGCTCCGAGCCGCCCATCGGATACCCGACGAGCAACGGCCTCGCGTGCGGACCGACGCTGGGGGAGGCGGTGCTCGCAGCGCTCCTGGAGGTCGTCGAGCGTGACGCGATGATGCTCGTCTGGTCGAACCGGCTCTCCCTCCCGCAGCTCGAATGGCTCGACGACCCGGCCATCCGGGCCCTGGACGAGGGGGCGTTCGCACCGACCGGGCTGAGATACACGGCGCATCGACACGAGCGCGTTCTTCGGCGTGCCGGCTGCGATCGGGATAGTCCACGGGGCGGACGGTGACCAGGCCGCGATCGGCATCGGGGCAGGTTGCGCTCCGACGATCGGCGACGCCTGGAGAACGTCCCTGGCGGAGGCGTTCGCCGTGCATCGCTGGCTACGCGGGCTGCTCGCCGACTCACCGTCGCCACTCGTACGGGCCGAAGACGTCCGTTCGCTCGAAGACCACACGCGCTTTCACGGGACACCCGACAGGGCGAGCGAGCTGGCGTTCCTCGAGGCATCCGACAACGAGCGCAGCACGACGGACGTGCCTTCCCTTCCCGGCGACACGCCTGGAGAGATCGTTGCCGAGATCGTGCGTCGGCTCTGCGAGAAGGGTGTCTCCGCCTACGCCGTCGACGTCACCTCGCCCGACGTCGCGGAGCTCGGTCTCAAGGTCGCACGAGTCGTGACACCCGAGCTCTGCGCGCTGGACGTCTTCGGCGGAGCCCCGTACCGCGGAGGGAAACGGCTCTACCGCGCCGCGTTCGACGCGGGACTGCTCGACCAGCCGCTGACCTACGACGATCTCAACCCGCTCCCGCACCCGTACCCGTGACCACCCCCGCGCCGCAGACACTCCTGTTCGGGACCGCGGTCTACGGAGACGAGCCGGCCGCCTGCGACGACCCGGCCGAGCTGTTTCACGAGGCATCCCGCTACTACCCCGACGTCGCCGACACGAGCACGCTGGGCGGCGCTCTGCTCGTCCGCAGCCCCGAGCTGAGGGCCAGCGTGAGGCGCGCGGTCCGCCGGCGAACCGGGCTCGCCGCAGTTCCCCTGCCGCGCGTGGAACCTGCCGACGGGAGCCTCGCCGAGCTCGTCGCGGCCCGGCGGTCGACTCGCGCGTACGGCGACGCACCTCTCCGGCTGGCGCAGATCGCCGCGTTGCTCGGTACGAGCTACGGCGTCACCGGTGCCCTCGGGCCGCAGTCCTTCCGTGCGGTTCCCTCCGGGGGCGCGCTGTACCCCCTGGAGCTGTATCTCGCCGCGCAGCGCGTCGAAGGGCTGGCGCCTGCGCTGTACCACTTCGATCCCCTCCGGGCCGTGCTCGAGCGTATCCGCCCCCTGCGCGGCAACGAGCTCAGTGGTCTGACCCCGTACGACGAGCTGCTCGTGCCCAGCGCCGCGGTGATCATCATCTCAGCGGTCTTCTGGCGCTCGCGCTTCAAGTACGGCGCTCGTGCGTACCGCTTCGCGCTCCTCGAAGCCGGTCACGTCGCGCAGAACTTCCTGCTCGCCGCGACCGAGCTCGGGCTCGCGGCCTGTCCGGTGGGCGGGTTCTACGATCGGAAGGTCGACGCGTTCCTCGGGCTCGACGGTCTCTACGAGGCAACGCTCTATCTCCTGCCCGTAGGAGAGAGCGGCTCGTGACGGTCGCACGAATGGGGTGGTGGGCGGCCAGCGTGGCGTTGGCGGTCGCGATCGCCCCCCGCATCCACCCCCTGTTCGACCACACCGCGGCCGCCGTCCCTCTCGGGATCTGCGCGGGCACGGTCGTGTTCGCCCTGCTCGCCCGCAAGCGCGTCTCACCGGCTGCAGTGGCCACCGTGCCCCGCGGACGCCTCTTTGCGCGCAGTATCGTCCTGACGCTGAAGGCGGCGCACGAGGAGGCTGTCTGGCGAGCCATCGCGCTCGGCTTCCTCGTGGGGCCGATCGGCCGGGCGGGCGCGCTCGCCGTGAGCACGCTCCTCTTCGCTGCGGCCCACGTCAACCGCCTCGGGGCTCGGGCCTTTCAGCACCTTGCGACCGGCGCCGTCTTCGGCCTCGCGTACCTCGCCACGGGCCGGCTCGGTGCGGCGATCGGCGCCCATGCCGCGTACAACGTGTTGATCGGTGCCGGGAACCTGTCCTGTATGGACGCGTCCTCGAGAGCCACTAGCGCCCACACGCATCCCTTCGTACGATCGCCGAGCGCATCCCGTCGCATTCCCGCTCGGGGTGCCGTGCTTTCCGTCGTGCCAGGCTCGATCGCCAGCCTCGCTGCAGTCTCGAAGTCGTTCGGGCCCGTCTGCGCCCTCGATCACGTCGATCTCGAGCTCCGGTCGGGCGAGATCCTCGCGCTCCTCGGACCGAACGGCGCCGGGAAGTCGACGGCGGTCACCGTGCTCCTGGGCCTGCGCCGACCCGATTCGGGCAGGGCGCTGCTCCACGGACGCGACCCTCGTGACCCAGAGGCCAGACGGATGGTCGGCGTGGTGCTCCAGGACGTCGGGTTCCCGCTCTCGCTTCGGGTCCGCGAGGCGGTCGCCTTCGTCCAGGCGCACTACTCGAAGCCGCCTCCGCCAGGCACGGTCCTCGAACGTCTCGGTATTGCGGAGCTGTCCGACCGCGTCGCGCTCGGTCTCTCCGGCGGCCAGCAGCGCCGCCTCGCGGTCGCGCTCGCCGTCGCGGGACGCCCACAGGCCCTGTTCCTGGACGAGCCGACGGCCGGCATGGACGCGACAGCCCGTCGGGCGCTGTTGCGCGACCTCCGGGCCTTCGCCGCCGGCGGTGGGGCCGTGCTGCTGACGACGCAACAGCTCGCCGAGGCCGAGGAGGTTGCCTCTCGGGTCGTGTTGCTGGTGCGCGGCAGGATCCTCCTCGAGGGCACGGTGGCCGAGATCCGCGCACGCGCAGGTCTGGCGAAGGTCACGGTGCGCACCGACGACCTGCCGCCGCTGCCGGGCGTCGCGTCCGTCGACTCGAGCCTCGATCGGCACGTCGTCTATGTCCAGGACGCCGACGCGTTCGTTGCGGGGCTCGTTCGCTCGGGAGTCGCGTTTCGCGACCTCGCGGTGACACAGGTCAGCCTGGAGGACGCCTTCGTCACGCTCACCCGGGAGACCGGGGAATGAGGCTCGCGCTCGCGTATGCGAAGGCGGAGACGATCGAGTACGGCAGATACACGCCGTACTCCCTGCCGACGCTCGCGTTGCCGGCCGTTCTGATGCTGCTCTTCGGTCACCAGGTTGTCGCCGACGAGCCCGACCGGATGGTCGCGGGATTTGCCGCGACCGCGCTGATCACGGTCGCGCTCTTCCAATTCGGGGTGGGGATCGCGATGGGCCGCGTCACCCCCTGGGAGCGCTACGTGCGCACGCTGCCCGCGACCGCCGCCACCCGCATCGCCGGCCGCATCCTCTCGGCCCTCCTGTTCGGGGTGGCCACGGTCACGATCGTGATGGTGGTGGGGGCGGCGGTGTACGGCGCGGGATACGGCCCGTGGCGGTTCGCGGCGCTAGTCCTCGCGCTGTTGCTCGGTAGCATCCCGTTCGGCCTCGGTGGGATCGCGCTCGGCTACTGGCTCCCACCGCGATCGGCGATGCCGATCGCCAACGTCATGGTGATCCCGGTGATCGTGGTCGGGTTTCTCTGGACGCGTCCGCCGGACGACTTCCCGAGAGATGCTGACCTCGCCTCGCAGCTCTTCCCCACGCGCAGCTGGGCCGAGGTGCTCGACTCCGTCTCGACCGGAGACCAGCCACTGCCGCTGCACCACGTCGCGGCGCTCGCCGGGTGGACGGTCGTCTTCTTCGGGCTCGCCCGGTGGGGCTACCGTCGAGACGAAGGCGAACAGTTCGGGTAGCTACCACACCGAGCGGAGCAGCTCGGCGATCTCCTCGGCACTCGCCGCCCGCGGATTGACCTGCGCGCCGGGACGGAGGGAGATCAACTCGGAGAGCTCGTCGAGCCCGTCCGCCGGGACGCCGAGGTCGCGCAGGCGGCCGAAACCGCCGAGCGCTGCCAGCTCGGTCACGCGCGAGGGCGCATCGTCCGTGCCGAGCGCCAACGCGAACCGCTCGACGGCCTCCGGCACCACCTCCGCGTTGAAGCGCAGCGCGACTGGCAGGCAGACCGCGTTTGCGGATCCCTGGGGCACGCCGTAGCGGCCTCCGATCCCCTGCGCCATCGCGTGCGCAAGACACACTCCGGAGTCCGCGAGCGCCAGCGCCGCGCGATGTGCGCCCTCGAGCAGCCGCGAGCGCCCGTAGATCCCCTCGGGGCGCTCGACGACGAGCGGGAGCGCATGTCCGATTGCCGTCGCCCCTGTGTCCGCGTGACGAGGTGCACGGCGCCGTGCCTCCGGGTGGTAGTACGCCTCGGCGCAATGGGCGAGCGCGTTCATCGAGGTGCCGACGGTGGGCACGAGGGGGAGCTCGAGCGTCAGGGTCGGGTCGTAGATCGCGGCGACGGGGGTCGCTCGAGGGTCGCGGCCGCCGCCCTTGCGCCCCGGCGCGAGCTGCATGCCGAAGTACGGCGTCCACTCGGCACCCGCATACGTGGTAGGCACGGCGACGATCCGCGGCAGCGGGTCGCGCTCCGCCGAGGCGAGCTCGGACACGACCGCCTTGCACGTGTCGACCGCGCTGCCGCCCCCGAGACCGACGAGACCGTCCGCGTCGTGCTCGGTGGCGGCCGCCGCGGCCTCGCGGACCGTCTCGATCGGCACGTGGGGCCGAACGCCGTCGTAGACGCCGACGACCGGGAGCTCGCCGACCTGTGCGGCTCCGCGACGGGTCGTGACGAGCAGCGGGCGCCGGATGCCTGCCTCCGCGCAGACCCCGGGGAGCTCGTCCAGCGAGCCTGCGCCGTACCGCGTGATCCTGAGCGGTTTGTCCGCGCTCACGCCCGCGGGGCCCGCTCCAGCGCCGACGTCGGCGAGAGCGCGGCCGCCCGGCCGGCCGCGAAATCGGCGAACGCGTCGGCGATCCGGCTCGTCACCCGGCCGGTGCCGCGTGCGAGCGAGATCTCCCGCCGCCCGTTCATGCCGGCGATCCGCGCCTCGGCCAGCGCGCCTGCGTCGAGATCCGTCTCGACCGCGGCGCGGGAGATGAACGTCACCCCGTACCCCGCGAGCACTGCGCTCCGCACCGACTCCTGGAGCCCGAGCTGGAGCCGGACGTCGAGGTCGCGGAAGCGCAGCCCGAGCCGGCGGAGCTCGTCCTCGACGATCTTCCGAACGCCGGCGCCTTCCTGCATGACGACGAGCGTCTCCGACGCGAGCTCGTGGACGTCGACCTCGCGTCCCGCGAACCGGTGGCCCGGAGGACAGACGAGCACGACCTCGTCGTGGGCGAACGGCTCGTAGCGCACGCCGCGGTGGCGAGGCGCCGCGCCGACGATCCCGAGCTCGAGCCTGCGCTCCGCGACGAGCTCGACCACCGTCGACGTGTCGTGCACCTCGAGCGCGACGCGAACTCCCTCGTGACGGCGTTGGAACTCGCAGAGGAGCTGTGGGACGACGATCGCCGCGGGGCCGGTCGACGCCCCGAGCACGAGGGCGCCCGACAGCTCCCCCTCGGCCTCGGCGGCGAGCTCGTCCAGGACCTGGCCCTCGAGCGTCAGCAGCCGCTGGGCACCACGGTAGAGACGGCGGCCCGACTCGGTCGGCTCCACGCGCCTGCCGGAGCGGTCGAGGAGCTGCGTGCCGAGCCGCTTCTCGAGCGCGCGTACCTGGAGCGAGACCGCGGGCTGCGTGACCCCGAGCTGCTCCGCCGCCTGCGAGAACGATCGTCGCTCGACCACGGCGCAGAACGCCGCGAGCTGCCGCGTGTCCATAAGCAAACCTTATCGGAGCGCGATGTCGTCCGGGGATCGGCGCGCTCCGCGAGGATACGGCTCAGATGCGCGTCTGGATCGACGTCACCAACTCTCCGCACGTCCCGTTCTTCTGCCCGCTCGTCGGGTTGCTGCAGGAACGTGGCCACGAGGTCACGATCAGCGCGCGCGACTTCGCGCAGACGCTCGAGCTGCTGGAGGACTCGGGGCTCGAGTTCACGGTCGTCGGCCCCCCGCACGGCGGCGCCTCACGGACGGCGAAGGTCCGCGCGATGGCCTCGCGGCTCCAGGCGCTCCGCCGCTTCGCAGGCGCCCACCGATTCGACGTGGCGCTCTCGCACGCCTCGCACGAGCTGCCGCTCGCGGCGCGATCCCTGCGCGTCCGCTCCGCCTACGCGTTCGACTACGAGTTCGCGCGGGCACAGCACGGTCTGGGGTGCCGCGCGGCGACACGCGTGGTCGTCCCCGACGTGATTCCGCAGGCTCGGCTCGATCGGCTCGGAGCCCGCGCGCGCAAGGTCCGTCGTTACGTTGGCCTCAAGGAGGAGTACTACCTGCGCGGCTTCGCCCCGGACGAGCAGGTGCTCGAGCGCCTCGGCGTGGACGGCGCCCGGATCCTCGTGGTCGTGCGAACACCGCCAGAGGTCTCGCTCTACCACCTCCACGGCAGCCCGGTCTTCGCCTCGGTCCTGGAGCGCCTCGGCGCGGACGACTCAGTGCAGGCGATCGTCCTGCCGCGGACGGCCGAGCAGCGTGCCTCGATCGTCGCCCGGCGCCTCCCGTCGCTCCTCGTCCCCGAGCGCGCAGTGGACGCGCGCAGCCTCGTCGCGCTCGCCGACCTCGTCGTCTCCGCCGGCGGGACGATGAACCGGGAGGCGGTGGCGCTCGGGACTCCGGTCTACACGTCCTTCGCCGGCCGCCTCGGCGCGGTCGACGAGCGGCTGATCGACGAGGGGCGTCTGCGCCCGATCGGCTCGGCGGAGGAGATCGTGCTCGAGCGCAAGCCCCGGAGCGCGACGCCGCGGGCGACCCGCGATCCGGCGCTGCTCCTCGATCTCATGCTGTCCGCGCTGGAGTGACCGCCCCGGCGTCGAGACGGGTCACGAAGCCGGGGCCGCCGGCGAAGAGGCAGTGGTCGACGTCCAGGACACGTCCGTCGGCATACGGGAGCGGCGTGGTCACCGCACGCGGGTCGAGGCCGAGCACAGACGCGATGGGCGTGTGGCCGTGGACGATCCTCGCTCCGCCGAGCGTCCGCAGCAGGCGGTCGACAATGCGGGGATCGCGCAGCCGGAGGCGGTCGCTGAGCGTGTCGAGCACCACCGCGAGCGCGGCAGCCCCCCCCGAGCGGAGCGCCGACGCGATGCCGGCGTTCACGGCGGCGATCGACGACCCGTAACCGAGGTAGGCGTCGGTGTCCGCGTGCAGGATCAGCCACTCGCCTTCGAGCGCGACCGCGGGTCGACCGACGATCCACTCGACGTGATCCGGCGTGAGCCCGGCCAGGTCGCTCTCGAGCCCGCCGTTTGCACGCCAGACGTCTCTGAACGTGGTGTCGGGCCCGACCTCTTCGTCCGCGACCAGGTGGACGCAGAGCAGCTGCGCCTCGTGGTTGCCGAGCAGGCAGCGGACGTTGCCGGCGCTCTGCTCCTCGAGCCGCCGCACGAAGTCGATCGCGCCGAGCCCGTCGGGTCCGCGATCGACGAGATCGCCCAGGAGCCAGAGCACGGCGTCTTCGCCCGCCCAGCGCTCGCCCCCGTCCACGAGCCCGGCCGTACGCAGGAGCCCGACGAGCGCGTCGCGATGACCGTGGACGTCGCCCACGACGAACAGCGGGCCCATCGAGTCGCTACCCGACGCGCTCGGACTGGATCGCCGCCGAACGACTCGAGGCCCGGACGAGCCGGCTGAGGGAGCCGACGAGCTCGAGCGTGTCGCCCTCGCCGACGAGCCGCTCGAGCCGCGCGAGCTCCCCCTCGAGCCACCGCGCGTCGACCGGCGGCTGCGTGATCAGGTCGATCTTCGGGTACGGGCTCGCGGAGACGAGCTCGCCGTCGCCGACGAGCTCCTCGTGCAGCTTCTCTCCCGGCGCCGGGCCGATGAACTCGATCGCCACGTCCCTGCCGGGCTCCTTGCCCGAGAGCCGGATCATCCGCTCCGCGAGGTCGACGATCCGCACCGGCTCGCCCATGTCGAGCACGTACACCTGGCCGCGCCCGCCGATCGCCCCCGCCTGGACGACGAGCTGCACGGCCTCCGGAATCGTCATGAAGAACCGAGTCATCTCCGGATGGGTCACGGTCACGGGCCCGCCGCGGGCGATCTGCTGCCGGAAGATGGGGATCACGGAGCCCGACGAGCCGAGCACGTTGCCGAACCGGACGGCGACGAAGCGCGTCTCCACCCCGTCCCGGTTGCCCCATGCTTCCACGATCCACTCGGCGATCGCCTTCGACTGCCCCATCACGGTGCGCGGATTCGCCGCCTTGTCGGTCGAGACGAGCACGAAGCGGCTCGCGCCGTACTCGATCGCGACGTCCGCGAGCACACGCGTGCCCAGCGTGTTGTTGCGCACGGCCTCGATCGGGTTCGCCTCCATCATCGCGACGTGCTTGTACGCGGCCGCGTGGAAGACGACGCTCGGCCGGTACTTGTCGAAGACCTGGCCCAGCTTGACGGGATCCTTGACGTCGCCGACGACCGCGGCCGCCGCGCGGAACCCGCGCTCGCGCACGAGCTCCCGCTCGATCTCGAACAGCGCCGGCTCGGCATTGTCGAGCAGGACGAGCTTCGCGGGCTGGATGCGCGCGATCTGACGGCAGAGCTCCGAGCCGATCGAGCCGCCGGCACCCGTCACGAGCACGACCTCGCCGGTCAGGTAGCCGGAGACCGAGTCGAAATCGATCTCGACGGGCTCGCGGCCGAGGACGTCCTCCACCTGGACGGGCCGCAGCTGACGCGCGAGGTCGGCGTCGCCGGAGACGAGCTCGGCGATGCTCGGCAGTGTCTTCACGGGCACGTCGAACTTCCCCGTGATCTCGACGATCCGGGCCCGGAGCTGGCCCGACGCGCTCGGGATCGCGATCAACACCTCGTCGGGCCGCCGGTCGCGCACGACGCGTCCGAGCTCGTCGACCGTGCCCAGCACGCGGACGCCGTGAAGCCGGAGGTTTCGCTTGCGCGGGTCGTCGTCGACCAGCCCGATCGGCGAATAGCCGAGGGCGGGGTTGCGCTGCATCTCCTTCACGACGAGCTGGCCCGCGTCCCCGGCGCCGACCACGACCACGTCCTTGCCCCGCGCGACGATACGACCGGGCAGCGGCCGCTCGATCAGCGTCCGCGCGAGCAGCCGCGAGCCGGCGACGAGCGCCGCGCAGACGAGGAGATCGATGAACCAGATTCCGCGCGGCACGGAGACACGGTGGATGTGGAACAGCGAGAACACGAGGAACACCGCGACCGAGCCGAGCACGACGCCGCGCAGCGTCGCCCACATGTCGCGTGTCGACACGTAGCGCCACCACCGGTTGTAGAAACCGGACAGCGCGAACACCGGCAGCTTGACGGCGACCACGAGGAGCACCACCGACCACTCGAGATAGCGGTCGTAGTAGACGGGACGGCCCGCGTCGAAGCGGAGGTTCCACGCGAGCCACCAGGCGCAGGCGACGAGCACCCCGTCGACGGCGACCTGCCAGACCGAGTGCCGGGTGAAGGGCGTGCGCACGACGGCTAGACGGCGACGCCGACGGCCGCCCGCACCGTCGCGACCACCCGTTCCTGCGTGTCGGCGTCGATCCCGCCCCACATCGGCAGGGCGAGGTTCTCGGCCGCCGCCCGCTCCGTCTCGGGCAGCGACCCGGGCGCATAGCCGAGGTACGCGAGCGCCGGCTGCAGATGGAGCGGCGTCACGTAATACGCGGCGCTGGCGATGCCGTTCTCGCCGAGCGCTGTCGCGATCCGGTCGCGCTCGCTCGTGCGGACGACGTACATGTGGTAGACGTGCCCGGGCTCGTCGGCCGGCAGCTCGACCGCATCGCCGAGGCCAAGCTCCGAGTACCGGGCGGCCCCCTCCCGACGCGCGCTGTTCCAACCGGCGAGCCGCGGCAGGAAGACGCGCAGCGCGGCCGCCTGGATCGCGTCGAGACGCGAGTTCGTGCCGATCAACTCGAACGTCTGCTTGTCGCGGGAGCCGTGGAAGCGCAGCATGCGGATCCGGTCGGCGACCGCGCGGTCGGTGCACGCGACGAGCCCGCCGTCGCCGAGCGCGAAGAGGTTCTTCGTGGGGAAGAAGCTGAACGTCGAGCAGACGCCCGTCGTCGCCACGCCCGCGGCACCGAACGCCTGCGCCGCGTCCTCGAGCAACGGCACGCCGAGCTCGGCCAGCTCGGCGAGCGGCGCGGGCCGGCCGAACAAGTGCACGGGCACGATCGCCTTCGTCCGCTCCGTGAGCCGGCTCGCGACATCCGCGGGGTCGATGTTCAGCGTCTGCGGGTCGATCTCGCAGAAGACGGGCATCGCGCCAACGCGGGCGATCGCCTCGGCCGTCGCGTAGAACGTGAACGCAGGGCAGACGACCTCGTCGCCGCGACCGACGCCCATCGCCTCGAGGGCGAGGACGAGCGCATCCGTCCCGTTCGCCACACCGACGGCGTGCGGCACGCCGAGGTACGCGGCGGCCTCGCGCTCGAACGCCTCGACCTCGGGCCCGAAGATGAACCGGCCCGACTCGAGCACCTCCGCGAACCGTTCCTGCAGCTGCGGGATGAGCGGCGCGTACTGCGCCTTGACGTCGACGAGCGGGATCACGACGGGGCGAGTGTACCCGCCTGCACGCAGGGGATTCCGGTCAAACAGGCTCGTCGGCCGGCCGGCGGCGGCGTCTCAGGCGGTGCCACACGAGCGCGGCGGCCGCCGCGAGGACGCCCGCGAGCACGAGGTACTCGACGTAGCGGAACGCGTTGTCGACACGCTCCCAGCTCGCGCCGGCGGCCCAGCCGAACGCCGCGAAGCCGAAGCACCAGATCGCGGAACCGAGCAGCGTCAGCCACACGTACGGGCCGAAGCGCGCCCGGAAGACGCCGGCGGGCACCGAGATGAAGGAGCGCATGACGGGCGTGATCCGACCGAGGAACACGGCTCGCCCCTCCCAGCGGTCGAACCACCGCTCCGCCCGGTCGAGCTTGGCGGGGCTCAGGTGCAGCCACCGTCCGTGCCGCTCGAGCCACGGCCGGCCGAGGGAGTCCCCGACCCTCCAGCCGCCGATCGCCCCGACGAGATAGCCGAGAGTTCCCGGCGGCCGAGATCGCGAGGTACGCGGGGAGGCCGCTCGAGAAGTCGTGGCCGAAGAGGCTCACCGACTGGCCGGCGATCGCGCCGGAGGCGACAGCGCCCGCGTAGAGCATCACGAGCTCGCTCGCCGCCGGGAATACCGCGTCGATCATCATCAGCACGAAGACCGCGTAGAGCCCGTGATTGCCGACGAGCTCGGTGATCCAATCCGTGATGTCGCTGAGTGCCGCGACGGGCATCGCCGGCGCGATGCTACCCGCGTGGCGCCGCGACCTTGCGCATGACGATCGTGGTGCGAAGCTCCGACCGGCCGACCGAGCTCACCGCGACCACGCGCACCGTCACCGGCTCGGCGATGCGCTTGCCGTTCTTCGCGAGGCCGTCCCACTCGGCCTCGTGGTCGCCGGCGTCGAGCGTCCCTCGGGGTGCGAGACCGCTCCGGACGACGCGGCCGGTCTCGTCGAGCACCGCGATCGCAACGCGTGCCGGGCGCGCGAGCTTCCACGAGATCTCGAGCGGACGGCCGCCCGGCGGGGACCGCCCAGCGCTTCGGGGCACGGAGGAAGCCGAGCGTGTCGTCGACGACGAAGGTGCGGGAGATCTCGGACGAGCGCCCGAGATCGTCGACCGCGCTCACGTCGACCGTCCACGAGCCGACCGCGGCGGACGACCCCGCGGCCGGAAACGCGATCGGGTAGCTCCCCGGCTGCTGGACGGCCGCGGGCAGCGCCGTCGTCCCACCGTCCGGCCCGTGGAGCGCGACGGTCACGGTCGAGGGCCGGTACACGCGGTAGTCGAGGTCGGGCACGTCGTCGACGCCGTCGCCGTTCGGCGAGACGAGCGCCGGGGGCTCCGGCGAGAAGACGCCCTGGTACTCGAACATCAGCGCTGTGGAGATGCGGCGCTCGCTCCCGTCGGAGGGACGGTTGAGCAGGGTGCCGTCGAAGGCCATCGTGGTCGATCCGCCGCTGTCGAGCGCCATGCCCGGTGCGGGCGCCGAGCCGCACGAGCGCCTGTGCGAGCTCGAAGTTCGTCATGCCGACGCTGTACCCGGGCTCGCGCCCGTCGACCGCCACGAGCACGATCCGACCGTCCGCCAGCTGGCCGACCGCGCTCCGCGGAGCCCGCAGGCCGAGCTGGTTCGACGTGAAGGCCTCACCGGCGCGGAACACGGGCGCGCCGTCCCGGACGATCTGCGGCCCGCCCCCGACCGCGGCGACGATCCCCGGCCAATCGGGGCGCAGCGTGAGGGTGACGGTCACCGTGGCACCGACGGGCGCCCCGGCGCGCAGCGCAGACGCCGCCGCGCCACGCGCGAGCAGCACGGCTCCGCCCGGTGGGATCGGCACCGCGCTCGACCCGGAGCGGAGCTCCTGCACCGGCGCCTGGAGCCCGATCGAGGGGACCGTGTCCGGGAACGGAAAGAGGACCGCCGCGACGCTGCCCGCGACGGCCGGCGTCGTGGGACCGTACGCGGCCGTGAACAGCGCCGCCTTGCCCAGCTTCGGCGCGGCATTGAGCGTGCTGATCGGGTTGCCGCCCTCACCTCCGTCCCACGTGCCCGCGAAGGCGACCCGGCGCACGTCGAGCGACCCGTCGGTCGTGATGCCCGCGCTCGCGCGGTTGCCGTTGGGCGGGCTGATCAACTCGCCGTCCTGCATCACGACGCCCGACGGGCGGCCGGTCGCGAGGGCGAAGTAGTCGCCGTTGATCCCCGCCGTGGCCGCGGTCGCAGCGAGCCGCCGCTGCATCGAGGTGAGCGTCTCCCGACCGACGATCGTCCCGTTCGAGACGACCGGCTCGAGCGTCGTCAGACCACCCGGGCGAGGGCCGCGGAGCACGTTGAGCGCGACCGGGCCGTGCGGCGTGAACTGCACCCCGGTCTCGTACGTGACGCCCGGCCAGAGCTCGCGCGCAGCGGCGTCCGCCGCCGGGGCGAGGAGCACCGCGGTGGTGAGCGCGGCGAGGAAGATGACGACGAGGCGGCGCATGAGACCCCGCCCGAGGCTACCCCACCCCCCGGGCGGGTCGTCCCTCTCCTCACCGTTTCCGAACAGGCCGGCGACGCGGCGCCCGCGGCCTAGAAGGCGCGCACCTCGCGATAGAGGGTGTCGCGCTGTACGGGGGTCTTGCCGAGCGAGCGGATCAGATGGACGAGCTCGTCGACGGACGTGCGGTGGGTCGTGCCCGCGGCCGAGACGACGTTCTCCTCCATCATCACCGAGCCCATGTCGTCGGCGCCGAACCCGAGGGCGACCTGCCCGATCTTCATCCCCTGCGTCACCCACGACGACTGGATGTGCGGGACGTTGTCGAGGTAGATCCGGGAGACGGCCTGTGTGAGCAGGTAGTCGAAGCTCGTGGGCATGGTCTCGCGCGGGACGAGGGCACCGAGCCGGTTGCCGTCGTCCTGGAACGTCCACGAGATGAACGCACGGAAGCCGCCGGTCTGGTCCTGCAGCTCCCGGATTCGCCGCATGTGCTCGACGCGCTCCGCGACGGTCTCGACGTGGCCGTACATCATCGTCGCGGTGGTCGACATGCCGAGCCGGTGCGCCTCGCGCATCACGCCGAGCCATTCGTCGCTCGTGGTCTTCTTCGGCGCGATGATCTGGCGCACGCGGTCGACGAGGATCTCGCCGCCGCCGCCGGGCAGCGAGTCGAGCCCCGCGTCGCGGAGTCGCGAGAGCGTCTCCGGGACCGTCAACCTCGAGCGCCGCGCGATGTGCTGCACCTCGGGCGGCGAGAGGGCGTGCAGGTGGATCGGGTACCGCGCCTTGATCGAGGAGAACAGGTCGACGTAGTAGTCGATCCCGAGGTCGGGATGGTGCCCGCCCTGCATCAGCAGACCGGTGCCGCCGATCGCGAGCGTCTCCTCGATCTTCTTGAAGATCACGGGCTTTGGCAACACGTACGCCTCGCGGGTGTCGCCGGGAGAGCGGTAGAAGGCACAGAAGTCGCAGTCGGTGACGCAGACATTCGTGTAGTTGAGGTTCCGGTCGACGATGAACGTGATGCGCGACGGGTCGTGCGCGCGGTTGCGGATCTCGTTCGCGACGCGACCGACAGCCACGAGATCGCGTGAGTCGAGCAGGGCGAGTGCCGCGTCGTCGTCGAGCCGCTCGCCGTCGAGCACGCGCTCGAGGATCTCGGCGACGGTCGGCGACGAGGCGAGCGCGGTCACGCCGTCTCGTGCTCCCGCTCGGCCTCGACCCCGTCGACGAGCGACGGGACCGTGTCCGTGACGGCGGAGGGCGCCCTGTCGTCGCGCACGAACCGGAGCTCGGGCACCCGCGCGAGCTCGTCGACGTCGCGCGCCATCTCGAGGAACGTGTACAGGCCCGCCCGCTCGCGCGGGCCGAAGCTGTAGCGGAGCTTCTCGAAGTAGCGGGCGAGAAAGCCGGCCGGGTAGCCGTAGCGCTCGCTCGCCTCGTGGGCGAGGCGCTCCGGCTCCGAACGCGCCAGCCGCACGGACGCGACCAGCGCCTCCTGGAGCTCGAGGAGGCCCTCGACGACCGGCTCCCGTGCGGCCCAGACGGCGAAGACCATGGGCAGACCGGTCCGCTCGAGCCACAAGCGGCCGAGATCGTGATGGGGCGTCGGGTCCTGGAACGCGCTCTGCAGAGCCGCGTCGCCGATCAGGAGCTTCGCGTCCGCGTCCGGCCACGCGTCGAGCGGGACGAGCTCCGCGCGCGGCAGCAACACCTTCGTGAGCACGACCGAGGTCGCGCTCTCGGGCGTCACGGCCACGGAGCGCACCCGCCCGAGCGGAAGCCGGGTGACGAGCTGGATCGAGTCGACCGCGCCCTCGGAGGAGACACAGAGCCGCGGCAGGAGACGGAGAGTCGAGGCGTCGCGGGCGTAGGCGATCGACGAGATCGGCGCGACGTCGATCTCGCCGGCGACGAGCATCCGGTTGAGCTCGGTCGGCACCCCCGTGACCTCCTCGACGTCGGAGGTCAGCCGGTGGAAGACCGGCGCCATGTTGACGTAGGAGATGCGGCCGAGCCGGATCACGCCGTCTCCCGGGCCGGCCAGCGGCGGACGGCGTTGTAGAGGGTGTCGCGCTGGACGGGGATCCGGCCCGCCTCGCGCACGAAGCGGACGAGCTCGCCGACCTTCTGCTCGGTGCCCGCGGTCGCGCCTGCGGCCTGGAAGATCGCCTCGCGCATCACGGTGCCCTGCACGTCGTTCGCCCCAAAGTGGAGCGCGACCTGCGCCATCGGCATCCCCATCATGATCCAGTACGCCTTGATGTTCGGCACGTTGTCGAGCATCAGGCGGGCGAACGCGAGCATCTTCAGGTCGTCCGCACCGGTCGTGTGGCGCCAGCCCCGGCGCTCGAAGACCGTGTGCTCGGGATGGAACGCGAGCGGGATGAACGCGAGGAAGCCGCCGGTCCGATCCTGCTGCTCCCGCAGGCGGAGGATGTGGTCGACCCGCTCCTCGTACGTCTCGACGTGCCCGTACAGCATCGTGCAGTGGGTCGGGATCCCGAGCCGGTGCGCGGTCTCGTGGACGTGGAACCAGATGTCAGGATGCTCCTTGCCCGGTGCGATCAGCGCCCGGACGCGATCGGCGAACACCTCGGCGCCTCCGCCCGGAAGCGAGCCGAGACCCGCTTCCTTGAGCTCGCGCAGGACCTCCTCGTGCGTGAGCCCCGAGAGCGTGGTCATGTGGTGGATCTCGGAGGCGGTGTAGCACTTCAGGTGCACGTCGGGCAGCGCGTCACGCAGGGCGCGGATCGTGTCGACGTAGAAGTCGAACCCGACGTGCGGGTTCTCGCCGTTCACCATGTGGATCTCGGTGAAACCGGTCGCCGCGTGCTGCTCGGCCGCGTCGGCCACGAGCTCGTCGGTCGTGATCGTGTACGCGTGCTCCTGCTTGCGTGTCGCGGCGAATGCGCAGAACTTGCACTTCACGCGGCAGACATTCGTCTGGTTGAGATACAGGTTCTGGACGAAGTACACCTCGTCGGTTCCGCCCCGCAGGCGCCGCGCGGTGTCAGCGAGCTCGCCGAGCGCGAGGAGGTCGTCCGACTCGAGGATCGTGAGACCGTCCTCGAGGTCGAGCCGCAGGCCGGCCTCCACCTTCTCCCGGAGGGAGGCGAGCGTCGATGTCTGGTCGAGGAGCGCCATGTCGGGTCAGCGGTCGCGGTCGACGACCGCATCCACGAGTGCCTCGAGCTCCTCCCGGCGGACGGATCCGTTCAGGCTCGCTCGTGCCCTCCCAGCGTAGTCGAGCGCGGTCTCCCGGGATCGCTCGAGGGCGCCGCTCGCCGCGACACGGACGAGCGCTCCCTCGAGCGGCCCGCCCGCGAGCGCCCGGCGCACCACGGGATCCTCGCGCGCGGCCAGCAGCAGCGGCAGCGTCGGGGTGCCGTCGCGGAGGTCGGTGCCCGGCACCTTCCCGGTCTCGAAGGTCTCCCCCGTGCAGTCGAGCACGTCGTCGACGATCTGGAACGCGATCCCGAGCAACCGCCCGAACTCTGCGCTGCCGCCGCCGAGCACGCACGCCGCCCCGAACAGCGAGCCGGTCTTGAGCGCGCAGCGCTCGAGGTACTCGTCGACGCTCGTGTCGGGATCGTGGCGCTGCAGGCGCTGGAGCGCCTCGCCCCGGGCGAGCGCCAGGGACGCCTCTGCGAGCGCCTCGACCCGCTCGGTCGCGCCCGTCGCGGCCAGCGTCGCGAACGCGCACGCGAACATGTGGTCTCCGGTCGCCTTCGCGGCGAACTGGCCGTGCGCGGTCCATGCTGCGGCGCGCCCGCGCCGCAGCCGCGCGGCGTCGACGATGTCGTCGTGCACGAGCGAGGCCATGTGGACGAGCTCGACCGCGACCCCTTCGGCGACCGGCGCCGGCACGCCTGCCGGCGCGGAGAGGAAAGTCAGCGCGGGGCGCAGGCGCTTCCCGCCCGCGGCGAGCGCGTCCGCACCGACCGACGCCACGATCCCCTCGTGGTCGACGATCACCGCCGTGAGACGCTCCTCGACGGCCGCGAGGTACCCGGCGAGGCCGTCGACGTCCCGCACGGTCGCGAGCGCGCTCACGCCCGCACCCCGGTGTGGAGCGCGACGATCGTCCCGCCGAGCAGGCGCACCCGGACCTGCCCGAACCCGTGCTCTCGGAGCAGCACGGCGAGCTCCTCGGCGCCGGGGAACCGCCTCACGCTCGCCGGCAGGTACGTGTAGGCCCTCCCGCCCGGCAGCACCTTCCCGAGCAGCGGGACGATGCGGTCGAACCAGAGCGAGAAGAACGGCCGCAGAATCCCTCTCGGCCGCGTGATCTCGAGGATCGCGAGCCGTCCGCCGGGGCGGAGCACGCGCCGCAGCTCGGCGAGAGCCGCGTCGAGATCGGCGACGTTCCGCAGCCCGAAACCGACCGTCGCGGCGTCGAACGACGTGTCGTCGAACGGCAGCGCGAGCAGGTCGCCCTCCAGCCACGTCACGGTCTCGGACTTGCGCCGCGCGCGCTCGAGCATGGCCGTGGAGAAGTCGAGCCCGGTCACGCGCCCTCCCTCACGCTCGGCAGCGATCGCGAGGTCTCCCGTCCCGCAGCAGGCATCCAGCACGCGATCGCCCGGCTGGACGACGGCCTCGACGGTGAGACGCCGCCACGAGCGGTCGAGCCCCGCCGTCATGAGCCGGTTCATCGCGTCGTAGACCGGTGCGATCCGGTCGAACATCCCGCGCACCGCGTCCGGCTGCAGCGTCCCTGTGTCGTGCGTCATCGCATGCATCCTTCGCTCACCGAGCCCGCCGGCGAACGGGCTTGTGAGACTGTGTCACAAAGCGTCACTCTCCCCACCTCCGCACGAGCGCGTGCTCGACCCCGAGCTGGTCGAGGCAGCGGGCGACGACGAAGTCGACGAGGTCCTGGACGGTCGCCGCGCCGTGGTAGAAGCCGGGCGCGGCGAAGAGGATCACCGCGCCGGCGTCGTTCAGCGTCGCCAGACCGCGCAGGTGGATCGACGAGAGCGGCGTCTCGCGAGGCACGAGCACGAGCGTCCGCCGTTCCTTGAGCGCGACCGAGGCCGCCCGGTGGACGAGGTTCGTCATCGCGCCGGAGGCGAGCGTCCCGACCGTCGACATCGAGCACGGGCAGACGACGTAGGCGTCGACCCGGGCGGAGCCGCTCGCATACGGGCTCTTCCAGTCGTCCGCCGCGTAGACCGTGACCTGGCCAGGCGAGCCACGGGCGAAGCGGCCGAGCACTTCCTCCCGCGCCAGCGTCGCGTCGCCGTAGAGCTCGGTCGCGAGCACCTCGACCCCCGCCGCGGAGGCGCAGATCCCCACCTCTGCACCGGCGGCCACGAGCCCGTCGAGGATGCCACGCGCGTACGGCGCCCCGGACGCGCCCGTGATGCCGAGGAAGACCCGCATCGGTGGAGCGTATCCGGGCACTTCGCCTCACGGCGAAGTGCCAGTTGAGACGGCGGTGCTCCTAGCACCTCGCCGCAGGAGAAGTGCTAGCCGCCCTTGCTCGCGCTGAGGAAGGTCGCGATCTTCGTGAGGTTCTCGTCGCCGAGGTAGCCGTACGAGATCATCACGTTGTTCCCGTACTGGGCGGGGTTCGAGACGTACGACTTGAAGAAGTCCACGCCGCGACCCGTGGAGCCGATCTCGGACAGGTCCGGCGCGCCGAGGTTGCCGGCGCCCGAGCCCAGGTACGTGTGACAGTTGAGGCAGCCGGACTCGGCGAAGAGCTTCGCTCCCGCGACCGCGGTCGGGTTGTTCTGGAAGCCCTGCTCGACCGCCCACTGGTCGACGGTGCCCGACGCGATCAGCTCGGAGCCGAGCGCCTCCTTGGCGGTCGCGCCCTTCCAGGTCAGGACGGCCATCGAGAGCACGACGAGGATCCCGGCCACGACGGCGACCGGGCGCCGGGTGATCCGCCGCTCGGGTCTGCGGTCGTAGAAAGGCAGCCCAATCAGCAGGATCAGGAGCAGGGTCGGGATCCCGACTGTCGCGAGCACGACGGTGTTGGGCCACTTGAAGATCCGCAGCAGGTAGAAGAGGAAGTAGAAGAACCAGTCGGGCCGCGGGACGAACTGGACGGTGCCGGGGTCGGCCTCGTTCGTGTACCAGGGCCCGAGGAGCCCCGCGTCGGTCTTGTCGGCGGTGAAGTACCAGATGCATGCGAGCGCGATGATCACCGCGACGACGACGAGGGACATGATCGAGTCGTGCAACACCGCGTACGGGAAGAAGCTCTTCCCCTCGCGCTCGACGTCCTCCTTGTAGCGCTTGAACTCCACGCGGTTCCGTTCCTTGAGCGGCGTCGCCACGGCTACGCCTCCGCCTCGGCGGCCGGGTCGCGGATCAGGCCCTCACGCGCGCCGGCCGGCTCCTGGCGCTCCCGTCCCGCGGCGGTCGCCGACCACGGCGGCGAGGTGACGCCGAGGCGGACGACGAGATACAGGTGCAGCCCGATCAGCGCGAAGATCCCGCCCGGGAGCACGAGCATGTGGAGCGCGTAGAACTTCGAGAGCGTGTCGGGACCGATGTTGAGCCCACCCTGGAGGAACTGCGCGAGGAAGGGGCCTGCAATGGGCGCGGTCGCATTCAGGTTGATCCCCACGATCGTCGCCCAGTACGCGGTGTTGTCCCACGGCAGCAGGTAGCCCGTGAAGCCCTCGAGCATGCCGAGGGCGAGGATCAGCACGCCGACGATCCAGTTCAGCTCGCGTGGGTACTTGTACGCCCCGAACAGGAACACGCGGGCCATGTGGAAGAACAGCAGGATGATGAAGACGCTCGCGCCCCACTTGTGCATCCCGCGCACGAGCCAGCCGAGCGTCACGTTCTCGGTGATGTTCACCACCGACCCGTACGCCCGGTCGGGGTCGGGCTTGTAGTACATCGCGAGCACGACGCCCGTCACGGCCTGCACGATGAAGGCGGTCAGGGCAGCCGCGCCGAGGGTCTGGGCCCAGCTGATGTCGTGCGGGACCTTGCGGAAGAGGAACCACTTCGTGTAGCCGACGAGCCCTGAGCGCTCCTCGACCCAGTCGAGCGGGTAGAGGGCCACCGCCTCGAGCTGCTTGCGCCGCGCCGTCTTCGCCATCGGTGGTCGAGACCTCCGCTACCCGGTGCTGCCCGGGGTCGGGATCGGGTACAGGATCCGCTCGACGCCGTCGACGTGGACGCCGGGGTACGCCTTGTAGTACTTCGCGATCTGCGCCTTCGCGCCCGTGCCCTCGACGTGCCCGACGCTGAACGTCCGGCCGAGGATCAGGTCGCCGTTCACGATCGAGAACTCGAAGCGGTCGAGCGAGCGAACGGGCGGGCCGGCGAACCGGTTGCCCTCCGAGTCGTAGAGGCCGCCGTGGCACGGGCAGCCGAAGCTCGCAGCGAGCACCGGCCGGAGCTCGATGCCGTTGACGTCCTTCTTCGCCGTCTCGTCGATCGGCCCGTTCGGCTGCACGGGGCAGCCGAGGTGGACGCAGCGGCTGTAGATCGCAGTGAAACTCGGCACCCCGTCGTCCGTGCGCCCGTTGTTCCGGATGAAGGCGGTGCGGCGCGACACCTCGCCCGCGTCCGGATCGGACATGAAGGTCGCGATCACGTACTCACCCTCGGGGAAGTTCGTGATCGGGCCGAGGTTCACGTCGTGGGTCTTGACGCCGTCGCCCTCGAAGGACGGAAGCACCGCGAAGCCGAGTGCCGGAAGCGTGACCGCCGCGCCGATCAGCCCACCGACGCCGATCGTCGCGACCGACAGGAACGTCGCGCGGTCGACGGACGAGTCGAGGTCAGCTGCGGTAACGGGTCGCGCCTCGAGCGGCGCGCCCGGCACCGCGGAGGTGACGGGCCGCGACGAGAATAGGTCGCGCACCCAGAGCACGCCGAAGACGAGCGCGACCAGCGCGCCGACGATCAGGACCGGGAAGCTGACGACCAGCCCGACGAGCATGCACGCGACCCCGATCGCGAAGCCGATCGGCCAGAGGCTCGGCGTCGGCAGTTCCTGCGTGTCGTGCTCGTCGCTCACTCGTTGGCCTCGTCCACCGCTGTTCGATTCAACCGACCGGCGGTCGCCGCTGTCAACGACCTACCGCTCGGCGAGCGGCTCTCCCGGCCAGGGGCCATTCTGCACGCTTTCACGGCTGGCGTGCACGACTAAGCGCCGGGAGCCCGAGCTCGGTCCAGCGCGCATCGACGCGGGCACGCACCTCCGGCGTCATCTCGATCTCCGGCGGCCACTCGCGCGTCCCCTCCCCGGGGCCCTTGGCAGTCGCGTCGAAGCCGAGCTTGCCGCCGTAGCACGGCAACACCGCCGAGTGATCGAGCTGGTCGAGCGGCCCCTCCGTGAGCATGACGTCCCGTTTCGGGTCGACGTTCGCGCAGACGTGGAAGAAGACCTGCTCGTAGTCGTGCACGTCGACGTGCTCGTCGACGACCACGACGGACTTCGCGAGCGAGAGGAGCCCGAGGCCCCAGATCGCGTGCATGACCTTGCGCGCGTGCCCCGGGTACCGCTTGCGGATCGAGACGAGCACGCAGTTGTGGAACGCGCCGGCCGTCGGCAGGTCGTAGTCGACGATCTCGGGCACGCTCATCCGGATCGCGGGCAGGAAGATCCGCTCGGTCGCCTTCGCGAGCCATTCGTCCTCCGCGGGCGGCTTGCCGACGACGATCGAGGGGTAGACAGCGTCGCGCCGCATCGTGATCGCCGAGATCCGAAAGAGCGGGAAGTCCTCGGGCGGCGTGTAGTAGCCCGTGTGGTCGCCGAACGGCCCCTCGGCCCCGCTCTCGGCCGCGTCGACCCACCCCTCGAGCACGATCTCGGCATTCGCGGGCACCTCCAGCTCGACCGTCTTGCAGGGGACGAGCTGGACGGCTGAGCCCTTGAGGAAGCCCGCCACCATCAGCTCGCCGACGTGCTTCGGCAGCGGTGCGCTCGCCGCGTAGGCGGTCACGGGGTCGAGCCCGATGGCGACCGCGACCGGGATGCGGCCGTCGGGCGCGGCGAGGAGGTCGGCGCGCCCGTCCTTGTGCACCTGCCAGTGCATGAACGTCGTTCGCCGGTCGACCTTCTGCATGCGGTACATGCCGACGTTCCGCACGCCGGTCTCGCGGTCGCGGGTGATCACCGCCGGCAGCGTGATGAACGGCGCCGCGTCGAGCGGCCAGCAGCGCATGATCGGGAGCACGTCGAGGTCGACGTCGTCGCCCGTCAGCACGATCTCCTGGCACGGCGCCCTTCGAGACCGACCTCGGGGCCGAGTCCGCGATCGTCTTCAGCGTGCCGAGCCGGCGCACCTTGTCCACGAGCCCCTGCGGCGGCTGTAGCTCGAGCACCTCCTCGAGGCGCGCGGCGACGTCGTCCAGGCGCTCGACGCCGAAGGCGAGGCACATCCGGCGCTCGGTGCCGAACTGGTTGATCAGGAGCGGCAGCCGCGAGCCCTTCACGTGCTCGAAGAGCAGGGCAGGGCCGCCAGCCTTCACGACGCGGTCGACGATCTCCGTGATCTCGAGGTCGGGGTCGACCTCGCCCGCCACGCGGACGAGCTCGCCCTCACGCTCGAGAACGGCGATCCACTCGCGGAGGTCTCGCGCGGGAGAAGCCATCGGCGGCGTCAGTCTATGGGGCCGCCGCGAGCCTGCTCCGGCGGCCGCAGTGCGCTACAGCGGCCGGTTGAGCTTTGCCTGCTTGCGCCGCGTGCTCGCGTAGTGGGTCAGCTCCCCGAGGCCGATCACCGCGAGGAACACGAGCCCGACCACGAGCATCGAGAGGACGACCTTCTTCCCCTCCTCGGCGGCGTCCGCCAGGAGCCAGAGCGCGGCGACCATCGAGCCGATGCTATACGAGCCGCGACCCGTGCGCGGCGAGGGCCGCGTCCACGGCGGCGTCTCCGGCGGACGCCCGCGCGAGACGCTCGAGCGGGCCCGGATCGCGCCTGTCACGGAGCTCGAGGCGTGCGCCCTCCAACCCGTCCCCGCCGAGGAACGCGGCCGTCGCCGCCCACGCGGCGCCGTCCCCGTCTGCTCCGTCGGCGCGCGCCTGTGTGCACAGCGCGAGCAGCTTGGCGAGGTCGGCGACAGCCTCCACCGATCCCGTCGCAGCGACGAGCACGAGGCCCTGGGCGAGGAGCGCGTCGCCCAGCAACAACGCGATGTCCTCGTCCCGAGTGTCGAAGAGCCGCGAGCGCCCGTAGTGGAGGAGATACCCCTCGTAGATCGTCTCGAGGCCGAGGGCGAAGCGCTCGTCGCTGACGAGCGCGGAGAAGACCGGCACGTTCTCGCGCGAATCCTCGGGCCGGAGGGCGTCTCCCCACAGCGCGCTCTCGGCCGCGGCGCGCGCGGCGATCTCGTCGAACAGGCTCACGTCACCGGACGGCGGCGAACGCCTCGATCGCGGCGACGGTTCGATCGACGTCCTCATCGGTGTGGACGGTCGAGGGGAAGAGGCACTCGAACTGGGAGGGCGGGAGGTAGACACCCGCCCCGAGGGCGTGGCGGAACAGCGCGCCGAAGCGGTCCGTGTCGGATGCGCGGGCGTCCTCGTGGTTGCGCACGGGCCGGTCGCGGCAGAAGAGCGTCAGCATCCCGCCGACCCGCTGAACGGTGCCGTACGGTGCGAGCCCCTCCTCCAGCCGAGCGCCGATCCGCTCGAGCTCGTCGTAGACGAAGGGGTCGCGCAGCCGTCGCAGCACGGAGAGACCGGCGGCCGTCGCGAGCGGATTCCCCGAGAGCGTCCCCGCTTGGTAGACGTCGCCGACCGGCGCGAGGCGCTCCATCAGCTCCGCCCGCCCGCCGAACGCCGCGGCCGGCACGCCGCCGCCGACGATCTTGCCGAGGATCGTCAGATCCGGCGTGACCCCGAACCGCTCCTGTGCGCCGCCGCGGCCGACGCGGAAGCCGGTCATCACCTCGTCGAACACGAGCAGGGCACCGCTCGCGTCGCAGAGCATGCGGAGCCCCTCGAGGAACCCGGGCTCCGGCGGCACGCAGCCCATGTTGCCGGCCACCGGCTCGACGAGGATCGCGGCGAGCCCCTCCCCGTAGCGCGCGACGGCGGCCGCGACCGCGTCGACGTCGTTGAACCGGCAGACGATCGTGTCCTCGGTGACCCCGGTCGGCACGCCGGGCGACGACGGCAGGCCGAGCGTCATCACGCCCGAGCCGGCGCTCGCGAGCAGCGCGTCGACGTGACCGTGGTAGCAGCCCGCGAACGTGATCACGCGGTCGCGGCGTGTCGCGGCCCGCGCGAGGCGCAGCGCGCTCATCGACGCCTCGGTGCCCGAGCTCACGAGCCGCACCATCTCCACGGACGGCACGGCGTCGACGATCTCTGCCGCCAGCTCGACCTCCGCCTCGGTCGGCGCGCCGAAGGTCGTGCCTCGCTCCGCCGCCGATTGCACGGCCTCGATCGTCTCCGGGTCGGCGTGGCCGAAGATCAGCGGCCCCCAGGACTGCACCCAGTCGACGTAGCGCGTGCCGTGCACGTCCTCGATCTGGGATCCCTCTCCCCGGTGCACGAACACGGGCTCGGTGAGCCCCACCGCGCGCATCGCGCGGACGGGCGAGTTGACGCCCCCCGGGATCAGGCCGGTCGCCGAGCGCCAGAGGCTCGACGTCGTCAGAGCCACGCTGCGAGGTCCTTGGCCCAGTACGTGACGATCGTGCCCGCGCCGGCACGCTTGATCGCCGTGAGCGACTCGAGCGCGGCCCGCTGCTCCTCGAGATGACCGGCGTCGGCCGCCGCGCGCACCATCGCATACTCGCCCGAGACCTGGTACGCCCACACCGGGCAGTCGAACCGCTCGCGGGCGGCGCGGACCACGTCGAGGTACGGGAGCGCGGGCTTGATCATCAGCACGTCGGCGCCTTCGGCGAGGTCGAGCGCGCACTCGCGCAGCGCCTCGCGGCCGTTCGCCGGATCCATCTGGTAGCCGCGGCGATCGCCGAACGACGGGGCGGACTCGGCCACCTCGCGGAAGGGGCCGTAGAAGGCGGAGGCGTACTTCGCCGCGTACGAGACGATCGGCGTGTCGGGCAGCACGGCGCGGATCGCAGCAACGCGACCGTCCATCATGTCGCTGGGACACACCGCGTCGGCCCCGGCGTCGACGTGGCTGCTCGCGGTCCGCGCGAGCAGCTCGAGGGTCTCGTCGTTCGCGACGGTGTCGCCGTCGAGCACGCCGCAGTGGCCGTGCTCCGTGTACTCGCACAGGCAGACGTCGGTGAGGAGCGTCAGCCCGGGCACCTCCGCCCGCAGGGAGCGCAGCGCCCGCTGGACGATGCCGTCGTCGTCCCACGCGCCGGAGCCTTCCGCGTCCTTCTCCTCGGGGATGCCGAAGAGCAAGACCGCGCGCACGCCGATCGAGTGGAGGCCGGCCGCCTCGCGGACGAGCTCGTCCACCGACCGCTGCGCGATCCCGGGCAGCCCCTGCACCGGCCGCACGACCCCCTCGCCCGGGCAGGCGAACAGCGGCATCACGACGTCGTCGAGCGAGAGGGACGTCTCGCGGACGAGCGCGCGCAGAGCGTCCGTGCGGCGCAGGCGCCGGAGACGGGTGGCCGGAAAGCTCACGGCCCCGAAGCGTACGCGCGCGCAGGGGTCAGGGCACGCGGCTCGGCGGTTTCGGCGGCGGCTCGAGCTCGACCTCGACCGGCAGGTCGTTCTCCGCCGCCGCGTCCCAGGACTCGAGGTCGATCCGGCCGCGGAAGAACTCCCAGATCGCACGACCCGCCGCCATCGTCGGCAACGCGACGAGCACGCCCGGGATCCCGTACAGCTCGCCGCCCGCGAGAAGGCCGAAGATCACGAGCAGCGGGTGGAGGCGGAGCGCGTTCGCCATCACGTTCGGCACCACCACGTGCCCTTCGATCTGGTAGATGAACACGAAGAGCGCGATGACCCAGATCACCCCGATCGGGTCGACGACGAGCGCGTAGATCGCGGGCGGCACCGCCGAGAGAAACGGGCCAATGTACGGGATCACCTCGACGAACGCCGTCCAGACGCCGAACAGGAGCGCGTAGCGGTCGGCGCCCTCGACGAGGCCTGTCGTGCCGAGGATCCACATCCCGACCCCGGCGCTCGTGCCGATCACGAGCGAGAGGATCGCCTGGCCGCGGACGTAGCCCCACAGCGCCCGCTCGATGCTCTGCGTGAGCGGAGGCCCGTCGTGCGGCGGGAAGCGTTTGTCGAGCGCGGCCTCCAACCGCGGCATGTCGAGCAGCATGTAGACCGAGATCACCGCGATCAGGACGACGGAGAAGATCAGGAGGATCACCGAGACGGCGGCGCCCTGGGCGAACGAGATCGCGTCCTGCGCGTACCGCGAGATCTCGCCCGCACCGATCGACTGGGTCAGGTCGTCGAGCTGGCGCTCGATTTTGATTCCCTCGAGCCCGTGGTCGTCGAGCCACGCCTGCAGCCGGTCGATGTCGACCTCGACGCCGGTCTTGCCGGTGGCGACGCTCTCCTCGGTCAGGTACGCGTCGACCCGTTCCGCCGCAGTGCGCGTCTCGGAGACGACCACGGTGCCGAGCGCGACCAGCAGGGCGACCACCGCCGTGGCGAAGATCAGGTAGACGACCGCGACCGAGACGCCGCGCGGGAGGCGGAGCCGCGTGAGGTCACGGACGAGCGGGTTGAGCGTGAACGCGATCACCGAGCCCGTCAGGAAGAGGAACAGGACGTGCCCCAGCGTCCGCGCCAGGAGGAATGCGACGACGAGCAGCACGGGCAGCCCGACGAGCTGGATCCACCGCGGAACGCGGATCCTCTGCGGTTGCGACATGGAGCGATCGTAGCCCTGTCCCCGGCGCCGGACGGAGCGGCGAAGACAGTCGGTGCTGAAGCCCGCCCCGACGTGCGCTACCGTGCCCGCGATGGCCTCGCCGCGCTCCCGGCAAGCCGCCCGCCTTCGTGAACGCAGGCGTCGCTCCCAGCGGCGCGCGCGCCGCCTCGTGGTCGGGTTCGCGCTCGCGGCTCTGGGGGTCGTCACGCTGCTCCTGACGGCCTTCGGCAGCGGTGGCTCGTCGGGGGCCCCGGAGCCCGCGGGCTTCGCCGCCGTCCCCGCCGCGAGCGATGCGGCCGTCCGTCCGATGCCGCAGGCGCTCGCGACGGTCGGCAACCTCGGCATCCAGCTCCCCGTCGCGGCCGCGTCGCTGACCGGGATCGGGTTCCACGGCGCGAGCGACGGATCGCTCTCGCTGCAGCCGGTCGGCCGCCAGGCCAACGAAGGGCTGCTCGCGCGGCTCTGGCGGCACATCGCCGGCACCGGACGCGACTGGCCCCGCTGGTACCAGCTCGAGGGTGGCCCGCCCGGGACGAACGTCCTCGACGTCGGCACGGACCCCGGCACCGACGTGTACGCCCCTGTCGCCGGTTCCGTGGTGGCGGTGACGAAGGTGGTGATCGGCGGCAAGCGCGTCGGGAGCCGGATCGACCTGCGGCCGACGCGCGCGCCCTCGGTGATGGTCTCCGTGTCGAACGTGCGCCCCGACCCGTCGATCACGGTCGGGACGCCGGTGCTCGCCGCCTCGTCGAAGCTCGGGACGGCCGTGAACGTCGCCGCCGTGGAGAAGCAGGCGCTCGCCTCGCACATGCCCGGCGACGGCAACAACGTGTCCATCGCGGTCTATCCGGCCCCCGGGTCGCTTCCCTAGCAGGCTTCTTCGTGCGCATCCTCTTCGTCGGCGACGTCGTCGGCCGGCCCGGTCGCGACGCGGTCGAAGGGCTTCTCCCCGAGCTGCGGGAGCGCCACGACGTCGACGCCTGTGTCCTCAACGGCGAGAACGCCGCGAACGGCATCGGCATCACGCCGCGGCTCGCCGACCGGCTGCTCACGGCGGGCGCGGACGCGATTACGCTCGGCAACCACACCTGGCGCCGTGACGAGATCGGCCCCTACCTCGCGACGTCGACGGCGGTCGTCCGGCCGGCGAACTTCCAGCGCGAGGCGCCGGGACGTGGCCTCGCGGTCGTCGAGACGCGCGACGGCACCGCCGGTCGCGGTGATCAACCTGCTCGGCTCACTGTTCCTCGAGCCCGCGCACAGCATGTGGGAGATGGTCGACGCCCTGGTCGAGGAGGCAGTCGCGGCGACGCCCGTCATCGTGGTCGACGTGCACGCCGAGGCGACGAGCGAGAAGGTCGCGTTGGCCGCCTGGCTCGACGGCCGCGTCACCGCGGTGATCGGCACGCACACCCACGTGCAGACGTCCGACGCCCGGGTGCTGCCCGGCGGCACCGCCGCGCTCACGGACGCCGGCATGACCGGCCCGCACGACTCCGTGATCGGCGTCCAGACGGAGCTCGCGGTACGCCGCATGCGTACCGGGATGCCCGTGCGCTTCGAGACGGCGGCTGGCGGCGTGCGCCTGGAGGGCGCGCTCGTCACGTGCGACCCGACGACGGGACGGGCGAGCGCGATCGAGCCGGTGCGCGTCCCGTGGCCGGCCACGTGAGCGCGGCGAGCAGCGCGAGCAACGTCACACCGCGGAGCAGCACGAGCCACGAGGCCAGCGGGTCGAACGTGAACACGAGATCCCAGTAGCGGGCGGGGAACCAGACCGCCGTCAGGGCGCAGGCGGCGACCGTCAGCCCGAGCGCGCTGCGTCGCCTCGGCCCACCCACGAGTGGGACGAGGAGCACGAGCCAGACGAGGAACTGCGGTGAGAGCACCTTGCTCAGGGCGACGAAGGCCACGACGGCCGCGGCGGCGTGGCGGACGAGCCGCTCGGTCGTCGCGGGCCCGCGCGCGAAGGAGACCCAGACGAGCGCCACGGCGACCGCCTGCGCAATCCCCTGGAGGACGGCGACCGCGTCGGCGCTCGTCCCCGTGAGGTTCTGGGAGCCGCTGCCGGAGGCCCAGTCGAGCGAAAGCCCGAACGCATGGTGGAGCGCCAGCAGGACACCCGCGCCGAGGCTCTCGATCTGGAGCGGGCGGCCGAGCTGACGGCCGACCGAGTCGAGCACCCCATCCGGCGCGACGAGCAGGAACGGCAGGTACGCGACTGCGACCGGGGCGGCCGCGAGCGCGACGACGATCGCCAGCTCGCGTCGGCCGCCGCTCCGCCAGGCCTGCACCCCGAGCAGCGGGACGAGCACGACGGGGTAGAGCTTCACCGCGATTCCGAGACCGATCACGACCGCGGCCGCCCGCAGCCGCCTGGCGGCGACCAGGGCGATCGCAGCCGTGACGAGCGCCGCGGGCAGGAGGTCGAACCGCGTCAGGATCACTCCTCCGAGCAAGAGCGGCAGGAGCGCGACGATGGAGAGGACGACGGTGCGCTCGCGCGCGGCCGTGCCGAGGCGCCGCAGCGCCAGATCGAGCGCGAGCACGCCGAGCGCGCCGATCACGGCCATCTCCGCCGCGAACAGGATCCTGTACGCCCGGAGCGAGCTCGTCACGAGGGCCGGCAGGACGATGGCGGGCAACGCGCCGGGCGGATACTCGAACTCGAAGTCGCGGTAGGGCACGAGCCCCGCGGCGACGCGCTCGCCGTACGTCCGATAGAGCGGGATGTCCGTGACGGCGTCGCCGAGGAGCTCCCAGGCGACGGTCACCGCGACCGAGCTCGCGACGAACACGACGCACGCCACGACTGCTCCCCGCGACGGGCGGAACGCCCACGTCGAGACCCGCGCCGCGGAGGAAGTCACGGCACCGCTCCCGGTGCGTGTACTGCCGGCTCGGGGCCTGGCGGCGGGTGCGCCAGCGCGTCCAGCGGCCGGTGCACCGGCGCCGGCGCCGCCTGCGCCCGCGGCAGGTAGACCGCCAGCAGGACGAACGGGAGCACCCAGGGAAGGTAGAGGTAGAACCAGTGCGTGAGCGAGAGCTCGACCGCGACGAGCACGGCCGCGGAGAGCGCCGCCAGCTCCACCGGCCCCTTCTCGCGGGGCACGACCGCAACGACGCCGGCGAGCACGATCGTCCCGACCTGCACGACAGTCTGCAACGACGCGAGCTCGGGGATCCCCGCAGCGTGGTACTGCCCCCAACCCCAGATCGAGAAGGGCGAGTCGCGGTCCAGCTGGAACCCGAGCGTCCGGTCCCAGAAGGTCTCGAACGCGTCGCGGAGCGACGGTTCGAGGAGCAGCACCGAGAACGCTGCGAGCGTCGCGAGCGCAAATCCGAGCACGAAGCGGGCGAGACTGGCGGGGGAACGGCGCGTGCGGTACGTGAGCCAGAGCGGCGCGAGCAGGAGCGCCGCGAACTTCGTCCAGCCTGCGAGCGCGGTCGCGACGCCGCGCGCGCCCGGTGAGGACGCGAGCCAGAACCCCCAGACGAGCAGCGCGGGCATGATCGCGTCGTTCGTGTCCGAGAGCAGCGCGTACGTCGTGAACGGGTACGCCGCCCAGCCGAAGGCGAGCACGGCTGCGAGCCGGCTGCCGCCGTAGCGGAAGCCCACGAGGACGAGGCCGAGCATCGCCAGCAGGTCGAACGCGATCGCGGACGCATGGGCGGCGGGCAGGTTGTCCCAGCGGCCGCTCCAGCCGAACGCAGCGACCGCCGGGACGTACGCGAGGTACGCCACAGGGCCGTAGGTGTCGCCGCTCGGGTTCGCCGACTCGCAGCGGCCGTTGGTCTGGACATGGTCGCGCACCTCGCCGTCGCTCGCGGCAGGCCCGCACGCCTTGCCGACCTCGACGGGCATCGCGCCGTAGGGCGCGCTGCCGTGCAGGATCCGGTCGGCTCCGATCACGCCGGCGTAGCCGACGTCGATCACCGTGTGCGACTCCTCGACGTTGAGGCCGACACGGAAGCCGACGAGGAAGAAGGCGGCGGCCGCGATCGCCCACACCGGCCAGCGCGGCACGGGCGCACGCCGACGCGCCCGGGGGCGGAACCCGATCCACGCGGTCCGGGCGAGCAGGTAGACGAGCGGCGGCGTCGCGAGCGCGACGCTCTGGAACACCTCGCCTCGGTTGAAGAACGCGAGCGAGACGCCGAACGAGAGCAACACCAGCAGGTCGAGCGTCGCGACCGTGAACGGGCGGCGGAGGTCGATCAGCCCGAGCAGGAACACGGCCGAGAGCCCGAGCCACACGGGCCACGACGTGAGGAGCTTGCCGCCGAACGCGCCCGGTCCGCCGCGCGCCATCTTCCACGCGACCTGCGGTCCGGTCCAGGCCTGGCTCACCGCACCGCGGTCGGTGACGGTCCCGGTTGCGATCTCGCCCGCGCGCCCCGACCAGACGTAGACGGTCCACGTTCGTGTCTTCTCGTCGAAGGTCGCGTCAGTGGTGGGGTGCGGCGGATAGTGGTCGAGCCAGCTGGAGACCTTCGGCACCCGGAGGAAGGCGGCGACGACGGCGGCCTCGTCGAGGCGCGGCCCGGAGGACGGGCGGAACGGCTCCGGCACGGTTGCTCCGGTCGTGCCCGGCTGAGGCGGGATCTGAGCAGTCGACGCGCCGATTGCGTTCCCCGCGAGCGCGAGCGCCGCCAGTGAGACGAGCAAGGTCGCGGTGGCGAGCGGTGTCCGTGCCGGAGCGGAGCCTTGCGTCGTCGCGCGGGGCCGGCGCCTCAGCCGCGCCGGAACGACCACAGCTTGTTGCCCACGAAGTTGACCGGCGTGACGACCACGATCGCGATCGCCTGGGCCGAGACCTCGCCGAGCCCGACCTGGACGAGCACGTGGAGCACGAGGAGGTTCGCGGCGAGCGCGAGCGCGGAGACGACGAAGAACCGCAGCCCCTGGTGCACGACGTGACCGCGGTGGCGCCGGAACGTCCAGAGACGGTTCCAGGTGTAGTTGTTCGTCACGGCGACGAGGAAGGAGCCGATCGCAGCGAGCACGTAGTGGAGCCCGGCGCCGCGCAGCAGCAGCGTGTAGACGGCGAGGTTGACGACGTATCCGCTCGCCCCCACGAGGCAGAACTTGACGAGCTCCTCCCAGTTCGCCCGGCTGCGGAGCGCCGCGTCGACGCGCCCCCTGGCCAGCGGCTCTCCCGTGATCGCCGTCCGCTCGTCCATTTGCGTCGCGCGAGCGTAGCGGCCTTCGCGGCGGGACGGTGGGATCGAGGCTCACCCGCGGACGAGCGGGACGAACCTGCACGCGATCGAGCTGGTCTCGACGACGGCCTCGGGCGTCCTCACGAGCAGGACGAGCCGCTGGCCGCCCTTACCGCCGAGAGGGGCGACCAGCCGGCCGCCGACGGCCAGCTGGTCATGGAGAGCCGGCGGCACGCTGGCTGTCGCGGCTGCGATCGCGATCGCGTCGAACGGCCCGCGATCGGGAGCGCCGAGCCGTCCGTCCCCCACCCTGGTCTCGACGCCGGCGTGGCCCGTTGCGTCGAGCGCAGCGCGCGCGCGCTCGGCGAGCGCCGGCACGATCTCCACCGAGACCACGCTGTCGGCCAGCTCGTCGAGCACCGCCGCGGCGTAGCCGGAGCCGGTGCCGACGTCGAGCACGGCCTCCGTCCCGTCGAGCGAGAGCAACTCGCACATCGCCGCGACGATGTACGGCTGCGAGATCGTCTGTCCCTCGCCGATCGGCAGCGCCGCGTCGTCGTAGGCGTGTTCGGCGAGCTGCGCCGGCACGAACGCCTCGCGGGGCACGCGTCCCATCGCATCGAGCACCAGTTCGTCCGCGATCCCTCGGCGGCGGAGCTGCCGGTCGACCATCCTCGCGCGGTCGCGCTCGAAGCCGCCGCTCATGCCGCGCGGCGCGCGGCATACCTCGGCACCTGGACGCCGAAGTGCCCGAGCACGAGGGGCGCGACGTCGACGACGCTGGAGAGGCCCTCCCCACGGACGCCCACGGTCAGCACGGGCACGAGCGAGTCGCTCGCGTCGAGCGAGCCGTGCGAGCCTCCGCCGAGGTGGTGGTTCCCGCCGAGATCGGCGAACTCCCAGCCCGTCGCCGCGGAGACCACGACGTCCCCGCTGTTCGCGCAGCGCGCCGCGGCGAGCGCGCGGACCACCGCGTCGGGCTGGTCGAGGATCGCCGGATCGCCGTCCAGCGCGACACCGCCGTCTGTCACTCGCAGGCGAAGCTCCGCACCGTCGCGCCGCGCAACAGTCGCGCCGTCCTCGCGGAAGAGGGCGACCTCGACGGACGGCTCGGAGTCGAGCCGCTCGGCCAGCCGGCGCGGCATCGGGGCGGCATCGGCGACGCGGTAGACATGTGCAGCGCGGTTCGACGCGGCGACGAGCACGTCTCGCTCGTGGCGGAACGGGTCCGTGGCGCGGGCCACCTGGCGCACGCGCGTCTGGCCGTGGTCGGACATCACGATCACCGCGTACCGCTCGAGGAAGCGCTCCAGCCCGCCCGCAGCCTCGACCAGGCCGCCGACCGCGTCGTCGCAGCGGCCGAGGACGGCCCCGGCCTCGTCCGGGCCCTGCAGGTGGGACGCGTAGTCGTAGTCGGAGAGGTAGAAGAGCAGGAAGTCGAAGCCGTCGCGCGTGACGAGCCAGCGGCCCACGGCGGCGGCGTACGCGTCGATCGAGCCGCGCGCGCGGTTCCGAAACGAGAGTGGAGCGCCCGTCCGCTCGGAGCGGAAGAGGTTGTAGAAGAAGAACTGCTCGGGCCCCCGCACCCGGCCGAGGAACGGCACCGAGGACCGGTGCAGGGTGCGCCCGCGGTACGCGGTGAAGTTGACTGCGGCGGTCTCGAGGCCCGCGTCGGCGAGCGCCTCGAACATCGTCACCGCGCCGCGGCCGAGGTGCGCGGCGTTCATCTCCACGAGCGTGTCGCGCAGCGTGCGCCCGAGCCCGGCGGCGCGCGCCGCGCCGAACGACGAGCCGTACTCGACCAGCCGCCGCTCGCCCCTGTGCCACCACACGAGATGTGGGATCTCGTGGACGTCCGGGTGCGCACCGGTCGCGATCGAGGAGAGGCACACGGGCGTCAGCGACGGGAACGTCGTCGCGGCACGGCCGAGTGTCCCGTGCCGTGCGAGCGCGGAGAGCGTCGGCAGCGAGCGATCCTCCAGCGAGCCCTCGAGCATCTGTGGCGAGAGCCCGTCGATCACCACGAGCACGAGCTTGGGCGGCAAGGAGGGGGTCACTTCGCGAGCGTGCGGAGCCCCGCATGCCGGGCGGGCTCCTGGCGTACGCGCCTGATCGCGACCACGGGCACGACGACCGCGAGCACGTAGCCCACCACGGGGATCAGCGCCAGGAGGGCGACCACGATCGCGGCGCTCCCGACGAGGAACGCCGTGCCTCCGGGCGTCGCTCCGCGACGCAGGGCGCCCCGGGCGATCAACGACGCGGAGACGGCGCCGATCAGCGCGCCCACGATCCCGCCGGGGAGACCGATCCAGCCCCGCACGAGCAGGCCCGCGACGACCCCGATGACGAGCGCTCCGACCGTCGAGGCGACGAATCCGTAGCGCCACGCGGCGAGCACGCCCGCGAGCAGGAGCCCGACCGCGACGCCGAGACCGAGCGTGATGCCGACTTCGTACCAGTCACCCACGCGCGGGATTGTACGGACGGCGCCGCGCAGACCCATCCCGCGCGGCCGTGCCGCGCTCCCCGCGGGCTACGCGGAGCCCGGCGCCGTGGGCTGCAACCGTCCGATCACGTCGAGGCAGAACGCCGCCGCCCGCGCCCCGTCCACCACGCGGTGGTCGAACGACACCGACACGTGCCCGACGGGCCGGATCACCACCTTGCCGTCCCGAACCACCGGGCGGTCGGCGATGCGATGGAGACCGAGGATCGCGACCTCGGGGTGGTGGACGAGCGGCGTCACGAAGACACCGCCGAGCTTGCCCGCGCTCGTGACCGTGAACGTGGAGTCGCGCAGCTCGTCGGCGGAGAGCGTCCCCGCCCGGGCGCCGTCGGCGAGGCGGCGCACCTCGGTCGCGATCTCGTCGAGCGACAACCGCTCGCAGCCCCGGACAACGGGTACGAGCAAGCCCTCGTCGGTCTGCACCGCCACCCCGACGTCGACGCGGTCGAAGAGGACGATCTCGTCTCCGACGAGCCGTGCGTTGAGCTCCGGGTATCCGGCGAGGGACGCAGTGACCGCCTCGATCGAAAGAGGTACGAGCAGGGCGAGGTCGACGCCGCCGAAGTCGCACTCCTCCACGAACGTCACGGCGGGAATCTCCCGGTGCGCGCGTGTGACCTGCTCGACGATCGCGCGGCGAATGCCGCGCACGGGCAGCCGCCGCCCGTCCTGGACGCTTGTCGCGGCGGCGCGCACGTCCCCCTCGACGATCCTTCCGGCAGGCCCCGTACCGGAGACGCCCCCGAGCGGCACGCCGAGCTCCTTCGCGAGCTTGCGCACCGCCGGCGTGGCCCGCACGGCGAGCGTCGCGTCGGGGGGAACGATCGCGACGAGCGGTTGGGCGCCCGCACCGGCCTCGCCGGAGGTGGGCGACTCGACCGCGTGGAGTAGCTGCTCGCCCTGTTCCCCGATCACGACCAGCACCGCGCCGACGGGCGCCACGGCGCCCTCGCCGACGAGCACCTTCAGCACCGTGCCCGCTCGCGGCGAGGGGATCTCGACCGTGGTCTTGTCCGTCTGCACCTCGACGAGCGGCTGATCCTCGGCCACCTCGTCGCCCTCGGCGACGAGCCACCGGGCGATCTCGGCCTCCGTGAGACCCTCGCCGAGATCTGGGAGCCGGAACTCGTACGCCACGGGCGGAGGGTAACCGGCCGCGGCCGCGATCAGAACGCGAGCACGCGCCGGACTGCGTGCACGACTCGCTCGACGGAGGGCATGTACCAGTCCTCGAGCTGCCAGTAGGGGTACGGGACGTCGTAGCCCGTGACTCGCAGCACGGGGCCGTGCAGATCGAGGATCGCCCGCTCGGCGAGCAGCGCGGCGACCTCTGACGCGAAGCCGCACGTCCGCGGCGCCTCCTGCACGATCACGCAGCGACCGGTACGGGCCACCGATGCGAGCAGGGAGTCCTCGTCGAGCGGCTTCAGCGTCCGCAGGTCGAGCACCTCGAGCGACGCCTCGCCGGAAAGGGCGTCGGCTGCGCGCTCGCAGACGGGCACCATCGCGCCCCATGCAACGAGCGTCAGGTCGTGCCCCTCCCGCGCGACGCGCGCGCGCCCCAGCTCTACGACGTGCTCTCCTCGGGGCACGGCGCCACGCGCCGTGCGATACACGAGCTTCGGCTCGAGCACGACGACGGGATCGGGGTCTCGGATCGCCGCCGCGAGAAGCCCCTTCGCGTCCGCGGGCGTCGCGGGCACGGCGACCTTCACGCCCGGCGTGTGCACGTAGTACGTCTCCGGCGAGTCGTCGTGCAGCTCCGGCGCGCGCACACCTCCTCCGTAGGGCATCCGGATCACGAGCGGGAACCCCATCGCGCCGCCCGTGCGCCAGCGGTAGCGCCCGACGTGGGTGATCAGCTGGTCGAGACCGGGATACGAGAACGCGTCGTACTGCATCTCGACGACGGGCCGCCTGCCCGCCATGCAGAGCCCCACGGCGGCGCCGAGGATCCCCGCCTCTGAGATCGGCGTGTCCACGCAGCGGTCCGGCCCGAACCGGTCGCGCAGGCCTGCGGTCGCCCGGAACACGCCGCCCAGTCGCCCTACGTCCTCCCCGAGCACGAGCACGGAGTCGTCGCGCTCGAGCTCGACGTGCAGCGCGTCGTTGACCGCCTCGACCAGCAGCAGGTTCCGCGTGCCGATCGCCGTCGCGCTCACCGCCCGTGCACCCGCAGGAGCTCTTCGAGGTCACGCTCGAGCGCAGAGGGCAGCTCGGCGTAGGCGTGCGAGAAGAGCAGTTCGGGGTCGCCCGCCGGCTCCGCCTCCGCCGCCTCGATTCCCTCCCGCATCGTCGCGAGAGCCTCGTCGCGGACGGCGGTCGCTCGTTCGACGTCGAGCACACCGAGCCGAGTGAGGTACGCCTCGTACACGGCGAGGCAGTCACGCTCCTCCTCGGCGGCGATGCGCGCGGGATCGACGTAGAGGCTCGGGTCGTCGGCGGTCGCGTGCGGCGCGGCGCGATAGGTCACCGCCTCGACGAAGGTGGGGCCTTCGCCGGCGCGCCCGCGCTCGACCCCCGCGCGCACGGCCTCGTAGACCGAGAGGACGTCGTGGCCGTCGACGCGCAGCGCACGCATTCCGTACCCGACCGCCTTGTCCGAGAGCCTTTCCGCCGCCGTCTGCGCCTCGAACGGCGTCGAGATCGCCCACTGGTTGTTGTTGCAGAGGAGCACGAGCGGGGCCTTCATGACGGCCGCGAGGTTCGCGCCCTCGTGGAACGCGCCCTCGGAGGTCGCCCCGTCGCCGAAGAGCACGCCTGCCACGGCGTCGGAGCCGTTCAGCCGAAGGCCCCAGGCAAGTCCCGCCGCGTGGGGCACCTGCGAGGCGATCGGGACGCAGATCGAGGCGACGTTCACGTCGGCCGGGTTCCACCAGCCGGACGGGTGGCCGCGCCACCACTGCAGGATCGTGGACGCGGGCAACCCCCGGAGGAGCCCGATCGCCGAGTCGCGGTAGCTGGGGAAGATCCAGTCACGGGTCTCGAGCGCGTGCACGAGCCCCGCCTGAATCGCCTCGTGGCCACGGAAGATCGCGTACGTGCCGATCCGGCCCTGGCTGTGGTAGACGACCGAGCGCTCGTCGTACGTGCGCAGGAGCACGAGTGAGCGGTGGATCGCCAGCAGCGCGTCGTCGTCGAGCCCTTCGAGCCGACGGTCGGGCTCGCCGTCGTGCCCGATCACGCGGCTCAGCCCCTGCTCGACGGCGGGCGCCCCCTGCATCTCCTAAGTGAAACAGCGTTGCTCTTTTCCTGTCAAGCCGGCCGGGTCTCCGGGCACGTGATTCCACGGTGTTCGGACCCCGCGCGCGTCGCGCGCCACGAGAGGGGGCGTCTCCGATCCTGCGAGACTGCTGGCGGGATGACGACGCAGCCGGTGTTCGAGATCGCGCCGATTCGCACGACGCGGACGTTCGAGGCCGCGATCGAGCACCTCACGGAAGCCGTCGAGCGCGCCGGGCTGCAGACCGGCGAGCGGCTGCCGAACGAGAGCGTGCTCGCCGAGCGCCTCGGCATCTCGAAGCCCACCCTGCGGCAGGCGCTCCGGGTGCTCGAGCTGTCCGGGCTCATCGATGTGCGGCGCGGCAAGTCCGGCGGCATCTTCGTCGCGACCGACCTCGTGCCCGCGGTCGCGCTCGTCTCTGCCGTGAAGCTCGAGGAGCGTGCGGCGATCGACGTCCTGCGCGCCCGGCGCGTGCTCGAGCGAGCCGTCGCGCACGAGGCGACACGACGTGCGGCGGCGGCGGACTTTGCCGCGATTCAGCGCACGATCGACCTGCTCGAGCGCCATCTCGGCGAGCGCCCCAGCGTGATGCGTGCCGACGCGATGTTCCACCGCGCACTCGTGCGTGCGTGCCACAACGGGACGATCCAGGCGGCGATGCAGGACGTCGCCCGCGGGCTCGCCCCGATCCGGGACGCGTACTCCGGCGGCCTCCCACGCGACCGAGAGACCCTCGACGTCCATCGCCGCCAGCTCGATGCGATGCGCAGACGCGACCTGGAGCGCCTCGACGTGATCCTCGACGAGCACTTCCGGATGCTCGAGACCCAGTTCGCGAAGGGCATCGGCCGCCGCTGGGCCGACCTGTTCGGCCGCCGCGCCCGTCACACCGGCTGAGGGTCAGGCGGGGACGAGCGCGGTCACCGCGCCCGGCTCCGACTCGAACAGCGCGTGCTCGACGTCGCCGAGATCCTCGCCGTCCGCCTGGAGGGGCAACGGCCTCTCGCAACGGACGACGAGCCGCTCCAGGTCGTGCAGGACGATCGTGCCGCTCCGCGCCCGCGCTCCCCGCAGAGCCGCGAGCGCGAGGCGCGGGATGTCGCGCGGACGGATGTCGGAGGGCGCGACGACGTCGAGCCCCGTGTCGAAGGACGCTTCGGGGGCGATCGGCAGCGCGAGCCGCCCCAGGTACGTGTACGGGGCGCAGTTGGCGACGAGCGCGAACGCCGCGGTCCCGAACCCATCGATCGTCAACGCGTCGGGGAATCGCCCTCGCCGCTCCACGAGCAGCCCGAGTGTCTCCGAGGTGAACGCGAGGTCGCCCGGGCGGCGTCCGTCGTCGCGGCGCCCACGCCGGTCGATGCGCCGCACGAGCTCTGCATCCAGCCCGAGGCCGGCGCTGAAGCCGAACCGCCGCCCGTTGACGCGGCCCAGACCGAGCGGCCGCTGTCGCCCCACCGCGAGGAGGCGCGCCGCGGCCACGGGGTCGCGGCCAAGCCCGAGGGCCCGGGCGAGGACGCTCGTGCCGCCGGCGGGGAGGAAGCCGAGGGGGACGCCGCCGGTGACGCCGTTCAGCACCTCGTTGTACGTGCCGTCGCCCGAGAGGACGTAGATCGCCGCGGCCGAGGCTTCCCGCTCGCGGGCGATCGCGGTCGCATCTCCCGGCCGGAGCGTCGCGGCGATCTCGGTCGGCTGCGGCAGCTCCGCCCGCACGCGCTCGACGATCCCCCGGGAGACGCCGCTCGCATTCGGATTGACGATCAGCAGGGGAGCTCCCACGACCGCCTCCTAGCGGGGAGTGGGCGCGTAACCGCGCACGCCGTCGACGATGATCGCGAAGAACCGGTCGGCGAGCGCGGCGGTATCCGCATCGGGGCGCAGCCACGTGTACGCCCAGTTCGCCGCCGAGAGCACGAGCAGCACAGTCGCGTCCACGTCGAGGTCGGCTCGCAGCGCGCCCCGCTCGGCCGCCTCGCGCAGGAGGTCGTGCCAGCGCTCTTCGTAGCGGCGCCGCTCGGAGCGGAAGCGCGCGCGCTCGGGCTCGTCGAGAAAGCGCCATTCGCGCGTGAACACCGTCGCCGCGTCGAGCTGGGCGGCGACGACCTCGAGGTGCGCACGCAACGCGAGCCGGAGGCGCTCGAGCGGCCCGGCGGCGTCGGGCACCCCGTCGAGGGCCGAGTGGAACGCCGCGGCCCCGTCACGGGTGATCGCGACGAGCAGCTCCTGCTTCGACTGCGTCAGCGAGTAGAGCGAGCCCTTCTGCACGCCCATCGCCGTCGCGAGGTCGGCCATCGAGGTGCCGTGATAGCCGCGCTCGGCGAACAAGCGGCTGGCGACGGCGACGAGCTCGTCGCGTCTGGAAGCCATCGCGCGATGCTACCGATCGTTCGGTAGCATCGGAGTGTGGACGAGCGGAGTGTGGACGAGCGGACGACCGCCTTTCTCGAGCACGTCCAGTCCGGCGGCCTGGTCGAGGCCGGCGACTGGATGCCGGACGAGTACCGCGCCCGCGTGACGAAGTTCGTCGAGATGCACGCGAACTCCGAGCTGATGGGCGTGCTGCCCGAGCGCGACTGGATCCTGCGTGCCCCCACGCTGCAGCGGAAGCTCGCGCTGACCGCGAAGATCCAGGACGAGGTCGGCCACGCACAGCTCCTCTACCGTGTCGTCGAGGACCTCGGCAAGCCGCGCGCGGCATGCCTCGACGACCTGGTCGCAGGCCGCTCGAAGTTCCACAACGTCTTCCATTACCCGACCCGAACCTGGGGCGACGTCGGAGTGATCGCATGGCTCGTCGACGCGGCCGCGATCATCTCCCAGAAGGCCCTCTTGAAGTGCTCGTACGCGCCCTACGCCCGGATCATGCGCAAGATCTGCTGGGAGGAGTCGTTCCACATCCTCCACGGCCGCGACGTCGTGCTGACGCTCGTGACGGGCACCGACGAGCAGCGCGAGCTCGTGCAGGAGGCGCTCGACCGCTGGTGGGAGCCGCTGATGATGTTCCACGGCAACCCGATCCCGGCCGACGAGGACCCCATGATCCGCTGGCGGATCAAGAGCCAGCCGAACGAGGAAGCGCGCCAGCAGTTCCTCGAGGGCTACGTCCCTCAGGTCTGGGAGCTCGGCCTCACGCTCCCCGACCCGAAGCTCCGGCGGAGGGATGACGGGGTGTGGGAGTACACCGAGCCGGACTGGGAGAGGCTGATCGCCGTCGTCTCGGGCCACGGGCCTGCCTCGGCGGAGCGGCTCGCCTTCCGGCGTCTCTCCCGCGCGGAGGTCGACTGGGTCTCGCGCACGGTGCTCGCCGAGGCGGCGTAGGCCGTGGAGCGCGTGTTCGAGGTGTTCCGGCGCGAGCGGCCCGGGGCGCCGATGCAGCACGCGGGCTCGATCGCGGCGCCCGACGCCCGTTTCGCGGAGATCTATGCCCGCGAGCAGTACGGCCGCCGCGGCGAGTCCGCGGCGCTGTGGCTCGTGCCGCGTCAGGCGATCGACGAGATCGCCGAGTTCGTGGACGAGTTCGACCTCAAGTACCGCCGGGTCGACGGCTACTCGATCAAGGAGCGGCTCAAGGAGGCGCGGGAACGCGCGGGGACGGCGGCACGTGAGTGACCGCACCGACCTGCTGCTCGCTCTCGCCGACGACGAGCTTCGCGCCGACGCTCACGCGACGCATCTTCCGGCGTGGTGACGGATGAGCCGACGCGACCGCACCGGCCTGCTGCTCGCTCTCGCAGACGACGAGCTGATCCTCGGCTGGCGGAACTCGGAGTGGACCGGGATCGCGCCGTTCCTCGAGGAGGACGTTGCGTTCTCCTCGATCGCCCAGAACGAGATCGGGCACGCCCGGGCGCTCTACGAGCTCGCCGCGCGCGAGCTCGGCACGGACGCCGACGCGCTCGCGTTCGACCGGGCGCCCGACGAGTACCGGTCGGCGCCGCTCGTCGAGCTGCGGCGGCTCGAATGGGCGCGGACGATCGCGCGGCACTGGTTCTACGAGACCGCCGATGCGATCAGGCTCGAGGCGCTCGCCCGCGGGGGGGACGACGAGATCGCGGCCGTCGCAGCGAGGATCGGCCGCGAAGAGGTGTACCACCGGATCCACGCCGAGATGTGGATCGAGCGGCTCCTGGCGAGCGACGACGCGCGTCCCCGTCTCGACGAGGCGCTCGAGGAGCTCTGGCCGTACGCCCTCGGCGTGCTCGACGACGAGCTTCGCCCCGAGCTCGCGCGCCAGGTCGAGGAGACGCTCGGCCGCACGATGCCCGCCGTCGAGCCGGTCACCCGCGGACGCCACGAGGCCGAGCTCGCCGAGCTGCTCGAGGAGATGACCGTGGTGCGCCGGTCCGCCCCGACGGGAGCACGCTGGT
Organism: uncultured Actinomycetes bacterium; assembly: GCA_963712915.1. Taxonomy (GTDB): domain Bacteria; phylum Actinomycetota; class Thermoleophilia; order Gaiellales; family Gaiellaceae; genus Gaiella. The sequence goes on from CAVQJQ010000004.1 coordinate 889,271, forward strand.
GAGCCGCGGGCCCGAAGAGCGAAGAGGGGCGAGGCTGAAGCCACGCCCCTCGGCCACCCCGAGCAACCCGAGCTCCTCGAGTACCCCGAGCCCCTCGTCGGACGACGTCTGGCGCGCGCTCGCGGAGATCCCCGATCCGGAGATCCCCGTGATCTCGATCGTCGACCTCGGGGTCGTGAAGGACGTCCGTGTCGAGGGCGCCCGAGTGCACGTGGACTTCACGCCGACGTTCATCGGCTGCCCGGCGCTCGAGACGATGCGGCTCTGGATGGAGCAGGCGATCCGCGGGCTCGGGGCCGAACCGGACGTCGAGGTCGTGCTCGACGACTCGTGGTCGACCGGATCGGATCAGCCCTGCCGGACGCGAGAAGCTCCGGTCGGCCGGCTTCGCGCCTCCCGCGCCGCGGAGCGCGGGCGCGCCGACCCTGCTGCAGCTCGAGCGCGGCCCGTTCCGCTGCCCGTGGTGCGGCTCGACGGACACGCGGCTCGACAACGTGTTCGGCCCGACGCCGTGCCGCTCGCTGCGCTACTGCAACGACTGCCGCCAGCCGTTCGAGCAGTTCAAGACGATCTGAGCGCCTCCACCCACACCGCGAACCAGCCGCCGCCGCTCGCGGGCTACGACCTCTTCTCGGAGAACCGTCCGCTCGTGGAGGCGCTCCTGCGCGAGGGCGACGGCGCCGCGACGGAACGCTGCGCGGCGTTCGGGCTGCGCTGCGGCGAAGAGCCGCTCGAGCTCGGCAGGCTCGCGAACGAGCACCCGCCGACGCTCCACACCCACGACCGCTTCGGCGAGCGGATCGACGAGGTCGAGTTCCATCCCGCCTGGCATGCGCTGCTCGCGCTCGGGCTGGAGCACGGCGTGCATTCTCTCCCGTGGCGCGAGCCCGGCCCGGGCGCACACGTGACGCGCGCGGCGCTCTTCATGACGCTCGCCTACGCCGAGGCCGGAGTGGGGTGCCCGCTCTCGATGACGTACGCCGCCGTGCCCGCGCTCCGCGCAGGGGCGCCCGCCCTCGCCGCGCGCGTGGGAGCCGCTGCTGTGCTCGACCACGTACGACCCCGTGCTGCGGCCGCCCGGCGACAAGCACGGAGCCCTCTGCGGGATGGCGATGACGGAGCGACAGGGCGGCTCGGACGTCCGCTCGAACGAGACGCGCGCGGAGCGCAGCCGGCGACGACTACGTGCTCGAGGGCCACAAGTGGTTCTGCTCGGCGCCGATGAGCGATGCGTTTCTCGTGCTCGCCCGGGCCCCGGCGGGACCGACGTGCTTCCTCGTGCCCCGTGTGCTCGACGACGGCTCGCGGAACGGCTTCCGCATCGACCGGCTCAAGGACAAGCTCGGGAACCGCTCCAACGCGTCGGCCGAGATCCGGCTCGACGAGGCGCGTGCGCACCGGGTCGGAGACGAAGGCCGCGGCGTGGCGACGATCATCGAGATGGTCATGCACACGCGGCTCGACTGCGTGCTCGGCTCGACCGCGCTGATGCGTCGCGCGGTCGCGGAGGCAACGCACCACGCGGCGCACCGCACGGCCTTCGGCCGGAGGCTCGTCGACCAGCCGCTGATGCAGAACGTCCTCGCCGACCTCTGCCTCGACTCGGAGGCGGCGACCGCGACAGCGCATGCGGCTCGCCCGCGCGTTCGACGAGGGCGACCAGGCCTTCCGCCGGCTCGCGACCGCGGTCTCCAAGTACTGGGTCTGCAAGGCGACGCCGCCGCTCGTCGCCGAGGCGCTCGAATGCCTCGGCGGCAACGGCTACGTCGAGGAGTCGGGGCTGCCCCGGCTGTTCCGCGAGAGCCCGCTCAACTCGATCTGGGAGGGCTCCGGGAACGTCAACTGTCTCGACGTGCTGCGCGCGGTCGAGCGGGAGCCGGAGAGCCTCGACGCGCTCCGCGCCGAGCTCGCCCTCGCGGACGGCGGGAACCGGCACCTCGACGCGGCGCTCGCCGAGCTGGAGCTCGAGCTGGCGGACGACGCGGACACCGAGCTTCGGGCACGCCGTCTCGTCGAGCAGCTCGCCCTCTGCCTCCAGGCGTCGCTCCTCGTCCGACACGCGCCGCCCGAGGTCGCGGATGCGTTCTGCGCGACGCGGCTGGGCGGCGAGGGAGGGCGTGGCTACGGGACGCTCCCGCGCACCGCCGACGTCCGGTCGATCGTGGAGCGCCACCGCCCCGCCCTCTAGCTAGCGCAGCAGGAAGCCCTCGCCGAGCGGGTCGTCGGGATCGAGCTCGAACGCCGCCCGCCCCGTCCGGAACGCACTCCCCTCGACCTCGGTGGCGACCGCCGGGCGCCCGCCGACGTCCGCTGCACCGACGACGCGTCCGCTGAACTCCGAGCCGACGATCGAGCGATGGCGGAGCTCGTCGCCCCGGGGAAGCCGCCCCTGGGCGTCGAGCAGCGCGAGCCGGGCCGACGTCCCCGAGCCGCACGGCGAGCGGTCGACCTCGCCGTCGGCGAACACCGTCACGTTGCGCTGCGTGAGCGGTTCGGCGCCCTCGTCCTGCCAGAAGATCACCCCGTACACCCCGCGGAGCTCGGGCTCGAGTGGGTGCACGACGTCGTGGGCCTCCTCGAGGTCGGCCTTGACCCGCCGGGCGAGCTCGATCAGGCGCGGCAGCTCGCGCGGGTCGACCCGCTCCTCGAGCGACGCGTAGAAGGCGCCGCCGAACGCGACGTCGACGGTTCGGCCCGCCGCCTCGAGCTGCTCCGCCCAGACGAACGACGGCACGTTGCGGAAGCGAACCGAGCGCACTCGACCGCCTTCGACCCTCGCCCAGGTCTGGAGCCGGCCCGAGGGCACGTCGACCACGACCCGCGTCTCGCCCTCGCGCCGCTCGACGAGACCGCTGTCCAGCGCCCACGTGACGAGCGCGATCGTGCCGTGGCCGCACGCCGTCGAGTACCCCTCGTTGTGGAAGAACACGACGCCGAGATCGGCGCCGTCGTCGTTCGGGGGCACGACGTGGCAGCCGTACATGTCGGCGTGCCCGCGGGGCTCGAAGACGAGGAGCCGGCGGACGTGATCCGCGTGCTCCCGTGCGAAGCGCCGCCGCTCGAGGATCGTCCTGCCCTCGAGCAGCGGCGCCCCGCCGGTCACGATGCGAAACGGCTCGCCGCCGGTGTGGTAGTCGACCGCCTCGACCCGCACGCGCCGCGGGTCAGTCGTCCGAGAACGAGGGATAGCGGCTCGTGAGGAGCAGCAGGTAGCCGACCACCTGCGCCTCGTAGCGGAGCCAGTACGCGAGCAGGTCGCGCATCCCGCGGTTCATGCTCCCGGTGAAGAGGGCGTAGAACCAGCCGAGGAACGACACGACCTCCGCCACGAGCCGTAGGACGTACACGACGATCAGCGCCGGAATCGCGAGCAGCAGGCGGAAGAAGATCGTGAGGCGGCTCTGTGCTGCGGCAGGTGCGATCTCGAGGTCGACGGGATACGACTCGTCGCTGGTGAACGCGGGATAGGGGTCCGCCGCAAGCGAGACGTACGCGAACACGTGGTTCTCGTAGCGCAGGAACGCGGCCATGAAGTCGTGGAGGCCGTCCGGGATGCGCCCCATGAAGATCCCGACGACCCAGGCGACGAGCACCGCGAGGTAGGCGGCGATGGCCCAGAGCGTCAGCCAGATCAGGTGCGGGATGACGAGGATCAGCCGGAAGAAGACGGTGAGCCGGTTCCGGCGCAGGTCGTCGGTGACGACGAGGTGGATCGGATGCCGCACGGGGACGTCGAGCGGGACGACGGGTGTGGACTCCGACACGGGAGGCTCCCTTCGGTCAGGCGCCGGTGAACTTCGGTGTGCGCTTCTCCAGGAAGGCGCCGACTCCTTCCGCGAAGTCCGCGGTCCCGACCGACGCCTGCTGGAGCTCCGCCTCGAGCGCGAGCTGCGCGTCGAGGGCTGCGCCGTACGCGTGCTCGAAGAGGCGCTTCGTTCTCCCGATCGCGAGCGTCGGACGCGCCGCCCATTCCGCCGCCAGCTCGGCGACGCGCGCGGCGAAGTCGTCCGCCGGGATCACCTCGGAGACGAGCCCCCAGTCGAGCGCCTCGGCTGCAGAGAGCCGCGTGTTGGCGCTCATCCACTCGAAGGCCCGTGCGAACCCGAGCAGCCGGTGGACGAACCAGGTGCCGCCTGCGTCCGGGACGAGACCGATGCCGACGAACCCGGGAACGAACGTCGCGGCGTCCGAGGCGACCCGGAGGTCGCACGCGCACGCGAAGGAGAGGCCCGCGCCGGCGGCGGCGCCGTTCACGGCCGCGATCACGGGCTTCTCGAGCGACCGCACGAGCCGCACGTTGGGGTGGTACGTCTCCTCGAGGGCGCCGCGGATCGACCCCGAGACCGCCCCGAATTCCTTCAGGTCCTGTCCTGCGCAGAAGCCCTTGCCGGCCCCGGTGACGACGACGCAGCGAATCGCCGTGTCCGCGGCCTCCGTCAGCGCGCCGCGGAGCGCGGCGTGCAGGTCGCGGTTGAACGCGTTGTAGACCTCCGGCCGGTTCAGCGTGACCGTGAGCACCGCTCCGTCGCGGCTCGTGAGGACCTCGTCGGCCACGACCGGAATCTACCGCGCTGCCCGCGAGCCGAGAAAGCGCCGTACCGCGTCCTGGGTCTCGCCCGAGAGCATCGAGAGCGCGAGCCAGTCCCGCGCGTGTCCGATCGTCTGGTGCCAGGCGAGGTCGCGCCACACGTTCAGCTGCTGCTTCGCGTAGCGCGTCGCGTTCGGCAGCTTGCGCGCGAGGTTCTCGACCCACTCGTCGACGACGCGGTCGAGGGCCGCCTCCGGCACGGCGCGGTTGACGAGCCCCCACTCGGCCGCCTGCGCCGCGGGAACCTCGTCGCAGAGCAGGATGATCTCGCGGGCACGCCGGTCGCCGACGAGCAGCGACAGCCACTGCGTCGCCCCGCCCGCCGGCACCGAGCCGTGCTCGAGCCCGACGTGCCTGATGTACGCGTGGTCGACCATCACCGCGAGGTCGCAGGCGAGCTGCAGCTCGTTCCCGCCGCCGACCGCGATCCCGTTGATGCGTGCGATCGTCGGCTTGCCCAGCTCCCGCAGCCGGTCGTGCATGTCCTTGAACGCGCCGAACCACTTCCAGTACTCCTCAGGGCGCCCCAGGTACTCGGCGTCCCAGCTCGCGAGATCGGCGCCTGCACAGAACGCGCGGCCGGTGCCGGTGAGCACGACGACGTGGATGCCGTCGTCCCAGGACGCGTCCTCGCACGCGCGTGCGAGCTCGCGCAGCATGCGGAAGTCGAACGCGTTCAGGACCTCCGGGCGGTCGAGCCGGATCGTCGCCCGCGGGGGCACCTTCTCGTAGACGATGGTCTCGAACGCGAGCTCCTCGGGCGTCTGCGGCCGCGGGTACGCCGGCTCCACTACTCGACCTCCACGAAGAAGACGGAACACGGGTTGCCCATCTCGGCAGCGTCTTTCCCCGTCGCCGCGAACTCCGGCGAGCGCGAGGCGGCGCGGAACGCGTCCATGTCCGGAAACTCCCATTCCGCGTAGTACCGGTAGCGGGGCTCGCCGCCCGGCGCGCCGAAGACGGGGCCGTGGCGGAACGTGCCGCCGGAAACGCGTCGGCAGAGCTCCGCGTGCTCCTCGTAGCGGGCGGGGTCGACCTCGGTCTCGTACACGACGAAGGCTCGGATCACGGTCGGCTCCTTTCACCGGGCTCGCGAGAGCTTCGAGCGTATAGCGTCCTGCCGGTGAGCGGAGGAACCGGACTCGCGGCCGTGCTGGCGCTCCTCGCGGGTCTCGCGGGCTCCGTCCAGGCCGCGGTGATGGGCCGCTTCGGCGAGCGTGTCGGCCTCGTCGAGGCGCTCGCCTGGGTCACCCTCCTCTCGGTCGCGATCGCGTTCGGCGCGCTGCTCGTCACTCGCCAGGGGCTCGGCGGCCTCGCCGACGCCTGGGCGGCGCCGAAGTGGCTCTGGCTCGGTGCGGCGCTCGGGACGTTCGTGGTGTTCACGATCACGTTGTCGGCACCGCGGATCGGCACCGCCGCCACGATCGGGCTCCTCGTCGCAGGCCAGCTCGCGGCGGGCGCGGTGATCGACCGCTACGGCCTCTTCGGCTTCGAGCGGATCGCGCTCAGCTGGCCGCGCGCGCTCGGGATCGCGCTGCTCGCCGCCGGCGCGCTGCTCACGCTGAGGCGGTGACCGCCAGGGCGTGGACGGCGCTCTGGGCCGTCTACCTGATCTGGGGATCGACGTACCTCGGGATCAAGGTCGCGGGCGACACGATGCCGGCGTTCTTCGCGGTCTCGACGCGCTTTCTGCTCGCCGGCGGGCTGATGGCTGCGATCGTCGTCGTCCGGCGCGGGCACGCGGCGCTCCGCGTGCGGCGGCGCGAGGTCGCGGCGGCGGCCCTGATCGGCCTCCTCCTGCCGGGCGCGAACGGCATCCTCTTCATCGCCGAGCGAACGGTTCCGACCGGGCTCGCGTCGCTGATCATCGCCTCGGTGCCGCTCCTCGTCGTGCTCATGCGCCTCGCGGGCGGCGAGCGTCCGCCGCCGCTCGCGGTCGCGGGCGTGCTGATCGGCTTCGGCGGCGTCGCGATCCTCTTCCACCCGGAGGGTGGCGCGACCTGGTGGGGCATCGCGCTCACGGGTCTGTCCGCGTTCGCGTGGGCGCTCGGCTCGTATCTCTCGGGGCGAATCCCCCTGCCGGCGGACGCGCTCGTCGCCACGACGTACGAGATGCTGGCCGGCGGGCTGCTGCTGCTCCCGGTCGGGCTCGCCTCGCACCCTCACCCGTCCACGTTCTCGGGCGATTCGCTCCTCGCGTTCGGATACCTCGTGGTGTTCGGCTCGATCGTCGGCTACACCGCCTACGTCTGGCTGCTGCACCACGTGCCCCTGGGCACGGTCTCGACCTACGCCTACGTCAACCCGGTCGTCGCGATCGGGCTCGGCGTCCTCTTCCTCGACGAGCACGTGTCCGTGCGAATCGCGATCGGCGCCGCAATCGTGCTGGGCTCGGTCGCGATCGTCGTCCGGCGCGAGTCGGAGGCCGCCGTCGAGCCCTTCGCCGAATAGGACCGTCAGTCCACCCAGTCGACCTGCACGGGGTCGGGGAATGCGCCCAGCTCCTCGCCCCGCCGCAGGAGCTCGGCCACCGCGGCGCGTCCCTCGCCGCCGTAGTCCCGGGTCAGCTCGTTCACGTACATCGAGACGAAGCGGTCCGCGACGGCGGCGTCGATGCCCCGGCCGAACTGGAGCGCGTACTCGAGCGCGTCCGCGCGGTGGTCGAGCCCGCACGCGATCGCCTCGGCGAGGACGGCGGAGAGATCGTTCGGCCGCTCGACGTCCCGCCGCATGACGTTCACGCCGAGCGGCAGTGGCAGACCGGTCTCGAGGAGCCACCACTCGCCGAGGTCGAGCGCCTTCACGAGCCCGTACTCGGAGAACGTGAGCTGACCCTCGTGAATGAGAAGACCCGCCTCCGCCCTCCCGCTCGCGACCTCGTCCGGGATCTGCTCGAACGGGAGCTCCCGATGGGCCACGTCCCCGAGCATCAGCCGCAGCACGAGGAACGCGGTCGTCATGACGCCGGGGACGACGATCTCCCGGCCGCGCAGGTCGTCGAGCGAGAACGGCTCGCGCGACACCACGACCGGCCCGTAGCCGGTGCCGATCGAGGCTCCGTGCGGCAGCAGCGCGTAGTCCTGCTGCACGAAGGGGTACGCGGCGAGCGAGATCGCCGTCACCTCGAGGCGGGCTGCACGCGCCCACTGGTTGAGCGTCTCGATGTCCGCGAGCACCTGCTCGAACGTGAAGCCCCTGGTGTCGACGAGGTCGGTCGTCAGCGCCCAGAACATGAACGCGTCATCGGGGTCGGGGCTGTGGCCGACACGGACGGTCACGAGGGCGCCGACGCTAGCAAGGTGGGGGAGGCGGACGCGTCAGCGCCGTACACTCGTTCCGTGGCCAGGCCGACCCTGAGCGACGCGATCCAGGACTACCTGCGCGAGATCTACAAGCTGGGGCAGAGCGGCGAGCGGGTCTCGACGACCGCGCTCGCACGGGCCATGGCGGTCTCGCCCGCGTCCGCGAGCGCGATGGTGAAGAAGCTCGCCGCCCTCTCGCTGGTCGAGCACGCGCCCTATCGCGGAGTGACGCTCACGCCGGAGGGCGAGCGCGTCGCGCTCGAGGTGATCCGGCACCACAGGCTGCTGGAGCTCTATCTCGCCGAGACGCTCGGCATCCACGTGGACGAGGTACACGCCGAGGCGAACCGGCTCGAGCACGTCCTCTCCGAGGAGCTCGAGGCACGGATCGACGAGTCGCTCGGCTTCCCGACGCACGATCCGCACGGCGACCCGATCCCGGACGCGAACCTCGAGTGGCCCGACGACCCGGCGCTCCGCGCCGGATCGTCCTAGAAGTACGATCCCGGCGTGGCGTTCCGCGACCTGTTCTCGTTCCTCTTCCAACGTACGACCGCCGAGGAGCGCGTGGCGCAATACGTGGTCCGCGAGCACGGCCGCGGCCGTCCGCTCGCCGAGATCCTCGAGGACAAGTACGTGGTGAACCGGCTGCCGAGCCCCGTGCAGCGCGCGCGCCTCCTCGACCGGCCGGAGGTCGTCCACGCCGTCGGCAGCGAGGGTGCCGCGGCGGCCAAGGCGGCCGTCACCGAGACGCCGGACTCCGCCTAGTCAGCCCGCCCGCAGGAACCGCTCGACCACGTCGAGCGCGACCGCGACGTCCGCCTCGTCGACCGACTCGCGCGGGTCGTGGCTGATCCCGCCGGCGCAGCGGACGAACAGCATCGCCGCCGGGCACACACGCGCGAGCACGACCGCGTCGTGGCCCGCCCCGCTGACGAGCGACCTCACGGGATAGCCCGCTTCCTCGATCGCGCCCTCGAGCCGTCGCCGCAGGTCCGAGGACAGCTCGACCGCAGGCGTGTCGTAGCGCACCGTCGACGACGCGTCCACGCCACGAGCCGACGCGATCCGAGCGACCGCGGCCCGGATCGCCTCGGTCGCTCGCGCCCGCACGTCGTCCGTCGCGTGCCGGACGTCCACCAGCAGCCGGGCCTCGCCCGGAACGACGTTGCCCACGTTCGGAGAGAGCGACAACGCACCGACCGTCGCGACCAGGCCGTCGGTGCTCCCTCCGATCCGCTCCACCGCGAGCACCACCTCCGCCGCGGCCGCGAGCGCGTCACTGCGCGCGGCCATCGGCAACGTGCCGGCGTGCCCGGCCTCGCCCCGGATGACCAGGCGGAGGCGTGTCTGGCCCGCAACGGCGTCGACGACGCCGACCGGGAGCCCTTCGCGCTCGAGGACGGAGCCCTGCTCGATGTGCACCTCGAGGTAGCCGGCGAGCCCGGGTGTGGGCGCGGCGACCGCTGCGTCGGGGTCTCCTCCCGCCGCGACGATCGCCTCGGCGAGCGTGGTCCCGTCGGCGTCGACGAGCTCGAGCCACTCGCCTGCGAAGCCTCCCGTGTAGGCGGCCGAGCCGAGGTAGGAGGTGCCGAAGCGGGTGCCTTCTTCGTCGGCGAAGGCGACGACCTCGAGCGGCGTCGATCGAGAGCGTCCGGCCAGCCGCTCGACGGCCGCGAGGGCGACGAGAACGCCCAACGGGCCGTCGTAGCGCCCGGCGCCGGGGACGGTGTCGAGGTGCGAGCCGAGAACCAACGGCGAGCCGTCGCCCCGCGTGCGTCCGATCAGGTTGCCGACCGCATCGCGGCGCACGGCCAACCCGGCCTCCTCCATCCATCCCGCGACGCGGTCGGCGGCCCGAGCAGCGGCGGGTGTCGCGAAGCGGCGAACCAGCCGATCGGGCTCCTCGCTGATCTCGCCGAGCGCGTCGGCCCGCGCGAGCACGTCGGCTGCGGTTCCGACCACGACGGCGGACGATAACGTCCGCGTCCGATGCGGACGCTCTACGCGAACGGCTGGATCGTCACGATGGACGACGCCGGCAGCGAGCATCCCCGGGGCTGGGTGCTCGTCGACGACGGCGTCGTCGCGGACGTCGGCGCCGGGCCGGAGCCGGCCGGAGCCGAGCGGGTCGAGCTCGGCGGCGCGCTCGTGCTCCCCGGGCTCGTCAACACCCATCACCACCTGTACCAGACGCTGACGCGTGCCCGCGCCCAGGAAGCCGACCTCTTCACGTGGCTGCGGGAGCTCTACCCGGTGTGGGCCGGCATCGACGCCGAGGCGGTCTACGCGGCCGCACGAACGGGGCTCGCCGAGCTCGCGCTGTCGGGATGCACGACGGTGTTCGACCACCACTACGTGTTCCCGCGCGGCCGCGACGGCATCGTCGAGGCGGAGGTGCAGGCTGCACGCGAGCTCGGCGTACGGATCGTCGCGTCCCGCGGCTCGATGGACCTGGGGGCCTCGGACGGCGGCCTGCCGCCCGACGAGCTGGTCGAGGAGATCGACGCGGTGCTGGCCGAGACCGAGCGCCTCCACGCTGCGCTCCACGAGGCGGGTCCGGGAGCCCGTGTCCAGCTCGCCGTCGCTCCGTGCTCCCCGTTCTCGGTCACGGGGCGCCTGATGGAGGAGTCCGCGGCGCTCGCCCGCCGCCACGGGCTGCCGCTCCACACCCACCTCGCGGAGACCGTCGAGGAGGAGGCGTACTGCCGGGAGCTCTACGGCTGCAGCCCGGTCGAGTACCTCGAGCAGCTCGGCTGGCTCGACCGGGACGTCTGGTGCGCCCACTGCGTCCATCTCTCCGAGACGGAGATCGGGCGGTTTGCCGAGACCGGCACCGGCGTCGCGCACTGTCCGACGTCGAACCTTCGTCTGGGCGCCGGCGTGGCGCCGGTACGCGGTCTCCTCTCGGCCGGCGCGCGGGTCGGCCTCGGCGTCGACGGGTCGGCCTCGAACGAGCGCGGAGATCTTCTCGCAGAGGTGAAGCAGGCGCTGCTCGTGGCGCGGGGTCGAGGCGGGCCGGGCGCGATGACCGCGAGAGAGGCGCTGCGGGTCGCGACCAGGGGTGGCGCCGCGCTGCTCGGCCGGGACGACATCGGCTCGCTCGAGCCCGGCAAGCAGGCCGATCTCGCGATCTGGGACGTCGACGGGTTGCCGCACGGAGGCGCCGAGGACCTCGTCGCAGGGCTCGTGCTCTCGGGGCCCCACCGCGTCGACCGGCTCGTGGTCGGGGGCGCCGACGTCGTCCGCGCGGGCGCGCTCGTGCGGGCCGACGAGAGCGAGATCGCTCGCGCTCACCGGGTCGAGGCGAGAAGATTCGCTCAGTGAGCTGCTCGCTCTCGACGCACGTGCTCGACACCGCTGCCGGGCTGCCCGCGGCGGGCGTGCCGGTCGAGCTCCGACTGGATGGACGCGTGGTCGCGGCGGCGGTGACCGACGACGACGGGCGGGCGCGCCTCGCCGAGGGGCTCGAGCCCGGTCACTACGCCCTCGTGTTCTCGCCGCCGTCGCCGTTCTTCCGGCGTGTGGAGCTCGAGCTCGCCCTCGAGGAGGGCCACTACCACGTCCCGCTCCTCGTCTCCCCGTACGGATGCGCGAGCTACCGCGGGAGCTGACGGCGGACGAGCTGGCCGAGCTCTTCGAGGGCCGCACGCGCTTCGTCGAGCGACTCGCCGCGGGACCGGACCCGCTCTCCCGCGCGCGGACGCTCGTCCACGAGCTCCCCGACGAGGAGAAGCGCGAGGTGCTCGCGGCGCATCCCGCGATCGGGCAACGAGGCGCGCTCTCCCGTCGCTCGGCCGCGGAGCAGGGCTTCGACACCGAGCCGGACGTGCTCGCCGAGCTGTATCGCCTGAACGCCGCCTACGAGCGGCGACACGGCTTTCGCTTCGTCGTGTTCGTGAACCGGCGCCCCAAGCGGGAGATCCTCGACGTGCTCCGCGCACGGATCGACAACGAGACGGACACCGAGCTCGAGACCGCGCTCGACGAGCTCGTCGCGATCGCCCGCGACCGATGGAGCCGCGGATGACGGTGCTGGCTCCGCTCGCTCTCTCGGACGCGCTGCGCGACTGGCTCGACCTCTCGCTGCGCTGGCTGCACGTGATCGCGGCGATGGCGTGGATCGGAACGTCCTTCTACTTCGTGCTCCTCGACCAGTCGCTCCGCGCCCCACAGCGGGCAGGCGACCGCGAGGCCGGCGTCGGCGGCGAGCTCTGGGAAGTACACGGCGGCGGCTTCTACCACGTGCAGAAGTACGTCGTCGCCCCGTCGCGCCTCCCCGACCACCTCGCGTGGTTCAAGTGGGAGGCCTATACGACGTGGCTCTCGGGTTTCGCGCTGATGGTCGTGCTCTACTACCTCGAGGCGTCGAGCACCCTCGTGAAGCCGGGCTCGGACCTCGACCCGTGGCTCGCGGTGTTGCTCTCGATCGCACTGCTCGCCGCGGCCTGGGTCGCATACGACGTGCTCAACCGGACCGTGCCCGACGCCCGCGTCCTGTGGGGCGTCCTGCTCGTGCTCGTCACGCTCGCCGCCTGGGGCTCGGCGGAGCTGTTCAGCCCCCGCGCGGCGTGGCTCCAGGTCGGCGCGATGATCGGCACCGTGATGGCCGCGAACGTGTTCGTGGTGATCATCCCCGCGCACTGGGAGCTGATCCGCGCGAAGGAGGCGGGCCGCGAGCCCGACCCCGCCCCGGCGTTCCAGGCCAAGCAGCGTTCCGTGCACAACAACTACCTCACGTTGCCGGTGCTGCTGACCATGCTCGCGGCGCACTTTCCGTTCGCCTACGGGGCGGCGCACGCCTGGGCAGTGCTCGTCGGTCTGATGTTGATCGGCGTCTGGGCGCGGCTCTTCTTCAACCTGCGGCACTCCGGCCGAACCCACTGGTGGATGCCCGTCGCCGGGCTCGCGGCGTTCGCCGTGCTCGCCGTGGTGGTCAACCGCTCGAACGACGACGACGCGGCGCCCGCGACCGCGGCGGACGTCGCGCTCGGCAAGCAGGTCTTCCTCTCCGCCGGCTGCGCCGGCTGCCACACGCTCGCGGATGCGGGCGCGACCGGCACCGTCGGCCCGAGCCTCGACGCGGCGCAGCCGTCCGCGGGCCTCGTCGCCGACCGGGTGACGAACGGACGGGGAGCGATGCCCTCGTTCGCCGGGAAGCTCTCGCCGGAGCAGATCGACGCCGTGGCGGCGTACGTCGCGGGCGCGGCCGGGAAGTAACAAAGGGGCGAGGCTGAAGCCACGCCCCGGACGGACGTGCGGGGCGGCGCGGGGCGCGAGGGGCGGGGGGCGTCGCGGGGCGTGGCTTCAGCCTCGCCCCCCTTCGCTCTGCCCGTGCGCACCGCACGGATACGATCGCCCGATGCTCAGGGTCGACGCGGGCGGCTTTTCGTTCACGGCGCGCCTCGAGGAGGCCGACGCACCTGCGACGGTGGCCGCCTTCCGCGGCCTGCTGCCTCTCGAGTCGCAGATCATCCACGTCCGCTGGAGCGGAGAGGGGTGCTGGATCCCGTTCGGAGACCTCGACCTCGGGCTCGCTCCGGAGAACGCGACCTGCTACCCGAACCCCGGCGAGCTCGTGCTCTATCCGGGCGGGGTCTCCGAGACCGAGATCCTGCTCTCGTACGGGTACGTGAGCTTTGCGTCGAAGGCAGGCGCGCTCGCGGGAAACCACTTCGCGACGATCGTCGAGGGCGCCGAGAGCCTCCGTGCGCTCGGGACGAAGGTGCTCTGGGAGGGCGCCCAAGAGATTCGCTTCGTCGAGACGCCCGCGTAGTGGGCATCGCGACGAAGAGGACGTGGCTTCAGCCTCGTCCTTCGCCGCGATCGCGCAGCACGTCTGACTCCCGGCCTACAGCTCCGTCCCGACGCCCCGCTCGCGCGCGCGCCGGACGACCTCGGCGCCGAGGGCGACGTCCCACGGCGCGATCCCGTTCGACTTGAACACGATCACGTCCGCGTCCGACTGCCGGCCGGGCAGCTCGCCGACGACGATCGCATGCAGCTCCTGCACCTCGAGCCAGTCGAGCCGGCCCGCGGCGACCGGCTCGATCAGGTCGCCGGACTCGAGCCGCGCGTCCTCGAGCGAGTCGCAGCAGACGAGCGTCGCCCTCGCGATCACCTCGGCGTCGAGCTCCCGCGCGCGCGGATCGTTGGCGCCGATCGCGCACACGAGCGCGCCCTCCCGCAGCCAGTCCCCGCGGAGCACCGGGTCCCTGGAGGTCGTCGCGGTCACCACGATGTCGCACGCGCCTGCATCACCAGGGCTCTCCGCGATCTCCGCCCCGTGCCGGGCGGCGAACGCCGCGGCCCGCTCACGCGTGCGGCTCGAGACGACGACTCGCTCGATCGACGGCACCGCCGCCTGGATCGCCGCGAGCTGGGACTCCGCCTGCCAGCCTGCGCCGATCAGCCCGAGGCTGACGGCGCCGGCTCGGGCGAGGTGGGCCGCGGCGACTCCGCTCGCCGCGCCGGTCCGCACCTGGCCGAGACGGTCGGCGGCGATCATCGCGGCCAGCGACCCCGCCGACCCTGCCGGGCCGTCGGCGAGGTCGAAGAGGCAGACGACGAACTGCAGCCTGCCCTCGACGACCGTGTAGCTCTTGAGACCGGCCATCCCGAGCCCACCGTCGGCAGCGGCCATCACCGCGAAGTACCCGCCCTCGACCGGGAAGCGGCGGCGCGGCATCAGCTCCACCTGCCCGCCCGCCATCCGCCGGAACGAGTCCTCGATCACCGGCACCGCCTCGCCCGGCGAGACGAGCGACGCGACGTCGTCCTCCGACAGCCAGAGCGGCACGGGCGGATGCTAACCCGTACGGCGTCGGTTCTCGGGCCGGCGGTACACTGCCTTCCCCCGGCGCCCGTAGCTCAGGGGATAGAGCGCTGCCCTGCGGAGGCAGAGGTCGCACGTTCGAATCGTGCCGGGCGCATTTCGCGGGCGGCCGCGCCGTGCGAGCGCTCTCAGGTCATATCGCCGAGCAGCTGGACGCCGCGACCGTCGGCGAGCTCGAGCGTGCTCCCGGCCCGCACCTCGCGACGAACGTAGGCAAGGGCGACGATCCCCCGCTGCCGGTCGGGCGCCGCGCTCGTGATGCGCCCCACCGGCTTCCCGTCCAGCGCAAGCTCGGCGTCGTACGCCGGCAGCTCGCCCTCGTCGAGCGTGACCAGCCGCAGAATGCGGTTCGGGTGCCCCCGGAAGTGGAGGCGAGCGACGGGCTCCTGACCCGGGTAGCAGCCCTTCGTGAAGCTGATCGCGCGGTGCTCGAGGCCCGCCTCTGCGGGCAGGACGCGGTCGTCCAGCTCGTGCCCCAGGCGTGGCGTGCGGGCGAGGATCCGGAGCCGCTCGAGCTCCTCCTCACGGATCTCCCCGGCGTCCTCGGGTGGGTCGGCGTCGAGCAGCTCGACCGCCGGCACCCCGTAGTCGTCGTTCCTCACGACGTCGAGCCGGGCCGCGATCAGCGGGTCATCACCGAGCACGAGGACCGAGCGGTGCTCCTCGGCCGCGATCTCGCATCTTGCGGCGAACCGCGAGCGGGTCAGCTCCCGTGCGAGTCGCTCGCCCGACTCGGGCTCGGTGAGGAGCAGGAAGCCGTCCTCGGCACGGCGCCACACGATCATCGGGGCGACGATCCGCGCCTTCGGGGTGAGCAGCAGCGCCTCGCATGCGTCGCCGACGGCGAGGGCCTCGACGTCGTTCGAGACCATGCGGTTCAAGTACGCGCCGGCGTCGGGCCCGCTCACCGAGACGTAGGCGCGCGCCCTCGGCGCTGCGTATACCGTCGGTGCCGACACGCGCGGGGTCACGAGATGAGGGTAGCGAGCATGTTCAGGTCGAGAGCGGAGCGAAAGGTGGCTGCGGCGGGCTACGACCCCGCGCGGCTCCCGCCCGGGCAGTACCTGACCGAGAAGTGGCCGGTGCTGCACGCGGGAGACGTGCCCTCCTACCCACCCGACCTCGCGGGCTGGAGCTTCCGCGTGTTCGGCGAGGTGGAGCAGCCGCTCGAGCTCGACTGGGCCGCGCTCGACGCGCTGCCGAAGACGACCGTCGTCCAGGACATCCACTGCGTGACCCGCTGGAGTCGGTTCGACGCCGAGTTCACCGGTGTCGCCTGGAGCTCGCTCCGCGAGCGGGTCTCGCCGCTCCCGTCCGCCCATTTCGCGATCGCCCACGCAGAGGCGGGCTTCACCACGAACCTGCCGCTTCCGGCGCTCGAGCACGAGCAGGCGGTGCTCGCGACCCATGCGGACGGCGCCCCGCTGACCCCCGAGCACGGCTGGCCACTCCGCCTCGTCGTCCCGCAGCGGTACTTCTGGAAGAGCGCGAAATGGCTCCGAGCGATCGAGTTGCGGGCGACCGACACGCCCGGCTTCTGGGAGCGCTACGGCTACCACAACGACGCGGATCCGTGGCAGGAGGAGCGCTACGCGTTCTGAGGAGTGCAGGCGATCCGCGACGTCGCCGACAAGGCAGTTGCGACGCCGAAGGCGGCGCTTTCAGGGATCTGCCCTAGGCCGACAAGGCAGTTGCGACGCCGAAGGCGGCGCCTTCAGGGATCTGCCCTCGACCGCAGGCCGAGGGATCCGGCGGCGGGAATCCGCTTCCGCGGATTCCCGCTCGCGAACAAGGAAAGTGAGACGGCCGCTTGGGGGAGCGGCCGTCTCGGTGGTACTGGGGAGGGTGGGTGCTATCTCATTCGGCGTCGCGCGCAGAACCCTTGCCCCCCCTTTCGAGGGATTTCCCGCCTTGAGCAGCCTTTTTCCTCAGTCGTGCTCGAGGTGCTCGCGCAGCCCGTCCGCGAGCGCGACGGCGCTCGCCCCTTCACGCGGGGCGACGAAGATCGTGTTGTCCCCTGCGATCGTCCCTGCGACGTCGGGGTGGCGGCCCTCGTCCAGCGCCTGGGCGAGGGCGCTCGCATAGCCCGGCGGTGTGGTCACGACGACGAGCGGCCCGGCACGCTCGACGGAGAGCGCATAGCGGCGTAACGCCACGCCGATCGCGCGCAGCCGGTCCGCGTCGTCGGCGCCGGGCGCCGCGTAGACGAGCCGTCCGGACGGAGCGCGCACCTTCACGAGCCCGAGCTCGTGCACGTCGCGGGAGACCGTGGTCTGCACGACGTCGTGCCCTTCCTCGCGGAGCGCCTCGACGAGCGCGGCCTGCGTCGAGATCGCCTGGTCGCGCACGAGCCGGAGGATCGCCTGCTGCCTGACGCGGTTGCTCACGCGGGCACCCCGGTCACCCGGGGACGCAGGGGCACCCGGGGCGTGGCTTCAGCCTCGCCCCTCTTCCCGAGCCGGCTCACGAGAGCGCTGACTCCAGCACCCCGAGCGCCTCGTCGATCTCGCCCTCGTCCACCACGAGCGGCGGCAGCAGTCGTAGGACGTCCCGGCCGGCGGTGAGCACGAGCAGTCCGCGCTCCCGGCACGCGTCGACGACCGGCGCGGCGTCGCGGTCGAGCACCGCCGCGAGCATCAGGCCGCGACCGCGGACCTCCTGCACGCCGGGCAGACGAGCGAGACCCATGGCGAGTCGCTCGCCACAGGCGGCCACGTGCGCGAGCAGCTCGTCGTCGATCGACTCGACCACGACGCAGGCAGCGGCGCAGACGACCGGGTTCCCGCCGAACGTCGCGCCGTGGTCGCCGGGCCCGATCGCGTCGGCGACGCCGGCGCGGGCGAGCAGCGCGCCGATCGGCAGCCCGTTCCCCAGGCCCTTGGCGAGCGTCACGAGGTCTGGGTCGAGGCCGAGCTGCTCGAAGGCGAAGAACGTGCCCGTGCGGCCGATGCCCGTCTGCACCTCGTCCGCGCAGACGAGCGCGCCGACCTCATGTGCGATCTCGGCCGCCGCCTGGACGAAGCGGTCCTCGAGCGGGATCACGCCTCCCTCGCCGAGCACGGGCTCGAGCACGATCGCCGCCAGGTCGCCGCCGGGCGAGACGGCTGCCTCGAGCGACTCGACGTCGTTCGGGCTCGCGAAGGTGACGTCGTGAAGCAGCGGCCCGAATCCTTCCCACTTCGCCGGCTGACCCGTGACGGAGAGCGCCCCGAGTGTCCGGCCGTGGAAGCCGCCCTCGAGCGCGACGATGCGCGGGCGGCCGGTCACCTTGCGAGCCACCTTGAGGGCCGCCTCGTTCGCCTCGGCGCCCGAGCTGCAGAAGAACGCCTGCGCGCCGCCCATGCGCTCCGAGAGCAGGCCGGCGAGCCGGAGCATCGGCTCGGTCCAGGTAGAGGTTCGACACGTGCCAGAGCTCGTCGAGCTGCTCGTGCGCAGCCGCGGTCACCGCCGGGTGCCGGTGGCCGAGGCCGGTGACGGCGATGCCGGCGACGAAGTCGAGGTACGCGCGCCCCTCGTCGTCCCAGACACGGCACCCCTCGCCCCGGACGAGCGTGACCTCGGCGCGCGCGTACGTCGGCAGAAGGGCGCTGCGGTCGAGCCCTTGTGACCCTGTACTGCGGGCGCCGTGTTCCGGCACCGTCTTGCGGGAGGCGTTCACGCCGGGACCTCGGTGGCGCCGATCGACGCGTGAACCCCGCCGCGCGCGGCGCGCACCGCCGCGACGAGCTTGGGGACGATCCCGCCTTCGAACGCGCCTGCGTCGAGCCCGGCCTCGGCCTCGTCGGCAGGCAGCACACGGGCGAGCGTCCCTTCCACGAGCACGCCGGGGACGTCGCTCACGAACAGGATCCGGCCCGCTCCGAGGCCGAGGGCGAGCGCCGCAGCCGCCTCGTCGGCGTTCACGTTGAGCGGGCCCTCGGCGAGCGGCGCGACGACCGGCACCCTGCCCGCGGCGAGCGCCTCGAGCAGCGCGCCCGGAGCGTCGGGCTCGGGCTCGCCCACGAGCCCCAGCTCCTCGACCTGCCGCGCTCGGAGCCCGATCGCGTCTCCGCGGAGCCCCAGAGCCGTCGGACCGATCGCTGCGCACACCTCCGCGTTGACGGCCTCCAGCGACTCGCAGACCACGGCGAGCACGTCGGGCGTCGTCATCCGCCGGCCGCGGACGAACACCGGCTCGATGCCCCGCCGCGCCATCTCCGCGGTGATCTGAGGGCCCGCGCCGTGGACGACGAGCACGGGCGCATCGATCTGCGCGAGCGCATCACGTACCGTGCCCGCGGCGACCCGCCCGCCGAGCTTGAGGACGACGAGGCCGGTCACGTCGTGTACTCCGCGTTGAGCCGGACGTAGTCGTACGAGAGATCCGAGGCCAGGTAGGCGCACGAGCCGTTACCGAGCCCGAGGTCGAGCTCGATCGTCGACTCGGCGCCGTCGAGCGTCGGGACGCGGCCGGTGGGCACGCCTCCCGAGAACACGTCCGTGCCGTCGAACGAGACGCGGAGCTTGTCGGGGTCGAGCCGGGCGAAGCCGCCGTTCCAGGGCGCGGAGCCCGCCGCGGCCAGCACGCGCCCCCAGTTGGGGTCGCGGCCGAAGGCCGCTGTCTTGACGAGCGGGGAGGTCGCCACCCGGAGCGCGATAGCCCGCGCCTCCTCGTCGGACGACGCGCCAGTGATCCTGATTTCCAAGACCACCGTCGCCCCTTCGCCGTCGGCCACGATCTGGCGCGCCAGGTTTGCGCACACCGTCTCCAGAGCCGCGGCGAACTCGTGATCCAGCGCGGAATCGCGTCGAGCGATTCCGCGCCTGGCGAGCAGGACGACCGCGTCGTTCGTCGAGCAGTCGCCGTCGACGGAGATCCGGTTGAACGTCTGCTCGACGGCCGGGCGCAAGAAGGTCTCGGCCTCTCCCGGAGCGAGGGGATAGTCGGTCGTGACGACCGCGAGCATGGTGGCGAGCAGGGGGTGGATCATGCCGGCGCCCTTCGCCATCCCGCCGACGACGAAGCCGTCTCGGTGCGCCACGGCGGTCTTGGGCCCGGCGTCGGTCGTGAGGATCGCCCCGGCCGCCGCGTCGCCGCCGGCGGGCGACAGCGCGTCGGCGGCCGCGTCCACTCCCGCCAAGAGCTTCGCGAGCGGCAGTCGCGGGCCGATCACGCCGGTGGAGAGCACGATCACCTGCTCCGGCTCGAGCCCGAGCAGGCCGGCCGCGTGGACTGCGGTCTGCTCGGCATCCTCCTCTCCCGCGCGCCCGGTGGCCGCGTTCGCGACGCCCGCGTTGACGACGACCGCCTGCGGCTCGGCCGCCTCGAGGTGACGCCGCGAGACCACGACCGGAGCGGCCTGGACGCGGTTCTGGGTCCACATCGCACAGCCGACCGCCGGGTCGAGCGAGCGCACGAGCGCGACGTCGGGCTTGCCCGAGGGGCGGATGCCGGCGCTCACGCCGGTGGCCGTGTACCCGGGTGCGGCGGTGACGGACATCAGGATGGCCTCTGCGGCACTAGACGAGCACCCCGTCCAGGCGCAGGCCGGAGGTCTCTTCGAGGCCGTAGAGCAGGTTCACGTTCTGGATCGCCTGGCCGGCGGCGCCCTTCCCGAGGTTGTCGAGCGCGCAGATCACGATCGTGCGGTCCGTGTGCCGGTCCTCGAAGACCCCGATCTCCGCCGCGTCCGTGTGCTGGACGTGCGCGAGCTCCGGCGCGACGCCTTCGGGGAGGACGCGTACGACGTGGCTCGCCGCGTAGTGCCCCTCGAGGAGCTCCCGGAGGTCGGGGCCGGTGGAGCGGACGTTGCACGTGGCGAGCAAGCCACGCCTGACGGGCAGGAGGTGGGGCGTGAACGAGACCGGAAAGCCGAGCGCGCTCGCGATCTCCGCGACGTGCTGGTGGGCGCCCACCTTGTACGGCGAGACGTTCTCGAGCACGAAACCCGCATGGGTCGACGGCTTCAGCCCGCGGCCGGCGCCGGTCATCCCCGACATCGCGTCGACGACCGCACTCTCCCGGTCGATCGCGTGGGCGATCGGGCCGAGCGCGAGCAGGACGGCAGTCGCGTAGCACCCCGGGTTCGCGATCAGGCGGCCCTCCGGCGGCGCGAGCTCAGGCAGGCCGTACGACCACTCTGCGAGATCGTGCGGCCTCGGGTGCGCGAAGCCGTACCACGCCTCGTACGCCGCCGGATCCTCGAGCCGGTGGGCCCCGGAGAGGTCGACCACGACGCCGCGGGCGGGCGGGTCGAGGGCTGCCGCCTCCTCGTGGGAGAGACAGAGGATCGTCACGTCGGCCTCGCACGCGAGCGCTGCGGCGTTCGTGATCAGGCGCGGCACGCGCTTGCCGCCGTTCCGGTTGAGCCGCGGGTCGAGCGCCGTCGCGTCCTGCCCGGCGAGCGAGTCCGAGCCGACCGCGTACAGCTCGAGCTCGGGATGGCCGAGCACCCGATCGAGGGCCTCCTGGCCCGTGTAGCCGGCGGAGCCGACGATGCTGACGTACGGCATCCGCATATTATGCAGAAATTCTGTGATTACCTGCCGAAGGCGGCGACCTGCCCGCCTTCCGGCTCTCGCACGGCGAGCGCGGCTGCTCTCGGCACGACCCGACGGAAGCGCGCCAGCGTCTCCTCGACGCTCTCGAGCAGCATGGTCGCGCGCGCAGATCCCGTCGCCCGCACATGGCGCTCCAGCAGGTCGACGAGCCGCTCGCGATCGCGCTGGTCGAGCGGCGCGAGCTCGATGAGCTCGGCGTTGATCAGCCGCTCGTCGGGATCGAGCAGGAACGCCTCTCCGCCCGTCATCCCTGCACCCAGGTTTCGTCCGTGCGAGCCGAGGACGACGACCGTGCCGCGCGTCATGTACTCGCAGCCGTGATCGCCGACGCCCTCGACCACAGCGACCGCACCCGAGTTGCGCACGGCGAAGCGCTCGCCCGCCGCGCCGGCACAGAAGAGCGTGCCACCGGTGGCGCCGTAGAGCGCCGTGTTGCCGATCAGGCACGGGTCGCCCGCGTCCGTCGCGGGCGGCGAGATCACGATCCGCCCCCCGGACATCGCCTTCCCGACGTAGTCGTTCGCCTCCCCGGTCAGCTGGAGCTCGACCCCACCGGTGAGGAACGCTCCGAAGCTCTGGCCCGCCGCGCCCTCGAACCGCGCGCGGACACGGCCGGGCGGGCGGCCCGAACCGACCGAGCGTGCGATCGCGCCGCCGAGCCGAGCCCCGATCGCGCGATCGGCGTTCGTGATCTCGAACGCCGGCTCGACCAGCCGCGCACCGCTGATCGCCGCCTTGCCCTGCGCGACGAGCAGCGCCCCGAGCCGGTCGCGCTCGTCCGGAACCGCATCGCCCACGTACCGGGCCGCTCCGGCGCCCGACCGCGCGAGCAGCGGCCGGAGGTCGAGCGTGTCCGCAGAGGGATCGCCTGTGCGGCGCTGGCGGAGCAGGTCGGTTCGCCCGACGGCCTCGTCGAGCGTCCGCAGACCGAGGCTCGCAAGCAGCCGCCGCACGTCGAGCGCCACGAACCGGAGATAGGCCTCGACCATCTCCGGCGTGCCCGCGAACTTCGCGCGGAGCTCGGGCCGCTGGCTCGCGATCCCGACCGGGCACGTGTCGAGGTGGCACGAGCGCACCATCAGGCAGCCCTCGGCGAGCAGGAGCGACGTGCCGAACGAGAACTCGTCCGCGCCGAGCAGTGCCGCGACCACGACGTCGCGGCCGGTCTTGAAGCCGCCGTCGACCCGTACGCGCACGCGCCCGCGCAGACCGCTGTGGACGAGCGCCTGCTGCGTCTCGGCGAGGCCCAGCTCCCAGGGCGCGCCGGCGTGCTTGATCGACGGCAGAGGGCTCGCACCCGTCCCGCCGTCCGCGCCCGCAACATGCACGACGTCCGCCCGCGCCTTGGCGACGCCGGCGGCGATCACCCCGACGCCCGCCGAGGCGACGAGCTTGACCGACACGTCCGCGTCCGGGTTGACCTCCTTGAGGTCGAACACGAGCTGCGCGAGATCCTCGATCGAGTAGACGTCGTGGTGCGGCGGGGGCGAGATCAGCGCGACGCCCGGCGAGGTGCCGCGGAGCCGTGCGATCTCGTCCGTCACCTTGTGCGCGGGGATCTGGCCGCCCTCGCCGGGCTTCGAGCCCTGGGCGACCTTGATCTGCAGCTCCTCCGCGGAGACCGCGTACTCGGCCGTCACCCCGAAGCGGCCCGAGGCGACCTGCTTGATCTTCGAGTTGCGCTCGTCGCCGTAGCGGGACGGGTCCTCGCCCCCCTCACCCGAGTTCGAGCGCGCGCCGAGACGGTTCATCGCAATCGCGATGGTCTCGTGCGCCTCCGCCGAGAGCGCCCCGTGCGACATCGCGCCGCCCGAGAACCGGCGCACGATCGAGTCGACGGGCTCCACCTCGTCGAGCGGGACGGGCGGGCGCGCCGGGACGAGCTCGAGCAGATCGCGCGGCTCGAGCGGCGGCCGCTCCTCGACGAGGCGTGCGAACCGGTCGTACTCCTCCGGCCGATCGCCGCGCACCGCCCGGATCAGCGCGTGCGCCGCACCGACGCTCTCCTGCAACGCGTCGACGACGTCCGGATCGGTCGCGTGGGGCTCACCGCCCTTGCGGAACTTGTAGAAGCCCGGGTTCTCGAGCGCGGGCTTCTCGGCTTCGCTGACCGCGAGCCGGTCGAGCGCGTCGCGCTCGAGCCGCGCGAGGCCGATGCCCCCGATCGCGGAGTGCGTGTCGCCGAAGAACCGTGCGCACAGCCGCCGGTCGAGGCCGATCGCCTCGAACAGGCGCGCGCCCCGGTAGCTCGCGACGTCCGAGATGCCCGCCTTGGACATGACCTTCAGCACGCCGTACTCGAGCGCGTGGAGGAGCCGGCTCTGCGCCTCCTCCGGGGACGGCCGGTCGCCTCCGACCTTGTCGGTGTCGGCCAGGCGCGCCACTGTCTCGAGGGCGAGCCTCGGGCAGATGACGTCGGCGCCGTAGCCGAGGAGGGTCGCGACCATGTGCGTGTCGCGCGCCTCGTCGCTCGAGACGACGAGCGAGCACGCGATTCGCAGGCCCCGCTCGACGAGCCTCCCGTGGGCGGCCGCGACCGCGAGCAGCGAGGGGATCGGCGCCCGTGTGCCGCCGGCCGCGCGGTCGCTGATGCATACGACACGCGCGCCTGCCGCGGCGCTGTCGGCGCACACGTCTGCGACGCGCTCGACCGCGACTCCGAGGCCTTCCTCGGCCTCGAACGTCGCATCGATCTCGGTGGGCTCCAGCGCAGTCAGGCCGTCGGGCGTGACGAGGAAGGACGGGAGGGCGACGACGTGCGTCAGCGGCCCGTCCGCGTCGAGCGGCGGTCTCGGGCCGACGAGCGTGGCGACGGACATCACGGTGCGCTCCCGCTCGTGGTCGATCGCCGGGTTCGTGACCTGCGCGAAGCGTTGCCGGAAGTAGGAGGCGAGCGGCCGGGCCCTGCCGGCGAGCGGGGCGATCGGGGCGTCGTCGCCCATCGAGTAGACGGGGTCGCGGCCCGACTGGGCGATCGGCCGGAGCATCAGGCTGAGCTCCTCGCGGGTGTAGCCGTGGAGCGCGTGGCGGACGGTGAGGTCGGACCCAGGGGTGGGTGCGGGCGCGCCGCGCTCGCCGAAGCTCAGTGATTCGGAGACCCAGCGGGCGTAGGGCCGCCGCGCCGACAGCGACCGCGTCAGCTCGCCGTCGAAGAGCACGCCCCGCTCGGGGTCGACCGAGAAGAGCTGCCCGGGCGAGAGGCGCGCACGGCGCACGGTGACCCCTTCCGGCAGCGGCACGGCGCCCGCCTCGGACGCGACCGCGACCAGCCCGTCGGCGCAGACCGCGATCCGCAGCGGCCGGAGGCCGTTCCGGTCGAGCTTCGCCCCGCAGGTGACGCCGTCGGTGAACACGAGGCCGGCCGGCCCGTCCCACGGCTCGGTGAGCATCGCGTGGTAGCGGCGCATCGCCCGCTCGGCGTCGTCGACGCGTGCGTCGTTCTGCCACGCCGGCGGCACGAGGCGGGAAAGCGCCTCGCGGATCTCGACGCCCGAGCGGACGAGGAGCTCGGCGGCGTTGTCGAGCAGCGCGGAGTCCGACCCCGAGCGGTCGAGGGCGGGCGCGAGGGCCGGGTCGAGCCCGGCGGCCTGCTCGCGCGCCTCCATCCACGCGACGTTCCCTTCGATCGTGTTGATCTCGCCGTTGTGGCAGAGCAGCCGGAACGGCTGGGCGCGCTCCCAGCTCGGTGAGGTGTTCGTCGAGAACCGCTGGTGGAAGATCGCGAACGACGCCTCCCAGCCCGGCTCGCGCAGGTCGGGGTAGAAGCTCGCGAGCTGCGTGGCGGCGCAGAGCGCCTTGTAGGTCACGGTCAGGAACGAGAGCGAGGCGACGTAGACGCCGTCGACCAGCTCGGCGCGCCGCCGCGCGCGATACGCGCGCAGCTCGGCGTCGGGCTCGCTGCAGGGAGCGAGCACGAGCTGGGCCACACGCGGCATCGAGGCGACCGCGGTCGAGCCCAGGGCGTTGACGTCGTGCGGCACGTCGCGCCAGCCTGCGGGCTCGAGCCCCTCTGCCCGACAGGCGTCCTCGACGACGCCCCGGAGCCACGGCTCGCGAAGGAAGCACATCGCGATGCCTGCGCCCTCGATGCCCGTCAGCGCCGGATGGAGCGGCACGAGCAGCCCGGCCCCGTCCCCGGTGACGCCGTCTGCGGCCCAGGCGCCCCGGTGCGCCACCGCAGCCAGACCGGCCAGCGCGCGGTCGAGCAGCTCGCGCGACGCCCGGCCGCGGGCGTCGGCGACCAGGCCGATCCCGCAGGCATCGCGCTCGCGGGTCGCGTCGTGGAGTGGGCTCGGCACGGAGGTAGTACCGCCTTTCGCTCGGGCGTCGGAGGGTCGTGAGCTGCTTCCCGCCTGGTGTCTGTCGGCTAGCGGGCGGAGGCGGGAGGGAGGTCGCCGGCTAGCGTCGTGGCGGCGCGATGATCGCGGCCGCACGAATCGCCGTGCCCGGCTTGCGGGCAAACGGGCTCGTGGTGAACGTCGTTCCGCGTACCATCGATGATCGATCGTAGAGCCTGAACCGGCGGAGGGCAAATCGAAGAGTCCAGGTCCGGGACCGGCCGGTCGGCGCCTCGACTGGACTGTTGGTGTGTTGACACGAACCCCGACGACAGGCACTCTGCGACCACGATGATGCTCTGCCACGCCGTATCCGTGCGCTCTCTCGTACCGGGCCCCGCGGTCTCGATCGGTGCCGGCATCGAGCTCATCGCGATTCTCCCCGTCTAGGGGAGATCGACGCTCACGCGCCCGCCGACGGCGCAGACACCGACCGAGACACACCACCGGTACGTCCTCGGGACGACCGAGCGAGAGGAGATTCCGTTCCATGACCCGTAGGCCCCCGACCCCCAGATCGAGATGAACGTCCCCAACAGGTACGTCGTCGCCTGCCTGGCCGGCCATGGCATCGGGCCGGAGGTGACCGCCGCGGCGAGCCGCGCGCTGGCCCGCCTCGGTCGCGAGCACGGCTTCGACGTCGAGGAGCTCCATCCGCCGTTCGACACCGAAGCGCTGACGCGCTCGGGCCACCTGCTCCCCGCCGCGACCCGGCAGGCGACCGCGTCGGCGGACGCGGTGCTGGTCGCCGGCGACGCGGCCCCCGCGCTCGCGGGCGTCAGGGCCGCGCTCGACCTCCGCGCGAGCGTCACCCGGGTGCTCGACGACGCGGGCGAGGCGACGGCGTTCGCCCCGCTCGACGACGACGCGGCCGACTGGACGATCGGCCGGGCGCTCGACACCGCGCGCACCCGCTCCGGCCGGCTGACGTCGGTCGGCGTGTCGCGCGACTGGCCCGCGCGCGTCGAGCGTCACGCCGAGAGGCATCCCGGCGTCGAGGTGGAGCACGTGCCGCTGCTCGAGGCACTTCGGCGGCTCGGCGCAGCCTCGGCGGGCGTGCTGGTTGCCGAGGGAGTGCTGGGCGAGACGATCGCCGCCGCGCCCCAGCTCGGTGGTCGCCCGAGGCTCGTCGCGACCGGTGGTCTCTCCCCCGAGGGCCCGGGGCTCTTCGCCCCCGTCGGCTCGACGGAGAGGGACGATGCGGGCCAGGGCGTCGCCGACCCGAGCCCGATGCTGCTCGCGACCGCCCTGATGCTCACCGAGGGCCTCCACCGCGCCACCGCCGGACGGGCGCTCGAGGAGAGCCTCGCGGCCGCGCTGCGGGGGCCGAGGCGGCCTGCGGAGCTCGCGACGCTCGGCGTCGCAGCGACGACCCGCGAGTTCGTCGACGCCGTGCTCGGGCTCCTGCCGAGCGCACGGCGAGACACGGAGTTCGCGCTCGGAGTCGGGCCATGAGGATGACAGGCGGCGACGCGATCCTCCGGGCGCTCGAGGCCGAGGACGTCGAGGTCATCTTCGGCATCCCCGGCGGCGCGATCATGCCCACGTACGACGCGATGGCGCGCGGCACGACCGTGCGGCACGTGCTCGCCCGCCACGAGCAGGGCGCCGGTCACATGGCACAGGGCTACGCCCGCGCATCCGGCCGGGTCGGCGTCGCGATCGCGACGTCCGGGCCGGGCGCGACGAACCTCGTCACGCCGATCGCCGACGCGTGGATGGACTCCACGCCGCTCGTCTGCATCACGGGCCAGGTCCGCTCGACGCTGATCGGTACGGATGCGTTCCAGGAGTGCGACATCACCGGGATCACGATGCCGATCGTCAAGCACTCCTGGCTCGTCCAGGAGGCGCGCGAGCTGCCTTCCGTGATGCGGGCGGCGTTCCACGTTGCGCGCACCGGTCGCTGCGGCCCCGTGCTCGTCGACGTTCCCCGTGACGTGCAGGAGGAGGTCGCCGACATCTCGTTCCCCGGCGAGCTCGACCTGCCGGGCTGGCGGCCGCCGACGAAGGTGCACCCTCTGCAGATTCGCGAAGCGGGGCGGGTACTCGCGCACGCGCGCAAGCCGATGCTGTACGTCGGCGGCGGCACGCTCAACGGCGACGCGTGCGCGGAGCTGCTCGACCTCGCCGAGGCGGGCTCGCTCCCCGTCGTCACGACGCTGATGGCGAAGAGCGCCTTCCCCGAGTCGCACGCGCTCCACTTCGGCTGGCCCGGGATGCACGGCCCGAAATGGTCCAACCTCGCGATCAACTCCTGCGACGTGCTCGTCTCCGTCGGGGCGCGCTTCGACGACCGCGTCACCGGCAAGCTGTCCGCCTTCGCGCCCGGCGCGACCGTCGTGCACCTCGACATCGACGCGGCCGAGATCTCCAAGCTGCGCGAGGCGGACATCCCGGTCGTGGGATCGCTCGCGACCGCCGTCGGCGCGCTCGCGCGCGAGGTGGAGCGCCATCGCGCGGAGGGGACCCCCGCGCCGCAGGCGTGGCTCGAGCAGCTGCGTGGCTGGCGCGACGAGTTCCCGCTGCGCTACGACCGCGGCGAGTGGCTCAAGCCGCAGACCGTGCTGGAGACCCTCCAGCAGCTCACGGCCGGGCAGGACGTGATCGTGACGACCGGCGTGGGGCAGCACCAGATGTGGGCGATGCAGTACATCTCCAGCGAGCGCCCCCGCAGCTTCATCACCTCGGGCGGCCTCGGCACCATGGGCTACGGGATCCCCGCTGCGATCGGTGCGAAGGCGGCGCGGCCAGAGGCGACCGTCGTCTGCGTCGACGGCGACGGCTGCTTCCAGATGACCGCACAGGAGCTCGTGACCGCCGCGGTCGAGGACCTGCCGATCGTCGTCGTGCTCGTGAACAACGGGTATCTCGGGATGGTCACGCAGTGGCAGGACATGTTCTTCGACGGCCGCCGCTCCCACGTCCACCTCACGAACCGCCTGCCCGACTACGCGAAGCTCGCCGAGGCGTACGGTGGTGTCGGCATGGTGGTCACGAACGAGTCCGAGCTCGAGGCGGCGCTCGCGGAGGCGCTCACGCTGGGCCGCACGGTCGTCGTCGACTGTCGCGTCGACCCGGCCGAGCAGTGCTTCCCGATGATCCCTTCCGGCGCCGCGGCGATCGACATGCTCGAGTACGGCGACACGCTGGAGGTGAAGGCGTCGTGAAGCACACGCTGAGCGTCACCGTCAACGACAAGCCGGGCGCGCTGACACGGATCACGACGATGTTCGCGCGACGCGGCTTCAACATCGAGTCGCTCGCGGTCGGGCCGACCGAGCAGCCCGGCGTCAGCCGCATCACGATGCGCGTCGACTGCACCCAGCACTCGCTCGAGCAGATCGAGAAGCAGATCCACAAGCTCGTCGACGTCCTCCGCGTGACCGAGCTGGTCGCGAGCGAGGCGGTGGAGCGCGAGCTGATGATCGTCAAGGTCTCGGTCCCCCCCGAGCGGCGTGCGGAGCTCGTCACCACGGCGGAGGCGCTCGGCGGCCGGCTCCTCGACGTCGGCGCCGACGCGGTGGTGCTCGAGCTCGTCGCGACACCCGAGGAGGTCGACTCGTTCCACGAGCTCTGCCGGCCGTACGGGGTCAGCGATCTCGTGCGCACGGGTCGTATCGGCGTGCCCCGGGCGGCCGCGCGGCGGCGAGCGCCGAGACGCCTCGCCGCGATCAACTGAGCCGGAGACTGCGACCGTACGACCGCCCCTCCCCCCCGAGCGAAAGGACATCCGATGGCAACCATCCTCCGTGACGGCGATCTCTCCCTCCTCGACGGCACCGTCGCCGTCGTGGGCTACGGCAGCCAGGGCCACGCGCACGCGCTCAACCTGCACGACTCCGGCGTCCGCGTCGTCGTCGGCCTGCGCGAGGGATCGCCGTCCTGGAGCGCGGCCGAGGCGGCGGGGCTCGAGGTCAGGACGGTCGCGGACGCGGTCAAGGGCGCCCAGCTCGTCTCGCTCCTCCTGCCCGACCAGGTACAGCCCCAGGTGTACGCCGATTGGGTCGAGCCGAACTACGAGCCCGACGCGGCCGTCCTCTTCGCACACGGCTTCAACGTGCTGTACGAGCGCATCACCCCCCAGCAGGCCACGACGTGGTCATGGTCGCGCCGAAGGGCCCCGGGCACGTCGTGCGGCGCCTCTACACCGAAGGGCTCGGGACGCCGGCCCTGATCGCGGTCGAGCAGGACGCGTCGGGGAAGGCGCGTGACATCGCGCTCGCCTACGCGGTCGGGATCGGCGCCGGCCGGGCTGGGATCCTCGAGACGACCTTCCGCGAGGAGACCGAGACCGACCTCTTCGGTGAGCAGGCCGTGCTCTGCGGGGGGACGACCGAGCTGATCCGGGCGGGCTTCGAGACGCTCGTCGCGGCCGGCTACCAGCCCGAGATCGCCTACTACGAGTGCCTGCACGAGCTGAAGCTGATCGTCGACCTGATCTGGGAGGGCGGTCTCCAGCACATGCGCTGGTCGATCTCCGATACCGCCGAGTTCGGCGACTACGTGAGCGGGCCCCGGGTGATCGACACTCACGTGCGCGAGCGGATGCAGGGCGTGCTCGACGAAATCCGCTCCGGCGAGTTCGCGAAGCTGTGGATCGCGGAGATGGAGAGCGGCGAGGCCGGACTCCGCGGTCACCGCGCAGAGGCGGCGAACCAGTTGATCGAGACGGTTGGAGAGGAGCTGCGCTCGCTCATGCGCCGCGAGGACGCGAGTGCCGTCCGTTGACGTTCCCGTAGCCCTCCTCGGCTACGGGACGGTCGGCGCGGCCGTCCACCGCCTGCTCGAGGAGCAGGGCGACGAGATCGAGCGCGCCACGGGGCACCGGCTGCGCGTCGTCCGCGCGCTCGTCCGCGACGCCGGCAAGGACCGCGACTTCGCCCCACCCGCCGGCGTGCTGACGACCGACCCCGCCGACGTGCTGGGCGACCGGTCGCTCGCGCTCGTGGCCGAGGTGATGGGGGGCGTCGAGCCCGCCGGCTCCTACGTCCTCGAGCTGCTCGGGAGCGGCCGCTCGGTGGTGACGGCGAACAAGCAGCTCGTCGCGCGCCGCGCCGCGGAGCTCTTCGCGGCGGCGGCCGCCTCCGACGCGCAGCTCCGCTTCGAGGCGTCGGTGTGCGCGGCGATTCCCGTGATCAAGGTGCTGCGCGAGTCGCTCGTCTCGACGAACGTCCATCGCGTGCTCGGGATCGTGAACGGCACGACCAACTTCGTCCTCTCGGCGATGGCCGAGGGACGGACGTACGGGGAGGCGCTCGCCGAGGCCCAGCAGCTCGGCTACGCGGAGGCCGATCCGAGCGACGACGTCGGCGGCGGTGACGCGGCCGCGAAGCTCGCGATCCTCGCCACGGTCGCGTTCGGCTCCCGTGTGCCGCTCGACTGGGTCGCGGTGGAGGGCATCGAGGGCGTCACGCAGGACCACGTCCAGGCCGCGCGCGCGCTCGACATGAAGGTGAAGCTCGTCGCGCGCGCGACGCTCGCAAAGGGACGGGTCGACGCACGCGTCGGCCCAGCGTTCGTCGACGTGCACCATCCGCTCGCCGCGGTCGAGGGCCCGTTCAACGCGGTGATGCTGCAGGGCGACGCGATCCGCGAGATCACGCTCGAGGGCCCCGGCGCGGGCGGCATCGAGACCGCGAGCGCCGTCGTCGCCGACCTCGTCTCGATCGTGGGGACGACGGGTACGGGCTTCCTGCAGGGCGATCCGGTGTGGCACGAGCTCGAGCAGCTGCCACCCGGCGACCTCGCGTCGCCCTGGTACCTGCGGCTCGAGGTGGAGGACCGGGCGGGTGTGCTCGAGCGCCTCGCGCGCGAGCTCGCGGCGGAGAACGTCTCGGTGGCGCGCCTCGTGCAGCAACCGGTCGACGGCCACGCGACGCTGCACGTCGTCACCCACGAGGCGCCCGCCGGCCGGGTCGACCGTGCGCTCGACGCGATCCGCTCGCTCTCCGAGTCGCGAGGCGAGGCGGTCGCGATCCCGGTGGTCTCCGAGCGGGGAGTGGGCGGGTTCCTCTGACCGCAGTCGGCCCGAGGCTCGCTGCCTCTAGATTTCGCCACACGGTGACCACGCCGCTGATCGAGCGCTACCGCAACCGGCTGCCGGTCTCGGAATCGACCCCCGTCGTGTCCCTCGGGGAGGGCTCGACGCCGCTGTTGCCTGCTCCACGGCTCGCACGTCGCGCGAGCCTCCGCGAGCTGTGGCTGAAGTGGGAGGCGTCGAACCCGACCGGCTCGTACAAGGACCGGGGCATGACGGTCGCCGTGTCGCGCGCGCTCGAGCGCGGCGCGGAGGCGGTGCTCTGCGCCTCTACAGGCAACACCGCGGCGAGCGCGGCGGCCTATGCGGCGCGGGCCGGGCTCCCTGCGCTCGTGCTCACGCCCGAGGGCGCGGTGTCGAGCGCGAAGCTCGCGCAGACCCGGATGCTCGGCGCGACCGTGCTGGAGGTGCAGGGGAGCTTCGACGAGGCGCTACGCGCCGCCCAGGAGCTCGCCGGCCGCGGCTCGCACGTGCTCGTCAACTCGCTCAACGCCGACCGGCGCGAGGGCCAGAAGACTGCGGTGTTCGAGGTCGTCGAGGAGCTCGGGGCCGCGCCCGACGCCTTCGTGGTGCCCTACGGCGGGGGTGGCAACACCTCGTCGTACGCACAGGCGCTGGCGGAGCTCGACCTCACCACCCCGCTCGTCTCGGTCCAGTCCGCGGACCGGGAACGGACACTCGCCACCGCGATCCGAATCGGAGACCCCGCGCATGCGGACGCCGTGCGCGCCTCGGGCGCCCGCGTGCTCGAAGCGAGCGACGGGGAGCTCGTCGACGCCTGGCGGACGCTCGCCGCGGAGGAAGGTCTCTTCTGCGAGCCGTCGTCCGCCGCGGGGCTCGTCGCGGTGCTCCGCGGGGACGTGGAGGGCGAGCGCCTCGTGGTGACGATCACCGGCCACGGCCTCAAGGATCCGGCGGCCGCCGACCGATACGCACCGGGGCCTCTGGCTGTCGCGGCCGACCCCGACGCGATCGTGTCCGCCGCGCGCAGCCACGCGGAGGGGGCGGCGTGATCGTGCGCGCGCCCGCCACGTCGGCGAACCTCGGCCCGGCGTTCGACGCAGCGGCCGTCGCGCTCGACCTCTGGAACGAGCTCGAGGTCACGGAGGGCGCAGGTGTCGAGATCGAGGGCGAGGGCTCCGGTGAGCTCCCCATGGACGAGACGAACCTCGCGGTGCGCGCCTACGGGCTCCTCGCCGACACCACCGGCAAGCGGTTCCGGTTCGTCAACCGCATCCCGCTGGAGCGCGGCCTCGGCTCCTCCGCGGCCGCGATCGCGCTCGGCCTGGCGGCCGCGGGGGCGGGAGGCACGCCGACAGAGCTGCTCGCCGCAGGGCGCGAGCTCGAGAACCACGCCGACAACCTCGCCGCCGCGCTGCTCGGGGGGGTCACGCTCACCTGGGACGGGCAGCTGGCCCGGATCGCCGACACGCTCCCGCTCGCGCCGGTCGCGCTCGTCCCACGGGAGCGCACGTCGACCGCGGCGTCGCGCCGGTCGCTCCCGTCGACCGTGTCGCACGCGGACGCCGCCGCGAACGCCGCCCGCTCCGCCCTGCTCGCCGCGGGTGCCGTCGCCGACGACGCCGAGCTCTTCGCCGCCGGCCTCGACGACCGTTTGCACGAGCCGTACCGGGCCTCGGCGACGCTCGACGCGCTGCGTGAGGAGCCCGCCGCGCACGCACGCGGCGCGACGCTCTCGGGCTCCGGCCCGACCGTGATCGTCTGGGCGGACGACGCGGCCGCGTGCGCCTCCGGGCTGGCCGCCCGCTTCCCGCAGCTCGACGTGCGGCCGCTCGCGGTCTCGCCGCGAGGCGCGCTGTGATCGTGCGCCTCGTCGACTGCCGCCCGCGGGAGGCCTACGACGCGGGACATCTCCCGGGCGCGACGCACCTCGACCCGGAGACGGAGCTCACGGGCGCGACGGACGACCCGTCCGTCGGCGGCCGTCATCCACTCCCCGACCCGCACGTGCTCGCGGCCGTGTTCGCCCGCGCGGGTATCGGGCCCGATTCGTTCGTGCTGGCCTACGACGAGGGCTCCGGCTGGGCCGCGCGCTGCTGGTGGCTGTTGCGCCACCTCGGTCACGATGCGGCAGGAACCCTCGACGTCCGCTCGTACCAGGGCCCGCGCTCGACCGAGGAGCCGCGCGCCGAGCGAGCACCTTTCGTCGCGCGCGTGCGCGACGACGACGTCGCGGAGAAGGACGAGATCGCCGCGCGCCTCGGCGACCCCGGCCTCGTCCTGCTCGACGCGCGCGCACCGGAACGCTGGCGTGGTGACGTCGAGCCGCTCGACCCGGTCGCGGGCCGGATCCCCGGCTCGCGCAACACGTACTTCCTCGAGCCGCTCCCCGACTACGTGCTCGACGCGCCCGAGCTCGTCGTCTACTGCGGCTCCGGCGTGAGCGCGGCTCCCGTCGTGCAGCGCCTCGTGCTCGCCGGCCGCGGCGACGCCCGCCTCTACCCCGGCTCCTTCAGCGAATGGTGCCGCGACCCGTCCACCCCGATCGAGAGAGGGCCAGCCACGTGACGACGCCGTACGACATTCCCTCGGACCCCGCGAAGCGGCACAGCGCCGCGCTGACCGACGGCCCCGACCGCGCGGCAGCCCGCGCCATGCTGAAGGCCGTCGGCTTCGACGACGACGATCTCGCACGCCCGCTGATCGGCGTCTGCACGACCTGGATCGAGACGATGCCGTGCAACCTCAACCAGCGTGCGCTCGCACCGCACGTGAAGCGAGGGATCCGTGAGGCGGGCGGCACTCCGATGGAGTTCAACACGATCGCGGTCTCCGACGGCGTGTCGATGGGGACGACGGGCATGAAGGCGTCGCTGGTGTCGCGCGAGACGATCGCGGACTCGATCGAGCTCGTCGCCCGAGGTCACCTCTTCGACGGGCTCGTCTGCCTGATCGCCTGCGACAAGACGATCCCCGCCGCCGTGATGGCGCTCGCCCGGCTCGACCTCCCCGGGCTCGTGCTCTACACCGGCTCGATCGCCCCCGGCCGCTGGCGAGGGAAGGACGTCACGGTGCAGGACGTCTTCGAGCAGATCGGCGCGTACGCGGCCGGCAAGATCACGGCGGAGGACCTGCACGAGCTCGAGAACGTCGCCTGTCCGGCCGCCGGCGCGTGCGGCGGCCAGTACACCGCGAACACGATGGCGACCGCGCTCGAGTTCCTCGGCATCAGCCCCGGTGGGCAGAACGACATCCCCGCGGTCGACAGCTCGCGCGAGGGCGTCTCGGAAGAGGCGGGCAGGCTCGCGGTCGAGCTCGTGCGGAACGACGTGCGGCCGTCCCGGATCGTGACGAAGGCCTCCCTGGAGAACGCCGCAGCCTCGATCGCCGCCACCGGAGGGTCGACGAACGGCGTGCTCCACCTCGTCGCGATCGCGAAAGAGCTCGGGATCGACTTCACGATCGACGACTTCGACGCGATCTCCGCGCGGACGCCGATCATCGCCGACCTGAAGCCCTTCGGGCGCTACGTCGCGACCGACGTCCACGCAGCGGGAGGCGTCGCGCTCGTCGCCCGCGAGCTCGTGAAGGCGGGTCTCGTCGACCCCGGCACGCTGAACGTCGACGGCCGCACGCTCGGCGAGATCGCCGACGCCGTGGTCGAGCAGGAGGGCCAGGAGGTCATCGTGCCGATCGAGCGGCCGCTGAAGCCGCGTGGCGGTCTCGCGATCCTGCGCGGCAACCTCGCCCCCGACGGGTGCGTGGTGAAGCTCGCAGGCAACGAGCGCACGCTGCATCGCGGGCCCGCCCGGGTGTTCGACTCCGAGGAGGACACGTTCGCGGCCGTCAAGGCCGGCACGATCGTCCCGGGCGACGTGGTCGTGATCCGCTACGAGGGCCCCGTCGGTGGACCCGGCATGCGCGAGATGCTCCACGTCACGGCCGCGATCGTCGGCGAGGGGCTCTCGGACGAGGTCGCGCTCGTCACCGACGGACGCTTCTCCGGGGCGACCCACGGCTTCATGGTCGGCCACGTGTGCCCCGAGGCGGCGAGCGGCGGGCCGCTGGCCGCCGTGCACGAGGGCGACACGATCGCGATCGACGTCGAGCGGCGCTCGATCGACGTGGAGCTCTCCGAGGAGGAGCTCGCCGCACGCGTCGCCGCCGTGCCCGCGTTCGTGCCCGGCGTCACCTCGGGCGCGCTGGCGAAGTACGCGGCGCTCGTCTCCTCCGCCTCCGACGGCGCCGTGACGGTCGCCGCGCGATAGCCACTCGACGGTGCTCGGCCGGCACGACGGTGCCGCACGTGTACTCTGTGAGCCGGACGCGGGACTCGTCCCGCTCCACATCGAGAGAGGCTGAGGGACCGGCCCTGTGACGCCTCGGCAACCCGCCCGGGAACGAGGGCACGGTGCCAAACCCGGACGGATGTGTCGAGCGAGCGAAGGAGGTCCACCCCGTGTCAGCCCTCTCCCTCTCCTGTCGGGTGTGCGCGACCGAGCACCCGCTCGAGGCAACCGGCGGCTGTCGCCGGTGCTTCGGCCCGCTCGATCC
Organism: uncultured Actinomycetes bacterium; assembly: GCA_963712915.1. Classification (GTDB taxonomy): domain Bacteria; phylum Actinomycetota; class Thermoleophilia; order Gaiellales; family Gaiellaceae; genus Gaiella. Next base: position 925,428 of record CAVQJQ010000004.1, read on the forward strand.
GGTCTACGACTGGGATCGCGTCCGTACGACGTTCACGCCGGAGCGGATCGCCGCGGGACCGGCGTCGATCTGGCGCTACGCCGACCTGCTCCCCGTCGATGCTCCTGCCGAGCCGCGCCTCGCGCCGGGATTCACGCCGCTCGTCCCGGCGCCCCGGCTCGCCGAGGAGCTCGGTGTCGCGGAGCTCTGGCTGAAGCTCGATACCGCCAACCCCACGCACTCGTTCAAGGACCGGGTCGTCGCGGTCGCCGCGCGCAAGGCGCAGGAGCTCGGGCTGACGACGCTCTCCTGCTCGTCCACGGGCAACCTCGCCGGAGCCGTCGCCGCGCGCGCGGCGGCGGAGGGGCTCGAGGCTGCGGTGTTCGTGCCGGCCGATCTCGAGCCCGAGAAGCTCGCCGCGGCCGCGGCCTACGGGCCGCGGCTCTACGCCGTCGACGGCCACTACGACCACTGCTCCCGACTGTCCGTGGAGCTCTCCTTCGAGCTCCCCTGGGGTTTCGTCAACGTCAACCTCCGCTCCTACTACGCCGAAGGCTCGAAGACGCTTGCCTACGAGATCGTCGAGCAGCTCGGCTGGCGGACGCCGGACGTGATCACGATCCCGATCGCCTCCGGAGCGCTCTTCCACAAGGTCGGCCAGGGGCTGGCCGACCTCCGCGCGCTCGGGCTCGGCGCCGGCCCCGCGCCCCGGCTCGTCGGAGGCCAGGCGGAGGGCTGCCAGCCGGTCGCGACCGCGTTCCGCGAGGGAGCCGTCGTGAAGCCCGTTCGTCCGGATTCGATCGCGCGCTCGCTCGCGATCGGCTCTCCGGCCGACGGTGACTTCGCCGTCTCCACCGCCCGCGAGACGGGAGGCACGATCCACGCCGTGCCGGAGGACGAGGTCGGCGAGAACATGGCGCTCCTCGCCCGCACGACCGGCGTCTTCGGCGAGACGGCGGCGGGCGTGACGCTCGGAGCGCTGCGTGCGGCGATCGACGCGGGGGAGGTCGGACCCGACGAACGGGTCGTGCTGCTGGTCACCGGGGACGGCCTGAAGACGCTCGGCCCGGTGTCGTTCACCTACAAGCCGATCCCGATCGCGGCCGACGCCGACGCGTTCCTCGACGCGCTCTCGGTCGCGGGCTAGGCATCCGCGCGTACCCTTCCCGCATGGCAGCCACGCTGTTCGAGAAGGTGTGGGCGCGCCACGTGATCCACGAGGAGCCCGGAGAGCCGGCCCTGCTCTACGTCGACCTGCACCTCGTGCACGAGGTCACGTCGCCACAGGCCTTCGAGGGCCTCAGGCTCTCGGGCCGGCGCGTGCGGAGACCCGAGCTGACGGTCGCGACGATGGATCACAACGTGCCGACCCTCCCCGGTCCGATCACGGACGACCTCGCGCGCGCACAGCTCGACGCGCTGCGCGCGAACTGCGAGGAGTTCGGGATCACCCTCCACGGCTCGGGCTCCGGTCGCGAGGGGATCGTCCACGTGATTGGCCCCGAGCTGGGCCTCACGCAGCCCGGGAAGCTGATCGTCTGCGGCGACAGCCACACGTCGACCCACGGCGCCTTCGGCGCGCTCGCGTTCGGAATCGGCACGTCCGAGGTCGAGCACGTGCTCGCCACGCAGACCATCCCCCAGCAGAAGCCGAAGACGATGCTGCTCGAGCTCCGCGGCGAGCCCCCCGAGGGGCTGACCGCGAAGGACGTGATCCTCGGCGCGATCGGCCAGGTCGGCGTCGGCGGAGGCGTCGGCCACGTGGTCGAGTACGCCGGCGACGCGGTCCAGAGCTTCTCGATGGAGCAGCGGATGACGATCTGCAACATGTCGATCGAGTGGGGCGCCCGGGCGGGGATGGTCGCGCCCGACGAGACGACGTTCGCCTACCTCGAGGGACGGCCGCAGGCCCCCTCGGGTGAAGCTTGGGCACGCGCGGTGGAGGACTGGAGCACGCTGGCGTCGGACCCGGGCGCGACGTACGACCGGCGCGTGGTCGTCGACGTGGAGTCCCTGGTCCCCCAGGTCACGTGGGGCACGAACCCCGGCATGGTCGTGCCCGTCACGGGGAGCGTGCCCGACCCGTCCTCGTACGACGACCCCCACGATCGGGTCGCTGCCGAGCGCGCGCTCGCATACATGGACCTCCGGCCGGGTCAGCGGATCGAGGACATCTCCGTCGACCGCGTGTTCATCGGCTCGTGCACGAACGCGCGGATCGAGGATCTGCGCGCGGCCGCCGGAATCGTCGCCGGCCGCACGGTCGACCCCCGCGTGAAAGCGCTGGTGGTGCCGGGGTCGGCCACGGTGCGCCGCCAGGCCGAGGAGGAGGGCCTCGACCGGATCTTCCTCGACGCGGGCTTCGAATGGCGCCTCGCAGGCTGCTCGATGTGCCTGGGGATGAACCCCGACATCCTCGCGCCGGGCGAGCGCTGCGCTTCGACCTCCAACCGGAACTTCGAGGGCCGGCAGGGCCGCGGCGGGCGGACACACCTCGTCAGCCCGCAGATGGCGGCGGCGGCCGCGCTCCACGGGCATTTCGTCGACGTCCGCACCCTCGACCCCGCGCCGGTCGCCGCATGAAAGCCGTCACCGAGGTCACCGGGCGCGTGGCGATCCTCGACCGCCCCGATGTCGACACGGACCAGATCATCCCGAAGCAGTTCCTCAAGCGCATCGACCGCACCGGCTACGGCGAGTTCGTGTTCTTCGACTGGCGGTTCGACGAGGACGGGGCCGAGCGACCGGAGTTCGAGCTCAACCGGCCCGAGTTCGGGAGCGCCCGCGTGCTGCTCGCCGGACGCAACTTCGGCTGCGGCTCCTCGCGCGAGCACGCCGCCTGGGCGCTTCAGGACTACGGCTTCGATGCGATCGTCGCACCGTCTTTCGGGGACATCTTCCGCACGAACGCCGGCAAGATCGGGCTGCTCGCGATCGAGCTGCCCCACGAGGAGGTTGTGGCCCTGATGGAGTCCGTGAACCTCGACACCGGCTCGGAGCTGACCGTGCACCTCGAGCGGCAGGTCGTCGTCGGGCCGGACGGGCAGGAGGTGCCGTTCGAGTTCGATCCCGCGACGCGGCACCGGCTCCTGCACGGGCTGGACGACATCGCGCTGACGCTGCAGCACCACGAGAAGATCAGCGCGCACGAGCGCACACACCATCCGCACCTCCCGCACCCTCCCGCGGCATCTGCAGAGACGCGGTAGAACGCACGCCGTGACGGTCGTCGTGCTTCCCGGTGACGGGATCGGCCCCGAGGTCGCGGCCGAGGCGGTCCGCGTGCTCGACGAGCTCGGGATCGAGCACGCCGACTGCTCGTTCGGCGGGGGCGCGATCCTCGAGCAGGGCACGCCGCTTCCCGACGAGACGCTTGCCGCCTGTCGCGCGAGCGAGGCCGTGCTGCTCGCGGCGGTCGGCCTCCCCGAGCTCGAGGGCCAGGCGGTGCGCCCCGAGCAGGGGCTGCTCGCGCTCCGCAGGGAGCTCGGCGTCTACGCGAACCTCCGGCCCGCGTGCGACCGTGCCGCCGGCATCGACCTCGTGATCGTGCGCGAGCTCGTCGGGGGCCTCTACTTCGGCGAGAAAGGCACGCGCGAGGACGGCACGTGGTTCGACACGTGCGAGTACAGCCGTCCCGAGGTCGAGCGGGTCGCGCACCGCGCGTTCGTCATCGCCCGCGAGCGAGGCGGGCGCCTGACCTCGGTGGACAAGGTGAACGTCATGCACACCTCCCGTCTCTGGCGCGACGTCGTCACGGAGCTCGGCGCGTCCGGATACCCGGACGTGCCGCTCGACCACGCGCTCGTCGACTCGTTCGCGATCACGATCGTGAACCAGCCCGAGACGATCGACGTCGTGCTCACCGAGAACACCTTCGGCGACATCCTCTCGGACGTCGCCGCCGCGGTGACGGGTGGGCTCGGCCTCGCCGCATCTGCCTCGCTCGGAGACGACGGGCCCGGAGTGTTCGAGCCCGTCCACGGCTCGGCGCCGCAGATCGCGGGCCTCGGGATCGCGAACCCCGCCGCGATGCTGCGCTCGACAGCGCTCATGCTCCGCCACGGCCTCGGCCGCACCGCAGAGGCAGAAGCGCTCGAGCGCGCCGTCGACAACGCGCTCGAGGTGACGTCGACGCCCGATCTCGGAGGCTCCTCGACGACCAGCGACGTGGGCGACGCCGTCTTGCGACAGCTCGCCGCGTGACCTAGATTTGCGGCATGGAGAGCCCTGCCGGCACCAGTCTTCTTTTGCTCTCCTTCGCGTTTCGCCGCTAGTCGGCGCTTTCGTTCCCGCCCGCGCCGGCTAGCCGAGATCTCCGGCGGACGACGACTCCGAAAGGCAGGAACGTGACCCCGAACGACATCACCGTCGCCTACCCCGGCCGCGAAGGCGCCCACAGCGCGGCGGCGTGCGACCGGCTCTTCCCCGCCGCCCGCGTCGTCGCGCGACCCTCGTTCGTGGACGTCGTCGAGGCGGTCACAGCGGGCGGCTGCACCTACGGGGTGCTTCCGATCGAGAGCTCGCTCGCCGGCCCGGTGAACGAGACGCACGACCTCCTCTACGACTCCGCCCTCTCGATCGTGGCGGAGGCGATCCTCCCGATTAGGCACTCGCTCGTCGGCCCGGCGCAGGTCGCGCTCGAGGACGTACGGGAGATCCGCTCGCATCCCGTCGCGCTCGACCAGTGCCGCAAGCTGCTCGCCTCGATGCCGTGGGCGACTGCGGTCGTCTCGGCGACCACCGGTGATGCGGCGGCCGCGGTCGCGGAGCTCGGCGACCCGTCGGTCGTCGCGATCGCGAGCGCGCGAGCCGCCCGCATGCACGCGCTCGTGCCGCTCGCCGACGACGTCGGCGACCACACGGCCTACACGCGCTTCGCCGCGCTCGCCCCGTACACGCGCCTCGACCGCCGCGACGGCGAATGGCGTACGGCGCTCACGTTCGAGACGCACCACCGCCCGGGCGCCCTTCACAGCGCGATCGCCCCACTCGCACGCCGTGGGATCGACATGGTGCAGCTCGTCTCGCGGCCGATCCCGACCCGTCCGTTCGACTACCGCTTCGACTGCGTGCTCGGCGGCCACCCGCTCGACGATGCGGTGTCGGCCGCCCTCGCCGAGCTGCACGAGGAGACCGCCAGGTTGCGCGTGTTCGGCTCCTACCGCGCCGACAGGGAGGAGGGCTGGCAGACGGTTGCCGCGTGATTCCCGCCAGCAGGAATCACACTAGGCTCACTCCGGAATGTCCTTCCTCGAGCTCTGCGACGTCGGGCCGCGCGATGGTCTCCAGTCGCTCGACCTCGTCGTGCCGCCTGCAGTGCGCGCCGAGCTCGCGGGACGGCTCGCGACCGCCGGGCTCGCGCGCGTCGAGGTCGCGAGCTTCGTCCGCGACGAACGCGTGCCCGCGATGGCGGGCGCCGAGGAGGTGGTCGCCGCTCTGCCCGCGGGCGACGCGACGACGTGGGCGGGGCTCGTCCTCAACGAGCGCGGCTACGAGCGCCTCGCCGCCGCCGGGCTGCCGGAGGCGCACGTGACGTTCGCGGTCACGGAGACCTTCCAGCAGCGAAACGGCGGATCGTCCGTCGCCGAGGGGCTCGCGCGCGCGGCGACGGTCGCCGGGCGGGCACGCGCGGACGGGCGCAGGGTCACGGTCACGCTCAGCTGCGCATTCGGCTGTCCGTACGAGGGCGAGGTCGATCCGGGCGTCGTGCGCGAGCTCGCGGCGCGGACGTCGGCGTGTGGGGTCGACGAGCTCGTGCTCGCGGACACGATCGGCGTCGCCGGCCCGTCGCAGGTGCGCGCGCTCGTGAGCGCGGTGACCGTCGAGACGGGGGCGCCGCTCGGCGTGCACCTCCACGACACCCGTGGCACCGCGCTCGCGTCGCTGCTCGGCGCGCTCGACGCGGGGGCCGTGCTCGCCGACACCTCGGTCGGCGGGATCGGAGGCTGCCCGTTCGCACCGGGCGCGCAGGGCAACGTCGCGACCGAGGACGTCGTCTACCTGCTCGAGCGGGAGGGCGTGTCGACCGGGGTCGACCTCGACGTGCTCGTCGCCACCGCGCACTGGCTCGGCTCGGTGCTCGACCGGCCGCTCCCCGGTCGCGTGCAGCAGGCGGGGCGCTGGCCCTGAGCCCTGCCGGCTCAGGCCGCAGCCGCGCTGGGGGCCGCCTCGTCGAGGCCGGGCAGGTACTGCCGCCACGTGTCGGGCACGGCGTGGAGCGCGAGACTGATGAAGAGCACGGGCGCCGGCGGGCGCGGCTGCCTCAGGAGCCGCATGTGCGTCTCCTCGAGTAGCCGGTCACCTTTCCGCAGATTGCAGGGCGCGCAGGCCGTGACGACGTTCTCCCAGACCGAGTCACCGCCCCGCGAGCGTGGCACGACGTGGTCGAGCGTGAGACGTGACGAGCTGTCGCCGCAGTACACGCAGCGCCAGCCGTCACGGGCGAACAACGCACGCCGCGAGATCCGCCGCTTGACCGCCTGCGGGACGCGGACGTAGCTCACGAGCCGGATCACGTGCGGTCGCACGTACGTGTTGGTGGCCGTCCGGAGTGGCTCGTCGAGCCGTTCGACGACCTCCGCCTTCCCTTTCCAGACGAGCACGTGCGCACGCCTCGTCGAGCACACGTTCAGCGGCTCGTAGCTGGCGTTGAGGACGAGCACGTGCACGGCGCGAATGTAGCAGGGCACTTTCCGAGCAAGCTCGAAAAGTGCCCTAACGCGCCATCGCTCTTTCGACGGCCTCGGCTTCCTCGGGCGAGAGGGCGAGCGACGGCCTGCCGCGCTCGAGCTCCTTCACGTACACGCGCGCGTAGTCGCGGCCCTGGATCGCGGTCACGACCGTGCCGGTGCGGTGCGCGTCGAGGAACGCGAACGACGCGGACTGCTGCCCACCCGCGTCCTCGTACGCGTCGTAGCGCACCACGGACGTGTTCGTGACCGCCCCGTCGATCCGGCGGTCGACCCTGCTCAGCCCTACGGCCACCTCGTCCACGGCGCGATGGAGGTCGTCGATCCTCCCCTGGAGCGAGACCGCGAACTCGACCACGTCCGCGGTCGACCCGCCGAGGATCGCCTGCTGCCCGCGCCGCACCTCCCGCAGCCGCATCCAGAGGCCGAGCACGACGACGAAGGCCAGCGCGGCGAGCGCGCACGCCGCGAGCGCCAGCGCGAGCGTCAGGCTCACGGCTCGAGCGAGAACACGACCGGATACTCGGCCGAGTTGTTGCCGGTGTTCGTCTCTCCCGGCACCGGCTTCACGCTCACCTGCACGGTCGTGTTCTCACCGAACGGGAAGTCGGGGAAGTCCGCGAACGTCACGACCTTCGTCTCGCCGGGGTCGATCACGTCGATCGTGCCGTTCTTCGTGATCGGCGTCGGCTGCGCGGGGATGGTGAGCGTCACCTTGACGCCGACCTCCTGGTTCTCGCCCGAGTTCTGGACGCCGACCTCGAACGAGAGGTCGGTCGAGATGTTGATCTTGGTCTCCGAGGTCGTGGAGAGCTGGATGTTCGCCGGCTGCACCTTCGTGTACGCCAGCGCGCTGCCGTGCGAGCCCGGCGAGGTCCCGCCCGTCGAGGCGCCGTGCACGCGCTGCCAGATCGAGCTCATGGAGCGGGCGGTGTAGAGATCGGCGTTCTGGACGAAGACGGAGGCGGGGGCGGTGACGCCTTCGACGCCCTCCGACGCCATCGTCGTCGTGGCGGCACCCTGGAACAGGTCCGTCCAGACGACGTCGCTCGCCTCGAGGCGCTGGCCCTGCGCGGCGAGCTTCTCGCCAGCGGACGTCGCGTCGTCCCCGTCCTTCGTCGCCTTGAACGTCGCGAGGAGCCCCTCGAGCCCGCTGACACGGAGGTCGAGCGCCTGGATCGCGTTCGCGTTCGCCGGCGTCAGCGGCCCCGGCGCGTCGATGTCCTGGGCGCGCGTGACGTCGAGCTGCGCCTGCTGGATCAGCCCGCCGAGCCGCGTCTCGAGCTCGGCTTGGGTGAGTCCCGCGGTCGTGAGCAGCGTTGCGAGGCTTGTGCCGATCTTCTGCGAGTCCTTTCCGACGGCGCCGATCTCGGTCATGTAGTTGCCGTACGTCGTCTCGGCGTCGTCGCCCGCGCACCCCTGGATCCAGACCGCCAGCAGGACCACGACGAGGATCGCGAAGGCGACCAGACCTGCGAGGCGCAGGAGCGGCGTGATGCCCTGCGGAGGCCGGAACTGGGGCCGGCGCGGCCCGCGCGGGCCCTCGGGAGGGCCGCCCGGAGGTCCCGAGCCTCCGCCCCGCGACGGAGGCGCCAGCTCGCGCGTCTCGTCGTCGACGAAGTCGAAGTCGAGGATGTCGTCGTCGTGCACGGTCACGCGATTACCCGAGTCAGCACCTACCCCTGCGGCGAACAGGCGTCCGCCGGGCGATTCCGACGCGATCGAGTGTACGGCAGATTCGAAGCCGGAGGACGATCACCTCCCGTGGCGAAAAGACGCAGGACGAGCTCCGTCCGCGGCGAATGGCAGGACCGGTGCCCACGGCTGCCTTCGCCCTTCCCGATCGCGCGCTCGTCCTCGACCGCTATCGCCCTCTTCGGCCCCTCGGCCGCGGCGGCTCCGGCTCGGTCTGGCTCGCGCGGGACGAGCGCACGGGTCTCGAGGTCGCCCTCAAGATCGTGCCCCAGGAGGGCAAGCGCGCGGCGCGGGCGGCGCGCGAGATGGAGGCTGCCTCGCGGCTCCGGCACGAGCGATGCGTGCGCGCCTATGACTTCGGTGCCGACGACGGTCACGTCTACATCGCGTACGAGTACGTCCGGGGTCGCACGCTCCGGGAGCTGATCCGCCTCGGAGAGCTCGACGACGCAGCCGCGGTCGAGCTCTCCGCCCAGATCCTCGAGGGTCTCGCGCACGCCCACCGGCGCGGCATCGTGCACCGCGACGTGAAGCCCTCCAACGTCCTCGTCGAGGACGGCGCCGAGCTCGCGGCCCGCGTGCTCGACTTCGGCCTCGCGCAGTTCGACGACGCGGACACGCTCACCGCGGTCGGCGACGTCCCGGGGACGCTCGCGTACATCTCGCCGGAACGGCTCGACGGCCGCGACGCGACCACGCGGAGCGACGTCTGGGCGGTGGGTGTGATCCTCTGGGAGGCGCTCGCCGGGAGCCACCCGTTCTGGGGCGTGCCGCTCGCGGACGTCGCCGCAGCGATCGCCTCCGGTGCGCCGCCGCTCTCCGCACGACGCGGCGATCTCCCGCGCCGCCTGCTCGCCGCGGTCGACTCCGCGTTGTCCGTCGACCCCGAGCGACGCCCGCCCGCCTCCCGTCTCGCAACCGACCTCCGCGAGGCGCTCGTGGCGGCGCCGCCGGACCGTGCGGCGCGCCGCAGTCCGGCGCGGCGCCCCCGCTCGGCGAAGCGGGTCCGTCCCCTCGCCCCGCCCGTACCGCTCGCCGAGCGGGTCGCACCCGCCAGCCTCGCGGCGGTCGCGGCGGTCGTCGGCGCATCGGTGCTGCCGTTCTGGCCGGCCTCGCTCGTCGTGCTGCTCGCCGTGAGCGCGGGGCTCGTCACGCTGCGCTCGCCGCGCGCCGGGCTCGCACTCGTGCTCTTCGCCCCGGTCTTCCCCCTCGGCAACGTCGCCGAGGCGGCGGCGCTCGTCTACGGGGCGCTCGCGCTCGCCTGGCTCGCGATCATCTGGCGGGACGCCCGGGCCGGGCTCGCGTTCTTCGCAGGCCCGCTGCTCGCCCCGCTTGGTCTGATCGCCCTCCTCCCGCTCGCCGTCCAGCCTGCGCGCAGCGCCTGGCGCCGTGCCCTGCACGCGGGCGTGGGCGTCTACGCGGCCGCGGCGGTGGCAGGGCTCTCGGGCCGCAGTCTCCCGCTCGGCGCCGATACGGTCGGAAAGCTGGGCATCGCGCAGAGCGAACGCCCCGTGGACGTCGTCTCGGCGCTCGGGGACGTGCTGCGCTGGCACCCTCAGCTTTCGACGACGGCGCTCGCGTTCGCGCTCGTCGCGGCGTTGCTGCCGCGGGCACGGGCGCGCGGCCCGGTCGGGATCGCCGTGCTGGGCGTGGCCCAGCTGGCGCTCGTCCTGCTCTGGGCCCCCTCGATCCCCTGGCTGCCGCTGGTCGCCGGCACGGCGCTCCTCTGCGGGCTGCTCCTGGCGGAGCCGTACGCGCGGGCGCTCGTCCGGAGTCGTGGTCGTTCGTGGACGCGTCCGTGAGCTCGTTCGTGGTCAGCGGTTCGCAGACCGGGCAGCCCAGGGACGCAGGGAGCCCCGATACCTTCTGGTATCGGGGCGACTGAGGACGGCGGGGGACGATGGGTCTGAGAGCCGCTGGGCACGCAACCGTGCTTGCGGACGCGTCCACTACACTCGTGCGAGGGAGGCGCCCCGAGCAATGAGCGTCCTTCGCGCAATCGAGACGAGAATCGAGGGCCTCTTCGAAGGGGTCTTCGGTCGTGCCTTCAGGACCCACGTGCAACCCGTCGAGCTCGCACGCAAGCTCGCGAAGGAGATGGACGAGCACCGCTCGGTGTCGGTGTCGCGCGTCTACGTGCCGAACGAGTACACGGTCTATCTCTCCCCCGGCGACCGGACGCAGTTCGCGCCCTACGAGGGCTCCCTCGTCGGAGAGCTCCAGGAGTACCTCACCGAGCACGCACGTCGCGAGGCGTACGCGACCCTGACCCCTCCGCGCGTGCTCCTGCAGACCGACGAGGACCTCGCGATCGGCGAGTTCGGGATCGCGACGCGCGTCGCCCAGCCCGACGAGCTCCTCCCGCACGACGACGGCGCGGCCGCGCGTGTCTCGGCGCCGTCTCGTGAGCTCGGCGCCCCGGTTCCCGTGCCGCCCGCGGTCGAGGCGCCGGCCGTCACGGTCGTCTACGGCGCGGGCGAGGCGCTCCCGCTCGGAGGCGATCCGTCCGAGGACGAGCCGGAGCCCGAGCCGGAGCAGGTCACGCTCACGGTCGCCGGCCGCGTCGTCCCCGTCTCGGGCGGACGCGTCGTGGTCGGACGCTCGCGGGAGTGCGACATCCGGGTGGACGACGGCAACGTCTCGCGGCGGCACTTCGAGCTGGTCCGCGAGGGATCGTCCACGTGGGTCGTGCTCGACCTCGGCTCGACGAACGGCACCGAGGTCAACGGTCGCAAGGTGCAGCGACGCACGCCGCTCGACGACGGCGACCGGATCACGATCGGGAGCACCGAGCTTCTCTTCGAGCGCGCCGTGCGGTGAGCGTCGCGCTGACGGTCGACGAGACGCTCCTCGGCCTCAAGGTCGCGTTCCTCGTGCTGCTCTATCTCTTCGTGTGGCTCGTGGTGCGGTCGGCGACGCAGAGGGCTGTCCGCCGGCGCGCCGCAGGAGAGCATCATCCTGCCGGCGGCCGAGGCGGCGGCCCTGCGCGCCGAGCCTCGCGCCGTCGACCCGGCGTGTGCGGGTGCTGGCGAGCCCTGCGATCGCGCCGGGCACCGCGATCGAGCTCGCACAGGCGGCGGGCGTCGGGCGCGGCGCCGAGAACGCGATCCGGCTCGACGGCGACACGACCGTCTCGAGCCGCCACGCGACGCTCGACAGCCGCGCCGACGGGCTGTGGGTCGAGGACGCCGGCTCGACGAACGGGACGTTCGTCAACGGCGCGCCCGTCACCACGCGCCGGTTGCTCCAGCCCGGCGACGTGATCCGGATCGGCCACACCGACCTGCTCGTGGAGGCTCTGACGTGGCGCTCGTCGTCGGCCGCACCGCGGGGCTCACGGACACCGGGCGCAAGCGGCGCCAGAACGAGGACGCGTTCGTCTGCGAGCCGCCGCTCTTCGCGATCGCGGACGGGATGGGCGGGGCGCAGGCCGGCGAGGTCGCATCGAGGCTGGCGGCGGCCGCGATCGAGGAGGGCGCGGCCGCGATCGAGGGCGAGGACGGCGTCGCGACCGTCGTCCGGGCGGCGAACGCTCGGATCTTCGAGCGCGCGCTCCACGATCCCGCGGTCGCCGGGATGGGCACGACCGCGACCGTTGCCGTCGTCGACGACCACGCCGCCACGGTCACGATCGCGCACGTCGGCGACTCCCGCGCGTACCTCTACCGGGACGGCGTGCTCGAGCAGCTCACCACCGACCACTCGCTCGTCGGCGAGCTCGTCCGGAGCGGGCGCCTGACCGAGGACGAGGCGGCCGTGCATCCGCATCGCTCGGTGATCACCCGAGCGCTCGGCACCGATGCCGAGGTCGAGGTCGATACACGCACTCTCCCCGTCGTCCCGGGCGACCTCGTCCTGCTCTGCTCCGACGGGCTCAGCGCGATGGTGCGCGACGACGAGATCCTCCAGGTGCTGCGGGCGACCGACGGTGACCCCCGCAGCGCGGCGCCGGCGCTCGTCGCGGCTGCGAACGCCGCAGGGGGCGAGGACAACGTCACGGTCGTGCTCTTCGAGCTGGTCTCGGAGGCGCTCTCCCCTCGCCGGAGGCGAGGGAAGCGCCGCCAACGGCCGGCCGCGCGGAGCCCGACGAGGTGACCGTCGAGGACGTCCGGCGTCACGGCGCGGGGAAGGGCAGCCGCTGGCCGGCGCTGCTCCTGCTCGCTCGCGATCATCGGGGTCGCGGCGTTCGCACTCTGGTGGAGCCTGGTGCGATGAGCGCGCGGAACCGCGAGCTGCTCACGCTGCTCCTCGCCGGGGTGGTTGCCTCCACGGCGTTCGCGAGCGCGTGGATTCCAGTCCGCGACCGGGATCGACTACGGGTGGGTGCCGTGGGCGGTGCTGCTCGGCGGCGGTGTTCCTCGTCGCCCACCTCGTCACGCGCATGACCGTGCCGAACGCCGACCCGACGCTGCTTCCGCTCGCGGGGCTGCTCAGCGCGATCGGCCTCACGTTCGTGTATCGGCTCGATCCGGAGGACGGGCGCAAGCAGCTCGTGTGGGTCGCGGTCGGCGTCGCCGTCTACGCGCTCGTGCTCCTCTGGCTGCGCTACGACTATCGCGTCCTCGAGCGCTACAAGTACCTGTTCGGGATCTCGGCGATCGTGCTCCTGATGCTGCCGTCGCTGCCCGGGCTCGGGGAGCGCATCAACGGCGTCCGGCTCTGGGTCCACGTCGGCCCGATCCAGTTCCAGCCGGGAGAGATCGCGAAGATCTTCCTCGTCGTCTTCCTGGCCGGGTACCTGCGCGACAAGCGCGAGGCGCTCGCCCAGGGGCGGCTGAAGGAATTCGGGCCACTGCTCGCGATCTGGGGCTGCGCGATGCTCGTGCTCGTCCAGACGAGCGACCTCGGCTCCGCGCTCCTCAACTTCGGGATCTTCCTCGCGATGCTCTACGCGGCCACCGGGCGCGCTCTCGATCGTCGCCGTCGGGCTCGTCCTGTTCGCCGGCGGCGCGGCCGTGCTCTACAACGCGCTCGACCGGGTGCAGCAGCGGGTCACCGTGTGGCTCGAGCCGTGGACCGACGACAAGGTCTACTGCGCGCTCAACGGCGCGTACGAGTACCGGCAGAACTGCGACTCGTACCAGCTCGTGAAGAGCCTCTACTCGATCGCGAACGGCGGGTACGGAGGCACCGGGATCGGCAACGGCACGTTCGAGACCGTCAACGGGACGCCTCTGATCCCGTACCTGCAGACCGACTTCGTGTACTCGGCCCTCGCGCAGGAGCTCGGGCTGATCGGTGTCGCGGCCGTGCTCCTCCTCTACCTCGCGGTCGTCGCGCGCGGCATGCGGGTGGCGCTGATCGCCCAGGACGGGTTCTCGAAGCTGCTCGCGGCGGGCCTCAGCTTCGGCCTCGCCCTGCAGACGTTCATCATCGTCGGCGGCGTGCTGCGACTCGTGCCGCTGACGGGGATCACGCTGCCGTTCGTCTCCTACGGAGGCACGAGCATCGTCGCGAACTTCGCCATGGTCGCGCTCCTCCTGCTCGTCTCCAACCGCGCCGTGGCGGCCACGAGATGAACCCGCAGCTGAAACGTGTCGCGCGGGTCGCCATGGGCCTGATCGTGGTGCTGATCGTCGCGACCACCTACTGGCAGACCTGGGCGCGGCCGGGCCTCGCGGCGCGGCAGGACAACGCGATCCAGCGCGTGGCGGAGTTCGAGGTCCGCCGAGGCCTGATCCTCGCGCCCTCGCGGGTGCTCGCGCGCAACCGCGCGGTGAAGCGCCGCGGCAAGACCTACTACTTCCGACGCTACCCTCAGGGGCCGCTGACCGCGGCCGTCGTCGGCTACTCCACGATCTCGCGCAGCCGTGCCGGGCTGGAGAAGTCGTTGAACGGCGAGCTGACCGGCACCGACCGGGCGCTCTCCGACCTCGTCGACCGGCAACTCGACCAGCTGTCCGGCAAGCCGATCGTCGGCGACACGGTCGTCACGACGCTCGATCTCCACGCACAACGGGTCGCGCTCGACGCGCTCGGCCGCAACTGCGGAGCCGTCGTCGCGCTCGACCCGCGCAGCGGGAAGGTGCTCGTGATGGCGTCGGCGCCGACCTACAACCCGAACCTCGTCGAGAACGACTTCGACAAGATCGGCGCGGTCACGGCGAACTGCCGGCCCGCCGCGCCGCTGATCAACCGCGCGACGCAGGGCCTCTACCCCCCCGGCTCGACCTTCAAGGTCGTGACCGCGTCGGCCGCGCTCGAGTCGAACCGCTTCTCGCCCGACTCGCGGTTCTACGACCCCGGCTACTGCACCGTCTACGGCAAGCGGGTCAACAACTTCGACACCGAGGCGCCGTTCGGCAACCTGACGCTCGCGCAGGGGCTGCAGCACTCCGTCAACTCCGTGTTCTGCAACATCGGCAAAGCGCTCGGCGCGAAGAAGATCCTCGACCAGGCGAAGAAGTTCGGCTTCTACGAGCGTCCGCCGCTCGAGACGCCCGACTCGGAGCGGTACCCGAGCGGGCTCTACCGAAACCACGAGCTGTGGTACCCCAAGCGCGACCGGGACGTCGACGCGGGCCGCATGGCGTTCGGGCAGGAGCGCATGCTGGTCACGCCGCTGCAGATGGCGATGGTGGCCGGCGGGGTCGGCAACGCGGGCGTCGTGATGCGCCCGTGGGTCGTGGACAAGGTCGTCTCGCCGCAGGGGAAGACCGTGTCGCGGACGCGGCGCGAGCGGTTGAGCCGCGCGGTCGGCCCGGTGCACGCGAAGGAGATCCAGGACATGATGGTCAGCGTCGTCCAGGCGGGGACGGGCACCGCCGCGCAGATCCCGGGCTACCGGGTCGGCGGGAAGACCGGCACGGCCGAGACCGGGGTCGACGGCATCAACACCACGTGGTTCATCGCGTTCGCGGGCGAGGAGGGCCAGCGGCCCGAGGTCGCGATCGCGGTCGCGCTCGAGAACCAGGCCTCCACGGGTGGCGCGACCGCGGCGCCGATCGCCCGCGAGGTCATGGAGGCAATCCTGCGTCCGGCGGCGAACCCCTAACCTTCGGAGACCGATGGCAACGATCGACGAGAAGCGCGGGACGATCTTCGCGGGCCGCTACCGGCTCGAGCGAAAGCTCGGCTCCGGCGGGATGGCCGACGTCTGGCTCGCGGAGGACCAGGAGCTCGGTCGCAAGGTCGCGATCAAGATCCTCCACGACCGGTACGCGAACGACGTCCAGTTCGTCGAGCGGTTTCGCCGCGAGGCGACGCATGCCGCCGGCCTCTCGCACCCGAACGTCGTCGCGATCCACGACCGCGGAGAGGCCGAGGGCTCGTACTTCATCGTGATGGAGTACGTCGAGGGGCGGACGCTGAAGGAGCTGATCGTGACGCGCGGGATGTGCCCGATCCCGGTCGCGATCTCGTACACGCGTCAGGTGCTCGCCGCGCTCCGCTACGCGCACCGGAACGGCATCGTCCACCGGGACATCAAGCCCCACAACGTGCTCGTCGACAACGAGGGGCGCGTGAAGGTGGCCGACTTCGGGATCGCGCGCGCGGGCTCGAGCCAGATGACCGAGGCAGGGTCGATCATCGGCACCGCCCAGTACCTCTCGCCCGAGCAGGCGCGCGGGGCCCCCGTCGACGAGTCGTCCGACCTCTACTCGACCGGGATCGTCCTCTACGAGCTCCTGACGGGGAAGGTGCCCTTCACGGGGGAGACGCCCGTCGAGATCGCGATGAAGCACCTCTCGCAGGTGCCGGAGCCGCCGTCGGCGCTGCGACCCGAGGTCTCGCGCGACCTCGATCTCGTCGTGCTCCGCGCCCTCGCGAAAGAGCCCGCCGACCGGTACCGGACGGCGAAGGAGATGGACCGCGACCTCGAGCTCGTCGGCCGCGGTGAAGGGGTCGGCCCGGAGACGGAAGAAGCGGCCACGATGGTGCTGCGCGGCGAGACGACTGCCGCCACCGCCGTCGCGTCGCCGGTGCGACCCGCCGGCGTCGCGGGCGGAGAGCGCTACCGCTCCTACGAGGGCGAGGTGCGCCGCGGCAGGCCCCTGTGGCCGTGGCTCCTGGCGCTGGCTGCCGCGATCGCGCTCGGAATCGGAGGCTGGCTCTTCTACGACAACGTCCGTGACCAGATCGACGCCAACGAGCCGGTCGCGGTACAGGACTACCAGGGGATCCTCGAGCGCAAGGCGGTCGCCCTGATCGATGGGGACGGCTTCGTCCCGAACGTCCGCCGCCTGCCGAACAACGACGCCGAGAAAGGCTACGTCTTCGACCAGCAGCCCGATCCGGGCTCACGGCAGACGAAGGGCAGCATGGTCACGATCCTCGTCTCGAGCGGGAAGCGCAACGTCACGGTCCCCTCGCTCGTCGGGAAGTCACGCGACACGGCGGTCAAGGAGCTGACGAGCCTCGGTCTCGACGCCGACGTGCACGAGGTGCCGTCCGACAAGCCGTCCGACACCGTCACAGCGCAGGATCCCTCGTCCGGCACCGTGGTGGTGGAGGGCGCCTCGGTCCGTGTGAACGTCTCCAGCGGCCCGAAGCCGGTCGCTGTGCCCTCGGTGATCGGGCAGAGCTACGACACGGCTGCGGCGCAGCTCCAGTCGGCCGGCTTCACGGTCGGCAGGGTCGACGTCGAAAGCGATCAGCCGGCCGGGCAGGTCGTCGACCAGGACCCGCCGGGCAACTCGACCGCCTCCCGGGGATCGTCGGTGACGCTCTCGGTCTCGCAAGGGCCCGAAGACCGTCAGCGTGCCGGACGTCTCGCTCCAGTCGGTCGCGGACGCCCGAGCGACGCTCCGTGCGGCGGGGTTCCGCTCCACGGTGACCCAGCAGGAGACCAACGACCAGGCGCTCGACGGTCTCGTGATCAGCCAGGACCCGGCCGGCAACTCCCAGGCCGACCCGAAGTCCGTCGTCGCGCTGACGGTCGGCACGTACGTGCCGCCTCCGGACGTGACGACAACCGCGCCGACGACGATCGTGCCCACGACCCCCGCCCCGACGACACCGACCACGCCGGCGACGCCCTCGACGGGACAGACCCCGCCTCCGTGAGCCAGAGGGTGAGGCTCGCCGTGCTTGCCGGCGGGCGGTCGAGCGAGCACGACATCTCGCTCGCATCGGCAGCGTCCGTGATCGCCGCGCTCGATCCCGAGCGGTACGACGTGCGGACGATCGAGATCGGGCGGGACGGACGCTGGGCGCTCCCCGAGGGGGACGCGCGTGCAGAGCTCGCCGCCCGCTCGACGGCCGAGACGCTGCCCGTCCCGGCCGACTCCGCGCCGGCGACGCTCGGCTCGGTCGACGTCGTGCTGCCGATCCTGCACGGGCCGTTCGGCGAGGACGGCACGGTGCAGGGCCTCTGCGAGCTCGCCGGTGTCGCCTACGTCGGCCCCGGCGTGCTCGCGTCGTCGATCTGCATGGACAAGGACGTCTTCAAGACGCTCATGCGCGGCGCGGGCGTCCCCGTGGCTCGTCACGTCGCGCTGCGCCTCGGCGACGAGATCCGGAACCCGTTCGGCTACCCGGTCTTCGTGAAGCCGGCGAACATGGGCTCGTCGGTGGGGATCTCCAAGGTGCTGCGCGAGTCCGAGCTCGAGGGGGCCGTCGCCGACGCCCGCCGCCACGACGAGAAGGTGATGGTCGAGGAGTTCGTGCCCGGGATGGAGATCGAGGTAGCGGTGCTCGGGAACCTCCCCGACCCGGTGGCCTCGCTTCCCGGTCAGGTGGTCGCACACCGGGCGGACTGGTACGACTGGGCCTCGAAGTACGACGAGGGAGGCTCCGAGCTCGTCGTCCCGCCGCCGGGCCTCACCGACGCCCAGCTCGCGCGGGCACAAGAGGTGACCCTCGAGGCGTTCGTCGCGACCGGATGCGAGGGCATGGCGCGCGCGGACTTCTTCGTCCGGGAGACCGACGGCGAGATCGTGATGAACGAGCTCAACACGATCCCGGGCTTCACCGCGACGAGCTTCTACGCGCGCTTGTTCGCCGCTTCCGGGATCGAGTACGGCGAGCTGCTCGACCGCCTCGTGGCCCTCGCGCTCGAACGCCACGAGCGCCGCCGCTCGCTCGAGTACTAGGGCTGTCTCAGGGCGTTCCCCCCGGGGCGTGGCTTCAGCCTCGCCCCTCTTTGTCCGGACTGCTCAGCCGAGAACGTCTGCGAGCGCGTCCTCCCACGCCGAGAGCGCCTCTTCGAGCACGGCGTCCTCGATCGTGAGCGGGCAGAGCACCCGGATGCAGTTGTCCGACAGCCCGGCCTTGAGGAGGATGAGGCCGCGCGCGAGCGCCGCCGCGATCGTGGCGGCGGCGAGCTCGGGTGCGGGCTCCTTCGTCTCCGGGTCGCGGACGAGCTCGATCGCGAGCATCGCGCCGAGCCCCCGGACGTCGCCGATCTGCGGCCAGCGCTCCTGCCACGAGCGCATCCGCTCGCGGATCTGCGCGCCGAGGAGGTCGGCGCGGGCAACGAGGTTCTCGTCCTCGAAGACGTCGAGGACGGCCAGTGCCGCAGCCTGTGCGACGGGGTTCCCGATGTACGTGCCGCCGATCGCACCGACGTGGGCTCCGTCCATGATCTCCGCCCGGCCGATCACGCCCGAGAGCGGGAGACCGGCGGCGATCGACTTGGCGACCGTGATCACGTCGGGCTCGACGTCGAAGTGCTCCATCGCGAACATCCGGCCGGTGCGGCCGAAGCCCGTCTGCACCTCGTCCGCGACGAGCACGATGCCGTGCCGGTCGCAGATCGCGCGCAGCCCGGCCACGAACTCGGCAGGCGCGGGCACGAAGCCCCCCTCGCCGAGCTGCGGCTCGAAGACGATCGCCGCGATCCGCTCGGCGGGCACGTGGGCCTCGAACATGCGCTCGAGTCGCGCCAGCGCCTCGCTCGCGCTCGGTCCCCGGTAGGCGCTCGGGAACGGCGCCCTGTGAACCTCCGGCGCGTACGGCCCCATCCCGGTCTTGTACGGGTGGAACCTCGAGGTCATCGTCATCGAGAGCAGCGTGCGGCCGTGGAACGCTCCCTCGAAGGCGATCACGCCGGGGCGTCCGGTGTGGAGCCGCGCGAGCTTGACCGCGTTCTCGACCGCCTCGGTGCCCGCGTTGAAGAACGCCGCGCGGGTCTCGCCCTCGATCGGCGCGAGCAGGCAGAGGCGCTCCGCGAGCTCGACGTACGTCTCGTACGGGACGATCGTGTAGTCGGTGTGCACGAAGCGGGCGGCCTGCTCGGCGACTGCGGCGACCACCGTCGGATGCGCGTGGCCCGCGTTGAGGACGCCGACGCCTCCCGCGAAGTCGACGAAGACGTTCCCGTCGACGTCAGTGATCGTCGCGTTCTCCGCGCGGGCGGCAAAGATCGGCAGGTGGCCGTGCAACGGGCGGGCGACGGCCCGCAGCTCGCGCTCGGCGAGCGCCCGAGAGCGCGGCCCGGGGATCTCCGTCCTGATCTCGATCGTCCGCGTCGCTGCCATGAGCTCAGCGTATCCGAGGCCTCCGAAGTACATTCGTCCCGTGGCGGATGCCTGGCTGGATGGTCTCGACCCCGACCCCTGGGCCGCGCTCGCGGCCTGGCACGGCGAGGCGCGCGAGGCCGGCGTGGACGAGCCAGACGGCGCGGCACTCGCGACGGCGACGTCCGACGGCCGGCCGTCCGTGCGCATGGTGCTCGTCCGCGGGGTGGCCGAGCGGGACCTGCGCTTCTACACGAACCACGAGAGCCGCAAGGCGGGGGAGCTCGCGACGAACCCGCAGGCGGCGCTCTGCTTCTACTGGGGACCGCCGCTGCGGCGGCAGGTTCGGGTCGAGGGCCGGGTGGCACGGCTCTCGGACGAGGAGTCGCTCGCGTACTTCCGAGCCCGCGCGCGTGAGAGCCAGCTCGGGGCGTGGGCGTCACCGCAATCTCGACCGCTCGCCGACCGCGACGAGCTCGACCGGCTCTACGCGCGCGCGGACGAGCGGTTCACGAAGGACGCCGACGTGCCGCTGCCCGCGTGGTGGGGTGGGTACCGGCTCGCCGCGAAGGCATTCGAGCTCTGGCAGAACCGACAGAATCGGCTCCACGACCGCGTCCGGTACGAGCGAACCGGCGGCGGCTGGTCACGCGCGCGGCTCGGCCCCTGAGCCGCTCACGCGCCGCGCGAACGCACGCACCGCGGCGTCGAACTGCGTGGGCGCCTCGAGGTTCGGGAAGTGGCCCACGCCGGGGAGGAGCAGCACCTCCGGGCGGGGAAGCGCCGCGACGAGCTGCTCGGTGACCTCCCGCGTGGAGTACGCGTCGTGGTCGCCGGCGATCACGAGCGCAGGCGGCCGGAGATCGCGCAGGAGGCGCTCGTAGTCGGGTCGCTCGGCACGCCCGCGCAGAGCGGCGGCAGGCCCGGCAGGATCGGTCTCGAGCATCGTGACGACGATCGGCACCGTGATCGCGGGGTCACGGCTCGCGGCCGGCCCGAACAGGCGCGGCAGCATCTCGACCGTGTGCCCGAGCATCCCGTGCGCCTCGATCTCGTCCGCCGACGCCCGGCGGCGCTGCGCCTCCTCCTCCGTCAGCGGTGCCGCGGTCGTCGCCGCGAGCACGACCCCGGCGACACGCTCCGGGTACCCGAGAGCCGAGCTCCATCGCGACGAGCCCGCCCATGCTCAGGCCGACGACTGTCGACCGCTCGATCCCGAGCCCGTCGAGCAGCTCGACCACCGCCTCGGCGATCGCACGCATCGGAACGATGCCCGGGACGGCCGGCGAGGCGCCGTAGCCGGGGAGGTCGGGCGCGACGACCCGGAACTCGTCGCTCAACCCGTCGAGCTGCGGGGCCCACATCGCACGGCTGAAGGGATGGCCGTGGAGGAAGACGATCGCCTCGCCGTCGCCTCGGTCGTCGTGGGCGAGCACGGGTCGGACGGTTCCTGCGTCTACGAGGGCGGCGGCGCGAGCGCCTGCTTCGTGTAGAGCCCGTTCGCGTTCCAGAGCAGGAAGCCCTTCGCCCCCTGGAGCCGGGCGGCGCGGACCTGCTGCATGACCTGATCGGGCGCGTAGCTCCAGTCCTGGATCCACGGGATCAGCTGCGCACGACCGCCGCGGACCTGGCGCTTGTAGTCGATCAGCGTGCGGAAGACGGTCTCGCCGGGCTCGGAGCTCGGCTTCACGATGCCCAGCTCGCCCCCGCCGTAGAGCACCGGGTACGCCATCGGGTGGATGTCGTCGACGTGCTTCGAGATCCAGCGCGGCACCTGGCCGACGCCGATGTCGCGCGTCGCCGCCAGAGCCGAAGAGCGCGGCCGACACGCGAACCCCGAGCGGCTCGAGACGCTGTGCGGCATAGGCGGCGAAGTCCGCGATCACCTGGCCGCGCGAGACGCTCGTCTTGCCCGGGTACACGGTCCCAGCGATGTCGCCGTCGGACGGGAAGCGGGTGTAGTCGAGCATGATCTCGTCGAACCCCGCGCGCGCCGCCGCGGCGGCGATCGAGATGTCGTAGTCCCAGACCCGCCGGTCGTACGGGTTGACCCAGGCGAGGCCCGCGCTCGTCGTCCAGGTCGAGCCGTCGGGTCGCCGGACGGCGAGGTCCGGCCGCGCCCGCGCGAGGTACGGATCCTGGAAGACGACGACCCGGCCGATCAGGTAGAGCCCTGCGCGGTGGACGAGCTTCGCGACCTCGCGCGGGGAGTAGTAGTCGCGCACGGCGCCGGCCTTGCGCGCGAGTGGGACGCCCGCCGGGGCGAACGAGATCTCGCCGCCCTCGTCCTTGACGTCGAGCTCGATCGTGTTCAGGCCGTACTTCTTGAGCGGATGTACTCCTGGAGCTTGCCCGGGAGCGAGGCGAGCGCGCCCGTCACGTGGACGCCGCGCACCTCCACCGGCAGGGGACGCGGCCTGGAGGCGACCGCGACGGATTTCTCGACCGTCTCGATCGTGACGCCGCCCTGCGTGGCGGTCCTGCGCTGGTCCGATTTGCCCGCGAGCGTCATCCCGCCTGCGAGCGCGAGCACCCCGACGAGCAGGACCGCCGCCACCGCGGCGCGGCGCCGTCGCTTCCGCCGGCGCGCCGAGTCCCTCCGAGCACGGAAGCGCTCGTTCGGGTCCATCGATGGATACAACATGGACACCGGACCCATGAGTGTAGGCGATCGCGTGCGGCCGGAGCGCAGACGGGCGTCGCCGGAAGCGGTCTACGATCCCCGCGATGGTGCTCTCCGACCAGGCGATCCGCCGCGAGATCGAGACCGGGCGGATCGGCATCGAGCCGTACGACCCGGCGCTGATGCAGCCGTCGAGCCTCGACGTACGTGTCGACCGTCTGTTCCGGGTCTTTCGGAACTCGCGCTATCCCTTCATCGACGTGAAGGTCGACCAGGACGAGCTGACCGAGCTCGTCGAGGTCGACGGCGACGGGCCGTTCATCCTGCATCCGGGCGAGTTCGTGCTCGGCTCGACACTCGAGCGCGTCACGCTGCCCGACGATCTCGTCGCACGGCTCGAGGGGAAGTCGTCACTCGGCAGGCTCGGTTTGCTGATCCACTCCACGGCCGGTTTCATCGACCCGGGCTTCGACGGCCACGTGACGCTCGAGCTGTCCAACGTCGCGAACCTGCCGATCACGATCTACCCGAGATGAAGATCGGACAGCTCTCGTTCGTGCAGATGTCAGAGCCTGCGGAGACGCCCTACGGCGCGGGAGGCCTCGGGTCGAAGTACCAGGGCCAGCGCGGCCCCACGCCGAGCCGCTATTGGCAGAACTTCGTGGACCCCTCGTGATTCTCGTCACCGGGGCCAGCGGCTTCGTGGGACGCCACGTGACGCGCGAGCTGGCGGCGAGCGGCGTCAGGGTACGGGCGATGGTGCGGAGCGCGCGGGCCGCCGCCGTGCTCGAGGACGTCGACTGCGAGCTCGTCCGTGGCGACGTGACCGACCCCGCCTCGCTCCGCGCGGCGGCGCGCGGGATGCGCACGATCGTCCACCTCGTCGCGATCGTCGAGGGCGCGCCCGCGGCGTTCGAGCGGGTGATGGCGGCCGGCACCGGCAACCTCGTCGAGGCTGCGCGCGAGACCGGGGTGCGCAAGCTCGTCCTGATGAGCGCGCTCGGGACGGGGCCGAACGCGACCGTCCCGTACTTCCGCGCGAAATGGGCGGCGGAGCAGGCCGTCGGCGACTGCGGCATCGACCACGTCGTGCTGCGGCCGAGCTTCGTGTTCGGCGCCGACGGCGGCGTCCTGCCTCGCTTCCTGCGCATTGCCCGGCTCTTCCCGGTGACCCCGGTGATCGGACCGGGGACACAGCGGGTACAGCCGATCTGGATCGACGACGTCGTTCGGGCCGTCCGGCTCGCGGTCGACGGCGACGGGTCGAGCGGCCCGATCGAGCTCGGCGGCCCCGACGCGGTCACCTGGAGCGAGCTCTGGCGACGACTGAAGGGCGCCCTCGGGACACGCCGGCCGACTGTCCACGTGCCCTTCTGGCTCGCCCGCGGCCCCGCCACGCTGTTCGAGCGGATCCCACCCGCGCTCCTCACGCGCGACCAGCTCCGCATGCTCGAGGGGCCCGACAACGTCGTCTCGGATGCAGGCGCCTCGCTGCGCGCGCTCGGGCTCGGCGATCGCGTCCCGCTCCACGAGCAGCTGAGGCCGCTGCGCGCTAGCGCTCGGCGCCGTCGAGGGCGGGCGCCGCGAAGGCGGCAGACCGCTCAGAGGCCCTCGGCGCGGCGAAGCCGGGCCGAGGGAGTTTGCGGCGTTCGTTCCGCGCAAGCGGCACGAACGCTCGCAGGCAAACCGAGAGCCGCCCCGAGGCGGCTCTCGATCTCGGTAACCGACGTTGGATTGGTAGAGGCGCTTCCTGCCAGACCAGAGGTGGTCGGCGGCGCGAAGCGCGAGTCCCCTACGCGTGGCTATGGCGATTCCCCGTAGGTCCCGGGGACACGCCTCTACCCGTCGGTACCTCCACTGCCGGTACTGCACGAATCTGACACCCGACCACCTCCTTTCCGCGGTATGCGCACCATAGCAACGCGAGTGGACGGGGACCAGGGCCGATATCCACGAGGTACGGTTTCCTGCGATGCGGCGGTGGCGGATGCTGGGGTCGGTGCTCGCCGCCGGGGCCACCGTCGCGCTCGGCATCGGGCGGGACTCTGGCGCCGTCGGCGCGCCGCCCGCACCCGCGCGGCTGAACGTCGTCCTGATCGTCTCCGACGACGAGCGCCTCGACGCCGACCGGCGGATGCAGAACGTCGAGCGCCTCCTCGCCCGGCACGGTGTGCGGTTCGCCCAGTACGTCACCACCACGTCGGAGTGCGCGCCCTCGCGGGCGAGCATCCTCACCGGACGCTATCCCGACCGCACGGGCGTCCTCGCGAACTTCGGCCCGCACGGCTACCCGAGCTTCGACGAGCGCTCGACGCTCGCCACGTGGCTCCAGGGCGCCGGGTACACGACGGCGCTCGTCGGCAAGTACCTCAACGACTACACCCTCGACGGCGACCACCACATCCCGCCCGGCTGGGACCGGTGGATCGCGATGGACAGCGTCCCGGAGGAGCGTTACTACCACTACACGCTGGACGTGGACGGCCGCGAGGTCTCGTACGGCCGTCGTCCCGCCGACTACTCCACGAGCGTGCTGACGCGGAAGGCGGTGGGCTTCGTCCGCTCCGTACGCGGACCGTTCTTCCTCTACTTCGCGCCGGTCGCACCGCATCTGCCCGCGATCCCCGCCCCGCGCGACCGCAACAGCATCCGTCGCCTGCCGAGGCTCCGGTCGCCGGCCTTCGACGAGCCGGACATCTCCGACAAGCCGTGGCAGGCACGGTTCGTGCGTACCTTCACCCCGCGCGGTGCCGCGTACGAGCTCGACGACGTCCGCCGGCGCCAGCTCGAGACGCTCCGCTCGCTCGACCGGTCGGTCGGGGCGATCGTCGCCGCGCTCCGGCGCCGTCACGTGCTCGACCGGACCGTGATCGTGTACGTGAGCGACAACGGTTTCCTCTGGGGCGAGCACCGTCTCGGCGGGAAGATCTGGCCCTACGAGGAGTCGATCCACCTGCCGCTCGTGATCCGCACCCCGTGGAGCGCGCCGGGCGGGGCCGTCGACCGGCATCTCGTCCTCAACGTCGACCTCGCCCCGACCATCGCGGCGCTCGCGGGTGTCGAGCCGGCCTCCTCCGTGGACGGACGGAGCCTCGTACCGCTCCTCCGCGGCCACGATCCGCCGTGGCGCAACGACGCGCTCGTCGAGTACCGGGGCCCCGGACAGCTCCGCCGCGGCGGGCCGCCACCGTTTCGTGCCGTCCGGACGACGCGTTTCGTGTACGTGGCGTACGACAACGGCTGGCGTGAGCTCTACGACCTGCGGCGCGACCCGTGGGAGCTGACGAACGTCGCGGGCACGCCGCGCTACGCGGCGATCGAGCGGGCGCTCGCCCGCCGTCTCGAGCAGCTCGCGATCAGGTCCGGGCCGAGCCCCGAGCCCGAGAGAGACGGCCCGAGCACAGTCGTCACCTCGAGCCCGTGTCCGATCGGGACGGTCACCGAGAGCAGCGTCGGGTCGGCCTGGCGGGCGGCCGCGTACGCCCTGACCGTGTCGCTCGAGGAGACGTTGTCGGCGACGACGACCGCGCCGGGCTCGAGCTTCGTCCGCGCCACCTCGAAGTACCACTCGTAGTCGTCCTTCCACGCGTCCAGGAAGACGACGTCGAAGCCCTCCTCGAGGGCTGGGAGCGTCTCGCGGGCGTCGCCCTCGACGAGGTCGGCCCACTCCTCGAGACCGGCGTCGGCGATGTTGCGGTGCCAGGCGTCGATCTTCGCCGGCTCCCGCTCGAGCGAGAGGACGCGGCCGCCGAGGATTCGCGCCGCCGCGGCCAGCCAGATCGTCGAGTACCCGCGGGAGCCGCCGATCTCGAGCACCTCGCAGCCGGCGTTCGGCGCGACGAGCGCGAAGAGCAGGCGACCCGACTCGGGACCCACCGCGAGGGAGCGCTCCGACAGCGGGCGCTCCGACTCGCGATCCGCCTCGTCCTCCGCCTCGAGACGGGCCAGCACGGAGCGGACACGGTCGTCGAGCACGACCTGACCCTATCGGGAGTGGCTTCAGCCTCGCCCGTCTGCTTGGCGTACCACGAGGGGCGAGGCTGAAGCCAGGCCCCTCCGCCCCCCAAGCCGCTACGCCCCTTCGCTCAGTCGACGACGTCGATCACGATCATCCCGTCGTCCCGGACGCGCACCGGGTACGTGTCGACGGGGAGGTACGCGGGCAGCGTCAGCGCGGCGCCGCTACGAAGGTCGAAACGCGACCCGTGGCGGGGGCACACGACCTGGCACGCTCCCTGGTCCCACTCCCCCTCGCAGAGCGGACCGTCATCGTGCGAGCAGCGATCCTCGATCGCGTAGAGCGCGCCGGCGCAGTGGTAGAGACCCACGGTCGTGCCGTTCGCCGGGATCAGCCGCATGGAGCCGTCCGGCAGCTCGTCGAGCGGCAGCGCCTCGATCTCCATCGCCGGCCTCTCGGCTCAGGAGAGGGTGATGTCCCCCGACGAGGCTCCCCACTCCTCCGGCAGCGGCGTCCCCTTCGCCTTGTGGAGCGCCACCTTCAGCACCCCCATGCCGAGCAGCGCGCACTTGAGCCGCACCGGAGTGAGCGGGATGCCGATCTCGTCGAGCAGCTCCTCCTTCGGCATGGCCGAGACCTCGGCCGCCGTCCGGCCCTTGACGAGGTCGGTGAGCATCGAAGTCGCAGCCTGGCTGATCGCGCAGCCGCGGCCCTCGAAGCCGACCTCCTCGATCACGTCGTCGGGCCCGAAGCGGACCGAGAGGGTCACCTCGTCGCCGCAGAGCGGGTTCTGGCCCTCGGCGACCGCGTCCGGCTCCTCGAGGACGCCGTGGTTCCTGGGCGCCTTGTAGTGGTCGAGGATCACCTCGCGGTACAGCTGCTCGAACTCCGACATCAGCCGAGCGAGGCCTTCACCTTGTGGAGCCCCGCGAGGAGGCGGTCGATCTCCTCGGGGATCGAGTAGAGGTAGAAGCTCGCGCGGGTGGTGGCCGCGACACCGAGGCGCGTCATCAGCGGCTGGGTGCAGTGATGGCCGGCACGAACGGCGACGCCTTCCCAGTCGAGGATCTGCGCGACGTCGTGCGGGTGGATGCCCTCGACGTCGAACGAGACGATCCCGGCGCGGCGCTCGGGCGGCGGGCCGAAGACGCGTACCCACGGCAGCTCGTCGAGAGCCGCCATCGCCTGTTCGACAAGGAGGTGCTCGTGCCGCTCGATCGCCTCCAGGCCGACCGCGGTGACGTACTCGATCGCGGCGCCGAAGCCGACGGCCTCCGCGATCGCAGGCGTCCCGGCCTCGAACTTGTACGGCAGCTCGTTGAACGTCGTCCGGTCGAGCCCCACCGAGCGGATCATCTCGCCGCCGAGGTTGAACGGGCTCATCGCCTCGAGCAGCTCCCGCCGTCCCCAGAGCGCGCCGACGCCGCTCGGGCCGCAGAGCTTGTGCGAGGACACTGCGACGAAGTCCGCGCCGAGCGCCTGGACGTCCACGACGCGGTGCGGCGCCGCCTGGGCGGCGTCGACGACCATGATCCCCCCCTGCTCGTGCGCCCACGCGGCGAGCGTCTCGACGGGGTTGATCGTCCCGAGCGTGTTGGAGACGAGGTTGTTCGCGACCACCTTGACGCGGCCCTCTGCGGCAAGAGCGTCGAGAGCGTCGAGCTGCAGCTCGCCCTGGTCGTCGATCGGGATGTTGCGGAAGCCGGCACCGGTGCGGTGGGCGATGTACTGCCAGGGGACGAAGTTGGAATGGTGCTCGAGCTCTGTGATCACCACGAGGTCGCCCGGTCCGAGGTTGTCGAGACCCCATGCGTACGCGACGAGGTTGATCGCCTCGGTCGCGCTCCGGGTGAACACGACCTCCTTCTCGGACGGGGCGTTGAGGAGGCCGGCGACGGTGCGTCGGGCCGCCTCGAAGCCCTCGGTCGCCCGTTCGGCGAGGCGGTAGACGCCGCGATGCACGTTCGCGTACTCGTGCTCGTAGAACGTGCGCATCCTGTCGAGCACCTGACGCGGCTTCTGCGTCGAGGCCGCCGAGTCGAGAAACGCGACCGGCTTCCCGTCCAGGAGCTCGTCGAAGACCGCAAAATCCTCGCGCAGGCGGTGCGCGTCGAGCACTGGAGCCGTCGTCGATGCCATCCCGGCCATCGTAGCCGCGCCCCGGCCGGCGCCCGGGAGGCTGGCGTCAGACAGGCCGCGCGTGGCCGTTCGTCTGGGCGAGCTCGGCGATCGCCCGCTGGCGCTCCACCGCCGCCGCCGCCGTCTCGAGGATCTCGCAGAGCCGAGCGAGACGGACCCGCTCGCTCGTCTCCTCGAGCAGCTCGAGCTTCAGCTCCGGCGCGAGCTCGAAGCGCGAGGCGAGCGCGAACGACGGCTGGTCGACGGCGACATCCGGCGTCTCCACGTCGGCCCCCGTCAGGTCGACGAGACGCGCGAACACCGCAAGCGCGCGCTGGAGCTGCTCGTCGTCCGGTGGGTCGACGCGGTCGCCGAGCGCCTGGATCGTGCCCGTGTGGAAGCTCCGTCCCCGCGTCAGCTCCATCAGCCGGAACCGGTCGCCGCCTTCCACGACGACGTTCAGCCGGCCGTCGTCGAAGCGGTCCGTGACCTCGACGACCGACGCCAGCGTGCCCACTCGGCGCAGGCCGTCGTCGTCCGCGAAGACGAGACCGAAGGGCTCACCCGCGTCGAGGCACTCGCCGATCAGCTCCCGGTAGCGGGGCTCGAAGATGTGCAGCGGCACCTGCTCGGAGGGCAGCAGCACGAGCCCGAGCGGAAAGAGCCCGATCTCCTCCATCTGCCAAGCCTACGCCCGGGGCGTCGCCCGGGCGTCGCCCGGGCGTGGCCGGACCTGGCAGGACCGTGGCCACGGCGGTGAGCGGAGGTGGCCGGCGCTGGCCGGCCCGTGGCCGGGGCGTGGCCGGGGCGTGGCTTCAGCCTCGCCCCTCTCCGTCTCTTCGTCTAGAGGACGAGGATGGCGATGGCCGCGAGCAGCCCGAGAATGGCAATCACGCGCATGACCCGACCCTAAGAGGCGCTGATCAGGAGACCCTGAGCGGTCCGTCAGGAATGTGTCAACGAGGAAGAGGGGCGAGGCTGACGCCACGCCCCTGGCCACGCCCCGCGCGGGGGCCTCTTCAGGCCTCCGGGATGCGGGACTCGAGCGCGGCGCCGAGCGCCTCGCGCACCGGCTCGAGCTCGATCCGGTCGAGCACGTCCTGGAAGAAGCCGCGGACGATCAGCCGTTCCGCCTGGGCGCGTGGGAGCCCGCGGGCCATCAGGTAGAAGAGCTGCTCGCGGTCGACCTGCGAGAGCGTCGCGCCGTGGGTGCAGCGCACGTCGTTGGCGAGGATCTCGAGCCCCGGGATCGAGTTCGCGGTCGCGGTCTTGGAGAGGAGCAGGTTGCGGTTCTCCTGGTACGCGTTCGTCTTCTGGGCCCCCTCCTCGACCCGGATCATCCCGCGCCAGACGGTGGCGGCCGAGTCGCGCAGCGCGCCCTTGAACGCGAAGTCGCTGGTCGTGTCGGGTGACGCGTGGAGCTGGTACGTGTCGTAGTCGAGGTGCTGCGTGCCGTCCGCGAAGTACGCGCCGGTGACGCGTGACGTCGCGCCGCGGCCCGCCAGGTCGTTCTGGATCCACACCTTGCCCTTCGCGGAGCCGAAGCCGCCCTCGACCCAGTCGAGCTCGGCGTCCCGCTCGACGCTCGCGTGAAACGAGGCGAAGAGCCAGGCCTTCCGCGAGAGGCGCTGGACGTCGACGATCTCGGCCTTCGCGCCGTCACGCACGACCACCTCGACGATCCCGTTGACGTAGGCCTCGAGGTCGTCCTCCGCCGACGTCAGCTCCTGGACGAGAGTGAAACGGGAGCCGGGCTCGGCGACGACGAGCACGCGCCAGAACAGCGAGCCGCCGGGCGCGGAGCTCGCCACCCTGAGGTAGAGCGGCTTCGGGAGCACGACGCCCTCCGCGATGTGGACGAGGAGGCCGTTCTGCCACACGGCGGCGTTGTGGGCGCGGAACTTGTCGTCCGGGGCCACGAGCGAGCCGACCAGCGGGTGATCGTCGCCGAGCGGCTCGAAGCGCACGCCCTCTGGGAGGGCGCCGAGATCGGACATGCGAACCGAGGTCTCGTCGATCGTCGCCGCGGCGGCGACGTCGAGGTCGACGAGCGAGGCGACCTCCGACGGCGCCGCGGCCGCGGCGGTCCACGCGTCGGGATCGAAGCCGGCGAGGTCCGTGAAGCGCCAGTGCTCGTCACGCGTGGTCGGCAGCGGCAGCGCCTGGTAGCGCTCGAGCAGCTCAGACCTCACGGGGCGCGTACCTCCGGTGGAGCATGAGCGTGTTCCCGTCGGGGTCGTGGAAGACCGCCATGTGGCAGACGCCCGTGTCGAACGTCTCGCCGGCGAACTCGACGCCCTTCGCCTCGAGCTCCTCCCGCGCGGCGGCGACGTCCGGCACGCGCAGCGCGATCGACGCGGTATGCGGGCCCTCGAACGCCGCACCGACGTTCGTCGGATCGATCAGGTAGAGCGCGACGTTCTCACCGAGCTGGAACTCCGGCCAGCCTGCCGTCTCGGAGGCTCGGGGAAGCCCGAGGATCTCGCCGTAGAAGTGGGTCGAGCGCTCGAGGTCGGTCACGGGCACGGACACGAAGTCGGTGCGCTCCACGGTCAGCATGTCGTCGCTCTCCTCTCGCCGGCGGCTAGCCGACGGAGCCTTCCATCTGCAGCTGGATCAGCCGGTTCATCTCCACGGCGTACTCGAGCGGGAGCTCCTTCGTGATCGGCTCGACGAAGCCGGAGACGATCATCGCGCTCGCCTCCGCCTCGGAGAGGCCGCGGCTCATCAGGTAGAAGAGCTGCTCCTCGCCGATCTTCGAGACGGTCGCCTCGTGGCCGAGGTCGACGTCGTTCTCCTTCACGTCGATGTACGGGTAGGTGTCCGAGCGCGACTCCTCGTCGAGGATCAGCGCGTCGCAGACGACCTTCGACTTCGAGCCCGTCGCGCCCTTCGCGACCTCGAGCAGCCCGCGGTAGCCGCCGCGGCCGCCGTTCTTCGAGATCGACTTCGAGGTGATCACGCT
Organism: uncultured Actinomycetes bacterium; assembly: GCA_963712915.1. Lineage (GTDB taxonomy): Bacteria > Actinomycetota > Thermoleophilia > Gaiellales > Gaiellaceae > Gaiella. Next base: position 956,854 of record CAVQJQ010000004.1, read on the forward strand.
CGACGTGTTCTTGGCGACGTGGACGACCTTGCCGCCGGCGTCCTGGTGCTGGCCCTTGCCCGCGAACGCGATCGAGAGCACCTCGCCGTGCGCCCGCTCGCCCATCAGCCAGATCGCTGGGTACTTCATCGTGACCTTCGAGCCGAGGTTCCCGTCGACCCATTCCATCGTCGCGTCCTCGTACGCGACCGCGCGCTTCGTGACGAGGTTGTAGACGTTGTTCGACCAGTTCTGGATCGTCGTGTAGCGGCACCGGCCGCCCTTCTTCACGACGATCTCGACGACCGCCGAGTGGAGCGAGTCCGACGAGTAGATCGGCGCGGTGCAGCCCTCGACGTAGTGCACGTAGGCGCCCTCGTCCACGATGATCAGCGTCCGCTCGAACTGACCCATGTTCTCTGCGTTGATACGGAAGTACGCCTGCAGGGGCATCTCGATCGAGACGCCCGGCGGCACGTAGATGAACGACCCGCCCGACCAGACGGCCGAGTTGAGCGCCGCGAACTTGTTGTCGTTCTGCGGGATGATCGTCGAGAAGTACTGCTTCACGAGCTCCTCGTGCTCGCGCAGGCCCGAGTCCATGTCGAGGAAGATCACGCCCTTCCGCTCGAGATCCTCCTGCAGCTTGTGGTAGACGACCTCGGACTCGTACTGCGCGCCGACGCCGGCGAGGTACTTCTTCTCCGCCTCCGGGATCCCGAGCCGGTCCCAGGTGTCGAGGATCTCCGCCGGGAGGTCCTCCCACTTGTCCGCCTGCTTCTCGGTCGGCTTGACGTAGTAGTGGATGTTGTCGAAGTCGATTCCCGAGAGGTCCGCGCCCCAACCGGGCATCGGCCGCGCGAGGAAGTAGTCGAGGCTCTTGTGGCGGAACTGGCGCATCCAGTCGGGCTCCGACTTGTGATCGGAGATGACGTCGATCAGCGCGTGCGAGAGACCCTTCGGCGCCTTGTAGATCGTCGAGAGGTCGTCGACGTGCCAGCCGTAGCCGTAGTCCGAGCGGATGTCGCGGATGATCTCGGTCTCGCTCTGGCTCATTCCGTTCCTCCCGCCTCGATTGCGACGCCTGCGGGGATGAATGCCTCGTACCCCTCTGCCTCGAGCTGGTGCGCGAGCTCCGCGCCGCCCGACGCCACGACGCGGCCGCCGACGAACACGTGGACGTGGTCCGGCGTGACGTAGTTGAGGATCCGCTGGTAGTGGGTGATCACGAGCGCCCCCATCTCCGGCCCGACGAGCTGATTGACGCCCTCGGCGACGATGCGTAACGCGTCGATGTCGAGCCCCGAGTCGGTCTCGTCGAGGATCGCGATCCGTGGCCGCAGCATCGCCATCTGCAGGATCTCGACGCGCTTCTTCTCGCCTCCCGAGAACCCGTCGTTGAGATAGCGCTGCGCGAGCTCGCGCGGCACCTTCAGGTGCTCCATCGCCTCGAGCAGCTCCGTGCGGAACTCCTTCACGGGCACGGGATCCTCCTCGCCGCCGTTCGCCGCCTTGCGCTTCGCGTTGATCGCGCTGCGCAGGAAGCTCGTCACGGTGACGCCGGGAATCGCGTGCGGGTACTGGAACGCGAGGAACAGGCCACGCTGAGCTCGCTCGTCGGCCCCGAGCTCGAGCAGCGACTCCCCGTCGAGCACGATCTCCCCCTCGGTGATCTCGTAGGCGGGGTGACCCATCAGGGCGTACGCGAGCGTCGACTTGCCCGACCCGTTCGGCCCCATGATCGCGTGTTTCTGGTTCGTGTCCACCGCGAGGTCGACACCCTTGACGATCTCGGTGCCATCCTCGAGCGCGACATGCAGGTTCGTGATCTCTAGCAGTGCCACAAATGTCCTTCGGTTGCAGTGCGAATACCGTTGCGCACGGCGAAGAGCGCCGTACGCACCCACCTACGATCGTAGCGGCCGCGGACAAGTCTCCAAGACCCGAGCCGTGCCCGGCCCGCAGCCTGTCCCGCCGGGGAAAACAGCTACGCTCTGCAGCATGCCTTTCGGGATCGGCATCTGGGAGCTCCTGATCCTCCTCCTCGTGCTGCTTCTCGTCTTCGGCCCGAAGCGGCTGCCGGAGATGGGGCGCCAGCTCGGCAAGGGGATGCGGGAGTTCAAGGACTCGGTGTCCGGCAAGGAAGACGACCACGTGGAGGAGATGGCGAAGCTCCCGCCCGCGGAGCCGTCCACGCCCGCCACGCCGTCGCGCGAGCGCGACACCGTTTCCTAGCCCGCACCGCGCGCGATGGCCCGCCGGATCGTGCCGCGGCGCCTCGGCCACCAGGAAGAGGCGAGCCTCGTCGAGCACCTTTCCGAGCTCCGGCACCGGATCTTCGTCTGCATCCTCGCGCTCGTGCCGGCGTTCGCGGTCGCGTACGCGTTCCACGACCGCCTGATCGAACGGCTCAAGGATCTCCTCCCGGCCGGCACCCCACTGGTCACGTTCGGGGTCACGGAGCCGTTCATCACCTCGTTGAAGGTGAGCTTCTACGCGGCGATCGCAATCGCCCTCCCGGTGCTCCTGTGGCAGGTCTGGGCGTTCCTGGCGCCGGCGGTGACCGAGGACACGCAGCGCGTGCTCGGCGCGTTCGTCGTGCTCTCGACCTTCCTGTTCGTGGCCGGGGTCGTGTTCTGCTACGTCGTCGTGCTGCCGAAGGCGCTCACGTTCCTCGTCGACTACGACTCCCACCTCTACGACGTCCAGATCAGGGCGAGCTACTTCCTCTCGTTCGTCGCCCTGACGCTGCTCGCGTTCGGGATCGCCTTCCAGATGCCGATCTTCGTGCTCGCGCTCGTACGCATCGGCGCGCTCACGTCCACGCGCATGCGTCGCAACCGCCGCATCGGGTACGTGCTGATGCTCGCGTTCGCGATCCTGCTCCCGACCGTCGACCCCGTCTCGCTGGCGCTCGAGGTCGCCCCGCTGCTCGTGCTCTACGAGCTCTCGATCTGGCTCTCCGTGCTGATGGAGCGCCGCTGGGAACGCGCCGCAGCGGAAGCAGAAGCCCTGTGAGGATCGTCTACGCCGACTGGGTCCCGCGTGGGGGAACCCATGGTTCCCCCACGTGCCCCCTCCTTCCAGACCGGTGAGGATCGTCTCCGCCGACTGGGTCGTCCCGGTCGAGGGCGCGCCGCTCGGGGACGGCGCCGTCGCGATCGCGGACGACGGCACGATCGCGGCGGTCGGCCCCGCATCGGAGCTCGGGTGCGGCGAGCGCTTCGAGGGCTGTGTGATCGTGCCGGGCTTCGTCAACTGCCACTCGCACCTCGAGTACGCGATGTACGCCGGGTTCGGCGACGGGCTCCCGTTCGCCGCCTGGATCGGGACGCACGTCGCCCGCAAGAACCTCCTCGAGCCCGACGACATGCGGGCGATCGCGATCGCCGGCGCCCGCGACTGCCTCCGCTCGGGCGTGACCACGGTCGGGGACTGCAGCTTCTCGGGCGCCGCGGCGGGCGCGGCCGCCGAGACCGGATTGCGCGCGATCGTCTACCTCGAGGTCTTCGGTCGCGACGAGACCGCCCTCGACCGCTTCCACGAGCTGCGCACGCTCGTCGAGCCCGTGCTCGACGAGCGGGTGCGCCTCGGCATCTCGCCTCACGCCCCGTACACCTGCACGAGGGCGGTCTACGAGGCCTGCGCGGCACAGGGGCTGCCTCTCGCCACGCATCTCGGAGAGAGCGTCTCCGAGCGCCGGTACCTCGAAGACGGCTCGGGCGACTGGTCGTCGTTCGCCGACCTGCTCGTCCCGCCCCCGGGCACGACGGGGATCCGGATGCTCGCCGAGGCGGGCCTGCTCGCGCCCGGGCTGACGGCCGCGCACTGCGTCGACGTGGACGAGGATGAGATCGCCCTGCTCGCCGGCGCCGGTGTGGGCGTCGCGCACTGCCCCCGCTCGAACGGCTATCTCGGTTGCGGCACGGCGCCGCTCGAGGAGCTCCTCGCAGCAGGCATCCCGGTCGGCATCGCGACCGACAGCCCCGCGTCGACGCCGTCCTTCGACGTCTTCGACGAGCTGCGCACCGCGATCGTGGCCGCGCGGGCGCGGGCGCGGCGACCCGACGCGCTCTCGGCGGCCTCGGCGCTCGAGCTCGCGACGCTCGGCGGCGCCCGCGTCCTCGGGCTGGAGAACTGGGTCGGCTCGCTCGTGCCCGGAAAGCAGGCCGACCTCGCCGTGGTGTCGCTCGAGGGCTCGCCCTTCGAGCCGATCGAGGACCCCGTCACCGCCGTCGTCCTGGGCGGGTCGCCCGATCGGGTTGCAGCTACTCTCGTAGGCGGCGAGGATCGCCATCGACCAGGGACGAGCGCATGGCCCGATTCGAGAAGAGCCGCCCGAAGAGCACGAAGCCGCATGCTGCCGTAGCAGCGCGTTCGCGTGCCTCGACGGCGCCGTCGATCGAGGACACGATGTTCTTCCCGCGGATCCGGCGGCACGCGAAGTGGATGTTCGTGTTCCTCGCACTCGTGTTCGCGCTCGGCTTCGTCGTCTTCGGCGTCGGCGCGGGCGGGACCGGGATCGGCGACATCTTCCGCGACCACAACACGAGCTCGGGCCAGTCCGTCTCGTCCGCGCAGAAGGCGGCGGACGAGAACCCGAACAGCGCGCAGGCGTGGCGCAACCTCGCGACCGCGCTTCAGACCGAGGGGGAGACGGCGGCGGCGATCGACGCCCTCAACCGCGCGATCGCGTTGAAGCCCAAGTCCGCAGACGTCTACCGTGAGCTCGCCGGCCTCCATCTGACGCGCACGAGCGAGCTCCAGCAGGAGCTCCAGCTGGCGCAGATCCGCGCGGCGTTCCGCGCTCCGGGCCTCAGCTTCCCGTCTCTGAGCTCGGGCTCCGGCCAGGCGACGCTCACGGACCCCCTCGACGACGCGATCAGCACGGGGGCGACGGACGACCTCACCGCGCTCTACCAGCAGGCCTCGACCGAGGCGGCGGCGGCGGTCGCGGCGTACTCGCGGCTCGCGGAGCTCCGGCCGAACGATCCGAACATCCAGCTCGAGCTCGCCCAAACGGCGCAACAGACGGGCGACACCGCGACGGCGATCACCGCGTACGAGCGGTTCCTCCAGCTTTCGCCCGACGACCCGAACGCGAGCGTCGTCCGGGCGCAGTTGAAGCAGCTCCGCAAGAACGCATCGGGATAAACTCGCTCCCGCGTGGAGCGCTCGTCCTCATCCCTTCTGCGCCGGCGCCCCGCACACGTCGCCGTGCTCGTCGTGCTCGCGCTCGTGACCGCGCTCGGGCTCGCCGCGTGTGGCGACACCGTCGGCTACTCCTCCGGCTCCGGCGACAAGATCCGGGGCAAGGCGCTCTTCAAGCAGGGCTGCGGCTCGTGCCACACCCTCGCCGACGCGGGCACGACCGGGACGATCGGCCCGAACCTCGACTATGCGTTCGTGCAGTCCCGCATCGACGGGCTGGGACAGAGCGTGATCCAGCAGGTCGTGCGCGACCAGATCGCGTACGCCGTCACGAAGCCGTCGACGGGCGCGCCGGGGATGCCGCGGAACATCTACGAGGGACAGGACGCCGAGGACGTCGCGAGCTACGTCGCGTCCGTCGCCGGGCTCGACTCGAGTGGCCAGCCGATCGATCCCGCGAACCCGCCGAAGCCCGCGGGGCCAGGGGGCGCGACCGACGGCAAGACGATCTTCGCGACGGCCGGCTGCACCGGCTGCCACACGCTCGCCGCCGCCGGCTCGCACGGCACCGTCGGGCCGAACCTGGACGACGCGAAGCCCTCGAAGGAGCTCGTGATCGACCGCGTCACGAACGGCATGGGCGGCATGCCCTCGTTCAAGGGCCAGCTGAGCGAGGCCCAGATCCAGGCGGTCGCGGAGTACGTCTCGTCGAACGCGGGGAAGTAGGCCCGGGCACGTCGCGACGCGACGTGCCAGCGAACGGCCTCAGACGCTCTCGGCTGCGAGATCGACGACGACGTGCGTCACCGGGACGTCGTAGCGCAGTCGCGCCTGGTCGACGATCCCCTGCTCGAGCCAGTGCGAGCGACCCGGCGGGTGCGTCGAGATCACGATCTCGTCGGCCGGGAACTCGCGCAGCGCGTCCTCGAGCGCCTGGAGCGGGTCTCCGTCCCCGATCTCGCCACGCACGCTCACCCCTGCCTGCGCGAGGCGGACGAGGCTCGCGTCGAGGCGTGACTGGGCCTCCGCCCGGGCCGGATCCTCGTCGGACGTCCACGTCCGCACCCGCGAGTTGAGCGCCGGGCAGACGAGCAGCATCTCCTCGCTCACGTCGGCCGCCTTGCTGCCGAGCAGCGAGAGGAGCTCCTCGCCGCCGACGGTCTCGTTCGCGACCACGAGGATCCGCCGTGCAGGCCCACCGTCGTGGACGACGTGGGCGCGCGGTGGGCGCTGCCGCAAGCCGCCCCGGATCGCCCAGAGCGCCGCCCCGAGGAGCACGAGGAACACCGCGAGCCCGAGCCAGGTGTTCACCCAGGCCGCGAGCACCACGAGCAGCGCGCCTGCCAGCGTGATCAGCACGAGCTGGAAGGCCGACGACTCGTCGCGGAGCGGGTTCTTCACGGCACGTCCCTGCGGGAAGTGCCAGGGGGCTGCACCGGCATGGCGACAGCTTGCCCAATCCTGCAAGGTGACGCCAACGAAGGCGGTTTCCCGGCACTTTCGCGCAGCGAAGGGCCCACGGAGCGAGCAGCGACCTACAGGACGTAGACCGCGAAGAACACGATGATCCACATCACGTCGACGAAGTGCCAGTAGATCCCGGGAATCTCGACGCCGTGGTGATGCTCCGGCGAGTAGTGGCCGCGGAAGGCGCGGACGGCGGCGACCGAGAGGAGCGAGAGACCGACGAAGACGTGGGCGCCGTGGAGCCCGGTGAGCCCGAAGAAGACCGAGGCGAACGCGCCGTCGGAAGTGTTGAAGCCGACGTGGGCGTACTCGACCAGCTGGGTGAGCAGGAACGCGGTGCCGAGCAGGATCGTGCACACGAGGCCGGCGCGCAGCCCATTGCGGTCGTTGCGCTTGATCGACTGTGTCGCCCAGTGGATCGTGAAGCTCGAGGTGACGAGGATCACCGTGTTGACGGCCGCGACGAAGACCGGGAACTCGTAGGGGGGAGGCGGCCAGGTCGCCGGCGCGGTCGGGTTCACGACCCGCACGAAGAAGTACACGGTGAAGAACGCGCCGAACAGCATCGCCTCGGAGGCGATGAAGAGGAACATCCCGAGCGTGGTGGGATTCAGCCGCGAGCTCTGGTGCGCCGCCGGCGGGCCGTGATGGACGTGCTCGCCGGCTTCCGCGTGCGCGCTCACGAGGATGCCTCCCAGCGGCGCTTCGCGCAGAAAGCGCCTCGCGACGATGTGCTCCACCGGCACGCCGGCGTCCTTGCGCAACCGCTCGACGACGTCGCGCCGGAGCCAGCCGGAGCGCTCGCCCGGGAACGTCGAGACGATCACCTCGTCGACCCGCTCGTCTCCGATCACCTCCATCGCGGCGGTGTACGGATCCGGGTGGGCGATCTGGCCGTGTGCCTCGATCCCGTCGTCCCGGAGCGCGGTCAGCGCGGCGCGGAGACGGCGCTCTGCCTCGGGGTGCTCCTCGTGCTCGGGATCGGACTGTGGACAGACGATCAGGAACGCGGCCGGGCCTTCCGCGGCACGCCGCCGCAGGCGGTCGAGCAACGGCTCGCCGAGGACGGTCTCGTTCGCGAGCACGAGCACGTTCGCCTCGCCGCTACGGGCTGCCACGTCCGAGACGACGTGGGTCAACGGCCGGTCGCCGGCGAGCCGCTCGAGCTCGGAGAGGACGTTCTTGCGGCGCAGCCAGCCCGAGGTCTCCTCGGGGTGAGTCGACACGAACAGCTCGTCGATCGGCTCCTGCGCGAGGACGTCCTCCACTGCCGTCACGGGTCCGCCCTCGAAGACGTCGCCGTGCGCCGGGATCCCGGCCTCGCGCAGGGATGCGACCATCCGGTCGACGCGCCGGCCCGCGGACGCGCGGCGCGAGTTCCGATAGACGACGTAGCCGGAGCTCGGCTCGTTGACGGGCGCGACCACGACGGCGCGGATCGGCCCCTCGGCGGCACGGCGTCGCACGGCGTCCACGAGCTCCTGGCCCGCGAGGGTCTCGTTCGCGACGACCAGCACCGCGGCGGGCTCCTCTCGCTCGCTCACGTCGACGCCTCCTGTAGCGCGCCGCCCTTGAGCACGACGTGCTTCGCGCCGGGCACCCCGTACTCGTACGGGCTGCCGACCACCTGCGGGATCTCGTCGAAGTTGAAGACCGGAGGCGGCGAGCTGACCTGCCACTCGATCGTCATCGCCTTCCACGGGTTCGACCCGGCCACCGGGCCGCGTGCCCAGCTCGTGACCATGTTGTAGACGAACACGATCACGGAGCGCCCCGAGCACGAACGAGAAGATCGAGATCACCATGTTCAGCGCGCCGTAGGTCCCCGCGTAGTCGGCGACGCGACGCGGCATGCCGTCGAGCCCGACCCAGTGCATCGGGAAGAACGTCGCGTTGAACGAGACGAAGGTGAGCCAGAAATGCAGCTTGCCGAGCCGCTCGTCGTACATGCGGCCGGTCATCTTCGGGAACCAGTAGTAGATCCCGGCGAAGATCGTGAACACGGAGCCGCCGAACAGCACGTAGTGGATGTGGGCGACGATGAAGTACGTGTCCGACGCGTGGATGTCGATCGGCACCGCCGCGAGGTAGATCCCCGACAGACCGCCGATCACGAACGTCGAGATGAACCCGAGCGCGAAGAGCATGGGGGTGTTCAGGTGGAGCTTCCCCTCCCAGAGGGTCGCGAGCCACGAGAACACCTTCACGCCGGTCGGCACGGCGATCAGCAGCGTGGTGATCATCATCGGGATCCGCAGCCAGTCGGCCATGCCGGCGACGAACATGTGGTGCGCCCACACCGAGAACGCGAGCGCGAGGATCCCGATCAGTGAGATCGCCATCAGGCGGTAGCCGAAGATCGGCTTGCGGCTGAACACCGAGACGATCTCGGAGATGATCCCGAACCCGGGCAGGACCATGATGTACACCGCCGGGTGCGAGTAGAACCAGAAGATGTGCTGGTAGCCGAGCACGTAGCCGCCGTTGTCCGGCGTGAAGAAGCTCGTGTGCATCACCCGGTCGAACATCACGAAGAACTGCGAGCCGGCGATGAACGGCGTCGCGACCACGACGAGCAGCGACGTGGTGAAGTTCGCCCAGACGAGCAGCGGCATGCGCCAGAACGTCATCCCGGGCGCCCGCATCGTGATGATCGTGACGAGGAAGTTGAGGGCGGTCGCGACCGACGAGGCGCCTGCCCACTGGACGCCCATGTTGAAGAACACCTGCCCGAAGGGCTGCTCGGACGCGAGCGGCGCGTAGCTCGTCCAGCCCGTCGCGAACGCGCCGCCGGGCGCTAGGAAGCTCGCGAGGAACAACGTGCCCGCGACCGGCAGCATCCAGAACGAGAGCGCGTTGAGCCGCGGGAAGGCCATGTCCGGCGCGCCGAGCATGAGCGGCACGGCGAAGTTCGCGAGCCCCGCGAACGCTGGGATGATGAACACGAAGATCATCAGCGTCGCGTGCGCCGACACGAGGCCGTTGAACGTCTGCGTGTCGAAGAACTGCATTCCCGGCTGCGCGAGCTCTGCGCGGAACAGCATCGCGAGGAACCCGCCGGCGAGGAAGAAGAAGAACGTCGTGACGAGGTACTGGATCCCGATCACCTTGTGATCGGTGTTGACCTTGAAGTAGTCGGTCCAGCGATAGGCGCCGTGGTTCGCGTGGTCGTCGATCCGGGTCGCACGGCCCGACGCCCAGTAGAGCCAGTAGTCGAACGTCCCGATCCCGAGCAGGAACCCGAGCGGGGCGGTGACCATCCCGCCGACGAGCACGATGATCTCCCAGTCCCAGACGGGATCCCAGCCGGCGAGCGCGCGCAGCCCGACGACGATGAACATCCCGATCAGGAAGAACGTCGGGGTGCACCACGCGGCGCGGATCCAGCCGGGCCTCAGCAGCGGGCCCTGGTGCGGCGGCGCACCGTGCGCCGCCCCGGGCTGCTCGGGCGCGTGGACCGTGCTCGTCACTGTGCCTCCTCCCCGCTCACGTAGGCGACCAGCGCATCGAGCTGGTCGCTGGTCAGGCTGTCCTTGAACGTCTGTGGCATCACGCCGGGCTGATAGCCGGAGACGACGACCGCGTTCGGATCGACGATCGACTGCCTGACATAGTCGCTGACGGACTCACCGGCCTGCTGCGCGGCGGCGGTCAGGTCGTCGAGCGACGGCCCGACCTGACCGTCGCTGCCCGCCGTCTTGAACGTGTGGCACCCGCCACATCCCGCGGAGGCGAACGTCTTCGCGCCGAGCGCCTCGGTCGCGCCGCCCCCGCCGGTCGTCGTGCCCCCGGTCGTCGTCCCGCCGCTCGTGCCGCCGCCTGCCGCCGCCTGCTCCTTCTTCAGCCAGCTGTCGAACCCGCTCTGGCTGAGCACCCGCACCGGCGCGCGCATGGTCGCGTGGCCGAGCCCGCAGAGCTCCGTGCAGATCAGCGTGAAGCGGCCGGTGCGCGTGGGCGTGACGACGATCGACGTCGTGATCCCGGGGACGACATCCTGCTTCTGCCCGAACTGCGGCACCCAGAAGGAGTGGATCACGTCGGCCGAGGTCATCTCGAACTTGACGCCGCGGTGGACGGGCAGGACGAGCTCCTCCGTGTGGACGTTGCCTGCGTACTCGAAGCTCCAGGCGAACTGCTGCGCGAACACCTTCACGTGCAGCGGGTTCGAGCCGGCGTCCGCGTTCTTCGAGAGCACGACGGCGCTCACGATGCCGATCGCGATCACGAGGATCGCCGGGACGACCGTCCAGGCGATCTCGAGCTTCGTGTTGCCGTGGATCGGCGGGCCGTCGGTGTCGTCGTCGGGCTGGGCGCGGAACGCGAGCACCGAGTAGACGATCACGCCGATCACGAGCGAGAAGATCGCGATGCAGATCACGGTCGCGAACCAGTACGTGAACGTGATCCGGTCCATCTGCTCGGACGCGGAATGCGGCAGCCAGCGGATCAGCACCGCGACGAGCGTCGTGACGACGGCCGCGGCCGCGGCGATCGCGAGCATCTTCAGCACTGCGCTCCTGCGGGCCACCAGACGCGACACTACCAACGTCGGCAGCGCGCCGATCCCACTACCCGACGGCGCTTCCGGCCCTCCGGAGCGGCCGCTGAGCGGGCGCTATCCTTGCCCCTCGCGGGCCGTTAGCTCAGCTGGTAGAGCAGGGGACTCTTAATCCCAAGGTCGAAGGTTCGAATCCTTCACGGCCCACTCGTCCCCGGCCGTGGCCGGGGCGGCGCGCCAGGCCGCCGGCTCGGGGCCGATCGGCTCGCGACGGGTCTTCGACCAGTCGCGCCGGTGGGCGAGCTGGCGCGCGGTCGAGCGGAAGAGCACCGGCCAGAGGAACCACGTGTAGAGAACGTAGACGTGGCCGACGAGGAGCCCGACGAGCCAGCCGCGCGGCCCCTGCGACGCCCGCGCGGCGACGCAGCCGAGGATCGTGCCGCCGAAGGCGAGCACCCAGAAGACGAGGAGCTGCCAGCTCGGGCCGCCGTCCCAGAAGGGAGCGATGCCGAGCGCCATGAGGACGAGGGCGGTGAGGAACGAGGCGCCGATGATCCCCTGCCAGACGGGCATCAGGAGGTAGGCGACCTGCTCTAGGCGCACGCCCGCGGCGAGCCGGGCTCCGACGAGATCGTCGATCAGCGCCAACGCCTGCAGGTTCCCCTGCGACCAGCGCGTCCGCTGGCGGAAGAGCGCCCGGACCGACGAGAGCCCTTGCTGGTCGACGGTCGCCTGGAGGTCCTGCCGTCCCTGCCAGCCGTGCACGATCAGCCGCAGTCCGAGGTCCTGGTCCTCGGTCAGCCGGTCGCGCCACGGGCCCTCCTCGTCCGCGACGTCGTCGAGCGCAGCGAGCCGGTTGAACTGGCCGTTGCCGCCCATCCCTGCCGTGCCCCAGTCGTTGCGGCCCGCCTGGAACAGGTGGCCGTAGACCGAGAACTCGATGTCCTGGCACCAGGTCAGCAGCCGGTGCCGGTTGTAGATGCGCACGAGCGACTGCACGCCGCCGACCGACGCCTCCGCGAAGTGCGCCGCGGCGTGCGACGGTGCGGCCGGGTCGAGCCTGCCGTCGGCGTCGACGACCACGACGATCACCCGGCTCCGGTCGACCTCGCCGATGATCTCGCCGAGCCGGGCGAAGGCGTCGTTCAGCGCGGCCGCCTTACCCTGCCTCGCGTGCGGGAGCTCGCGCCGCACGACGTGCAGGTCGGGCCGGGCGAGCTCGCCCAGGATCTCGGGCGTGCGGTCGGTCGAGGCGTCGTCGATCACGACGATGTGCCGCCGTGCGGCGGGGATCGCGAGGAGTCGCGTCACGCTGTCGCGAATCGTCAGCTCCTCGTCGAGCGCCGGCACGAGAAAGACCCAGGCAAAGGCGTCTGCGTCCCCCGGAGCGGGCGCCGGCTGCCGGTGTGTCGAGCGCACTGCACGCACGAACAACACGCATACCCAGGCGTCGACCACGAGGATCACGGCGAGCGCGACCCAGAACAACGCCTGCACTGCGCCTGGCAGACCGGCGAACGGGACTGTCAGAGCAAGGGCGATGGGTCGTCCTCGACGTCGACGACGAGGTCCGACTCGGCGAAGGCGGGCGCGGGGACCTCCAGGCCCGACGCGCGGACGACCTCGGTGCGGCTGTATCCCGGTCCGAACGGATGCGGCGGCTCTCCACCGAGCAGCACGTGCTCGAGCGCGCGGACGATGCGGTCGGCCGCACGCCCGTCTCCGTAGGGGTTCTGCGCCTCGGCCATCTCCGCGTACGCGATCGGGTCGGTGAGAAGGCGCATGCCCTCGAGGAAGATCAGCTCGGGGTCGGTGCCGACGAGACGCAGCGTCCCCGCCTCGACGCCCTCGCCGCGCTCCGTCGTCTCGCGGGTGACGAGCACCGGCTTGCCGAGCGACGGGGCCTCCTCCTGGATCCCCCCCGAGTCGGTGATCACCAGGTGGGAGCGCGCGAGAAGGCGCGCGAAGGTCGCGTACCCGAGCGGCTCGGTGAGCAGGACGTTGTCGATCCCGGCGAGGCGGTCGCTGAGCGTGTCGCGCACCCGCGGGTTCGGGTGCAGCGGCAGCACGATCGTGACGTCCGGCGCCGCGATCGCGAGCCGGTGGATTCCCTCGGCGATGCCCACGAGGCCGTCGCCCCAGCTCTCGCGGCGGTGCGCGGTGACGGTCACGATCCGCCGGTCGCCGTCGTGGAGCGCCTGCAGCTCGGGGTTCGCGAAGCGCACGTCGATCGTGGAGGCCCACTGGAGCGCGTCGATCCCCGTGTTGCCGGTGACGAAGATCTGTCCGACCGGCACGTTCTCGCGCACGAGGTTCTCGAGGTTCTTGGGCGTCGGGGCGAAATGGAGCGCCGCGATCGACGAGACCAGCTGGCGGTTCAGCTCCTCGGGGAACGGGGTCCGGTTGTTGCCCCCCGTACGCAGGCCCGCTTCGACGTGGAGCACGGGCACGTGGAGGTGGAACGCTGCGAGGGCGGCCGCCATCGCCGAGGTCGTGTCCCCGTGGACGACGACCGCGGCGGGCACCCGGCCGTTGAGGACGTCGTCGGGGTCGGGTGGTCCGTCACCGTGCACGTCGAACCGCTCGGTGCAGAAGTCGTCGAAGCGGCGAATCACCGATGCGACGCGCTCGTTGAGGTGCGAGCGCTTGGAGCCCGCCCACAGCACCACGTCCGGCGCGATGCCCGCGAGCTCGAAGATGTAGGCCACCATCCGGTGGTGCTGTCCGGTCGAGACGACGAGCGGCTCGTAGTGCTCGCTCTCGCGCAGTCGGAGGATGATCGGCACGAGCTTGATCGCCTCCGGGCGCGTGCCCACCACGATCGGCACCACGAGTCGCGATGCCTGGGCGCGCCGGTCGGTGCCGCCCGCGGTCCAGACGCCCGGCGCCCCGGGGTGAGGCGTGCTCCGTGCGGCGGGTCGGAGTGCATGGCGGTCGAGCATCGTGGGGGGCAGCTGAGCCTTGGAGGCTCGCTGCGATCGGTATCGGCCGAATCCGCCCGGGCTTGAGCAGGTTCGGGGTGCGCGCCGCGACGGGGTGCGCCGTCACACGGGATAATCGCCGGGTTGCAACGCGAGCCCGACCTGCCGGCGCCGCCGTGAACACCTCGCCGCTGACCGTCCCGCGGACGGCGGTCGAGACCGTGCGTGGGCCCGTGCCTCTCGACCGCCTCGGGCCGACGCTCATGCACGAGCACGTGTTCATCCTCGATCCGGGTGCGCTCGCGAGCTTCGGCACGCATTTTGGCGAGCGCTACTGGGACGAGGACGCCGGAGTCGCGGAGGCGATCGCGCAGCTCCGCGGCCTGCGCGCGGCGGGGATCGAGACGATCGTCGAGCCGACCGCCTACGGGCTCGGTCGCGACATCCCCCGGATCCAGCGCGTCAATGCCGAGGTCGACCTCAACATCGTCGTCGCCACGGGCGTGTACGCGTTCGTCGAGCTGCCCGGATTCCTCGGCTACCGCACGGACGAGTGGATCGTCGAGCTCTTCGTCAGGGAGCTCCGCGAGGGGATCGGCGACACGGGCGTCAAGGCGGCCTTCCTCAAATGCGCCGTCGACCGCCACGGCCTCTCGGGCGACGTCCCCCGGATCCTCTCGCTCGTCGCGGCAGCGGCGGTCGAGACGGACGCGCCTGTGATGGTGCACACGCACGCCGAGACGCAGACGGGCACGGTGGCCCTCGACGCGCTCGTCGACGCGGGCGTCGACCCGCGACGCGTGGTGGTCGCGCACGCGGGAGACAGCAACGACCTCGGCTACCTGCGCGCGATCGCGGACACGGGCGCGAGCCTCGGCTGCGACCGCTTCAACATCGAGCACTTCAACCCGGACGAGGACCGCATCCGAACGCTGGTCGCGCTCGTCGCGGAGGGCTACACCGACCGCATCCACCTCGGCCACGACGCGGCGACGTTCCACGACTTCATGATCGGGAACCCACTCTTCGCGGACGAGCACGCCTCGTACCTGCACCTCTCGACGCGGATCCTCCCGCGGCTGCTCGAGGCGGGGGTCACGCAGGAGCAGATCGACGAGATGCTCGTCGAGAACCCGAGACGGTTCTTCGCCTGACCCGGCGTGGAGCTCGTTTCGGAAAAAAGCGTTCTCAGGAGATCGCCGCGCGGCTCGTCTCGTACGCGCGGTCGAACATCTCGTCGATCGGGAGGTTGCGGAGCGCCGCCGAGAGCACCTCGACCCCCCACGGGCCGGGGTAGCCCGCCTCGCGGAGCGCGGCGACGTGCTCGCGGAGCGGGAACTCGCCCTCGCCCGGGAGCTCGCGGTGGTTGATCGTCTCGTCGACCATGTCCTCCATGTCCTCCAGCCTTCCGTCGCTCAGCTCGACCCAGCCGATGTGGCGGGCGGGGATCCGCCGCACCTCGTCGGGCGTGACGCGGAGCTTGCCCAGGTGCCACGTGTCCACCGCGAGGCCGCCGTTCGGCGCGTCGGCGCCCTCGACGAGCGCGAGGGCGGTCTCGAGGTCATGGACGTTGACGTCCGGTGGCATGAACTCGTAGACGACGGGCGCGGCGTGGTGCTCCGTAGCGTCGGCGCACAGCTCCGCGTAGCGCTCGATCAACGTGTCGAGCTCGCACGGCGTCCCCGGGATGTTCCCGACCTTGACGTGGTGGGGCTCGAGGACGGCGGCCGCCTCCCAGAGGAGCGCCCGGACGCGGTCGGCCTCGCGCCGCCGCTCGTCGCCGGGGTCGACGAACCAGTCCATCAGGAACTCGAGCTCGAGGTGCCGCAGGCCGTGCGCGTCGAGCAGCTGCCGTACGTCGTCCAGCGTCCGCCTCTCCAGCACGTGCTCGAGGTCGGCGTGCCAGAGCCCGATCCCCGAGAAGCCGACGCGCTCCGCCTGCTCGCAGCGCTCACGGAGGTCGTAGAGGCTCCATTCCCGCCCTGCGTGGATCTCGACCGGCCCCGACGTCGTCCAGTAGAGGCCGACCAGGTCCTCTGCCGCCGCGCCCATGCGCGAGACGCTACTGCGCGGTCGCGCGACGCGCCAGCCGTTTCCCTCGCGGCGGCGGCGTTAGGCTGTGCCGGAACATCCCAGACCACGCGACGAGAGGTGCTCGATGGCGGCTGACTACATCATCGTCGGTGCGGGCTCGGCGGGCTGCGTCCTCGCGGGGCGGTTGAGCGAGGATCCGGACGTCGATGTCCTGGTGCTCGAGGCGGGTGGGCCCGACACCGCGCCGGAGATCCGGATCCCCGCCATGTTCCCGATCATGTTCAAGTCGGCCACGCTCGACTGGGACCTGCTCGGAGAGCCCGAGCCCGGCCTCGGCAACCGGCGGCTCTACCTCCCGCGCGGCCGCATGATCGGCGGCTCGAGCTCGATGAACGCGATGATCTATCTCCGCGGCAACCGCGTCGACTACGACGACTGGGCGGCAGACGGTTGCGAGGGCTGGAGCTACGCCGAGGTCCTGCCGTACTTCAAGCGAAGCGAGGACAACGAGCTCGGCGAGAGCACGTACCACGGCGTCGGCGGCCCGCTCGCGGTCTCCGAGAGCCGGTCGTTGTGCCCGCTCGTGGACGCGATGCTCGACGCCGCGGCCGAGGCGGGGTACGAGCGGAACCCCGATCTGAACGGCGAGCGCCAGGAGGGCGTCGGCCGCTTCCAGCTCACGCAGCGGGACGGCAAGCGCTGGAGCGCCGCGGACGCGTACCTGCATCCGGCGCTCGCACGACCGAACCTCGAGGTGCGGGACTGCTCGTTCGTCGAGCGCGTGGTCTTCGAGGGCGATCGGGCGGTCGGGGTCGACCTCGTCCGGAACGGCGCCCGGGAGACCGTGCGGGCCGAGCGCGAGGTGATCCTCGCGGCCGGCGCGTACCAGTCGCCGGTCGTGCTCCTGCTCTCGGGGATCGGCCCCGCCGAGGAGATCGAGCCGTTCGGGATCCCACTGCGCGAGGTGCTTCCGGTCGGAAGGAACCTCCAGGACCACTGCATGGTGAACCTCAACTACGCGACCGACGAGCCCGGGCTGTTCGGCATCTTCACGCCGGAGAACTTCGCGCTGCTCGAGCAGGAGGGCCGCGGCCCGCTCACCTCGAACTATCCCGAGGCCGGCGGCTTCTTCCACACGCGCGACGGCCTCTCCGCGCCCGACGTCGAGTTCCACTTCGCGGCCGCGCCCCTGATGGACGAAGGGCTCGTCCCACCGCCCGACAACGGCGTCGCGTTCGGGCCGGTCGTGGTGAAGCCTTCCTCCCGCGGGACGGTCTCGCTGCGGGCGCCGATGCCCGACTCGAAGCCGCGGGTCGCCTCGAACTTCCTCACCACCGAGGAGGACGTGCGGAGCATCGTGGAGGGCGTCCGGATCGCGCTCGAGATCGCCGCCCAGCCGGCGCTGCGCTCGCTCCAGCGCGAGGCGCTCAGCGTCCCCGCCTCGGACTCCGAGCAGGACATCCTCGACTGGGTGCGGCGCGCGGCGCAGACCGTGTACCACCCCACGTCGACCTGCGCGATGGGCGCCGTCGTGGACGCGGAGCTGCGCGTGCTCGGGACGGAGGGCCTCCGGGTCGTCGATGCCTCAGTGATGCCCACCATCACCCGCGGGAACACGCACGCGACGACGCTGATGATCGCCGAGAAGGCCTCGGATCTGATCCTCGGCAAGACACCGCTCGCACCCGCCGAGCTCGCGACGGCGTAGGCGCCCTGGCGTGGCCAGGCGACGTGGGGGCGTGGCTTCGGCCTCGCTCCTCTTGGTGCGAACAAGGAGGGCGAGGCTGAAGCCACGCCCTAGGCATCCGCGGCGACCCCGCCGAGCCGGCGGGTCGCGATGCGCGCGCCCTCCGCGAGGGCGGCGAGCTTCGCCCACTGCACCGAGGGGTGCACCCGCCGCACGAACGCTCCCTGTGCGAAGCCGCAGTCGGTTCCCCCCATCACGCGGTCGGGCCCGACGAGGCGGGCGAGCCGGACGAGTCGCTCCGCGACGACCTCCGGGTGCTCGACGATCGTCGTGTGATGCGTGACGACTCCCGGGACGAGTACCTTGCCCTCGGGCAGCTCGACGTCCTCCCACAGCCTCCACTCGTGCTCGTGCCGTGGGTTCGCCTGCTCCATCAGGTAGTAGCGCGCGCGAACCGCGAGCACAAGGTCGATCACGTCCGCGAGCGGCGGGTCGTAGACGTGCGGGCCATGCCAGCTGCCGAAGCAGACGTGGTAGCGGACGCGGTCTTCGGGGATCCCCTCGAGCGCGTGGTTGAGCGCCTCGACCCGCAGCGTCGCCCAGCGTCGGTAGTCCTCGACCGACCCGCCGCGCGAGAGGATCGAGTCGTACTCGTGCATGAGCACGGCGTCGTCGACCTGGAGCAGGAACCCCGCCTCGACGATCGCCGCGTACTCCTCGTGCAGCGCGTCCGCGACCGCGAAGACGAGCTCCTCCTCGGTCGCGTAGTGCTCGTTGCGCAGCCAGTACACGCTCGCCGGGGCGACCACCGGGAGGAAGGCGTCGATGACGTCCGTGCCGTTCAGCGCCTCCTGCAGGCGCGCGATGTCCCGTCGGATCGCGGTGCCGTCGTACGTGATCGGCCCCGTGCAGAACCAGAGCTTCCCCCGGGCGGCGCCCCGGGGATCGCCCTCGCCGGCGCTCTCGGGCAGACGGATGCGATTGCGGGTCTCGCGGGCGTACGCCGCGTCGTGCTCCGCGTAGAACTCCGGAAACGCCTGGCGGTCGCGGCTCGGCGGCAGCACGACGCCCTCGTCGAGCGGGACGAGGCGCTCCTCGATCCCGAGCACGCGGTCGTAGAGGTACGTGATCCAGGTCGATTTCCCCATCTCGCCGTCGTCGACGACGTCGATCCCCGCCTCGGTCTGGCGGCGGACGACGTCGCCGACCGCCCGGTCGAGGATCCGCTCGTACGCTTCGGCGTCGAGTCCCTCGCCGCGTTCCCGCGCGGCCAGGACGTCGAGCAGCTCCTCGGGACGGACGAGGCTTCCGGTGTGCGTGGTCAGGATCCGGTCCATCAGAGCTCCCTTGCGGTCAGGGCGGAGTGGTCGAGGGTGACCCCTGGTCCGACTGCGCCATCTCGGGCACCGTACGTCGTGGGGCCGTGCCTCAGGGCTGCTCGCCGGCGAACAGCCCGGTGTGCTCCCCGAAGTAGCTCGAGACGAGCAGGTCGTTGTTCGAGCGCAGCTGCTCCGCCGGCCCCTCGAGCACCAGCTCGCCGTGTGAGAGGACGTAGCCGCGATCGGCGATCGTCAGCGCGAGCTCGATGTGCTGCTCGACGAGCACCACGCCGCAGCCGCTCTCCTCGGCGTACGCACGGACGACGGGGAGCAGGCTCTCGACGATCACCGGCGCGAGGCCGAGGCTCAGCTCGTCCAGGAGCAGGAGCGCGGGACGGCGCGCGAGCGCCCTGCCGACCGCGAGCATCTGCTGTTCCCCACCCGACAGAAGTCCGCAGCGGCGGTCTCGGAGAGGCTCGAGCGCGGGGAAGTACCGATATGCGACCGACGCGTCGAGACGCTCGCGGCGGTAGCCGAGCCGCAGGTGCTCGGCGACCGTCAGCCCGAAGAAGAGGCCTCGCGAGTCCGGGACGTGCGCGATGCCGAGGCGCGCGCGAGCGCTGGGCGACACCTTGCGCAGATCACGGCCGCCGAAGCGCACCGCGCCCTCGAGCGGGGAGACGAGACCGGAGACGGCGCGCAGCGTGGTCGTCTTTCCCGCCCCGTTCGCGCCGAGCAGGGCGACGATCTCGCCCGGAGCGACCTCGAGGTCGAGATCGCGGACCACCGGAGCGCCGTCGTAGCCGACGGTCAGCCCCTCGAGCCCGAGCACGGCGGTGCTCAGGTCGACACCTCGCGCTGGTCGCGCCCCTCGACGGCCGCGGAGCCGACGCCGCCGCCGAGATACGCCTTGACGACGAGTGGATCGCGGCGCACCTCGTCCGGTGTCCCGGCCGCGATCACCTTCCCGAACTCGAGCACGACGATCAGGTCGCAGATGGTCAGCACCAGGCCCATGTCGTGGTCGATCAGGAGCGTCGCGGTGCCCGCGTTCGCGATCTGCCGGAGCCGGCGTCCGAGCTCCTCGCTCTCGTGGGTGTCGAGGCCGGCGGCGGGCTCGTCGAGACAGAGCAGCCGCGGCTGCATGCCGATCGCCCGTGCGACGCCGACGAGCTTCCGCTGGCCCTGGGTCAGCTCGCTCGGCATTGCCTCTGCGAGCATCCCGATGCCGAGCAGGTCGAGCGCCGCGTTCGTCGCTGCAGCGTCGCCCGCGGGACGACCGACGAGCTCGGCGGCGAGCGCGAGCCAGGACGGGCGCTCGGCCGCGACCATGAGGTTCTCGCGCACGGAGAGGTCGTCGAACAGCTCGGTGCTCTGCCATGTCCGCGCGAGGCCGCGGCGCGCGCGTGCATGCGCCGGGAGCCCCGCGAGGTCGCGTCCGTCGAGCTCCGCACGACCCGTGTAGCGGACGAAGCCGGTGACGGCGTCGACGAACGTCGTCTTGCCGGCCCCGTTCGGACCGATCAGGCCGACGAGCTGTCCCTCTTCGACGACGACGTCGACCGCGTCGACGGCGCGTACGCCGCCGAAGCGCACGGAAAGCCCCGCCGTCGAGAGGACGGACGTCACGAGCCGCTCACGGGCGTGGCTGACGGCGCAGGCTCGTCCCGTCGCCTCGCCCGTGCCTGCGCGGTCCGGTAGAAGGAGCCGGCGACTCCCTCGGGGTTCTGGATCAGCGTGAAGATGAGCACCACGCCGCCGAAGAGCAGGAACCAGTTCCCGGAGAGGCCGAACCACTTGTCGAGCGCGTACGGCAAGAGTCCCTGCGCGGCGATCAGCCCGGCGAAGACGGCGCCCGAGACGAGCGTGATCCCGCCCGCGTAGGCGAACGCGATCAGGCTGAGGGCGAGGGGGACGCTGAAGCGATCGGCGCTCACGGAGCCGAAGTTGTACGCGTACAGCGTGCCCGCCACCCCCGCGATCAGCGCGCTGATGCCGAACGCGATCAGCTTGACGTTGCGGACGTCGATCGCCGCGCCCGCGGCGGCGCGCTCGTTCGACCGGACGGCCAGCATCCGCTGGCCGAGGATGCCGCGACGCACCGAGATCACGAGGAGCGAGAGCAGGACCGTGCACGCCAGCGCCACCCAGCCGAATACGGGGCTCGGGAGGTTGCCGTCGAGGCCGCGGAAGGACGCGCTCGGCCCGAGGTTGAGGCCGAAGAGCTTGGGGTCGGGCACGGGCGAGCCGGTGGCGCCGCCACCCCAGGTGGGGTTCACGAAGCCGAAGTTGTAGACCGCCACCGCGGCGGCGATCGTCACGACCGCGAGAGCCACTCCGCGCACGCGCAGCGCCGACACCGCGGTCACGAGACCGAGGAGCACGGCGGCGGCGATCCCGGCGAGCGGCGCGAGCGGGAAGCCGATCCCGGAGTCGACGGCCAGATGCGACACCGTGAAGCCGGCGACCCCGGCCAGCGCGAGCTGGACGACCGAGATCTGCCCGACGAAGCCCGTGATGACCACGAGCGAGAGCGCCATCACGATGCCGATCAGCGAGTTCGTGAGCGCCTGGCGGAAGTCGAACGGGAGCACGACGAGCGCGATCGCGCAGAGCAGCGTCGACGGGATCGCGAGCGCATACGCGTGCTTCGGGCGAGGCACGTCCGGGAGGCGCTGCTCGACGAGCTCGCCCCGCGTCGGCAGCGAGGCGCCCCGCAGGAACATGGCCGCGACGATGAGCACGAAGACGAGCAGCTCCTTGACCCCCGGCCAGGCCACGCCCTGGCTCGTCGGGAACCAGGACTTCGTCGAGGCGTACTCGATCAGGGACTCGGCGGCGCCGATCGCGAGGCCGCAGACGCAGGCGATGGTGACGGAGGTGAGCCGGGCGAAGAGCGCGGCCGCGAGCGCCGGAACCACGAGGAACGGGAGCGTCGTCGTGTCGAGCGCCGCGATCGAGCCGGCCAGGATCCCGAGCGTCCCGAGCAGGAGGCTCGAGAGGAGCGAGTTCGCGAGCGACAGCTCGTTCGGGGAGAGGCCGGCGATGCGGGCCGCGACGTCGTTCTCCGACGCCGCCCGGGTGGCGAGCCCGAAGCGCGTCCAGCGGTAGAGCGCCCACAGCACGGCGGTGAGCCCCACCACCATGCCGCTCAGGACGAAGGCCGAGAGCGGCACCGCCCCGTCGAGCAGGCGAATCACCTTGATCGGGATGATCGTCGGCTGCGGGTGCTGCGACGTGCCGAACGCGAGCAGCATCGCGGCCTGGAGCGTGAGCAAGACACCGAGCGAGGCGACGAGCTTCGCGAGCGGTGCGGCCGAGCGGAGGGGCCTGAAGACCGCGAGCTCGATCGCCACGGTGACGAGCACGACGACGACGTACGTGAGCACGACGGCGACCGTGGTGTCCACCGTGAAGCCGAGCTCGCCGGTGCGGAGCGCCCAGAACGAGAACCCCGCCAGCATCGCGATCGCGCCCGCGGCCAGGTTGATGTAGCCGGAGCCCCTGTAGGTGACGACGATCGCGACCGCGATGGCGGCGATCGTCGCCCCCGTCCCGAGGCCGAGCAGGATGAAGAGCAGGATCTCGTTCACGTCGCGTTGCGAGTATCACGCGGGCGGGGCCGGCCAGTCGACCGGCCCCGCCCGCGGGGGTTGCGGTGCGTCCTGCCTCAGCCCGGGAGCGGCCCGATCCAGCCGGAGGCGCGCTTCCACTGGAACTTGCCCTCGTAGGTGAACGCCTGGAACATGTCGTTGCAGATCGCGGGCGCGTCCTTGTACTTGCCGCACTGGAGCTTCGGAGCGCCGAGCGCCAGCGGCCCTCTGAACGCCTTCGCCCGTACCAGGACACGCGCCGGCGTGATCTTGTTCGCGCCGACCTCGTTGAGGAACCGCACGGTCGTCAGGAGCTCGGAGAACGCGACGATGTGCCACGGATCCGGGGCGTTCTTCTGCGCCTTGTAGCGCTTGATCACGGCTTCGTAGGCCGGCATGCCCTTGTCGGTCTTGTCGCCGTAGAGCGACGACGCGATCGCATACGTCCACTTCGACCAATCGCCGAGCGCGTCGATCACGGTCGAGTTGAGACAGAGCGGGGCGGTCATGATCTTGCGCGAGTCGGTGATGCCGAGCTGCTGGAGCGACTTCGCCTGGTTCGCGCAGTCGGCCGCCGAGCCGTACGGCGCGATGAAGTCGGCGGTCGTCGCCCCGACGGCGGTCAGCGGCGCGGTCAGGTCGGACTGGCCCTGGGTGTAGCCGACCTGCTTCGTGTCGATGCCTGCCGCCTTCAGACCCGCCGCGATGACCTGCCCGGACTCCGCGATACCCGGCGCGTTCGGATAGATGACCGCGGCCGTCTTCGCATGGAGGACGTTCTTCGCGTAGTTGCCGAACGGGAGCAGGATGTGCGGGCCGTCGCCGAAGAGGACGACCGCGGTCTTCGAGGCTCCGTCGACCGGAGTGACCGCGACGCCCGTCACGATCGGCTTGCGGCCGCGCACCGTCGCGAACAGCGACTGCGCCCCCGTGGCCACGGCGCCCGTCGCGATCACGGAGATCCGCTTGTCGTTGACGAGCTTCTGGCCGCAGGTCGTGCCTTCTTCTTCGTTCGACTTGATGAAGCACTGGACGAGCGCGACCGGATGGCCGCCCACGCCGCCGAGCACGTCGTTGACGTACCGCACGGCCAGCTGCGCGCCGGCGGTCGCGAGCCCGCCGATCACGACCTGGCCGCCTTGCTGGTTGACCCAGCCGATGTACACCTTCGACTTCTTCGGGTCGGCCTTCCCGCGCTTGCCGTGGACGTACGAGACGTAGTTCGTCACTGCCGCGCCGGCCGTCGGCGCCGCCGAGCGGTCTGACTTCGCCGTCGTGGCGGAGGCGGCGATCGCGGCCACGAGTGCGACAAGCGCCGCACCCGCGAGCACGGCGCTACGACCAAAACGATTCATGACTCTCCTTCCACGTGACACGTGACTTCGTCGTCGCTGACACGGTGCGCGCGACCGGCTTCGGGATCGGACGAGCCCGCCTGGTTCGCGTACGCACGAATCAAGCAGATCTGCACCAATGTTGTCAACAATTTCTCCCGCAAGTTGCCGCGCCGGCCGACCCTTCAGAGGGCACCGCGGCTCGCCATGTCGATGTCCCCCGGGATCAGCCGTCGCCGGACGGACTGAGCGACGTTGAGCAGGTGTCGGCGCATGGCTGCGTCGGCGTCATCGGGACGTCCCCCGATGACCGCGTCCACGATGGCGGCGTGCTCCTCCACCGACGCCGCAGAGCGCCCGGGGATCAGGATCGTGCGGTACTGGTAGCGCACCGTCTGGGAGTGCAGTGCGTGGATCAGCCGCTGCGTCGTGCTGTGCCCCGAGAGCTCCAGCAGGGCAGCGTGCAGGTCGGCGTTCGCGTCCGACGCGCCGAGCAGGTCGCCGCGCTCGAGCAGCTCGCGCTGCCGCGCGAGACACTCCGCCAGGTGTGTCTTGCCCGCCTCGTCGATCCGCTCCGCTGCCTGCCGTGCGGCAAGCCCTTCGAGCACCGCCCGCGCCTGGAGGATCTCGACGGCCTCCTCGTTCGACACCTTGCGCACGCGAGCGCCGCGATGCGGCTCGCGCACCACCAGGCCTTCCTGCTCCAGCCGGATCAGCGCGGTGCGGACCGCCCCTCGCGACATGCCGAAGGTGGCGCTGACGTCCACCTCGACGAGACGGGCATCGGGAGCGATCTCCCCACTCACGATCGCCGAGCGGAGTGCGTCATAGCTCGAGTTCGTCTGCACGCTCATGGGCGCAATCCTGCCGGAACGTTGCGAAGATCGTCAACAATCCTGGTAAGGCGTTCCTCGCATGCGGCGAGCTGGTAAGACTTCGCCGCATTCCGCGGCCCGGTCGGCAGGTGCGCGGGAGGAGGCACGGACACGACTCGAGAGAACGCACCGGTGCTGATCGTCGGCGGCAGCCTCGTCGGCCTCTCGACGGCGGTCTTCCTCGGACACCACGGAGTGCCCTCGGTCGTGCTCGAGCGCCATCGCGGCACCGCAATCCATCCTCGCGCCGCGCTCGTCAACCAGCGGGCGGTCGAGACGTACCGGGCGATCGGGCTACAGGAGGAGATCGAGCAGGCGGCCGCCCGGGAGTTCGTCCAGAACGGCGCGATCGTCTCCGTCGAGAGCCTCGGCGGCAAGGAGCTCGACTGGTACTTCCGGTTCATCAACGAAGGGGTCGAGCACATCAGCCCCTCCCCGCGGATCTTCATTACCCAGATCGGCCTCGAACCCGTGCTCCTCCGGGCGGCCGAACGTCTCGGCGCGACCGTGCGGTACGGGGCCGAGGTGGTCTCGTTCGCCCAGGACGACGACGGCGTCGACGTCGTCGTGCGGGCGCGGGACGGCGGGAGCGAGGAGACCCTCCACGGCCGCTACCTCATCGCGGCGGACGGCGCGCACAGCCCGGTTCGCGAGCGGCTCGGGATCCGCAAGCTCGGCCACGGCAGCTTCTCCGACAGCATCACGATCTACTTCAAGGCCGACGTGCGCGCGCTCATGGGCGACCGGAACCTGAGCGTCGTGTACGTCTTCGGCCCGACGCTGCAGGGGTTCTTCCGGTTCTCGATCGACCTGCAGGCAGGCTTTCTCGTCGTGAACTCGACGGTCGGTGCGGACGGCACGAAGTCGGTCCGCATCGGCGAGGACATGAGCGAGCCGACCTGCATCGGCTATGTGCGCGAGGCGCTCGGCGACCCGGAGATCGCGGTGGAGATCGAGAACGTGCAGCGCTGGTCGGCCTCGGCGGAGTACGCCGAGCGCTTCCGCGAGGGGCGGGTGTTCCTCGCCGGCGACGCCGTGCACGTGATGCCGCCGACCGGCGGGTTCGGCGGCAACTGCGGCATTCAGGACGCCTACGACCTCGCCTGGAAGCTCGCCTACGTGCTCGACGGGCGGGCGCCGGAGGCGCTGCTCGCGACGTACGACGAGGAGCGCCAGCCGGTCGGCGCGTTCACCACCGAGCAGGCGTACACGCGCTACGTGCTACGCCTCGACCCGTCGCTCGGGACCGAGAACCTCATGCCGATCGTCGACGAGGCCGCGGTGGAAGTCGGCTACCGGTACAGCTCGTCCGCAGTGACCGGGGTCGACGACGACGAGTTGTGGGAGGACCCGCGGGCGTCGTCCGGGAGGCCCGGCTTCCGGGCGCCCCACGTGCCGGTCACGGTCGGCGGCGCGTCCCGCTCGACCCTCGACCTGTTCGGCCGCGGCTTCGTCGTGCTCGCCGGTCGGGACGGAGATGCCTGGTGCGACGCGGGCCGGCGGGCGGGGGCAGAGCTCGGGGTCACGGTGGACGCGTACCGCGCGGGGCACGAGCTCACCGGCCCGGGAGGCCCGGCCGTGGCTTCAGCCTCGCCCGTCTTGTTCCCCGGCCGCGTCGTGGAGGAGACGTACGGGACGGGTGCGGACGGGGCGGTGCTCGTGCGGCCCGACGGGTTCGTCGCGTGGCGGACGACCTCGGCGCCGGCCGACGACGACGGCTCGCTCGCCGAGGCGCTCGCCGCCGCGCTCGTCCGACCGTAGCCGCGCCGCGCCTGCACCAAACGACGAGGGCGAAAATGCGCCGCGGCTACGCTCGCGCGGTGAAGGTCGTCACCGTCGTCGGCAACAGGCCGCAGCTCGTGAAGGCGGCGCCGCTCTCGAGGGCGCTGCGGGCGACCGGGATCGCCGAGGTGGTCGTCCACACGGGCCAGCACTGGGACGCGGAGCTCTCACAGGTGTTCGTCGACGAGCTCGGGCTCGACGAGCCCACCCACCGGCTCGACCTCCGCACCGCGGACGTCGACACGCTGACGCCGCCGATCCGAGCCGTGCTCGAGGCGGAAGCCCCCGACGCGGTCGTCGTCCTCGGTGACACGAACTCGACGCTCGCGGGCGCCCGCGCGGCGGCCGCCGTCGGTCTGCGGCTCGCCCACGTCGAAGCGGGCCTGCGCAGCGGAGACCTCTCGATGCCCGAGGAGCGCGCCCGGATCGAGGTGGACGGGCTCGCCGACCTCCTCCTCTGCCCCGACGAGCGCTCGGCCGCGACGCTGCGCGCCGAGCGTGTCGCCGGACGCGTGGAGGTCGTCGGCGACGTGATGGCCGACGCGACGCTCCGCTTCGCCCCGATCGCCCGTGAGCGGGTGCCGCCGCCCCACGCGCGCTGGACGTACGTGCTCGCGACCGTCCACCGCGAGGCCAACGTCCGCCCCGATCGGCTGCGGCGGATCGTCGCCGGGCTCTCGCTGCTCGACGAGCCCGTGGTGTTCCCCGCGCACCCGCGCACCGCCCGCACGTTGCAGACCGCCGGAATCTCGCTCGCCGCGAACGTCGAGCTGCGCGAGCCGCTCGGCTACCTCGCGTTCGCGTCCGCCGCCTCTCAGGCGCGGGTGATCGCGACCGACTCCGGCGGGCTGCAGAAGGAGGCCTACTGGTATCGGGTCCCGTGCGTGACGATGCGCCCGTCGACCGAGTGGGTGGACACGGTCGAGCAGGGCGCGAACATCCTCGTCGACGACGACCCCGGTGCGATCGCCGCCGCCGTCCGTGCGGCGCGCTTCCCCGAGGACGCGGCTCCCCTGTACGGCGACGGGCACGCCGCCGACCGCATCGCCGCCCTGCTCGCCGGGGTGCATGATGTGGCGAGGCTGTGAGAGGAGGCAGTGATGGCAGGGAAGCTGGTGCATTTCGAGATCCCCGCGGGCGACGCAGGCCGGGCGAAGGGGTTCTGGAGCGGCGTGCTCGGCTGGGAGTTCGGCGACTCCGCGATGCCCGACGTCGAGTACTACATGGTGCGTACGGGCGAGGACCAGGGCGGTGCGGTGCTGTCCTCCCAGGGCCCGTTCGGGATCGTCGTCTACTTCGACACCGACGACATCGACGCGTCGATCGCGAAGGTGCGTGCGCACGGCGGCACGTCCGACGACAAGCTGCCGATTCCCCACGTCGGCTGGTTCACGCGCTGCACCGACACCGAGGGCAACGCGTTCAGCCTCTTTCAGAGCGACGAGGCCGTCTTGGGCTGAGCCGCCCTTGTAACAGAGTGTTACAAGACCACCCCCGCCGCTACGATCCCGCGTTGTGAGCAGGCCCGAGGCGTCCCCCGAGACGAAGACCGGAGCGGCGACCGCGACCTACGAGATCGCGATCGTCGGCGCGGGGTACGTCGGCGTGCCGCTCGCACAGGTGTTCGCGGAGGCGGGCCGGCGCGTGGTGCTGGTCGATGTCGACGAGGGACGCGTCGAGCGGCTGCTGCGCGGCGAGAGCTACATCGAGGACGTCTCCTCCGAGACCCTCGGCCGGCTCGTCGACGAGCGGGGCCTCGGGGCGACGACCGACTACGACGTCCTGCGCGACGTCGACGCGATCCTGGTCGCACTGCCGACGCCGCTCACACGGCAGCGGGAGCCCGACCTCTCGATCGTGCTGCGCGCAGGCGCCGAGATCGGCCGCCGGCTGCGGCCGGGCCAGCTCGTGGTGCTCGAGTCGACCACGTATCCCGGAACGACGCGGGAGGAGCTCCTGCCGATCCTCGAGCGCGAGTCGGGTCTCGTCGCGGGGACGGACTTCCACCTCGCGTTCTCGCCCGAGCGGGTCGACCCCGGGCGCGTCGACTGGACGACCAAGACCGTCCCCAAGGTCGTCGGCGGCGTCGACGAGGCGTCGACCGAGGCCGCCGCGGACCTCTACCTCACGGCCGTCGACCACGTCCATCGCGTGTCGTCGCCCGATGCGGCGGAGCTGACGAAGCTGCTCGAGAACATCTTCCGCTCCGTCAACATCGCTCTGGTCAACGAGCTCGCACAGCTCTGCGACCGCATGGGGATCGACATCTGGGAGGTGGTCGACGCAGCGGCGACGAAGCCGTTCGGCTTCATGCCGTTCCAGCCGGGACCGGGGCTCGGCGGTCACTGCATCCCGATCGATCCCTTCTACCTCACGTGGAAGGCACGGGAGTTCGACTTCTCCACCCGGTTCATCGAGCTGGCGGGCGAGGTGAACCAGAACATGCCCTACTACTGCCGCTCGCGTGTGTCGCAGGCGCTCAACCACGGCGCACACAAGTCGGTCGCGGGAGCGCGGATCCTCGTCCTGGGCGTCGCCTACAAGGCCGACATCTCCGACTGGCGCGAGTCCCCGGCGGTGAAGGTGATCGCGCTCCTCCAGAATGCGGGCGCGACGGTCGCCTACCACGACCCCCACGTGCCGTCGTTCCAGGCCGACGGCATCGCGCTGGAGTCCGCGCCGCTCGCGCCGGGCGAGTACGACGCGGTCGTGATCGCGACCGCGCACTCGGGCATCGACTACGCGGCCCTCGTCCGCGACGCGAGCCTCGTGGTCGACCTGCGGAACGCGACGGGCCGCGCGGGCATCACGAGCGAGAAGGTCTGGAAGCTTTGACCCGCGTCGCCCACGCGGGCGTCGGAGGCTGGGGTCGCAACGTCGCCCGCGTGGTGGGCGAGCTGGCCGAGCTCGCGTGGATCTGCGACGTTGACGACGCGCGACTCGGCGAGTACGCGAGGCGCTACCCCGAGGCGCGGACGACGGCGAGCTTCGCCGAGGTGCTCGCCGACGACCAGGTGGACGCGGTCACGATCGCGACCCCCGTACCGTCGCACCACGCGCTTGCGAAGCAAGCCCTCGAGGCCGGCAAGCACGTGTTCGTCGAGAAGCCGCCCGCGATGCGCGCCGCGGAGATGGAGGAGCTGCTCGCGCTCGCACAGGAGCGGAGCCTCGTCCTGATGCCGGGTCACCTGCTCCTCTACCACCCCGGGCTCGTCCGCGTGAAAGAGCTCGTCGACGCCGGCGCGCTCGGCGAGGTCGCCTGCGTGTACGGCAACCGCCAGAACCTCGGCGTGATCCGTTCGAACGAGAACGCGCTCTGGTCACTGGGTGTGCACGACCTCTCGGTGATCCTCTGGCTGCTCGGCGAGGAGCCGAGCGAGGCGACCGCGCACGGGATGGACTACCTGCAGGAGGGGATCGAGGACGTCGTGTTCTGCTTCCTGCGCTTCCCGTCGGGGAAGGTCGCCCACATGCATCTCTCGTGGCTCGACCCGCACAAGATGCGGAAGATGACGGTCGTCGGACGCGAGAAGATGGTCGTCTTCGACGACATGGAGCTCGAGCGGAAGGTCACCGTCTACGAGAAGGCGCCGTGGGAGCCCGCGGAGAGCTACGGCGAGTGGCGCACGCGGACGGGGGACATCTACAGCCCGAAGATCGCGAACGACGAGCCGCTGCGCCTCGAGCTCGCGCACTTCCTGACGCTCGTGCGGGACGGGCCCGGAGACCACCGCGAGGCACGCGACGGCCTTGCGGTCGTCCGCACCCTCGATCGGCTCACGGAGAGCCTGCGGAATGGCCGCTGAGGTCCACCCCACCGCGGTCGTCCACCCGGGCACGGTGCTCGGGGACGGGGTCCGGGTGCTGGAGCACGCCGTGGTCGGCAAGCAGCCGACGCTCTCCCCGCGCTCGACGGCGAAGCGCGACCCGCTCGAGCCGACGGTCGTGGGCGACGGATCCGTGATCTCGACCGGCGCGATCGTGTTCGCCGGCTCGACGCTCGGGGCGCGGGTGATCGTCGGCGACCAGTCCTGCGTGCGCGAGCGCGTCGCGGTCGCCGACGACGTCGTGATCGGTCGCGGGGCGCTCGTTGAGAACGACACGACGATCGGCGCGCGGACGCGCATCCAGGCCGACGCGTACGTGACCGCCTACTCGACCCTCGAGGAGGACGTGTTCGTCGCCCCCTGCGTGGTGACCACCAACGACAACTTCATGGGACGCACGGAGCGGCGGCTCGGGCTGATGAAGGGCCCAACGATCCGGCGGGGCGCGCGCGTCGGGGGGGGCGCGATCCTGTGCCCCGGGATCGAGATCGGGGAAGACGCCTTCGTCGGTGCAGGGGCGGTGGTGACGCGGGACGTCCCGGCGCGGAAGGTCGTGGTGGGCAGCCCCGCCCGCGTGTTGCGCGACGTTCCCGGCGACGAGCTGCTCGGCGGCTGAGCTAACCGGCGCGGACGACCGAGAGCCTGTACGGCACGGTCTCCACGTTCGCCTCCGTCAGACGCACCTGCAGGTCGTACCACCCCCCGTCCGCCGCCGTGAAGGAGAGCCGCTCGCGGCGGCCCGGTCGGTTCGACAGGCGAACACGGAGATCCTGGCGCGCGAGGTCGCTGATCGAGACCGTGGACGGCCGCCACAGGGCGAGCACGACATCGGACGAGCCGACGGGCGTGAGCGAGGCGTACAGCTTCTGCCCGCGACGCAGGTGCACCGCGTAGACGTCGTCCTGGTCGTCCCAGAAGTCGAGCGAGGCCCGCACGGAGCGGGAGGCGCTCCCGGCCGGGAAGTAGAGCCGGTACGCGTCCGTTCCCGCGTCGTCGTTGGGCTCGTAGCCGTCCCGCGGCGGGAGCGGCGCGCCGAGCGCGAGCACGGCGCTGGCGACGTCGAGCTCACCCCATCCGGTGAGCGCGTCGCGGCCGGGCGTACAGCGGACACAGCCCGTGGCAGGGGACGCGTCCTGGGCCGTCCGCTCGATCAGCGTAACGACCTGCTCCGGCCGGAGCGACGGGCGCACGCCGAGCAGGTTCGCGGCCGCGGCGGTCACTTGCGGCGCCGCGAACGACGTCCCCTCGGGTGGACGGAACTGGTCGGTCGCGCACGGGGTGTAGCCCTGCTCGGTGCACTCGGGTCGCTCGGCGGTCAGCCGGCGCGGAAACGTGGAGAAGATGTCCTCGCCGGGCGCGGCGACGTCGTTGTAGACCGCGTCGCGATTGGAGAACGACGGCGACGCGCC
The DNA here is from genome assembly GCA_963712915.1 of uncultured Actinomycetes bacterium. Taxonomy (GTDB): domain Bacteria; phylum Actinomycetota; class Thermoleophilia; order Gaiellales; family Gaiellaceae; genus Gaiella. The sequence goes on from CAVQJQ010000004.1 coordinate 988,730, forward strand.
GCCGCGCGAGAGCGCGCTGACGCCGAGCACGTGTGGCAGGGCCGCCGGGTAGCTCGCATACCGCCACGGGGTCCGCGGCGCCTGGTCCGCGTTGCCGACCGCGGCGACCACCACCGCACCGTGCCGCACGGCGTACTCGACCGCCTGCTGCTCGAGGCGCGAGAACGTGTCCTCGCCCGGGTCCCTCGGATCGCGCAGGCCGCCGAGCGAGATGTTGAGGACGCGGGCGCCGTGGTCGACAGCCCAGTAGATCGCCCGGGCCTCGGCCTCGACGGAGATCGTCCCGTCGTCCGCGACGACCTTGGCGACGAGCAGCTCCGCCGACGGGGCGAGCCCGGCGATGCCCCGCCCGTTCTCGAGCTCGGCGGCGATGATCCCGGCGACGATCGTGCCGTGGCCGCGGGTGTCCTGCGCGCTCCCTCCGACGAAGCTCTTCGCCGCCGCGATCCGCGGCGCGAGATCGGGGTGGCCGAGGTCGATTCCCGAGTCGATCACCGCGACCCGCACGGGCGCGAGCGGTGGGAGCGAGTCCCAGGCGTCGTAGGCCCGCGTCGCCGCGGCGTACCACTGGCGCGCCGCGAGCGGGTCGGTGGGGGCGAAGGCGAGCCGGCGGACGACGTTCGGCTCCACCCAGGCGACGCCGGGGATGCCCCGCAGCCGGGCGAGCGGGGCGTCGACCGCGAGCGCGTCCAGCCCGTCCAGAACCTGCGCGGGACGTCCGGTCGCCTGCGTGACGGCGGCCGCGACCTGCGCGGGGTCGGCACCGGGGACCAGCCCGACGTGGACGCGGGCGGCTGCGGCGTTGCCGGACAGCGCGAGCGCGAGGATCGCGACGAGCACCCCGAGGGGGGCGCGGCGGATCACGCGACGATCCGGAGCGTCAGAGCCGGCCCGGCCACGCCGCCGGCCGCCAACCGGTACGCGGTCGTCGAGGCCACGCGCACCCTGACCGCAAACGTGCCGTCGGCAGTCGAGGCGATCCGAGCGACCGAGACCCAGTCGCCTGCCGGCGTGCGCCGCTCCAGTCTCACGTCGGAGACGCTCCGCGCGACGCCCGTGAGGCGGACGACGCCCGGGGCGCGCGGGCCGTCGGACGGGTCGTCGAGCCGGAGCACGCCGAGCTGGAAGTCGAGGGACTTGAGAGCGAGGAGGTTGCGGATGTCCGAGAGCCGCTCGACCACCGACCCTGCGCTCGTCGTGAAGCGGAGCCCGGCCGGGGTCCCCGGCGTGCCCGGCTGGTAGGTGACGTCGGAGACCGCCCCGCCGAGCCCGAGGCGCTTGCCGAGCCTGGCGCCGCTCATGACCTGCGTGTCCCACTGGTGGTTCGGGGAGAGGACGTCCCAGGGGTCGTCGACCGAGACGAGGTACGGCAGGTCCACCCCGAAGGCGTCGAGCGCGCTGAGCGTCCGGCCGCCGCTCGACGAGAAGTAGAACGTCTGAGCTGGAGCCCCGTCGTAGCTCAGGATCTGGCCGCGCGTCTCCGTCACCGCGCGTGTCGGGCCCGGCGCCTCGACCTCGGCGCCGTAGTAGAGCTGGCTGCGCGCGTCCGAGTACAGGTCGTACGACTTGCCCGTGACGATGTTCGCCACCGCGTAGGTCCGCGCAGCCACTGCCTGCGCCTCCAGCGCGTCGAGCGGCCAGTCCTTGGGCATCTCGCCGGGGACGACGCCCAGGAGGTACGCCTCGAGCGAGACGATGTTCACCAGCTGGAGCTTGCCCGCCGCCTTCGCGATCCGGAGCGCGCCCCTGTAGGTCTTGTCGCCGACGGTCAGCCGCCCGCCGCCTGCCGCCCGGAGAGTGACCGGGCCTTGGAGCGACGTGGGAGGCCCGGATCCGGCCCGCAGCACGAGGCCCGGCCCGAGCGTCAACGGGGACGCCGCCCGTACGCGGGTCCCCGCGGCGTCGACGACCGCGAGCGCCGTCTTCGCCGTCACGGTGACGGAGGAGAGCCCCTCGGCGACGAGCACCCGGAGCTTCGACGGCAGCGCCGTCGGCGATCGGCCGAGCGTCGTGCCGGGGTAGTAGTAGGAGAGGATCGTGCGGTAGTCGCGCCCGGCCTTCGCCTGGCCGAACGCGCCCCACTGGCTCATCCCGACGCCGTGCCCCCAGCCGCCGCCCGCGAGCACGAACATGGGCGTCGACGCAGGCGCCGCGGAGGCTCCGGCAGTCGTTGCGAGCCCGGCGAGCGCTGCAACGACGATGAGGGCGAGGCGGCGCATGGAGCGTCCCACTCCAGGCTAGGCCCGAAGCCTGTCCGCGTACTGCTCCTCGTAATAGCGGCGGTATTCCCCCGACTTGATCGGCTCCCACCAGGCACGGTTCTCGCGATACCAGGCGACGGTCTCGGGCAGGCCTCCCTCGCCGAACGAGTGCTCCGGGCGCCAGCCGAGCCCGCGCAGCTTCGTGTCGTCGAGCGCGTAGCGGCGATCGTGCCCGGCGCGATCCTCGACGTGACGGACGAGGGACGGGTCGGCGCCGGTCAGCTCGAGGATCCTGTGCGTCACCTCCAGGTTCACGTGCTCCTCGCCTCCGACGTTGTAGATCTCGCCCGGCGCTCCCTCGCGCAGCACGAGCTCGACTGCGGCGCAGTGGTCGCCGGCGTGCAGCCATTCGCGCACCTGCTGGCCGTCGCCGTAGACGGGCAGAGGCTCGCGGTCGAGGGCGTTCGTCACGAACAGTGGGACGAGCTTCTCCGGGTACTGGTTCGGCCCGAACGTGTTCGCCCCGCGTGTGATCGACGCCCGCACGCCGTAGGTGCGCACGTACGCGAGCACCTGGAGGTCGCCGCCCGCCTTCGCGGCGCTGTACGGGCTCGAGGGCCGCAGCGCGTCGCTCTCCACCGCCCGGCCCCCCGCCTCGAGGTCGCCGTAGACCTCGTCGGTCGAGACCTGCACGAAGCGCGCATCGCGGGCGCGTGCCCATTCGAGCAGCGTCATGGTGCCGAGCACGTCCGTCGAGACGAACTCCTTCGGCCCGAGGATCGAGCGGTCGACGTGCGTCTCGGCGGCGAAGTTCACGACCGCGTCGCACCCCGCGGCCGCTCGCGCGACGGCCTCGGCGTCGGCGATGTCGCCGACGACGAGCTCGACGCCCGTCCCCTCGAGGTTGGCGGGGTTGCCCGCGTACGTCAGCTTGTCGAGCACCACCACGTCGTCGCCGCCCGCGACGAGCCGCTTCACGAAATGCGATCCGATGAAGCCGGCTCCGCCGGTCACGAGCACGCGCATCCGCGGAAGGGTACCGGCCGTCCGAACCGGCAACGCCGCTGCTACGGGACGAGGCGCTCCAGGCGCTGCAGGCACGCGCGCAGCCCGTCGCGCCAGTGCGGGAGCGTCGGGGCGCCCTTCTCGCTGCGCAGGATCGAGCGGGCGGGACGAGGGGCACGCGCGCCGAACTCCGCGGAGGTGATACGCCGTACGCGGCATTCGAGACCAGCCTCCTCGAAGACGGCCTCGGCGAGCTCCGCCCACGTGCAGTCCCCGGCGGCCGCGAGGTGCCACACCCCGAACGGCGCCTCGCCCTCGACGAGCGTCCGCGTCGCTTCCGCGAGATGCCCCACGTACGTCGGGCAGCCGCGCTGGTCGTCGACCACCGCCACCTCGTCGCGCTCGCCGCCGAGGCGGAGCATGGTACGGACGAAGTTGTGCCCGGTCTCGCCGAACAGCCACGACGAGCGCACGACCCACGCCCGGTCGCCGGCAGCCCCCTCGCCGTGGAGCTTGGTGCGCCCGTAGGCCGAGAGCGGGCTCGGTGAGTCAGACTCGACGTAGGGCGTCTCCTTCCGTCCGTCGAACACGTAGTCGGTCGAGTAGGCCACGAGCGGCGCGCCGAGCGACGCTGCGTGGGCGGTGCCGCCGACGTTCGTCGCCGCTGCGCCCTGCGGATCCCCCTCGGCACCGTCGACATCGGTCCACGCGGCCGCATGGAGCACGAGCTCGGGTGCCCACGGCAAAGGCGGAGGCTCCTCGCGGACGTCCCAGCCCCGACGGTCGAGCGCGAGGGCGTCGTCCCCGGCGAACGCCTCCACGAGGGCGACGCCGAGCTGGCCGCCCGCGCCCGTGATCAGGGTGCGGCGTCGCGCGCGGACAGGATCGGTGTCGTGGTGCTCCACAGATGGGCGACGCGCCGGTCGTTCCACGCGATCCCGTGCTCGTCGGGATCCGCGGGGTCGTACTCCTCGGTCACGTGGTAGCAGAAGAGGAGATCGGTGAGCGCCTCGAAGCCGTGCGCGTGGTGACCCGGCACGTAGATCGCGACCGGGTTCGCGTCGCCGATGTCCTCGGTGAACGTGCGGCCGGAGGCGAGGTCGAGCACGACGATCCGCGCGGTGCCCTGGATCGCAACGAACAGGTCGTCCTGGCCGCGCTCGTGGAAGTGCAGCCCCCGGATCACCCCGGCGCGCGAGAAGCTCAGATTGGTCTGCCTGGTGGCCTTCGGGAGCACGCTGTCGCGCCGGAGCTCGCAGAACCAGCCGCGCTCGTCCTCGTAGCGCTCGAGAGGGATCCGCTGCAGGCCCGGGACGGTCACGCGTTCGCCCCGGTCTCCTCGACGCGCCGGCCGATCTCCGCGAGGTGCCTCCAGTGCTTGCCGGCGTCCTCCCACCAGCCCTCGACCTGCACGACGTCGAGTCGGCCCGCCTCCGCGTAGTGCCGGTTGACGTCGGTGATCTCGAGCTCTCCGCGGCTCGACGGCTCGAGCGCCTCGATCACGTCGAAGACGTCGGGCGGGAAGCAGTAGAGGCCGACGACCGCGTCGCTCGAGGGAGGCGCCGCGTAGCGCACGTCCACGACTCCGGCCTTCTCGACGATGTCGGTGACGCGGCCCTCGTCGTCGTACACCACGACCCCGAAGTTCTCGGGGTCCGGGACCTCCTTGACGAAGATCTGCGCCCGGTCGGGACGCCCCGCCCAAGCGGAGACCGCATCGCCCTGCGAGCGCTCGAAGATGTTGTCGCCGAGCACGACGACGAGGCTCTCGCCCTGCGCGAAGTCCCGCGCCATGCCCACGACCTGGGCAATCCCTCCGGGCCGGGTCTGCACCTTGTAGGTGAGGTCGAGCGAGAGGAGCGGCTCGGCGGTGCCGCGCGCCTCGAGCCGGCCGTCGCCGAGCAGGTCGATCATCTGACCGGCGTGCCCTTTCCCCGTGACGAGCAGCACGCTCTCGATCCCCGCGCGCTCGAGGAGCTGCAGCGGGTAGTAGATCATCGGCCAGCTGCCCACCGGGAGCAGGTGCTTGTTCGCGACCCGGGTCAGCTCCCCGAGCCGCGTTGCTTCCCCCCCCGCACAGACGAGTCCTTTCATGACGGGCGATCGTACTCGCGGCGCGGCGGCCCGGCGTCAGCGCCGACCGCGCCCGGCCCGTGCCGCGGCCTTCCTGCGCCGGACGCCCGGCACGGCACGGACGGCCGCGATCCAGAGGTAGGCGATCGCCGAGAGGACAGCCGCGAGGACGAGCCCGATCCGTTTCAGGGTCGTCATCCCTCCAGCCTAGAGGCGTCCGGGCGGTAATACTTCCAGAACCCTCCCGAGACGAAAGGAATGCCGCGATGGCGAAGAAGCAAGCGGCGAAGATGACTGACACGTTCGAGGCGGTCAAGCCGTATCTCGAGCGCGCGCTTCGCGACGAAGAGTTCCGCAACGACCTGAAGGACGCGCTGATGGCGGCCCGCGAGCTCTACGGGCCGTTGACGAAGGGGAACAGCGTGGCCGCGTCTGCACGCAGCCTCGCCACCGACAAGAAGACCCAGGAACAGATGCGGCGGGCACTTGACGACCTGGCGAGCGCCGCCGGCACGCTGCAGGGGACGAGCAAGAAGAAGAAGGGAAGCAAGGGCCGGAAGATGCTGATCCTCGCGGGGATCGTGGCGGGCATCCTCTACAACCCGTGGACGGGCGCCCAGACCCGCGAGAAGATCCTCGACATGATCGCCGGCAGCGACGACCTCGAGCCGCTCGACACGTACACGGCTCCCGATGCGGCGCCGCCCGTGAACGGCGACCCCGCGGAGACCGGCGACGAGCCGGCCGGAGCCGGCGCGTCGGGCAAGAGCAGGGCCTCGAAGAGCTAGCGCTCTACGGCGTGCCGTTGGAGCGGGCCTCGCGTGCAGCGAGTGCCCGCTTCAGCGCACCCGGCACGAGACCGCTGCGAGTCGAGATGTCGCTCGCGGAGAGCAGCACCGCGCCTGCGTGCGCGAGCGCGACCGGGGTGCTGCCACCGGCGGTCGGCACGTAACGGCGTCCTGTCGCGAACGACACGTCGTCGGCACGCCGCCACGCGACGAGGAACGGGTACGGCGCCACGACCCCGTCGTAGCCGAGGTAGAGCAGGTCGACGGGGTGGATCTCGAAATGGAGGTGCGTGATGCCGCCGTCCGCGTCGCCCGAGTTGCCCACGAAGCCGAGCACGTCGCCCGCCTTCACGCGCCGCCCGTCGGCGGCGAGCGGCGAATAGGCACTGAGGTGTGCGTAGTAGAACTCGTTCCCGGCGTCGTCGCGCAGCCACAGGCGCCAGCCGCCGATGTCGTTCCAGCCGACGGAGAACAGCGTCCCGTCGGCGACCGCGAGGATCGGAGTCCCCAGAGGCGCGACGATGTCCTCGCCGTGGTGCCACTTGCCCGCGACGTCTCCGCGATAGGCGCCGAAGGTGTCGCCGAACGCGGCCGGGCCGAACACCGGGAAGACGTAGCCGCCGTGGCTGAGGCGGGAGGTCACCTCCGGAGCAGGCTTCACGAGCTCGGCGGGAACGCCGGGGATGGACTTGCCGGGCTCGCGCGGCGCCGACGGCGAGGGCCGGCGGACCGGTTTCTGCGTCGCCTTCTGGCCGGGGACGCCGGCGCTCGAGGTGCCGACTCCGGCGCCTGCGCCATGCGTCGCGTTGCTCCCGCCGGAGGCGCCCGCGCCGCCGTTGTCCGACCCGACAGCGGAGCCGTGTGGGGTCGGAGCGGCGGGCGTCGTGACGGCCACCGCGCTCGCCGTCACCGCGCCCACGACGATCTCCGTGCCTGCGGGCAGGCCGTCGTGCTCGGCGATCAGCCGCACGCGGAGACCAGTCACGGAGCTCTCGCCCGACCGCGGCCTCCCGGACGACGTGCTGCTCGACTGGGAGAGCACGTCGAGCGTGCCCCAGTCTGCGAGGGGTAGCTGCAGGCTCGTGGTCGCGCCCACGGGCTGGCCGAGGACGACGAGCCCTGCGATCTCCGTGGAGCCGTTGTCCGCCGCGGCGCCTGCGACACCTGCCGCGGCGGCGGCCCGAACCGAGACGGAGCTGGCCGTGATCTCCCCGCCGAGCAGGGAGACCGCGATCGCCCGGGCGATCCCCTCGGCCGACGACGACGTCCCTGCCTGTGCCGTGACACTCGCGGAGGAGGCGCCGATCCTCAGCGCCGACCCGTCCTCGGGATACGAGAACGGGCCTCCGGCGCTCGCCGTCGGAGGCGCCTCCAGCCGGTCGGTCGCGCTCACCGGCTGCCCGGGGAGCGTCACGGACGCGACGAGCGCCGTCGCGTCCGTGGTGCTCGGGGCAGGATCGTCCGGCGCAGCCCCCGCGACCCCTGTGACGGCGGCGACGAGCGCAAGGACGAGGACGAGGGATGCACGGGCGCTCCTCACGACCTGTCAGGGTAGCGCCGGGCCGGGCGCGCGCTCGTGAGCACGAGCCGGAGCGCGACGAGGAGCAGCAGCACGCCGAACGCACGACGCAGGACGCCTTCGTCGACCCGTGTCGCGATCTGCACGCCGAGCTCGGCGCCGACGATCGACACCGCACCGACGATCAGCGCTGCACGCGCGCGCAGGTTGCCGTAGCCACGCTGCCGCAGCGCGCCGGCCGCGGCGGTCGGCACGATCGCGAGCAGCGAGGTGGCGGACGCCTCGACCTGGCCGAGGCCGAGCAGGAGGAGCGTCGGGACGAAGAGAATCCCGCCGCCCACGCCGAAGATGCCGGAGAGCACGCCGGCCGCGAGCCCGAGACAGATCGCTGCTGGTACCGCCCACCCGCTCACAGCAGGATCAGGCGGATGCCGATCACGGCGAGGAGGGCCGAGAACGCGAGCGTGAGCGCGCGGCCCGAGATCCGCTGCTGCACGTGGGTTCCCACGATCGCCCCGCCCACGGCGGGGAGGCCGACGAGCAGTGCGTATCCGAGCCGGACGTCGCCGCGGACTGCGTAGAGCAGCGCGCCCGCCGTCGCGGTGACGAGGATCGCCCCGAGCGAGGTCGCTGCCGCGGCATGCGTGGGCATCGCGGCGAGCCCGACGAGCAGCGGCACGACCACGATCCCGCCGCCGACCCCGAAGACGGTGGAGAAGACGCCGGCGACGAGCCCGATGAGCGCGAGACGTGCCGTCATCTCGGGCCGGGTTCGGGGCGCACCGGCCGTATCCTAGGTCGCACATGACCGACGACCTGCTGCGGCGGCTCGCGGCGGAGCCCCAGCGGGCCGCGATCCTGCTCGACGTGGACGGCACGCTGGCACCGATCGTCGAGCGGCCGGAAGACGCGCACGTGCCCGAGACGACGCGCGCCGAGCTCGCCCGCCTCGTCTCGAGTTACGCCCTCGTCGCATGCGTCAGCGGACGGACCGGCGCGGACGTCGAGCGTGTCGTGCGCGTGCCGGGCGTCGCCGTGGTGGGCGAGCACGGGCTCGAGCTCGCGGCCGATGCGTCGGTCTGGGTCGACCGGATCGCGGAGTTCGCCGCCGGCGTCGACTGGCCCGCGGAGCGGAAGCCGCTCAGCCTCACGTTCCATTTCCGCCGGGCCGAGGACGAGGCCGCCGCCCGCGCCTACCTGACGCACGTCGAGACCGCCGCCCGCAACGCAGGTCTCGTCCCGCGTTGGGGGCGCATGGTGCTCGAGGTGCGGCCGCCCGTGACGGCGGACAAGGGGACCGCGGTCGCGGCGCTCTTGAGCCGCGCCGCGGTGTCCCGTGCGCTCTACGCCGGTGACGACACGACAGATCTCGACGCGTTCGGCGCGCTCGCCGGGCTCGAGCTCGGCGTTCGCGTCGCGGTCGACTCGCCGGAGGCGTCGCGGCAGCTGCTCGCCGCCGCCGACCTCGTCGTCGACGGCCCGCCCGGCGTGCTCGAGCTGCTGCGGGCCCTCTAGCGCAGCCTGGCGAGCTCGCGCCAGGGACGGGTGTTCAGCACCTGCTCCTTCGTCAGCCACGCGCGGCGGGCCTGCGCGACGCCGAGCTCGCGGTAGCCGAGCGCGGCGGTCGAGTGCGCGTCCGTCGTGATCGGGACGAGCACCCCCGCCTCGCCGGCCACGCGTGCGTGGACGTCCCGCAGGTCGAGCCGGTCGGGCTGGCTGTTGATCTCGAGCGCGGTGCGAGTCTCGACGGCGCGCGCCACCACCCGCTCGACGTCGATCTCCGCTCCCGGCCGCCGGTTGAGCTTCCGGCCCGTGAGGTGTCCGATGCAGTCGACGTGCGGATGGTCGAGCGCGGCGAGCACCCGCTCCGTCGGGCTCCGGTCGAAGGCGGAGTGGAGCGACGCGACCACCCAGTCGAGCTCGGCGAGCGCCTCGTCCGGGACGTCCACCGTGCCGTCGGCTCGGATGTTCGCCTCGACGCCCTTGAGCACGCGGAACGGCTTCAAGCGGGTGTTCACCTCGTCGATCTCGCGCCACTGCGCCTCCATGCGGCCCTCCCGGAGATAGTGCGAGTGATCGGTGAGCGCGAGGTAGTGGTACCCGGCGGCGCGCGCGGCGCGCGCCATCTCCTCGATCGAGGCCCGTCCGTCCGATGACCAGGTCGAATGACAGTGGAGCTCGCCGACGAGGTCGGCCGTCTCCACGAGCGTGGGCAGGTCGCCGCTCCGTGCCGCCTCGAGCTCGCCCCCGTCCTCGCGCAGCTCGGGCGGGATCCAGGCGTAGCCGAGGAACGCGTACAGCTCTTCCTCCGTCCGGAAGCGGTGCACCTCGCCGCTCTCGACGACCGTGACGCCGTACTCGGAGACCGACAGCCCGCGGCGCTGGGCGTCCTCCCGGAGCGCGACGTTGTGGTCCTTCGACCCGGTGAAGTGCTGCAGGAGGCTGCCGAAGTCCTCCGGCGGCACGACGCGCAGGTCGAGCCGCAGGCCCTGCTTCGTCACGACCGTTGCCTTCGTCTCCCCGTGCGCCGCGATCTCCAGCACCCACGGCAGCGTCACGAAGTGGCCGATCAGCGCCTGCGGGTCGGTGGCGGTCGCGATCACGTCGAGGTCGCGGAACGTCTCGCGTCCCCGCCGCACGCTGCCGGCCTCGGAGACCTCGACCGCGGCGGGATGCTCTCGGAGCGCCGCGACGACCTCCCGCACGACCGGCAGCCCGACGCCGAGCAGCCCGCGCCGCTCCGGTGCGGGGCCGAGGCCCTTCGCGAGCGCGCCGAGGATGCGCTCCTCGCTCTTCGCCCCGAGCCCTTGCAACGTCCGGACGCGCTGCTGCTCTGCCGCGACGCGGAGCCCCTCGAGGCTCGTGACGCCCAGCTCGCGCCAGATCCGGGCGGCCGTCTTCGGCCCGAGCCCCGGCAGCCGCAGGAACTGGGTCACCTCGCCGGGAACCTCGGCGCGGCGCTTCTCGAGGGCCGTCAGCTGCCCGGTCTCGGTGAGCTCGGCGATCTTCGCCTCGATCGTGGCCCCGATCCCCGGCAGCTCCTTCGCCCGCCCGGCGAGCGCCAGCTCCGCGATCGACGACGCGGTCTCGCGGATGCGGGTCGCGGCACGCCGGTACGCGAGCACCCGAAAGCCCTGCTCCCCGAGGATCTCGGAGACGTCGGCGAGCTCGTCGAGCGCGTCGGCGACGTCGCTGTTGCGGGGGAGAGACGCCACCCGCCGATCATATGGACGCGCTCACGGCGATCGAGCGGGCAGACTCCGCAGCGTGAGCGTGCGGGCCGTGGTGTGCGTGCCGACCTACGACGAGAAGGACAACGTCGAGCCGCTCGTGCGCGCGCTCGGCGAGGTGCTCGACGTGCGGCGCGACCGGGTGCTCGTGATCGACGACGGGTCGCCGGACGGGACCGGGGAGATCGCCGACCGCCTCGCCGGCGAGCTCCCCTGGCTCGACGTCCTGCACCGCGCCCGCAAGGAGGGGATCGGCAGGGCGTACCTCGCGGGGTTCGCGCGGGCGCTCGAGACGGACGCCGAGCTCGTGCTCGAGATGGACTGCGACTTCTCGCACGACCCCACCGACGTACCGCGGCTGATCGCGGCCTGCGAGGACGGCGCCGACCTCGCGCTCGGCTCCCGCTGGATCGACGGCGGCGGGACCGAGAACTGGGGGCTGACCCGCCGGCTGATCTCGCGCGGTGGCTCGCTCTACGCGCGCGCGGTGCTCGGGGTCGCGGTGCACGATCTGACGGGGGGGTTCAAGTGCTTCCGCCGTCCGGTGCTGGAGACGATCGACCGCGACGCGATCGCAGCGCGGGGGTACGGCTTCCAGATCGAGGGCACGTACCGTGCGCTGCGTGCGGGCTTCCGCGTCGTCGAGGTGCCGATCACGTTCGTCGACCGGCGCGTCGGGGAGTCCAAGATGAGCGGCGCGATCGTGCTCGAGGCCATGCGCCAGGTGCCGGTTCTGCGCTGGAAGGCTCTCCGGGGGCGACTATGAGCCGCGCGGTGCGACCGCGGGTCGAAAGAACGCTTGTGGTGATTCGACACACGCGTTGCCCCGCGGGCCGTCCTGCGCGCGATTCGTGATGGTCGACGTCACGGACGAGACGTTCGCCGAGCTCGTCCTCGACAACGAGGCCCCCGTCGTCGTCGAGTTCACCGCACCCTGGTGCGGGCCGTGTCGGGCGATCGAGCCGTACCTCCACGAGCTCGAGGCGGTCCACGAGGGTCGGGTGCGCGTGGCCCGGCTCGATATCGACCGAAACCTGCGGGTGCCCTCCCGCTACGGCGTGCTCTCGCTTCCGACCGTGATCGTGTTCGTCGGCGGTGAGCCGGTGGAGACAATCCACGGGGCGCAGCCCCGGCGCAGATACGAGGAGGCCGCGACGCGCGCGCTGGGCGGGACGAGGCCCTGAGCGACCGGGCCGCCTGGGAACCTCTGCTCGACGCGCCCGAGGTCGCCCACCGCGAGATCGTCCCGGGTCGCGCTGGGCGCAGCGAGCCCCTTCCGCGAGGCCTGCACGAGACGGTCGCCGAGGTCCTCGCTGCCCACGGCGTGGGCGCCCTCTACGGGCACCAGGCGGAGACATGGGACGCGGTCGAACGCGGCGAGAACGTCGTGGTCACGACCGGCACGGCCTCGGGCAAGTCGCTCGCGTTCTCGCTGCCGGTGCTCGATGCGATCGCCCGCGAGCCCTCCGCGCGGGCGCTCTTCCTCTACCCGACGAAGGCGCTCGCGCAGGACCAGGCGCGCTGGCTCGCGGGCCTCGGCCTGCGCGGCCTGCGCCCGGCGATCTACGACGGCGACACGCCGATCGAGCAGCGGGCGCACGTCCGCCGGAGCGCGAACGCGATCCTCACGAACCCCGACATGCTGCATCTCGGGGTGCTCCCGCACCACGATCGCTGGGGCGACGTGTTGCACAACCTCCGCGTGGTCGTGGTCGACGAGGCGCACGTGTACCGCGGCGTGTTCGGCTCGCACGTCGCGAACGTGCTCCGGCGGCTGCGCCGGCTCGCGCTCGCGTACGGCGCCGAGCCGGTGTTCCTGCTCGCGAGCGCGACGATCGCGAACGCCGGCGAGCTCGCATCGGCGCTCACCGGCCTGGACGTCCGGGTCGTGCAGACGGACACGTCCCCGCGGGCCGAGCGAGAGGTCGTGCTCTGGAACCCCGAGCTGCTCGACGAGGAGCTCGGGACGCGCGCGAGCCCGCTGGGCGACGCGAGCCGGCTCGTCGCCGGGCTCGTCGCGGGCGGGCTACGGGTGATCTGCTTCACGAAGAGCCGCAAGGCGGCGGAGCTCGTCCACCGTTTTGCGACCGAGCGCCTCGACGCCGAGACCGCCCGGCGGCTCGCCCCCTACCGTGCCGGGTACACGCCCGAGCAGCGGCGTGCGATCGAGCAGCGGCTCGTCCGCGGCGAGCTGCTCGGCGTCACCGCCACGGATGCGCTCGAGCTCGGCATCGACATCGGCTCGCTCGACTGCGCTGTCTCGGTCGGCTTTCCCGGGACGGTCGCCTCGCTGCGCCAGCAATGGGGTCGCGCAGGCCGACGCGCACCCGGCCTGGCAGTGCTCGTCGCAAGCGAGGACGCGCTCGACCAGTTCTTCGTCGACGACCCTCCCGCACTGCTCGGCCGAACGGCGGAGGCGGCACTGATCGACCATGCGATCCCGCGGATCCTGGACGGCCACGTGCTCTGCGCGGCGTACGAGGGCCCGCTCACGGAGGCGGACGCGGCCGTCCTCGGACCCGAGGCGCTCGAGCGCGCGGCGCTCCTGCCCGAGCTCGAGACGACGCCGGCAGGGTTCGTCTGGCGTGGGCGCGACACGCCGGCCGCACGCCTCTCGCTGCGCGCAGGCGACCCCGAGTCGTTCGTGATCGTCGAGGAGGAGACCGGCGCGGTGCTCGGCACGGCGGAGCACGAGCGGGCGTTCTCGACGGTGCACGAGGGCGCCGTGTATCTCCACCTCGGCGAGCAGTACGCCGTGACGACGCTCGACCTCGGGACGCGCACGGCGCTCGTGCGCCCCGTTGAGGTCGACTGGTACACGCAGGCGCGCAAGGAGACCCGGACCGAGATCGCCGAGCTTCTCCGCTCGCGCCATGTCGCAGGCGTTCTCCTCCAGCAGGGCCGCATCTCGGTCACGGAGCAGGTGATTGGATTCCAGCGCAAGGCGGTCGTGGACGGGAGCGTGATCGACGCCGACGCCGCTCGAGCTGCCCGAGACGACGTTCGCGACGGAGGGCGTCTGGTTCTCGCCCGACCCCTGGCTGCTCGAGGGAATCGACACCATGCCCATCCTCGTCTCGGCGCTCCACGCGGCCGAGCACGCGCTGATCTCGCTCCTGCCCCTCTTCGCGATGTGCGACCGCTGGGACATCGGTGGGCTCTCCACGAACGTCCACGAGCAGACCGGCGGTCCGACGATCTTCGTCTACGAGGGGCATGCGGGCGGGGTCGGGCTGACCGAGCGCGGTTTTGGCTGCTTTGCGGACTGGGCTGCCGACACCGCACGGCTCCTGGCCCGCTGCCCCTGCCGCTCGGGCTGCCCCTCGTGCGTGCAGAGCCCGAAATGCGGCAACCTCAACGAGTTGCTCGACAAGGCGGCTGCGCGCACGCTGCTCGAGCGGATGACGAGCTAGCCCGCGAGCCCCGCGAGCGCCAACTCGACGGCGTCCACCGGGGTGGCGGCACGCGGCACGCCGTCCACCGCGAGACCTCCCTCGAGCACGACGACCGGGCGGCCGAGGCGCACGGCGAAGGCGACCTCGGCGAGGGTGCCCCAGCTCCCGCCGACCGCGATCACCGCATCCCCGGAGGCCGCGACCGCGAGGTTGCGGGCGTGACCGATCCCGGTCACGATCACGTGCTCGGCCCACTCTGTCGCGGCCGCGTGCGACTCGCCCGGGAGGATCGCGATCGTCGTCCCGCCCGCCTCGGCGGCGCCGCGGAGCGCCCAGGCCATCACCTCGTCGAGCCCGCCGGTGACCACCGTGCAGCCGCGCTCGGCGAGCAGGCGCCCGACCTCGCGCGCCGCAACCTCGTGCGCTGCCCCGCTCCCGATCACGGACACCTGTGTGCGACGGAGGCGCATCGGAGAAAGCAAAGCGGCGGTGCCGGACGCACAGGCGACACCGAGCGGGTAGGAATCGGGCTGTGAGCGTCGAGCGGAGAGAGGCACGCGGGGGGACGCTGGTGGTCGGTGGCGGGTTCGCCGGCGCGTACGTCGCGCGGCTGCTCGGGAAGCGGGGCGCGACGATCGTCAACCCCGACAACTTCATGCTCTACACGCCGTTGCTCCCGGAGGCGGCCGCCGCGACCCTCGAGCCGCGCCATGTGGTCGTCCCGCTCCGGCAGATGTGCCCGCGCGCCGAGCTCCTCCTCGGTCGCGCGGTGGCCCGCGACGCGGCGGGGCGCACCGTGCTGGCGGAAACCCTCGGCGGGACGTTCGAGATCGCGTACGAGCGGCTCGTGGTGGCGCTCGGCGCCGTCCCGCGCACCTCTGCGATCCCCGGGTTGGCCGAGCACGGGCGGAGCTTCAAGGACGTCGCCGACGCGATCGCGCTGCGCAACCACGTGCTGCGTCAACTCGAGTCGGCCGCCGCCCGGATCGACCGCGTCGAGGCCGAGCGCGACCTCGGTTTCGTGTTCGTGGGCGCGGGCTACGCGGGCGTCGAGGCGCTCGCCGAGCTCCACGACCTCGTCGCCGACGCGGTACGCCGTTCGTACCCCACGCTGCGGGGGGTCCGCCAGCGCTGGGCGCTGGTCGAGATCGCGCCGCGGATCCTGTCCGAGATCCCGCCCAAGCTCGGCGAGTACACGCACCACTACCTCGAGGGTCAGGGGATCGAGATCCACGTCTCGACCTCGCTCGAGTCCTTCGACGGGCAGGGCGCGACGCTCTCCGACGGGACGCAGGTTCCGGCGCGGACGCTCGTGTGGTCGGCGGGCGTCCGCCCGAGCCCCGACCTCGGGCTGCTGGGTCTCCCCCTCGACGAGAGGGGGCGCGTCGCGGTGGAGCCGACCCTGCAGGTCGAGGGGACGAGCGACGTCTGGTCGCTCGGCGACGGCGCGGCCGTCCCGAACACGCGCACTCCCGGCCGGGTCGACCCTCCGACCTGCCAGCATGCGCTCCGCCAGGCGCGGCGGCTCGCGAAGAACCTCCGCGGCGAGCAGAAGCCCTACGGGTACCGGATGCTCGGCCAGGTCGCGACGCTCGGCCGCTACAAGGGCATCGCGGAGCTGCCCGGTCTACGCCTGCGCGGCTTCCCGGGCTGGTTCGTCGCGCGCACGTACCACCTGTACGCCCTGCCGACGTTTCGCCGCAAGGTCCGGGTCGTGACCGACTGGACCGTGTCGCTCTTCTTCCGGCGCGACATCGTCGAGCTCTCGGCGCTCGGCCACCCCCGCCGGCTCGAGCCCTGACGAACGTTCGCCGCGGCTCTCAGCGGAGCACGCGCAGGGCCGCACCGAGCGACTGCGCGCCGCCGAGCACCCGCGCGAAGAGATCACCCTGGCGTGCAACGCGATCGCGCACCGCGTCCATCGTGAACGCGAGCGGGTCGAGCCCCGGACGGACCTCGTCCCAGCGCAGGGGCGTCGAGACGGGTGCTCCCGCCCGCGGCCGGACGGAGTAGACCGACGCGGTGGTCTTCCCGGGCCCGTTCTGGTTCGCGTCGACGAGCACGCCCTTGCGCTTCGCCCTCGTCCACTCGGTCGTCACGAGACCCGGGTGGGCACGGGCGAGAGCGCCCGCGACGATGCCCGCGAACTCGCGTGCCGCCGCGTAGTCGTGGCGGCGGACAATCGGTACGAGCACATGGATGCCGCGCGAGCCGCTCGTCTTCGGCACGGACTCGAGCTCCAACGCCTCGAGCGCCTGCCGCACGAGCAGCGCAACCTCGATCACCTCCTCGAAGCCGCTGCCCTCGGCCGGATCGAGGTCGAACATCACCCAGTCCGGGCGGTCGGGCCGGTCGACGCGCGAGGCCCACGCGTGCATGTCGATGCAGCCCATGTTCACCGCCCAGAGGAGCGCGAGCTCGTCGTCGAGCAGCGCGTAGTCGATCACGCGCCGCTCGCCCGTGCGGGTCGACGCCGGGAACGGGGCCCGCCCGATCCAGTCGGGCATGTGCGACGGAGCCTGCTTCTGGAAGAAGCTCTTCCCCTGCCAGCCGTCCGGGAAGCGCTTCATCGTGAACGGGCGCTTGCGCAGATGCGGCACGAGCACGCCGGCGACGTCGCGGTAGTAGGCGAGCAGGTCGCCCTTCGTGATCCCCTCCTCCGGCCAGAACGGCTTGTCGAGGTTCGACAGCCGCAGCGTGCGCCGACCGCGGCGGATCTCCGGCTCGATCGGCGGCGATTCCACCGGCACATCGTCGCGGATGCCGAGATAGACGGGCGCCCGGAGCCGCCCCTCACGCGTCGTCTCGGCGTACGTCACCTCGGCCGAGAGCACCGGCTCGACCCAGGTCACGTCGCGCGCGCGGACGCGCGGCATCCTCGGGGTGCGGACGAGCGGCGCATCGGCCCGCTCGAGCGGCGCGAGCAGCGCCCGCAGGCGCTCTACCTCCTCGTCGCCGATGCCCGAGCCGACGTTGCCGGCCCAGTGGAGGCCGTCGGGCGCGCGGCGCCCGAGGACGAGGGCGCCGAGCTTCGCCCGCCGCCCCGTGCCCCGCGTGAACCCGACGATCGGGAAGTCCTCCTGCGCGCGCAGCTTCAGCTTGCGCCACTCCGCCGTGCGCCTGCCCGGCCGGTACGGGAGATCCGCGCGCTTCGCGACCACGCCCTCGAGCCCCTGCGCGCGGGCGGCCTCGAGGAGCGCCTCTCCGTCGTCGAACGCGGGCGAGAGCCGGACCTCGGGCACGGTCGGGTCGAGCAGCTCCTCGAGCAACAGGCGCCGCTCCCGCAGCGGCCTGCCCGTGATCTGCTCCCCGTCGAGCGAGAGCAGGTCGAAGGCGATCAGCACGAGCGGCCCCGAGCCGCGCTGCAGCGCCTCGAAGCGGGCCGTCCCGTGCTCGTCGAGCGCCACGACCTCGCCGTCGAGCACCGCGGAGGGCGTACGCACCGCCCGCTCGGCGGCGCGGGCGACGTCGCGGAACCGCTCGGTGAGGTCCTTGCCGTTGCGGCTCGTGAGGTGCGCCTGCCCGCCGTCGACCGTGACGATCGCGCGATACCCGTCCCACTTCGGCTCGAACAGCCACTCGGGGCCGGACGGCAGCGTCTCGGTCAACGTCGCGAGCTGGGGTCGCGGCGGCCCGCCCGGCGGCGGGCGGCGCGTCCTTCCGCAGCAGGAGCCAGTTCTGCTCCTTCCCGTCCAGATGGGCGGCCACGAGCGTCCAGACGCCCTGCACGCGCTCTCCGTGCAGCCGAAACGTGAGCCCTCCGTCGCGTTTCTCCTCGAGCAGCTCGTACGTGCCGCGATCCCAGATCTCGACCGTCCCGGCGCCGTACTCCCCCCGCGGGATCTCCCCCGCGAACGACGCGTAGTCGAGCGGGTGGTCCTCGACGTGGACGGCGAGGCGCTGCTCCCCCTGCCGGAACGGAAGCCCGCGCGGGACCGCCCAGCTCGCGAGCGCGCCGTTCCGCTCCAGCCTGAGGTCGTAGTGGAGGCTGCGCGCCTCGTGCCGCTGGATCACGAACAGCGCACCCTCGGCACCCGGGGTGTCCCCGAACGGCTCGGGCGTGCGCGACCGATCACGCTTGCGTCGGTACTCGCCGAGGCTCTCCATGCGCGCATGATCCCCGGTCCCGCCCGCGTCGTGCCCTCGGCCCGTCACCCGTCCTTAACACGAACTGCGCCAAACGGACAAGCTCCCTGCAAACGCCGGGAATCGAGTCCGGGGATAAGCCTGTGGAAAGTGTGGAGAGCCGCGCGAATAGCCCCTTTGCGGGTTCGGCGCTAGACGTGCGCGAGCACGCCCATCGAGCGGAACTTCGCCCGGCGCGTGCGCCGGAGCTCGTCCGCAGGCAGGTCTGCGAGCTCGTCGAGATGCGCGACGAGCGCCTCGCGCAACAGTGAAGCCGCTCCGTCGTGGTCGAGCTGGGCTCCGCCCTCGGGCTCGGGGACGATTCCGTCGATCACGCCGAGCTCCAGACAGTGCCCCGCATCCGGCTTGAACGCCGACGCGGCCTTCGGCGCCTGCTCGCCGTCGCGCCACAGGATCGCGGCGCAGCCCTCGGGCGAGATCACCGAGTAGATCGCGTTCTCCTGCATGAGCACGCGATCGGCGACGGCGATCGCGACCGCGCCACCCGAGCCGCCCTCGCCGATCACCACAGCCACTGTCGGGATCCCGAGACCGAGCATCAGCGCCTGCGAGCGCGCGATCGCGCCGCCCTGGCCGTGCTGCTCGGCGAGGATCCCGGGGTAAGCGCCAGGTGTGTCGACGAGCGTCACGAGCGGAAAGCCGTGCCGCTCCGCGAGCTGCATCGTGCGCATCGCCTTCCGGTAGCCCTCGGGGTACGCCATCCCGAAGTTGCGCGACGCCCGCTCCTTCAGGTCACGCCCCTTCTGGTGGCCCACGAGGGCGATCGTGCGGCCCTCGAGCGAGCCGATCCCCGCCACGATCGCGTGATCGTCCAGCCGGGCGCGGTCGCCGTGCAGCTCGAACCAGTCGTCGAGGATCCGCTCGACGTAGTCGAGCGTGTACGGACGGTCGTCGTCGCGCGCGAGCTTCACGAGACGCCAGATCTCCTCGTCGGTCGTGTCCTCGCGCAGGCGCTCGAGCTGCCGCTGGAGCCGTTCGAGCTCGGCCGACAGCTTCGTCCCACGCAGGAGCTTCACTCCGGAGAGCTGCGCGAGGCGGTCGCGCAGCCCGAGCTCGGCGTCCTGGGTCACGACCGGGCCACGAAGAGCCGGAGCAGACGCGCGAGCGTCGGTCTGAGCTCGGGGCGCGGCACGACCGCGTCGACGTGGCCGAAGCGGAGGTTCGACTCCGCGAGGCCGAAGTCGTCGGGGAGTTTCTCACGCGTCGTCTGCGCGACCACCCGCGGCCCGGCGAACGACGTCAGCGCACCCGGCTCGGCGAGGATCACGTCGCCCAGGCTCGCGAAGCTCGCGGTCACGCCGCCGGTCGTCGGGTGTGCGAGCACCGAGAACAGCGCGCCGCCGGACTCGTGCAGCTCCTGCACTGCGGCGACCGTCTTCGGCAGCTGCATCAGCGCGAGGATCCCTTCCTGCATCCGTGCGCCGCCCGAGGCCGACACGGAGACGACCACGCCGCGCTCCTCGGCGGCGCGCTCGCAGGCGCGCGCGAAGCGCTCGCCGACGACGCTCCCCATCGAGCCGCCCATGAACGAGAAGTCCATTGCCGCGATACGGCAGCCGTGGCCTTCGATCGCCGCCCGGCCGGTGAGCATCGCGTCGCCGAGGCCCGTCCCCAGCTCCGCCTCGGCCAGCCGCTCGGTGTACGGCTTCAGGTCGAAGAAGTCGAGGGGATCCGCCGAGCGGAGGTCGCCGTCCTCTTCCTCGAACGTGCCCGGATCGGCGAGCTGCCCGACCCGCTCGTGCGCGCGGACCGGGAAGTGGTGGCCGCACTGCGGGCACACCCGGAGGTGCTCTGCGAGCTCGTCGTCGCGATAGTGCGACCCGCAGGACGGGCACGTGTTGGGGTGCGCGCCGCCGTCCCGCCGCTCGGGCTCCGCGTGCTTGTGCTCGATCGAGACGTCGATCTGGCCGGACGACATCGAGGGCATCTTAGAACCTGCGGGGTCAAAGTCCGGCTGCGGCGAGAAACGGCGCGATCTGCTGGTGGTTCGCGTCCGGGGAGAGACCGGTGAGCCCCATCCCCGCGACGTGCGCGTGCGCGGCCGCTCGGCCGATCACCGTGAGCAGCTCCTCGGTCGAAGGGCCGCCGGGCTCGGGCATGAAGCACGGGAGCACGCCCGGCGCGACCACGTCGGCGTCGAGCGCGACGTACACCGCGTCGGCGCCGTCGAGAGCGCGCACGAGGTCGGCGTCGATCCCGTGCGCCGCGACATAGGCAGCCTCGGGCGGGTCGAGAGCGCGTGCGCCGACGAGCGCGACGTCCTCTGCGCGGACGCTCCCCTCGTCGATCGCCATGCGGAGCGGCATCCCCCAGAGGTTCCCCGAGGGCGACGTCTCCGGCGTGTTCAGGTCGCCGTGCGCGTCGAGCCAGACGACGGCGAGCCGGCCGTGCCGGGCGGACAGGCCGCGGATCGCCCCGATATGCGCGCAACAGCAGCCCCCGAGCACGAGCGGGCGCACCGGCAGACTGCGAGCTGCCGTCGCCGACTGCTCTTCCAGCGTGCCCTCGTCGACGACGAGCGCGTCCGGGTAGGGAAGCGCCAGCGAGGCCGCCTCCGCCATCGCCTCGCCGCCCGCCCCCCACGCGCGCGGGACGCGGACGAGGCCCGCGGCGAACGACGCGCCGCAGCTGTGGCACTCGTAGCCGTCGTCCAGCGCGACCGCGGTCAGCGTACGGCAGTGGGGGCACCGGGCCCGGAGAGCGCTCACCCTGCGATTGTCGCGGACCGCGCGGGCTCGCCCGTGAGCGCGGGTCGCAGCTCCTTCTGCCAGACGTCGGCCTGCCAGAGGACGTGCATGCCGGCCCGCTCGTAGAGCCTCGTCGCGCCGGTCGGATTCTCGTTGTCGACGCCGAGGGCGACCGTCGCCTCGCCCGTCTCGCCGAACCGCCGGAAGGACTCGCGCAGGAGCGCCAGGCCGAGGCCGCGACCACGCCAGCCGGGGAGCACGCCGAGCATCCCGATCCAGCCCCAGTCGCCGTTCCGCTTCACGTAGTTGAGGGAGAAGGCGACGAGCTCGTCGTCCGCCCAGACGACGGGCACGAGCGCCGGGTCGAGGCCGGGCTGCTCGAACGCGCGTTCGCGCCACGTCTCGTAGGGGAGGACGACGTGCCCCCACTCCGCGGCGAACGCCTCCTCCTGGGCGGCGTGGAGCTGCCGGCCGTGCCGCTCGACGTCGAACGGCCGCAACTCGACGCCTGCGGGCCAGACCGGCGCCGGGTGCGGGCGGGAGACGTCGACGACCATCCGGGAGAAGCGACGCGCGTACACGTAGCCACGACCGCGGAAGAGGGCCGGGGCACGTGGATCGCCGACGAGATGGGCGGCCTGCAGCACGACCGGCTCGTCGTTCGGCCACTCGGGCCGGAGCTCGTGCACCCGCTGCTCGAGCAGGTCGAGCAGGGCCGTCCCGATACCGCGCCCGATCAGCTCGGGGTGCACGTACGCGTCGGCGATGTAGCGCCCTCCCTTGCGGTCGAGCAGATGCGCGAGCCCGACCAGCCTGCCGTCGACCTCGACGAGCCAGGCGTCGTGGTCGACGTCGAGACGCTCCCAGTCCGCGCGCAGCTCGCTCTCGGTCCAGTCCGACGCCCCCCAGACGGCCGCGTCGGACGCCTGCACGAGAGCGAGCGCCTCCTCGAGATGCTCCGGTGCGGGCCGCAACACGTTCACCCGGCCCACGCTAGGCGGCTGCGGAATGCGGAAGGGTGTGGCCGTCCGTACTGTTGGCGGATGATCGTCCGCCCGATGAGCGCGTCGGACTGGCCCGCCGTCGCACGCATCTACCGGTCCGGCCTGGCGACGGGAGACGCGACCTTCGAGACCGAGGTTCCCTCGTGGGAGGCATGGGACACGAGTCACCTGGCCGAGCCGCGGCTCGTCGCGGAGAACGGGAGCGAGGTCGTCGGGTGGGTCGCGGGATCGCCCGTCTCGCGGCGACCGGCCTACCGCGGAGTGGTCGAGCACTCGGTCTACGTCGACGAGGCCGCCCGCCGCCGGGGCGTCGGACGCGCGCTCCTCGAGGCGTTCGTGGCCGCCGCGCCTCTGCACGGGATCTGGACGATCCAGACGTCGATCATCGACACGAACCGG
Organism: uncultured Actinomycetes bacterium; assembly: GCA_963712915.1. Lineage (GTDB taxonomy): Bacteria > Actinomycetota > Thermoleophilia > Gaiellales > Gaiellaceae > Gaiella. The sequence continues at coordinate 1,011,177 of CAVQJQ010000004.1, forward strand.
GGCAGCCTGCGGCTCCACGAGCAGGTGGGGTTCCGCGTCGTCGGACGGCGCCAGCGGATCGCGCAGCTCGCCGGCGCCTGGCGCGACACGCTTCTGCTCGAGCTGCGCCTGCCCTGACCCCGGCGGGTCAGTCGTCGTGCCACCGACGGAACACGACGCACGCGTTGTGACCGCCGAACCCGAAGGAGTTCGAGACCCCGACCTCGACCTGCTCCGTCCGTGCCTCGTTCGGGATGTAGTCGAGGTCGCACTCGGGGTCGGCGACTTCCTGGTTGATGGTCGGCGGGAGCACGCCGCGCTCGAGCGCGAGGATCGTGAACGACGCCTCGACCGCCCCCGCGGCACCGAGGCAGTGACCGGTCGCGCCCTTCGTCGACGAGATCGGGGTGCGGTAGGCCTTCTCCTCGCCGAGCGCGAGCTTGATCACGCGTGTCTCGGCGCTGTCTCCGATCGGGGTCGAGGTCCCGTGGGCGTTGATGTAGCCCACGTCCTCGGGCGAGATCCCCGCATCGGTGAACGCCATCGCGAGCGCCCTCGCCGGGCTCTGGCCGGTCGGGTCGGGGTCGGAGACGTGCGTCGCGTCCGACGAGACGCCGTACCCGAGCAGCTCCGCGTAGATGCGCGCACCGCGCGCGCGGGCGTGCTCGAGCTCCTCGAGCACGATCATCGCGGCGGCCTCTCCCATCACGAAGCCGTCGCGCTCGAGGTCGAACGGCCGCGAGGCGCCCTGCGGGTCGTCGTTACGCCGCGAGATCGCGCGCATCGCCCCGAAGCCGGCGATGCCGACGCGGGAGACCGGAGCCTCGGTGCCGCCGCAGATCATCACGTCGGCACGCCCGAGCCGGATCGCGTCGAGCCCGTCCCCGATCGCCATGTTCGACGCGGCGCAGGCGGTGCACTCCGAGAGCAGCGGGCCCTTCGTCCCGAGCTCCATCGACACCCACCCGGCGGCGAGGTTCGGGATGATCTGCACGATCGAGAACGGGTTCACGCGGTCCGGCCCGCGATCATCGAGCACCTGGATGCAGGACTCGAACGACTTGAGCCCGCCGATCCCGGTCGCGACGGCCGCGCCGACCCGATCGGGCTCGCCCGCGATGTCGAGACCCGCGTCCGTCTGGGCCTGCCGCGCCGCGGCGAGGGCGAGGTGCGTGAACCGGTCCATGCGGCGCGACGCCTTGTAGTCGACGTAGTCGGTGATCTCGAGGTCCTTCACCTCGCAGGCGAAGTCGACCGGGAACCCGGTCGTGTCGAACTGGGTGATCCGGCCGGCCCCGGACGTGCCCGCGAGGAGCGCGCTCCACGACTCCTCGACGGTCGTCCCGAGCGGGCTCACCATGCCGAGTCCGGTGACGACGACGCGCCGTCGCGCGGCGGGCCCCGACCCGTTGTCGCTCATCCCGGCCACGCTACATCCCGAGGCCGCCGTCGACGAGGAGCACGGCCCCCGTCACGAAGGCCGCCTCGTCCGCGCAGAGGAACCGCACGGCCCCCGCCACCTCCTCGGGGTCGCCGAGGCGGCCCAGCGGCGTCGCGTCGAGCATCGTCTTCGTCGCCTCCTCCGGGATCACGTCCGTCAGGCGTGTGCGCACGTACCCGGGCACGACCGCGTTCGCGCGCACGTTACGGCTGCCGAGCTCGCGCGCGAGGGACTTCGTGAAGCCGATGATCCCTGCCTTCGAGGCGGCGTAGTTCGTCTGGCCCCAGTTTCCGCGCAGGCCCACGATCGAGGAGATGTTCACGATCGCCCCGCTGCGGCGCTTCATCATCGGCCGCGACGCGGCGCGGCACGTGTAGAAGACGGAGGAGAGGTTCGTCTCGATCACCTGGTGCCAGTCGTCGTCGCTCATCCGCGCGAGCACCCCGTCCCGCGTCAGGCCAGCGTTGTTGACGAGGATGTCGAGCTCACCCGCCTCGTCGACGAGTGCCTTCGCGGAGCCCGGGTCGGACACGTCCGCCTCGATCGCCCGGCCGCCGATCTCCGCCGCGACCGCTTCCGCTTCGTCGCGGCCCGCGCGATACGAGAGCACGACGTCCGCACCAGCCCGGCCGAGCTCCAGCGCGATCGCGCGACCGATCCCGCGCGAGCCACCGGTGACGAGCGCGAGCTTCCCGTCGAGCGAGGCGAAGCTGCCCGCGCTCATCGGGCCGCGAGCGCTTCCTTGGCCTTCTCGAGGCTTGCGAGGTCGTTGACCGAGATCGTGCGGACGCTGCGGTCGATCCGCTTGACGAGGCCGGAGAGCACGTTGCCGGGCCCGATCTCGACGAACGTCGTGACGCCGTCCTTGACCAGCTCCCCCGCGGCCTGCGTGAACCGCACGGGCTCGGTGAGCTGGTTGACGAGCAGCGAGCCGAGGCGCTGTGCGGGCTCGATCTTCGCGGTGACCGTCGACATGAACGGCGCGACGGGGTCCGCGAAGCGGATCTTCTCCACGGCCGGCTTCAGCCGGTCGGCGGCACGCGCGACGAGCGGGCTGTGGAAGGCGCCCGAGACCTTCAGCTTGATCGCTCGTCGAGCGCCGAGGCTCTCGGCCTCGGCGCAGCATTCGTCCACCGCCTCGCTCTCGCCGGAGACGACGATCTGCCCGGGGCAGTTGTAGTTGGCCGGCCACACCATCAGGATCTTGCGGCAGAGCGTCTCGACGAGCGCGTCCTCCAAGCCGAGGATCGCGGCCATCGCGCCGGGCCGCTGCTTCGCCGCCTCGGCCATCGCGAGACCCCGCTCACGGACGAGGCCGATCGTGTCGCCCGTGCCCATCGCGCCGACCGACGCGAGCGCCGCGTACTCGCCGACCGAGTGGCCGACGACGACGTCGGGCTCGAGCCCTTCCTTGCGGACGGCCGCGAGGATCGCGAGGCTCGTCGCGACGAGCGTCGGCTGCTGCACCTCCGTCTCGACGAGCTCCTCGAGCGGCGACTCGAAGCAGAGATGCGCGAGGTCCATCCCCGTGGCTTCCGAGCCCACGCGGTAGACCTCCATCGCCTCGGGCACCGCCTCGGCGATCTCGCGGCCCATCCCGACCTCCAGCGAGCCCTGTCCCGGAAAGCAGAACGCGACCTTCATCCCCGGCTCCTCGCTCGCTCTGACCGCCATACCTCTGCGCTTCCTCTCATCGCGCCGTCCATTCTCGCATTCCGGCCTGGATCCTCTACGAGGCAGACGGCGTCGTCCACTCGAGCAGCGCCGAGCCCCAGGTGAGGCCGGCTCCCATTCCCGTCATCAGCACGAGGGCGCCGTCGCGGAGTCGGCCGTCGGCGCGCGCGTCGGCGAGCGCGAGGGGAATCGAGCCCGACGACGTGTTGCCGAACCTGTCCACGTTCACGACCGTTCGCTCATGGGGGACGCCGAGCTTACCGACAGCGTGGTCGATGATCCGCTTGTTCGCCTGGTGCGGGACGTAGACGTCGACCTCGTCGATCGTCTTCCCGCACTCGTTCAGGACCGCGGTCGCCGAAGAGACCATCACGCGCGTCGCGAACTTGTACACCTCGCGGCCGTTCATCTTGAGGAGCGCCTCGGGCTCGTCGAACGCCCTCGAGCCGCTCCCCGGAAGCTGCAGATGGACGCCGCCGGCGCCGTCGGCTCCGAGCTCGAAGCCGAGGAAGCCGCCGCGCGCGACCGGCTCCATCACGACCGCGCCGGCGCCGTCGCCGAACAGCACGAGCGTCGAGCGGTCGTGCCAGTCGAGGATGCTCGAGAGCACGTCGCCCCCGATCACGAGCGCTCGCCGGGAGAGACCAGAGGCGAGCATGCCGTACGCCTGTGCCAGCGCGTACATGAACCCGGTGCATCCCGCGAGCAGGTCGTAGGCCGCCGCCTGGGGCGCACCGAGCGTGTCCGCCATCAGGGCCGAGGAGGTCGGGAACATCATGTCCGGCGTGACGGTGGCGCAGATCAGCAGGTCGATGTCCGCCGCGTCGGCGCCCGCATCGGCGAGCGCTGCCCGTGCGGCGGGGAGCGCGATGTCCGTGAGCGCCTCTCCGTCGCTCGCCATCCGGCGCTCGCGGATGCCGGTCCGCTCGACGATCCACTCGTCGGAGGTGTCGACGTACGCGGCGAGGTCGTCGTTCGAGACGACCCGGTCGGGCACGTGGACGCCGAGACCGGTGATCCCGATCCGGACGCCGTTTGCGGAGCCGATCACCAGGTCTCCCTACCGCTCCACCGCGAACGTGAGCGTCCCGCGTGCGGCCAGCTCGTCGCCGACGTGGGCGGTCGCCTTCCCGCGGCCGATCGGGCCGCGCACCTGATCGATCTCGCACCTCAGCGTGAGGGTGTCGCCGGGCGCGACGATGCGCTTGAAGCGGCAGTCGTCGATGCCGGCGAAGAACGCGAGCCGTCCGCGGTTCTCCTCCTCCACGAGCACTGCGACCGCGCCGGTCTGCGCCATCGCCTCGACGATCAGCACACCGGGCATCACGGGCCGGTCCGGGAAATGCCCCGGAAACCACCAGCCGTTCGCCGGCACGCGATACGAGGCGGAGACCCGCTTCCCGGGGACGAGCTCGAGCACCTCGTCGAGGAGCAGGAAGGGGTCACGATGCGGGAGGATCGACGTGATCGTGTCTCGTCCGAACGGCGGGGTCGGAGTCGCCTGCACCACGCGAGTCTACTCGGGGCCGTGGCGTTCTCAGCGTCGGAGGACGGTGCGATTCCCCGCCGCGTCCCGCGCGACGACGACCAGCGTCCGGATCCGCCCGATCCGGGCGAGCCTCGCGCGACCCGGGGTCGTGACGCGGAGCGTCCGCCGGGCTCCGTTCACCTTGACGGCGAGAGTCGCCGGCTCCGAGACCCGCAGCACGGGTGGGTCGTCCGACACGACGCGGACGACGGGCGCCGTCCGGTCGAGCACGATCGGCCGCTCGACACGGGACGTCCCGACCGCGTCGGTTGCCTCGACCGAGACGACGTAGTCGCCGTCCCGCGCCTTGCCGACCCGCTTCGACCCGTCCCAGCGGACGACCTGCGCGCCCGCGTCGAACGAGCCCGCGAACGGGGTCGCGACCCAGTGCCCGTCGCGCAGGATCCGCACCGTGAGGCTTGCCGGGCCCTCGAGGGGCACGGTGATCGCGAGCGTGTCGCCGTGCCCGTCTCCGTTCGGGGTGAACGACGCCGAGCCGAGCGTCACGCGGCCGAGCGTCCGCGTCACGAGCAGGGGCACGTCCATCGTCGCCAACCTCCCGCCGGTCGCCTTCGCCGTCAGCCTCAGCGTGTACGCCCCGTCGGCGAGCGCCGCGCCGCCGACCGCGAGGGTCCGCTCGCCGGCCCGGTGCCAGCGCGGCGCTGCAGCCTGGGCGACGGTCGACCCGGACGCGTCGAGCACGTCCGCGCTCACGTTCGCGTCGGCCGAGAGCGTGAAACCGACGTCGGCGGTGTCGTCCTGTCCGTCGCCGTTGGGCGAGATCGTGACCGGCCCTGGGCTCGTCGCCGCGAGCTGGAGCGCGGTGGTCGCCTGGGTCCCGAGCGTCCCGAGCGCCGGGGTGACGCCGGGTGCGTCGATCCGCCAACGCGCACCGGCCGGGATGGGCTCGGCGGGTCGCCACGTCCAGTCGACGCTCGCGCCGGTCCCGCTGCCGCTGCCGAGCTCCGCTCCGGTGGCGTCCGTCACGACCACGCGCCAGGCGAGCGCGGACGAGAGCCTCGCGGTGAAGCGGATCCCGCCGCCCTCGTCCGGAGCGGCGAGCGGTGCGTAGAGCTTCGGCAGCCCGAGCGCTGCGACCCGCTTCGCGAGCGCCGGGAGCATCGTGTAGAGCTCGCTGGCCCGGGCACTCGGTCAGGCCGGTGTCGCGATGCCCCGAGATCGTGCGTAGGAGCACGGGGATCCCCGCCGCGAAGCGCTCGTTGCCGGACGAGACCATGGTCACGCTCGCGAGCGGGTCGACGTGGGCGAGGTCGAGTCGCCAGGCCAGCGTCCGCACGAGCGCGTCCACCGCGGCCTCCGGTGGATCGGTCTTGCTGAAGTCGCCGATCACGGCGACACCGAACGAGCCCGTGTTGAAGCCTTTCGCCTGCGCGCCGACGACGTTCCGGTCGATCCCGCCGTACCGGCCCTCGTAGACGGTGCCGAAACGGTCGACGAGCGCGTTGTAGCCGATGTCGTTCCAGCCGTTGCCCTGGACGTGGTAGACCTCGATCCCCCGCACGATCGCCGGCGCCTGGAGGCGGGTGTAGTCGTTCGTCCCTGCGGTGTGGTGCACGAACGCCATCCGCAGCGTGTCGGCGTAGAGCGGCGCGGCGCGCCGGATCGACTCGTCGGCCTGCCACCCGCTGCGCGGCACGATGCGCGGCGACCCTGCCGCCGAGACCGTCCTCAGCGGGACCTTCGAGACGGGGCTGCGCACCGTGAGCGCCTGCGCGCGCGTCACGCGGCCGTGGGTCCGTACCTCGACGCGGTCTGCCTTCCCGACCCACACGGGCGCGCCGAGCCTCCAGCCGCGGGTCGTCCGCGACTCGCGGCTCTCCCGGTCGGGCGCGTCGCCGTCGTCCTCGACCACCTGCTGCCACGCCGTCCAGCGGCCGCCCGCCGGCTTCGTGCGGAGGTCGAGCGTGCCCGGCCCACGCCAGTGGATCCCGATCAGCTGGAACGGCTGCAGCGGACCGCTCGCGCTCAGCGTCCGCTCGTTGCCGAGCGGCAGCTCCCGCACGTCGAGCGAGGCGAGTCCCGCCGCCGCGTGACCCGGCAGCGCGAACGCGAGGACGAGCGCGGAGACGGGCAGAGCGAGTCGCCGGAGCATGAGAGCGCGGACCACAGTGACGCAGCACGCCTTCTGCGGCAAGCAGCGCGCCCCTTCCCTGACGGAATGCTTACGGAGCGCCGCGATCCGGCCGCCGACGGCCCACTGGTACATTCGCAGCGTCGTGGACGCCGGCCGCGTGCGGGTGCTCGGAGCCTTCCTTACGGGAGTCGTGGCGGCGGTCGTGCTCGCGGGCGCCGCCCCTGCTGCCCCATCGACGCCGAAGGTGCTCGTCGTCGAGTTCGACAACGACGTGAACCCGGTCACGCAGGACTATCTCGTCGACCAGATGCGCCGGGGCGCGAATGACGGCTATGCGGCCGTCGTGATCGAGATGGACACCCCCGGCGGGCTCGGCTCGTCGATGCGGGCGATCGTCAAAGAGATGCTCGCGGTACGGGTGCCGGTGGTGGTGTACGTGGCGCCGTCGGGCTCGAGCGCGGATTCGGCCGGTGCCGTGATCGGCGAGGCGGCCGACGTGCTCGCGATGGCGCCGCAGACGAACATCGGCTCGTCCACTCCCATCTCGGCGACGGGCTCGGACCTCGGCTCCGATCTGCGCAAGAAGGTGATCAACGACGCCGCGGCCTACGTCGCCGAGCTGGCCCGCGAGCACGGGCGGAATGCAGACGCGGCCGAGGCGATGGTGCGGAACGCGGCGAACTACGGCGCTCGAGAGGCGCTCGACCGCAACGTGGTCGACCTGATCGCACCGTCCGTCCCGGCCCTGCTGAACGAGATCGACGGTCGCAAGACAGTGCCGAAGGGGCTCGTCCTGCACACCGCCGACGCACAGGTCGAGCGCGTCGAGATGTCGTTCTGGAAGCGGGCGCTCGACCTCCTCATCGACCCGAACGTGATCGCGCTGATGCTCTCGATCGGCCTGCTCGGGATCGTCGTCGAGCTCTGGAACCCGGGGCTGATCCTGCCCGGCACCGTCGGCGCGATCTCGCTGATCATCGGGCTCTACGGCCTCCAGGTGCTGCCGGTGTCGGTCGCGGGCGTGCTCATGATGCTGCTCGCTGCGGCGTTCTTCGTCGCGGAGGCGTTCGTCCCGAGCCACGGCGCGCTCACGATCGCGGGGGGAGTGACCTTCGTGCTCGGCTCGCTCCTCCTCTTCGATCCCGCCGGCCCGACGTACCAGGTTTCCGTGTGGACCGCGATCGCGATCGCGGGCGGGCTCGCGCTGCTGCTCGGCGTCGCGCTGTCGCGCGTCGTGAAGGCACGTCGCAATCCTGTCGAGGTGGGGGTCGGCCAGCTCGTCGGCGACGACGCGGTCGTGCGGCGGGACGGCTGGGTCGCGGTCGGAGGGGAGCTGTGGCGCGCCAAGACCCCTGACGGCCGCCCGCTCGTACCCGGCGAGCACGTGACCGTGGAGTCCGTCGAGGAGGGCCTCGAGCTCGTCGTAGGATCCTCGCACCCGACCGAAAGGGACTGATGACTGCTGCCCTGATCGCCGTCGTCGCAATCGTCGTCGTGCTGCTCGTCGTGCTGTTCGCGACCGTGAAGGTCGCCCGCGAGTACGAGCGCGGCGTGATCTTCCGCCTCGGCCGGCTGCTGCCGCGGCCGAAGGGGCCCGGCCTGTTCCTCCTGATCCCGATCGTCGACCGGATGGAGAAGGTCGACCTGCGCACCGTAACGCTCAACGTCCCGCCGCAGGAGGTGATCACGAAGGACAACGTGCCCGTCCGCGTCAACGCGGTCGCGTACTTCCGGATCGTCGAGCCGAAGGCCGCGATCGTGCAGGTCGAGAACTACATGGTCGCGACCTCCCAGATCTCGCAGACCACGCTCCGGTCGGTGCTCGGGCAGCACGTGCTCGACGAGCTGCTCTCGGAGCGGGACAAGATCAACCAGATCCTCCAGGGGATCATCGACGAGGCCACCTCGCCGTGGGGGATCAAGGTCTCGGTCGTCGAGGTGAAGGACGTCGAGATTCCCGCGGACATGCAGCGCGCGATGGCCCGCCAGGCCGAGGCGGAGCGCGAGCGGCGCGCGAAGGTGATCTCGGCGGAGGGCGAGTTCCAGGCCTCCCAGCGGCTGCGCGACGCAGCGGGCGTGATGGCGACCGAGCCGATCACGGTGCAGCTCCGCTACCTGCAGACGCTGCTCGAGATCGGCGCGACGAACAACTCGACGATCGTGTTCCCGATTCCGATCGAGTTCCTCGAGACGCTCGGGCTCGCGGCGAAGTCCGGACGGAAAGAGGCGGAGAGCTAGCGGCGCTCGGCGCCTACACGGCGTCGGGCGCGTCCGGGGCGTCCGGGGCGTCCGGGGCGTCCGCGGTGTCAGGGTCGTCAGGGTCGTCAGGGACGAGCTCCGCCTCGTCGTCGGACGCGACCACGGGGGCGAGGGTGGAGACCTGCTCGCCCTCGCGCAGGCGCATCACGATCACGCCCTGTGTCGCCCGGCCGAGCCGCTTGATCCCGTCGGCAGCGGTGCGGATCACCGTGCCCCCGTCGGAGATCAGCATCACCTGGTAGCCCTCGCGGACGATCCGCGCACCGGCGAGCGCGCCCTTGCCGTCGACGAGCTGCGCGGTCTTGACCCCCATCCCGCCACGACCCTTGACCGGGTAGTCGGCGACGCGGGTGCGCTTCCCGTAGCCGTTCTCGGTCACCACGAGCAGGTCGGAGTCGTCCTCGGCGATGTTCACCGAGATCACCTCGTCGCCCGCACGGAGCTTCATCCCCGTGACGCCCGACGTGTCGCGTCCCATCGGCCGGACGTCCGTCTCGTGGAAGCGAATCGCCTGGGCCTTCTTCGAGACCATCAGCACGTCGTTCTCTCCGCTCGAGTGGCGCACGCCGATCAGCTCGTCGCCGTCTCGCATCTTGATCGCGATGATCCCGTCGGCCTTCAGGGGGGTGTTGTACGCGGCGAGCTCCGTCTTCTTGACGATGCCCTTCTTCGTCGCGAAGACGAGGTAGCGCGCCTCGGTGAAGTCCCGTGTCTGGATCACGGCCCGCACCTGCTCCTCCTGGCGGAACGGCAGGAGGTTGACGAGCGCACGCCCGCGCGACTGGCGCGACCCGAGCGGCAGCTCGTGCACCTTGAGCCGATAGACCTTGCCCACGTTCGTGAAGAAGAGGATGTAGTCGTGCGTCGAGGCGACGAACAGGTGCTCGATGTAGTCGTCGTCCTTGAGCTCCATGCCCATCACGCCGATGCCGCCGCGGCGCTGCTCGCGGTATGACGTGACCGGCAGCCGCTTGATGTAGCCCGAGCGGGTGATCGCGATCACCATGTCCTCCTCGGCGATCAGGTCCTCCAGCTCGAGCTCGTCCTCGGCGGCGACGATCTCCGTGCGCCGGTCGTCGCCGCGCGCGTACATCTGCTTGATCTCGAAGAGCTCTTCGCGCACGACCCCGTCGATCCGCGCCGGGTCGCCGAGGATGGCGCGCAGCTCGCCGATGCGCTCTCGGAGGTCGGCGAACTCGTCTTCCACCTCCTTGCGCGCGAGGCCCGTCAGCCGCGCAAGGCGCATGTCGAGGATCGCCTGCGCCTGGATCTCGGAGAGCGAGAACTGCTCCTGGAGGCCGGTCCGGGCCTCGTCCGTGTCCGCCGCCGCCCGGATCAGGGCGATCACCGCGTCGAGGTTGTCGAGCGCGGTCAGGTAGCCCTCGAGCACGTGCGCGCGGCGCTCCGCTTGGCGCAGCTCGAACTTCGAGCGCCGGACGACGACCTCGCGCTGGTAGTCGAGGTAGTGACCGGACGAGCTCGAGCAACGAGAGCGTCCGCGGGACGCCGTCGACGAGCGCGACCGCGTTGTAGCCGAACGTCGTCTGCAGCGGCGTGTGCTTGAAAAGCTTGTTCAGCGCGACCTGCGGCACCGCGTCGCGCTTCAGCTCGACCTGGATGCGCATCCCGGTGCGGTCGGAGTGGTCGGCGAGGTCGCTGATCTCGGTCAGCACCTTGTCGTTGACGAGCTCCGCGATCTTCGCGATCACCCCGGTGTCGCCGCCCTTCTTGACCCCGTACGGCAGCTCGGTGACGATGATCGCGGACTTCCCGCCGCGCATCTCCTCGATGTGGGCGCGGGCGCGCATCACGATCCGTCCCCGCCCGCTGCGGTACGCGTCGCGGATCCCCGAGCGGCCGACGATGTAGCCGCCGGTCGGGAAGTCGGGGCCCTTCATGTGCGTCATCAGCTTCTCGACGTCGGTGTCGGGGTCGTCGATCAGGGCGACGATCGCGTCGACGGCCTCCGAGAGCCGGTGCGGTGGCATGTTCGTCGCCATTCCGACCGCGATCCCCGCGGAGCCGTTGACGAGCAGGTTCGGGAAGCGCGATGGGAGCGAGAGCGGCTCGCGCCGCGACTCGTCGTAGTTCGGGCCGAAGTCGACCGTGTCCGCGTCGATGTCGCGCAGCATCTCGGCGGCGATGCGCGCCAGCCGCGCCTCCGTGTACCGCATCGCGGCGGGCGGGTCGTCGTCGATCGAGCCGAAGTTGCCCTGGCCGTCGACGAGCGGGTAGCGCAGCGAGAACGGCTGCGCCATCCGCACGAGCGTGTCGTAGATCGAGGAGTCGCCGTGCGGGTGGTGGTTGCCCATCACGTCGCCCACGACCTTCGAGCTCTTCACGTAGGGACGGCCGGGCCGGAAGCCCCCGTCCCACATCGACCACAGCACGCGCCGGTGGACCGGCTTGAGCCCGTCCCGGACGTCGGGCAGCGCGCGCCCGACGATCACGGACATCGCGTAGTCGAGGTAGCTCGAGCGCATCTCCTGCTCGAGCTCGCGAGGCTCGACACGCCCCGGGCCGAGCGCCCCTGTCTCTACCTCGGACACGTCACACGTCCAGGAACGTCACGTCGCGGGCGTTTTCCTCGATGAACGCGCGGCGCGGCTCGACCTGGTCGCCCATCAAGACCGAGAAGATCTTGTCGGCGGACGAGGCGTCCTCGACGTCGACGCGGACGAGCAGTCGCCGCGCGGGGTCCATCGTCGTCTCCCAGAGCTGATCGGCGTTCATCTCGCCGAGCCCCTTGAAGCGCGAGAGCTGGATGCCGTCGCGCTTCGCGAGGTCGAGCGCGAGGTCGCGCAGCTGCTGGAAGGTCTGGGCGGTCTCCGTGTGCTTGCCGAAGCGGAGCCCGAACGGCGGCAGCCCCACGACGTCGGCGAGCTTCTGGTACGCGCGCCGGACGTTCGCGTAGATCGGGGACGCGAGCAGCTCCGCAGGCACCGTCAACGTCTGCGCGGCGCTCGTCTCGGTCTCGATGAAGCGGACGCTGACGCCCGCGTCGGAGGTGTCGAGCACCTCGAACGTGAAGCCGTTCGGCGGCAGCTTCCCGATCGCCTCGGCGGCGGCGGCGGGCTCGGCCGCGTCCGCCTCGACGAGGCGGTGCTCGATCGTGAAGTCGGCCACGCCGGCGCCGAAGTCGGAGCGCAGCCGCGACGACCAGCCCTCGAGGTCGTGCAGCGAGGCGCTCAGCTTCTGCCATTTCGCCTCGGTGAGCTTCACGTCGGCGCCGTCGCGGTCGGCGATCGAGATCTCGTGCACGCGCTCGCGGACGAGCAGCTCCTCGAGTTGCGCGTCCTTCTCGAAGTAGAACTCCTGGTTGCCGAGCTTCACCTTGTAGAGCGGCGGCACCGCGATGTACACGTGCCCCGCGTCGATCAGCTCGGGCATCTGCCGGAAGAAGAACGTGAGGATCAGCGTGCGGATGTGCGAGCCGTCGACGTCGGCGTCCGTCATCACGATGATCCGGCCGTACCGGAGCTTCTCGAGGTCGAACTCGTCGGCGATACCGGTGCCGATCGCGGTGATCATCGCCTGGATCTCGTTGTTCGAGAGCACCTTGTTGATGCGGTTCTTCTCGCTGTTGATGATCTTCCCGCGCAGCGGCAGGATCGCCTGGTAGCTCCGGTCACGGCCCGACTTCGCCGAGCCGCCCGCCGAGTCGCCCTCGACGATGAAGAGCTCGCACGAGTCGGGGTCCTTGAGCTGGCAGTCGGCGAGCTTGCCCGGGAGCGACGAGCCCGTAGAGCGCGCTCTTGCGGCGTCAGGTCGCGCGCCTTGCGCGCCGCCTGCCGTGCGCGCGATGCGGCGACGGCCTTCAGCACGATCTGCTTCGCGTCGCGGCGGGTTCTCCTCGAGGAACTCCGCGAGCCTCTCGTTGACCGTCTGACTCGACGAGGCCGCGCGACCGGCGGGTTGCCGAGCTTCGTCTTCGTCTGACCCTCGAACTGCGGGTTGCGGAGCTTGACCGAGATCACGGCCGCGAGCCCCTCGCGGATGTCCTCGCCCTCGAGGTTGTCCTCCTTCTCCTTGAGCAGGCCCGTGTCGCGCGCGTACTTGTTGATCGTGCGCGTGAGCGCCGCGCGGAAGCCCGGCAGGTGGGTGCCGCCCTCGTGCGTGTTGATGTTGTTCGCGAACGAGAACACCGACTCCTGAGTAGGACGTGTTCCACTGCATCGCGACCTCGACGTGCGCCCTGCGTCGTTCTCGCCCTCGAAGTAGACGATCCGCCGGTGGATCGGGTCCTTGGACTCGTTCGATGTACGCGACGAAGTCCCGGATCCCGCCCTCGTAGTGGAACTCGACCGCCTTCCCGTCCGGCGCGCTCGTCGTCGAGCGCGATCCGCAGCCCGCGCGTCAGGAACGCGGTCTCGCGGAGGCGCTGCGTGCAGCGTGTCCGCGGAGAACTCCGTCTCCTCGAAGACCTCCGTGTCGGGCAGGAACGAGATCGTCGTGCCCGTCTCCTTGGCGATCCCGATCGTCTCCACGTCCCCCTGCGGCTCGCCGCGCACGAACTCCTGCCGGTAGACCTTGCCGTCGCGGCGCACCTCGGCGACGAGCCACTCCGAGAGCGCGTTGACGACGGAGACGCCGACGCCGTGGAGGCCGCCGGAGACCTTGTAGCCCTCGCCGCCGAACTTGCCGCCGGCGTGGAGCTTCGTCAGCACGACCGTCAAGCGCCGGACGTGCCCTGTCGGCGATCACGTCGACCGGGATGCCCGCGCCCGTCGTCCCGACGGTGACCGAGTTGTCCGGGTGGATGGTCACCTCGATCAGCTCGTTGTGGCCGCGCCAGCGCCTCGTCGACGGCGTTGTCGACGACCTCGTAGACGAGGTGATGGAGGCCCGCGCGAGCCCGTCGAGCCGATGTACATCCCGGGCCGCAGCCGGACCGGCTCGAGACCTTCGAGGACGGTGATGTCCTTCGCGGTGTAGGCCGTCTCTGTCATGCCCCTCCTGGACGAGAAAATGCCTGCAAAACCGGTGTTTTGCGGGCCTGCCGAAGTATATCAGACCGGACGGTCGCCGCGGCCTCGCGCGAGACCTGCCGAGACGGCCCGGCGAACCGCCTCGCGCAGGCCCGGGTCCTCGATCGAGGCGGCCACCCGGGTCGGCCGCGGAGTCCTCTTCCGGAGATGGCGCGAGTGGCGACCGGGGCGCGTCCTCGGGCCCGGGCGGCTCGGGCACCGGCCCAGGCGTGAAGCGCAGCGCGGGAGGCGTGGCTGCACCCAGAGCCGCGGCGAGCTTGTCCCGGATCGTCGGCTTCCATCCGGGCGAGCTCGAACGCCCAGGTCGAGGAGACGGCGTTCACGTACAGCGTTCCGTCTCGGGCGACGCGCTGCGGCCACGCGGCGCGTGCGATCGCGGGGCCGACGGCCTCCGGCCAGACGCGCGTGACCTCTGCGAGGACGCCGGCATCGGGGACGCCGGCTCCACGCAGCGCCCGACGGACGGATCCGTCCAGCCGCTCCATCACAACGCCCGCACCTCGCCGGGCCGAGACCACGAGCAGCTGGGCGGGCGCGAGCGGCAGCGCCTCGGCGCCGGTCGCTGTCACGAGTGTCTGGCCGCTCGCGCCGAGACGCGTCGAGAGCAGACGGCGCCGCTCGGCGTCGAGCTCCGAGAGGGCGTCGTCGAGCAGGAGGAGCGGCGCGGCGCGGCCTCGTTCTGCGAGCAACTCCGCTTCGGCGAGGAGCAGCGAGAGCACGGCGAGGCGCTGCTCCCCCTGCGAGCCGAAGGTGCGCAGGTCGCGGTCGCCGGCCAGCAGCCTGATCTCGTCGAGGTGCGGGCCGAGCCCGGTCGTCCCACGCTCGAGGTCGCGCCCCAGGCGCTCCTCGTAGGCGGCGCGGGCGGACGGCACCGCGTCGTACCCGAGCGTCGCCCCTGTGAGCCCGAGCTCCGCGGCCCGCTCGGCGAACGGCGGCTCGCAGGAGGGATACGACCTCGCCGGCGCGCCTCGACCAGGCTTGCGCCGAGCGCGGCGAGCTGCTCCGTCCACGGGTCCAGAGCATCCCTGCCCGAGACGCCGGCCGCGACGCGGCGGAGCGCGGCGTTCCGCTGGCCCAGCGCGGCGCCGTAGACCGAGGGCAGATCCGCGCGGGCTGGCAGCAGGCGCGCCAGCACCCGGTCGAAGTAGGCCCGGCGGGCCGAGGGGCCGCCCTTCACGACCGCGAGACGGTCAGGCGTGAACACGAGCGTATGGATCCGTCGCCGCAACTCCTCCGAGGAGGCGAGCGACGCCCCGTTGAGGCGGATCCGCTTGGGTTGCTCCCGCGACAACGCGACCTCCGTGTCGACCCGCACCTGCCCGATGCTCCCCCTCGCGGCGGCGCGACCCGCGGAGGCGCCACGCCGGACGATCTGGGCGTCGTGCCGCGTCCGGAACGACAACCCCTGGGTAGCGACGTGGACGGCCTCGAGGAGGTTCGTCTTGCCGGCGCCGTTCGGGCCGGTCACGAGCACGAGGCCGGGCTCGAGCGAGAGCTCCAGGCTCGGGTAGGTGCGAACGTCGAGCAGCGAGACCTCAGCGACGATCACGCGGTGCTGCTTGGTCCACCGAGAATCCGGGCGCGGAGCGCGTCGCGCGAGCGCTTCGCACCCCCCGCGCCCGCTCAGCCGGCGAGGCGGATGGGCATGATCAGGTACCAGAAGCTGTCGCCGTCCGCGCTCAGCAGGCCGGGCCGCAGCGGGTTGATCAGCTCGAGCTTCACCTCGGAAGCGGTGACGGACTCCAGCCCCTCGCGCAGGAACTCCGCGTTGAAGCCGATCTCGAGCGGTTCGCCGGAGTAGCGCACGGCGAGCGACTCCCGCGTCTCGCCGACGTCCTGGCTCTGGGCCGAGATCGTCAGCTCTCCTTCGCTGAAGCGGAGCCGCAGGGGCGCGTTGCGCTGTGCCATCACCGCCGCGCGGCGGACCGCGTCGAGCAGCTCCCCTCGGTCGAGCTCGAGCGTGACCTCGAACGATTCCGGACGCAACTGCGCCACGTTCGGGAACTGGCCGTCGATACGGCGGGTCGTCAGCCAGGCGTCGCCCGCGCCGAAGATCACGTGGTTTTCGTTGACGCCCAGCTGCACCTTCTCCGCGCCGGCGGCGACCCGGCCGAGCTCGTCGAGCGCACGGGCGGGGATGATCGCCTCGAGCTCGGGGCCCCCGCTCTCGAGCTCGGTCTCCTTGACCGACATCCGGTACGAGTCCGTCGCGGCCATGGTCAGCTTCGAGCCTTCGAACTGCGCGAGGATGCCCGTCAGCACGGGCCTCGACTCGTCACGTGACGCAGCGCGGGAGACTCGCTGCACGGTGTCGAGGAGCGCAGCGGCGTCGATCTCCTGCAGCGGCACGTCGACCGAGGGGAGCCGGGGGAAGTCCTCGACGGCGAAGACGTTGAGCCGCGACGAGTACGCGCCGGCCTCGATGGTGGCCACACCGTCCTCGGGCCGGTACGCGAGCGTCACCGCTCCGGAGGGCAACAGCCGGACGATGTCCCCGAGGAGCTTCGCCGGCACGACGAGCGCGCCCTCGCCCTCGACCGTCGCGGGAACCGTCGTCCGCAACGAGAGCTCCATGTCCGTCGCCTCGAGCTCCAGCAGGCCGTCGGTCGCACGGATCCCGACCCCGCCGAGCACCTGCACGGTGCCGCGCGAGGACGCGGCCCGGGAGACGAGCTGCAGCCCGGCCGCAAGCTCGTCGCGATCGACGGTGACCTTGATGTCGGAGCCGACCACGATGTCGGTGTCCATCATGACTTTTCTAAACCTTTCGTCGTAGTACATAAGGAGTGTGGACGACGGGGATGACGGACGAAACCCGTGCTCTCGCCGGGAATTCGGCTGTGGGTCCGGTGCGGGTGGTTGTCCACGGGACCCGCAGGCAGCGCGCTGCGCGAGCCGGCGAGGGCATTTTCATCCACGGTGCTTGATCCGGGCGGTGAGGTCTTGCACGAGGTTGTACACAGCTCTGTCCTCAGAGATCATCCGGGTGATCTTCGCGTTCGCGTGCAGGACCGTGCTGTGGTCGCGGCCGCCGAACTCCTTCCCGATCTTCGGCAGCGACGCGTCGGTGAGCTCGCGGGAGAGATACATCGCGACCTGGCGTGGATAGGCGACCGCCTGCGAGCGTCGTTGGCTGCAGAGCTCTTCGACCGAGAGCGAGAAACGGTCGCAGACCGCCTCCTGGATCGCCGCGATCGTCACCTCCGGCACCCCTCCGCTCGAGGGGAAGAGGTCGCGCAGGACCTGCTCGGCGAGGTCCACGTCGAGGGGCAAGCCGGTCAGCGAGGAGAAGGCGACGACCCGCGTGAGCGCGCCTTCGAGCTCGCGGATGTTCGTCGAGACGCGTCCTGCGATGAACGTCAGCACCTCGGGCTCGTGCATCGTGATCCCGTCGGTCGTGACCTTCTTGCGCAGGATCGCGATGCGGGTCTCGAGGTCGGGCGGCTGGATGTCCGTGATCAGGCCCCACTCGAAGCGCGACCGCAAGCGCTCCTCGAGCGTCGCGATCTCCTTCGGCGGCCGGTCGGAGGAGATGACGATCTGTCGCCCGGCCTCGTAGAGCGAGTTGAAGGTGTGGAAGAACTCCTCCTGGAAGCGCTCCTTGCCCTCGAGGAACTGGATGTCGTCGACGAGCAGCACGTCGTAGGCGCGATAGCGGTGCTTGAAGCCCTCGATCCGCTTGTCGCGCAGCGAGTTGATGAAGTCGTTGGTGAACGTCTCGCTCGTGACGTACCGGCGCGTGAGGCCCTTCGAGTGGGCGCTCACGTACGGCGCCGATCGCCTGGAGGAGATGCGTCTTGCCGAGCCCGGTGCCGCCGTAGATGAAGAGTGGGTTGTAGGCCTGGGCCGGCGCCTCCGCGACCGCGAGCGCCGCCGCGTGCGCGAACCGGTTCGACGAGCCGATCACGAAGTTGTCGAACGTGTACTTCGGGTTCGCGCCGAGCTGCGCTTCGGAGGCTGTCGCCGTACGCGCGAGCGGGAGCGTCTCGACCGGCTCGGACGCCTCGGCCACGGTGAGCGCGACCCTGACCTCCCGGCCGAGCGAATCACGCGTCGCGGCACGCAGCAGGCCGAGGAAGTGGCTCTCGATCCACTCACGCGTGAAGTCGTTCGGGACGACGACGACGAACGCCTCGTCGCTGAGGCGAACGCCGCCCGCGTCGCCGAACCACGTCGCGTGGGTCGTCTCGTTGAGCGTGTCCCGCAGGCGCCGGGAGACGTCGTCCCAAAGTTGCTCGGCAGTGCGATCGCCGGCGTGCTCCAACGCGGTGCTCGACGCTCCTTCCGGGGTGGCGGGAGGCGCGAGCATACCACCGTCCAAATGCCCCGTCCCACACGCTGACGCCAGTCCCAAAACGGCCGAAATAGACCCATTTTGCAGGAGTTTTCACGCTCTCCACACCACTCTCCACAGTTGTGGACAACGCCCTGGCCGGCGCCTCTGCGGGCGACAGCCGACCCGTGTGAGCAGCCGTTTCGCAGCGTGCCTGCCAAGCGGCGGGTGTGGATAACCGGACCGCGACGGCCCTCGTCTATACTCCGCGCTTCGCCGCGCCCGCAGGGTGCGGGCAAAACGTGTCGCGAGGTCTCTCTCTCCTGCCGTGAAGCGCACCTACCAGCCGAACGTCCGCCGCCGCAAGCGCAAGCACGGCTTCCGCGCGCGCATGTCGACCCGCGGCGGTCGTGCGATCCTGAAGCGCCGCCGCGCCAAGGGTCGGAAGCGTCTCTCCGCCTAGCGCGCCGACCGTGGAGCGCCGGCACCGCCTGTCCCGGTCGCGTGACTTCGATGCGGTCTACCGGCAGGGGCGATCCGTCTCGACGCGCTCGCTCACGCTGCACTGGTTCGCCCGCGAGGACGACCCGGGCGGGGCGCCCCGCGTGGGTCTCGCGATCCCACGCGCCGTCGGCACCGCGGTCGTCCGCAACCGGCTCAAGCGGCAGCTGCGGGCCGTCTGGACGGAGCTTGCGGCAGAGGCTCCGCCCGGCCGCGACTACGTGCTCGTCGCGCGGCCCGGCCTCGCGGAGCCCGCGTCCTCGCGCGGCCACGAGTGGCTCGTCGAGCAGGTGCGCGAGATTGTCGGCAAGGTGAGCGCGTGAGGTGGCTCGGGATCGGGGCGGTGCAGGCGTGGCGGTACACGTTCGGGCTGCTCACGCCGGCCGGGACCTGCAAGTACCACCCGAGCTGCTCGGCGTACGCGATCGAGGCGTTCCGCGAGCTGGGGCTCGTCCGCGGCGGGATCGTCGCCGGCTGGCGGCTCTTGCGCTGCAACCCGTGGAGCCACGGGGGCGTCGACCACGTGCGTGACCGCACGCTCTTCCGGCCCCGAGGCGAACGGAGGGAAGCGTGATCGTCGCGATCGCGAACCCGCTCCGCCCGATCGAGAACATCCTCACCTCGCTGCTCGAGTGGTTCCACGGGACGGTCGGGCTCTCGTGGGCGTGGTCGATCGTGGCGCTCGTGGTGCTGGTCCGGATCGTGCTCGTGCCCGTGATGATCCGCCAGATCCACTCGATGCAGAACCTCCAGGCGCACGCGCCGGAGATGAAGGAGATCCAGCAGCGCTGGAAGCACGACAAGCAGCGGCAGAACGAGGAACTGATGAAGTTCTACCGCGAGAACAAGATCAACCCCGCGTCGTCGTGTCTGCCGATCGTCCTCCAGATCCCGATCTTCATCTCGCTCTACCAGGTCCTCCGGCACTTCGAGAACACGCTGCTGCCGGAATACGGGGGCTCGGTCGACTTCCTGGGTCTCGTGGACATCACACAGCCGACGATCGACAGCTGGGGGCCGGTGCTGCTGCTCGTCTACGTCGCGAGCCAGCTGACGTCGTCGTACTACATGTCGATCTCGATGCAGAAGGCGCAGCGCGTCCTCCTGCTCGTGCTGCCGATCGCGTTCATCCCGTTCATCCTGCATTTCCCGGCCGGGCTGATGATCTACTGGATGACCACGAACCTGTGGACGACGGGGCAGGGCTTCGTCACACGCCGGCTGATGCCGAGACCCGATGCGACCGCGGCGAAGCGCAGCTCTCGTACCGCGCCGAAGGAGGAGCCGGTGCCTGCCCAGGAAACGCCGCCTCGCAGCGGCCAGAAGCAGAGCGCCGCACCGGCGGACGGCTCCGGCCGGAAGGTAGCGGGGCCCCCGCGCCGTGTGAAGCGCAAGCGAAGCGGCGGAGGGCGGCGGCGATGAGTGACGAGTCGTCGGTCGGGGACACGGGGGAGGCATCGGCCGGCGAGGACGAGGAGTCCGTCTCCACCGAGGCGACGGGTGAGACGGTGGGCGAGGCGAAGTGGGCCGCGCTCCGCGAGCTGGAGCGTCTCGCGCCCGGCCTCGACCGCGACGCGGTGCGCTTCCAGGTCGTCAGCGAAGGCGAGCGGGGCCTGCTCGGAGTCGGGTATGCGCCTGCCCGCGTGCTCGCGACCGCGACCCGGGTGCCCGCCGGGCCTCCGCCCCGGGAGGACGCTGCGGACGAGGGCGACGAGTCGTCGCTCGCCCGCGAGCTGCTCGAGCGCGTGCTCGCGACCCTCGCCCTCGACGCCCGCGTGCGCGTCGACGAGCAGGAGGACGAGCTGACGGCGACGGTCACGGGCGACGACCTGGGAGTCTTGATCGGCCGCCACGGCCAGATGATCGACGCGCTCCAGTACCTCGTGAACGCGATCGCGCACCGGCGCCTCGGCGAGGATCGTCGGCGGATCGTGGTCGACGCGGCCGGGTACCGCGCGCGGCGGAGCACGACGCTCGAGGGCATCGCCCAGCGCGCCGCAGAGCGCGCCGCGGCGACGGGGCACCGGGTCGAGCTCGACCCGATGAGCTCGGCCGAGCGGCGGATTGTGCACGAGGCGCTGAAGGACGATCCCGAGGTCACGACCGGCAGCGAGGGCACCGAGCCGAACCGGTACGTGGTCGTCGTCCCCCGCCGCCCGGTCGACTGAGCCGCCCGCGGGCCGCACTGGAGCGAGCGCCGGCAGGTCCTCGTGCCACTGTGTCACATGGACTCCGGGCTGCTGGAGCGGTGGCTCGAAGCCGTGGTCACGACTCCTGGGCTGACGGCGATTCGCGATCTCGGCGAGGCACGCCGGATGCTGCTCGACGACGCACTCCGGGGTGTCCCCCTGGTCGAGCGCGAGGCAGGCCCCGTCGTCGACGTCGGCTCCGGTGGCGGGACACCGGGCATCCCGCTGGCAGGGGCACTTCCCGGCCGCTCGGTCACGCTGCTCGAGGCCGAGCGGCGCAAGTGCGACTTTCTCGAGCGCTGGGCGGCCGAGCTGCCGAACGCCGGCGTCGTCTGGGGGCGGGCCGAGGAGCAGCCGCTCGAGCGGTTCGGGGTGGCGGTCGCGAAGGCACTCGCACACCCGCCGACCGCGGCTGAATGGTGCCTTCCGCTCGTCCGCGAGGGCGGCGCGGTGCTGCTCTGGGTCGGCCCTTCCCCCGACGCGGCCCGGGTCTCCGCGGTCGCCTCACGGCTCGCCGCGACGCTCGAGGAGACGCCACCCGGGTTCCTCGTGCTCCGCAAGACCGGGCCGACGCCGCCGGGATTCCCCCGCCGCCCCGGCATCGCGCGGAAACGGCCGCTCGCGTGAGCCGCGATTGTCCGGGCCGCCGAGTAGCCTGAACTCGTGCGGGCCCGGATCGTCGCGGTTGCGAACCAGAAGGGGGGCGTCGGGAAGACGACGACCGCGATCAACCTCGCCGCATGCCTCGCGGAGGCCGGCGAACGCTGTCTCCTCGTCGATCTCGACCCGCAGGCGAACGCGACCTCGGGCCTCGGGCGCCGTGCGAACGGACACTCCACGCTCGATCTCCTCGACGGCGTCCCGCTCGCGCAGCTCACCACGCCGAGCTCGTTCGCGAACCTCGATCTCGTCCCCGCGAAGGCCGAGCTCGCCGCGACGAGCGTGCACCTCTCGGCGCTCGCCGGTGGCGAGCGGTATCTCTCCGACGCGCTCGCCGGCGAGGCGACGGGGGCGTACGGGTTCGTGTTCCTCGACTGCCCGCCCGCGTTCGGCCCCCTCACCGTCAACGCGCTCGCCGCAGCCGACCGGGTGCTCGTGCCCGTCCAGGCCGAGTACTACGCGCTCGAGGGGCTCTCGCAGCTGCTCGGCTCGATCGACCTGGTCAAGCGGCGCCTGAATCCGCAGCTCGGCGTCGCGGGCATCCTCCTGACGATGGTCGACGTGCGGACCAGGCTCGCCGCCGAGGTCGAGTCGGAGCTCCGCTCGCATTTCGGCGAGCTCGTGTTCTCGACCACCGTGCCTAGGTCGATCCGACTCGCGGAAGCGCCAAGCCACGGACTGCCCGCGATCGCGTACGACCGCCGCTCGGCAGGCGCCGAGGCGTACTGGAAGGTGGCGATGGAGCTTGTCGAGCGCGCCTGAGGCCCCGTCGGCTCGCCGTGGTCTCGGCCGCGGTCTCGAGGTGCTCGTCGGCGGCGCCGAGCCGGCCGCGTCCGAGCTGCTCGAGCTCCCGCTCGACGCGATCCACTCGAACCCGCGCCAGCCGCGACGTCGGTTCGAGCCCGAGGCAACCGCCGGTCTGGCGTCGTCCCTCCGCCACCAGGGCGTCCTGCAGCCGGTCGTCGTGCGCCCGCGTCCTGCGGGCGGATACGAGCTGATAGCCGGGGAGCGCCGCTGGCGCGCTGCCCGTGAGGCCGGTCTGGCCACGCTGCCGGCGCTCGTCCGCGACACCGACGACCGCGACACGCTGCTGCTCTCACTCGTCGAGAACGTCGCGCGTGAGGACCTCTCCCCGGTCGAAGAGGCGCGCGCCTATGCGGCTCTCGTCGACGAGTTCGAGCTTTCCCTCGGAGAGGTCGCCGACCGGGTCGGTCGCTCGAAGGCAGGTGTCTCCAACCGGCTGCGCCTGCTGGAGCTTCCCGAGGAGGTGCTCTGGATGCTCGCGCGCGGCGAGCTCACCGAAGGCCACGCTCGCGCGGTGCTCGCGGTGCCCGACGACGCGGGCAGGCTGCGGCTCGCCCGGCGGGCCGCGCGCGACGGCCTGACCGTCCGGGCGACCGAACGGGCCGCTCAGGAGGGCGGCGCCCGCCGCCGCCCTCGTTCGTCACCCGTCGATCCCGCGCTCGCCGAGCGGGCACGGGCTGCCGCGGAGCGACTCACGGGGCTCCCTGTGCGCGTCGCGGCCGAGAAGCTCGAGCTGCACTTCGGCGACGAGACGCGCCTCGCGGAGCTCGTCGAGACGCTCGAGACCCTCGAGACCCTGTAGGCGGACACGCCTCCGCTACACTCGGCCCCCGCCGGGCGATTAGCTCAGTCGGTTAGAGCGCCGCTCTGATAAGGCGGAGGTCCCTGGTTCGAATCCAGGATCGCCCACCTCTGCGCGACCACCCGCCCGGTGACTGCGGGGACTCGCGCGCCGAAGCCCGTGTTTACACTGAGATGCGGGTCATGCAGGAGATGACGGTCTACGGCGTGAGCTTCGACCTCGTCGGCAAGCAGCCGATCGTCCTCCTGCGAACGGCCGAAGGGCGCACGTTCTTGCCGATCTGGATCGGTCATCCGGAGGCGGCGGCGATCCTCATGCGCCTGCAGGGGCAGGAGCCGCCTCGACCGCTCACCCACGACCTCACGTGCTCGATCATCGAGTCCCTCGACGCCGAGGTCGAGCGCGTCACGGTGACCGAGCTCCGCGACAGCACGTTCTTCGCGCAGATCACCCTCGTGAGGAACGGCGCCGAGATCGAGATCGACTCGCGCACCTCCGACGCCATCGCGATCGCCCTGCGGGCGGACGCGAAGATCTTCGCGGCCGACGAGGTGATCGACGAGTCGGGCGTGCAGTTCGAGGGCGACGAGCCGGACTTCGGGCAGGCGCGCGGCGTGATGAGCCTCGGGGACGTCGACATGAACGAGTTCCGCCAGTTCCTCGACACGGTCTCGCCCGACGAGTTCGCGACCAGCGAGGACGAACCGGAATAGCGCGCTAGCCGTCTCCGCCGAGCTCGCGCTTGGTCAGCGCGAGCAACACGGTGACGAGCTCGTCCAGCGCCGCCTCCGACAGCGGCCCCTGGTTCGCGGCATGCAGCGCCTCCCGCAGACGCCGCTCACGGCCCGGGTCGAGGCGACCCGTCCCGTGCGCGTCCTTCAGCCGCCAGAGCTCGGCGACGAGGCGGAGCCTGAGGTTGACCGCCTCGACGAGCGCCCGGTCGTTCGCGTCGATCCGCGCGCGGAGCTCCGCGACCGTGTCCTGCGGTTCGCTCACGTGGCCACCGCGAGGATCAGCGCGACGCCGTTGAAGAGCGCGTGGAGCGCGATCGTCGGATAGATGCTCCCCGTCGTGAGGCGCACCCACGCGAGGATCAGACCGAAGACCGTGAGCACGGGGAGCGCGACGAACAGGCCGTGCGCGAGCCCGAAGGCGAGCGCAGTGACGATCACGGCCGCGGTGTTGCCGAACGTGTCCCTGACGGCGGCGAAGCCGAGGCCGCGGTAGGTGAGCTCTTCGACCACGGGCGCCACGGCCGCGACCACGAGGAAGTTCGCGATGAAGGGCGCCGCCCGGCCCGGCTCCCACTCCTTCGGCACGAGCCCCTGCTCCTTCCCCGCCTGGAGGAAGACGTTCAGCACCGCCCCGATCACCCAGATCGTGACGAGCGCAGTCCCGATCCGCGCGGCCGCCAGACCCCACGAAGCCGGCCGGACGAGGCCGAGGGTCGCCGGCGCGATCCCGCGCGCGATCGCGAGCACGATCCCGAGGATGATCGCGTACTGCACGAGCCCGCCGATCGCCGACGACCAGCGGTAGAGGAGGTCGTCGGGCGTCTCGCCGGAGTCCGCGAGGTTCGCGGCGTACGAGAGCGTGGCGAGCGCGGCCGCGAGCACCGCCCAGGCAACGAGGCGGGACGTGGGGACGCGCGTCAGCTGACCCAGTACCACAGCGACCATCGAACCACGTCGACTACGAGCGCGGTGCCGAGAACCGCGACCGCGACGACGTGTAGCCACCGGTCGCGACCGAGCACGGCGAGCGCTGCGAGACAGGGAAAGGCGGCGAGCGCGAGACGGGGGAACGAATAGAGGCCGCCGAGCCGCTCGGACGGGAACGCCATCGGCACGGCGAGCGCGGTCAACGCGTAGATCCCGTACGCGGCGCCGAGCGACCGCCAGGCGACGACCGCGAGCGCGACGAGCGCGACGGCGAGCGCCGGACCGAGGACGTCGCCTTCTCCCACCGCCTGCACGAGCCCGCCGAACGGCCCGAGCGGCGCGAGCGAGCGGTCCCACACCCGCTGCGCGTCGAGGAACGCGAGCGCGTGCCCGGTCGAGAGCTCGAGCAGGAGCGGGAAGAGGGAGAACATCCCCAGAGGGACGACCAGCACCCAGAGCGCCCGCCCGCGCCGTTCCGCCTGCCAGGCGAAAAGGCCGAGGGCCGGCAGTAGCGCGATCCCCTGGGCTCGCGTGAGGAGCGCGAGCCCCGCCAGGACCGAGGCCCACCCGAGCCGGCCGCGCTCGGCCAGGACGAAGGTCGCCACCGCGAGCAGGAGGAACACCGACTCGCCGTAGACGGCGCCGAGGAAGAGCGACGTCGGGAAGAGCGCGAGGTAGACGACCGTGCGGCGGGCGACCGGCTCCCCGAGCCGTCCGCGGACGAGGTCGTAGAGGAGCGCGAACAGCGCCGCGCAGGCGGCGAGCGAGACGAGCACGCCGGCGAGCAGGAACCGGTCGCCGAGCAGTCGCCCCGCCACAGCGACGGTCGCCGGGTAGAGCGGGAAGAAGGCAGGGGTGCTCGAAGGCCAGTGGTAGCCGGACTCCGCGATCCGCAGGTACCAGTCGCTGTCCCAGCGGGCCCACACGTCGAAGGCGGCGCCCAGCTCGTGCAGGCGCGGGCTGTCCCAGCGGCCCCGCGCAGGGTTGAGGTGGTCGTCGAAGAGGAGCACCGTGCCGGCGGCGAGACCCCAGAGCGCGAGCCTGCTCCACACGAAGATCCGCAGCGGCACGCTCGGCGAGAGCCGCGTCGGCGTGACGTCTTCGCGGGGAGCTCCAGGCGCCGGCCGGACGCGTGCGACGTCGCCGCGCACCCCCCGACCATACCGCGTCCGCCAGCCGCGGGGCGAGGTGCCCGCCAGCGCACGGAGAACGTTGTCGAACCGTGGCTACCATCGCGCAATGAGCCCCTCGCGGCGCCCACGCCCGAGGCGCACTCCGGCGCCGCCGCCCGTGCGCGCTCGCCGCCGCCGGGCCCGCCCGCGCCGGCGCGGCAGAGCGCTGCTCGTCCTCGTCGCGCTCGTCGTGCTCGTGGGCGCCGGGATTGCGGGCGCGACGGCGATGATGACGCTCGCGCCGCGCTGCGACCTCTCCGCGCTGAAGCCGACGAAGATCGGCCAGAACACGTTCGTGTACGCCGCGGACGGCTCGCGGCTCGGTGTGATCCCCGCGGAGCGCAACCGGCAGGTCGTGCCACTCGCGCGGATGTCGCACTGGTTGCCGCTCGCGACGGTCGCGATCGAGGACCGTCGCTTCTACGCGCACGGAGGCATCGACGCGGAGGGCATCGCCCGCGCGCTCTGGCGCGACGTGCAGGCGGGACACGTCGTCGAGGGGGGCTCGACGATCACCCAGCAGCTCGTCCGGACGCTCTACATCTCGAACGAGCGGACGGTCGAGCGCAAGCTGACCGAGGCGTGCCTCGCGGTGAAGCTCGACGGGAAGTGGTCGAAGCAGCGGATCCTCGCGACTTACCTCAACTCCGTCTTCTACGGGAACCTCGCGTACGGCGCAGAGGCCGCCGCGCACACCTACTACTCGCGGCCGGCGAGCCGCCTGACGCTCTCGCAGGCGGCTCTGCTCGCGGGGCTGACCCAGGCGCCGTCGGCCTACGACCCGTTCGTCGACCCGGCCCGAGCGGTGGCCCGCCGTGACGAGGTCCTCTCGGCGATGCTGGACGAGGGGATGATCACCCGCAAGCAGTATGCGGAGGCGCGCGGCAACCGCACGCCGGGCCTGCACCCGGGGAACCTCTACGAGGAGATCCGCGAGCCGTACTTCTTCGGCTACGTCCGCAACCAGCTCGTGCGCGCGTACGGCGCCGAGACCGTTCGCTCGGGCGGTCTGCGCGTCTACACGACGATCCAGCCGCGGCTGCAGCGACTCGCGCGGCAGGCGATCTCGACCACCCTCACCGACCGCGACGACCCGGCCGCGGCGCTGATCACGATCGACCCCGCGAGCGGCGCGATCCGCGCGATGACCGCGATCGTCCCCGGCCGGGCGAACAACCAGTTCAACCTGCTCTCGCAGGCGCGTCGGCAGCCCGGCTCGACCTTCAAGACGTTCGTGCTCGCGGCGGCGGTCGACCGGGGAATGGACCCCGACTCGACGTACTACGTCTCGGCGCCGTTCACGTACCGGCCGGACTCGACGGGGAGCTGCGAGGACGAGACGTGGTGGTGCGTGAAGACGTACGACTCGACCTACACGGGCTGGACGTCGGTCACCCAAGCCACCCTGCGCTCCGACAACACGGTCTACGCGCAGCTGACGCTCGACGTCGGGCCCGACCGCGTGGCCGCGATGGCACGCAAGCTCGGGGTGCGGACGCCGCTCGACGTGAACGGCAACTACGTCCCCGCGATGGGCCTCGGCTCGATCGCCGTCTCGCCGCTCGACATGGCGTCTGCGTACGCGACCCTGGCCGCGGGCGGCGTCTACTCGGAGCCGACCGCGATCCGCAAGGTCCTGCTGCCCAACGGGAAGCTCGACACGCGCTGGGCCCGGGATCGCGAGCGGACGCGCGTGATCCCGGACGGCGTCGCCTCCGTCGTGACGAGCGTGCTCGAGGACAACGTCTCCTACGGGACGGGCACACGGGCTGCGCTCGACCGGCCGGCCGCGGGCAAGACGGGCACGACCGACGAGCATGCCGATGCCTGGTTCGTCGGCTACGTGCCGCAGCTCGCGACCGCCGTCTGGATGGGCTACACGAGGGGGGAGGTGCCGATGCTGAACGTGCACGGCATCTCGGTCTCGGGTGGGAGCTTCCCGGCCGAGATCTGGCGGCGCTTCATGGCGCCCGCGCTCGAGCCGCAGCCGGTCGTCGAGTTCCCCGAGCCGCGGCAGCCGGCGGTGTTCACGACGTGGGAGCGGGGGCCGGACGCGCTCTCGTACGACCCCAACTACGTCGCACCGACGCCCACGGAGACGACCGACACGCAGGGGACGGCCACCGTTTCCCCGCCCCACGAGGCGCCCGCGACCGGGACGCCGCAGGGCGCCGGCCGGTCACTCGACCCGTGACGCGCAGCCCGGCGCTCGTCGCCGGCATCGCGACCGCCGGTCTCGTCGGGCTCGGGTCGGCGCTCGCCTGGCGGCCCGACTCGCCGCTCGTCCCGCAGAACGGGGCGGCGCCGGGCGCACAGGGGTCGGCATGGCCGTTTCTCGTCCTCCTCGTCGCCGCGTTCGCGACGTACCTCGCCGGCCTGCTTCTCCTCCGGCGAAAGCCGCTCTCGGTGCGCCACGCGGTCGCGATCGCCGTCGTCGTTCAGGTGATTCCCCTCGCCGCGCCGCTCCTGCTCTCGACAGACGCGTGGACGTACTGGGGCTACGGCTGGATCGCAGCCGAAGGCGGGGGCAACCCCTACGTCGACCCTCCGTCCGCATTCCCGCACAGCCCGCCCGCGCCGTACGTCGGGGCCGCCTGGCGGGACACGACGAGCGTCTACGGCCCGGTCTTCACGGGGGTCTCGCAGCCCGTCGCCACGGCGGTGGGAACCTCGGCGGACGCTGCCGCGTGGCTCTTCAAAGGGCTTGCCGCGCTCGGCGTGCTCGCCGCGGTGATCGCCGTCGCGAGCTGCGCGCGGCGTCCTGCTCTCGCCGCCGCGTTCGTGGGCTGGAACCCCGTGCTCGCGATCCACTCCGCCGGCGGGGGGCACAACGACGCGCTCGTGGGGGGTCTCGCCGCGCTCGCGGTGGCGCTCGCCGTGCGCCGCCGCCACGAGCTATCGGGCGCCGTCTGGACGCTGGCGGTGCTGGTGAAGTGGGTGCCGCTCGTGTTCGTGCTGCTCAGCTCGCTCGCAGCGCGCGCCCGGTCCCGCCCGCTGGGCGGGCGCGGGATCGTGGTCACCGGTGCAGCGCTCGTCGGACTGGCCACCTGGGGCTACGGTCTCTCGTGGCTCTCCGCCGCCGAGCCGCTCGCCGCGAACGCCGCCCGCGAGACCAGCTACGCGCTGCCTGCGCGGCTCGAGCAGCTCGGGGCGCCGCACGGCGCCGCGCTCGGCGTTGCGATCGCCGGGCTCTGCGCGGGCCTCCTCTGGCTCGCCCGGCTGGCGCAGCGCGGCCACGCGCGCCTCGGCCTGGCTGCGTGCCTCGTGCTCGTGACGACGCCGTACCTCGCGGTCTGGTACCTCGCCTGGGCGGTTCCGCTCGCCGGCTCGGACGAGGACCGCACCGCGCGCCTGACCGCGTTGGCGCTGACGGCCTACCTGCTGCCGCAGACGATACCGCTGTAGGAACGAGCTCTAGGACCCGCCGGCGCGGTGGAGCACGAGCACGCCGTCCTCGTCGAACACGACCTCGTAGCGGCCGCTTGCGCGCAGGCGGGCGAGCGCCGCCTCGAACTGGGCGCCCCGGCCCGTCTGGTCGCGGTAGCTGGGACGTGTCCGGTCGACGACGACCCACGGCGCCTCCTGCACGACGGGGAAGCTGAACACGCGGCGGCGCGCCGACAGGTGGGCGCCGAGAGTGTTCGTGGCGCTCACCGGGGCATACGGAGGGATGAGCCGCAGCGCGCGCCCGGCGGCCGCGGCGTGCTCGCCGACGGTGTATTCGCGGGTTCCGAGGTCGGAGCCGAACGGGACGTGGCTCCACACGGGCAGCGGCCCGAGCAGGAGCCCTGCGATCAGCGTCGACCCGACGACGGCGCGCCCCTCGGGCCATCGCGCCCAGGCGAAGCGGCGCCGTAGGCGTGCGGCCCCCAGTACAGCTGCGACCATCAGGCCCGGGAGCGCACCCGCCGTGTAGTGGAAATGGATCGAGGTCTGGCTCCGCGTGTCGGAGAGGAGGCTGAGCGCGAGGTCGGGCACGGCGGTCAGCGCGACGAGCGGCGCGAGCAGCGGCAGCGCGAGCAGCGGCAGCAGCAGGTCGCCGAGGTAGGCGAGATCGTGCCCGTGGGTCGCGGCGGCGACGATCGTCCCGGGATCCGTGACGGCGGTGTGGGCGATTCCGCGTGGCGATCCGCCGATCGTGGTGTAGCGGCCCTCGAAGCGCGAGGCGCCCGAGATCGAGTAGTGGGGGATCACGATGGCGACCGCGACAGCCGTGACCGCCAGCCCGCCGGCTGCGATCGCGAGGCCCGCCCGCCTCCGGCCGGGCCGCAAGGCGTACCACAGGCCCATCGCCGCGACGACCACTCCGATCTGCTCCTTCGTGAGGCACGCTGCCAGCGCCACCGCCGCGAACGGGAGCAACCGGTCCTCGTCGAGGAACCAGAACCCCCACAACAGGAGCGGCGTCGCGAGGGCGACGGCGTGGAAGTCGTCGAGCACGAGCCATTGCGTCGCCGGGTGGAGCAGGTAGGCGAGCGCGAAGCCCGCCGCGGCCCAGTCCGACTCGAGGTGCTTCCTCCCGAGCAGGTACACGGGCAGCGCGCCGGTGGCGACCCCGACCGCCTGGCAGACGAGCAGGAGCGACGGGTGCGGCCAGAGCCACCAGAGCGGTGCGAAGACCGCGATCGCCGGCTCGAAGTGCGCGCCGAGCCGCGAGATCTGGACGCCCGGCAGCCCGGTGACGGAAAAGGGGTGGCCGTGCGCGGTCGACCAGACGGCCTGCACGACGTTCCCGAGGTCGAACCGTCCCGTCCAGAACGCCCGCTGCTGGAGGACTGCGAGCGACGCGAGCCCCGCTGCGAAGGCTGCCGAGCCCGCGGCGACGAGGCCGCCGGGTCGTGCGGTCACGCGCCCACCGCGGCCTCGAGCAGTGCACGCCAACGGGCCCCGAGGACCGGCTCCGAGGCGCGCGCCTCGTACGTCGCGCGACCGGCGCGCGCCAGCCGGTCGGCGAGCCCGTCCTCGCGCGCGACCCGGAGCACCGCGGCGGCGAGCGCGGCTGCGTCGCCCGGAGGGACGAGCAGCGCATCGCGGTCATCGGCGAGCAGTTCGCGTGCCGCGGGGGTGTCGGCCGTGATCACCGGGCGAGCGGTGGCGAGCGCCTGGAAGACCTTGTTCGGGATCACCCGTGCCGCCTTCGCGCCGGTGCCGAAGATCCCGAGCGCGCAGCCGGCGCGGCGGTAGGCGTCGGGTAGCGCCTCGTAGGCGATCCAGGGAACGTGCTGGACGTTCGACGGCCGGTGCTCCAGGAGCGGAGCGAGCTGCCCGTCCCCGGCGACGACGAACGGGATGTCGGGGACGCGCGCGGCCGCGGCGAGGATCGTCTCGAGGCCGTGGAGGGGGATCAGCTTGCCGACGAAGAGGACGTGGAACGGCTCGTCCCCGGCCGGGCCCGGCCGGAAGAGCGCGTCCTCGGCGCCGACGAGCGCGACCGTCACGTTCTCGCGTGGCAGGCCGAAGGAATCCCGGAAGTACGCTGCGTGCGCTTCCGTGTCGGCGACGACCAGATCGGCAGCCCGAAACGCGTAGCGGTCGAGCGTCCGCAAAACGACGGCGGCCGGCGAGCGGCGGGAGACGGTTCCGCGGTCGTCGACGAGCGTGTCCGTGAGCGAGACGAGCGGGTTGAAGACGGCCGGCCGGCCGTGGGCCACGCGGCGGGCCGCGGCCATGTCCGCGTGGCCCGGGTAGCCGACCACGATCACGTCTGCGTCGTCCTCCCGCACCCGTGCGAGCGCGCAGCTCGGCGCGCGCGAGCCGCGCCAGCGTGCGCGGCCCAGGCGACCAGTTGTGGCGTCCCCAGACCTGTCGGTGATGCTCGACCACGGTGACCCCCGCACCGCGCAGGCACGAGATCACCTGCGTGTTTCGCGGGGACGCGCGGTCGTACGTCCCGAGGTAGAGCGCCTTCACCCGGGCGTCAGCGGAGGATCTCGTCGACGAGCCGCGACTGCCGGCTCTCCAGCGCCCGGAGACGCTCCCGGTGCTGGCTCGTCACGAGCTCGGAGAGGAGCCCCAGGGAGAGGAACTGGATGCCGATCACGACGAGCAGGACGCCGAGCAGCAGGAGCGGCCGCTTTCCGATCGCCTCCCCCAGCGCCTTCTCGATCGTGAGGTAGACGAGGATCCCGGTCCCGGCCGTCCCGAGCAGCAGGCCGAGCCCGCCGAAGAGGTGCAGCGGCCGGTGGCGATATCGGCTCATGAACGAGACCGTGAGCAGGTCGAGGAAGCCGCGGGTGTACCGCTCGAAGCCGTACCGGCTCCGCCCGTGCTCGCGCGGCCGGTGGTTGACCCCCACCTCGGTGACGCGGTAGCCGAGGTCGTGGGCGAGCACCGGCACGAAGCGGTGCAGCTCCCCGTACAGGTCGAGGTCGCGCGCGACCTCGCCGCGGAAGGCCTTCAGGCCGCAGTTCATGTCGTGCAGGCGGACGCCCGAGAGCCAGGCGGTAACGCCGTTGAACACCCGCGAGGGCGCGCGCCGCGACCAGGGGTCGTTGCGCCGGGTCTTCCAGCCCGAGACGAGGTCGTACCCCTCGTCGAGCTTTGCGAGCAGGCGCGGGATCTCGGCCGGGTCGTCCTGGAGGTCGCCGTCGATCGTCACGACCACGTCCCCCTCGATCACACGGAAGCCTGCGTCGAGCGCGGCGGCCTTGCCGGCGTTGCGTCGCATGCGCACGACCCGCACGTTCGGCCGCGACTCGTGCAGCCGCACCAGCGCGTCGTGCGTCCCGTCGCGCGAGCCGTCGTCGACGTAGACGACCTCCCACTCCTCCCCGAGCGACCCGAGTGCGCTCGCCAGCTCGTCGTAGAGCGGCTCGACGGTGCGTTCCTCGTCGCGGACGGGGACGACGACCGAGATCACGCGCGCAGACTACCCCGTGTGTAGCGTCTCCGCCGTGGCCGAGCTGCTGCCCGTCGAGGACGCGCTCGCCCGCGTTCTCGCCCACGTGAGACCGCTGCCCGCGGAGCCCGTCCCGCTCGTCGGCTCGGCCGGCCGCGTGCTCGCCGAGGATGCGACGGCGGAGATCGACCTACCCCGCTTCGCGAGCTCCGCGATGGACGGCTTCGCGCTGCGCTCGCAGGACACACCGGCATCGCTCCCGGTCGTCGGGCGGATCGCGGCGGGACATCCCGCAGGGCGTCCGCTCGCTCCCGGAGAGGCGATGGGGATCTCGACCGGCGGGGTCGTCCCGGAGGGCGCCGACGCGGTCGTCCCGATCGAGCGCGTCCGCGACGAGGGCGCCACGGTCGTCGTTCCCGAGCCGGTCGCCCCCGGCTCTCACGTCCGGCCCCGGGGCGGCGACGTGCGCGCCGGCGACATCGTGCTCGGCCGCGGCCTGGCACTGACCCCGTCGCGGCTCGCGGCGCTCGCCTCGGCAGGCGTCGAGCCGGGTCGTCTGCGCCCGGCGGCCTCAGGTGGCGATCGTCACGACCGGGACGGAGCTGCGCCCACCGGGCGAGCCGCTCGGGGAGGGGGAGATCTACGACTCGAACGGAATCATGCTCGCGGCGTTGCTCGAGCTGGCGGGCGCCGTCGTCACGGGCACGGATCACGTCGCCGACGACACGGAGGCCCACGCTGCCGCGCTGGCGGGCGGGCTGGAGGCGGACGTGCTCGTGACGTCGGGCGGCGTGTCGGTCGGGCCGCACGACCTCGTCCGCGAGACGCTCGCCGGGCTCGGCGCCGAGGAGGTCTTCTGGGGCGTCGCGATGCGGCCGGGCAAGCCGGTCGCGTTCTCGGTGCGCGGTGCGACGCTCGTCTTCGGCCTGCCCGGCAACCCGGTCTCGTCGCTCGTCGGCGCGATGCTGTTCCTGCTGCCCGCGATCCGCGCGCTCCAGGGCCTCGA
Organism: uncultured Actinomycetes bacterium; assembly: GCA_963712915.1. Classification (GTDB taxonomy): domain Bacteria; phylum Actinomycetota; class Thermoleophilia; order Gaiellales; family Gaiellaceae; genus Gaiella. The sequence continues at coordinate 1,045,047 of CAVQJQ010000004.1, forward strand.
GCAACCCGAGCCGCGGTTTCGCACGGGCGTCCTGGGTGCGCCGGCGGCCCGTCGGCGCGGACGCGACGACTTCCAGCGAGCGCGCATCGAGCGATCCGGCGACGAGGTCGTGCTGCGGCCGCTCGACGGCCAGGAGTCCCACATGATCGCCCGTGCCGCCCGTGCCGACGCGCTCGTCCACATCCCGCGTGGGACGGGCGAGGTGGACGAGGGCGCGAGGGTGCGCTACCTCCTGCTCGACCCGGCGGGGACGTAGCCGCCCGCCGCGACCGCGCCCACGAGCGCGGCGATTGCCGCCCACACCGTCAGCGCGAGCGTCGCGCCCCAGGGGACGACGCCCGTCGTCAGCAGCGACGCGGCGTAGACGGGCGCCCGCGCGCCGAGATCGAGCTCTTCGGCGAGCACGACGAGGGCGAGCACCGGACCCACGAGACCGGCGCCGAAGACGACGTCGGTCACCCAGCCGGGGGCGTCCCGCAGCTGGGGCAGCCAGAGCCAGGTGTAGAGGGAGGGGAGGACGAAGACGAGGCTGTACGGGGAGACGAGCGCGGTCCCGGCGGCGACGAGGAGCAGCGCGACGAACGCGACGCGTGTACGCCGCGAGCTCTTCCTCGGCGTCGGCGGGAGCCCGCCCGAGCAGCCGCGCGCGCGAGCGGAGCCAGATCAGGCCGCCGACGACGACGAGGAGCGCGAGGAGGCCGAGCGGCCAGGAGTCGACGGGAGGCTGGTCGGGCGGAGGCGGGAGCCGAGGCTCGTGCGGGAGCGCGCCGAGCAGCGAGGCGATCCCCACGATCGCCAGGAGCAAGAGCCAGAGCCCGACGCGGCGCCGGAGCGACCGCCATGCGCCACGAAGGGGCAGGCGCCGTCGTCGTGCGCGCGAGAGGAGGTCGAGCGTCGCGGCGGCGAACGGGATCACGCACGCGAGCAGCACGAGCTCGAGCGCCCAACCCCGGACGGTGCGGTGCGCGAGGTAGATCGCCCCATTCGTCGCCGTCGGCAGCTCCACCGTCTGGTCGAGCGACGTGAGGAGCGTCTCGGATGCGCGGCCGAGCCGCCCCAGCTGGGCGGAGTCGAGGTCGGCGAACTCGTCACCGCCGGGAGGGATGCCGGCCTCGGGGCCCGTTGCGATCCGGATCGCGGCGATGCCCCGGGCGAGCACCGGCGCCTGCTCTCCGTAGCCGAACGGGAGCCCGAGCGCGACGAGCTGGTCGAGGACCCCGGGGAGCGACGGCGGCTCGCCCGCCTCGTCGGCGATGCGCGCCGATGCCGTGCGCACGAGCGCCTGCGGCGGCGACCGGCCGTCGAGGCCGGAGAGCTCGATGCGTGGCCGTGCCCGTCCGCCGAGCCCGTCGAGCGAGACGACCGCGACGGCCCGACGCGCGAGCGGCGAATGGGCCGCGAATCGCGCGGCGCCGAGCGACCCGTACGCGTCGGCGTCCGTGGAGAGGAACACGAGCGTGTGCAGGGGCGTCCTCGCCGCCTCCGTGGTGCCCGTCGTCGCGTAGGCGCGGGCGAGCTCGACCAGCGCGGCAGTGCCGCTCGCGTCGTCGTTCGCCCCGGCGGTGTCGCCCTGGTTGTCTCTATGGGCAACGATCACGATCGTCTCGGGCACGGTGCCGGGCACGACGGCCGCGAGGTTGCGGAGCTGGACCTCGCCCACGCCGGGAACGTTCTGTCGCCACACGTCCTCTCGGACCGGGATCCCGTAGAGCGAGAGCTTGTCGCGGAACCACGCCGCGGCGTCCGCGGCCCCGAGCGAGCCGGGCACGCGGCTCGGGTTCTCGCGTGAGAGGTCGGCCGTCAGCGACGTGGCGGTCGCTTGGTCGAACGCGGGCGGCAGCGCGGGCGCTGGGAGCGGTCCGGAGCGTCCCAGCGTGAGCAGCAGCAGGAGCAGGGGAGCAACGACGACCAGGCTCACCTTGCGCACGAGTCGGCCGTCGACGGGGCGCTCGACCGAGCCGCGCCGCGGCCTCCGCTTGGTCGTGCCGAGGCGGGCGGGCTCCATGGAGGAGGCAAGTGTAGGCGCGGGCCTGGCTCCGCGTCCGGGGCAGGGCGCCCCGGCCGGTCGAAGGGCCCGGGCTCACGCCGTGTCGCACGATGCTGCGCAACGGACGCCTAACGAGGCAATCATTACGTTTGCACTCGACATGGCGGAGACCTCATCGACCATCCTCCTCGTGGACGACGAGGAGTCCATTCAGGCGCTTCTCACGTACCCGCTCGAGCGTGACGGCTACCGCGTCGTCCAGGCGCGTGACGGTGACGAGGCGCTGCAGCGGTTCGGGGAGGAAGCCGTCGATCTCGTCGTGCTCGACATCATGCTGCCCAGGGTCGACGGGCTCGAGGTCTGTCGCCGCCTGCGCTCCGAGAGCACGGTGCCGATCATCATGCTGACGGCCCGCGACGACGAGCTCGACAAGGTCCTGGGCCTCGAGCTCGGCGCGGACGACTACATCACGAAGCCGTTCTCGATCCGCGAGTTCCGTAGCCGCGTGCGTGCGCTCCTGCGCCGGGCTGCGACCCCCCACGTCGCCGGCCGGCGGGACGACGTGATCGACCGCGGCGACGTCGTGGTCGACCTCCCCCGTCGGACGGTCGACGTGCGTGGAAGGCCCGTCTCGCTCACGTTCGTCGAGTTCGAGCTGCTCGCGCTGCTCGCGTCCGAGCCCGGGGTCGTGTTCAGCCGCCGACAGCTACTCGAACGGATCCGCGGCAGCGCCGACTACCGCGAGCCGCGCACGATCGACGTCCACGTACGGCACCTGCGCGAGAAGATCGAGCGCGACTCCGCCGACCCGCAGCTGATCGTCACGGTGCGAGGCGCGGGCTACAGGTTCAGGGACGGCACGTGAAGCTGCCCGGCGGGATCCGCACGACCCTCGCGGTCGCGTTGCTCCTGATCGTCGGCGGTGCGCTCGGCGGCGCGTACCTGATGGTCGTGCCGTCGCTCGAGCGGCGCCTCGTCGACGACCGGCTCGACGAGCTGCAGCGGGACGGCGTCGAGGTAGCGGCGACCTACGCGACACGTGACTTCAGCCAGCCGCTCTCGCTGGACGGGTTCGTCGCCGCGGCGTCGATCCTCTACAACGCCCGCACGGTCGTCTACCAGGTCTCGGGCCCGACCCCGCTGGCGCTCCGGCCGCTGGCCGACTCCGCCTCGTCCGGACTGCCGGTCACCGACGACGCGATCGCGCTCCGGACCGCCCGCAGCACGCGTATCGCGCGCGGGCGGGTGCAGCGCGGCACGCGGCCCTACGGCGAGGTCGCGGTCCCGCTGCTCACGTCCGGGAACGTCCTGCTCCTCTCGGCGCCGATCGAGGACCAGCTCGCCACGGTGCACGTCGTCAAGCGCCGCCTCCTCTATGCGACCGGGGTCGCGCTCGCGATCGCCGCGATCCTCGGGAGCACCGCCGCGGCCCTCCATGCGCGGCGCATCCGACGGCTCGAGCGTGCGGCGAACCGGATCGCGCAGGGAAAGTTCGATCAACCCGTCGTCGACCGCGGCGACGACGAGCTAGGTCAGCTCGCCGCGGCGTTCGAGCGGATGCGCATCCAGCTCGCGCAGCTCGACACAGCACGGAAGGAGTTCGTCGCGAACGCGTCGCACGAGCTGCGGACGCCGCTCTTCTCGCTCGGCGGGTTCCTCGAGCTGATGGCCGACGAGGATCTCGACGAGGAGACGCGCGCCGGGTTCCTCGCGACGACGCGGGAGCAGGTCGAGCGGCTCACGCGTCTCTCCGCCGATCTGCTCGACCTCTCGCGGATGGATGCGGGCCGGCTGCACGTGGAGCGCGAGGACGTCGTGCTCGCCGACGTCGCCAGGGCGCTCGTGGAGGAGCTGTCCCCGCTCGCGGAGTCGTCCGGCCACGGCCTCGCGCTCGAGAGCGACCCGGACGCCTGGGCGCTGGCCGACGAGGAGCGCGTGCTCCAGATCGGGCGCGCGCTCGTCGCGAACGCGATCTCGCACACGCCGCCGGGGACCCAGATCGCGGTCGCCGCGTCTGCAAATGCAGGCAGGGCCGTGCTCGAGGTGACGGACGACGGGCCGGGGATCCCGGCCGAGCACGTCGAGCGCATCTTCGACCGCTTCTACCGCGTCGAGGGGCCGCAGGCATCGGGAAGCGGTCTCGGGCTCGCGATCGCGCGGGAGCTGGCCGAGCGCATGGGCGGCACGGTCGAGGTCGAGACGCGCCCGGGTCGGACGGTGTTCACGCTCTCGCTCCCCGCGGCCGCGGCGCTCCCCGGCGCCGTGCCGGTCGCCACCTGAGCCCCGGCCGACACTCGTTTCCACGTGAAAACGGCCGGGCGGCCGCTGATACCGTGGCCGGGATGCGTCTCTGGGCCGCAGCCGGCGTCGCCCTCGTCGCCGCGGCGCTCGGCGCCGGCATCGCGCTCTTCGTCGCTCACGAGACCGGCGTCACCGGCGCCTCGACCACGATCACGCGTGTCGCGGTCAGCGCGCCGGACGCGACTGCGACGCGGTCCGTCTCGGCCCCGGCGTTCGACCCGGCAGCGATCTACGCCTCGCGCGCCCCGGGGGTGGTGACGATCTACGCGAACCTCGGCGCGGACGGCACCTCGCAGGGCTCGGGCTTCGTCGTCGACCGCGACGGTCGGATCCTCACGAACGCGCACGTGATCACGAACGTGACCGAGTCTCGCGCCGTCAGGGGCGCGAGTGCCGTGTACGTCGAGTTCTCGGACCGGGACCGGGTCGAGGCGAAGATCGTGGGCTGGGATCTCTTCAGCGATGTCGGCGTGTTGCGCGTGACGCCCTCCGACCACGCGCTCGACCCCACACCGCTCGGTGATTCCTCCGCGGTCGTCGTCGGCGAGCCCGTGGCGGCGATCGGAAGCCCGTTCGGCCAGCAGACGTCGCTCTCGGTGGGCGTCGTCTCGGCGACCGGCCGCTCGATCGACTCGCTCACGTCCGGGTTCGCGATCGCGAATGCGATCCAGACCGACGCGCCGATCAACCGCGGCAGCTCGGGCGGCCCGCTGTTCGACGCCTCCGGGCGCGTGATCGGCATCAACGCGCAGATCGAGAGCGCGTCGGGCACGAGCGGAGGGCGTCGGGTTCGCGATCCCGATCGACGTCGCCCGCCGCTCGTTCGACCAGCTCGTGCGGACGGGCAAGGCGCGCTACGCCTACATCGGTATCCGCACGCAGGACGTGACGCCGGGGATGGCGAAGGCATTCGGGCTGGGGGCCGCCCGCGGCGCGCTCGTCACGCGGGTCGACGACGGCACGCCGGCGGCAGAGGCCGGCCTCCACGGCGGGACGCGCACCGAGGTGTACAACGGGATCGACGTGACCCTCGGTGGCGACCTGATCGTCGCGATCGGGGGGACGCCGGTGCGGAGCACCGACGACGTCTCGCGGGTCGTCGCGACCGAGCTCTCGCCCGGGCAGCGCGTGACGTTCACGGTGCTTCGCGGCGGGAGGAAGCGCACGACGGTCGACGTCACGCTCGGCGAGCGGTCGGTCGGAACGCCGTAGCGAATGGGCGACCCGCTCGTCGTCGTCTCCAATCGCGGGCCGGTCGGCTTTCGCCGCGACGCAGGCGGCGCGCTCGAGACCGTGCGGGGGGCGGGCGGCCTCGTCGCGGCCCTCGGCCCGCTCGTCGATCGCCACGACGTCGCCTGGGTCGCGAGCGCGATGGGCGACGTCGACCGCGAGGTCGCCACAGCGGGCGCCCGGGAGGAGCGCTCCGAGGCGGGATCTGCGTACAGCTTGCGGCTCGTGGCGCACGACCCCGGCGACTACGAGCGCTTCTACACCGTCTTCGCGAACCCGGTGCTCTGGTTCGTCCAGCACGACCTCTGGGACCTGAAGCGCGACCCTGGGGCCGACCTCGCGCTCCCGTGGGAGGCGTACGTCGCCGTGAACCGCAAGCTCTCCGACGCTGCGTTGGCGGAGCTCGAGCGGCGTCCCGGCGCGCCGCTCTTCATTCAGGACTACCACCTGTACGTCGCGCCTGCGCTCGTCCGCGAGGCGCGGCCGGAAGCCCGCATCGCGCATTTCGTCCACATCCCGTGGGTGGGGCCCGAGGCGTGGTCCGTCCTCCCGCAACCGATCGTCGCGACGATCCACGAGGGGCTCCTCGCGTGCGACAGCGTGGGCTTCCACACGGAGCGCTGGCGATCGGCGTTCGTCGAGTGCTGCGAGCAGCTGCTCGGCCGCGGCGCCGAGGCGGAGCATCGCTCGCACGCGAACCCGATCGCGGTCGACGCGGCGGGGTTCGTCGCGCTCGCGGACGACGACGGGGTCCGCGAGCGGAGGGCCGCGCTCCAACGGGAGCGGCCGGAGGTGCTCGTCCTTCGCGTCGACCGGACCGACCCGTCGAAGAACGCGGTGCGGGGCTTCCAGGCGTTCGAGTTGCTGCTGGAGCGGGACCACGCGCTCCACGGCCGCGTCGGTGTGGTTGCGCTGCTGGACCCGTCGCGTCAGCAGATCCCCGAGTACGCCGACTACCGCCACGCGACCGAGGCCGCCGCCGCGGCGGTCAACGAGCGGTTCGGCCGGCCGGGCTGGGAGCCGATCCGGCTCGACGTGCGCGACGACTTCCTCGCCTCGCTCGCCGCGTACGCGGAGTACGACGTGTTGCTCGTGAACCCCGTGATGGACGGGCTCAACCTCGTCGCGAAGGAGGCGCCGCTCCTGAACGAGCGCGACGGCGCCCTCGTGCTCTCGCGGCAGGCAGGCGCCTTCGAGGAGATCGGCGCGTGGACGGTCGGTGTCGACCCGCGCGACGTGCCCGGCCAGGCCGAGGCGCTCGCGCAGGCGCTCTCGCTGCCCATGGCCGAGCGACGGCGCCGGCTCGGGGCGATCCGTGCGTCCGTGCGCTCCCACGACCTCGACGCATGGGCCGAGCGGGAGCTGGCCGAGCTCGAGGAGCGCGCTCCCGCCCCGATCGTCTGAGCGGGCGCCACCGGGCTACGATGCCCGGGTGAAGGACGCCGCCGTCGCCTGGATGGACAACGGATCCGCATGAACGAGTTGTCCCACGTGGACGAGTCTTCGGGCGAGGTGCGGATGGTCGACGTCGGCTCGAAGCCGCTCTCGCGCCGTCGCGCTGTCGCGCGGGGACGCGTGCGAATGGCGGCCGAGACCGCCGCGCGTCTGCGCTCACTGCCAAAAGGCGACGCACTGACGGTGGCCCGGATTGCCGGGATCCAGGCGGCGAAGCGCACGAGCGAGCTCGTGCCGCTCTGCCATCCTCTGCCGCTGTCGGTGGTGGAGGTCGAGCTCATGGTCGACCCCGACGGGGTGCTGATCGAGGCGGCAGTCGAGACGACGGCGCAGACGGGCGTCGAGATGGAGGCGCTGACCGCGGTGGCGGTCGCGGGGCTGACGGTCTACGACATGGCGAAGGCGATCGACCGGTCGATGCGAATCGACGAGGTCGTGCTGGTCTCGAAGGCGAAGGAGCCCGTGTGACGGCGCTCGCGGCCCCGCTGCCCGTCCGACTTGCGCGACTCGTCCGGCTCGAGCACACGGTCTTCGCGCTCCCGTTCGCATACGTGGGCGCGCTGCTCTCCGTCGACGGGTGGCCCGGTTTGGGCGCGATGGCCTGGATCACTCTCGCGATGGTCGGCGCACGGACGCTCGCGATGAGCCTCAACCGCCTGATCGACGCCGAGCTCGACGCCGCGAACCCGCGTACCTCGAAGCGTGAGCTGCCGAGCGGCGTCCTCACCCGCGTGCAGGTGGTCGCGCTGTGCGTCCTCTCCCTCGCCGTGTACCTCGTGGCCGTCTTCCAGCTCGCACCGATCGTCCGCTGGCTCTGGCCGATCCCCGTGGCCCTCTTCGTCGGCTACCCGTACCTGAAGCGCTTCACGTGGCTCTGCCATCTCTGGCTCGGCGCCGCGCTTGGCCTGGCACCGGTCGGCGCCTGGGTCGCGATCACGGGGGAGCTGCCGTGGGAGGCGTGGGCACTCGGCGGCGCCGTCTGTCTCTGGGTCGCCGGCTTCGACCTCTTCTATTCCCTCTTCGACCGCGATCACGATCTCGCGGTGGGGCTCCACTCCTGGGCGGCACGCTTCGGCGTCCGCGGCGTGTTCGCCGGCGCGCGGGTGATGCACGCGGGCGTCGTCGTCCTGCTCGCGGCCGCCGGTGTCGGGCTCGCGGTCGGAGCGTGGTACTGGCTCGGCGTGATCGTGGTCGCCGTGCTGCTCGCGTACGAGCACCTGATCGTCCGCCCCGACGACCTGCGGCGTCTCGATGCCGCGTTCTTCACGGTCAACGGCCTCCTCTCGATCGCCTTCTTCGTCTTCGTCGCGCTCGACACGCTCACCTGAGCGCGCGTCGGGGCGACCCGCGGGCCGGCAGGCCGCCGCACCGAACGGCGCCCTTCCGGCACGATCCCCGTCACCATGGGGCACCGAGCTCGCGATCACGTGACACCAGGGCACCCGGGGCGCCCGGTGCCCGGGTACGGCGAGGCCCGCTGCCGATGAGTGGTGCCGTGGTGGTACGAGCGGCCGGGCTCGAGCGGCGCTTCGGCACCCGGCAGGTTCTGCGCGGCGTCTCGTTCGAGCTCGAACGAGGCGGGACTCTCGTGGTGACGGGTCCGAACGGCTCGGGCAAGACGACGCTGCTCCGCCTACTCGTCGGTCTCGCAGTGCCGACGCGCGGCACGCTCGAGGTCGCGCTCGGACGAGACCGGCTCGGGTTCGTCGGGCACGAGCCGCTCGTCTACCGGGAGCTCACCGCGCTCGAGAACCTCGATCTCTTCGGCCGGCTCTACCGGATCCCCGAGCGGCGCGAGCGCATCGGAATGGTGCTCGAGCGGTTCGGGCTGTGGGAGGTCAGGAACGAACGCGTCACCGCGTTCTCGCGGGGCATGACGCAGCGGCTCGCGCTCTGCAGGGCGTTCCTGCACGAGCCCGACCTGCTCGTCCTCGACGAGCCGCACTCGGCGCTCGACGTCGAAGGAGCGGAGCTCCTCGACCACGAGCTGGAAGCGCTCGCAGGCCGGACGACACTCGTCGTGGCGACCCACGAGCCGGCGCGTCTCGACGCGCTGCGACCCGGCGCGGCTCGCGCTGGGAGGCGCATGACACGCTATTTCGGGGACGTCGCGGCGCTCGCGCGGAAGGACCTGCGGCTCGAGCTCCGCGCACGCGACACGCTGCCGGCCATGCTGTTGTTCGTCCTGGCGACGCTCGTCGTGTTCCATTTCGCGCTCCCGGCCGACTCCGGCGACGAGGCGGCGTACGGCTTGCTCTGGGTCGCGCTCGTCTTCACCGCACTGCTCGGCCTCGCGCGCGCGTGGGTGCCGGAGCGCGAAGCAGGAGCGCTCGACGGGCTCGTGCTCGCGCCGATGGACCGGAGCGCGATCTGGCTCGGCAAGACGATCGCGGCGCTCGCCTTCCTCGGCGCGGCGGAGGTCGTCGCGCTCCCCGCGTTCACGCTCTTCTTCGCGCCGCTCGACGCGAGCGCCCTGGCGGGCGTCGTGCTCGCGTCGGTCGGCCTCTGCGCGGTCGGCTCGCTCGTCTCGGCGATGGCGGCCGCCTCGCGGGGTCGTGAGGTGCTTCTGCCGCTCGTCTTCCTGCCACTCGCGATCCCGATCGTCGTGGGCGGCGTCGGCGCCGGCGTTTCCGAGGATCCCGGGCAGTTCCTCGGGTTCCTGGGCCTCTACGACGTGGTCTTCGCGATACTTTCCTGGGCGGCGTTCGAGTACGTCGTCACCGAGTGAGCCTCACGCCGATGAGCACCACCAAGCCCACCCTCACCCTTCTCGCGTCCCTCGTCGTGCTGCTCGCGGCGATCGCGGTCGCGATGATCTTCTTCGTCGCGCCGGAAGACGCCGACCAGGGGCTCTCGCAGAAGATCTTCTACATCCACGTCCCGATCGCCCTCACCGCGTACGCCTGCTTCGGCCTCGCGGCGTGGAAGGCGTTCCGGCTGCTCACGACGCGCGGCGAGCGGTACGACCTCGAGAGCTACACGGGTGTCCACCAGGGCACGATCTTCGGAGCGCTGACATTGGTCACGGGCTCGATCTGGGCGAGGGCGTCCTGGGGCGTCTGGTGGACGTGGAGCTCGAATCAGCTCGTCCTGTTCCTCGTCCTGTTCCTCTTCTATTGCGCGTACTTCATGCTCCGGTTCTCGATCGAGCCCGGGCCGCGGCGCGAGCGCATCTCCGCCGTCTACGCGCTCTTCGGCGTCGCGCTCGTGCCGGTCAGCTTCCTCGCGATCCGTCTCGCGAACGACTTCATCCACCCGACCGTCTTCACGCGCGGCGGGCCACAGATGACAGGGAAGATGTTCGCGGCGTTCTGCGTCTCATGGGCTGCGATCACGCTCCTCGCTTACGTCATGTACCGCGTCGAGCTCGCGGGAAAGCGGACCGACGCGAACCTGCGGGAGCTCCGCGAGGCGCTCGCGCGGTGAGCGCCTCCGAGAAGTACGTCGCGGCGGCGTACGCCGTCTTCCTCGTGTTCGTGCTCGCGTGGCTGGTGATCATCGCGACGAAGCTCGCGCGACTCGAGCGGGAGACCGGCGAGCTGGTGCATCTCGCACAGGCTCGGGCGACGACCGGAGAGCCCCGCGATGGCTGAGCTGCTCGTCTGGCCCACGCTGATCGCCTACGGCGAGGCGGCGATCGTCTACGCGGGAGAGCTGCGCGGCCATGCCCGGCACGACCGGCTCGGGATCTGGGGTGTGCGGGTCGGCTGGTTGGCCCAGAGCGCGCTGCTCGTGGCGCAGGCGGTCTCCGCCGACGGGTTTCCCTGGGGCACCTGGGCCGGCGCGCTGAACCTCCTCTCGTGGCTCGTCGTCACCGGCTACCTCGTCTGGGGCTGCCGGCCCCGGTACCGGCTGGTCGGGCTCGCCGTGATGCCCCTGGCCGCAGGCCTCGTCCTGCTCTCGTGGGCGGGCGGCGGGACGGCGCTCGGCTCCCGCGGGGACGGCTGGGCGCTCGCGACCCACGCGGCCCTGATGTTGGCCGGCCTCGCCAGCTTCACGGTCGCGGCGGCCATGGCCGCGCTGTACGTGTTCGAGGAGCGTCGGCTCAAGCGCCGCGACGCGCGCGTCCTGCGTCTCAGACTGCCGTCGCTCGAGGCGCTCGACCGGCTGGCGGCGCGCGCCGTGCTCGCCGGCCTGGTGCTGCTCTCGGCCGGGATCATCGTCGGCCTGGGGTGGCTCGACGTGAACGGCCTCGACGCGGCGATGGCCGTCGCCGTGCTCATCTGGCTCCTCTACGCGCTCGCGCTCGTCGTCCGCTGGGAGGCGGGCGTGCGCGGCCGGCGGTTCGCACGGATGCTCCTGGCGGGTGCCGTCCTGGTGGTCGCGGTCCTGCCCCTCACCCACTTCGCGACATGAAGATCGCGCTTGCCGGGGTATCGCACCACCGCGCGCCGCTCGAGCTGCGGGAGCGGGTTGCCGTCGATCTCGAGACCGCCGCCGAGCTCGCCCGCTCGCTCGCGGGGGCCGGGGGCCCCGCCCACGAAGCGGTCGTCCTCTCCACGTGCAACCGAACCGAGCTGTACGTCGCGGGGAGCGAGACGGCCGTCGCCGACCACGCCGACCGCGCGCTGCTCTCGCTCGCCGGCGAAGGTGCCGCCGCGCTCGCACCCGCCGCATATCGTCTCTCCGACGAGTCCGCGGCGCTCCACCTGTTCCGCGTCGCTGCGGGCCTCGACTCGATGGTGCCGGGGGAGGGCGAGATCCTCGGGCAGGTGCGCGACGCGTTCGAGGCCGGCTCGCCGGGGCCGCTCCTCGGCCGGACGTTCCGCATGGCGCTCCGGGCCGGCCGGCGTGCACGCGCGGAGACGGCGATCGGCGAGAGCCCGGCTTCCATTCCCGCCGCCGCTGCGGCGCTCGCGGAGCAGGTGTTCGAAGGGCTCTCGGGCCGACGTGTCGTCCTCGTCGGCGCGGGCCGCACGAGCGAGCTCACCGCGCGCAACCTCCACTCCCGCGGCGCGCAGATCGGGATCGTCGCGAACCGGACGCTCGAGCGCGCCAGGCGGCTGGCGGCGTCCTTCGACGCGCGTGGGATCACGGTCGAGGAGCTCGCCGGCGCCCTGTCCGACGCCGACATCGTGGTCTCGTCGACGAGCGCGCCCGGCCTCGTCCTCACCGGCGAGTCGCTGGTATCCGCTCTGCGCGCGCGGCGCGGGCGTCCGCTGCTGATCGTCGACCTCGCCGTGCCGCGCGACGTCGACCCGTCGCTCGCGTCCGTCGACGGCTGCTTCGTGTACGACGTCGACGCGTTGGAGGACGTCGTCGCGGCGACGCTCGAGGGGCGCCGCTCCGAGGCCGCACACGCAGAGCGGATCGTCTCGGAAGAGGCCGAGCGATTCCGCGCGTGGCGCGCCTCGCTCGCCGTCGTGCCTGCGATCGCGTCGCTGCGCGCCCGCGCCGAGGAGATCAGGGCGTCCGAGCTCGAGCGGGCGGCGACCCGGCTCGAGCGGCTTCCGGAGGGCGGCCGGGAGATCGTGGACACGGTCACCGCCCAGATCGTGAACAAGCTCCTCCACCTGCCCACCGTGCGCATGAAGGAGGCGGCCGTGAGCCCGGACGGACTGCTCTATGCTGACGTCGTGCGCCACCTGTTCGGGCTCGGCGAGGACGACGAGACATGAGCCGCTCGGCCGAGATGCGCACGAGCAGACCGCTCCCTCTCCTCGTGCCGACGGCGTTCGTCCGCATTCGACCCGCCGGAGGCCGCCGCTGCGGCGTGCCGGCGACGCAGACCCGAGGCCGGTGCCGTGCTGCTTCGCGTCGGCTCACGCGGCAGTAGGCTCGCACTGACCCAGGCCGAGCGTGCGGCGGCGGCGCTGCGACGGCCGGGGGTCGAGATCGCGCTCGTCCCGATCACGACTGCGGGCGATCGTGACCGGACGCGGCCATTCGGCGAGATCGGCGGCCGCGGCGTGTTCGTCAAGGAGCTCGAGGAGCAGCTGCTCGCCGGTCGGATCGACGTCGCGGTCCACTCCGCGAAGGACATGACCGCCGTCGACGCCGTCGGGCTCACGGTCGGCGCGTATCCCGTGCGCGAGGATCCGCGCGACGCGCTCTGCGGCGCGACCGAGATCCGCCCGGGGATGCGGATCGGCACCGCCTCGGCGAGGCGTCGTGCCCAGCTCCTCGCGCTCGAGCCCAGCCTCTCGATCGAGCCGCTGCGGGGGAACATCGACACGCGCCTGCGCAAGCGCAGCGAGCGTGGGCTCGACGCGATCGTGCTCGCCGCGTGCGGCCTCGACCGCCTGGGCTTGCAGGGGGAGATCGGCCTCCGGCTCGCCCCCGAGGTGATGCTTCCGGAGGCGGGGCAGGGCGCGCTGGCGCTCCAGGTGCGCGCGGGTGAGGAGGAGCTCGTGGCCGCGGCGGACGACCCCGAGACGCGCCGCCGGGTCGAGGCCGAGCGTCGGTGCGTGGCGACGGTCGGCGGAGGGTGCCTGGCGCCCGTCGCCGCCCATCACGACGGCGTCGTGCTGACCGGGCTCGTCGCCGCGGAGGACGGAGGGTGGCTCGAGCGCCGGACCGGCGACGACCCGGTCCTCCTCGGACGAGAGCTGGCCGGGCTCGCCCGGTGAGCCGGGCAGGGAACGCGCCCGTGGAGCTCGCCCGGCGCGAAGGGCGTCCTCCGCGCTCCGCGCACACCCGACACGAAGTTGGCACGGACACGTCGCACGGGCGGCCGTACCGTTCGTTCCCCGTGGGCGGGTGGGGGTTGGGGACGGTAGACGGCCGAATCCCGCACCCGCAGGTCGGACAGGGAGCATGGCGCGCGTCGTCGTGACGCGCCCGGTCGGGCGCGAGGGCCCGCTCGTCGACCGGCTTCGGGAAGCGGGACACGACGTCGTGCACGTGCCGCTCGTCGCGATCGAGCCGCTCGGCGACGAGCCGGTCGACGTCGACGGGCTACGACTGGGTCGTGCTGACGAGCGCGACCGGTGCCCGCGAGCTCAGGCGCCGGATGCGCGGGACACCGCCGCGCGTCGCGGCGATCGGACCAGCGACAGCGGACGCCTTCGGAGGCGCGGACGTCGTCGCCGGGGTCGCCACGCAGGAGGGGCTGCTCGCAGCGTTGCCGTCCGCGACCGGCCGGATCCTCTTCGCGGGCGCCGAAGGGGCGCGCCGCCTGCTGCCGGACGCGCTCGGCGCCGACGTGATCGCGCTCTATCGCACGGTCGAGCTGACGCCCGCCGACTGGCCCGACTGCGATCTCGTCGTGCTCGCGTCCCCGTCGGCCGCGCGTGCGCTTGCAGTGGTCGCGCCCGGCTCGGCGGTCGTGACGATCGGGCCCGAGACCTCGCGGGCGGCGGCTGCGGCAGGGCTGCTCGTGCGCGCGGAAAGCGCCGCCGCCGGCGTGGAGGGCCTCGTCGCGGCGGTCGAGCGGGCGGCGGCAGCGTCGTAGACTCGACGGCGATGGTGATCTGCTTCCTCAGCGACTTCGGCCTGCAGGACGACTTCGTCGGCACGTGCCACGGGGTGATCGCGCGCATTGCTCCGGAGGCACGAGTGATCGATCTCACGCACGGCATCCCTGCGACCGCCGTGTTGCAGGGCGCGTACGTGCTCGCGAGCACGCTCCCGTACATGCCGCCCGGCGTCCACCTCGCCGTCGTCGATCCGGGAGTCGGCGGTGTCCGTCGGCCGCTCGCGCTCTCCGACGCCGAGGGACGGCTGTTCGTAGGCCCCGACAACGGCCTGCTGCTGCCGGCCGCCGAGCGTGCCGGCATCGTCGAGGTGCGGGAGCTCGCCAACCCTGCGTACGCCCTCGAGACGATCTCACGCACGTTTCACGGTCGTGACCTGTTCGCCCCGGCCGCCGCCCATCTCGCGAACGGCGTGCCGCTCTCGGAGCTCGGCCCGCCCCTCGATCCCGACGTGCTCGTCCGTCTCGACCTGCCCGAGCCGCAGTTCGCGGACGACCGGATCGTGGTCACCATGCTCTACGTCGACAGCTTCGGCAACATCGCGCTCAACCTCAAGCGAGAGGACGTCGAGCAGGTCGGCGTGGTGCCCGGCACTCAGGTCGAGCTCGACCTCGCGGGTGAGCGGTACTTCGCGGTCACGGCACGGACCTTCGCGGACGCCCGGCCGGGCGACGTGATCCTGTACGAGGACAGCTACCGCAACATGTCCGTCGCGATCAACCGGGGTAGCGCGGCCACGATGCTGCACGCCGAGCCCGGACAGCCGCTCGGGATCACCGTCGTCGGCGGCCGCGCCCCCGTGCGCTAGCCCGGACCGTTTCCCCGCCTAGAGGATCGACTGCCCAAGCGCGCTCGCTGCGAGCTCCACCGCGATCGCGGCGCTGCCGTTCGCGCGATCCAGGATCGGGTTCACCTCGACGAGCTCGAGCGATCCGACGAGACCGGACTCCGCGAGATCCTCGCAGGCGAGGTGCGCCTCGCGGTACGTCAGGCCGCCCTTCACCGGGGTGCCCACGCCCGGTGCGACCTCCGGATCGATCGCGTCGAGGTCGATCGAGACGTGCACGAATCCGGGACCCGCCGCACGGTCGATCGCCTCGAGCACCGCCCGCTCGATGCCGATGCGGTCGATCTCGGTCATCGTGAAGGCGCGAATGCCGGTCTCCCGGATCAGCGCGCGCTCGGCGGGGTCGAGCGCGCGCACACCGAGCAGCACGACGCGCTTCGGGTCGACCGCGGGAAGCTCGAGGCCAGGGTGCGAGAAGCTGTCGCCGGCCAGGCCGAGCGCGGCCGCGAGAGGCATGCCGTGGACGTTCCCGCTCGGGCTCGTCGCCGGGGTGTTGAGGTCGCCGTGGGCATCGATCCAGATCACCCCACCCGGCTCGCAGGCCGCCCGGCGCAATCCGGCGAGCGTGCCGAGCGCGATCGAATGGTCGCCGCCCAGGACGAGCGGGAGGGCGCCGTCGCCGACGACGTCGGCGACGAGGCTCGCGAGGCCGGCACATGCCTCGAGGATCTCGCTGAGGAACCGTGCGCGCACGTTGCCGGCCGCGAGCGCCTCCGGCTCGGGCGCAGGCACGTTGCCGCGGTCGACGACCGCGCAGCCGAACGAGGAGAGGCGCTCTTCGAGGCCCGCGTAGCGGATCGCGGACGGGCCCATGTCGACTCCGCGGCGGCCCTGGCCGAGGTCGAGCGGCACGCCGACGATCGTCACGGTCCTCGGGGTCGCACCCACGGCCGCGTGAGGCTACACGGAACGACGGCGGCTACACTCCGCCGGCGGGGCGAGGTAGCTCAGTTGGTAGAGCACACGGCTGAAAACCGTGGTGTCGCCGGTTCGATTCCGGCCCTCGCCATCTTCGGCTCGTCCGCGCCAGTCCGGCGGAGCGGCACGGGCTGACGAGCGGCTGCAGCCGCCGCCGAGCGCGCGCTGTCGGCGACGCGTCCGGGTGGCCGTGCGGGCGGCGCAGAGGAGGAGCATCGCCGCGACCAGCGCCCAGAAAGACCATCGGGGCCACTCGTACGCCTCGCGGAGCTCCCAGGCCCAGGCGCCGAACACGTCGCGCAGGTGGGCAAACTCGGCGAGCTCTTCACCGGTCATCGCCTCGGCGACCTGCCGCCGGTAGGCGTTGTTCCGCCGTCTGTGGAGGACGTAGTAGACCGGCGGGACGAGGAGCCACCAGGAGGAGACGGGCGACAGCGGCCCGACGTGGGCGGCTGCGCGGGTGAGCGATTCGCGCTCGAAGTCCTCTTCCTCGAGCTCGCGCACCGCCTGATCGAGTGGTCCGGCGACGAGCAGCCATGCTCCCACGAAGCGCACCACGCGATCAGGTGCTGCACTAGCCGGGCCGTCGTGCGAGCGCCACCCGGGCACGGCCGGGGACCACCACGGAGCCGTCGGGCCGCACGTGGCGCTCCATGCGACGCTCTGCCCCGCGGCGCACTGCGTCCGCCTGCTCGGCGGTGATCCCTTCGAGGATCAGCGCCAGCGTCCTCGACGTGTCGCGAGCGACGTCCCACCAGGCAGCCAGGGAGGGCGCGCGCCAGGTGAGCTCGACGTCCTCCACGATTGCGACCGCGAGCCCGGCGCTCTCGAGCAAGGCGCCGAGGGTGCCCTCCCCGGAGAGCCTGAACGGGCCGGGCGCATCCGCTGCCGGACGCTCGACGAGCCCGAGCTCGAGGGCGCTCCGGCCGGGCGCCGTCATCCAGTCGTTGGCGTCCTGGTCGGCCCAGACGGCGACCGCTGCGCGACCGCCGGGCCTCGTCACCCGGGCGATCTCCCGCGCCGCGGCCTCGATGTCCGGCACGAGCATCAGGCCCCAGCGGCAGAGGACTCCGTCGAACGACGCCGCGTCGAACGAGAGCGCGGCCATGTCCTCGACCGCGAACGACACGTCGTCCAACCCGAGCTCCGCGGCGCGGCGCCGGGCGGCCGCGACCATCTCCGGGGCCGCGTCGGTCGAGACGAGCCGGCCGCCCGGACGGAGCGCGGCCGCGGCGAGGAAGCCGGTGTCCCCGGGCCCCGCCGCGAGCTCGAGGATCGACTCACCCGGCGCCGGGCCGAGCAGCTCGACGAGCCGCTCGGCGACGGCCCTGGTCGATTCCCAGACGAGCTCCCGCTGCCGCTCCCAGCCGGCCGCCACGGAGCGCCACGCCTCGATCTGGTGCTGCGCCTCGCTCACGCCGCCCCCGGAACGCGCGTACGCAGGAGGTGGACAGAGGGCGTCTCACGAGGCGGCGGCGCCGGCGAAGCGCGGGATCACGTCGCGTCCGTACGCCTCGAGCGTCTCCTCCTGGCCGTGCGTCATCAGGTAGATGGAGTAGTGGTCGACGCCGATCGACTCGAGCTCCTCGAGCTTCGCGGTGATCTGCGTCCACGTCGCCGAGCACGGAGAAGCGGTCGCAGATCTCGTCCGTGACGAACTCGCCGTGTCTCGCGCCGACGCGCGAGTGCTCGTCGTAGTCGTAGAACTTCCGCGCCTCGACGTAGTCGGTCAGCGCCCTCGGGACGACGGAGCCGTCGGTGCCGTAGCGCTCGATCAGGTCCTTGACGTGGTTCGAGACCATCGCCGGGAACCACCGCGTCTGCTCGCGCCCGTCCTCGATCGGCCCGACATGGCTCGGGGCGCAGACGATGCACTTGAGCCGCCGGGTCGCGCCCCGCCTCCTCGGCCGCGGCGCGCGCCGTGCCCATGATCCACTGGATGATCTCGGGGTCGGCGAGCTGGATGATCACGCCGTCGCCGACGCGCCCGGCGACGGCCGAGGGCCTTCGGCCCGTAGCCCGCGACCCACATCGGGATCCGCGGCAGCTCCGGCCGCACCCACTTGAGCTGGAGGTCCTTGTCGTTCCAGTGCACCTCCTCGCCGTTCATGAACGCGCTTGATCATCCGCAGGCGGCGCTCGAACTCCGCCACCTTGACCGGCTGCTGGCCGATGTAGCGCCGCGCCGAGTCGCCGCGCCCGATCCCCATCACCATCCGGCCGTCGGAGATGTCGTGCATGCGTCGCGTAGAGGCTCGCGAGCACCGTCGGCTCACGCGTGCCCGGGTTCGTGACGAGATGGCCGAACTTCATCGTCGTCGTCCCCTGGATCGCGAGCGTCAGCTGGACGAACGACTCCTGCCAGAGGACGTGCGAGTCGTACGTCCAGCCGATCTCGAACCCGTTCTGCTCCCCGAGCTGCATCAGCTCGACCAGGCGTGGACGCGGGTGGGTCGGGCAGGACGGTGACGCCGAAAGAGAGTGGCATGGTCGTGTCCTCCGTCGTTGCGAAGGGGTCAGTATCCGCGGTGGCCGTGGTCCTCGCCAGCGTCACCCGCCGCCGCCGGCGGCAGCCGCCGCGCGAGCGGCACGGCCGCGGCGGCGAGGACGGCGATCCCGGCGAACGCGAGCGCGCCTTGGCCCGGAAGGTCGAAGGCGAGCCCGGCGAGGGGCGCACCGACGAGCACCGCGAGGACGCCGCAGGCGTTGACGAGGGCGACTGCGGCGCCGGGCGCATCCGGCCGGAGACGCTGGGCGGCCTCGAAGATCGCCGCGAACGGGAGACCGGCCGCGAGCCCGAGCGCGAGCGCGCCGAGCCCGGAGAGCCAGACCGGGCCTCCGACAGCCAGCAGCAGCGCGCCGAGCGCGACTGCCGCGAGGGATCCGCCGAGCACGACGTCGCGCCGGCCGGGCCGGTGGTGCACGAGGCTGCCGCCGAGCGGCCGCGTGACGATCCCTGCGAGCAGCACGAGCCCACCCAGCGCCCCGGCGACCGCCGCGCTCTCGCCGTCGTGCTCGAGCAGAGGGACCACCCAGTTGCCGGCGATCACGGCGAGCCCGAACGTCGCCGCCTGGAGGACGCCGAGCGGCAGCAGCCGGGCGTCGCCCACGACTCCGCGCCCCGACCGTCCGACGGGCGTCAGCCCATGCACGAGCGCAGCCGCGGCCATTGCGGCGAGCGCGAGGAGGAGCGCGCTCGCATACGCGGCGCGCCAGGTCGTCGCGACGGTGAGCGGCGGGACGACGACGAGCGCGAGGCCCCCGCCCGCCATCGTCGCTCCGCCGTACACGCCGTGCAGGACCGCGCCGGCCCCGCCTGCCCGCACGAGGTCGAGGCCGGCGACGAACCCCGCGCCCGAGCCGAGACCGACCACCAGCCGCCCGACCAGGGCGACGCCGATCTGGGCGTCGACGAGCAGCAGGGCGTTGCCTGCGGCGACGGCGGCGCACGCGGCGAGCGCGACACGGTGCGGCCCCACGCGATCCGACCAGATCCCGGCGGGAAGCTGTGCGGCGAGATGCGTGAGGAAGAGAGCCGCGGTGAGCAGGCCGATCACGGCGAGGGAGACCCCGTAGGCGTCGGCGAGCGGCTCGGCGTCCGCCCCGACGTTGGAGACGTTCCACGTCAGGAAGCAGCCGACAGCGAGCCCCGCGGCGATCGCCCCGCGGTCGAGGCGGCGCGGGCTGTCGGGCATCTACGCCGTCGCCGCGACGTGCGCGATCGTCTTCGACGCGAGCCGGTCGAGGGCGGCGACGGAGAGCTCGAGGTGCTCCGGCTTCGTGTCCTCGAGCCTCGTGTGCGAGAGGCCGCGCAGGCTCTGCACGAAGAGCATCACGGTCGGAACGCCGGCGCGGGAGACCTCGGCCGCGTCGTGTAGCGGGCCCGAGGGGAGCTTGTGCGAGCTGCCCGCGACCTCGGTGATCGCCTCGTCGGCGAAGCCGATCAGGGTCTCGTCGAACAGGATCGGCTCGATGTTCCAGAGTCGCTCCCAGGCAACCTCGATCCGTTCCTCGTCTGCGAACTGCCGGGAGAGCTCCTGCGCCCGCGCGAGCATCGCGGCGAGCTTGCCCGCGTCGAGGTGACGCTGGTCGAGAAGCTGCTCCGCGGTCTCGACCACCGAGGTGACGATGCCGGGGCGGCACGACACGTCGCCGGACGTGCAGACCGCGCCGTCCCTCGTCTCGCGCGCGATGTCCCGGATCGCGAGCGCCAGCTTCGCGGCGCCGGCGAGCGCATCGCGACGCTGGTCCATCGGCGTCGAGCCGGAGTGGGCCGCCTGGCCGGTCCACGCGATGCGCCAGCGCTCGACACCGAACGTGCCGAGCACCGCGCCGAGGGGCAGGTCGAGCGACTCGAGCACGGGGCCCTGCTCGATGTGGAGCTCGAGGTACGCGGCCGCGTCGTCGAGCCTGGTGCGGGCCTCGAGCGCCCGGTCGAGGTCGATTCCGAACGCGCCGATCGCGTCGGGGAGCGAGACCCCGTCGCGGTCGACGAGCGCCCGGAGCTCCTTCTGGTCGGCCATCGATCCGCTCGCCGCAGACGAGCCGAACAGCGAGCGGCCGAAGCGCGCTCCCTCCTCGTCGGCCCAGTCGACGAGCCGCACCGTGACCGGCGGCGTCGCCCTCCTCCGCGATTCGGCGGAGAACCTCCGCGGCCGCGAGCACGTTCAGGCACCCGTCGAGCCAGCCGCCGTTGGGGACGGAGTCCATGTGACCGCCGAGGAGCACCGCGCGGTCCGAGTCGCCGCGCAGCGTGTACCAGTCGTTCCCGGCCTGGTCGCGCTCGACGTCGAGCGGGAGGTCGGAGAGGCCCTCGGCCAGCCACGCGCGCGCGGCCGCCCACGTCTCCGACCACGCGACCCGCTGTGCTCCGTCGTCGTTCCCCGTGAGCGAGCGAAGCTCGTCGAGGCGCGTCACGACACGAGACGGATCGAGCGGCACCGGGCCGAGCTTAACCCTCTTCGTGGCTAGCGGGTGTGGTAAGGAATGCGCCCAGATGACGACTGTCCCGGTCGAGACCCGTCGGGCGCGCGTCGTGCCCGCGCTCGGACGGCTGGCGACCTACGTGCTCGTGATCGCGGTTCTCTGGGGCGCCTGGGAGGGCTACAAGTGGCTCTGGGAGAGCACCGGCTGGACCTGGCCGTTCGTCGTCGACGACACGACCATGCCCCACATCCACGACATCCTGAACGCGTTCCGCCAGCCCGTCACCGAGGGCGGCCCGGCGCTCATCCACCCCCTCCTCGACGCCGCCTGGTTCACGGCGAAGGAGGCGCTCGCGGGTTTCCTGCTCGGCGGCGTGATCGGGTTCGGACTCGCAGTGCTCCTCGTCCACTCGCGGCTGCTCGAACGCGGCCTGCTGCCGTTCGTGGTCGGCTCGCAGACCGTGCCCATCCTCGCGATCGCGCCGATGGTCGTGATCGGGCTCGGGTCGAAGGGCGTCGAGGGGTGGAAGGCGGTCGCGGTCCTCGCGGCCTACCTCACGTTCTTCCCCGTCGCGATCAACTCGCTGCGGGGCCTGCAGTCCGCGGACCCGCGTGCGTTCGAGCTGATGGACTCCTATGCCGCCGGCCGCTGGACGGTGCTCTGGCGGCTCCGCGTCCCCGCCTCCCTGCCGTACCTCTTCACCGCGCTCAAGATCTCGGCCACCGCGGCGGTGATCGGGGCGATCATCGGGGAGACGCCCGCCTCGATCCAGGACGGGCTCGGCGGCGCGATCGTGAACTTCAACCAGTACTACTCGCTGCAGCCGACCGCGCTGTGGGCGACGAACATCGTCTGTGCCGCGCTCGGGCTCGTGCTCTTCGGGCTCGTGGCGCTCTGCGAGCGGCTGCTCCTGCACCGTGCGCCGGAGCACGTCGCATGACGACCGCGAGCACGGGCGCCGAGAGCGTCGTCTCGATCCAGGGCGTGACGAAGTCGTTCCGCACGGGCGTGACCGCGCTCCAGGACATCGACCTCGAGGTGGGGCCCGGAGAGTTCATCTCGTTGATCGGGCCCTCGGGCTGCGGGAAGTCGACCCTCCTGCGCATCATCGGCGATCTCGTCGCGCCGACGACGGGCACGGTCCGGGTGCACGGCAAGTCCGCGCACGAGGCGCGGCTCGACCACGACTACGGGATCGTGTTCCAGGACGCGGTCCTCTTCGACTGGCGCACGGTCGCGAAGAACGTCGCGCTTCCGCTCGAGCTGCTCGGGTGGGACCGCGCACGCCGCCGCCGGCGCGTGGCCGAGCTGCTCGAGCTCGTCGAGCTGACGGGATTCGAGTCGAGCCGGCCCTGGCAGCTCTCGGGCGGCATGCAGCAGCGCGTGTCGATCGCGCGTGCGCTCTCGTTCGACCCCGCCCTCCTCCTGATGGACGAGCCGTTCGGCGCGCTCGACGAGATGACCCGCGAGCGGCTCAACCTCGAGCTGCTCGGCATCTGGGGAAAGGCGGGGAGCACGATCGTGTTCGTCACGCACTCGATCCCGGAGGCGGTGTTCCTCTCGACGCGCGTGGTGGTGATGTCCGCTCGGCCCGGCCGCATCTCGGAGACGATCGAGATCGACCTGCCGCACCCGCGCGGGCCGGCCACGCACGAGGATCCGCGCTTCTTCGAGCTCGTCACGGCGGTCCGCGAGGCGCTCGCCGCCGGCCACGGACGGCGCGCCCTCTCCGACGCCGCGGCCACGGCGGACGAGCAGTGAGCAGCACCGTCGTCGAGCCGGTCCCGCCGGGGCTCAGGCAGGAGCTCGGCGGCCGGCTGCGCGACTGGCTGCCCGCGGTCGCCGTCTTCGTCGTCGTGATCGGCCTCTGGCAGGGCCTCACGACCGCCTTCGACGTGCAGACGTTCCTCCTGCCCAAGCCGTCGGACATCGCTCAGGCGTTCTGGGACGACAAGGGCGTGCTCTGGGACTACGCCGTCTACACGTTCAAGGAGGCAGCCGGCGGCTTCGCGCTCGGCTCCGGGCTCGGGATCATCACCGCGATCTTCCTCGCGCGCTTCCGGATCGTCGGCCGGGCGGTGCTGCCGTTCGCGGTCGCCGCGAACGCGATCCCGATCATCGCGTTCGCC
Source organism: uncultured Actinomycetes bacterium (assembly GCA_963712915.1). Lineage (GTDB taxonomy): Bacteria > Actinomycetota > Thermoleophilia > Gaiellales > Gaiellaceae > Gaiella. Next base: position 1,068,255 of record CAVQJQ010000004.1, read on the forward strand.
CCGATCACGAACAACTGGTTCGGGCTCCTCAACCCGTTCTCGAAGATGGCGATCGCCGCCGTCCTCTGCTTCTTCCCCGTGATGGTGAACACGCTCCGCGGGCTCACCTCCGTCGACCCGAGCGCGATCGAGCTGATGCGGTCGTACGCGGCCGGGGAGGTCGCGGAGTTCCGCCACGTGCGGATCCCGAGCTCGCTGCCGTTCATGTTCACGGGGCTCAAGCTCGCGGCGGTGCTCTCGATGATCGGCGCGATCGTCGGCGAGTACTTCGGCGGCCCGACCAACGCGCTCGGCGTGAGCATCCTCAACGACACGCAGCTGTTCAACTTCCCGCGCGCGTGGGCCGGAATCGCGCTGGCGAGCGCGTTCGGAATCGTGTTCTATGGAGCCGTCGCCCTCGTGGAGCGACTGACGACGAGCTGGCACCCGTCGGCGCGTGGCTTCCGCGGAGAGTGACGGCGGTTCAGAATGTCGACCGACGTGGCCGCCGTGGCCGCGTCGAACCGGAGGAGGGACGACGTTGAGGCGGAAGCACATCGCGTTCGTGACCGCCGCGGTCGCCTGCACGGCACTCGCCGTGGGCGTCGCGATCGCCGCTGCGGCACCGGCTCGCCCGGCGGCCACGAAGGTGACCCTGCAGCTGAAGTGGGTCACGCAGGCGCAGTTCGCCGGCTACTACGCGGCGCTCGAGAAGGGCTACTACGACAAGGCGGGCCTGGACGTCACGATCAAGGTCGGGGGCCCGAGCATCACGCCCGAGACCGTGGTCGCGGGCAAGCGGGCCGATTTCGGTCTCGACTGGCTCCCGAACCTGTTCGCGACGCGTGAGAAGGGGTCGAACCTCGTCTCGATCGCGCAGGTGTTCGCCCGGTCGGGGATGACCGAGCTGACCTGGCGCAACAGCGGGATCAACACGATCGCGAAGATGCGGGGCAAGAAGGTCGGGGTCTGGTGCTGCGGGAACGAGCCGGAGCTCTTCGCGGCGCTCCAGAAGAACGGCATCGACCACTCGAGCTCGAGTGACGTGACGATCGTGAACCAGCCGTTCGACATGCAGCTCTTTCTCAAGAACCAGGTCGACGCCGCGGCGGCGATGACCTACAACGAGCTCGCCCAGGTGCTCGAGACGAAGAACCCGAAGACCGGGAAGCTGTACACGCTCAAGGACCTGAACGTGTTCCGCATGGCCGATCCGAAGGTCGGGACGGGCATGCTCGAGGACAACGTGTTCGTTCGCTCCGACTGGCTCGCCGACAAGGCGAACCAGGAGACCGCGGTGAAGTTCCTCAAGGCCTCGTTCCAGGGCTGGATCTACTGCCGTGACCATCAGCAGGAGTGCGTGAACATCGTCCTCAAGAACGGGTCGCTGCTGGGCCGGGGCCACCAGACGTGGCAGATGAACGAGATCAACGCGCTCACGTGGCCGAACCCGCGGGGCATCGGTCTGCCGCCCGCCGGAGCGGTCGCGAAGACGGTGAACATCGCCAAGACGTACGGCGTGATCAAGAAGGCCCCGCAGGGAGCGACGAACTACACGTACGCGGCCAAGGCGCTCGCGCAGCTGAAGGCTGCGAAGGTCGACGTGACGGGCGCGAAGTGGAAGAAGGTGACCGTCAAGGTCACGGCCGGCGGGAAGTAAGAGGACCGCGAGGAACGACGACCGAGGAGGGAGATCCGCGATGTCCGTGTTGATCAAGGGCGGCCGTGTCGTGACGGCGACCGACGACTACGTCGGCGACGTGTTCGTGGACGGCGAGCGGATCTCCCTCCTCGGCGAGGACCTCGACGTCGCCGCCGACACCGTGATCGACGCGACCGACAAGCTCGTGCTGCCGGGCCTCGTCGACCCGCACACGCATCTCGACATGCCGTTCGGCGGCACGACGACGATCGACGACGTCCGCTCGGGGCACGAGGCGGCCGCGTTCGGCGGCACGACGAGCCACGTCGACTTCTGCATCCAGGGGAAAGGGCAGAGCTTCGCCGATGCGCTCGCGGATTGGCACGCGAAGCGCGAGGGCAAGGCCCTGATCGACATGGGCTACCACATCGCGGTCACGGATCTCTCCGAGCCGGGCCGCCTCGAGGAGCTCGCGACGCTCCCCGACCAGGGCGTCACCTCGTACAAGCTGTTCATGGCCTACAAAGGCGCCCTGCAGGTCGACGACGAGACGCTCTTCCGCACGATGGAGGTCGCGGCCCGCACGGGCGCGCTCGTGATGGTGCACGCGGAGAACGGCGACGCGATCGACGTGCTCGTCAAGGAGGCGCTCGCTGCGGGCAACACCGCCCCGCACTACCACGCGCTGACGCGGCCGCCGGAGACGGAGGGCGAGGCGACGAACCGGGCGATCCAGCTCGCGCGCGTCGCCGGATGCCCGCTCTACGTCGTCCACGTCTCGTGCCGCGAGTCCGTCGAGCCGATCGCGCTCGCGCGCGAGAAGGGCTGGGACGTCTGGGGCGAGACGTGCACGCAGTACTTCTTCGTCGACTACACGTACCTCGAGCGGCCCGGCTTCGAGGGCGCGAAGTTCGTCTACACCCCGCCGCCGCGCGCGAAGGAGAACCAGGACGTCCTCTGGAACGCGGTGCGGACGGACATTCTCTCCGCGATCTCGACCGACCACTGCGCGTTCCTCTGGGACGGCCAGAAGACGCTCGGCAAGGACGACTTCTCGAAGATCCCGAACGGCGGGCCAGGCCTCGAGAACCGGCTCCACATGATCCACCACTTCGGAGTCGGGGCCGGGAGGATCACGCTGAACCGCATGGTCGAGCTCCTTTCGACGAACCCCGCGAAGCTCTTCGGCCTCTACCCCCGCAAGGGGACGCTCGCGCCGGGCTCGGACGCCGACGTCGTGGTCTTCGACCCGGCCCGACGGAAGACGATCACCGCCTCCGATCAGCACTCGAAGACCGACTACAACCTCTACGAGGGCACGGAGGTCACCGGGGACGTCGAGACGGTGCTCATCCGCGGTACGGTCGTCGTCGACGACGGGGAGCTCCGGGTCGAGCCGGGCTTCGGCCGGTTCGTCGAGCGGGCGCGCTTCGGCGAGGAGCTCAGGCCCGCCGCCGCCCGCGCGTAGCCTGGCCTACGGGACGAGCACGAGCTTCGTCCCGGCGCCCTCGGCCTGCCGCCGCCACGCCGCCGCGACGTCGTCGAACGGCACGTGCTCGACCTCGAACACGATGTCACCGGCCGTCACGTGCCCCACGAGGCGGTGGTAGTGCTCGGTGAGCTCGTCCTCGGGCACCGCGAAGTTCGTGTGGCCGAGGATCGAGAGGTTCTTGAAGCGCACCGCGCCCGAGGCGAGCTCCGCGGTCGCCCCTGCGGACTGGCCGAGGTTGACGATCGTCGCGCGCGGGGCAGCGGCCTGGACGGCCGCGGCCACGGGAGCGCCCCACACGGGGTCGAACACGTAGCTCGGCCCCTCGCCCCCGAACGCGTCCTTGAACGCGGTCACGAGATCGCCGTCGTCGAGCTGCACCGCTGCGTCGGCGCCCAGCTCGACGGCGCGGGCGAGCCCCTTCTCGCTCCGTCCGGCGGCGACGACGCGGGCGGCGCCGAGCAGCCTCGCCGCCTGCACGGCGACGAGCCCGACCGACCCGGTCGCGCCGAGCACGAGGACGTTCTCCCCGCCCCGAAGCGGCGCACGCCAGGCGAGCGGGAGCCAGCCGGCCAGCCCGGCGATCCCGAGCCCCGCCGCGACAGCCGGGTCGGCGCCGTCCGGCACGGGGATCGCCATCGAGTCGCCGACCGTGACCCGCTCGCTCATCGCGCCGTCGCGCGTCCGCCCGAGGCCGCCGCCGAAGACCCACACGACCTTGCCGTCGGCGGTACGGGCGACCGCCTCACACCCCGGCACGTACGGGAAGGCCGGGGTCCCGCTGGCGAGCAGGCCACGCGAGACGGAGAGATCGATCGGGTTGACGGGTGCTGCGAGCAGCGCGACGCCGTCGTCGCCCGCCTGGTCGATCTCTCCGAGCTCGGGTACGCCGCCGAGCTCCCGGATCAGCGCTGCCTTCACGAACGCCACCCTACTGCCCCGTGTGCGGCCGGGGTCGTGCGGTCCGTGCGCGGACACGGCACGATCTGCGCGTGACGGATCTGCTCGAGCGCGACGATCTGCTCGCCGGCCTGGAGGATGTGCGGGCCGAGGGCGGCCGTCTCGTGTTTCTCGGCGGCGAGGCCGGGGTGGGCAAGTCGTCGCTCGTGCGGACCTTCGGCGAGCGCGCCCGGGGACGTCTCCTGGTGGGTGCGTGCGAAAGCCTCACGACTCCGAGCCCACTCGGGCCGTTCGTGGACATCGCCGACCAGGTGGGCGAGTCGCTGACGACGCTGGTGCGGGGTGGCGCCGCCGCCCGCGACGTCGCTCGCGGCCTGCTCGAGGAGCTGGACGAATCGACGATCGCGGTGCTCGAGGACGTCCACTGGGCCGACGAGGCGACGCTCGACGCGCTGCGCGTCCTCGGCCGTCGGATCGACACGGCGGCCGGATTGGTGATCGCGACGTACCGCGACGACGAGATCGAGGGCGACCATCCGCTGCGGATCGCGCTCGGCGAGCTCGCGACGTCCCCCGGCGTCGCGCGCATGACCGTTCCCCGGCTCTCGGTCGATGCGGTACGCGCGTTGGCCGAGCCGTCCGGCGCGGACGGAGACGCGATCCACCGACTCACGCACGGCAACGCGTTCTTCGTCACGGAGGTGCTCGCCGCGGCGCCCGTGACCCTGCCGCTCACCGTGCGCGACGCGGTGCTCGCCCGCGCTGCGTCGCTCCCGCCACCGGCCCGTCACCTCCTCGACGTCGTGTCGCTCGTTCCCGCCCGCGCCGAGCTGTGGCTCCTCGAGTCGGTAGGGGGTGACGAGCTCGAGCGGCTGGACGCGTGCCTCGCAGCCGGGGTCCTGCAGGAGGAGGGGGACGGCGTCGCGTTCCGCCACGAGCTCGCGCGGCTCGCGATCCAGAGCGCGGTGCCGACCGCTCGCCGGCACCGGCTCCACGGCGAGTTGCTCGCAGCGCTGCGTGCGAGAGCGACGGGCGACGTGTTCGCGTCACGGCTCGCACATCACGCCGAGGAGGCGGGAGACGGAGAGGCGGTGCTCGAGTACGCGCGGACGGCGGCGCGCCAGGCAGCGGACGCCGGAGCCCACCGCGAGGCCGGGCAGCAGTACGCGCGGGCGCTGCGGTTCGGAGAGGGCCTCGCCGCCGGCGAGCGCGCCGCGCTGCTCGACGCGTACGCGATGGAGGCGCAGCTGACCGGTCTCGCAGCGGAGGCAGCCGACGCATGGGCGGAGGCGGCCGCCCTCCACCGTGCGTGTGGGAACGTGCTCGCCGAGGGGCGCAGCCTCGTGTGGCTGACGCGTGCGTGCGTGCCCGCCGGCCGCAATGCCGAGGCCGAGACGGCCAGCCTCGAGGCGATCGGCGTGCTCGAGGGACTGGGACCGACGCCGGAGCTCGCGCTCGCCTATTCGACGCAGGCGTACATGCGCATGATCGATCGCGACAACGCGGACGGCGTGTCTTGGGGGGAGAAGGCGGTCGCGCTGGCGGACGAGGTGGGAGACCTCGAGACGCTCGCCTATGGCCTCAACTCCCTCGGCACCTCGCTCGTGATGGGTGGTGAGATCGAGCCGGGCATCGCGCACCTGCGTCGCAGTCTCGAGGTGGCGCGGGAGAACGAGATCTGGCTCTGGATCGGGCCCGCCCTGAGCATGCTCGGCACCGGTCTCGGCGAGATGTACGAGCTGGAGCGCTCGGAGCGGTACCTGCGCGAGCACATCGCGTTCACGGAGGAGCACGATCTCTGGCCGCAGTACTCCCGCTCGTGGCTGGCGCTGGTGCACGTGTATCGCGGCAGATGGGAGGAGGGCGCGACGCTGGCGCACGGTGTGCTGGCCGTCGCATCCGACCCGATCAGTCGGATCAGCGCGTTGATCGCCCTCGGTCGCGTCCGCGCCCGCAGAGGGGATCCCGGTGTCTCGGACGCGCTCGACCGGGCGCTCGCGCTCGCCCGTCCCGGTGGGCACCTCCAGCGGCTCGGTCACGTCCATGCCGCTCGCGCCGAGGCCGCCTGGCTCGAGGGCGACCCGGAACGGGCGCTGGCCGAGGCGAACGTGGCCTATCCGCTCGCGGTCGAGAAGCGCCACCTCTGGTTTGCGGCCGAGCTCGCCTACTGGCAGTCGAAGGCGGGCGCCGCCGGGCCCTGGCCCGAGTGGCTCGCAGAGCCCTATCGCATGCAGCTCGCCGGTGCACATCGCCTCGCGGCAGAGGCGTGGAGGGCCCGGGGCTGCCCGTACGAGGCGGCCCGGGCGCTTGCGGAGTCGGACGACGAGCGCGACCTGCTCGAGGCGCACGCCGAACTGGCCGGCCTCGGTGCGGGCCCTGCCGAAGCCGCGCTCCGCGACCGGCTCCGCGCCATGGGCGCAACCGTCCCCCGTGGGCCGCGACCGGCGACCCGCGCAAACCCGTACGGCCTGACCGCACGCGAGCTCGACGTCCTCCGCAGGGTCGCGGACGGACGACGCAACGCGGACATCGCGGCGGAGCTCGTCGTCTCGCGGCGGACGGTCGACCACCACGTCTCGGCGATCCTGCGCAAGCTCGGCGTCCGCTCGCGCGTCGAGGCGGCCCGCGTCGCGGCGGAGCACGGGCTGCTCGACACGGACGGCGCACACGACGCGGACGGCCTCGAGGCCGTCCGCGTCCCCCGCCGTGGGCCGTGACCGCTAACCGTTGTTGAACGGGTGCATGAGCGGGTTCATGCCCGAGTACACGCCGTCCGGGTTCGGGTACCAGAGCCACACATGCAGCGTGACGAGGTCGGGATGCCAGAAGTTGAACGCAGCGCCGCTCTGCGGGCTCTTGGGCGCGCACGCGGTCTGGTCCTCCTGGAACACGAAGGTCCCGTCCTTGTAGTGGCACGCTGCCCCGAACGACCCGTACGTCGCGCCGGGGAGCGGCGGGCTCTTCGGCTTCGCCGGGAAGACGTACTCGAACGCGACCAGCTGCCACGTCGAGCCGTGCTTGCCGTAGACGAGAATCGGCGGCTTGCGGATGTCGAAGGTGGTGACCTTCGGGTTCATGAAGTGCCAGCCCATGTCCGGGATCATCTGGGTGATGACGCCGTAGCCGTCCTTCTTGGCGAGCGCGAGGTTGGTCGCGTACCTCGCGGTCGCGAGCCGGCCCAGCTGAAGCTGCGCTGCGAGCTTCTGGGAGGTCGTCGTCCGCGCGGTCGGCGACACCGTCCTCGCGACGGCCTGGCGGGCGAGCATCGCTTCGGCGTGCACGCCGGCGAGCGCGGCGCTCGTGGCCGCGTCGTGGTTCCGCGCGGTCTGCCCCGCCAGGGCGACCGAGGCGATGCTCGCGGCTACGGCGGCCGCGGCGCTCAGCGTGAGGATGGTTCGCATGTCGTTCCCTCCTGGGACTCTTCGGTCATGCCTCGACCGGCGTAGGATCGGGTCTGACGATCACCGTGTCGGCGGCCTTCACGATCTCGTCCACCGGCAGGTCGGCGGCCGCAGCGTGCCGTCTGATCGCTTCGGGGCTCGTCGCCTGGTAGATGCAGACCGTGCCGACCGTGCCGTCGGTCTCGGCGAGGACGTAGCTGCGGATCCAGCGGACGTCGTCCGACATCCGCTCACCCTCCGCCGTCGAGCGCTCGGCAGCCTCGCGCAGGTCGTCCGCCGTCCGCCAACCGCTTCGGCGCAGGATCACGTATGTCTCCATCTGGCTCTCCTCTGGTCGGTGACCGGGAGAACGTAGGACGGGGCGGCCGGGCCCCGAATCGGCAAAACTGCCTAGGTTGCAGCGTCGGCGTACCGGTCTTCGGGCACGCGTGCGACGCCTATCCGGCCCCATCCCCGCGCGCCGCCGGGCAGTCCGTGGCGTTCGTCCCGGCCGGCGCTACGATCGCACGGCGAGCGAAGCGAAGGAGCGTGGGCATGGCCATCGTCGAGGCGGACCCGAACCTGGGAGCGCAGATCGTCGCGGACGCGAAGGAGTACGTCCTCTATTCGTGGTCGGTACAGAGCCAGATCGACCCGATCCCGGTCGCCGGCGCGGAGGGGCGCCGGTTCTGGGACTACGACGGGAAGCGGTATCTCGACTTCGCCTCGCAGCTCGTCAACGTCTCGATCGGACACCAGCATCCGAAGATCATCCAGGCGATCAAGGACCAGGCCGACCAGCTCTGCACGATCGGGCCGCCGCTCGCGAACGAGTCCCGCTCGGCGCTCGGCCGCCTGCTCGCCGAGGTCACTCCCGGCGACCTCGCGGTGTCGTTCTTCACGAACGGCGGCGCCGAGGCGAACGAGAATGCGGTCAAGCTCGCACGGCTGGCCACTGGACGACACAAGATCGTCGCGCGCTACCGCTCGTACCACGGCGCGACGAACGGCGCGGTGACGCTGACAGGCGATCCCCGCCGGTGGGCCGTCGAGCCCGGCATGCCCGGCGTCGTGCGCATGTTCGACCCGTACACGTACCGCTGCCCCGCAGGGCATCCCGACCCGTGCCCCGTCTGCACGGGCGCGCCACACCTGGAGGAGATCCTCGAGTACGAGGGAGCACACACCGTCGCGGCGGTGATCCTGGAGACGGTGACGGGCACGAACGGCGTCATCCCGCCGCCCGACGGCTACCTGCAGGCGATCCGCGAGGTCTGCGACCGGCACGGCATCCTGCTGATCCTCGACGAGGTGATGGCGGGCTTCGGCCGCACCGGACGGTGGTTCGCCTGCGACCACTGGGACGTCGTGCCCGACATCCTCACGGTCGCGAAGGGCATCAACTCCGGCTACGTCCCGCTGGGGGCGATGATCGCGCGCGGTGAGCTGATCGACGGGATCCGCGACCGGTTCTTCCCGGGCGGGCTCACCTACGCCGGTCATCCGCTCGCGTGCGCGTCGGCCGTCGCGTCGATCGAGGCCTTCCGCGAGGAGGGCGTGGTCGAGAATGCGGCGGCCATGGGAGGCTGGTTCACCGATGCGCTCGGCGGTCTCGCGGCACGCCACCCGTCGATCGGGGACGTCCGTGGCCTCGGCTGCTTCTGGGGGATCGAGCTCGTGAAGAACCGCTCGACGAAGGAGATGCTCGTGCCGTACAACGCGTCGGGCGAGGCCGCTGCGCCGGTCGCGCGTGTCGCGAAGGCTGCGCTCGAGCGCGGCCTGTACCTGATGACGCACTGGAACGTGATCATGGTCGTGCCGCCGCTCACGATCACGCGCGAGGAGGCCGAGGAGGGCGTCGCGATCCTCGACGACGTGCTCGCGCTCGCGGACGAGCACTACGAGGGCGACTGAGAACTCGACGCCGCGCGCTACGCGAGGAAGGCCGCGACCGCCGCGGCGGTCGCGTCGAGCGCGTCCCAGAGCACCGTGTGGCCGCCGGGGACGACGAGCACCTCCAGGAGGTCACCGAGCGCCTCGCGGTGCGCGTCGATGAGATGGTCGTACGGGACGTACGACGTCGCGCCGAGCACGAGGAGCGTCGGGATGCGGACGTCCCCGAACGGCGGCGGGTCGGCGGCCATCTCGCTGTACGCCGTGATCACCGCCGACTGCGTGTAGCGGTACCGCCAGCCCTCGGCGTCCTCGACGAGGTGACCGCGCAGCTCCGCTTCCACGAGCGCGCGAGGCGCGTCGTGCAACTGGCTCTCCGCGTACCGGCGGTCGATCGCCTCCTCGAACGACGCGTAGCGCCGTTCCGGACGGGCCTGCTCGGCCACCCAGAGCGCCACGTCGGCCGGGAGCAGGATCGCCGGATCGAGCAGGACGAGCCTCTGCACCTCGTCCGGGTGGGCCGCTGCCTGCTCGAACGCGATTCGGCCGCCGTACGAATGACCGAGCCAGGCTCTCGGGGCGGGGCCCAGGGTCGCGCGAATGCTCTCGAGCTGATGCTCGATCCGCCACGGCGGCTCGCGCGGCGAGTCGGCGTGTCCCAGGAGGTCGAGCGCGATCACCCGGTGGCGCTCGGCGAGGCGTGTCGCGAGCTGCTCGAAATGCCCGCTCCACGACGTCACGCCGTGCAGGCAGACGACCTCGGGCGCCCCGTCCGGCCCCCACGTGCGGGTCGCGAGCCGCCTCAGCCCGTGCTCCTCCTCCGCCGCCCGCCCGCGAGCCGGTGCGGCCCGCTCGGCCGCGGCGCCGGTCCGCGCCCCCCTCTGGGGGCGCCCGGCCCCCTGGTCTCACGGTAACGCGGAAGCTGTGACGGCTGTGTGCCCGCTTCGTATCGTCTCTGTTGCGCCACGCGGGTCGGGTCGGGTCAGTGGGTTCGATCGAGTGCCCCGAGCGGGCCCGGCACGAGCTCGGTACGCCGGGTGCCGGCGTCCTTCACGAGCGACCAGATCACGGTGCCCTCGCGGTCGATCAGGAAGGTTCCGCGCACCGGAGCGCCGGTCTCCTCGTTGAACACGCCGTACTGCTTCGCGACCGTACCGTGCCCCCAGAAGTCGGAGGCGAAGGTGAACTCGGCGCCGAGCTCGCGCTTCCACGCCTGTCGTGCCGCCGACGCGTCGCAGGAGACGAACACGATCTCGGTGTTCGCGTTGCGAAACGCCTGGAGGTTCTCCTGCAGGTCCATCGCCTCCTCGGCACACACGTCCGTGAACGCGAACGGGTGGAAGACGAGGAGGAGATTCGATCGGCCGAGAAAGTCGGAGAGCCGGACCCGAGGACGGCCGGGAGCTTCCTCGAGATCGAACTCGGGCGCCTTGTCACCCGTCCCGATCGTCACGCCTCGCCTCCTCTCCTTCCTCGCCGGTGGAGGACGGAACATAGTACGTACGACCCCGCAGCCCGTCCGGCAGCAGGTCACGGGTCGCACGCACGGGGTCGTCGTGGGGCGAGACGTAGCCGGCTCCGTGCCCTCGTGCCTCCGCGCCGCGATAGTGGGTGTCGCGCAGCGCCGCTGGCGGGGTCGCGATGCCCTCGCGGCGCACGTCCTCTCGCGCCCGCCAGATCGCGCGCGCGGTCGCGTTCGACTTCGGCGCACGTGCGACGTAGATCGCCGCTTGCGCGAGGTTGAGCTGTGCCTCGGGCAGCCCGACGTGCTCCACCGCCTGAGCGGCAGCGACCGCGACCACGAGCGCCTGCGGGTCGGCGTTGCCGACCTCCTCGCTCGCCGCGATCACGATCCGCCGCGCGAGGAAGCGCGGGTCCTCGCCGCCCTCGAGCATCGCCGCGAGGTAGTAGACGGTCGCATCCGGGTCGCTGCCGCGCATCGACTTGATGAACGCCGACGCCAGGTCGTAGTGCCGGTCGCCGGCCCGGTCGTAACGGAGGGGGCGTTTGCGTGCGGCGTCCTCGACGTGCCCGGCCGCGAGCGGCTCCCCCGCGGCGGACGCGGTCTCCCAGGCGAGCTCGAGGGTCTGGAGAGCGGTGCGTGCGTCCCCGCCGGCGCGTCGGGCGATCTCGGCCGAGACGTCGACCGGAACCTCGACGCCGAGCTCTCGCGCACCGCGTGCCAGCACGCGCACGAGCTCGTCGGGCGTCAGAGACTCGAGCTCGACGACCGTGCAGCGCGAGAGGAGTGCCTGGTTGACCTCGAAGTACGGATTCTCGGTCGTGGCGCCGATCAGCGTCACGAGCCCGTCCTCGACCGCGTGCAGCACGGAGTCCTGCTGCCGCTTGTCGAAGCGATGGATCTCGTCGATGAACAGCAGCGTGCGCACGCCGCTCCCGCCGAGTCGCTCCCGCGCGCGGGCGATCACCGCGCGGACGTCGTCGATCCGGGCCGAGACCGCGGACAGCTCCTCGAAGGACGCGGCCGACGCCTCCGCCACGATCCGCGCGATCGTCGTCTTGCCGACACCGGGCGGCCCGTGGAGGATCATCGACGGCGCGCGACCCTCGGCGATCGCGCGGCCGAGGGCCGTCTCGGGCCCGACGAGGCCCTGTTGGCCGACCAGCTCGTCGAGCGTCCGGGGCCGCACGCGGTGGGGCAGCGGGCCGGTGCGCGCCGCGTGCTCGGTCGCCGCGTCGCTGAACAGGTCGCCCATCTGCGCCAGTATGCTCCGAGTCATGTCAGGGACGGGCGAGGACTACGACGCCCCGATCCTCCCGGGCGACGCGCCCTCGGACTACGAGCGTTACCTGAACACGGTCGAGCTGCTCGAGCTGCAGAAGCCGCCCCGGCAGCAGGTTCACCGCGACGAGCTCCTCTTCCAGGTCGTGCACCAGTCGTCCGAGCTCTGGCTGAAGCTCGCGACGAGCGAGGTCGAGGAGGCGGCGCGGCTGGCCGAGGAGGGAGAGGTCGCAGAGGCAGCCCGCATGTTGCGGCGCCCGCTGCGGTGCATGCGGTACGTGACGGAGCAGCTCGACATGCTCGAGGAGCTCTCGCCGTGGGAGTACCAGGAGATTCGCAAGGTGCTCGGGCACGGCAGCGGCTTCGACTCCCCCGGCTGGAAGACGCTGCGCGCGGCACTCCCGCGGCTCGGGCACGCGTTCCACGCCCGACGCCGCGACGCCGGCCTCTCGGTCGAGGAGCTCTACGTGCAACGGCGCGACCACGACGCGCTCTATCGCCTCGCGGAGTCGCTGGTCGAGCTCGACGAGTGGTGCCAGCAGTGGCGCGTGCGGCACTACCGCGTCGTCGCCCGGGTGATCGGGGACCGCGTCGTGGGGACGCAGGGGACGCCCGTCGAGGTGCTCGGCAGGCTCGTGCAGACGGTCGTGTTCCCGGAGCTGTGGGAGGTCAGGAACGAGCTCACGGCCCGATCGCAGGCCGAACCCGCTTGACGCTCCGGGAGGAGGTCGCGGGGCTCCTCCGCGAGCTGATCCGCATCGATACCGTCAACCCGCCCGGAAACGAGACGCGCGCCGCCGAGGCGCTGGCCGGGTATCTCGCGCAGCACGGGGTCGCGAGCGAGCTCCTCGCCTGCGAGCCCGGACGGGCGAACCTCGTCGCGCGTCTCCCGGGCGGGGCCGCGCCGAGCCTGCTGCTGATGGCGCACACGGACACGGTGGTCGCCGATCCGGAGGAGTGGGCCCACGACCCGTGGTCGGGGGACCTCGTCGACGGGGAGGTGTGGGGCCGCGGCGCCCTCGACATGAAAGGGCACGTGGCGGCGGCCGCCGTCGCGTTCGTCTCGCTCGCCCGCGAGGGCGTCCGGCCGCCGGGGGACGTGCTGCTCGCGCTGACGGCGGACGAGGAGGTCGGCGACGCCGTCCTCGGGATGTCGTGGCTCGCGCAGACGCACCCCGAGGCGGTGCGCGCCGATTTCGCGGTGAACGAGGGCGGCGGCGAGCGCTACGTGCTCGGTGACCAGGTGCTCTACCTGTGCGCGGTCGCGGAGAAGGCGACGGCGCCGTTCCGCGTCCGCCTCCGCGGCCGGGCCGGCCATGCATCCGATCCGCATGCCGCCGACAACGCGCTCCTGCGTGCGGCGCCCGTGCTCGAGTCCCTCGGGCGGCTGGGCTTCTCGCCGACGCTGATCCCCGAGGTGCGTGCGTTCCTCGAGGTCGTCCTCGGGGAGGTGCCGCCGGCCGAGGAGGCGCTCGAGCGCGCGCGGGCCGTCGACCCGCTCGCGGCGCAGCTGCTTGCCCCGCTCCTCTCGGCCACCCTCTCGCCGACGATGATCGAGGCGTCGCGCACGCGCAACGTGATCCCCGGCTCGTGCACGATCACGGTCGACTGCCGCCTGCTTCCCGGTCAGACCCCGCAGGAGGTCGAGTCGCTGCTGCGCGCGGGCGTCCCGGGCCCCTGGGAGATCGAGTGGATCGAGCACCAGTACGTCGGCGGTACCCGCTCGCCCCTCGAAAGCCCGCTCTGGCGGGCGCTCGAGGCGTGGGTCGCCGAGACCGAGCCCGGCGCGCGCCTCGCGCCGATCGTCTGCGGAGGCTTCACCGACAGCCACTACGTCCGCTCGCTCGGCACGACCGCGTACGGCTTCTTCCCGCTCAGGTCGATGGCGCCGGAGCTCGTCGCCCGGCTCGTCCACTCGGCCGACGAGCGCATCGCCGTCGACGACCTCGAGCTCGCGGTCGACCTGTACCGGCGCCTCGCGACGACGCCGCTCGCTGTGCCCGACTGAGTCTCAGCCCGCGGGCTTCTCGTGGTGCCCGCCGAACTCCTGCCTCATCGCGGAGAGGACCTTGTGACCGAAGTCGCCCTCCCCGCGGGAGGAGAACCGGTCGTAGAGCGCCGCGGTGAGCACGGGCACCGGCGTGCCCGTGTCGATCGCCGCGATCGACGTCCAGCGGCCTTCCCCGGAGTCCGAGACGCGGCCCTCGAAGCCCGCGAGCTCCGGGGAGGCGTAGAGCGCTGCCGCGGTGAGGTCGAGCAGCCACGACCCGATCACGCTGCCGCGCCGCCACACCTCTGCGACCGCAGCGAGGTCGACCTCGAACCGGTACAGCTCGGGGTGGTCGAGCGGCGCGGTCTCCGCGTCCGCCTCGCGCTGCTTGGCGCCGGCGTTCGCGTGGTGAAGGACGTTGAGGCCCTCGGCGTAGGCCGCCATCACGCCGTACTCGATCCCGTTGTGCACCATCTTCACGAAGTGGCCGGCCCCGGCCGGACCGCAGTGGAGCCACCCGAGCTCCTCGGGCGACGGGTCGCCCCTGCGCCCCGGCGTGCGCTCCTCGGAGCCGAGCCCGGGGGCGAGCGAGGTGAAGATCGGCGCCAGCCGTCCGACGGCCTCGTCGTCACCGCCGACCATCAGGCAGAAGCCGCGCTCGAGGCCGAACACGCCGCCGCTCGTCCCGCAGTCCACGTAGTGGATCCCGCGCTCGCCGAGCTCCGCGGCGCGCCGGATGTCGTCGTGGTAGCGGGTGTTGCCGCCGTCGATCACCGTGTCGCCCGCTTCGAGCAGCGACCCGAGCTCCGAGACGACCCGCTCCGTGACGTCGCCCGCGGGTACCATCACCCACACCGCCCGTGGGGGCTCGAGGACCTGCACGAGCTCCTCGATCGACGCCGCGCCCGTCATGCCCTCGCCCGCGAGCTCCGCGACCGCGTCGGGACCGACGTCGGTGCCGGCGCAGCGGTGCCCGTCCCGCATCAGGCGCCGGACGATGTTCGCGCCCATCCGCCCGAGTCCGACCATGCCGAGCTGCCTCGGATCCGACGTCGCCATCGCTCCTCCCGGGTTCGACCGTCTAGAGTCAGGCTGAGTCTACGAGACGCGATCACGCGGCCCCGACGGCTCCACCACGTGACCGAGCAGACGCTCACCGGCAGCCCCGCCTGGCAGGCGCTCGAGCGCCATCACGCGGCGGTCCGGGACATGCATCTGCGCGAGCTGTTCGCGATGGACCCCGGGCGGGTGGAGCGGCTCTCCCTCGAGGCGGCGGGGATCCACGCCGATCTCTCCAAGCACCGCGTCACCGCCGAGACCGTCTCCCTTCTGCTCGACCTCGCGCGCGAGCGGGACGTGGCCGGGCGACGCGACGCGATGTTCCGCGGCGAGCACGTGAACCGCTCGGAGGACCGCCCCGCGCTTCACGTCGCGCTGCGCATGCCGCGCTCGCGCTCGCTCGTGGTCGACGGACGGGATGTCGTTCGCGAGGTGCACGACGTCCTCGACCGGATGGCGGCGTTCTCCGATCGGGTGCGCTCGGGCGAGTGGCGCGGGCACACGGGGCGCCCTCTGCGGGCGATCGTGAACATCGGCATCGGCGGCTCCGATCTCGGGCCGGCGATGGCGTACGAGGCGCTGCGCTCGTACAGCGACAGGGAGCTCGCGTTCCGCTTCGTGTCGAACGTGGACGCGACCCAGCTCGTGGAGGCGCTCGTCGATCTCGACCCGGAGGAGACGCTCGTGATCGTCTCGTCGAAGACGTTCACGACGCTCGAGACGATGACGAACGCGCGCAGCGCGCGGGCCTGGCTGCTCGACGGGCTGGGCGGCGACGAGCGGGCGATCGCGAAGCACGTGGTCGCGGTCTCCACGAACCTCGAGGCGGTCACCGCGTTCGGGATCGATCCCGCCAACGTGTTCGGGTTCTGGGACTGGGTCGGCGGGCGGTACTCGATGGACTCCGCGATCGGCCTCTCGACGATGATCGCGATCGGGCCGGAGGGCTTCCACGACCTGCTCGCCGGCTTCCACGCCGTCGACGTCCACTTCCAGGACGCACCCGCGGAGTCGAGCCTGCCGCTCCTGATGGGGCTCCTGCGGGTCTGGTACCGCGACTTCTTCGGCACGCAGACGCACGCCGTGCTGCCCTACGAGCAGTACCTCGCGCGGTTTCCCGCGTACCTCCAGCAGCTCGTGATGGAGTCGAACGGGAAGCACGTCACGCTCACCGGCGAGCCGGTCGAGGCGGACACCGGGCCCGTCGTGTGGGGCGAGCCCGGGACGAACGGTCAGCACAGCTTCCATCAGCTGCTCCACCAGGGCACGACGATCGTTCCGTGCGACCTGATCGCATTCGCGACCCCGCTCAACCTGCTCGGCGATCACCACGCGCTCCTCCTCGCCAACGCGCTCGCCCAGGCGCAGGCGCTCGCGTTCGGCCGCACGGCGGAGGAGCTCGTGGCCGCGGGCGTCCCCCCGGAGCTCGTCCCGCACAAGGAGATGCCCGGTAACCGGCCCTCGACGTTCCTGCTCCTCGAGCGGCTGACGCCGTTCGCGCTCGGCTCGCTCGTCGCGCTCTACGAGCACACGGTGTTCACCGAGGGCGCCGTCTGGGGCATCGACTCGTTCGACCAGTGGGGGGTCGAGCTCGGCAAGGAGCTCGCCGGCGTCCTCGCGCCCGTGCTCTCGGGCGCTCCGCCCGAGCGGGAGCTGGACGCATCGACCACCGCGCTCGTCGAGCGGATCCGCCGTCTCGAGGAGAGCGCGTGAACGCGCCCGTCCTCCGCGACGGAGGCTGCCCGTGAGCGAACGGCCGGTTGCGGTCGCGGTCTCCGGCCGCGGGCTCGTCGAGCCCGACGCGGCGGTGATCGCGGTCGACGACGAGGGCTTCTCGCGCGGGATGGCCGCCTTCGAGACCCTGCGCGTCTACGGAGGGCGGCCCTTCAGGCTCGAGCAGCACGTCGACCGGCTGGTGGCCTCGGTCGAGAAGCTCGATCGCGAGCCGCCGGTGCGCGCCGAGGTGATCGACCTCGTCGAGCTCGTGCTCTCGGGCGCCGGCCTCGACGAGGCGGTGCTGCGGCTCTTCCGCACACCGGGCGCACCCGGGGAGGCGCCGCTCTCGATCGCGCTGGTGGCGCGGCTGCCCGACGGCCTCGACGAGCTCCGCACCCGGGGTCAGCGGCTCGTTGCGCTCACGTATCCCCGGCGTTCGGCGCCGTGGCTCCTGCCGGGAGCGAAGTGCGTCAGCTATGCGACGCACTTCGCGGCCGAGGCCGAGGCGCACCGGCGTGACGCCGACGACGCGGTGCTCGTCGATCTCGACGAGACGGTGCTCGAGGGCACGGTGACGAACGTCTGGTGGCGGGAGGGCGCGACGCTCCTGACGCCGTCGCTCGAGCTCGGGATCCTCGCCGGCGAGACGAGGGCGGCCCTCCTCGAGCTCGCGCCGGCGCTCGGCTACGCGGTCGAGACCGGGGCCTTCCCGCTCGAGCGGCTCCGGGCCGCGGACGAGATGTTCACCTCGTCGTCGGTGCGCGAGGTGATGCCCGTCGTCGCCCTCGACGGAGCCGCTGTCGCCCGGGGCCCGGCAGCCGACGAGCTGCAAGAGGCGCTCCGCCGGGCCGCGACCGCCGCCGCGACCGCGGCGTAGCCGCGCGCGCGACGGGGCGGCAGGCGCCCTGGAGAGGGCGGTACCCTGCGTGTATGGAGAAGCTGCGGCTCGGCGGCATGGCGCTCCAGAACGGCGTTCTCGTCCACGGGCCGAACGCATGGGGTGCTGCGGTGCGTCTCGACGACGGAACCGTGAAGAGCGGCTCCGGCCGGAAGCCGACCGTGGCGCCGGGCGTCACCGTGCCGTTCGTCCGTGGGCCGCTCAGGCTCGCGGAGGCGTTCGCGGTGCTGCCCGCGGTGAAGCGCGGGCTCCCCGAGGCGAAGTTGCCGTTCGAGCGCCCGGCGGTCGTCGCCGCGCTGGTGGCGGCGTCGACCGGCGCGACCCTCGCACGGCGCTCCTCGCTGCCCGTGGTTCCCCGCGAGGCGGCGGTCGTCGTCGCCTCGATCGTGCCCACGCTCGTCGCGCTACGGGGCAACGAGCTGACGCGCTACCACGGCGCGGAGCACGTCACGATCGGCACGTACGAGACGGGAGAGCCCGCCGCGAAGGAGCACGATCGCTGTGGCTCGCACCTCGTCGGCCCGCTCGCGGTGGCCACGGCGCTCGCGGGCATGGCGGCCGAGCTGGCACCAGCCCGCCACCGGACGAAGGCCCGGATCGCGGGCGCGATCGGCGCGGTCGGGGCAGCGGTCGAGGTGTTCGGCTGGATGGGGCGTCACCCGCAGAGCAGGCTCTCGCGCGCGCTCGCCCGTCCGGGCACTGAGCTCCAGCGCCACATCTCGACGCGCGAGCCGTCGCCGGCGCAGCTCGAGGTCGCGGAGGCGGCGATCCGCGCGTGCCTCGACGCCGAGGAGGCGCTCGCCGCGTGACCGTCGCGCCCGCCCGCGCGCCGCGCGAGCGGCTCGACCCGGAGATCTTCGACCTGCCGGTCGAGAAGATGCGCGACGGCTACTACAGTGACGCGTACTTCAACCACACGCGGGCGGCACTGCTCCACGACCACCGTCGGCCGCGCGTGCTGATGCAGGTCTTCCAGCGTCACCACGCGATGATCGGCGGCATGGACGAGTCGATCGCGATCCTCGAGCTCTGCTCGCACGACTGGGAGGCGCTCACGGTGCACGCCCTCCGCGACGGCGACCGGGTCGAGCCGTGGGAGACCGTGATGACGATCGAGGGCGACTACACGACGTTCGGGCACCTCGAGACCGTCGTGCTCGGGACGCTGGCACGGCGGACGCTGATCGCGACGAACGTGGCGCGGGTGCTCGAGGCTGCACGGGGCAAGGCGATCATCTTCATGCCCGCGCGGCACGACCACCACCGGGTGCAGACGGGCGACGGCTACGCGGCCCACGTCGCAGGCGCGGTGCTCGGTGCCGAGATCGGCGTCACCTCCGACGCGCAGGCGTCGTGGTGGGGCGGGCGCGGGGTGGGCACGGTGCCCCACTCGCTGATCGCGGCGTACGGGGGGAACACCGTCCTCGCGGCGACGAAGTTCGCCGAGTGGGCGCCGGACGACTTCCACATCACCGTGCTCGTGGACTTCGACAACGACTCGGTGCGTACGGCGCTCGAGGTCGCGCGGGCGCTCGGGCCGCGGCTCTGGGGTGTCCGTCTCGACACGTCGGGTCAGCTCGTCGACCGCTCGCTCTGGGACGAGCTGGGCGACTTCGACCCACGCGGGGTGAACGAGCGGCTCGTCCGCAAGGTGCGCACCGCGCTCGACGAGGACGGGTTCGAGCGGGTGAAGATCGTCGTCTCGGGCGGCTTCACGGTCGCGAAGATCGAGGAGTTCGAGCGCCGCTCGGTGCCCGTGGACGCGTACGGGGTCGGCTCCTCGCTGATCCGCGGCGAGAACGACTTCACCGCGGACATCGTGCTGACCGACGGGCGCCCGACCGGGAAGGTCGGCAGGCACTTTCGCCCGAACGATCGGCTCGATCCGATCCCTTGAGCGGGTTGCTCCTCTGGGACGTCGACACGCAGGTCGACTTCGTCCACGCAACCGGCAAGCTGCCCGTGCCGGGCGCCGAGGACGCCGTCCCCGCCATGGCGCGGCTCGTTGAGTGGGCTCGGGATCGGAGCGTGACCCACCTCGCGACCGCCGACGATCACGAGCTCACGGACCCGGAGATCTCGGACGCGCCCGACTACGACACGACGTTTCCGCCGCACTGCCTGCGCGGTACGCCGGGCGTCGCGAAGATCGCCGAGACCGCGCAGCTCGACCCGCTGCCGCTGTCGCTCACCCCGTATCCGCCCGGCCTCGTGCCCGGCCTCGTGCGCGACCGCCGTGAGCTCCTCGTGCTCAAGAAGACCTACAGCGCCTTCTCGAACCCGAACCTCGAGCCGCTGCTCGCGACGCTCGACCCGGAGGAGGTGCTCGTGTTCGGCGTCGCGACGGACGTCTGCAACCATGCTGCGATCATGGGCCTGCTGGCCCGGGGCCGGAAGGTCGCGTTCGTCGAGGACGCCTCTCGTGGCCTCTCGCCGGAGCGGGTCGCAGCCTCCCTCGACGCGTGGCGGGCCGGCGGCGTCCGCTTCACGACGAGCGACGAGGTCGTTCGCCTGGGGGCGTGACTGCGCCGGGAGCGCTCACGTGCCGCGCGAGCGCGGCGAGCCGCTCGTCCCACTCCGAGCCGACGTGCTCGAGCCAGGCGGCCGCCTCGTCGAGCGGCGCTCCCTCGAGCGCGTAGTGCGTCTCGCGCCCGCGCCGCTCGCTGCGCACCAGCCCGGCGGCGCGTAGCGTCGAGAGGTGCTTGGCGACCGCCTGTCGCGTCACCGGCAGCTGCGCCGCGAGCTCCGACTGGCTGGCGCTCTCACGCCCGGCGAGGAGCTCGAGCACGAAGCGCCGGGTGGGATCCGCGAGCGCGTCGAAGACGTCGTCTACGCGTGCGCCCACGACGCGAGCGCGCTGACCTCGAGCGCCGTGCTCCACTGTGGCGCCGTCTCGTGCACGAGGACCCGGGTGCCGCTCTCGTCGTCGGCGAGCCGGAGGTCGACGAGCCCGTCGTCCTCGAACCGGAGCACGAGGCGCTCCTCGTCCTCGACGGTCTCGACGACGGCTCGGCGGACGTCGCCGTCGCCCCACCTGAACACGGCGCCACCACCTTCGCGCAGGTCGAGCTCGACGTCGTTCGCGAACCAGTCCTCGAGGCGCTCGGGGTCGGTGAGCGCCTCCCATGCGTCCTCCCGTGTGGTCGGGAGCACGATCTCCCTGTGGATCTCGGGACGGGTCTCCATCTGCAACCTCCGAGTTGCATGTATAGTGCAACTGAGCGGTTGCATGTTAGCGAAGGAGGGCGTCGTGGTGATCCCCACCGTGGTCGAGGCGGACGGGCGCGCTGAGCGGGCGTTCGACATCTACTCGCGGCTCCTGCGGGAGCGCATCGTCTTCCTCGGCCGGCCGGTCGAGGAGGAGCTCGCGAACACCGTGGTCGCGCAGCTCCTGTTTCTCGAGGCAGAGGACCCGGGCGCGGACATCGACCTCTACGTGAACTCCCCCGGGGGCGACGCGTACGCCGGGATGGCGATCTACGACGCGATGCAGCACGTGCGACCCGACGTGAGGACGATCTGCTTCGGGATCGGGATGTCCGCGGCGGCGGTGATCGTCGCCGGCGGCGCGGCGGGCAAACGGCTCGCGCTGCCGCACGCCAAGCTCATGATCCACCAGGGCTCGGCAGGCGCACGCGGCGCCCCGACAGATATCGCGATCGCCGCGCGGGAGATCGAGGCATCGACGAGGCAGATGGCAGAGGTGCTCTCGCTGCACACGGGGCGGCCGGTCGAGCAGGTGCTGGAGGACATCGACCGCGACCGCTTCATGACGCCTGCCGAGGCCGTTGCCTACGGGCTCGTCGATCGCATCCTCGAGCCGCGCGCCCTGTCGACCGAAGTAGCATCGGCCGGGTGACCGCCCGGGGCATCCACCATCTCGGCGTGGCCGTCGACGACCTCGACGCGGCCGTGGCGACGTATCGGCGGCTCTTCGGCGCGACCGTCGAGCATCGCTCGACGGTTCCCGACCAGGGGGTCGACGCCGTCTCGCTGCTCGTCGGGGACGACCGCATCGAGCTGCTCGCTCCGACCGCCGACGACACGCCGGTGGGCAGGTTCCTCGCGAGCCGGGGCCCGGGCATGCATCACGTCGCCTACGAGGTTGCCGACGTCGGCGCCGCGCTCACGGAGCTCTCCGCGGCCGGGGCCGAGCTTATCGACGAGGAGCCGCGGCTCGGGCTCTTCGGGCTCGAGGTCGCATTCGTCCATCCCGACGCCGTCCACGGCGTCCTCACGGAGGTGGTGTGCCCTGTCTGACGCATCGATTCGGATCGAGCTGGCCTTCGACGGCGGGCAGATCGTCGCCGCGACCGTCGAGCCGGAGACCGCGGACGCGATCGAGCAGGCGGTGACCGCCGGAGCCGGCGGCTCGCTCCAGCTCGACGCGACCGACGGCCGCCTCACCGTGGCCGTGGCGCGCGTCGTCTACCTGAAGCGCTACCCGCCCGGCTCCCAGGTCGGCTTCGGGGCGTAACGGCCCCCTCGGAAGCCGCGCCGGATGGCACTCGAGGTCGGGATCGTCGGCCTGCCGAACAGCGGCAAGACGACGCTGTTCAACGCCCTGACGCGCGCCGGCGCGGAGATCACGGCGTACGCCTCGGTCGGCGACAAGCCGAACGTGGGCATGGCCGCGATCGCCGACGAGCGGCTCGACCGGCTCGCGGCGCTCGTCGAGGCGCGCAAGGTGACGCCCGCCGCGATCCGGGTGGTCGACGTGCCGGGCACGGGGCCGCAGCTGCTCGGGAACCTCCGCCAGGTGGACGCGATCCTCGCCGTGCTCGACGGCTTCTCCGACGACGCGACGCCGGGCGACGACCTGGAGACGCTCAAGCTCGAGCTGCTCGTCGCCGACCGAGACCACGTCGAGCGCCGCCGCGAGCGCGTCGCGAAGGAGGCGAAGTCCGGCGCTCAGGCGACGCGCGCCGAGCTCCAGGTGCTCGAGCGCCTCGTGGAGCACCTCGACGGGGGCAGCACGCTGGCCGACTGGCAGGCCGACCTCCCGCCGGAGCTCGACCCGCTCACGACGAAGCCGCTGCTCGCGGTCGAGAACGGCCCGGAGGGAATCGACGCGAAGCTGGAGGCGGAGCTCGCAGAGCTCTCGGACGAGGAGGCGGCGGAGTTCCGCGACGGCCCGTCGGCGCTCGACGAGGTCGTGCGCAGGCTCAAGGAGGCGCTCGGCCTGATCACGTTCTTCACGGTCGGCGAGAAGGAAACCCGAGCCTGGACCCTTCGGCGTGGTCAGACCGCACTCGATGCGGCGGCCACGATCCACTCCGACATCGCCCGCGGCTTCATCCGCTGCGAGGTGATCTCGACGGACGACCTGCTCGAGGCGGGGTCGCACGCGGAGGCGGCGCGGCGCGGCACCCAGCGGCTCGAGGGCAAGACCTACGTCGTCGAGGACGGCGACGTGCTCAACATCCGCTTCAACGTCTAGGGGGCGGCTCAGCCGGCGGCGACGAGCGCGGCTCCGCCGAGCGCGAGCGCGCCGCCGAAACGGCGATGGCCGTCCAGGCGCTCCGCGAGGAACACGCGCGCGAGGGCGATCGTCGTGACCGGGTAGAGGGCGCTCAACACCGCCACGATCCCGGCCGAGCCGCGCGTCGTCGCGACCGCGACGAGCACGTTCGCCGTCGTGTCGAACACGCCGACCACCGCGATCGTGGGCAGGAGGCGGGCAGGTGCGCGGAGCGGTGCGGCGAGAACCACGAGCGCGGTGAGCGAGAGCGCGGTGGAGGTCGCGCGGGCGACCACGACCGCCCAGGTGGCGCCCCCGTCGGAGGCTGCGTCGAGCCCCACGACGAAGAGACCGAAACCGAGAGCCGCGACGAGCGCGAGCGCGACGCCCGCGGCGAGGCCGTTTCGGCCCGTGTCGCCCGGCTCGCGGGCGAGCAGGGCCACGCCGGCCATCGCCGTCGCGATGCCCGTCCACTGGATGCCCGTCGGCACGATTCCCCGGGCGAGGTCGACGCCGAGCGGCACGACCGGGCTCACCGCCGAGATCGGCGCGACGATGCCCATCGCCCCGACGGCCATCCCGCGATAGAGCGCTGCGAGCCCCATTGCGCCCGCCGCACCCGCGCCCGCGGCCGGGAGTGCATCGTCCCAGCCGGGCACCGCCGCGCCGCTCGCGAGCGCCCAGGCGAGCACGCCCACGAGCCCGACCGCCTGCGAGAGGGCGAGCACCGTGAGCACGTGCGCCTTGCGGGACGCGACTCCGCCGAAGAAGTCGCCGGTGCCCCAGGAGATCGCGCCCAGCAGCGCAAAAGCCGCGGCGCCCACGCGCTCTCAGTCGTCGCCGACGGGACGCGTCGCGGCCTGGGCGTCGAGCTGGTTCGCGTGATACAGCACGGCGGCCTCGGCCGTACGCGCTGCTGCGCGGTCGTGGTGGGCCGCGATCGCGTGGAGCAGCTCGGCGCGCACCTCGGGCTCGAGCCCGCCTGCCTGCTCGTCGACGAGGCGCGTTCCGAGATGGACGTGGCCGAGCAGCACTCCTTCCCGCGTCGGCCTGAACGCCGGACCGCGGCCGAGCTCGCGCACGCGGCCGACGTCGTGCAGCAGCGCGGCGGAGAGGAGCAAGTCCGAGCGCAGCCGCAGGTGCAGCTGCGCGGTCTCGCGGCAGAGCGTCGCGACACCGACGGTGTGCTCGAGCAGGCCGCCGGCATAGCCGTGGTGGCCGTCGCTGCCCGCGGCGGGGAGCGAGCGCATTCCGTCACGCACGTCGGACGACGAGAGAATCGCCCCCACGGTGGCGGCAAGACCCGGATGCGCGATCTCGGCGGCGAGGAACTCGAGGAACCCTTCGAGCTCGTCGGCGTCCCGTCGCATGGCCGGCGCGAGGGCGGCAGGATCGTCCTCGGTTGCCTCGAGCGCGCGCACCTGCACCTGGAGCCGACCGTCGAAGCGCTCGACGCGGCCCAGGACGCGCACGGCGTCACCCTCGGCGAAGCGTCGGTCGAGCAGCTCGACGTCCTCCCACACCCGGCCCTCGATGCGTCCGCTCGGATCGACGAGCTCCAGCGCGAGATACGGCTTGCCCTTGCGGGTCGTGAGACGACGCTTGCTCGCGACGGCGAAGACCCCGTCGACCGTGCGGTCCTCGGCGAGCTCGGCGATCATCCAGGTGAGTGTAGGCTCGGCGGGTGGCCGACGTCCGTCCGTTCCGCGCGGTCACCTACGCACGGCCCGGCACCGACGTCACCGCCCCGCCGTACGACGTCCTGGACGAGTCCGAGTCCGCCGTGTTCCGCGCGCATGACCCACACAACGTCAGCCGTCTGACCACCGATCCCGACGAGCTCGCCGCGGGCCGGCGCTTCCGTACATGGCTCGACGAAGGCGTGCTCGTCCGCGACGACGAGCCTGCCGTGTGGCTCCTCGAGCAAGACGTCACTCACGACGGGAGGTCACTCGTGCGGACGGGCGTCGCGGTCTCGCTCCGCGCCCAGCCCTACTCCGACCGCGTCGTGCTCCCGCACGAGGACACGCATGCGAGGGCGAGACAGAGCCGCCTCCGCCTCCTTCGGGCTGCGCGGGCGCAGCTCGAGCCGATCCTCCTCCTCTACGACGGACCGCCCCCGCACGCCGCGCCCGAACGGCCGCCCGACGTCGCGGCCGGCGACTCGCGGCTGTGGCGCATCGGGGACGCGGGCGGGGTGGAGAGCGCCTTCGCGTCGTCCCAGCTCCTGATCGCGGACGGGCACCACCGCTACGAGACCGCGGTCGCGTATGCGGAGGAGGCCGGCCCGGACCGGCTCCTCGCAGTGCTCGTCTCGACGGACGACCCGGGCCTGGTGATCCTCCCCACGCATCGCGTCTTCTCCGGGCGCCCGGAGATCGCGCCGGAGGGCGAGCCGTTCGAGACGGCCGACGAGGCGCTCACCGCGCTCTCGGTGGAGCCGTACGACCGGTCGGCAGCCGTCTTCGTCGGCCCGGGCGGCGCGCGGCTCGTGCGCGGCGACGCGGGCGAGCTCGACGTGGAGCTCGTCGACCGCTTCGGCCGCGAGGGGCTGTCCTACACCCCCGACGAGGCAGAGGCACTGCGTAGGGTGCGCGCGGAGGACGGCGGGCGCGCGTTCCTCCTGCGCGCGACGCGGATCGAGGACGTCTTCGACCGCGCGCGTCACGGGCAGACGATGCCGCCGAAGAGCACGTATTTCTTCCCGAAGCTCCTCTCCGGGCTGCTCTTCCAGCCGCTCGAGCCGTGACCGACTGGCTCGCCTTCGGCCGGGCGTGCGTGCGTGACCTCGAGGCGGTGCTCGAGGAGCTGCCCACGCGCGCCGAGCGCGAGCCCGTGCTCCGTACGGGTGAGGGTGGAGACGACACGACCGCGGTCGACGCGGCCGCTGAGTCCGCGGTCGTGCGGCGGCTCGAGGAGCTTGGCGTCGACCTCACGCTCGTCTCCGAGGAGCTCGGCGTGCGCACCTTCGGCGACGGCGGCGACTTGCGCGTCGTGGTCGACCCGATCGACGGCTCGGTCAACGCGAAGCGTGGCATCCCGTTCTTCTCGCTCTCGCTCGCGGTGGCCGAGGGGCCGACGATGGCCGACGTGGTGTTCGGCCTCGTGCACGACTTCGGGGCGAACGAGGAGTGGGTCGCCGAGCGCGGCGGCGGCGCCTTCCTCGGGGGCGTCCCGCTCGCCGGGCCCGGCCCGAAGGAGATCGTCGAGATCCTCTCGCTCGAGGGCACGACGACCGCGGCGATCGCCGACGCCGTGCCCCCGCTGCGTGGGATCGCCCAGCGAGTCCGCGTGATGGGCTCGCTGGCCCTCTCCCTCTGCCACCTCGCCGCAGGCCGCGTCGACGCCGTCTGCTGCCTCAAGCCCGCACGCTCCATCGACATCGCGGCCGCCCAGTTGCTCGTGCGCGAGCGTGGCTACGCGATCGAGCTGTTCGAGGACCCGCCCTTCGCCGCGGCGCCGCTCGACCTCGGCCAGCGCTCGCGCGTCGTGGCCGCTGCGAGCGCAGCTCTCTGCGAGCAGCTCGCGGGTGCGCTCCACTCCGTCTAAGAGCGTTCTCGCTCCCGGCTGGGTGAGCGCGAGTGGCTACGCTGGTCGGGATGACACCGGACCGCGACGCGATCCTCTCGGCCCTCGAGCGGGTGATCGACCCAGAGCTCAAGCGCCCGGTGACCGAGCTCGACATGGTGCGCGACGTTGCGGTCGCCGACGACGGCGCCGTCGCTGTCACGATCGCGCTCACCGTCGCCGGCTGCCCGTTGCGCTCGAGCTTTCAGGACCAGGTCGCCCGCCATGTCGGCGCGGTGCCGGGGGTGTCGGCGGTATCTCTCGCGTTCGACGTGATGACTCCCGACGAGAAGGCGGCGCTCGCGACACGGCTGCGCGGCGGCCGGCCGGCGAAGGAGATCCGCCTCGACCCGTCGATTCGGGTGATTGCGGTGACGTCGGGCAAGGGCGGCGTCGGCAAGTCGACGCTCGCCGCGAACCTCGCCGCGGCCCTCGCCGAGCGGGGCGAGCGGGTCGGCGTCCTCGACGCGGACGTCTACGGGTACTCGATCCCCCACATGCTCGGGGTCTCCCAGCGGCCCATCGTGGTCGACTCGATGATCGTGCCGCCCGTCCGCGGCGACCTGCATGTGATGTCGATCGGCCTGTTCGCCGAGGACAACGCCCCGATCATGTGGCGCGGGCCGATGCTCCACAAGGCGCTCGAGCAGTTCCTCTCCGACGTCCACTGGGGCGAGCTCGACACGCTCGTCGTCGACATGCCGCCCGGCACGGGCGACGTCGCGATCTCGATCGGTCAGCTCCTGCCGCGCGCGGAGGCGCTCGTCGTGACGACCCCGCAGCCTGCGGCGCAGCAGGTCGCGGTGCGCGCCGCGGTGATGGCGCAGAAGACGGGCATGCGGATCGTGGGCGTCGTCGAGAACATGTCCTGGCTCGTGGGTACGGGGCAGGAGGTGTTCGGCGCCGGTGGCGGCGAGGCGCTCGCGGCCGAGATCGACGCGCCGCTCATCGCGAGGATCCCGCTCGACCCCGTGCTGCGCGAGGCCGCGGACGCCGGCCGACCCGTGCTCGAGGCCGCCCCCGAGGCCGAGGTGAGCATCGCGCTCCGCGGGCTCGCGGAGGCGGTGCACGCGCGCCGTGCCGGCAGCATCCGCAAGGCCCTTACCGTGCTCTAGGGGCCCTTCGAGCAACTTCCGCCCTGCAGAGAAGGGAGCCCGAAGGCTCCCTTCCGTGACGGCGAGCCCAGCGGCGGTGGGCCTGTGCCGTCTCTGCACGTCCGCGCCGGGGGGAGGCGCGGCCATCCAGTCGCATCCTCACAGGATCGTGTGAGGATGCGGTAAGCGTACTGACTGGGGCTAGGCTCGCGTCGTGACCCGCGAGGCAGCGATCGCCCGTCTTCGCACGCGGGGACTCTCCGGGCGGGACGCCGGCACGGTCGTCGACCACCTCCAGGCCGCCGAGCGGATCGGCAGAAGCGGGCACGGACTGGCTCGCGTTCCGTGGCTCGAGGGGATGCTCGGCAGCGAGATCGACCCGGACGGCGTCCCCCGTCGCCTGGAGCGGGGCGAGGGATTCGAGCGCTGGCACGGCGGCGGCGCGCTGGGCTACGTCACGCTCGCAGCCGTCTGCGAGGCGCTCGAGACGGCGCCGCCCGCGCGCGCCCGGCTCGTCGTCGCGGAGGCGTGCTTCCCGACGGGCGTCCTTGGCCTTTGGGCCCGCCGCCTGGCAGGCTCGGGCCTCGTGGCGCTCGTCACTGCGACGTCGCCGCGGCGGCTGCCGCATCCAGACGGAGGGCCGCCGCTGACGGGAACGAACCCGATCGCGATCGCGATCCCATCCTCCGACGGCGCCCCGGTCGTTGCGGACGTCTCGATGGGAGCCGTGACCCACGGTGACGTGCTCACCGGCGCCGCACGCCCCGAGGAGCTCGTCCCCTTCGGCGGCCCGCTCGCCCACAAGGCGTTCGCGCTGGCCGTCGGCGTGGAGCTGCTCGTCGGCGCGCTCGCGGGCCCGGCTCCGGGCGCGGTGGTGCTCGCCGCGCGCCCGGAGCACGACCCGGTGCCCGCGTTCCGCGAGCTGGCCGCCGGGCTCCGGCTCCCGGGAGACGCGTCCCGCACGCGGGCCCGTGGCTCTCAGACCGAGACGGCGGGCAGCCCGGCGAGCGCGAGCGCGAGCTCGGCTTCGTCGTAGTCGCGGTCTTCGAGCACCCCGGCGAAGAAATCGATGTAGGCCTGCATGTCGAAATGCCCGTGCCCGCAGAGGTTGAAGAGGATCGTCTCCTCGCGGCCCTCTTCCCTGCAGCGGATCGCCTCGTCGAGCACTGCCTTCACGGCGTGGTTCGCCTCGGGAGCCGGCAGGATTCCCTCGCTGCGCGCGAAGCGGACGCCGGCCTCGAACACCTCGGTCTGGCGGTACGCGCGGGCCTCGATCAATCCGAGCGCGTGCAGGTGGCTGACGAGCGGTGCCATGCCGTGGTAGCGGAGTCCCCCCGCATGGAAACCCGGGGGGACGAAGGTCGAGCCGAGCGTGTGCATCTTCACGAGCGGGGTCAGGTGTCCGGTGTCGCCGAAGTCGTACGCGTGCCTGCCGCGGGTCAGGCTCGGGCAGGCGGCAGGCTCGACCGCGATCACGCGGACGTCGGCGCCGCCCCGCAGCGTCTGGCCGATGAACGGGAGCACGAGCCCGGAGAAGTTCGATCCACCGCCCGTGCAGCCGATCAGCACGTCCGGGGCGGCATCCGCGAGCTCCATCTGGGCGAGCGCCTCCTCGCCGATCACGGTCTGGTGGAGGAGCACGTGGTTGAGCACCGAGCCGAGCGCGTATTTGGTGTCCTCGCGCTGGGCCGCCTGCTCGACTGCCTCGGAGATCGCGATCCCGAGGCTCCCGCTCGACTCCGGGTGCTCCTCGAGCACGGCGCGCCCTGCCGCCGTCTCCTCGGACGGGCTCGGCACGCAACGCGCCCCGAACGCCTCCATCAGCGCCTTGCGGTACGGCTTCTGCTCGTACGAGACCCGCACCATGTAGACGTCGATCTCGAGCCCGAACAGGGCGCCCGCAAACGCGAGCGAAGAGCCCCATTGTCCCGCGCCCGTCTCGGTCGTGATCCGCTTCACGCCCTCACGCGCGTTGTAGAACGCCTGCGCGACCGCGGTGTTCGGCTTGTGGCTGCCGGTTGGGGAGACGCCTTCGTACTTGTAGAAGATGCGTGCGGGCGTGTCGAGCTCCCGCTCCAGCCGCCGCGCCCGGAAGAGCGGCGTCGGACGCCACTGGCGATAGACGTCCCGTACCTCGCCGGGGATCTCGATGCGCTCCTCCGTCGAGACCTCCTGGAGGATGACCTCCATCGGGAACAGCGGAGCGAGGTCGTCGGGCCCGATCGGCTGGCCCGTGCCCGGATGGAGCACCGGCGGCAGCGGCTCCGGCAGGTCCGACGCGATGTTGTACCAGGCGTCGGGCAGCCGACCCTCGTCCAGCACGTACTTCACGGTCTCGCCCACGGCTGCGCTCCTCTCGTCTCGCGGCTCTCTCGTGGCCGCGCCCCTCGTGCGGTCACCTTCAATCTGCCACGTCCGTCATGCTCGGCTCAGGGTCTTGGGAAGGACGGGTCGTCGCGGACCGAGGCGAGGTCGTCGTCGGTCTGCGCCAGCTCCAGGAAGCGCTCTTCGCGCGCCGTCGCCTCGCGGAGCCGGCCGAGCGCCTCGTCGCGCCTACCCGCCCTCGCGAGCGCACAGGCCAGGTTGTAGTAGGTGACTCCGCTGTCGGGCGTCTCGGCGAGATGCTCCTCGAGCAGCGCGATCGCCCGGTCCCACTCCTCGGTCTGCCAAAAGGAGAGTGCCTCGGCCGTCCGCTCCCATCCCGAGGGCTCGAAGATCGCGCCCGGCTTCGCGCCGACGGCGAGGATCGTGGTGCCGGCCGTGCCGACGGCGCCGCGCTTCGTCGCGGGGTCGGGGACGTGCACGATCGTGCCGGCCGGAGCGTCGAACGTCTCGCCGTCGAGCGAGAAGGTCGCATGACCGGAGACGACGACGTAGACCTCCTCGTGCTGCTCGCCGCCGGCCTCGTCGTGCTCGCCGATCACCTGTTGGCCGTCCTCGGTCGCGGTCCAGGCGTTGATCCCGAACGCCCGGATGTCGAGCGCGCGGCGGATCGTGTGCCACCGTGCCTGGCCCCCGGTCTCGTACGGGACGAGCTCGTCCAGCGCGACGACGGTGAACTCGCTCATCCCGTCTCCCGCAGCCGTGCGAGCACGACGGGGTCGATCGCGTCGTCGCCCGGGCCGCGCAGCCGCTCCTCGAGGTTCTCGGCCCCTGCCCACGAGGCGAGATCCGGATGACCGACCCGGCGCAGGAGCTGGTCGAGCTCGGCGCGGAGCTCGTCGTCGAGGGGGACCCACCGGTCCGGAGGTGTCCGGCCGAAGAGGGCGTCGTGGAGGCCGTAGAGGCGGCGAAGCTCGGCCAGCGGGTCTCGATGGTCGTCGACACGGAGGTCGACGACGGCGTCCGAGAGCCCGGCGTAGCCTCCGTCGCGCTCGACGACGAGCAGCGCGGCGGACTGGCGGCCGCGGCTGTCCCCGCCCGCGGCCTCGGCGGCATCGAGGCAGTCGAGCAGACGCTCCGCGAGCGGCGCGCCCTCCGACGCCATGTACGTGTCGGCGAGCGCGTCCACCGTCGCGCCCGAGACGAGGATGTTCCCCTGCGCGGCGCAGCCCTCTCCCGCCCGGCCGCCGGCCCAGGCGTGGCACTCGTCGCCCGTGAACGTCGCAGAGCGGCCCGCCCCGTCGACCACCCCCAGCTGACGCTGTGCGCGGTCGGGGTCCGCCGCCGTCAGCCGGGCGACGACCTCGTCGGCCGCGATGCCCGTGCGCAGGAGGGCGAGTCCGTCGGGCCCGTAGCGCGGGTTTGCGTACGCCTGCGTCGCGATCGCGCCCACGTGCGGCTCCGCCCACGGCACGACGGAGCCGACGGCGAGGAACTTCGACTGCGTCGCGACGCCCCACTGCCCCGCCGCGAGGTCACAGGCGCAGAGCGAGTACGTCGCGACGTGCTCAGCCATACGTCAGCTCGGGCAGGTCGAGGTCGAGCAGCGCGGGGTCCGTGACGAGCACGCACGACACCTCGGGCCGGGCGAGCGCGGTCGTGATCGCCGCAGCGTCGGGCGCGCGGACGACCACCGGCATTCCGCGTTCGTGCGCGTCGCGCAGGCGGGCGAGATCGGCGACCGACTCGACCAGCAGCGCCCCCGCGACGTCCACGGTGCCCTCCAGCGCGATCGCCGGCACGCGACGGCCCGTCGACCCGAACCAGCGCTCTCTCACGGCCCGAGCGTCCTCACCTCAGAGAGTCAACGTCTCCCCGGGGGCGGGCTCCAGCAGCTCGACGCCCGCGGGAAGGAGCGGCCGGAGCGCGTCGGGAGATCCGCTGAGGAGCGGGAACGTGCCGTAGTGACACGGGATCACCCGCGGCGCGCCGACGAGCTCCGCGGCCAGCGCAGCCTCCTCCGGCCCCATCGTGAAGTGATCGCCGATCGGCAGCACCGCGACGTCGGGCGCGTAGAGCCGTCGGATCAGCGCCATGTCGCCGAAGACGTTCGTGTCACCCGCGAAGTAGATCGCGGGCCCGCCGTCCTGACGCACGACGACGCCGGTCGGCTCGCCCGTGTAGACGATCCTGCCGTCCTGCCAGTTGCTCGACGAGTGATTCGCGTCGGTCAGCGTCACGCGGAGGCCGGCGAACGCGACCGTGCCGCCCTTGTTCGGTGACTGCTCGTTCGCCTCGGGCAGGCCGTGCGCGGCGCTGAGCCAGTCGCGCAGCTCGACGGGGGCGACGACGGGGCACTCGAAGCGCCGGGCGAGCGCGACCGTGTCGCCGAGGTGGTCGCCGTGCCCGTGGGTGAGCACCACGAGGTCGCAGCGCTCGGGCTCTCGCTCCCCTTCGGGGCACTTCGGATTGCCGGTCAGGAACGGGTCGATGTAGACGCGCGTGCCCGCCTCAGTGTCGACGCGGAACGCCGCGTGGCCGAGCCAGGTGAGTGTCGTAGCCATACGGCGAGCCTACACCCGTCGTGCCTCTCGCCCGACCGCGGAAGATCCCTAGAGGGGGAGCGAGGCGGCGGCGTCGCGGGCGAGGTCGACGAGCGGCTGCACGAAGAAGAACGAGCCGATCGTGACCACGAGCGAGACCGCGACCGCGGCGGAGAGGAAGGCGTCGCGCGGCGGCGAGCCCCCGGCCGCGACAACCGTGGCCGGCAGCTCGCCGGGCCGCATGTAGAGCGCCCGGACGATCCAGAGGTAGTAGGCGAGCGAGAGGGCGGTCGCGAGCACGCCGACCACCAGCAGCCACCACCAGCCCGCCTCGAAGATCGCCGACAGCACGAACAGCTTGCCCAGGAAGCCGCCCGTGAGCGGGAAGCCGGCCAGGCTGAGCATCGAGACCCACATGCCGACGCCGAGGAACGGGCGCTGCCAGCCGAGGCCCTCCAGCGACGCGAGCGTGACGGGCTTGCCGAGTTCGCGCTCGCGCGCCGCGACGACCGCGAACGCGCCGACCGTCGCCGCCGTGTACGGGATCAGGTAATAGAGGAGCGACGTGGCGCCGTCGTCGGAGTTCGCGGCGACCGCGATCAGGAGGAAGCCGGCGTGCGAGATCGCGGAGTACGCGAGCATTCGCTTCACGTCGCGTTGCGCGATCGCGGCGAGATTGCCGATCGCGAGCGAGCAGACCGCGAGCACCGCCACCGCGACCGACCAGATCTCCGCCTGCTCGGGGAACGCGGTGACGAGGATCCTGAGCGTGACCACGAGCGCGGCCACCTTCGTGGCCGCCGCCATGAACGTCGTCACGGGCGTCGGCGCGCCCTGGTAGACGTCGGGCGTCCACATGTGGAAGGGCGCCGCCGAGACCTTGAACGCGAGGCCGGCGAGGATCATCGCCATCCCGGTCACGAACAGCGGGTCGTCGGCGCCCGTCGCGGTCTTGATCGCGGAGAACCCGAGCTCGCCGGTGGAGCCGTAGACGAGCGCGCAGCCGAAGAGGAGCACGCCGGAGCCGAAGCTGCCGATGATCAGGTACTTGAGGCCCGCCTCGAGCGACTCGCGCCGGTGGGTGTCGAGCGCGCAGAGGACGTACAGCGAGATCGAGAACCACTCGAGCGCGAGGAACATCGTCATCAGGCTCGTGGCCGAGACGATGAAGACCATCCCGGCGCCCGCCGTGGTGAGGAGCGTGTAGTACTCGCCGACGTGCGCCCGCCGGCCGTCGCCCCACGAGACGAGCACGACGACGAGACCGACGCCGGCCAGCACGACCGCCGCGAACGCGCCGAGCCGATCGCGTGTCATCGACTCCGAGAGCAGCACCGCCGGGGTCGCCGACCGGTCGAATACGACCGCCGAGAACGCGCCCGAGACGACGAAGCCGAGGCCCGCGACCCCGGCGGAGAATGCGCGCCGCACGCCACGCGGCACCGTCACCGCGCCGAGCAGGGTGATCCCCGCGGCGGCGAGCAACGCGATCGTCGGCGCGAGCGCGAGCCAGTCGACGTGCGGTGTCTCGATCATCCGGCCGGCTCCTGTTGGGCCGTGATGAAGCTCGTCGGCCGGTCGAGCGGGAACGAGCGCTGCGTGACGAGCGCCGGATAGACGGAGAGCGCGGCGAGGATCGCGACGAGGGGCAGCACGAGCACGAGCTCGCCGCCGACGAGATCGGGCGACTCGTCGCCCCCGGTGCCGCGCCGGTCGTGGAGGATCGCCGAGACGAGCCGCAGCGCGTACATCGCCGCGAGCACGATCGCGGCGGCCCCGACCGCTGCGTAGCCCCAGCCTCGCTGGAAGACGCCCGCGAGGATCGCGAACTCGCCCGCGAAGTTCGTCGACCCGGGCACCGCGAGCGTGAACATCCCGAGCACGATCACCACCGTCGCGAGCGCCGGGCGGCCCTTCGCGAGGCCGCCGAGGCGTGCGAGCTCCCCGGACCCCGCGCGCGTCTCGATCATCCCCGCGAGCAGGAAGAAGCCCGCCGAGACGAGGCCGTGGTTGACCGAGTGGAGGATCGCGCCGTCGAGGCCGAGGTCGTTGACGGCGAAGACCCCGAGCATGATCAGCCCCATCTGGGCCATCGAGGAGTACGCGACCACGGCGCGGACCTCCCGCTGGCGGAACGCCAGCACGGAGCCGTAGACGAGCGTCGCGGAGGCGAGCACGAGCGCCAGGCCGCGGAAGTGCTCGACGGGCCCGGGAAAGTGCGGCAGCACGATCCAGACGAGCCCGAAGACCGCCGCCTTCGAGACGACGCCCGAGAGGATCGCCGCGACCTCCGGCAGCGACTCGGTGTACGCGAGCCGCAGCCAGCCGTGGAACGGGAGCAGCGGGGCCTTCACGAAAAATGCGACGAGGAAGCCGAGGAAGACCCAGTCGTTCGAGCTCGTACCCAGCTGGTCGAGCTCGAACGTCCCCTGCGAGATCCCGAAGGCGATGATCGAGGCGAGCATCAGGAGCGACCCGGTCATCGTGTAGAGCACGAACGTCACGGTCGCTTTCACCCGCTGCGGACCGCCCCACACGCCGACGAGCACGTAGATCGGGATCAGCATCGCCTCGAAGAACACGTAGAAGAGGAGCAGGTCCTGCGAGACGAACACCCCGACGAGTGAGCCGAGCAGGAACAGCAGGAGCCCGAAGTACGCGCGGGGGCGTTCCCGCCCGGCCCACATCGCGTAGCCGATCGCGGCGGCCACGACCACGACCGTGAGGCCGACGAGCCAGTACTGGAAGCCGTACATCCCGACCGAGTACGAGATCCCGAGGTCCGAGAACCATTCCCGATTGGCGGAGTACTGCGGCGCCTGGCTGGAGAAGTCGAAGTTGCGCGCGCCGCCCGCCCAGAGCCCGACCTCCGCCAGCACGGCGAGCAGCGCGAGGCCGGCGGTGGACTCGTCCGAGAGGGGGAGGATCCAGACGACCAGCGCGGCGGCGAGCGGGACGACGATGAGCAGCGTGGTGAGCATCAGTGGGGCACTAACGCACGACGATGAAGACGAGGGTCAGGACGGTGACGGAGACCGCGAACGCGAGCGCGTAGGTGCGCAGGAGGCCGCTCTGGGCGCGCCCGGCGGCGGCCGCCGCCTCGAGCGTGCCCTCGGCGAGCTCGTCGAGGCCCCGCTGCACGACGGGCTGCTCGACGTCGTCCCGCAGACGGACCGCGAGCGCCTGCGCCGGCCGGACGAACACCGCGTCGTACAACTCGTCGAACCAGAGCTTGTGCTCGAGCGCGGTGCGGAGCGCGCCGTCCGCGACGAGCTCCCGCGCCGCCCGGAACGCGCGCCAGGCGAGGTAGATCCCGAGCGAGCCGACGGTGACGCCGAACAGGCTCGTGAGCCAGTCCTGCGCGGTGGTCGGTGTCACGAGCGGCGCGACCACCGGCTCGAGCCACGTCTCGAACGGTTCCCACACACCGGGGATCGCGAGGAAGCCGATCACGGTCGAACCGATCGCGAGCACGACGACCGGCGCCGTCATCGAGAGCGGCGCCTCTCCGTGGTGCTCGTGCGCCTGGTCCTCGCTGTAGCGGGGTGTGCCGTGGAAGACGTAGAAGTAGAGGCGGAACGCGTAGAGGCCCGTCAGGAACGCGCCCACGAGACCGCCGACGTAGAGCACCCAACCCAGGGCGCCCCCCTGCGCGAGCCCGGAGGCGACGATCGGGTCCTTCGACCAGAAGCCCGCGAACGGCGGGATCCCGACGAGCGCCAACGTGCCGACGAGGAACGTCACGTGCGTCAGGGGCAGCACCTTCCGCAGGCCGCCCATCTTGCGGATGTCCTGCTCGCCCGAGAGGTGGTGGATCACGATCCCGGCCGCGAGGAAGAGGAGCGCCTTGAAGAACGCGTGCGTGACGAGATGGAACATCGCGGCCCCGTAGGCGCCGATCCCCACGCCCACGAACATGTAGCCGATCTGGCTCATGGTCGAGTACGCGATCACCCGCTTGATGTCCCACTGGACGAGCGCGACGACCCCGGCGACGAGCAGTGTCACGAGCCCGAGCAGGGCGGCCAGGTGCTGGACGTCCGGAGCCGCCTCGAAGACCGGATGCGTCCGGCAGATCAGGTAGACGCCGGCCGTCACCATCGTCGCGGCGTGGATCAGCGCGGAGACCGGGGTCGGGCCCTCCATCGCGTCCGGCAGCCACGTGTGCAGCGGGATCTGCGCGGACTTCGCGACGGCTCCGCCGAGCAGCCCCAGCGCGATCAGCGTCACGACCGTGTCGGAGAGCGCTCCCGACGAGGCGGCGCCGAACACCGCGCCGAAGTCGAGGCTGCCGACCTTCGCGATCGCGAGGAAGAGCCCGAGCGCCATGATCGCGTCGCCGAGCGCGTTGACGATGAATGCCTTCTTCGCCGCCGTCACCGCCTCGGGCCGCTCGTGGTAGTAGCCGATCAGGAGGTACGAAGCCAGGCCCACGAGGCCCCAGCCGACGAGCAGCAGCAGCAGGTTGCCCGCCTCGACGAGCAGCAGCATCGCGAACACGAAGAACGCCATGTACGCGAAGTACCTGCGTTCCTCGTCCTCGCCGGCCATGTAGCCGTTCGAGTAGAGGACGATCAGCCCGCCGATGCCGGTGACGACGAGCATCATCACGAGAGAGAGCGGGTCGACGAGCAGGGTCAGCCCGGCCTTGAAGTCCCCGGCCTGCAGCCACGTCCAGGCCGTCGTCAGCGTCTCGCGGTCGTCGGGGCTGCGCCCGAGCGCGTCGACGAACGCGATCAAGGCGCCCGCGAAGCCAACGAACACGGAGCCGGTCGAGAGGATGCCCGCCTGGCGCCGCGTGATCCGCGTCCCGCCGAGGAGGATCGCGAGGCAGCCGGCGAGGGGCGCGATCAGACAGAGCCAGCCGCCGAAGATCACGTGTGCGCTGCCCCCATCAGCCTCTCAGCTCCGTGAACGCATCGACGTCGAGCGCCAGTCGCCGCCGCGCCATCGCGACGATCAGGCCGAGCCCGACGCACACCTCGGCGGCTGCGACGGCCATCACCGAGAGCGCGAAGATCTGGCCGTCCATCTGGCCGTGCAGCCGCGAGAACCCCACGAACGCGAGGTTCGCGGCGTTGAGCATGATCTCGAGCGAGAGGAGCACGATCAGCGGGCTTCGGCGCAGCAGCACGCCGGCGACGCCGATCGCGAAGAGGATCGCGGAGATCGCGAGGTACCAGGGGATGCCGGGTCCGCTCACCGCGCGCCGTCCTCGGCGCCCGCGTCGGCCTCCTCCTGGGTGCGCATGCCGAGCACGACGCCGCCGATCGCCGCGACGAGCAGCACGATCGAGGTGATCTCGAAGGCGAGCAGATGGTCGGTGAGGAACAGCTCGCCGATCGCCGCCGGCGACCCGAACGCCCGGTCGACGTCGGCGGCGCCGGAGAGCTGGTCGCCCCACTCGAGGCCGACGGCGACCAGCGTGACCGCGAGCAGCGACCCGGCGGCGACCACCGAGGACACCTGGATCAGCCGGGTCCCGCCGGCCCAGGGCGCGTCGGCCCGGCCGCCCAGATAGGCGATCACGAAGAGGAACATCACCATCACGGCGCCTGCGTAGACGAGCACCTGCGCGGCCGCGACGAACTCGCCCGACGCGAGCAGGAACAGGACGGCGAGCGACGCGAGGTTGCCGATCAACGAGAGCGCGGACGAGAACGGGTTGGTCGCGGTCACGACGCGGAGCCCCGTGCCGATGCACGCGCGTGGCCGCGACGACCCAGACGACCCAGGTGAGGAAGTTGCCCACTACGAGTCGCGCTTGTACGCCGGGATCGGGGTGTCGTAGAGGACGGGGTCCTGCACCGGGACGCGCTTGATCGGCTCCGCGAGCAGCATGTCCTTCGTGTAGACGAGATCGTCCCGCGAGTACTCCGAGATCTCGAACTCGTTCCCGAGCGTGATCGCGTCGAACGGGCACGCGAGCTCGCAGTACCCGCAGAAGATGCAGCGGCGAGAGGTTGATCTCGTAGATACGCGCGTACCGCTCGCCGGCCGAGACGCGGTGCTCGGCCGTGTTCTCGGCCGCGACGACCCGGATGCAGTCCGACGGGCAGGCGGCCGCGCACAGCGAGCAGCCGACGCACTTCTCGAGCCCGTTCGCGTGGCGGTGCAGCCGGTGGCGCCCGCGGAAGCGCGGATAGACGGGCCGCTTGAACTCGGGGTACTGCTGTGTGATCGGCTGCTTGAAGATGTGCTTGAAGGTGACCCCGAAGCCCTTGAGTGTCCCGAACGGCTGCATGCTCAGCGCCTCCCTTCGGTCGGCGCCGAGCTAGACGGAGGCACACCGGTCGGCATCGCGCCGGGAGTATTCATCTGGCACTTCTGGTGAGTGCTCATAGAGCGACCACCAGAAGTGCGGTCACCAGGGCGTTCAGGGTCGCGACCGGCAGGAGGATCTTCCAGCCGAACTGCATCAGCTGGTCGTAGCGGAGCCGGGGGAGCGTCGTCCGCATCCAGATGAAGACGAAGAGGAGCAGGGCGAGCTTGAGCAGGAACCAGAGGATCCCCGGGAGCCACGGGCCGTGCCACCCGCCGAGGAACAGCGTCACGGCGAGCCCCGAGAGCGTGATCAGGTTGATGTACTCCGACATCGAGAAGAGGCCGAAGCGCATTCCACCGTACTCCGTGTGGTAGCCGGCGACGAGCTCCTGCTCCGCCTCGGGGAGGTCGAACGGCGCCCGTGACGTCTCGGCCGTGCCGGCCAGCAGGAACACGAGGAACCCGACGAACTGCGGGACGATGTACCAGATCTCCGCGTTCTGCGCCGCCACGACGTCCACGAGGGAGAGTGACCCGGCCATCAGCACCACCCCTAGCACCGAGAGCGCGAGTGCCACCTCGTACGAGACGAGCTGCGCGCAGGTCCGCATCGAGCCGAGCAGCGAGTACTTCGAGTCCGACGCCCAGCCGCCGACGATGAAGCCGTAGATCCCGAGCGAGCCGAGCGCGAACACGAGCAAGAGCGCGATCGGCACGTCCGCGACGTACCCGTTCACCTGGTAGCCGTCGATCACCCAGCCCGGCCCCCACGGGATCACGGAGAACGTGGTCAGCGCCGTGAACGCCGCGAGGAACGGCGAGAAGATGTAGAGGACGTCGACCGCCTCGGCCGGGAAGAAGCTCTCCTTGCGGATCAGCTTCACGAGGTCGGCGATCGGCTGGAGCGTGCCGAACGGGCCTGCCCGGTTCGGGCCGTAGCGGAGCTGCATGCGGCCCATCACCTTCCGTTCGATCAGCGTCAGGTACGCGAATCCGAAGAGGACGAGGTTGATCACGATCGCGGCCTTGATCAGCGAGATCCACCAGGGCTCGCCGTTCGAGCCGCTCGACAGCACGACGAGCCAGCTCACGTGCGGACGACCTCGACCTCGAGGTGGAGGTCGCCTGCATGCTCCTCCGCCACCCGCGCGACGCCCTCGACGAGCCGCGGGTCGACGCGCGCGCGCAGCTCGACCGTGGTGCCGTTCGAGCGGAGCGACACCGCGTCTCCGGTCGTGATGCCGCGGCGGTCGGCGTCGGGCGCGCTCAGCGCGACCTCGCGCGCCGGGCGCTGGAACTGGAGCTCGGGGACGCGCTCCACCTGCGGGCCGGAGAAGAGCGGCCGGTAGCGGAGCAAGCGGAGCGTGCCGACGAAGTGCCCCTCGGGTGCCTCGCCGTGCGACGGCGACGAGCCCGGCGTGCGGGGCGCGGGCGGCGTGTACGGCGCCCGCGCCGGAAGCGGAGCCCGCTCGCCGAGCGCGGCCAGCTCGATCCCGTCGTAGAGGCGTCCCGACAGCTCCTCGAACACGACCTCCGCGTGGGGCGACAGGTCGACGCCCAGTCGTGAGGCCAGCTTCGAGAGCCAGGCGAGCTCGTCGGGCACCGGCGCGATCACGGCGCGCCGCAGGCGCTGGACGCGCCCTTCGAGGTTCATCGCGGTCCCCTCGCGCTCGAGCGCGGCGGTCGCCGGCAGAACGAGGTCGGCCCAGCCGGCGGCGAGCGACGTGAACATCGAGATCGCGAGCACGTGCTCGGCGCGCTCCGCGAGCGCGCGCACTGCGGGGTCCGAGGCCGCCTCGTCTCCCGAGACGACGAGCAGTCCGATGCCCTCGGGCTCGGCCTCGTCCTCGTCGGCGGCGGCCGCCCAGGCCTCCGCCACGCCGCGCGCGTTCGCCGTGGCGGGCAGGTGGAACACAGCGCAGCCGGGCTTGTCGTCGAAGCCGAGCTCGTGCGCGGCCTCGGCGAGCCTCGCGCCGCCGCCGCCTCCCGGGCCCGACCAGACCAGCACCGCGCGTTCCGAGGCGCGCAGCCGCTTGCCGAGCTTGTCCCTCCGCTCGAGCAGCGTCTCGAGCGCGTCGGCGGTGTCGCCGGCCGCGGTCGACACCGAGCCGCGGGCGCCGATCGAGACCAGCTCCGCGCCGTTTCGGCGTGCGCGCCTCAGCCAGAGGTCGACGGCGGGGGCGCGGTCGACGACGTCGTCGTCGCCGAGCACCACCACGAGCTCGGCGTCGCCGATCGTCGAGAGCGGGGCCCGGAACGCGTCGAGCGCAGCGGACGTCGACTCGTGCAGCACGGCGGAGTGCGCTCCGAGGCCCCTGCGCAGGAGGACGGCGAGCCCGTATGCGAGCTCGGTCGTCTCGGAGCCCGAGAGTGCGGTCACGATCCGCGGCGCCGCGCCGCGCAGGAGCTCCTCCGCGCGATCGAGCGCGGCGTCCCAGCTGACGGGCTCGAGGCCGCGGGGGCCGCGGGCGAGTGGCTCGAGCACGCGGTCCTCGGCGGAGACGTGCGGGAACGTGAAGCGACCCTTGTCGCAGAGCCAGCCCGCGTCGATCTCGGGATGGTTGCGCGACTGCACGCGCTTGACCACACCTTCGCGGGTCGTCGCGCGGACGTTGCAGCCCGCCGGGCAGAGCCCGCAGACCGTCGGCACGTCCTGGATCTCCCAGGGTCGCGCCTCGAAGCGGTACTGGGTCGAGGTGAGCGCACCCACCGGGCAGAGCTCGATCACGTTGCCGGAGAACGGCGCGCGGTACGGGTCGTCGCCGAACGTCGCGATCTCCGTGTACGCGCCGCGGTTGCGGGCGATCAGCTGGCCGTCCTCGGCGACGTCGCTGGAGAAGCGCGTGCAGCGGTAGCAGAGGATGCAGCGCTCGCGGTCGAGCGCGATCAGCGGCGAGACGGGGATCGGCTTGTCGAACGTCAGCTTCGGGAACGTCATCCGCGTCGAGCCCGGGCCGTACCGGAACGTCAGGTCCTGGAGGGGGCACTCGCCGCCCTTGTCGCAGACCGGGCAGTCGAGCGGATGGTTGACGAGGATGAACTCGAGCGTCCCCTTCTGACCCTCCGCGGCACGCTCGGACGAGGCCGCCGTGCGCACCACCATCCCGTCCTGCGCGCTCAGCGTGCACCCGGCCTGGAGCTTCGGCAGCCCCTCGACCTCGACCAGGCACATGCGGCAGGCGCCGACCGGCGGCCCGAGGCGCGGCTCGTAGCAGAACACGGGGATCTCGATCCCGGCGGCGGCCGCGGTCTCGACGAGCCCGGTGCCCTTCTCGACCTCGACCTCACGGTCGTCGATCGTGACCGTGACCAGATCGCTCACCTGACCACCTCGAGCGGTCGCGCGATCTCGGCGGGGCCGACGTGGGCCGCGTGGACGTCGGTCGGCGCCACGATCCCGTCGAGCGACGAGGCGCCGTCGAACGGGCAGCCGGCACCGTCGAGGTGGGCGAGGAACTCGTCACGGAACTTCGCCACGTAGCTCGCGACCGCGATCGCGTCGGAGTCGCCGAGCGGGCAGAGGCACGTCCCGTTCACCCGCTCGCCGACGTCGAGCAGCAGGTCGAGGTCGGAGGCGCTCCCGTGCCCGGCCTCGATCTTCTTCAGGATCTGCGTGATCCAGCGCGTGCCGACGCGGCACGGCGTGCACTTGCCGCACGACTCGTGCTCGTAGAACTGCGAGACGCGGATCCCGAGCTGCACCATGCAGCAGCGGTCGTCGATCACGATCACCGCGGCCGAGCCGATCATCGTGCCGGCCTGGGAGAGCGAGTCGAAGTCGAGCGTCACCTGCTCCGCCTCGGAGGCGGTCAGGACGGGCGTCGAGGAGCCGCCGGGGATCACGGCCTTGAG
Source organism: uncultured Actinomycetes bacterium (assembly GCA_963712915.1). GTDB lineage: Bacteria > Actinomycetota > Thermoleophilia > Gaiellales > Gaiellaceae > Gaiella. Next base: position 1,111,047 of record CAVQJQ010000004.1, read on the forward strand.
CGTGCGGCCGCCGGCGATCCCCCCGCCGACGTCGTCGATCAGGTCCTTGAGCGGGAAGCCGTGCGGGAGCTCGTAGTTCCCGGGCCGCGCGACGTTGCCCGAGAGCGAGAAGACACGGGTGCCGGTCGAGCTCTCCGGCCCGATCTCCGCGTACTCGGCGCCGCCCATCTCGATGATCGGCGTCACGGTCGTGATCGACTCGACGTTGTTGACGGCGGTCGGCGACGCGTACAGGCCGGCGATCGCCGGGAACGGCGGCTTCGTCCGTGGCTGGCCGCGCTCGCCCTCGAGCGACTCGAGCAGCGCGGTCTCCTCCCCGCAGATGTACGCGCCGGCACCGCGGTGCAGCACGATCGTCACGCCGCCGAGGAGCTTGCGCTTGCGCAGCTGCTCGAGCGCCTGGACGAGTACCTCGTACTCGCGCTCGTACTCGCCGCGGATGTAGACGAAGACGTGGGTGGACTCGATCGCGCGCGCCGCGATCAGGCAACCCTCGAGGAACCGGAACGGGACGCGCAGCATGATCTCGCGGTCCTTGAACGTGCCGGGCTCGGACTCGTCGGCGTTCACGACGAGGTAGTGCGGTCTCGGGTTCTGCTCCGGCTTGGGGACGAAGCTCCACTTCCGGCCGGTGGGGAAGAACGCACCGCCGCGGCCGCGCAGGTTCGAGGTGTTCAGCTGAGCGATGATCTCGTCGGGCGTCATCTCGCGCGCGCGCCGCAGCGCGTCGAGCCCGCCGCGCGCCTCGTACTCGGCGAGGTCGGTGACCGCGCCCCCGTCGGTGCCGGCGAAGACGATCTCGTCAGCCACGGAGCTCCTTCGCGATCTCGGGCACGTCCGCGGCGCGGACGTGGAGGCGGTGGTGGTTGTCGATCGCGACGACGGTCGCCCAGCCGCAGCCGCCGAGGCACTCCACCGTGCGTAGGGTGACGGCGCCGTCGTCCGTCGTCTCGCCGACGTGGACGTCGAGCTCCCGCTCGAGCGCCTCGACGACTGCCTGGGCGCCCGAGAGCGCGCAGGAGACGTTCGTGCACACCTCGACGAGGTGCCGACCGACGGGCTCGAGGTGGAACATGTCGTAGAAGGAGGCGATCGAGAGGCAGTACGCAGGGGTCTCGTCCAACGCGACCGCGACCTCGCGCAGCGCCTCCTCCGGCAGCCAGCCGTGCCGTTCCTGCGCGAGCCGGAGCGCCGGCAGCACCGCGGAGCGCGGCTCGGGATAGCGGCGCTTCAGCTGCTGTATCTCGTCGTACAGGGTCGAGCTCACGCGCGCGCCAATCTAGGTGAGCGGCACGAAGCGCCGATCACCTGTCGACGTCTCCCAGCACCGGGTCGAGCGACGCCGCGACCGCGACGAGGTCGGCGATCGCCGTCCCCCGCACGCAGGTCGCGGTGGCCTGCAGGGCCGCGAAGCTTGGAGCACGGAACTTCACGCGCCACGGCTTGGGGCCGCCGTCCGAGACGAGGAAGCAGCCGCACTCGCCGCGCGCGGACTCGACCGCGACGTAGACCTCGCCCGGTGGCACGCGGTAGCCCTCGGTGACGATCTTGAAGTGGTGGATCAGCGACTCCATCGACGTGTGGAGCTCCTCGCGGGGCGGAAGCACGACCTTCCGGTCGTCGGCGATCCACGGCGCTCCCCGCAGCTCCTCGAGCCGGGTGACGCACTGGGCGACGATGCGCGCGGACTGGCGCATCTCGTCCATGTGCACCTTGTATCGGTCGTAGACGTCGCCGTTTCCGTACACGGGCACGTCGAAGTCGAGCTCGCGGTACGCGAGGTACGGCTGCGCCCGGCGCAGGTCCCAGTCGACGCCCGACGCGCGCACCATCGGGCCGGACTGCCCGAGCGCGAGCGCGTCCGCAGCCGAGAGGAGGCCGATGCCCTTCGTGCGGCGGAGCCAGATCTGGTTGCGGTCGAGCAGGGCCTCGTAGTCGTCGACCGCCCTCGGCATGTGCCGCGCGAACGCGCGCGCGGCGTCGTAGAAGCCCTCGGGGATGTCCTCGGCGAGCCCGCCGGCCTGGAAGTACCGCGTGTGCATGCGGACGCCCGTGACCATCTCGAAGAGGTCCAGCACCATGTCCCGCTCGCGGAACGCGTACCAGAACATCGAGATCGCCCCGAGCTCGAGGGCCGACGTGCCGAGCCACACGAGGTGGGAGTGGATCCGGTTCAGCTCGGCGAGGCACGTCCGCATCCAGACGGCCTTCTCCGGCGTCTCGAGGGCGAGCAGCTTCTCGATCGCGAGCACGAACACGAGCTCGTTCGCCTGGAAGGAGAGATAGTCGATCCGCTCGGGGTACGTGATCCCCTTCCAGTACGTCTTCGCCTCCATCGTCTTCTCGAAGCCCGTGTGGAGATAGCCGACCACGGCCTCGATCCCCGCGACGTGCTCGCCGTCGAGGTCGACGATCAGCCGCAGGACGCCGTGCGTCGAGGGGTGGTTCGGCCCGAAGTTGACGGTGAGGATGTCCTCGAGGTCGTGCTCCGCGGGATCGACGACGAGCCTCGTCGGGCACGGCGACGGGATGCGGGTTCCCTCGTAGATGCGCGTGGCGGGGACGACGGGCACTACCGCTCCCCCGAGAAGCGGACCGGCTCCCCGCCGAGCGGGTAGTCCTTGCGCAGCGGATACCCGTCCCAGTCGTCCGGCATCAGGATGCGGACGAGGTTGGGGTGGCCGCGGAACACGATGCCGAACAGATCGTAGGCCTCGCGCTCGTGCCAGTCGGCGCCGGGCCAGACCGGCACCACCGAGTCGATCTCCTCGCCGTCGTCGAGCCACGCCTTGAGCCGCAGGCGGGCCGACTCGTCCGAGACGCGCAAGAGGTGGTAGACGACCGCGAAGCGCTTCGGCATCGCGTCCGGAACGCGCTCGAAGCCGTGCGAGCCGGGCGCGTGCAGGTCGCGGCCCTGCGGGGTGCCGATGTAGCCGGCGACGCCAACCGTGCCCCAGCCGAGGTAGTCGACGCCCGAGACGTCGACGAGCACGTTGTACCCGTCTTCGTCCCGCAGGTGGACGGACGCCTCGAGGATTCGCGCGGGGTCGACCACGAGCGTGGTCTCGCCGTGCGCCTCGACGGTCTCGACGACGCCCGGGACACCCGCCGTCATTCGGCAACCCCCCGGATCTCGTACGCGGGCGGCACGCCGGCACGGATCTTCTCGTGCAGGCGGACGATGCCCTCCATCAGCGCCTCGGGCCGCGGCGGGCAGCCGGGCACGTGGATGTCGACCGGGACGATCTTGTCGACGCCCTGGAGCACCGTGTAGTTGTTGAACATCCCCCCGGAGCTCGCGCAGGCGCCCATCGCGATCACCCACTTCGGCTCGAGCATCTGGTCGTACACCTGCCGCAGCGGCGGCGCCATCTTGTGCGTCACGCGGCCCGAGACGATCAGCAGGTCGGCCTGCCGCGGCGACGAGCTGAAGCGCTCCATCCCGAAGCGGGCGATGTCGTAGCGAGAGGAGACGATCGACATCATCTCGATCGCGCAGCACGCGAGCCCGAACGTGTCCGGCCATACCGAGCTCGACTGCGCCCACGCGATCGCCTTCTCGACGGTCGTGATCAGCAGGGCGTCCTCGATCGAGTCGAGCTCCTGCTCGAACACCCCGGGCCCGCGATCGGGCCAGAGCGTCCGCTCCGACTTCAGCCCCGCCTTCGCGGCGGGCCGGTCGGAGACGAGCGGCAATCGGCGGGCTAGTGCCATTCGAGCGCGCCCTTGCGCCAGATGTAGACGTAGGCCACCGCGAGGATCGCGACGAACACGAGGAACTCCACGAAGCCGAACCAGCCGAGCGCGTTCAGCTGCACCGCGAGCGGGTAGAGGAACACGATCTCGATGTCGAAGAGGATGAACAGCATCGCGGTGAGGTAGAAGCTCACCGTGAAGCGCCGCTCGTAGCTGGGCGCGTCGCGCGAGACCCCCGACTCGAAGGGCAGCATCCGCTGCCGTGTGCGCGTCGTCGGCCGCGTGGCGAACACGAACGAGAAGAGGATCATCGTCGCCGGGATCGCCGCCGCGAACAACGCGTAGATGAGAAACGGAAGCCAGTCCGAGAGCACGTGGTCCTCGATCCCCGCCGAAGCCGGGTTCGACCGAACGCTACCACTCTGCTCGGGCCGCACGAGCGACGAGGCGATCCCGCACCGCATCGGCGTTTTCGGTGTCACAAAGTCCGGGAGTTCGCAACCGCCTCGCCCTCCGCTACGATCTGGGCATGGAGATCGCCGAGCGCCCGACCGACGTGCTGCTCGACCTGACCCCGCTCGCCGCGGAGAAGGTCAAGGAGCTGATGGCCTCCGAGCCGGACGCGGACTCGCTCGTGCTGCGGGTCGCGATCCAGGGTGGCGGCTGCTCGGGCTTCCAGTACGGGCTCGGGTTCGACTCCGGCGTCGCGGAGGGTGACCACGAGCTCGAGCTCGAGGGCGTGCGTGTCGTCGTCGACCCCTTCAGCGTGCCGTACCTGCGCGGGGCGACGATCGACTATCTGAACGGTCTCCAGGAGTCGGGGTTCAAGATCGAGAATCCGAACGCCGTCTCCTCGTGCGGCTGCGGCCACTCCTTCCAGGTCGACGAGGGCGAGGAGCTGCCTGAGGGGACGCAAATGGGCGGCTGCGGGTCAGGGTGTAGCCACTAGGCACCGTGCGTGCCGGGCACTTCGCTCCGCGAGGTGCCACTGGATTCTGGCCGTGACCGATCGTCCGTTCCGTGTGGCCGTCGTCGGCTCCGGGCCGGCCGGCTTCTACGCCGCCGGGGCGCTGCTCGCGAGCGAGGAGCCCCGCTTCGAGGTCGACCTGATCGACCGGCTGCCGACCCCCTGGGGTCTCGTCCGGCTGGGCGTGGCGCCGGACCATCCGAACATCAAGGCGGTGTCGCGGGCCTTCGAGAAGGTCGCCCGCACCGTGGGCTTCCGCTTTCTCGGCAACGTCGAGGTCGGTCGCGACATCGGGCACCAGGAGCTCGCCGAGCACTACAGCGCCGTCGTGTACGCGTTCGGTGCCCAGACCGACCGGCAGCTCGGCATCCCGGGCGAGGACCTGCCCGGCTCCTGGCCCGCGACCGCCTTCGTCGCCTGGTACAACGGCCATCCCGACTTCCAGGGGCTCCGGTTCGACCTCTCGCACGAGCGGGCGGTGGTGATCGGCAACGGCAACGTCGCGCTGGACGTCGCGCGGATGCTCGCGCTGACCGCCGAGGAGCTTGCGCCGACCGACACCACCGACGCCGCGATCCGGGCGATCAACGAGGCAGGGGTGAGGGAGATCCTCGTGCTCGGCCGTCGCGGGCCGGTCCAGGCCGCCTGGACGCCGGTCGAGGTCGGGGAGCTCGGGGAGCTCGCGGGCGCGGACGTCCTCGTCGACCCCGCGGAGCTCGTGCTCGACGAGGCGAGTGAAGCCGAGCTCGAGTCGGCGCCGCCGACCGTGCGACGCAACCTCGAGCATCTCCGCGACTACGCCTCCGGCCGCCGGGCGGCAAGCGCCGGGCGATTCGGCTCAGATTCCTCGTCTCGCCGGTTGCCCTGCTCGGCGAGGACAGGGTCGAGGCTGTCGAGCTAGTCCGGAACGAGCTGGTCGACGGGCGCGCCGTTCCGACGGGGAAGCGGGAGATCGTTCCCTGCGGGATCGTCTTCCGCAGCGTCGGCTACCGCGGCACGCCCGTCGACGGCGTTCCGTTCGACTCCGAGTCCTGCACGGTGCCGAACAGCGGCGGGCGAGTCGTCTCGAACGGCGCGGCTGTTCCCGGCGTCTACTGCGCGGGGTGGATCAAGCGCGGGCCGAGCGGCGTGATCGGCACGAACAAGAAGGACGCGACCGAGACCATCGACCTGCTGCTCGAGGACGCTCGCGCCGGGAAGCTGGCCCACGGAAGCGAGGCAGCGGTCTTCGACGCGCTGCTCGCCGGGCGCGGCGTCCGGGTCGTCACGCAGTCGGGCTGGGAGGCAATCGACGCGTCGGAGCGCGCCGCCGGCGAGCCCCACGGCCGGCCGCGCGTGAAGCTCGGCGAGTGGGAGGCGCTCCTCGCCGCCGCCGGCCTCGACCCCGCCGCGCGCTGACAGTCGGGCTCGTCGGGCCCGACCCGGAGGAGCGGGGCCGGTGTCAGACACCGAATCCTGTCAAGAGGTTCGCGCCGGACACGTCTGGCGCGGACGCATTGACCGCCGACCGGGCTGCGGACGCGAGTTGGGGTGTGCGATCGAAAGCTGTGGAGCGATTGACACGAGACCGGCACGGTTTGCTCTTGACAGCAAACGGTGTCTGACACCGTTTCACCGCGCGCCCACGGATACACTCGGCGGCGTGAGCGGTACGGCCGAGCGGCAGGAGCTGTGGGGCGGCGAGACCGCGAAGGCCGTCGCGAACTTCCCCGTCTCCGGAGAGCGGATCCCGCCGGCCGTCGCCCACTGGCTCGGCCGCATCAAGGCCGCGGCGGCCCGCGCGAACGCGGACCTCGGGCTGCTCGACCCCGACGTCGCGCAGCGCATCGCGGTCGCAGGCGACCGCATCGCGGCGGGCGAACTCGACGACCAGTTCCCGATCGACGTCTTCCAGACCGGGTCGGGCACGAGCTCGAACATGAACGCGAACGAGGTGATCGCGACGCTGGCGGGCGAGGACGTCCATCCGAACGACCACGTGAACATGGGGCAGTCCTCGAACGACGTGTTCCCGTCGGCGGTCCATCTCGCCGCCCTCGATCTCGCGGTCAACGACCTGCTGCCCGCGCTCCAGCTGCTGGCGGGCGCGCTCGAGGGGAAAGCGGTCGAGTTCGCCGACGTCGTCAAGTCCGGCCGGACGCACATGATGGACGCGGTCCCCGTCACGCTGGGCCAGGAGTTCGCGGGGTACGGAGCGCAGGTCCGCCAGGGCATCGCGCGCGTCCAGGACACGCTGCCGCGGCTCGGTCAGATCCCGCTCGGCGGCACCGCGACGGGCACCGGACTGAACACGCACAAGGAGTTCGCGGAGAAGGTGCGGGCGCTCTTGCATGCCGACTCCGGGCTGCCGGTCTCGGCCCCGGCCGACCCGTTCGAGGCGCAGGCGGCGCGCGACGGCCTCGTCGAGGCCTCGGGCGCGCTGAAGGTGGTCGCGGTCTCGTTGACGAAGATCGCGAACGACCTGCGCCTGATGGGGTCCGGCCCCCGCGCCGGCCTCTCGGAGCTCTTCCTGCCGGAGCTACAGAAGGGCTCGTCGATCATGCCGGGCAAGGTGAACCCCGTGATCCCCGAGGTCGTGACGCAGGTCGCGGCCCAGGTGATAGGGAACGACACCGCGATCGCGATCGGCGGCATGAGCGGGCAGTTCGAGCTCAACGTGTACGTGCCGCTGATCGCCCGCAACCTGCTCCAGTCGATCGGTCTACTCGCGAGCGCGACGCGGCTCCTCGCCGAGAAGTGCGTCGCGGGCATCGAGGCCAACCGGGAGCGCAACGAGATGCATGCGGAGTCGACGCTCAGCGCGGCGACCGCTCTCAACCCGTACATCGGCTACGACAAGGCGACCGAGATCGTGCAGGAGGCCGCTGCCTCCGGCCGCTCGCTGCGCGACGTGGCGCGAGAGGCGGGTGTCGACGAGCACGTGCTCGACGAGGCGCTCGACTACCACCGCATGGCCCGCCCGCACGACTGACGCGGGGTCGTCGACCCCCTCGAAAGAGGGTATTTGCGCCTCGTCGTGCAAGGCACGCCGGTCGGGCGTCCACGGGCAGAAGCCAGGCTCCTAGACCGGTCTCGCGCGCTCGGCGCTGCTCGACCCGAGGAAACCGCCTGCGCGGTCGACGTGCACCCGGCCGATCGAATGACTAGTCTCTCGCCGCTCCACGAGGAAAAAGCGATACAGGAGGGCATATCGTGAGGAGACTCGCAACCGCCGTCGTTGCGGTGATCGCCGTCGCGCTCGTGCCGGCGACTGTCGCCTTGGGCGGCACGCCTGTCGACAAGAGCGACAATCTGCCCAGCCCCCTCTCGACTCAGCAGCAGGTGCTGCGGGAGAAGGGGCTCGCGCTCAAGGCGACGGGGCAGATCGATGCAAACGCGACCGTGGCGCAGGTCGGTCACGGCAGGACGCCGAAGTATGTCCAGCTCGCCCAGACCGGGCACAGCGACATCTTCGTGATCCTCGCCCAGTTCGGGGATCAGACGATGTACGGCGGTGACGCCGGCCCGATGATGGGTGAGATCCCGAAGCCCGATCGGACGTTGGACAACTCGACGATCTGGTTCGACGACTACTCGCCGATGCACTACGGACAGCTCTACTTCGACCACACGCCCGGTGCGAACTCGGTCGCGAACTACTACCAGCTCCAGTCGAGCGGGCGGTTCAACTTCGACGGAGCGGTGACCGACTGGACGCAGGTCCCGTACAACGAGGCGCGCTACGGCACCGACCTCTGCGGCTCGACCGTCTGCACCAGCGTGTGGGCGCTCCTCCGCGACGCCGCGAACCAGTGGGTGCTCGACCAGGAGGCGCAGGGCAAGTCGCTGAGCCGACATCCAGGCGTACCTCGCGCAGTTCGACACCGAGGACCGCTACGACTACAACGGCAACGGCAACTTCGACGAGCCCGACGGCTACATCGACCACTTCCAGCTGATCCACGCCGGTGAGGGCCAGGAGGTCGGCGGCGGTGCGCAGGGCACCGACGCGATCTGGTCACATCGGTGGTATGCCTATCAGGGCGGGATCGGCACCCAGGGCCCGGGGAACGGAAACCTCCTGGGCGGCTTCGAGATCGGTGCCGCGGTCGGCCAGCCGACCGGCTTCTGGGTCGGCGACTACGTGATGGAGCCGGAGAACGCCGGGGTGGGCGTGATCGCGCACGAGACCGGTCACGACTACGGGTTGCCGGACGAGTACGACACGTCGTACGCGGGCGAGGCGCCCTCGACCTGGTGGACGATCATGTCCCAGGGCTCGTACGGGAACGACGGGACGAACGGGATCGGCAACCGCCCGGTCGACTTCGACTCGTGGGACAAGCTCCAGCTCGGCTGGCTCAACTTCAAGACCGTCGATCCGTTCGCGAACCCGCGTACGCAAGAACGCGCGTCCGCCTCGGGCCGCTGGAGTACAACACCCGAGACTCGCAGGCGGTGATCGTTCCGCTGCCGCAGAAGGAGGTCGACACGGTCGTCGGAACACCGACCGACGGGACGAATGCGGCGTACTCCGGGACGGGTGACGCGTTCGACTCGACCGCGACCAGGGAGGTGGACGTCCCGACGACGCGACCACGCTGAGCTTCGACGCGTGGTACGACACCGAGCAGGACTGGGACTACACGTTCCTCGAGGTCTCGACGGACAACGGCGCGACGTGGGACGACGTGACTGACGTGCGTCTCGGACGACGCGACGAACGACCAGAGCGGGTTCAACAGCGACGGGACGGGCATCTCGGGCACCTCCGGCGCGGGCCGGCTGGCCGACTGGTACACGGGCCGACCGGACCCGTCTGGGTGCCGATCACTGCCGATCTCTCGGACTACGCGGGCCAGACGGTCCAGCTCCGGTTCGAGTACGTCACGGACGGTGCGTCGCACGGGCTCGGCTTCGAGTTCGACAACCTGCAGCTCTGGTCGTTCACCGACAGCATGGAGGACGGCGAGCGACTGGACGTTCGACAGCGGGTTCCACCAGACGACCGGATCGCGACGTCAACTTGTACGACAACTACTACGTGGTGGACAACCGCCAGTACCTCGGCTACGACACCGGTCTCAAGACGTCGCCGTACAACTTCTACGATCCCTCACGTCCGAACTGGGTCGAGAAGTACCCGTTCCAGGACGGCGTCCTCGTCTCGTACTGGGACACGTCGCAGGGTGACAACAACACCGGTGAGCACAACGGGGCCGGCCTGATCCTCCCGATCGACGTCCATCAGGACGTGATCATGAAGGACGACGGGACACCGGCCCGGAACCGGGTTCAGGCGTACGACGCCACCCTGTCGACGGGCCGGACCGACTCGTTCATCCTCCACAACTCGCGACCGGCGGCTGGTACCGCGTCCCGCCGCAGCGAGGGATCCAGACGTTCGACGACACGGAGATCCTACTGGAACCCGGACATCCCCGACGAGGGCGTCAAGACTCCGCAGATTCGGCGTGATCGTCAACCTGGAGGACATCCACAACGGGAGCTGCGACCGTCTCGATCTCGACGGCGAAGCAGCGCCCGTCGCGGCCGCCGCGTCACCACGAGCACGACCGCGACCACGGCCACCGGCGCCACCGCTAGCGGTCACCGAAGGTCGTCTTGCGACGGAGGGCCGGCGAGAGCCGGCCCTCCGTTCGTTCGCGTTCGGTCGACCGGCTCAGTACGCGACTGCGCCGCGGCCCGTGTCGGCCGCGTGCTTCTGCTCGTCCGCGCGGTAGCTCGAGCGGACGAGCGGGCCCGCGAACACCGAGCCGAAGCCGAGCGCCTCGCCCTGCTCCCGCAGCCAGCGGAACTCGTCGGGGTGCACCCAGCGGTCGATCGTCGCGTGCCGCGCGGAGGGCTGCAGGTACTGGCCGATCGTGACGACGTCGACGCCGTTCGCGCGAAGGTCGCGCATCGTCTCGACCACCTCGTCGTTCGTCTCGCCGAGCCCCACGATGATCCCCGACTTCGTCAGCACCGGATACTCGGCGATCTCCTTCGCGCGCCGCAGCAGCCGAAGTGCCGTGTCGTAGCTCGCCTTCGCGCCGCGCATACGGCGGTGGAGCCGGCGCACGGTCTCGATGTTGTGGTTGAAGACCTCGGGGCGGGCGCCGAGCACGGTACGGAGCGCTTCCTCCTCGACGCCGAGGAAGTCCGGGGTCAGCACCTCGACGGACGAGTCCGGGAGCTTCGCCTTGAGGGCCCGGATCGTGGCGGCGAAGTGACCCGCGCCGCGGTCGGGCAGGTCGTCGCGGTCGACCGAGGTGACCACGACGTGCGAGAGGCCCATCGTGGCTGCCGCCTGCGCGAGGCGGAGCGGCTCGAGCGGGTCGGGCGGGTGCTCGGGCTTGCCGGAGTGGACATAGCAGTAGCGGCAGGCGCGCGTGCACGTGTCGCCGAGGATCTGGAACGTCGCCGTCCCGCGTCCCCAGCACTCGGAGATGTTCGGGCAGCGAGCCTCCTCGCAGACCGTGACGAGGCTCGCGCCGTGCAGGAGCTTACGGACGTCGTAGTAGCGCCCGTCCGGGCTCGGCGCCCGGACTTTCATCCACTCTGGCCGGCGCGGCCGGTCTGCAACGGGAAGGGAGGTCTGCATCGGCCTCGTCATCTTAGGGGCGACCTCCGCCGCGCACCTGCCGGGGGCCGCGCCGGAGAGTTGAATCACCACAAGCGTCGTCAGCGGACCGAGAGACGTTCGTGAACGGGTTGGGGCCAGAGCCCGGCGCCGTCGTCGGTGGGCAACTCCTCGAGCTCGAGACCGAAGACCTCCGCGAGCGCAGCGGCCGCGGCGGGGCGCACCTCGCTCACCGGCAGCGGGCGAGAGAGCTCCGCGGCCATCGAGGTGAACTGCGCGTCCTCGAGCCCGCACGCGGTGATCCATCGCGTGAACGGCGCCGGATCCAGGTCGACGTTGAGCGCGTACCCGTGGGTCGTCACCCAGCGCGAGGCGTGGACGCCGATCGACGCGATCTTCCGCGGGCCTGCTCCTCCCGCTGGCGGCATCCACACGCCGGTCAAGCCTTCGCTGCGCGTTCCTTCTAGTGAGAACGCTGCAAGCGTTCTCACTATCGCCTCCTCGAGGTCGCGCACGTACTTCTTCAGGTCGCGGCCGTGCCGGTTGAGGTCGAGAATCGGGTAGCAGACGAGCTGTCCCGGCCCGTGGTAGGTCGACTTGCCGCCCCGGTTCGTCTCCACGACGTCGATCTCGAGGCCCTCGGGCAGGTGCAGCTCGGCGGACTCGTCCGTTCGGCGTCCGAGCGTGACCACGGGCTCGTGCTCGAGCAGGATCACGGTGTCGGGTATCGCTCGCTGCGAGACCGCCCCCGCGAGCGAGCGCTGCAACGCGAGGCCGTCCGCGTAGGACGTCTGCCCCGGAAGGTCGAGGAGGTAGGCGCCCGGCACGGAGAGGACCGTACTCGTCTGGCGCATCCGCGGAGCGGATGCGCCCTACTCGCCGTCCCAGTGCTCGAGGCGCGACCGGAGGTCGCGGAGGAAGCCTCCGCTGTACGCGCCGTCCACGAGCCGGTGGTCGTAGGTGAGCGTGATGTTCATCATCGGGCGGATCGCGATCACGTCCTGCCCGAGCGCGTCCTGCACGACCCACGGCCGCTTCACGAGCGCGTACGTGCCGAGGATCGCAGCCTGCGGCTGACTGATCACCGGCGTGCCGTGGAACGTGCCGTAGCCGCCCGGGTTCGTGATCGTGAACGTGCCGCCCTGCACGTCGTCGGGCATGAGCTTCTTCGTGCGCGCCCGCTCGGCGACGTCCGCGATCGCACGGGCGATCCCGAGCAGGTTGAGGTCCTGCGCGTTGCGGATCACGGGGACGATCAGGCCCTTGCCCTCCTCCAGCGAGACCGCGACGCCGACGTTGACGAACGACCGCGTGACGATCTTCTCGCCGCGGAGCTCGCCGTTGACCCACGGCCAGTCCTTGAGCGTCTCGACCGCCGCCTTGGTGACGAAGGCGAGGTAGGTCGGGTTGACGCCGTAGGCGCGCTGGTACTCCTGCTTCAGGCGCTGGCGCGCGGCCACGACCTTCGACAGGTCGACCTCGATCGCGCTCGTCACGTGCGCCGACGTGTCGAGCGAGCGGCGCATGTGCTCGGCGATGCCGCGCCGCATGGCGTTCATCGGCTCCTCCCACTCGCCCGTCGCCGGGGGCTGCTCGACGGGCTGAGGGCCGCGGGCGACCGGCAGCGTCGGGCCCGGGGGCGTCGGGCGGGCGGGTGGTGGAGCAGCGGGCGGCGTGGTCGGGGCGGCCGGTGCCTCCGGTACGGCTGCCGTCACCGCGGGCTCGGCCGCCGGCGGTGGTGTCTGCGACTCGGGCACGGCCGCGGAAGCCTCCACGGTGGGCGCGGGAGCGGCGGCCGGCTCCTGCGCAACCGGCGCGGTCGGCGCCGCGGCCGCTGCGGCGGCACCCGACTCGATGAACGCGAGGATGTCCTTCTTCGTGACCCGCCCGCCCTGTCCGGTGCCGGGCACGACACCCGGGTCGACTCCGTGCTCGGCCGCGATCCGTGCGACGACGGGGGAGATGAACGTCTTGCCGTTGCCGGCTTGCGCCGCCGCAGCCGTCTCCGGCTCGGACGTGGGCTGTGCCGCGACAGGCTCGGTCGGCGCCGCGACCGTCTCCTCCACGGCGCCGGCCTCGGCGCCTGCCGGCTGTGCGGGCGCCCCGACCGGCGCTTCCGTCGCGGCGGCGTCCGGCTCCGCGGGGTGGTGGGTGGGCTCTGCCGCCGCTGCAGGCGCGACGGCTGAGGGTTCCTCGGGCGGCGCATCCGCGAGGGCCGCGCCGGCCGGGGCGATGATCGCGAGCACCGTGCCGACGTCGACCGTCTCTCCCTCCTGCACCCTGACCTCGGCGAGCACGCCCTCGCCCGGGCTCGGAACCTCGGTGTCGACCTTGTCCGTCGAGATCTCGAGCAGCGGCTCGTCCAGGCTGATGCTCTCGCCGGGCTGCTTCAGCCAGCGGGTGATCGTGCCCTCGGAGACGGAGACGCCCATCTGCGGCATCACGACCTCGACCCGGGTTCCGGTGCTCACGTCGACCTCCTCGTCCGGCTGAGCATGCCCACCCTCAGTACGCGGCCAGCTCGCGGAGGGCGGCCGTGACGTCGTCCACCTGCGGGATGAACGCCTTCTCGAGCGAGGGGGCGAACGGCACGGGCGCGTCCGGGGCGGCGAGGCGGCGCACCGGTGCGTCGAGCTGCTCGAACGCCTCCTCGACGATCGTCGCCGCGATCTCGGCACCGAACCCGCCCGTCTTCGTGTCCTCGTGGAGCACGAGCACCTTCGAGCAGCGCGTGACGCTCTCGAGAACCGCCTCCCGGTCCCAGGGGATCAGGGTCCGCAGGTCGAGCACCTCGACGGAGACCCCTTCCTCTGCGAGCCGGGTCGCCGCCTCGTCAGCCGTGTAGACCATCGCGCCCCACGTGATCACGGTGATGTCGTCGCCTCGCCGGTGGGTCCGCGCCTGGCCGAACGGCGTCGTGAAGCGCTCGTCCGGCACCTCGCCCTTGATGCGGCGGTAGAGGTGCTTGTGCTCGAAGTAGAGCACCGGGTTCGGGTCCTCGATCGCGCTCGCGAGCAGCCCCTTGGCGTCCTCCGGGGTCGCGGGGCAGACCACCTTCAGCCCCGGGATGTGCGCAAAGCTCGACTCGGGGTTCTGCGAGTGGAACGGCCCACCGGAGAAGCCGCCCCCTGACGGGAGCCGCAAGACGATCGGGATCGGCGTCCCGGCGCGGTAGTGCTGCTTCGCCGCGACCGTGACGAGGTGGTCCCACGCGCACGAGACGAAGTCGGCGAACTGCATCTCCGCCACCGGCCGCAGGCCCATCAGCGCCGCACCGGTCGAGCCGCCGACGATCGCGGTCTCGGAGAGGGGCATGTCGAGTACGCGGTGGGCGCCGAACTCCTCCTGGAAGCCCTGCGTCACCTTGAACGCGCCCCCGTACACGCCGACGTCCTCGCCGAGCACGAACACCCGGTCGTCGCGCTGCATCTCCTGCCGCAGTCCGTCGGAGATCGCCTGGAGATAGGTCTTCTCGGCCATCAGCGCGCGTTCACCGGTGGTGCGGGGTGTCGAGCTCGTCGGCGGAGGCGAACACGCCGTCCGTCACGGTCGCGGGGTCGGGCAGGGGCGACTCCTCCGCCTTCTGCATCGCGTCGTGGAGGAGCCGCTTGACCGCAGTGACGATCTCCTCCTCCTCCGCGTCTCCCATCGAGCCGGTGTCGCGGAGCCAGCTGCGGAACCGCTCGATCGGGTCGCGGCGCGCCCACTCCTCGAACAGCTCCTTCGGGACGTAGAACGCGTCGTCGTGGACGGCGTGACCCTCCATCCGCAGCGTGACGGACTCGACCAGCGTCGGCCCACCCCCCTCGCGCGCCTTCTCGATCGCGTGTTTCGCCTCCCGGTACACCGCGAGCACGTCCGTGCCGTCCACCACGACGCCGTCGAAGCCGTACGCGGCGGCGCGGTCGGCGAGGTGCTCGACCGCGTACTCGAGGTGGGCGGGGGTCGAGTACGCCCACTGGTTGTTGTCGATCACGAACACCACCGGCAGCCGGTGGACGCCTGCGAGGTTCATGCCCTCGTGCGCGTCGCCGCGCGAGGAGGCGCCCTCGCCGCACCACGCGACCGCGACCCGCCGCTCGGCGCGGATCTTGAATGCGAGCGCCATACCCACCGCGACCGGGAGCATCGCGGGCAGGTGGCTGACCATCGTGTGGAGGCCGAGCCGGGCGTCGCCCATGTGGACGTTCCCGTCGCGTCCGCCCGTCGGGCCGTCGACGCGGCCCATGTACTGGGCGAACACGCGCCAGGGCTCCACGCCGCGCGTGACGTGGACGCCCATGTCGCGCTGGATCGGGGTGCCGACGTCGTTCGGGCCCATCGCCGTCGCGATCCCCACCGCGGAGCCTTCGTTGCCCCGCCCGGTGTAGAACGAGCCGGGAATCTTCCCCTGCTTGTAGAGGATGTGCCCGCGCTCTTCGATCCCGCGGGTGATCAGCATGTTGCGGTAGATCCCGAGGAGATCCTCGCGGTCGAGGCCCGCGTCTCTCACCTGTTGCAGCGTCTCGACCGGCTCGGCCTCGCGAACTGCCATCTGCGTGCGCTCCCCTTTGCTGGCGGGTCGGTGTGACTCTACCGGCTGCCCCGGAGGGGCACTTTGCCACGCAGAGGTGCCAGACCGGGCAGTTCGCGGAAGCGAAGTGCCCGTCGAACTTTGTACCGTGACGGAGTCGTGACTCGGCGGAACTGGATCCAGGAAGAGCGCAGGCAGACGCTCGGCGACTGGGTCGCGCTCTGCCCCGGGTGCGGTCACGTCGTCCGGTACTTCGAGGAGCTCGAGGCGCAGCGGCCCGTCGTCTGCCCGCAGTGCGCGACGACGCTCGTGGCGCGTTGCCCGTCCTGCGACGCGCGGCTCCCGTCCGCCTTCCAGGTCGAGTGCGAGGAGTGCGGCGCCCCGCTGCGCCCCAACGACCACCTCGGAATGCGCATCAGGCGGGAGGGGCGCTAGCGAAGGCACATTGCTCCGCGACGTGCCGGGCACCCTGGCACTTCGCGCCAGCGAAGTGCCCGACTGACTCAGAACATCGTCCCCACGATCTGGGAGAACTTGATCACGGTGACGGTGTCGTCGTCCGAGACGGGTCGGTTGTAGAGCCGCGAGAGCCACTCGGTGAACTCGTCCAGCCGCCGGAGCTCGGGGTTGTCGTGCTCGATCTCGCGCGGTGACAGCTCGGCCAGCGGCTTCACCTCGACCTTGTCGATCACGGCGTCGAAGACCTTCTCCCGTTGGCCGTAGCGTGCGCCGACGAGCACGGTCACGATCATCCCCTTGCGGTACTTCGTCGACTTGTCGCCGAGGCGGATCGTGACGGTCTTGCGGCCCGTACGCAGCTGATCGGCGACGACGGGGGAGTAGAAGTTGAGAGCGAAGGTCGGCAAGGGCTTCGAGCCTAACGGCTCGAAACCCTAGACGGAAACTGCGGCCAGCGCCGCGCGCGCGCGCTCGGTCATCTCGCGCTCTCCGCGGTACGACAGCACGGCAGGGGCGTCGTCGAGCGGCACCCAGCGCGCCTCGGCGACCTCGATCTCCATCCCGGGCGGCAGGTCTCCGATCCGGCCGCCCCTCGCGTGGAGCAGGAAGAACGAGACGACCTTGAAGACCCGCTCGCCCTCCCACGTGTAGACGTAGCGGACGTCGCCGAGCTTCTGCCCGAGCGACGCCCGCACGCCGGTCTCCTCGAGCGCCTCGCGCACGGCCGTCTCGGGGCCGCGCTCGCCCTCGTCGATCAGCCCCTTCGGCAGCGCCCACACCACCCGTTCGTCGTCCCGTCGCGGCCGCACGAGCGCGAGCCACCAGCGCCCGCGCATCCGGCGGACGAGCACACCCCCGGCGGAGAACTCGCGGCGCACCACTCCAGAGTGTGCCGCCACGCGGGCCTCTCGCGCCAAATCGTGATCTGAGTCGATAAGACTGAGATCGGACGTGCTACCCTGTATCGGCACTCTCGTGTTGCGAGTGCCAGAGATCGGAGTCAACGCAGTTGAGGAGGCATTCGCATGGATCTGCAGCCCCTTGGTGACCGACTCATCGTCGAGGTGCTCGACGAGGAGGACGTCACGGCGAGCGGCATCGTGCTGCCCGACACCGCGAAGGAGAAGCCGCAGCGCGGCAAGGTCCTCGCGGTAGGCCCCGGCCCGCGCGACGAGGACGGGGAGTACATCAAGATGGACGTGGAGGAGGGTGACGAGATCATCTTCTCCAAGTACGGCGGGACCGAGATCAAGCTCGGCTCCGACGAGGTTCTGATCCTGCGCGAGTCGGACGTCCTGGCGAAGGTCGTCGGCGACCGCGCGGGCGTCTAGGCACATTCGAGGGAGGAAACGAGACTCATGGCTCACAAGGAGCTGAAGTTCAACGAGGACGCGCGCCGGGCGCTCGAGCGGGGTGTCAACACCCTGGCCGACGCGGTCAAGGTGACGCTCGGCCCGAAGGGCCGGTACGTCGTCCTCGACAAGAAGTTCGGGGCGCCGACGATCACGAACGACGGCGTCACGATCGCCCGCGAGATCGAGGTCGAGGACCCGTTCGAGAACCAGGGCGCGCAGCTCGTCCGCGAGGTCGCGACCGCGACCAACGACGTGGCCGGTGACGGCACGACGACCGCGACGGTGCTCGCGCAGGCGATCGTCCGCGAGGGGCTCAAGAACGTCGCCGCGGGCGCGAACCCGATGGGCCTCAAGCGGGGCATCGAGCAGGCCGTCGAGAAGGTCGTCGACGACCTCAAGAAGCAGTCCGTCGAGGTGTCCGGCAAGGAGGACATCGCGCGTGTCGCCACGATCTCGTCGCGCGAGCGCGAGATCGGCGACGTGATCGCGGACGCGATCGAGAAGGTCGGCAAGGACGGTGTCGTGAACGTCGAGGAGGGGCAGACCTTCGGGCTCGACCTCGAGTTCACCGAGGGCATGCAGTTCGACAAGGGCTACCTGTCGCCGTACATGATCACGGACGCCGAGCGCATGGAGGCCGTGCTCGACGACCCGTACGTGCTGATCGCGAACCAGAAGGTCGGCGCGGTCAAGGACCTCCTGCCCGTGCTCGAGCAGGTCATCCAGGCCGGCAAGCCGCTGCTGATCGTCGCCGAGGACGTCGAGGGCGAGGCCCTCGCGACGGTCGTCGTCAACAAGCTGCGTGGCGTGTTCACCGCCGTCGCGGTCAAGGCGCCCGGCTTCGGCGACCGCCGCAAGCGGATGCTCGAGGACATCGCGATCCTCACCGGCGGCGAGGTGATCACCGAGGAGATGGGTCTCAAGCTCGAGAACACGAAGCTCTCGCAGCTGGGGAAGGCCCGCAAGATCGTGATCGACAAGGACTCGACCACGATCGTGGACGGGGCCGGCGACTCCGAGGCGATCAAGGGCCGCATCAAGCAGCTGAAGGCCGAGGTCGAGAACACCGACTCCGACTTCGACCGCGAGAAGCTCCAGGAGCGGCTCGCGAAGCTGTCGGGCGGTGTCGCGGTGGTCAAGGTCGGCGCGGCCACCGAGACCGAGATGAAGGAGAAGAAGCACCGCGTCGAGGACGCGCTCCAGGCGACCCGGGCGGCCCTCGAGGAGGGCATCGTCGCGGGCGGCGGCGTCGCGCTGCTGAACGCCGCGGACGTCGTCAGGGCGGACTTCGAGGCGTTCGAGGGCGACGAGAGGACCGGCGCGTCGATCATCCTCCGCTCGCTCGAGGAGCCGCTCCGACAGCTCGCCTACAACGCGGGACTCGAGGGCTCCGTGGTCGTCAACCAGGTCCGCTCGGCCAAGAAGGGCCAGGGCCTGAACGTCGACACGGGCGAGATCGAGGATCTGGTCAAGGCCGGCATCATCGACCCGACCATGGTTACCCGCTCGGCGCTGCAGAACGCCGCGTCGATCGCGAAGAACATCCTCACCACCGAGGCGATCGTGGCCGAGGCGCCCGAGAAGCAGCCCGCAGCGGCGGGCATGCCCGACATGGGCGGCATGGGCGGGATGATGTAGGCACTTTCGCGTCGCGAAAGTGCTAGGAGAACGAGGGGCCGGCAGCTGCCGGCCCCTCGACGTTTCGGGAGGCGCTCCGTGGCCTCACCCGGCGCGATTCGCAAGAATCGCGCTGTGACACTCTGGTCAAGCCGCTCCGGGACCGAGCTCGACCCCGCGGTCTGGGAGCTCCTGCGCGCCGACGACCTCGAGCTGCTCCCCTTCGACTGCGCGGCGACGGCCGAGCACGCGACGCGTCTCCACCGGGCAGGCCTCCTGACCGCGGACGAGCTTGCCCTGGCCGAGCAGCGTCTCGCCGAGATCTCCCGTGACCCGGACGCGGTGCTCCCCACCGACGAGGACGTGCACTCGGCCATCGAGCGGCTGCTGGGCCCGGTGGGCAGGAAGATCCACGCTGGGCGGTCGCGCAACGACCAGGTGGCGGCGGCGATGCGGCTCTACGTGCTCGACGCCTGCGAGGCCGCGCACGAGGCGGTCGACGCGCTCGCGCTCGTCGTGCTCTCGTTCGCGGAGACGGAGGCGGACACGCTGATGCCGGGCTACACGCACCTCCAGCGCGGCCAGCCTGTCACGCTCGGACACCATCTGCTCGCCTGGGTCGAGATGCTCGACCGCGACCGCACGCGCTTCGGCGCGGCACGCGCGGCTGCGGCGGCGAGCCCTCTCGGGGCGGGCGCCCTCGCGGGCACCACCCTCGGGCTGGACGCACCCGAGGGCCAGCTGCGGAACTCGCTCGACGCGGTCTCCGACCGCGACTTCGCGCTCGACTACCTGTACGCCGCCGCGATGCTCTTCCAGCACCTCTCCCGGATCGGCGAGGAGATCGTGCTCTGGTCGACGTCGGAGTTCGCCTTCGTGAGGCTCCCGGAGACCGCCTCGACGGGCTCGTCGATGATGCCGCAGAAGCTGAACCCGGACGTCGCCGAGCTCGTGCGCGGCAAGGCGGGGGCCGCGATCGGTCGCCTGACCGGCCTGCTCGCGACGGTGAAGGGGCTGCCGCTCGCCTACGACCGCGACCTGCAGGAGGACAAGTCCCCCGTGTTCGCGACGCGCCGAGACGTCCGCCTCGCCCTGCAGGGGATGACGGTGCTCGTCAGCGGCCTCGCCGCCGACCGCGAGCGTCTGGCCGACGCGGCATCCGACCCGTTGTTGCTCGCGACCGACGTCGCGGAGGACCTCGTCCGCGGCGGCGTTCCGTTCCGCGAGGCGCACGCGCAGGTCGCGGCCTCCGTGCGGGAAGGGACGTTCTCCGCGCCGGGGACGGCCGCCGAGAGCGTCGAGGCGCGCCGTGCGCCGGGGCCGGGCGGCGTGCGCGAGGCGGTCGCGGCCGCCCGCAAGCGCTTCGGCGGCCGCTAGCGCGGCTCGCGGGCGGCGCCGCCGAGAGGCTGCCGGTGACACCGCGCGCCGCGGCGGCGTATCTCCGGAAACGAACTCCGGAGGTCGTGCATGAAACGCATCGCACTCGCGCTCGGGCTGGTGGCCGTGGTCGCGGTCCTGGTCGCCGTCGCACGCCCCGCCGGCGCCGGGGCGGTCGATCCGCCCGTCGGCACGGCGGACACCGTCACGGTCGGCGGCGACGGCGCCGTCAGTGCCGTCCCCGATCGTGCCGAGATCTCGGCAGGTGTCGACACGCGAGCCCGGACGGCGAAGGGCGCACTGCAGGCGAACGGTGCGGCGATGGAGGACGTTCTCGCCGCGCTCCGTGCAGGCGGCGGGAGCGACGTGACGACGGAGTCGGTCTCCCTCTCGACCTCGGTCGACTCCGAGGGCCGGCCGAACGGCTTCGAAGCGTCGAACATCGCCTCCGCCACGGTCGACTTCGCCCGCGCCGGAGCGTTGATCGACGCGGCGGTCGCCGCGGGGGCGACCACCGTCTACGGGCCCTCTCCGTCGCGCTCGGATGCCGACGCGCTGTACCGCGAGGCACTCGCGCGGGCCGTCGCCGACGCGCGCGCGCGCGCCGCCGTCCTCGCCCAGGCCGCGGGGCGGGAGCTGGGCAGGATCGTCTCGCTCGCCGAGTCCGACGCCGGCTCGGGCCCGGTGTTCGCGAAGGCGGAGGCGGCGCGCGACGCGTCGACGCCGGTCGAATCGGGCCCGCAGGAGACCACCGCATCGGTGAGCGTCACGTACGAGCTGCGCTGATCGGGGGCGGGGGCCGCAGACGCGCGGCCCCCGCCCGGAGTGCGATGTTCAGCCGCTCGGTGCAGGGGCCGGAGTGGAGCTCGGCGCCGCGGTCGGCGGTGAGACGACCGCGTGGCCGTGCTCGGTGCCGTATCCGCCCGGGACCGGGATGTAGAACTCGGGGTAGCCCCACATGCCGTGCTCGGAGACGTCGAGGCCGGCCGCCTCGACCTCCGGCTCCGTGCGGATGCCGACCGTCACCTTCATCAGCCAGAGCACGATGAACGACGTCCCGAAGGTGAACACGCCGACGGACAGGAGCCCGAGCGCCTGGATGCCGAGCTGGTGGAACCCGCCTCCGTAGAAGAGGCCGCCCTTGCCCGTGCCCAGGTTCTCGGCCAGCTTCGGCACCGTCAGGAAGCCGAGCGCGAGCGTGCCCCACATGCCCGACATGCCGTGCGCGGCGATCGCGCCGACCGGGTCGTCGATCCCGACTCGCTCGACGAGGAGCGAGCCGAGCACGACGATCACGCCGGCGACGAAGCCGATCACGATCGCCGCCCACGGGGCGACGAACGCGCAGGCCGCGGTGATCGCGACCAGCGCCGCGATCGCGCCGTTCAGCATCATCGACAGGTCGGGCTTCTTGATCACGATCCACGACGTCACGACCGCGCCGATCACGCCGGCCGCCGCGGCGATGTTCGTGTTCAGCGCGACGTAGGCGAAGAAGCCGATCCCACCGAAGTCGACGCTCAGCGTCGATCCCGGGTTGAACCCGAACCAGCCGAACCACAGGATGATCACGCCGAGCGTGGTGTACGCCATGTTGTGGCCCGGGATCGCCTGCGGCTTCCCGCCGACGAACTTCCCGATGCGCGGCCCGAGCAGCAGCGCGCCCGCGAGACCCGCCAGGGCGCCCTGGTAGTGGACGACCGTCGAGCCGGCGAAGTCCTGCATGCCCTTCGAGAACAGCCAGCCGTCGCCGCTCCAGATCCAGTGGGAGACGAGCGAGTAGATCAGCGTGAACACGATCCCGAACACGAAGTACACCCACAGGCGCGTGCGCTCGGCCATCGCGCCCCAGACGATCGCGAGCGACACCGCCGCGAACGCCACCTCGAACAGGTAGCCGGCCGCCGCCGGGATCTCGCCGAACCAGGAGAACGGCGCCTGACCGATCGTGAGCAGCTCGTCGACCGTCGGGAGGAAGCCCGAGCCGCCGACGAAGCCGTTGCCGCCGTCGCCGAACGCCATCCCGTAGCCGACGACGTAGTAGACGATCGACGCGATCGCGAGGATCAACACGTTCTTCGCCGCGATGTGCCCGACGTTCTTCATCCGGGTCAGGCCCGCCTCGAGGAAGGCGAAGCCGGCCTGCATGAAGAGGACGAGGACCGCCGTCACGACGACCCAGATCGTGCTCGTGGCGAACGCCAACTCCTTGGTGCTCATACGCGCTCCACCTCCTCCAGCTTCTGACCTGTCCTGTTGTGCGTCACCGACTGCACGGGCGACATCCAGCAGATCCCGTCGCCGTTCTCGTGCCCCGTCCGTGCCGAGTCCGCGATCGCCCCGATCACGTCCTCCGCGATCTCGTCGCGCACGATGAACGTCAGGTGCGCCTTGGGCAGGAACCGCGACTCGAACACGCGTCCGCGGTACTCGTGCGTGATGCCCTTCTCACGCCCGTGACCCACCGCCTCGACGACGGTGACGCCGACGTGGCCGGTCTCCGCCTCGACCGCCTCCATCACGGTCTCCACGCGGTCGCGTACGACCACTGCCTCCACCTTCATCACAACCGCTCACCTCCTTCCTGGACCACGAAAAAAAGCCCCACCTCCCGCGCGCTGCACGGGAAGAGAGGCGTCATCGCCATCGGCCGGGTCGTCGTCGCCCCGCCGAAGGGTCAGAAGCTTAGAGAAGGACCCGGTGGGTGCGCAACTCGCATCGCGCCGACCGCGGTGTCCCGCGGCTCTTCCGCGCCCGTGGGAAGTGTGGTTCTCCGTACCACAACGCGGCTCGAGCGGTTGTACGGTCGGGCGCGATGATGCTCTCCGGTCTCTAGGACACCCGTTGCCGTGGCCCGCCCCGCCGGTGCCCGTTTCCGCACGTCCCGAGATCGACCCACGAAGGGAGAGCAGCCAAATGAGCCAGTTGTCGCCCGTCCCGCCCGACGTCCCAGCCGTCGAGGCGCGCGCGTTGCGCAAGGAGTTCGTCCGCAAGGACCGCCGCCACGGGCGCCGGCGCGTCGCCGCGCTCGCCGACCTGACGCTCGAGGTCGCGCGCGGGGAGTGCGTCGCGATCCTCGGTCAGAACGGCTCCGGCAAGTCGACCCTCGTGCGGCTGCTCTCGACGCTCCTGCTGCCCGACGGCGGCGGCGCGAAGGTCTTCGGCTACGACGTCGTCCGGCAGGACAAGGCCGTGCGCCGGCTCGTCAACCGCGTGTCGGTCGAGGCGAGCTTCTTCAAGAAGATGTCGCCGTCCGAGAACCTCCACTACGCAGCGCGCTTCTACGGCATGACGCTGTCCGAGACCGGGGCGCGGATCCCCGAGATCCTCGAGCGTGTCGGCTTCCCGCCCGACCGGCGCAGCGAGCCGATGGAGAACCTCTCCCGGGGGATGCAGCAGAAGGTCGCGCTCGCGCGGGCGCTCCTCACGTCCCCCGTCTTGCTCCTGCTGGACGAGCCGACCACCGGTCTCGACCCGCGCTCGAAGCTCGAGGTGCAGGAGTTCATCCGCGAGATGCGGGCGCTGCACGACTCGACGATCCTCCTCTGCACGCACGACCTCGGGGAGGCGGAGTCCCTCGCCGACCGCGTCGGAATCCTCGACCGCGGTGAGCTGCTCGCGCTCGAGCCCGCGGGCAGGCTGAAGGCGCGCTACGGCGCCGAGACGCTCGAGGCGGCCTTCTTCGCGGCCACGGGTCGCGGCTTCTCCGACGAGGAGGACGAGCTCGACGCCGCGGAGCGGAAGGTGCTGGCATGAGGACCGTCGCGTGGAAACGGAGAACGGGCCACGCCACAGCCTTGAACCTTCGCTCGCTCAAGCTCGAGCTGATCGGCCTGGCCGGCGTCGTCGAGCGGAACGTCTACCTGACCCGGCGCTACATCTACTGGGACCTCGCGTTCTTCGTCTGGACCGTCGCGAACACGCTCACGATCGTGTTCATCGCGAAGGGGATCGAGGCGGGAGGCGGACAGATCGATGTGGAGCGCGCCACCACGACGCTCCTGATCGGCGCAGTCGTCTGGGCCTATCTCGGGATCATCTTCGAGTTCCTCACCGAGACCGTCGCGTGGGAGCGCTGGGAGGGGACGATCGAGTACACGTTCATGGCGCCTCTCTCGCGCGCCATGCACCTCGGCGGCTCCGGCGTGTTCGCCGTCCTCTACGGTCTCGTGCGGGCGATCCTGCTGTTCGTCGTCGTCGCGGCATTCTTCGGCCTCGCGTTCGACGAGGCGAACTTCCCTGCGGCGCTCGTGATCCTGATCGTGGCCTCGGTCTCGTTCTTCGGGATCGGGATGATGACCGCCGTGCTGCCGCTGATCTCGCCGGAGAAGGGCGCGCAGCTCGGGTTCGTCGCGCAGGGGATGCTGCTCGTGGTCTCCGGGGTCTACTACCCCGTCGACGTCCTCCCGGAGTGGATGCAGTGGCTCGCGAAGATCTCCCCCGCGACGTACGCGCTCGACGGGATCCGCGCCGCGATCCTCGACGGCGCCTCGCTCGCGTCGCTCTGGCACGACGTGTGGCCGCTGCTCGTGATCGGGCTCGTGTGCATCCCACTCGGTCTCGCGATCTTCAACCGCGGCGAGGTGTACGCGAAGCGCCACGGGAAGCTCAAGCGCTCCGGCTGAGCCGGTCGGGCTCGACGGCTCAGCGACGTACGCGCCGTGGCACGACGGCCGGCAGCGGGGTGCGGGCCGAAACGAAGCTGTCGCGCAGGGGCAAGAGCCCCGAGCGCAGCGCGAGCGCGACCGCATGCGTCCCGTTGCGCGCGCCGAGCTTCGCGATCACGCGCTTGCGGTAGCTCTTCACGGTCTCCGAGGAGAGGTAGAGCCGGGCTCCGGTCTGGGCCGCGGTCTCCCCGTCTGCGGCGCCCGCGAGGATCTCGTGCTCCCGCGGCGTGAGCGGCTCGCCCTCGAGCACCTCGCCGAGCAACGACGTCACGCCGCCCGCCTCCTCAGCCGCGTCGAGCCCGTGTGCACGAGCGCGTGGACGCGCCCCGGGCTGACGCCGAGGTCACGAGCGACGGTCGCGGCGCTGTCGCCGTCGACCGCAGTGCGTACGAGCGCGACGCGCTCGCTCGCGGGAAGCGTCGCGAGCACGCGCAGCCGCTCGAGGCATTCGACCGTGTCGTCGGGCGACGGCCCTGGATCGGGCGGGTCGTAGGCGGCGCGGTCGCCGTCGACGGCCGGCCCGAGATCGTTGAAGCTCACGACCTCCGCATAGAGGCCGTCGCCGAGCGCGTTCCTGCGCGCCCGCGAGCGAATCGCGTCGAGGATCGCGCCTCGCACGTAGCGGAGGGCGAACGCGGCAAAGGGGACTCCGTAGGTCGGGTCGTACTTGCGGGCCGCCTTCACGAGCGCCAGGTTGCCGTCGCCCACCAGGTCTTCCTGGTCGAGGCGGATGTGGCGCCAACGGGCGGCTTCCCTCCTGGGAAGGTCGAGGGCCTGCTCCACGAGGTGCTGCTGGGTCATCCGCGTACCGACGACGGCCTCCTCGGTCGGGAACGGGACGCGCACGAGCAGCCGCGGGAAGGGCTCGACATCCGGGGGGTGCTGGGGGCGCTATTCGGCACGACGGCGTGCTCGTTGCGGGCGGTTGGGGGCAACCGCAGGGGGGAAGTGCGGGGGACCATAGCGCCTCGGGCGGCTGTGTGCATGTGAACGGGAGTCAGCACTTCGCATCCCGTTGCACGGCGCGGCGCTCCGCGGCTGGTGGTAGTCTGCCGCCTGTCTTTCGAGGCAACGGAGCCTCGGGCGCGGAGGAGCCGTGCCCGAGGCTCTTGACGTTTCAAGGGAGGAGAGCGCCAATGGCGAGACCGAGGAGCACCGGAGCGGGCAGTCGTTCCGCGATGGTGAAGTCGAAGGACCGCGCGACGTCGAGCGTCGCCGCGCGGCGCGCGGTGCTGAAGCAGATGCGCGACGAGAAGGTCGAGCACGTGCTGTTCTGGTTCACGGATCTCGAGGGCCATCTCAAGTCGTTCGCGATCACGCCGTCCGAGGTCGAGGGCGCGCTCGACGACGGGATGGGCTTCGACGGCTCGTCGATCACGGGGTTCAACCGGATCGAGGAGTCGGACATGGTCGCGATCCCCGACCCGAGCACGTACACGCTGATGCCGCGCCCGACGGACGAGCACGGGCACCCGATCGGCTCGAACGTGGCTCGCCTGTTCTGTGACGTGGTCACCCCCGACGGGAACCCGTACGAAGGAGATCCCCGCTACATCCTGCGGCGCGCGCTCGACCGGATGCGGAGCATGGGGTTCGACGCGTTCAACGTCGGGCCGGAGCTCGAGTACTTCCTCTTCGAGGACGACAAGGACACGACCACGCTCGACGAGGGCGGCTACTTCGTGATGACCGCCCAGGATGCTGCGACCGAGGTCCGCAACGACACGATCGCGGCGCTCGAGTTCGTCGGCATCCCGGTCGAATACCACCACCACGAGGTCGGCCCTTCGCAGCACGAGATCGACATGCGCTACGCGAGCGCGCTCGAGATGGCCGACCACACGCTGACGTACCGCCTGATCGTGAAGGAGGTCGCGGCCTGGCACGGGTACTACGCGACCTTCATGCCGAAGCCGCTCTTCGGCGAGAACGGCTCGGGGATGCACACCCACATGTCGCTCTTCAGGGGCGGCCGTAACCAGTTCTTCGACCGCCGTGACGAGCACCATCTCTCGGCGACCGCGAAGGCGTTCATCGCGGGCCTGCTCACGCACGCGCGGGAGATGGCGGCCGTGCTCGCGCAATGGGTCAACTCCTACAAGCGGCTCGTGCCCGGCTACGAGGCCCCGGTCTACGTCGCCTGGTCGCAGCGGAACCGCTCAGCGCTCGTGCGCGTCCCGCTCTACAAGCCGGGCTCGGAGCAGGGGACGCGGGCCGAGATCCGCTGCCCCGACCCGGCGTGCAACCCGTACCTCGCGTTCGCCGCGCTGCTGCACGCAGGGCTCGAGGGGATCGAGCAGGGCTACGAGCTGCCTCCGGAGATGACCACGAACCTGTACCGGCTGTCGTCGGACGAGCGGAAGGAGCGCGGCATCGTCTCGCTCCCCGAGTCGCTCGGCGAGGCGATCGAGGAGTTCGCAGGCTCGGATCTCATGCAGCGCGCCCTCGGCGATCACATCTTCCCGCGGTACGTCGAGCTCAAGCGCCAGGAGTGGGACGACTACCGCATCCAGGTGACCGAGTGGGAGAAGGAGCGCTACCTCTCGTCGCTCTAGCTCGCGAAGCGGGGATCCGCAGGGCGGATCCCCGCCGCGAAACCCCCGCCGGCGGGCTGCCGCGCGGCCGGAGACCGGACGCGATCCGTGAGCGGAGAGCGGCCCGCCGACCCCTGGACATCGTCCACCGGATCGCGCATGATTGCTGGTGCGGGCGTAGCCGCAAGGCGAGTGGCAGCGCCCGTGTCTGACGGCCGATCGCGGGTCCCTGGTGGGGGCCCGTGGTCGTTGTGCGCAGGTCACGACGCGGCTGCTGCGGCGTCGGGCCCGAGCTGCCGTCGCCGAACCCGTAGCCTGCCGTCCGGTGACGTCGGCGCTCCGCATCCTCCACCTCCTCTCGGCCTCGGTCTGGGTCGGCGGCACGGTGGCGCTCGTGTTCGTCGGCGTCCCGGCGATCCGCCGGCTCGAGGGGGAGGCGCGGGCGGTCGCGATGCGGGCGCTCGGGCGCCGGTGGCGCCCGATCGGCTGGAGCGCGATGGCCGTCGCGATCGTCTCGGGCCTCTGGCTCACCGACCGGCACGGCGGCTTCCACGACGCGGCGCTCCACACCGACTTCGACCGGACGTTGATCGCGAAGTCCGTCCTGGTCGCGCTGCTGGTCGTCGGAGGCATCCTCCACGACTTCGTGCTCGGCCCACGGCTGCAGCGCGAGCTCCGCGCCGGGGCTCCGTCGGCGCCGCTCACGCGTCGCCGCCTCGTCGCGGTCGGCTGGTTGAACTTCGGCCTGACGATCGCCGTGCCGGTGCTCGGCGCCGTCCTGATCGGGCTGCTGAGCTGACGTCCGCGCACGGTACGGCGCGGACTGGGTGAGCGTGGACGAGGCGGCACGCCACCTCGCGCTCCTGACGCGGACGACGGAGGTCGTCAACTCGTCCCTCGACCTGCAGGACGTGCTCGAGGCGATCGCGCACGAGGTCGCCGCCGCGCTCGGCACGGACGCGTGCTTCGTCTACCTCTACGACGAGCGCGTCGACGAGCTCGTGCTGCGCGCCACGCACGGGACGCGCGTCGCCGGCGCGACGAGCGCGCCGCGGATGCGCCGCGGAGACGGCATCACGGGCGTCGCCGCGGCGGAGCGGCGCCCGATCATGCTCCCCGCGGGCGCGCACCTCGATCCCCGCTTCAAGGCGTTCCCGAACCTGCGCGAGGACGAGTACGAGTCGATCCTCGCCGTGCCGATCCTCGCGCGCGACGTGCTCGAGGGGGCGCTCAACGTGCGCACGCGGAGGCCGAGGGCGTTCACGGACGCGGAGATCGGCCTTCTCACCTCGATCGCCTCCCAGGTCGGCCAGTCGATCGAGCACGCGAAGCTCTACGCGCAGGCACGACGGCGGGTGGAAGAGCTCGAGGCGCTCGCACGCATCTCGGAGGCGGTCTCGGAGTCGCTCTATCTCGAGGAGTCGCTCGAGGCGATCGTGCAGACGACGGTCGAGTCGCTGCGCGCGACAGGGGCGGCGGTCGTGCTCGAGGACGGGCGCATCGCGTGGCCTGAGGGACGGGCGGGCCGGTACGCGGAGCGGTTGCCGCTGCGCTGGCGCGGCCGGACGATCGGCGAGCTCGTGGTCGACCGCGACTCGCCGTTCACAGACGTCGACCGGCAGCTGCTCGACGCGATCGCGAACCAGGCCGCGGTCGCGCTCGAGCACGGCCGCATGGCGCTCCGGGGAGTCCTCGCCCAGGAGATCCACCACCGGGTGAAGAACAACCTCCAGACCGTCGCCTCGTTGCTGCGGCTCCAGGCGCGCGCCGAGGGGGTCGACCCGCAGAAGGCGCTCGGCGACTCCGTCAACCGCATCCTCGCGATCGCCGCCGTCCACGAGGAGCTGACCGAGCACCGGGAGGACGTGGTCGACCTCGCGGAGCTCGTCGACCGGTTGCGCTCGACGCTCGTCCAGGGGCTCGGCGCGGGCAAGGAGGTCACGGCCGAGCTCGAGCCGGTCGAGCTCGCCGGCCAGCGTGCGACGGCCCTGGCGCTCGTGTTCTCCGAGCTGCTCTCGAACGCGCTGGAGCACGGGGGCGACCACGTCTCCATCGGCCTCGAGGGGGACGACGGCGACGTCGTGCTGCTCGTCGCGGACGACGGGAAGGGGATGCGGAGACGGCGTCGAGGGCACCGGCATGTCGATCGTGCGCGCGCTCGTGCGGGACGAGCTCGGCGGCGCGCTCTCGCTCGTCGACGAGGACGGCCTGCGCGCAGAGGTTCGCTTTCCCGTCGAGCGGAGCGCTGCTCGTGCATAGGGCCGGAGCCGAGGGATCGGGACGAGTAGGCTCGGGGCGAGGCCGATGCGGATCCTGATCGCCGAGGACGAGACCATCATCCGGCTCGACCTGCGCGAGCTGCTCGAGGGCGCGGGCTTCGAGGTGGTCGCGGAGGCGCGCGACGGGGAGGAGGCGGTCGCGCTCGCGCAGAGCGAGCAGCCCGATCTGGCCCTGCTCGACGTGAAGATGCCGAAGCTCGACGGGATCGACGCCGCGCGGCGCATCCTCGACCAGCGTCCGATCCCGATCGTGATGGTGACCGCGTACGGCGAGGAGGAGCTCGTCACGCGGGCCGTCGAGGTCGGTGTCTTCGGGTACCTGGTGAAGCCGTTCCGCGAGTCGGACCTGCTGCCCGCGATCGCGACCGCCCGCGCGCGCCACGAGGAGCTGACCGCCGTGCGGGAGGAGGCCGACTCGCTCGCGGAGGCGCTCGCGGCGCGCAAGGCGATCGAGCGGGCGAAGGGCCTCTTGATGGAGCGCGAGGGGCTGACCGAGAAAGACGCGTTCGCACGGCTGCGGAAGGCGAGCCAGATCTCGGGACGACCGCTGAAGGTCGTCGCAGACGCGCTGATCGCGACGCTCGACAGCGAATCGACCTGAGCGGGACACGCGCGGAGCGCCGCTCAGGAGGCTGCGAGCAGCCGCTCCTCCTCGCGCCGGCGGCGGGCGCGGCGGGTGGCCCAGACGGCCACGCCGAGGAGCAGCAGCGGCGCCGCCGCGACGGCGAGCGCGAGCACCACGATCGCCTCCCACGCGAGAACCGTGAGCGCCTTGTCGAGCCCGCGGTCGATACGCGACCCGGGGGCCGCGACCTCGCTGCCCGGAGCCGTCCGCAGCTCGAGCTGGATCGTCGCGTTCCGCGCCTCGGCGCCGGTCGCCGTGCGGCTGGCCCTGAGCTGGCGGAGCTCGGTCTGCGCCTGGCCGCGGCGCTCGACCAATCGGGTGCGTTCGACGGCGTCGTCGGCCCGGCCGATCGCGGTCGTGAGCGCCGTGATCTGGGCCCTCACCTGCTCGATGCGGTGATCGAGCGTGTCGAGCGACTCCTGCAGGTCGTCGATCTGGACGTCCTGCGCGAGGATCGTGCCGAGGCTCGAGAGCCGGGTGACGGCATCGGCCGCCGCCGTGCTGGGCACCCTCAGCGTCATCGACGCGGCGCCGTCGTCGCCGCTCGCGTAGTGCACCGAGACCACGTACCCGCCGAGATCCCGCGCGATCGCGAGTGCCTGCTGCGTCGCGTCGGACAGGGCGGACGTGTCGTCGACCTGAAGGGAAAGCGTCGCGCTGTAGCGCTGCGCGCGGCCGGCCACCGGGCCTGGCGCGCGCTTCTGCGCGCTGCCCGCGTCCGTCGCGGGTGCCGCGGCGGAGTGGGCCTCGCCCCCGGCTCCCGCAGACCGCTGAACGGCCTCCGGCGCGCTCACCGCGAGGCCGCCGGCCGGCCGGCCGGACCGACCGACCCCGATCGCGACCGCGACCGCCAGGGCGACCGCGGCGGCTGCGGGCACGAGCAGCGCGAAACGGCGGCGATCGCGGACTCGCTCGAGCAGAGTGGGCGTCCGCACCACGGGCTCGGCCGTGAGCGTGAGGACCTGCAGACGGAGCGCATCGCTCGCCTGGGGCCTGCCCGCGCGAAGCTCGCCGACGATCTCGTTGACGGTCATCCCTCGTTCACCTTCTCCTCGAGTCGTTTGAGCGCCCTGCTCAGCCGGGTCGAGACGGCGGTCGCGCTGATCCCGAGCACGCGCGCGGTCGCGTCGCCGTCCAGCTCGAGCACGATGCGCAGCGCCAGCACCTCGCGCTCGCCGGCGCTCAGCGCGGCGAGCGCGGTCTCGAGCACGGGCGAGAGCCCTTCCCCGAAGCGCTCCTCCACCTGCTCGGACGGTCGCGACGAGCTCCTCGCGCCTCCGGCGCCGGCGCTCCGAGCGGAACCAGTCGAGCGCCGTCGTGCGCGCGATCCCGAGCAGCCAGGTGCGCGCGCTCCCCCGCCCCGGGTCGAACCGCCCCCACAGCCGCAGCGCCTTCTCGAAGGTCGAGCTCGCGAGGTCCTCGGCCGTCTCGCGGTCGCGCGTCAGGTAGAGCAGGTATCCGTAGACCTCGTCGAGGTGCGCCTCGGCTGCCTCGCGGAGCGAACGCGGCGGGCTCGCAGCGAGCGGCTGCTGTTCGTGTTCGTGGAGGGTCATCGCCTGCACGCCCTCTCTACGTCGCGGGTCGGCCGACGCGTCACACTCGTCATGATCGGCGGATCGCAGTGGTCGCGCGAGGCGTCAGGTCGAGAGACAGTGCCTAGAGCGGTCTTGTCGACGTGACCGCGTCGTCCTCGCCCGTCTCCTCCTGGGCCTCGGCGAACAGCACCTCCCAGCGGGCGAGGTGGTCGTCGAGCTCCTCGCGGCGTGCTGTGTAGGCGGCGAGGATGTCCATGTCCGTCCAGTTCTCCGCGAGCCGCGTCTCGAGCTCTGCGACCTTCGTCTCGAGCTCGGCGATCCGCTGCTCGACCTGGTCGAGCTCCCGGTTGCGTCGCGGGGCGGGCTTGCGGGACGGCTTCGGCGCGCGCGGGGTCGGGGACTCGCGCGGGGGTGGCGCCGACTGGCGCGCGCGGACGAGGTCGGCCCAGCCGCCGTCCGTCGATCGGAGCGCGAGGTGCTCGACGGAGACGATGCGGTCGGGCACCGCGTCGAGCACCGCCCGGTCGTGCGACACGAGCAGCACGGTGCCGGGGAACGCCTCGAGCGCCGCCTCGAGCGCCTCGCGGCTCTCGAGGTCGAGGTGGTTGGTCGGCTCGTCGAGCACGAGGAGGTTCGCGCCGGAGGCGACGACGAGCGCGAGCGCGAGCCGGCGCCGCTCGCCGCCCGAGAGCACGGAGACCTGCTTCTCGTGTGTCTCCCAGCCCGAGAAGAGGAACCGTCCGAGGAGGTGTTGCGCCTGCGGCTCGCGGCAGCCCGGTCGCCTGGGCGGTCACGTCGAGCAGCGTCCCGTGGTCGGGAAGCTCGGCCTCGTGCTGCGAGAAGTAGGCGGGGACGACTCCATGCCCGGTGCGGATGCGGCCGGCGTCGGGCTCCCTGTAGCCGAGGAGCGTCTCGAGCAGGGTCGTTTTGCCGGATCCGTTCGGCCCCACCAGCGCGACGTGCTCGCCCCGCTCGAGCACGAGCGACGCGCCGTCGAGCAACAGCTTGTCGCCCGCCGAGACGACGAGCCCGTCCGCCTCGAGCACGATGCGGCCGGAGCGCGCAGGGCGCAGGAACTCGAACCCGAGCGTCCGGCGTCGCCGCGTCATCGCCTCGAGCTCCTGCGCCGCGGTACGCTCGCTCCTGCTCCAGGCGGCCGATCTGCGTCAGCTTCGCCTGCGCCTGCTTCGCCTTCGACTTCTTGTAGCGGAACCGTGCGACGAAGCGCTCGAGCCGCTCGATGTCGTCGGAGACCCGGTCGAGCTGGGTCGCAGCCGCGGACGCGCGCGCGGCCTTCTCACGACGCCATGCGTGCCACGGGCCGTCGAAGAAGAACGGCTTCGGGCCGCCGAGCTCGAGGACGGCGGTCGTGACCGCCTCGAGGAACCAGCGGTCGTGGGCGACGAGCACCACGGCGGCGTCGAGCGAGACGAGCTCGCGCTCGAGCCACTCGAGGCTCTCGACGTCGAGGTGGTTCGTCGGCTCGTCGAGGAGGAGGAGGTCGGGGTCCGCAGACAGCGCGCGTGCGAGGGAGGCCCGGGTCAGCTCGCCGCCCGAGAACGTGTCGAGCTGCCGGTCGAGGTCGTCGTCCGCGAATCCGAGCCCCCGCACGATCGAGGCCGCCCGGTCGCGCCACGCCCAGCCGCCCGCATGCTCGAGCCGTGCCTGGGCCTCGCTGTAGCGACGCAGGGTTGCGGGCGCGGAGTCTCCGCCGGCCATCGCCTGCTCGAGCTGCCGGAGCTCGTCCTCGATCGTGACCAGGTCTCCGGCGCCGGAGAGTGCGTACCCGCGCAGCGTCAGGCCCTGACCTCGAGGCGGGCGCTGGTCGTGCAGCGCGATCCGCGTGCCCTTGGCGAAGGCGAGCTCGCCCGCGGTGAGGGACGTCTCGCCCATGATCGTCCGGAGCAGCGTCGTCTTGCCGGCGCCGTTGGGTCCCGCGAGGGCCATGCGGTCGCCCCGGCGCAGCCTGAACGAGACCCCGTCGAAGAGCGGGTCGCCGGAGAGCTCCTTGCGCAACCCGGATGCGATCAGCACGGCCACGTGGGAAGGGTGCCGACGACTGCCGTCGCGTGTCGCGCACCGGTGGTGTGGACCGGGCCGGACCGGGTACTAATCCTTCCGTGGCCGAACCGGAGCCGATCGTCGTCGTCGGGGGTGGGCTCGCCGGAGGGCGGCTCGCCGCCGAGTACCGTGCCGCCGGGGGTCAGGCGCCGCTCACGATCCTCTCTGCAGAGAGCGACCCGCCGTACCACCGGCCCCCGCTGACGAAGGGCTTCCTGCGCGGCGAGGTCGAGCGCGACGGCACGTACCTGCAGCCGGCGCGCGCCTACGAGGACGAGGTTGTCGAGCTCCGGCTCGGTGTCACGGTCGAGCGGATCGACCCGGAACAGCACACGGTCGTGCTGGAAGGTGGCGAAGAGCTCTCGTACGGGACGCTCGTCCTGGCGACCGGCGCACGGCCGCGCCCGCTTCCCCTGCCCGGCGCCGACCTCGTCGGCGTCCACACGTACCGGACCCTGGTCGACGCCGACACGGTGCGCAGCGCTGCTGACGAGGCGCACGCGGCCATCGTCGTCGGCGGCAGCTTCATCGGGGCCGAGACGGCTGCTTCGCTCCGGCTGCGCGGTCTCGAGGTGAGGCTCGTGGAGATGGGCCCGCTGCTGATGCCCCAGCTGCGGTGCCCGGAGCTCTCCGCGGAGCTCGCCGACTTCTACCGCGGGCAGGGAGTGGAGGTGCTCGTCGACGCCGAGCTCGAGGAGCTGACCGGGAACGGCCGCCTGCTCACCGGCGCGCGCCTCGCCGACGGCCGGGCCTTGGAGGGCTACCTCGCGATCATCGGGATCGGCGTCGTGCCGAACGTCGAGCTCGCGCAGGCGGCGGGCGCCGACGTGGACGACGGGATCGTCGTCGACGAGCGATTTCGCACGTCGCTGGCGGACGTCTACGCGGTAGGCGACGTCGCCCGCTACCCGGACCCGACGGCGGGACGGCTGCGTCGCATCGAGCACTGGTCGAACGCGAACGCGCAGGGAGAGCACCTCGGACGCCAGCTCGCCGGGTCGCGGGATCCGTATGACCGCCTCCCCGCCTTCTTCACTCAGCTCTTCGACAAGAGCTTCCGGGTGCTGGGCGACGCCGAGGAGGCCGCTGACTGCGTGCTCCGAGGCTCGACTCGCCGAGGGGCGGGTGCTCGGTTTTCACCTGTCGGACGAGGGACGGCTCGTGGGCGCGGTCGTGCACGGCCAGGCGGAGGACGTCGTCGCCGAGCTCGACACGCTGCTCCGCGAGCGGCCGGTCGTCGACGACCCGGCTCGCCTCGCCGACGAGAACCTCCGGCCGGCGGAGGCTGTTGGCGCCTGAGACACGCCTCCGGCGTAGTGTTCCGGCCGTGCCTCGGGCGACCGATCCTGAGCGGCTGACCATCGACACGATCCGCGTGCTCGCGATGGACGCGGTGCAGAAGGCGAACGCCGGCCACCCGGGGACCGCGATGGCCCTGGCTCCGGTCGGGTACCTGCTCTACACCGAGGAGATGCGGCACGATCCCGCGGCGCCCGACTGGGCGGGTCGCGACCGGTTCGTCCTCTCCGCCGGGCACGCCTGCATCCTCCAGTACGCGGCGCTCCACCTCTCCGGCTACGACCTGACGCTCGAAGACCTGAAGCAGTTCCGTCAGTGGGGCTCGCGCACTCCCGGGCATCCCGAGCTCCACCACACCCCGGGCGTCGAGACGACGACGGGCCCGCTCGGCCAGGGCTTCGCGAACGCGGTCGGGATCGCGCTGGCGCAGCGTTTCCTCGCCGACCGCTGGAACCGGCCGCTGCACTCGATCGTCGACTCCTGGGTCTACGCGATCTGCTCGGACGGTGACCTGATGGAAGGCATCACCCAGGAGGCCGCGTCGATCGCGGGGCAGCTCGGGCTGGGCCGGCTCGTCGTTCGTCTACGACGACAACCACATCACGATCGACGGCTCCACCACGCTCAGCTTCGACACGGAGGACACGGGCGCGCGCTTCGAGGCGAACGGCTGGCAGGTGCAGCACGTCGCCGACCCGAACGACCTCGACGCCCTGCGGGCCGCGTTCGCGGCCGCGCGCGCCGACGAGGAGCGCCCCTCGCTGATCGTCGTCCGCTCGCACATCGCGTATCCGGCCCCGCACGCGACGGACACCGCCAAGGCCCACGGCTCGCCGCTCGGGGAGGACGAGGTGCGCGCGACGAAGGAGGTGCTCGGCTTCGACCCCGACGAGACCTTCGTCGTGCCCGACGAGGTACGCGCGCACATGGCCGGCGTCGCCGAGCGTGGCGCGGCGGCCCACGCCGAGTGGGACGAGCGCCTCGCCGCCTGGGCGGCGGCGCACCCCGACGTCGCTGCCGAGCGCGCGCGTGACCTCGAGGGCACTCCCCGCGACGGGTGGCTCGACGCGCTCCCCACCTTCGAGGCCGGGGAGGAGATCGCGACGCGGGACGCCGGCAAGACCGTGATGCAGGCGCTGCGTCGGTTCACGCCGACCCAGATCGGCGGCGCCGGGGACCTCGTCGAGTCGACGAAGACGGAGTTCGTGGGCGCAGGCACGTTCGCGAAGGGCCACGTGGGCCGCAACGTCCCGTTCGGCATCCGCGAGCACGCGATGGGCGGGATCGTGAACGGGATCGTGCTGGAGCCCGCGATGCTCAAGCCGTACGGGTCGACGTTCCTCGTCTTCTCGGACTACATGCGGCCGGCGGTGCGCCTCTCGGCGATCTCGGGCGTCCCGGTGATGTGGATCTGGACGCACGACTCGATCGGGGTGGGCGAGGACGGGCCCACGCACCAGCCGGTGGAGCACGTCATGAGCCTGCGGGCGATCCCCAACCTGTGGGTCGTGCGGCCCGGGGACGCGAACGAGACGGTGGCTGCCTGGCGCGTCGCGCTCGAGCGCGAAGAGGGGCCCGTGGCGCTCGCGCTGAGCCGGCAGAAGCTGCCCGTGCTCGGCGGCGACGGGCTCGCGTCCACGCTCGAGGGGCCGCTGCGCGGCGGGTACGTCCTCTGGCAGCGCGACCCCGCCGCCGAGCCCGACGCGATCGTGCTCGCGACCGGCTCGGAGCTCTCGTTCGCCCTCGAGGCGGCGCGCTCGCTCGAGACGAACACGCGCGTGGTCTCGCTCCCGTGCTGGGAGCTCTTCGCCGAGCAGGACGAGGCGTACCGGGCCGAGGTGCTGCCGCCGTCGGTGCGCGCCCGCGTGTCGATCGAGGCCGGGATCACGTTCGGCTGGGAGCGCTGGGTCGGCGAGCACGGCTCTCAGCATCGGCGTCGACCGCTTCGGCGCCTCCGCGCCGGGCGGGCGCGTCTACGAGGAGCTCGGCGTGACGTCGGACGCGGTGGCCGACGCCGTGCGGCGCCTGACCTGAGATGAAGGTCGCCTGCGGATTCGACCACCGGGGCGTGCGGCTGCGGGAGACCGTGCTCTCCGCCGTCGGCGCTGCGGGGCACCAGGCGATCGATCTCGGCGTCGACCGCGAGGAGCCGCGGGTCGACTATCCGGACGTCGCGCGTACGGTCGGCACGGAGATCCTGCGCGGCGCGGGCGGAGCGCGGCATCCTCGTGTGCGGCTCGGGCGCGGGCGTCTCGATCGCCGCCTCGAAGCTGCGGGGGATCCGCGCCGCGATGTGCCACGACACGTATTCCGCCCACCAGTCCGTCCAGCACGACAACATGAACGTGCTCTGCCTCGGCTCGGGGATCGTGGGTCCGTCGCTCGCCGCGGAGCTCGTCCGCAGCTTCCTCGCCGCGACGTTCGTCGGCGAGGGCCGCTATCTGGCACGGTTGGAGAAGGTCGAGGAGCTCGAGCGGCTCGTCGACGGCTGAATCGAGAACGGAGGCGCCAATGGCCACATCGAGGCTGCAGGAGCTGAGCGAGCACGGGGTGAGCGTCTGGATCGACTCGCTCTCGCGCGAGATGCTCGAGACCGGAGAGCTGGCGCGCCTCATGCGCGAGGACGCGGTGGTCGGCGTGACCTCGAACCCCACGATCTTCCAGAAGGCGCTCGCCGAGGCGGGCTGGTACGACGACCAGCTGCGGGCGGCGTCCGAGCAGACGCAGGACCCCGTCGAGTTGTTCTTCGCGCTCGCGCTCGAGGACATCCGAGACGCGTGCGATCTGTTCGCGCCCGTGTGGGAGCGGACCGGGGGCCTCGACGGGTACGTGTCGATGGAGGTCGACCCGCGGATCGCCTACGACCGGGACGCCCAGTACGAGCAGGCGAAGCGCTTCCACGGCGAGGTCGACCGCCCCAACCTCTACGTGAAGATCCCCGGCACCGAGCCGGGGCTGGGCGCGATCGAGGACTCGATCGCGCAGGGCCGCTCGATCAACGTCACCCTGGTCTTCTCACTGGCGCGCTACGCCGCGGTCGTCGAGGCGTACCTGCGGGGCCTCGAGCGGCTCGTGGCGGCGGGCGGCGACCCGGCGAAGGTCAGCTCCGTGGCGAGCTTCTTCGTCTCGCGCGTCGACACGGAGGCCGACCGGCGCCTGGAGGAGCTCGGGCGGGGCGACCTCGCGGGACGGCTCGCGGTCGCGAACGCGAAGCTCGCGTACGCCCACTGGCAGGCGGCGTTCGCCGGCGAGCGCTGGGAGTTCCTCCGGGGCAAGGGAGCCCGCGTGCAGCGGTGCCTCTGGGCGTCGACGTCGACGAAGAACCCCGCGTACCGCGACGTCCTCTACGTCGAGGACCTGATCGGAGCGGAGGTCGTGAACACCATGCCGCTCGAGACGATCCGCGCCTTCCAGGAGCACGGGGAGGTGCGCGACACGCTCGCGACCGGGGTCGACGAGGCCCGGGCCCTGCTCGACGAGCTCGTCGAGGCGGGAGTCGACTACGACGACGTGGTCGCGACGCTCGAGCAGGAGGGGGTCGACAAGTTCGTCGACTCGTTCGCGGAGCTCCTCCAGGGCATCGACGAGAAGCGCTCGGCCCTCGTCTGAGGCGGGGACGGCGGACGACGCATGGCCGCGACCAACCCGCTCGCCCAGGGCCTGGGCGTCAGGCGACAGCCCGATCCCTGCGCGATCGTCGTCTTCGGCGCCTCGGGCGACCTGACGAAGCGGAAGCTCTTCCCCGCGCTCTACTCGCTCGCCTACCGGCGCCTGTTGCCGGAGCGCTTCGGGATCGTCGGGGTCGCCCGGACGGAGGAGACCACGCGCCAGTTCCTCACGGCGATGCGGAAGTCCGTGCGGCAGTTCGCGCGCGACCCGTTCCGCTCCGACGTGTTCGAGTCGCTCGCGGCCGGCGTCCGCTACGTCGCGACGGACTTCGCAGACGACGCCGGCGAGGACCGGATCGGCGAGGCGCTCCGCGAGCTCGACCGGACGCGCGGGACCGCGGGCAACCGCCTCTACTACCTCGCCGTGCCGCCGGTGGCCTTCCCGGTGGTGATCCGCGAGGTGGGCGAGCGGCGCGACGAGAGCGGCTGGGCGCGGGTGATCGTGGAGAAGCCGTTCGGCCACGATCTCTCCTCCGCCCACGAGCTGACGACCTCGATCCGGCGCTGGTTCGCCGAGGACGAGGTGTTCCGGATCGACCACTACCTCGGCAAGGAGACCGTGCAGAACCTGATGGCGCTGCGCTTCGCGAACGGGATCTTCGAGCCGCTCTGGAACCGCCAGCTGGTCGACCACGTGCAGATCACGGTCGCCGAGTCGATCGGGATCGAGGGCCGCGCGGGCTACTACGAGCGGGCCGGTGTCGTCCGCGACATCTTCCAGAACCACCTTCTCCAACTGCTCGCGCTCACCGCGATGGAGCCCCCGATCGACTTCACCGCGGACGCCGTCCGCAACGAGAAGGTGAAGGTGCTCCGCGCGATGCACACGCCCGGCCCGAAGTCCGTCGTCCGCGGCCAGTACGGGCGCGGGTTCGTCGAGGGCGAGGAGGTCGTCTCGTACCGCGAGGAGGACGGCGTGGATCCCCGCTCGCTGACCGAGACGTACATCGCGGCGAAGCTCTACGTCGACAACTGGCGGTGGGCGGACACGCCCTTCTACGTTCGCGCCGGAAAGCGCCTTGCGCGCCGGGAGACGACGATCGCGATCCAGTTCAAGCAGGCGCCTCATCCGCCGTTCGAGGCGATCGCAGGCGACGGGCTCCGGCCCAACGTGCTCGTCGTCCACGTCCAGCCGGACGAGGGCGTGTCGCTGGCGGTCGGCGCCAAGGTGCCGGGCGCCGGGATGTCGATCCGCACCGTGCACATGGACTTTCTCTACGGCGGGGCGTTCCGCGAGGGCGTGCCCGAGGCGTACGAGCGCCTGATCCTCGACGCGCTGCTCGGCGACGCGACCCTGTTCACGCGCGAGGACGAGGTCGACGAGCAGTGGAAGCTCGTCGACGCGATCGTCGGCCCGTGGGAGCGCGACCGGCCGTCGTTCCCGAACTACGCCGCCGGTACCTGGGGCCCGGCGCTCGCGGACGAGCTGCTGCACCGCGACGGACGCTCCTGGCGCACGGCACTAGGCCGATGGGCGTCGTCGCGGAGATCGAGCGGAAGCTGGCCCGAGGGCGCTGCCGGCAGGAGGCCGACGGGATGTCCGACCTGCGCACGAGCACGATGACCCATCTCGTCTGGGCGCCTCCCGAATGGGTCTCGCGTGCGAAGCACGTGCTGGCCGGTCTCGCCGAGCGCCACCCGGCGCGCACGATCTTCCTCGTACCCTTGCCGGGCCGCCGGAGCGAGATCGAGGCGCACGTGTCCGTTCGCGCCTTCGAGCTCGGCGGCGGCCGCGACGTGGTCTCGGAGGTCGTCGAGCTCCGCCTGCGCGGCGATGCGGCGCGGCACCCGGCCTCGCTCGTGCTGCCGCTGCTGATCTCCGATCTGCCGGCCTTCTGCCGCTGGCGCGGCCGGCCCGACTGGAAGTCGCGGGAGCTCGGGGAGCTGGTCGGCGTCGTCGACCGGTTCGTCTTCGACTCGTCCGAGTGGAGCGGCCTGCCCGCCGCATACGGCGGCGTCACGGAGCTCTTCGACCGCGTGGCGGTCTCGGACGTCGCCTGGCGGCGCACGCTGCCGTGGCGCGTCGCGCTCGCCGGTCTGTGGCCCGAGATCCGCCGGGTCCGGCGCGTCTCCGTCGACGGCCCGCGCGCCGACGCGCTGCTGCTGGCCGGCTGGCTGCGCTCACGCTTGCGGCGCGACGTCGCGCTCTCCCGGCGCGCGGCCGAGCGGGTCAGCGCCGTCCGCGTCGACGGAGCGCCGGTCGACCCGACGCCGGCCCCGGCCCCGTCGGAGAGCGACCTCCTCTCCGCCGAGCTCGACGTGTACGTGCGCGATCCGGTGTACGAGGCCGCGGTGCGCGCGGCGGCCGCGTAGCCGGGTCAGCGAAGCTCGCGCACTGCGTCCAGGAGCTCCGCATGGAGCAGCCCGTTCGACGAGATCGCGCTTCCTCCGTCGATGCGGTGCTCGCCGGCGAAGTCCGTAAAGGTGCCGCCCGCCTCCTCCACGATCACCTGCACCGCGGCGAGGTCCCACACCGACACGCCGATCGCGTCGATCGCGCCGTCCACGGCACCCTCGGCGACGAGCATGTGGCTCCAGAAGTCGCCGTACCCGCGCGCGTGCCAGGCGCGCGCGGCGAGGGCGGGGAGCGATTGCTCGAGCGCGAACGTGAGCACGGCGTCCTCGGGCCTGCCCACGCGCGAGACGCGGACGACGTCGCCGTTCGCGTGTGCGCCGCCGCCTCGCTCCGCCCACCAGCGGCGGTGGAGCGCCGGCGCCGAGACGACCCCGAGCGTGACCTGCCCGTCGTCTTCGAGCGCGATCAACGTCGCCCATACGGGCACGCCGCGGCAGTAGTTCCGCGTCCCGTCGATCGGGTCGACGATCCAGCGCCGCGGGCCCGTGCCGTGCCCGCCCCCCTCCTCGCCGAGGATCGCGTCGCGACGGCGCTCGAGCGCGAGGATCGTGCGCAGCTCGGCTTCGACGGCCCGGTCCGCATCGGTCACCGGCGTGCGATCGGGCTTCGTCTCGACGACGAGGTCGCGCGAGCGGAAGCTCGCCAGCGAGATCGTGTCGGCCGCGTCGGCGAGACGGAGCGCGAGATCGAGGTCCGCGCTCACCGCCGCCGGCCGCTCAGTCGACCTGGAGGTACACGATCGCGATCACGCAGGCGCCGACGAACATCGCGACGAACACCCCGAACAGCAGGAGGCCGAGCCGGTTGTTCTTGCGTGCGAGCTCCGGGGAGATCATCGGGGCGCCTACAGGAGCACGGGGTCGAGGGCGGCAGCCGACGAAGAGGAGCGCGAGGTACGCGAGCGAGTAGTGGAACAGCAGCACCGCGTCCCTGCGCGTACGGGTCCGGCGCAGCCGCCAGGCGAGCAACAGGAAGTAGGCGCCGAGCAGCGCCGCCGCCGCCGTGTACAGCGCTCCGAGCCAGACGCCGACCACGATCGTGAACGCCACGAGCCCCAGCGAGTAGAGCAGGATCTGCCGCGTCGTCTCGGCGTCGCCGCGGGTCCCCGGGAGCATCGGCACGTTCGCGGCCCGGTAGTGCTCCTTGAGCATCAGCGCGAGCGCCCAGAAGTGGGGCGGCGTCCAGAGGAACACGATCAGGAACAGCCATAGCGCGGGGAGCGCCAGGCTGCCCGTCGCCGCGGCGTAGCCGACGAGCGGCGGCACGGCGCCCGCCGCGCCGCCGATCACGATGTTCTGGTCGGTCGAGCGCTTCAGGTAGCCCGTGTAGACGACGACGTAGAACACGTTCCCGACGAGCGCCAGCAGCGCGGTGAGGACGTTGACGGTCGAGGCGAGCAGCGCGAACGAGAGCGCCGAGAGGATCAGCCCGAACTCGAGCGCGCGCGGCGCGGGCACGCGGCCCGCGGCGACGGGGCGCGACGCGGTGCGCGAGCCCATCAGCCGGTCGATGTCGCGGTCGAGCACGTGGTTGAGCGCGCTCGCGCCGCCGCACGCGAGCGCGAGCCCGACGAGCATCGAGGCGAGCGGGACCGCGCCGGGCCACCCACCTGCGCCGACGAACATGCCGGCCGCGCCCGTCACGAGCAGCAGCGACATGATCCGCGGCTTCGTCAGCGTCACATAGTCGCGCCAGGGGCCGAGTGGCAGGCGCTCGCCGCGGAACGAGACCGCGAGCGTCGCGAGCGACGCCGCGAGCGCGCCGCCGGCCGCGGCGACGTGCAGCGCGATCGACCAGCCCGCGTCGTCCGCCCAGGCGACGAGCCCGCCGGTCGCGATCGCGGCGAGCATCAGCGCGAGCGCGGTCGCCGCGGGCGCGATCAGGCGCCGGTAGGAGACGATCGCCGCGACGAGCGTCGCGACGAGCAGCGGGAGCGCCACCAGGGCGGCCGCCCAGTGCGCCTTCCCCAGCTCGAGGGCGGCGCTCGTGACGACGAGCCCGGCCGCGGCCGCCGAGCAGATCACCATGGCGGCGAGCAGCGGTCCCGCCCGGCGGTCGCTCCTCACGCCCGTGACTCCTGGAGCCGGCGGCGCAGGTCGTGGAGCGGGCGGGCGCTCGTCACGTAGGGAACCTCGTCGAAGTTGTGCGGCGGCGGCGGCGAGGTCGTGTACCACTCGAGCGTGTCCGCCTGCCACGGGTCGTTGCCCGCGCGGCGGCCGTGGACGCTCTTCACGATCGCGAGGAGGAAGCACAGCATCCCGAGCCCCATCACGTACGAGCCGGCGGTGGAGATCGTGTTGTACGCCGTCCATAGGCTGTCGTCACGGTACGTGTACACGCGGCGCGGCATCCCGAGCAGACCGAGCAGGTGGAGCGGGAAGAACGTCACGTTGAAGCCGACGAACGTGAGCCAGAACGTCCACTTGCCGAGCCGCTCCGAGAGGAAGCGGCCGAAGATCTTCGGCCACCAGTACCAGAGCCCGCCCAGGATCCCGAGGATCGAGCCCCCGAACAGCACGTAGTGGAAGTGGGCCACGACGAAGTACGAGTCGTGCACCTGCCAGTCGACCGGGAACGCCGCGAGGTAGATGCCGGACAGCCCGCCGATCGTGAACACGCTGAGGAACCCGAGCGCGAACAGCATCGGGGTGTCGATCGAGATGTTCCCCGCCAGAGCGTCGCGAGCCAGTTGAAGATCTTGATCCCCGTCGGAACCGCGATCACCATCGACGCGAGCATGAACCAGATGTTCAGGTAGGTCGGCAGGCCGACCGTGAACATGTGGTGCGCCCAGACGAGCATCGAGAAGAACCCGATCGCGACCGTCGAGAGCACGATCGCCTTGTAGCCGAAGATCGGCTTGCGGGCGAAGACCGGGAGGATCTCCGAGATGATCCCGAAGACGGGCAGGATCATGATGTAGACCTCGGGGTGCCCGAAGAACCAGAACACGTGCTGGTAGAGGATCGGGGAGCCGCCCTCGTCGCCCTGCTCGGGGCGGAAGAAGTGGAACGTGCCCGGGAACTGCCGCTCGAGCAGGAGCAGCGTCAGCCCTGCCGCGAGGACCGGGAGCACGAGCAGCAGGAGCCACGCGTACACCTCGATCGACCACACGAAGAGCGGCATGCGCATCCACGACATGCCGCGCGCGCGCATGTTGTGGATCGTGACGATGAAGTTGATCGCCCCCGCCATCGAGGAGATCGTGAGGATGTGGAGCGAGAGGATCCACAGGTCCTGCCCGTGCCCCTGGGCCGCGAGCGACAGCGGCGGATACGCGGTCCAGCCGGTGTTCGCGG
Source organism: uncultured Actinomycetes bacterium (assembly GCA_963712915.1). Lineage (GTDB taxonomy): Bacteria > Actinomycetota > Thermoleophilia > Gaiellales > Gaiellaceae > Gaiella. The sequence goes on from CAVQJQ010000004.1 coordinate 1,155,916, forward strand.
CGCCGCCGGCGGCGAAGAACGAGAAGCAGAAGACGAGCCCGGCGAACGCGTAGAGCCAGTACGAGAGCGCGTTCAGCCGCGGGAACGCCATGTCCGGCGCACCGATCATGAGCGGGACGAGGAAGTTCGCCAGCCCGGCGAGCAACGGGACGACGACGAAGAACACCATTCCGGTGCCGTGCATCGTGACGACCTCGTTGTACGAGTTGCCGGTCACGACGTGCCCGTCGGGACGCGCGAGCTGCGTGCGGATGAGGAGGGCGAGGAACCCCGACAGCGCGAAGAAGAACCCGGCCGTGCCGATGTAGAGGATGCCGATCCGCTTGTGGTCGACCGTGACGAGCCAGCTCGCGACCTTGCCGCGCTGCCACGCCGGGACGCGAGGCTGCTCGACGTTAACTGCCAAGGTTCTTGCTCAGGTAGCTCGTGATCGCGTCCATCTCCGTCTGGTTCCACTCCCGCCCGACGGGAGGCATCTTGCCGAACCCACTGCGGAGGAGCTGCTCGACCTGCGTCTTGTCCTGGATCAGCGTCGAGCCCGTGAGCTTCGGTCCGTAGGCGCCCTCGCCCGAGAGGCCGTGGCACTTCGCGCACGAGCCCTCCCAGAGCTCCTGCCCGAGCGTCGACGTTCCCGCGTCCTGCTGCTCGACGCGCTGGGACAGCCACGTGTCGAACTCCGACGCCGGCATCACCTCGACCGTGTCGAGCATCTTCGCGTGGTACAGCCCGCAGAGCTCCGCACACTGTCCCTGGAAGACCCCGGTCTCGGTCGCCCTGAACCACGTCTTGTTGACCCGGCCGGGGATCGCATCGATCTTCCCGCCGAGCGCGGGCACCCACCACGAGTGGATCACGTCCCAGTCGGGTGACGTGACGTCGAGCTCGACGGTGCGGCCCACGGGGGCGCGCAGCCGGTCGATCGTGACCGCGCCGTTCGGGTAGCGGAACTCCCACGTGAACTGCGTGCCGGTCACGCGGACGACGAGATTCGACCCACCGGCGGACGCCGAGGGCACGTCCTGGATCCCGGGCAGCTTCCAGAACACGAACGCGATGATCGCGAAGAGCACCAGCACCGGGCCGAGCGTCCAGGCGAGCTCGAGGCGGGTGGCTCCGTGCACCTGCGCGGCCTCCGCGAAGCGCTCCCGCTTGCGCCGGCGATAGCGGATCACGAACGCGATCAGGAGACCCTCCACGAGCAGGAAGATTGCGAGGCAGAACGCGGAGATGAAGAGGAAGCTCTGCGTGATCCCGTCGGCGTTCGGCGACTGGGGGGTGACGGGCGCGAACCCGCCGTTCCCCGCGAGGGCCGGGCTGGCGAGCACGACCGAGGCGACCAGCGCGCCGCCGAGGACGAGGGGTCGGAACCGCACGATTGGAGGCATTCTATGAGCGTGACCGAGCAGCCGCGCCGACGAACCCGTGTCCCGCTGCCGGGCGACGTGCAGCGGCCCTTCGAGGTCTACGTGAACGGCATCCAGCAGCAGGAGGGGGTCGATTTCGTCGTACGCGACGGTGCGCTCGTCTTCGCTCGTGAGCTCGTCCGCGAGAAGGTCGGTGCCCGGCGCTGGACCTCGATGGTGCTCGGCATCGCCGGCTCGTACGGGAAGAACGACTCGGTGGACGTGCTCTACGAGGTCCGCGGAGAGAGCAGGGTGGCGGCCGGGCTTCCGCTGGAGCCGGTCGACTGAGCTCGAGGGCGGCGTCGACTGAGCTCGAGGGCGGCTCAGCCCTCCTCGAGCTCCTCCAGCCGGCGACGAAGCTCGTACCGCTCGTCGGTGAGGCTGCGGGCGGAGAGCGCCAGGCGGCGCTCGCCCTCCGGCGTCAGCCGCAAATGCGCGACGCGCAGGTCGGTTCCCGACCGCTCGCGCTCGACGAGCCCCGCACGCTCCGCACGGCCGACGAGCTCGGTGACGGTGCTCTGGGCGAGCTGGAGGCGCGCCGACAGCTCCGTCACGGTCGACTGCTCACTCCCGTCCGGGGCGCCTTTGATCATCAGCAGCAGCAGGTAGCGGCGCGGCGTGAGCTCGGCGGCACGCGCCAGATGCTCGCTCGTGCGCAGGAACGACCGGATCTCGGCGCGGAAGGCGGCGATGCGGATGGCTTCGGCTGTCTCGAGCCGCGCCGGGGTGCTCATCCGCCCCTCGCGTCTCGGCGGGCGTTCACTCGGTTGGGCATTCCCGGACTCTAAGCCCCGGCCGGTGAGTGCGCCGCGGTTCGAGGTCGCCGGGTGTCGTTCGCGGCCCGCGCTAACCCGAACGCAACACGCGCGTCACTCTGCTGTAACGGCCCTTCAGGGTCTCCACACATCGTGCGCGTTCTCTACTACATGATGTCGATTCAGACCCCAATCGCTCCTTCGCGGCGGGAACGCGAGCGCGAGGAGATCACCGCGTGGCGGATGGAGCGCCTGCAGGCGGCGGGCTACGACCCGGAGGCCTCGCTCGTGATGGCGCTCGACCGTGACGTCGATCTCCACCGGGCCGTGTCGCTGCTCGAGCACGGCTGCCCGCCGGACCTGGCGCTCCAGATCCTCTTCTAGCGTCCGTCCCGGGGGACGGACGCTAGGCGCGGGCGGTCGCCTCGGCGACGCCGCGCAGGCGGACCGCGTCGGCGCTGGTGAGCTGTCCGGGCTCGAGCCGCCAGCTCCAGTTGCCGCCGGTCGTGCCCGGACGGTTCATGCGGGCGGCGCTACCGAGCCCGAGCACGTCCTGGGCCGGGACGATCGCGAGCGTGCACACGGAAGCGAGCGCCCGCTCGAGCAGCGGCCAGGCCTCGTCCGCGCCGAAGGCGCCCGCGAGCGTGTCGGTGTCGTGCGTCGACGTGTAGACGACCTGGTGCCGGCGGTGGTTCTCGAGCCGGTGCGGGTTGTTCCTGCGACCCGAGAACGCCCAGATCATGACCGCCATTCCGGGCAGCCCGAGCTCGTCGCGGAGCGCGCGCACGTCCTTCGTGATCACGCCGAGGTCCTCGGCGATCACGGGCAAGTCGCCGAGCGCGCCCCGGGCTGCGTCGAAGACCGCGCGTCCGGGCCCTCGGCGCCAGCGGCCGGACCTCGCCGTCGCCTCGCCGGCGGGGACGACCCAGTAGCTGACGAAGCCGCGAAAATGGTCGATGCGGAACATGTCCGCGAGCTCGAGCGCCCGGCGCATGCGGTCGGTCCACCAGGCGAACCCCGTGCGCGCGAGGGCCCTCCAGTCGTACAGCGGGTTGCCCCACAGCTGGCCGTCCGGGTTGAGCGCGTCGGGCGGCGCCCCGGCGACGGCTTCGTCGAGCGGGCAGAAGAGCTCCGGATGTGAGACGTGGTCGCAGCCGCCGGCCGCGACGTAGATCGGGAGATCGCCGATCACGCGAACGCCGCGCGCGGCCGCGTACCCACGCAGCGCTCCCCACTCGCGCGCGAAGCGCACCTGGCCGCCGAGCGCGTCGTCGCCCGCAAACGCGAGCCAGTCGTCGAGCCAGCCGCCCGTCCGGCGGCGGAACGCGCGCACGTCGCTCGCCGCGACGGGGGCCTCGGGGTCGGCGAGCAGGCCCTCCCAGCCCGCGAACCCCGACGGGGAGGTGTACGGCGACCCGTGCTCGTCCGGTGGATGCAGCGGCAGCACCTGCCACCAGCGCGCGCCGGCGGCGTGGAGCCAGTCGACGAACGCGTACGCGTCCGGGCCGAGCCGCCCTCCGGGGAGCGAGGTCGGATGGAGCTGCACACCGAAGGACCGCGTCAAGCGCACGACGGACTGTTTACCGTGTTCCGGGATGCCGGCGGACAGGATCGTGATCTCCGAGGTCACGCCCCAGGTCGATTGCGGGCGCTGGCCGGTGAAGGCATGCGTGGGCGACCACGTCCCGGTCGCCGCAACGCTCGTCCGCGACGGGCACGACCCGCTGCGGGCCGTGGTGCGCTACCGCCGCGGGCGGGGACGCTGGCGCGAGCAGCCCTTGCGGCCGCTCGGCAACGACCGCTTCGGCGGGACGTTCGACGTCGACGCGATCGGGCGCTGGGAGTTCGAGCTCGAGGCGTGGGTCGACCGTCCCGCCGCGTGGCTCGACGAGTACGAGCGGAAGCTCGCCGCGGGCCAGGCCGACTTCTCCGGCGAGCTCGCCGAGGGGGAGGCGCTGTTCGGGCCCGGGAGCGTGGACGACTGGCGAGCGGCCGCGCCCGAGCTCTCCGCCCGTGACCGTCCCGGCGCGGCGCGGAGCGACCCGTACCCGGTCGAGGTAGAGCGCGAGCGCGCCCGGGCCGGCGCCTGGTACGAGCTCTTCCCGCGCTCCTGGGGTGGCCTCGCGGGTGTCGTGGACGCCGTGCCCGCGCTGGCCCAGCACGGCTTCGACGTGCTCTATCTGCCGCCGATCCATCCGATCGGCGCGACGAACAGAAAGGGGCGCAACAACGTCGAGCGCGCAGCGTCCGGAGACGTCGGCAGCCCGTGGGCGATCGGCGGCGCGGCCGGTGGCCACGACGCGATCGACCCGGGGCTGGGCGGCGACGCGGAGCTCGCCGCGCTCGTTGAGGCGTTGCACGCGCACGGCATGGAGCTCGCGCTCGATCTCGCGCTGCAGGCTTCGCCCGACCACCCGTGGCTGACCGAGCACCCGGAGTGGTTCCAGCATCGGCCGGACGGCACGCTCAAGTACGCCGAGAACCCACCGAAGCGCTACCAGGACATCCACAACTTCGATTGGGAGACGAGCGACCGCAAGGGGCTGTGGGAGGCGGTGCGGGCGGTCGTGCTGCGCTGGTGCGAGGCAGGGGTGACGGTGTTTCGGGTCGACAACCCCCACACGAAGCCGGTTCCGCTCTGGGAGTGGCTGATCGCCCACGTGCGCAAGCGGTACCCGGAGACCGTGTTCCTCTCCGAGGCCTTCACGCGCCCCGCGATGATGACGCTGCTCGCGAAAGCCGGCTTCTCGCAGTCGTACACGTACTTCACGTGGAAGAACGCGAAGTGGGAGCTGGTCGAGCTCGTCGAGCAGCTGCGCGAGTGGTCGCCCTACCTGCGCCCCAACCTGTGGCCCAACACGCCCGACATCCTCCACGCGACGCTGCAGCAGGGCGGCCGGCCGGCTTTCGAGTGCCGCCTCGTGCTCGCCGCGACGCTCTCGCCCAGCTACGGCCTCTACTCCGGCTACGAGCGCTGCGAGAACGTGCCGGTGCGGCCGGGCAGCGAGGAGTATCTCGACTCGGAGAAGTACGAGCTGCACGAGCGCTCGTTCGACGGGCCGCTCCTCCCGCTGATCAAGCGCCTCAACGAGACGCGTCGTGCGCACCCCGCGCTCACGGGCGCGGGGCTCGAGCGCCTCGTCTGGCTCGAGACGGAGAACGAGCACCTGCTCGGGTACGCGCGGACGCTCGACGACGACGTCGTGCTCGTGGTCGTCAACCTCGACCCGTTCGCCGTCCACGAGGGCGTCTGTGTCGTCCCGCCCGTGCTCGAGCTGCCCGAGCCCTTCGACGTCGTCGACGAGCTGTCCGGCGAGGCGTACACGTGGGGCGCGCGGAACTTCGTCCGCCTCGGCCCGGGCAAGGCCCATCTGCTGACGGCGGCGCGGTCGTGAACCGGCGCGCGTTCCGATGTGTTGCACGCCCCATCCGACTGACGTCGGACCCGGAGCGCGCGGAAGAGGCAGTTGCGACCGCGAATGCGGGCGCGCGGATTTCCGCTTCGCGAACAAGGTCATGAGCGAGCACTGGTTCGAGGCGCAGCCGGACTGGTTCAAGACCGCGGTGTTCTACGAGCTGCACACGCGCGCCTTCTTCGACTCCTCCGACGACGGCACCGGCGATTTTCGCGGCCTGCGCCAGAAGCTCGACTACCTGCAGTGGCTCGGGGTCGACTGCATCTGGCTGTTGCCGTTCTACCCCTCGCCGCTGCGCGACGGCGGCTACGACGTGTCGGACTTCCTCTCGGTCGCGGCCGAGTTCGGCACCGTGGACGAGTTCGCCTCGTTCGTCGAGGCGGCCCACGAGCGGCGAATGCGGGTGATCGCCGACTTCGTGATGAACCACACGTCGAGCGAGCATCCGTGGTTCCAGGAGTCGCGCCAGGGGCCCGACTCGCCGAAGGCCGACTGGTACGTCTGGTCGGACACCGTGCACCTCTACGAGGACGCGCGGATCATCTTCGTCGACAGCGAGCAGTCGAACTGGACGTTCGACCCCGTCCGTGGCGCGTACTTTTGGCATCGGTTCTACAGCCACCAGCCGGACCTCAACTACGAGAACCCCGAGGTCGGGGACGCGATCATCGAAGCGCTCCGCTTCTGGCTCGACCTGGGGCTCGACGGCTTTCGGCTCGACGCGGTGCCGTACCTGTTCGAGGAGGAAGGGACGAACTGCGAGAACCTCCCGAAGACGCACGAGTTCCTCAAGCGGGTTCGGGCCGAGGTCGATGCGGGGTATCCCGACCGTGTGCTGCTCGCCGAGGCGAATCAGTGGCCGGAGGACGTCGTGGACTACTTCGGCGACGGTGACGAGTGCCACATGGCGTTCCACTTCCCCGTGATGCCGCGGATGTTCATGGCCGTCCGGCGGGAGGAAGCGCGGCCGATCGTCGAGATCCTCGACCGCACTCCGCCGATCCCGGATCACTGCCAGTGGGGTCTGTTCCTCCGCAACCACGACGAGCTGACGCTCGAGATGGTGACCGACGACGAGCGCGACTACATGTACGCGGAGTACGCGAACGACCCGCGGATGAAGCTCAACCTCGGGATCCGCAGGCGCCTCGCGCCGCTCCTCGACGGCGGACGCGACGAAATCGAGCTCATGCACGCGATCCTGTTCTCGCTCCCCGGCTCACCGGTGCTCTACTACGGAGACGAGATCGGGATGGGCGACAACGTGTACCTCGGCGACCGCGACGGCGTGCGCACGCCGATGCAGTGGACGGGGGACCGGAACGGCGGATTCTCCCGCGCGGACTTCGCCCAGCTCTACCTCCCGCCGCTGATGGACCCCGTGTTCGGCTTCCAGGCGGTGAACGTCGAGGCCCAGCTCCGCTCGCCGTCGTCGCTGCTCCGCTGGCTGCAGCGCTTCGTCGCGCTCCGCAAGCAGCACCCGGTGTTCGGGCTCGGCTCGTACAGGACGCTGGAGACCTCCAATCCGCGCGTGTTCGCGCACGTCCGCAGCCACGAGAACGACACGCTGCTCTGCGTGCACAACCTCGCCCGCTCGGCGCAGGCGGTCGAGCTCGACCTCTCCTCCTTCGAGGGGCGCACGCCGGTCGAGATGACCGGCGGCACGCCGTTCCCCCGGATCGGCGCGCTGCCCTACCTGCTCACGTTCGGCCCACGCGGCTTCTACTGGTTCCAGCTGCTCGAGGAGACCCCGGATGGCTGACCCGACCGCGCTCGGGAGCGACGAGCTGCTGATGCTCGTCCAGGACGCGCGCTGGTTCGGCGCGAAGGACCAGACGCCCGAGAGCGCGGAGATCGCCGCGCTGCCGGTCGAGGACGAGGACGTAGTGCTCGCAGTGGTCGAGGTCCGCTTCGGCACCGGCACGCACGAGTTCTACGTCCTCGACTTCGCCGCCGACGGGACGGCTGACGTGCTCGAGCGGCCCGAGATCGCAGCCCGTCTCGCGGCGCTGGCGGGGGTCGACGTAGTCGGCGAGTCCGTCCGGGCGCTGGGCGTGGAGCAGTCGAACAGCTCGGTCGTGCTCGACGAGCGGCACATGGTGAAGCTCTACCGGCGGCTCGAGGCGGGGCCGAACCCGGAGCTCGAGATGCTGCGGGCGCTCGAGGCGGAAGGATTCGCGAACGCCCCGCGCCTGGAAGGGGCGCTCGAGACGCTCGGCCCGCCGCTCGAGACCGCACTCGTCTCGATCACCGAGCTCGTCCACGCCGCGGGCGGCGGCTGGGAGCTGACCGTCGAGTCCCTCGCCGACGACGCGTCGTGGCTGCCCGACCGTGCCTGGCGGCTCGGCGAGGTGACGGCCGGCCTCCACCGGGCGCTCGCGTCGCCCGACGACCCGGCGTTCGCCCCCGAGGAGCCGAGCGCCGAGTCGCTACCGCTCTTCGCCGCGGCCATCGACGAGGAGATCTCGGCGACGTTCGGCGGGCTGCCCGACGACGATGCGCTCGGGGCGGTGGCGCACCGTGCCGAGGACCTCCGCGACCTCGTGCACGAGCTCGCGGGCGCCGGCCCCTCGGGCCTCGCGATCCGGACGCACGGCGACTACCACCTCGGCCAGGTCCTCTGGTCGACCGACGACGACTGGATCGTGATCGACTTCGAGGGCGAGCCCGCCCGGTCGTTGCCGGAGCGCCGCCGCAAGCGCTCGCCGCTGCGCGACCTGGCCGGGATGACCCGCTCGTTCGCCTACGCCGGTGACGCGTCGCTGCTCCTGTTCGGCGTGGAGGCTCCGACGGGCTGGGTGGAGGCCTGCCGGGCCGCGTTCCTCGACGGATACCTCGCCGCGGCGGACGAGCGCCTCCTTCCTCCCAGCCGGGCTGGCTTCGACCGCCTGCTGGCGCTGTTCGAGCTCGAGAAGCTCGTCTACGAGCTCCGCTACGAGGCGCGCAACCGGCCGGACTGGGCCTCGATCCCGATCATCGGCATGCTGCGCATGCTCGAGACGGCGGTGTGAGGTGTGAGGCCGCTCCGGTCGTCATCCACGCCCCGTCCGCCGGCCACCCGGGGGCGCAGATGAGCTTCGGCGAGCTCGACCTCCACCTGATCGGCGAGGGACGCCACGAGCGCCTCTGGGAACGGCTCGGAGCGCATCTGCTGGATGGTGAGGAGGGTGTCCGCTTCGCGGTGTGGGCGCCGAACGCGCGCGAGGTGTCCGTGGTCGGGGACTGGAACGACTGGAGCGAGCGGGCCGACCGGCTCGAGCCCCAGGGGTCGTCCGGGGTCTGGGCGACCGTGGCCGAGAACGCGCGCGAAGGGCAGGCGTACAAGCTCGCGGTCACGGGGGCCGACGGTGTCGTGCGCTTGAAGGCCGATCCGCTCGCGTTCCGTGCCGAGGCCCCGCCCGGGACGGCGTCGCTCGTGTACCGCTCGCGGCACGAGTGGTCGGACGGTGACTGGCTCGCGCGTCGCACGGCGACCGATCCCCTCACGGACCCGATCTCCGTCTACGAGACGCACGCCGGCTCGTGGCGGCAGGGCCTCGGCTGGCGGGAGCTCGCCGACGAGCTGGGCGACCACGTAGCCGAGCTCGGTTTCACCCACGTCGAGCTCCTGCCCGTGCTGCAGCACCCCTTCGGGGGCTCCTGGGGCTACCAGGTGACCGGCTTCTACGCGCCGCTGGCGACGCTCGGGGAGCCCGACGACCTGCGCGCCTTCGTCGACGAGCTCCACGGTCGCGGCATCGGAGTGCTGCTCGACTGGGTGCCGGCCCACTTCCCACGCGACGACTGGGCGCTGGCGCGCTTCGACGGGACCGCCTTGTACGAGCACGCCGATCCCCGTCGCGGGTCCCACCCGGACTGGGGCACGCTCGTGTTCAACCTCGGCCGCCACGAGGTGCGCAACTTCCTGCTCGCGAGCGCCCTCTACTGGCTCGAGGAGTTCCACGTCGACGGCCTCCGCGTCGACGCGGTCGCCTCGATGCTCTACCTCGACTACTCGCGCGAGCAGGGCGAGTGGCTCCCGAACCGCTTCGGCGGCCGTGAGGACCTCGAGGCGGTCTCGTTCCTGCAGGAGCTGAACGCAGTCGTGCACGGCGTCCACCCGGGCGTCCAGATGATCGCGGAGGAGTCGACGGCCTGGCCCGGTGTCTCCCGCCCCACCGACGGCGGGGGGCTCGGCTTCACGTTCAAGTGGAACATGGGCTGGATGCACGACACGCTCGACTACATCGCAAAGGAGCCCGTGCACCGCCGCTGGCACCACGACGAGCTCACGTTCTCCCTCGTCTACGCCTGGGACGAGAACTTCGTCCTCCCGCTCTCGCACGACGAGGTCGTGCACGGAAAAGGGGCGCTGCTGCGCAAGATCCCGGGCGACGAGTGGCAGCAGTTCGCCACGCTCCGGGCGCTCTACGGGCACATGTGGGCGCACCCGGGGAAACAGCTCCTGTTCATGGGGGGCGAGTTCGGCCAGGGCGGCGAGTGGTCGGAGGCCGCGTCGCTCGACTGGTACGTGCTCGACTATCCGCTCCACCGAGGGCTGCAGCGCTGCGTCGGCGACCTCAACCGCGTCTACCGGGACGAGCCCGCGCTCTGGGAGGTCGACTTCCGGCCGGACGGGTTCGCATGGCTCGTCGGCGACGCGCGCGAGGAGAACGTGCTCGCCTACGCCCGCTTCTCCGCGGACGCCGCGCGCACGGTCGTCTGCCTCGTGAACTTCTCGCCGGTCGTGCGTCACCACTGGCGCGTCCCGCTCCCCGCGGGAGGCACGTGGCGCGAGGCCGTGAACACGGATGCAGGCGAGTACGGCGGCTCGGGCGTCGGCAACCTCGGCGGGGTCGAGGCGGTCGCCGAGCCGATGCACGGCCGGCCGTTCTCCGCGGCGGTGACCCTGCCGCCGCTCGCGACGGTCTGGCTCGTGCCCGCAGCTCTCTAGGAGCGGACGTTCGCCTCGAGCGCCTCGAGCGTGCGGCGGAGCCGCTCGAGGTCTTCGCGGCCGAGCCCTTCGGTCAGTCGTCGGTTGAAGGCGATCACGACCTCGAGCAGCCGGGCGTGCAGAGCGAGGCCGGCATCGGTCGGCTCGACGCGGACGGCGCGGCGGTCGTCGGGCTGCGGCACGCGCCGGACGAGCCCGGCCGCCTCGAGCTGGTCGAGATGCCGGGTGAGCGTCGGTCCCTCGATTCCGATCGCGCGCGCGAGCTCGTGCTGTGACGCGTGCGCCTCGCCGCGCAGCGTGGTCAGGATCAGCCACACGGGGAGCGAGCCGCCGGCCTGCGCGAGCGCGTCGCCGAACGCCCGCCCGACGTTCTTCGACGTCCGGGCCAGCTGTAGCCCGATCGGAGTCCCGCCCGGTCGCATGCGTCACCCTAACCCTTGCTTCGTGGACTAATCGTTAGTATACTAATGATTAGTCCACGAACGGAGGAGGTCGAGATGGGCTCGCAGGTGCTGCTCCACGAGGCCGCCGGCTGGCACTGGTGGTTCTTCCCCTTCTGGATCCTGGTCTGGGTGGCGATCGTGGCCGTGGTCGTCCGGTTCGCGCCCTGGCGGCGGCGCACGGGCCGCAGGCCGAGCGCCCACGAGATCCTCGCCGAGCGGTTCGCGCGCGGGGAGATCGACGCGGCCGAGTACACGGCCCGGCGGGACGTCCTCAGCCAGTAGCGTGGAACGCGTGCCCGCCGACAACAGCATCGTCGTCGAGGGCCTCGTCCGCGAGTTCAAGAAAGGCCCGCGAGCGGTCGACGGGATCGACCTCCGCGTCGAGCCCGGCGAGATCTACGGTTTCCTCGGCCCGAACGGCGCCGGCAAGTCCACGACCGTGCTCGTGCTCACGACCCTCCTGCCGCCCACGGCGGGCACGGCCCGGGTCGCCGGCTTCGACGTCGTCCGCGAAGGGCCGAAGGTGCGGTCGAGCATCGGCGCCGCGCTCCAGGAGGCCGCGCTCGACGGCCTGCTCACGGGTCGCGACCACCTCCGCCTGCAGACCATGCTCCACGGTCTTCCCAAGGCGGAGCGCGTCGCACGAACCGACGAGCTGCTCGAGCGGGTCGGGCTCACCGACGCGGCCGACCGCAAGGTGCGGGGGTACTCGGGCGGGATGAAACGGCGCCTCGACCTCGCGCTCGCGCTCGTGCACCGCCCGCGCGTGCTGTTCCTGGACGAGCCGACCACCGGGCTCGACCCGCAGAGCCGGACCGCGTTGTGGGACGAGGTCGCGCGGCTGGCGCGCGAGGACGGCGTCACCGTGTTCCTCACGACGCAGTACCTCGAAGAAGCGGACGTGCTCGCCGACCGCGTGGGGATCATCGACCACGGCCGGATCGTCGCCGAGGGCAGCCCCACCGCTCTCAAGGCGGGCATCGGCCGTCCCAGCGTGCACGCGATCCCTGGTGACGAGGCCGATCGTGCGCGCATCCGGGCCCTGCTCGCCGGGTACGGAGAGCCGCTCGGCGACGGAGAGCTCGCCGTCCGGCTCCACGAGGGAATCGGGCTCGCCGACGTGATCCGCGGGGTGGACGCCGACGGCGTGGTGCTCGCCGACGTCGAGCTGCGCGCGCCGACGCTCGACGACGTCTTCCTCGCGAAGACCGGCCGGTCGCTCGAGGGGGCAGCCGACGGCGAGGGGGACAGCTCGTGAGCTCTGCCGCGGTCCAGGTCGGTGCAGTCGCAGGGCGCTCGCTCCGGCACACGCTCCGCCAGCCCGCGATGACGATCCCGCCGATCGTGTTCCCGCTCGTCCTGATGATCGTCAACGCGGCCGGGCTGAAGGCGTCCACGAACCTGCCCGGCTTCCCCACCGACTCGTTTCTCGCGTTCGCGCTCGCGGTGCCCTTCATCCAGGGAGCGCTGTTCTCGACCATGAACGCGGGCACGAACCTCGCCCGGGACATCCAGACCGGCTTCCTCAACCGGCCTCGCCCTCACCCCGCTCAGGGGCTCCGCCCTCCTCGTCGGGCACCTCTCGGGCGTGATCGTGCTCGGCTTCGTCCAGGGCGTCATCTACGTCGCGATCGGGCTCGTGCTCGGCGTCGACTTCGCCTCCGGCGCGGGCGGCGTCGTGCTGCTGCTCGGCTACGCCACGCTGATCTCGCTCGCGTTCGGCGCGATCGGGTCGTTCCTCGCGCTCCGCACGGGCAGCGGAGAGGCTGTCCAGGGGCTGTTCCCGCTGCTCTTCGTGTTCCTGTTCATCTCGTCCGTGAACGCGCCCCGGAACCTGATCGCGGTCGACTGGTTTCGCTGGGCCGCGACCGTGAACCCCGTCTCGTACCTCGTCGAGTGCGTCCGCAGCCTGATCATCACCGGCTGGGACGAGGAGGCGCTCGCGCTCGGCTTCGGGATCGCGACCGTGCTGGCGATCGTCTCGCTGACGGTCGCCTCGTGGGCGATGCGGGAGCGGATGAGCCGCACGTGAGCACGCTCCAGGTCGCCCGCGGCGTCGCGTGGCGCACGCTCCACGTGATCTTCACGACGCCGTCGCTGCTCCTGCCGGGTCTGATGTTCCCGCTCTTCTTCTTCACCGCCTTCGCCGGCGGCCTCTCACAGGTGCGCGAGGTGCCGGGATTCGACTACACGGGCGACTACACGTCCTTCCAGTTCGTGTTCGTGCTGCTCCAGTCGGCGGCGTTCAGCGGGGTGTTCACCGGGTTCGGCATCGCGCGCGACTTCGAGGGCGGCTTCGGCAAGCGGCTCCTGCTCGCGTCGCCGAACCGGCTCGGGATCCTCATCGGCTACGGGCTCGCCGCGCTCGGGCGCTGGGTCACCACCGCCACGCTGCTGACCGTGATCGCGCTGCTCGTCGGAATGGACGTCGGCGGCGGGTCGCTCGACCTGGTCGGCCTCTACACCCTCGCGCTCCTGCTCAACGTCGCGGCGCTGCTCTGGGCGGCGGGCATCGCGCTGCGGTTCCGGACGATCCAGGTCGGCCCGTTCATGCAGATGCCGGTGTTCCTGCTCCTGTTCTTCGCGCCCGTGTACGTCCCGCTGGCCTTGCTCTCGGGCTGGATCCACACCGTTGCCCGGTACAACCCGATCACGTACGTGCTCGAGGCGGGGCGGGGCTTCATCTCGGGCGTCCCGACCGAGGCGCCGCTCGCGTTCGCGGGCGCCTTCGCGCTGATCGTCGTGTTCGTCGTGTGGGCGGTGCGCGGTTTGCGAAGCGCGGAGGCGGCGGGGTAGGGCGCACGGCGCCGCCTACGATGCGGCGATGGGCGAGCGCCGTGTGGGAGAGACCGCGCGCCGGACACGGACGGTGCGGGCCCGCGACATCGAGCTCTTCACCGAGCTGACGGGCGACCGCAACCCGCTCCACTACGACGAGGAGGCGGCGTCGCGCTCCCGCTTCGGGGGAGTCATCGTCCAGGGCGGCGTCACCTCCGGCCTCCTCAATGCGGTGGTCGCGGAGGACCTGCCGGGGCCGGGCAGCGTGTTCCTCCACGTCGACTGGCGCTTCACGGCGCCGGTCCGGCCCGGAGACGAGCTCACGGCGGAGGTCGAGGTGCTCGAGCTGCGTGAGGACAAGCCGCTGACGAGGCTCCGGACGACGATCACGAACCAGGACGGCGTCGTCGTGCTCGACGGCACGGCGCTCGTCTGGACCGAGGCGCTCTGACCCACGGGACGCGCGGGTGAGCCGTCCAGCGGCGTGGCTAGGGTGCGCAGGTGAGTCGAGCCGTCTGGCCCGGAGGGCCGTTCCCGCTCGGTCCGACGTGGGACGGGCAGGGGACGAACTTCACCCTCTACAGCGAGAACGCCGAGCGCGTCGAGCTCTGCCTCTTCGACGACGACGGCCGTGAGGAGCGCGTCGAGGTGCGCCAGCACACGGCGCACGTCTGGCACGCCTACCTTCCGGAGGTGGGGCCGGGGCAACGCTACGGCTACCGCGTCCACGGGCCCTGGGATCCGGGGGCGGGTCACCGGTTCAACCCGGCCAAGCTCCTGATCGACCCGTACGCGAAGGCGATCGACGGGCCGATCGCCTACGAGCGCGCCCGTGCGTTCGCGTACGCGCCCGGCCGCGAGGACGTGCGCGACACCTCCGACTCGGCGCCCGCGATCCCGCACAGCGTCGTGATCGAGGACACCTTCGACTGGGAGGGCGACGCACCGCTCCGCCGCCGCCTCGCGGAGACCGTCATCTACGAGCTCCACGTGAAGGGCTTCACCAAGCAGCTCGAGGGGGTGCGCGAGGACCTGCGGGGCACGTACGCGGGTCTCGCCTCCGACGCCGCGATCAGCTACCTGCTCGACCTCGGCGTCAACGCGGTGGAGCTCCTCCCGGTGCACCACATCGCCGACGAGCACGCGCTCGTCGAGCGCGGCCTGACCAACTACTGGGGCTACTCGACGATCGGGTACTTCGCCCCGCACGCGGGTTACGCGGCAACCGGGTCGTGCGGAGAGCAGGTGCGGGAGTTCAAGGGCATGGTCAAGGCGCTCCACCGCGCGGGGATCGAGGTGATCCTCGACGTGGTCTACAACCACACCGCGGAGGGGAACCACCTCGGCCCGACGCTGTCGTTCAAGGGGATCGACAACGCCGCCTACTACCGCCTCGTGCCCGACGACCCCCGGCACTACATGGACTTCACGGGTACCGGCAACTCGCTCAACCCGGTCAACCCCTCGGTCCTGCGGCTGATCATGGACTCGCTGCGCTACTTCGTCACGCAGTGCCACGTCGACGGCTTCCGCTTCGACCTCGCCTCGGCGCTCGCACGGGAGCTCTACGACGTCGACCGCCTGTCCGCGTTCTTCGACGTGATCCATCAGGATCCGGTGCTCTCGCAGGTGAAGCTGATCGCGGAGCCGTGGGACGTCGGCCCGGGCGGATACCAGGTGGGGAACTTCCCGATCCTCTGGTCGGAGTGGAACGGGCTCTACCGGGACTCGGTGCGCGACTTCTGGCGCGGCCACGCGGCGGTCGCGGAGTTCGCGCGACGCTTCACGGGCTCGAGCGACCTGTACCAGGACGACGGCCGCCATCCATCCGCGTCGATCAACTTCGTCACGTGCCACGACGGGTTCACGCTGCGCGACCTCGTTTCGTACGACCGCAAGCACAACGACGCAAACCGCGAGGGCAACCGGGACGGCACCGACGACAACCGCTCGTGGAACTGCGGCGTCGAAGGCGAGACCGACGACCCGGTCGTGAACGAGCTCCGCGACCGGCAGACCCGCAACATCCTCGCGACTCTGCTCCTCTCCCAGGGGACGCCGATGCTGCTGGCAGGCGACGAGCTCCGCAACACCCAGCACGGGAACAACAACGCCTACTGCCAGGACAACGAGCTCTCGTGGCTCGACTGGGAGATCGACGACCGTGCCGTCGCCACCCGTGAGTTCACCAAGCGTCTCCTCCGGCTGCGCGCGGAGCATCCGGTGTTCCGCCGGGCTGCATTCCTCAGCGGCGAGGCTCGACAGGGCTCCGGCGCGCCCGACGTCTGGTGGTTCCGCCCCGACGGTCGCCGCATGACGCTCGCGGACTGGCGGCGCGGTGACGGATTCGCGCTCGGCGCCGTCCTCAACGGCTCCGAGATCCCGTCCCTGACCGCCGTGGGCGAGGCCGTGGTCGACGAGTCGTTCATCGTGCTGTTCAACGCCTGGTGGGAGCTCGTCACCTTCGTGCTGCCGCCGACCCGCTTCGGCCGGATCTGGGCGCACGAGCTCGCGACGGCGGAGCCGGAGCTCGCACCCAACGGCACCACCTACCGCGCGCGGGCGTCGGTCCCGCTCGAGCCCAGGGCGTTACGGGTGCTGCGGCGCGTCGGCTGAGCACGTCGGTGCGGATCAGACGACCGCGTCGAGCGGGGGCGGCTGGCGCAGCACCCGCAGGCAGACCTCGATCACACGCGGGTCGAACTGCGTGGCCGAGGCCTCGGCGAGCCGCCGGAACGCCTCGTCCACGCTGAGCGCATCCCGGTAGGGGCGGTCGGTCGTCATCGCGTGGAAGGCGTCGCAGGCGAAGATGATCCGCGCCTCGAGCGGGATCTCCTCTCCACGCAGCCCGTCCGGGTAGCCGCGGCCGTCGTAGCGCTCGTGGCAGGCCCGGACGATCGGGCGCACCTGGGAGAGCTGCTCGATCGGCGCGAGGATGCGCTCGCCGAGCTCGGGATGCCGCTCGATCACCGCCCGCTCGTCGGCGGTCAGCGGGCCTGCCTTCATGAGGATCGACGCGGGAATGCCGATCTTCCCGATGTCGTGGAAGAGCGCCCCGAGCTCGACGCGCTTGAGCCGCTCGGGGTCGAGGCCCAGCTCGGTGCCCACCTCGATCGCCATGTCGCAGATCCAGCGGGTGTGCGAGCTCGTGTAGGCGTCCTTCGCCTCGAGCGCGTTCGCGAGCGCCTCGACCGTCGAGAGGAACGTGCGCTCGAGCGACGCGAAGCTGCCCGCGTTCGTGATCGCGAGACGTGCCTGGCTCGCGATCCCCGCGAGGAGCTCGAGCTCTCGCGCGCCGACGTCCGCCTCGACTGCCACGGCGAGGGCGCCGAGCCCGTGGTCGAGCGGGATCACCGCGACCGCGTGCGCGGGCGCCTGGCCCCGTGCCCCGAGCGCATGCCCGATACGACCCGCGTCCGCGTCACGCATCACGAACGGCTCCTCGATGCTCACGAACGGCACGACCATCTCCGGTGGGATCACGCCGCCCTGCAGGGCGGCGTACGCGCCACCGCCGGCCGTCGCCCGGCAGACGAGCCCGCCTTCCGCGGTCGGCAGCCACACGGAGCAGCGCTCCGAGCCCATGATGCGTGCGGCTCCGAGCGCGACCTGCTCGAGCACCCCGTCGAGGTTCGTCACCGCGGAGAGCTCACGTGTGAGCTCGAGGAGCGCCTTGGCGCTCTCGGCCTCGCGGCGTTGCGCCTCGTAGAGCCGCGCGTTGACGAGCGCGACGGACGCGTGACCCGCGAGCACCTCGAGCAGCCGCAGGTCGTCGGCGTCGAACTGGTCGAGGCCGAGCTTCGACACGACGATCACGCCGACGACGGTCGGCCCGTAGCGCAGCGGCACCGCGAGCAACGACTCCTCGATCTCCTCGGTGCCGGGGATGCGCCGGCCGATGTCGCAATGCGCGGCGTCGCCCGTGATGAAGGCCTGGCCGGTGGCCGCGACGTGGCCCGTGATCCCGTCGCCCACGCGGGTGGCGAGCGCAGCCTCCGGCGCCGACGCCTCGGCCCGGAGATCGCCCCGGAAGCTGATCAGGTGGAGGTCGTCGCCCTCGCGGACGAAGACGCGGCAGTTGTGGTAGTCGATCAGGAGGCGCAGCTCGTCCGCGATCGTCGAGCCGATCTCGGCCACGTCGTTGAGGCGGCTCAGCTTCGCGGAGGCGCCGTGCAGCATCTTCAGGTGCGCGATCGAGCGGAACTCGGCGCTCCGTCCCGGCACGTCGTCCGAGGGGCGCCCCGGGCCGTCCTCGTGGAACACGACGATCTGGCCCTTCTCGCGCGCCTTGGCGGTCATCATCGCGGCCTCGGCGCACGCGACGAGCTCGCGCGGGTTCGCGGCGTGCTCCGGACCCGACGCGATCCCGATCGAGAGGCTCACCGGGCCGACGGGCCCGAACTCGGTCTCGGCGACGTGCTCCTGGACGCGCTCGGCGAGCCGGAACGCGTCCGCAAGCGCCTTCGTGGGCGCGATGATCGCGAACTCCTCGCCGCCGATCCGGCAGACGGTGTCGCTGCCGCGCACCGAGGCGAGCAGGATTCCCGCGACCTCGGAGAGCACCTGGTCGCCCGTCGCATGGCTGTACACGTCGTTGACGCGCTTGAAGTCGTCGAGGTCGAGCATGATCAGCGCGACCGAGCTCTGGTCGCCGGAGGCGGTCACGAGGTCCTGGCGCAGCCGCTCGTGGAAGGTGCGGTGGTTCCAGAGGCCCGTGAGCGGGTCGGTCTGCGCCTGGCGCTCGAGCGTCGCGCGGATGTGGGCGTTGTCGATCGCGAGCGCCGCGGCGTCGCCGAAGCGCACTACGAGCAGGAACTCGTCCTCCGTGAACTCCTGGAACCCGGCGCGGTAGATGTTGAGCGTCCCCTTCAGCCGGCCGCGTGCGATCAGCGGCACGACGATCAGCGACTCGGGATCCGGGGTCGTGTTCGCGACGAAGCGCACGCGCGGGTCGAGCTCCGCTCGGTTGGCGAGCACGGGCTCCCGGTGCTCGACCGCCCAGCCGGTGATGCCGACCCCGTAGGCGAACGGTGGGTCGGCGAGCACCTTCTCCTCGTCCTCGCCGGACGCGAACACGGCCCTCAGCTCCTGCGTGGCGTCGTTCGCCTCGTAGAACGTGATGTCGTCGTACGGGATCAGCTCGCCGACCGTGTCCGCGATGCGTTGCAGGAGGTCGTCGAGCGACTGCTCCGAGAGCACGTCGTGGAAGACGTCGGCGAGCTTGCGGTACGACTCGACGACCGGGTCCAGCGGCTCGTCCGCAGGGACGGAGACGTCGGTGGCCGACGACGGGATGTCGGACGAAGGGTTCACGGCCGCACGGCTTTCATCGGCCGTTTTCACCGGCTTCTTGAGTGCTCGGCCTCCCCTCTGCGAGCCCGATCGGCAAGAATGTCGGCATGGCGGGAAGGATCGTGGTCGGAATCGACGGCTCGGCCCACGCCGCTGCGGCGCTCCGCTGGGCCGCGGAGGAGGCCTCGCTCCGCTCGGCGAGCCTCGAGGCCGTGCACGCCTGGAGCTTCGTCCCCGTCGCGACCCCTGCCGACACGGGTCTGGTGCCGATGGCGTGGACCGACAACGTGGAGCTCTTCGACATCACGCGACAGGCCGCCGAGGACGCCGCCGCGGCGCAGGTGACGGAGGTGCTTGGGGAGGGCCATTCCGCGACGGTCGAGCGTCGTCGAGGGTGGCTCCGACGAGGTGCTCCTCGCGGCTGCGCAGGAAGCCGACCTGCTCGTCGTCGGCAACCGCGGCCGCGGGAACCTCGCGGCGGCGCTGCTCGGCTCGACCTCGGCGAAGGTCGCCGACGAGGCTCCGTGCCCGGTGGTCGTGGTTCGCGCGCACGACGACGCGTAGCGCGGGCTCGAGCGCCGTCCGTCCCGTGCGGGCGCGAGAGGACTTCGGCGTACGAGAGGGAACTGTCCGCCCGTGAGGAGCGTCGTGCTCGCGATCTCGGCCGCGGTCGGCGTGCTGGCGCTCGGCTCTGCCACGCCGGCGTACGGCGCGGCGGCTGCGCACCCCCAGGTCTGGTTCCTGCGCAGCGGCGCGCCGGTCGCTGCGGCGCGGTCCGCGCCCGCGATCCCCGCGCTCGTGCGGGCGCTGCTCACCGGGCCGAATCGCGCCGAGCGTGCGAAAGGCCTCCGCAGCGCGATCCCCGGCGGAACCCCGCTGCTCGACGTGACCGTCTCCCATCGGGTGGTCACCGTCGATCTCGGCGCGCGCTTTGCCTCGGGTCGAGACGAGAGCTCGCTCACCGCGCGCATGGGGCAGCTCGTCCGCACCGTTCGCTCGGTGCCCGGCGTGACCGGCGTCCGCGTGCGCATCGAGGGAGGCGTGCCGGTCGGGCTGTTCCCCGGCTACGACCTGCGCCGCACGGTGCGCGACGCGCTGCCCGAGCGCTCGGCTCCGACGTTGCGCGAGCTCCAGCAGCTGCTGGTCGACCTGGGGTACATGGCCCCGAGCGGCGTCACCGGCAAGCCGGGGGACGAGACCTCGGTGGCCGTGCTCGCGTTCGAGAAGTGGACGGGGCTGCCGCGCGACGGGGTGCTGGACAGCCGCGCCGCGGCGGCGCTCGAGCACGCGACCCGGCCCCAGCCCGTGCTGCGCGCGCCGGGCAAGCGGGTCGAGCTGCTCCTCGACCGCCAGGTCGCGCTCGAGATCGAGGACAACCGCGTCGAGCGCGTCTTCCACATCTCGTCGGGCGCCGGCGGCAGGACGCCCGCGGGCTCGTTTCGCGTCTACCGCAAGGAGCGCCTCTCCTGGTCGGTGCCGTTCTCCGTGTGGATGCCGTGGGCGAGCTACTTCGTGGGCGGGATCGCGTTCCACGCCTACGGGTACGTGCCCGCCTACCCCGCCTCGCACGGGTGCGTCCGGATGATGGCGCGTGACGCACCGCTGATGTACGCGTTCGCGACGCAGGGGACGCCCGTCGACGTGCTCCGGGGACCGGCGGCATGAGGCGTCGCGTCGCCCTCGCTCGCCGCGCTCGTCTGCCTCGTCGCGCTGGCGTCCGTGGCCCGTGCGTCCGCCGTCGGGACGCCACCGCCGACCGCGACGGGCCCCCGTTCGCTGCTCGTCGCGCTCAGCCTCGGCGACCCTGCGATGCAGGCGGGGGTCGTCAAGGGCGGCGAGATCGTGCTCGCCCGAGGCTTCGAGGTCGAGCTCGCGCGCGCGCTCGCCCGCCAGCTCGGCGGGCGGGTCGGTCACTTCGTCGAGATGCGCCCGGCCGTCAGGCTGCTGGCCGGCGCGCCGGCGGGGTGGCACCTCGCGCTCGCGCAGATCGAGCCGTCGCATGCCGCCCGGGCGGCAGCCGACCTGAGCTCGCCCTACCTCACCACCGACATGGCGGTCGTGCTGCGCAGAGGCCTCGCGCGTCCGACGCGGATCGCCGACCTGCGTGGAGACGTGCTCTGCGCCGCCCGCGGAAGCGCCGCCGTGCACGTGCTCACGAGCACGGTCCGGCCGCGCCCGGCCCCCCTGGTCGTCACCGGAGACGAGCGGCTGCGAACCCTCCTCCGCACCGGAGCGTGCGACGCCGCGCTCGTGCCGGCGATCGAGGCGGGCCGGTTCGTGCGCGGCCACGGACGGGAGCTCGGCGCGGTCGCGGGGAGGATCGAGAGCGGCGATGGGCTCGTCGTCGCGGTCGCCCGCGGGAGCGGGATCGACGTCGCGGCGGTCGACGGCGCGCTGGGCCGGCTCCGTTCCGGCGGCACGCTCGGCCGGCTCGCGAAGAGCTGGCTCGGGCTGGATCCCGCCCGCCTGCGCGTCCTGCACTGAGCGTCTTTCCGTCCGGCGTCGCGGCACGCAAACCGGTCGGGGGGTGCGGGACAGGCCGATCGGGCAAGAATGAGTGGACATGTCCACTGCTACGCCACGCGTGCTCGCGGCAGTCGCGCTCGTCGCCTTCCTCGCCAGCCTCGGCGTCGCCGTGGCGCTCGGGCTCGACGGCGCGGACACCCACGCGGTCTCCCGACCGCCCGCGCGCGCGACCACGACCGCGCCGTCCGGGGCCAAGCCTGCGAGCGCGAAACCGACGCCGGCCCCGTTCGTGAAGCTCACCGCGGTGGGCGCGTTCGATCCCGAGGGCGACGGGCGGGAGCGGGACGACGAGGCGCACTTCGCGGTCGACGGACGCGCGAGCACGGCCTGGCGCACGGAGCACTACTCGAGCTTCTTCAAGTCCGGCGTCGGGCTCGTGCTGGACATGGGCCGAAGGGCGCGTGTCGAGCGCGTGCTCGTCGCCTCGCCGAGCCCCGGCTCGACCGCCCAGATCAAGCTCGGAGACTCGCCCCAGGGGCCGTTTCGGGTCGTGTCGTCGAAGCGGCTCCTGACACCGAGCACGACGTTCCCCGTCGCGAAGCAGGCCGGTCGCTACGTCCTCGTCTGGATCGTCGAGATGCCCGACGACAGCTACACGGAGATCTCGGAGGTCCGCGTCCGCGCCCGCACCTGACCCTCGGCGTGCGCTCTAGGATCGGACCATGGAGACGATCGCGCTCGGCGGCTCCCGGCTCGAGGTCTCGCGGGTCGGGCTCGGCTGCAACAACTTCGGGCGCCGGGTCGACCGCCGCGGGACGCAACGGGTCGTGGCGGCCGCGCTCGAGGCGGGAGTCACGTTCCTCGACACCGCGGACACGTACGGCTCCGGCGACAGCGAGCGGTTCGTCGGCGACGCGCTCGGCGACCGGCGCTCCGAGGTCGTGCTCGCGACGAAGTTCGGCTGGGCAGCCGACGACCTGCCGGGCGGCTCACCCGAGCGGGTACGACGCTCGATCGACGCGTCGCTCGCACGGATCGGCACGGACGTGGTCGACCTCTACTACTACCACCGCCCCGACGGCGTCACCCCGATCGCGGAGACGCTCGGTGCGATGCAGGAGCTCGTCGTTCAGGGGAAGGTGCGCGCGCTCGGCCTCTCCAACGTCGACGCCGCGCTGCTGCGCGAAGCCGCGGCCTCCCGGGTCGAGCTCGCCGCCGTCCAGAACCGCTACAGCCTGCTCCACCGCGGCGACGACGACGGCGTGCTGCCGCTCTGCCGGCAGCTCGGGATCGGCTACGTGCCGTACTTCCCGCTCGAGAGCGGGCTCCTGACGGGGAAGTATCGCCGCGGGCAGCCGCCGCCCCCGGGGGCGCGGCTCGCGGGCGGCGTCTCCGACGAGGAGCTCGACGCCGCCGAGCGGCTCGAGGCGTTCGCGCAGGCGCGGAGGCACACGCTGCTGGAGCTCGCGGTGGGCGGGCTCGCCTCGATCGACGGCATCGCGTCCGTGATCGCGGGCGCGACGAGCGTCGAGCAGGTGCGCGCGAACGCCGCGGCCGGCGCCTGGCGGCTCAGCGCGGGAGAGCTGGAGGCGCTCCCGCGTTCCTAGCCGACGCGTGCGCCTTGGCTCAGGTCGCCGGCTCGGAGGGCGGCCGCCCTCGCGCGATCCGCTCGCTGAGCGTCATCGCGAGCACCTGCGACGGCTTCGCGGACGGTTCCGCCGCCTCGAGCTCCAAGTCCGGCTCCGCGCGAAGGGCGGGGCCGGCCGGGGCAGTCTCCGGCTGACGTGCGGCCACCGCCGCCTGCGCGGCGGCCGAGATCGCCTCCTTGGCGGAGGCGCGGGCGTTCCAGAGGTCGGCCTCGAGACGGTCGATCTCGTCGACGAGCATCAGGATCGCCTTGCCTGCCGCGCGGAGCTCGTCTCGCGCGCTCGTCGAAAGACCGGCGCCCCAGTTCCTCAGGATCTCGAGGCGTTCCTCATCGAGCCGCTGAACCACGCGGCGAGCCTATTCCATCCGACCCTCGCGAGGGACCGTCCGAAGGGGTCGGCTCTCCCCCCCGCTAGGTCCGGTCCGAGCCTGGCCTGCGGCGATGACTCCAGTCAAGCAGGGGCGTACGGATGGCGACCTCAGGGTGCCTCGGCCGCCTCGCCCGGGCGGACGAGACCCGACTCGTAGGCGACGACGACGGCCTGTGTCCGGTCGCGGGCGTCGAGCTTGGCGAGGACGTGAAGCGGCGGCGGACGGCGACGGGGAGGGTGACGAGCGCGATCGCAAAGGCGCGGAGGCTGGACCCTCAACGTCGTCGAGTCTGGAGCCCGTCCAAGCGCCGTCGCGAACGTGCTGCGAGAGCTCCGATGCGCGAGGACACGCTAGAAGCGTCTCCGCGACCCGCAGCGACTACCGCGACCGGGCCGGTGCTCGCGAAGATGGGCGGCCCGCGGATCGGCGGACTCGAGCGATGACGACTCCGGCGCACGGGGCCGGTCGAGCCGGCCCCGCACGTGGGTTCATCGCGTAGCTGGACCCGGCATGCTCATTCGACGTGACCGGAGAGCCCACCAGTCCCGGCGCCTCGGCCGGCGCCCCCGAGGCCGTCGAGGGCCTCACGAGCGAGGAGGCGGCGCGGCGGCTGAGGAAGCGCGGCCGGCTCGACGAGGGCGCTTCGAGCCGCTCTTACGCGAGCATCGTCCGCGGCAACGTCTTCACGGTCTTCAACCTGATCCTCGGGGTCTTCGGGGCGCTGATGCTCGCGTTCGGCTCGTGGCAGGACGCGCTCTTCCTCGGTGTGCTCGTCGCGAACTCGACCATCGGGATCGTGCAGGAGATCCGCGCGAAGCGCGCTCTCGACCGTCTCTCGGCCCTCGTCGTCCCCACCGCGACCGTGCTCCGCGACGGCGCGCCGACGCACCTCCCGCGGGAGAAGGTGCTCGTCGACGACGTCGTCCTCCTCCAGCCCGGCGACCAGCTCGTCGCGGACGGCGACCTCGAGACGAGCGACGGGCTCCTGCTCGACGAGTCGATCCTGACGGGCGAGTCGGAGCCGGTCGCGCACGGGCCCGGCGACGGGCTGCGCTCCGGCTCGTTCGTCGCCGAGGGCAGTGGCCGCTACACCGTCACGGCGGTCGGCGCCGCGAGCTACGCGACACGTGTCACGGGCCAGGCGCGCGCGTTCCGCCATCCGCGCTCACCGCTCGAACGGGCGATGAACCGCCTCCTGTACCTGCTCGTGCTCGTGATGATCCCCCTCGGGACGCTGCTCGGCTACGCGCTCTGGGAGCGGGACGCACCGACGCACGAGGCAGTCACGACGTCGGTCGCGGCGGTCGTCACGCTCGTGCCGGAGGGCCTGATCCTGCTCGTCAGCCTCGCCTTCGCCGTCTCGGCCGTGCGCATGGCCCACCGGGGTGCGCTGGCGCAGCAGCTGAACGCGCTCGAGTCGCTCGCCTCGGTCGACGTGATCTGCCTCGACAAGACCGGCACGCTGACCGAGGCGGAGCTCCGGGTGACCGAGACCGTCCCGGCCGCCGGAGGGGACGAGGAGCAGCTCGTCGCGGCGCTGTCCGCGTTCGCCGCGGGCGCCGCAGTGCGCAACACGACCCTGCGGGCGATCGCCGCAGGCTTCCCCGCCGAGCCGCGCGCACCCGAGGGCGAGGTGCCGTTCTCCTCCCGGCGAAGGTGGAGCGGCGTCCGCGTCGACGGCGTCACGTGGGTTCTCGGGGCGCCCGAGCTCTTCCCGCTCGGCGATCTCGCCGGGCGCGTCGCCGACGAGGCACGCTCCGGCCGCCGCGTGCTCGCGCTCGCACAGACCCGCTCGCGATTCTCGGGCTCGGGTGTGGACGCCCCGCTCCCCGCGGGTCTCGAGCTCACCGGTCTCGTCGTGCTCGCGGAGCGGATCCGGCCCCACGCCGCCGAGACGGTCGCGTTCTTCCGCTCGCAGGGCGTCGCGCTGAAGGTGATCTCCGGCGACCGTCCCGAGACCGTTGCCGCGATCGCCGCCGACGTCGGGATCGACGTCGGCGCAGGACCGGTCGACGGCCGCTCCCTGCCCTCGGACGGCCGCGAGCTGCGCACGCTCCTCCGGGAGCGGAGCGTGATCGGCCGCGTCTCCCCGGACGACAAGCGGCGCGTGATCGAGGCGCTGGAGGCCGACGGCCACTACGTCGCGATGGTCGGCGACGGGGTCAACGACGTTCCCGGTCTCAAAGCCGCACGCCTGGCGATCGCGCAGGGCAGCGGCGTGCAGATGGCCCGCAGCGTGTCCGACCTCGTGCTCGTCCGGAGCGACTTCGAGGTCGTCCCTGCGCTCGTGGCGGAGGGACGGCGGATCCTGCGCAACCTCCAGCGCGTGACGAAGCTGTTCGTCTCGAAGGCGGCCTTCGCGGCGTTTCTCGTCCTCTCGGTCGGGATCACGCCGACCGCATACCCGTTGCTCCCTCGGCATCTGACGCTCGGTGCGTCGCTCGCGATCGGCATTCCCGCGTTCTTCCTCGCGCTCGCGCCGAGCACGGGGCAGTTCCGGCTGGACGGCTTCCTGCGCGGCGTGTTCCAGTTCGCCGTGCCGGCCGGCGCCGCAGTTGGATTCGGGGTCCTCTCGAGCTACCTCGCGGCGATGGAGGTCTTCAACCTCTCGCTCGTCGAGTCCCGCACGGTCGCGACGACGGTGATGGTGGTCGTCGGCTGGTACCTGATCGTCGCGCTCGAGGGCTCGGGCCGCCTCCGGGGCGCGGCGGTGGTCACGATGTGCCTCGCGCTCGCCGCGGCGTACGCGGGCGTCCTTCTCGTGCCGGCCACGCGTGACTTCTTCGCGCTCGCCGCACCGAGCGTCTCGATCCTGCTGATCGCCGCGGGCGGCTGTCTCGTTGCGATCGGCGGGCTTGCCGCGACCTCGGACGCCTTCATCCCGGGACGCGCCTCCGCTGCGTCCTAGCCCGGTTCGCCCCTCACGACGAGCACCGAGCAGCGCGCCTCGTGGGCGACGCGCTCGGGGACGCTGCCGAGCAGGTGCGCACCGTGCACACCGCGGCTCCCGACGACGAGGAGATCCACGTCCTCCGCCGCCTGGACGAGCGCGTGTGCCGGTCGGCGGTGCTCGACCGTGAGCGTTTCCACGGTGGCCGCCAGCCGTGCCCCGAGCTCGTTGGCCGCGGTGAGCGCCGCATCGGCGTGCGGCGAGCCGTCGACACCGACGAGAATCCGGCGCGGCGTCCAGGCGTTCTCCGCCGGTCGTCGTGCGACATGCACGGAGCACGGGGCCCGCTGGAGCACGCGTGTCGCGACGCTGCCGAGCGCGATGCCTCGCATGCGCCCGAGACCGTGCGTCCCGACCGCGATCACCGTCGCCTGCTCCGACGAGGCCGTCTCGACGAGACACCTCGCCGGCCCTCCCGCGGCTTCGAGGGTCACTGTCTCGGCGGTGCGGGTCACCTCCCCACGGGCGCGCTCGAGTGCGTCGTGCGCCTGCCGGTCGAGCTCCGCGGCCTGCTCGAGCGCCCGACGGGCGGCGTGCAGCGCGGTGGGCGCGATCTGGAAATGGATCGCGTCGGTCAGGTCGACGGCGGAGACGAGCACGAGGCGGCCGTCCTGGGAGACGAGGACGTCCGCCTGGCGGACGGCCTCGAGGCTCTCCTTCGATCCGTCGACGCCGCAGACGATGCGCTCGAACATCCGGGGTCACCGACGCCTAGACCCCGAAGCTGACCGGGAACGTCAGCACCCAGACGAGCGTGCCGAGGAAGGTCAGGCAGCCGACTGCGAGCAGCGCCGCCTGGTGCGGGAGCTGCGTCAGCTTCGTGCTGATCCCGGCGAAGAAGAGCGACGACGCGAACAGCACCACCGCGAGCACGTAGTTGTCGGAGCGTTGGTTGTTCCGCTTCGCGATGTCGGTCTGGTGGAGCGCTTCCGCGTCGAGGGCCGCCGCCTTCGCGCGCTCGGCGAGCCGGTACTGGGGCATCGCGAACGGGGTCAGCGGCGCGTCCTCGTTCTCGAGCGGGCGGGTTGCGATCCAGGCCGTCACCGCGGGCCGGAACTCGGTGCGGAAGCGGTGGAAGTAGAAGTCGCTCAGCAACGTGTTCTTGGATGCGTAGGCATCGGCCCACGCGATGAACGTCGACACGTCGATCTGGGTCTGCTGGTCTGCCCGCGCCGACGCGCGGGAGGCGTTCACGCGGGCGGCGTTCGAGGCGCTGAACGCGATCGACTGCTCCCCGCTCCAGCGCGACGCCTCGTAGGAGCTCCACGCCGTGGCGACTGCGGCGACCGCGAGGAGCACGGTGGCGACGAGCTCGACCGTGCCCGCCGTCACCCGCTCCCCCGCGAGCGAGGGCTCGGCGCTGTGCTCGATCACGGCCGGATCGTAGCCCGGCCCGGCAGCCGGGCGGCGCGCTGTGAGCGCTCCACGCTCACACGCTCTGCCCACGGCGGTCCCAGGTGTTTCTCAGCGAGCCGCGTTTCACTGGGCGGAAAACGCCCCGGCCGGGGCGCGAGCGAGGAGTGTCGGAGATGGCGAACAGGATCCAGCTTGATGCCGCGACGAAGAAGGCGATCGTGATCGGGATCGTGGCGCTCGGCGCATGCGTCGTCGGAGCGATCCTCATCGTCGGGCGGGGGAGCGGCAGCACCGGCCTCGACGCGGCGCGGTTCGGCCCGGGTCAGCGGAACGTGCCCGGGTGGTACGGCGGCCGGGGAGGGATCGGTCCCGGCGGCTTCGGCTCGCGCCGCTTCGGTCAGGGAGGCTCCGGGACGCCGGCGACGCCGGGGAAGCGGGACGACTCCGCCTTCGAGCAGTTCAGGACGTGTCTCGCGAGCCACGGCGTGACGCTCCCCACGCCGGGAGAGGGCCGGCCCTCCGCCCCCAGCTCCGACCTGCGGGCCGCGCTCGAGGCGTGCCGCCAGTATCTGCCCGCCCGGCCGTTCGGGGGCAACGGGTTCCGGCGCGGAGACCACGACGGGTCGGGCCCCGGCGACCACGCGCCGCGTTCCGGCTCCGATTCCGATCGGTCGGGGTCCAGCACGTTCTGATGGCGCCGACGCCGATCTCGGCGAACAGGGAGCTGCAGCAGCGCCGGATCTCGCGCGCGACGAAGGGTCTCGCGGTCGCCTCGTTGGTTGCGACCGCGATCTTCGGTCTCGCCGCCGCCCATACCGGCAAGTCGGGCGTGGGCTCGTATGGGGCGGCGCAGGGCGACGACGGCCCGACGGCCTTCGACGACGACTTCTTCTCGTCCTCGTCTCTGAGCCCGTCGCAGACCGCTCCCGGTCACGACCGAGTCGTCGCCTGAAGACTCTCAGGCGACTCACAGGAACTGCAGCCCGAATCTCAGACGGCTCACAGCTTTTCCAGGCACTGTTTCCGTGTGAACGGAGGCGCGCAGGCGACGAACGGCGGCGGAAAGATCCTCGTCGTCGACGACGAGGGCTCGATCGTCGACGCGGTCGCGACGGCGCTGCGCTACGAGGGGTTCGAGGTCGAAGAGGCGACCAGCGGCCGAGAGGCGCTCACGGCGGTGACGCAGTTCGATCCCGACCTGATCGTGCTCGACTGGATGCTGCCGGACATCGAGGGCATCGAGGTCGGACGGAGGCTCCGCTCGCTGGGGCACAAGAACGCGATCCTGTTCCTCACCGCGAAGGACGCGGTCGAGCACAAGGTGGAAGCGCTCCGGGCGGGCGGCGACGACTACGTCACGAAGCCGTTCAGCCTCGCCGAGGTCGTCGCCCGCGTGCACGCGATCCTGCGCCGGACGGCGAGCGAGCTGCCGGGCGACGTGCTCCGCTACGAGGATCTCGTGCTCGACGAGACCCGTCACGAGGTGTTCCGCGGCGAGACGCTGCTGCAGCTCACCGCGACCGAGTTCGCACTCCTCCGGTACTTCCTGCTCAATCCGCGGCGCGTTCTCTCGAAGGGCCAGATCCTGCAGAACGTGTGGCGGTACGACTTCAGCGGGAACTCGAACGTCGTGGAGACCTACGTGAGCTACCTCCGCCGCAAGCTCGACGCGTCGGGGCCGCCGTTGATCAAGACGGTGCGCCAGGCGGGCTACATGCTGGAGCGCTGACCGTGCTCGGGCGCCTCTCGCTGCGCGCTCGGCTCCTGCTCGCGGTCCTCACGCTCGCGACCGTCGGCCTCGTCGCCGCCGACGTCGCGACCTACTCCTCGCTCCGCTCGTTCCTCTTCGACCGCACCGACAGCTCGCTCGACGACAGCGCGACGGCGCTCGTGCGCCGACACGACGGCGAGCTGCGCTTCGCGCCGCCCGGGACGTTCGTCCAGGTGCGGTCGCTCTCCGGCGGGACGATCCTCGCGACGCTGCCGGGCGCGCGGGTGCCGGGCGGGAAGGCGCCGTCGCCCAGCCTCCCGGACGAGATCACGCCTCCGACCGATACCTCGGGCACGACGTCGACCTCGTACTTCACCGTGCCGGGCGAGGACGGGGAGCGCTACCGTGTGCGGGCGTCGATCGAGACCGGCGCGCAGGCGATGCTCGTCGTCGCGACGTCGCTCGGCGGCGTCGACTCGACCCTCCACCGGCTGCTCCTGATCGAGCTGATCGTGACCGTGCTCGTGATCGGCGCGATCGCGGGGCTCGGCCTCTGGGTGGTGCGGCTCGGCCTGCGCCCGCTCGCCGCGATCGGCGACACGGCCGCTGCGATCGCCGCAGGAGATCTCTCGCGGCGCGTCGAGCGGGCGGAGGAGCGGACCGAGGTCGGCCGGCTCGGCCTGTCGCTCAACGCGATGCTCAGCCAGATCGAGACCGCGTTCCGCGCCCGCGAGCAGTCCGAGCGCAGGCTGCGCCGCTTCGTCGCCGACGCCTCGCACGAGCTTCGCACGCCGCTCGCGGCGATCCGTGCGTACGCCGAGCTGTTCGGCCGCGGCGCCTCCCAGCGACCGGCCGACCTCGAGCGCTCGATGAAGGGCATCAGCCGCGAGTCGGAGCGGATGAGCCTGCTCGTCGACGACCTCCTGCTCCTCGCCCGTCTCGACGACGGGCGACCTCTGGAGCGGGTGCCGGTCGAGCTCGACGACCTGGTCGGCGAAGCGGTCGAGACCGCGCACGCGGTCGAGCCCGAGCGGCCGATCGCACTGCGCTCGGAGCCCGCCGTCGTGATGGGCGACCGGGTCCGCCTGAGGCAGATCGTCGACAACCTGCTCGCGAACGTCCGTGCGCACACGCCGCCCGAGACGCCGGTCACGGTCTCCCTCGAGCGTGTGCCCGGATCCGCGGTGATCGAGGTCAGCGACGACGGGCCGGGGCTCGACGAGGAGCACCTCGCGCACGTCTTCGAGCGCTTCTACCGCGCCGACGCGTCACGGGCCAGGGCGAGCGGCGGCGTGGGGCTCGGCCTCTCGATCGTCGCCGCCGTGGCAGAAGCGCACGGCGGCAGTGTCTCGGCGCGCTCGGAGGCGGGCGCCGGTGCGATTTTCACGATCGCGCTGCCCCTCGCCGAGACGGGCCGCGAGCCTGCCGACGAGACGCGCGACCGCTCGCCGGACGACGTCTCCCCGCAGGTGCCGTCGAGCCTCTAGCTCTACGGAGGGCCACAGGCGGGTCACAACGGATTCCCAGCGCGGTCGCGCACGCTCGAACGGATGAAGAGCGAACGCACTGCCGAGAAAGGAGTCCCGATGCCGAACCTCGAGCTCCCCGCCGGGAGCGGGCGCCCGCGCCGGGTGGTGCTCCTCGCGGGTGAGACGGTCGTCGACGGCGCCCTGAGAGCCGTCGGCGACCGTCATGGGAGACGCCGCGTCGACATGCTGGTCGTGGTGCCGGCGTTCGCCGGCCGGCTCGCGCGGTTGACATCGGACGACGCGCCGCGCCGCGCGGCGGAGCGACGCCTCCACCGCTGCCTCGCTGCGCTCCGCGCCCGCGGGATCCGTGCGGAGGGCCTCGTCGGCGACGCGGACCCGCTGCTCGCGCTCGACGACGCCCTCTGCCTCTTCCCGGCCGACGAGATCCTCGTGGTCACGCCCGCATCGTCCGAGAGCAGGCACACCGACCGGCTCCTGACGAAGGCGAGACTGCGTCACGGGCAGCGCGTCCATCCCGTCGTCGTCCAGACCGGCGAGGCGCAGGCCGCGTGAGCTCGCCGAGCGTGTTCGCGACGCGCTTCGTCGACGGCGTGCTGCCGCGGCCGGTGGCGCCCACCGTCGACGTGGTCGTGCCCGTGCTCGACGAGGCGCGCAGCCTGAGGGCGAACGTCGAGCTGCTGCTCGAGTACCTCCGCCGCGAGTACCCGTTTCGCTTCCGTGTCGTGATCGCCGACAACGCGAGCACCGACGCGACGCCCGAGATCGCCACGGCGCTGGCGGCCGAGTACGAAGAGGTCGACGTGATCCGCACCGAGCGGCGCGGTCGCGGGCTCGCGTTGCGCACCGCCTGGCTCGCGAGCGACGCGGACGTCGTCGCGTACATGGACGTCGACCTCTCGACGAACCTCGACAGCTTCCTCCCGCTCGTCGCGCCGCTCCTCTCGGGACACAGCGAGCTCTCGATCGGGACGCGGCTCGCCCACCACGCGCACGTCCGCCGGCGTTTCAAGCGCGAGATCCTCTCGCGCGGCTACAACGCCCTCGTGCGCCTGGGGTTCCGGGCGCGCTTCTCGGACGCGCAGTGCGGGTTCAAGGCGATCCGCACGGATGCCGCGCGACAGCTCGTGCCGCTCGTCGAGGACGACACGTGGTTCTTCGACACCGAGCTGCTCCTGCTCGCGGAGCGAAACGGCCTCAGGATCCACGAGGTCCCGGTCGACTGGATCGAGGACCTCGACTCGCGCGTCTCGCTCGTGCCGACGATCCTGGGTGACCTCGCGGGCCTCCTGCGCGTTCGCCGCTCGTTCTGGCGCGGCCGCGGGCGTGTGTCGCCGGTCGGCTCCGTGGCGGTGCCCCGTTGAGCGCCCCCGCCGTCCCGCTCGCGCAGGAGCAGCTCTCGGGCCGCGTCTCGACCACCTGGTACCGCGTTGCGCTCGCGGGCGTGCTCGCGCTCGCCGCGTTCCTCGACCTCTTCCGCCTCTCGCAGAACGGCTACGCGAACACCTACTACTCGGCCGCCGTGCGCAGCATGCTCTCGAGCTGGCACAACTTCTTCTTCGTCTCGTTCGATCCGGGCGGCCTCGTCTCGGTCGACAAGCCGCCGCTGGCGCTCTGGGTGCAGGCGGTCAGCGCGAAGCTGCTCGGCTACTCGGGGACGGCGATCCTGCTCCCCGAGGCGCTCGCCGGCGTGGCCGCGGTCGGCCTCCTCTACCTGCTCGTCGCCCGCTACTTCGGGCCCGTTGCGGGGCTCGTCGCGGCGCTCGCGCTCGCGGTGTCGCCCGTCTCGGTCGCGGTCAACCGGGACAACAACCCCGACGCGCTGTTCGTGCTGCTGCTCGTCGCGGCCGCGTATCTCGCTGCGCGGGCGGTCGAGTCGGGGCGGCTCCTGACGCTGCTCGGCACCGCCGTGCTCGTCGGCCTCGCGTTCGACACGAAGATGCTCGCGGCCGCGATCGTCGTGCCCGGCATCGGGCTCGCGTACCTCTTCCTCGTCCGCCACCCGTGGCGCACGCGGCTCTTGCACGCAGCGCTCGCCACCGTCGTCCTCGTCGCCGTCTCGGGGGCCTGGATCACCGCGGTCGAGCTCACGTCCGCCGGCAACCGGCCGTATGTCGGCTCGACGAGCGACAACAGCGCGCTCTCGCTCGCGCTCGGCTACAACGGGCTCGGGCGCGTCACCGGGCAGGAGGGCGGGACGTCCAGCGGCGGCGGGTTGGGCGGCGCCTTCTCCGGCGTGCCGGGGGCCTGGCGCCTCCTGAACGACGCGCTCGGCGACCAGGGCGCATGGCTCCTGCCGCTCGCGCTCGTCGGCGGCGTCTCGGCGCTCGTGGCGGCGATCACGCTTCGTCGTCGGCGCCAGCTGGCCGCGCTCGTCGTGGTCGGCGGCTGGTTCGTCGCGGCCGGCCTGATCTTCTCGTACTCCAGCGGAATCATCCACACGTACTACCTCTCCGCGCTCGCGCCCGCGACCTCGGCACTCGCCGGGATCGGCGCCGTCTCGCTGTGGCGCGACGCCAGACGAGGCGGGGCGTGGGTCGCGCTGCCGCTCGCGGCCGTCGCAGCGACCGCCTGGCTGCAGGTCGACCTCCTGCGACGAAGCGGGTACCAGTCGTGGCTCCAGGCGATCGTGCTCCTCGCTGCCGTGTCCGCCGTCGCGGCGCTCGCCGCGCTGAGCGTCGCCAACGCCTTCGGCGGCCCGTTGCGCCGGCGCATCGCGACCGCCGCCGTCGGTGTTGCGGTGGTGGCGTTCCTCGCGGCGCCGACCGTGTGGGCGGCGACGACGTTCGGGTCGGCGGTCAACGGGGTCTTCCCCGGCGCCGGCCCGAACTACATCTCCGGTGGAGGTGGCGGCGGCCTCGCCCTGCGCGGCGGCCCGCCCGGCGGGGGCGGCTTCGGCGCCGGGGGGAACGTGGTACCGGGCGGAGGCGCCCGCGGCGGACTCGGCGGCGGCTCGAGCGACCTCCAGGCGGCGCTCGACTACGTCGAGTCGCACGGGGCGACGAGCCGCTTCGGCCTGATCGTCACGAGCGAGCAGCAGGCGGCCTCCGCCGTGATCGCGGGCGAGCCCGTGGCGGCCATGGGCGGCTTCACCGGCCGCGAGACCGTGCTCACCGCCGAGTACCTCGCGCGCCTGATCCGCTCGGGCGAGGCGCGCTACTTCCTGCTCGGCTCGGGCGGAGGCTTCGCCGGGCCCGGCGGGTCGAACAACGCCGCCGTGTCGACGGTCGAGTCGGCGTGCCGCATCGTCCCGTCGAGCGCCTGGGCGGGCAGCACGGGCTCGAGCCAGTCGAGCCTGTACGACTGCTCCGGGAGCGCCGACGCGATCCTCGGCCATGGCTGAGCGCGCGCTCGTCCCCCAGCTCGCGCGCTTCGCTCTCATCGGCGCGAGCAACACCGCCCTCAGCTGGCTCGCGTACGCGGCGCTCCTGGGGATGGGTGTCGAGGCCGTCCTCGCCGCGGCGGCCGCGTTTGCGCTCGGCGCGCTGAACGGGTACCTGTGGAACAGCCGCTGGACGTTCCGCGCGACCGGAGGGCGGTTCGCACTCGTACGCTACGTCGCGGTGCAGCTGGGAGGAATGGCCGCGACGTCGGCCCTCGTCTGGGCGCTCGCCGCTCCGGCCGGGCGCTACTCGGCGTACGCGGTCGCGACCGTCACGGTCACGCTCGCGACGTTCACGGCCAACCGCTACTGGACGTTCGCGCGGCCCGCCCCATGCCGCGCACAGCAGATTCACAGCCGGCGCACAGAGCTACCGCAGAGCGGGCTGCTCCCATGAAGGGAGACACCAGCGAAAGGACACGCACGATGAAACGCATTCTCACGAGGGTTTCCGCCGGCGCCGCTGCGCTCGTGCTCGCCGCCGGCGCGGGAGCCGCGACCTACGCGCTCCTCGCGGACGGGAGCTCGACGGCGTCGTCCGTCACCGTCGCGGGCGGCAGCCCGACCGCGGACACCAGCGGCAACACGGTCTCCGACGTCTACGAGCGCGCGAACGCCTCCGTGGTCGAGATCACGGTCACCATCTCCGGCGACGCAGCGCAGGGGTCGGGCGCGTCGCAGGCCCAGGGCTCGGGCTTCGTCTACGACGCGAGCGGTCATGTCGTCACGAACCAGCACGTCGTCGACGGCGCCAGCTCGATCCAGGTCAAGTTTGCGAACGGCACCACGACCGGCGCCACCGTCGTCGGCACCGACCCGTCCACCGATCTCGCGGTGCTGAAGCTCGACTCGACGCCCTCCGGCCTCGAGCCGCTGACCCTCGCGGACTCGTCCGCGGTCGCGGTCGGCGACGAGGTCGTCGCGATCGGAAGCCCGTTCGGCCTCGAGAACTCGGTCACGTCGGGCATCGTCAGCGCGCTCGACCGCTCGATGGAAGCGCCGAACGGCTTCACGATCAACGGCTCGATCCAGACCGACGCCGCCATCAACCATGGCAACTCGGGCGGGCCGCTGCTCGACCTGAACGGCCGCGTGATCGGCGTCACCGCCCAGATCGAGAGCGACTCCGGCGGGAACGACGGCGTCGGCTTCGCGATCCCGTCCAACACGGTGCGCGCGATCGCGACGCAGTTGATCGCGAACGGCAGCGTCCAGCATGCGTATCTCGGCGTCACGGTCGGCACTGCCCGGGGCGGCACGACGGGCGTCCAGGTGACCGACGTGCGCGCCGACGGGCCCGCGGCCTCCGCCGGGCTGCAGGCCGGAGACGTGATCACCTCGGTCGACGGCAAGGACGTCGCCACGACCCAGGAGCTCCAGGCGGCGATCGACGCGAAGCAGCCGGGCGACAAGGTCTCGATCGGGTACGTCCGGGGCGGCGCCGACCACACGGTCGGCGTGACCCTCGGCACGAGGCCTTCGTGACCGACGACCGGACGACGGCGGAGGGCGGCCGGGCGCCGACCGGGCTCACGAGGCGCGACTCGCTCCTCAAGCTCGGCGGCGTGGCCGCCCTCGCGCTCGGCGCCGGAGGCGCCGGGATCGAGCTGCTCGACCCGAAGGCCGCGGTCGCGGCCGGCGCCCGGCCCGCGGCCGTCTCGTCCGGTCTCGTCACGTGCGTCCTCACGCCGGAGATGACCGAGGGCCCGTTCTTCGTCGAGGGCGACAAGCTCCGCCGGAACGTCCGCGAGGGCCGCCCGGGTGTCCCGCTGGCGCTGCGGACGACGGTGCTGGACGTCTCGTCCTGCAAGCCGCTCCAGGGCGCCGCGGTCGATATCTGGCACTGCGACGCGGACGGCACGTACTCCGCCGTCGCGCAGGAGGGAACCGAGGGGCGCACGTTCCTGCGCGGGATCCAGCGCACGAACGCGAAGGGCGTCGCGCGCTTCGACACGATCTACCCCGGCTGGTACAGCGGACGCACCGTGCACATCCACGTGCGCGTGTTCCTCGGTGGGAGCATCGTCCACACGGGACAGCTGTTCTTCCCGGACACGCTCACGGACGCGGTGTTCCGGCGCACGCCGTACAACCGGCGGCCGGCCCGCGACACGCGGAACGCGACGGACTCGATCTTCCGGAACGGAGGTAGCCGCTCGATGCTGCGAGTCGCGAAGAGCGCACGGGCTACGTGGCGCAGATCACGATGGGGGTCAGCCGCACGTAGCGCAGCCGAGCACTGGCGGCCGAGCGGCGGAGCCCTCCCCGCCGTGCGGCCGCCGGTCCAGCTCTCGGTGGTCGCCTAGAGCCCGTAGAGGGCGACGGCGTTCTCGCGCAGGACGAGGCGGGCCGCCTGCTCCGCCTCGTCGTCCGGGAGCGCTTCCTCGAGCACCTCGGCGAGCGCCGAGCGCCACCAGAGCGCGGCGAGGTAGTAGAGCTCCGGCGTCCGCGCCGCGTCCGACGCGTACAGGAGCTTCGAGACCGGGGCGAGCTCGAGTGCCTCGCGCAGCGCCTCGGCCGGGCGCGAGACGTGCGGGATCGTCAGGGAGAGGTCGAGGAAGACGTTGCCGTACACGTGTGCGAGCCAGCCCGCCTCGCGGACGAACGGGTAGCAGTGGAGCAGGACGAACGGCGTGGCGGCGAAGCGCTCCAGCAGCGGTTTCAGGTGGCCCGGGTCGGCGCGTGGGAGGTACAGGTCGGAGTCGCCGAAGCCGGTGTGCACCTGGACGGGCAACGGGTCTCCGGTCGTCTCGTTGGCCTCCAGCGCGGCGAGCACGGCGTCCGCCATTCCCCGCCCCTGGATCCGCCCGCCGCCCGTGTCCCGCTCGGCGGCCGCAAGCGCGGCGAGATCCAGGCCGCCGCGGTAGGCGGCGATCGTCTTGAGACCCGCGAAGCCTTCGGCGCGCGCGGCTCGGACCGCGTTGCGGACGGCGCCGAGGTCGCCGCTCGACGCCTCCGCGACCCGCTCGATCCGCAGCACGGGCCGCGCCTCGCAGCCGGCGAGGCGCCCCAGCTCGTCGACGCTCGTCCCCTCGCCCGGCGCCGGATAGCCGTCGTCCACGAGCAGCGTCTCGGTCCGTGTCGCCCGGAGCAGCCGTTCCGCGTATTCGACCGGGTCGGACTCGAGGCGGTGGGCGTACACGGCCTCCTCGGTCGGCTCGAGCTCGAAGAGCGAGGCCAGGGCCCGGATCGCGCGGCGATACGTGACCGCGTGCGCGACGTGCGGCCATTGGCGCGGATCGGGGCTCTCGCTGAAGCGCCCCCGGAACGTGTCGAGCGGGGGGCGATCGAGGAGGATGCCGTGCGCGTGATGGTCGACGAGCGGGAGCTCCGACAGATCCATCAGTACGTCTCGAAGTGCGCGCGACACACCGCGTCGGGATCCATCTGCGAGTACGTCGCGAACTCCGACCTGCGCACGGCGAGGTACGCCTCGGCGAGCACGGGCCCCAGCGCGTCGAGCAGGACGGTGTCGGCGGCGAGCGCGTCGAGCGCCTCCCGTTGCGAGGCGGGGAGCGGCACGATCCCGCGCGCGGTCCGCTCGCGCTCCGGGAGCGACGCAGGGTCGACCTCGACCGGCTCCGGGGGCTCGAGCGCGCGTTCCAGCCCGTCGAGCCCCGCTGCGATCACGCCTCCGAGGGAGAGGTAGGGGTTGCACGACGCGTCGGCGGCCTTCAGCTCGAGGTTCGTCGAGCGCTCTTCCAGTCCCCTGAACACGGAGGGCACGCGCAGCGGCGCCTCGCGGTTGTCGTGGCCCCAGCACGTGAACGCGCCCGCCCACGACTGCGGCCTGATCCGGGCGTACGAGTTGAAGCTGGGCGCCGTGAGCCCGCAGAGCCCGGGCAGGTGCGCCAGCACACCCGCGGCGAATTGCCGCGCGCCGGACGAGAGACGATCGGGCCGGGTCGCGTCGTGGAACAGGTTCCGGCGGCCGTCCGCCGTCCACAAGGAGAAGTGGACGTGGCAGCCGTTCCCGGCGGCGTCGGGCCACGGC
Organism: uncultured Actinomycetes bacterium; assembly: GCA_963712915.1. GTDB lineage: Bacteria > Actinomycetota > Thermoleophilia > Gaiellales > Gaiellaceae > Gaiella. The sequence continues at coordinate 1,194,301 of CAVQJQ010000004.1, forward strand.
TTCGGTGCGAGCGAGGCGACGTAGCCCAGCCGGGACGCGACGCCGCGGATCGTCTCCCGGACGAGGATCTGCCGGTCGGCGGCGTGCAGCGCCCGCACGGGCGCCGTCGAGATCTCCTGCTGGCCGTGCCCGAGCTCGGCGTAGAACTGCTCGAGCGGGATCTCCTGGCGCTCGAGCGCACCGATCAGCGCGTCGACGTAGTGCTGCGAGGCGGTCATCCCGATCGTCGAGAAGCAGAGGCTCTCGTCGACCGGGAGCGGGCCGTCGCCTCCGGCCGTCGCGAGCGTGAACTCGTTCTCGAACGCCGCCTCGAGCACTGCGCCGCGCGCGGCGAGCCGGGCTTCCTGTCGCGCGAGGAAGCCACGCTGGCAGATCGGCGCCGGGGCGCCGTCGAGCCCGACGTGGTCGACGAGCACCGCACCCGCATTCGGGGCGTACGGCAGCACGCGGAACGTCTCCAGGTCCGGGACGAGGCGAACTTCGCCCACCGGGCCCATCCCCGCGACCGGCTGTAGCTGGTCGAGCGCGTTCATCGCCTGCATCGCGACCGTGACGCCGATGCCCGCGGTGAGCCGGCCCTCGAGCCCGTGACGCCCGGACGCCTTCGCCCGCACGGTCCCGTCGTTGCCGCACCAGAGGAAGCGCACGAGCCTGAGCCCCGACGCATCGGCCTGCCGCGCGATCTCGGCCGCCGTCGAGCGCCCGGTGCTCTCGGTCGCGTCCATCACGCGGCGAGCGCTGTCGCTCCGCGGCGCGCCTGCAGGAGGGTCGCCACGGGGCAGAGTCTAGAACCGCGGCACGTGCACGTTGTGTGAAGGAAATCGCGTTCAACTATGACCGGCCGCTCACATCCGAGGGGCATCCTGAGTAGCGGGAAGAAGCGTCGACGCGACGACGCCCGCGGCGGGCGGGGAGGCTGGGGGCCTTCCCCGCCCCCGGGCGGTTTCGACGGCCTCACGTTCACCGGCGGCTCGACGGCCATCCGCGTCGGGCGCTCTTCCCAACCGCGCGTCTCGATTCTCGACGTCCCTCGAGGGGCGAGGCGCGCGGCAGGTCGTGGGGGCAGGTAGTGGCCGGGCGGATGCCCGACGCGCTCAGGCGGGCGCGGCGACGGCCGTGCCGACGTGAGGCGCCGTCGTGGGAGGCGCGTCCGCGCGCGCCCGCACGCGGCGGGCGGACGCGGTCGTTTCGGCCGCGAGCCAGGCGGGGAGGCGGTCGATCCCCACCGCCTGGACGACCTGCCGCTGCCGGTCGGCGCCGCACCACGTCGCGAGCGTCGCGATGCGCGCGAGCTCGCTCTCGGTGCCGAGCTCGCACGCCGTCGGCGCGAGCGTCTCGAGCAGCTCGGCGATGCGCTCGGAAAGCGGCCGCCGCTCGCCGGTCTCGAGATCGAGCAGGTCCCGCGTGGCACCCACGTGCGCAGCGAGCCACAGGTTCTCGGCGATCCGGTAGCCGTCGTGGACGGGGAGAGCCTCCCCGGCGTCGTGGCGCTCGCTCAGCCACGCGACGAGCGCCTGCGTGAGAGCCACGAGGGAGACCGTGTCGTCGAGGTCCGTCTGCGTGTCGCACACGCGCACCTCGACCGTCCCGCACCCTGGGTGGAGCCGCAGGTCCCACCAGTGGTAGCTCGCGTCGGGGATCGCGCCGCCCGCGTGCCCCCAGTCCGTGAACGCGGCGTACGCGCTCCAGTCTGCGAATGCCGGCGGGACGCCGTGCCGGGACAGCGATCGGTTCAGCTGCATCCGCGTCGACGAGAGGCCGGTGCGCTCACCCGCGTGGAACGGGCTGTTGCCCGCGAGCGCCGCGAGCTCCGGCAGGTAGCTCCGCAGCGCGTTGTAGACCGCGAGTGCGCGATCCGCCCCGGAGACCCCGACGTGGACGTGGAGCCCGCACGTGAGCATGTTGCGCGCGGCCCACGGGTTGTCCCGTGCCAGCGCCCGGTAGCGCTCGCCGTCCGTCACCGGCCCGAGCCGGTACGAGGCGGGATGGGCGCCGCACGCCATCGTGGCCACGTCGGGCGCGATCGCCTCGTCGAGGTCGAGCCGGGCGACCGCCAGCTCTCGACCCACGTCGACGGCGCTCAGGCAAGGCCGGCTGACGAGCTCGATCTGCGCGGCGCGGAACTCGGCCTGGAACCGGGCGTCCCCACCCGCGCACCGCAGCACGTGCTCGATCTCGCCCGTCAGCCGACCGTCCTGCGGGTCGACGAGCATCAACTCCTCCTCCGCGCCGACCGTGAGCGAGAGCGGGGCGGCATCGAACATCGCGCGCAGCGTCTTGGCGCTGTCTCCGACCACGGGTCCGGCCTCGGTCACGTCGGCTCCTCCCTGCTACGGGCGTCGACCGGGACGAGCTCGGAGACCTCCTGGTCGCGCAGCTCCGCGAGCACGTACGCAGGCTCGTCCGCCGAACCGTTCCACCGCCACGCGAGCAGGATGCCGCCGCGGTCGTCGAGCGTCACGCTGGCCGCCCGCACGACCTCGTGCGCCGACTCGGTGATGCTGTCGGCCTCGCTCAGGTCGACGACCACGCCCTTGACGCCTTCGTCGATCGCGGCGAGCAGCTCTGTGCGCAGCTCCTCCTCGGCGCCGTCGCTGATGCGTCCGCGCAGGATGATCACGCGGGCATGGCTGCCGAGCTGGATCGTCGTCACCGGGGTCGAGAGGTCGGTCTCGTGCATACGAAATGATCGCCCCCGGGCCAGGGGGCAACCCGTCACGCTACGGGCCGCCGGTGAGGAATAGGCCCCGGCGGGCGAGGAACCGCCGAAGGTTCTGTGAGGACTTCCTCGAACGGCCCGCCGGGGACTTCTAGGCGAGGGCGAGCTTGTAGCCGATGCCACGAACCGTGAGGATCCGCTCCGGCCGGGTGCTGACGCGCTCGATCTTGCGCCGGAGGTTCGCGATGTGGGCGTCGCAGGCGCGCGCGTCGCCCACGTAGGGGGTCTGCCAGAGGTGCTCCATGATCTGCTCGCGCGTGAACACGCGTCCCGGGCTCTCCATCAGCAGCAGGAGCACGCGGAACTCGGAGCGGGTCAGATCGATCTCCTCGCCGCCGATGCTGACCGTGTGCCGGTCGAGGTCGATCCGGATCCCGGCGGCCTCGCGGATCGCGCCGCCGGCCGCCCGGTCGAGCTGGCGGCGGCGCAGGATCGCCCGGATCCGGCTCAGCAGCTCGGCGGTCGAGAAGGGCTTCGTGACGTAGTCGTCGGCGCCGAGCTCGAGCCCGAGCACCCGGTCGACCTCCGCGTCCCGTGCGGTCAGCATCACGATCGGGACGTCGCTCTCGCCCCGCAGCTCGCGGCAGACGTCGAGCCCGTTCATGCGGGGCATCATCACGTCGAGCACGATCACGTCGAAGCGGTCCTGGCGGGCCAGCTCGAGCGCGCGAACCCCGTCGTGCGCGACCTCCGCCGAGTACCCGGCGCGCTCGAGCGCGTAGCGGACGGGCGCGAGGATGTCAGGCTCGTCGTCGACGAGGAGGATGCGGGCGGTCATCCGACCTCGACCTCCTCGCGGTCGTCGAGCCCGTCCGGCCTGCCGCCGTCCGGTACCGCCGCCCGCAAGACGATCCGCGCGGTGGTGCCCTCACCCGGCCGCGACTCGAGCTCGAGGTGCCCCTCGAGCGCGTGCACCACCTCGCGCGCGATCGAGAGCCCGAGGCCGAAGCCCTCCGCGTCGCGGTCGCCGGAGCGGAAGAAGCGCTCCATCGCGCGCTCGGTGTGGGCCGGGCTCAGTCCAGGGCCGCGGTCACGCACCTCGACCACGACCGTGTCCTCGTCGGCGTTCCGGGCCGAGACCACGAGGCCCTGGGACGACGCGTACTTGCGTGCGTTCGCGACGAGGTTCTCGACCGCCTGCCGGAGGAGGTCGGCGTGGGCGAGCGCGACGACGTCGTCCTCCACCTCGAGCGACGTCCTGGGCAGGTCGAGGTCGACGACGAGCTCGTGGAGCAGCTGCGGCACGTCGACGGGCTCGAGCTGCACGTGCTCGGCGCGCGACTGCGCGCGCGCGAGCGTGAGGAGCGCGCCGCCGAGCCGGCCGAGCCGGCTCGTCTGCCGCTCGATCAGGGCGAGGAACCGGTCGCGCTCGGACGGCTGCTCCTTCGCCCCGAGCTGGAGCACCTCCACGGCGCTCGCGATCGCGGTCAGCGGGGTGCGCAGCTCGTGCGCCGCGTTCGCGACGAACTCGCGCTCGGCGCGCTCCCGCCGGTGCTGCTCCGTGACATCGGTGATCACGATCACCGCGCTGCCCGAGCCTGCGGCGGGGACGCCGGTCACCGCGTACGAGTGGTCGGGCGCGGGTGCGACCCGCATCGACTGCAGGACCGTGGTCTCCTCCGCGAAGAGGCGGCGCGCCATCGCCGGGAGGTCCGACCGTCGGCCATGGGTTCCCCAGGGGCATGCCTTCTCGCACGTCGTCTCCGAGCAACGTCGAGGCGCGCGCGTTCGCGACCACCACGGTGAGGTCCTCGCGGACGGCGATCACGCCCTCCTGCAGCTGCTCGATCAGCGCGCGGAGCTGGTCGCGCTCGCTCTCGAGCTGGCCGAAGGAGGCGCGCAGGCTGCGGCGCATCGTGTCCACGGCGGTGGCGAGGCGCCCGAGCTCGTCCGGGAACTGGGGGTTCAGCCCGCTGCTGTCGAACTCACCCTCCGCGATCGCCTCCGCAGCGCCGCCGATCCGGCGGACGCGCATCGTGATCAGCAGGGAGACGAGGACGCCCGCGAAGGCTCCGATCAGCGTCGCCCAGGCGGCGGACACCCAGATGCTGTTGCGCACGACCGACGAGGCCTCGAGCAGGTCGGGACGTGCCGCCACCTCGACGAGCGCCGCGGCGGGCCCGTTGCGCAGCGGCAGCCCGACCGTGACCCGGCGTCCGTCGTCGAGGCTTTGCACGATGCGCCTCCCGACGAGCGCCTCCCGCACGAGGTCGCGGCTGTTCGGCACCCCGGCCCACGTGACCCCGATGGACGTCGGCGCGCTGAGCAGGCGCCCGCGTGTGTCGATCAGGAACAGCGCGACCCGGCGCTTGCGCGCCTGCTCGTCGGTGAGCGCCTGCTGACCCTCGAGCGTCGACGCCGCGGCGATCTTCGACGCCGCCCCGACCGCGCTCCCGGCCGCGAGATCCTCCGCCTTGGCGCGGAGCGCGCGGTGGCTCTGGCTCTGGAAGACCTGGGCGACCGCCAGCGCGGTCACCGCGGCGATCAGCGCGAACGCCGCCGGAAGCCACCACCGGATGCTGATGAACCAGCTCGGGCGCACCTCACGAAGTATGTGGATGACGCCCGGGTCCTGCGTCCGACATTGAGAAGATCTTCACATTCACGGGCCGTGCCGCCCTCTGCGGCTGTACGAAACGCGGGTACGAAATACGCGTGCGGGGCGCCGCGTTGAACAGGGGTGTCGCCGAGATCGAGCTTCGGGAGTCAGGTGAGGACGAGGACGTCAACGCTGGGTGTGCTGTTCGCGACGACGACCGCGGTCGTCTGGGGCGGGCAATTCGTCGTCGGCAAGTCGGCGCTCGTGAGCGTCGACGCGTTCCCGCTCTCCACGATCCGCTACGCGATCGCGGCAGCGCTCTGGCTGATCGTGCTCGCGGTTGTCGAGGGCCCCGGGGCGCTGCGGACCGACGGCCGCGGCTGGCGCCTCTTCTGGCTCGGCTCGCTCGGCTTCGCGGGCTTCAACCTGCTCGCCTACACGGGACTCGCGCACGCGCGACCCGAGAGCGCCTCGCTGATCGTGGCGCTCGGGCCGCTGCTCACGGCGCTCGTCCTCTGGCGGCGGACGAGGATCCGCCCGGCCAGGTCGACGTTCCTCCTGCTCGGCGTCGCGCTCGCGGGCGTGGCGCTCGTCGTGAGCGCCGGCCACCCCGCCTCGATCGTCCACGGCGCCGTCGGCTGGGGCGACGCGCTCGTCCTCGCGGGCGTGTTCAGCTTCGTGCTCTACAGCCTCGGCGCGGCCGAGTTCCCCGCCCTCTCGCCGCTCCGCTTCACGGCGCTCACGGCGTCGCTCGGGTGGCTGACGATCGCGGCGGCGACCGCCCTCGGCATGGCGGCCGGGCTCGTGCCGGTCCCGTCTGCCGGGCAGCTCGGGTCGGTTGCCCCCGAGATCGCGTACCTCGCGATCCCGGGCGCGTTCGTCGCCGTGCTCACGTGGAACGCCGCGATCGCGACGATCGGGCCCCAGAACACGGTGCTGTTCAGCAACCTGATCCCGGTGACGACGTTCGCGATCGAGATCGTCCGGGGCTACCGGCCGAACGTCGTCGAGCTTCTGGGTGCGGCGCTGACGATCGGCGCGCTCGTCGCGAACAACCTGCTCGCCCGGCGCGCGGCGGCCCGCCGCCTGCAGACCGCCCCGCGCGAGGCAGCGCTGCCCGAAGCCGCCTGAGGGCTACCTGGAACGCGAGGCCCCGGGTGAGCGGCTCGACGCGCCTCACTTCATTTGGTATAGCTTCGACACTTCATTTTCCAAAGTGAGGGAGGCGGGAATGTCGGCACTGGCTCAGGTGCAGGATGCGAACGAGGCGTATGCGGCCGGGTTCACGAAGGGGGATCTCGCCACGCCGCCCGCCCGGCGGTTCGCCGTGCTGACGTGCATGGACGCCCGTATCGATCCCGCCCGTGCGCTCGGCCTGGAGGAGGGGGACGCCCACGTGATCAGGAACGCCGGCGGGATCGCCACCGACGATGCCGTCCGCTCGCTGCTGATCTCGCACCATCTGCTCGGCACGCAGGAAGCGTTCGTGATCGGGCACACGGACTGCGGCATGGTCACGTTCGACAACGCCACCGTGCAGGGCCTGATCCAGGAGCGTCAGGGAGTCGACGTGAGCGAGCTCGACTTCCTTCCGTTCGCAGACGTCGCGGGAAGTGTCACGGACAGCGTCGCGCGGGTGCGCGACTCGGGGCTCTTCCCCGACCACTACCACGTGCACGCGTTCGTCTACGACGTCTCGAGCGGCCGGCTCGTACCTGTCGAGCCGTAGCTCCTGGCGCTCGCCGCATGGACCTCCGCGCTCACACGTCGTTCGCGATCGTGAACGCGAGCGTTCGGCGGCCGCGGTTGCCGCGCAGGTCGACGGCCTCGACGTCGAGGTGGTAGCTGCCGTCCGGGAACAGCGTCGTGCTCCACGTGTGCGCGAGGTAGAAGCGATAGAGACCCGGCGTGCCCGCGCGGTTCTGGCGCGTGCCGGGCGCGTAGATCCGGCGGAACGCGTCCTGCGGCAGGAGCTCGCGCCCGAAGTCGACCGGCGTGTGCCACGGCCGGACGGTGCGGCCGGCGTGGCGGACGCGCCAACGCAGGCGCGCCGGGGTGACCGGGAGGGCGTCCCACGGCGGGGGAACGGGGAGCGGCGGGAGCTGGTGCGCGACCGCGATCACGTCCACCGCGCCCGAGACCCCGTGCGGCGAGAGCGCGCGGCCGCGCCGCGAGAGCACGATCTCCGTCACGTGCGGCCGGGTCGTATCGCGCCAGGGCGTCAGCGCGCCACGGCGGAGAGGGTTACGGTAGGCGCCGCCGCGGCGCTCGGCGAAATGGACGTGGAGCCACGGCGCCTGCACGTGCCCGACCAGCTGGAACTGCGCGACCCGCTCGAGGTGGTGCACTGCGGGGATCACGTGCCAGTAGCCGAACGCGACGTCGCCGGCGACGACCGAGAGCGACCGGCCGCCCTCGAGGTGCACGACACCACGGCGCACCGCGTACACCGGCGTGCCGTTCGGCGCCGAGATGTCGATCCCGAAATGGAACGCGCGCGAGCTGCCGGAGATCCGCGGGTCGTTGAAGTAGCCGCGCACGGGGTGCGCCCGGTGGAACGGCTCGAGCGGCCACGGGTACACGCGGACCAGTATCACCCCACCGGCCTCCGTTCTCTTCCCCTCGCCGGGGACGCTCCGCCGCAATCGCCGCCGCGATGCGATAGAGAACGTTTTCTGTGCCCGTTAGAATCGGTCCGTGTCCACCATCCGGGACGTCGCACGCGAGGCGGGGGTGTCGAACGCCACGGTCTCCCGCGTACTGAACGGCAACTACCCCGTCGCCGCCGAGACGCGCGAGCGTGTGCTCGCAGCCGTGAAGGCGCTCGGGTACGTCGCAAACGCCCATGCTCGGGCGTTGATCGTCCGCAGCACCGGGACGATCGGTGTGATCGTGCATGACATCGCCGACCCGTATTTCGCGGAGATCCTCCGCGGCGTGCAGCAGGTTTGCGACGAGCACAAGCGGCTGCTCGTCACGTGCAACTCCATGCGCGAGCCGGGGCGCGAGATCTCCTACATCGAGATGCTCCGCTCCCAGAAGGTCGACGCGGTCGTGCTCGCGGGCGGGTACGTCGAGGACGACGAGTTCCTCCTCGCGCTCGACGAGGAGGCGCGGCGCCTACGGAGCGTCGGGGCGCGCCTCGTTCTCTGCGGGGACCGCGTCGTACGCGCGGACGCGGTCACGCTCGACAACGCCAACGGCGCCAACTTGATCACGCTCGAGCTGCTGCGGGCAGGGCATACGCGCATCGCCCACATCTCCGGGCCCACCGACTTCAGCACCACCCGCCACCGGCAGGCCGGCTACACCGCGGCGCTCGAGTCCTACGGGGTGACGCCCGACCCGTCGCTCGTGATCCCGGGCGACTTCACGCGTGACGGAGGGTACGCGGCCTGCGTGAAGCTGCTCGAGTCCGGTCTCGACTGCACCGCGATCTTCGCCGGAAACGACCAGACGGCGATCGGTGCGCTCAGCGCGCTGCGCGACGCGGGTGCGAGCGTGCCGGCCGACATGTCGCTCGTCGGGTTCGGGGACATCCCGATCAGCCGCGATCTGAGCCCCGCGCTCACCACCGTGAGGATCCCCCTCGGCGAGATCGGCCGCGCGGCTGCGAAGCTCGCGCTCTCGCCGGAGGACGGCGAGCGCGTCGTGAGGCTCGCGACCGAGGTCGTCGTCCGCGATTCCGTCGCCTCGCGGAGAAAGGTGCTCGCGTGAGCGCCGCGTCGATCCGCGTGGTCGTCTGGAACGAGTTCATCCACGAGGGTCGGCGGCCCGAGGTCGCAGCGTTGTACCCGGAGGGGATCCACGCGGAGCTCGCCCGAGCGATCAGCGAGTGCGCGCCGGCACCGGTCGAGGTTCGGACCGCGACGCTCGCCGAGAACGGCGACGGTCTCACGCCGGCGGAGCTCGAGGAATGCGACGTCCTCGTCTGGTGGGGGCACATCGCGCACGCCCGGGTCAGCGACGAGCTCGCCGAGGCCGTCCGGGCGCAGGTCTTGCGCGGCATGGGTCTCGTCGCCCTCCACGCGTCCGCCGGCTCGAAGGCGTTCAGGCTGCTGATGGGCACGAGCTGCACGCTCCGTTGGCGCCACGGCGACGATCGCGAGCTCGTCTGGTGCGTCGCGCCCGCGCATCCGATCGCCGACGGCGTGCCCGCGGTGATGGAGATTCCCGAGCACGAGATGTACTCCGAGTTCTTCGACATTCCGGCCCCGGACGAGCTCGTCTTCGTGAGCAACTTCAGCGGCGGCGAGGTGTTTCGCAGCGGGTGCTGCTTCCGGCGCGGAAACGGGCGGATCTTCTTCTTCAGCCCGGGTCACGAGACCAATCCCGTATACCACCAGCCCGAGATCCGGCGGACGATCGCGAACGGTGTCGTGTGGGCGCACGGGTCGGGCCCGAAGCTCTCGCGGGCCCGCGCCTCGGAGGAGTCGCCGCAGGGCTGGTATGCCATCGTGTCGTGAGGCCCCTGCGCGTCGTCGTCGCAGGTACGGGCTTCGTCTCGCAGTTCTGGCTGCCGGTTCTCGCGGCGAGGCCCGACGTCGAGCTCGTCGGGGTCGCCGAGCCCGACGAGGCCCGTGCGACTGCCGCGACCGCGGCCCACGGGCTCGCGTGCCCGCGGTTCACCGATCTCGCGCGGGCGCTCGACGGGCTCGAGCCCGACCTCCTCGTCAACCTCACGCCACCCGCCGCACACGCCGAGGTCGTCGGCCTCGCTCTCGACCGCGGTTGCCACGTCTTCGGCGAGAAGCCGATGGCCGCGTCGTTCGAGGAGGCCGTCGTCCTGGTCGCCCAGGCGGAGCGGCTGGGGCGGACGTTCGCCGTGATGCAGAACCGACGCTACGCACCGGGGATCCGGCGCCTGCGTGCGGGGATCGAGGCGGGTGAGATCGGCGAGCCAACCTTCCTCTCCGCCGACATGTTCATGGCGCCGCGCCACACGAACACGTACCTCCACGCCTCGCAGAGCCCGCTCCTGAGAGAGATGGCGGTGCACACGTTCGACCAGGCGCGCTACCTCGCGGGCGCCGACGCAGTCGCGGTGACGGCGCACGAGCTCGACCCACCCGGATCGTGGTACCGCGGGCCCGCGATCGCGGCGTGCACGTTCGAGCTGTCGAACGGGGCGCTGTTCTCGTACAGGGGCTCGTGGGTGAGCGACGGGTTCTCGACCTCGTACGACTCCGTGTGGCGGGTATCGGGGACTCGAGGGACCGCGATCTGGGACGGGGAGGGAGCACCGCTGGCCGAGCTCGCGCTGCCGCGGCCCGAGGATGCAAAGGCTGCTCCCGTGGAGCGGCGGCCGTGGCCGCTCGCCGACCGGCGCTCGGGCTACGAGGCATGTATCGACGCGGTGCTCGGAGCTGTTGCCGCGGGCCGACGGCCCGAAACCGACTGCACCGACAATCTGCGCAGCCTCGCGATGGTGTTCGCGGCGCTCGCCGCCGCGCGCGAGGGGCGTCGCGTCGAGCTGTCCGAGCTTCTCTAGCGGAGCGCTGCGTCGGCCGCTGCGCGGCCGAGCACGAGCGCGGCGCCGAGCCCGCCGCCATAGGTGACGTCGAACAGCCCCCCCGCGTCGGCACCGGCGGCATACAGGCCCTGGACGACGACGCCGTCGCGTGTCAGCACACGCAGAGCGCCGTCGACCCGGATGCCGCCGTACGTGAACGTGATCGCGGGCTGCACCTCCAGCGCGTGGAACGGCGCCGTGTCGAGCGTCGCCGGTGTTGCGGGAAGCGGCGCGTCGAGCGCGACGTTCTCTCCGGCCGCTGCCCGCCGATATGCGTCGATCGTCGCCCCTATGCCCGCGGCAGGTATTCCCCACGCCGCGACCAGCTTGGAGAGCCCGGCGATCGTGTCGGCGCGGGCGTAGTTCGCACCCGCCGCCTCGGCGTCGGCGAAGCGATCGGCGAGCTCGCCCCCCGGGTACGGGCGGGTCACGACGTATCGGCGGCGGGTCTCCTCGTCGGCCACGAGGACCGCGCGCGCGTCGGGTTGGGCGAGGAGTGCCTGGTTCGAGACCTCGTCGCCCTGCGACTCGTCCACGAACCGGTGCGCGTGCCTGTTGAGCAGGAGCGAGTGGATGCTGTGGTACTGGGTCAGCGGGAGAAAGTGCCGCTCGCCGAAGTCCGGCAGGGGATACGGCAGCAGGTGTCCGTAGAAGCTCCCGAGCGAGCCGCTGGTACCGGCACCGACTTCGAGCGCGAGGCGCAGCCCGTCGCCGACGCTGCCCGGGTTCGACCGCCGAAGCGCCCGATCCGCTCGGGGGCCCACGAACGCGGCGAGCAGCGCCGGATCGCCCTGGAAGCCGCCTGTCGCGAGGAGTACCGCTCGTGCATGCACCTCGGTCTCGCCGTCCGGCCCGGAAACGGCCGCGCCCAACACACGGCTCCCGTCGCGAAGCAGCCGCCGGCCGGCCGTCTCCCGCACGACCCAGCCGCCCTTCGCCTCGACGACGCCCACCCAGAGCCGAAAGAGCCCGACGACGTCCACCTGCCGTCCCGCGCCGAAGCCGAAGTAGGGCCCGTCGATCGGTGCGCTCGCCTCGACCCCCGTTGCGAGCACGGCGTCCATGGCTCCCGGGAAGCCGGCGGCGAGGACACGGAGGAGGTCTTGCCGGCCATGCGGGATGCGCTCGCGGAGCTCCTCGTACGAGCGTCCTGACCAGAGCTGTCCCGCGGAGAGCGCCGCGGATCCCCCTATCTCGACGCCCTTTTCGACAACGCCTGCGACGGCCCCCAGCTCGGCCGCCCGCGCAGCCGCGGACAGCCCTGCCATGCCTCCGCCCAGGACGAGCAAGTCGACACGGGTGTCGGGCACGGTCACCCTCCGAGCGACTGCTCGAACCGCTCGACGACGAGCCGGAGCACCTCGTCTCCCGACTGGTCGGCGCGGCCGGCGTCGATAACTTCCACCTCGATCGGGCCGACGTAGCCCGCGGCCTCGACCGCGTCGCACAGCTCCCCGAGAGGCACGATCCCGTCGCCGATCATCGCCCGCGACGCGAGCACGTCACCGCGGGGTGTGACCCAGTCGGAGATGTGGAAGCCGAGGATCCGTCCGGCAGCCCGGGCGATCGCCTGCTCGACCGCGGCATCCCAGAACACGTGGTACGCGTCGACGATCACCCCGACCGTGGCCGCGTCGAAACGCTCGGCGAGATCGCTCGCCTCCGCGAGCGTCGTGATCACGGATCGCTCGGTGAGCATCATGGGATGGAGGGGCTCGATCGCAAGGCGGACGCCCGCATCCATCGCGCTGGGTACGAGCCGCTCGATGCCGTGGGCGACGGCGGCGCGGCTCGCACGGAGGTCGCCGTCCGCCGGAGGGCCGCAGACGAGCACGAGCACGTCCGTGCCGAGCGTCTGCGCCTCCTCGATCGCCCGGAGGTTGTCGAGCTCGCGCTCTCGTCGCTCGCTCGCGTCGCGGGCGGTGAAGAAGCCGCCGCGGCAGAGGCTCGAGACGCGCAGGCCCGAGTCGCGGATCGTGCGCGCAGACTCCTCGAGCGCCCGGCCGTCGAGCTTGTGACGCCATACCCCGAGCCACGCGACCCCCGCGGCGGAGCAGCCGGCGACGGCCTCGTCGAGGCTCCACTGGTCGATCGTGATCTGGTTGAGGGAGAGCCGCGCGCGGCGGCTCATCACGTGACACCGGCGACGAGCAGGAGCCGCCGCATCCGGTCGGCGGCGCGCTCCGGATCCGCGAGCAGGCCGGCACGGTCGGCGAGCACGAACGTCTCACCGAGGTGTGCGAGCGAGCGTGCGCTCTCCAGTCCTCCCACCATGCGGAAATGCGTCTGGTGCAGGTTCGACCAGGCGAGGAAGACGATGCCCGTCTTGTAGCGGGCGTCGGGGCCGAGAACACGTGGCGCGCGAGCGCGATCGTGGGTGCGAACCGTCGCGTACGCCGACGTCACCCGCGTCGAGCGCCGGAGCGCTGCGGAGGCGGCCGGGGCGATCGCATCGAAGATGCCGAGCAGGGCGTCGCTGGCGCGACCGTCGTCTCCGTCGCCGAGGATCAGCTCCGGGTAGTTGAAGTCGTCGCCGGTGTAGAGGCGGCAGCCGGCGGGCAGCCGCTCTCGGAGGTCGCGCTCGCGGTCGGCGTCGAGGAGCGAGACCTTGATCCCGTCGACCTTGGCCGCGTGCGACGTGATCAGGTCGACGACCGCGTCTGTTGCATCGTCCAGGTCGTTCGAGCCCCAGTATCCGCGGAGCCGGGGTCGAACATCTCTCCGAGCCAGTGGAGGATCGCGGGCCGCGCGAGGCGCGAGAGAACGGCGTCGTAGACCGTGCGATAGTCGTCGGCACCGGAGGCGGAGGCTGCGAGAGCCCGGCTGGCCATCACGATCACCTGGCGCCGTGTCCCTCGATGTGCGCGCACTGCTCGAGGTACGCGTCGGCGATCGCCTCGAGCGGATGCGAGCCGGGCGCCAGCTCGTCCGTGCCCGCGCCGCACGCGAGACGGCCGTTGGAGATGCGCGCCGCCGCCGCTGAGAGCGCGATCAGCTCGCGGCCGCCCCAGTCGAGCCCCATGCCGCGCTGTGCGGTGTCCATCGCCTCCGCGACGCCGAGCCCCATGACCAGAGGTGGCGCGGAAGGCCAGTGTCGCTTCCCAGTCGAGGCGTGCGCGGCCGGTCCCGTCCGGCTCGGCGAGCGGGTCCGCGACGACATGGGCGGCGGCGAGGAAGACGCGGCTTTCGGCGGCTGGCTCGGTCGCCGGAAGGCTCGCGGCTCGCCGACCATGTGCGGGGCGAGCGTGCCGTCCGCGCGCGGGAGCGAGAGGGTCGCGACGCGCTGCGTGCTCACAGCCCGAGTGGAGGGACGTCGACGAGGCAGCCTTCGGCCCACGACCTCATCCCGAGCTCGGCGAGCTGGATGCCGCGGGCGCCGTCGAGGAAATCCCAGGGGAACGGCTCGCCGAGCACGACGTGCCGCAGGAACGAGCTCCCACTGGCCTTGAAGCCGTTCGGCAGTCGCTCGTTGTCCGGAACCTCCTGCCAGCGCCGACGGAAGCGATCGCGGTCGGGAGGTCGGGGTTCCAGACGGCGAGCGGCGTCTCGCGCGGCCTGGACGCGGCAGGCGCGGAGGCCGGCGACGGCGCTGCCGTCGGTCCCGTCGACCTGGAAGCTCGAGGAGCTCGTCGCGGTGACCCGCGTGCACCACGACGAGTTGAACTGGGCGACGACGTCGTCGTCCAGCCGAAAGGTGCCGTAGGCGGCGTCCTCGGCCGTGCAGGCGTAGCGCCGGCCGCTCTTCGTCGACCCGCTCGGGGATGTGCGTTGCCCCGAGCGCGAACACCGACCGGAGCGGGCCGAAGAGGTGGCGAGCACGTAGCGCCAGTGGCAGAACATGTCGACGATGATCCCGCCGCCGTCTTCCGTCGGTAGTTCCAGGACGGACGCTGCGTCGGACGGCTCGGGCGCCCTCGAACACCCAGTAGCCGAACTCGCCGCGCACCGACAGGATCCGTCCGAAGAAGCCGCTCGTCGACCAGGCGCCTGTAGCTTGAGCAGCCCGGGCAGGAAGAGCTTGTCCTGCACCACGCCGTTCTTGACGCCCGCGCGTCCTGCGCAAGCCGGGCGAGCTCGGAGCGCTCGCGAGCGTCGGGGGCGGTCGGCTTCTCGCAGTAGACGTGCTTGCCCGCGGCGATGGCGGCTTTCACGGCCTCGGTCCGGGCGCTCGTCGCTAGGGCGTCGAAGTACACCGGGTAGTCGGGGTCGGCGAGGGCCGAGTCCAGGTCGGTCGTGCAGCGCTCGAGCGCCGAATCGCTCCGCGAGTGCCCGCAGCTTGGCGGCGCTGCGCCCGACGAGGAGCGGCTCGGGCCAGAGAACCCTCTCGTCGTCGAGGACGAGGCCGCCCTCGGCGCGCGGAGGCGAGGATGGAGCGGGCGAGGTGCTGGTTGCGTGCCCATCCGGCCGGTGACGCCGTTCATCACGATGCCGACGCGCACCACGTCGAGGTCGTCGCGCGGCTGTGTCTGGAGGGCGGGAACGGTCATCACGTGCTGGTAGAAAACCTTTACTGCGGCCGAGTCTATCCGGCGTGTCGCCGGGAGTCAAAGCGCGAGAGTGACGGTCTGGCGGAAGAACCCTGCGGCGTGCAGCTAGCCTCGCGCAGAAATCGTTTTCTGCTCACGATCGAGCAGCTCCGAGTACGGGAACACGAGCGGCGTGCGTTGCACCCCGATCCAGCGGCGGTCGGTGAGCTCCTCGATGTCCTCCTCGCCGGTCGGCCGGCCCATGGCGTCGTTGACGTGCACCATGCCGCTGCGGACTCGCTCGGCGAACGACAGTCCGCGGAGCGGGTCGCCCGTGTAGACGGCGTTGACGAGCGCCTCCGCGCGGTTCGTCAGCTCGAGCGCCTCCTCCTCCGAGTCGACCACCGTCACGGGCGCGACCGGCCCGAAGATCTCCTCCGTGAACGCGGGCATGTCCGCGGTCACGTCGGCGAGCACCGTGGGGCGGTAGAAGAGCCCGTCGTACGTCCCTCCCTCCACGATGCGGGCTCCCATCGCGACCGACGCCTCGACGATCTCGTGATGGATCCGATCGCGTTGCGCCTCGGAGATGATCGGCCCGAAGTCCACGTCGCCGCGCATCGGGTCCCCGAGCCGGAACGCAGCGGCGCGGCGCGCCAGCGCCGCGACGTACTCGCCCGCGAGCGGTCGCATGACGATGTGGCGGCTCGCGCTGATGCAGGTCTGACCCTGGAATTCGAACGCCGCCCACGTCCCGCAGGCGGCAGCCTCGTGGACGTCGGCGTCGTCGAGGACGACGAAGGCGTTGTCGCCTCCGAGCTCGAGCACGGTGCGCTTCAGCATCCGGCCGGCGATCGCCGCCATCTGCCGGCCCGTCTCCGTCGAGCCCGTGAAGTGGATCAGATCGACGTCGGGATGGGAGGCCAGCGGCGTGCCGACCTCCTCCCCCGAGCCCGTGACGAGGTTGATCACTCCCGGCGGGGCTCCCGCGTCCTCGAAGAGCTCGGCGAGCATCTGGCCGCCTGCGATCGGCGTGAGGCTGGCAGGCTTGAGCACGACCGTGTTCCCGAGTGCGATCGACGGCGCCACCGCACGCATGGCGAGCACGAGCGGGAAGTTCCAGGGAATGATCGCGGCGACCACGCCGATCGGCAGGCGCTGGAGCAGCGTGAGCTTGCCCGGCTTCGTGTCCGGGAGGATGTCTCCGGTCGTGTGAGCAGGCAGCCCGGCAGCGTGGTGGAAGCGCGAGCGGGCGGCTGCCACCTCGCCGCGCGCCTTCGCCCGCACCGCTCCAGTCTCGCGCACCAGGAACTCCTCGAACGCGTCTGCGCGCTCGTCGAGCAGGCGCGCGCAGCGCCGCATGAGCGCAGCGCGCTCGTCTGCCGGGGCTGCGGCCCAACCGTCCCGTGCGGCAACGGCCGCCGCGACCGCGCGCTCGACGTCTTCGGTCGTGCCGACCGCGAAGCGACCGATCTCGGTTCCCGTCGCTTTCTCGAAGACGGGGGCCGAGCGGCCTGTGGCCCCGTCTTCCCAGGCGCCGCCGACGAGGAGCTTGCCCTCGCTCACCGATCGTGTCTCGACAGTCGTCATCTGCGCCTCCTCGATCGAAAGATGGTCGGCCCGGCGGTCCTGCGGCCGCCGCGGAGCCGATGTCGATTACCCCTTCGTTCCGCCCGCGGCGAGTCCGGTGACGACCTGGCGCTGGGCCAGCACGAACACGATCAGGGGCGGGAGGATGGCCAGCGTGCAGAACGCCATCGCGCCGCTCCAGTCGGTCGCGAAGGCGCCGAAGAAGTTCGCCAGCCCGGTGGTCACCACCCGTTTCGACTCGTCGCTCGTCAGCGTCAGCGCGAACACGAGGTCCCCCCAGCCCCAGAGGAAGCTGAGCACCGCGACCGTCGCGATCCCCGGTCGGGCGAGGGGCAGTACGACCCGTGCGAAGGCCCCGAAGGTCGAGCTTCCGTCGATCTGCGCGGCCTCGGCGAGCTCCTTCGGGATGCTCGCGAAGGTCGGGCGCAGGAGGACGATCGCGTACGGGAGAGCGAGGGTGGTGTCGGCGAGCACGAGGCCCCAGAGGCTGTCTGTCAGGTGCAGCCGGCTGAAGACGACGAACAGCGGCGTCGCGAGCATGATCGCGGGAAGCATCAGGCTGCTGAGGCAGAAGAGGAGCAACACGGACTTGCCGCGCATTGGCAGCTTCGCGAGGGCGTAGGCGGCGGGTGCTGCCAGCGCGACCGAGAGCAGCATCGTCCCCGAGGCAACGATGAAGCTATTCAGGATGTAGTGGAAGACCTGCGAGGAATTGAGGATCTCGCTCGTCCACGTATGGAACTGCGGGTGGCGCGGCACGAGCTGGGGCGGAGTCGCGAACAGGTCGTTCTGCGACTTCACGGATCCCGTCACCATCCAGTACACGGGGAAGAGGTAGACGCCGACGATCAATGCGCCGAGCAGGGTCGACCACGGGACCCGGCTCCTCACGCCGTCTGCTCCTCGCGGCGGAGGCTGAGGATGTACGCGAGCGCGAGCACGAAGCACGCCGTGAAGATCACGTTGAGGATCGCGGCGCCCTTGCCGAACATGAAGTCGACGAACGCCGTCCGGTATGCGAGCGTCGGCAAGATCTCGCTCGAGTCCCCCGGCCCGCCCTTCGTCGCGACCCACACGAGGTCGAACGTCTTGAACGTGAAGATGAGGCTGAGGATCGTCGCGGCGAGCGCGGTCGGGCGGAGGAGCGGCCACGTCACGTCGCGGAACCTGGCCCACGCGTTGGCGCCGTCGATCGCCGCCGCCTCGTGGAGCTCGTGCGGGATCGCCGTCAGCCCGGCGAGGAGGTTCACCATCGTGAACGGCACGCCGAGCCACACCTGGACGGCGATCAGCGCCCAGAGCGAGTAGCGCGTGTCCGCGAGCCAGTAGACCTGCCCCGACTGGAGATGGAGCGACTGGAGCACCCAGTTGACGAGCCCGCGGCCGTCGAGTAGCCACTTGAACACCTGAGCGCTGACCACGATCGGGATCGCGTATGCGACGAGGAACATCGAGCGCATCACCCGTGCGCCGGGAAAGCGGCGCACGAAGAAGAGCGCGAGCGCGAGCGCGAGCGCGAGCTGGATCGCGACCGAGCAGGCTGCGTACACCAGTGAGTGCTTCGCCGCCGTCCTGAACACCGGGTCGTGGAATGCGGCCGCGTAGTTCGCGGTCCCGACCCAGTGCACCGGCCCGGAGATGAGGTTCGCCAGCTGGCGGTCCTGGAACGACAGCAGCAGGTTGAGGACGAGCGGGTAGACGAGCAGTGCGCTGAGGAAGATGACGACAGGCGCGACGAAGAGGTACGGGACGAGAGCCCGCCGGAAGCGTCTCAGGCGGGCCGGGGCGGAGCTGCGGCCACTCCGCCCCGGTCTCTCGAGGGCGCCCGCGTGGGGGGTGGTCAGGCCCACTCGCTGCCCAGGCTCACGTACCTCGCAACTTCGCCGGGAGGAGCGGCTGGATCGCCGCCTTCGCGGCGGCCGCGGCGTCGGCCGGCGACTTCGCGCCGGTGAGCACGTCCTGCTCCATCGTCTGCAAGGCGGCCGAGATCTGGTTGTACTTCGTGCCGTACGGCGCCCGCGAACGTGCGACCTTCACCTGCTTGGCGACGGTCGGCACGATCGAGCTCCAGTTCGCTCCCTTCAGCTTCAGCTGGTCGCTGCGCACGGGGAAGCTCTGCACGCCGGCCATGATCGGCTTGAAGCTGTTCTTGTTGTTCGACAGCCACTGGATCAGGTCCCAGACCTGCGCCGCGTTCTTCGAGTTCTTGCCGATCACCCACGCCTCACCGCCGAGCGGCGCGGCTCGGCCGGCCTTCCCCGCCGGCATCATCGCAACGCCCCACTTGAACTTCGCCGCGTCTGCGGCGCCGTACACCCAGGGGCCGTTGATCATCATCGCGCAGGTGCCGTTCGTGAATTGCGCCGCCACGTCGTCCCACGACCACTGCAAGAGAGACTTGGGTGCGCTCCCGTCGGTGTTCATCAGGTCGTTCACGAACGTGAGCGCGCTGATGCTCGCGGAGTCGCCGACCTTCTGCACGTCGCTGCCGGCCTCCCAGAGGAACGAGAGCAGCGGGAAGACGCCGGTCTCGTCCTTCGTCGCCGGGAAGCAGATCCCGGAATGGCTCGAGTCGGTGAGCTTCTTCGCGTCGGCGCGGAGCTGGCTCCAGGTCGCCGGAGGCGACGAGATCCCGGCCTGGGAGAGGAGGTCGCGGTTGTACCAGAGGACGAGGGAGTTCGACCGGAACGGGACGCCGTAGGTCCGGCCGTTGACGACGACCTCGCCCCGGACGCCTGGGAAGAACTTCTTCATCACGGGCCAGTTCTTCGTGCGGCTCGTGAGGTCGACGAGCGCGCCCTGCGCCGCGTACGACGGGATCGTCCCCGCGTCGAGGCCGATGATGTCGGGCACTTTCTTGGTCGCGACCGCCTGGTTCAGCTTCGTGAACAGGTCGGGGTACGCATAGGAGGTTCGGCGGATCGTGACCCCCGGGTGGGTCTTCTCGTACTTGGCGATGAGGCCGTTGATGGCGTCGTTGCCGGACTTCGAGTAGCCGAAGTAGTCCCACCAGGTGAGCGTGACGTCCTTCGCCTGCCTTGCCGTTCCGGCGGTGGCGCCGGACTGGGCGCTGCCCACCGCCGCGGTGGCGAGCACCGTGGCCGCGGTCACCGCGAACGCGATGAGCTTGGGCCACGCGGCCCGAGAGATCGAACGGGTCATCTTCCCTCCTCCGTGGTTGCGACGGCCTCGAGGGGCCGCGTGGGTTGCATCTCTCTGCCTGCACCGGAACTGCCGCTCCGTCGTTCCTCGAGCAGGCTCGTGTACGTCCCGCGGTCGAGCGGCAGCGTGACCTCTGTGCTCAGCGCAGCCGAGAGGACGAGTGCGTTCGCCAGCTCGACCGCCTCCGCCGCCTCGGCCGCGGGGGCGAGCGGCGGCCGTCCCGTGCGGATCGCCGTGACGAGATCCTCGTAGACGTCGACGTGCGTACCGCCCCCACCTCCGCGCTCGACGAGCGGCCCCTCCAGGAAGGGCGCCTCGTACGGGTTTCCGTCGCCTGCTGCGTAGTCGGCGAAGTCGACGTCGCTCCGCCAGACCTCGAGCTTCCCGGGTGTCAACCGGAGGCGCCCGGAGGTGCCCACGAGCTCGATGCGTTGCCGCTCGTCGACGGCCGCCGTGGTGACATACAGCGATCCGAACCCGCCCGCCGGCCATTGCAGGAGCGCAGCCGCCGTGTCCTCGGTCTCGGTCGGGTGGGCGACGGCGGCGGTGCGTGCCTCGACGACTGCCGGCAAGCCCGCGAGGTGGCAGACGAGGTCGAGGTCGTGCTGTCCCTGGTTGATCAGGATGCCGCCGCCCTCGCCGTCCCACGTGCCGCGCCAGGGTGCCGTCCCGAAGTACGAGGACCGACGGGGCCAGCTCGCGACCAGCCCCACCCGGCGCAGCGCGCCGAGCTGCCCCGAGAGGACGAGGCGACGAGCCGCCTGCACCTCCGCGCGGCTGCGCTGCTGAAGAGCGACAGCGAGGACCCGGCCGGCGCGGCGCGCCGCGTCGACGAGCGTGTCCGCCTCCGCGACGGTGACGGCGAGCGGCTTCTCGACGAGAACGTGGAAGCCCGCCTCGAGCGCCGCGTGGACGATCGCGGCGTGGGCGGGGTGCGGGGCGAGTACGGCGACCGCGTCGGCGTCGTGCTCGAGCAGCGCTCCGAGACTGCGTGCGGCGGGAACGCCACGCTCGGCGGCGACCCGCGCAGCGGCTGCCTCGTCGACGTCGTGGACGGCCACGACGCAGCCGCCGACGACGTCCAGGGCGTCGCGATGGAACGGCCAAACGTTCGCTCCCGCGCCCGTCACGAGCAGACGAAAAGCCGCGCCAGGCGACGTCGTCGTCGTCATAGAAAAGGATTTCTATAAAGGGACTCTCTGCCTGTCAAGTAGGCAGCCGCACAGGACTCTCCGGTCCTACAAGCGTTTTCGGAGGCTCAGGCTGCGGCGAGTGCCTGCAGCCGAAGCGAGTGCCCCTGCTGCGCGTCGAAGAAATGCAGGGCCCGCGTGTCGACCGCCAGTGTCGCGCGGGAGCCACTCGGCGGCGCCTGGGGCAGGCACGCGGTGAAGAGCGACCGCGCCTCGTCGACCAGCAGCCGCTCGTCCCGGGTCGAGCGGAGTCCGTCCGGTGACACCGGGGGCGCGTCGACCCAGAACAGCACGTGCGTCTCCGAGCCGAGATCCTCGACGACCGCGACCTCGACCTCGACCCGGGGGAGCTCGGCTGAGGCAGTGGCCGGGTCGAGGAACGCGTTCGGCCGGATGCCGAGCACGAGCGCGCCGTCGACCGTGGGCCGGCGACCAGGGTCGAGGGGTAGCTTCCAGCCGCCGAAGTGCACCCTGTCCGCCTCGGCGTGCGCCTCGACGAGATTCATCGCCGGTGAGCCCAGGAACGCACCCACGAACAGGCTCCCCGGGTTCGCATACAGCTCCTGTGGGCGCCCGACCTGTTCGATCACGCCGTCCCGCATCACGGTCACCTGCTGGCCCAGCGTCATCGCCTCCACTTGATCGTGCGTCACGTAGACCGTCGTGGTGCGAAGCCTGGCGTGAAGCCGCGACAGCTCCGCCCGCATTCCGACGCGGAGCTTCGCGTCGAGGTTCGACAGCGGCTCGTCCATCAGATAGGCGGCGGGCTCACGGACGATCGCGCGCCCCATCGCGACGCGCTGTCGCTGACCGCCCGAGAGCGCCGCGGGCTTGCGGTCGAGCAGGCCGTCGAGGCCGAGGAGACGCGCGACCTCCGCGACGCGACTTGCCGCCTCCGCCTTCGGGATCTTGCGGACACGCAACCCGTAGCCGAGGTTCTCGCGGACGGTCATGTGGGGGTAGAGCGCGTACGTCTGGAACACCATCGCGATGTCGCGGCGTCGCGGGGCGAGATCCGTGACGTCGCGGTCGTCGATCAGGATCCGCCCATCCGTCACCTCCTCGAGGCCGGCGATCATGCGCAGCAGCGTCGACTTTCCGCAGCCCGAGGGCCCGACGAGCACCATGAACTCGCCCGAGCCGACGGTGAGGCTGACGTCGTCGACCGCGCGTGTCGAGTCGGGATAGACCTTCGTGACCCCGTCGAGCCGGATGCTCACGCGGCGAGCCTAGCGGGAATAGAAAACGATTGCTGTTCCGCCGTTTCGACGCACGACTCACCGAGGTATCGCGCGTGACGGCTCAGTAGACGACGAGGCGGTCGCGGTGGACCGCCTCGACACCCTTGGGGCGCCCTGCGATGTCAGCCGCCGACGTTCCGGCGATCCCCTTCGCGAACGCGGCGCCGTCCGGGCCGACGAGCTCCACCGCGTCGCCCGCCTCGAAGCGGCCCTCGCACGAGACGACGCCGACTGCGAGCAGGCTCCGCCGCTCCTCCGCGACCGCCCGCCGCGCGCCCTCGTCCACGTGCATGCGTCCGGCGACGGGCTTGCCGAACCGCAGCCACACCTTGTACGCCGAGAGCTCCGTCGCGTCGCCGTGAAACCGCGTGCCGCGGGGCTCGCCGGCGAGGATCGGCTCGAGCACCGAGGCGCCCGCTCCCGCCGCGATCACGGTGGGCACACCGCCCGCCGCGGCCATCCGCGCCGCGAGCACCTTGCTGCGCATGCCGCCGCGACCGAGGCGCGACGGCTCTCCGAGGGCCGCGTCGCGCGACGGCGGAGCCCTCGCCCACGAGCTCCGCTCCCGGTGTTCCCGGCGCACGCGTCAACACTCCTTCGACCTCGGTGAGGAGCACGAGCAGCCGGGCGCGGACGAGCAGCGCGACCTGCGCGGCGAGCGCGTCGTTGTCGCCGAAGGCGATCTCGTCGGTCGCGGTGGCGTCGTTCTCGTTCACGATCGGCACCGCGCCCAGCGCGAAGAGGGCCTGCAGGGCGTTGCGGGCGTTCACGTAGGTGGCCCGCTCCGCGACGTCCTCGGACGTCAAGAGGATCTGCGCCGCGTGAAGGCTCTCCCGGGCGAGCGCGTGCTCCCATGCGCGGTGCAGGCGTGCCTGCCCGAGCGCCGAGGCGGCCTGCAGCCGGGGTACCGCGCGGGGACGCCGGTCGAGGCCGAGGTAGCGGAGCCCGAGCGCGATCGCACCCGAGGAGACGACAGCGACCGGCTCGCCTCCCCGCACGATCTCGCCGATCTCGCGCGCCCGGTCACGCAGGACGCTGCGCCGCACGCGACCGCTGCGCCCGGCGACGAGGCTCGTCCCGAGCTTGACGACGACCGTCATCGTCGCTGCGTCGCGTCTCCGACGATCCGGTACTGGCGCAGCCAGAGATCGCGGTACGTGACGGGCCCGCGCGGGCCGGGCGTCCAGTCGACGTTGATCCCGGTCTCCGGCGCGCCGGTCAGCGCGAAGCCGTCGGTGAAGCGCGTCGTCGCGTGCCAGAACGCCGCGGTGCCGCGATACCCGTCGAGGAAGGCCTCCGCCGCCTCTTCGTCCTCGGCCACGATCCCCGCCGCGAGCCCGGACGTCTCACCGTTCGCGATGCGCACGGCCTCCTCGGGCCCGTCCACCAGCGCGATCGTCACGGTGCCGACCCGCTCGGGGTCGTTCGCCCACTCGTGGCCGAGTGGCTGGTCGAGCGGGAGCGCGCCCTCGACGGTGCCGCGCGCCTCGACGGAGTTCGCGCGGAGCAGCTCCAGCAGCGGTGGCAGGAGCGCCGCCGCGCCGCGCGGTCGACGAGCAGCAGGTTGAGCCGGTTGCAGACCCCGAGCCGGTCGAGGCTCGCGTCGACGAGCGCCGCCGCCCGCTCGGGAGAGGCCGATCCGTGCACGTAGAGGACTCCGCCTCCTTCGGCGTGCGCGAGCGTCCGGACGCCGTGCTCGGCGGCGAGGCGAGCGAGCGCGGCCGTCGTCTCGCCGCTCCCGCGCAGGATCACGAGGGGGATCCGCCTCGGTAGCGAGACGAGCACCCGCGCGCCCTCGTGGTCGGCCGAGCGGACGAGCCCGACGGCGCCCGGCGGCAGTCCGGCCGCGGCGAGTGCGGGGCGGAGCACGTCGTCGACGAGGACGGTGACCGTCCCGAGCGCCGCGCCGCCCGTACGCAGCACCGCCGTGTTGAGGCTCTTGAGGAGTTGCCCTGCGACGTCCAGCGCGACATTCGGGCGCGCCTCGAAGTTCGCGCCGACCGTGCCGATCGCGATCCGGCGCTCGCTCACGCGGAGGCCGTTCGGCAGGCTCCACGAGCCGGCGTCCCGCTCGAGCGGGTCGAGCTCGGCCAACGCCTCGACCTGCGCGGCGAGCGCGTCGATCCGCGCGTCGTCGAGGCGCAGCCGGTCGAATGTGCCCTCGTCCAGCCTGCCTGCGGCCGCCTCGCAGTCGACGGCGTTCGCCGCCAGGAGCGCCGCCCGGCGCTCCCGTACGAGCGCTCCCGCCGCACGCAGCGCCTCCGCGACACGGTCGTCACGCAACGACGGCGCGGCGTCGTTCGCCTCCGCCGCCTCGCGCGCGACGAGCTCTCTCAGCTCCGTCGACGGTGCATCGTCCATCCCGCGCGAGCCTAGCGCGGTCGTGCGTGCGCGCCGCCGTGGGCCGCGAGGTGCGGTCGACGGCGGCCGCTGCCGCAGGTCAGGCGGTGCCGTTCTTCCCGGCCAGCTTCTTCGCGAGCGCTCTGGCGACCGCCTCGACGGAGCGGGTCGATTTCGACGACGCCGCGATCGGAGACGCGATCACGACCACGACGTCCTTGCCGGCCGCGAACTTGACCTCGGTCGCCGCCGGGCCGGAGGCGAGATAGGCGCCGCTCCCGATCCCGGTCACCTTCCTCGGCGTGCCGGTGAGCCCCTGGTTGAGGTTCCGTTTCGCGAGCTGCAGAGCTCCTGCGTCCGTGTAGACGGAGACCGTGACCTGGAGGTGCGGTGACCGCGCGGTCGTCCCGGCCCACGTCCCTCCGTAGATCGTCGACCCCGGTCCCGGCAACGCGGCCTGTCCGACGCAGCGCGTGCTGACGCCGTGGATCGCGGCGACCTGCGTCTTGCCCAGGAGGCGGCAGACGGTCACCTTCGCGGCCGAGGTGCCGGCCGCGGCGACGGCGGCGAGCACGAGTGCGGAACCAAGGGCAACCGCGAGCCCGATCGACGGTGCGTGGAGTCGGTGCATGGCTTCCCTCCCGGTCCGAGATGGCGGTGCAGGCACTGCGCGTGCGCCGTAGAGCATGCGGTCGGGCGCGTTCGGGGGAAAGGCGGGAAAACCCTACGAGGTCGCCCACTGGCGCCGTCGGCGGCTCCACGCCCCCTTCGGCCGACGTCAGCCGGGGGCCAGCTCAGTAGCTGAACACGGTGGTGTCCCCGCCCGCCCACTCCCACATCGGCGTCGCGCCGACGACTTTCACGTCTTCGAGCGTCTCCGCGTCTTGGAGGTCGCGTGCGTTGAGGCAGATGGGGCAGAGCCAGAGCTCGCCGCCGCCCTCGACGAACTGCGAGAGCAGGCGTTCCAGCGGCGGGCAATCCTTGCACACGACACCCTGCATCTCCCCCGGCAGGCCGAGCCGAACGGCGTCCTTCGTCGCCCAGACCACGACCTGCTTCCCCTGGCCCACCGCTGCGGTCGCGACGAGGAAGGCGACGAGGACTCGCTCCCCGTCCTCCATCCCGGTCGCGAGATTGATCAGGACCTTGTCGGCCATGAGCTTCCTTCCTCGTCGAGAACGGAGTGGGCTGTTGCCGGGAAGTATCCCCCGCTCGGCCACGCAGGGGCGGCGGCAGCGGGTGCCGCCGCCCCTGGCCGGTTGCTACATCACGCTCTCTTCGGGCGGCCGCGAGCCGTAGTCGGCCTCGCGATAGCCCATGCCGGGCTCGTAGTACGACCCGAGCTCGCCACGGTACGCGTCGTCCTCGAGCAGCGACTCGTCGAACTCGGGAGCGTTCTTGATCTCGTCCTTGCTGCGGTCGACGAACACCTTCTGCTCCTCGTCGTCGATCCCGCGGATGACGCCGGCCGGAAGCATCACCTTCTTGCCGAGGATCCATGGGCCCGTATCGACGACCAGGTAGCTCCGGCCGGTCTCGTACGTTGCCTCGTCGACCTTCCCGATCGACCCGTCGGTCGCTTCGACGTGGTAGCCGGAGACGTCTCTCGCGGTGTCCGCGATGTCGCCTCCGGGCTCCAGCGCGAGACGGTATGTCCACACCTCCATGGTGTGACCTCCTTTGGGGGCTGAGCTGCGGGAGTACCCGTTCCGGGCGGCGCCGGAAACCCGGGACTCGGAGGCGTGTCCAGGACTGGACGGGTGTGGCTCGACATCGGGTCAGGCTGCGGGCGTGGTGGAGGCTCGCGTCGGGAGCACGGACGTCTCCGATGAGGACGCGCGGAGCAGGACGACGCTCAGCGCGAGCACCCAGATCAGCAGCGCGATCTGGGGAACCCAGATGACGGCGAACAGCAGGACGACGGCGGCTGCGAAGCCCAGCCAGGCGGTCCAGCCCGGCAGCAGACGGGTTCGCATGGTCAGCAGGGACGCCGCGGCGATCATCGCCGCGGCGGAGAGCATCCCGCCGACGAGGATCATCCCGTAGCCGGCGCTCTGGATGATGCTGACGACGTCGCCGCTCTCGGGGACGCCGGTTCCGGAGGACGAGTCGAACGAGATCGACGCCGGCACGGCGGCCAGAGCCATCGCACCCGCCATGAGGAGCCCGACGAACACGGCCCCGGCCGCGACCACGAAGGTTCCCTCGGCGGCATGGCGCGCATCGGCGACCAGGCGCGCGCGAACGCCCGCGATGAAGTGGAGGAACACCAGTCCCGCGACGACGAACAGGTACGCGGAGACGATCATCAGGATCCGATTTCCGCGATCCGCGTAGTAGTCGGCGATCTGAGCGGACGACGCGTCGCTGTCCGGTGTCTTGGAGACGAACCAGGCAACGACGTAGAGCACGACAAACGCGATACCCGCGAGGGCCGCAGTGCGAGAACGCATGAAATCACCCCGTTCTGTACGAGTTTCGGCGGAGGGCAACGTGGGTCGAGCGCACGACGTCGTCCGCATACCCGGCCCTCAGGAGCCCAACACAATAGTCCTCTCGGCGCTCCGACCCTGGAGGGTGCCGCGATCGCCGCGTCGCGCTCAAGCTTCTCGGCCGGTGGGCCGATGAACCGGGCTGAGTCAGCGCTGTTCAGTTGGCTACCCCAGCACGTGTGGGTCTCGGGGAGCCCCACTGCCAGCACGCGAAGGAGTTTCGACGCATGAGGATCTCTCGTTCCCAGGCGGTGATCGCCGTGGTCGCGCTCGTGCTCGCCATGGGCGGGACCGCGACCGCGACGACCGTGAGCTTGATCACTGGCGTCGACGTGAAGGACGGCTCGCTGTCGGGTGCGGATCTCGCCGACCACTCGATCGGCGCCCGGAAGCTCAAGCAGCACTCCGTAGGGACGACCAGCATCGTTCGCGGCAGCCTCACCGGCACCGAGGTGCGCAACGGCAGCCTGACCCTCGCCGACCTGTCGAGCGCGGCGCTCGCCGCCCTCCGGGCATCGTCCGCTGCCGGTCCCGCCGGAGCAACCGGCCCCCAGGGCCCGCAGGGTCCCGCGGGCCCGGCTGGTCCGCAGGGCGCCACCGGTCCGGCGGGTCCCGCCGGGAGCGCCGGCTCGATCACGCTCGCCGGGTACGCGCAGGCGGCGGCGCAGACGCTGCCCGGTGACGGCACCTACCACGCCGCGTGGTCGATGGCGTTCACGGCCGGCGCAAATCAGCGCTTCATCGTCACCGGCAACATCGGCAACGCCACCGCCGGCTGCTCCTACGACGAGCAGGTCACTCTCGACGGCACCCCGGACCCATCCGCGTTCAACGGCGGCGGGCTCCTCCAGTTCCCGGCAGGCAGCCACACGCTCAGCTACGAGCTCAAGGGCGACTGCCCGATCGACGTGCCCGACCAGGAAGCGATCCTGATCCCGTTCACGCTCCCCTAGCCCGGAGACACGAGGCGGAGAACGGCCCGGAGTCGACGCTTCGGGCCGTTCTCCCGACGTTCGCCTGGGTGACGCACGTCACGGGGCGGTGGTTCCGTCGGCGCCGATTGCGGGTACCGGATGCGCATGGACGTCGACGCGTCTCTCGCGATCGAAGCATCCGACGGGGAGAGTGGCTGGGTGAGAGGGCTCGGGCTGTTCGTGGCCGGTGTCTGTCTCGGCGCCGCCTTGGCGTCCCTCGCGCTTCGTCTGCGCGCACGGGCGACCGACCGACCGGAACGCGAGCCGGTCCTCGGCGACCTCACTCGCGACGAGCTGTACGAGCGCGCACAGGCGGCCGAGATCCCCGGCCGCTCCGGCATGTCGAAGGACGACCTGATCGCCGCCCTCAGGACCGACACGTAGCGATCCGGGTCCGTCGGGCGGGCGATCGCCTGGCTCGTGTGGCAGGTCCGCCGGTTGGGCTAGTTGTTCGACGGTGACGGGCTCGCCGCGAAACTCGAGCGTGAGAACGGATCGTGGCCGTGCTCACAGCCGACACGCCGTCGGTCTCGCAGTGCGGCGAGATGTGTTGGCCGTTCAGCGGAAGCGTTCCAAGGACCGCGCGGCGCATCAGCGGCGGAGGAGGCTCGACGAAGAGCGAGCCCCGCGCGCGGCGGGAGACGCTATCAAGCCACGTCCTGGAGCTCGGCACCCTATGCTGCTCCTCACCGGTTTCCTCTGGGCGTTCGCGGTTGGTCTCGCAACCACGATCGCGATCGCGGTTGCCGTTCACTAACCGGTGCTTGGCGCCCGGAACGCGGCCGCAACCCCTCGTCCCGCAGGTCGCTCGAGGTACCCGGCCTTGGGGCCCTGGTCAACCGAAAGGACACGAATGGCACGATCAAAGTCGCAGATGACTCATGCCAAACGAGACCGCGAGCGTGCTCGGCTCGAGAAACGCGTACGCAAGCAAGAGAAGAAGGACGCACGCAAGCGTGCTGCAGTGGACGAGGCGGAATCCCCTGTGCAGCCGAACGAGTAGGAAGCCGGGATCTGGCCGCCGCGTGCGATGTTGTCCGGCACGAGGCCGGCGAATGATGCCCCCGGCAAGAATCGAACTTGCGCACGCGGTTTAGGAAACCGCTGCTCTATCCACTGAGCTACGGGGGCCGAAATTCGTGATTTGCAGGACTTTCTTCGGAAACCTGCTTCGGCCCAACTTTAACCGCTGGCGGCGGGCGGCTGCGCTCCGCGCATGCGACAATCCCGGTCGTGCAGCTCGAGCCGAAGCCACGGCTCCGCGGGATCTTCCACGAGTGGGCGTTCTTCGCGGCGCTGGCAGCCGGAGCCATGCTCGCGGTGCTGGCCAACGGCCCGCTCGCGACGCTCTCGTGTTGGGTCTACGCGCTCGCGCTCGCGGCGATGTTCGGGGCGAGCGCGCTCTACCACCGCTTCCCCTGGCAGAGCGCGGCGAAACAGGTCTGGGCCCGGCGGCTCGACCACTCGATGATCTTCGTGTTCATCGCGGGCACGTACACGCCCTTCGCGCTGCTCGCCTTCCACGGGCTGACGCGCTGGGTCGTCCTCGTGACGGTCTGGGCCGGCGCGGCGCTCGGTCTCGTTTTCGGGCTCGCCTGGCTCGACTCGCCGCGCTGGGTCAGCGCGCTCGCCTACGTCGCCGTAGGCTGGGTGGGGCTCCTCGCGGCCCCGCAGCTCTTCTCCGGTCTCGGGGTCGCGGTGCTCGTGCTGGTGCTCGTCGGCGCGGGGCTCTACATGCTCGGCGCAGGCATCTACGCGGCCCGCTGGCCGAACCCGTTCCCCCGCACGTTCGGCTTCCACGAGATCTTCCACCTGCTGGTGGTGGCGGCCGCCACCACGCAGTTCGTGGCCGTCTCGCTGCTCGTGCTGGAGGGAACGTGACTCGACCCCTCGTCGCTGCGGTCCTCGCCGTCGCCGCGCTGCTCGTGGCCTCGCCGCTCGCGACCGGGGCCGCCACGCGCGAGAGCGCGCCGCCTCCCTGCGCCACGAGCAAGCTCGTCGTCTGGATGAAGACGAGCGGAAACGGGGCCGCGGGGACCGTCTACTACGTCCTGCGGTTCACGAACCTCTCGGGCCACGTGTGCACGCTGCGGGGCTTCCCCGGCGTGTCCGCCGTCTCGCTCGCCGCACACCAGCTCGGCAGTGCGGCCGGGCGCGACCATGCCACCCCGGTGAAGACGATCAGCATCGCGAACGGCCACACCGCGACCGCGATCCTCGGGATCGTCGAGGCCGGCAACTTCCCCACGCCGAAATGCGGGCCGACGACCGCGGCCGGGCTGCGCATCTATCCCCCGAATCAGACGGCCTCGAAGCTCGTCCCGTTCCCGTTCGCCGCCTGCTCCCAGAAAGGCCCGGTCTTCCTCCGCGTGCGCGCCGTCACCTGAGCTCCGGCCTCGCGGCGCGGCCCGTCCGAGCCGCGGGCGGGCTCAGCCCCCGAGGTGCTGCTCGAGAAGCTCGCCGAGGTCCGCGACGACGAGGTCCGCGCCGTGTCCCCGCAGCCCCGGCATCTCCCGGTTCCGGTCGACGGCGACCACCATCTCGAAGTCGCCCGCCCGGCCCGCGGCGATGCCGTCGGTGGTCGTCTCGAAGACGACCGTCCGCTCGGGGCTGACGCCGAGGTGCCGGCACGCGGCAAGGAGCATGTCGGGCGCGGGCTTGCGCCTGAGCTGCTCCGACCGGGCGGTGTTCCCGTCGACGAACTCGTCGATCAGACCCGTGAGGCGTGCCCGTTCGACGAGCATGTGCATGTGCGTGGAGCCGGACACGACTGCGGACCGCATCCCCGCGTCGCGCACGAGCTGGAGGTACAGGCGGGCGCCCTGGAACGGATGCGCGCCGTGCCTGGCGAGCACCTCGAGGAGAGCGCGGCTCTTCCGGTTGGCGAGCCCGCTGACCGTCTCGCTTCCGGGCGGGTCGTCGGGGGTGCCCTCCGGCAGCATGATCCCGCGGCTCGCCAGGTACTCGTGGACGCTCGCCATCGCCGTTCTCCCGTGGACGAGCGCCGGGTAGTCGACGTCCACGCTGAACGAGGCGAGCGGAACCCCGGTGCGCTCGATCCTCCGCGCGGTGAACTCGTCGAACGTCGTCTTCCACGCCTCGGCGTGGAGCGAGGCGCTCGGGACGAGCACGCCGTCCACGTTGAACACGCATGCGGCGGCGTCCGTCGGGACGCCGAGCAGGCTCTTGGCCTCGCGCGACGAGGCAACGAGGCGGACGACGAACTGCCTCATCTGCCGTTCCTGCGTGAAGGACTCGAGCAGCCCTGCGGTCGCCGCGCGCTCATCGCCCAGCGCGCGGGCCCGGGTCGCGATCTCGGCCGCGGGGAGGTCGTGTCGCGCACCCTCGAGAGCGAACCGGGCGGCCTCGAACGCCCGTCGCCATGCCCCGATCAGCGCCTCGAAGTCGAGCGGCTCGATCGCCACGCAGGAAGTGTGGACCTGCTCGTCCTTGCCGCGCCGTTCGAGCGCGTCTCAGGTGAATAGGGTGTGAGAGATGAGCGGGATCAGCGCGAGCGACGCGGCCGCGATCAGCCGTCGCCTCCGCGTCGAGCCCGGCACGAAGGTCGACCTCGGCCACTACGACACCCGGGACACGCTCGGTTTCGAAAGGCCTCGTGACGCGAAGGAGCTCCTGCACGACACGGCCGACGTGCTCGCCGAGTACCAGAGACGGCTGGCCGCACAGGACTCGGACTCGCTGCTCGTCGTGTTCCAGGCGATGGACGCAGCGGGCAAGGACGGCGCGATCCGCCATGTGATGTCCGGCGTCAACCCGCAGGGCGTGCGCGTCAGGAGCTTCAAGGCTCCCGTCGGCATCGAGCTCGAGCACGACTACCTGTGGCGGCACATGGTGGCTCTCCCGGAACGGGGGACGATCGGGATCTTCAACCGCTCGCACTACGAGGAGGTGCTCGTGGTCCGCGTGCATCCCGAGCTCCTCGAGCAGCGAAAGCTCCCCGAGGCGGTCGAGGACACGGGCCTCTGGAAGCGGCGCTTCGGCGAGATCAACGGCTTCGAGCGGTACCTCGTCGAGAACGGCCACCACCTCGTGAAGCTCTTCCTCCACGTCTCGAAGGCCGAGCAGCGCGAGAGGTTCCTCGCCCGGATCGACGAGCCGGACAAGAACTGGAAGTTCTCGGCGGTCGACGTCCGCGAGCGCGCGCGCTGGGACGAGTACATGAAGGCCTACGAGGACGCGATCAGCCACACGAGCACGAAGTGGGCGCCGTGGCACATCGTCCCGGCCGACCGCAAGTGGTTCGCGCGGATCGCCGTCGCCTGCATCATCGGCGACAAGCTGCGCGAGATCGACCCTCGCTACCCGACCGTCTCGCCGGAGCAGCGCGCCGAGTTGCAGGCAGCCGGCGCCGAGTTGCGCGACGAGCGCTCGTAGCTCTGGTCGAGCCGCCGGTATGAGAAAGGACGTGCGCGAGTTCATCCGCCGGCTCGAAGCCGTCGGCCTCACGGTCGAGCCGACGCCAGGGCACTACCGCGTCCTGCGCGACGGCAAGCCGCTCCGGAAGGCGAACGGGATGCCGTTCATGTTGCCGTTCTCTCCCGACACGACCCGCTGGCGCCGCTCGGCAATCGTCGAGCTGCGCAAGCTGGGCATCGAGGCGTAGCGGCGGCGGCGACTCAGCCGCGGGCCGGCTCGGCCCGGGTCGCGGCGACCCTGGAGCGGATCAGGAGGGCCGCGGCGACGAGCACCGGGAGCGCGAGCACCGCGGTCGCGACGCGCACGCCGGCCCACCCCGCGATCACGCCGTCGACGATGCTCGCGAACGGCCTCGTGCCGAGGAAGGCGACCGACCAGAGCGCCATGATCCGGCCCCGCTGCTCCTCGGCCACCCCGAGCTGGAGCCGGGCGGTCGCGGACGCGTTCGCGCTCAGGTAGCCGAAGCCTGCGCCGAGGACGAACGCGAGCGCGAGCGGGAACCACGGGCTCACCGCCATGAGCAGCATCCCGCTGCCGAAGAGCACCAGGCTGCCCGCGAGCTGGCGGTCGGACCGTCCCAGGCGGCCCGCGCTCGTGGCGGCCGCGAGCACGGCGCCGAGCCCGAAGCAGCCGACGACGGCGCCTGCCCAGACGGGCGGGTAGCCGAAGACGTGGGCGATCGCGGGCGACTCGGTGTTGACGGGATCCGAGGTCATGCCGACGGCCATCACGATCGCGAGGTAGCCAGCGAGCCGCGGGTCGGCGCGAATGATCCCGATGCTGTCGCGGAAGCTGCTCCGCCGCACCTTGGGGACGGGTGAGGGCGTGATCACGAGCAGCGCGACGGCGAGCGCGAGGTACGAGAGCGAGTTGATCGCGATCGCGGGCGCGATGCCGAACACCGCGATCACGCCGGCCGCGAGTGCCGGCCCGACCGCCCGGGCGACGTTGAAGGTCATCGAGTTGAGCGCCACCGCCTCGGTGAGCGACTCGCGGGGGACGAGCGAGCCGACGAGGGCCATCTGCGCCGGGCTCGAGACCGCCGTGATCGTGCCGAGCGCCGCCGCGAAGCCGATCATCACCCACGTCGTCGCAGCGCCGGCCCAGACGAGCGCCGCAAGCGTCGCGCTGACGGCGACCGCCGCCGTCTGCGTCGCGATCAGGAGCCGGCGCCGGTCGTAGGCGTCGGCGAGCCTGCCCGTCCACGGGGTGAGCAGCAGCACCGGCCCGAACTGGCACGCGTTCAGCACGCCGAGCAGCAGGGCGGAATGGGTCAGCTGGTAGACGAAGATCGAGGCGGCGAGGTTCTGGAACCAGGTGCCGCTCGCCGACATCGCGTTGCCGACGAAGTACGGCCCGAAGTTGCGCATGCGGAGCACCTGCCATGCCGACGTGGGGCCGCTCGCGTGCGCCATCCGCAGCCGACGCTACCCACCGCGCCGCCGAGCGCGGCGAGCCTTGGCGTGCGGCGCGGTCGGCGCCGCCTACGATCGTGCGCTTTCGCGGCGAAAACCGGTAGAAGGCAACGATCGTGGCGGCCGTCGACGACATTGCGCGCCTGATCGTCTCGTGCCGCGACCGGCACGGGATCGTTGCCGCCATCTCGACCGCGCTGGCCGACATGGGCGCGAACATCACCAGCTCGGCACAGCACTCGACCGATCCCGAGAACGGCACGTTCTTCTTGCGGATGGAGTTCCATCTCGCCCGGCTCGAGGAGCGGCGCCCCGAGCTGGAGGAGCTGCTCGCCCCCGTCGCCGAGGAGTTCGCCCTCACGTGGCGGCTCGCGGTCGCGTCGGAGCGGAAGCGTACGGCGGTCTTCGTCTCCAAGCACGACCACTGCCTCTTCGATCTGCTCTGGCGTTGGCAGCGCGACGAGCTGCCGATGGACCTCGTCGCCGTCGTCTCGAACCACCCCGATCACGAGCAGTCGGTGACGTCGCTCGGTGTTCCCTGGCACCACATCCCGATCTCGCGCGAGACGAAGGCCGCGGCCGAGCAGTCTGCGCTCGATCTGCTCGTGGGCGCCGTCGACCTCGTCGTCCTCGCGCGCTACATGCAGATCCTCTCGCCGGAGTTCCTGCGTGACATCGGAGC
Organism: uncultured Actinomycetes bacterium; assembly: GCA_963712915.1. GTDB lineage: Bacteria > Actinomycetota > Thermoleophilia > Gaiellales > Gaiellaceae > Gaiella. Next base: position 1,229,060 of record CAVQJQ010000004.1, read on the forward strand.
GCCGGTGATCAACATCCACCACTCGTTCCTGCCCGCGTTCGTCGGCCAGAATCCGTACGCGCGTGCGTACGAGCGCGGCGTCAAGCTGATCGGCGCGACCGCGCACTACGCGACCGCGGATCTCGACGAAGGGCCGATCATCGAGCAGGACGTGGAACGCGTCTCGCACGTGCAGGGCCCGGAGGAGCTGACACGGGTCGGGCGGGACATCGAGCGCGTCGTGCTCGCGCGGGCGGTGCGCTGGCATCTCGAAGACCGGGTGCTGGTCCACGGGAACCGCACGGTCGTGTTCCTCTCCTAGGGCCGCGCCCGACGTACCGACGTCACGTCCGCCCCGTGCGTCGTGTCCACGGCCCGGGTATCACGAGCAGCGACTCCACGTGGAGGTACGCGAGACCGACGAGCGGCAGATCAGAGAGCCGCTCGACGCAGACGTAGCGGGGGCGCCATTCCGGGAAGAACTTGCGGTTGAACGCGTAGAGCCTCTCGAGCTGGAACACGCCGTCGGCGGTGAGCAGGCAACGGCGCACCAGGCGCCGCGGCCGCGTCACCGCCCGCTCGCGCGAGAGAAGCTCCGCGAACGCGCAGAAGTTGAGCGACATCTCGGTCGCCTCGTGCTCGCGGGCCCACGCGAGCGTCTCGACGACCAGGAACTCCGTCAGACCGTTCGGGGCTCTGCGGATGCCGGCGCATGGTGCTCAGCGACCATCCGCCGCCGGCCGGGGTAGGTGCGAGGTGGAGGAAGCCGCCCACGGTCGCCGTTCTCGTGCTCCGCGAGCGCGAGCAGCGTGCCCGGCGAGTACAGATCGTCGATCGACATCGAGAACCCGCGCTCCGGCTGGCTGCCGAGCCACAGGCGGGACACCGCCCCGAGCTCCGCGCGCCGCTGCTCGTCGACGTCCTCGGCCGCGACGACGCGCAGGCGGTAGCCGGCCTTCGTCACGCGCGAGACCGACTGCCGCACCTTGCGGATCGCACGACCCTCGAGGGAGAACGTCGCGGGTCGCAGCACCGCTTCCTCCCCGACCGGGATCGGGCGGAGGCCGAGCCGTCGGTAGCGGTCGAGCTGCCCCGCCGACGCGCCCAGCACGGCGAGCCGCCAGCCGTGGTCGCGTGCGTGTCGGAGCATGTCGGAGAGCAACGCGTCGAACTCCTGCTCGTCTCCGAGCGGGTCGCCGCTCACGAGCGCGCTCCCGCCCACGACGCGGTACGCGAGCACCGCGCGTCCGCTCGGCGAGAAGAGGTAGCTCTTGTCGCGCCGCAGCGCGAAGAACGAGAGGCTGTCGCGGCCGTGCGCGTCGACGAGGGCCTGCACGGCCCGTCGCTCGGCGAGCGTCTGCACGACCGCCAGCGAGAGCGGGCGCAGCCAGAGGTACAGCGCCGCGAACCCGAGCAGCAGCCCGCCGGCGGTGGTGAGGTCGACCAGACGGTCGGGGAGCTCGCTGCCGCGCAGCCGATCGCGATTGTCGCCGCGACCACCGCCGCGAGCGCGGCGCCGAGCGCCAGCAGCGGGACGCACGGTCGCAGGATCGCCCGGCACGTCGAAGCGCCCGCGGTGGCGGACGAGCGCGGCGAGCAGCACCAGCGAGGCGGTCGCCTCCTCGAAGTCGAGCCCCTTCGCGAGATGCGCGGCCGCAGACGCGAGCACGAGCACGACGGCGAGCTGCCACGCGCGTCGACGTCGGCGGCCGAGCGACCGCGAGAGCCAGACCAGCGCGATCCCGAACGCCAGCGCGCCGACCCGTGCCGCGGCGGGAACCCCCGGCGGCAGCACCCCACGGACGAGCTCCGACCGGTTCGCGAGCTCGGGTGTCAGCGACGAGGCGATGCCGATGAGGCCGACGACTGCCGCGCCGGAGGCGAGCAACGACTCCGGCGCCGACCTGTACAGGCGGAGACGACCTGCCACGGCGGGGTACAACGTGTTCATGCAGTCGCAGCCCCGCCTCTCCCGCTGGGCGCCACGCCTGCTCGCGCTCGTCGCGCTCGCCCTCGTGCCGTGGACGCTCTGGCTGACGTTCTCGCTCCCGTCACGACACGTCACCCAACACTACGACGTGGCCTGGGTCGGGTTCGATCTCGCGCTCGCCGTCGCGTTCGCCGCCACCGCCTGGGCGGCGTTGCGCCGCCCCCGCTGGCTGGTGGCGCTCGCCGCGGCGACCGGCACGATGCTCCTCTGCGACGCCTGGTTCGACGTCGTCACCGCCTCGGGCGGCGGCGAGCGGCTCGAGGCCGTCCTGGAGGCGGCCTTCGCGGAGCTGCCGCTCGCGGCGATCTGCGCCTACATCGTCTACGACATGGAGCGGTTCAGGGACCAGGTGCGGGGCCTCCGCCCGCCGACTCGTGCTGCTCTTAGAGCCGCGCCGCGCGCCTTTTCCGAGACTCGGGCCGAGCGGCCGGGGGGTCGCGCTCGCCGAGATCGTCATACCTGACCAGGTCTCGGCGGACATCCGGCTCACGTGGGCCGCAGCTCGAGGATGTCTGCGGTCGGCCCGGTGGACGTGCCGCCGACAACGACGATCGTGCCGCCGGTCGACGCCGCTCCCGCGTCGGCGAGAGGGTGGGGCAGTGAGCCGGCGCCGGTCGTCGCTCCGGTGTGCGGGTCGATGCGGGTGATCGTCGCGAGCGGCGCGCCGGCGGCGTTGGTGCCCCCGATCAGGTAGAGGGATCCGCGGAGCGCGACGAGGGCGCCGTGCGCGACCGCGTGGGGCAGCGAACCGATCCGCCGCAGGGTGCCGCGCGCCGGGTCGAAGGCGAGGATCGCGCTGCTCGCGCCCGCGGTCGTGGCCCCTCCGGCGACGTAGACGCGGCCGCCGATCGCCGCGACGCCGGCGTAGCGAAGCCCCGCCGGCAGCCGGCCGGCGACCGACGGTGTGTGCCCCGGGACGAAGCGCTGAATCGCGGTCGCCCATGTGCTTCCCGTGTAGCCGCCGACGAGGAATGCCGACGGGCCGGCCGTCACCGCGCCGAGGTCCGAGAGCGGCTCTCCGATCGTGCCGACGCGCTTCACGGCGCCGGTCGAGGGGTCGAGGCGGTCGATGGCGTCGAACGATGCGGTCTGGCCGCCGCCGAACAGGTACACGCGGCCCCCGAGCACCGCCGCGGCCGCGTCGTGCGTCGGGACGGGCAGCGTCCCGACGCGGTGCAGCGCCGCCGGTCGCCCGGCGAGGACCTGGTCGGAGGAGCCGGTGGCGGTGAGCCCGCCGAGCGCTGCGATTCTGTCCTTGGGCAGCGCGACGACCGAGACACGGGCGGCGGGGGTCGGCAGGCGCCCGACGACGCGGACGCGCAGGTGGACGGCCTTCGGAGCAGCGGCGGCGTCGCGAGCGCCCGCGACGGCGCGGGGACCGTTCGCTCGTCCCGCCGTGCCGTCCCGTGCCACCGCGGGCAGCAGGTCGAGCCCGTCCGGCTTGGACAGGTATCCCGGTGCGGACGAGGCAATCCCGAAATGCCCGTACTGCCAGACGATCCGCTTCGTGCTCGGGTCGATTACGACGATGCGGTGGTGCCAGTCGTCGGTGACCGCGATCATCCCGTTCGGCCAGCGGACCGCGAGGGACGGTCGGTCGAGTGACCCGCGACCGCCCGTCGGCCCGTACGTCCACTGGATCGCGCCCGAAGGCGAGATGATGTCCACCCGGCCCGGCGTGTTGAACCCTGCGACCAGCAACCGCCCGTCGGGCAGCAGCTGCGCGTCCGACGGGTAGGACGTCGGCGTTCGCACCGTGTAGACGAGCCTGCCGTTCCGGTCGAGGCGATCGATCCAGCCGCCGATCTCCGTGACCAGAATGCCGCCGTCGGGGAGTGGTGTCGCGCCGTTCGGCGAGCTGAACGAGTCGGGTGGGTGGTGGTAGCACCGCGACGGCGAGCCGTACGAGCGGAGGATCCGGTGTCGGCGGTCGACGATCAATACGCGGCAGTTGCGGATGTCCGCGACCATCATGCGGCGGCGCGACAGCACGTACGCGTCATCGGGGTTCGAGAGCTCGCCGGGCGCCGAGCCGGCCACCCCCGCTCGCCCGTACGCCCAGGTGATGCGATGGCGCCTGATCGAGATCAGCGCCATCTGGTCGTTGAACTCCTCGTTCGTCGAGATGCCGCGGTATCCGGGCGTGAAGAACGCGTCGTCCGGGTCGTGGAACGATTGGCCGCTGCGGACGTCGCCCGGGCGCGGGAAGCGCCAGACGATCTTCTTGTCCGGCGACAGGATCAGGAGCCGGTCGTTGTTGCGGTCGGCGACGAGCACGTAGCCCGGCACCGGCCCCGGTTTCACGCTCGGGAGCCCGAGCGCCACGGATGCCGACGTCCGGGGCGGGGACGGCCTCGACGCAGGTCGTTCGGGTCGAGCGCCGCCCGGAGCTCGGGCCGGCGGGGCGGCCTCGTGCGGCCGGCTCTCGTCGCTCAGCGTCCGCCACCCCAGCGCGGCTGCCGTGGCGAGGACGACGAGGGCGGCGACGCCGTATGCCCGGCGCCGGGCTCTACGTCGTCGTCGGCTCAGGCGACGAGCGCGCTCATCCATGCCGACCGGAGGCCTTGTCGTTCAGCGATGTCCAGGATCGCCGGCAACGCGTCGAGTGTCTGCTGTCGAGATGCGGCCCGGCCCGATCCGTCGCCGTCGTGGAGTAGCACCGTGGCTCCGGGTCTGAGCAGACGACCCACCCGGGCGGCGATCACGCCGGGTCCCGGCCGCGCGGTGTCGAACACGGCACCGTCCCAGGCGCACACGCGGTAGCCGCGTTGCTCGACCACCCGCGTGAGCCACGGGCTCCGCACGCCGTGCGGAGCGCGGAACAGCCGCACGAGCGGGCGTCCCCCGGCGCGGGCCACGGCGTGCTCGGCAGCGACGATCTGCCGTTCGATCTCGCGTGGCGGAGCGAACGCGAGCAGCCGGTGGTCGTCGCCGTGGCAGGCGACCTCGTGGCCGGCCTCGAGGATGGTGCGGATCAGGTGCGGCGCCCGACGGACGGCCCGACCCAGGACGAAGAACGTCGCTCGATGTCCGCGCTCGGCGAGAACTCGGCAGATCGCGGGGGTGTACCGGGGATCAGGGCCGTCGTCGAACGTGAGCGCGAACGTCCCCGGGATGCAGTTGAGCCTCACCGGAGCTCCGAAGACGCGACTGCGCGCGGCGAATGTTCCGGTGAGGTACGACGACGAGGCCACGGCCCCGGCGACCGTGACGATGGGGACGGTGCCGAGGCGGCGATCGACGGCTGCGGCGCCCGCGACGATCGCGGACGCGACCGAGCCCGCCGCGGCCCAGGTGCGATGCTTTTCGGTCACGCGGCGAGCGGGACGGAGGAGCGTGGCCGGTCGCGACCGAGGGCCTGCGCATACAGCTCCTCGAGCTGGTCCGCGACGACCGGCCAAGAGAACGTCGAGAGCGCGCGGCGGCGTCCGGCGGCGCCCATCCTCCGGGCGAGAAGAGGTTCGTCGAGCAGCCTGGCGAGCGCCGCGGCGAAGCCCTCGTGGTCGTTCGCGCGGTCGACCATCAGCCCGTCGACCCCGTCCCGCATGACGAGCTCGAAGCCGGGGAAGTCTGCTGGCGACCACGGGCAGGCCCGCGCTCATGCCCTCGAGCAACACCATCCCGAACGACGCGAGGCTGCAGGGCGTGCAGAGGATGTCCGCGCCCGCGAGGTAGCGCGGCCGCCGGCGGTTGACGCGACCGACGAAAAGGACGTCTGCGCGCAGCTCGCTCGGCACCATGTGCTCGACGATCGGTCGCAGCGGGCCGTCTCCCACGATCACGAGCCGTACGTCGTCGCGTCCGCGCCGGAGCGCGGCAAACGAGGCGATCATGTGTCGGACGCCGTTCCGCGGATCGAAGCGTCCGACGAAGACGATCGTCCGCTTTCCCTGCAGCTGTGCGAGGGGCTCCGCGTGCGGCGAGAAGAACGCCGTATCGACGCCGTTCGGGATCGTGGTGAAGCGCAGCCCCGGGAAATGCGGCTGCAGGCAGTCGACCACCGCGTCGGAGACCGTGATGGACGCGTCGAGCCGCTGGAAGATCCGGCCGAGCGGCCGCCGCGCTGCACGAAGAAGCGGGTGCTGCGGAGACAGGACGCTGTGGAAGGTCCCGACCGTGGCGGGCGCTGGCGACCGCCGGATCGCGGTGAGCGGCAGGATCGCGCCGAACGGGTTGTGCACGTGGAGGACGTCGAAGCGCCGCCGTCTGAACTGACGGTCGAGCGTTCGCGAGAGACCGGCGCCGAGGGTGACGAGCGTCTCCGATCCGTTGACGTAGAACGGGAACGCGCGTCCGACGTGGACGACTTCGAAGTCACGCGGCGGACGATCGTGCCCATCGACCGTGCTCGGAGTGACCGCGAGCCGCGGCGTCAGCACGGTCACGTCGTGCCCGCGGCGCGCGAGCTCGGTGGCCTGGCCGTGGACGTGCTCGGTGATCCCTCCCAGCTGCGGGTAGTAGTAGTCGCTGACGATCCCGATCCTCACGCCGCGACCGCGACGCTACGAGCGCCGACCTGACCGGCGCCTGAACGCTGAGCCGGTCAGCCTGTGAGCGGGAGGCGGACGGCGAACCGACCTTCCCCCGCTCCCGGGACGACGGCGACGTCGCCGCCGGCGCTGCGCGCGAGCCGGCGCGCCAGGGACAGTCCCAGTCCCGCGCCGTCGCCCCCCGAGCCGGCGGCCGCGCCCTGCGCACCGGGCTCGAAGATCTGCTCCTGCTCTGCGTCCGTCACGCCGGGTCCGTCATCGATCACGTGCACCCACGCCTCAGCGCCGTTCCGGACGACCTCGACCTCGACCGCCGAATGTCCGTAACGACATGCGTTCTCGACGAGGGGCTGCACGATCCGCGCGAGGAGCTCCGGCTCTGCGGCGACCGGCACGGGCTCGTCGGGAAGCGCGAGGCGCACGGCCTTGCCGGAGTCCGCCGCGGCTGCTGCCTCGACCGCGGCGCCGACGGCCACACGGAGGTCGCTCGTCGCGTGGGTGAGCCCCGCGTCGTGGCGAGCCGCGGCCACGAGCGTCTCGACGGTGCGCGTCATCTCGTCGACGTTGGCGTCGATCGCCTCGAGCGCCACACGGTAGTCCTCCGGGGTTCGCTCGCGTCGCAACGTGAGCTCGGTCTCCCCCTTGACTCGGGCGAGCGGCGTCCGCAGCTCGTGCGAGAGCTCGGCCGTGAAGCGCTGCTCGTGGCGGAGGCTGGCCGCGATCCGCCCCAGCAGACCGTCGAGCGTCGAGGCCAGACGCGTGAGCTCGTCGTACGGCTCACCGAGGTCGAAGCGCTGATCGAGGTCGTTCTCGCTCCAGCGGGCGGCGCTCTCGGTCATGCGGGAGACCGGGAGCAGCGCGCGTCCGAGCATCCAGCGGGAGATGACGGTCACCGCGCCGAGCAGGACCACCGCGAGGGCGATCGAGCCGACCAGCGCGGCGGTGGCCGTCTCCGCGTACGGGTCGAGCGAAACGGCCGCCACCACGGTGCCGTGGCGCACACCGTCCGTCGATACGGGAAGCGCGTAGAGCCGCGTCGTCTCGCCGACGTCGAGAGAGCGCTCGGCGCCGCCCGCGAGCGAGCGGGCAGCCGCCTGCACGTGTTCCGGGGCACGCGGGGCCTCGATCAGACTGGAGCCGTCGAACACCCAGGCCTGGCTCGCAACGCTCGTCCGACCCGGTCCTTGCGGGACGACGAGCCGCCCGTCGCGGAGGCGGAGCAACGACAGCTCGGCGTTCGCCTGCGCCCGTGCGAGGGCCGTGGCGCTCGCGGAGAGCCGCTGTCCGAGAAAGACGTTGAACGCCGCAACTCCAGCCGCGAGGGCCAGGGCGACTGCACCGACGACCGCGATCAGCAGCCGCGTGCGCACGCCGAGGCGAAGCGTCATCGGAGGGAGTAGCCGACGCCATGCACGGTTGCGATCTCCGGCGAGCCGTCGAGGGTTGCGAGCTTGCGCCGCAGGCGGCCGATGTACACGTCGAGCGTGTTGTCGTGGACGATGGCTCCGTGGGGCCACGCCGCGCGCACGAGCTCACGACGGCGAACCGCGCCGCCGGGCGCCCCAGCGAGTCGCGCGAGGATCCGGAACTCGGTCGGTGTCAGGTCGATCGTCGCCCCGCCGCAGGTGGCCGCGTGCGTGCGAGGGTCGAGCCGCAGCCCGTGCGCGTCCACACCGAGGTCGGTGCCGCCGCGCTTGACGAGGGCCTGGAGCCGCGCGACGAGCTCGGCGAAGACGAACGGCTTCGTGAGGTAGTCGTCTCCACCGGCCGCGAACCCGGCGAGCAGATCGGGGAGCGCGTCGCGGGCGGTGAGGAAGATCACCGGCGCGCCGATCCCTCGCGCGCGGAGCGCCTGGACGACGTCGCGGCCATCCGCGTCGGGCAAGCCGATGTCCACGACGAGCGCGACCGGATCGACCTCGTCGAGGCGACGGAGGAACTCGGCGGCGGTGGGCGCCGCCGTGACATCGAAACCCTCCTCGCGCAGGCCTCGCGCCACGAGCGCCCGCAGCTCGGCGTCGTCCTCGAGCAGGATCACGTGCGGGTCGAGCACAGCCCCCGCAGTATCCCGCCCGGCTGCTTCCTTCGGAGAGCGCATGGCCACTCCGGATTACCCGAACGTCGGCACGGACTCAGCCTCGCACCGTCGAGGTGAACGGCGCCTGAACGTCGTTACGTGCCAACCCGAGCCGGCCGGGCGCGGCGCCAGGGGCGCAGCGTCCCGAGCGCAGCGCCCAGATCGGCCCGGGATGCGACGAGCGCGAGCGCGGCGGCGCCGACGACGACGTCGGAGGCTGCGGTCGCCGCCTGCATCCCCACGCCGAAGCCGAGCAGGGACGCGGCGCCGGCGGTGCCTGCGAGCGCGAGTCCGATCGCTGCCTGCTGCGTGCCGGCGTTGCCCGGGAGAAGCGGGAGTGACGCGGCGACGTTCTGGGCCGCGACGACCACCACGGCTGTCCAGGGTGCGGCGGGGACGTGGAAGGCGACGAGGAACGCGTAGACGCAGGCGAGCCGGAGAGACCACGCGATGAGCTTCCACGACATGACGCCGGTCGCGAACGCCCTCGGCGAGCGCACGATCGAGAAGCCGTCCGCCATCCGGGAGGCGGCGGAGCGAACGTGGTGGCGGAACACGATCGCGGCCGTCGCGAGCGTGCCGACGAGCACGCCGAGCCCCCCGAGGGCGGCAGGCTGGGCCGCGATAGCGGCGAGTGTTCCGGTGACGCCACTCGACGCGACCGATCCCCCGCCTACGAGCACCGCGACCACCACCGCGAAGCCGAAGGCAGCCTCGATCCCGGTCTCGAGCACGATCGTCGCGGCGATCGTGATCACGCTCGAGCCGGGGAGCGCCCGCCGAACCACGCCGACGCGGAGAGCCTCGCCCACACGTCCGGGGAGGACCGCATTCGCCCCGATCGCGCCGACGAATGCGCCAAACGTCGTCCGGAACGAGACCTCGCGTCCGGCATGGGAGTGTCGGACGATGCCGTGCCACGCCCGCGCTTCCGCGGCGAGCTTCGCCAGGTGGAGCGCGACAGCGACGGCGAGCGCGCCCAGAGAGACGCCGGCGAGGCTGCTCCAGGTGCCGGCCGCGATGCCCGCCAGGCCGTGCATCAGCAGCCGGCCCTGCCCGCGGTCTCGGCCGTCAAGAGCGGTGCGGTGTCCCACGTCGCGTCGAGCGATCGCCTGCCCACAGAGCGATCGTGTGGCATCGTGCCTGACGATCGCCTGAACGAAACGGCGAGCCGTCAGGTCGGATCCGGGTAGCCCGAGTGCGCCTGCTGTCCGACCGGCGCCACGAGCGCGCGGCTCGACTCTCCGACGCCGAGGCACGGGAGCGCGATCCATACGTCGGCGCCGTGTCCCTCGCCGTTCGAGGCGACGGCCGTGCCGCCGTGGGCCCGCGCGATCGTCTGGACGATCGCGAGACCGAGTCCGGTGCCCGCTCCTGCACGGTCGGCGGCGGGTCTCGTGAAGCGCTCGAACGCGTGAGGAAGGAACTCGGCCGGAAAGCCGGGCCCACGGTCGCGCACGTGGAGCGCGACCGTCGCATCGGGGACGGGTTCCGCTTCGAGCAGCACGGTCCCCGTCGCGTGGCGCAGCGCGTTGTCGACGAGGTTGCCGAGGGCCTGCTCGACGCGCAGCCGATCGACCGTGAGCTGGACGCCGGCAGGGGCGTCCACGATGATCTCGCGTCCCGCCTGCGCGGCGCGCCACTCGAAGCGGGTGGCGACCGAGGCGAGCAGGACGCGCGCCTCGATCCGCTCGCGGCGCAGCTCCAGCTCGCCCTGGTCGGTGCGCGCGATCAAGAGGAGGTCCTCGGCGAGTTGAGTCAGGCGCTCGATCTCCTCCTCCGAGACCTGGATGGCGCCGCGCAGCTCGTCCATCGTCTCGCCGTGGCGGAGAGCGAGCTCGAGCTCGGTACGGAGCAGCGCGAGCGGCGTCCGGAGCTCGTGGCCCGCGTCGGCGACGAAGTCGCGCTCACGCTCCACCGCCGCCTCAAGGCGCGCGAGCATCGAGTTCAGCGTCTGGCCGAGTCGCTCCAGCTCGTCTCCCGTCGCCGGTACGGGCAGTCGTTCGCCGCGCGTGTCCGCCGAGATCGCCGCGGCCCGGCGCCTCATCGCCTCGACCGCCCGCAACGAGAGGCCCGCGAGGAGGTAGCCGGCGATCGTCGCGAGCACCAGCGCCACGGGGACCGCGACCAGGAGCTCCGTGCGCAGGCTCGAGAGGGTCTCGGTGCGATCCTGCGACGTCGCCCCGACCACGAGCACGACCGGTGTGCCCGCGCGCTCGACCTCCGTTGCGAGGATGCGAGACGGCTCGTCGAGCCCTGGGACACGCGCGCGGTCGACGAAGATCGTCTCTCGCGCCGCACGCCTGCGCTCGGCCGGCGTCAGCAGGGGCCTGCTGCCCAGTGGCCGGGTGGCATCCAGCACGTGTCCGCTGCGGTCGAGGACCTGCGCGTACGCCTCGCCTGACTCGACCAGGCGAAGGTTGGTGGTTTCGGCCAGAGCCGTGCCCGGCTGCCGGACGAGCGCGCCGAGATCGTCGGCGCGGAGCCGGAGTTCGCGGTCGAGCGCGAGCGACAAGTGCGAGGCGAGGCTCGAGTAGACGTACCAGCTGGTGCCGGCGAGGACGACCGCCATCGCGAGAGCGAAGGCTCCGGCGACGCGGATCCGGATCGGGATCGATTTCATGGCCCGTCGACTCGCAGCCGGTAGCCGGCACCGCGCACGGTCTCGACGGAACGCGTTCCGAACGGCTCGTCGATCTTCGCGCGGAGCCTGCGGATGTAGACATCGACGATGTTCGAGCGGTTCTCGTAGGCGAAGTCCCACGCATGCTCCAGCAGGTCGTAGCGGGAGAGCACCGCTCCCGGTCGCCGCATGAACAGCTCGAGTAGGGCGAACTCCTTTGCGGAGAGCGAGATCGGGACGGAGCCGCGCCGGACGTCGTGCGCCGCCGGATCCAGCCGGAGATCGCCGATCGCGAGAACGCTCGGCCGCTCGGGCTCGCCACGTCGTGCGAGCGCGCGCAGCCGGGCGAGCAGCTCGGCGAAGGCGAACGGCTTGACGAGGTAGTCGTCCGCCCCCGTGTCGAGACCCGCGACCCGGTCCTCGACTGCATCACGTGCGGTGAGCATCAGCACCGGCGCCCAGACGCCCGCCTCGCGCATTCGCCGGCACGTCGCGAAGCCGTCGATGCCGGGGAGCATCACGTCGAGGACGATCGCGTCGTACTCTCGGGCGCCCACCGCGACCAACGCCTCTTCGCCGCTCGTCGCGACGTCTGCGGCGAGGCCCTCCTTGCCCAGCCCCCGCCTGATCAGTCCTGCCATCCGGAGGTCGTCCTCCACGATCAGCACGCCCACCTCCGCATCCTGACGGAGCTGCGATGAACGCCGGATGAACGACGTGCTGTCATCGAGCGTTCATGTTGGGCCCTCTACGGTGGCGCATCGCACTCGACCGAGGGGCCACGCGATGACGGCACGCATTCTGATCCTTGCGCTCTCGCTGCTCGCCGTCGCCGGAAGCGGTGCTGCGGGCGCAGGAGGACACAGGCCGGGAGACGGTGGAAACCGAGTCGAGGCTGCCCGGCACCGCTTCACGGCGCAGGTCGACAACCCGTGGTTTCCGCTCACGCCCGGCACGATCGCCGTGTACACGGGAACCAAGGACGGAAGGCGCGCGCGCGATGTCCTCACGGTCATGCGGACCGCGACGACGATCGCAGGAGCCCGCTGCCGGGTCGTTCGCGACCGCTTGTACCTCGACGGACGGCTGGCAGAGCGGACGACCGACTGGTACGCACAGGACGGCGCGGGCAACGTCTGGTACTTCGGCGAGGAGACGGCCGAGCTCGACCGGCACGGCCGCGTTACGAGCACCGAGGGCTCGTGGCGGGCGGGCGTCGACGGCGCGAGACCCGGGATCTTCATGCCCGCGCGACCGCGTCTCGGGCGGGCGTACCGGCAAGAGCTCTACCCCGGCCACGCCGAGGACCACTTCAGGATCATCGGTCTCTTCGCGGGCACGGTTCCGCCCCGCGCGACGAACACGCTGCTGACCGAGGAGTGGACGCCACTCGAGCCCGGAACGCTCGACCACAAGCTCTACGTGCGCGGCGTGGGCACGGTGGTCGAGCGGTCGGTCACGGGCGGCAACGAGTACCTCGAGCTCGTCTCCCTGCGGAGCGCGGCATGAGCTCGGCGCTCGAGGTGTCGGGTCTCTGCAAGCGGTACGGACAACGCGTCGCACTGACGGACCTGGACGTGGTCGTCGGCGGCGGCGAGATTCTCGGGATGCTCGGCCCGAACGGCGCAGGCAAGACCACGGCGATCCGGATCCTGACCACGATCCTCGAGCCGACGCGCGGCTCGTTCTCCGTCGCCGGCGTGCCGCACACACGTCCTGCCGACGTCCGGCGTCGGATCGGCGCGCTCCCGGAGAGCGCGGGCTACCCGGCGCGCCAGACGGGCGAGGAGTACGTTCGCTACCACGCGCGACTCCACGGGCGCTCCAGGCAGAGCGCGCGGGACACAGCGCGAGCTCTGCTCGAAGACGTGGGCCTCGCGGAGCGTGGCGCCTCCTCGATCGCCTCGTACAGCCGTGGCATGCGTCAGCGGCTCGGCATCGCGCGGTCGCTCGTCAACGATCCGAGCGTCGTGTTCCTCGACGAGCCGACGCTCGGGCTCGACCCCGCGGGCCAGCGCCAGGTGCTCGCACTCGTGCGGCGACTCGCCGAAGAGCGCGGCGTGACGGTCGTGCTCTGCACGCACCTCCTCGGCGAGGTCGAGGAGCTCTGCACGCGCGTGCTCATCCTCAACCGCGGTCGCGTGGTGGCCGACGGCACGGTCTCGGAGGTCGTACGCCGCGTCGGGGCCGCCCGCAGTGCGCGTGTCCGGGTTCCACCCGAGCGGGTCGCCGATGCGCGGCGGGCGCTCCTCGCGACGGGTGTCGTCGAGCGGGCGGAGCCGGCGGCCGGTCAGCCGGGCGCGCTCGCGTTGACGTTCGCGCGGGCGGACGGCCGCCGCGATGACGAGGTCGTGCGCGCGGGGCTGCGCATCCTGCTCGACGCGCGCGTCCCTTTGCTCTCGTTCGAGCTGGAGGGCGCGCGGCTGAGCGACGCCTTCCTCGCGATGACGGAGGCATCGTGAGCACGACGGATGCGGCCGCCGGCAGGCCGCGCGGGCCCGGCTGGACCGTCGTGCTCGGCCAGGAGCTGCGCGACCTGTGGGCGACGGGAAGGGCGCTCGCGCTCGTGCTGCCGTTCAGCGTGCTGCTGAGCGTGATCGCGTACCTCACCGCGACGAACCGGGCGCTCAACTACCTCGAGCAGCGGGAGACCGTGAACCTGACGCTGCAGGTTGCCGTCGGCGTTGGCGCGCTGCTCACGCTCGTGGCAGCAGCGGACGCGGTCAGCGGCGAGCGTGAGCGCAGGACGCTCGAAGGGCTGTTGCTGACCCCCGTCTCGCGCACCGAGATCGTCGTCGGCAAGCTGCTCGCGTCGCTCTCGCTCTGGCTGGCGGCGTTCGCGGTCACGGTGCCGTACGTCTGGTTCCTCGGCCGCGGAATCGGCATCACGGGCAACGCAGTCGTGACCGGGTTCGTCGTCGGCACGCTGCCTCGCGCTCTTCCTGGCTCCGCTCGGCACCCTCGTCAGCACGTTCGCGCCCTCCAACCGCGTCAGCCTCTCCGTCAGCCTGCTCCTGCTCCTCGCCGTGTTCGCCCCGACCCAGCTGCCTGCGAGCGTGCTCAAGGGCGGAGCGAGCGACTTCCTGCTGCGGATCAACCCGATCACCGCCGGGCTGCACTACATCGGGACGATCGTGGTCGATGGTCACGGGTGGACCGACGACCTGTCGTGGCTGGTGGCGCCCCTGGTCGCCGTGGGAGTCTTCGTCGTCGCCGCCCTGCTCGGGGGCCGCTATCTCCGCCTCGGGGACGCGCCCGGATGAGGCGGCGAGGCGCGGCCGCGGCCGTCGTCGCACTTGCGACCCTGGTCGCATGTGCCGCAGCGACGGCCGCGAGACCGGCGTCCGTGCTCTCCGTGAGCGTCGACCCCGGTCACGTCGTGACCACGCTGGGCCACACCTCGAACGTCCGCTCGACGATCACGAACCACGGCGCCGTGACCACCGAGCGGCTCATTGCGCACCTCAACGTCCTCAGCTACGACAGCGGCGTCTACGTGGATCCCGAGGATTGGTCGTCCAACCGAACCCGGTACCTCGGCCCGATCCCGCCCGGCGGCTCGACCACGGTCACCTGGAGGATCCAGGCCGTCAACGCAGGCCGGTTCGCCGTATACGTCGCGGTCCTGCCTCGCCGCCTGGCTCCGGGGGCGCCGACGACCGGGCCTGCGGTCGAGCTCTCGGTAGCGAAGCGGACGACAATCGACTCGGCGGGGATCCTCCCGCTGGCGCTCGGCATCCCGGCGCTGCTCGGGGTCCTCCTCGTGGGTCTGCGGCTGCATCGTGGGCGTTGAACGGCGATTGCTGCGTGCAGGCGCTAGGGATGTTCCGGGCCGCTGTCCGGTGGCTACCCTGCGAGCGTGACCGCAGCGGTCCTCGTGGTCGAGGACGACGTGCCGATCCGGCGGATGCTGGAGCGGACGCTCGCGGCCGAGGGGTATGGGGTGACCTCGGCGGCCGACGGTGGTGCGGCGCTCGCGGCCGTCGAGCGGGCGGTGCCGGACGTCCTCGTGCTCGACGTCGGGCTGCCGGGGATCGACGGCCTCTCGGTCTGCAGGCGCCTGCGCCGGAAGGGAGTGACGCAGCCGATCCTCATCCTGACCGCGCGCGACGCGGTCGCCGACCGGGTCGCCGGGCTGGACTCGGGCGCGGACGACTACCTCGTCAAGCCCTTCGCCACGGACGAGCTCGTCGCCCGCGTCCGCGCGCTGCTCAGGCGAGGGCAGGAGCGGCCGGAGACGCTCGCGATTCGGGGATCTCCGGCTCGCCGTCCTCGAGCGCGTCGCGCGGCGCGGCGATGTCGAGATCCCGCTCAGCGCCCGCGAGTCGGCCGTGCTGGAGGTGCTCCTACGCAATCCGCGACAGGTCGTCACGCGGGACGTCCTGCTCGACCGGGTCTGGGGCGGCGCAGGTTCCTCCGGCTCGAACGTCGTCGACCGCTATGTCTCGTACCTGCGGCGGAAGCTCGGGGCGCCCCCTCTGATCCACACGGTCCGCGGGATCGGGTTCCGACTCGACCGATGAGACGTCCACGTTCGCTCGCCGTTCGCTCGATCCTGGCGGCGGCCGTGGCGGTCCTCCTCGCGCTCGCGATCGTGGGCGATCGGCGTCGACGTGCTCGTCGGCCGGCATCTGCACCGTTCGCTCGACCGGTCCCTGCGGGCACGGGCCGTGGAGGTCGCGCAGCTGAGCGCCTCGGCTCCCGCGTTGCTGACGACACCGGGCGCACTCGACTCGTCGCTCGGCGGACTCCAGCTGGACGTCGAGGTCGTCGACCGGCGCGGCCGCATCGTGTCTCGCTCGCTCGCGCTCGGAGGCCGCGTGCTGCCGGTCGAGGACGCGGCGCGGACGGTGATCGCGAGCGGCGCCGGGCGCTACCTCGACACCGTGCTGGGCTCTGCTCCCGTCCGGGTTTACGTCGGGCCTCTGGCCGAGACCGGTGGCCCTGCGGCCGGCGGCGCGGTGGCGGTCGCGGCGTCCACGCACGACCTCGCCGAGACGCTGGGCAGCGTCCGCCTGTTCGTCCTCTTCGCCGCCCTCGTCGCGGCCTCGGTGGCGGCCGTCGTGCTCGCGGTCTCGATGCGCCGTGCACTCCGTCCGCTCGGCAGGCTCGCTGCCGCGGCAACCGAGATCGAGCGGACGGGCGACGTCAGGCGGCGACTCCCGGACCCGTCGAGCGGCGACGAGATCGGGGCACTCGCGGAGACGCTCAACCGGATGCTCGGGAGTCTCGAGCGTTCGCGCGAGCGTGAGCGGCGGTTTCTCGAGGATGCGTCGCACGAGCTGCGTACGCCGCTGACCGCTCTCCTCGGCAACGCGTCCTTCCTGCGTCGCCACGGACCGGACGATGGCGTCATCGCCGACCTCGAGCAGGACGCGCACCGCCTCGCCGGCCTGGCCGACGCCCTGTTGGTGCTTGCACGCGAGGAGGCTTACGCTCCCCTTCCCGATGCGGCCGTCCGTCTGGACGAGCTGGCCCACGCCGTCGGCGACGGCACGCGCGGCGTCCGCGTGGACGCCCCGCACCCCGTCCGGGTGCGTGGCGATCGAGCCGCGCTCGAGCGGGCGCTCGTGAATCTGGTCGAGAACGCGCGACGGTACGGCCCGGCGGGCGGGCTGGTGACGATCACCGCGTACCGGGAGAACGGGATCGCCTCACTCGCGGTCACCGACGAAGGGCCGGGCCTGCCTCCCGCACGGGCCGACGACGCGTTCGAGCGCTTTTGGCGGGGGCAGACTGGCGAGCCGGGCTCGGGCCTCGGTCTCGCCATCGTGCGCGCGACCGCCGAACGCCACGGCGGGCGCGCATCCGCCGACGGAGCGCGGTTCGCGATCGAGCTGCCCGCTCTCACAGATCTCTCAGAGACCGGAGGTACAAGGTCGGAAGAAGAGCTCGCGAAAGGATCGCCGTGAAGCGCCTCCGTACCTTCAGCACCCGCAGCCTCGTCCTCGTGCTTACGGTCGCGGTCGTCCTCGTGTCCGCGACCGGGACCGCGATCGCGCTCGCCGCAGGCGGCTCCAACGGCCCGACGCCGTCCGCGAAGTCACTCGACCAGGCGATCCACGACGCGCTCTCTGCGCCTCGGCCTGCGGGGATCACAGCCCGCATCCGCTTCACGAACAACCTCTTCCCGTCGGGCGCTCTCCTCGGGAGCACGGGCTCGGCGCTGATGACGGGGGCGACCGGCCGGCTCTGGGTCACCGGCGACGGCCGGGCTCGGCTGGAGCTCCAGTCCGACGCCGGCGACGTCCAGATCCTCTGGAGTCCCCCTGCCGTCACGGTGTACGACGCCTCGTCGAACACCGTCTACCGCGCGACCCTTCCGAACGACACCGCCGGGTCGTCCGGCACCTCGGACAACGGACCGCCTGCACTCGCGCAGATCGACGAGTTCCTCACCAGGCTCGGCGCGCACGCGACCGTCTCGGCGGCCGAGCCGACGAACGTCGCGGGCCGGCCCGCGTACGGCGTCACGCTCGCACCGAAGCACGACGGGGGCCTGCTCGCGTCCGCCGAGCTCGCGTGGGACGCCGCCGCCGGGGTGCCGCTGCGCGTCGCGATCTTCGGACAGGGAAGCTCGGCACCGGCGCTGCGGCTCGAGGTGACGGACATCTCGTACGGACCCGTCGCGGCGGACACGGTGGCCATCTCAGCCCCCGCGAGCGCCAAGGTGGTCGATCTCGGAGCGATCGGAAAGCACGCGACGAGCGGGCAGGGAGCCGGCGCGCCCGTCACCGGGCTTGCCGCCGTCGAGGCGGCCGCCGGCTTCCCGGTCACCGCGCCCGACACGCTCGTCGGGCTGCCGCGCCGCGACGTCCGGCTCGTCGGCGAGGGCGACTCGCGCGCCGTGCTCGTCGTCTACGGCCAGGGGCTGGGGGCGACGTTCGTCGTCGAGCGTCAGGCCGGTGACGGCTCGGCGGGCGGGGGCGCCCTGACGGGCCTGCCGACCTTGGCGCTCGACGGCGTCACCGCACACGAGCTCTCCACGCAGCTGGGCACGATCCTCACCTGGCGCCGGGCCGGCGTCGACTACCTACTGGCGGGCTCGCAGCCGACCGCGGCCGCCGAGGCGGCGGCGCGCGCGCTGGGATGAGCGACCCGCTCCCCGTCGAGGCGCGCGGGCTCGTCAAGCGCTACGGCGCGGTGCTCGCCGTCGACCGGGTCGACCTGACCGTCGAGCGCGGCGACGTCTTCGGCTACCTCGGTCCGAACGGGGCGGGCAAGACGACCTCGCTGCGGATGCTCCTGGGCCTGATCCGCCCGACCGCCGGCGCGGTCAGCCTATTCGGGCGAGATCCGCTCCAGGACGGTGCCAGCGCCCTGGCCGGGGTGGCGGGCTTCGTCGAGGGCCCGACCTTCTATCCGTACCTCTCGGGCCTGAAGAACTTGCGCCTGCTCGCCGCGTACGACGTGCCGTGCTCACGCTTCCGGATCGACGAGGTGCTCGAGCTCGTCGACCTCCGCGACCGCGCCAAGGACAAGGTCGGCGGCTACTCGCACGGCATGCGGCAGCGGCTCGGGATCGCCGCGGCCCTGCTGCGCGAGCCGCGGCTCCTGTTGCTCGACGAGCCGACCACCGGGCTCGACCCCGCGGGGATGCGCGACATGCGTCGCCTCGTCCGCCGTCTCGCCACGGAGGGGATCACGATCCTCCTCTCCAGCCACCTGCTCTACGAGGTCGAGGAGCTCTGCAACCGCGTCGCGATCATCCGCAGCGGGCGGATCGTCTACCAGGGAGCGCTCGGCGAGCTGCTCGCGACCGCCGCGAGCGGCTACGTTCTGCGCGCCACCGAGGTCGAGCGGGCCGCCGTCGCCTGCCGCGCGCAGCCGGGTGTTCGAGACGTCAGCGTCGCAGACGGCGAGGTTCGCTTCGTCGCGGACGAGGACGCGGTCGCCGCTCTCTCGATCGTCCTCGGGCAGGCACGGATCGGCATGACTGCGCTGGTGCCGGAACGCGAGACGCTCGAGGACCTGTTCCTCGGGCTCACGGGTGGCGAGTCGAGCGACCGTGACCGTGAGCGCGCGCGTGAGGTGGTCGCCTCGTGACCGGGGTCGCGGCCGTCTATCGCTGGGAGCTCGTCAAGCTGCTCGCGCAGAAGCGCACCTACCTCGGGGTCGGAGCCGCCGCGCTCGTCCCGATCATCTTCGTCAGCGTGCTGGTCTTCCAGACGGGCGGCCCCACCGACGTCCCGCTCGGCCGCTACATCCGCGACACCGGGCTGGCGGTGCCGTTCGTCGTCCTGTTCTTCATGTCGATCTGGGGCCTGCCGCTCATCACGGCGCTCGTCGCCGGGGACATCGTCGCCTCGGAGAGCCACAACGGGACGCTCAAGACGATCCTCACGCGCTCGCGCGAGCGCGGTCAGGTCTTCGCCGGCAAGGTTCTCGCAGCGCTGACGTACACGGCCATCGTCGTCGTCGCCATGGCGGCGATCGGGCTGGTCGCGGGCAGCCTCGCCTGGGGACTTCATCCGCTCACGTCCCTGTCGGGAACCGAGGTGTCGGCCGGCCACGGGCTCGCACTGCTGACGGCGAGCGTCGCGATCTACTTCCTCCCGCTGGCCGGAATCGCGGCGTTCGGGCTGATGCTCTCTACGCTGACCCGTAACAGCGCCGCGTCGGTGGTCGGCACTCTGATGTTCGCGCTGCTGATGCAGCTCCTCGGCGTGTTGCCCGGAACCGAGAGCTTCCGGGCATATCTCCTGGCGACCCAGTTCGACGCATGGCATGGGTTCCTGCGAGTTCCCGCGGACTGGGCTCCGGTGATCCGCGCGTTGTGGGTCAGCGTGCTCTACATCGGGGTTCCACTCTCGGCCGCCTATCTCGTCTTCGTTCGCCGCGACGTCACCAACGGGTGACGCGGGCACGACTCAGCGCCAGATGCCGGTGATCGGGCGCGCGGTGCGCGAGTGTCCGAGACGGGGCAGGCCCCATGTGTCCTCCATCGTTCTCAGCAAGGAGTAGTGGTCGAGGGGCATCCGGTCGCGAGCGCCCGGCCGGACGAGCGGGCCGAGGACGAGCGCCGGCACGCGCCCGCCGCCGCCGGTGTCGCCCGTGCCCTCGTCGAACACGACGTACACGACACCCTGGGCGAGCTCGGGGCTCCGTAGCAGCGGCCGGAGGAAGCCACGGAGCCACGCATCTCCCCTGGGCACGGGGCAGTCGTGCATGTCGTGGCACAGGTCCGGCACGACCAGCGAGAAGTCCGGGAGCGTGTGGGCCGCAAGGTCACGCCAGAGGTCGGCGAGCGGGACGATCCGGCGCAGCCGTTCCTGACGGGCGACGACGTCGTCGAAGTAGAGGAGCGGGTCGTGCTTCTTCGCGTAGTCGCCCGCCGACGCTCCCGTGAAGCCTGCGGCGGGCAGGCCCTCGGCATACGTCTTCCAGGTCTTCCCTGCCCTTTCGAGCAGGTCCACCAGGTTCGGCGCCGGGACCGTGCAGCTCGTGCAGTCGCTCGTCACGCCCTGCGTCGAGCCGGAGACGAGCGCGAGGTAGTTGGGCAGGCTCGGGTGCGCGACGCCGTGGTAGTCCGTCAGCAACGCGTACCGCCGCGCGAGCGCGTCGAAGGTCGGGGCCCGGCCGCTCCCGATCACCTCGGGGAACTCCTTGTTCTCGAACACGACGAGCACGACCTTGTCGACCTTCGGCACCTTGGGCCGTCCGGCACTCGCCGTGGACGCGACGAGTGCGAGCGTCAGCGCGACGGCGAACGCGGCCGCGGCGAGCCGCTCTCCCGCGTTGGCCTTCAGGCGGTCTCCTGCGCGGACGGCGCAGTCCCGTGCACGTCGCCGACCACGGTGCCGTCCTGCGCGATGCTGAGAGTGAGATCCAGGCGCAGCCGTTGGTGGGTCGAGCGCAGCGCCGCGACCACACGGTTCCCGCTGAGCGATGTGATCGCGCCATGGTAGTGCGGCGTCGTGGTCCCCATGCGCACCCGGCTCTGCTCCATCGCGACGCCGCCGTCGTCGAGCGGGATGCCGTGGATGAGGATCTCGAGGTGATCCTTCGTGGCGCCGCTGAGCGCTCCGTCGATCCGAACGGTGACCCGTCCCTGCTCGTTCAGTGGACCGACCGTCAGGCGACCGGCGTAGCGCGCGGTGAAGGGGACGCGGACGAGGGGCGAGGGAAGCGAGTGGCGGGCGCCGCGCGCGACGTGCCCGCGGGCCGGCGCGTCCGCGACACGATGCGTGGCGCCGCCGGCGCGCGCGGACCAACCGGGCGCGAGCGGCCCGCCGGCCGCCCAGGCGGCGGCGGCCAGCACGACGAGCCCTGCGGAGCCGGCGACGAGCGGGCGCCGGCTGCGCGTCCCGCCCTGCAGGCGCGAGCAGCCTGACCGCGAGCAGCGTCCCCACGACGGCGACGCTCGTCGCGTAGAGCGCCACCGCCCAGACGGTGCGCGTGTCGCTCCCCGTCCCGAGCCCGTGCAGGGTCGCTGCCCCGTAGACGGCGAACGCCAGGAGGTGGATCTGCCGCCAGAGGCGATGGCCGATTCGCGCCCGGAGGCGCGTGCTGACCCATACCGCGAGGAGCAGGTAGAGCGCGACGATGCCCAGACCCATCCAGAGCGGTCGATAGTGGCTCGCGAACGGGAGCAGTACGGCGGTGAGCCCGAAGTGGGTGAACGGGTCGATCGCCACCGCCGAGACGTGGACGGCGATGAACACGAGCGCGAGCAGCGAGACGTACCCGTGCAGCTCGTTCGTGATCAGCCGGGGCCACCGTGTCGACTGCCAGCGGTTCCGGAGCACGAGTCCGAGCGAGACCGACGCCGTCAGCAGGACGTACGAGATCAGGCCGCCGGCGCGCGCCGTCTCCCAGGTCACCGCGTTCCAGCCGCTCATGCGGCGCGGGCGGATTCCTCCCGCGGCCACCGTCCGGCCCGGATCCGCGTGCCTGCCTCCGTGACGAGCACCCCGGCGAGGCCGAGCCGCTCGAGCAGGGCGGGCCCGAGACGCGGCCCGGCGACGAAGGCGGCGGTCGCGCCGACCTCCGCCGCCCGGCAGCTCCCCCCGGCGACCGTGAGCTCGCGGAGCCCGCTCACGGCGGGCTCGCCCGTGCCCGGATCGAGCAGATGGTGCCGCGCGGCGTCTCCCTGTCGCCAGTGCCGCCGAGCCGTTCCGGAGGTCGCGAGCGCACCGCGGGCAAGCGGCACGACGGCTGCGCCGGGATCGCCGCCGACGAGCACGGGCCATGCCCGCCGTCCCGGCGGCAGGCCGAGGACCGCGAGGTCGCCGCCGGCGCTCACGAGCGCCGATTCGACCCCCAGGCTTCCGAGCAGCTCGAGCGACGCGTCGACCGTCATGCCCTTTGCGACACCGCCGAGGTCGAGGCCGCATCCCCGGGGCAGCGTGACCGTGGCCGCGGACCGGTCGACCACGATTCCGCGCCAGCCCCCGCCGCGGCGCGGCGGGCCGGTCGCCGCGGGGGCCGCGCCGATCGTGTCGAACGAGCGGTCGTAGCCGATGCGGACGAGGGCGTGCCGGAGGGCCGGGTCGAAGAGCCCGCCGGTCAGGTGCGCCCCTTCGAGGGCCGCCTCGACCGCGGCGAGGAGGATCGGCGAGACGGCCATCGGCGTTCCCGCCTGCGCGTTGAGTCGCGAGAGCTCGCTCTCGGGCCGGAACCTGCTGAGCACGCTGCTCCCAGGTCGAGAACAGGTCCTCGACCGCGCGCGCCGGGTCGCCGGCGCAGCCGTCGGGGAGGAGCAGATGGACATCCGAGCCCATCGCGCGGAACCGGTGCGACCACATGCCGCCGGGGACGGCGAGGTGGGGCTCACGAGACATTGGTCTGGGCGACCGGCGGCGGCGATGGCGCCGCCAGGGAGCTGTCGTCGAACGAGAATCCGGCGGCCTGCTGATCGAAGTACGTGGCCGGGGCGGCGGAGACCGGCGGAGTGCTCCGGGGCTTCGGCGGGTGTTTCGTCGATCCGACGGCGTGCTGCGCCGCGAGCGCGACGAATGCCGCGAACCCGAGCGCGGAGCCCAGCGCCGCCCGGCGGCGCAGCAGCCCGAGGCGCTGCTCGTGCCGGCGTCGCGTGCGCGCACGGGGATCGACGGAGTCCACTGGCCGC
Organism: uncultured Actinomycetes bacterium; assembly: GCA_963712915.1. Lineage (GTDB taxonomy): Bacteria > Actinomycetota > Thermoleophilia > Gaiellales > Gaiellaceae > Gaiella. The sequence continues at coordinate 1,252,289 of CAVQJQ010000004.1, forward strand.
ACGGTAGGCGCGCGAGATGAAGCCGCGATGAGAGGAAGCTCAGGCGGCCGAGCGGCTCGGGAGCGTGATCCAGACGTCCGCTCCCTCGCCGTTCGTGCCGATGCCCGCGGTCCCGCCGTGCGCGTGCGCGACCGCCTCGACGATCGCGAGCCCCAGCCCGCTTCCGCCTCGCGTGCGTGCGTCGTCGCCCCGCGAGAAGCGCTCGAACGCATGCGCGGCGATCTCCGGCGGGAACCCGTGACCCTCGTCGAGGACGTGGAGCTCGGTCGTTTCGCCGACCGCGCGCGCGTTGATGGTCACGGTCCCTTCCCCGTGGCCGAGCGCGTTGTCGACCAGGTTCCTGAGCGCCTGCTCGAGACGCAGCCGGTCGGCCTGCACCTCCGTCCCGGGTGGGACGTCGACCTCGATCCTGCGGCGCTCGCCGGAGGCGCGCGCGGCAAAGCGCTCCGCGGTGAGAGAGGCGAGCTTGTCGAGCTCGACGGGCTCGATCCGCAGCCGGAGCGCGTCCTGGTCGGATTGGGCCATGAAGAGCAGGTCCTCGGCCAGGAGGGTGAGGCGGTCGGTCTCCTCGGCCGCAGAGCCGACCGCGGCGCGAAGCTCCTCGGCGCTCCGGGGACGTCGCAGCGCGAGCTCGAGCTCCGCCTTGAGCAGGGCAAGCGGGGTGCGCAGCTCGTGACTTGCGTCGGCGACGAAGCGGCGCTCGTGCTCCAGCGCGGACTCCAGCCGGGCGAGCATCTCGTTCAGCGTCAGCGCGAGGTCGCGGATTTCGTCGCGACCGGGCGGCACCGGGAGTCGCGCACCCGGCGTGGTCGCCGAGATCGCGCTCGCGCGGCGTCGCATGGACTCGACGGGACGGAGCGCAGCAGCGGCGAGGAGGTAGCCGCCGAGCGTCGCGAGCAGCAGCCCGACCGGTCCCGCGACGATCAGGCCGCCAAAGAGGTGCTTGAGCGTCTCCTCGGTCTCCCGGAGCGGCCGCGCCACCACGAGCACCCGCGTTCCGTCCCGGACTGCGAGCGCGCGCCACCGATTGTGCTCGCCGGGCCCGATCGAGACCGTTCTCAGGACGTCCCCCTCCCGCGCCGCCGCGAGCGCGTCGGCGGCGAGAAGCGGCGGCAGAGACGGCGGGTCGGAGCGCACGATCTTCCCGTCGGGGCCGACGACCTGCGCGACGGTCCCGGTCTGGCGTGCGTCGGTGTCGAGCAGCGAGCCGTCCTCCGGGCGCGTGAGCGTCTCGGCGGACTGCGCCCGGAGCGCCTGATCGACCGACCCGCGCAGGGCGGCGTCGACGCGGAGGTAGACGAAGGCGCCGAGGGCGACGAGGAGCACCGCCATCGACACGGCGAAAGCCGCGGCGAGGCGCCACCTGATCGGGATCGTCCTCAGCACGTCCCCGGATCCCGCAGCCGGTACCCGACGCCCCGTACCGTCTCGAGCGAGTCGCAGCCGAACGGGCGGTCGATCTTCTCGCGCAGGTAGCGCACGTACACGTCGACGACGTTCGAGCGCGTCTCGTACGCCATGTCCCATCCCCGCTCGAGCAGCTCGAGGCGCGAGAGTGCCGTGCCGGGATGGCGCATGAAGATCTCGAGCAGCGTGAACTCCTTCGCCGACAGCCCGAGCTCGGAGTCGCCCCGCCACGCCCGGTGGGCGGCGGGGTCGAGTCGCAGCGTTCCCACCTGGAGCACGGTCGGCCGCTCCACAGGCCCCCGCCTCGTCAGCGCACGGAGCCGCGCCAGGAGCTCGGGGAACGAGAACGGCTTGACGAGGTAGTCGTCGCCGCCCGCGTCGAGCCCGCCCACCCGGTCCTGAACGCCGTCGCGCGCGGTGAGGAAGAGCACCGGCGTCCACACGTCGAGTGCGCGGAGCTCCCGACAGACCTCGAACCCGTTGCGGCCCGGCAGCATCACGTCCAACACGATCGCGTCGTAGGGCGTCGCACGTGCCATCCAGACCGCGTCGTCTCCCGTTGCCGCGACGTCGGTCGGGTGGCCCTCCTCGCTCAGGCCGCGCGAGAGCAGGCCCGCCAGCTTCGGCTCGTCCTCGACGACCAGCACGCGCATCGCGTCCGCATTGTGGTCGCACGGCTGAAGTGGCGACGGCGTCTCTCATCCTCCTCTCATCGGCAGCCGCTCACATGGGGCCGTGCTCGACGTGCCGAGAGAGACGAAGACGGCCCCGCGCGCAGCCGCACGACCCACCGTGCGCACGGGGGGCACCGAGGGCAACCGGCGGCTGACCGGCGCGACGGCCGCCGTCCTGCTCGTGCTGCTCGCCGCCGAGGGGGTCACGCTCCTCGCGATCCGCCCGCTCGTGTCGGCGCACGTCTTCATCGGCATGTTGTTGATCCCGCCGATCGCGTTGAAGCTCGCGAGCACCGGCTACCGCTTCGCGCGCTACTACACGGGGCACGACGCCTACCGCGCGGACGGCCCGCCCCACCCGCTGCTCCGCCTGCTCGGCCCCGTCGTCGTGCTCGCGACGGTCGCCCTGTTCGCCAGCGGTGTCGCGCTCGTCGTGCTCGGGCCCGCCGGCGGTGCGGTGCTGGGCCTGCACAAGGCGAGCTTCGTGGTGTGGTTCGGTGCGATGGCGGCGCACGTCCTCGCGCACGCGCTCCGCGTGCCGGGCCTCGCGCGGGCGGACTGGAGCCGACAGGGCGCCCTCCCCGGCGCCTCGCTCCGTCGCTGGCTCCTCGCGGGATCGCTCGTCGCCGGGCTCGTCCTCGCGGTCGCCACCGTGCACCTCGCCGGCCCGTGGCACCAGTTCATCGGGTTCGACGACGGCTAGCCGTCGCGCTCGCTGTCCTCCTCACAGGGGTCTCACAGGAACCTCCGAGTGTCCTCTCGGAAACCGCCGGTTCCTTGGGTCGGACAGGACCCGACTCCCGAGGAGACACATTGGACGACAGGGAAACGCCGCTCAGCCTCTCCGAGGCGCGGGCGGCCCAGGAAAGCGTCGAGCGCGCGCTGTTCGAGATCCGGCGCGTGATCGCAGGGCAGGACCGGATGCTCGAGCGGGTGCTCGTCTGCCTGCTCGCCGGCGGGCACCTGCTGATCGAAGGCGTGCCCGGCCTCGCGAAGACGCTCACGATCAAGACGGCGGCGGCCGTGCTCGGCGGCACGTTCAACCGCATCCAGTTCACGCCCGATCTCGTGCCGTCGGATCTCGTCGGCACGCGGGTGTTCCGGCCCGACACCGCGACGTTCTCGACGCAGCAGGGGCCGGTGTTCTGCAATTTCCTGCTCGCCGACGAGATCAACCGGGCGCCCGCCAAGGTGCAGTCCGCGCTGCTCGAGGTGATGCAGGAGCATCAGGTCACGATCGGCCAGGAGACGCTGGCCGTGCCCGACCCGTTCCTCGTGATGGCGACGCAGAACCCGATCGAGTCCGAGGGCACGTACCCGCTGCCCGAGGCGCAGGTCGATCGGTTCATGCTCAAGGTCGTCGTCGGCTACCCCGACCCCGAGGACGAGCTGACCGTGGTCGAGCGCGCGCTCGACCGGGCCGTGCAGGTGCGGCAGGTGGTCACGCTCGAGGAGCTCGCGGGGCTGCGGGCGCTCGTCGAGCGGGTGTACGTCGACCCGGCCGTCTCGCGCTACGCGGTCGCGCTCGCCGGCGCGACACGGTCGCCCGAGGCCGCGGGGATCGAGGAGATCGGCCGCTACGTCGAGTTCGGGGCGAGCCCGCGCGGCTCGATCTCGCTCGTGATCGCCGCCCGCGCGCTCGCGCTGCTGCGGGGTCGCGACTACGTCCTCCCGCAGGACCTCGCAGAGCTTGCGCACGACGTGCTCCGGCACCGGCTCGTGCTCAGCTACGAGGCGATCGCGACCGACGTCTCGGCCGACTCGCTGATCGACGCCGCGCTCGCGGCCGTCTCCGCGCCGCCTCTCGACGTCGTGGAGCGTGCGGCGTGAGAGCGGCGCTCCCGGCCGTCGAGAGAACACGCGACCGTCCGGGCCCGGGGCCCGTGCCGGCCGCGGCGCTGCGCGCGGTCGACCTGCGTGTCGCCCGCCGTGTCGCCGGTCTCGTCGACGGCGAGCATCGCGCCACCCGGCTCGGCCGCGGCTCCGAGCTCGATCAGGTGCGGCCGTGGTCGGACGGCGACGACGTGCGCCGCATCGACTGGAACGCGACCGCACGCCACGGCGAGCTCCACGTGCGCGTGGACGTCGCCGAGCGGGCCGTCTCGACCTGGCTCCTGCTCGACGTGTCGCCCTCGATGGGCTTCGGCACCGGCATCCGCCGCAAGGCCGACGTGGTCGAGGGCGTGGGGCTCGCCCTCGCGCACATCGCGTCGCGCCGCGGCAACCGCATCGGCGCGCTCACGTTCGGGAGCACGAGCCCGGTCGCGGTGCCGCAGCGGCAGGGCCGCCGCGGACTGCTCGGCGCGCTGCTCGCCGCACGGCAGGAGCCCGAGAGCGAGCAGGTCGGCGCCACGTCGCTCGGCTCCGCGCTCGAGCGGGCGGCGGCGCTCGCCCGCCAGCGCGGCGTGGTGTTCGTCGTCTCCGACTTCCTCGGTCCGCGCGACTGGCGCACGCCGCTCCTGCGGCTCGCCGCGCGGCACCAGGTGACGGCGATCGAGGTGCGCGACCGGCGCGAGCACGAGCTGCCCGACGTCGGCCACCTGTGGCTCGTCGACCCCGAGACCGGCCGCCGGATCCAGGTCGACACGCGCAGGCGGAAGACGCGCGACGCGTTCGCCGCCGCCGCGTCGGCCGACCGCGGCGGCATCGCCGCCGAGCTCGGGACGCTCGGCATCGGCCACTGCGTCCTGACCACCGACGAGGACTGGCTGCGCACGTTGACGGTCTTCCTCCAGCGCGAACGGAGGCGGCGATGACCTTCGCATGGCCCATCGCTCTGCTCTCGCTGGCGCTGATCCCGCTCCTGCTCGTCGCCTACGTGTTGATCCAGCGGCGGCGGGTGAAGTACGCCGTGCGGTTCACGAACCTCGACCTCCTGGCGAACGTCGTCGACCGCTCCCCGGGGTGGCGCAGGCACGTGCCGCCGCTGTTCGCGCTCGTCGCGCTCGCCTCGCTCCTGGTCGCGCTCGCTCGGCCGCAGGCGTCCGTCGCGGTGCCGCGGGACGAGGCGAGCGTCGTGCTCGCGATCGACGTGTCCGGCTCGATGATGGCGACCGACATCGCGCCCACGCGGCTCGATGCGGCGAAGAAGGCGGCCGACTCCTTCCTCGGCCGCCTGCCCGACCGGTTCAAGGTCGGCCTCGTCTCGTTCTCGACCGGCGCGACCGAGCTGGCCGCCCCGACCGAGGACCGGGCCGAGATCCGCACCCAGATCGACGGGCTCGAGGCCCACACGGGCACGGCGATCGGCGACGCGATCGCGGCCGCGCTCAAGCTCGCGCCGCAAGGCGACGGCACCGACGGGAAGGCGACGGACGCGAACGGCAAGCCGCTGTTCTCGATCCTCCTGCTCTCGGACGGGGCGAGCACGACGGGCATCCCGGTCGAGGACGCGATCCAGCTCGCGAAGAACGCGGGGGTCGCGATCAACACCGTGGCGCTCGGCACCGACAGCGGGGTCGTGAGCATCCCGAACGAGCTCGGCGAGCTGCAGACGGTGCAGGTCGCGCCCGACCGCGACACGCTGCGCGAGATCGCGGAGCAGACGGGAGGCCAGTACTTCGACGCGCCGACCGCCGACTCGCTCGACGCGGTCTACACGTCGATCGGCTCGCAGATCGCGTGGGACAAGAAGAAGCGTGAGGTGACGGTCGCGTTCGCCGCGGGCGGCGCGGTGTTCCTGCTCCTCGCCTCGGCGCTCTCCGCCGCCTGGTTCGGGCGGTTGCCCTGAGAGGGGCGTGGCTTCGGCCTGGCCCGCGTTGGCAGGAAGGAGGGCGAGGCTGAAGCCACGCCCTTCTTGCTTGGGCGGGCGGCAGGAAGGAGGGCGGGCGGAGCCACGCCCTTCTGCGGGGCGTGGTGTGGGGGGAGAAGGGCGAGGCAGGGTGGGGGGCGTGGCTTCAGCCTCGCCCCTCTTCCTTCCAGGGCCGTGTCCGGGGGCCGGGGCATCCATTTCACATCGAGGCGAACCGCGCCCGGCCACCGTCCCGCACCGATATCGTCGCGACCGATGTGCTTCGAGCTCGACTCGCTCCCGCCGATCCCGCCGATCTCGGGCGGGGCCCCGGTGCGAGGCGAGAGCGTCGTGCTCGAGTCCGCCGACGGCACGCAGTTCGCCGCTTTCGCCGCGCTCCCTGACGACCCGCCGCGGGCGGGCGTCGTCGTGCTGCCCGACGTCCGCGGCCTCTACCGCTTCTACGAGGAGCTCGCGCTGCGCTTCGCGGAGCGTGGCTACGCCGCGGTCGCCTTCGACTACTTCGGGCGAACCGCAGGCGTGAGCACGCGCGACGACGACTTCCCGTACTCCGACCACGTCGCGCAGACGACCCCGGAGGCGGTCCAGGAGGACGTCCGCGCCGTGGTCGAGTACCTGCGCGCGCCTGCGGGAGGCGGCTGCGAGACGGTGTTCGCGGTCGGCTTCTGCTTCGGCGGCCGGAACGCGTGGCTCGCCACCGCGGGCGGTCACGGGCTCGCCGGGGCGGTCGGCTACTACGGCTCCACGGGCGAGCGGGGCAGCGACCCGGGGCCGACCGCCCGCGCGGCCGAGCTCGCGGGGCCGATCCTCGCGCTCCAGGCGGGCGACGACAAGAACATCCTCCCCGAGCACAACGCCGCCTTCGACGCGGCGCTCACGGCCGCGGGCGTCGAGCACGAGCTCGTCGTGTACGAGGGCGCGCCGCACAGCTTCTTCGACCGCCGCTTCGAGGAGTACGCGGAGCAGTCGGCCGACGCCTGGGAGCGCACGCTCGCGTTCATCGAGCGGCACACGCCGCCCGCCTGACCCGCCGGCACCACTCACAGCGACCGCTCAGGCGTCTCCGAGCCCCTCGACGGTGCGGGTGGTTCCCTGGAATCACCGGCATACGACGACAGGGAGGTGGTCCCGATGTGCCACGCCCGCGCCGGCTCGGCTCCGGGGAAGCGCCGGGCCGGCGCCCACACCGCACCCCAGCACGCGAAAGGAGGTCGATGGACACGAACAAGCGACTGAGACTCACGCCCCGCACCGGGCTCGCGGCCCTCGCGCTCGTGCTCGTGCTCGCGGCGATCTGGGCCGCGACCGCGATCGCGGCGAGCGGGTCGTCCCCGTCCGCGGGGTCGACGTCGGTCGGCTCCGGCGGCGCATCCTCGGCGCCGGGGCTCGTGGCGAGCACGCCCGAGCAACCCGCCGCACCGTCCGGGGACGACTGCCCCGGCCACGGCGGCTCGGGCGGCAGCTCGTCCGGCGGCTCGTCCAGCTCGGACGGCTCGAGCTCGACGAGTGCGTTCTGAGACCGGCAAACGGCGAGGTCCCGGCGCGGCGTCGCCGGGGCCTCGCCCGGCATCCGCACCGACACCTCCGTTGACGCCCGGCGGCAACCGTTGGAGACTTCGGAGTGACCCGCGGGGAGCGCCAACCTCTAGCGGCCGTCTGAGGGCCGACACAGTGCTCCGGCGCGGGTCACCCTCTGTGCACGGACGCGTGGCGCGAGCGTGCTTGACGCCCACGTGGCGTGCAGGCACGGTCGCCGGCAGTGCGAACGCTGATGCTGCTCCGGCACGCGAAGTCGAGCTGGTCCCGACCCGGGCCTGGCCGACCTCGACCGGCCGCTCGCGCCGCGCGGCGAGCGCGCTGCGCGGCGCATCGCCGAGCACCTCAGCCGGAGCGAGATCCGCCCCTCGCTCGTGCTCTGCTCTCCCGGCGCGCCGTACGCGTCAGACCCTCGAGGCGATCGAGCCCTCGCTCGGGGGACGTGCCCCGTCGAGCTCGCCTCCGAGCTCTACGCCGCCTCTGCCGAGAGCGCTGCTGGAACGGCTCCGCGCGGTGCCGGACTCCGCCGACTCGGTACTGCTGATCGGTCACAACCCGGGTCTCGAGCAGCTCGCGCTCGCGCTCGCCGACCGGGGCGCAGACCTGGCGAGGCTGCGGGAGAAGTTCCCCACGGGCGCGCTCGCGACGATCGTGGTCGGCGGCGAGAGCTGGGCGGGGCTCGAGCCCGGCAGCGGCGAGCTCGTCGACTACGTCGTGCCGCGCGAACTCGCCTGAGCCGGGCCCCCGGACCTCTGCCGAAGCGGCGGCCCGCGACATCCGTCACGTCGCAAGCGGTCGTGGCGGCGTCAGCGCGTGTCGCAGCGTCGTTCCGATCCAGAGGACGACCTGGACGAGCATGAGCCCGAGCAGCGCCCACTGCGCGCCTGTCACGATCGCGACGACCCCCAGCACGAGCGCCGTAACGCCGAGCGCCGCGAGCAGGAGGACCGGGACGGGACGACATGTCGCCGCCTACGATCCTCGCTCCGAGCGAGCAGCCCGCGAAACCGGCCGCAAGCATCGTCACCGCGGCCCAGCGGTTACTGCCGAGGAACCACCACGCCTGGACGTTCGCGGCGTACACGAGCACAACGAGCGCCGCGACGATCGTCCCGACCAGGTCTCTACGGGTGAGATACATGCGTGCCTCCTCTCGGAAGAGCGCCGGTCGATACACCGAGGCTCGCGCACCGAGCGCTGCGGGCCATCGGGGGCGGCACTGATCGGCGTGCGGCAAAGTGGCGCGCGGTCGCTCGCCGTCCTCCGGCCGCAGGCGTGTCGCTATGGCCGCCCGGCCAGACGGCGCGGCTCCTGGCCGACCCGCTCGCGCGCCCTACGCCGTCGCCGGCTCCATGGCCTCGGCGAGCAAGGTGATCGACTGGAGCCGGGCCTCGGCCGCCGGGGCCGGATGGACGGTGATCAGCTCGTCGACGCCCGTGAGCCCCAGGAAGTCGTCGAGCGTGGCGCGCACCTCGTCGCGCGTGCCAAGCGGCGGTGTGGGTGAGCATCTCGTCGACGTGCGCCGCCGCTCCCGCGGCGAGGATCTCGTCCGCCTGCTCGTCGCCGACGGACGAGCCGCTGAGGCCGAACCGTCGTCCGAACAGGTTGACCGCCCGGGCGCGCCGGACGCTCTGCAGCTGTGTCGCAGCCGCCGCCGCGGAATCGGCGGCGAGGACGTTGACGCCGGCCATCGCGTAGGGCCGCTCGAGCTGCTCGGACGGCCGGAACTCGGAGCGGTAGACGGCGAGCGCCGCCTCCAGGGCGGCGGGAGCGAAGTGCGACGCGAACGCGTAGGGCAGGCCGAGCAGGGCGGCGAGCCTAGCCCCGAACAGCGACGAGCCCAGGATGTAGAGCGGGACGTTGGAGCCCTTTCCGGGAAAGGCGTCGACGTTCGGCACGCGGCACTGGCCCGTCAGGTAGCCCTGCAGCTCGAGCACGTCGTCCGGGAACGTGTCGGCCGAGAGCGGGTCTCGGCGGAGGGCGTACATCGTGGCTTCTCCGATCCCGGCGCCCGTCCGAGGCCGAGGTCGATGCGGCCCGGGTACAGCGCCTCGAGCGTGCCGAACTGCTCGGCGATCAGGAGCGGCGCGTGGTTCGGCAGCATGATGCCGCCCGCACCGAGCCGGATCGTCCGGGTCTGCGCGCCGACGTGTGCGATCAGCACGCTGGTCGCCGACGACGCGATCGCGGGGATGTTGTGGTGCTCGGCGTACCAGACGCGCTCGTAGCCGAGCTGCTCTGCCCGCTGGGCGATCGCGACGCTCGTCGCGAAGCTGTCGGCGGCCGTCTGGCCACGGCCTACGAACGCCAGGTCGAGAATCGACAACCGCGTCTGCACGGCTCCAGTCTCCCTGCAGGCGCACGGCTCGTGCGACGGCAGGCACACGGCCCCGCGGCAGCGCGGAGCGGGACTGTGCCTGTGCCGGCGAGCGGGATATGATCGCCCGCGTGCCGGTGAGCGACGACCTCCGTGCGGTGCGCCTCTTCGAGGGGCTCAGCCAGCGGCACCTGCGTCAGCTGGCGAAGCTCGTCAAGGAGCGCGAGTTCGGGCCGGGCGTCGCGGTCGTCGAGGAGGGCACGATGAGCGGCGTCTGCTTCTTCATCGTCTCCGAGGGAGAGGCGTCGGTGAGCGTGGACGGGGTCGAGGTCGGGCGGATCGGCCCGGGCGACTACTTCGGCGAGCTCGCGCTGATCACCGAGGACGCCCGCTCCGCGACGGTGACCGCAGTCACCCCACTGCGCTGCCTCGCGATCGCGTTCTGGGACTTCCGCAAGTTCGCGAAGGACAACCCGGACGTGACCTGGAAGCTCCTCCAGCACGTCGCCGGCCTGCTCGTCGGCGAGCGCCACCGCCGCGCGCGGGCGTCGCTCTCGCTCGTCGCCGTCGCCTGACCGCGGCCAAGGGCCAAGAAGAGGGGCGAGGCTGAAGCCACGCCCCGGGGTTGTGGCGGGCCGTGGCTGCGGTGTGTGGAAGGGAGGGGCGGTATGGAAGGGGGGTGTGGGAGAGGGGCGGTGTGGAAGGGGCGTGGCTTCAGCCTCGCCCCTCTTCCTTCCGCCCACTAAGCCGCCCCGGGCGTGGCATCAGCCTCGCCCTCTTTCTTCCGCCCACAAACCGCCCCTGTTCAGCGTTTGACCCCCCGATGCGCGTCTCGTACAGTCTTGGCGAACACTGTTAACCCTATTCGGAGGGCGACCCGTGAGCGTGAGCGAACATCCGTACAAGGTCTCCGTCGGGGGGACCGAGTCGAGCCCGGGCATCCCGGAGCGGGGCTGGGTCGATATGGACGTGCGCTGGCTCGTCACGAAGGACAGCGTCGGCTCGTCGAAGACGGTGTTCGGGGTCACCTACTTCCCGCCGGGCGCGAAGCACGAGCTCCATCGGCATCCGAACGCGGAGGAGGTCGAGTACCTGATCTCCGGCTCGGGGATCGCGTACGTCGACGACGACGCGGTCGAGTTGGGGCCGGGAGAGGCGGTGTTCGTCCCGCAGAACGCCTACCACGGCTTCGAGAACACCTCGGACGGCGAGGTGGTGATGGCCTGGTACTACGCCGGCGCCGCAAGTCTCGAGGACGCCGGGTTCGTGACCCGGAGCGAGGACGAGGAGACGGCTGCCTGAGAGGCTCTAGGGCGCGACGCGAGTCGTCGACCGAGAGCGTGTTCCGGCGGCCGAGCACGAACCACACTGCCTCGACGGTCTCGTCTCCCACGGTCGCGAAGCGATGCGGCTGCGTGCAGTCGAACGCGATCGAGTCGCCCGGGCCGATCTCGTAGGTGTCGAAGCCGATCGAAACCTGGAGTCTCCCCGTCAGGATGTATCCGTACTCGGTGCCGTTGTGCCGCATCAGCGAGTGGGGCGGGGTCGACTCGCTGCCGGGCGGATAGCGCAGCAGGAGGAAGTCGACGTTGTGGTCGGCCTGCGCGGTGAGCCGTTCCCAGCTGACCCCCGACTCCAGGTTGATCGACGTTCTGTTGGTGCCGCGCTGGACGGGCGACTCCGGCATGTCGGGCATACCGGCAGCGCGTGTCTCGGCCTGCACGCTCGCTGGTCCGTTCTGAGCCGGGACGGCAACGTCGACCGCCGCCGCGACGGAGTCGTTCTGCGCCTGGAACACGATCTCGTTGACCGACAGCTCGAGCTCGCTGACCATCGCGAACAACGTGTTGATCGAAGGCTCCGTCTTGCCCGTCTCGATCTGCGAGATCAGGCTGGCGGACACTCCGAGGCGCCTCGCGAGCTCGCGGAGCCCGATGTTCTTCTCCTCGCGCGCCGCCCGCAGCCGTTGCCCCAGGTCGTCGCGCAGGCTCTGTCTGTCGACGGTGGCCCCTTCCGTGGCGGCCGCTCGCCGCCGCCGCTTTCTCGCTGCCGGCCGTGCGTTGTTCACATCCATTTTCTCTCGTTCAGCCTAGTCGAACACCGTGTCCACGACCGTTAACCCAGCTTGTCTCTCACGTTGGCGCGAGGGGGGTGGTTGACGGTATCACGCGTCGCCGCGGGCACGGCCCGCCCGACTGAGGGTGGCGCGGGTCGTGGGCGCCCGGAGGGCGGAGCGCCCACGACCCCGGGGCAGCTCTACGACCGCGACGCCAGGTACGTCGCGATGCCGGCGGCCCGCTCTTCGGCGTTGTAGTAGGCGACCTCGACGAGCTCGAGGGGGTAACCGTCCGGATCCTCGAAGTAGACCCACCTCCAACCGGCGAGCACGCCCTCGTCGACGGCGTTCACGTCGCTGTAGAACTCGATCCCCTTCGCCTCGAGCTCCGCCTTCTTCGCCTCGACGTCATCGACGAAGAAGGCGATGTGGGAGGCTCCGCGGTTGTTCGACGCGAGCGGCGTGGCCGTCTCGCTCGGCGGGCTCCTGTACTCGAGCAACTCCAGCGTCGTGTCTCCGAGGGTGAGGCTCACCTGCCGCAGCGCCGCTCCCGGCACCCCGACCGCGTCGCCCAGCTCGTCTCCGTCGAACCAGGGGCTCGGCTCGTTCGAGAACTGCAGGCCGAGGACGTCGTGGTAGAAGCGGATCGAGGCGTCGAGGTCCTTGACCGTGACGCCGACGTGATGCAGACCCTTCATGGCTCCTCCGTGATCTCGGCGGACGGCGGTTCAGACAAGGATCTGCCCGCCGTCGACCATGTACATCTGCCCGGTCATGTAGTCCGACTCGGACGAGGCCAGGTACACGAGGAAGGGCGCGAGCTCGGCCGGATCGGCAGGTCGCCCGATCAGCGTGCCCGTCGCGAACTCGCGCATCGGGTCTGCGTCGGCGGGCTCGCCGTGGATCGCCCTGATGTCGTCGTTGAGCCCGACCCACATCGGCGTGTCGACGACGCCGGGGGCGAACGCGTTCACGGTGATCCCGTGCTCGACGAGCCCGCGGGCGGTGGCCTGGGTGACGGCGAGCGTGCCGAACTTCGCGACGCAGTAGGGGACGAAGTCCCAGAACCCCTGCCTGCTGGCGATCGACCCGGTGTTGACGATCTTGCCCCCGGAGCCCTGCGCGATCATCTGCTTCGCGGCTTCCTGCGTGCACACGATCACGCCCCAGGTGTTCACCCGCACGATCTCGTCGAAGTTCGCCTGATCGACCTCCATGAACCCCCGGGGGCGGTTCATGCCGGCGTTGTTGAAGATCACGTTCAGCTCCCCGAACGCCTCGACCGCCGTCTCGATCATCGCCCGCACCTGCGCCCGATCGGTGACGTCGACCCCGGTGGACTCGGCGACGCCGCCGCTCTCGACGATCTCGTCCGCCACGGCACGCGCCTGCGCCTCGTCGAGATCTGCGACCACGACCTTGCCGCCCTCGGCGGCGATCGCCCTGCACGCGGCGGAGCCGATCCCGCCCGCGCCCCCGGTGACGATCACGACCCGGTCCTGCACGCGTCCGCTCATATCGCTCACCGCCTTGGTCCCGGGAGGGGCGTGGCTTCAGCCACGCCCCGCTGTACTCGTCCGGACGGGAGTGGGCGTGGCTGTGCAGCCGCTCGAAGCCCCTCTTGGTCGTCCAGCGGGACAGAAGGCGGCGAGGCTGAAGCCACGCCCCTTCCCGGCCCCGATTCCTGACCCGCGCCGGTGTTCATTTGTGGCGAACAAACATCGACGTGTTCAGCTTACAACTTGTGAACACCTAATTCGAGCGTTACTATCGGCCGCCAGGTGATCGCGGGAATTCTCAGTCCCGGTTCGCACGAGCCGCCACGTTCGGTACCGCGGGGCTCGCGGCGCATCGTGTCCCGCGGTCTCGCGACGGTGAGCGTGGCGACGCTCGCACTGTTCGCCGCGAGCTACATCTTCGCGTCGTCGAGCGTCACGAGAGGGACGTTGCTGACGATGCTGCCGTTCGCCTCGGCGCTCGCGATCGCGTCGCTCGGTCAGACGCTCGTGGTCATGCAGGGCGGCATCGACCTCTCCGTCGCCGGCGGGCTCTCGCTGTACGTCGTGATCCTCACCAAGTACCCCGCGGGTGACAACTCGCGGCTCTGGCCCGCGATCGGGATCGCGTTCCTCGCGGCGATCGGCGCGGGGCTGCTGAACGGGTTCCTGGTCGGCCGCATGCGCCTCAACCCGATCGTCGCGACGCTGGGGACGAACGCGCTGCTCTTCGGCGTCGTGCTCTGGTACACGGCCGGCATCCCGACGACCACCACCGCACGCCTGGCGCGGGTCGGAGGCGGGCTGTGGCTCGGCATCCCGGCACCGGTGTACTTCGCGGTGGCGGCGACGGCCGTCGTGGCGGCGGTCGTGAAGCTGACGCCGATCGGCAGACGATTCGAGGGTGTCGGCGCGAACGAGACCGCGGCCCGCACGGCGGGGATTCGGGTGAGACGCCACCGGAGCTCGGCCTACGTGTGGGCACAGGTGCTCTACTGCCTCGCCGCCGTGATGCACGCCGGCATCGTCAATCAGCCGACGGCGTACGAGGGGAACAACTACCTCCTGCCGACCGTGGCCGCGGTCGTGCTCGGAGGCACGTCGCTACTCGGCGGCCGCGGCAACCTCGTCGCGACCGCGGTGGCGGCGCTCTTCCTCTCGCAGCTCGATCAGTTCGTCCTGGCGCTGGGCGTGTCGTACGCGACCCGCACGCTCGTCCAGGCGGGGGCGCTGGCGGTCGGCGTCGCCCTCTACACCGTCAACTGGGGCGGGCTGGTGAGGCGGCTCGTCGGGCGTCGTCCCGCGAAGGTCGCACCCACCTGAGACCACCCCGTTCATCTACGCGCACACCCACCGAGGAAGGAGAGGAGACGTACGATGACTCGAAGGAAGGTTGGAGCGCTCCTGGCGACTGCGCTGTTCGGCGTCGGCGTGCTCGTGGCCGCGACAGCGTCCGCGGAGACGACCGCCGTTCCGTCGTGGTGCGGGCCGAAGAAGATCAAGCTCGGCTTCACGGACGGGTTCGGAGGCAACAGCTGGCGTCTCGTCACGACCGCGTCGGCCCGCGCCGAGGCGAAGAAGTGCCCGAACGTGACCTCGATCGACTACGCGGACGGCCAGGGCAACACGCAGAAGGCCATCTCCGACATCCAGGGCATGGTCGCGAAGGGCGTCGACGCGCTGGTCGTGTTCCCCGACGCCGGCAAGGCGATCCTCCCCGCGCTGCGGAGCTCCTACAAGGCAGGCGTGGTGACCGTCCCCTACCGCGTCACCCCGGGCGGCAAGGCGGGTGTCGACTACAACGTCTTCGTCGACACGCCGTTCGCCCAGGCCGGCGAGAACTGGGGCAGGTGGATCAAGCGCGTGCTCCCGAAGGGCGGCAACGTCCTCATGCTCAGCGGCCCGAAGGGCAACAGCCAGGGCATCGAGGAGAACCAGGGCCTCCACAAGATCCTCGACCCCACCAAGAAGTACAAGTTCATCGGCGAGCAGCCGTTCGAGGTGACCAACTGGGATCCGGCGCTGACCCAGAAGGTGCTCTCCGCGGCGATCGCCAAGTACCCGAAGATCGACGTGATCGTGTCGGACTTCGGCCCCTCGCTCGTCGGGGCGTTGCCCGAGTTCACGAAGAGCGGACGCAAGATCCCCGCGCTCGCGACCTCCGACGGGAACGTGCTCGGGTGCTTCTGGATGAAGAACCACAAGGCGAACCCCACGTTCAAGCTGTTCACGGTCTCGACGCAGAACGACCATGCACGCCTCGCGATCGACTGGGCCGTGGCGCTCGCCACCGGAGGCAAGAAGCCCGCGAGCACCCACTTCCCCTCGCTCGTCTTCGAGAACTCGACGACGGGCAAGCCGCACCCGGTGGAGTGCCAACCGAAGCTGCCGGGTGACATCTACCTCTCCGCCGAGCTGCCCGCCAAGGTGCAGGCGAAGCTCGTGAAGGGATAGGGACGACACCTCGAGGTGCACGCGGCGGTCCCTACCGCCGCGTGCACCTCGTGACCTGACTCCCATCGTGGCCAACGAGACAACCACCAGCCCGCCCAAGGTCGAGACCGCGGCCGCCTCGCCGCCGACGCTGTCCCTGCGCGGGATCACGAAGCACTTCGACGCGGTCGCCGCCCTCACCGAGGTCACGTTCGACGTGCTGCCCGGCGAGGTGCATGCCCTGCTCGGCGAGAACGGCGCCGGGAAGTCGACCCTGATGAACGTCGCCTCCGGTGCGACGGCGCCGGATGCGGGAGCGATCGTCTTCGAGGGCGAGCAGGTCGGCCACCTCACCCCGGCGATCGCCCAGGAGCTCGGGATCGCGATCGTCCACCAGCATCCGGCGCTGCTCCCGGACATGACGGTCGCCGAGAACATCCGCGTCGCCGTCCCGCCGGAGCACCTACGCAGACGCGATGCGAACGCGGCGAACGCGATGCGCTCGCTGCTCGCGGACGTCCACTTCGCCGGCCACCTCGACGATCGGGTCTCGTCGCTCAGCGTCGCCCAGCGGCATCTCCTCGAGCTCGCGAAGGCGTTCGCCATGCAGCCGCGCCTGCTGATCCTCGACGAGCCGACGGCTCCGCTCTCCCAGGACTCGGTCGACCTCCTCTTCAACGCGGTGCGCGCCGTGGCGAACGACGGCACCGCCGTCGTCTACATCACGCACCGGCTCGCCGAGGTGCGCGAGATCGCCGACCGCGTGACCGTGCTCCGCGACGGCAAGGTGAGGGGAACGTCGCCGGTCGCCGACATCTCCGACGCCGACCTCCTCGCCCTGATCGTCGGCCGCACGCTCGAGGCGACGTTCCCGCCGAAGCACGCGTCCCAGGACGGCGACGGGCCGGTGCTGCGCGTCGACGGGCTCTCCGGGCGCGGCTTCCAGGACATCTCGCTCTCCGCCGGCAAGGGCGAGATCGTCGGCATCGCCGGCATCGTCGGCAACGGTCAGCGTGCGCTGCTGCGCGCGTTGGCCGGCCTCGACCGCTCGACGGGCTCCGTCGCCGTCGAGGGGAAGAGCCTCTCGCGACGCGCCCGACTCGAGAAGACCGCCTACATGCCGGCGGACAGGCTCAGCGAGGGGTTGATGGTCGACCTCAACGTGCGCGAGAACGCGGCGTTGACCGCGCTCGACCGGTTCGCGGTCGGGCCGTTCGTGAGCCGACACCGGGAGGTCGACGCGGTCGAGCGCGAGCTCTCGGAGCTGGCGGTCAAGGCACCCTCGCTCGAGGCCCCGGTCTCCGCGCTGTCGGGCGGGAACCAGCAGAAGGTCGTGATGTCGCGCGCGATGCTCTCCGACCCGGCGATCCTCGTGGCCGACGAGCCGACCCAGGGGGTCGACGTCGGGGCGCGCGCGGAGATCTACCGCATCCTCCGCGAGGTGAGCGGGCGCGGCGTGCCGGTCGTGGTCGCATCGAGCGACGCGATCGAGCTCGAGGGGCTGTGCGACCGCGTCACCGTGATCTCCCGCGGTCAGGCCGTCGCGACGCTCGAGGGCGACGACGTGACCGAGGAGAAGATCGTCCACGCCGCGATCAGCGCCACCACCCACACGACGGAGCAGCCACGCAGACGTTCGGCGAGCTCCTCGCGCTTCGCGCGCTTCGTCGAGGGCGACTACGCGCCGGTCGCTCGTCCTCGCGGCGGTGATGCTCGCGCTCGGCGCGTACGTCTGGCACCACAACGACCGCTACTTCTCGGACTTCAACATCACCTCGGTGATGTTCGCGTGCGCGGCGCTCGGCTTCATCTCGCTCGGCCAGACGTTCGCGCTCCTGCTGGGGGGAATCGACCTCTCCGTCGGCCCGCTGGCCGGCTTCCTCGTCGTCGTCGCCTCGTTCTTCATCCTCGACGGGAAGTCGGTCGCCGTCTGGGTGCTCGGGTTCGCCGCGATGCTCGGGTGTGCCGTCGGCGTGGGTCTCCTCAACGGATCGCTGATCCGCTTCGCGAAATTCACGCCGGTCGCGGCGACGCTCGTGACCTACATCGCCCTCGGCGGGCTGGCGTTCACGCTGCGCGACGCACCGGACGGGTACATCGCCGTCTCCGTCACCGACCGCATCTCCACGAAGGTCGGCCCGGTGCCGATCGCGTTCGTCGTGTTCGTCCTCTGCGCGTTCGGCCTCGAGCTGTGGCTCCGCACGACGCGCTCCGGCATGCGCCTGCGCGCGGTCGGGTCGCAGGAGGAGTCGGCGCGGCGCGTCGGCGTGCCCGTCAACCGGACGGCCCTGCTCGGCTACCTGGGGGCCTCGCTGCTCACGTTCCTCGGGGCGATCGTCCTGCTCGCCCAGCTCGGGGTCGGCGACCCGGGCCAGGGCACCGGCTACACCCTCACCTCGATCACCGCCGTCGTCCTCGGCGGGACGAGCCTCCTCGGCGGCCGGGGCACCTTCATCGGGACGCTGATGGGCGCGGGCCTCAGCGTCCAGGTCCTCAATGCGACGACCTTCCTGAGCCTCAACCAGGAGTGGCAGTACATCTTCCAGGGCGGGCTGATCGTCGCCGCGGCGCTCATCTACAGCCAGGTGCGCCGTAGCGCCGGCAACGTCGAGGTCGCCGGCCAGGCGTAGGTCGCCACGGGAGATGAATCCGGTCCCTGCACACTCGCGTCGGCGATCCCGCCCCCTCCGCACCGCGCAGCCGGGCAGGACGACGCACACCGACCCGTCGTCGGCCAACGGGGCAGATGCAGCCTCGTCCCTGGGCCCCCGGCTGCGCGAGATCCGCCTGCGCCACGGTGTCGGGCTGCGCGAGCTCGCACGGCAGGCTCGATCTCTCCCCGAGCGCGATCTCGCAGTTCGAGAACGGCAAGATGCAGCCCTCGGTGCGCACGCTGTACGCGTTCGCGTCGGAGCTCCAGGTCACGGTGGACGAGGTGCTCTTCGACCGCGCGGAGCTCCCCGGCGACGAGGGGTCGACGGACGCGTCCGACTCGCCGACAGACGTCGCGGGGCCCGGGCTCGCGCTGCAGCGCGCCGAGGCCAGCCCGGTCATCTCGCTCAACTCGGGCGTCACCTGGAAGCGGCTGATGTTCTGGGCGGACGAGGACGTCGAGTTCATCGAGGCGACCTACGAGCCGGGCGGCGCCTCCAGCCCCGACGGCGAGCTCGTGCGGCACAACGGCCACGAGTTCGGACACGTCCTCAGCGGCACGCTCCGCGTCGCCGTCGGCTTCGACGAGTTCGTGCTCGGGCCCGGCGACTCGCTCACGTTCCCCTCCTCGACCCCGCACCGGCTGAGCAACGACGGCGAGGAGACCGTCCGCGCGATCTGGGTCGTCCGCGGGCGGCGCGGCGCCTAGGCAGCCCATGAGAGCCCCCAGCCGACAGAGCACGCGCACCGCTCCCCTCGGAGGCACATCGACCGCCGCGAGCGACGGTGGTGTGCAGTGAGCGGGCGCGCGCTCGTCGTCGGCGTCACGGGCATCGGCGGAGGCAACGTCGCCCGGCGGCTGCTCGACGACGGCTGGGAGGTCGTCGGCCTCTGCCGCCGGCCGCGCGATCTCGACGAGCGGATCACGCCGCTCGGCGCCGATCTCGAGGACGCCGAGGAGGTCGCCGCAGCGGTGCGCGGCACCGCCCCCACCCACGTCTTCTTCACGACGTGGTCGCGCCGCCCCACCGAGGCGGAGAACTGCGACGTCAACGGGCGCATGCTCCAGAACCTGCTCGACGCGGTCGCCGGCGAGCAGTCCGTCCGGCACGTCGCGCTGGTCACGGGGCTGAAGCACTACCTCGGGCCCGTTCGAGGCGTACGCGAAGGCCCAGCCGGACACGCCGTTCTCGGAGGAGCAGCCGCGGCTGCCCTACGAGAACTTCTACTACGTGCAGGAGGACGTGCTCTTCGCGGCTGCCGACCGCGACGGCTTCACCTGGAGCGTCCACCGCCCCCACACCCTGATCGGCTGGGCGCTCGGCAACGCGATGAACATGGGCGTGACGCTCGCCGTCTACGCGGCGATCTGCCGTGAGACCGGCCGTGGGTTCCACTTCCCGGGCTCGCGCGAGCAGTGGGAGGCGGTCACCGACGTCACCGACGCGGGCCTGCTCGCCGACCACCTCCTCTGGGCGTCGACGACGCCCGGCGGCCGCGAACGAGGCGCTGAACATCGTCAACGGCGACGTCTTCCGCTGGCGGCGCATGTGGCCGCGCCTCGCCGCCGCGCTCGAGGTCGAGCCCGTCGGGTTCGACGGCGAGCCGGCGCCTCTCGAGCAGCAGATGGCCGACGCCGGCGAGGTCTGGCCGGAGATCGTGCGCCGCCACGGCCTCCGGGAGACGGACGTCGCGACGCTCGCGTCGTGGTGGCACACGGACGCCGATCTCGGCCGCACGATCGAGACGTTCACCGACATGGGCCGCAGCCGGCGGCTCGGCTTCCTCGGCGTCCGCGACACCGAGTCGTCGTTCACCGACCTCTTCGCGCGGCTGCGAGAGGAGCGGATCGTCCCATGAGGGCTCTCCGCTTCCACGCCGCCCGCGATCTCCGCATCGAGGACGTCGCCGAGCCTCCCGAGCCGGCGCCGGGCGAGGTCGTGGTGCGCGTCGCGGCCTGCGGGATCTGCGGAACGGACCTCCACGAGTACGTCGCCGGCCCGATCGTGACGCCCGTGGAGCCGCATCCGCTCACGGGCGCCAGCAACCCGCAGATCCTCGGGCACGAGTTCGCGGGCGACGTGCTCGCGGTCGGCCCCGGCGTCACGCGCGTGGCCGAGGGAGACCGCGTCTCGGTCATGCCGCTCGCCTACTGCGGCACGTGCGCCTACTGCCGACGCGGGCTGCAGCACCTCTGCGCCACGATGGCGTGCGTCGGCCTCTCGCACGACTGGGGCGGGATGGCCGAGCTCGCGACGGTCGCCGAGTACCAGGTCGTCCCCCTCCCGGACGGCGTGAGCTACCTCCAGGGGGCGCTGATCGAGCCGACCGCGGTCGCCGCGTACGGCGTCGAGCGGGCGGGCGTCGCCCCGGGCGACCGCGTGCTCGTGACCGGCGCGGGACCGATCGGCGCGCTCGCGGCGCTCTGCGCGCGCGCAGCCGGCGCCTCGACCGTCTACGTCTCCGAGCCGAACGCCGCCCGCCGTGCGCGGGCGGAGGCGCTCGGGGTCGCGACGGTGCTCGACCCGACGGCGGTCGACGTGCCCGCGTTCCTCCGCGAGCAGAGCGACGGCCTCGGGGTCGACGTGGCGATCGAGTGCTCGGGGCACCCGAACGGGTTCTCCACCGCGATCCAGTCGCTCCGCCGGCGCGGCACGCTCGCCCAGACCGGGCTGTTCGTCGGCGAGGCGACCGTCGAGCCGATGCTCTGGGCGCTGAACGACCTCACGATCGTCGGGACGTGGTGCTACTGGGTCTACGACTTCGACCGCATCGCGGCGCAGATCGCCGCAGGAGACCTCCCGGTCGAGCGGGTCGTCACGAGCGAGGTCGACCTCGACGGCGCGCCGGACGCGTTCGCCCGGCTGGCGTCGGGCACGGCCGACGAGATCAAGGTACTGGTCGAGCAATGAGGAGGGCGGTCGGATGAAAGCGCTGGTCTTCGAGGAGCCCCGTCGCGCGGTGGTGCGCGACTTCGAGACGCCCGCGATCGCGGCCGACGAGGTGCTCGTCCGCTCCCGCAACGTCGGCATCTGCCACTCCGACTTCGAGCTCTACGAGGGCCGCTACATCATCCCGGTCTCGTACCCGATCATCCCCGGGCACGAGTGGGCGGGAGAGATCGCCGAGGTCGGCAGCGGGGTGACGACGCTCCAGCCCGGCGATCGCGTGGTCGGCGAATGCGTCGTGAACAACGGCGACGACCACTTCGGGTTCTCGATCAGCGGGGCCGACGCGGAGTACTTCGTCGCCAAGGCGTCCTGGCTGCACCGCATCCCCGACGAGCTCTCGTTCAGCCAGGGAGCCTTCGTCGAGCCCTTCTCGGTCGCCTACGCGGCGACGGTCGCGGCGGACGGGATCGACGCGAGCGACGAGGTCGCGGTGATCGGCGGCGGCCCGATCGGCCTCCTCTGCGCGATGGCCGCCGCCACGATGGGCGGCTCCGTGACGCTCGTCGAGCCTCAGGCGCACCGCCGCGCGCTCGGTCTCGAGGTCGGGGCGCGGCGCGCGCTCGATCCGGCCGCCGCGCCGCTGCCCGAGCAGGCGTTGGAGGTCACCGGCGGCCGCGGCTTCGACGTCGTGATCGAGGCGGCCGGCGCGCCCGCCGCGATGGCGAGCGCCTTCCCGATCGCGGGGCTCGGCGCGCGGCTCGTCTTCGTCGGGATCGACGTCGGCGGCTCCGCGGCCGTCGAGATCGGGCTCGTGCAGTCGAAGGCGCTGCAGGTGCGCGGGATCATCGGCTCGGCCGGTCTCTGGCCGCGCACGATCCGCTTCATGGCGACGAGCGGGCTCGACCCCACCCCGCTGCTCACCGCCAGCTTCTCGCTCGACGACGCCCCCGATGCCCTCGAGGCGGCTCGGGACACGAGCCGCAACGTGAAGGTCCAGATCGAGTGCTGAGCCGATGAAGGCCGCTGTCTTCCACGGAGCCCACGACGTCCGGATCGAGGAGGTCCCCGATCCGGGGTCCCCCGCCGCCGGCGAGCTCGTGCTGAAGGTGACCCGCGCGGCGATCTGCGGCACGGACGCTGCCGAATGGGATCACGGCCCCGTGCTCTGCCGCCCGGGCGTCGTGCTCGGACACGAGTTCGTGGGGCGCGTCGTCGATCTGGGCGCCGACGTGACGGGCTTCAGCCCGGGTGACCGGGTCGTGTCCGGCGCCGGCATCTCGTGCGGGCACTGCCACTGGTGTCGCCGCGGGCGGACGAACCTCTGCGCCGAGTACCGCACCCTCGGCCTGCAGGTCGACGGCGGGCTCGCCGAGTACGTGACGTCGCCCGCGTCGATCTGCCTTGCGGTCCCCGAGACGTGCGACGACGACGCGGCGGTGATGACCCAGCCGCTGGCGGTCGCGCTGCACGCCCTTTCTCGCGTCTCGCAGGACCCCGAGGACGCGGTCGCGGTGATCGGGGTCGGCGGCATCGGCTCGTTCATCGTCGCGGGCGCCTCGAGGCGCGCGGTCGGGGGCCGCGTCGTCGCGATCGACATCGACCCCGAGCGCCTCGCCACCGCTTCGGCGCTCGGCGCTCAGCAGGTGGTGGACGCCACCGGGCACGACCTCGCCCGGCTCCTGCAGGAGCTCACCGAGGGGGTCGGGTTCGACGTCGTGATCGAGGCGAGCGGCGCACCGAACGCGCCGGCGGCGGCGACGACCGGCGTCCGCCGTGGCGGGCGTGTCCTCCTGCTCGGCCTGCACGCGAAGCCTCGCGAGCTCGACCTCACGCGGATGATCGTGCGCGAGGTCGACATCTTCACGTCGGTCGCCCACATCTGCGACTCCGACATCCCGGCGGCGCTCGACCTCCTCGCGCACAGCGACGTCGCCGCCGTCGCCGCCGGCCCGACGATCCCGCTCGAGGCGCTGGTCGAGGACGGCCTGCGCCCGCTCGCGGAAGGAAGAGCGGGCGGAAAGATCATCGTCGCTCCCGGCTCGGAGCCCGAGCTCACCCAGGTCCTGCCGAGAGCCGTCGCCGGCGCCACGTAGCCCCGGCCTCGCCCGCAGACGCCGCGTCGCTGGAGCGGGCCGCCACGAGACGGCGGGGTCCGTTCCGCGCTGGGGCACGGGGCGTGGCGAAAGGGGCGTGGCTTTAGCCTCGCCCCTCTTCCGCCTCTCAAAGCGCGCGTGGCTTTGGTCCCTCTCAAAGGGGCGTGGCTTTAGTCCCTCTCAAAGGGGCGTGGCTTTAGCCTCGTCCCTCTTCCTTCTCTCCTGGTCCGCGCCGATCCCTCGTAGTAAAGGGCGGGCATTAGCCACTCCGCTTCCTCCCGTGCCCGGCGCAGACCGCGCTGGAACGCGAGCGGAAGTCCCGCCCGGGGAGGCCGCGGGGCCCAGCGGGGCAAGAAAGAAGGGGGGCGAGGCTAGAGCCACGCCCCAGCCGCCCCAGCGCACCCCAAGCCGCGCCCCAAAGCCAGCCGCCCCAGCGCGCCCAGCCACGCCCGCGCGTAGCGGCCCGCTCAGCCGCGTGCTTCGGGCGGCTTGCCGTTCCCGTGCCGCGCGTAGAGTGCGACCGCGGTTCCCGTGGCCGCGAGCCCGGCGCGGGCGAGCAGACCCCGACGCCGCCCGTTCCCGGTGCGCCCGAGACGCTGCTTGAGCTTGCGTCGCGCGACGCGGAGCACGACCCAGCCGATCAGCGCATTCCGTCTAGTGAAGATGTGCATGAGGGTCAACTACCCGACTCTGCACAAGTCGAAACACCTGCCGGCGGAGCGGACGCGACGACCTTCTTAACCGTTTCATTCGGAATGACATCAGTCGAATAGCCTGCTCAGGAAGGAAATTGTGTCGCGCGTCTGACATGTCACATATCCCTCGTTCGGGTTGCGATGGGCCGCGCCATGCGTCAGGGTCCTGCGGTCTGTGGCAGGCAGCCCTGGCGAAACTGGTTTGAATCACGCAGGTACGCAGCCTGCGCGGTTGCGTGGGCGCGGTGCCAGGTCGACGACGCCGGGGGCAGCAGTCGAGCGTCTCGGGCCTACGTGGCTGGCGCTCATCTGGGCTGTCGTGATCCTGGCGTGCATCGGTCTCTGGGCGCTCGTGATCTGGGGCGTCTGGCAGCTGGTCACCTGACCCCGCGCTAGGGCGCCGGCACCGGCGTCGGCCTGGCGCCGCGGCGGGGTGCGGCGCGATGGTTGACTGGCCGGGTGACGAGCCCTGGCCCTCGCCGCCGACGGGATCGCGAGGGACAGCTCGCGATCGCGCTCGCTGCCGTCGCGTGGTCGACCGCGGGGCTCGCACAGCGCCAGCTCGACGCGACCCCCGTCACCCAGGTGGCGGGCAGGGCGGTCTTTGCGGCGCTCGCGCTGTTCGTGATCGTGCTCGTGACCGAGCGCTCGGGCACGCTTCGCGCCTTCGCGGGGATGGGTCGCTGGGGTCTCGCGATGAGCGCGTTCCTCGCGCTCTCGTCGGGCGTGTTCTTCCTCGCGCTCAGCTACACCACGGTCGCCAACGTCCTCTTCATGCAGGCCGTGGCGCCGATGCTGGCGGCGCTGCTCGGGTGGGTCTTCCTGCGCGAGCGGGTCGACGGCCGCACGTGGGCCTCGCTGCTGCTCGCGTTCGCGGGGGTGATCCTGATGGCCGCGGGGTCGCTTTCCTCGGGAGCTGCGGCGATCGTCCTCCCGTTCGTGATGACCGCGTCGTTCGCCGCCGTGATCGTGATCGCGCGGCACCGCCGCGAGGTCTCGATGATGCCGGCGACCTGCGCGTCGCAGGTGCTCGTCGTGCTCGTGTGCCTCCCCTTCGTCGACGCGGCCTCGGTGCCGGGCGACGACTGGGCGATCCTCGCTGCGCTCGGCGTGGCGCAGATGGGTCTCGGGCTCGCGCTGCTCACGGTCGGCGCGAGGCTGATCCCGCCGGCCCAGGTCGCGGTGATCTCGCTGCTCGAGATCGTGCTCGGCCCGCTCTGGGTGTGGCTCGCCTACCAGGAGCGGCCCGGCGGGGCGACGATCGCGGGCGGCGTGGTCGTCGTCGCGGCGGTCGTCGTCCAGGCCTGGCGGCCCGGGCGGGGGCGGGGGGTTTCGGCGGAGGTGGTGTCGGAGGCGCATGTGTGACTGGCGGCGGAGGGGTTTGGGGCTGGGGGCGGGTGGGGCTGGGGTGTGGGCGTGGGCTTGGAGGAGAGGGGCGAGGCTGAAGCCACGCCCCCTGGCCCTGGCCACGCCCCCTCGTGGGCGTGCCGGGGAAGAAGGGCGAGGCCAAAGCCACGCCCTGGGGCCCTGGCCGCGCGGCTCCAAGCAACACACCCCCAGAGCGGGTAGCAGGGAAACGGGGCGTGGCCTTAGCCTCGCCCAAACGGGGCGTGGCTTCCGTCTCGCCCATACGGGGCGTGGCTTCAGCCTCGCCCCTCTTCGTTCGTCGCGCTCGCGGCGATCCACTTCTGCGCGGCGCTCAGCCCCGGTCGGCGAGAAACGCCAGCACGCGCTCGGTGAGCAGCGCCGCGGCCGCAGGGTCGTACGCGGGCAGCGAGGAGTCGGCGAAGAGGTGCTCCTCCCCCGGGTAGAGGAACAGCTCGGCCTGGTCGGTCGAGTCGACGAGCGCCCGTGCGGCCTCGAGGTCCTCGTCGAAGAACGGGTCGGCGTCCTTGCCGTGCACCTGCACCGGGACGCCCTCCGGCCATGCGTCGCCGAACTCCGAGACCGGGAGGCACGAGTACATGAGCAGCGCTCCCCGGGCGCCGGGCCGGGTCTGCGCGAGCTGCTGGGCCATCATCACCCCGAACGAGAAGCCGGCGTAGACGGCGTCGGGGCGGATTCCCTCGGCGGCCGCGACGCCGCGCTCGGCCAGCGCGCCGAACCCTGCCTCGCGCGCGAAGCCCATGCCCTCCTCGAGCGTCGCGAAGGTGCGCCCGTCGAACACGTCGGGCGTGTGCACGGTGTGTCCGGCCTGCCGCAACTCGTCGGCGAACGCCCGCACACCCTCGGTCAGCCCCTGGACGTGGTGGTACAGCACGACCTCGGTCATCGCAGATCCTCCTCTATTGATCCATTAAATTGGAACATTCCGCAATGTTAGTCTCATGGCGCCGTGGCTCGCAACTCACAGCCGCCCGACTACGAGCTCGCCGATCGGATCGCGCTCACCGAGCCCTCTCAGGTGAAGGCGCTCAGCCATCCGCTCCGCACCACGATCCTGGGGTTGCTCCACGAGCGGGCGGCGACGGTGAGCGAGCTGGCCGTCGCGCTCGAGCGGCCCAAGAGCACGGTCGCCCACCACGTCAAGGTGCTCACCGAGGCGGGGCTGGTGCAGGTCGTGCGGACGCGCCGGGTGCGGGCGATCGAGGAGCGCTTCTACGGACGCACCGCGCGGATGTTCTACGTCGGGGTGGAGCGGGGCCCGGACGGTGACGAGCTGCCGCGGGACTTCAACGACTTCGAGGTCGCCGCCGGCGAGTCGGCGCGGGCGTTCCTCGACGGGAAGCTGTGGGGCTTCATCCGGCACGCCCGCATCTCGGAGGCGCAGGCATCGGAGTTCTGGGAGCGGATGGCGGAGCTGGTCGCGGAGTTCGACCGGCTCCCACGCTCGGGGGAGACGATGTACGGATTCGCGGTCGGCGTCTATCCCACCGACCAGCCGACCTTGCCGCCCGAGGCGGCGGGGGAGACGGAAGAGGGGCGAGGCTAGGGGGCGTGGCTAGGGGGGCGTGGCTTCAGCCTCGCCCCCCTATGTTGCAGACCTTTGGGGGGGGAGGTTCAGAAGAGGGGCGAGGCTGAAGCCACGCCCCCTCGCCGCCCCTCGCCCCGGCCCCCAGCCCCACGCTCAGGACGCCCGCAGCACCTTGCCGGGGTTCATGATCCCGTGCGGGTCGAAGAGGTCCTTGATCCCGCGCATCAGCGGCAGGAGGTCGCCGTGCTCGCGCTCGAGCGCCCCGAGCTTCCCGAGGCCGATCCCGTGCTCGCCCGTGCACGTCCCGCCACGGGCGAGGGCGTCGGCGACGAGCACCTCGACGAGCTCGTCGGAGGCGGCGACCTCGGCCGGGTCGTCCGGGTCGACCAGGAGGGCGAGATGGACGTTGCCGTCGCCCGCATGGCCGAGGATCCCACCCGTGAGCCCTCTGCGGTCGACCTCGGCCCGGGCGAGCGAGACCGCCGCGGCGAGCTCGGAGAGCGGCACGCAGATGTCGGTCGCGCGCTGACGTCGGCCGGGCGCCATCGCGGCCGCGGCGAGCGCCGCGTTGTGGCGCGCCGCCCACAGCTGCCGTCGGGCGGTGGGGTCGCGCTCGGCGACGACGTCGGTCGCCCCCTCGCTGCGGGCCACCTCGCGGACGAGCTCGAGGTCGGCGTCGACCGAGCCCTCGGTGCCGGCCGCCTCGACGAACAGCGTCGTGACCGGCGGGTAGTCGGTGCCGTCGTGCGCGTTGATCGCGGCCACCGTCCAGCCGTCGACGAGCTCCGCACGGGTGACGCCCGCGCCGCCCGCGACGATCCCTGCCGCCGCACGCGCCGCCGCGGCCACGTCGGGGAACGCGATGCGGAGCACGACCGCGTGCTCCGGGATCCCGTGCAGGCGCACGGTCAGCTCCGTGATCACCGCGAGCGTGCCCTCGGAGCCGATCAGCAGGCCGAGCAGGTCGTAGCCGGCCGACGTCTTCGGCGCCCTGCTCCCCGCCCGCACGACGCGGCCGCCGGGCAGCACGGCCTCGAGCCGCGAGCACGTTCGCGCGCATCTTCCCGTAGCGCACCGTCGTCGTCCCGGCCGCGTTCGTCGCGGCCATCCCGCCGAGGCTCGCGTCGGCGCCCGGGTCGACGGAGAAGAAGAGGCCGTGCTCGGCCGCGGCGCGCTCGAGCGCGCCACGTGTGACGCCGGGCTGCACGGTCGCCGCGAGGTCGGCCGGGGCGAGCTCGAGGATCCGGTCCATCCGTCCGAGGTCGAGCGAGATGCCTCCCGCGACCGGGATCACGTGGCCCTCGAGGCTCGAGCCGACCCCGAAGGGGACGACCGGCACCCGGTGCTCGTCGGCGAGCGCGAGCACCGCCGAGACCTCCGTCGTCGTGAGCGGGTACACGACGAGGTCGGGTCGGTGGGGCCGGTGGAAGGTGATGTCCTCGGCGTGGAGGTCGCGGTCGGAGTCGCCGGCCGAGACGCGGCTCTCGTCGCCGAGCGCCGCGACGAGCGCGGCGTGGAGCTCGTCGGGCGTCACTTCTCGCGCGGCTGCCAGCCGAACCGCTTCGCCGCGACGAGATAGCCGCCGACGCCCCAGGCGACGATCACCGCGACACCGGCCAGGTCGCTCGTCAGGTACTCGCCGTGGAAGTACGCGCCCTTGGTCAGGCGGAGGAGGTACGTGAGCGGCAGCGCGTCGGCGATCTTCTGCAGCACCTCGGGGTAGTCGTTCGTCGAGCCGAACGAGCCCGAGAGGAACGCCATCGGCAGCACGATCAGGTTCACGACCGCCGAGGCGCCCTCGTCGGAGCGGATCAGCGACGCGACGCCGAACCCCATTCCCGCGAAGGCGGCGACGCCCACGATCAGGATCAGCACGAGCGCCACCCAGCTCGCCGGCCCGTCCGCGTGGAAGAGCAGGAACCCGAGCAGGATCGTGACCATCATCTGCAGCAGGAACACGATCAGGGTGGAGAGCAGCACGGCGGCGAGGTACGTCGCCGCGGGCAGCGGCGTCGCGCGCACGCGCTTGAGCATGCCCGACTCGCGGCGCACCACGAGCGAGATCGCGAGGCCCGCGAGCGCGGTGTTCGCGCAGCCGTAGCCGAGCATGCCCACGAGCAGGACGTCGACCGCGCGCTCCCCGTCGATCGTGTCGCTGTAGACCGAGCCGAGCAGCAGGAAGAGGAGCGGCGGGAAGATGAACACGAACACCGCCGACTCGCGGTTCCGCCAGAAGAGAAGCTGTTGCATCCGCAGCTCGTGGCCGAGCAGCGCGAGGCCCCGGACGGGGCCGCCCGCGGCGGCCGAGGCTGCGCCCGAGGTGTCGTGCACATGGGACGAGCTCACGCGGGCTCCCCGTTCTCGTTCGCGTCCTCGTCGTCGACGAGCCCGAGGTAGACGTCCTCGAGGGTCGGCCTGCGCACCTCGAGCCCCTCCAGCTCGCGGCCCTCGGCGAGCGCCGCGGTGGTCAGCTCCGCGAGCACCTTCGTCGGCTCGGCCGTCGACACGACGACCTCGCGGCCGTCCTCGCGGTAGCGCACCTCGACCTCCGGCGTGACGCCGATCAGCTCCTCGGGCGTCCCGATCCTGATCAGGCGTCCCTCGCGGATCACCGCGACCCGGTCGGCGAGCTGCTGCGCCTCGTCGAGGTAGTGCGTGGTGAGCACGATCGTCTTGCCCAGCGAGCGCAGCGCCCGCACCAGCTCCCAGGCGCTCCGCCGCGCGGTCGGGTCGAAGCCGGTGGTCGGCTCGTCGAGGAAGACGAGCTCGGGGTCGCCGACGAGCGCCACACCGAGGTCGAGCCGCCGCTTCTGACCGCCCGAGAGCGTCTTCACCTGCGCGCCCGCCTTCTCGCCCAGGCCGACGAGCTCGATCACGTCGTCGATCGCGCGCGGACGGCGGTAGTAGCCCGCGAACATCCGGTGCACCTCGCGCACGGTGAGCAGCGCCGGCAGCTGCGACTGCTGCAGGACGACCCCGATCTGCTCGCGGTGCCCGGCGCCCGCCTGCCACGGGTCGACGCCGAGCACCTCGACCGCGCCGCCGTCGCGCTCGCGGTAGCCCTCGAGGATCTCGACCGTCGTCGTCTTCCCGGCCCCGTTCGGCCCGAGCAGCCCGAACACCTCGCCCGGCTGCACCTCGAAGTCGATCCCCCGCAGCGCCTCGCGCTCGCCGTACGACTTGCGCAGCTCCTGCACGCGGATCGCGGGTGCCGTACTCACGCGTCGAGGTCGAGCGGGAACGAGTCCCCGACCTTGAAGCCGGGGTCCTGCCCGGTGATCGCGAGCATGATCCCCGAGCAGTCGGGCTGGTGGCACACCGCGGCGACCGGTCCGTCCAGCCCGGCGACCGCGCTGCGCAGCAAGTCGGCGGTCGCGCCGGGGCGGAGCTCGTCGCGGACGAGCATGTCGCAGCCGAGCCGCTCGGCGACCGGCTCCGCGGTCTGGCGGGCGCGCACGAGCGGGCTCGAGAGGACGACGCGGGGCGGCTCGTCCAGCCCTGCCAGTGCGTCGCCAAGCAGGCGGGCGCCGGTGCGTCCCGCGTCGGTCAGCTCTCGGAGCTCGTCGGGCTCGCCGGGGGACGCTTCGGCATGACGGCAGAGGTGGACGCGCATCCGCCGCCGAGGATAGTCGCAGCCTCTCGCGGAGATCTAAGACAGGCGTAAGAAACGACCGCTACAACAGGGGTATGCACGATCGCGCGATCGGGCGTGCAGCCTTCCTCGGCCTGGTCGGGGCCGGTGTCGCGGGCCTCTTCTACGGCAGGCAGGGCACGGAGTTCGTCGGCCGGCTCGTCCCGAACGGCGTGCAGTCGATCGTCCCCACCTCCGGCTGGCGGATCTACACGATCGGCACCTCGATTCCGCGGCTCGACCCGGCCAAGTACCGGCTGACGATCGACGGGGCCGTGAAGAAGCCGGTCACGTACACGCTCGCAGACCTGCGCTCGATGCCGCGGGCGCAGCAGGTCTCGGACTTCCAGTGCGTCACCGGCTGGCGCATCAAGAACGTCCATTGGGCCGGCATCCGGTTCGACGACCTGCTCGCCGAGGCCGGGCTGCGATCCGACGCGAAGGCGCTGCGCTTCGTCTCGGCCGAGGTGCCGTACGACGACTCACTGACGCTCCCCCAGGCGCTCGCGAGCGACGTGATGCTCGCGCTCGAGATGGACGGGAAGCCGCTCTCGCAGGCGCACGGGTTCCCCGCGCGGGTCGTGATGCCGCGGATGTACGGCTACAAGGGCGTCAAGTGGGTGACGCGGATCGAGGCGCGCCGGACGTACGACGACCTCGGCTACTGGGAGCAGCGCGGCTACGACAAGGACGCCTGGATCGGCGCCTCGAACGGGTTCTGAGCCCATGTCGTCGACGCCGATGGTGCCGCGCTTCGGGCGCACCGAGCGGGCGCTCCACTGGGTGCACGCGACCGGGTTCTTCGCGATGCTCGCGAGCGGCCTCGTGCTCTACCTGCCGGCGCTCTCGGAGCTCGTCGCGCGCCGGAACCTCGTCAAGAACATCCACATCTTCACCGCGGTCGGCTGGGCGGCCGCGATCTGCCTGGTGATCGCGCTCGGCGACCGCCGCCGGCTCACGGACGACTGGCGCGAGATCGAGACGATCGACCGCGACGACCGCCGCTGGCTGCGCGGCGGGCTGGTCGCGCAGGGCCGCTTCAACGCAGGGCAGAAGCTCAACGCGATCGTGACCGTCGCGTTCGCGCTGCTGTTCGCGCTCTCGGGGTTCTTCCTCTGGCTCGGGGAGCGCGACCACAGCTTCCTCTTCGAAGGCACCGACACGGTGCACGAGACCCTCACGCTCCTCTCGATCGTGATCGTCTGCGGACACCTGTACCTCGCGCTGATCCACCCCACCACGCGCCATGCGCTGCGCGGGATGACGCTGGGCGAGGTGCGGGAGGAGTGGGCGCGCAAGCACCACTCCAAGTGGCTCGAGGAGTAGCCACGCCGATATAACGGGCCGATGGCCGCGTACCGCTACGTCGTCGCCGACGTCTTCACCTCCACGCCGCTGACCGGCAACCAGCTCGCGGTCTTCACCGACGCGCGCGGGCTCGACGGCGAGACCATGCAGGCGCTCGCGCTCGAGATCGGCTTCTCGGAGACGGTCTTCGTGCTGCCGGCGGAGCAGGGCGGCACGGCGAAGATGCGCATCTTCAACCCGCGGGAGGAGATGCCGTTCGCGGGCCATCCGGTGCTCGGCACGGCCTTCGTGCTCGGCGCGCCGCTCCAGCGCGGCCTGATCGAGCTCGAGACCGGCGTCGGCACCGTCTCCGTCGAGCTCGATCGCGACGAGCGCGGCTCGATCGTGTTCGGCCGGATGCGCCAGCCCGTGCCGACCGTGGAGGCCGTCGACGAGGCCGCGGTGCTGGAGGCGCTCGGCGCCGAGGCGGCCGTGCTCCCGGTCGAGCGCTACGACAACGGCGCGCAACACGTCGTGGTCGCGCTCGAGTCGGAGGCCGTGCTCGCTGCCCTGCGGCCCGACCGGGACGTCGTCGCAGCGCTCGGCGCGACCGGCGTCAACGCGATCACCGGCGCCGGCGAACGCTGGCGGAGCCGCATGTTCTGGAAGGGCGGCGAGGACGCCGCGACGGGGTCGGCCGCCGGCCCGATCGCGTGCCACCTCGCGCGCCACGGGCAGGTCGACTGGGGAGCGGAGGTCGTGATCACCCAGGGCGTCGAGATGGGTCGTCCCTCGGTCCTCCACGCGCGGGCCGAGGGGCAGGACGGGGAGATCACGGGGGTCGAGGTCGGCGGCAGCGCAGTCACCGTCGCGCGGGGCGAGTTTCGGCTGTAGGGGCCGGGGCTGGGGACGAAGGGGGGCGAGGCGCTCTGGGGGCTCGGTGGGTCGGGTTGTCGTCTATGTTCGGCCGGCGGTGGCGACGATCTTTTCGAGTAGTCGTGTGGCGGGGTTGGCGCTTGCCTGGGGGAGTCGGGCGTAGCCGAGTAGGGCTGTTGGCTGTCGGTCGGCGGGTGGGTCGTAGTAGTCGGCGAGGACGCCGAGCTCGAGGCGGTGTCGAGTTGCGGTCTCGCGGAGGGTGTGCTCGTCGCTGCCCGGGAGTTGGAGGGTGAGGTGGAGTCCGGCGGCGATGCCGGTGATGGTTGCGTCTGGTAGGTGGGTGGCGAGGGCGGTGTGGAGGGCGTCGCGGCGGTGGCGGTAGGTGGTGCGCATGCGGCGGAGGTGGCGGTCGAGCTCGCCTCGTTCGAGGAAGTCGGCGAAGGCGAGCTGTTCGAGGCGGGGTGAGCTTTGGTCGGCGAGCACCTTGGCGTCTGTGATCGGCTGGACGAGTTCTTGTGGGAGCGCGAGCCAGCCGAGGCGGAGGGCGGGAGCGAGGGTCTTGCTGACCGAGCCGGCGTGGATCACGTGGTCGGGGTCGAGTCCCTGTAGTGCTCCGATTGCGTGTCGGTCGTAGCGGTATTCGGCGTCGTAGTCGTCTTCGATCACGAACGCGTCGTTCGCGTGTAGCCATTCGAGGAGCTCGACGCGCCGGTTGGCGGTGAGCACGACGCCGGTCGGATGCTGGTGCGCCGGCGTGACGACGACGGCGTTGGCGGTAGTCGCGGCGAGGCGATCGACGCGCAATCCGTGCGCGTCCACGGGCACCCCGGTCGGGACGAGTCCGGCTCTCGTTGCGATCGCCGCCTGCTCCGGGTTGGAGGGTGCTTCGAGAGCGATCGACGTGCCACCGCGGTCGGCCAGGACAGCGCAGACGAGGTTGAGCGCCTGCGTATATCCGCTGGTGACCACGATTCGGCTGGGGGTGATGGCAACGCCGCGGACGCGGGCCAGGTAGGCGGCAAGCGCGACACGGAGCTCGTGGACGCCGCGTGGGTCGCCGTAGCCGAGATCGGTGTCGGTGACCGCCGAGATCGCGGTCCGCAACGAGCGCAGCCAGGCCGTCCGGGGGAAACCGGTCAGGTCGGGGAGGCTGGGGCGGAGGTCGTAGAGCGGCGGACGCTGCGTCTCGCTTGCTCGGTTGGGACAGCCGTTGCTGTGGCGTGGCCCTTCGCGACGGCCGGCCGGGCGCCCTGGCGCACGGCGAGGTACCCCTCGGCGGACAGCTGCGCGTATGTGCTGACGATCAGTCGGCGTGAGACTCCGAGCTGGCCGGCGAGCGCACGCGTCGAGGGGAGCTCTTCCCCGGGCTGAAGGCGACCGTCGCGTATCCGCTCGCGAAGCGTGTCCTCGATCTGCCGGCCGAGCGGTTGCCGCCGGTTGCCGAAGACGAGCGGCAGAAGCAGCTCGCGCGGCTTACTGGTTCCCTTCATCGAGAAGAAACTGGAGCTTCTATATGCGCCAGTGTAGGCGTACCTTCGGGGCGATGCACGCGCCCGCTCCTGTCCGAGCCGTCTGGCGGCCGGTGTTGTTCTCGACCGCCGCCCGGCTGCCGCTTGCAGCGGTCGGTCTCGGCCTTTTGGTTCACGTGCAGCGGATGACGGGGTCGTACGGAGCGGCGGGTCTGGTCTCGGGCGCGTTCGCCGCCGCGGCTGGCCTCGCAGCGCCGTTGCTCGGTCGCGTCGCGGATCGGCGAGGAAGGCGGCTGATCCTGATCGCGGGCGCTGCGGCCTCGTCGGTCTCGCTCGCGCTGATCGCGGTCGCCCCTCCGTCCGTCCCGATCGGCGTGCTCGTCCTGCTCGCCGCCGTCGCCGGCGGCGACGACCCCGCCGATCGCCGCCTGTGTTCGGAGCGTGCTCCCTCTGCTGGTGGATGCCGCCGCCGTCCGATGCCGTCTTCGCGCTCGAGTCGACCGCGCTCGAGCTCACGTTCATCGCCGGCCCACCGCTCGCGCTCGCGATCGCCTCGATCTCGTCGCCGCGCGTCGCGCTCGCCGCGTGCGCGCTCGTCCTGCTCGTCGCCACGGTGGTGTTCGCTCTCACGACCCCGCTCGATCGACCGGCGGGAGCCCCCGAGGCACGGCCCAGCGGGCGGGGTGCGCTCGCCTCACCGGCGATCAGAACGCTGGTCGTCGCCCTTGCCTGCATCGGGGCGCTCTTCGGGGCGGTCGAGGTCGCGATCACCGCGACGGCGACCGAGCACGGCGGCCCCGCGACTGCGGCACCGCTGCTCGCTCTCTGGGGTATCGGCTCGCTGCTCGGAGGCGGCCTGGCAACCCGCTCCGGATTCGGTGCCCGCTCACCGCACGGGCTCGGGCTGCTCGTCGCGGCGCTCGCGCTCTCCCATGCCGCGCTCGCCACGGCCACCAACAGCCTCGTGCTCACCGGTGTCCTCCTCGTCGTCGCGGGATCGACGATCGCGCCGACCTACGCGACCGTCCACGCAATGGCCGACCACGCGTCCCTGCCAGGCAGCGCAACGGAAACATTCGCCTGGCTCGGCAGCGCGATCGCAGCAGGTAGCGCCGCCGGCGCAGCCGCGGCAGGTGCCATCGTCGATCACGCAGGCCCACGACCGGTCCTCCTTCTGGCCGGCGCCGCCGGCTGCGCCGCAGTCGCGCTCACCCTCGCACGAGCGCACACCCTCCAACCCGCCCCCGCACGTCAACCAAGCTGAAGGGAGCAATGAGCCATGGGCAGGATCACGCTCTGGATGCAAGTCTCGCTCGACGGCTACGCCGAAGGGCCCAACGGCGCGTTCGACTGGCCGATCATCGGCGACGAACTGCACCAGTACTTCAACGAGCGGCTCGGCGAGGCGGACACCTTCCTCTACGGCCGGAAGGTCTACGAGATGATGGCCTCGTTCTGGCCCGCCGTCGAGGACACCCCGGACGCCTCAGGACGCCACGTCGACTACGCACGCATCTGGAAGCCGATGCCCAAGATCGCCTTCTCCCGAAGCCTCGACCATGCCGACTGGAACACCCGCATCGCCACCGACCCCATCGCGGAGGCAGCCGCGCTCCGGGAACACGACGGCTGGCACGTCCTCTTCGGCGGCGCCGAGCTCGCGCACGCCTTCCAGGCCGACGACCTGATCGACGACTACGAGCTCTTCGTCCACCCGGTCATCCTCGGTGGCGGCGAACCCCTCCTCGCGCCGCGGAACGACCGACAACTCCTCACGCTCGTCGACAGCCGAGCCTTCGACCCCGGCGTCCTCCACCTCCACTACGCCCGAGAGCGGCAGGCATAGCTTCGGCCCAGGCAAATCCGAACGTATCGCTCGACGACGCCGGCCTCCCAGACGACGCGCCGTTCCGGGGCGCGATTCCGGGAACCAGCCGCGCCG
This sequence comes from uncultured Actinomycetes bacterium, assembly GCA_963712915.1. Lineage (GTDB taxonomy): Bacteria > Actinomycetota > Thermoleophilia > Gaiellales > Gaiellaceae > Gaiella. The sequence goes on from CAVQJQ010000004.1 coordinate 1,288,409, forward strand.
TCGAGCGGGCTCGCCGTCGTGCGGGTCGTGCCCACGCGCGGCGCGTCGTTCGCAGTGCGAAGCGCGTCGAGGCGGCTTTCAGTGACGCTACTCGCGTATCCAGGGGACGGTCGCCTGCAACACCGCCTCGGTGAGCGCCTCGGTGCGTAGGTGCGTGACCTTCTGGTACTCGGGGTCGCGCACCATGTTCGTGAACGCCTCGCGGTTCGGATAGCGGACGATGAGCAGCGCGTCCAGTCCCGGCCGTCGGGCGGGGCGGCGTCGCCGAGCAGTTGCTGGTCGCGCCGAGCGCCTCGGCCCCGATCTTGGGCAGGTAGTCCCCGGAGCGCCCGGCGTCGGCGCCGTAGCTCTCGTTGCCGCCGGGCGTGTACTGACGGTTTCAGCGTCAACACCGGGCCGGCGGGGTCGTCGGCCACATAGCGGCGGACGTCGGCGGGGGTCAGATGACGGGCACGGGCGCTCCTCTCGTCGCGGTCTCTCGCGCGACGATACGCGGCACGATGGCCTGCAGCCGGGCGCCCCTCGCGCACGCGAGGGCGACGGCGCTGGAGACAACGGCGAGTGCAAGGATGCGGGGTTCCGCCGGCCGCCCCTGTGTGAGCTTGGGAAGGCGAACCCATGCGCAACCGTCACGACGGCATCGGCGCGCGCCTAGGATCGCTCGCTACGGGGCGAGGAGATCTGTGACGGTGGATGTGCGCGAGGCTCGTGGCCTGTTTCCCGCGGCGGGTCGGGCGGCGTATTTCAACACTGCGGCGGTGGGTCTTGCGAGCGCGGCGCTGATCGATGCGTGCCGGCGGAGGTGGAAGGTTCGGCGGGAGGGCGCCTTTGATTTCGTCAGTGGCGAGGTCGCGGGGGAGCGCGCGCGGGCGGCGGTCGCCGGGCTGATCGGCGCCGACTCGACAGAGGTGGCGCTGATTGCGTCGGTGTCGGCCGCGGCGGGTCTTGTTGCTGCGCAGTTCGGGACGCCGCGCCGGGGCAGAGCGTTGTGATCGGCGAGCGCGAGTACAGCTCGAACCACTTTCCGTGGCGCCTGCTTGCGCGCAAGGGGTACGAGGTGCGGCAGGTGCCGTTCCGGGGTGGGGGGCTCGAGCCTGAAGATGTCGCGTCGCGCGTCGACGGGGGGACGGTGCTCGTCGCGTTCAGCGGCGTGCAGAGCGCCACGGGTCATCGGTCCGACATTCGCGCGATCAGCGGGATTGCCCGTGCTGTTGGCGCGCTCGTCTTTGTCGACGGCGCGCAGTTTGTCGGGGCGCTGCCGGTCGCGCCGGATCTGGACGCGATCGACGTGCTCGCGTGCCCGGACCACAAGTTCCTGCTCCACGCGGGCAGGGGGCTCGGCTACTGCTACCTCGCGCGCGAGCTGCACGAGCGTTTCGTTCCCGTCGGCGCCGGGTGGAAGGCCGCCCGGCTCCCGCTCGCGAGCTTCTTCGGCCCAGAGATGGACCTCTCGACGACCGCCTCGCGATACGACAACTCGATCAGCTGGATCGCAGCGATTGGTAACGAGGCAGCGCTCTCCGTATTCGAGCTCCTCGGTGCCGACGCGATCTACGAGCGCAACCGCCAGCTGGCCGAGACGCTGCGATCCGCGCTGAGCGAGGCGGGATGGGCGCCGCTCGACCTGCCGCAGGCGAACCGCAGCACGATCGTCACCGTCCCCCTCGGCGACGCCGACCCCCAACACGTCCTGGCCACCCTCGACAACCACGACGTCGTGTGCGCAGCGCGCGACGGCAACCTCCGCCTCGCCGTCCACTTCTACAACCACGAAGACGACATCGCCCGAGCCGCCAACGCGCTCCGGGATCTCTAGTGGGGGGCGAGACGCAAGGGGCTAGCGGAGGGGAGTAGGTGGAGTAGCCGAGGTCTCGGCCCTCTAGTCCAGCAGCCTGACCGCGGTGATCTCCGGCAGCTCCACCTCGAGCGCCGACCAGAACCGGCCGCCGTCGCGGGAGACGTGGAGACGCTCGGCGGTGGCGTAGAGGACGACGTCGGGATGCGTCGGCGAGATCGCGAGCGCGACGCCCGGGCCGAGGCCGCCGCCGGCCTCGCGCCACGTCGTGCCGCCGTCGTTCGAGACCACGAGAGGCGGGCGGCGGTCGACGATCGCGACGACCGTCGAGCCGTGCCGGGCCGCGGCGACGAGCAGCGGCAGGTCGACCGCGGGCGGAGGCTCCGGCTCGAACGGCTCGTCGCCGAGCTCGAGCACGTCCTCCTCGTCGAGGTCGACCTCGACGGTGCCGAGCGCACAGGCGACGAGCGCGGTCGTCACGGCCGGGAGATCAGCCCTGCGACGACTTCGGCGGCCTGCACGGCCGCGTCCACCGGGTCGGCCCCGCGCGCGCGAGCGTCGAGGTAGACGAGCGAGAACGAGTCGCCGGCGCCGGTCGGGTCGACCTCGCCGCTCGTCGGGTGTGCCGCGACCTCGACCGCCGCGTCGGGCGTCACGACGACGGCGCCGTTCGAGCCGAGCATGAGCAGGACCTCGGGAACGCCCAGCTCGCGGACGCGATCGGCGTCGAGCGTGCCGAGCAGCGCGGTCGCCTCGTGCTCGTTCAGGCTGAGCACGGCGGCGTCCGAGAGCAGAGCGGGGTCGACCTCCGCGTCCTGCGCGAGCGGCCCTGTCCGTGCGAGCCGCACGAGCCCCTGGGCGTCGAGCAGCAGCCGGCGTCCGTCCCTCGCGAGCGCGGCCACGGTCTCGGGAGGAAAGTCCGAGCGCAGCAGACCGGCGACCATCACCCAGCCGGCGTCCTCGAGCGCCTCGGCTGCCCAGCCGCTGACGTCGGCGGGTGTCCACGGATCCCCGACCGCGTCGACGGTCATCACGCGGTGGTCACCCTCGTAGTGGAAGCTGAACGCCGTCGTCCGGTCGGCGTCGCCCGGGACGACGGGGAGACCGAGCGCGCGCAGCGGCTCGAGCGCGACCGTCTGCTCCGCGGGGGCACAGCGCGCGGCGACCACGACGTCCGCACCGACGTGGGCCGCGGCGCGGGCGGCCCAGAACACGCCGCCACCGACCCGCGGCGGGCTGCCGGCGACGCGGTCGACCGAGAGGTTGCCGACGAGCGCGATGCGGCTCACGCGCGCGCCGCCCCGGGCCGCACGAGCCGGGCGGCGCCGGCGAGCACGAGCGCGAGCGCGAAGGAGACGACGAAGCTCGGCAGCGTCGCCCCCACCTGCCAGGAGGGCGGCCCGAGGCGCTCGACCTGGTCGACCCACCACGCGGGCCCGGTCGGCGAGAGCCACTGGTACGCGGCGAAGCCCGCGATCCAGGCGACCAGGGAGCCGACGCGGACCGGGCGCGAGTCGAGGAAGTCGGTCGTGTCGTAGCGACGGCCCGAGGCGAGCCAGTCGGCGAGCAGCACCGCGAACAGCGGCACGAAGCACGAGCCGAGCAGGAAGAGGAACGACTGGAAGCTCGTCAGCTCGAGCGTCAGCGCGCCGATCGTCCCGATCGTGGTGGTCACCGCGATCAGCAGCCGCTGCGAGACGGCCGGGAAGAGGTTCTGCAGCGACACCGCGCCCGAGTACGCGTTCGCGAATGCCTCGTCGGTCTCCCCGATCGTGAGCGCGATCAGGACGAGCAGCGCGAGCACGCCGCCGGAGGCGATCGCGGCCGGGAGCGCGGACGCGTCGGCCACGTCCCGGGTCAGCAGGACGACGGCGCCGAGGGCGAGCAGCAGCGCGTCCGGCACGAGATAGCCGATCCCCGTGCCCCAGAAGGCGGCGCGCGGCGAGCGGCCGAAGCGCGTGTAGTCGGCCGCGAGCGGGATCCACGAGACCGTCACGCCGACGACGAGGTCGATGCCCTGCCAGGTCGAGAGGCCGCCCTCGCCGGGGCGGTTCCAGGCGTCGCCGAGGCCGCCGCCCGTGAGCGCCCACCAGGCGAGGTAGGCGAGCGCGACCGGCACGACCCACACCGAGACCTTGCGCACGATCGTGCGGACGACCCCGATCGGCCCGAGCAGCCCCAGCGCGAGCGTCGCCGCGCCGAACGCGAGCGTCCACGCCCAGCGCGCCTCGAACCCGAAGAGCTCGTCCGAGAGTGCCGCCGCCGCGGTCGCGATCACGAGCAGCTCGAACACCGTCCAGCCGAGGCACTGGACGACGTTGACCGCGGTCGGCACGTAAGAGCCGCGCGTGCCGAGCGGCGCGCGCATGAGCACCATCGCCGGGACGCGCGCCTGGGCGCCGATCGCCCCCGCGACCGCGAGCATCAGGTTCCCGACAAGGCAGCCGACCGCGATCGCAGCGAGCGCGGCCGGCAGCGAGAGCGCGGGCACGAGCACCGCGCCCGCGACCACGACGAGCAGCGACACGCCGAGGTTCCCCCAGAGGAGCCCGAGGTCGAGCCCGCCCAGCACGCGGAGGCGCTCGGGGACCGGATCGATCCCCCAGGATCCCTCGTGGCCGCTCAGTAGGCGCCGCGCCCCGAGAGGACGGCCGGGATCGTGCGCGCGATGATCGTCACGTCCGACCAGATCGACCAGTTCTCGATGTACGTGAAGTCGAGCCGCACGAGGTCGTCGAACTCGAGCCCCGAGCGGCCGGAGATCTGCCAGAGCCCGGTCATCCCGGGCAGGACGTGGTAGCGCGCCTTGTGCCAGTCGGCGAGCTGCGCATGGTCGCGCAGGGGCAGCGGGCGCGGGCCGACGAGGCTCATCTCGCCCCTCAGCACGTTCACCAGCTGTGGCAGCTCGTCGAGCGAGAAGCGGCGCAGCCACTTGCCGACGCGCGTCACGCGCGGGTCGTCGCGGATCTTGAACAGCGCGCCCGAGGCCTCGTTCTCTTCCTCGAGCTCGGCCTGCCGCTCGGCCGCGTCGGCGATCATCGTGCGGAACTTGAGCATCCCGAAGTCCCGCTCCGCGACGCCGATGCGCCGGTCGACGTAGAAGATCGGCCCACGCGAGTCGAGCTTGATCGCCGCGGCGATGGCGAGCCAGAGCGGGATCCCGACGAGCACGATCAGCGCGGCGAGCACGAGGTCGAACACGCGCTTCGTCGCCCACGCGAGCCCGCTCAGGATCGGCGGCCGGAGCTCGAACAGCGGCACACCCTGGCCCGGCACGTACTCCCCCTCGTGCACGAGCAGGTCGGTCGTCGTCGGGGCGAGCTTCACCTTCACCGCGTAGCGGTGCGCGAGCTGGACGACGTCGAGCACGGTCTGCTCGTCGAAGTCCGCCTCCGCGAGCACGAGCTCGTCGGGGTGGTCGCGCTCGAGCATCTCGGCGAGCCGGTCGAGCTGCGGCGAGGTCGGCGGGCCGGAGAGCGTGCTCACGATCTCGATCCCGATGCCGCCCTGCACCGCGCGGAGCTGTTCCTCGAGGTGGCCGAGCGTGTCCTCCTCGCCGACGAGCACGAGCCGCCGCCGGACTCCGGCGAGCCGCATCAGCTCGAGGGAGATCGACCCGTACGCGGTGCGCAGCGCGCCGATCGCGATCGCGCTCGTCACCACGGCGGTCGGGATCAGCCCGGTGGTCGAGAACGTGTAGTCCGTGCCGAGCCCGAACGCGAGCACGATCAGTGCGACGAGCACGAGGGCGCCGAGGATCCGGCCCGCGCCCCCGCGGCGCTCGCGCGACGCGTAGAGGCCGGTCTGGAGGAAGACGAGCACGGTGACGGGCGCGAGGAACGGCAGCCAGTCGGCCGGCCCCGTCTGCCAGAGCAGCGACCAGTAGACCGTGTCCCCGTAGAGGATCGAGCGCAGGACGAGCGCGCTGTAGACGCCGAGCGCGAGCCCGGCGACGTCGGCCGCGACGAGCGCCGCGATGCTCAGCCCGCGGCGCAGCGCGCCGGCGAGCGTCCCGCGCGACGCGATGTAGACCCGCGCCCGGCGGACGTCCTGGTCGCCCGGGGGCGTCCCCGGGCTTCGCCTCGGCCGGGGAGCCGGAGGGCCGTCTCGCCCGCCTGCGGGCCGGCGTTCTCGGCGCCGGACGGTCCGGCGCTCCCGACCGTCCTCGTTGGAGTCGGCACGAGCGGATTCTACGGGCGGCCGCCGACCGAGCCGCCCGCCGCGAGACCAGACCCGGGCGTCCCGCGCGCGACGTCCTCCCAGCCCACGACCGGCGCGTCGCCGAGCGAGACGGCGAGCGCGTCGAGATCGGTCGCCGGGCGCCGCCTGCCGAGCAGCGTCAGCCCGGTCACGATCAGCCGGCGCCGGCGGGCGTCGACCAGGTCGGTGTCGTGGAAGTACGCGTGCACGCGCCGGGGCAGGGCGCCGGGCCGCAGGAGCGCGCGCAGCAGGTCGCCCGCGCCGTGCGTCGTCGGCACCGCGGCCAGCGAGGCGTCCCCGAGCGCGATCCTGGCGGGCGCATCGAGCTCGGCCCAGGGCTCCCCCTCGTCCAGGTACGGCGGCCGCGTCGCCCGCGGCGTCACGTCGACGTACCCGAGCTCCGCGCACGCCTCGGCGACCGACCGGTCCGTGTACCAGCCCCCGCCGCAGAAGAGCGTCGGCGCGACGCCCTGTTCCCGCAGCCAGGCGCCCTCGCGCCGCACCCGCTCGCCAGGCTCGCCGCCGGTCGGCCGCGCATGCGTCGGGCTGGTGAAGTGCGTGTGGTGCCCGAGCGGCCCCCGTGCCGCCGCCTCGCGTGCCCGCTCGAGCCAGCGGTCGGCGTCGAGCTCGCCCGACTCCGCGTCCGGCGGCCGGATCAGCGCGGCGAGCGCGAGGCCTCCCGGCCGCCGCTCCTGGAGCGCCGCGAACGCCGACCAGACCCGGTCGTCGAGCGGTCGCTCGACGTGGCACGAGACGACTGCGTACCGTTCCCCGTCGGTGGGCGGCATCGCGCAACGCATACCACGTTCCGCCCTCCTCCTCGTGATCGCAGCCGCCGCGCTGCCGCGGCTCCTGGTGGTCGCGATCGAGCGGAACGACATCCTCACCGCGTACGTCGAGAAGAGCGACACGTTCGCGCAGACGCTCGTCTCCAGCGGGACCTTCGGCTTCCTCCCGGACGTGCCCTCCGCGTACACGCAGCCGCTCTACGCGTGGTTCCTGGCCGGGCTCTACTGGCCGCTCGAGCGGACATGGCTCGTCGTCGGCCTCGCGCAGACCGCGGTCGCCGTGGCGACTGCCCTCGTCGTGCTCCTGATCGGGCGCAGGCTCTCGTCGGTCCGGATCGGCGTGATCGCGGCGCTGATCACGACGCTGCACCCGTACCTCGTCTGGCACGACGTGCACGTCAACCGCGAGATCCTCGACGGCTTCCTGCTCGCGCTGCTCGTCCTGCTCGCGCTCGCGGCGCACGACCAGGCCTCGCCGTGGCTCGCGGCCGCGACCGGAGTCGTGGCCGGGCTCGCGATCCTCTCCAACGCGCGGCTGCTACTCCTGCCCTTCGTCGTCGCGGCGTTCGTCGCCTGGCAGCCGCTGCCGGGCCGCCGCGCGCTCCTCAGTCTCCTCGTGCTCCTCGGCGCGGTTGCCGTGATCACGCCGTGGGTCGTGCGCAACCAGGTCGTGATCGGGTGCGCGACGATCACGACGGACAGCCGCGCGCTCTGGAAGGCGAACAACCCGGCGACGCACGACATCCTCGCGAACGGCGGCTGGATCGACGACGTCCCCGACCTGCCCGGGGTGCCGCCCTGGCCGGAGAAGGCGGCGGGGATCTCGGTCGCGGCCGCGAAGGCGGTCGACGAGTGCGCGCAGGAGCGGTTCTACCGCGACAAGGTGTTCGACTTCTGGCGCGACCACCCGGGAGAGAAGGCGCGGCTCTCGCTGCAGGCGGTGGGAATGCTGTGGTCGCCGTTCTTCAGCGTCGCGGCCGACGACCCCGGTCAGCAGGGGCTCTCGAACACCCTGCAGCGAACGGTCGAGCCGGCCTTCACGCTGCTGCTCTACGCGTTCGCGCTCTGGGGCGCGTTCCTCGCCCCGCGCCGCTTCGTCTGGTTCACGGCGGCGCTGCTCGCCTTCAACACCGCGGCCGCGATGGTGTTCGCGGGGACGACCCGCTACCGCGTCCCCTGGGACTTCCTGCTCGCGCTGCTCGCGGCGTTCGCGCTCGAGCGCGCGTGGTCGCTCGTCGCCGAGCGCCGCCGGCCGCCACTCTCGAGCGCCGCGCGGTAGATCGCCTCGATCCGCTCGGTGCAGCGCTCCTGCGCGAACTCCGTCAGCGCTCGCTCGCGCCCGGCGGCACCGAGCGCGGCCACGCGTGCCGGGTCGCGCGCGAGCTCGACGATCGCGGAGGCGAGCGCGCCGGGGTCGCTCGGCGGCACGAGGAGCCCGGTGCGGCCGTCGTCGACGATCTCGGGGAGCCCGCCGACGGCGCTCGCGATCACCGCGCGACCGCGCTCCATCGCCTCGAGGGCGACCATGCCGAACCCCTCGCCGAGCGACGGCACCACGACGATCGCCGCGCGCTCGAGCACGGGCGCGACCGGCGCGACCCGCCCGAGGAACGTGATCGCGCCGCCGAGCCCGAGGCGCTCCGCCGTCGCGCGCAGCTCGCTCTCGAGCGGCCCGTCTCCCGCGACCTCGAGGGTCAGTCCCGGAACCTCGCCGCGGGCGCGGGAGAAGGCCTCGAGCAGGACGTCGTGCCCCTTGATCGGGATCAGCCGGCCCACGATCGCGAGGCGCGGCTCGGCCGGCGGCGCGGGCGGGGGCGGCCCGGCCTCGATCCCGTAGTGGACGATCTCGAAGCTGCCCTCGTCGAAGCCCTCGCGCTCGGCGAGGTAGCGCGCGAGCCCGGCCGAGATCGCGATGTGGACGTCTGCGAGACGCGCCATCGTGCGGTCTGCGGCCGCGAAGGCGCGCCGGTCGCGAAACGGGTTGAAGCCGTGCTTGGTCGAGACGCGCACCGGAACGCGGGCGAGCCCACCGGCCACGAGGCCGTGGAAGTCGGCGTGCACGAGATGGGTGTGGAGCACGTCAGGCCGGCTGCGGCGGACGCTCCGCACGAGCCGGCCGAACGCGAGCGGGTCGGCGGAGCCGCGCATCCGCAGGCGCTCCACCGGCACCCCGTCCCGCTCGAGGCGCACCGCGAGCTCCTCGGCGCCGGGCTCGCCCTCGTGGAGCATCACGAGCCGCACGTCGTGGCCGCGGGCGCGCAGCGCGGGAAGCAGCAGCAGCAGGTGGTTCTCGGAGCCCGAGATCCCCGCCACCTTCGCGACATGGAGCACACGGACGCCCGAGGGCGACCGGGAGGGGCTCACCCCGCCTGCTCGACGACCCGGTCGGCCCAGGCGTCGACCGAGTGCTCGCGCACGACCGTGCCTCTCAGTGTCCGACCGATCGCCTGCCGGTCGGCCTCGAGCAGCCAGCGGATCGCCTCGGCGAGGCTCTCCGGGCTCTCGTGCTCGAAGCGGAGGCGCTCGGGCAGGAGCGTCTCGAACACCGTGTTGGAGGCGAGCACCGGCAGGCAGGTCGCGGCCGCCTCGTAGACGACCTTGTCCGCCGCCCCCTCGCGCATGTCGTTGACGAGCGCGTCGACGTCGCTGTACAGCGGCGGCACCGCGTGCCGCGGCACCGGTCCCTCGGATGTCCACCTGGTCGAGCACGCCCATGTCGAGCACGAGCCGCTCGAGCACGATCCGGTGCGTGCGCTCGTCGTCGGTGAGCGACGGCCCGACGATGCGCAGCCGGACCTCGGGCACGAGCGCGACCGCACGGAGCATGGTCACGAGACCCTTCGCGGGCGACGTCCGGCCGAGCGCGAGCAGCGTCAGCGGCTCGCGGTCGGGCCGCTTGATGCAGGGCAGGTCGGTGAGGTCGATGCCGTGCCCGACCGCGACGAGCTTGCGCGTGCGGATCGGGAACGTGCGCGGGTCGACGGAGAGGACGACGCTCGACAGCCGCGTCGCGGTCGAGAGCAGCGTGCTGCGCCGCCAGTGGTTGAACCAGAGCATCACCTTGACGCCCGTCGGGCGCGCGATCGGTGCCGCGAGCACGGCGTAGATCGGGCACATGTGCGCGAGCACCGCCGCGGGACGCGGCCGCTTGGCGAGCTCGCTTGTGAGGGCGGTCTCGAAACGGATCCCGCGGCCGGCCCGTCCGCCCGAGCTGAACGTCCGCACTCGGGCGTTGTCGGGGAGGGCTCCGTCGACGGCCGAGTCGGCGAGCACCACGAGCTCGTCCACGCGCGCGGCGAGCGCCCGCAGCTTCCCGACCGTCGCGCCGAGGATCTCGTGACTCGGGTCGACCCGCTGGGTGACGACGACGAGCTTCATGCGGCCCTCGCGTCGACGGCGCGCCCGACGAGCCCCACGACGCGCTCGGCGTACTCGTCCGCGGTGTACGTCCAGCCGGCCGAGCGGGCGTGCCCACCGGCGCCGAGCCGCTCGGCGAGCTCGCGGTCGGAGAGGATCTCCACGAGCGCATCCGCGATCTCCTGGGGCCGGTCGGGGTCGACGAGCAGCCCGGTCACACCGTCCTCGACGACGTCGGGGATCCCGCCGGCGCGCGCGCCGACGACCGCGCGGCCGCGGCAGAGGGCTTCGAGCACGACCCTCGGCGTGCCCTCGGAGCGCGAGGCGAGGAGCAGGAGCCACGCATCGTCGAGCGCCTGCACGACCGCGGGGGTCTCGAGGCGCTGCTCCCATGTGACCCGGTCCGGCAGGTCGGCGACGAGCGCCTCGACCACGTCGCGATGCCGTCCGTCACCGACGATCCGCAGCGTCGCGCCGGGCACGCGGTGCGCCGCGAGCCGCCAGGCGTCGGCGATGGCGTGGATGTTCTTGTAGCGCTCGAGCACGCCGACGAACAGCGCCACGGGGCGGTCGGGAGCGGGGCGATGGGGGGCTGCGAGAACGCGGTCAAGTCGGTGTAGGTCGTGAATGTCGCGGCAGGCTCGACACCTGCATCCTGAACGATGCTGGTCGTGAAGGACGACAGGGTGCGCACGGCGTCCGCATGCCTGATCGCGACGAGCGCCGCACGATCCGCAAGCGGCGCCACGACCGCCCGTGCGGGCGAGCCGTAGAGCCGCGACCACGTGCGCCAGTCGCCGTGGATCTCGACCACCACCGCCGCGTCGCTGCGGGCGAGCGCGCGGCCCGCGAGCGCGGCGAGCGCCTCGTAGGGGCTCTGGGCGAGGATCGCGTCGGCCGGCCTGCGTCGCAGCTCGCGCGCGATCCGGGCGGGCAGCGCGCCGTAGAAGAGCGGCCCGTCGAGCGCGGCGAGCGGGGTGCCGCGCTGCAGCGCAAACGTCGCGTCGCCCTTCGCGGCGCCGCGGGGGGCCGCCCCAGCACGCGCAGGTCGAGCCGTTCCGTCAGCGCGTCGAACTTCCGCGCGAGCGACGCGTCGAGGGGAAGCCGATAGCGCGTGCGCCCGACCATCAAGACGCGCGGTCTCATCGGCCGCTCTCGCTCGATCGCCTGCACGATCCGCGAGAGGATACGGGGCTCGGAGAGCTCCTCCACCGAGGGCGCGGCGGCTTCGGCGAGGGTCGCCCGGAAGGCGCCGTCGGTTGCGACGCGCCGGATCGCCTCGGCGAGCGCCTCGACGTCGCCGGGCGCGACCAGCAGCCCGTTCTCGCCGTCGCGCACGACCTCGGGGACGCCCCCCACGGCCGTCGCGATCACCGGCGTCCCGACCGCGAGCGCCTCGAGCACGGTGTGCGGCAGGTTCTCCCAGGCCGAGGTGAGGAGCGCGGCATCGGCTGCGCGAAAGAGGCCGATCACCCCGTCGCGCGTCTGCGCGCCGAGGAAGCGGACCCGTCCGTCGAGCCCGAGCTCCCGTGTCCGTCGCTCGAGCGCGCTCCGCTCGGGCCCGTCGCCCGCGAGCAGCAGCGTGACGCCGTCGACCTGCGCGACCGCTGCGAGCGCGTCGCCGAGCGCCTTCTGCCGCGTCAGCCTGCCCGCTGCCGCGAGCGCGACGCCGTCGAGCCCGAGCCCCGTGCGCGCCTCGTCGCGGTCAGGCAGCACCGGCAGCAGCGGCGCGGGATTCGGGATCACCGACAGCCGCTGCGGAGAAAGGCCCCAGCCGACCGCGACGTCGCGCAGGTACGCGCTCGGCACGAGCACAGCCCGGGCGCGGCGGAGCGCCGCGGTGCGGGTCGCGCGCAGCAGGCGGACGCGCAGCCCGCCGGGATGGGCCTGGAACTCCTCGAGCGTCCCCGCGAAGCGATTCGTGCGCACCGCGCGCTCGTACGCCTCGTCGGCGACGAGCTTCACGACCAGCGGTCGGCGGGCGAGCCCTGCGCCGAGCGCGGCCCGGCGGATCATCGTGGTCGCGTAGACGCGGTCGGCGCGGCGGGCGGCCCCGGCCACCTGGCGCACCACGGCGAGGTGGCGCAGCGGCGCGGGGCGGGAGCGGGAGACCCAATGGACGGGGTACGGGCGCGGTTCCGGCGCGGCGTCCGCGGTCGTGACGACCTCGACCTCGTGTCCCGCCTCGCGGAGCGCGTCCGCGAGCGCCGGTGCATGGCTCGCCGGCCCGCCGACGTCGGGCGGCCAGATCCCGGAGACGACGACGACCTTCACGAGCCGGCCGCCGTCGGCGCCCCGAGGCTGCCTCCCGTGCGGAGCTCCTCCCGCAGGCGCAGCAGCACGACCATCCAGGCCGCCGCGAACACGAGCGTCGAGACGAGGATCGCGACCGCCGCGCCCGTCACCCCCCACCGGTCGCCGAGGATCAGCACGAGCGGCAGCAGCACGAGCGACTCGAGGCCGTGCGTGACGATGCGCAGGCGCGGCCGGCCGATCGTCACCGGGAACGACTTCGTCCAGCCGAGCACGAGCAGGATCGCGGCCGCGACCAGCACGATCCGCGCCGCGTCGACGGCGGGCAGGTAGTCCGGGCCGAAGACGACGCGCACGAGCCACGGCATCGCGAGCAGGAAGATCGGCAGCGAGACGGCGGCGACGGCGGCCGCGCCGAGCGAGTAGCGGCGCAGGCCGCGGAGCACGGTCGAGGCGCGGCCGTGCTCCCAGTCGCGCGTCTGCTCCGTGAGGAGCACGAGCCGCACGGGGGCGCTCGCGGCCGAGAAGCCGCTCTGCGGGGCGAGCGCGACGCGGTAGTAGCCGACCTGCGTCGTGCCGGCGACCACGCCGAGCAGCACGGGGGCCAGCGCCGCGCGGAGCGAGATCACGCCGGTCGCGACGCTCGAGTGGAACACGAACGAGAGGATCTCGCGGCGGTCGGAGCCGAGCGGTCGAGGCGCCTCCCGCGGAAAGCGGCGCAGGGCCTGGAGGCCCGCGGTGCCGGTGATCGCGGTCGCGAGCACCTGCCCGACCGCGAGCGCCGCGAGCGCCTGCGTGACGCCGAAGGACGCCCCGATCACGATCGCGATCAGCCTGATCCCCATCGTCCCCGAGAGGAGCCAGCCCCGCACGTCGTAGCGGCCGCGGAGGAGGAGCGCGCTCGCGCTCACGTTCTCCGGAGCGGCGAGGAGCGGCAGCGCGGCGGCGGCGACCATCGGGCCGGCGAGGCCTTCGCCCCCGAAGAGCGTGTCTGCGACGGGCGCCAGGAGCAACAGCACGACCGTCGCGAGCGCCCCGCCGACGATCTTCAGCTCGAGCGCCCGCCGGAAGAGCCGGTGCAGCCGGCCCCAGTCCCGTCCCGCCACGTACCGGAAGCCGAACTTCGTCAGGCTCTCCTCGACCGTCAGGTCGAGCAGGGTCTGCGCGAGCCCCACCACCGCGACGACCGTCGCGAAGCGGCCGAAGTCGGCGAGCCCCAGGATCCGGGCCGCGGCGACCGTCCCGAGGATGCCGAGGCCGACCGAGAGGTAGAGCCCGGCTGCGGTCGCGAAGCGGCGCCGAAGGACGCTCGGGGCCATCGTGACGGGTCAGTGTAGGGGAGGGGGTCGCCGCTCCCGTCCGGGCCGGTGCTCCTCGTTCCGGGAGCGCATCTACAGTCCGCACGGTGACGGCCGAGCCGCTCTCCCGTGGCCACCCGTCCGACGGGATCGTGCGCGCGCTCGCAGGAGACGCCGCGACCGAGGCGCTCGCGCTGGCGCTCGCGGTTCCGTTCATCTTCCTCCACGCGACGTACCAGCCGACGCTGTCGATCGGTGTCGGCGGGACCTCGATCGACGCGACGCTTGCCGATGCGGCGATCGCGCTCGTCGTTGCGGCCGCCGTCGTGCGAGGCAAACGTGAAGGCTGGGCGCCGCTCGCCGCCTCGCGCGTGCTGCTCGGTCTGACCGCGGCCTTCGTCGTGGTCGGCGCCGTCTCGCTCGCGACGCCGTCGTTCCTCGGGGAGGACTACGCGTTCGGCGTCCACGCGATCAGCCTCGCGAAGTTCGCCTGGTACGCCTGCCTGCTCCCCGCGACCGTGCTCCTCGTCCGCGCCGGGCGCGACGCGGTGCCGCTCCTGCGCGCGATCGTCGTCTGGAGCGTGGTCGCCACCTCGTGGGGGCTGCTCCAGTTCCTCGGCGTCGTCTCGGAGTTCGAGGGGAAGCGGCCCGGCCAGCGCGAGCCGTCGTTCGTCGGGATCCACGACCTCGCCGCGCTCTCCGGCGCGGCCCTCGTCGTCGGCGCGCTCGGTTTCGCGCTCGTCGACGGCGCGTCATCCGACGCGACGGCGGGGAGGCCGGTCGGCCAGCGCTGGGCGCTCGTCGGCCTCGTCACCGGCTCGCTCGGCGTCGTGCTCTCAGGGGCGATGACAGCCGTGCTCGGCGTGTGGCTCGCGATCGCGGCGGTCCTGCTCGGCGCGCGCGTGCTGCGGGCGCTCCGGCCGCAGCGGGCGCTCGCCCTGATCGGGATCGTGCTCGCGGTGACTGCCGGGACCGCGGTGATGCGGGCGAGCACGATCGAGCGCTTCGCCGAGTTCATCGGGCTGCGCGAGAAGACCGTCGACACCGGCGTCGAGAGCTACGCCCACCGGACGCTGCTCGCGTACATCGGCGGCCGGATCTGGCTCGACCGCCCGCTGACGGGCGTCGGCTGGCAGGCCTCGAGCGAGGAGTGGGCCTACGGGCCGTTCCTCGACGACGCGCGCGCCCGCTTCCCCGACGAGCCCGACCAGGCGTTCCCCTCGCCGGAGCACCCGTGGGGCATCCAGCTTCTGTACCTGCAGGTGGCGGCCGACCTGGGCATCGCCGGGCTCGCCGTCCTCCTCGCGCTCGCCGCGACCGGGATCGTGACGGGCATCCGCGGCATCCGCTCGTCGCCGGTGGCGCTCGCGGGGCTCGGCTGGCTGCTCGTCGTCGCGGGTGTGTGGACGGGGATCGGGCTCGTCGCGGGCCTGCCCCTCGAGGCGCTGACCTGGATCGCCTTCGGCCTGGTGACGGTCCGTGACACCTGACCCGCGTCTCGACCCGCCGCTCTCGATGCCGACGTACGCGGTGCGCGCGCCGCTCACACGCTGGCTCGGCGAGGAGGCGGAGCGAGCGTCCGGCGACCTCGGCGCCTACAGGCTGCTCGACGCGGGCTGCGGCGAGAAGCCGTACGAGCCGCTCTTCGCCCCGCACGTCTCCGCCTACGTGGGGCTCGACACCGCCGCGCACACCGACGCCGACCTCGTCGGCCCGATCGAGGCGATCCCGGCCGAGGACTGCTCCTTCGACGTCGTCATCTGCATCCAGGTGCTCGAGCACGTCGACGACCCCGCCGCCGCCGTGCGCGAGCTCCACCGCGTCACGCGGCCCGGCGGCCGCGTGCTGCTCTCGACGCACGGCGCGATGGTCTACCACCCGAACCCGGCGGATCCGTGGCGCTGGACGCACGAAGGGCTCGAGCGGCTGTTCGCGGCGAACGGCGAGTGGGGTTCGGTTACGGTGTCGCCCGGCTGCGGCACGACCGCGTCGCTCGCGATGCTCAACGCGATCTTCCTCGAACACGCCCTGCGCCGGACGCCGCTTCGTCCGCTCAGCGGGCCGGCCGTCTCCGTGCTGAACCGGCTCGCGCGCTGGCTCGACGGCCGCTCCGAGACGCTCCGCGGCCTGCGCCCGGGCACGTTGACGGCGAACTACCACGTGGTCGCGGAGCGATCGTGACCCGGGTGCTCGTCACGGGCGGCGCCGGGTTCATCGGCTCCAACCTCGTCGCGGCGCTGCTCGAGCGCGGCGACGACGTGCGCGTGCTCGACAACTTCTCCACCGGGAGCAGGGCGAACCTCGCCGCGCTCGGCCGCGAGGTCGAGGTCGTCGAGGGCGACCTCCGCTCGTACGAACGCGTCCACACCGCGGTGCGCGGGACCGAGGTCGTCTTCCATCAGGGCGCGCTCGGCTCTGTCCCGCGCTCCGTCCAGGATCCGCTCACGTCGACCGCCGTCAACGTCGAGGGGACGTTGAACGTGCTCCTCGCCGCCCGCGACGAGGGCATTCGGCGCGTGGTCGCAGCGTCGTCCTCGTCCGTCTACGGCGACGGCGGGACGTTCCCCCGCGTCGAGACCCAGCCGCCGAACCCGATCTCGCCGTACGCGGTCGCGAAGCTCGCCGCGGAGCGTTTCTGCGTCAGCTTCACGCGCGTGTACGGGATCGAGACGGTCGCGCTGCGGTACTTCAACGTGTTCGGGCCCCGGCAGGACCCGACCTCGCAGTACGCGGCCGTCGTGCCGCGCTTCATCCGCGCGATCGCGGACGGGCGCGCCGTCACCGTGCACGGCGACGGCGAGCAGTCGCGGGACTTCACGTACGTCGAGAACGTCGTCCGCGCGAACCTGGTCGCGGCCGACGCCGCCGGTGCGGTCGGACGCGTGCTCAACGTCGCGACGGGGCAGTCGCAGACCGTCAACGCGCTCGCCGAGACGATCGGAGGGCTCGTCGGCCGCCCGGTCGAGAAGGTGCACGGGCCCGCGCAGCCGGGCGACGTGCGGGAGTCGTGGGCGGACGTGTCCGCCGCGCGCGAGGCGATCGGCTACGAGCCTGCGGTCGGGTTCGAGGAGGGGCTGCGGAGAACGATGGAGGCAATGCTCGGGACGGAAGGAGCGACGGGATGAGTCATGCGTTCGGGACGATCGAGGAGCTCGGGTCGGGCTACGGGTTCCGCAAGGTGCGCGGGGCGCTCGGCGTCGACGCGTTCGGCGTCAACGTGATCGTGACCCCGCCCGGCTACCCGGGCTTCCGCCACTACCACGAGGAGCAGGACGAGCTCTACTTCGTCCACTCGGGCACCGCCCGCGTCGAGGTGGAGGGCGAGGAGCGGCTGCTCGGCCCCGGTGGGATGGTGCACGTCACGTCGACCACCGTCCGCTGCGTGTCGAACGCGGGGGAGGACGACCTCGTGCTGCTCGTCGTGGGCGGGAAAGGCGGCTACGTCGAGCGCGACGGCCATCTGGCCGACGAGGCCGACGCCGAGCGCCGGCGAGAGTTCGGCTCCGGCAACTGACCTCGAGCCGTGCAGCTAGACAGCGGCCTCGGGCGGCGGGTCGTCCGGGGAGGCGCGGAGCGCGGCGCCGGCGAGCGCGAACACGACCACGGAGAGCCAGTGGATCCCGATCACGTCGGTCTGCAGCCCGAGCACGGCCACCGCGGCGACCGAGGCCGCGAGCCACGGCGAGCGGCTGCGGAGGCCGAGGAACACCGCCGCGAGCCAGCCAACGAACGCGAGGAGGCCGAGCACCCCGGTGTCGACGCCGAGCTCGGTGTAGGTCGACTCGCCCGCCTTCACGTGCTCGCTGCCGATCGTGCGTGAGGCCGAGACGCCCGAGTTGCCGAGCCCGTAGCCCCACGGGTGCCGCGCGACCGTCTTGATCCCTTCCCGCAGCGCGCGCAGGTGGCCGGAGGTCGAGCTCTCCCCCGCGCTGAACGGGTCGTCGGACGAGACGCCCGCCGACGCGGCGTTCGCGCGCAGGCAGGCGAGCTCGGCCGCGGTGTACGACGTCGTCGGCCCGATCGTCGGGAAGAGCGCGACGAACGCGATCGAGACAGCCACCGACCCGACGGCGAGGCCCGCGAGAGGGAGTGAGCGCCGGAGCGCGGCCAGCACGAGCAGTCCCACGGGCAGTGCGATCAGCGCCGCCCGGGTGTGGGTCCAGAGCACTCCGGCATACGTGAGCACGCCGGCCGCGACCGTCCACCGGCGCGGCCGGACCGCAGCGAGCAGCAGGCACACGACCAGGAGCGTGTAGGCGGTCGCCAGGGGGCTGAGGAACGTCGAGACGAGCCGCCGCATGGGGCTCTCCTCGCTCGTGTTCAGGATCCAGTTCTCCGGCAGCCCCGAGAGGCAGTGGTACGAGAGGCCGAGCTGATCCCGGAACCAGTCGGGCACGCCCGAGTCGCGCCACCACTGGAGCGGGACGAGGTACACGTCGACGAGGCCCCAGGCCGCGAGCCCGCAGCCGACCACGACGAGCGTCAGCGCGATCCGCCGCCACCAGGCCCGGTCGAGCACGAGCAACCTCCCGAGCAGGTATGCGCCGAGCGGGAGCAGGTGGTGGCGGAGCGCGTAGAGCTCGCCTCGCGTGGTTGCCTCGCCGTCGAGCCACGACTGCGGCAGGAGCCAGTACAGGACGACGAGCACGCCGTACGCGAGCGCGAGCCGGTCGGCCCAGAGCAGCCGCGGCAGCGCGCCGGCGGCGACGAGCGCGGCGACGAAGGCGACCACGAGCACCGCCTCCTTCCAGGCGGCGGCGACGTCGAGCGCCGTGTCGCGCACGCCTGCCTGCCAGAGCAGCGCCATCGCGAGGTTGTGCAGCACGAGCCCGACCGCGAGGACGAGCAGCGCGACCCTTGGAACGGCTCGGCTCACGTGGTCGCGACGAGCGTCAGACCGAGGTTGTGGACGCGAACCGGGACGGGGAAGAGCGCCCGCAGGTCGGCCGGGCCGAGGAGGTGATTCTCCTTCGCCCAGGGCATCCGGACGAGGTCGAAGACCCGGTGCGCCGCGGGCTCGGGCAGCCAGTGGACGAGCGGCAGGCGGGTGTGCACCTCGACCGGGAACCAGCGGTTCGGGGTCGTGAGGAACACCCGGCGACCGACCCGGACAGCCTCCGCGACGAACGCCCGCTGGCGCTCGCGGCCGCCGACGTGCTCGATCACCGCGTTCGAGTGGACGACGTCGAACTCCCCGTCGGCGAACGGAAGCGCGCACGCGTCTCCCTGCACGTAGCGGATCGCGGGGTGGCGCTCCCGGAAGCGCGCCCCGTCGTGCAGGCCGAGCGCGGTGAGCTGCTGCGGCCAGGGATAGCGCTCCTCGAGGAAGTTGTGCGTCGTGCAGCCGCTCTGGCCGCCCGCCTCGCCGTGCGAGATCTCGTCGACGCCCACGTCGAGCACGGTCGTCGCAGCCGTGGGCTCCATCAGCTCGAGAAAGAGCGCGAGCTTACGCCTGCGCGAGCGGAGCGAGATCGCGTCGGCGAGCCGCACGGTCGGTCGAGCAGCGTACCGGCGGCGTAGGCTGGGCGCCCTGTGGTCGAGGAGCTGCTCAACCCGACCGGGCCGTACCGGCTGCGACTGATGGTCCGCAGCGGAATCTGGCGTGGGCAGCTGCCGGGCGGACGGGTCGCGGAGGCGTGGCAGCGGCCCGACGGACGCGTCGTCGTCCGCGCGCCCGACGAGGGATCGCTCGCGACAGCGCGCTTCATGCTCGCCGTCGACGACGACACCGCGCCGTTCCACGAGCGTTTCGCGCGGGATGCGCTGATCGGGCCGTCGGCGAGGGCGCTGGTCGGGTACCGGCCGCTGCGCCGCGCGACCGTGACCCACGCGGTCGTCCGCGCCATGTGCGGCCAGCTCGTCGAGGCGCGCCGCGCCCTGGCGCTCGAGCGGGCCGTCGCGCGGGCGTGCGGCGACCCCGTGGTCACGCAGGACGCGCTGCGCCGACTCTCGCCGGTGGAGCTGCGGCGCCTCGGTCTCGCGCAGCACCGCGCGACCGCGTTGCACCGGCTCGCCGCCTCCCTCGATCTCGAGGGCCTGCGCGCGCACTCGACCGACGTCGTCTCCGCACGGCTCCGCCGCGAGCGCGGTGTCGGGCCGTGGTCGGTCGGCGTGATCGCGCTCGAGGGGCTCGGCCGCTTCGACCACGGGCTCGTCGGAGACCTCTCGCTCGTAAAGCTCTACGCGTCCCTCACCGGACGCTGGGTCGACGGCGGCGAGACGGCGGCGCTGCTCGCCCCCTACGGCGAGTGGCAGGGGCTGGCCGGCGAGGTGCTCCTGCTCGGGTGGGCGAGAGGCCTCGTGCCGGGCGCGTCGGCGGACGCGGCTCGCATCGCGCGCCGGCGCGCGCGCCGGGCGGCATAGTTCCGCACATGACGGTCGACACCAGGCGGATCGCGATCCTCGGCGCCGGGCGCATCGGCGAGGCGCTGATCGCGGGCCTGCTCTCCTCCGGCTGGCGCGAGCCGGCCGAGATCTCGGCGTCGGCCCGCCGCGAGGAGCGCCTCGCCGAGCTCGCGGAGCGCTACGGGATCGCGGCCACCGCGGACAACGTGGAGGCGGCCGCCCGGGCGGCGCTCGTGGTCATCTCGGTGAAGCCGCAGGACATCGACGCGCTGCTCGGGGAGATCGGCCCCGCGGTGACGTCCGAGCAGACGGTGCTCACGGTCGCGGCCGCCACGTCGACCGCGACGATCGAGCGTCACCTCGCAGCGGGTGTGCCGGTCGTGCGCGCGATGCCGAACACCCCGTCCACCGTCCACGAGGGCATCGCCGCCATCTGCGCCGGAGCGCACGCCGCCGACGAGCACGTTCGGCTCGCGGCCGAGGCGCTCGCGCACCTCGGGAGCGTCGTGCACGTGCCGGAGCGGTCGATGGACGCGGTCACCGCGGTCTCCGGCTCGGGCCCCGCGTACTTCGCGCTGCTCGCGGAGGCGATGATCGAAGCAGGGCTCCTGCTCGGGCTCTCCCGCGAGATCTCCACGCAGCTCGTCGTCCAGACGATGCTCGGGACCGCGAAGCAGCTCCGGGACGAGGGGCTGCACCCGGTCGAGCTGCGCGAGATGGTCACCTCCCCGGGCGGCACCACGATCGCCGCGATCCGCGAGCTCGAGTCGGCGGGCGTCCGCGCGGCGTTCCTCAACGCGATCCAGGCCGCGATGACGCGCGCGCAGGAGCTGAGCGCCGAGCAGGGCTAGTTCCTTTCGCGAAGTCGGATCCCGCAGGAGCGGCATCCGACCGCGAAGATCCCGCCTGCGGCGGGCACACCCCTGAAGCGGCCTGCTTCGCGGCCGGGCAGCCGTCCGGATTGCAGCCGGGTCGCTATCCGGGCAGGAGCGGCGAGTCGAGCGGCTGCAACGAGATACCGCGCTCGCGCGCGAGCGCGTCGAGCACGAGCACGGTATCCGCGATCGGCATCTCCTCGAGGAACGCCTCGCGCTCCTCGAACGAGCGCAGCACCTCGCGCCGCGCCGCCTCGAGACCCGGCACGTCGCCCGCCGACAGGGCGGCGAGCGCGTGCGCGACCGAGACCGGGTCGAGGCCCTCTCCGGCGATCCGTTCCGCGATCGGATGCGCCTCGGCATCGCGGCCGAGCACGAGCAGCGCCAGCGCGGTGCAGTAGCCGGCGATCGGGCCCGGCGCGCCGGCCGCTCCGGCCGCGAGCGCGGAGTCCGCATCCCGGCGCGCCCCCTCGAGGTCGCCCGCCATGAGGCGGCAGCGGAGCATCGCGATCGGACGGCCCCAGCTGCCCGTCGGCGCCGCCTGCCAGCTCGTCGCATACTCCTCGGCGGCTCCGCGTAGGAATGCCGCGGCGTCGTCGGGCTCGCCGAGCATCAGCGACGCGAGCCCCGCCGCCCACGATGCGCCGGCGATCCCCGCGAGCCGGAAGTCCATGCGCCCGCCCGGCTCGTTCACCACGGCGAGCCGCCGCGCGTGCTCGGCGACCGCCCGGTCGCGTTTCGCCGCCCAGTCCGTCGACACGTTGCAAGTTGTAACGACCCGCGCTCGCGCCCGTCGCAGCGATGGTGACTGAACGGTCAATCAGAGCGAGTACGCTGCCGCGCGGAATGCCGGAGACCCGATTCCAGCTCGAGCGCCTCGAGACGCGTGTCGGCCCGGTCGGGCGTCTGACCATCTCGAACGGGTCGGGCGGGCGAAGGCCGAACACCTTCGGCGAGGAGGCGCTGCGCACGCTCGCGGACGCGCTCGCGCGGCTGCGGACGCGCGACTGGCGCGGGCTCCTCGTCACGGGCGACGGCGCCAGCTTCGCCGCCGGCGCCGACATCGGCGCGTTCCCCGGCATCACGCCGGAGCGGGCGCGGGAAGGCAGCCGCGTCGGCCACGAGCTGTTCGAGGCGGTGCGACAGCTCCCGTTCCAGACGCTCGCCGCGATCAACGGCGGAGCGCTCGGAGGCGGGCTCGAGCTCGCGCTCTGCTGCGACGCGCGGACGATCGCCTCGACGGTGCGTCATCTCGGCTTCCCGGAAGTCTTCCTCGGCCTGATCCCCGCCTGGGGCGGCACCCAGCTCGCGCCCCGGCTCCTGGGGACCGAGGCGGCCGTCCGCCTGATCGTCGAGAACCCGCTCCGGCAGAACAGGCTGCTCGCCGCCGGCGCCGCGCTCGAGCTCGGCCTCGTCGACGAGGTGTTCGAGCCCGACGAGCTCGATCAGCGCTCACTCGAGCTCCTCCTCGGCCGGATCGAGACCGGTGGCGGCAAGCGTCACGGCGATGCCGACCTCTCCGACGCGGCGGAGGTCGTCCGCCGAGCCCGCGCCCGGGTGGACGACGTCGTCCACGGCCTCGCTCCCGCGCCGTACCGCGCTCTGGAGCTGATCGAAGGCGCGGCCGGGTGGGAGCTGGAGGAGGGCTACCGGGCGGAGGAGGACGCGGTCGCGGAGCTCCTGCCGGGGCCCGAGGCGCAGGCGTCGATCTACGCCTATGAGGTCCTCGAACGACGCCTCGGCCGACAGGCGGCGATCCCCGACCTCGAGCCGCGCGCGATCGCGGCCATGGGGATCGTCGGCGCCGGGCTGATGGCGACGCAGCTCGCGACGCTCTTCCTCCGCCGGCTCCAGGTTCCGATCGTCCTCACGGACGTCGACCCCGAGCGCGCGCCCGCCGCCGTCGAGACGATCCGCGCCGAGCTCGACGGCCTCGTCGCGAAGGGTCGTCTCGCGCCGGACGACGCGCGGCGCCTCGGCAACCTCGTGCGCGCCGAGGTCGGTATCGAGGCGTACGCGGAGTGCGATCTCGTGCTCGAAGCGGTGTTCGAGGAGCTGTCCGTCAAGCGCGAGCTGCTCTCGGCGCTCGAGCGGGTCGTTGCGCCCGGCTGTCTGCTCGTCACGAACACGTCGGCGCTGTCGGTCACCGCGATGGGCGACGGCCTCGCGCATCCGGGACGCGTGGTCGGCCTGCATTTCTTCAACCCGGTCGCGGTGCTGCCGCTCGTCGAGGTGGTGCGCACGCCGGAGACGGACGACCTCAGCCTCGCGACGGCGTGGCACGTCGTGGGGGCGCTCCGCAAGCGAGGTGTCGTCGTCCGCGACGCCCCGGGCTTCGTCGTCAACCGGATGCTGACCCGGCAGTCGACCGTGCTGATGCAGGCCGTCGAGCGTGGCGCGACGTTCGAGCAGACCGACGAGGCCGGGCTCCGCCTCGGCATCCCGCTGCCCCCGTCGGCGCTCCTCGCGATGGTCGGTCCGCGCGTCGCGAACCACGTGCTGCACACGCTCCACGACGCCTTCCCCGACCGCTTCCGGCTCTCGCCGACGCTCCAGGCGCTCGCCGACGGCGAGCTGCCGGCGCTCGAGCCGAAGGACGACGCGCCGAGCGTCGACGCGATCTACGAGCAGCTTCTCGAGGCGCTCGCCGACGAGGCGCGCCGGATCCTCGACGAGGGCGTCGTCGCGAGCGCCGCCGAGCTCGATGCCTGCCTGATCCTGGGGGCGGGATACCCGTTCTTCCGCGGCGGCATCACGCCGTATCTCGACCGCACGGGCGTCTCGCGGCGCGTGAGCGGCCGGCTGCTCGCCGACGGCTGATCTGTTCACCGACCGCCGATTTCGGTACGCTGGGAAGTGCAGCGACGCCGGCGCGCGATGGATGCCCGAGCGAGCTGCCTTCCTCGAACGGTTGCGCAGAACTGGGCGGCGCGCGTCGAGGCTGCTGCCGAGATGCAGGAATCCACCGTCACCTCGAAACTGTCACCCGAGCCGACGACCGCGCTCGTGGAGGCCGCCGCACGGGCGGAGCAGTGGTTCGGCGAGCCGTTCCTCCATCCGGGCGAGGACGCCGACGTCGCGCTCGCGCCGGGCACCGCGCGCCGCTACGCGCTCGACGACGCGCAGGCGGAGATGGACGCCGGCCTGCGGAGCCCGTCCGCGGGGTGGAAGGTGCGCTACGGGCTGATGCTCGGCCTCGAGCGGGTGCTCGCCGCCGAGACGCCCAGCACGGCCGCGGGCACGACGCTGCGACGCCACCAGATCGACGCGCTCGCGGGGATGCTCACCGAGCTGATCTCCGCGACGCAGCGGAGCGCCGACGAGAACGGCGGCAACGGTGCGACGAACGGGAGCGTCGGCGAGCTCGTGGACGAGCTCGAGGACGACGACGAGGACGTCGAGGAGACGGAGGACGGCGAGCTCGTCGACGACGAGCCCGCCGAGAGCGGGTACGTCGGAGCTGACCCGGGCGCGGCCCGGCGCTACCGGTTCCGCCATCCGACCGCTTCCGGCAAGACGATCGCCGCTGCGGGCTTCGTGGAGGCGGCACGCGAGCTCGGGGTGCTGATCCTCACCCACCGCCGGCTGCTCGTCGACCAGTTCCGCCGCGATCTGACGACGGAGGGGTACGGCGACCGCCTCGTCGACGCGATCGAGCGCGACCGCGAGCCGTTCAGGCCCAACCCCCTCACGATCCAGACCTACGCGTGGTTCGCGCGCCACGCCGACGAGATCTCGCGCACCGCGTACCAGCTCGTGATCTGCGACGAGGCGCACACCGCGCTCGGCGAGAAGACCTCGAACGCGATCCGGCGCTTCCCCGAGCCGCTCTACATCGGCATGACCGCGACCGAGGAGCTGATCGCGAAGCAGGTCTCCGACGTGTTCCCGGCCTCGGTCGACGATCTCCCGCTCACCGACGCCGCGCGGCGCGGGCTGATCGCGCCGCTGCGCTCCCTGCGCGTGCCGCCGGTCGCCGCGATCAACTCGGTGCCGATCGTCGGCGGCGACTTCGAGGAGCGCGCGCTCGCCGCCGCACTCGACCACGTCGCCCTCAACCAGGCGGCCGCGAGCCTCTACCGCGACCGCTTCGGCCCGACGCCGGGGATCGTCTACGCGGCCGGCGTCGACCACGCGTACCACCTCGCGCAGGAGTTCCGCGCGGCGGGGCTGAAGACGATGGCGGTCTCCGGCCGCACGCCGCCCCGCGAGCTCGCGGAGACGCTCGCGGCGTACGAGCGCGGCGAGATCAACGTGCTGATCAACGCGCAGCTGCTCGCCGAAGGCTGGAACTCCCCCCGGGCGACCGTGTGCATGCACCTTGCCCCGACCGCGTCGAAGCGCGTCTACCAGCAGCGGATCGGGCGCATCATGCGGACCCATCCGCGCAAGGAGGCGGGGGTCGTGGTGGACTTCGTCCCGAAGGGCGCGACGCACTCCGACCGCGTCGTCTCGCTCCACTCCCTGCTCGACGCGGACTTCTACCGGGAGGGCGCGCGCGTCACCCCGGCGCCGCGGCGCCGCTCGGCCCGCAGGGCGCGCCGGAAGCTGTCGCCGGCGCCCTGGCTCGTGCCGGTCACGCAGGACGTCGGGCGGCGGCTCTCGGTGATCCAGCGGGAATGGCAGCGCGTCGACCCGCGATTCCTCGACGAGGACGAGCAGCGCTTCTGGGCGACGATCGCAGGCCGACAGATCCGCTTCGACCAGCGGGCCGACTTCGCGCGCAAGTTCGCCGAAGGGCGGGCCGGCAAGGGCGCGCTCGAGACGTTCCTCTCGGTCTGTGCGGCCGAGAACCCGAACCGCCGCCTCCGCATGACTGCGCTCGCCGATCGCGTGGCGACTCCGGTCGAGCGCGCCGACTTCGACGATCTCGTGACGCTCGTCACGCAGGCGCCGCCGTGGGAGAAGGATCGCGCAGCGGGCGTGCGGATCCTGCTCCGGGCGGTGGGCGACGGCAAGGCGAACGCGCCCGAGCAGATCCTCGGACGCTGGACGTGGCGCCTTGCTCGCGCGGTGCGCAAGACGCTCGACCGCAAGGCGAGCCAGGAGTTCCCGGAGGCGAAGCGGCTCCTCGGCGCGGTCGCGAACTCCCGCGGGCACCGGCACGAGGAGAACGTCGCGCAGCTCGTCAAGATCGCCGCCGCGCTCCCGGTTCCCGTCGGAGCCGCGCTCCTCGCCTCCGCCGAGGGGTACACGCCGCGCGCGAATCAGCTGCTCGACCGCGCCCGCGAGGAGCTCGGTCCGATCCACGAGACGGCGGCCGCGCTCGCCGAGAGCCTGCCGACCCCTCGTGCGCCCGCCCGCAAGTCTCGTCGCCGTCGCCGCAAGCGGCGGAACCCCGAGGTCGCGCAGGCCGCGGGCCAGGAGGAACAGGGTTCCTCGGAGCCTGTCTCGGACGACCCGGGCGCCGAGGCGCCGACGTCGCCGCCGGACGAGGCCTAGTGCTCGTCCGGCTCGCCCGGCGAGCCCCGGTCGCGGTCGCGTAGGAACCGCGTCAACTCGTCGGCGAGAGCCTCGCCGCTCGGAAGCTGCCCCTCGTCGGCGAACGACTCGAGCGAGTCGGCACGCTGCTCGAGCTCCTCGACGTAGGCCTGCGTCTCCGGGTCGGAGGCCACGGCCTCGCTCACCTGAGCCGCGTACTCCTCCTCTGCCTCGTCGAGCTCGAGCGTGGGGATCGGCGCGCCGATCAGGTCGGAGAGCCGTACGCAGAGCGCCTTCGCGGCGCGCGGGCTCGGTGCGAGCGAGACGTAGTGGGGAACGGCCGACCAGAGGCTGACCGAGCGCAGCTCGGCCGCGCGGCAGGCGTCGTGGAGCACGCCGACGATGCCCGTCGGTCCCTCGTAGCGCGAGAGCTGCAGCCCGAGCTCCTCGACGAGCCGTGGGTCGGTCGCGGAGCCCGTGACGGGTGCGGCGCGCGTGTGCGGCACGTCCGCGAGCAGAGCGCCGAGCGTCACGACGAGCTCGACGCCGAGGTCCTGTGCGAGGCCGACGACGAGGTCGGTGAACGTGCGCCAGCGGTAGTTCGGCTCGACGCCGAGCAGGATCACTGCGTCGCGCTCGGTGCCGGGCACCTCGGCGTGGAAGAAGGCGTTGTCGGGCCACTCGATGTGCCGTGTCATGCCCGCGTCGAGCGACACGGTCGGCCGCACGGCCTGGAAGTCCATGAACAGCTCGGGGTCGATGTCCGCGAAGCGCGTCGCCTCCCACTGCCGTGCGAGGTACGCGGCGGCGACGGTCGCCGCCTGGCCCCCGTCGTTCCAGCCGCGGAACGCGGAGATCAACACCGGCCGCCGAAGCGTGGGGCGCTCGGCGATGCGCAGGTCGTCGCTCATCGGCAAAGCGTAACCGTCGCCCGGCTGACGACGGGCTCTACGGGTGCGCCTGCTCGAGACGCGACTTTTCCCGCTCCGGCAACGGCACGGCTGCGGGCGCGGTCAGCGGGGCGGGCGGACGCCAGAGCGCGTACGCGATCGCGACCGTCAGCGTCCAGATCGCCGCCGCCAGCGAGACGTGGACGAGCACGAGGCCCCACGGCAGCGCGTTCCGGTACTGCACCTCGCCCACGATCATCTGAGCGACGAGCACGACGAGCAGCGCCGCCGCGAGCCGGAGGATGCCGGGCGCCTCGCGCCGCGAGCGCACGAGCTCGAAGCAGACGAGCAGGAAGCCGATCCCGTACGCCGCGGCCGCCCGTACGTGGACGTACACCGTGTCCCGGATCTCGAGCCCGAGCCGCTCGACGTTCGAGTCCGAGCCAGGATGGGGTCCCGACGCGGTTGCGATCGCGCCCGTCACGACCATCGCCGCGCCGACGCCGACGCCGACGAGGGCGACGACGCGGAGCCACTTCGGGGCGACGGGCGCGCCGAGCCCTCGCGCGAAGCTCCAGGCCTCGAGCACGACGACCACGGAAAGCCCGACCACGGCGAGCGCGAGCAGGAAGTGGGACATCACCGCGAGCGGGTTCAGTCCGAGCATCACGGTCACGCCGCCCAGCGGGATCTGCGCGAGCGCGCCCAGGAAGGCGGCGAGCGCGGTGCGCCGCACCCACTGTGGCAGTCCGGCCACCCGCCGCGACGCGACCCACGCAGCGAGCGAGACGAGCAGGCCGCAGAGCGCCACCACGCGATTGCCGAACTCGACCAGCGCGTGGAAGTCCGCGGCCGGGAACGGCGTGTTCCCGCAGCGCGGCCAGTTGTCGCAGCCGAGCCCCGAGCCGGTCAGCCGCACGAACGCGCCGGAGGTGACGACGAGGCCGAGCGTGAGGAGCGACGCGACCGCGATGTGCAGGAAGCGGTCGGCGGAGACGTCGCCGCGCAGGCGCTCGGGGAGCCTCACGGGCCGACGAGCTCCACGCCGCTCCCCGGCGTCACGCGGCCGATCGCGTGCAGCTCGAGCCCTGCACCGGCGAACGCCGCCTCGAGCACGGCCCGCCGCTCCGTCGGCAGCGTGACGAGGAGGCCACCGGCGGTCTGCGGGTCGTAGGCGAGCGCCTCGAGCTCGCCCGGCGCCGTGCAGGTGACGTGCGGGCCCGCAAACTCGCGGTTGCGCCGGTCACCGCCCGTGCGCACGCCTTCGGCGGCGAGCTCGAGTGCGCCCGGAAGAGCGGGCAACACCGCTGCGTCGAGCTCGATCCGGACGCCCGACCGGAGCGCGACCTCGTGCGCGTGGCCGAGCAGGCCGAAGCCGGTCACGTCGGTCACCGCGTGCGGCTCGTACGGCCGCAGCGTGTCGGCCGCATCGCTGTTCAGGGTCAGCATCGCCGCGATCGAGGCCTCGAGGGCGCCGGCGGGGGCGATGCCGTCGCGCACGGCCTGGAGGACGAGCCCCGTGCCGAGGGGCTTCGTGAGGAGCACCGCGTCGCCGGGTCGCGCGTCGCTCTTCCGCCACACGCCTTCGGGATGCACGGTGCCCACCACCGCGAGCCCGTACTTCGGCTCGTCGTCGCGGATCGTGTGGCCACCCGCGAGGATCGCCCCGGCGGCACGGGTCGTGTCGGCGGCGCCTGCCAGCACCTCGCCGAGCACCTCGGTCGGCAGCTCCTCCGGAAACGCGGTCACGGACAGCGCGAGCAGTGGCTTACCGCCCATCGCGAAGACGTCGTTGAGGGCGTTGGTCGGCCGCGATGCTGCCGAACGTCCTCGGGTCGTCCACCACGGGCGGGAAGAAGTCGATCGTGAACACGAGCGCCGTCCGCTCGTCGAGCCGGTAGACGGCTGCATCGTCGGCCGGGTCGAGCCCGACGAGCAGGTCGGAGACGTCCGCCGGGGCGATCCCGCCCACGAGCTCCTCGAGCCGCGCCGCCGAGTACTTCGCCGCGCAGCCGCCCGCGCGCGCGAGGCTCGTGAGCTCGACGGAGGCGCTCATCTCCACGAGTGTACGGTCGCCTGCCGGGAGCGCAGCGGCGATGTGCGAGGATCGTGCTGTGCCGAGCGCGCTCGTCACCGGAGGCTCGTCGGGGATCGGGCTCGCGATCGCCCGCATGCTGCGCGAGGAGGGATACGAGCTGACGCTCGGCGCGCGGACGGTCGAGCGGCTCGAGGCGGCGGCCGCCGATCTCGGCGGGGTCGCCGTCGCAGTCGACGTGCGCGACGAGGCGGCCTGCGCGGAGCTGGTCGCGACCCACCTCGAGCATCACGGAGGGCTCGACGTGCTCGTCAACTCGGCAGGAGTCGGCATCGCGGGGCGGATCGGCGACATGTCGACGAAGCAGTTCGATCTCCAGCAGACGGTCAACCTGCGCGGCGCGTTCCTGGTCACGCGGGAGGCGCTCCCGGCGCTGCGCGAGGCACGCGGCTTCGTCGTCAACCTCGCGTCGATCGCGGGCACGATCCCGACCCCGGGGCTCGCGAGCTACGGCGCCGCGAAGGCCGCGCTGATCGCGCTGACGCGCTCGCTCGACCGGGAGGAGGCCGAGAGCGGGGTGCGCGCGACTGCGATCTGCCCCGGATTCGTCGACACGCCGATGGCCGAGTGGACCGGTCTTCCGGCGCAGGAGATGATCCAGCCGGAGGACTGCGCCGAGCTGGTTCGCGCGCTGCTCCGGCTCAGCCCGTACGCCCGCGTGCCCGTCGTGGTGATCGAGCGCGCCGGCGGCGAGGTCTGAGCGCGGTCTCGGTCAGTCGTCGGCGGGAGGCGAGAGCGCGCCGAGCGCCTCGTCGCCCCCGGTGAGCCCGAGCCGCCCGTACAGGGCGAGCTTGTCGCGGGTGTCCTCGAGGTCGAGCACGCGCAGCGCGAGCTGGCCGATGCGGTCGAGCGGACCGAAGGCGGCATCCTCCACCCGTTCCATCGACAGCCGCTCCGGGTGGTAGGTCGCGTTCTCCGAGACCGTGTCGAGGATCGTGTAGTCGTCGCCGCGGCGGAGCTCGACCGTCACCTCGCCGGTCACCGGGCCTCCGACCCAGCTCGAGAGACCCTGGCGGAGCATCAGCGCCTGGGGGTCGAACCAGCGCCCTTCGTAGAGGAGCCGTCCGAGCCGGCGTCCCGAGGTGCGGTACTCGTCGAGCGTCGACTCGTTGTGGATCGCGTTCACGAGCCGCTCGTACGCGAGGTACAGAAGCGCCATCCCCGGCGCCTCGTAGATGCCGCGGCTCTTCGCTTCGACGATTCGGTTCTCGATCTGGTCGGATGTGCCGAGCCCGTGGCGGCCGCCGATCTCGTTCGCCCGGCGGACGAGCGCGACCCGGTCGTCGAATCGCTCGTCGCCGAGGGCGACCGGCCATCCCTCCTCGAAGCGAACCCGGACGACCTCGTGCTCGATCTCGACGGCGGGATCCCAGTGGCGTACGCCCATCAGGGGCTCGACGAGGTACAGCGAACGGTCGAGGCGCTCCAGCTCCTTCGCCTCGTGCGTCGCGCCCCAGATGTTCGCGTCGGTCGAGTACGCCTTCTCGGCGCTCGCCCGGTACGGATGACCGCGCTCCTCGAGCCAGGCGCTCATCTCCTGCCGTCCGCCGAGGTCGGCGACGAACACCGGGTCGAGCCACGGCTTGTAGATCCTCAGGTCCGGGTTTGCGAGCAGCCCGTACCGGAAGAACCGCTCGATGTCGTTGCCCTTGTACGTCGACCCGTCGCCCCAGATCTCGACGCCGTGCTCGTGCATCGCGTGGACGAGCATCGTCCCCGTCACCGCGCGGCCGAGCGGTGTCGTGTTGAAGTACGTCTTGCCGCCGGAGGAGACGTGGAACGCCCCGCAGCGCAGCGCGACGAGGCCCTCGTGCACGAGCTCCCGGGCGCAGTCGACGAGGAACGCGTCTTCGGCGCCGACCGCCTTGCGCCCGCGCCGGGATCTCCTCGATGTCGGGCTCGTCCGGCTGGCCGAGATCGGCGGTCAGCGCGTACGGGATCGCGCCCTGCTCGCGGATCCACGCGATCGCGACGGTCGTGTCGAGCCCGCCCGAGAACGCGATCCCGACCCGCTCGCCGACGGGCACGGACGTGAGCACGCGCGACATGCGGTGGAGCCTAGCCCTGGACGTCCTGTGGATGAACCGGCACCGAACCGACACAGGTCCCCCTTGACAGAGAACGGTGTCTGACACCGATCCGCTGTCGAGCCGTACCTCGGGACGTGTCCCGCGTAGACGTCGTCAGCGGACGGAGGCGAGCGAGCGCTCGAGCTCCCCGAGGGAGAAGGCGCCCTCGAGCTTCGTGCGGATCACGCCCTTCCGGTCGACGACGAACGTGAACGGCTCGGTCGGCAGGCGCCACTGCTCGACCCACTGGTTGAAGCCGTTCGCGGGGTCGTTGTCCTTGTAGATCTCGACGTGGATGAAGCGGACAGGGCTCTTCGCGGGCTCTTTCCGCTGGGCAGCCGAGACGACGTCGACCACCGGCCCGCAGATGCGCGACTGGCAGAAGAGCGGCGTCGCGAAGGTGAGGACGAACGGGGCGTGCGCCGCGAGCGCCGACGCGACCGAGCTCTCGTAGAGCGCGCGATCGGGATGACGCGCGGTCGTCAGCTGCTCGAGGTCGTCGTTCGTGCTCGCGAGGGTCGGGGTCTTCGACGGGATGGCCCGGTCGCCGACGGCGGGCGCGTCGCTGTGCTTCTGCACGACGACGTTCCCGAGCGCGGAGATCGAGGGTCCGCCGACCGGCTGCGCGAGGTACCAGTAGGTCCCGGCAGTCGGCGTCTTCAGATGCGTGACGTAGACCCCGCCGGTGTCGGCGGTATCGCTGCCGGGGACGCCGATCGGCTCGTAGCGCGCCGTTGTCTCCGCGTACGGCTGCTCCTTCAGGCCGCGTGCGATCCAGACCCGGGCGGTCGGCCGCACGATCGGCCGCCCGTGCTTGTCGATCACGAGGAACGAGACCCTGTTGGTCCCGGCCTGGAAGTCCGAGCTTGCCGCGGTGGCGCCCACGTTCTCGTCGGTGCCCCGCCAGAGCGTCTCGAGCGTCGCGTCGTCCCCGGAAGAGGATGCGCCCTCGCCGGCCCCTCCTCCGCCGCAACCAGCCGCGAGGAGGATCGAGCCGACGAGGGCAATCACGATCGCGACGGGAGGACGGGTCACGTCCTCAATGTAGACGGCCGCCGGCAACCGCCGGTCGGCCGACCTGCCGCAAAGCCGCGATCAGTCTCCGTCGGAGAACGTGCGGTTCGGGCGGAACTGCCCGAGCCACGCGGCGATGAGCGCAAGATTCACGAGCGCCAGGATCAGCCGTGCTCTGCTCACGTGGGGCCTCCTTTCTCAGAAGCGGACGACAGCAAGTGCCTCGGCGGCGTTCCGATACCAGCGCGCCGCCTCGCGGGCGTCTCCTCGACGCTCCGCCAGATCACCCAATGCCACCCATGCCCCCGTCCGGTGCGCGACGGACTCCATCCGCTCGAACGCGGTGTCCGCTGCCCGGAAGCACTGCTCCGCCTCGTCGAGGCGGCCCCGTTCCATCAACGAGCGACCCAGCACGAGGTTCGACTGGCCGATCTCGTCGAGGAAGTCTTCGCGCCCCTCGAGCAGCGCGAGTGCCTTGCGTGCGTGTTCGTCGGCCGCCTCGTGGTCGCCGAGGTGCTCGTGCACCGCCGCGAGGCTCCCGAGTGCCTGCGCGGCGTCCGGCTGCGAGCCGGCCTCGACGGCGAGGGCGAACGACGCCGTCAAATGGTCGATTGCCTGCTCGGGTCGTCCGAGCAGGAGCTGCAGGCCGCCCAGGTTGAGCATGATGCGGCCGGTGTTGCGCTCGTCATTGAGATCCTGGTAGATCGCCTTCGCCTGCTGCGCGTACTGGCGGGCGAGCGCCCAGTGGCCCATCTTCTCCGCGACGAACGACGCCTGGAAGTACGCGCCGGCGACGGCCCGCGGGTCATCGACGCCCTGCGCGAGCTCGAGCGCGCGCTCGACGTCCTCGCGCGCAGCCTCGAAGTCGGCCTGCCGGCGCCGGCAGCGCGAGCGCCACGCGAGGATCCGCGCCCGCAGGAGATCGCACGGGAGCCCCGACCGCTCCGCGAGCTCGAGTGCCTCGTCGAGCAGGTTGATCGCCGAGGGGATGCTCGAGATCCGGTAGCGGCAGCAGCCCAGTCGGAAGAGGACGTCGGCCCGGTCGACGTCGGAGAGGCCGGGCCCCTCCGCCAGCTCGCGGGCGCGCTGCAGCACCTCGATCGCGTCGCGGGGAGAGCCGAGCTCTTGGAGCGACCAGCCCTCGCCGGCGAGCGCGCGCACCTCGAGCTCGGGGGAGCCGAGCGACGAGAGCTCCTCGCGCACCTCGCGGAAGAGCTCGACCGCTTCGCGGTCGCGATGGGCCTCCGAGAGCGCCTCCGCCTGCGCGAGCCGCGCCTCGACACGCGTGCGCACATCGGTCGAGACGCCGCGGAGCAGGTACTCGGCGTCGACGCCGAGCCGCTCGGCGAGCCACGCGACCGTCTCGTCCGTGGGCCGCGTCTTGCCGCGCTCGATCTGGCTGACGTACTCCTTCGAGAAGCGGTCGCCCGCGAGCGCCGTCTGCGTGAGGCCCGCGGAGACGCGAAGCGCGCGCACGCGCTCGCCGACCCCGCCGGGGCTCACGGGCCGAGGGGTCGCGGCCGACTCGGGCATACCCGTGTCACTCAACCGAGAGCCCCCCGAATGAGTCCTCCCCCGGAGGGGTGAACCGACGTCACGCTCGTCCCACTCCATGTGAAGCGGAGCATACCGGGAATCACTTGACCGAGCTACTTGACTTTTCCAACCATGGCCCGTACAGTCAGTCCACCGAGCACCGGACGGACGCCAGGACGGTGCCAGGGGCGCTGACCAGGGAGCCAGCGTCGAGGCGGAGAACAGCGTGACTGGGCCGCAGAGTCACGAGCTCTACCCGACGCACCCGGGGTCTCAGCCGCCTCACGGAAGCGCCCCCGGAAGCCGCAGCCGGGGGTGCTTCTATGAGGGGGGCCGGCGCGGCGTGCCGCGTCCATACCATTGCTCCGGATGGCGGACCCGCGCAGCACGGCGTTCCGGCGCGGGTTCCTGGCGATCGCGCCACTCTGGCTCGGGGTCGTCCCGTTCGGGGTCGTCTATGCGGTGATCGCGCGGGACGCGGGGCTCTCGCTCGTGGAGACGCAGGCGCTCTCGTTGTTCGTCTTCGCCGGCAGCGCCCAGTTCAGCGCCGCAGGGCTGTTCGCGACCGGCGCGAGCGCGGTCGGCATCGTCCTGACGACCTTCCTGCTCAACGTGCGACACGTCCTCTACGGGTTGTCGCTGGGGCGGCGACTCCCGCTCGACGGCTGGCGCCGACCGGCGGCGGCGTACTTCCTGACGGACGAGGTCTTCGGCGTCGTCGCCGCGAAGCCGGCGCCGACCTTCCCCTACCTCCTCGGAGCGGAGCTCAGCCTCTTCCTCGTCTGGAACCTCGCCACGCTCGGCGGGGCGCTCCTCGGCGCTGCGATCCCCGACCCTGCCGAGCTCGGGCTCGACCTGGTCTTTCCGCTCGCCTTCCTCGCGCTGCTCGTGCCCCTCGCCCGCACGCGCTCGGAGATCGTGGTGGCCGTCGCATCCGGCGCCCTCGCCTATGCCGTCGCGCAGGTGTCGTCCGGCGGGGTCCCGATCGTCGTCACCGGAGTCGCGGGCAGCCTGCTCGGCGCCTGGCTGACCCGGGGACGCGGCATCGAGGAGACGAGGCTAGAGGATGCGATCCGGGAGGTCGCGTGACGTTCTGGATCGCGCTCGCCGGCATGGTCGCGGTGACGTTCGGCTCCCGCTACGCGGGCCTCGCGCTCCGGACGGAGCTGCCGGCCTTCTGGATCCGCTTCCTCCACTTCGTGCCGATCTCGGTGTTCGCGGCGCTGATCACGCCGTCCCTCGAAGGCGGGCTCGGCGAGGGGGAGATCCGGCTCGTCGGGGCCGTGGCCACGACGTTGGTTGCCTGGCGGACGAGGAGCCTCGGCATCTCGATCGCCGCCGGGATGATCGTCTTCTGGCTGCTCCGGATCCCTTTCTGAGGTCAGGCGGTGCGGCCGCTCAGCCAGCGCAGACGCTCGCGCGTGATCGACTCGAGGTCGGCGGCGGTGAGCACCCCGCCGAGCCGGTCGGCGACCGAGCGCAGCAACCCGCCGCCGATGAAGACCCACGCCTCCGCGTCCGGGTCGCGGTCGGCGGGTACGAAGCCCCGTTCCTGCCCGGTGCGCAGGGCGTCGGCCACGAAGTTGTGCACCTCCCGCATGTGACGGCGGATCGCCCGCCGGACGACCGGATCGTCCCCGGCCTCGGTCAGTCCCTGCAGCCACAGGTTGGGCATCATCGGGCTGCGCCACGGCGACTGCCGGCCGGCCGGGCGGGAACCGCCGGTGAACACGGCGACCTTGGCTTCGAGCACCGCCCGTGTCTCCTCCCAGGCGACGTCGAGGCACGCGATCCAGAGGTCACGCTTCGACGTGAAGTGCCGGTAGAGGACCGGCTCACTGACCCCCGCCTCGCGGGCGATCTCCGCCGTGGTGGCGCTCGCGTAGCTCGACGACGAGAACACGCGGAGCGCGGCGCGCACGATCGCCCGACGGCGCTCGGCGGAGGGGAGCCGCCGCGGCGACTCCCGGGTGTCGGACGTCATGCCGCCTCGAACGCGGACCCGCGATGCTCGTCGACCGTGCGTGCCTCGGTGTCGTGCGGGCGGATCAGCCACGCGGCGACGACGGAGCCGGCGGCCGCGATGCACGCGGCGACGAGGAGCGCCCGCTCGAATCCGCGCATGAACGACTCGGTCGTCGGCGGCGTCGCCAGCTGTGAGGCCATGATCGCGCCCATCAAGGCGATGCCCAGCGACCCGCCCACCTGCCGGCACGCGTTGAGGACGGCGGCGCCCACGCCGGCCTTCGCGACGGGGACCG
Source organism: uncultured Actinomycetes bacterium (assembly GCA_963712915.1). Classification (GTDB taxonomy): domain Bacteria; phylum Actinomycetota; class Thermoleophilia; order Gaiellales; family Gaiellaceae; genus Gaiella. The sequence goes on from CAVQJQ010000004.1 coordinate 1,324,606, forward strand.
ATCGCGTCGCCGCCGCCGCGCTGGGCGTCATCGTCATGGCCATCCCGACGCCGCCGATCACGAGGCCCGGCAGCAACCGCCAGAACGTCGCGTCGCTCGGGAGCTGGCTGAAGTACGCGAGCTGCACCGCGAGCAGGAGCATGCCTCCGGCCATCAGGCCTCTCGACCCCCACCGGTCGGAGAGACGTCCGGCCTGCGGGGCGAGGAGGATGATCAGGACGGTCATCGGCAGGAACGTCGCGCCCGCCTGGACGGCCGAGTAGCCGAGCACGTTCTGCATGTAGAGCGAGACGAAGAAGAAGACGCCGAACATCGCCAGCGCGACCAGGAGCATCACGAGGTTCGCCCCGACGTAGGTGCGGTTGCGGAACAGCGTCAGGTCGAGCATCGGCGCGCGTTGATGACGCTCGAGCTGGACGAAGGCGAAGAGCATGACCGCCGCGAGCGCGAATGCCGCGACGATCCGCACGGAGCCCCAGCCGTAGTTGTTCGCCTCGATCAGCGCGTACGTGAGCGAGAACAGGCCGACCCCGGACGTGAGCAGACCGGGGAGGTCGAGGCGCTCGTGGGTCTGGTCGCGCGACTCTTCGATGAGCAGGAAGCTCGCCGCCACACCGAGCACGCCGATCGGGACGTTGACGAAGAAGATCCAGTTCCAGCTCGCGTGCTCGGTCAGGAGACCGCCGATCAGCGGGCCGATCGCGAGCGCGAGCGCGGACACGCCGGCCCAGATCCCGATCGCCGTGCCGCGCTGCCGCGGCGGAAACGTGACCGCGATGATCGAGAGGGTTGCCGGGTTCATCAGCGCGGCGCCCGCGCCCTGCACGATCCGTGCGGCGATCAGCGCGCCGCCGCTCGGCGCGAGGCCGCAGCCGAGCGAGGCGAGCGTGAACACGGCGATGCCCGTGACGAACAGCAGACGGCGCCCGTACGCGTCGGCGAGCTTGCCGCCGGTCAGCATCAGCGCCGCAAAGGAGAGGGCATAGCCCGACACGATCCACTCGAGCTCCGAGAGCTGGACGCCGAGGTCGCGCTGAATCGCGGGCAGCGCGACGTTCACGACCGTGTTGTCGAGCATGATCATGAACAGCCCGAACGACACCGCCGCGAGCGTCCACCATTTCTTGTTCGCCTCTGTCACGAGCCCTGCGAGCATCGTCCCCAGAAACCTCCCAAGTTAGTGCGCACTACGCTAGCAGCAGCCGGCAGGGCTGCGCGGCGGTGATTAACGGAGCCGCAACCGCGTCCGGCGTAGGATCGGCGCGTGCCCGTGTTCATCTGCCCCAACTGCCGTGAGCGCACCGTGGACCTCGACGGCTACGAGGGGTTCACCACGAACGTCCCGCAGTGCCGCAGCTGCGGCTTCGGCTTCCTCTTCCAGCTGCTCGAGGACTACTACCCCGCCCCTTCGACGGGATTCGTGGTCTGCGACCAGGACGCGCGCGTGCTCGCGGTCGGCCGCGGCGTCTTCGAGCTGACCGGCTTCAGGGAGGGAGACCTGCTCGGACAGGACGTGGGGCAGGCGCTCCACCTCTCGGACACCGCACCGATCGAGGTCGTGCGCGAGTGGGGCGTCAGGAAGCTCGGAGAGCAGCTCGAGCTGCGGACCCGGGCCGGGCTCGTGAAGCCCGTCGTCGTCGACCTGTTCCCGGCGTACGACGACGACGGCGGCCTGCTGGTCGCGCTCTCGTCCCGCTCGTGAGCCGGGGCTCGCTCTGGCTCGTCAGGCACGGCGAGACGGAGTGGAGTCGTGACGGACGACACACCTCCCTGACCGATCTTCCGCTCACGGACGCGGGAGTCGCGGCCGCCCGGGAGGTCAGGGGTCGGCTCGGGGGCCGCTCCTTCGCTCTCGTGCTCACGAGTCCCCGCCTCCGTGCCCGGCAGACCGCCGAGCTTGCCGGCTTCCCGGACGCGGTCGTGGACGACGACCTGGCCGAGTGGTTCTACGGCACCTACGAGGGCATCACGACCGAGGAGATCCGGAAGTCGGATCCCGGCTGGTCGATCTGGAGTCGCGGCGCCCCCGGCGGCGAGAGCGCCGCGCAGGTCGGCGAGCGGGTCGACCGCGTGATCGTGCGCGCGCGCTCCGCCGACGGCGACGTCCTGCTCTTCGGCCACGGCCATTCGCTGCGTGCGCTGACGGCGCGCTGGCTCGGCCAGGAGGTCGCCGACGGCCGACTCTATCGTCTCGACACGGGGACGATCTCCGTGCTCGGCTACGAGCACGACAGCCACGTGATCACGCGCTGGAACGCCTGAGCGGCCTGGCTCAGCGCGGCAGGATCCAGACCTGGCGCGCGAGCGCGAGGACCGCGCCGCTCCGCCCGTAGAGCGCCGTCCCGGCGTGGAGCTTCCGCCCGTCGCTGCCGAGCGGCCAGCCGACGACCACGCACGGCTCGCCCTCGTCCGGAAGCCGGAGGACGTGCGCCGTCATCCGACCCAGGACCGGTTCGCCCCGTCCCACCTCGCCGACCGCGTAGGCGCCGGGGCAGTCGATCGACGCCCAGACGACCTCGGGGGAGACCTCGCGGGCGACCCACGTCGTCGCGACGAGCCCGTCCCGGCCCGGAACCCGGCCCGGATGTATCCCGAGCCCGCTTCCGTCGTCGCGGACGCCGCAGACGAAGCACTCCGCGAACTGCGGCGGGCCCCAGGCGCCAACGCCTTTCGACGCGGCGACCGCCTCCGGCGGCGTCGGAGGCTGGGGCGCCACGAGCCTCGGGTCGCCCGGGACCGCGTCGGCCACGACCCGGTCGCCGTCGAGGAGCTGGAGGGCCCCGTCCTCATGGCGAACGACGAGCGGCCGCGCGAGCGGTGGCGGCAGGCGGAGGGTGACCTCGGCCGCGCCCCCGATCCGGGAGCCCAACAGACCGGCCGCGTAGCCGCCGTTGGCCGAGTCGAGCGGGCCGCGGTAGCGGCGATCGATCGTCACGGTCTCCGTCATCGCCCGATAGACTGAAGTTTGTGATCGGGAGTCGAAAACCGGAGGCGCGGGTACGAGGGAGGATGGCGAGGTGAGGCTCGCGCTCGCCCAGGTCAACGTCGTGGTCGGCGACCTCGACGGGAACGTCGCGCGTCTGCTCGGCGCCATCGCCGAGGCGGAGCGTGCGGCGGCCGACCTCGTGATCGTGCCGGAGCTCGCGGTGACCGGATATCCGCCGGAGGATCTCCTGCTGCGACCCGGGTTCCTGCGTGCCGCACGGGCAGCGGTCGAGGAGGTGGCGCGCGGCTGCACGGGCACCGTCGCCCTGGTGGGGGCGCCGTCGCTCGACCGGGATCTCGCGAACGCGGCGTTCGTCTGCGCGGACGGGGCGGTGCAGGGCGTGTATCGGAAGCAGTTCCTGCCGAACTACGGCGTCTTCGACGAGCACCGCTACTTCGCCCCCGGGCGGGAGCTCGTGCTGCTCGAGCTCGGGGACGTGCTGGTCGGCCCGACGATCTGCGAGGACGTCTGGCAGCCCGGGCCTCCCGCCACGGACCTCGCGCTGGCGGGCGCGACCCTGCTCGTGAACCTCTCGGCGTCCCCGTTCCACGTCGGCAAGGCCGAGGACCGCGAGGAGATGCTGGTCACGCGCGCGCGGGACAACACCGCGTACGTCGCGTTCTGCAACCTCGTCGGCGGCCAGGACGAGCTCGTGTTCGACGGGCACTCGGTCGTGCTCGACGACGAGGGCGAGGTGATCGCTCGGGCGCCGGGCTTCGAGGAGGCGTTGCTGGTCGTCGACATCGACCCCAGCGAGGCTGTCGGACGCCGTCTGCGCGACGTCCGCAGACGCGAGCTCGAGCTGACGCGGAAGACCCCGATCGTCGCGACGACGATCTCGCTCCCCCCTCCGCGGGAGGTCGCGGCTCCGCGCACGCCGTCGGTGACGCCGTTCGCGGAGCCGCTCGAGCAGATGCGCCGCGGCCTCGTCCTCGGGCTGGCCGACTATGTCGCCAAGAACGGCTTCCGCGAGGTCGTGATCGGCGTCTCCGGGGGGATCGACTCGGCGGTGACGGCCGCGATCGCGACCGAGGCGCTCGGGCCCGAGCGGGTGCACACGGTCTCGATGCCCTCGCGCTTCTCGTCCGGCGCGACCCGCGACGACGCGCGGCTGGTGAGCGAGAACCTCGGCGTCGACTTCACCGAGCTCCCGATCGAGTCGCTGGTCGCCTCCTACGACGAGGCGCTCGGCGGGCTCGAGGGGCTCGCGGCCGAGAACCTCCAGGCGCGGATCCGCGGCACGCTCCTGATGGCGCTCTCGAACACGCACGGCTGGCTCGTGCTCGCGACCGGCAACAAGTCCGAGATCGCGGTGGGCTACGCGACGATCTACGGGGACATGGTGGGTGGATTCGCCGTGCTCAAGGACGTGTTCAAGACGGATGTGTTCCGCCTCGCGCGCCACCTCAACGAGCAGGCGGATCGCGAGCTCGTGCCGGTCTCGACGATCGAGCGGCCGCCGACCGCCGAGCTCCGCGCCGACCAGCGCGACGATCAGTCGCTGCCCCCGTACGAGCTGCTCGACCCGCGTGCTGGAGGCGTACGTCGAGCTCGATCGGTCGCGCGACGAGCTCGAGGCGCAATTCGACCCGGCGATCGTCGAGCGGGTGCTCGTGCTCGTCGACCGGGCCGAGTACAAGCGGCGTCAGGCGGCCCCGGGCGTCAAGCTTCGCCCGCGCGCGTTCGGCCGCGACTGGCGCACCCCCATCACCAACCGCTGGAGGGGCTAGATGCCCCTCCAGCGGTTGAGGGCGTGGCCTCCCGGGCGTGGCTCCGGGGCGTGGCTAGGGCGTGGCTTAGCCTCGCCCTTCTTGGTTGCGGACAGCGCGGGAAGAAGCGGGCGAGGCGAGGGTTAGCGGCGTGACGCTTCAGCCGCGCCCCAGTTATGTCGGACTGTCCAGGACAGCGGGCGACGCGCTATAAGCCGCGCTCCGGTCAGCTCCGCCAGCGCGGCCACCGTCCGCCAGTTGCGGACGGTGACGGTGGTCGGCTGGCGCCGCTTCGCGAGCGTCTCCATCAGCTTCGAGCGGCCCTGGCCGTTCGGGACGCTGACGTAGATCTCCTTACCGCGCACGGTCAGCTCGTCCGGCCGGTACGACTCGAGATCGTCCAGGCCGAGGTCGTCGAGCCCGACCGCCTCGCCGAGGAACGCGACCACGACCCGGGTCGGGTCGGTGACCTCGTACGGGTTGCCCTCGACGACCTTGGCCAGCTCGGCGCCGGTGCGCACGACGACGGCCACGTCGTGCCCGGTCGCGTCCGCGATCGCCGTGGACAGTGCGGCCGCGTGGTCGCCGTTGCCGGCCGGCGTGAAAACGACGTTGCCGCTCTGCACGTAGGTCTCCACGTCGGTGTGGCCGAGCGACTCCACGATCTCACGGAGCGCGGGCATCGAGATCCGCTTGTTCGGGCCGATGTTGATCCCGCGCAGCAGGGCGGCGACGCGCATGCCGCAGTCTTGCAGCCTCTCAGGCGACGAGCGCGCGAAGCGAGCGAAACCAGCGCAGCCGCTCCTCCCACGGCACGGAGGCGTTCGCGGGCGAGGTCGAGGGCAGCACGAACAGGAGCGTCTCGCCGAGACGCCGCTCCTGGAGGCCATGTTGCGGGCGCCCTCCGAACGGGCCGCGGTAGGCCTCCTTGCCCACGAACCCGATCGCACGGGGCCCGAGTTGCACGGCGATCCGCTCGAGCCGCGCGGCGCTGCCCGCGAAGTCGGCGCGCCGCAGATCGGACGAGCTCCCGGTCGTCCTCCGGGCCGCGTTCGTGATCCCGATTCCGAGCGAGGGAAGCTCGTCCTGCTCTGCGGGCGCGAGGAGTGCGGGCGTGAAGCTCGCGGCGTGCAGCAGGCGCCAGAAGTCGTTTCTCTGATTTGCGAAATGGAGGCCGGCCGCCGCGGAGCGACGGCCCGGGTTGATCCCGCAGAAGACGACGTCCAGTCCGGGCGCGAGGAGGTCGGGCAGGGCGGCCGTCAGGCAGCCTCGGGCTCGCGCTCGTCGAGCAGCGCCTCGAACGCGAGCCTGATCCGCTCGGTGAGGACGGCAGTCGACTCGGCCGAATCCGGCGTCGGTCGGAGAACGGTGACGGCGTCCTCCTCGCCCACCCAGCCGTAACAGCGCAAGTAGCACTCCTGCTCGTTCAACGGCCGCAACCGCTGCATGGGCCTCAACCGTAGGCGGAGAGCCGGACGGAGCCGTTCGTCTAGGGTTGCGTCGTGGCGACCGCGGCGTCCCGTTCCAGCCGCTCGCGTCTCGTATGAGCGCGACGCTCCTGGACGTCGCGTCCGTGCGGGCGCGGTTCACGGCGCTCGACCGGCCGCTCGCGTTCTTCGACGGGCCGGGCGGCACCCAGTGCCCCGACGAGGTGATCGAGGCGGTTGCGGACTACCTGCGGACGTCGAACGCGAACGTCGGCGCGCCGTACGAGACATCGCGCCGCACGGACGCGCTCGTGGCGCTCGCGCACGAGCGGGCGGGGGCGTTTCTCGGCTGCGATCCCGGCGAGGTCGCGTTCGGCCAGAGCATGACCGCGCTCAACTTCCTGCTCACCCGGGCCTTCGCGCGGACGCTCCGGGCGGGCGACGAGGTGCTCGTCACCCGCCTCGACCACGACGCGAACGTCGCGCCGTGGCTCGAGCTCCAGCACGACGTCGGCATCGTCGTCCGCTTCGTCGACGTGACCGACGAGCTCGCGCTCGACCTCGTCGACCTCGAGGCGAAGCTCTCCGGGCGGACGAGAGTCGTCGCCTTCCCCGCCGCCGCGAACTCCGTCGGCACCAAGCCGGACGTCGCACGCATCGTCGAGCTGGCGCACGGCGCGGGCGCGCTCGCCTGGGTCGACGCCGTCCACTACGGCCCCCACGGGCCGATCGACGCCGGCGCCTGGGGCTGCGACGTCCTCATCTGCTCGCCGTACAAGTTCTTCGGGCCGCACATGGGGATGGCGTTCGGCCGGGAGGAGCTCCTGCGGAGCTGGCGCGCGTACAAGGTGCGGCCTGCCGCGGACGAGCCCGTCGGGCACCGCTTCGAGCTCGGGACCTGCCAGCACGAGCTGCTCGCCGGCTTCGTCGCGGCGGTCGACTACCTCGACTCGCTCGGCTGGGACGCGATCGTCGCCCACGAGGCCGCGCTCGGAGAGCGCTTCCTCGCGGGCCTGCCCGACGGGATCACGCTCCACGGCCTACCGACGATGGAGGGGCGTGTGCCGACGTTCTGCTTCAGCGTCGCCGGGCACACCGCCCGGTCGGCGGCCGAGCACCTCGCCACCCGGGACGTCGCCGTCTGGTGGGGCAACTACTACGCGCTCGAGACGATGCGGCAGCTCGGGCTGGACGAGGTCGACGGCGCCGTACGGGCCGGGATCGTCCACTACAACACGGCCGACGAGGTCGACCGGCTGCTCGCCGGGCTCGCGGAGCTGCTCGCTGGCTAGCCGCCGGGCTCGAGCCCCGCGGATGTGATCGCGTCGAGCGCGAGCCGCTCGTCGTTCTCGCCCGGGAGCCCGCTCACGCCGACCGCGCCGACCCGATCGCCGTCGGAGAGGATCGCGACGCCACCGAGGAAGAACGAGAAGAACGCGTCGAAGCTCGCGAGTTCGGTCGGCGCCGTCGCCGCCTTCTCCGCGAGAGCGCGGGTGGTCAGGGCGTCGCTGCGCGCCGCCGTGTAGGCCTTGCGCCGGGCGTTCAGCTCGGTGTCCAGCGCCGCCCCGTCCATGCGCAGGGAGGCGACGACCTCTCCGTGGTGATCGGCGACGACCACCGACACCGGCCCCGGCGCATCTCGGACGACGCGCTGCACGATCGCCAGCGCCACGTCGTGCGTCAGCTGTGCGGATCTCATACGAACACGTCTATACCATGGCCGCGTGCCGACCTTCGAGCGGACGCTGCTCTCCAACGGGACGCGCGTGCTGACCGCGCCGATGGGGCACGCACAGTCGGTCTCCTGCTTCGTGATGTTCTCCGCGGGCTCGCGCTACGAGCGCCGCGAGGAGGGCGGGATCGCCCACTTCGCCGAGCACATGTTCTTCAAGGGCACCGAGCGCCGGCCGACCGCACGGGACATCGCGACCGAGATCGACTCGATCGGCGGCGAGTTCAACGCCTTCACGGGCAAGGAGCTGACCGGCTACTACGTGAAATGCGCCGCCGAGACGCGCGACGTCGCGCTCGACGTGCTCGTCGACATGCTGCGCCACTCGCGCTTCGACGCCGACGAGATCGAGCGCGAGAAGGGCGTGATCGTCGAGGAGATGAACATGTACGCCGACACGCCGCGGAGCTACGTCGGCAACGTCTGGGAACGGCACCTGTACGGCGACCAGCCCCTCGGCTGGGACGTGATCGGCACCGAGGAGACGGTGCGCGGCGCGACGCGCGACACCTTCCTCGGCTACCTCGGCCGCTGGTATCGCCCCGAGCGCACGATCGTCGGGCTGGGCGGCCAGGTCGGCGACGACGTCGTCGACCGCCTCCAGGAGCTCCTCGGCGATATCGAGGCCGGGCCCACCGGCGCGGCCGACGCGGTCGTCCTCCCCCACAACGGCAGCCCCGTGCGGCTGCACACGAAGCAGTCGGACCAGGCCCACGTCGTGATCGGGGCGCGCAGCTATCCGCACGGCCATCCCGACCGCTACGCGGTGCAGCTTCTCTCCACCGTGCTCGGCGGCGGGATGTCGTCGCGCCTCTTCACGGAGGTGCGCGAGCGGCGCGGCCTCGCGTACTACGTGTTCTCCGCGAACCAGAGCTACAGCGATGCGGGCACCCTCGCCGCCCAGGCGGGGGTCGACCTGACGCGGATCGACGAGGCGGTCGAGACGATCGTGGCGGAGCTGCGGCGGATGGCCGCGGAGCCCGTGCCGGCCGACGAGCTCGAGAAGGCGCGCGCATTCTCCAAGGGCCGCTTCGTGCTCGGCCTCGAGAGCCCCCACGCGACGATCATGTTCGGTCTCCGACGCGAGATCCTCGAGGGTCGGGCCGTGGAGCCGAGCGAGGTGCTCGAAGGGCTCGACGCGGTGACCGCGGACGATGTCGCGCGGGTCGCCGGGGACGTCCTCGGTGGCGAGCTCCGGCTCGCGCTGGTCGGGCCATTCGACGAGCCCGAGCGCTTCGAGCGGCTGATCGCGGCCTGAGCGCAGACTCGCGGACGCGCGAACTGCGGCGACACCCGGTCCGGTTCTGCTCTACTTGAGTTCGACGTGGGCGACGCGGCCCGGTTGGACGCGCCTCGCCTGCCGACCCTCAGGTGCTGGTGTGGCCGCTTCCCCACTGTCGGGACGGGCCGGGCTGCCGCGCCTGCCACCGCTGCCCTCCGCGGCAGTCCGGCCCGCATCCTCGGCCGGACCCGTCAGGACGTCCGGCCGTAGACTCGGACGATGACGGAACGAGACCTGCTGCGCCGCGCAGCCGAGCTGGCGGCCGATCACCTCGACACGCTCGACACGCGACCCGTCTACCCGGCGGTCACGGTCGAGGAGCTCCGCGCGCGCATCGACGTTCCGCTTCCCGACGGGCCGGCGGACGCGGCCGAGGTGGTGGAGGAGCTCGCGGCGGCGCTCGAGCCCGGGGTCGTCGCGAGCCAGAGCGGCCGCTACTTCGGCTTCGTCGTCGGCGCGTCTCTCCCCGTCGCGCTCGCGGCCGACTGGCTCGTCTCGGCCTGGGACCAGAACCTCGGCCTGCTCGCGCTCGGCCCGTCCGCGCTCGTCGCCGAGAACACCGCCGGCGCGTGGACGAAGGACCTGCTGGGGATCCCCGCCGATGCGTCGTTCGCCTTCGTGACGGGCTGCCAGGCCGCCCACTTCACGTGTCTCGCCGCCGCCCGCCGGCACGTGCTCGCCCGGGCCGGGTGGGACGACGTGGAGCGGGGGCTCGCCGGCTCGCCGGCGATCACCGTGCTCGTCGGCACGAAGCGGCACTCGACGATCGACCGGTCGCTGCGCTACCTCGGCATCGGGCGCGCGCAGATCCGAGCCGTCGGCTCGCTGCCCGACGGACGGCTCGACCCGGCCGCGCTCGGCACTGCGCTCGCGGAGATCGAGGGCCCGACGATCGTCTGCGCGCAGGCCGGCGAGGTGAACACGGGCGTGTTCGACGACCTCGCCGCGGTGGCGGACGCGGTCGCGGAGACGGGGGCGTGGCTCCACGTCGACGGCGCCTTCGGTCTCTGGGCGGCCGCGGCTCCTTCGCTCCGCCATCTCGTCGCAGGGCACGAGCGCGCCGACTCGTGGGCAACCGACGCACACAAATGGCTCAACGTCCCCTACGACTGCGGGATCGCTTTCTGCGCGCATCCCGACGCACATCGCGAGGCGATGACGGCCCAGGCGCCGTACTACGTCCGCGATCCCGACGCGATCAGGGAGCCGATCGACTGGACGCCCGAGCACTCGCGGCGGGCGCGGGCGACGACCGTCTACGCGGCACTGCGCCAGCTCGGCCGCTCGGGCGTGGCCGACCTCGTCGAGCGCTCGTGCGCGCACGCGCGGCGGTTCGCCGAGGGCATCGTCGCGCTTCCCGGCTGCGAGGTGCTGAACGAGGTGGTGCTGAACCAGGTGCTGTTCCGGTTCTCCGACGACGAGACGACCGATCGGGCGCTCGCGGCGGTGCAGACGAGCGGCGAGGCGTGGATGAGCGGCACCGAGTGGGACGGGCGACGCGCGATCCGCCTCTCGGTCTCGTCCTGGCGGACGACCGAGCAGGACGTCGACCGGACGATCGCCGCATTCAGGGGCTAGGGCATGGCTTTGGCCTTGCCCTCCTTCTTGTGCAGCAAGGGGGCGAGGCTAAAGCCCACGCCCCACGCCCCAAGACCCACGCCCACGGAGGGCTGGAGAACCGCCGGCTACGTCTCTTCCGCGGCCGCCGCCGAGGACGCACGCTCGGCGATCTCCTCGACGACCGACGGGTCGGCGAGCGTCGTCGTATCGCCCAGCGTACGGTGCTCGGCGACGTCGCGGAGGAGGCGCCGCATGATCTTCCCCGAGCGCGTCTTCGGCAGCTCGGGCGTGAACACGATGTTGGCGGGCTTTGCGATCGCGCCGATCTTCGCGGCGACGTGGTTGCGGAGCTCCTCGAGCATCTCCACCGAGCCCTCGTCGCTTCCCTTGAGCGTGACGTACGCGACGATCGCCTGGCCGGTGACCGGGTCGGCCCGGCCGCACACGGCGGCCTCCGCGACGCGGGAATGGTCGACGAGCGCGGACTCGACCTCGATGGTCGAGATCCGGTGCCCCGAGACGTTCATCACGTCGTCGACCCGTCCGAGCAGCCAGAAGTCGCCGTCCTCGTCGATCCGCGCGCCGTCACCGGCGAAGTAGACGCCCGGGAACCGCTCCCAGTAGGTCGCGCGGAACCGCGTCTCGTCCCCGAAGATGCCGCGCGTGATGGCCGGCCAGGGGCGCTCGAGCACGAGGTAGCCGCCGCCCTGCTCGACCCGCTCCCCCTGCTCGTTGACGACCGCTGCCACGACCCCGGGAAACGGCTTCGTGGCGGAGCCCGGCTTCGTCGTGGTCACGCCCGGGAGCGGCGTGATCAGGATCATCCCGGTCTCGGTCTGCCACCACGTGTCGACCACGGGGCACCTGCCACCGCCCACGTGCTCGTGGTACCAGATCCACGCCTCGGGGTTGATCGGCTCCCCGACCGAGCCGAGCAGCCGGAGCGAGCCGAGCTCGTGCTTCGCCGCGTGCTCCGGGCCCCACTTCATGTGGGCGCGGATCGCGGTCGGGGCGGTGTAGAGGATCGTCACGCCGTACCGCTCGACGAGCGACCACCAGCGATCCTTGTCCGGGAAGTCGGGGGTGCCCTCGTACATCACCGAGGTGGCCGCGTTGCAGAGCGGCCCGTAGACGATGTAGGAGTGACCGGTGATCCAGCCGATGTCGGCCGCGCACCAGTAGACGTCGGTCTCGGGCTTGAGGTCGAAGACGTAGTGGTGGGTGGTGGCCGCGCCGACGAGGTATCCGGCGGTCGTGTGGACGATGCCCTTGGGCTTCGCGGTCGTCCCCGACGTGTACATGAGGAACAGCAGGTCCTCGCTGTCCATCGGTTCGCACGGGCACGTGGCCGGGTCGTCCGACACGTCGAGCTCGTGCAGCCAGCGGTCCCGGCCCGACTGCATCGGCACGTCGTTGCCGGTGCGGCGCAGCACGACGCAGGAGTGCACGAGCGGTGCGGCCGCCATCGCCTCGTCCGCCGTCGCCTTGAGCGGCACCGGCTTCCCGCGCCGCCACGCCTCGTCCTGCGTGACGAGCACCTCGCAGCCCATGTCGACCATCCGGCCCGAGAGCGAGTCGGCGGAGAAGCCCCCGAACACGACCGTGTGCGGCGCGCCGAGCCTGGTGCAGGCGAGCATCGCGACCGCGAGCTCGGGGACCATCCCCATGTAGATCGCGACGGGCGTGCCCTTGCGGACGCCGACCTCCTTGAGTGCGTTCGCCATGCGGACCACGTCGCGCTGGAGCTCGGCATACGTGATCGTCCGCGTGTCGCCCGGCTCGCCCTCCCAGTGGTAGGCGACGCGCGTGCCGAGGCCGGCCTCGACGTGGCGGTCGACGCAGTTGTAGGCCACGTTCAGCGTCCCCCCGAGGAACCACCGTGCATGCGGCAGCTTCCACTCGGAGAGCGTGTGGAACGGCTCGAACCAGCTCACGCGCTCGCGCGCGGCGCGCTCCCAGAACGCGTCGGGGTCGAGGTCGTAGACGTCGGGCTGGGCGTTCGCCTGGGCGGCGAAGGGCGGATCGGGCGGGAACCGCCGCTCCTCGTCGAGCAGGGTCTCGATCGCGCGATCGCTCATCGGGCCGTTTCTACCACGCTCCGCGCGGGGTCGAGGTCGTAGGGGAAGTCGGTCAGCGTCTCGCAGCCCGTGTCGGTGACGAGCACGAGGTCCTCGAGCCGCACACCGCCGAAGCCGTGCCGGTAGAGCCCCGGCTCGAGCGTGATCACATCGCCCACTGCGAGCTCGTGTCCCTTCTTCGAGAGGGCGGGCGCCTCGTGCACCTCGAGCCCGACACCGTGGCCGAGCCCGTGGTTGAAGCCCTCCCGCAGCACGGTGCCCTCCGGTTTCGAGAGCCCGGTCGGGTAGCCGAGCTCCTCGTAGAAGCGGCAGACCTCCCTGTACAGCTCGGCGCCGTCCGCCCCAGGGCGGACGAGCGCCCTGACGTGCTCGAGCGCTGCCCGTGTCTGCTCGTGCCAGGTGACCAGCTCCGGGTCGGGCGTGCCGACCGAGAACGTGCGGGTCATGTCCGAGAAGCACATGCTCTCGAGATCGAGGGGGAACAGGTCGCAGACGATCACGTCGTCGTTCGCGATCTGCCCCGCGCCGACGTGGTGGCCCTCCGCGGCCTGCGCGCCGTGGGCCACGATCGCGTCGTCGCAGCGAGAGCGGAGGTCGGCGAAGGCCGCATCGGCCGCCGCGCGCAGGAGCTCGGACGTGAGAGGCATGCCGTCGACCACGCGCCCGCCGTCGCCCGGCTCCGACCGGGCGAGCAGCGAGGCGATCGCCTGCATGCCCGCCTCTGCCGCACGGGTCGCCCGGTGGATTCCCGCGAGCTCGAGCGCGGTCTTCCGCCTGCGACGCAGGTCGAAGAGCCCCTGATCGGTGACGAGCTCCACCCCCGCCGCCCGGAACGCGTCGGCGTACTGGAGCGGAAACGCGCGCGGGACATGCGCACCGGTGATGCCGAGGGCCTGCACTGCGCGCACGGCGTGCGCCGGGTCGATCTCGTAGTAGTCCACCCCGTCCCGGATCAGGTCGTCCACCGAGATCGTCTCGGACGGGACGATCTCGACGGAGGGATCGACCGCAGCGATCCGGTCGCCCTCGATGCTCCACACGACTGCGACCCGCCGTCCCCCCACCTCGGCGTAGACGAACGGGTCCCCGACGTGGAGTGGGAGCTCGTGCCGCAGCTCGGGACACCGTTCGGTGTCGCCCACGATCAGCACGTCCGGCACGCCCCGAGACTAGTCGCGGGACGCCCCTCGTCGCGAAGGTAGGGTGAACACGGATGGCAACGGCCCTCGACGAGCTGAGGAGGCGGGTGGCGGAGGTCTCCGACCTGTCGCGCGCCGCGGGGGTGCTCGGTTGGGACCAGCGAGTGACGATGCCGCCGCTGGGGACGGAGGCGCGCGCCGAGCAACTGGCGACGCTCGGCCGGATCGCCCACGAGCGCTTCACGGACGACGAGGTCGGCCGCCTGCTCGATGCGGCAGAGCCGCTCGTGGAGCCGCTGCAGTACGACTCCGACGACGCGAGCCTCGTGCGCGTCACGCGCCGAGACTGGGAGAAGGCGCGTCGCGTCCCGAGCGAGCTGCGCGAGGAGATGACGCTCGAGGCGGCCCGCGGCCACCACGCCTGGGTGGAGGCGAGACGCACGAGCGACTACACGTCGTTCCGCCCGTACCTGGAGCGGAACCTCGAGCTCAAGCGCCGCTACGTCGACTGCTTCGAGTGGTCGGACAGCCCCTACACGCCGCTGCTCGACGACTACGAGCCCGGCATGCTGACGACCGAGGTGCGCGACGTGTTCGCGGTGCTGAGGCCCGCGTTGACGGAGCTCGTCGCCTCCGCGCCCGAGGTCGATGCCTCGTTCCTCCACGGCGACTTTCCGCCCGCGGAGCAGCGCGCGTTCGCCGAGCGGGTGCTCGCGACCCTCGGCTTCGACGACGGAGCGTGGCGGCTCGACCCCACCGCGCACCCGTTCTGCACGTCGTTCTCGAATCGCGACGTCCGGCTGACCACGCGCTACCAGCCGGGCGATCTCGAGTCGGTCTGGTCGACGCTGCACGAGGCCGGCCACGGGCTCTACGCGCACGGGATCGCGGACTCGCTCCTGCGGACGCCGCTCGGCGGCGCCCCGTCGCTCGGCCTCAACGAGTCCCAGTCGCGCACGTGGGAGAACCTCGTGGGCCGGAGCCGGGCCTTCTGGGAGCACTGGTACCCGGCCGCTCGTGGACACGTTCCCCTCGCTCGGCGGTATCGACCTCGACGCCTTCGTCCGCGCGATCAACCGCGCCGAGCCGGGCCTGATCCGGGTCGACGCCGACGAGACCACCTACAGTCTGCACATCATCCTGCGCTTCGAGCTCGAGCAGGAGCTGCTCGAAGGCACGGTCTCTCTCGACGACCTCCCCGAGGTCTGGAACGCCCGCATGAAGGAGTTCCTCGGCGTCGACGTCCCCGACGACGCGCACGGGGTCCTGCAGGACGTGCACTGGTCGGGTGGGGGGATCGGCTACTTCCCGACGTACGCGCTCGGCAACGTGATCTCGCTCCAGATCTGGGCGGTCGTGCTGCGCGCGCTCCCAGACCTCGACGCACGGCTCGCGGCGGGAGACCTGCAGCCGCTGTCGGACTGGCTGCGGGACAACCTCTACTCGCTCGGACGGAAGCTGACGCCGAAGGAGACCATCGAGCGGCTGACGGGCTCCCCGGAGATCGATCCAGGCCCATACCTCGAGTACCTCCGGGCCAAGGTCGGCGCAGCCGCGTCGTGAACGTGCTCGGCGAGCACGAGGCCGACGCCGTGCGCTCGGTGCTCGCGTCCGTGGAGCGGGAGGTCGCGGTGACCCTCGAGCTCGGCCCGACCGCGCCGCCGGTGACGCTCCTGGCCGCCGGTGGCCGCGAGATCGACACCGCCGCCGAGACCCGCGCGGTGGTCGAGGACGTGTGCTCGCTGTCCAACCGGGTGACACTCGAGGTGACCGAGCGGGAAGCGCCGGGGCCGTGGCCCCGGACGACGATCGGGCCCGGTCTCGCCTACCTGGGGATGCCGCTCGGCTACGAGCTCACGACGCTGGTGCACGCGATCGTCGAGGCCGGCCGCCCCGAGCCGGGCCTCTCGACGGCCTCGCGGGAGAGGCTCGCCGCGCTCGAGCGCGACGTCGCGGTCGACGTCTTCGTCACGCCGACCTGCCCCCACTGCCCACCGGCAGTGCTGCTCGCGTACAAGCTCGCGCTCGCCACGCCGCGGGTCCGTGCGCGGGGCATCGAGGCGTCGGAGTTCGCGGTCGAGGCAGAGCGCCACGGAGTGCACGCGGTCCCGGCGATCGTCGTCGACGATCGGTACGCGTGGGCCGGCGCCGTGCCCGAGGCCGCCTTCGTCGAAAGGGTGCTCAACGCGGTGGGTGAGTGAGCACGAGAGGGAGAGCCGCCCCACATCGGCTCCCCCTCCCGGCCCCGAGGCATCAGCTCCCGGGAATCAGCACGCGATTGATCACGTGGATGACGCCGTTGGAGGCGATCAGGTCGGTCTTCGTGACCCGTGTCGAGCCGTTGAGATAGACCTTTCCGCCGCGAACCGCGACCTTGAGCTCCTGTCCTTCGAGGGTCCTGACGGACTTGCCGTTCAGGGTCACGACCCTTGCAGCGGGGACCTTGCCCTTGACCACGTGGTAGGTCAACACCTTCGTGAGGAGCGCCCGATTGTTGCCCACCTTTGCCAGAGTCGCCTTGGGGACCTTGGCGAACGCGGCGTTCGTCGGTGCGAAGACCGTGTACGAGCCCTTCTCGAGCGCCCCCACGAGCCCGGCCTTCTTCAACAGGGACACCAACGTCGTGAACTGAGGCGAGGACGCCGCGACCTGGGCGATGTTCTTGTGCATGGGCGTGGATGCTGTCGCCGGTGCTGCCGAGACTGGGACAGCGATCGCCGCGGCGGCAACGCTTGCTCCTAGCGTGACGAGTGTGGTGCGCAACACCGATACCTCCTGTATCGAGTTTGTATAGACTTCGTATAGGTATAGCAGACGAGGAAGATCCCCGTCAATAGCTGTTCGTGAAGGGATCTTTTGCCCTCACTCGTCCATCATGTGTATAAGTCGTGTATAGGTTTATGACGCGCTAGAGCCTGGACGATCCCCGTACGTCATGTCTCGAGCCGCAGATGGACGCTTGGCGTCCTTGCCGTGTGGCTCGTCGTAGCGGCTTCGCTCGGCCCGTCCGCAGGGAGGTTCGAGAGCGTGCAGCGAAACGAGCCGGCGAGCTTTCTCCCAGGCGACTCCGAGTCGGTCGCGGTGCTCCGCGCCGCCGACGGCTTCCCCTCGGGCCAGGTGACACCGGCGATCGTGGTCGCGCACGCACCAGGGGGCCTCGACGCCCGGGCCGAAGCGGCGGTGGGCACGATGCGATCGCGGGTGACAGACGCAGACCTCGAGGGCGTACAGCCACCGTCCCCCATCGTTCGCTCGGAGGACAGGACGACTGCGGTGTTCACCGTCCCGATCGAGGCTCGGGGTGACTCTGACATCCTCGTGGGAGCCGTCGACGGCGTCCGTCGCGTCGTGCAAATGGATTTGCCGGGAGGGCTGGAGGCGCGCGTCACGGGCCCCGCGGGCTTCTCCGCCGATGCGACGAAGGCGTTCGAGGGGATCAACTCGACGCTTCTCTTCGCCACGGCAGGCCTCGTCTTCGTGCTCCTGGTGCTGATCTATCGAAGCCCGATCTTCTGGGCCCTGCCGCTGCTCACCGTCCTCGTTGCAGAGTCCATCGTCAGGGGGATCGGAACGCTGCTCGCCGAGGCGGGCATCGTGATCAACGGACAGACGGGGGGCATCCTGCTCGTCCTCGTCTTCGGCGCCGGTACGGACTACGCGCTCCTTCTGACCGCGCGCTATCGCGAGGAGCTCCTCCGTGTCGAGGACAAGTACGAGGCGATGCGGATCGCGCTGCGACAGGGAGGGCCGGCCATCGTTGCTTCCGCAGGCACCGTCGTCGTCGCGCTGCTCTGCCTCTCGTTCGCGCAGGTGAACTCGACAGCGGGCCTCGGCCCGGTCGCGGCGATGGGTGTCGCGATCACCGCCACGGCGATGCTGACACTGCTCCCCGGACTCCTCCTTCTGGGAGGCCGCCGAGCCTTCTGGCCCTTCGTGCCGCGCTGCGAGACGAGCCCCCGGGGTGCGCCACCGGGTCTCTGGGGCCGGCTGGGCCGCATGATCGGCCGACGCAGACGTGGTGCGTGGATCGTCACCACGCTCGGCCTTTTCCTTCTGGCGCTCGGCGGCCTGCGCCTCGACGACAACCTCACGACCGCGAACTCGTTCCGCGGCCCGGTCGAGTCGGTCGAGGGGCAGCGGCTGCTCGAGCGATCCTTCCCGGCCGGGGAGGGAGCGCCGACAGTCGTCCTCGTCACGGATCCAGCCAAAGCCAGGGCCGCGCTCGCAGCAGCCCGCTCCTCCGACGCGGTCGCGCAGGTCGGCAGACTCGAGCGGGGCGACGCCGGAGTTCGTTTCGACGTCATCCTGCGAGAGGATCCGTTCGCCAAGAGCGGCTTCGCATCGATCTCGCCGCTTCGCGACGAGCTGCAGGCCGCTGCAGGTGACGCGGTGCTCGTCGGCGGATCGACCGCCGAGGAGGCCGATCTTCGCAAGGCCGTACGCGGGGATACGCGGCTCCTCATCCCTCTCGTGCTGGCGGTGGTGCTCGCGATCCTCGCGCTGCTCCTGCGCTCACTCGTGGCACCGTTGCTGTTGATCGCCACGGTCGTTCTCTCGTTCGCCGCAGCACTCGGCGCGAGCCTGCTCATCTTCGACGCGTTCTTCGAGTTCCCCGGAGAAGATCCGAGCTATGCCTTGTACGCCTTCATCTTCCTCGTCGCACTCGGAGTGGACTACAACATCTTCCTCATGGCACGCGTGCGGGAGGAGGCGCTCTGCGCCACGACACACGCGGCGATGGCGAAGAGCCTTGCCGCCACCGGCGGCGTGATCACGTCGGCGGGCATCGTCCTCGCGGGGACGTTCTCGGTGCTCGCCGTCCTGCCGCTCGTCGCTCTGACCCAGCTCGGCGTCACGGTCGCGGTCGGCGTGCTCCTGGACACGTTCGTCGTCCGCTCGATTCTCGTGCCCGCGCTGACGTTCGATCTCGGCGATCGCGTCTGGTGGCCGTCGGCGCTTTCGCGACGCCGAACAGGAGAGGGCGAATGACGACGTCCCCGGCGCGCGGTCCATCCGGCGACGGCCGCGACTCGCCTCGCGCGCCTGCGGCGGCCGCAGCGGCCGGCGACAAGCTTTTCCACATCGGAGAGCTCTCGCGCCGAGCAGGCGTGCCCGTCGAGTCCCTCCGTGCCTGGGAGCGCCGATACGGGCTGCTCGCGCCGAGTCGCACACCGGGAGGCTTCCGCCTCTACGGAGAGGACGATGTCGCCCGCGTTCTTGCAATGCGGGCCCACCTCGGCACCGGGCTTTCGGCCGCTCAGGCAGCGCGGCTCGCACTCGCCGAGGACGTCGGACCGGCGACCGCGCCTGCCTCCGTCCTGGATTCGAGTGAGCTCGACGCTGCGCTCGTGCGGTTCGACGAGGCTGCGGCACAAACCGCGTTCGACCGGCTGCTCGCCTCGCTGTCGCTCGACGTCGTGCTACAGGACGTGCTGTTTCCGTATTTGCACGAGTTGGGAGCCCGCTGGGAGCGGGGCGACGCCACCGTGGCCCAGGAGCACTTCACCAGCAACATTGTTCGCGGGCGACTGGTGTCGCTCGCCCGGGGCTGGGACCGCGGAGGAGGACCCCGTGCGGTCTTGGCATGCATCGAGGGAGAGCGTCACGACCTGCCGCTCGTCGGCTTCGGGCTCGTGCTCCGAGAGCACGGCTGGCGGATCAGCTACCTCGGCGCCGACACCCCGGTCGAGTCCGTGCTCGAGGCAGCCCGGTCGCTGAAGCCCGAGGCTGTCGTCGTTTCCGGGACGGTCTCGGGCGTCTTCGACGAGATCGCGACGCTTCTCCGGGAGGTCGCGCTGTTGGCGCCGCTCTACCTCGCCGGCGCGGCAGCCGATCGACATTACGCGCGGCGCGCACACGCCACGCACCTCGCCGGTGATCCGATCACGGCGGCCGAGACGCTCGCCGTCCGGACGCGCTGAGCAGCGAAGCGAGCCGGTCACACCCGGTGGCGCCGGAACCGGAGACCGCCATACACTCACCCGTGGACGCGATCGACCGTGCGAACGAGCTGCTCGACCAGCTACGCGAGCTTGCCGGGCCGAGCTGCCCGCCCAGGCCCCCGTCTTCGACGCACACACGCATCTCGGCACCGACATCGACGGGATGGTCGGCGACCGCGACGAGCTGCTCGCGATCCAGCGTGCCTACGGGGTCGTGCGCTCCTTCGTCTTCTGTCTCGACGAGCCCGACCGGCGGCCGGCGTTCACCGTCGCAAACGATCGCACGCTCGCGCACGCAGCCACGGCGCCCGGGGAGCTCGTGCCGTTCGTCCGCCTCGATCTCGACGACCAGCCGGTGGAGGAGGCGACACGGTGCATCGACCTCGGCGCGCGTGGGATCAAGCTGCACCCGCGCGCGCAGCGGTTCCTGCCCGACGACCCGCGGCTCGAGCCCGTGTTCGCGCTCGCCGCCGAGCGGCGCGTGCCGATCCTGATCCACGGCGGCCGCGGGCTGCCGCCGATCGCCGACTCGCTCGGCCGGCTCCTCGACCGGCACTCCCCGCCTGCGCTGATCGTCGCCCACGCGGGCATCGTCGATCTGGCAGCGATGGCCCGGAACTTCGCCGGCCGGCCGGGTGTGTTCTTCGACACGTCGGTGTGGAGCCCGCTCGACCTCCTCGACCTCTACCGGCTCGTGCCGGCCGAGCAGGTCGTGTACGCGTCGGACTACCCCTACGGCCGGCAGCCCAACTCGCTGCTGATGGCGGTGCGGACGGCACGTGCGTCCGGGCTCGACGACGGGCAGGTGCGGGCGCTCCTGCACGACACGTCGGCCCGCATCGCGGACGGGCTCGACCCGGTGACGCCGACCGGACCGTCCGGCCCGGCGCAGCTCTCGCACCCGATCACGTTCCTGCGGATCCACCAATACCTCACCATGGCCTCGGCGATGCTGTGGATGCGGCATGCATCGGACACCTACGGCGTGCTCGGCCTCGCGCTGAACGCGTGCGACGAGCGGTCGAACGGCTACCAGGCCGAGACCGACCAGATCCGCGAGCTTCTCGTCGCGACCCGCGACCTGTGGGACCTCTCGTCGCAGATGGAGGACGAGACCGACCGGCACCGCGCCCAGCGTGGCGCGTTCCGCCTCGTGCACCTCGCGAGCGTGCTCGCGCTCACGAACGCCGCGTAGCGGGCGGACAACGCTTGCGTTGATTCAACACAAGCTGTCGTCGCCGGCTCAGCGCACGCGTTCCTCGAGCCAGGCGTAGAGCGGGCCTTCGGCGCCGTCGAGCAGGGTCGGCTCGAGCGGGTTCCCGGCGGCGGCCAGGAGCTCGGCGACCTGGACGTAGTCGCGGCCCGGGGCGCGGTGGTTGCGCGAGCCGTGCGCCGCCCACCCGAGCGGCGTGCCCGTCTCCGCCCCGCCTCCGGTCGGGTCGGCTCCACACCCGAGCAGCTCACGGACGAGCTCGGGATCGCCCACCCAGGCGGCGTGGTGCAGGAGCGAGCCTTCGGGCGAGCCGCCGACGACGCCCCTGAAGTCGGGGCCGACGGCGTCGAGCACCGGGTCGAGCTTTCCGTCGAGGGCGGCGAGCACGATCACCTCTTGCGCGTCGACGTCCAGCGTCGCGGGAAGACGTACAGCCGGGCGCTCGCCTCGCGCGAGGGCCTCGACGGCCGCGTCGGCGGGGTCGAGCTCGGTGGACGCGCCCAGCTCGGCAAGCGTCTCCGCGACGTCGTCGCGCGCCCTGAGCCGCGCGTGGGCGTACGGCGTCCGGAGCGGGACGTCTCCCCGCCAGATCTCGCCGCCGGGCCGGTCGAGGTCGGCGCCGTACGCCGCGAGCAGGCGGACGAACTCGGGCCCTCGTCCCCGGCGCACCGCGTGCGCGACGTGGGCGTGCTCGTTCGGGTCGGCGCCCGCGTCGAGCAGCAGGCGGACGTGCTCGAGCCGCTCGTCGTCGAGTGCGTGCGCGAGTGCGTTCGTCCCCTGCGTCTGCGCTCCGTGCGCCAGGAGGAGCCCGAGACACGCGGCGCTCCGCGACTCCGTCGCGTGGTAGAGCGACTCGCCGTCGTCGGGGTCGGCGCCCGCCTCGAGCAGGACGCGGGTCAGCTCGGGATCGTGCGCGACGCCGGCCGCGCCGTACAGCGCGGACATCGACCCGTACTCGTTCTCGAAGCTCGCGTTCGGGTCGGCGCCCCGGTCGAGCAAGTCGCGCGCGAGCTCGGCGGAGGGAAAGCAGGAGTGGCACACGTAGAGCAGCGGCGCCCAGTCGCGCGGGCCGCCGCGCGCGTTCGCGTCGCCGTGCCACGCGCGTCCGAGCACCAGCCCGGCCCACGGGTCGTCCGCGAGCGACGGCCGCGCCGCGAGCATCGCTTCCGCGTGGGTGCGTTGTCGTCCCGTCGCCGCCACGACGAACGACTCGGCGTCGAGTGTCACTCGAGCGCCGCGAGCGCCCGCTCGACGAGAGTCCGTAGTGCCTGCCGCTTCCAGCCCGTCTGCGGGTTGCCGGGCAGGTCGGCGAGCGGGTCGGCCGGGTCCAGGGCAACGGGGATGTTCGCGACGCCGCTCGCCACGAGCCTGGTCTCCGCCCCGCGCCGTGCGGCTGCGACCGAGACGAGCGGGAACGAGAACGCCGCGCGCTCGCCGAGCCGCTCGTACGCCGACGCGTCGGGCGGTGGAGGTAGCGTCACGGCGGCGACGAGCTCCCCCGGTGCCAGCGTCAGCAGCGAGCGATCGTCGGCGGTCGGGCGCCGGTAGAGGTCGAGCAGGGGCAGCTCACGTGGCCCGGTCGTGGAGCGGATCTCGACCGTCGCGCCGCAGGCGGCGAGCGCCGGCGCGAGGTCGGAGGGATGCGCCGAGATGCAGTCGCCGGGCTGGAGGCCGTGGCGGCGGTGGTCTCCGATCTGCGCGTAGCACGTGTCGCCGCTCCCGAGCCAGCAATGCCATTCCTCGCCCCGGTAGTACCAGCAGCGCGTGTGTTGGCAGAGGTTCCCGCCGACCGTGCCCACGTTGCGCAGGAGCGGAGAGGCGGCGAGCGAGGCCGCCGTGACGACCGCGCCGTACGGTTCCAGCAGCGGTGACGCCACGAGCCCCGCGAGGGTCACCGTCGCTCCAACCCGCACGCCGTCCCCTTCCGCGCCGATCGCACCGAGCCCGGCGTCACGCAGGTCGACGAGCAATTCGGGCGTGCGGATCCCGCGGTCGGCCTGGCCCGCGAGGTCGGTGCCGCCGCCGAGCGGCGCTGCCCCGTCCCTCTCGAGCAGCGCGAGGGCCTCATCGAGGCTCCCTGCCCGCAGGTACGCACTCACGCCAACGTCTCCAGGACGCGCGCCGGCGTGAGCGGCAGGGCCGCGGCGCGGCGGCCGGTCGCGTGCGCGAACGCGTTCGCGATCGCCGCTGCGGTCGGGACGATCGGCGGCTCCCCGAGCCCCTTCGAGCCGAGGTTGGGCAGATTCGCGTCGGGGACGTCGACGAACTCCGCCACGATCTCCGGGACGTCGGCGATCGTGGGCACCTTGTAGTCGTCGAGATGGCCGTTGACCGGGACTCCCGTGGTCGGGTCGACGACGAGGTCCTCCATGAGCGCGTAGCCGATCCCCTGGATCACCCCGCCCTCGAGCTGGCTCGACGCCCCGAGTGGGTTCACGATCCGGCCCACGTCGTGGACGGCGACGATCCGCTCGACCCGGACGACGCCCGTGCCCGGGTCGACCGCGACCTGGGCGATCTGGCAGCCGAACGTGTTCACCCGGAAGCCGTCGGGGTTCGGCCCGCGCGTGCCCGAGCCGTCGATCGTGGCGTTCCCGAGCTTCTCCGTCACCTCCACGACATCCACGTCCAAAGCACCGTCGCGCGAGCGGAGCCGCCCCTGGCTCAGCACGAGGTCGTCGGCGGAGATCTCCAGCACGTCCGCGGCGAGAGAGAGCAGCGTGCGGCGCACCTTGCCGGCGGCGCTGCGCACCGCGGGCATGACCGCGGGCGTCGTCATCGAGCCGCCCGAGACCGGGGCGTACAGGTTCGGTCCCGTGTCGCCGCCGCGCACCACGACCCGGTCGAGCGGGAGCCCGAGCTCTTCCGCCGCCACCATCCGGGCGGACGTGAGCGTGCCGGTGCCGATGTCCTGGATGCCCGTCAGCACGAGTGCGCGCGCATCGGCGTCGAGACGCACCGTTGCGTGCGCAGGCGGCCCGCCGCCGCCCCACCAGATCTGCGTCCCACACCCCATCCCGCGGAGCAGCCCGTCGGGCGAGGGCCCACGGAGCGATTCCCGCCCGGCCCAGCCGGAGAGCTCGGCGGCCCGCTCGTAGCACGCGAGCAGCCGCTTGCTCGAGTACGGCAGACCCGTCGCCTGGTCGCGCTCGACGTGGTTTCGGCGCCGCAGCTCGAGGGGGTCGAGCTCGAGCGCCGCCGCGAGCTCGTCGATGGCCTGCTCGAGCACCGTGACGCCCTCCGTGACGCCTGGTGCGCGGAACGCGTTCTGCGCGCGCAGGCTGGTCCTGACCGGGAACGTCATCGCTCGGACGTCGTCGCAGGCGTAGAGCGACAGCGCCGGCTCGGCGACGGGGAAGATCCAGCCGGCGGCGCCCATCTCGACCACGGCCGCGAGCTCGATGCCGGCGAGCTTCCCGTCGCGGCGTGCGCCGAGCGTCACGGTCTGCCGCGTCCGGGCGCGCCTTCCTCCGACCACGAGGTCCTCGTGACGCGAGAGGACGAGCCGAACCGGCCGGCCGGCCGCGCGGGCGAGCTCGGTCGCCAGGAGCGCCTCGACGCCCGCGCCCTGCTTCCCGCCGAATCCGCCGCCGATGAACTCCGAGATCACCCGCACGCGCTCGGGGACGAGGCCGAAGCGCTCGGACAGCTCGCGTCGCGCGTCGAACATCCCCTGGGTCGAGATCCACGCGGTGAGCGCGTCGCCCTCCCAGCGGACGACCGCGGCGTGCGGCTCGAGCGGCGTCTGGACGTGGGCGGGAGTCTCGCACGTCACCTCGACCCGGACGTCCGCGGCGGCGAGGGCGGCGTCGGGGTCGCCGCGGACGACCTCGCGCGGCTCCTCGGTGAAGCGCTGCTCCGCGAGCCCCTCGTCGAGCCCGAGCGGCGCGAGTGTCTCGAGCTCGAGCGCGAGGGCCAGAAGACCCGCCTCGGCCGCCTCGGGCGTCTCGGCCGCAACCGCCGCGATCGGCGCGCCCGCCCACGATGGCTCCGCGTGGAGCGGCGGATCGCCGTTCATCGTGTACGGCCCCTCGGGCCCCAGCACCGCGCGCACGCCGGGAGTCGCGCGAGCCGCGACCAGATCGAGCGACGTCACGCGGCAACGCGCGACCGGCGCGCGCAGCACCCGGGCGTGGAGCATGCCGGGCAGCTGGACGTCGACCGTGTACCGTGCGGCGCCGCCGGCGCGCAGCGGGCCGTCGTGCCGCGTCGCGGGCCGTCCGACGACCTCGAGCCCGGCATCCTCCGGCCAGATCTCGAGCTCATCCTCCTCGTCGACGAGCACCCAGACGTCCTCGAACCGCCCTTCCATCTCGCGCTGCGTCTTCACGAAACGCGGCATCACGCGACCTGCTGTCCGGAGGCGCGCAGCACGGCCCGCTCGATCTTCGGGTAGGCGCCGCAGCGGCAGAGATTCCCAGCGAGACTCGCGCGGATCTGCTCGCGCGTCGGCTGGGGGGTCGCAGCGAGGAGCGCGGTCGCCGAGACGACCTGCCCCGGCGTGCAGAACCCGCACTGGAGCGCGTCCTCTGCGACGAACGCCTCCTGTAGCTCGGGGCGGTCGCGCGCGAGGCCCTCGATCGTCGTGACCGAGCGCCCCTCGACCGCACCGACAGGCAGCAGGCACGAGACGACCGGCAGCCCGTCGAGCAGGACCGCGCACGCGCCGCAGGCGCCCTCGCCGCAGCCCTGCTTCGCGCCGGTGAGCGCGAGATCGTCGCGGAGCACCGCGAGCAGCCGGCGTGTCGGCGCGACGTCGAGCACGTGCGTCTCGCCGTTGACCTCGAACGCGATCGACATCGCGCAAGCAGTACCAGACCCGGCCCGCGCCACGTCGACTACCCTCCGGCCGATGCCGGAGCGCAACAGACGGCACACGTTGCACGGCGCAACGTGTGCGGTCGTCGTCGCGGTGCTCTCGGCTCTCGCCGCAGGCTGCGGGGGCGGCGGGGGCGAGGGATCGGGGACGACGACGTCGGCCACCGGATGTGCCGACGTCGAGGCGCCCGCGCCGCGCTCCGGCGGCGGCGAGAAGGCGCCGAGCGAGGAGCTCGACGCCTCGAAGACCTGGACGCTGACGTTCGACACGTCGTGCGGCACGTTCGTCGTCACGCTCGACCCTGCGTCGGCCCCGCACACGACGGCCTCGCTCGTCTCCCTCGCCCGCGCCGGGTACTTCGACGACACGCTGTTCCACCGGATCGCCCCCGGGTTCGTGATCCAGGGTGGCGACCCCACCCAGTCGGGGAGCGGAGGCCCCGGCTACTCGACCGTCGATCCACCGCAGCGGGACGCCGCGTACACGAAGGGGGTGGTCGCGATGGCGAAGACCGAGGCGGAGCCGGCCGGCACCGCAGGCAGCCAGTTCTTCGTGGTGACCGGCGCCGACGCCGGACTGCCGCCCGACTACGCGGTCGTGGGCAAGGTCACGGACGGCCTCGAAGTCGTCGAGCGGATCGGCGCGCTCGGCGACCCGACCACGGAACAGCCGCTGCAGCCCGTCGTGATCGACTCGGTCACGGTCGGCTCGAGCTCGTGAGCCGCGTCGCGGCCGTCGTCCTCGCGGCCGGCGCCGCAACCCGCTTCGGCGCCCCGAAGCAGCGCCTGCTCCTCCCCGACGTCCTCACGCGCCTGTCCGAGAGCCCGGTCGACGAGGTCGTGGTGGTGGAGGGCGCGTACGAACTTTGTGTCGATTCGACACAAGCGCCTGTCCGGCTCGTGCACTGCGCGGAGTGGGGGCGGGGGCCGGGAGCGTCGCTCCGGTGCGGCCTGCGGGCGCTGGGAGACGACGTTTCGGCGGCCGTCGTGGTGCTCGGCGACGGGCCGCGCCTCGCGCCCGGCGCGGTCGCGCGCGTGCTCGAGAGCTGGCTGGCGGACGGGGGTGACGTCGTTGCGGCGTCGTACGGCGGAGCTCGAGGCCACCCGCTGCTGCTCGCGCGCCCTGCCTGGGACACGGTGCCCGACGCGGGCCTGAGGGTCGTCGCCCCGAGGCTCGTGCCCTGCGACGACCTCGGCTCGCCGGGCGACGTCGACACGCCGGGCGACCTCGCGGCGCTCGAGGAGGCCGATGACGGCTGAGGCCGCTGCTACGGTCGCGCCGTGGGTCGGATCGCCGCAGGCTGGGGCCTCGCCAAGCTGAGTCTCCGGGTCGTCCGCAGCGACGGCTCGCTGACCACGCTCGTGGTGCTCGGCGGGATCGCGTCCGGCGCGGTCGCGCTCGCGTTTCTCCTGCCTGCCCTCGTGGCGTACGAGACGGACGAGACGGTGGTCGCGGCGATCGTGGCAGTGGTCGGGATCTACCTCGCGACGCTCGTCGCGACGTACTTTGCAGTGGCACTCGCGGCGGCGTCCGCCGACGTGCTCGACGGCCGCGACGCGACCGTGAGGCGGAGCACCGCCGTCGCGTCGGGCGTTCTCGGGCCGATCGCGGGCTGGGCGCTCGTGCTCACGACCGTGAACCTCGTGCTCCAGGTGCTGCGCGAGCGCGCGGGGATCCTCGGGAATCTCCTGCTCGGCGCGGCGACGGTCGCCTGGGGCCTCGCGACGTTCCTCGTCGTCCCGCTCCTCGCGCTCGAGGGGCTGGGGCCGCTCGCCGCGCTCGACCGCTCGGCCTCGCTGTTCCGCCAGAAGTGGGGCGAGCAGCTGGTCGGCACCGCCTCGATCGGTTTGCTCTTCGCGCTGCTCGGCACCGTGCCCGCGCTGCTCTTGCTCGTTCTCGGGCTCGCGTCGGGCTCCACCGTCGTCGCCGTGACGCTGATCGTGCTGGGGGTGGTCGTCGCGGTCGCCGCGGCCGTGCTCGGCAGCGCCGCCCGCGCGGTGTTCGCGGTGGCGCTCTACCGGTACGCGTCGGGCACGGGCGCGACGGGGCCTTTCACGACGTACGATCTCGAGCGCGCGGTCGCGCGCAAGGGCGTCTAGCCGCCGCTCAGAGAGACGCGGAGCCGGGATCGCTTGTGCGGAGCTGGGCGAGCTTTGCCATCAGCCCCGGCGGCATGCGCTCCACCGCGGTCGTGCGGACGTAGACCCGCAGGGTCTCCTCGAAGCGGTAGCGCCGGCGGCAGTAGTCGCAGCCGTCGAGATGGTGCTCCGCCTCGGAAACCTCCGTGTCGGAGAGCTCGCGGTCGAGGTACCCCTGGAGGAGCTGCTCGCACTTGCCGCAGTCGCCGTCGGTCACTGCACGGCCTCTTCGGCGAGCCTCGCCTTGAGGAGGCGGCGGCCACGGTGCAGCCGCGACATCACCGTGCCCATGGGGACGTCGAGAATCTGGGCCGCGTCCGCGTAGCTGAAGTCGCCGA
This sequence comes from uncultured Actinomycetes bacterium, assembly GCA_963712915.1. Taxonomy (GTDB): domain Bacteria; phylum Actinomycetota; class Thermoleophilia; order Gaiellales; family Gaiellaceae; genus Gaiella. The sequence continues at coordinate 1,352,969 of CAVQJQ010000004.1, forward strand.
TGTCGACGAGCACGACGACGTCACGGAAGTCGTGCGGGATCTCGGCGAGGGCGTTCACGATCGAGTCCTGCGAGAGCCGCTCGACGACGCGGTCCTGGTCGAGGACCTGCTCGCCGCCGGCAGCGGCGACCTTGTTGGCGAGGTAGTAGTCGGTCTCCTCGAGCGGCGTCTCGTCGGGCCGGCGCTGGAGCCTCCGGCCGCGGTCGACGTTGAGGTTCGTGAGGATCCGCAGGAGCCAGGCGCGGAGGTTCGTGCCCGGGGTGTAGGACTGCCAGCTGCGAAAGGCCCTTGCATACGTGTCCTGAACCAGATCCTCTGCTTCCTCGCGGGTCGAGACGAAACGTCGTGCCACCCGGTAGACCTGATCCGCGAGCTCGAGGGCCTCTTCCTCGAAGCGCACCCGGTCGCGGGCCTCGCCCGCGACCCGGCGCGCACCGTCTCGGTCGGCCGTGTCCGGCTCACGCACCGGGCAACCGTAGCAGCGTACGAGAGCACAAACGGTCGAGACGCCGCGACTATTCCCGACGGGTTGACTACCGCACCTGGAGGGGCACTAGACGGGGACGCGCTCGTGGAACCCGGACGTCGACAACGCACGAGCGAGAGTCTCGCGGGTGGTGAGGTCGTCGTCCCACGTGAGCGTCACCTCGCCCATCAGGTTCGCGTGCGCGCCGGTCAGCCCCGGCTGGTCCTCGAGCGCGTTCGCGAGTCTCAGGACGCAGCGCTCGCAGCGGATCCCCGAGACCTGGAACGTGCCTGTGACCTGCGCCATCAGCCGGATGCTACCCCTGAGCCGGTGCCGAGCCCGAGCTCGGCGCCGGCGAGCGTGACGAGGATCGGGTCGTGGGTCGCACAGATCACCGTCGTGCCGCGCTCGCGCGCGAGATCGGCGAGGAGGCCGCCGATCGCGAGCGTCGTCATGCTGTCGAGGCGGGCGGTGGGCTCGTCGGCGATCAGCACCGACGGACCCGACGCGATCGCGCGTGCGAGGGCGACGCGCTCCCGCTCGCCCGCCGACAGCTGCGCGACCGGCCGCTCGGGATGATCCGCGAGACCGACCACTGCGAGCGCGTCCATCGCGCGCCCGTGGATCTCCGGGACGTCGACACCGCGGAGCGAGAGCGAGAGCTCGATGTTCTCCCGCGCGGTGAGCGAGCCCGAGAGGCCGGGCACCTGCCCCACGACCGCGATCGTCTCGCGGCGGAATGCCGCGCGCCCCTCACGGTCGAGCTGCGAGAGCACGGTTCCGTCGATCGCGACCTCGCCCTCGTCCGGGGTGTCGAGCCCCGCGAGCAGCGCGAGGAGCGTCGACTTGCCCGAGCCGGACGGGCCCGTGACGACGGTCATCGTGCCCGGTGGGAAGACCGCGTCGACCCGGGCGAGCGCGATCTCCCGGCCGAACCGGCGGCTGACCCCGCGTGCCTCGACGAGCGACCCCGCCGCGGTGCTCGGCGCGGCGGGCACGTCCTCGGTCTCGGGGGCGTCGCCCTCCGCGGGGCGCAGCTCGACGGCTCCGGGCCGGACGTGCACGACGGCACGTTCCCCGATACCCGCCTCTCGCAGCGACTCCTCGGGGACGTGGAGCCAGCCGCCGCGGCCGATGACGATCGTCTGCCGGTCGGCGCGCTGCTCCTCGCCGACCCGGCCGTCGCGGACGTGCACGACGCGATCGGCGATCGCCGCGGACGCCGGGTCGTGGCTCACCACGAGCGCCCCCGCGCCGGCGTCGCGTGCGAGCTCCCGCAACAGCCCCAGCACCCCGCGCGCGGTCTCCTCGTCGAGCTCTCCGGTCGGCTCGTCGGCGACGAGCAGCGCGGGCTCGTGCACGAGCGCGGCGCAGAGCGCGATCCGCTGCTGCTCACCGCCCGAGAGCTCGCCCGGACGCGCCGACGAGCGGTCGAGCAGGCCGACGCGGTCGAGCAGCGCGCGTGCCCTATGACGGCGCTCCGTCTTGGCGACACCGCGCAACCCGAGCGGGAGCGCGACGAGCTCCTCCGCAGTGAGGTCGCCCGAGAGGGCGCGCCAGTAGTGCTGGTCGGCGTAACCGACGACGCGCGCGCGGTGGCGGGCGACGACGGACGACCGCGCGGCGCCGAGGTCGAGGCCGTCGACGAGAGCGAGCCCTGCGGAGGGGCGCTGCAGCCCGGCGACGACCTTGACGAGCGTCGACTTGCCGGCGCCGCTCGGCCCGAGCACGACGCAGAGCTCGCCGCGCTCGATCGCGAGGGTCAGGCCCCGCAGCGCGGCGACGCCTCCGTCCTCGGAGGGATGGACGACGAACACATCACGCAGGTCGACAATCACGCGCGCCCCCGGCCGGCGGCCGCTCCCGCCCGGCGGAGCCGGGCTCCGCGGACGCCTGGCGCTGCTCGCGGCACGGTGCCTTCCGGGCCCGTACCTCTCGTACTGTGCCCTCCGGCCCCGCACCGCGAGCAGCGCCCCGGGACCGCGCGTGGTCTCATGCGCGCCCCCGGCCGGCGGCCGCTCCCGCGCCGCGGAGCCGGGCTCACGGCTCTGCTCCGATTCGCCCGGGCCCGCGGGGATCGGCGAACGCTCGGCGGGTCGTGAGGAAGACGAGCGCGGCGGCCGCCACGACGAACGCTGCGGCGCCGAGCACCAACGTCAGCGGATCGACGGTCGTGACCAGCGGTGGCTCCGGATGCTCGGCCCGGGCGGTGACCGAGACCACGCGCGTGACCAGCACCGCGAGCAGCGCGCCTGCGACCACGCCTGCCGCGACGCCGATCGCGGCGACCACGCCTGCGCGGGCCGCGACGACGCGGCGCAGCAGGCTTGGAGTCGCGCCCTGCGCCTCCAGGTCGACCAGATCGCCCCGCTCGTCTCGCAGGTCGGCGCGGATCGCGAGCACGAGCCCCCACACGGCGAGCACGAGTGCCGCCAGCGCCGCCGCCCCGAGCGCGAGCAGCGTGCCGTGCCCGAGCGGGTCGCGGCTCGCATCGGTCTCGAGCGCGGAGCGGGACTCGACCTCGACCGCGCTGAACGGGCGCTGCCGGAGCGTCGTCTCGACTCGAGCCTCGTCGCCGGCGTCGGTGTGGAGCCACAGCTCGCTGATCGGCGCCGCGCCGGGAGCGCTCGTGTCGACGGCGGTGGTGAGCGCGTCGACGTCGGCGACCACGGCGTCGCCGGTCGTCCCCGGCACCCGGTCGACGACCGCCCCCACCCGGACGAGCACGGGCTCGCCGTCGACCAGCAGCGGCAGCGTGCCGCCGACGCCGCCGGCGAGAGCGCCGAGTGCGGGCGTCACGGCGACGCTCGGTGGATCGTCGTCGGTCGGCTGGCGCGGCCGGACGAGCGCGACGCGCTGCGGTGTGATCGCGTAGCGGACCCGCAGCGCGCCCCCCTGGTCGCCGGAGGCGCTCACGCCCCCCTTGCCGACCCAGCCGGTCAGCCTTGCGCCACCGACTTCGAGCGTCGTCGAGCCGCGGAGCGCGTCACCCTCGTCCGAGCCGCGCTCGATGATCCGCGGCGGGACGAGCACGAGCTCCACGAGGCGACCGCGACGCGCAGCGGAGGGGAGGGCGACCCGCAGCAGCTTCTTCTGTCGCGGGTCGGACGTGCCGAGATCGACGGTCGTGAACGAGCCGTCGCGTCCCTCGACAACCGCACGGTAGGAGACCAGGCCGGGGCCGACCGAGAGCGCGAGATGGTCGCCCAGCCCGGCGCCGCGAAGGCCGGTGGCGCCGTGGTAGTGGATCGTCCGCACGAGCGTGCCGCGGCTCACGCCCCAGTCCGACCGCCAGAGCGGCATCGCCGCGAGTGCAGCGGGCTCCACGCCGAGCACCGTCACTCCCGTCACGGAGGACGCCGCCCCGGCGCTCGCGGTGAGCCGTACGACCGGGTAGGCGGACTCGACACCGGGAATCGCCTCGTAGCGCGACAGCGGGGCCGCCTTCAGCACGGGCACCAGGGCGCTCAGGTTCTCTCGCACCACCGCGTCCGCCGGCACCGCGAACGCCGCCTGGTCGCGCTCGCCCGTCGCGAGCGTCGACCGGTACGCGACGGCCAGGCCCGCGAGCGCGAGCGCGAGGGCGAGGAACGCGGCAGCGATCGCCGCCGATCCCCGGGAGCGGGCGAGCGAGAATCCTGCGAGCCGCGCGCTCCGCGCCCCGCCGTTCCGCGCGAGCATCCGGCCCAGGACGGGGAGCAGCCGCGCGGCGGCGACCGCCGCGGCGAACGCCACGAGCCCCGGGAGGACGAGCAGCGCCGCCGCCGGCGCGCCGCCCGACGCGAGCTGGTCGGGATCGACCGCGCCGCTCGCGACCACGCCGAGCGCCGCGAGCGCTGCGACCACGGCGGCGACGTCGACGGCCGAGATCCGGCGTCCGCCGCCGCCGTCGAGCGAGACCGTGAGGGCGATCACGCACGCGGCGAGGATCGCCACGCCGAGGCCGAGCAGTAGACCCGCGGGCGAGAGGAGGCTCTCCGCGAGCACGTCGCCGACCGGGGCGGCGGACGCCGCGGCGACGATCGCGCCCGCCACGATCCCCAGGATCCAGCCGGCGACGGCGCCTCCGAAGCCCACCGCGGCGCTCTCGGTCAGCGTCAGGAGCACGCGCTGCCAAGCCTGGGCGCCGTGCCAGGTGAGCCTGCGCCTGGCGGCCGCCAGGTCTCGACGGAGGGCCCCCGCCGCGAGCACGGCGAAGGCGACGAGCAGCGCCGCCGCCTCCCCACCGACGAGCAGCAGGCGCCGGCCGGCGACAGTGGCGTCGTGCTGGGAGGCGCGCAGCTCGTCGGCGGGCAGCGTGAGCGACCAGGCGGGCGAGCTCGACTGGAGCTCCGCCCGCGCTCGATCCGCCTTCGCGACGAGATCGTCGACCTGCCAGAGCCTGGGCGTGCCGGCCGACAGCGGCTGCACCCAGGCGTAGCTTCGGTACGTCCGCGCGAGCACGGGAGAGGAGACGAGGCCGGCGACGCCCTCCGCGACCACCAACGGCGGGGGCGCAGGCCTGTGGTAGCTCGACGACCGTTGCAGCGCCGGCGCGACCTCGGCGTCGGCGAGCGCGTTGTCGGTAGGCACCAGGAAGTCGCCGAAGAGCTGGCGCGAGCGGAGCCGTGCAGTGCCGACCTGAACGATGTGCAGACCCGGGACGTCGGGCAGCAGTCCCTCGCCGCGCAGACGCAGGACCTCGCAGCGCGTCGGTGTGCAGCGCCGCGGGAGGCGTCCGCTGCGGAGCTCGACGTACGGCGCGAGCCCGTCGACCGCCGCGAGCCCGACGAACCTCCCGCCGACCGTGCTCTCGCGGACGAGCGCGATCGCGGTCGGCCGGCCCGCGGGAAGCGGCTCGAGCGCCGCGCGGGCCCGGCGATCGAGCCCGCGCCAGCCGTCTTCGGGGCCCGCCGGCACCCCGAACCACACCGCCCGCACCGCGCGGGCGGCGGCGGGAAGCCGGTCGACGTCCTGTGCGAGCGCCCGGTCCTTCGCGACGGTCGTGCCGGCGAGGATCAGTGCCAGGACGGCGGCCGCCGCCGTGATCCCGAGCGCGGCCACCAGCGCGCCGCTGTCGCGCCGCCGCAGGCGGTGGAAGGCCAGCCCGAGCACGTAGCCGGCGCCTCTCATCGACGGGCGCCTCGGGCGGCCTGCCTGCGTCGGTACGAACTGGCCTTTGCCCGGCCGCCGCAGACCTGCATCGAGCACCAGCTCGACGAACGGTTGCGCGAGCCGTCGAAGAACAGCCAGCCGCAGGTCTCCTGACGGCAGGCCTTGAGCCTCGGCCACGAGCCCGCGGCGCGCGCGTCGGCGACGACCGCGACGATCTCGGCGAGGCCGCCCGCCGCGCCGCGCGCGACGGGCGCGAGACGCGGTCTGCCGTCGCGTAGCCGCACCTGGAGCGGAAACCCCTGCAGCGCCTGCTCGATCGCACGGCGGCGTGCGGGCGCGGGCGGCGCGCCGAGCGTGTTCGCGAGCGCGAGTTCACGGAGCGCCGCGCGGAGCGCCCGTGCCGCGACGAAGAGGTCCCCGTCGACCTCGTCGTGCTCGCCCGCGAGGCCGCGTTCCTGCAGCCAGGCGGCGAGGGCCTGCGGCGTCCCGACGTCGTCGCGGTGCCACTCCGGGATCTCCGTGTTGACGAAGTCCTGCACGAGCCGAAGCGGCGCGGGCGCCGGAGCGCGGCCGCCCGGTTGGAAGCTCGCCGACACGCCGGGACGGTAGCGCCGTCGCCGTAACCGGTCAAGACAAAACGACGGTGATGCCGAGACCCTCGTCGGGGTCGCGCAGGTCGTCAGCGCTTGACGCCGTGCACCGGTCGACCCGCGGCTTCCCACGCGTAGTACGAGGCGCTCGGCCCGAAGACGGCCGCGTACGAGACGACGCGCGGGTTGCGGCCGACCTCCTTCGCGCGCTGCGCGTGCCAGAGGAGATTCGGGTCGTCCCGCTCCTCCCAGACGAGCACGAGGTGCGCCGCGGTCATGAACTCGGCCACGAACGCGCAGCCGCTCGCCGGGCACGGAAACGGATCGGTACGCACGCACCACCAGCCGGCGTGGTCCTCGTCGCCCTCGTCCTGCCAGAGGCCCTCGTCGGCGTCGAACTCGTCCTCCGGAAGGACGATCGACCCGGTCCGCGGTGTCTCCGGCTGCACGCCCAGCAGAATAGATGCGATGAGCGAGCGCGATCTCGCGATCGTCCTCTCCGGCGGGGGGATGAGCGCTTCGCCGCCGCGAAGTTCCCGTTCCGTCACGACCGCGCCCTGCGCTGCGGATCGTGAGCGGGAGCGCCGGGAGCTCGCGCTCGGCCCGAGCTTCCGCGCGGGGCTCGAGTGGCCCGTCGAAGCGAAGCGGGCCTTGATCGAACGAGGCCGTCGCCTCGCGGACGACGTGCTCGCGGACGAGCCGCGGTGAGCCCGGAAGACGCGCCGCCGCCCGGATGGGCGGCGGCGGTCAGCAGGGGCGGGCAGGCATCCCCCCTGCCTCTCGTGTGGGCCGCCGGGGAGAAATGGCGACCCAGTCGAGCTCTCAGCTCGTCAGGTTCGCGGGCATCCGTCCGAGCTCCACGCTCTTCGTCGTTCGCTTGCCTTTCGCGTCGACGACCGTGATCCGCACCGTGTCTCCCGGCTTGTGCGCGGCGATCAGGTCGCGGAGCCGGTCGACGGAGGCGACGCTCTTGCCCTCGACTGCGACGATCATGTCGCCGCCCAGCTGGTAGCTCTGCCCCGCGACGACGACCTGGGTGTCCCCGCCGACGAGGCCTGCCTGCGCAGCCGGGCTGCCGGACCTGACCGACGAGACGAGCACGCCCTGCTTCGTCGGGAGCCGCAGGACCTGGGCGACGTTCGGGTCGACGTCCTGGAGAGTGACCCCGAGAAACGCGCGCTCGACCTTGCCGTCCGCCACGAGCTGCGCGACGACGGTCTTCACGGTGTTCGAGGGGACTGCGAAGCCGATGCCGACGTTGCCGCCGCCGTCGCTTGCGGTCTCGATCTGCGAGTTGACCCCGATCACGCGCCCCTGGGCATCGATCAGCGGGCCGCCGGAGTTGCCGGCGTTGATCGGCGCGTCGGTCTGGATCACGTGGTCGATCGTGTAGTCGTTCGGAGCGCTGACCTGTCGCTGCAGGGCGCTCACGATGCCCGACGTGACGGTGCGCTCGAGGCCGAACGGATTGCCGATCGCGACCACCGGGTCGCCGACCTGGACCAGGTCGGAGTTCGCGAGGCCGAGCGGGGCAAGGGCCTTCGCATCGACGTCGACATGGAGCACCGCGAGGTCGGTCGAGGGGTCGGTGCCGACGACCTTGGCGGAAACCGTCTCCTGGTTCGAGAAGCTGACATCGATCGAGTCGGCGCCTTGGACGACGTGGTAGTTCGTCACCACATGGCCGTCCTTGTCGAGCACGAACCCCGAACCCAGTGCGCGCTGCGACTGGCCGGGAACCGGGTTGCCGAAGACGTCCGTGCTCGGCGCGCCGCGCGAGGTCGACGTGATCTGCACGACCCCGGGCGCGCTCCGCTTGTAGATCGCCGCGACGTCGATCGCGGTGGGCCCGGTCGACGCCGGGGCCGCATCGGCCGCCGCCGAGGGCGCGACCCTCGCCACGGGCGTCGCCGCCGGTTGCTCGTCGAATGCGCCGAGGGCCCAGGCACCGCCCAGCGCCGCGCCGCCGCCGAGAAGGGACGCGGCGACGAGCGCGGCAACGGGCTTGGCGGTGGACGCGAACACGCCGGGGCGCTGACCGGGTGTCGCGCCAGGGTGACTCGGCGACTCGGGAAGACTCACGCCGTCGTTATAGGCCGGGTGGCGTGAACCCGGGGTTGTGGGGCGTTAAGAACGCGTTGCCGCTGTCAGACGGCAGCGGCGGAGAGCGCGACGGTCTTCACGACCTGCTCCCGCTCGGCGCCGAGCGTGTCGTCCAGCCGGCGCGCGAGGTCGCCGGAGGCGTACAGCTCCTCGGTGATGTCGGCGCCGCCGATCAGCTCGCCGCGCACGAACACCTGGGGGATCGTCGGCCAGTCGGTGAGGGCGGAGAGCTCCTGGCGGATGCGCGGGTCGGGCAGCACGTCGACGGCCGTGATCGGCGCGCCGGCGCCCCACAGCGCCTGGAGCGCCCGCAGCGAGTTGCCGCACGCGGGCCGTTCCGGGGTGCCCTTCATGAAGATCGCGACGGGCTCGTCGTCGATCACCTGCTGGATCTCGTCACGCAGCGTCATTGGGGTCCCTTCGTCGTGATGCGGAGCTCGTGGATCGAGCCGTCGCGGAGCGGCGCGGCGAGCGCGCGGTTGACGAGCCGGTGCTGCTCGACGAGCGACAGCCCGTCGAACGCGGCGCTCGCGACGGTCACATGGAAGTGGTCGCCGCCGCCGGTGCGGTCGACGACGTCGACCGTGCCCTCGGGGAAGGATTGCTCGAGCAGCGTCCTGATCGTGTCGCTCGCCATCGAGGACGATGCTAGCCAGCGGGCGTGGCCCCGCGGAGAGCGTGGGCTTGGCGGGCGTGGGCCTGGCGGGCGTGGCTTCAGCCTCGCCCGTCTTCTTTGCGCACCGAGAGGGGCGAGGCTGAAGCCACGCCCCCTCACTCCCCCCGACACGCCCAGCAGCCACGCCCCGGGGAGGGTCGCGATGTATACTCCGCTGTATGAGGCGCAAGCAGATCTACCTCGACGAGGCGAGCGAGCGAGCGCTGAAGCGGCTCGCCGCGCGCACCGGGCGCTCGGAGGCCTCTCACATCCGCGAGGCGCTGCAGCGCTACCTCGCGACCGGCGGCGACGACGACGGCGACCCGTTCGAGCGGCTGATCGGGCTCGTCGCCGACGAGAGCGGGCCCGACGACGTCGCCGAGGAGCACGACCACTACCTGTACGGCGCGCCCAGGGAAGGCCGGGCGGACGGCGTGCCGAAGGAGCCGGCCTGAGGGTCGTGTACGCCGACTCGGGCGCGTTCATCGCCCTCCTCTGGCGTCGCGACCGCGCGCACCAGAGGGTCAGCGACCACTACCGCGCCCTGCGCGACGCCGGCGACGTGCTGCTCACGTCGAACCTCGTCGTGACCGAGACGGCCACCCGTCTGCGCTACGACGCGGGTCTCGACGCGGCCCTCGCCTTCCGCGGCCTCCTGGAGGAGGCCGTCCAGGCGGGACGCCTCCTCGTCCGCCACGCGGACGCGGACCTCGACGCGCGCGCCTGGGACCTGCTCGAGCGCTACCCGGGCCTGACGCTCTCGTTCACCGACTGCGTCGGCGCCGTGACCGCGACCGACGGCCGCGCCGCGGCCGTTTTCGGCCTCGACAACGACTTCCGCGTGCTCGGCTTCGCCCTCGAGCCGTGACTGCACGACCCCGACCGCGACCACGAAGGAGAGAGCCATGACCCATCCCGACAGCTTCGGCGCACGCTCTGCCCTCACGGTCGGCGGCACGACGCACGAGATCTTCCGGATCGGCGCGCTCCAGGAGCGCTACGACGTCGCCCGGCTCCCCTACACGCTGCGGATCCTCCTCGAGAACGTCCTGAGACGCGAGGACGGCGAGACGGTCACCGCCCAGGACGCCGAGGCGATCGCGCGCTGGGATGCGGCCGCAAGCCCTGCGGACGAGATCACGTTCGCGCCCGCGCGTGTCCTGCTGCAGGACTTCACGGGCGTCCCCGCGGTCGTCGACCTCGCCGCGATGCGCGACGCGATGGCGGAGCTCGGCGGCGACCCGAGCCGGATCGACCCGCTGATCCCGGCCGAGCTCGTGATCGACCATTCGGTGCAGGTCGACGACTTCGCGAGCCGCCTCGCGATCTCGCGCAACGCCGAGCTCGAGTTCGAGCGGAACCGGGAGCGCTACGCCTTCCTGCGCTGGGGTCAAACGGCGTTCGACGCGCTCGAGGTCGTCCCCCCGAACACCGGCATCTGCCACCAGGTCAACCTCGAGTTCCTCGCGCGCGTCGTCGAGGCGCGCGACGGCCGCGCCTTCCCCGACACGCTGGTCGGCACGGACTCGCATACCACGATGGTCAACGGGCTGGGCGTCCTCGGCTGGGGCGTCGGGGGCATCGAGGCCGAGGCGGCGATGCTGGGCGAGGCGATCTCGATGCTCGTCCCGCAGGTCGTCGGGTTCCGCCTGCACGGCCGGCTCCCCGAGGGCGCGACCGCGACCGACCTCGTGCTCACCGTGACCGAGATCCTGCGCCGCACCGGCGTGGTCGGGAAGTTCGTCGAGTACTTCGGGGAGGGGCTCGCGGCGCTGCCGGTCGCAGACCGCGCGACGCTCGGCAACATGTCTCCCGAGTACGGCGCGACGTGCGGGTTCTTCCCGGTCGACGACGAGACGCTGCGCTACCTGCGGCTCACCGGCCGCGACGAGGAGCGCGTCTCGCTCGTCGAGGCGTACTGCAAGGACAACCTCCTGTGGCACGACCCGTCGGAGCCGGCGACGTACTCGCAGGTCGTCGAGCTCGACCTCTCGAGCGTCGAGCCGTCGCTCGCCGGGCCCCGGCGGCCGCAGGACCGGATCCCGCTCTCGGGAGCGAAGGCGGCGTTCGCCGAGAGCGTGGCGAGCTTCGGCGTCGACTACGGGAACGGCGTCGACGAGGCGGTCGCGGAGTCGTTCCCCGCGAGCGACGCGGCCTCGTTCTCCGACCCGGGAGCACAGGCGCCCGAGAGCACCCAGAGGGTCGAGGTCGCGCCCGTCGCGGTCGTACCGACCTGGACGAAGGGGATCCCGTGCGAGCTCGACGGCGAGGTCGTGCACCTCGACCACGGCGCGGTGGTGATCGCCGCGATCACGTCGTGCACGAACACGTCGAACCCGTCCGTGATGGTGGCCGCCGGGCTGCTCGCGCAGAAGGCGGTGGAGCGCGGCCTCACGCGGCGCCCGTGGGTCAAGTCGAGCCTCGCGCCGGGCTCGAAGGTCGTCACCGACTACCTCGAGCGGGCCGGGCTGACGCCGTCACTCGAGGCGCTCGGGTTCCACACGGTCGGCTACGGCTGCACCACCTGCATCGGCAACTCCGGGCCGCTCCCGGAGCCGGTCTCCAGGGCGATCGCCGAGGGCGAGCTCGTCGCGTGCTCCGTGCTCTCCGGCAACCGGAACTTCGAGGCACGCATCCATCCGGAGGTGAAGGCCAACTACCTCGCGAGCCCGCCGCTCGTGGTCGCATACTCGATCGCCGGGAGGATGGACGTCGATCTCACCACCGAGCCGCTCGGGCACGACCCCGACGGCGCGCCCGTCTTCCTCTCCGACCTCTGGCCCTCCGCCGAGGAGGTGCGCGCCACCGTCGAGGGGTCGATCGGGCGGGAGATGTTCGAGCGCTCCTACGCGGACGTGTACACCGGCGACCCGGCCTGGCGCGAGCTCGAGATCCCCTCGGGAGATCTCTACGCCTGGAGCGACGACTCCACCTACGTGCGGCGTCCTCCGTACTTCGACGGAATGTCGATGGACCTGGGCTCCGTGGACGACCTCCACGGCGCTCGCTGCCTCGTCTCGCTCGGGGACTCGGTCACCACCGATCACATCTCGCCGGCCGGCTCGATCAAGCCGGAGAGCCCGGCCGGCCGCTACCTCGTCGAGCACGGGATCGAGCGTGCGCAGTTCAACTCGTACGGCTCGCGGCGCGGGAACCACGAGGTGATGGTGCGCGGGACGTTCGCGAACGTCCGCCTCAGGAACCTGCTCGTGCCCGAATCCGAGGGCACGTGGACCGTCCACCTGCCCTCGGGCGAGGAGATGTCGATCTTCGAGGCCGCGGAGCGCTACCTCGCCGACGGCGTGCCGACCGTGGTGCTCGCCGGAAAGGAGTACGGCTCGGGCTCGTCGCGCGACTGGGCAGCGAAGGGCCCCAAGCTCCTGGGCGTGAGCGCCGTGATCGCGGAGAGCTACGAGCGGATCCACCGCTCGAACCTGCTCATGATGGGCGTGCTGCCGCTCCAGTTCCTGCCCGGCGAGAGCCGGGAGTCGCTCGGGCTGACCGGACGCGAGGCGTTCTCGGTGCTCGGCGTCGACGGAGGGGAGGCGCGCGAGGTGACCGTCCGCGCCGACGAGACGGAGTTCCGGGCGACCGTGCGGCTCGACACGCCGCGCGAGCGCGAGTACCTGCGCCACGGCGGGATCCTCCCGTACGTGCTCCGCACGCTGATCGCTTCCTAGCCGCCGCCTAGACTGAGCGCTCGTGCGCCAGCCCCGCCTCCTCGCCGTCGCGTCGGCGGTCGACCTCGATTTCCGCTACGGCTGCACGCCGGCGTGGTGGCAGCTCTGGAAGGGGCTCTACGAGGCGGGCGTCGACCTCGTCGTGACCCCGTACCGCGGCCGCCCGATCGAGTCGCCCTGGTGGCGGACCGCGCCAAACCCGACCTATCGCGAGGCGGAGAGCTACGCCGCGCTGCGCGGCGGGCTCGCACGGCTCAAGGGCGACCGGTACCTCCGCCGCGTCGAGGAGAGCCCCGAGGACAGCAGCGTTCGACCGCCTGACGCGCGAGACGATCTGGAAGGTCGTCACGCCCCGCTGGCGCCGCCACCTCGACCGGCTGGTCGAGCGCGAGCGGCCCGACGCCGTGCTGGTCTTCACGGTCCCGATGGCCCACTTCCGCGGGATTCCCACGTACCTGCGAGAGCGCCACGGGATCCCGGTCGTCTTCTACGACGGCGACGTGCCCATGAGCCTGCCCGAGTTCGGGGGCATGGACACAGGCTTCAACTACTACCACGGCGCCGACCCGTCGGAGTACGACCTCGTGCTGTCGAACTCCGAAGGCGGCCTCGGGCGGCTGCGCGAGCTCGGGGCCCGGCGGGCGGAGTCCGTGCCCTGGGCCGCCGACCCCGAGTTCTTCCGCCCGCTGGACGTCGAGAAGGAATACGACGTGTTCTTCTACGGCTACGGCGACAAGTTCCGGCGCGAGTGGATGGCGGCGCTCGTGGGCGAGCCCAGCAGGCGCGACCCGCGGATCGACTTCGCGCTCGGGGGACGGGACTTCCGCGGCGACGTGGGCGGCGCGCGCCTCGTCGGCGACGTGCCGTTCAACGTGTTCGCCCGGGCGATCTCGGCAGCGCGGATCAATTTGAACGTCACGCGCCGCGCGCACGCGAGCGTGCCGGGCTCCTCCACCTGCCGTCCGTTCGAGCTCGCTGCGGCCGGGGCGGCGATCGTCTCGAACCCACACGACGGCATCGAGGAGTGGTTCGAGCCGGGCGAGGAGCTGCTCGTGGTCGAGGACTCCGAGGCGGCGCTCACGACCTACCACATGCTCCTCGACGATCCGGCTCAGGCGGCGGCGATGGGCGTGCGCGCCCGCGAGCGTGTGCTCGACGAGCACACGTACGCGCACCGCGCGCGGCGCGTGCTGCGTCTCCTCGACGTCGACGCGGCGGTGCCGGCGTGACCCTCCCCCGTGGCCAGGGACGGGTGGTTGCCGTGGTGCCGGCGTTCGACGAGGAGGAGGCGATCACCACTGTCGTGCGCGGGATACGCGCGTTCGACGCCGGCATCGACGTCGTGGTGGTCGACGACGGCTCGCGCGACGGGACCGCCGAGGCGGCGGAGGCGGCGGGCGCGGTGGTCGTGCGGCTGCCGTTCAACCTCGGCATCGGCGCCGCGGTGCAGACCGGCTTCCGGTACGCGCTCGAGCAGGACTACGACGTCGCGGTACGGCTCGACGGGGACGGCCAGCACGACCCGAACGAGCTGCCGAAGCTGCTCGGCCCGCTCTCCTGCGACGAGGCGGACGTCGTCACGGGGTCGCGCTTCCGCGCCGAGGACGGGAGCTACCGGCCGCCGCTCGGGCGTCGGCTCGGCATCACGTGGTTCGCAAAGCTCGTCTCGCTGCTCTCGCGCCAGCGCGTGACCGACACCACGTCGGGCTTCCAGGCGCTGAATCGTCCCGCGATCGCGCTCTTCGCGCGCGACTACCCGAGCGACTACCCGGAAGTCGAGGCGACCGTGCTCCTGCTCAAGCACCGGCTCCGGCTGCTCGAGGTGCCGGTCGAGATGCGCGAGCGCGAGACCGGGTCGTCGTCGATCACCTTTCTCAGCTCGCTGTACTACGCGATCAAGGTGACGCTGGCGCTCTTCGTGGGTATGGCCCGGCGCTCGGCCGTGCCCACCGAGGAGGCGAACCGGTGACCCCGGTCCGGATTTCGATCGCCGCCGCGATCGGCTCGGCGCTCCTGATCCTGATCGTGCTCGAGCTGATCCGGGGGCGGCGCCTCAAGGAGCGCTATGCCCTGCTCTGGCTCGCGACCGGCCTCGTCCTGCTGGTGCTCTCGGCATGGCGCGGCGGGCTCAATACGATCGCGGGATGGCTCGGCGTCTCGGGCTATCCGCCGGCGATCCTGTTCGCGGCCGCGATCATGTTCGTGATCGCGGTGCTGCTCCACTACTCGACCGTGCTCTCGCGTCTCACCGACGACAACGTGCTGCTCGCGCAGGAGGTCGCGCTCCTCCGCGCGCGGCTCGACGCGCTCGAGCGAGAGTCGGCGGAGGCGGCTACGGACGATCGGGCGGCGGAGCCGCGGGCGGGCTGATCGCGAACACATCGCCGCGATCGGTCTCGTCGAGCCAGTTCGCCGCGACACCGACTCGGTAGATCGCGTCCGCCGGGGGGTCGCGGTCGACGTACCGGTGGGCTCGGGTCGTGACGAGCGTCTCGGCCCGGAGGTCGCAGCGGTCGATGCTGCCCTGATCGCAGACCATCTCCGAGAACCCTCTCGACCCGGAGGCGCGGTAGACGCGGTAGAACGTGCGGGCGCGGGTCGTCGAGTCCGTCCAGGTCAGCGCGTTCGCATTGCCCACGCGACGGACCTCGAGCGAGATCACGCCTGCATCCGCGGGAACGCCGATCTCGTCCACGACGAGCTGTGGGATCACGTACGCGCCCGGCACATCGGCGGCCGGGGCGACGTGGATGGGGTGGGACGCGAGGATGACCGCGACCGGCACGACCGCGAGAAACGCAACGATCCCGATCGTGGCACGCTGCCCCGGTCGGCGCCCGGGCACCGGCGCGAGCCGCGGGCCCATCCGGTCGAGGAAGGTCGGGACGAGGAGCGGGAGCGACGCGCTGAGGAGCACGAACGCGGGGAGCGCCGGCATGATCAGCCGCCAGTAGCTTCCCGACTCCACCGTGGCGACGTCCGCGGCGCCTTTCACGACCACGTACCCGAGGAGCCAGCCGAGCAGCAGGCCCGACGCCGCGATCGAGCGACGCGCGACGGCGAGCGCTCCGGCAAGAGGCAGGAACTGCAGGATCCGCGCACTCCACGTGAACTCGCGGATGCCCGACATGTTCTCTCGCCACGTGTCGAAGTTGAGGTGGATCGTCCGGTCGAACCAGCTCGTCGGGGAGAGCACGATGGGGTCGCCGAGGCCGCTCGCGAGCCGCATTTCGCCGTCGGCGAACAGCGGCACCTCCCCGAGCCCCCGCCACTTCCACAACGTGAGCGTGACGAGCGCCGGGGCGAGCGCAACGGCGAAGAGCGCCGCCTCGCGCCAGCGCCGCGCGATCAGGAACGCGAGCACCGGCCCTCCGAGGAACAGGGCGTTCGCGGGCTTCAGCGCGAGAGCCACGCCCGCGAACGTCCCCGCGAGCACCGCCTCGCGGTATGCACCCGCCTGGAGCGCCCGCACGGTCAGCGCGGCGGAGACGAGCACCGCGACGACGGAGGGGAAGTCCGCCTGCTGGGTGAGCCCGAGCGCCTGCGGGAGGAACTGGTCGACCCAGGAGTCGTGGTAGCGCTGCACGAAGTACGGGATCGCGGCGAACGGCGCCAGCGCGAACGCCGCCGCGCACCAGACGCCTGCCAGCCGGCCCGCGAGCCGGGCCGCGATGTCGTAGACGGCGAGCGTGGCGATCGGCGCGAGCACGGCTACCTGCAGGATCGTGGTCAGCGGCAAGAGCTGGACGGAGCTCGAGCCCGTGATCCACGTGAGGGGGGCAAGCAGCATCGGCCAGCCGTACCCCGTCAACGCGTGCCCGATCATGCCCTTCCCGAGCAGCCAGGCGGAGGTGACGAGCCAGATCTGGTCGCCGCCCTGGTACGTGAGCCAGCCGTTGTGGTTGACGGAGAAGAACAGCGCGAACGTCGCTGCGACCTGGAAGAGGAGAATCGCGCCGAGCGCGATCACGACGTGGCGGGTGATCGCGTCGGTCGCGCGTCCCAGCGCCGTCGCCACGCGTGACGGTCGTGCAGCGACGGTTGCGTCGGTCATGCCTGCGCGCGGTACCAGGCGACCGTCCGGCGATCCCTTCGCGCAACGGCACCTCGGCGGTGAACCCGAACAGCTTCTCCGCTCTCGTCGTGTCCAGCCGGCGTCGCGGCTGGCCGTTCGGCCGAGACGTGTCCCAGGTGATCGTGCCGGCGTAGCCCGTCTCCTCCCGGATCAGCTCGGCGAGGTCTCGGATCGCGATCTCGTCGCCCGTGCCGAGGTTGACCGGGTCCGCCCCGTCGTACCGGGCGGCGGCGAGCGCGAGGCCGCGCGCGCAGTCGTCGACGTGGAGGAACTCGCGGGTCGGGCTGCCGTCCCCCCAGAGCACGATCTCGTGGTCGCCGCGCTCGTCGGCCTCGACCATCTTCCGGATCAGCGCGGGAATCACGTGCGAGGTCTCGAGGTCGAAGTTGTCGCCCGGTCCATAGAGGTTCACGGGAAGCAGGAAGATCGCGTTCGTCCCGTACTGCGCGCGGTACGACTGCGCGCCGACGAGGATCGCCTTCTTCGCGACGCCGTACGGGGCGTTCGTCTCCTCCGGGTAGCCGTTCCAGAGGTCCTCCTCGTGGAACGGCACCGGGGCGAACTTCGGGTACGCGCAGATCGTCCCGGCGATCACGAGCTTCGGCGTGGCGTGCAGCCGCGCCTGCTCGAGCACGTGCGCGCCCATCACGAGGTTCGCGTACCAGTAGCGGCCGGGGTTCGCCCGGTTGGCGCCGATCCCGCCGACTTCCGCGGCGAGGTGGAAGACGAGCTCGCGGCTCCGTGTCGGAGAACAGCCGTGCGGTGTCCTCCATCGAGGTGAGGTCGTACTCGGCGCGGCGCGAGATCGAGACCTCGTGGCCCTCGCCGCGGAGCCGCTCGACGAGCCGGGAGCCGAGGAAGCCCCCGCCCCCCGTGACGAGGACGCGGCTCACGTGCCGGGAACGAGCAGCGGCGCCCCGGTGGGGAGCCAGTCCACGCGGCCGAGCCACCGGTCGCGATGCTCCGCGTACCAGCGGATCGTGCGCAGGACGCCTTCTTCCCAGCTCACCTTCGGCTCCCAGCCGGTCTCGCGCGTGAGCTTCTCGTGCCCGACGCGCAGCGCCATCACGTCGCTCGACCCCGGCCGCTTGCGCCGCTCGGTGGTCACGATCCGCCGGTCGTCGGGCCAGAACCCGTGCTCGACCCCGGTACGCACGATCAGGTCGGCCCAGTCGGCCATCGAGATGTTCGCACCCTGGCCGTAGACGTACACGTCGCCCGGTGCCCGTGGGCGGCGACGGTCAGGTGGCCCCGGACGCCGTCCGTGCAGAAGCAGAAGTCACGCAGCGGCTCGAGCGCGCCCAGCTCGATCTCCGGCCGTGTGAGCGCCTGCGTGACGATCGTCCCGGTCACGTAGCGCGGGTTCTGCCGCGGCCCGTAGTTGTTGAACATGCGCGTGACGACGCCCGGCAGCCCGAACGCGTCGTGGTAGTTCATGGTCAGGAAGTCGGCCGCGACCTTCGCGGTCGCGTAGATCGACTTCGGGTTGATCGGCGAGCGCTCGTGCAGGATCAGCCCGCCCGCGTCGTCGAACGTGTGGTGCCCCGCGACGTCGTCGCGCACGTTCCCGTACTCCTCCGAGGTGCCGGCGGTATCGAACTTCTCCAGCTCGAGGCCCCAGTCGACCACCGCCTGGAGCAGGTTGAGCGTGCCGACCGTGTTGGCCATCACGGTCTCGTACGGGCGGTGCCACGACTCGCCCACGTGGGCCTGCGCGCCGAGGTGGAAGACGTACGGCTTGTCGGCGGCCTCGCGTAGCTCGCGCACGAGGTAGTCGATCGAGGTGCGGTCGGTGAGGTCGGCGAAGTGCACCTTCAGCTCGTTGCGCAGGTGCCCGATGTTGTTCAGCGCGCCGCTCGACGTCGCGCGGACGAACGCGTGCACGCTCGCGCCGAGCGCGACGAGGGCATCGGTGAGGTGCGAGCCCATGAAGCCGTCCGCGCCCGTGACGAGCACCGTCCGGCCGCCGTAGACGTCCCCGAAGTCCCGCTGCAGGTCCGCGAGGTCGCTCTCGCTCCAGATCGTGTCGTTCGGCATCGAGTCGGGTGACGCGGGCCGTAGGCTTCGGCGTCGGTGGAGAAGATTAGATGGTTGACCGGCAATCGGCGCGAACCGGATGACGCCCCGGAGACGGCGTCGGGAACGCCCCCGGACATCATGCCGATCACCGGTCGACCATCTCCCGCCTCGACCGGCCTGGGCTCGCTCGCCACGGGAGCGGTCACGGCGCTCGCGATCGCCGTCCAGACGGGGCTCGCCGCGGTCGTCGGCGTGGTCATCGCGCGGGAGATCGGGCGGACGGCCGAGACCGATGGGTTCTTCGCGGCCTACGGCGTGTTCATCGTGCTCGCGCTGGCCGCGAACGCCGTTCGCGTGACCGTGCTGCCCCGTCTCGCACGGGCGCGCGACGAGCGGCGGCTCTCGTCGGAGACGGCGGCCTACGCCGTCTCGATCGCGGTCGTGGCCCTCCCCGTGCTCGTGGCCGGCGTCCTCTTCGCGCGGCCGATCGCAGACCTGCTCACCGGCTTCGGCCCCGACGTGGCTCTCGATGCAGCGGCGGCGGCGCTCCCGTGGATGATTGCCGCGGGGATCGGGCAGTTCACGGCCGGGCTGCTCGCGAGCGCGCTCGCGGCGCTCGACGACTACGTGGTCGCGGCGACCGGGTACGTCGCCGGCAGCGTCGCGGGTCTCGTGCTGATCGTCCTCCGCATCGACCAGGACGGGACGATCGCGGTCGCCTGGGGGATGGCGCTGAACGCGGCGATCGCGACGCTCGTGCCCGCGGCGTGGCTCGCCCGCCGCGCGCGCTCCGAGGCGATGCCCCGGGCCGCCGCCCGGGCCGACCTCGGACGTACGGGCGGCCGGCTGCTCGAGCTGCTCTCCGGCGCTGCGCTCCCGTTCGCGCTCCAGGCCATGTACCTCGTGTGCCTGCCG
Organism: uncultured Actinomycetes bacterium; assembly: GCA_963712915.1. Taxonomy (GTDB): domain Bacteria; phylum Actinomycetota; class Thermoleophilia; order Gaiellales; family Gaiellaceae; genus Gaiella. The sequence continues at coordinate 1,372,566 of CAVQJQ010000004.1, forward strand.
CTCGCGGCGCGCGAAGGCGTCGGCTCGGTCACGAGCTTCGGCTACGCGTATCTGCTCGCCTCCGCGGTCGTTGCGGTCACGGCCTCGTCGCTCGGGCTCGTCACCTCGGTGCCGCTCACGCGCGCAGGGCTCGATCCGGGCCGGGTCGCGCGTCACGTCGACGCGTCCTCGTGGCTCGCGCTCGTCGTGGTCGCAGCCACCGCGGGCGTGTTCGCGGTCGCGGGCGCCGACATCGTCGAGCGCGTGCTCGGCACCTCGTATTCGCACGACGTCGGCTCGCAGATCGGGGGGCTCGTGGTCGCGCTCGCGCCGTTCATGGCGGTGTCCGTCGCGCTCTCGGTCACGTTCCCGCTCGTGTTCATCGCCGGTCGCACCGGACGCCTGCCCGTGATCGCCGGCATCGTCCTCCTCGTGCACGTGCCCCTCGCCGTGCTCGGTCGGCTCGTCGCGGGCCTCTGGGGACTTTCGATCGCGCTCGCGGTGTCGACGGCGCTCGCGCTCGCGCTGATGCTCGTGCTGCTCGACGCGCTCCGCGCCACCGTCGGAGACCTCGTCACCGCGACCGTCGTCGTCGGCGCCACGGCACTGGTCGTCTTCGCGCTCGGCGCTCTGCTGCTCGAGCCGCCCGTGGCGGCGACGATCGCGCTCCTCGTCTACGTCGCGACCGTCCTCGCCGTGCGCCCAAAGGGCCTCGTTCGCTCCTGGGACTATCTCCGCGCACTCCGGTAGTGCGCGCGCGGGCACAGCCGTAGACTCGTCCCATGGGCCTCTGGACGCGCGTTCCGCGCGGCGTGCGCGACCGCCTGACCGGCGTACTCCCCGAGTGGTGGTGGACCTGGCTCCACCAGCTGCGCGAGATCGACCTCGACCGCGAGTGGCAGGGAGCCACGATCCTGCGCGCGGCCCACCCCGCGCTCGCGGCGCCGACCACTGCGCTCGACGCCCTACGAGCCGCCGAGCTGCGCGTCCATTCGCAGAACGGCGAGGACGGCATTCTCGCGTACCTGCTCGACCGCATCGGGCCCACGACGCGTGAGGTGGTCGAGTTCGGGATCGGCGACGGGAGCGAGTGCTGCGCGGCGAACCTCGTCCTCACCTTCGGGTGGTCGGCGCTCCTGCTCGAGGCCGACCGCCGCGGCGCCGAGACCGCGGCGGCGTTCTACGCCGAGCATGCGGGCGGGAGGGTTCGGGTCGAGCACACGGCGGTCGAGCCGGACACGATCGACGGGCTGCTCTCGGGGCACGTCGCGCCGGTGTTCGACGTGCTCTCCGTCGACATCGACGGCAACGACTACTGGGTGCTCGAGGCGCTCGAGGCCGTGCGACCGCGCGTGCTCGTCGTCGAGTACAACGCCTCCTTCGGTCCCGAGCGCTCGGTCACGATCCCGTACACACGTGGCTTCGACCGGTACGCGGCGCACGCGTCGGGCTTCTACCACGGTGCGTCGCTGACGGCGCTCACACGGCTGGGAGAGCGGAAGGGCTACGTGCTGGCCGGCTGCGACTCCCGCGGGACGAACGCGTTTCTCGTCGACGTGGACGCGGCGGGGGACGCAATCGAGGCGGTCGCCCCGGCAGACGCGTTCGCGCCCCTCTACGAGCGTGCGCACCTGAGCGTCGAGGAGCAGTTCCGCCAGATCGAGCAGCTGCCGCTCGTCGAGGTGTAGAGAGCGCGTCGGTCAGGTCGCGCCTGCGTCCCGGTACGCAGCCTCGACGAGGGCCGCCGTGCGTTCCCAGGTGTACTCGGCCGCGCGCTCGACCCCGGCAGCCCTCAGGCGGGCGGCGAGCTCCGCGTCGGCGAGAATCCGCGAGACGGCCTCCGCGATCGCCTCCGTGTCCGTCGGCGGAACGGCGATGCCGGCGCCGCCGGCGACGAGCTCCTCCGTCGAGGTGCCCGTCGAGGTGACGACCGGCGTGCCGTGCGCCATCGCCTCGACGACCGGGAAGCCGAACCCCTCGAGCAGGCTCGGGAAGCAGAAGACCGAGGCGCCCGAGTAGAGCGCGGCGAGCTCCACGCGGTCGACCCAGCCGAGCCGGCGGATCCGGTCGCGCGCGGTCGCGGGGATGGAGGAGAGCACGGCTTCGAGGTCCTCGTTCCAGCCGGGAGGACCGACCAGCGCGAGGTCGACGGCGGGCTCGACACGCGCGAAGGCGTGGAGGAGACCCGGGAGGTTCTTGCGGGGCTCCACCGTCCCGCTCCAGAGCACGTACCGCCCCGCCAGGCCGTACCGCTCACGGACTCTCCGGACGTCCTCCTCTCCGGCGGGCTCGACCCGCACCCCGAGCGGCACGTGCCGGAGACGCGTCTCGTCGAACCCGGCCGCGCGGCAGCGGTCGACGGTCGCGAGAGACGAGCAGAGGACGAGTGCCGCGTCTGCGAGCGTCAGCTCGAGCGCGCGGCGGAAGAACCGGAGGCCGGCGCGGGAGAACATCTCCGGGTAGTCGAGGTAGGCGAGGTCGTGGACCGTCGAGACCACCGGGCGGGTCGCGGGTGGCATCGCGATCCCGGTCGCGTGGACGACGTCGACCGGGCCCGTCGCGCGCTCGACGGACGGCCGGCGCAGCCGGTGCCACGACTCGTAGAGGGCGAGTCGTGGGAGCGCGAGCTGCGCGACCGGGATCGGCGGGCGCCACGGATCCGGAGGGTCGGAGCGATGCCGGGCGGCGACGCCGGCGAGCTCGACCTCGGCGCGCGCGTGGAGGACGCGCGCGAGCTCGAGGGCGGCGACCGCGGTCCCGCCGGGAACCGGGTGCCAGCACTGCTCGAGCGTGAACGCGACCCTCACCGCGTAGACTCCTGCGCGTGCCGCACCCGGGTGATTCTCCCGTGCGCGCGCGGCGCGCGCTCGTCACAGGCGTCGGCGGGCAGGACGGGTCGCTGCTCGCCCGGCTCCTCCTCGACGAGGGCTACGAGGTCTCGGGCGTCGTGCGACGCGACCCCGCGGCCTACGCGGAGAACCTGGCCGACGTGCTCCCACGGATCGAGCTCGTCACCGCCGACCTCCTCGACCGCGCGTCGCTCGCGGCTGCGCTGCGCCGCACGCGGCCGACCGAGGTCTACAACCTGGCTGCCCCCTCGTTCGTGCCGCGCTCGTGGGACGAGCCGGTGCTGACCGCGGAGTTTGCCGCCGTCGGCGCAACCTCGATGCTCGAGGCGATCCGCGAGGTCGACCCGGCGATCCGCTTCTACCAGGCGTCCTCGAGCGAGATCTTCGGCGAGCCCCGGGAGACGCCCCAGACCGAGGAGACCGCCCCGAGCCCGCTGACGCCGTACGGTGTCGCGAAGGCCTACGCGCACTTCATTGCCGGGAGCTACCGGCGCCGGTACGGGATGTTCACGTGCTGCGGGATCCTCTACAACCACGAGTCGCCGCTCCGGCCCGTCGACTTCCTGCCCCGGAAGGTCGCCCGCGCCGCCGCGGCGATCTCGCTCGGGCTCGAGCACGAGCTCGTGCTCGGTGACCTCTCGGCCCGGCGCGACTGGGGCTACGCCGGCGACCACGTGCGTGCGATGTGGTTGATGCTCCAGCACTCCGAGCCGGGCGACTACGTGATCGCGACCGGCGTCTCGCACTCCGTCGAGGAGCTCGTCGGGCAGGCCTTTGCCGCCGTCGACCTCGACTGGCGTGACCACGTCCGGTCTGACACGGCCCTCTACCGCGGGGCGGCGGAGCTCCACGACCTCGTCGGCGACGCGACGAAGGCGCGCAAGGTTCTCGGCTGGAAGCCCGAGGTGAGCTTCGAGGAGCTCGTCCGTCTGATGGTCGAGACCGACCTCGCGCGGCTCTCTCAGGACGAGAGCGCGAGCCGGTAGACCTCGTCGTGGGCGCGCGCGGTCGCGTCCCACGTGTAGAGCGCCGCCTGCTCCGGTCCGCGCGCGCTCAGCTCCGGCGCGCGCGCGAGCGCCTCGGAGACGCCCGCGGCGATCGCGGCCGGGTCCTCGGGGTCGAACAGCACCGCGGCGTCGCCGAGCACCTCCGGCAGGGAGCCGGCGTTCGCGGAGGCGACGGGGCAGCCACAGGCGAGCGCCTCGAGCGGCGGCAGGCCGAAGCCCTCGTAGAGCGACGGAAACACGACCGCGGCCGCGCGCCGGTAGAGAGACACGAGCTCGTCCATGTCCACGCCGCCGCGCGTCTCGACGCCGGGGGGCAGGCGCTCGGCGTCGTGCCCGACGCCGGTGAGCACGAGGCGGAGCTCCGGGCGGGCCTCGCGCAGCAGCGCGAAGGCCTCGAGCAGGCGCGGGTGGTTCTTGTGCGGCCAGGGCCGAGCCGGATAGAGGAGGAAGGGCTCGCGGGCGACCGTCGGATCGGGCGTGAACCGCCCGTGGTCGACGGCGAGGTGGATCGCGTGCACCCGGTCGGGAGCGAGCTGGAGGCGGTCGATCACCCTGGCCCGCGTCCACTCGCTGATCACGATCACGCGCGTGGCGCTCCGCGCGCCGCGGTCGTACGCGAGCCGCCGGAACAGCCGCTCGCTCCTCGGAAACAGGGTCGGGAGGTCGAGGTGCTGGACGTCCAGCAGCGTGAGCACGGTGGGCCGGTCGACGGGCGGCACCGGAACGGTGAGCGGATAGTGGACGACGTCCGCACCGGTCAGCAGGCGGCCGAGCGCACCGGGGCGCATCGACGCGCCTGCCATCGCGCGCAGCCGACCGGGGATCGTGGTCGATGCGGGGTAGCCGGTCGCGACGACGGTCTCCAGGCCGCCTCCGGCCTCGGGTGCGAGCGTCGGGACGAGCACCTCGTAGTGGTGCGTGCCGACGCGCGCGAGCCCGCGGCACAGCTCGCGCGCGTACGTCTCGGAGCCGCCGGAGATCCCGGGGACGAGCGTGAGCAGCGAGAGGCCGACCCGCATCCGGGGGATCCTAGGAGGTAGCGACCGCGCCACGGATCCTCCCTCTTCGGCCCCGCGCACGCACGAGGACCGAGCGGACAACGCCTGTGTCGAATCACCACGAGCGTTGTCACGGCTCGGGCGCGGTCGGGCGGGCCGGAGCCGGGGCTACACTGGCGCGGTGCCGGACGAGGCGACGGGCAACGGCTTTCCGTCGGCGGAGGACGTCGACGTCGAGGCGCTCTTCGCGGCGTTGCGCGAAGAGATCCGCCGGTCGGGAGCCGATCCGGGCCTCGCCGGCGAGGCGCACGCGGGCGACCGTCTCGCCGCCCGGGCAGAGGCCGAGCGGCTCTGGCCGGTGTCCGCCGACCGACCGCTGCGGCTCCGACCGGGATTCCGCGGCGGGCTCGGCACGCCGGTCAAGGCGGTGCTGCGCAAGATGATGCGCTGGTACGTCGAGCCGCTCGCGTACGACCAGCGCTCGTTCAACGCAGCAGCGCTCAGGCTCGTCGACGACCTCGAGCAGCGGGTCGGCTCCCTCGAGCACGAGCTCCTGCTTCTCCGCGACGCGGAGAAGCAGTAGAGATCATGCGGATCGCGGTCCTGCGGCCGCAGGTGCCGTTCGCCCGAGGTGGCGTCGAGATCTTCACGGACGAGCTGGTCGAGGAGCTGCGCGCCCGCGGGCACGACGCCGACCTGCTCTCGATCCCGTTCAAGTGGTATCCGGGCACGCGGGTCCTGACCCAGGCGTTCCTCTGGCGGATGCTCGACCTCGACGAGGCCGACGGCAGGGCGATCGACGTCGTGGTCGCGACGAAGTTCCCGTCGTACGTCGTGCGCCACCGCGAGAAGCGCGTCTGGCTCGTGCACCAGTTCCGTCAGGCGTACGAGCTCGACGGGACCGACCTCGGACAGTTCGGTCCCTCGCCGGAGGAGCGCGCGCTCCGCCGCCGCGTACAGGAGCTCGACCGGATCGCGCTGGGCGAGGCGACCCGGCTGTTCGCGACCTCGGCCAACGTCGCCGGCCGGCTCGAGCGCTCGACGGGCCTGGTCGCTGAGGTGCTCCCCCATCCGCCGCAAGCGCTGCCGTACCGCTCGGCGCCCGCCGCAGGGATTCGTGCTCTCGGCGAGCCGGCTCGACCGCGCGAAGCGGATCGACCTCCTGCTCGACGCGGCGGCGCTGCCAACCGGGCTTCGACGTCGTGATCGCCTCCGACGGGCCCGACCGCGAGCGGCTCGAGGACGTTGCGCGCGCACGTGGCCTCGACGGCCGCGTCCGCTTCGAGGGCAGAGTCGACGCCGAGCGGCTCGCGGAGCTGTACGCGACCTGCACGGCGGTCTTCTACGCGCCCGTCGACGAGGACTTCGGGATGGGGCCGTACGAGGCGTTCCTCTCCGGCAAGCCCGTGATCACGACGACCGATGCGGGTGGGCCGCTCGACGTCGTCCACGACCGGCAGACGGGGCTCGTGGTCGCCCCCGAGCCCGCGGCCGTCGCCGGCGCCGCCGTCTGGCTCGGCGAGCACGGCGCCGAGGCGGACGCCCTCGGGCGTAGAGGGAAGGCCGTTGCCGACGAGGTCACGTGGGACCGCGCGATCGCGAGGCTGCTCTCGTGAGAGTGGCGTACTTCTCGCCGATGCCGCCGGAGGCGTCCGGGATCGCGGACTACTCCGCGCTCCTGCTGCCCGCGTTGCGGCGGCGCGTCGACGTGACGGTCGTGAAGCGGGGGACGAAGCGGGCCCCACGCGGCACAGACCTCGCCGTCTACCACATCGGCAACAACCCCGACGCCCACGGCTGGATCCTCGATGCCCTCCGGCGCTCGCCCGGCCTCGTCGTCCTGCACGACTACGTCCTCCATCACCTGATCGCCGGCGTGACGATCGGCCGCCGCGACGGGCACGGCTACCTCGATGCGATGGAGGCCGAGTACGGCGTAGTGGGGCGCCTCCTCGCCCACGGCGTCCTCGACCGGCGCCTGCCGCCGCTCTGGGAGTCGCGGCCGGAGGACTTCCCGCTCGCGGGCGAGGTGCTGTCGCTCGCAACGGCGCTCGTCGTGCACTCCCGCTACGTCGAGAGTCGTGTCCGGGCGGCGGGATTCGGTGGGCCGGTCGCGCGGATCCCTCATCCCGCCTGGGTCGACCCGCGCGTCGAGCCCGCCGCGCTCGAGGGGGAGCCGCTGATCGGCGCGTTCGGAAACGTCAACCAGAGCAAGCGCGTACCCCAGCTGCTCGAGGCCTTCGCCCGGCTCCGCGCCGATCACCCCGAGGCGCGCCTCCTGCTCGTCGGCGCGACGTCTCCGGGTTTCGACCTCGAGCGGCGCCTCCAGCGTCTCGGTCTCGGGGCGGACGGAATCGTCCGCGAGGGCTACGTCGACGAGCGGCGCCTGTGGAGCCTGATGTCCGCCTGCGACATCCACGTCAACCTTCGCTCGCCGACCATGGGCGAGACGTCGGGCACCGCGATCAGGGCCCTCGTGCTCGGGAAGCCGCTCGTGGTCTCCGACGTCGGCTGGTTCTCGGAGCTGCCGCGCGACGTGGCGCTCGCGGTCCCCGTCGGCGAGCACGAGGCGGAGGATCTCACCGCCGCGCTGCGACTGCTCTCGGAGCGACGGGACGTCAGGGAGGCGATGGGCGCCGCAGCGCTCGCGCTCGCCCGCTCGGAGCACGAGCTCGACCGGGTGGCCGAGCAGCAGGCCGCAGCCTTCGAGCGTGCGGCCGGAGGCGCGGCGGTCGACGACCGCGTCCTGCGCCAGGTGAGCGACGCGGCGGCGACGTCCGGCGTCGCTCCCGAGAGCCCCGAGGCCAAGGAGATCGCCCGCCGTCTGTCCGAGCTCGAGCTCGGTGGGTAACGGCGTGCGGGAGCGCGCCGCCCGCGTCCCGGACATCGGATGGCTCGCCGGGATCGTCTTGCTCTCGATCCTCGTGCGGCTCTGGCTCGTGCACAAGATGCCGGGGCCGTACATCTTCGTCGACGAGCTCATCTACTCCGAGCTCGCGCGCAGCCTCGGGCAAACCGGCACGTTTGCGATCCGCGACGTCCCGGTACACGGCTACAGCATCCTCTACCCGGCGCTGCTCGCGCCGGCGTACCGGCTCTTCGACGCGCTGCCGACGGCGTACGCCGCCGCGAAGGCGACGAACGCCGTCACGATGTCGCTCGCGGCCGTCCCGGCCTGGCTCCTCGCGCGCCGCGTCACCGGTCGATGGCTGGCGCTGCTCGGCGCGCTGATCGCAGTCGCGATCCCGTCGATGGCGTACACCGCGACGATCGTGACCGAGAACCTCTTCTACCCCGTCGCGTTGTTGTTCGCCTGGTCACTCGTGCTCGTGCTCGAACGTCCGACGCTCAGGCGGACCGCGCTGCTCGCGGTCGTGCTCGTCGCCGCCGTGGCGACACGTTCGCAGGCGCTCGGATTCGTCGGCGCCACCGTGCTCGCTCCCTTCGTGCTCGCGCTCTTGCGCTGGGACGCTCGCGTGCTGCGCCCGTTCGCCCCGATCCTCGGCGGGACGGCCGCGCTCGTCGTGGTCGTCCTCGGCGGCCAGTGGCTGCGCGGCGGGTCGCTCTCGAGCCTGCTCGGTGCGTACAGCGTGGTCGGGGAAGGGGGCTACGACGTCGGGCAGGTGCTTCGGTTCTGGCTGTGGCACGTCGAGGTGCTGACGCTCTACGTCTGCGTCGTTCCCGTCATCGCGCTCGTCGTGCTGCTCGCGCGGGCTCGCCACCTGTCGGACACGCTGCAGGAGCATCTTGCCGCGACCCTCGCGCTCGTCGCCACCTCGACGCTGGTCGTCGCAGCGTTCGCATCGCGGTTCGCCTCGGATCGCGTGCAGGACCGGTACCTGTTCTTCCTCGCCCCCCTGCTCGTGATCGTGCTCCTCGCCTGGATCGACCTCGGCGCACCGCGGCCGATCGTCCCGCTCGTTGCCGGGTGCGGTGCTCGCCCTGGCGCTCGTCACCGCCTTCCCGTACGACCGCTTCGTCGGCGAGCCCGCGAAGTCCGACACGTTCTCGCTGATCCCGCTCTGGACGGCGAACGCGCACCTGCTCGCCGGCTCCTATCGCGTCACGGTGCTCGTGGCGGCGCTCGTGCTCGTCGGGGTGCTGGCACTCGTCCCTCAGCGTCGCGCGGTCGCCGTCCCGCTCGTCCTGCTGGGGCTGTTCATCGTGCTCTCGCGACCGGTCTGGTCCGGGCCGCACGGCGTGCTGCAGGCAGGTCGCGGTGCGTTGTTCACCGGCATCCGCGGGGTCGACCGTGACTGGATCGACGAGAACGTCCCCGACGGAACGTCGGTCGCGGTGCTGTGGACGGGGCGCACGGACCGCTTCACCGTGAACCAGAACGAGTTCTTCAACCGCGCGGTGGGCGACATCTACTACACGGTCGCGCCGACCCCCGGCGGGATCGGCGAGACCCCGGTGGGCGTCGACCCGACGGACGGAACGCTGCGCACCGCCGACGGGAAGACGATCGACGCGCCCTACGTCCTCCTCGACGGCTCCATCAGCCCGGACGGCCGTATCGTCGCGAGCGACGTCCCGCTCGGGATGACGCTCTGGCGCCTCTCCGGGCCGCTTTCCTCGACCACGAGCCTGACCGGCATCTACCCGAGCGACACGTGGTCCGGCCCGCACGTCCACTGGCAGCGGCGCCACTGCAAGGGAGGCGAGCTCTCGGTCGCCCTCTTCTCCGACCCGAATCTCGTCGGCGACGGGCTGACGGACGTCGTCGCGCGCGTGCGCGGCCGGCCGGTGGCCCGGATCCTCGTCCCTCCGACGGGCACCGTCCGCCTCCCCGTGCCGCTCACGCCGGTCGACGGCGTCTGCACGGTCGACTTCGACATCACCCCGATGCGCGTCCCCGCCAAGCGGATCCCGGGGAGCACGGACACACGGCGGCTCGGCGTGCACTTCAACACGTTCGTGTACCACCCGCCTGCATGAGGATCGTCGTCGACGTGTCCCCGCTCTCCCACCCGCGTACAGGGATCGGAAACTACATCCGCGGATCCCTCGCGGGCATGGCGGCCGCTGCGGCCGGCCGGCACGAGCTGCTCGCGTTCGCGCCGACGAGCGTCCGCGGCCCCCGGGCGATCCGAGGCTCGCTCGCCGGTGTGCCCGTGCGGCAGCGGCTGATCCCGCTTCCGGCGTCACATGCGCTGCGCACCGGATGGAGCCGCGCCGGGCACCCCGCGGTGGAGCGCATCGCGGGGGCGCTCGACGCCTTCGTCTTCAGCGAGTGGATGTACCCGGCCCAGAGCGGCGGCGTACGCTCGACGGTCTTTCACGATCTCGTCCCGCTCCGGTACCCCGAGTGGTGCACTCCGCGGACGATCTCCATGCACACGCGGAAGGCGGAGAACGCAGCGCGCACGTGCGACATCGTGTTCGCGAACTCGCAGACCACCGCCGACGACCTCGTCTCCCTGCTCGGGATCGAGTGGGAGCGGATCGTTCACGCGCCACCCGGCCTCGAACCGGGGCTCTCCCCGGACGGGCCCGCGACACCCCTCGGGGGACCGGCCATCCTCGGCCTCGGCACGATCGAGCCGCGCAAGAACCTGGCCCGGCTCGTCGAGGCATGGCGGCTGCTCGACGGGGAGCTCGGGCTCGTGCTCGCCGGGGGCGAGGGCTGGGGCGATCGCCCGGATCTCGCCGACCCGCGGATTCGGCGGCTGGGCTACGTCGACGGCGACCTCGGCAGCCTCTACCGGGGCGCTGCGGTGCTCGTCTATCCGTCGCTGTACGAGGGATTCGGCATGCCCGTCGTCGAGGCGATGGCGTGCGGGACGCCAGTGGTCGCCTCCGCACATCCGTCGCTCGACGAGGCGTGTGGCGACGCCGCCGTGCGGGTCGACCCGCTCGACCCCGAGGCGATCGCGGCCGGCGTGCGGGAGGCGCTCGCGCGCCGCGCGGAGCTCGTCCCGCTCGGGCTCGCTCACGCGGCACGCTTCTCCTGGGAAGCCACGGGGACGACGATGCTCGCCGCGCTCGAGGAGCGGGCGTGACGACGCCCGTGACGCCGTGCTGCAAGCGCATCCCGCGGTGCGCGAACGGAGCGGAGTGGCCGTGACGGGCGACCGCAGGCCGGAGGAGGTCGCGATCGTCGTCCGGCGCCCAGGGCAGCGCGGGCCGGAGTACCTCGTGCTGCTCCGCTCACCCGAGAAGCTCGGGTACTGGCATCTCGTCGCCGGCGGCGTCGAGTGGGGAGAAGACCCCGAGGTGGCCGCCGCGCGCGAGCTCGCCGAGGAGACGGGGCTCGCGGCTGCGCCGGAGCTGCTCGGCGGCATGCTCTCGTACAGCCTCGCGGGCGATCCCGAGTCGGTGCGCAGGCGCTTTCCGGCCGGGACGGAGGAGATCACCGTCTGGCCGTTCGTCGTCGACGCGCCGGCCGGCTGGGAGCCGCAGCTCGACCACGAGCACGTCGAGTCGCGCTGGCTCGCGGACGACGCAGCGATCGCCTTGCTCCGCTACCCGGAGCCCCGCGAGGCCGTGCGGCGGGCCGCGTCGTGAGGGTCGGGATCGACACGTCGCCGCTCGTGCAGACGCGGGCGGGCACGGCCCGACATGTCCAGGGCCTGCTCGCCGCGCTGCGCCGCCGGCCGGACCTGGAGCTCGTGGGCCTCTCGGCCGGCGGCGCCGGGCGCCTCGCGACCGTGCGACGCGACGCTCTCTGGTACCCGTACCGCCTCGGCCGCGTCTCGGCGAGCCTCGACGTCCTCCACTGCACGACGTTCCGCGCGCCGCTCCGGCCGCAGGCGCCGCTCGTGGTGACGGTGCACGACGTCGCGTTGCTGCGGCACCCGCAGGCCTTCCCCCGCTGGCACCGGACGAGCGGGAGGCGCGCCCTCCGGGCGGGGGTGCTCGCCGCCGACGCGATCGTCTGCGTGTCGGCGTTCACCCGGGACGAGCTCCTCGATCTCGTCCCCGTGCCCGCGGAGCGGATCCGCCTCGTGCCGAACGCCGTCGACCCGGTCTTCGGCCCCGACGGAGACCGCGAGGAGGGCGACTACGTGCTTGCGGTCGGTACGCTCGAGCCGCGCAAGAACCTCGCGGCAGCCGTCGACGCGGCCCGTCTGGCCGGTGTCGAGCTGCGCGTCGCGGGCGCGGTGGGCTGGGGCGGGATCGTCGCCCCCGGCTGGGTCGGGGAGCCGAGCGACGCGCAGCTCGCGGCGTTGCTCCGCGGCGCCCGCTGCCTGGTCTACCCCTCGCTGTACGAGGGCTTCGGCCTGCCGGTGCTCGAGGCGATGGCATGCGGTACGCCCGTCGTCACGAGCCGCGGCGGGGCGACCGAGGAGGTCGCGGGTGGGGCCGCGGTGCTCGTCGACCCGCGGGACCCGAGCGCGATCGCGGCCGGGATCGAGGAGGCCGGCCGCCGGCGCGACGAGCTGGTCGCCGCCGGCCGGGAGCGTGCCGCCGGATTCACGTGGACGTGCTCGGCCGATCTCGTCGAGGCCCTCTGGCGGGAGCTCGCGTGACGCTCGTGGTCGTCGACGCGGACGTGCTCGGGCGGCGCCGAACGGGTGACGAGAGCTACGTCCGAAACCTGCTGAGGACGCTTCCCGCGCCGGCGGCCGCCGCGGGTCTCCGCCTCGGCGCGGTCACCCGCCACCCGGAGCTCGTCCCCGCCGGGGTCGAGGCGATTCCGCTTCCTGCGCGGTCACAGGAGCTGCGGATGGCCTGGTCGCTCCCTCGCCTGCTCCGGCGCCTCCGGGCGGATCTCGTGCACACGCAGTACGCGGTCCCGCTCCGCTGCCCGTGCCCGGCGGTCGTGACGGTGCACGACCTCTCGTTCGAGCAGGACGAGCCGGCGCTGATGGGGAGACGCGACCGCTGGGTCTTCCGTCAGGTCGTGCCGCGGGCCGTCCGTACTGCGGCTCGGGTGCTCACGGTCTCGGAGCGGACGAAGCGCGATCTCGTCGACCGCTACGGCGTCGATCCCGCCCAGGTGGTCGTGACGCCGAACGGCATCGATCCGGCGTTCGGGCCGGACGGCGCAGGGACGGGCACCGCGAGCACCACCGTGTCACGAGCGCCGTACGCCCTGGCAGTGGGGGCGATCCAGACGCGGAAGAACCAGCTCGCGGCGCTCGCCGCGGCCCGCGCGTGCGGGCTCGCGCTCGTCGTCGCGGGGCCGACGAAGGACGAGCGACTCGCGGCCGAGCTCCGGACGGCCGGAGCGCAGCTCGCCGGCTACGTGACGACCGAGCGTCTCGCCGAGCTCTACCGGGGCGCCGCCTGCCTCGTCCAGGCCTCGCACCACGAGGGCTTCGGGCTGCCGGTGCTGGAGGCGATGGCATCGGGCACACCGGTCGTCGCGGTCGCCGATCCTGCGCTCGTCGAGGTCGCCGGCGACGCGGCGGTGGTCGTGGACGAGGCGCGGCTCGCGGAAGGAGTCCGCCACGCGCTCGCCGAGCACGACCGCCTGAGGGCAGCTGGGCTCGCCCGCGCGCGCTCGTTCTCGTGGGAGGCGTCGGCCGAGGCGACCGTCCGGGCATACGTCGAGGCTCTCGCGCGATGACCCGCGTCTCCGCAGTCGTGATCTCGCACGGCCACGCCACCGAGCTCGCCGAGCTCCTACCGCTGCTCGCACCGCAGGTCGACGAGCTCGTCGTCGTCGCAAACCGCCCCGGCTCGCTGCCCGCGGAGCTGCCGCCGGGCACGCGCGTGCTCGAGAACGGCGTCCCGCGTCGGCTCTCCGCGAACGTGAACCTCGGCACTGCGGCCACCTCCGGAGACTGGGTGCTGTTCTCGAACCCGGACGTCGTGCCGGCTCCGGACGCGGTACGCACCCTGCAGGCGTTCGCCGACACGCGGGTGCGGTGCGGGATCGCCGGCCCCCGCACGCAATGGCCCGACGGGAGCTGGCAACCGACGCGCCGGAGCTTCCCCACCGTCCGCGGCACGCTCGTGCGGCGGACGCCGTTGCGGCGAGTGCTTCCGCCGCTCGAGCGCCAGCGCGACCACTACCACCTCGACGAGGACGTCTCGGAGCCGATCGAGGCGGACTGGCTGCTCGGCGCGTTCCTGCTCATGCGGCGGGCGATGCTCGACGAGCTCGGGGGCTGGGACGAGGGCTACCGGCACTACGTCGAGGACATCGACCTGTCCTACCGCGCGATGCGCGGAGGCTGGGAACGGTGGTACGTGCCCGCGGCGCGCGTCACGCACGACTGGGCGCGGATCACTGATCGCCGCTTCGTCTCGCGCCACACGCTGTGGCACCTCCACAGCATGGCTCGCTTTCTCGCCCGGCACCCCGAGAGCGCGATGCGGCTGTGACCGACGGCCTCTCGGGGATCGTTCGCTGCCCCGTGTGCCGCGGGACGCTGGACGGGAAAGCCGCGCTCACGTGCGCCGAATGCGGCCGCGTCTACCCCGTCGAGGACGGGATCCCGCGTCTCCTGACGCCCGACTTGCCGGGCAGCGAGGCGAAGCTTCGCGAGACGAGGGGCTGGGTCGCGCTCGCACAGGCCGAGGGGTGGTACGAGCCCGACGACGAGGTGGACGCCCAGCTGCCGTTCCTCTGTCGCGACCTCGGCTGGGACGATCCGAACTGGCTCGCGAACGAGCGGTCGTTCGCGCTCCTGCTCGAGCGCGTCCGCCGCGGGATGGAGGTGCTCGAGGTGGGCGCTGCCAAGTGCTGGGGCGCCGCGCACCTCGTCCCGCTCGGGTGCGCGTACGTCGGCAGCGACATCCTCGCCGACCCGAAGATCGGGCTCGGCCGAGGCGCGTTCTACGCCGGCCGGGTGGGGCCGTTCGAGCGGGTACAGGCCGACGCCGAATACCTCCCCTTCGCCGACGGGTCGTTCGACCTGACCTACTGCGTGGCGACGCTCCACCATGCGCTCGACCTGCCGCGGATGGTGCGCGAGCTCGCCCGCGTCACGCGGCCCGGAGGGCTGGTCGCGGCGCTCAACGAAGGGACGCGGCCCGTCTGGCGCGGGCAGGGGAATCCCGTGCAGGAAGAGGAGAAGGCCTACGGGATCAACGAGCACGTCCACACGCTGCTCGGCTACGAGCGTGCCTTCCGGCGGGCCGGGCTCGAGCTCGTCGCGCGCGAGCACGCGCACGGAGTCGAGGAGCTCGCGCGCCGCCGCGTCTCCCGCACGCTGCTCCGCCTGCCGGGCGGGAAGCGGCTCGCGCTCGCCTGGGCGAGCGGCCTGCGCGGCTACGCCGGGGTGACCCTGATCGCCTCCAAGCCCGCGGGCTGAGAGGTACCGCGGAGACAACGCTTGTGTTGAATGAACACAAGCGCCCTGACCGGCGAGCTACTGCTGCACGTCGAAGCCGACCTGGGCGCCGAGGGCCCGCGCGTCGCTCGAGTGCTTCGGGTCGACGTCCTTCGGGACGAACGTCTCGATCGCGACCTCGGCGCGCCAGGGGCCGTTCGGCGTCCGCAAGACGACCGTCCGCGTGCCGCAGCCCGGGACGTACGTCGTCTCGGAGCCCGTGACGTTGCCGATTGAGGGCTCCTTGTCCGAGCCGCGCACGAGCGGCCCGATCCGTACCCGGGCGACACCCGGAAGCCGGACGTTCTTGGGGCAGAAGATCGCGCGTGAGAGCGTCACGACGAGCGTGCCGGTGCCGCCGTGCGAGACGTCGAACCGGTTGTAGGCGGCCCGCGCCGGAACACTCGGGTCGCCCGCGTCACCGACCGACCAGCCGTCCGCCGTGATCCCGGTCTGGTTCGCCCGCAGCCGGATCGGCTTCCCGTCCAGTCGCACGAGCGTTGCGTCCGCCGCAGGGTTCGAGGCGACGAGTGGGCCCGCGACCGAGACGCCGTTCGCGGCGAGCACGAAGTCGGTCTGCGGATTGGGCCACTGCGTGCCGTCGACGTCCTGGAGGTCGGGGGTCAGGGTATGGCCCGGGCCTGGCCCGGTGCCGTCGACGCTCCAGACCTTCACGATCGAGCGGTTCCAGAACTCGGTCGAAGCGAAGCCGAGTGGGTTGTCGTTCATGCGCTGCCCGAGCACGACCGTGGTGCCGCCGTCGGCGGCGCGGTCGATCCAGTCGTTCGGCTTCGGGAGGTTCGCCTGGACGCGCGAGGAGAAGTCGTGCTCGCCGATCGAGGCATACGTCTCGGCGGTGACGTTCCAGACGAGTACCGCGGCGGCGATCGCGACCGGTACGGCCATCGTCAGGCGAGAGGGGCGAAACCGGGTCGCAACGAGCAGCAGCACGGCCGTCGAGACGAGCGTGAGCAGTACGAGCGTGGTCTCGATCCGGTCGCGCGGCCAGTGCCACTCGCGGTTCGCGAGCGCGAGGATCGCCAAGCCGTGTGCCTCGTAGTACGGGAAGTTGTCGAGCCCGCGGTCGATCGGCGTCCACACGATCAGCCCGAGGACGACGAGGCCGGAGACGACCACCGCCCAGGCCGGCGCCGCGGCGCGGTGCAGCAGGTAGGCGGTTGCGACGAACGCGAGCGGCCCGAGGTAGACGAGGTTCCGCTCGACGACGAGGCTCGAGAACGTCGTGGAGAGGTACGCGCCCTTGATCGCGGCGTACCAGCCGAAGCTGGCGACCGCGCCGACGCCGACCGCGACGAAGGCGCGGACACCCGGGCGGGCGCGCTCCGCCGCGGGCACGGCGAGCATCGAGAGCAGCGCGATCGCCGGGAGCACCCCGATCCCGATCGCGAACGCGCCGCCGGCCCAGCTGCCGTACTCGACCATGCGGCCCTTCCACAGCGTGGTCGCGGTCTCCCACTCGCCCGAGCGATGCCCGAGGAACGCGACGACCGCGATCAGCGCGCCGACCGCGAGCGTCCAGAAGCCGACCGCGTCCCACGACGTCCAACGCGCGCGATATGTGCGCATCCAGGCGGAGCGCCAGCCGAGCATCAGCAGCCCGGCAACGAGCGCGCCGAAGACGGCCGTGAGCTGCGAGCGGACGAGCACCGCGAGCACGCAGGCGGCGAAGGCGAGTGCGAGCGACGCCTTCGCGGGCCTGTCGATCGCGCGCACCGTGAGCCAGAGCGCGAGGGTCGCGGCCGGGTAGGCCCAGGGCTCCTCGACGAGGATCGGCGCGTAGGAGAGCGCCGGCGCGGCGATCGCCGCCACCGCCGCGAACAGCGCCCAGCCGTACGGGACGACGAGGCGGGCGAGCAGGTACGCGGGAAAGACTGCGGCGGCCATCACGAACGCCTGCACGGTCTTGATCGCGCCGTACGCGCTCGCGACCGGGTGCAGCCACCAGAACGGCGCCGTCAGCCACGGCACGAGGCTCGTGAAGCCGTAGGGGTCGCCGCGCCGTGCCGCGTGGCCGGTCTCGGCGATCGCGCGCGCGATCTGCGTCGTCTCGAGCTCGTCGCTGAAGATCGTCGGCGTCTCGCGCCGCCACGCCTGCCACGCGTAAACGGTCGCGAGGAGCAGGTACGCGCCGACCAGTGGGACGAGACGTTCGACCCGGGAGCGGGCCTGCGTCGAGACGCCGGCGACCGGCGCGGTGGCATCCGCCGCGGTCACTCCGCGAGAGCCTGCGTCACGGGCCGGTCCGGCGCGACGACGTCGTCTGCCACGACGCGATGGCCGACGCCCGCGGCGTCGCACGCGCGGATCAGCTCCGCGAGCCGTTCTTCGGATACGCCGGGACCCGTGATCAAGAGCTCGTCCACGGCGGTTGCGCGCAACACGGCGGGAGCGTCGTCGGCCGTCCCGAGGACCGGCACGCCCTGGATCCGACGGCGGTGGAGCCGCGGATTGTCGTCGAGGAACCCCACGACATGGACGTCGTCCGACGGGCGCAGCGCACGGACGAGCCCCCGCCCCGTGCTGCCGGCACCGACCACGAGCACGCGCCGCCGCCCGTCGGCCTCGCTGGCGTCCGCCTCGGGCACGAAGCGCACGAGCGCGCGCGAGATCACCGCGAGCACGGTCGCGACGACGAGGTACACGGGGAACACGGCGCGCGGGAAGTCTCCGAGCTCGCGCGTCGCGAGCACGATCGCCCACGCCGCCGCGCTCGCGACCGCCGCTGCGAGCCCGACCGTCGCGAGGTCGCGCAGCATCGCATGCCTCCACACGCGGCGGTAGACGCCGAAGAGCACGTATACGGCGTAGGTCGTCCCCAGCACGATCGGCAGCACAGCCTGGAACGTCCCGCGCTGCAGCGGGGTGCCCCTGCCGTCGACGAAGAGGAGGTAGACGGCGAGCAGCGCGCCGCAGACGAGCACGGCATCGACCGCGAGCTCGATCAGGCGTCGCGGCTGCACGGTGATCGCATGGCGCAGCGAGGTGTCGCCGGGACGGCCTTGGCGCTGGTTCTCGGACAGCTCGGCGAGGAAGCTGCCGAATTGCACGAGCAGCGCGAACGTGACGAGCACTCCGAGCGCGGTGACCGACGGGCGGTCGAGCACGTTGTACGCCACCGCCGTCGCTCCGAGTGCGACGCCGATCAACGCGAGCAGCGCGACAGCCCGCGTCTCGGAGAGGCCGTAGTAGACCAGCCTGTGCGAGGTGTGGTCCTTGCCCCCTTGTGTGACGGGGCGCCGCTCGGCGAGACGCCGGACCGTGACGAGCGTCGTGTCGAGGATCGGGATCGCGAGCACGAGCAGCGGCAGCAACATCGTGGCCACCGTCGTCCCCGCGGTCGTCCAGCTCGCCGCGAGCCCGAGCGCGGCGAGCAGGAAGCCGAGCAGTTGGCTGCCCGCGTCCCCCATGAACACGCGTGCGTCGTCCCCGGGCCGCAGGTTGAAGGGCAGGAACCCGAGGCACGCGAACGCGAGCGAGAGAGCGAGCACGAGCACGAGATCGTTCTCGTGCACGGTCGCCGCGTCGACCGCGAAGTAGAAGCACGCCACCGTCGCGAGGCTCGCGGCGAGGCCGTCCATGTTGTCGAGCAGGTTGAACGCGTTCGTGATCCCGACCAGCCAGAGGACGGCAATCGCAATGCCGAGCGCATCGTTCGAGACCAGCTCCACCCGCAGACCTGCGGCGATCGCGAGCAGCGCAGCCGCGACCTGCGCGACGAGCTTCGCGAGCGGGCTCAGGTGGCGGAAGTCGTCGACGAGCCCCGCGAGGAAGACGAGCCCACAGCCCGCGAGAATCCCCGCAAGCAGCCACGACGGCTCGACGGCGCCGACCGCGATCGCGAGGAGGACGCCGGTGACGAGCCCGGCCGCGATCCCCACCCCGCCGAACAGCGGGGTCGCGCGCTCGTGCCAGCGCGCGCCGCTCGGGTGCGCGACGAGCCGCCCCCCGAGCGACGGAGAGCGAAGCAACGTCCAGAGCACGACCGAGGCGACCGGCAGCGCGGCGAGCGTGATGGCCGCTTCCACGGGCGATCATTGTAGGCGCGAAGGCGGCGCCATACGCGCGCGCCCTAGAGGGCGTGGCTGGGGCGTGGCCACGCCCAGGAGAGCCACGCCCTGGAGAGCCACGCCCTGGGAAGCCGCGCCCGGGAAAGCCATCCCCCAGGCCGGACCCTGCCCCGCCCGCGCAGGCCGGGCCTACAATCGCGCGCGATGGACGTCTACGGAGACCTGTTCCGGTACCGCGAGCTGTTCTCGAGCCTCGTGCGACGCGACCTACGCGCGAAGTACAAGGGCTCGGTGCTCGGGCTCGCCTGGACGCTCGCGCTGCCGGTGGCACTGATGCTCGTGTACCTCGTCGTGTTCTCGGTGCTCTGGAAGGCGCAGGCGACCGATCTCGACGACTACTGGCTCTTCCTGCTCTGCGGTCTGCCGCCCTGGGCGTTCTTCGCGTCGTCGCTGCAGACCTCCGCGCGTAGCCTCGTCGAGAACGCACCGCTGATCCGAAAGGTGCGCTTCCCGCGGCAGCTCGTCCCGCTCTCGGTCGTGGCGACGCAACTCGTCGCGTTCGCGGTGATGACCGCCGTCGTCTTCGGGCTCGCGCTCTGGTTCCGCCCCGACAGCCGGGGCACGGCGTGGCTCGCGCTGCCGGCGGCGCTCCTGATCGTGGTTTTCGTGGCCGGTCTCTCGCTCGCGGTCGCCGCGCTCAACGCGATCTTCCGCGACGTCGAGTTCGTGGTCGCCGCGGCGCTCCTGCCCTGGTTCTTCCTGACGCCGGTGCTGTACCAGCTGCAGGACCTGCCCGGGGCGGAGTCGCGGCCGTGGCTCGTCGACCTGATCCACTGGGGCAACCCGCTCACGCCCGCGATCGAGTCGTACCGCACGCCGCTCTACGCGGGCGAGGCGCCCGGCGCGGCGAACGCGATCTACCTGTGCGTCGCGGCGGTCGTCGCGCTCGGGCTCGGCGCGTGGGTCTTCAGCGCGGTCGACGACCGGATCGCGTCGGAAGCCTGACCACGGCGCGCCCCTCGAAGAGGCCCTCGCCCGCGTAGGCCGGCAAGCCGGCGTGGTCGACCGGCTCGAGCCCCGCGCGCAGCGAGGGCAGGAGCAGCGGCCCGGCGGGCCGAGGGTTGCGACCGCCGGGAGCCCACGCCCGGAGCGCCCGCCGAGCTCGGCGCCGCTCGAGCGAGCGGCCCCCGTCCGGCACGAGCGCCGGCCCCACGGCGTCCCACCCCTCGGCGTGGGCGTCGAGCACCAGCCGGGCCCAGTCGGCCGCCGGCTCGGCGCCCGCGACGAGGTGCGCGGTGGCGGCGGGAGCGTCGTCGACGATCGCCTCCTCCTGCGCCGCGAGCGCCGCCGCGGTCCGCTCGTCGGGCCCGCCGTGGACGACCACCGCGAGCCGGCGCTCGGCGATGCCGGGCTCGACCGCGACCTCGAGGTCGAGGGTGCCCACCCCGACCTCCGACAGCCAGAAGCGGTGCTCCTCGACGAGGTCGAAGCGGAGCACGTAGCGGCCCGGAGGACGCGGAGCGACGAGTGCGACGTCGAGGCTGACCGTCTCGCCCGGCGCGACGGGCCGCGGGAAGGCCGTGCGCAGCCCGTCCCAGACGATCGCGTTCAGGTGGGCGTCAAGCCAGTGGTACGAGAGCTGCAGGCCGTCCGTTCCGCGTGAGCGCCAGGTGGCGGCGCCGTCGTTGACGAGCACGAGGCGCGCGACCGCGCGGCCGCCGGCCCGCTGCGGCGGGAGCGTCCACTCCCGGAAGACCGGCGCGAGCGGCTCCACGGCGGCCGAGTCTAGTGCCCTTCGGTCGTCGCCTCGGGGCTACGCTGCCGTAGTGACAGTGCCGCTCCTCGTCCGTGCGATGCGTCGCGAGCCGGTCGAGCGGACACCCGTGTGGTTCATGCGCCAGGCGGGCCGCTCGCTGCCCGAGTACCGGGCGATCCGCGAGCGCCACGGGTTCTTCGACGTCGCCGGGACACCGGAGCTGTGCGCGGAGGTGACGCTGCAGCCGGTGCGTCGGCACGGCGTCGACGTCGCGGTGCTGTTCGCGGACATCATGACCCCCGTCCTCGGCATGGGAATCGACGTCGACCTCGTCGAGGGCGTCGGACCCGTCGTCGACCGGCCGGTGCGCACGGCGGCGGACGTCGGGCGGCTGACGGTGCCCGACCCCGAGGAGGCGTTCGCGCCCGTGCTCGAGGCGATCGGGCTCGTACGGCGCGAGCTTCCGCCCGAGGTCGCGGTGCTCGGCTTCTGCGGCGGCCCGTTCACCGTCGCGAGCTACCTCGTCGAGGGCCGGGCGAGCCGCGAGCTCGCACGGACGAAGGCGCTGATGCTCGGGGAGCCCGCCGTCTGGGACGCGCTGCTGGAGAAGCTCTCGCTGACGTTCGCCGCCTACGTCGCGGCGCAGGCGCGCGCCGGCGCGGACGCGATCCAGCTCTTCGACTCGTGGGTCGGCACGCTCCCGGCGCGGCTCTACCGCACGCACGTCGCGGCTGCGAGCGCGCGGGTACTGGACGCCGTCGCCGTGCCGACGATCCATTTTGGGACCGGCGCGGGCCACCTTCTCGCCGAGCTGGCGGCGGCGGGCGGCGACGTGATCGGCCTCGACTGGCGCCTGCCGCTCGACGAGGGCTGGTCGCTCGTGCCCGAGCGCGGCGTCCAGGGGAACCTCGACCCGGCGGTGCTCCTCGCGCCCCGCGAGGTCGCCGAGCAGGAGGCGCTGGACGTCCTCGCGCGCGCCGCCGGGCGGCCCGGACACGTCTTCAACCTCGGGCACGGCGTGCTGCCCTCCACCGACCCGGACGCGCTCACGCGGCTCGCACACCTCGTGCACGAGCGGACCGAGACCACGGTCGCCGCATGACGAGCCCGGCCGTGATCCTGATGGCCTACGGCTCGCCCGACCGGCTCGCCGACGTGCCCGAGTACTACGCGGACATCCGCGGCGGCCGCCCGATCGCGCCCGAGCACCTCGACGACCTCGTTGCCCGCTACCGGGGGCTCGGCATCGACGACTCCGGGGCGCCCTCACCCCTCAACGCGATCACCGAGGAGACCCGCGCGGCGCTCGAGCGCGTGCTCGGGATCCCCGTGCTGACGGGCATGCGCCACTGGGACCCGCGCATCGCGACCGCCGTCGAGACCGCGCTCGAGCGCGGGCACGACGTGCTCGCGGGCCTCGTGCTCGCACCGCACTGGTCGTCACTCTCGATCGCGCGCTACGAGAGCCTGTTCGACACGGCGGTCGCGGGCCGCGCCGAGACCCGGTTCGTGCGCGAATGGGGCACGGATCCCGGCTTCATCGAGGCGCTGGCACGTCGCATTCGCGAGGTGCCGGGAGCGCCGGAAGGCCATGTGGTCTTCACGGCGCACTCCCTGCCCACGCGGATTCTCGACACCGGCGACACGTACCACGACGCGTTACTCGAGACGAGTCGTCTAGTCGCCGAGGCCGCAGGCGTCGGCGACTGGTCGTTCGCGTTCCAGAGCGCGTCGCCGACCGGGGAGCCGTGGCTCGGGCCCGACATCCTCGACCACCTCGGGGCGCTCCGCGAGCGCGGTGTCTCCTGGGTGGTCGCATGCCCCGTGGGCTTCGTCTCGGATCACCTCGAGATCCGCTGGGATCTCGACGTCGAGGCGATGGAGCGCTCACGGGAGCTCGGGCTTCGCTTTGCGCGGATCGAGATGCCGAATGCAGCGCCGGACATGGTCGAGGTGCTCGCAGGGATCGTCCGGCAGGAGCTCGCGGTCGTGGCGTCGTGAGGAGCCGGACGTGACGCCGGGCGCGATCGAGATCGAAGACGTCTCCCGGCGCTTCGTCGTGCACGCCCGCGAGACGCACACGCTCAAGGAGCTGCTCGTCGTCCGCGGGCGGACCGGCGCGCAGGAGATCTGGGCGCTCCGCGACGTGTCGCTCGGCATCGCGCCCGGCGAGGCGGTCGCGCTCGTCGGCCGCAACGGCTCGGGGAAGTCGACGCTCCTGCGGCTGATCGCGGGGATCATCAAGCCGACCTCCGGCCGGGTCGAGACGAGCGGCCGCGTGGGGTCGCTGCTCGAGCTCGGCGCAGGGTTCCACCCCGACTTCACGGGGCGGGAGAACGTCGAGCTGAACGGGATGCTGCAGGGGCTCTCGCGCGCGCGAATCCGCGAGCGCTTCGACGAGATCGTCGCGTTCGCCGAGCTCGAGCACGCGATCGACCGCCCGGTGCGGACGTACTCCTCGGGGATGACGATGCGGCTCGGCTTCGCGATCGCGGCCTTCCTCGAGGCGGACGTCCTGCTGCTCGACGAGGTGTTCGCGGTGGGTGACGAGAGCTTCCAGCGCAAGTGCTTCGGCGTGATCGCCGCGTTCAAGGAACGCGGCGGCACGATCCTGTTCGTCTCGCACGACGCCTCGGCGGTCGAGCGCCTCTGCGACCGCGCCGCACTCCTGCGCGACGGGAAGCTCGTGTTCGACGGGGCGGTACACGAGGCGATCACCCGCTATCGCCGCCAACTGGCCGACGACGACGGATCGCCGCGGCTCGACGGCAGCGCTGCGCGACGGCGACGGCGACGGCGGCGCGCAGCTCGCCGACGCACGGCTCGTCGCAGCGGACGGTGAGACGCGCGACCGTTTCCTGGCGGGCGAGCCGTTCGGGCTCGAGCTCACCGTGACCGGCTCGGTGGATGCCCCGTCGCTCCACCTGGAGCTGCGCGACGCCTCCGGGCTGCTCGTCGCGGAGGAGCTGGTCGACACCGGCACGCTCGGGTGGGACGGGCGCAACGGAGGGCTCGAGCTCCGGCTCGACGTGCCGTCGCCGCCGCTCCAGTTCGGCCGCTTCGAGGTCGGGCTCGCGCTGCTCGGAAGCGACGGTCGCCTCCTCGATCGACTGCCGCGTGGGCTGCCGCTGCTCGTCTACCCGGACGACGAGAGCCGGGGCCTCGTGCGTCTCGCAGGAACCTGGCGCGCAGGCGCGAAGGATGCAGCCCCATGAGCAACGGTCGCCGTCGGTCCAGGTCCGAGCCGGCTGACCGGTCGGAGGTCGCCACGTGAGCTACAAGAGTTGTCCCGACTGGCCGGCGCTGATGGAGCTCGCGCCCGATCTCCAGTTCAAGCACATGACCGTGCAGAACGCGCACCTGCCTTTCGAGGTCGTCGCGCACATCCCGGACTCGTTGTCCCTCGACGAGGTCGAGATCTGCTGCGACCTCGACCACCACGTGGTCAACGCCGCCCACACGCATCCGGACGTGGTGACCGCGCTCGAAGGCACGCACTGGTTCGAGGTGAACGAGTGGGCGACCACGGGGCCGGGTGCCGACAGCGGCTCGTCGGGCGCTGCCCCTCACGCCGCCTAGAGGCGGGCGTAGAGGGCGCGGTCGCCGTCGCGGCGACCGACAACGTGGATCTAGGCTGCGGGAGCGATGCTCGTCGTGATCCCGTTCCGGGCGGGGGGCAAGAGCCGGCTGCCCGAGGAGCTCCGCCGCGACGTCGCGCTCGCGATGCTCGGCGACGTCGTCGAGGCGGCCGTCGCGGTCGCGGAGACCACGGGTCGTCACCGACGACCCGGCCGCGCGCCTGGTCGCCGACGATCTCGGGGCGCGCGTGGTGGACGACCCGGACGAGGGCCAGGGCCCGGCGGTCGCGGCGGGGCTCGCGGGCGCCGACGGCATCTGCCTGGTCGTGAACGCCGACGTGCCGCGCGTCCGTCCCTCCGACCTCGCAGCGCTCGCCGTACCGCCTCGACTTCGCCGCGTCGCGCTCGTCGCCGCCTCGGACGGCACGACGAACGCGCTCGGCCTGCCGTACCCGGAGGTCTTCCGGCCGCTCTATGGCCCCGGCAGCGCGGCACGGTTCGCTGCCCATACGGCTGCCCTCGGGATCGACTTCGAGGAGCTCGCGCTGCCGAATCTCGTCCGCGACGTCGACACGCTCGACGACCTCGGCGGCCTCGGCCCGCGTGGTGGTGCGCGGACCCGAGCCTTGCTGGGGGCGATCTCCCGATGAAGGTCGCCTGCCTCTCCGGGGGCGTCGGGGGCGCGAAGCTCGTCCGCGGGCTGCACGACGTCCTCTCCCCGGGCGAGCTGACCGTGATCGGGAACGTCGGCGACGACGTCGAGGTGCTCGGGCTCCACGTCTCGCCCGATCTCGACTCGGTCCTCTACGCGCTCGCCGGGCTCAACGACGAGGAGCGTGGCTGGGGGAGGGCGGAGGAGACGTGGCGCGTGCTCGCGGCGGCGCGGGAGTGGGGAGGCGAGGACTGGTTCCAGCTCGGCGACCTCGATATCGGGCTCCACCTCGTTCGTACCCAGGCCCTGCGGCGGGGGGAGCCGCTGTCGGCGGTCACGCGCCGCCTTGCCGACGCGGCGGGAATCGCGACGCACGTCCTGCCCGCGACCGACGACGTGCTCCGCACCCACATCGTCACCCCGGCGGGGACGTTCGCGCTTGCAGGAGTGGTTCGTGGCGCGGCAGCACGCGGACGAGGTCGACTCGGTCGTCTACGTCGGTGCCGCCGAGGCGACGCCCGCGCCCGGTGTGCTCGAGGCGATCGCCGGCGCCGACGCGCTCGTGCTCGCACCGAGCAACCCATACGTCTCGCTCGGCCCGATTCTCGCCGTGCCCCGAATCCGCGACGCGGTAGCCGGTCGCCGCGTTCGCTGCGTCGGAGTGAGCCCGCTGATCGGCGGTCGTTCGGTGAAGGGCCCACTCGACCGTATGCTCACGCGGATGGCGGGCGGGACGACCCCGGCGCACGTGGCACGGTGTTACGAGGGTCTCCTCGACCTCCTGGTGATCGACGCGGCGGACGCTCCCGCAGACGCGGATGTCCCGCTCGTCGCGAGCGAGACGCTGATGGTCGACCGCGCCGCCTCGCGGCGGCTCGCGCAGGTCGTGCTCGAGGCGGTCTCGTGAGGATCGCAGTCGTCGGCGGCACCGGGAGCTTCGGCGGCGCCCTCGCCAGACGCCTCGCCGCGGCCGGAGACGAGGTCGTGATCGGCTCCCGGGACGCCGAGCGCGCCGCGTCGGCCGCCGCCGAGCTCGGGGTCGAGGGCGCGACCAACGCCGACGCATGCCGCGATGCGGATCTCGTCGTGCTCGCGACGAGAGCGGACGCGACTCTGGACACGGCCCGGGAGCTCCGGGGCGCGATCGGCTCCACCCCGGTGCTCTGCGTCGCGGCCGAGCTGACCTTCGCTGCGGAAGGCGTCCTGCCGACCGCCGACGCGAGGTCGCTCGCGGCCCGCGTCCAGGACGTCGTCGCGGGCCCGGTCGTCGCCGGTCTCCACTCGCTTGCGGCCCGCAATCTCGGCCGCGACGACCCGCCGGCCGAGGACGCGCTCCTCTGCGGCGACGATGCCGCCGCGAAAGAGCTCGTGCTCGCGCTCGCGCGAGCGGATCACGTCCGGCCGCGCGATCGACTGCGGCCCGCTCGGGTCTGCTCGCGCGCTCGAGGGGCTGACGGCCGTGATCGTGAACGTGAACAAGCGCTACAAGGCCCACGCGGGCGTGCGGCTCTCCGGCGTCCCGTGAACGGCGTGCGCCGCCGGGCCTTGTGTTGAATCAACACAAGGTGACGTCCACCCGGGCGATCTCGATCGTGCCGCTCGAGGGGATCCCCGCGTTGCGGGAGGGCGACGACCTCGCGGGCGCGCTCCACGAGTCTGCCCTGCGCGTCGGCGGACTGGAGGCTGACGACGTGGTCGTGGTCGCGCAGAAGGCGGTCTCGAAGGTGGAGGGCCGGGTGGTGCGGGTCGCCGACGTCGAGCCGTCCGGCCTGGCCCGCGAGCTCGCCGGCCCGGAGGCCGACCCGCGGCAGCTCGAGGTGATCCTCCGAGAGAGCGCCCGCATCGTCCGGTCTCGGCCGCCGCTCGTGATCGCGGAGACACGCCACGGCTTCGTCTGCGCATCGGCGGGGGTCGACGCGTCGAACGCACCCGAGGAGGGCACGCTCGTGCTGCTCCCCCTCGATCCGGACGCGTCCGCGCTGGGCCTGCGCGAGCGTCTGATGGTGCTCGCCGGAGTGGAGCTCGGAGTGATCGTGAGCGACTCCTTCGGTCGTGCGTGGCGTCAGGGGACGACGGACGTCGCGCTCGGCGTGGCGGGCATCGCGGCGCTGCGCGACCTGCGTGGGACGGTCGACACCGCCGGTCACGAGCTCCGCACGACGCAGATCGCCGTCGCCGACGAGATCGCCGGGGCGGCGGAGCTCGTCCTCGGCAAGGCGAACGGGATCCCCGCCGCGATCGTGCGCGGCGCCGACGTCCGGGGCGACGGCAGCGCGCGCGAGCTCGTGATGCCGCCCGAGCGCGACCTCTTTCGCTGACCAACCCGGTCGGAGGAGACGCGGTCTCGAGACACCGCTTTGCCCGCCTCCGAGGAGTCCGGGCACCACCTCCGCGGTAGAGTCTCGGCATGCGCCGGTACGCGATCTGGGGTACTGCGACGTCGCCCGCCCACGAGGAGTGGGTGCAGTCGATCGGTCGCGCGTTCGAGGCCGACGGCTTCGCGCGGGTCGACGACATCGCAGACGCCGACTTCGTCCTCAACATGTTCGACCCCGAGCAGCCCAAGGCGTTCCGCCGGCAGGCACGGGGCACGTACTCCGCGTCGTTCTACGAGCTGGAGGAGCCGCCGGAGGACGTGCTCAAGACGAGCTATCCGATGCTCGTGCGCACGCTCGCGAACGTCGTCGTCCTCCGCGTTCCGGGCCACGGAGTGTGGTTCACGACGATGGAGCGCGGGACGTACGAGATCTCGGACGACCCGGGCGAGGTCTTCGAGCGGCTGGCGCCGCTCGCGAAGTCGAAGCTCGTGATCGACAACGAGTTCGTCGCGGACCTCGAGCCCGAGCTGTGGGACGGCGACGAGGTGACCGCCGACATCGGCGCGGCGGGGAAGCGCATGCAGGAGCTCGACCTCTTGCCGGCGCCGTTCCCCGTGCACGAGTACCTCGACGAGCGCGACCTGCGGCACGTGATGCGGCTCTACCAGGTCGGGGGTCTCTCGTACGGGAACCTCTCCGCCCGCAAGGACGCGACCCGCTTCTGGATGAGCGCGAGCGGCGTCGACAAATCGCAGCTCGAGGTTGCCGGACGGGACATCCTGCTCGTCACCGACTACATCGAGCCGGAGGCGAAGATGGTGATCAGCGTGCCGCCGGGCATCGAGCCGCGCCGCGTCTCCGTCGACGCGATCGAGCACTGGATGATCTATCAGGCGCATCCCGACGTCGGCGCGATCCTTCACGTGCACGCGTGGATGGAGGGGATCGCCGCGACCGACATCAACTACCCGTGCGGCACCCAGGAGCTGGCGGAGTCGGTCGCAACGCTGATCGACCGCGAGCCGGACCCCACCCACGCCGTGATCGGGCTGCGCAACCACGGCATCACCGCGACCGGCGACAGCCTGATGGAGATCCTCGACCGCATCGAGTCGAGCATCCTCCGCCAGGTCCCGATGACCTAGCCGGCCGCTAGACGTCCGGCTCGCGCAGCACGCGCCACACGGTGAGGATCGCGAGCAGCGGCACGATCACGAGGTCGTTCGACAGGCACCAGATGCACCACGCGTCGATCACGAACGCCTGCAGCGAGACGAGGTACACCGCGAAGCCGACCGCGGAGAGCGCGATCATCGCGGCTCCCACCCGCGCGGGCTCCGAGTCCCAGGCGACGAGCGCGAGCACGGCGACGTAGGCGCAGAGACCGAGCAGCGCGACGGGGATGCCGAGCAGCGTCGCGTAATCGGAGTCCTGGACGGTCTCGCAGCCGCCCGAAGCGGTGCAGATCAGGGCGTCGGGCTGGTAGTGGACGTAGGTCAGATAGCCGGCGACCGCCGTGCCCGCGAGCGCCACGACCGCGACGGCGACCCGGAGCACCCGGTCCGGCACGACGGCGTGGGCCGGCAGTGCGGGATCGTCCACGGGCTACTGGCCGAGCGCGTCGTCGAAGATCGGGCGGAACGAGTCGATCGAGAACGACGTCGGTTGGACGACGTACGGAGCCTGCTTGCCGATCTGGATGAAAAAGGTCGGCGTCCCAGGCACCTGGCGTTGCGCCGCCTCGGCGGCCATCGCCTCCGCCTGTTGCTTCACATCGGTGCTCGACGCGTCCTTCTGCAGCTGCTCCCAGTCGAGGCCGAGGTCGTCGGCGATCTGGTGCAGCAGGTCGTCCGTGACCCAGCCCGAGTTCTCGTCGCCCTGGTTCGCGTAGAGCGCCGAGGCGTACTGGAAGAGCTGTCCCTGCTTCCCCGCCGCGAGCACGTAAAAGAGCGCCTTTTCGGAATCCGCCCCGATGATCGGGATGCCGACGAAGCGGAGCTTGATCTTCCCCGGCTTCACGTACTCACGCACGATGTCCCCGAAGCCCTCTTCCTGGTAGGCGCGGCAGATCGGGCACTGGAGGTCCTCGACCTGGATCATCGTCACGGTCGCGCTCTTCGAGCCGAGGACGTCGTCCTGCTGGGGGATCCCGTTGATCAGGGCTGCATCACCGGTCGAGCCCGTCGCGGTGTTCCCCGAGTCCCCACCGCGGCCGGCGAGGACGACGCTCGCGACCACGAGGACGAGCACGACGGCGGCGGCGCCCGCACCCGCGAGCAAGAGCTTCCGGTTGCGGACCCCTGCGTGACGTGGCGGCGGCTTGCGTGGTTTCGGCGGCACGGTTCGCGTCAGTGTGCCAGTCGTCGACCGGCCCGTGGGCGGAACCGTGCCCGCGTGGCCGCGTCGAAACTCAGCCGACCGCCTCGCGGGCGAGCGCCGCCAGGGTGCGTCCGACCACGGGGGCGAACTTGAAGCCGTGCCCCGAGCAGGCGGAGCCGACGACGATTCTTCCGTGGCGCTCGAGCACGAAGCTCTCGTCGGCCGTGTTCGTGTAGAGGCACGTCTCGGTCGCCTCCGCCTCGCCCAGCCCCGGGTACCGCTCGGCCGCCCACGCTGCCACCCAGTCCGCCCCGGCCTCGTCCGTGACCGCCTCGTCGTCGGGGTTTGCCACGGGCCCCGAGTGGTGGAGCCCGGCCTTCAGGCCCCGGCCCGGCGCTGGGAGTGCGTAGGCCGCGCTTCCGGCCCGGCCGATGCCGCCCTCGCCCGGTGCGGGAATGCCGCCGTAGTCGATCACGGGCGGAATGCGCTCCGAGCCCTCGAGGCGGAGATAGACGACGGTCTCCCGGGTGGGCACGACCGCCAGGTCGATGCCGATCTCCGCCAGCAGTTTCGGCGCCCAGGCCCCCGCGGTCACGACGACGGCGCGCGCGGTGAGCTCCTCACCCTCGAGCAGCAGCCGGATCGATCCGGGCCCGGCGGCGAGCGCCGAGACCGTCGAGCGCTCCCGCAGCTCCACACCGTCCTCGAGCGCGGCCGAGAGCAGCGTGGCATGCGCGCGATCGGCGTAGAGAAAGCCACCGTCACGCTGGTAGATCGCGGTCTCGTCGGGCGCGATGCGGAGTGGCCAGCGTGCGGCGACGTCCGCGGCGGAGAGCGTCTCGAACGGTACGCCGCACGCGGCGAGCGCGCGTGCGGTCTCGTTCGCCCGGGCGCCGAAATCCAGCACGCCGACGTCCTCGATCAGCCGGACCGAGCGCTCCCGCTCGAGCCCGCGCCACTCCTCGCGCGCGGCCCGGGCGAGACGGACGAACCGCTCGTCGGGGTAGTTCAGCCTGAAGATGCGCGACGTGCCGTGGCTGGAGCCGTGCGCGTGGCCGACCTCGAAGCGCTCGAGCAGCACCACCGAAAGCGCGCTCTCGGCCAGCGCGCGCGCTGTCGCCACCCCGACGATGCCCGCGCCGACCACGACGATGTCGGCGTCGCGCCGCACGTCGGGGATCCTACGAGGCAGGCGTGGTCAGGCGGCGGCCACGGCCCGCGCGGCGCGCGACGCGGCCCGCGACGCGGCCCGCGAGAGCGCTTGGTAGGCCTTCGCGACGTCGCCGGGCTTCCCCGCCGCCTCGGCTGCCTCGACCGCACGCACGGCCTGCGACACATCGGAGTCGATCGGCTCCTTCCCGTACGCGAGCTCTGCCTCGGTGATGCCGATGCGGCGGGCGAGCTCCCGCATCACCTGCAGCGACGGGATGCGCTCGCCGCGCTCGATCCGTGAGATGTAGGCGGCGCTGCAGCCGGGGAACGCGAGCTCCCGCTGGCTGATCCCCGCGGCCTCGCGTGCGGCATGGAGCCTTCGCCCCACTGCGATCGGATCGTCGTAGTGGGGCGTACGGGGGCGCTTGAGGATCACGACGACCATGATGGCACGGTTGGAGAGCCAAGTGAATACCCCGCGTGCCACGATCCGCCGATGAGGCTCGACCTCGACGCGCTCTTCCGTCCGAGTGGGAGCTCGGCCGGCTGGCGGCGCATGCCCGCGATCGCCGGGGACGCGATGATCGCGACCAGCCACCCCCTCGCGACGGCCGCCGGGCTCGAGGCCTTCGCGGCCGGCGGGAACGCGGTCGATGCGGCGCTCGCCGCGGCGGCGGTCCTCGTCGTCGCCGAGCCGACCGACAACGGGCTCGGCGGCGATGCATTCGCGCTCGTCTGGCACGAGGGTCGGCTGCACGGGCTGAACGGGTCGGGGCGCGCGCCCGCCGTGATCGACGACCTCCGGGTGGACACGTCGGGTCCGCGATCGGTGACGGTGCCGGGCGCTGTGCGGGCCTGGTCGGACCTCGCCGAGCGCTTCGGGCGCCTCGGCCTCGAGCGGCCGCTCGCCCGCGCCGCAGCGCTCGCGGCGAAAGGCGTCCACTGCACGGCGCGGATCGCTGACAAGTGGTCGCACGCGACCTCGCCGCCGTTCGCCCCGCCCGCGGCGGGTGAGCGGTTCGTGCTCCCCGGGCTTGCCAAGACGCTCGGCCGGCTCGCCGCCGAGGGGCCCGACGCCCTCTATCGCGGAGAGGTCGCCGCGGCGATCGCCGCAGCATCCTGGCTCGACGAGGACGACCTCGCCCGCCACCGCTCGGAGTGGGTCGAGCCGCTGCGCCACGACTATCGAGGCGTCGAGGTCTGCGAGCTGCCGCCCAACGGCCAGGGCGCCGCGGCGCTGCTCGGCCTCGCCCTCTACGACGGTCTCGAGCCGGGTCTCCATTCTCAGATCGAGGCGATGAAGCTCGCGCTCGCGGACGTCTACGCCCACGTGGGCGACGCCCCCTGGCCGGATGTGTTGCTCGACCCGCGCCGGCTCGACGAGCGGCGGGCGCTCGTCGACCCGGGGCGCGCGCTCGAGCCCGCGCCGTCCGTGCTCCCGCGGGGTGGCACGACGTACCTCTGCGCGGTCGACGGCGACGGCACGGCGATCTCGCTGATCCAGAGCATCTTCGAGACGTTCGGCTCCGGCGTCGTCGCGCCCGGGACCGGCATTGCCCTTCAGAACCGCGGCGCAGGCTTCGTCGAGGACGAGGGCCACCCGAACCGGCTGGCGCCAGGGCGGCGACCGTTCCACACGATCATCCCGGGGATGCTGCTCGAGGGCGGCGACCTGCTGGGGCCGTTCGGCGTGATGGGCGGTGCGATGCAACCGCAGGGGCACATGCAGGTCGTCCTGCGCCTCGTCGACGGCGGTGACGATCCACAGGCCGCGCTCGACGCACCACGCTGGCGCGTCGGCCCCGGTCGCGAGGTCGCGCTCGAGCCCGGTCTGTGGGGCGAGGAGGGGGGACTTGCTGC
The DNA here is from genome assembly GCA_963712915.1 of uncultured Actinomycetes bacterium. Taxonomy (GTDB): domain Bacteria; phylum Actinomycetota; class Thermoleophilia; order Gaiellales; family Gaiellaceae; genus Gaiella. The sequence goes on from CAVQJQ010000004.1 coordinate 1,405,291, forward strand.
GCTCGGGCACGACGTCCGGCGGGGAATGGTGCAGCACCCGTTCGGGGTCGGCCAGATCATTCTGCGGCTCGGTGACGCGCTGATCGGGGGCTCCGACGGGCGCGGCGACGGCTACGCCGCGGGCGTCTGAACCGCCTCAGCCGCGGAGGGCGCGCAGCGCGTTCACGATCACGGCGACGTCGATCACTTCCTGGAAGAGCGCGCCCCAGACCGGCGGGAGGTAGCCGAATGCCGCCACGACCATCGCGCCGACCGAGAGCCCGAGACCCGCGATCACGCTCTCCCGCGCTATCCGGAGGGACCGCCGTCCGACCCGGATCGAGAACGGAATCCGGTCGGCGCGTTCGACGACGATCACGACGTCCGCGGTCTCCGACGAGACCGTCGCGCCCGCCCCCGCCATCGCGATGCCGACGTCGGCGAGCGCGAGCGCGGGCGCGTCGTTGATCCCGTCCCCGACCATCACGACCGTCCCGGCGAATCGCTCCCGGGCCGACTCGACGACGCGGAGCTTGTCCTCGGGATTCTGCTCCGCGTACACCTCGTCGATCCCGATCGAGGCGGCGACCTCCCTGGCGACCTCCGCACGGTCACCGCTCACGAGCGCGACGTGCTCGACGCCCGCGTCGTGCAGCTGACGGGCGAGGTCTACGGCGCCGGGCCGGAGCTTGTCGGCGACGACGATCGCGCCCGCGAGCGTCCCGTCGACGCCGACGAAGATCGTGGCCCGTCCGGCGCCGAGCTCCGGCTCGAGCATCCGTACGCTGTCGGTCACGTCGTAGCCGTGTGCCTCCAGCCAGCCCTCTGAGCCGACTGCCACGCGCCGGCCCTCGACGACGCCGAGGATGCCGCGTCCCGGCTCCTCGTCGACCTGGGACGGGGTGCTCAGCCGGAGCCCGCGAGCGGCGGCAGCGACGACGAGGCTCTCGGCGAGGACGTGGGCGGACAGCTGGTCGAGCGACGCGGCGAGCCGTAGCAGCTCGTCCTGCGCGAGGGTTCCCAACGGGACGATCCGCTCGATGTCCGGGTTGCCGCTCGTGACGGTGCCGGTCTTGTCGAGCAGCACCACGACCGCCGACCCGAGACGCTCCAGCACACCCGAGCCCTTGACGATCACGCCCTCGCGCGCCGCGCGTGACAGCCCGCCGACGAACGCGATCGGCGCTGCGAGGATCAGGGGGCAGGGGGTCGCGACGACGAGCACCGCGAGCGCTCGCACCGGATCGTCCGACACGGCCCACGCGATTCCGCCGAGCGCGAGCGTGAACGGCAGAAAGATCACCGCGTATCGGTCGGCGAGCCGAGTGAAGCGCGCCCGGTCGGCCTGCGCCGCGCGTACGAGACGCACGATCGCCGCATAGGCGCTGTCGGCCGCCGGCCTGCTGACCCGCACACGGAACGCGTTCCCGGCGTTCGTCGTGCCCGACCGCACCGCAGCGCCGGCTCGCAGGGTGACGGGGAGCGGCTCTCCGGTCAGCGCCGACTCGTCGACGACAGCGTTCTCGCCCTCCACGATCCCGTCGGCCGGCACGAGCTCGCCCGCGCGGACGACGACACGGTCGCCCACGCGTAGCTCGTCGACCGACACCTCCTCGACGCCCGAGTCGGCCTCGCGATGCGCGACGCGGGGCGCCCGCTCGACGAGGAGGCGCAGCTCGCGCTGGGCCCGTCCGGCGGCCCACGCCTCGAGCGCCGCCCCGCCCGCCATCATCAGCGCGACGATCGCGGCCGCGAGCTGCTCGCCGAGCACGAGCGCGCCGGCGATCGCGATCAGCGCGATCAGGTCGACGCCGACGTCGCCGTGGCGAAGGCTGCGCAGCGTCTCGATGGTCAGGGGAACGAGGACGACGACTGCGCCGAGGCCCCATGCCGCATCGGCCCAGCCTGGCTCACCGGCGAGCCACAGGATCCCGCCTGCGACGAGCGCGGCGAGCGCAACTGCCGCCGGCGCTCGCTCGCGCACGCGTCTACCGCGTCACGTACGCCGAGCGCACCGCAGGCCGCTCAGCCGTCGTCGTCATGCTGCGAGTGTCGCACAGGGTCGAGCTTCCTCCATTGCCGGGTACGGCCGAGCAGGGCCGCGATCGCGGCGACGAAGTCGGGGCGTGTCGCGACCGGCCCGAGCACGCCGGAGCGGACGCGGTAGAGGGCGCGGAGCGAGCGGACGTCGACGAGCTCCACCAGCGCGGCGATCACGACTGCGGCGAGCGTCGCCTCGGGGAGGTCCTCGAAGAGGCCCGTGAGGAAGAGCAGCGTGACGACCGTCAGCGCCGCGACGACGAGCCCCGAGAGCTCGGAGCGCGCCCCGGCGGACGCGTTCACCGCCGTCTTCGAGAGGCTGCCGTTGACCACCATGCCGCTCGAGAGGCCGGCGCCGAGGTTCGCGACCCCGAGGCCGATCAGCTCGCGGTTCGCATCGATCTCGTAGTGATCGCGCGCCGCGTACGTCTTCGCGGCGCCGAGGCTCTCCGCGAACCCAACGAGCATCACACCCACCGCGGCGGGCGCAATGTCGAGGTAGCGGTGCGCCGCGACGTCCGGCAGGCCGAGCGAGGGCAGCCCGCTGTCGATCTCGCCGACGATCGCGACCCCGTGCGGCTCGAGGTCGAAGAGGTGCACAAGCACGATGCCGAACAACACCGCTACGAGCGAGCCGGGGACGACCGGCGCGTACTCCTTCAGCCCGACCACGAGCACGAGCGAGAGCAGGCCCACCAGCAGGGTCAGGCCGCTCGTCTCCCCGAGGTTGCCGAGCAGGTCCCAGAGTTGCTCGAAGAAGTCGCCTTCGCCCTTCGGCACGCCGAGGAGCTTCGGCACCTGACCGATGATGATCGTCAGCGCGAGCCCGACGATGAACCCCTTCAGGACGGGCTCGGAGATGAAGCTCGCGAGGAAGCCGAGCCGCGCGATCCCCGCGGCCAACGCGAGGATGCCGACCACGATGCCGAGCGTGATCGTCAGCTGCAGGAACGCGTCGGAGTCGCCCGCCGCGAGATCGCCGACGGCCGCCGCCGAGAGCGCCGCCGTGGCCGCCATCGGGCCGGTGACGAGGTGGCGGGAGCTGCCGAACGCGGCGTAGAGGATCAGCGCGCCCGGGGCGGCGTAGAGCCCGACGACCGGCGAGACCCCTGCGATCGAGGCGTACGCCAGCGCCTCCGGCACGAGCACCGCCCAGACCGTCAGGCCGGCGACGAGATCGCCACGAATCCAGTCGCGTCGGTAGCCGCGAGCGACCTGCAGAGCAGCGGTCTCAAGAAAGGCCGGCGATGCCGTCGCCGATCAGCTTCGCGCCGATGACGAGGCAGAGCACCGCCATGATCACCGCGTTGTGCGCGGTCATCCACCGCTTGAGCCGGTCGAGGACGGGACCGGAGCGGGGGCCGAGCGCGAAGTAGATGACGACCGGGGCGGCGACCCCGACGGTGCCGATCACCGCGAACACCGCGTACGCGCCCACCTGCTGGCCGCCCGGGATGCCCGTCTGCGCGATCGCAGCGGCCGCGGCAACCGCGAGCAGCAGGTTCTTCGGGTTGGCGCCTGCGAGCACCGCCCCCGCGCCGGCCGCCTTCACGGGCGTGAACGCGTCGATCGCGCCCATCCATTTCGGCGTCGCGGCCTCCTCGCCGTCGTGCGGCCGGCCGCGCCACTGCCGGAGCGCGATGCGCAGCACGAGTGCACCGAGCACGATCTTGAGGATGTCGACCCAGGTCGCCGGCTCGCCGTTGTCGTTCGCGTTCGTGGGCCCTGCGACGAGCAGGACGACGGCTCCCACGATTGCGAGGCCGACGAGCCAGCCCACGAGGAACGCCGGGCCGTTCGAGCGTGCCCGCGGCGTGACGAGCATGAGGATCACGGCGATGATCGGCACGGGGCTCAGCGCGACGCCGACGGCGAGCGAGAGGGTCTGGCCGATCGCCTGTCCCATGCGGCTCCTCGTTTCCACGCCGTGCCCGGCTGCCGGGCATCCGGGCGGTTCGATTCGACGGCTGCGGCAGTATTCGCATTCCTTGGCAGGGGGTCAAATGACGGGCGTCCCTCCTCCCGGGCTGATCGTCTCTTCATCGGCCGTGCATGTGCGGTAGAAACTGGGCACCGCCTTGGCGCAGGGGCTGCCCAGCCGAAAGGAGACGAGATGTCGTACGACGCGAGATCCGGCCGCGGCTATGAGTACGGCGGCCCGGCCTTCCCCGGCGGGATTCTCATCGGGATCGGGCTCGGGATCATGCTCGGCGACTTCTTCGCCTGGCTGCTGATCGGGATCGGCGCCGGTTTCGTCCTGATGGGGTTCATCGCGGCGCTCGCGCGACGCTGACGGATGGCGACCGCAAGCACCGAGATCGTTGCTCCCGGGCCTCCTCCCGCCCCCGGCATGCGCTGGATCCCGGGCGGGTCGTTTGCGATGGGCTCCGAGGGGTTCTATCCCGAGGAGCGGCCCGTCCATCGCGTCACCGTGGACGGGTTCTGGATGGACGAGCACCCCGTCACGGCGGCGGAGTTCCGCCGCTTCGCGCGCGAGACGAAGTACGTCACGGTGGCGGAGCGCCCGCTCGACCCGGAGCAGTATCCCGACGCGGATCCCGAGCTACTCGTCCCCGGGTCGCTCGTCTTCCACCCGACCGCGGGCCCGGTGAACCTCGACGACTACCGCAACTGGTGGGGCTACGTCCCGGGCGCGTTCTGGAAACGGCCGGGCGGGAAGGGCACGACGATCAATGGGCGGGACACGCATCCCGTCACGCACGTCGCCTACGAGGACGCCGAGGCGTACGCGACCTGGGCGGGCAAGGAGCTGCCGAGCGAGGCGGAGTGGGAGTTCGCCGCCCGCGGAGGGCTCGACGGCGCCGTGTTCGCCTGGGGCGACGAGCACTTCCCGGACGGCAAGGCGATGGCGAACACCTGGCAGGGCGAGTTCCCCTGGCAGAACCTGAAGCTCGACGGGTACGAGCGGACGTCTCCGGTCGGCAGCTTCCCGCCGAACGGCTACGGCCTCTACGACGTGACCGGCAACGTCTGGGAGTGGACGTCGGACTGGTACGTCCCCCGCCATCCCGACGAGCCGCCGAGCCCATGCTGCGTCCCGGTGAATCCGCGTGTGACCTCGCCCGACAGAGCTACAACCCGGGCCAGCCGGGCGAGCACATCCCGCGCCGTGTGATCAAGGGCGGCTCGCACCTCTGCGCGCCGAACTACTGTCTCCGCTACCGCCCGGCAGCCCGCCAGCCGCAGATGATCGACACGTCGATGTCGCACCTCGGCTTCCGCTGCATCGTCCACCGACCAGCGAGTGGGAAGGAGCGTCCATCCGATGGCTGACAAGCCGAACATCCTCGTCATCTGGGGAGACGACATCGGGATCACGAACCTGAGCTGCTACAGCGACGGGCTGATGGGCTACCGCACCCCGAACATCGACCGCATCGCCGAACGAGGGAATGCGGTTCACGGACTCCTACGGCGAGCAGAGCTGCACCGCGGGCCGGTCGTCGTTCATCACCGGGCCAGAGCGTGTTCCGCACCGGGCTCAGCAAGGTCGGGCTACCGGGCGCAGCGCCGGTCGGCCTGCAGGCCGAGGATCCGACGATCGCCGAGCTGCTGAAGACCGCCGGCTACGCGACCGGGCAGTTCGGCAAGAACCACCTCGGGCGACCATGAACGAGTTCCTGCCGACCGTGCACGGCTTCGACGAGTTCTTCGGCAACCTCTACCACCTGAACGCCGAGGAGGAGCCGGAGCATCCCGGACTACCCGGATCCCGAAGCACGTCTCCGAACGGTTCCGGGAGCGCTTCGGCCCGCGCGGCGTGCTCCGCTGCAGGGCGACCACGAAGGACGACCCGAAGGAGCACCCGCGCTGGGGACGCGTCGGCAAGCAGCGGATCGAGGACACGGGCCCGCTGACCCGGAAGCGGATGGAGACGATGCGACGACGAGTTCGTCGACGCGCGCGCTGCGACTTCATCCAGCGCCAGCACGACGGCAGGCAAGCCGTTCTTCTGCTGGGTCAACACGACGCACATGCACTTCCGCACGCACACGAAGCGCACGGAGCCTCGGGCAGGCGGGGCGCTGGCAGTCGCCCTACCACGACACGATGGTCGACCACGACAAGCACGTCGGGCAGCTGCTCGACGCTGCTCGACACGCTCGGGATCGCCGAGGACACGATCGTCGATGTACTCGACCGACAACGGGCCGCACATGAACATCGTGGCCGGACGGGGCGATGACGCCGTTCCGCAGCGAGAAGAACACGAACTGGGAGGGCGCGTTCCGCGTGCCGCTGATGGTCCGCTGGCCCGGGCAAGATCCCGGCAGGCGTCGTCTCGAACGAGATCGTCAGCCACCACGACTGGCTGCCGACGTTCCTCGCCGCGGCGGGCGAGCCGGACATCGTGCGAGAAGCTGCAAGGCGGCCACGAGGCGGCCGGCAAGACGCTTCAAGGTGCACGTCGACGGCTACAACCTCCTGCCGTACCTGACGGGCGAGGAGGAGCGAGAGCCCGCGCCACGGGCTTCTTCTACTTCTCGCGACGACGGCGACCTGGTCGCGCTCCGCTTCGACAACTGGAAGATCGTCTTCATGGAGCAGCGGGCGCCAGGGCACGCTCGCAGCTCTGGGCGGAGCCGTTCGTCGCCGCTCCGGGTGCCGAAGCTCTTCAACCTGCGGACCGACCCGTTCGAGCGGGCCGACATCACCTCGAACACCTACTGGGACTGGTACTGTCGACAAGGCTACATGATCCTGCCCGCGCAGGCGATCGTCGCCGAGTTCCTGGCGACGTTCGAGGAGTTCCCGCCCGGCAGAAGGCGGCGAGCTTCACCATCGACCAGGCGCTGGAGAAGATGGCCGAAGCGGCGGGCGGCGCACACGACTGATGCCGGCCGTTGCCGACCTCGTTTCGTGGAAGGACACGCCGACCGCGCGAGGCGATCGTCGCGTTCGTCGAGGCAGCGGCACAGACGGTGCCGCCGGAGGAGCGCGTCGCCGTGTTCGACAACGACGGCACGCTGTGGTGCGAGAAGCCGATGCCCGTCGAGCTCGGGTTCATCCTCGAGCGCTTCGTCGCGATGGCCGGGGCGGACGAGTCGCTCCGCACGAAGGAGCCGTGGCGGGCAGCGTACGAGCGCGACTACGCCTGGCTCGGCGGCGCGATCGACAAGCACTACGCGGGGGACGACTCGGACGTGCAGCTCCTGCTCGGCGGGGTCGTGCAGGCGTACGCGGGCCAGACGGTCGAGGAGTTCGCGGCGGCCGCCGCAACCTTCCTCGACGCAGCTGCGCACCCGACGCTCGGCCGCCTGCTACGCGAGTGCGCGTACGCTGCCGATGATCGAGCTCATGCGGTTCCTCGAGGCGAACGGTTTCACCTGCTTCATCGCATCCGGGGGAAGTCGCGACTTCATGCGCGTGATCTCCGCCGAGCTGTACGGCATCGCGCCGGAGCGCGTCGTGGGCAGCTCGTTCGGCCTGCGGTACACGCGACGACGGCGACGGCGGGTCGCTCGCGTATCTGGCAGAGCCGGACGTGTTCGACGACGGGCCCGGTCAAGCCCGTGCGCATCTGGAGCAGGATCGGCCGCCGGCCGGTCGTCGCGGGTGGCAACTCGAACGGTGACGTGCCCATGCTCCGCTTCGCGCGCGGGACGGGCCCCGCGCTCCGTCTACTCGTCCTGCACGACGACCCCGAGCGGGAGTTCGAATACGTGAAGGGCGCCGAGCGGGCGCTCGAGCGCGCGCAGGCCGAGGGCTGGACGGTCGTCAGCGTCAAGAACGACTGGGCGACGGTGTTCGCCGACGCATAGCGACTCACTGGGCGACTGCGAGCACCGCGGCGACCATATAGCCGAGCACGGTGAGCAGTCCGACCGCCCGGCCGCCGTAGCGGAACGCCTCCGGGATCATCGAGTCTGCGAGCATCGTCAGCACCGCACCCCCGGCGAACGCCTCGACGTAGGTGCTCTGGTGCGCGATCGCGTCCGAGAGCAGGTAGCCGGCGCCTGCGACCGCCGCGCAGGCTGCCGTCAGGGCCGCCCACCCCCAGAGAACGCGACTGTTCGTCGCGCCTGCCGCCCGCAGGCTCTGGGTGCCCGCGACGCCCTGCGGCACGTTGGAGACGAAGACCGCCGCGAGGAACGCGACGTTGATCGAGCCTCCCACCGCAAGCGTCGTCCCCAGCACGTACGACTCGGGCACGCCGTCGAGCAGCGCGCCGATGTACATCGCCCACGGTGAGCCGGGCTCGTCGCCGGTGTCGAGTCGTTGTCGCTTCTCGCCGCCGCGCGAGTCGACGAGCCGGTCCGCGACGTAGTAGGTCAGGGCGCCCGCGCTCAGGGAGACGCCGACCCAGATCGCGCGCGACGTCTCGCCGAAGCTCTCCTCGGGGACGAGCTGGAAGCCGACCGCGCTGATCATCGTCCCAGCGCCGAAGCCCATCAGGAGCCCCGTCGGCGTGCGCCGGTCCTGCAGGGGATCGGCCAAAGCCTGGCCGATGAAGAGCGACGACGAGGCGAGCGCGCCCCAGAGGACGGCGTACCAGGCGCTCATGCGCCGATCCGGCTCGGCCGGGGATGCGCGCCGGAAAGGTTGCACGCTCCGCGCGCGGTGGTGTTTGATTCGGACGCGATGGGTTTCGGCTTCTGGTTCAAGGTGATGGCGCTTGCCGTGCTGGCGGCGATCGGCGCGGTGCTCGCGATCCTGCTGATCAGCTCGGCGTTCGCCAGGTGGGGCCTGTTCGGCGGCCTGCTGGGTCTCGCGGTCGTGCTGATCCTGATCGGGTGGATCACGGACCGGCGTCGGCGGGACGACGCGTACGTCGCCCCGCCGACCGGTCAGGAAAGCTCGTCCGCTACCCCGCGGCGAGGGCCTTTCCCGCCGAGCGGAGCTTGAAGGCGAAGATGATCTCGGTGATGCCGCGCATCAGCGCGATCACGCCGACCCAAATCACGAGCAGGATCGCCGCGCGGCCCCAGTAGCCGGCCGCCCAGAAGCCGATCAGCACCTCCGCGATCCCGACCACGAGCTGCACCCACCAGGCGTGGAACTCCTCCTTCGTCGCGATCGAGACGACGATGTCGAAGAAGCCCTTGAAGATCAGGAAGAAGGCCATCACCGCGGCAAGCGCCTCGAACGTGCCGCCCGGGTGCACGAACGCGACGATGCCGACCACGATGAAGATCAGCGCGAGCGCGATGTGGAAGACCTTCCACCAGCCGCGTGTCGCCGCGAACATGAAGCACTCGTTCACGCCGGCGGCGATCGCGACGATCCCGAACAGCACGGCGATCGCGGTGACCGAGGTGTAGTCGAAGCGAAGGATGATGATCGCGAGGAGGAGCCAGAGCAGGCCGGTCAGCAGGAAGAGCCACCAGGCCCGCCCGGCCGCCTCGAGCGCCTCTCGTTCCTCGAGCTCGAACGTCGTCATGAAGCCTCCCTTGGCGTTGTCCGACGCGCGAATCCTACGAGGCCGGTCGGTCGGTCGGACGGGATCGCCGCTGGACGACGGGTGGGCACCGCCGGGTGGCGGTGCCCACCCGCAAGCTCACGCGTTGGCCGCCGCCCACTCGCGGGCGGCCTGGACGACCTCGTGCGGGAGACGGTCGAAGTCGAGCACGACGCCTCCGGCGTTCCGCATCGCCTGCGCGACCTCACGCGCCCAGACGTTCTCCCAGACGAGCAGCGCGGCCGACGAGTTCGGCTCGAGCTCCTCTGCGGCGGCCTCGAGGTCCCCCTCGTTGAACAGCCCGCTCGTGTCGAAGCCGGCGTTCTCCAGCCCGGCCGCGACCTGGGGATCGAGGTCGGTGATCTCCATCGTCGCGATGTTGCCTGGCCTCGTCCTTGAGGACGAAGGCGACGTCCATGATGCGAATCGTCCCACTCTCGACGAGCTTGCCGAGCGCTGGTGCGATCTCGCCCTGGAAGTCGTTTCCGGGGAACGCGATGATCATGTAGTCGACAGGTCCGATCTCTTCCGCGTGCTCATTGCCGCGGTCCTGCCGCGGCGCCACGGACGATGACCCGGAACGCAAGTCTGATCACCGCGGAGATGTCCGCGACAGAGCGGGAGCCGATTCACCCGGGTGATCGCGTCGGGATGTGTTTGAGAGACGCCCGGCGTGGAGCAGCATCCAACCCTGAGCGAGCGTCGAGGAGACCAAACGCGATGTCCAACCATCCGACGTCCAATGGGCTGAGGCCGGCGATGCGGTATCGAATCGTGGTCGAGGGCGGCCTGGGCGACCGGTTTCGCGAGGCATTCGCCGACTTCGAGATCGAGCGCGAGGGCGACGACACGGCGCTCGAGGGCGAGGTTGCCGACCAGGCGCACCTGCAGGGCATCCTCGACCGCGTCGCGGCGCTGAACCTCACGCTCGTCAGCCTCGCGAAGCTGCCCCGCTGACGCGGGGCAGCCGCCGGCTACGCCGGGTCGCGGTCCTCTCGATCGAGGAGGCCGATTGCCTCGGCCCGTGCGACCGCCTCCTGGCGGGAGCTCGCCCCGAGCTTCCGATAGATGCCGCGTGCGTGCGTCTTGACGGTGTTCAGCGAGAGGTAGAGCTGCTGGCCGATCTGCCGCTGGGTCAGCTCCGTCGCGAGGAGCCGCAGGACGGCGAGCTCGGAAGGGCTCGGCTCCTCGACCAGCGTGGGGGCGGAGCTGCGGGCGTCCGCCAGTTGCTCGACGAGCCGCGCGGCGCGCGCGGGCAGCCGACCGGGGTCCTCGAAGCCCTCGATCGCCTCGATCGCTCGCTCGAGGTCCCTCTCGGCGGCCGCCAGCCGGTGTCGCAGGATCCGAGCTTCGGCGAGGACAAGGAGGGCATGCGCGTGCTCGACGGTCGGCTCCGGGGCGCGACGGAGCGCCTCGCCGCGCTCGGCCTGGCGCTCGCCGCGTGCGAGGCGGCCGAGGGCGAGGAATGCCGCGCCGTGGGCGCTGAACGCGAGTGCGGCCGACCAGGAGTTCGCCAGACCCATGATCTCGGCGAGCTCGAGCGCCTGCTCGGCGCGCGCCTCTGCCGCATGCTTGCGATGCAGCTCGAGCTCGAGCAGCGCCAGGGTCGCGTGTGCATAGACGAGGCCGTGTGGTCGCAGATGCGCCTCGGGCCTGTCGAGCGCCTCGAGCGCGATCGTGCGAGCCTCTGTGAGCGCCCCCTCGACGTAGAGGGAGAACGCGAGGGCGGCGAGAGCCGGCACGGCGATCTCCTCCGCGCCGCGTCTGCCCATCTCGGCGGCGGTGCGCGCGTTCTCGATCGCCCGGCCCGTGTCGCCGTCGATCCACGCACCCCGTGCCAGCGCGAGCGCCGACGCGACGTACGGTGTGAGCCGATCGGGCCGCTCGCGCACGGCTTCGTCGGCCAGTCGCAGGAGGCCGGCCCGCTCCGACGCCGAGCGCGAGCGCAGTCCGGAGGCGATCGCGCCCGCGGCGCACAGCTCCGGCGCCTCGCGGAGGTCGGGGGCGCCGATTCGGTGAATCCAGCGCAGGAGCGTCGCCTCGTGACCGGTGCGGAGGAGGTCCCGGTGGTGCTCGAGCAGGATCTCGACGACGACCTGATCGTCTCCGGCGGCGTCGGCGTGCTCCAGGGCCTCTTCGACCAGCCCCTGCGCGCGGCACGCCGCACCCGCGCGCCGGTGCAGCTCCGCGACCATGGCAGGCTCGGTCCGTCGCAGCTCCATGCGCAGCAGCTCACGGAACAGCTGGTGGTAGCGGTACCACTCGCCGCGCGGATCGAGCGGGACGAGGAAGAGGTTCGAGCGCGCAAGCTCGGCAAGGCGTGCGTCGCTTCCAACGGTGTCGAGAACGGAATCGCACAGGGGGCCGCTGAGCCTCGCCAGCACCGCTGTGTGGAGGAGGAAGTGCCGCGTGTCGTCGTCGAGCCCGTCGATCACCTCCCCCGAGAGGTACTCGGCGACGTGGCGATGATCCCCGCTGAAGTCCTGCAGCCCCTTCTTCGGATCGGGCTGCTCGCGGAGCCAGAGCGCCGCCAGGTACAGACCGGCCGCCCACCCCTCGCTGCGCTCGACGAGCATGCCGAGCTGGCCGTCGTCGAGCGGGATGTCCTGCTGCACGACGATCAGCTCACGTGCCTCCTCGAGCGTGAAGGCGAGGTCGCGCACCCTCAGCTCGCCGAGCGCCTTCCTCGCGCGCAGGCGCCCCAGGCGGATGGCGGGGTCGGCTCGCGTCAGCGCGATCAAGCGCGCCGACCGCGGCAGCTGCTCCACGGCGTACTCGACCGAGCGCAGCGCCTGCTCGTCCTGGATCAGGTGGAGGTCGTCGAGCACGATCGTCAGAGGCTCACGGCTCATCGAGATCGCCCCCAGGAGCTCGTCGAGCGCCGTCATGACCACCGCGCCGGGGCGCAGGAGCCGCTCCACCGCCCGCCGCCCCAGCCCGGGCCGGACGCGGTCGACCGCGGTCGCGACGTACGTCCAGAGACGCACGGGGTCGTTGTCGGCTGGGTCGACCGAGAGCCACGCGATCGCGAGCTCGGGGTGGGCTGCACACCAGGCGGCGACGAGCACGCTCTTGCCGCTCCCGGCCGGTGCGCTCAGGAGTGTCAGCTCAGCGCCCTCGAAGCCGTCGAGCGCGCGCAGGAGGCGTGGCCGCTGGACGATCTGCTCCCGCATCCTCGGCGGCATGAGCTTCGTCTCGACGAGGGAGACGGCGTCCTCGGGCGCGGCGGCGACTTGAGTCATGTCACCGAGTATGGACTGCCGGGCCAGGACTCCAAAGAGCGGAGAGGGCCTCCGTTACCGGCCTTTCACATATCCGTTCACCCGGGTGAGGTCGCTCGGCCACGTTGTCGGCCGACGTCCCGGGGGAGAACACTGGGTCGCGTCCCAGCCGGACGCCCGAGCAACAAGAAGGAGAGCCAGATGGAGCGACGCACGCTTCCGATCCCCGACCCCGTTCAGGATGCACCGACCGTCATCGACGCCCGGGATCCGGCGGCGCGCTTCACTCCGATCGAGCCGCTGAGGCCGCCGGAGGGAGCGCCGAACGTCCTCGTCGTGTTGCTCGATGACGTCGGCTTCGCGGCATCGAGCGCGTTCGGCGGGCCGTGCTCGACGCCGACCGCCGAGCGTCTTGCGGGCGATGGCCTGCGGTTCAACCGCTTCCACACGACTGCCCTCTGCTCTCCGACGCGAGCAGCGCTGCTCTCGGGCCGGAACCACCATTCGGTGGGCATGGGCGGGATCACGGAGATCGCCACTTCGGCGCCCGGCTACAACTCGATGCGCCCCAAGTCGTGTGCGCCCCTCGCCCAGACGCTGAAGCTGAACGGCTACTCGACGGCACAGTTCGGGAAGTGCCACGAGGTGCCGGTGTGGGAGACGAGCCCCATGGGCCCCTTCGACAACTGGCCGTCGGGCGGTGGGGGGTTCGAGTACTTCTACGGCTTCATCGGCGGGGAGACGAACCAGTACTACCCCGCGATCTACGAGGGAACGATCCCGGTGGAGCCGGCCAAGACTCCCGATCAGGGCTACCACTTCACCGAGGACATGACCGACAAGGCGATCGCCTGGATCCGCCAGCAGAAGGCCCTGATGCCGGACAAGCCGTTCTTCGCGTACTTCGCGCCCGGGGCGACGCACGCGCCGCACCATGTCCCCGAGGAGTGGTCCGCGAAGTACCAGGGCCGCTTCGACGGGGGCTGGGACGCGCTCCGCGAGGAGACCCTCGAGCGCCAGAAGGCGCTCGGCGTGGTTCCTCCCGAGACGACGCTCACCGAGCGGCCGGAGGAGATCCCCGCCTGGGACGAGATGCCCGACGACCTGAAGCCGGTGCTCGCGCGTCAGATGGAGGTCTACGCGGGGTTCCTGGAGCACACCGACCACCACGTCGGACGGCTCGTCGACGCGCTCGAGGACATCGGCGTCCTCGGCGACACGCTCGTCTACTACATCATCGGCGACAACGGCGCGAGCGCCGAAGGGACGCCTCGCGGGACGTTCAACGAGGGGTTCGTGCTCAACGGCGCCTCCCAGTTGGAGACCACGGAGTTCATGGTCTCGCGCATCGACGAGTTCGGGACCCCGTCGGCGTACAACCACTACGCGGTGGGTTGGGCGCACGCGATGGACACGCCATACCAGTGGACGAAGCAGGTTGCCTCGCACTGGGGCGGCACCCGGAACGGCACGGTCGTGCACTGGCCCAACGGCATCCGCGCGCGAGGCGAGGTGCGCAGCCAGTTCCACCACGTGATCGACGTTGCCCCCACTGTCCTCGACGCCGCCGGGATCCCGGAGCCGTCTGTGGTCGACGGAATCCAGCAGCGCCCGATCGAGGGCGTGAGCATGCGGTACGCGTTCGACGACCCGGACGCCGGTGAGCGTCGCACGACGCAGTACTTCGAGATGTTCTGCAACCGGGGCGTCTACCACGAGGGCTGGACCGCGGTCACGCGGCACTCGACACCTTGGATCATGGGGCCCGACCTGCCCGCGTTCGAGGACGACGTGTGGGAGCTCTACGACACGAACTCCGACTGGAGCCAGGCACACGACGTCGCGGCCGAGATGCCGGACAAGCTCGTTGAGCTGCAGGCGCTGTGGCTCGAGGAGGCGAGGAAGTACAACGTCCTGCCGCTCGACGACCGCAGGGTCGAGCGCTTCGACGCCGATATCGCCGGCCGGCCCGTTCTCGTCAGTGGATACTCGCAACTCCTGTTCGGAGGCATGGGTCGCCTGAGCGAGAGCTCCGTGCTGAATGTCAAGAACCGCTCCCACGCGGTGACCGCGGAGATCGAGGTGCCGGAGGGCGACGCCGAGGGCGTGCTCATCGCCCAGGGCGGCGCGTTCGCCGGCTGGTGCCTCTACCTGAAGAACGGCCGGCCGAAGTACTGCTACAACCTCTTCGGCATGCAGCGGTTCACGGTCGAGGGACGAGAGCCCGTCGGTCCGGGTACGCACCAGGTCCGTGCGGAGTTCGCCTACGACGGAGGAGGCCTGGGGAAGGGTGGCACCGTGAGCCTGTACGTCGACGGGCGGCAGGTCGGTGAAGGACGCGTGGAGCACACGGTGCCGATGATCTTCTCGGCCGACGAGACGTGTGACATCGGCTCCGACACCGCGTCGCCCGTGAGCGACGACTACACGTCCGAGGAGAGCGTGTTCCACGGCACGGTCCGCTGGGTGCAGATCGATATCGACGAAGCGGCCGAGGACGTCGACCATCTGATCTCGCCCGACGAGCGACTCGCCGTCGCGATGGCGCGGCAGTGATGACGGGCCCGGCCACGATCGGAGTGGCGCTGCACCCCCTCGACGCGCGAGAATGCGGCTCGTGACCACGGGCGACGTCGCACCGGCCGCCACCGGGCCCACGGAACCCTCGCGAGCCCGCAGGATCGTCGCGCGCGCGCTCGTCGTGCTCGGCATCGTGCTGCTCGTGATCAGCCTCTTTGCGAACTTCGTCAGGCGCGAGGCGCTCGACCAGGGGTCCTTCCGCGACACCTCGCAGGAGCTGATCGCGAACCCGGCCATCCAGAACCAGATCGCGCAGACGATGGTCGACCAGCTCTACGCGAACATCGACGTATCGGAGCAGCTGCAGCAGCGGCTCCCGGACAACCTCCAACCGCTCGCAGCCCCCCTCGCCGGGCTCGCCCGCGAGGCGATCTACCGGGCGGCGCGGGAGCTGCTCGCGCGACCGCGGGTCCAGGGCCTGTTCGTGGATGCCGCGTCGGTCGCTCAGGCCCAGGTCGTGCGGGTGCTCGAAGGCGGCGGGCCTCGGCTGGAGACGGCGAACGGCGACGTCGTGCTCGACCTGCGCCCGCTCGTGGTACAGCTCGGCGACCGCTTCGGCTTCCTCGGCAACGTCGACGAGAGCCTGCCGGCGGACACAGGCCGGATCGTGATCCTGCACTCCGATCAGCTCCAGACCGCGCAGAACGTGACCGAGTGGCTCAAGGCGGTCGCCGACTGGATCTGGATCGGGGTGCTCGCTTGCTGGGCGGTCGCACTCTGGCTCGTCCCGGGCCGCCGCCGGAGGGAGCTCCGCGCGATTGCGATCGGTGTGATCGTGGCGGGCGTGGCCCTGCTCGTGATCCGCTCGCTCGCGGGTTCGTACCTCGTCGACCACCTCGTCGAGTCCGACACGGTGCGGCCGTCCGTCGCGGCCTTCTGGAGCATCCTCTCGCAGTCCCTCGCCGACGGCGCGTGGGTCGGCATCGTCGTCGGCGTGATCGCCGCGGTCGGCGCGTGGTTGACGGGCGAGGGGGCGCGGGCCCAGCGAGTTCGCGCAACGGTCGCGCCCTGGTTGAGCCACGCAGCCGTCGCGTGGGCGGTCTTCGCCGTCGTCCTGCTGCTCGTCGTGTGGGCGCTGCCGCTCCAACGCTTCCTCACCGCGGTGATCCTCGTGATCCTCGCGACGGCCGGATTCGAGCTGATCCGGCGTCAGGTCGCAGCGGAGGCGGGCGAGACGGGCACGCAGCATGCGTCGGGCTGGTCGCTCCCCCGGCTGCCGCACCATCGATCGGAGCCGGCGCCCTCGGCACAGGTCGACGAGCTCGAGCGGCTCGCGCGGCTGCGGGCCGACGATCTGCTCACCGAGGAGGAGTACGCGGCCGCGAAGGCGAGCACGCTCGCCCGGGTCGGGGACTGACGCGCGAGGTTACGCCCCGGATTACGTCTCGCGAGGAATGGATCCCTCGAACGGGTGAGGGAAGAATCCCCGCCATGACGAGGACGATCACCGCCCCCGACGCGCCGCTGACCGACCGTCAGCGCGAGGTCGTCGCGCTGATTGCGGCCGGGTGCTCGAACGACGAGGTGGGGCAGTCCCTCGGGATCTCCTCTCGGACCGCAAAGGCACACAGCGACGTGCTGCGGGTGAAGCTGGGGGTCGCGCGCAGGAGACAGATTCCCGCCGCGTACCGCCTGCTCACCGGTGAGGACCCATACGTCCCCGCCCTCGTCAGGCTCCGGCCCCGACGGAGTCGCTGACGGCAGACGCCCGCGGCCCGCCCAGGGCCGGCCGCGGGCGTTCTTCTTCCCGCCGATGGAGTACGCTCACGCCCCATCCCGATGGCACATGAGCCTGGGAAGCCGCGGATCCGCGAACGCCGGATCATTGAGCGCCCCCGACTGATCGCGGCGCTCGACCGGTCGGCGGCCAGGGTTCGCGTGCTGGTGGCAGGTCCTGGCTTCGGAAAGACGACGCTGGCCGAGCAGTGGAGCGACGTACGACGGCCGGGTCACGGTGTGGTACCGGGCTCGCCGGTCCGCGGCGGATGTGTCGGTCGTCGCACGAGGGCTCGTCGCGGCGGCGGACGAGGTCGTCTCCGGGGCGGGCCGCCGGCTCCTCCAGCGTCTCGCCGTGACCGACGACCCCGAGCGTGAGGCGACGCTTCTCGCGGAGATGCTCGCCGAGGACCTCGAGGAGTGGCCCACCTCGGGCTGGATCGTGATCGACGACTACCAGCATCTCGCTTCCTCGGTCGCGTCCGAGGCGTTCGTGGAGACGATCGTGGCTCGCTCTCCCGTCCAGCTTCTCGTGGCGGGCAGTGTCAGGCCGTCCTGGGCGTCCGCCGCGGACGTTCTCTCCGGGAGGGTTCTGGAGATCTCGGAAGTCGCGCTCGCCATGAGCGCCGAGGAGGTCGACCAGGTGCTCGTCGGGGCGCGAGCCGAGCTTGGCCCTGGGCTCGGGGCTCTGGCCGGAGGCTGGCCCGCCGTGATCGGGCTCGCCGCGATGACCCCGGACGCCCGGCAGCCGGACGCCGAGCTCCCCGAGGCTCTGTACGACTTCTTCGCGGAGGAGCTCTACCGTGGTCTCGAGCCGACGGTGCGTACCGGGCTCGTGATCCTCGCCGAGATGCCCCTCGTGGACCGCGAGCTCGCCGCCGCGATCCTCGGCGACGAGCGCGCGCAGGAGGTGTGTGACGAGGCGGTGCGACTCGGCATCCTCGATGAACGCGGCGGCCGCCTCGAGTTTCACCCGCTTATGGCCGCAGCCTGTTTCGAGAGACAGCTCGGCGGGCTCGCGTCTCAGGCCGCAACGGAGTTCTTGAGTCACGCCAGCGATCACTATCGCGTCAGAGGCGAGCTTGACGCCGCATTCGACGTAGCGGAACGAAAGGGAGGCGCCAGCGACGTTGATCGATTGGTTGCCGAGTCGATGGACGAACTGCTCGACACAGCGCGGCTTGTGACCCTTGAGCACTGGGTCGCCAGGGCGGGAACCCGGGTGGGTGAGACGAGCACGATGCTCTTGGCACAGGCAGAAATCGCGCTGCGCCAGGGCCGTCACCTCACTGCGCAATCGCTGGCGGATCAGGTTCTGCGCCGCCGCGATTCGTCGCTGACTCATCGCGCTCTTCTTGTCGGCGCGAAGGCGGCCCATGTCGGAGGAAGAGAGCAGGACGCCATGGCACTATTTCGGCGGGCGGAGGATGCATCCGACGACGACGATGGACGTCGTCGGGCGAAATGGGGGCAACTCACAGCCGCGATCGATCTTGAGCTCGATCGTTCGGATGAGCTGCTACGGGAGCTCGAGAGTTCGGGTGCGTCGTCTCTCGATGCAACAGAGTCGATCCAGGCGGCGGATAAGCGACTCTTGCTCGGGATGAGATTTGGCTCGATCGACGGGCTTGCTCAAGCGCGGAGAGTGGCGGAACTCCTCCCATCCGTCACTGACCCGGTGCTCAGATGCTCGTTTGGGTCAACGTTTTCGTGCGCACTGAACCTGTCCGCCCAGTACGGGGACGCCTTGGCGGTTGCGTCGACGATGATTCGAGATGCCACGGAGTTTCGGGTTTACTTCGCGATGAGCTATGGGTTCTTAATGCGGGGGGCTGCGCTCGTTGGACTGCAGGACTTCGAGAAAGCTCACGAGGCGCTCTCGGAATCCTGGCAGTACGCGACACGGTGTGCAGACACCTTCGGCCAACAGGCTGTTTACGCAGGACGAATTCGGGCTCTACTCCACCAAAGGAGGCTCGCTGAGGCATGGGCGCTAGAGCCTCCAGACCTAAGCGACGCGTTACCAGCAATGCGCGGCGAGGTCTGGGCGTCGAGAGGCCTTGTGCTCGCCTCTGTCAGCAGATTTACCGAAGCAAAGAAATGCGTCGACGGTGTCAAGAAGACCACTCGAGCGATCGAGCCGACCATCCTGCATCTTGCGATTGACGCCCTGACCGCGCTTAGAACTCGTGAGCCGGAGTTCAAGTCGACCGTTCGTGAGTTCGTAGACAGAGCTTGCGACGCGAACGCCGTGGACTATGTCGTCACTGCATACCGAGCCAATCCCGATCTTCTCGCGGCAATGCTCGGCGATCCCGCAACAACTGAGAGTGTCGGGTACATCATCACCCGCGCTTCCGACCATGCACTCGCGGAATCGATCGGCATCGACCCCTTAGGCGCGGTTGATCCGTTGTCAGCTTTGTCGATACGGGAACGAGAGGTACACGATCTCGTCTGCGATGGACTGTCGAACGCTGAGATCGCACAGAGGTTGTTCATCTCGGAGGCAACAGTGAAGGTTCATGTCAAGCACGTCTACGACAAGTTGGGAGTAAGGTCTCGAACGGCCCTAGCGCTGGGTGCCGCGAATCGCCGGTTTCAGGCAACGCCAGCCGCCGCGACCGAAACCAGTTCCTCAGGAGCTGCGGAAGGCTGACCCGGGAGAAAGTCTTCGCGTTGTGCGGTCTTATATGCGTCATCACTCATCGCGAGGATTGCCTCAAACGCCGCGACGACGCTCGTATCGAACTGGCTTTCCACCGCCTGCGCCAGGCGTAGTCGCGCGACTCGAGAGGGCATACCGTCGCGGTAGGGACGATCCGATGTCATGGCGTTGTAGGCATCCGCAACTGCGATCACTCTCGAGAGCAGTGGTATCTCTTCTCCTTCGATCCCGTCCGGATAGCCTTCGCCATCGACTCGTTCATGATGGTGTCTGACGACGGTTGCGACATCCTCATAAACGGAGACTTCGCGGAGGATCCGTTCCCCAATCACCGAGTGATCCTGCATCTGACGGCGCTCCTCCAGCGTCAGAGCTCCCTCTTTCCCAAGAAGGGCCGCGGGAAGACCTACTTTCCCGATGTCGTGCACGAGACCACAGAGGAAAGCACGGTCACATTCTGCGCGCGTCATGCCCATTCTCGCGGCGATGTCGCGCGAGTAGATCGCCACCGCTCGTGAGTGACCGGCGGTATAGGCGTCACTCGCTTCGAGGGTTGTTACGAGCGCAACCGCGAATGAGAGGTTCGCATCCTCGAGTCGTTCAGCGAGGTTTCTTTCGGCTTGGTACATCTTGAATAGCCGCTGAGCCCCCAACGCCGGAATGAAGAAGAGAGGCGTAATCCAAGGCGAGACCTCAAGGTATGCGAGTGCAAGGATCGCGACCAGCGGTCCGTAAAAGAGCAACGAGGTGAGAACGATCGGGCCGATGACGCGAAACGCGTCCAGCATGCTCTGGCCACGCACGATCCGGAGGGTTGCCCCCGCAGCGAGGATGTCGAGACCCTCGGCTGCAAGGGCGCTAAGGAGCGTCGCGGCAAGAAGCCCGCCAAGACTCGTATTCGTCGCATCGAGCACGTGCTGGGCGACTACGCCCGCGAACGCTCCTGTGAGGAACCGCGTGCTGGTGTAGGTGGCCCATTTCAGCCGTGGGGCTCTGGACGGATCGCGAGCCGCAAAGAGCTCGGGATCACCGAGCATTGAGGCGGCGTTGACAATCGCCGCTGCGAGGGGCCCAAACAAGACGGCCGCGAACAGGGTGGGCAGCAGCGCGATCGACATCTCGGTCCGTCGCGCCACCTGAACACCGCTCCGCTCAGCGACCGCGTTGACAAGAGCCAGAGCTGCGACGGTCCAGGGGTCGGACAGGCCGTGCTCATTAGCCAGGAGGATGCACGCGCACACCAGCGCAGCACTCGAAAGGCCACCCACGTAAAGCAGCGTCTGTCGGCGGCGATCGATGTCAGTGCTCACGGTTGCGCTATCCCTCGAATGGGGTAGGATTGCTGTCGCCGTCAGTTCCCGAACTTAGGAGCACGAGTTGGAGACGATTCGTCGGATCGTGCTTCGCGTCAACCTCATGAGTGGCGCGAAGTGCTGGTAAGCCGTCAAATCCTCAGTTCCGCAGCCCTCTAGAGCATCCCTCCTTCGGGGGATCGGTTGGGGTCACGGGGTCTGGGGACGCTGACGGCGCCCTTACGCAATGAGCCCACGCCGGAAGCCGACCGCTACGGCGTGGGCTCTGCTGCGTGCTTGAAGCTTCGCGAGCAGGTGGCGAACGTGGGACTTGACCGTCTCCTCCGACAGGAAGAGACGCTGGCCGATCTCCCGGTTCACGAGCCCATCTGCGACGAGCTGGAGAACCTCGATCTCGCGGGCCGTAGGCTCCTGTTCCAGCTCCCGTAGCGCAGGGGGAGGGGTGAACGGGATCACCGACCCCGCCGGCTTGGTGCTGCGCCGTGCTGCAGCTGCCTCGAACCGGCGACTGTGGTCCCGGTACCGGTTGAGGATCTCCCTCCGCTCTGCGGCGTCCACGGCTCCGGTATCGGCCTTTGCGCTGGGTCGCTTTAGATGTGCGCGCCCCGCATCGCTCGAACGAGGGAGGCCCGGAAGGGTGCACGACCCCGCTTGAACGGCGCGACCCGCGCCCGTAGGCTTCCGGCCTTGTGACATCGCCGTCCCCGGGAACCGAGGGGTTGCTCCGACGTTTCGGGCCAACACGACGGCTGTCGCGACGTCTTATCTATCCGGATGCCCTATCCGCGGATCCAGTGATGCATCGAAAAAGGAGAAAGGGGACCTCATGAGTCGAATCGAACGGCGGTGGCGCCTCGGGGTGCTCGCCGGCCTGGTGGCGATCGTCACGGCCGCCATCGGCGCGGCGGCAGGCCAGTCAGCGCCGTCGGCGTCGTCCGGGACTCTCGTCGCGGGCACGACCGATACGGTCACGAACATCGATCCGGCAGGGAACTACGACTACGGATCGGCGACGCTCGGCTACAACATCTACGAGCACCTCTACGACGCGCGCAACGGCTCGAAGATCGTTCCGTCGCTCGCCACGGGGTGCAAGCCCGTCGGCACGGTGAAGACGTGGCGGTGCACGCTGCGCCGAGGCGTGAAGTTCAGCGACGGCTCCAGCTTGGACTCGGCCGACGTGAAGGCGTCGTTCGACCGTGTGATCAAGATCAACGACCCGTCGGGGATCTCCTCGCTGCTCTCGAACCTGAAGAGCGTCAAGACCAGCGGGCAGTACGCGGTCACGTTCACCCTCAAGAGCCCGCAGTCGACCTGGCCGTACATTCTCGCGTCGGGCGCCGGCGGGATCGTTCCGTCGACGTATCCCGCCGACAAGCTCGAGGCGAACGACCAGCCCCAGATCGGGACGGGGCCGTACAAGCTCGTCAAGTACTCGCCGGGACAGCAGGCGGTGCTCGAGCGGAACGACGACTATTGGGGCCCGAAGGCCAAGAACGCCGGTCTGATCATCAACTACTACTCGAAGTCGTCGACGATGAAGCTCGGCCTCGAGCGCGGTGAGATCGACATGGCGTACCAGACGTTCACCCCGACCGAGCTCGGCTCGCTCGCGGAGAACAAGAGCGTCAAGGTCTACCAGGGTCAGGGCGCGGCGATCCGCTACCTCGTGATGAACGTCGAGCGGCCGCCGTTCAACAACATCGCGGTGCGGAAGGCGATGGCCTACCTGATCCCGCGCCAGTCGGTCGCGTCCCGCGTCTACCGCGGCACGGTCAAGCCGCTCTACTCGATGCCTCCGGCGGGCCTCCCCGGCCACGTCGACGCGTTCGCGTCGATGTACGGGCGCGTGCCGAGCGTCGCGAAGGCGAAGGCTGTGATGCAGAAGGCGGGCATCGCGATGCCGATGCCGATCGAGGTGTGGTGGACGCCGACGCACTATGGTGACGCGTCGGCCGACGAGTACGCCGAGATCAAGCGCGGACTGGAGAAGGGCGGCGTCTTCAAGGTCACGCTGAAGTCGGCCGAGTGGGCGCAGTACTCGGACGCGCTGGGCAAGAACTACAACGCGTTCCAGCTCGGCTGGTTCCCGGACTATCCGGACCCCGAGAACTACGTCCTGTCCTTCTACCAGAAGGGCAACTTCACCTCGAACGGCTACTCCGACCCGAAGATGACGGCTCTGCTCAAGGCCGAGCAGGCCGCGACGACCACCGCCAAGCGCGTGGGGATCATCAAGCAGATCCAGAAGCTCGCGGCGGCCCAGGTGCCGATCATCCCGGTCTGGCAGGGCAACATGATCGCGGCGGCTCGCCCGAACGTGCACGGGATCCCGAGCACGCTCGACGCGGCGTTCATCATGCGCTACTGGAAGCTGTCGAAGTCGTAGGCAGCACGCACTCGGGAGGGGCGCCGGCGAGGCGCCCCTCCCCTCTCGACCGCGGGCTAGGCTTGGCGGCTGGCGCCGGGATCCGGCGCCGTGAAGGACTCGAGGGCGTCCATGGCTGGTAGCAGAGGGACTTCGCTCAGACGGTACGCGCTCACGCGGCTCGCCCTCGTGCTGCCGATGATCTTCATCGTGCTCACGCTCGTGTTCCTCCTCATGCGGGTCGCGCCGGGCGACCCGATCACGGCCTCGCTGGGCGGGCACGTCCCGCCGGCGGTCGTGAACCAGATCAAGGAGCAGCTCGGCTACGACCGGCCGCTCTACGCCCAGTACGGCGACTACCTGTGGAGCATCGCCCACCTCGACTTCGGCACCACGATCACCGACCGCCGCTCGATCACGGACATCATCGTCGAGAACGGCAGCGCGACACTCGAGCTCACGTTCTACGCGATGATCGTCGCGATCCTCGTGGGGGTGACTTTCGGCATGGTCGCCGGGCGGTTCCGCGACACGTGGATCGACGGTGGAAGCCGTCTGTTCGGGATCTTCATTTACGCGACCCCGGTGTTCTTTCTCGGGCTCATGGCCCAGCTCTTCTTCGGCTCCTACCTCGGCTGGCTGCCGACCTCCGACCGTGCGAGCCCTCTGGTCGAGGCGACGCTCCAGACCCACACGCACATCTACACGATCGACACCCTGATAAACGGCGACTGGGATGCATTCGTGGACGTCTCGAAGCACCTCATCCTGCCCGCCGTGACCCTCGGCCTCGTGACCGCCGGCGTGTTCATCCGGCTGGTGCGGGTGAACGTGATCAGGACGATGAAGGACGACTACATCGAGGCGGCACGCGCACGGGGGATCGACGAGCGATCGGTCGTCTACCACCATGCCTTCCGCAACGCGCTCGTCCCCGTGATCACGGTGGTCGGCCTGACGGTTGCGCTGCTGTTCTCCGGCGCGGTCCTCACCGAGACGACGTTCAACTGGCCCGGGATCGGTCACACGCTGATCACGTACCTGCAGAACCGCGACTACGCGGCGGTGCAGGGCATCATCGTGGTGTTCGCGCTCGTCGTGGTCTTCGCGAGCCTGATCATCGACTTCGTCAACGCGTACATCGACCCGAGGATCCGGTACTGAGGGTGGCGACCGGCGCGGAGACCTCGACGGCGGCCGATACCCGGCCGGTCTACGGCCGGCGGCGGCTCCTCGGCGTGCGGCGGGCGCTCGGCCCCGTCGCCGAAGCCCGTGGCATGGGCCGCGCGATGCTCTGGATCGGCGCGGCCATCACGCTCGCGTTCGTCCTGATCGCGTTGCTCGCCCCCGTGATCGCCCCGTACGACTTCGACACGTTCCAGGCGAACGGCAAGCGCTTCCCGCAGCTCGCGGCGCCGTCGTCCGAGCACCTGATGGGAACGAACGTGCAGTCGACCGACGTGCTCTCGCGGATCATCTGGGGCACGCAGACCGAGCTCAAGGTCGTGCTCGTCTCGCTGTTCTTCTCGATCGCGGTCGGCGTGCCGCTCGGCCTTCTCTCGGGCTACTTCGGCGGTTGGCTCGACCGGGTGCTCGTGCTCCTGATGGACGCGCTGCTCGTGTTTCCGTACCTTCTGCTCGCGGTCGTGATCGCCTTCCTGCTCGCCGACCGGGTCGGCCAAGGGATCCTGACCGCGGCGATCGCGATCACGGTGGTCTACATCCCGCTCTACTTTCGCGTGGTCCGAAACCACACGATCTCGATCCGCGAGGAGCCGTTCGTCGAGGCGGCGCGTGCCCTCGGCGCGCGGCCGTTCACGGTCATCCGCAAGTACGTGTTCTTCAACGTCGTCCAGAACGTCCCGCCCCTCGCGACGCTCAACGCGGCCGACGCGATCCTCACGCTCGCCGCCCTGGGCTTCCTCGGCTACGGCATCCAGCCGACCCAGGGCGCGGAATGGGGGTACGACGTCAGCCGAGCCGTGTCCGACGCAGCCTCGGGGATCTGGTGGACCGGCCTCTTCCCCGGGCTCGCGATCGTGCTGCTCGTGGTGGGGCTGTCGCTCCTGGGCGAGGGCCTGAACGAGACGATCAACCCCGTCCTCCGCAAGCGGCCGAGCGTCAAGGTCGACCTCGAGCAGACGTCAGAGGACACGTGAGCTCCTCGCCCGTCGTCTCCGTGCGCGACCTTCGCGTCTACTACGGCACGCCGCGTGGCACCGTGCGGGCGGTCGACCGGGTCTCGCTCGACATCGGCGAGGGCGAGGTGCTCGGGCTCGTCGGCGAGTCGGGCTGTGGGAAGTCGACGCTCGGCCGGGGCATCCTCGGCCTGCTCCCAGACGGCGCCGTCTCCGACGGCGAGGTGATCTATGGTGGCCGGAACCTCGTCGGGATGGCGCCGAAGGCGCTACGCCGGCTGCGCGGCCCGGATCTCGGGCTGATCTTCCAGGAGCCGATGACGCGCCTCAACCCGCTGATGCGGATCGAGGACCACTTCCGGGAGACGCTCGAGCAGCACGAGTCGAAGCTCACCGACAAAGAGGTACGCACGCGATCGCTCGAGACGTTGGGCCGTATGGGGATCCCGCCCACGCGGTTCCGCCAGTACCCGCACGAGTTCTCGGGCGGGATGCGCCAGCGGATCATGATCGCGCTCGCGCTCGTCCTCCGCCCGAAGCTGCTGGTGGCGGACGAGCCGACGACCTCGCTCGACGTGATCGTGGAGGCGCAGATCCTGGGGATCCTGTCCGACCTCCGCCGCAGCTTCGGCACCGCGCTGCTCCTGATCACGCACAACCTCGGGATCGTCGCGGAGGCATGTGACCGTGTGGCGGTGATGTACGCGGGCAAGATCGCCGAGGAGGGGGACGCACGCGACGTGTTCGGAGAGCCCGCCCATCCGTACACGCGCGAGCTGCTCCGGTCGACGATCTCGCTCGAGACCGCAGAGCTCCACTCGATCCCGGGGGCGCCGCCGAACCTGATCGACCCGCCGCCCGGGTGTCGCTTCCATCCCCGGTGCCCGAGCGCGATGGTCGTCTGCGCCGGCCGCGAGCCCGTCGAGCAGCGGATCGGCGGCCGGCGACGCGTGCTCTGCTGGTTGCACGGCCCGGAGGAGCTGATTCCCGACGGCGGTCGCACGGAGCTGGAGCGGGAGGAGATCGCCGTTGCCGAAGAAGCCTGAGGCGCCTCCCGACGCGGACGTCCTCGTCGCGATCCGCGGTCTGAAGACGTACTACTCGATCCGCGGCAGCTTCTTCGCCAGGCTGCTCGGCCGCGAGGCGGGCAACGTGCGGGCAGTCGACGACGTCACGATCGACCTGCATCGCGGCGAGGTGCTCGGGCTCGTGGGCGAGTCGGGCAGCGGCAAGACGACGCTCGGCCGAACCGTGCTCGGCCTCGTCTCGGCGACCGAGGGCAGCGTCGAGTTCGAGGGGCGTGAGATCACCCGCATGTCCGAGCGCGAGCTGCGCGTGCTGCGACGCGAGATGCAGATCGTGTTCCAGGACCCGCATGCGTCGCTGAACCCCGCGATGACGGTCGCCCAGCTCGTCGAG
Source organism: uncultured Actinomycetes bacterium (assembly GCA_963712915.1). Classification (GTDB taxonomy): domain Bacteria; phylum Actinomycetota; class Thermoleophilia; order Gaiellales; family Gaiellaceae; genus Gaiella. Next base: position 1,432,153 of record CAVQJQ010000004.1, read on the forward strand.
CATCCCCTGCAGATCCACCACATGGGCACGAGCGCAGAGCGGCAGGCCCGCGTCGCCGAGACGCTCTCGACGGTCGGCCTCGACCCGCCGGAGCAGTTCATGGACAAGTACCCCTCGGACCTCTCCGGAGGGCAGAAGCAGCGGGTCGTGATCGCGCGCGCGATCATCCTCAACCCCGTGCTGCTCGTCGCCGACGAGCCGGTCTCGATGCTCGACATGAGCGTCCGGGCGAAGATCCTCGAGCTGATGCTGTATCTCCGGGATCAGCTGAACCTCACCTACCTGTACATCACCCACGACCTCGCGACCGCGAAGTTCTTCTGCGACCGGATCGCGATCCTCTACCTCGGACGAATCGTCGAGATCGGGCCTTCGGCGGCGATCTACAGCGACCCCAAGCACCCGTACACGCGCGCACTCCTGCGCGCGATCCCCGATCCCGATCCCCGCCGCACCGTGCCGCGTGACCTTCCGCCCGGCGAGGTGCCCGACGCGGCACGGCCGCCGCTCGGCTGCTCGTTCCACCCCCGCTGCCCGCTCGCCTTCGAGGTGTGCGGGTGGGAGACGCGCGACCTGCGTGACGTGCTCGAGACGCGGTGGGCGCTCCAGGAGCCGGAGCGCTACGAGGCGGAGCAGGCCGTCCTGGGCGATCTCGCGGCGCTCGACGAGCCCGCGAGCCACGTGCGGCTGAAGGCCGGTGCGGGCAAGACCGGCGCTGACATCGTCGCCCTGCTCGACACGGTTCGCGACGAGAGCCCCGACGTGCCGTTCTGGAGGGGCGTGAAGCGGATCGAGGCGCAGGGGGAGCACGTCGAGGTCGAGTGGCACGAGCCGATCGCGCCGCGACCGCTCGCGCAGGGCGAGACGACCGTCGAGTGTCACCTGTACGACGAGGACGCCCTGGCGGAGGCCGAGCGCCGGCGCACCGAGGCGCCGAGCGTCGGCGCGCACTTCCTGAGAGCCGCGCCCGAGGTCGCTCGACCCGCTACGCCGCGAGCGACGCGAGCTCGCGCAGCGCGGCGAGCCGGCTGAGCGCCTGGCCCTCGAGCTGACGGACCCGCTCACGCGTGAGCTCGAGCTCGTTGCCGATCGCCTCGAGCGTCCACGGCTCGCCCTCGAAGCCAAAGCGCAGCTCGAGGATCCGCCGCTCGCGCTCGGGTAGCGCGTCGAGCGCGCGTCGGACGCCCTGGCGGCGCAGCGACTCCTCCGCCTCGTCGAACGGGTCGGCCGCCTCCCGGTCGGCGAAGAGATCGCCGAGCTCGCCCTCGTCGTCGGCGCCGACCGACTGGTTGAGCGACACCGACGCGTGCGCGGCGCTCATCGCCTCTTCGACGTGCTGGATCGGGAGCCCCGTCGCCTCGGCCAGCTCCTCCTTCGTCGCCTCGCGGCCGAGCTCCACCTCGAGCCTGCGCGCGGCGCGCGAGAGCTTCTGCTGACGCTCGACGACGTGCACCGGGACGCGGATCGTGCGCGCATGGTTCGCGACCGCGCGCTGCACCGACTGCCGGATCCACCAGGTCGCATAGGTCGAGAACTTGAAGCCGCGGCGCCAGTCGAACTTCTCGACCGCTCGGTTGAGCCCGAGCGTCCCCTCCTGGATCAGGTCGAGGAACGGTACTCCGAGCCCGCGGTAGCCCTTCGCGATCGACACGACGAGACGGAGGTTCGACTCGATCATGTGGCGCTTGGCGACGGGGTCGCCGCGCTCGATCCGCTTGGCGAGCTGCACCTCCTGCGCCGCGTTCAGCAGCTTGTGCCGGCCGACGTCCGCGAGGAACAGCTGCAGCGAGTCGGCCGCCCCCGAGAGTGCCTCGCTCGCCCAGACCGCCGCTTCGGCGGCCTCCTTCGCCTTCTCCTCCTCCGACGGCGCCGGCGCACCCACCTCGAGGCCCATGGCCTCGAGCTCGCGGGTCACCTGCTCGATCTCGTCGGTCCCGAGCTCCTGCTCGGTGACGAAGCCGGCGAGCTCCGCAGCATCGACCCATCCGCGCTCCTCCGAGCGCTCCACGATTGCCTTCAGCTGTTCGGTCTCGAACAGTTCGATGAGCTGGTTCTGCGTCAAACCGGTGTTCAGTCCTTTCGAAGCTCGGGGGCGCACAATCCCTTCTGACTCTATGTGCGATCCTTTCGTCTTTCCACGGGATCGCGACGACGAACCGTGTCACAAACCCGCAACGCGTGCTTCGGTCACCGTATTCCGTCCTCCGGCACGCGCTCGCGGCGCTCGCACACGGCGACTGCATGGTACGACGTGGCGCGGACGCCTGTGTTAGCTGGGCGTTGAGCGTCGCGTCCGGCGAGCGCCGGCCCTCGACGCAGGCCCCTTTGCACGGCGCTCGGCGAGGAGCTCGAGCGCCCGTTCGAGCGTCAGCCCCTCGACGTCGTCGCCCCGGCGGAGGCTCGCGTTCGTCTCGCCATCGGTCACGTACGGGCCGAATCGCCCGTCCTTCACGATCAGCGGCTTGCCGGTCTCGGGATCGGGCCCGAGCTCTTTCAGGGGCGGCTTCGGAGCGCCGCGGCCGCGACGTTCCTTCGGCTGGGCGAGCAGGGCCTCCGCCTCCTCGACGGTCAGCGTCAGCAGCTGCTCCTCGGCAGCGAGCGAACGCGTCTCGGAGCCGCGCTTGACGAACGGGCCGTACCGCCCGTTCGAGACGAGGATCTCCTGACCGTCCGTGCCGGTCAGGGTGCGGGGCAGCGTGAGCAGACGAACCGCGTCGTCCAGCGTGACGTCGTCCGGCTGCATCGTCGAGAAGAGGGACGCGGTGCGCGGCTTGCCGTCCTCGTCCTCGGGCAGGACCTCTGTCACGTAGGGGCCGTAGCGGCCGTCGCGGACGACGAGCTCCCGCCCTGTGTCCGGGTGGGGGCCGAGTGCGCGCTCGCCTCCCGCCGGGCGGGCGAGCAGCTCCTCCGCGAGCGCCGGCGTGAGCTCGTCGGGCGCCGTGTCCTCCGGGATGCTCGCGCGCTGGTCGCCACGCTCCAGGTACGGCCCGTAGCGTCCCACCCGCACGACGACATCCGTGCCGGGGATCCGGATCGAGTTCACGTCGCGCGCGTCGATCCCCTCGAGGTGCTCGGTCACGAGCGCGTGGAGCCCCGGGTCGCCGTCCCCGAAGTAGAACCGTGCGAGCCATGCGACCCGCTCCTCGTCCCCGGCCGCGATCCGGTCGAGGTCGGTCTCGAGCCGGGCGGTGAAGTCGTAGTCGACGAGCCGGTCGAAGTGACGCTCGAGCAGCTGGATCACGGCGAAGGCGAGGAAGGTGGGGATCAGCGCGGTGCCCTTCTTGAACACGTACCCGCGGTCGAGGATCGTGCCCATGATCGATGCGTACGTCGACGGTCGGCCGATACCGCGCTCCTCCAGCGCCTTCACGAGGCTCGCCTCCGTGTACCGCGCGGGCGGGCTCGTCTCGTGGCCGAGTGCCTCGAGCGCGGTCGCGGAGAGCTCCTGCCCCACGGTGAGCGCCGGGAGCAGGCGCTCCTCGTCGTCTTCCGCCGGCTCGTCGCGGCCCGACTCGTACGCGAGCAGGAATCCCTTGAACCTGATCACGGTGCCGCTCGCGCGGAACGTCACGCCGTCACCGGCTGCGGTCGTCGCGCCGAGCTCGATCGAGACCGTCTCACCGCTGGCGTCCTTCATCTGCGAGGCCACCGTCCGCCGGAAGACGAGGTCGTAGAGCGCGTGCTCGTCGCGCGAGAGCTCACCGCGCAGCTCGTCCGGGCTGCGGAAGACGTCACCCGCGGGGCGGATCGCCTCGTGCGCCTCCTGGGCGTTCGCGACCGCGCGCTCGTACCTGCGCGGCGCATCCGGGACGGTCTCGGGGCCGTACACCCGCGCGGCATGCGCCCGGGCCGCGGCGAGCGCCGTGTCCGACAGGGTCACGGAGTCCGTGCGCATGTACGTGATGTGGCCGTTCTCGTAGAGCCGCTGCGCGAGCCGCATCGTGGTCTGGGAGGAGAAACGCAGCTTCCGGCTCGCCTCCTGCTGGAGCGTCGACGTGCGGAACGGCGCGGCCGGTCGGCGGGTGTACGGCTTCTCGTCGACGGCTCCGACCGTGAACGTCCGGCCCTCGAGGCCCGCCACGATCGCTGCGGCGGCCGGTTGGTCGAGCACGACCACGTCGCGCGAGGACGGCATCCCGTCGGCCCCGAAGTCGCGTCCCTGGGCGACCCTTCGTGTCGGGTCGTCGCCGCGGCGGAGCGCGACGAGCCTGGCCTCGAACGCCCCGGGCTCGAAGGTGCCCGCGACGTCCCAGTAGCCGGCCGACACGAACCGCATCCGCTCGCGCTCGCGATCGACCACGAGTCTCGTCGCGACCGACTGGACACGTCCGGCCGAGAGTCGCGGCATGACCTTCTTCCAGAGCACCGGCGACACCTCGAACCCGTAGAGCCGGTCGAGGATGCGCCGGGTCTCCTGCGCATCGACGAGCCGCTCGTCGATCTCCCGGGTCTGTGCGAGCGCGCGCTCGATTGCGTCCTTGGTGATCTCGTGGAAGACCATCCGCCGGACCGGCACCTTCGGCTTCAGCACCTCGCGCAGGTGCCACGCGATCGCCTCGCCCTCGCGATCCTCGTCCGTGGCGAGCAGGAGCTCGTCGGACGCGGCGAGCTTCTTGCGCAGGTCGGAGACCACGTGCCTCTTGTCCGCGTCGACGATGTAGAGCGGCTCGAAGCCGTGCTCGACGTCGACGCCGAGCGTCCCGAAGCGCGGCTTGTCCTCCTTCTTCACGTCCGACGCCCGGCGGGGCAGGTCGCGGATGTGGCCGACGCTCGACTCCACGACGAAGTCGCGGCCGAGGTAGCCCGCGATCGTGCGGGCCTTGGCGGGGGATTCGACGATGACGAGACGTGGCATGAGACGTGACAGGGTAACCGGCGGATTCGCCGCCGCTTCGCCTCTGGCGCCACGTATCCTGCGCGCCGATGCCGCGCCCGCCGAGGCCCAGCGTGCTCTATCTCCTTGTCGGCGCGCTGACGTGGCCCTTGCTGCGCCTCGTCTACCGGCTCCATGCGACGGGGCGCGAGAACGTGCCCGACGGCGGTTGCGTCGTCGCCGCGAACCACTGGTCGAACTTCGACCCGTGGCCGCTCGGGATCTCGCTGTTTCCGCGGCGGTTCCTCCGCTTCATGGCGAAGCAGGAGCTGTTCTGGCCACCCCTCGGCTGGGTCGTTCGCGCCGGAGGCGGGTTCCGCGTCGATCGTGGGAGCGGTGATCTGCAGGCGATCGCGACCGCGGTCGGCCTGTGCCGCGCCGGCCACGCGGTCGTGATGTTCCCGGAGGGGACCCGCCGCGCGAAGGGCCTGCGCAAGTCCCGGAGCGCACGCTGGCACAGCGGCGCCGCACGGATCGCGCTGGACGCCGGGGTGCCTCTCGTGCCGGCGGGGATCGGCGGTACCGACCGCCTGCGCTCGCTCGCGCCACTGCGGGTCGCCTACGGGCCGCCCATCGACCTCCGCGACCTCGCTGACCACGACCACGCGCGACGCGGCGCGGGTCGCGACCGAGCGGCTCCGCGCGGCGGTCGCCGACCTCGAGCGGGCTGTCGGCTCGACGCCGCTCGCCGGAGACGGAGCGTGAGCGCGCCGCTCCTCGTCGTCGACGGCGACTCGTTCGCGCACCGGGCGTTCCATGCTCTCCCGCGCTCGATCCGCCGGGCCGACGGGAGCGCGGGCAACCTCCTCACCGGGCTCGTCTCGATGCTCCTGCGCCTGTGGCAGGCAGAGCGCCCGCGGGCGGTGTTCGTCGGGTGGGACACGCTGTTCGTCCCGACCTATCGCCACGAGGCCCTGCCCGGGTACCAGGCCGGACGCGAGTTCGACCCGGAGCTCCTCGAGCAGCTCGATCTGGCACCCGGCTTGCTCCAGGCGGCCGGCATCGCGTGCGCGAAGGCGGCCGGCTACGAGGCCGACGACTTCCTCGCCGCAGCGGTCGCCGCCGAGCGCCGGGCGGGAGGGACATCGCTCGTCGCGACCTCCGACCGGGATGCGTTCCAGCTCGCGGCGACCGACGTCACGCTCCTCCAGCCGATCCGCGGCGTGAGCGAGCTCGCACGCATCGGCCCTGCCGAAGTCGTCGAGCGCTACGGCGTGGAGCCCAACCAGGTCCCCGACTTCATCGCGCTACGCGGCGACCCCTCCGACCGGATCCCGGGCGCGCGCGGGGTCGGCGCGAAGACCGCCGCGTCACTGCTCGGACAGTACGGCACCCTCGACGCGCTCCTCGCCGAGGGGCGCTTCGCGGCGGAGGCCGAGGCCTTGCGCGGCTACCGACGGGTGGCGACCCTCGACCCGGCCGCCCCGCTGCCCCCGCTGCCGGACCGTGAGCCCGACTGGCGCGCGGGCGCCGAGGCGTCGTCGGCGCTCGGCCTCGGACGGCTCGCCGGACGGCTCGAGGAGGCGGCCGCATCGAGCTGATCTCGCACCCGGCGCTCGCGCGGCTCCACCCTCTGAGCCGCCACCACCACCCCGACAGCGAGCAGCGGATCGCCGTGCTGCTCGAGGCGTTCGGGGGCGAGCGGGAGGGAGCGGCCGCGACCCGTGCGCAGGTCGAGCGCGTCCACGCCCCGCCGTACGTCGAGCTGCTCGCGTCGCTCGACGAGGAGAGATGGCTCGACGGCGACACGATCGGCGGCCCGACCTCGTACGAGGCCGCGCTGCTCGCGGCCGGGTGCACGATCACTGCCCTGGAGAGCGACGGGTTCGCGCTCGTGCGGCCACCCGGCCACCACGCGCTGCCCGACCGGGCGATGGGCTTCTGCCTGATCGACAACGTCGCGGTCGCGGCACGCCACGCGCAGGACGCGCTCGGGCTGGAGCGCGTGGCGATCCTCGACTGGGACGTCCACCACGGCAACGGCACCGAGGCGATCTTCCGGGCGGACGACACCGTGCTCTTCGTCTCGCTGCACCAGTGGCCGTTCTATCCGGGCACCGGCGGGCCGGGCACGAACGACGAGACGACACTCAACATCCCGCTCGCGTCCGGCTCCGGGGACGGCGAGTACGCGGCCGCCTTCACACAGCTCGTCGAGCCGGCGGTGCGTGCCTTCGACCCGGAGCTGCTGCTCGTCTCCGCGGGCTTCGACGCGCACGAGGACGATCCGCTCGCGCACATGCGGGTCACCGCCGCCGGGTTCGAAGAGCTCGCGAGGCGCTCGGCTCAGCTGGCTCCGCGCGTGGCCGCAGTGCTCGAGGGCGGCTACAACCTCGCCACGCTGCCGCGGCTGGTCGAGGCCGCGCTCCGGGGGTTCGACGCCGCGTGACGGCGGGCCGAGACGAGGGCGACGGCGTGCGCGAGATCGAGACGTCGCACGGGGTCGCGCGCGTCCACCTCGCCCGCGTGCGGGCGCCACGCGCGCTGCTGCTGCTCGGGCACGGGGCGGGTGGCGGCATAGGCGCCCCGGACATCGTCGCCGCGGCGGAGGCGGCGCGTGCGGAGAACGTCCTGGTCGGGCTCGTCGAGCAGCCCTATCGGGTCGCGGGCAGGCGCAGCCCGGCGCCCGCCGCGCAGCTCGACACCGCGTGGTGCGCCGTCGTCGACGCGGTGCGGAGCGAGCGCCCGCCGGACGCGCCGCTCGTCGTCGGGGGGCGCTCGTCCGGCGCTCGCGTCGCGTGCCGGACGGCGGACGTCGTCGGGGCGGCGGCGGTGCTCTGCCTCGCATTCCCGCTGCGGCCGCCGCCACGCCGCGGCGGGCAGCAGGCGCCGAGCCGTCTGCCCGAGCTCGACGCCGTCACGGTGCCGGTGCTCGTCGTCCAGGGAACGAACGACCGCTTCGGGATGCCGCCGCCGGCGCCGCTGCGCCGCGTCGTCGCGGTGCAGGGCGACCACAGCCTGCGGTCGGCTCGGGTGGCGGTGGGGGACGCGGTTCGCGGCTGGCTGGCGGAGGTGGTGTAGGTTCGCCTCGTGCCGTCCGACCCCGCGAGATCCCCGGTGCGCCGGCCGTCGACGGGGCCCTAGGTCTGGGCGGGTGCGGCCGAACCGTGCTGGGCCGCGATGAAGTCGTGGTACCAGTGGTAGCTCTGCTTCGGCACGCGCTCGAGGGTCTCGTAGTCGACGTAGATCAGCCCGAAGCGCGGGCCGTAGCCGCGCGCCCATTCGAAGTTGTCGAGCAGCGACCAGACGAAGTAGCCATCGACCCGGACCCCATCCTCGATCGCGCGCGCGACGGCGTCGAGGTGGCGATCGAGGTACGCGGTGCGCTCCGGATCCGCGACGGTGCCGTTGCGCCGTACGTCACCGAACGCCGCGCCGTTCTCGGTCACGTACAGCGGTGGCGGCGCGTACTCCTCGTGCAGCCGCAGCAGGAGCTCGTAGAGGCCGTCCGGGTAGACCTCCCACCCGACGGCCGTGTGCACGCCGCCCGGCACGTCGACGACGACCGGCCCCGAGCCGTTGGGCCCCGCTTCGACGACGTGACGCCGGTAGTAGTTGACGCCGAGGAAGTCGAGCGGCGCGGAGATCGCAGCCATGTCGCCGTCGGCCACCGGCGGGAGGATGCGCTCGAAGCGGCGCATCATGTCCTCGGGGTACGAGCCGCGCAGCACGGGGTCGAGGATCCACCGGTTGCGGAACCCGTCTTCCTCGATCATCGCCGCGAGGTCGGCGTCCGACGGCGTCAGCGGATGGATCGGGATCACGTCGATCGTGATCCCGACCTGCGCGGTCGGTCGCTCGCGCCGGATCACCTCGACGGCGCGCCCGTGCGACAGGAGCACGTGGTGGGCCGCGGCGAGCGCATCGCGATCGCTTCTCCGGCCCGGGGCGTGCTCTCCGCGCCCGTAGCCGAGCCAGGCGACCACCCACGGCTCGTTCTGCGTGATCCAACGGGAGACGCGGTCGCCCAGCCGCGCGACGACCGCCTCGACGTACTCGGCGAAGGCGTCGACGGTGTCGCGGCTCGGCCAGCCGCCGCGGTCCTCGAGCGCCTGGGGAAGGTCCCAGTGGTACAGGGTCGCGAACGGCTCGATGCCGGCCGCGAGCAGCTCGTCGACCAGCCGGTCGTAGAAGTCGAGCCCTGCGGCGTTGACCGGGCCGCGACCCTCCGGCACGACGCGCGGCCAGGCGACCGAGAAGCGGTACGCGTCGAGGCCGAGCTCGCGCATCAGCCGGACGTCCTCGCCGTACCGGTGGTACGAGTCGCACGCGACGCGTCCGGTCTCCCCGTTGACGATGCGGCCCGGCAGCGTCGTGAAGCGGTCCCAGATGCTCTCGCCGCGTCCGTCCTCGTTCGCGGCCCCTTCCGTCTGGTAGGCGGCCGTCGCCGCGCCCCAGAAGAAGTCGGCCGGAAACGCACGCGCTGCTTGGTTCGTTGTACCCTCCATCATCTGAACCGGTAAAGGAGATCATACGTCCCAGACCGTGCGTGGCAAGCGAGAACCGGAACAGCGGCCCGAGCAGCGAGCGTCGAGGGTCACTATCCGGGACATCGCCGAGCGCGCCGGCGTCTCGAAGGGCGCCGTCTCGTATGCGCTCAACGGGCGGCCGGGCGTCTCCGAGGAGACACGCGAGCGGATCCTCGCGATCGCGCAGGAGCTCGGCTGGTACCCGAACCGAGCCGCACGCGCGCTCTCGGCGGCGCGCGCCGACGCGTGCGGGCTCGTCCTGGCGCGGCCCGCACGCACGATCGCGCACGAGCCGTTCTTCACGGAGTTCATCGCCGGGGCGGAGATCGAGCTCTCGTCGCACTCGATCGCGCTGACGATCCAGCTGGTCGGGGACATCGAAGAGGAGATCGCGGTCTACCGCCGCTGGTGGGGGGAGCACCGCGTCGACGGTGTCCTCATGGTCGACCTGCGCGTCGAGGATCCCCGGGTGGACGAGCTGACGCGCCTCGGCCTGCCCGCCGTGATCGTCGGTGGTCCTCTCGAAAACCACGCGATACCAGCGGTTTGGCATGACGAGGGCCAGGTGGTCGTCGAGGCCGTGCAGTACCTTGCGGCGCTCGGCCACACGCGGCTGGCGCACGTCACCGGGGTCGGCGAGTTCGTCCACACCACGCAGCGCGCGGCCGCGTTCCGGCGTGTCACGGGCGAGCTCGGCCTCGACGGGCAGGTGGTCGAGTCCGACTACTCGGCCGAGAGCGGCGCGCGGCTGACGCGACGGCTGCTCTCCTCCCCGCGGCGCCCGACCGCGATCCTCTTCGACAGCGACCTGCTCGCCGTGACGGGCCTCGGGATCGCGCAGCAGATGGGCTTTGCCGTCCCCGACGACGTCTCGATCATCGGGTGGGACGACTCCCTCATCAGTCAGGTCGTGCATCCGCCGCTGACGGCGATCACGCGGGACATCGAGTCCTACGGGGTCGCGGTCGCCAAGCGCCTGCTCGCGACCATCGACGGAGAGCCGGCCGGTGACCTCGAGACCGAGCGCGGCGAGCTGACCACCCGCGGGAGCACGGGCCCTCCCGGGGGTCGCGTGCGCGAGCTGCGGTGAACCACGCACGGCGGATTCGTAAAGTCACGGTTGACACTTAACCGGATAAGTGATGAAGTGCAGGCGTGCGTTCGTTGACTCCGACGTCGGAGCTCCCGGAAGGCTCTAACCGGAACGGCCGATCGGCCGTCGGGAACGGGACACGCGTCGGTTGCTTTCTCGCGCTTCCGGCACGCGCAGCCGCAGCCGAGAACCAAAGGAGGGAATGTCATGTCTAGCCATAGGGCACGAGGCGTCGGTGCGCTCGCAGCGCTCGCGGCGTTCGCCGCGCTCGCGGCGTTGACGGCGGGTGGCGCCGGCGCCGGAGGGCAGACCGTGGCCGCGCTGCCGCGTGCACAGACGCTCTACATGAGCGGCAACCAATGGTCGCCGAACGTCGACCTCAACCCGGCGAAGAACTGGGACTACGTCACCGGGCTCGTCGGCTTCGCGTACGAGACGCCGTTCCGCTACGACCCGCTCAAGGACAAATTCATCCCTTGGCTGGCGACCGGTGGAGGATGGACGTCCAAGAACACGTACACGATGGCGATCCGCAAGGGTGTGAAGTGGAGCGACGGACAGCCGATGACGGCGAAGGACGTCGCCTACAGCTTCAACCTGCTCAAGGCACCGACCCATCCGCAGCATCCGCTGTTCGCGGACACGGGGCTGAAGAGCGTCAAGGCGTCCGGGAACAACGTGGTGTTCACGTTCTCGGGCACGCCCGCCTTCCAGGAGTTCGACAACTACCGCTTCAACGTCGCGGTCGTGCCGCAGCACGTTTTCAAGAGCTACAGCACGACCGACATCACGACCGGCAACCTCGGGAACCCGAAGAAGATCGTCGGGACGGGGCCGTACCTCTATCAGTCCGGCTTCGGAGCGTCGTCGAACACAGTCGTGTGGAAGAAGAACCCGAACTGGTGGGCGACGTCGGCGCTCGGCCTCAAGGTCGGCCCGCAGTACGTCGTCGACATCAAGAACGGGACGAACGCGGCGGCACTGTCGAACCTCCTCGCCGGCAACATCGACCTGTTCAACAACTTCGCGCCGAAGTCGGCCATCAAAGGCCGGTTCAAGACCTACTTCGACAAGACGCCGTACCACCTCGGTGCGAACACGACCTGGCTCTTCCCGAACACGACGAAGAAGCCGCTCAACGACCCGAAGTTCCGGCGCGCCCTGGCCCAGTCGATCAACATCGGCCAGATCATCGACAAGTCGTACCAGGGCCTCGTCAACAAGGCGAGCCCGACGGGCCTCCTGCCGATCTGGAACAAGTGGATCGACAAGAAGGTCGTCGCGCAGGACGGGTTCTCGTACAGCCCCGCCAAGGCCAAGGCGACCCTCGCGGCCGCCGGCTACAAGGACGCCAACGGTGACGGGTACGTCGACAACAAGGACGGGTCGGCGATCGACCTCAGCATCGTCGTGCCGAACGGCTGGTCGGACTGGATGACCGCGATCCAGGTCATCTCGGAGAGCGCGAAGCAGGTCGGCATCAAGATCACGCCGAGCTATCCGGACTACGCGACGCTCGTGGACGATCGCGGGCATGCGCGGTTCGACCTGCTGCTCGGGAACGACCGGCAGATGAGCAACACGCCGTGGACGTACTACCAGTACATCTACAACCTGCCGATCGCGGACAACCAGACGACGATGAACTACGAGCGCTACACGAACCAGACCGCGTTCAACCTCACGCAGAAGCTGAACCGGACGCCGTCGACGAACACGAAGGCGTACCAGGCGGTGCTGACGAGCCTGCAGAAGCTGTTCCTGCGGGATCTGCCGGCGATCCCCCTCTGGTACAACGGCATGTGGTCGATGGTGAACACGCAGTACTGGACGGGCTGGCCGTCCGCGAGCGCGAACCAGTACACGCCGAGCTCGTGGCGCAACTACTTCCAGATGACGAGCATCGACATGCTCACCCACGTTCGCCCGGTGAAGGCGGACTAGAAAGAACACCGATCCGATGACCAGGCGACCTCCCTTCCGGCCCTCGACCGGGAGGGGGGTCGCCTTTGATTCGCGAATGCCGGTGGGAGGAGTCTGAGTGCTGCGCTATCTCTCCCGGAAGGTTCTGATCTACCTGCTGACGTTCTGGGTCGCGGTCACGATCGACTGGGCCATCCCGCGGTTCATGCCCGGCGACCCCGTCGAGGGGCTCCTCTCACGCATGCACGCGCAGCCGTCCTCCGAGCAGGCGCTCTCCGGCTACTACTCGAAGGCGTTCGGCTTCGACGTGCCGATCTGGAAGCAGTACCTCAACTTCTGGGCAGCGCTCTTCCACGGCGATCTCGGGCGGAGCATCCAGAACTTCCCGACCACCGTGTCGGAGCTGATCCTGAGCGCGCTGCCGTACACACTCGCGCTGCTCGTGCCGGCGGTCGTGCTCAGCTTCTGGGCGGGAAACAAGGTCGGGGCGCTCGCGGCGCGGCGCAAGGTGCTCGACAACACGGTGCTCCCCACGAGCTACGTGCTCACCGCGACCCCGCAGATGTGGCTCGGCATCGTGCTCGTGTGGCTGTTCGCCTCGACGTGGGCGATCTTCCCGGTCTCCGGCGCGTACGCGCTCGACATCCAGCCGTCGTGGTCGCTCGAGTTCGCCGGCAGCTTCCTCTACCACTGGATCCTGCCGTTCTCGGCGCTGTTCCTCGTCGCCTTCGGCGGCTGGGCGATCGGAATGCGGAACATGATCATCTACGAGCCGAGTCCGACTACTCCAATTACCTCGCGGCGCTCGGAGCACCGACGAAGCTCGTGCGCAAGTACGCCTACCGGAACGCGCTCTTGCCCCAGATCACGGGTCTCGCGCTCGCCCTCGGCGCGGTCGTCGCGGGCGCGATCGTGGTCGAGATCGTGTTTTCGTACCCCGGTCTCGGCACGCTCACGCTGTCCGCGATCCAGAACCGCGACTACTTCCTGATCCAGGGGATCTTCCTGTTCCTGATCACCGGGGTGCTGATCGCGAACTTCGTGATCGACATCGCCTACGTCGTGATCGACCCGCGTACCCGGGTCGGCATGCAGGGCGGTAGCTGATGGCCGCCACCGGGCGTCGAGCCGGTGTCGCGCCGCCCGGGGGTGCGGCGGCCGAGAGGGTTCTGCCGCCGGTCGTGTCGGCGCTCCAGCCGGGCGACCCCGCCGCCCCCGGTGTCCGCTCCGAGTTTCTCTACTTCGCGCTACGCAACTGGAAGTTCGTGCTCGGGGCCGCCGTCGTCCTCTCGTGCCTCGCGCTCGCGCTCGTCGGGCCCCTCCTCACCGATCACACACCGCTCGAGTTCACGGGCCCGACCGACCAGCCGCCCTCGTCGGAGTACTGGTTCGGCACGACCTCCTTCGGACAGGACGTCTACGCGCAATTCGTGTACGGCCTCCGGGCGGCCTTCCTCGTCGGCGCGCTCGGCGGCGGGATCGCCTGGCTCCTCGGCGCGCGATCGGCTTCACCGCGGGGTACCGCGGCGGCTGGATCGACGACGTCCTCAACATGCTCACCAACGTCGTACTCGTGATCCCGACGCTCGCGATCCTGATCATCGTCGCCGCCTATCTCGAGGTGCAGAGCTACGCGACCGAGGCGGTGATCATCGGCCTCACGTCCTGGCCCTGGGCCGCGCGGGCCGTTCGCTCGCAGACGTTCTCGCTGAAGACGCGCGAGTTCGTCGAGGTCGCCCGGCTGAGCGGGCGCAGCACGCGGCAGATCATCACCACCGAGCTCGCACCGAACATGAGCTCGTATCTCCTGATGATGTTCATCCTCCTCTTCGGCGGCGCGATCCTGATCGGCGCCTCGCTCGACTTCCTCGGGCTCGGCCCGTCCGCGTCGATCTCGCTCGGTCTGATGATGAACAACGCGTTCCTCGCCTCCGCGCTCCTGCTCGGGTCGTGGTGGTGGTTCCTGCCGCCCGGGACTCGGCATCGTCGCGATCGTCGGCGGGCTCTACGTGATGAACGTCGGGCTCGACGAGGTCTTCAACCCGAAGCTGCGTGAGTTGTGAGCGTCCGCGTCGAGGATCTGACCGTCTACTACCGCTCGCTGCGCGGCGACGTGAAGGCGGTCGACGGCGCCTCGTTCACGATCGGCGACGGCGAGATCATGGGGCTCGCGGGCGAGTCCGGCTGCGGCAAGTCGAGCCTCGGCAAGAGCCTGATCCGGATGGATGCGCGCATGAAGCACGTGCGCGGCCGGGTGGAGCTCGACGGTCGCGAGCTGCCGATCGACGACGACGCGAGGATGAACGAGTTCCGGTTCCGCGACGTCTCGATCGTCCCGCAGTACTCGATGAGCGCCCTCACGCCGACGCGCAAGGTCGGGACGATCGCCGAGGAGCTGCTCGAGTCGCGCGGGGAGCGCTTCGAGGCCGTGCAGCCCGAGCTCGTCCGGCGCCTGCACCTCGTCGGGCTCTCCGAGGACGTGCTCGGCCGCTATCCGATCGAGCTCTCGGGAGGCATGAAGCAGCGGACGGTGATGGTGCTCTCGACCCTGCTCGACCCCTCGCTGTTGATCGCCGACGAGATCACGTCCGCGCTCGACGTCTCCAGCCAGCGCGCCGTCGGCGAGCTCCTCGTCCAGTTCCGCGATCGAGGGTTCGTGAAGAGCATGGTCGTGATCACGCACGACCTCGCGATCCTCTACCAGGTCGCGGACACGATCCTCGTGATGTACGCGGGCAAGCTCGCCGAGAAGGCGCCGGCCGTGACCATCGTGGAGTCGCCGCGCCACCCGTACACCCGCCTCCTGATCTCGTCCCTGCCGGAGGTGGGCGTGCGGTTCGAGGAGACGCGGCTCGCGGGTATCCCCGGCAAGCCTCCCTCACTGCTCTCGCCCCCGACCGGCTGCCGTTTCCGCGACCGCTGCCCGCTCGCGTTCGCAAAGTGCGAGGAGGAGCCGCCGTTCGTCGAGATCGAGCCCGGCCATCAGGTCGCGTGCTGGAAGGCGGCCGCGTGATGCTGACGCTCGACGGCGTCTCCAAGGTCTACAAGGTCGGAACGTTCGGCGGCACGAGGCTGCGCGCGGTGAACGGGGTCACCTTCGACGTCGGCGCCGGCGAGATCGTGTCGCTGATCGGCGAGAGCGGCAGCGGGAAGAGCACGATCGGCCGCATGATCCTCGGGCTCTCGCGGGCGACCACGGGCACGATCACGTTCGCCGGGAAGGACATCGCGACGCTCGGCAAGACGCAGCAGCGCGCGTACTACGCAGACGTCCAGGGCGTGTTCCAGGACCCGTTCAGCTCGTACAACCCGATCTTCAAGGCCGACCGCGTGCTCACGCTCGTGAAGGGCTTCTTCCCCGGGGTCGGGCGGAGCGAGTGGGACGCGAAGGTGGGGTCGGCGCTCCGCGCCGTGCGACTCGAGCCTGCCGACTGCCTCGGCAAGTACCCGCACCAGCTGAGCGGCGGCCAGCTGCAGCGGATGCTCGTCGCGCGGGCACTCCTGCTCGACATCAAGCTGCTGGTCGCGGACGAGATCATCAGCATGCTCGACGCGTCGACCCGGATCGACGTGCTCAACCTGCTCGGCGACCTGAAACAGCGCGGGCTCGGGGTGCTCTTCATCACCCACGACCTCTCGCTCGGCAACTACATCAGTGATCGCACCGTGATCCTCCGGCACGGCGAGATCGTCGAGATGGGCGCGACCGTGAAGGTCTTCGGCAACCCACTCCACCCCTACACGAGGATGCTGCTCTCCTCCGTGCCCCAGCTGCACTCGCGCTGGGGGTCGAAGCCGACGCCGCCCGTCTCGACCGCGTCGGCCGACGGGGCGGAGGCGCTCGTCGCCGTCGAGCCCGACCATCTAGTCGCGGCGGCACCCGGAGCCGGCGGCGAGGGAGCCCGATGACGACGCATGCCGGGGAGGCCGCTCCGGTCGCAGACCCGGGCAGGGCGGCCGCGCCGATCCCGTGGGAGGAACGGCCGGCCGGTACCACGGACGTCGTCTGGCGCTCGAGCCGCAACCCGATCATCACGCGGACAGCGGTGCCGTGCGCGAACAGCATCCTCAACTCGGCCGTCGTCCCGTTCGCAGGCGGCTACGCCGGCGTCTTCCGCGTCGACGACACCCGCCGTGTGATGAACATCCACGCCGGGCGGAGCGCGGACGGCGTGACGTGGGAGATCGAGCCGGAGCCGATCGCGTTCGTCCCCCACGACCAGCGCGTCGCGGAGTCCAGGAGCGGTTCGACTACGCGTACGACCCACGCGTGACCTGGCTCGAGGACCGGTACTACCTCACGTGGTGCAACGGCTACCACGGCCCGACGATCGGGGTCGGCTACACGCACGACTTCCGCACGTTCACCCAGCTCGACAACGCGTTTCTGCCGTTCAACCGCAACGGCGTGCTGTTCCCGCGCAGGATCCGCGGCAGCTATGCGATGCTCAACCGGCCGAGCGACAACGGCCACACGCCCTTCGGCGACATCTTCTACTCCGAGAGCCTCGACCTCGTGTACTGGGGCCGGCACCGCCACGTGATGGCGTCCCTGCCGCTCACCTGGCAGTCGACGAAGATCGGCCCGGGCCCGACGCCGATCGAGACCGACGAGGGCTGGCTGATGCTCTACCACGGCGTGCTCACGTCGTGCAACGGGTTCGTCTACTCGATGGGGGCGGCCCTGCTCGACCTCGACGAGCCGTGGCGTGTCGTGGCACGCGGCAGCAGCTTTCTGCTCGCGCCCCATGCCCCGTACGAGCAGGTCGGAGACGTGCCCAACGTCGTCTTCCCCTGCGCGGCGCTCGTCGACGCGGCACGCGACCGGATCACGATCTACTACGGCGGCGCCGATACGGTGGTCTGCATGGCGCACGCTCACCTCTCGGAGCTCCTCGCGTTCGTCCGTTCATGAGCTCTCCGGCACGTCCGGCGCTCTTCTTCGTCGTGCTGCGCCGGCGCGGCCCAGCGTGGGATCCCGCCCGGCCGCTGGAGGAGCAGTCCGGCTGGCCCGAGCACGCAGCGTTCATGGACGGGCTCGTCGAGTCGGGGGCGATCGTGCTCGGGGGGCCGCTCGCGGACGAGGATCGGGTGGTGCTCGTGTTCGACGCCGACTCCGAGGAGGCGGTGCGCGCGATGCTCGCGGAAGACCCGTGGAGCGGGACGCACCTCGTCGTCGATGCGGTGGACGGCTGGACGATCCGGCTGGACGGGCGACTTCGCGACGTCTAGCGGTCTCCATGCCCACGGGCCGGTCGGTCATGCGTCGGAAGCCGTGTCCCGGATGCGCGGATCGAGCGTCGCGAGCGCGATGTCGGAGAGCAGGTTCGCGATCACGATCGTCACCGTCAGCACGATCGTGAGCCCGAGCGTGAGGGGGTAGTCGCCCACCTCCGCGGCGGCGATGAAGTACCGGCCGAGGCCCGGGATCGAGAAGATCCACTCCACGACGAACAGGCCCGCGACGAGCTGTCCCAGGATCGGGCCGGGCATCGAGACGAGCGGGATCAGCGCGGGACGCAGAACGTGTGCCGAGACGACGCGCGAGCGGCGCAGGCCCTTTCCGCGCGCGACGAGCACGTAGTCGCGCCCGAGCGTCTCGAGCATCTCGAATCGGAGCACGCGCACGATCTGTGCGAACGGCAGCAGGCCGAGCACGAGCACGGGGAGGACTTTCGTCTGCCAGCTCGTCCAGCCGAACGGCGGCACGAGCGCGAGCTCGACCGCGAACAGCCAGGCGAGCACGGTGCCGAAGAAGAAGAGCGGCACGCCCATCGTGACGGCGGTCAGCGCGGTGATCGCACGGTCGAGCAGCGTGCCGCGCCGTAGCGCGGCGAGCACGCCGACGGGGATGCCGAGCGCCGTCGCCCACGCGAGCGCGAGCAGCGCGAGCTCGAGCGTGACAGGCCCCTGCTCCCGCAGGATCGAGTTGACCGAGCGGCCGGCGAACGTGAAGGTCGGGCCGAAGTCGAGTCGTGCGAGCGAGCGCAGGTAGTGGAGGTACTGGTCGTACCACGGCAGGTCGAGACCGAGCCGGCGCTCGATGTTGTGCGTGATCGACTCCGGCTTCGGGTCGCCGTACTTGACCCAGGCGACGTTGGAGAGACCGGCCGGCGGCGGGTGCCGGAGGAAGTTGCCGCCCGCCACACGCATGAGCGCGAACAGGATCGTCACGCAGACGAGGAGGACCGGGATCGTCCACAGCAGGCGCCGGAGGACGTACCGCGCCATCGTCAGTCGGCCGCGGGGCCGTGGGTGAGGTTCCCCACGCGGTGCGCGTGACGGCGCGCCTTCGCGCGATTCCCGCAGACCGCCATCGTGCACCAGCGCCGCCGGCCGCGTGGGTCGACGAAGAGCCAGCCGCAGCCCGTCCCCGGACATGCCTTCACGTGATCGAGCTCGACGGTCGCGAGGAGGTCGGCAGCCACGCGCGCGACTTCGAGGGACGGGCGCGACAGGCCGGTCTCCGCCGAGACGGACCAGCGGTGCCCGGGCGGGTCGTCGCGGCGCAGCACGGCGTGCGACGCCGCCGCGCGGGCCTGCCCTACCACCGCCTCCCAGGACTCGTCGTCCCCGCGGTCCGTGCAGGCGGCATACAGCGCCCGGCGCAGCGAGCGCGCTCGCTCGAGCTCGCGCCCCGCCGCCCGGGCATCGCGGGCCGCGCGCTCTCGCAGGGCCGCCGCCGAGACGGCGTCGAGCAGACCCGCGTCGTGGGCCCAGACGACCAGGTGGTCGTAGGTCGCGAGGTACTCGTGCCGCTCGGGCGAATTCCAGCCGGCAAGCGTGTTGCAGAAGGCGAGGGCCGGGTCGCTCGCGACAGGAACGGGAAACACGAGCCCGTCGACCGCGCGCTGGTATCGCGGGAGTGCGGCGCTCGAAGCTCCACTAACCATATGAATAGAGGTTAGTGGTTAGTAGGCTTGCGCCGCAAATCTGACCGGCCACCAAAGGCTGGTCGCGGCGCGGGTCAGCCGAAGCGCGCGCGCGCACGGAGCTCGACTCGGGTGTCGCTCATCGTCGAGCGGCGGGCCGCGCGGGAGTCGTCAGGCGAGCTCCTCGCTCGGCTCCCCCGTGGGGCTCGCGGTGGGGTACGGCTCCGCCGGAGGCGTGACGAGCTTCGTCGCGACGAACGGGTAGACGAGCACCGAGATCATCCCCGCCCCGATCAGCGAGGCCCCGATGCCGTTCGAGATCGCGCCTCGCTCCTCGCCGATGCCCACGATCGCCGCGATCAGCGGGAGCCCGGTCGCGCCGCACAGGGCCAGGCCGACGAGCTCACGGGATTCCAGGTCGTGCAGCCACAGCAACGCCGACGCGCCGCGGACGACCAGGAAGAGGGCGAGGAACAGCACGCCGAGGCTGAGCCCGGTCGTGGTGAGCAGGCTGTCGAGGTCGAAGTTCATGCCCGTCACGACGAAGTAGATCGGGATCACGAAGCCGAACCCGATGCCCTCGAGCCTCAGCCGGACGACGTGCCCCTCCGGGGAGTCGAGTGCGAGGCCGACGACGAGACCGGCGGCGAACGCGCCCAGCACGTACTCGAAGCCCGCGTCGCTCGCGATGAACACGAGCGTCGCGAGCAGGAGGATCGAGGCGCGCACGGCGGTCTGCCCGCTCGTGTGCACGGTCTCCTGCAGGACGCGCACGAGCCGCGGCGGGCGGGCCCGGAGGACGGCGGTCGCCGTCAGCATCACGACCACGCCGAAACCGATCAGCAGCACGATCTCCACGAACGCGCCGTACACGCCGGTGAGGAACACGGAGATGAAGATGATCGGCCAGAACTCACCGGCCACGCCCGTGCCGAGCGCCGCGGAGCCGAACGGCGACGAGAGGAGCTTCGCGTCCGAGAGGATCGGGACGAGCGTGCCGAGCGCGGTCGTGGACAGCGCCACCGCCAGCAGCCACCATTCCGCGTCGATGCCCGCCTGCTGGAGGACGAACCCGAGCGGGAGCGCGATCAGGAGGGAGACCACCCAGCCGCTCGTGCCGAGGCGCAGCTCACGCCGAGCGACGCGCTCCTCGACGACCTCGATCCCGGCGAAGAAGAAGAGGAACGCGAGACCGATGTTCGCGAAGAGCGTGACGTTCGGGTCGACGTGGGCGATGTCGAGCACCTGCGGCCCGATCACCATGCCGAGCACGATCTCGATCACGACCGTGGGCAGGATGAACCTGCGGCTGAGCCGGGAGAAGAGCGCCCCGAGCGTCGAGGCGAGCAGCACGAGGACGACCGAGCGGTACTCGGGACGCGTCAAGAGCGCGACGAAGGTCGGTGCGTGCGGTGCGAAGACGGCGAAGGACGGCATCAGCGAGCCGCGCCGGTGCGCGACGGCCACGGCCGGGCAGGCCGGCATGCCCACCCGGTCCTCGCGGCCGCGCGCCTTCGGTCGCTGCGGGGGGAGATCACGCGGGGCCGAGCGTACACGGGAGCCGACACCGTGTCTCGAACGATCACGAGACGTCTGCCGTGGTGGTCTCCGCCTCCTGCGAGCGCCCCTCGATGTCGAGATGCGGCAGCATGCGACCGAGGCGCTCGGGCAGCCACCAGCTCACGCGACCGACGAGGATGAGCATCGCCGGGGCGAGCGACAGCACCATGGTCGCCGCCAGGGCGACGCCGACCGCGAGCCCCACGCCGAACTGCTTCACGGTCGGGTCGCCGTCCAGGACGAAGCTGCCGAAGACGCTCATCATGATCAGCGCCGCCGAGAGGATCACCGGCCCGCTGACCTCGAGGCCCGAGGCGACCGCGCGCCGCGAGTCCTCTCCGCGCGAGCGGTGGTGCTCGACCTGGCTGAGCAGGAACACCTGGTAGTCCATCGAGAGCCCGAAGAGCACGGCGAACATCATCAGCGGCACGTAGCTCGCGATCGGGACGGTGTCCGCCGCGGTGTCGACGCCGACGAGCGTCAGGCCCCAGCCCCACTGGAACACGGCGGTGAGGACGCCGAACGCGGCGGAGACCGAGAGGACGTTCGCGAGTGCGGCCTGCGCGGGGACGATCAGCGAGCGGTACGCAGCCATCAGCACGAGGAAGCTGAGGGCGATCACGGTCAGGATCACGAGCAGGAGCCGCGAGGAGATCGCTGCCGCGAGGTCGACGTTCGCCGCCGTCGAGCCCCCGACGAACGCCTCGTCGTCGGTGCCGGCGGTCGCCTGGGGGATCGTGTAGACGCGGAGCGTCTGCACGAGGTCGGCGGTCTGCGGAGCGGACGGGGCGGTGGTGGCGATCACCGAGAGGATCGCCGCGTTGCCGTCGCCGTTGATCCGAGGCGGCGAGACGACCCCGACCCCCTGGGTCGACCCGAGCGCGTCCTGCAGCCGTACGAGCCGTGGATCGGTGCCGCGTGCGTCGCCGCCCGCCTTCGTGAGCTCGCTCGTCAGCTGGCTCTTGCAGCTGCTCGGCCTGCTGCTGCTGGGTGGTGGCCTGCTGCTTCGAGCCCTCGAGCTGGGCCTGCTGCGTCTTCAGCTCGGCCGCCTGCGTCTGCAGGTCCGCCGCCTGGAGCTGGAGCGCGTTCGCCTGTTGCTCGAGGTCCTGCTTCTGCTGCACGAGTGCCGCCGATTGTCCGGCGACCGTGGCGGCCTGCCGGGCGAGCGCGACGGCGTCCTTTGCGAGCGACGCCTCCCGCTCGTGCAACGCCGTCTGCGCTGCGCGTAGCCGCCGCTGCTCGGCGCCGAGCTGCGCGGCCTGACCGGCGAGTCCGTCGAGCCTGCTCGTGAGGGAGTCGCCGCGCCGCTCGAGCACCTCCAGCCTCGCACGCAGGGCCGCCTGCTTCTTCGGATCCTTCGTGCGCGCGAGCACGGCCTCCGTCGCACGCGTGTCCGCGCGATTCCGGGCGAGCGCCCGCGACACCGATCCGAGCTGCCGCTCGAGCGCCAGCGCCTGCGCCGCGAGCTCGGCCTCGCGCCGAACGATCGATCGTTGCGCGGCCTGCACCTCCTTGCCTTCCCGCTCGAGCGTCCCCGCCTGCGTCCGCAGCGCCTGCTGCTCGGTCGTGACGTCCGCGGCCTGCTGCTCGAGGCTCTGCTGCTGGTGCTCCAGCTCGGCCTGCTGCTGTTCGAGCGCCGCCTGCTGCTGCTCGAGCGCCGCCTGCTGCTGCTCGAGCGCGTTCTTCTGGCGTCGTCCCCGAGCTCTGCTCCTGCTCGAGCTGCTTCTGCAGGGACTGGGCCTGCTGCAGCTGGCTCTCGTACTCCGAGCTCGGAGTGGCCGGCGTGTCGAGGTCGACGGCGACGACGAGCGGGCCGTTGTAGCCGACGCCGAAGCCGGCGGCCATCAGGTCGTAGGCCTGTCGCTCGGTGGTCGACTTCGGCGCCGCGCCCACGTCGACCTGGCCGTACTGCAGCGAGCGGAACGGGATCAGGAGCGGCACGAGCAGGACGAGGGACGCGAGCACGGTCAACCCCGGACGGCGGCTCACGAACCGCGCCCAGGCGGCCCACATCCCGCGGCCGCGCGGGCTTCGGGTCGAGGCGCAGGAAGCCGGGCAGGCGCAGGGCGTCGATGCGCCGGCCGACGAGCGCGAGCAGCGCGGGGAGGAGCGTGACGGCCGCGAGCACGGCGGTCGCAACCGCGACCGCCGACGCGTACCCGAGCGACGTGACGAGCGGGATCCCCGCCACGGCCAGCGAGAGAAGCGCGATCACGACGGTGCCGCCCGCGAACACGATCGCGCTCCCGGACGTCGCGACGGTGAGCGCGATCGACTCGTGCAGATCCATCCCCGCGTGGAGGTGCGTGCGGTGCCGGCTGACGAGGAACAGCGCGTAGTCGATCCCGACGCCCAGCCCGATCATGGTCGCGAGCGTCGGCGCGATCGACGGCACGGTCGCGACGTGTCCGAGCAGGCCGATCGCAGCGAGCCCGACCACGAGGCCGATCACCGCCGTGGCGATCGGCATCCCCATCGCGACGATCGTCCCGAACGCGAACGAGAGGATGAGCACGGCGGCGGTGATCCCGATCACCTCGCTGCGCTCCGTCTCCGGCTCGGAGAGCTCGTTGCCGATCGGCCCGCCGACCGCGACCTCCATCCCCGCCGCCACCCCGGGGTGGGCGGCGTGGAGGACGCTCTCGGCGACGTCCTGGGTGAGATCGCTCCCGCCGACGTTCATCACCACCGGGATGTACGCGGTCTTCCCGTCCTGCGAGATCTGCGCCTGGCCCTGCTGGCCGAAGGGGCTGGTGGCGCTGTAGACGTCGGGGAGCTTCGCGATGGCCGCCTGCGACGCCTCGATCGCATGCTCGTTCGCCGCGTCGGTGACCTTGCCCGAGGCGGCGTGGAAGACGACCGGGCTGGTGCCGTTCTGCTGCGGCGGGAAGCGCTCGGCGAGCAGGTCGCTGGCGGCCTGGCTGTCCGTGCCCGGCAGGCGGAGGTTGTCGCTCGTGTTCGCGCCGTACGCGTGGACGAGCACGACGAGCGCGGCCGCGAGGACCAGCCAGCCGCCGAGGACGAGCCAACTGCGCCTGGCCGCGAGCCAGCCGATGCGATACAGCATCCTGCCCACAGGCCTCGGCGGCCACTCTAGCGGGACGCGTCCTGCGTCCTTGCACCGACTCGCCCAGCGCGCCCCGGCAACGAAACGTCATTCTGAAACGAGTTCTCAGGCCCGCGCGAGCTCGAGCGATGGGGGCAGCCAACCGCCGAGGGCCTCTTCGACACGCGCGGCGGCGGCGAGTGCAACGTCGTCGCGCCAGGGACGTGCCACCAGCTGAACGCCGATCGGGAGCCCTTCGTCGGACGTGCCTGCCCGGACGACCGCCGCGGGCCAGCCGGTGAGGCTGAACGGCGTCGTGAAGCTGACCCCGTCGAAGAAGTCGGGTCGCTCGGCGTCCTCGTGCGTCGGGGCGGGAGCGTCGAACGCGGGGCAGACCAGGAGGTCGAATGCGTCCATGAAGTCGAGCAGCCTCCGCCGGTAGGCGTCCCACTGGCGCAGGACGCGGTGGAGCTCGTCGCTCCGCATCCGTCCGCGGTACGAGGCCCAGATCTGCTCCGTCACGTCGTGACCGCCCGGCGGCAGCGGGCGGTCTTCGACGAGGACGCCCGCGACCGACAGCGCCTCTGCTGCGGCGGCAGTCGACGCGGCGACGGCCGGCTGGGCGGCCGACACCTCGTTCCGGACGTGAACAGCTGCCCGCAGCCCGCGCAACGCGACCCCGGCTGGGTCGCGGCGCTCGACGGGCGGGACGTCTGGATCGTGTCGATCGGCTCCGGCGATCACGGACAGCACGAGCGCGACGTCCTCGACCGTACGGGCGAGCGGACCCACCTGCGTGCGGGGGTCGCCGATCGCGCCGAGCTCTCCCTCGTCGTCGAGGACGCCGGAGACGGACACGAGCGTCGCGGTCGGCTTGAGGCATGCCACTCCGCAGAAGTGCGCGGGCTGTCGGAGGCTGCCGCCGGAATCGGTGCCGACGCCGCACGGCGACGCATTCGCGGCGATCGCGGCGGCCTCGCCGCCGCTGCTCCCGCCCGGCGTCCGCTCGAGGTCGTAGGGGTTGTTCGTCCGGCCGTAGACCGGGTTGTCGGTGACGCTGCCGCCGCCCCACGGCGGACAGTTCGTCTTGCCGAGCAAGATCGCCCCGGCTGCACGCATGCGCGCGACGACGAGCGCGTCCCGCTCCGGTCGCACGTCCTTGCGCTCCGCGACGCCGATCGTGGTCACGAGCTGCTCGGTCTCGATGTTGTCCTTGGCGGTGAACGGCACGCCGTGCAGGGCACCGACGGTCCCCGCCTGCGCCAGCGCGGTGTCCGCCGTCGAGGCCTCGCGGAGCGCGCGGTCGGCGTCGAGCTGCACGACAGCGTTCACGAGCGGGTTCACCGCCTCGATCCTCCGGACGTGCGCCTCGACCACCTCGACGGACGAGACCTCGCCGCTGCGGATCAGCTCCGCGAGGCGTGCGGCCGAGAGCGACACCAGCTCGTCGGGGGGCGTGGGGACGTTCATGTCTCTCGGGTACCAGTACTACAGCCTCGTCGTCGAGGTCGTCGGAACCGCGACAGCCCGCCCGGGCGCAGATCGCCTAGGCTGACTGGTCCCCGGTTGGCGGGGATGAGTGTGCGGAGTGGTTGGAGGGCCGGCGGGATGACCAGGCGCGCATGGGCAGTCGGCATTGCGACAGCGGTCGCCGTGCTCTTCGTCGCGGTGCCCGCGTCGGACGGTGCGCCGGCGACCCGCGCGATCCGGGCGAACGCGGCGCCCCGCCACGTGCTGCTCGGGCTGCTCGGCGGCCGGGAGCGCTTCGACCAGGTGACCGGACAGCACACCGTCGTCGGTCACGTGATCGCGGGGTGGGGGCAGGGACCGGTGACGCGGATCCTCGGCGCGCTCGGCGAGATCCCCATGCTCGCGATCAAGTCGAACGGCTCCATGACGCCTCGCGACATCGCCCTCGGCAGAGGCGACGCCTTCCTCGCCGAGCTCAACCACGCGGTGGCGGAGCACGGCGGGCAGGTCTTCCTCAGGCCGTTGCCGGAGATGAACGGTCATTGGAACGACTATTGCGCCTTCGAGCAGGACGGCTCGTCGCGCGGGCCGACCCGGTCCACCAGCGCGTTCCGGAACGCTTTCGCGCGCATCTACCTGCTCGCCCACGGCGGGCCGCTGGGGGCCGTGAACGCACGGCTACGTCGGCTCGGCCTGCCGCCCGCCCGCACGGGCGAGCTTTCGTCCAACCCGGTCTCGCGGCTGCAGGTGGTCTGGAACCCTCAGGGTTACGGCAGTCCGGACCTGCCCGGGAACAGCGCCGCCGCGTACTACCCGGGCGATGCGTACGTCGACGTGGTCGCCAACGATCTGTACAACATCCGGGGCAGCGCCGCCTGGGACGCCAACGAGAAGCTCTACGCGGCGCACCCGAACAAGCCGTACGCAATCGCCGAGTGGGCGAACTGGGGCTTCGACGACGCCGGCTTCGTCGCGAAGATGGCCGACTTCGTGCGCACGCACCGCCGGGTCACGCTGCTCGCCTACTTCAACGGACGCCCAGGTTCCCCCTGGGACATCTCCGGTCAGGCCCGCAGCCGTGCCGCGTACCGCCAGCTGATCGACCCGCTCGGCCGCTAGAACCGCCGTCGCGCCGCGCGCCTCACGAGGCACGCGGCGCGCCAATAGGAAAACCCTGCAAATGCAGGGCTTTCCGTTAGCAGGCCTGTAAGCCGGATAGTCCTCAGGCTCACTCCAGCGGGGGCCGGAGGCTGCCCAAAGGAGGACGAGTGAACGGAGAGACGAGCAAGGAACTGACCGATTTCCTGCGCTTTTGCGAGTCGGAGCGGCGCCTTGCCCCGATGACTTGCGCGGCGTACAAGCGGGACGTTTCGGCGTGCCTGGCGTACCTGCAGGCTGAGGGGATCGAACTCGCCGACGTGAAGCTGACGCAACTGCGGGCGTTCCTCGCCGAGGAGCAGAAACGCCGCTGGCGGTCGCGAGCCAGGCGCGGACGACGGCCGCGCTCAAGTGCTTCTTCCGCTTCCTGGTCGAGGAAGAGCGGCTGCTGCGCGACCCAGCACTGCCGCTGCGCACGCCGAAGAAACCCGAGACGCTGCCTGACGTTCTGACGATGGGCGAGCTCGAGCGGCTGCTCGTCCAGCCGTCACGTGACGATGTGTGGGAACGACACTTCCCCGGCAAGCCGAAGCGGGACCGGCCCTGCTTGCCGTTATGGCGTACGGCGGGTTGCGCCGCGGCGAGCTGGTGGGGCTCGACTGGGACGATGTCGACCTCTCGCGCCGCCTGCTGCGGATCCGGAAGGAAGGGCGGCAGGCAGCGGACGATCCGATCATCCCAGCACTCGCGCCCCTTTCGCCGAGTACTACGCGACGCGCGTCCCACTGACTGAGCGGCGCTGTTTGTCGGCGTGCAGGGCAACCGGCTCCACTACACGCAGCTCGGCCAGGTCTTCCGTCACTACGGGACGCGAGCGGCGTCAACGAGCGCAAGCGCGTGACGCCGCACACGCTCCGGCACGTTTTCGCGTCCGAGCTTCTCCACGCAGGCGCGAACCTCCGCCAGATCCAGGAGCTCCTCGGCCACAAGCATCTCGACTCGACCCAGCGCTACACGCGCGTGAACGCGCATGAGCTGCGCGGCGCGATCAAGCGGCTCCGCTGGGTCGGTGAGCGTGCCGCCGCGGTCAGCAGGCTCTGAGGCATGAACGTCGAGCCGAGGCGCCGGTGGCGCGACTACCGAACGGCAGCGGGCCGACGGCCGATCAAGGAGTTCATCGACGAACTCTCAGACATCGACGCGGCCGCAGTTGTCGCCGCAATGCGGGAGGTGCAGGAGCTCGGGCTGCCGGCCGCGCGTCATGTCCGCGGCGATATCTACGAGGTCAGGGCGGAGGGCGATCGGCAGATCTTCCGCGTGCTGTTCGCGACGGAAGGCCGTCGTTCGCAGATCCTTCTCTCGCTCGAGGGGTTCTCGAAGACGTGGAGGACGCCGCCGGAGACGATCCGCTTGGCAGAGCGGAGGCTCGCCGAGTGGCGGCGACGTGCTCGCTAACATGGGTGACTATCTCATCAAAGAGATATCGCCGGTGCTATGATGCGATCGCAATGGCTGCGAATGAAGACTTTCTCACCGAGATCATCGCCGAGCGCACGGCGCGGAATCCCGAGTTCCCCGGGCTTGTCGACGCCGCCCTTCGTCGACGCGAGCTTCTCCGGACGCTCGGCGCACAACGGCAGAAGCTCGGCCTCTCGCAGACGGCAGTCGCCGCGGTGATGGGGACGTCCCAGTCGGCCGTCGCCCGGCTCGAGGCGGGCGACGTCGACGCGAAGCTCTCGACCGTCGAGCGCTACGCCGCCGCACTCGGCCGCAAGGTCGAGTGGCGGATCGCCAAGGCGCCGCGGTAGGACGATCATCGGCCAGTCAGCGGTGCCTACGTCTCCGGCCATGCCGACCGACGACGGCGCGGTCGCTGCGGCATGGTGGGCCGCTGGCTGGAGGGGTCGCCCGCGGCGTTGGATTGATCAAGGTCGGTCGCGGGCGGTGGCTGCTCTAGGGGAGTGGCGAGCTGCTCCAACCGGCCCGCCGCGGCGTGGAGCTCCTCGCGGTCGACGTGCGCATAGCGGCGACGGTCGAGAGGTCGGCGTGGCCGAGGTACTCGGCGACGAGGCGGGTGTCGCCGAGTTCCTGCCGCAGCCAGGTCGCGGCGGTGTGGCGAAGCGTGTGGGCGGTGACGTGCTTCTCGATCCCGGCTCGCGTCGCCGCGCGGCGGATGATGTCGGCGAGGATCGTCTCCTGCAGGCGGCCGCCGTCGAGCCCGCAGAAGACAGGGTCGGTTGGCCCCGGCTGCCGGGCGTCGCGCAACCTCAGCAGCTCGCGGGCGAGGCGAGGGGAGCGGTTGACGCCGGGGCTTGCCGCCTTTCCCATGGCGGACGAGTAGCGCCGCTTGCGTCCGTCAGCTCGAGGTCGCGCCACTCGAGCGCGCACAGCTCGGAGCGACGAAGGCCGGTCGTGACGAGAGTGACCAGGACGAGCTGGTCGCGCTCGGCGAGGCCGGGCAGGTTCCGCTCCGGCTGCCCGGCCGCGTCGAGCAGCCGCTTGAACTCGTCGCGCGTCAGCCAGTCGCGCTCCTGCCGTGGTTTCGGCGGCGGCTCGAGGTCGAGGAACGGGTCAGGCGCGCCGACGCGCCGGCACCCAGCGCAGGAAGCGGCGCAAGAGGAAAAGCGGCGGTAGTAGGTCGCCGGCGCGGGGTGTGCCCGCTGCCGGTAGGCGCTCAGGTAGTCGACGATCGTCGCTTCCTCGAGGACGCTGCGACGCCGCGGCTCGGACCAGTCGAGTAGATCGTCGATCGCGACGCGGTATGCGACGTGCGCGCTCTGGCTCTTCTGGGAGGTCTCGAGCCGCCGCAGCCAGTCGTCGCGCGCCTGCCGCAGCGCGGTGCCGTCGCAGGAAGCGGGAGGTGTGGATGCCGCCGAGCCGTTGAGCTGGCCGAGGCACGAGGCAATCACGACGAGCGGCGGCCGGTCGTCCTCGGATGCGCGGGCGTCGATGAGCGCGGCCTCGAGCGCCGCCAACGCTGCGTGGTCTGCCGAGCGTGACATCGGGCGGGCCGAAGCCACTTCGCGCGCGGATGGCTCCCGAGCAGGTTCGCCGACGGCCTGCACGTCGGCGAAGGAGAGCTGAAGCTAGCGTCCGTCGCCATACAGGGCAGTGTATCAAATACGGGTCACGAGTTCTAGTGGGCCAGCGACCTATACCGGGCCTGGGTGTGGAGCGCGACCCTGATCCGAGAGGCTCGACTACGAGCCGGCCTCACGCAGCAGGAGCTCGCTGACCGCAGCGGCCGCGAGCGCTCCGTCATCGCACGCTGGGAACAGGGCGCGATCGAGCCGAGCCTCGAGACCCTCCTCGAGATCATCGGCATCTGCGGCTTCGAGTTGCCGATCGGAACTGGTGCCACGCGACGAATCCGCCAACGAGCGCTTGCAGAAGAACGCGCTCCTCTCGCCCGAGCGGCGAGTGCAACGAGCGCTCAAGGCTGACCGCCCGACAGCTCGTTCGACCCGTACGCGATCCTGGCCTCCGTGGAGCGCCGGCGCACGGACTACGTCGCCATCGGCGGCTTCGCACGAATCGTCCAGGGCGCAGAGGAAACGACCGACAGCGTCGACATCGCGCCGTCCCTCCGCGCCGCAACCTCCATCGGCTCGCGCTTGCACTCGACGACCTCGGTGCTTCTGGACCGAACGGTCAGACGTCGTCCTCGAGGAAATGACCGCGACGAGCCGGCGCTCCGGAGTTCAGCACCTCGAGGGCAAGCTCAAGGTCGTGCCCGAGCCGGCCGGAACACGCGGGGGCTACGACGACCTCCGCCGCGCGGCGACGCGCGAGCCGATCGGGAGGGGCCTTCGCGTTCCGTCGCGTCGACCGCCGACCTCGCCGCATGCTCGCCGCCCTCGGACGCGAATCGGACGTCCCGAAGCTCTCGCCCTCCGCCGCCTGCAGGCGCTCGAGCTCGGGAGCTCGGGCTGAGCTCCAGCGACGCCTCCGGTGCACGCAATTCGGAGCCGCTGACTCACCCCGAGTAGCAGGGGGACACGGATGCACTTTCACAAGTGCGGCCTTCGCGCCCCGACGAGCCGCCCGGCAACTCGTCGGGCTACGATACCCAGCATCGAAAGATGCATCTGCGTCTAGACGTCCTATTCACCTGGAAGGGAGAAGTTCGAGCATGTCGCTTCGCGGGTGACTAGGCCGGCGTCCGACGAGTTCGTCGAGTCGGTGAACGAGCCGTTCAACGGCAGCGATGGGTCTCCGGAGCCTCGACTCGACTGGCTGAGGAACGTGGGCGAGCCGTTCTCGCCTCGTATCCCTTTCTCCGGGGACTCGTGTCAGACGTGCTCTCGCGCTACAGCGAGCCTGCGTTGGGCGCCGAATGAGGGCCGCTGAATCCGGGCGATTGCTCGAGATCCGGATCCATCGATCGAGGTGCGTGGCGTCTTGGGAGAAACGGCCCTTCAGTGAAGGGGAAGCGGCTCGAGCTCGGGGGTGAGGCCATAGGCGATGGGCGGAGTGGAGCTGCTCCATGTGGTCGTACTCGCCCCGGCGATCATGGAGCACGAATTGGCGGGTGAGCATTGAGGCTAAAGAGGGTTGCTTCGTCAGACGGTCCAGAGACGCCGTGCGCGAAATTGACCATGTCGGCATCGGGATCCCCTGCTGCCTCGTCGACCGGTTCTGCCGCGAAGGTCTTGTATGTCTCCCAGATCCTCCCGACCAGGCTGGTTTCCGGGCGCTTCGTTGCTCGCGCCGGCGGCGGCCAGCATCTCGCGGAACCGGGCTCAGCGCGGCAACCCGCGGTCCGCGACGAACCGGTATCGCGAGGGGGACGCTAGGCGGGCCAGCCTCGTACCCGGCACTTGGCGCTCTAGCGGAGGTGACGAGGGCGATCCCGGTTCGGGGCTCCAGGACGAGCGCGTGATCGAACACGAGGCGGAGCCATACCAGTGAAGACTGGCGGCTCTTACGGCCGAATGCTTGGGCGTCTCCTGAGCATCAGGTCGGCCGTTCCTCCCGAGCCCACGTGGTCTCGACAGAAGAATCCGGGGCCCGCAAAGCTTCGGCGGGGCCTCGTAGGTCTCGCCGGCGCTACTCGGGAAGGTTCGAGCCGCTCGAACCGGTTGGGCGTGAGAGCGTGATGAACGGGCCGGCTTCGCGGTCGCTCGTGGAGGCGATGCGCGCCCATCGTGAGACGAGCAGGTGAAGCTGTCCCATCGGGTCGCGTTGCCGTCGTTGGTCAGCAGAACGCTCGGCCTCCAGCTGCTCGTAATGCGTGTCGTTCGCCTGGTCGCTTGCGAATCTTCTTGTCGCGGAAGATGACGATCGAATCCTCCTGGCCCGCCTGCTCGAGCCACGCATTATCCTTGGTCTCTTCGGGTGGCGCCTTCGGCCCGCCTGCGTAGCGGACGTCGTCGCGGCAGGTGGCGATCGCCTCCCGAACGGCGATTGGGATGCTCGCGTCGAGTAGTAGGTGTCACGCCGCGCGGCTAGCTGTTTGCTCCATTCGAGCGCGGCCGCGACCTCGACTCGCTCACACGACAGCGGTCGACCGCTTCCGCTAGCCGCCTGCCTCGACGGGTTGGATATGGT
>CAVQJQ010000005.1:0-495258 GCA_963712915.1 uncultured Actinomycetes bacterium
TACGACCTGGCAGGTCTTAGGCTCGCGGTTTTGGCTTAACCATCCGCTTTCGCCTCTGAGAGCGTTGCTGCGTAATACCGCTAAATGCCATGGCGGTGATGCACCGGTGATGCACAGCCACTGTTGTCGTCGACGGCATTGTCATGTCGTCGTTGCTGGCAACGTCCACGGCCTTGCTGACCCTACCGATGCCCCCAGCGTCAACCGTTGCGACGTGTCATGAAGCGCGTCGGCGCGGTGTCCTGCGACGCCGGGATCCTTGCGCGTCGGCACAAGCGTCCGGGGGAGTCCGGAGACGTGCTAGAGCGACGGGAGGATGAGCTTCGCGAGTGCCACGATCTTCGCCAGCGACACCTTCGCGGTGACGAGCAACTCGGTGTTGTTCTTCAAGACAACGATCGTCGTGGATCCCCCAGCACTGGAGGAATATGCCTTCGTCCCGAGGCCGTTAACGGTCTTGGTTGGCTCCCCGTGCTTCTCGAAGCTCTTCCGACCGACAGCGAACAGCGATGCGGTCTCATTGGTCTGGAAACGAACAAGAAGCCCGGACGTGCTCCTGAACTGACATACGGTCACGGTGCGATTTCTCGTCACCGATGGAGGGGTAACGGTGATGCCGAGCGCGGATTTCACCCTCTTCGCGGATGCGAGGTTGCACGATGGGCCGGATGAGTGCACGTCGACACGATGCGGCGTTGTCGCAGCCAGCACGGACGGTGCACCGGCGAATGCGGCCGTCGCGATCAGAGCCCCAATGACGATGTTCGCTGCGCGTGAGAGGCGTTGCCGTGCAGTTGCCTTCGCAGAATGGCAACCGAGCTGAGTCATCCGTTCCTCCAGTTTCGAGATCGTTTCGTCCGCATCCGCCTCTTCGATCAGCAATGGCTGATAGTCATCGAGACGGGTGCGGCCTCAGCAGCGATAGGTGCCGGTGAAGCTACGTGTGGCCCCGAGCGGTTCTCTTCCTTTGAACGTGCCGCTCGAGTGTCCGTGCGCGGTGACCTTGACGATGCTCATCCCGAGGTGGAGCCGCCCGGAGGAGGCGTAGACGGTGCCCGTTCCGCTCGAGCCCGTCAGTTGGAGCAGCGGCGCTCCCTCGTTGTTTGCGGACGCGGGCACGCCGTTGACCTGCGTGCCAAGGCTGAGGATCAGGCTGCCCGCCCAGATGCACATGCCGCTCTTGAAGCTGTACGACTTGCCGCCGATGTGGAGCGACGCGGTCGCCGGACCGCAGAAGACGACCGCCTTGTGCCCCTTGATGTTCTTGGAGCCGAGCGCGCACGCCGACCGGGCCTGAGTCGCGCCCGCGCCGGCGGCCGAACACACGCCAACTGCTGCAACAAGTGAGATCAGCAGCACCGTTCTCAATGGTTCCTCCTGCTTCGCGATCGTCGATGTCGAGGGCAGCGAGCGACCTCGGTGGTCTGGGGATCCGCCGCGGTCGGTCCGCATCCCACCGCGTCGAAATGATCGCCCGAGCCGGCTTAGTTTCGGCTTAGCCTGGTATGCGTCTGCTCGAGGGCCGGCCGACGTCCGGCCTCGTACGCGGTCGTGAAGGCGTTCTCGCCGAGCGCCGCGCGGGCACTCGCCTCGGTGTTCGCTACCAGCGCCGGGTCGAACTCTGCGGACGGGCCGCCGAACTCGTCAAACATGGCGTCGGCGCGACCGAGCCGGTTGGCGGCCTCGACGTGGTTGCCGCTTTTCGCGGCGACGGCGGCCAGGCCGACGTGGGCGTGGGCGACGAGTTGCATGAATCCGGCTGTGTCGGCGAGGTGGCGGGCTCTCTCGAACAGCCGCTCAGCCTCGTCGAGGCGGTCTTCGGCGTGGGCGATCGCAGCCAGCCCGAGCAGCGCGAACACGCCGCTCTCCGGCGCCGAGCTGCGCTCGTGCCAGGTGAGAACGCTTTCCCAGCGGCGTCGTGCCTCGTCGAGGTCGCCCGCTCGAAACGAGATCTCGGCCAGGTTGGTGTCCGCAATCACGATGTCGGCTTCGAGGCCGAGCTCTCGCGCGAGCGCACCACTTCGCGCGATATGGGTGCGGGCTTCGCCAAGCCGGCCGTGTGCGAGCGCGGCCAGGCCGAGCACCGTCTCGCACCCCATCACCGGTTCCAGGGTTCCGGCCTCTGTTCCGGTCGCGATCCCCGCTCGTGCCCGCTCCTCGGCGCTGTCGTTATCGCCGAACACAAGGTCGATACCCGCGAGGGCGCGCAGCGCCAGGGCGCGAAGCGCAGGACTCCCTGCGCCGCGGTCGAGCGGCCCGGCGAGGCGGCTCCTGCCCTCGCGCAGGAGTCCGCGTAGGTACCAGTAGTGGTAGAGACCCGTCGCGAGGCGCAATGCTGAGCCGTCCTCCCGCGTGTGCTCGAACCAGTCCATCGCGGCGCGGAAGTTCTCGATGTCAAGGTCGATCAGGCGGAGCCGCGTACTGGTCTCCTCGCCTCTGGGGTCGATGTGCTCGATCATGCTCGCGAAGCGCTCAGCGTGCGCGTTCCGTGCCTCGTCCCGGGCAGTTGACCGAGCGAGCAGCTCGAGGGCGTGGTCGCGGACGGTCTCGAGCATCGAGAAACGCATGTGACCGCTCTCGTCGGAGACTCGGAGCAGGCTGTGATCGGCGAGAACGGCGAGCGTTTCGGCCGTTCCGCCGGACACGGCCAGCGCTGCGTCCGCGTTGCCGCCACCACTGAAGACTCCGAGCCGCGCGAACTGAGTGCGTTCCTCCTGCGAGAGGAGATCGGTGCTCCAGGTGAGCGTGTCGTGAAGGCTCCGCTGCCGTGCGGGCAGGTCGCGCGGGCCGACGGCGAGGAGGGCGACGTGTTTGCTTAGACGTTCGCGCAGATTCTCGATGCCCAGCGTGCCAACTTGCGCTGCCGCGAGCTCAACCGCCAGGGGGAGGCAGTCCACTCGCCGGCAGATCTCGCGTCCTGCCTCCGACTCGAGGCTCTGCGGATCGAGCGTCGGGTCGCGCGCGAGCGCTCGAGTCGCGAACACCCGGACCGCATCGTCGAGCGGCAGCGGTAGCAGCGGAAAGACGTGCTCTGCCGACAGCTGCAGGACCCTCCTGCTCGTCGCCAGGACGGTCAGCATCGGCGCTCTTTTCAGCAGCTCGACGACTGTCGGGCCGGCGTCGACGAGGCGCTCGACGTTGTCGAGGATGACCAGCATCTCGCGACGGGCGAGCCATCGTGCGAGCGTCTGGAGAAGATCCTCGTCGGCCCGCTCGGCGACTCCGAGCTGCTGCGCGATCGCCACGACGACCAGTCTCGGATCGTCGATCGGTGCGAGCTCGACGAATGCGACCCCGTTCGCGAAGCTGTCCCGCATCCGCTCTGCGAGTGCGAGAGCCACTCGACTCTTGCCGCTGCCGCCGAGGCCGGTCACGGTCACGAGCCGCGTCCCGCCTCGTTGCAGGAGATCAGTGAGCTCCGCGAGCTCGTTCTGCCTGCCGATCAGCGACGTCACAGGCGCCGGCAGCTCGAAGCGCACTCCGGAACCGCGGCGCCCGCGTGCTCGACGTCCCGTCGGAGGACGGCACCATGGAGGTTGCGCAGGTCGGCGGTCGGCTCCAGCCCCAGCTCGTCACGGAGCAGCGCGCGGAACTCCTGGTAGGCCTCGAGCGCCTCGGCCTGCCGGTCTGCGTGATACAGCGCCAGCATCAAGAGCTGACGCGGACGCTCGCGATACGGCTCCGACAGCGCAAGCGCGCGCGCCTCCCTGGCAACGGTCTCGTGGTGTCCGAGATCGAGCTCGGCCGCCAGGCGCTCTTCCACGGAGGTCAGGCGCAGGTCCTCCAGGCGACGCGCCTCCGGTTCCGCGAACGCGGCATTCGCCACATCTGCCAGCGCGGGGCCGCGCCAAAGTCCGAGAGCATGCTTCAGACGCGACAACGCAAGCCCCGGATTACCAGTCTCGCGCGCTGCCGTGCCTTCCGCGACAAGTCGCTCGAAGCGATGGGAGTCGAGGTCGTCGGGATCGATCGCGACCGCGTACCCGACGGCCCGGGTTTCGATCGCCTCCGCTCCGATCGCCCGCCGAAGCTGCGAGACGTAGACGGTCAGGAGGTTCGCGGCGGACACCGGCGGGCGCGCACCCCACACCGCTTCGATCAGCCGGTCGGCGGACACCGCCCGGCCAAGGTCCAGCAACAGACAGATCAGCAGCGCACGCTGCTTTGCCGCCGTCGGCGTCACATCACGCCCGTCGACCGAGATTTCGAGAGTGCCGAGAATCGATGCCCGAATCGGAGACTCCTTCCAAGCAACAAAACGCGCGAGACCGGAGCCTAAGCCAGGATCTGCGCATTCCTGGTCGCAGCGTTCCCCGGCCGCTCATCACGCGGCCCGTCGGGGGATGAGCGCCGGACCAACTGCCCAAAGAGGCAGCAACGCTTTGGAGACACGTTGGGATAGGTGTAAGGCTGTGTGGGCACCTCAAGATGGTTCGTCAGAAAGCAACCGCCTTTCTGAAGTTCCGCGACCGATGCGACACAGTCGGCCCCAGTTATGGCTCAACCATGCGGGTCCGAGACATCTCTCGTGCCGCTTCGCGACTGTGCATGCATCACCCGTGCATCACGCGCGCGAGCAGAAATTGGCCTCCAAAATAGAAGAAACCCCTGCAAATGAGGGGCTTTCCGTTAGCAGGCCTGTAAGCCGGATTCTGTCGTGGATGGCCATCCATCTAGGCCCCCGGTTCCCCGGAGGCTCGAGCGGCGCACCCGGTCCCTCGGCGGGCCACCTCAGCGGGACCTGCTTCGCCTTGCACCGGACGGGGTTTGGCGAGCCACCGTGTCACCACGGTGCTGGTGGGCTCTTACCCCACCGT
The DNA here is from genome assembly GCA_963712915.1 of uncultured Actinomycetes bacterium. GTDB lineage: Bacteria > Actinomycetota > Thermoleophilia > Gaiellales > Gaiellaceae > Gaiella. The sequence goes on from CAVQJQ010000005.1 coordinate 4,818, forward strand.
TTCACCCTTACCGGCATCTGGATGCCGGCGGTCTCCTCTCTGTTCCACTTTCCGTCGGCTTTCGCCGCCTGGGATTTCCCCAGCGCCCTGCCCTGCGGTGTCCGGACTTTCCTCGGACGGCCGAAGCCGCCCGCGGCCACCCGGCCTGCACGCGAAAGTGTACGGCGTCCCGGGCGCGCGTAAGGAATCACGGTCTCGGCGGTTGGACGTGCAGCGGATCCGTCCGACCGAAAGGAGCACACCATGATCCGCATGCCGAGCCCCACGACGATGATCGCGCTCGTAGGAGATCCAGGAGTCGTACGCGGTCGACGAGGACACCTGGCGACGCGTCGTGCCCTCCCGGCACGACGCCGCTCGGGGGCGGTGGGCTGCAGGTCCGCAGCGGCGCGCCCACGCGGCGCCCCCGCCGCCGTTCTACGAAGCCTCGGCGGCGCTCGGCAGCACGACGTCGGGCAGTTCGTTGCCGTCGGCCAGCAGCGCGCGGCACTCCGGGCACGCGAGCACGCCACGGAGACGCAGCACGAACTCCCCGCATGCCAGGCACTCGAGGCTCGCGCCGCGCGAGAGAGCGAGCAGCTCCTGATCGAGGGTGCGTGCGAGCGGTGTCACCGCGGTGCTCATTGCAGGCTCCGGAACACCCCCACGACCTTCCCGAGGATCTTCACGTGGTCGGCGTAGATCGGCTCGAGCGCGGCGTTCTCCGGCTGCAACCGGATCCGGCCGTCGGCCTCGCGATAGAACGTCTTCACGGTCGCCTCGTCCGCCGACTCGTCGTCGCCCGCGAGCGCGACCACGATCTCGCCGTTCCGGGCGTCGTCGCGGCGCTGGACGACGATCGTGTCGCCGTCGAGGATCCCCGCCTCGACCATCGAGTCGCCGTGGATCGTGAGCAGGAAGTCCGCGCCGCGGCCGATCGACTCGGGCACGGCCACGACCTCCTCCACGTTCTCCTCGGCGAGGAGCGGCGCGCCTGCGGCGACGCGGCCGAGCAGCGGGAGCTGCGGAACGGGCTCCGCGGCGGGCTCGACGACGCGGCGGTGTCCGGTCAGCTGGATCGCGCGCGGCTTCGTCGGGTCGCGGCGGATCAGGCCGACTCGCTCGAGGTTCGCGAGGTGCGCGTGCACGGTCGACGGCGACGCGAGGCCGACCTGATCACCGATCTCGCGCACCGTCGGTGGGTAGCCGTGGGCGTCGACGTACGTGACGAGGAACTGCCAGATCTCCTGTTGCCGTGCGGTCAGCGGGGTCGTCTCGGCGGGCACCGTGGCCTCCTGGTCGGTTCGACAGAACGTATGTTCGCGAACAAGCGTACGGATCCTTCCGGACGGCGTCAAACGAGTCTTCGCCGGCCACGGGGGCGCAGACGAGACGAAGGGCCCTCGCGGGCCCTTCGCGAATGCGCTGGAGAGGACTTGAACCTCCACGACCGCAATGGCCACCAGGCCCTCAACCTGGCGCGTCTACCAATTCCGCCACCAGCGCGTGGAGACGGGATGATAGCGGGAGGCGCCCGGCCCGATCGCTACGCGAGCAGCCGGTAGAGCACGATCGTGTTCGCGCCGAACAGGATCGCGACGGCGACCGTGAGCCGTGTCAGGTTGCGCTCGACGATGTGCGTGCCGCCCTGCGAGCTCGGCGTGAAGCCGATGCCGCCGAAGCCCGCGTCGCGCCCTGAATGCATGAGCACGAGCGTGACGAGCGCGGCGCCGAAGAGCACCTGGAGGACGGCGAACACGGAGACCATCGCGGCGAGAATGGTACCGGCCGTTAGGCTCGGCTCATGGCCGCCGGCGACGAGGCACGGGCGACGATCCGCCGCCTGCTCGTGACGGGCGACAACCGCCTCAAGCAGGGCGTCGACCCCGAGAAGGTGCGCGAGAGCTACGAGCAGGCGCTCGTCGCCGCGCGCGAGGCCGGGCTCGAGGATGCGGTGCGGCCGCTCGTCGAGGTACGTCTCGCCGACCTCGACGCGCGTTCGCGTTGAGGGCAGCCGACGGGTACGACAGACTTCTCTCGTCGCAGACCACACGCCGAAAGGAAGCTCGACGATGGGGAAGACGCAGAAGTACCTCGCGGAAGCCTTCGGGACGTTCACGCTCGTCGGGATCGGCTCGTTCGCGATCGTCTCGGCGGGTGGCGCGGGGCAGCCCGCGGGCGTCGTGGAGATCGCGTTCGGGTTCGGGCTGGCGCTGCTCGTCGGCCTGTACGCCTTCGGCGAGGTCTCGGGCGGCCACTACAACCCGGCCGTCTCGCTGGCGATGTTCCTCGACCGGCGTCTGGAGATGGACGACCTGATCGGCTACTGGGTGGCGCAGTTCGCCGGCGCGATCGGCGCGTCGCTCGTCGTGCTGATCGCGTACGACGACACGACGGTGGCGGCGACGACGACGCAGCCGAGCGACACGTGGGCGGCGATCGTCGTCGAGGTGATGATGACGGCCCTGTTCGTCGCGGTGATCCTGCAGTCGACGAAGAGCGAGCGCGTGCGCGGATCCGCGCTGATCGCGATCCCGCTCACGCTCCTCGCGATCCACGTGGCGATCATCCCGATCAGCGGCTCCTCGGTGAACCCGGCGCGGAGCTTCGGCCCGGCGCTCGTCGGCACCGAGTTCCACGACTACTGGATCTACCTCATCTTCCCGACCGTCGGGGCGGTGGTGGGCTGGATCATCCACCGGGTGATCGTGGTCGGTGACACGAACCTGCGCGACGACTTCGAGGTGGCCCGGAAGTCGATGGGTCGCACCGAGGACGACCCGCCCGAGACGCCCTAATCAAGAGCGGGGGCCGACTCCCGCGGCGGCGCGGGCGGCCTTCGCGAGCAGCGCCTCGATCCGCGCCACCGTGTCGACGAGGTCGTGGCGCGCCGCAGCCGCGCGGGCTGCGGGGTTCGGCCGTGGGAGCGCCGCGGTGGCGGCCAGGGCTGCCGCGAGCTCCTCGTCGTCGGCGGGGTCGACGAGCACCCCCGCCTCGGGCGGGACGAACTCGGGCGGGCCGCCCACCCTCGTCGCGACGACGGAGCGGCCGCACGCCAGCGCCTCGAGCGTCACGAGCCCGAACGGCTCGACGAGGCTCGGCTGGCAGACGACGTCGGCCGCGTTGAGCCACAGAGGGATCTCGTCGTGCGTGACAGCGCCGACCACCCGGATCCCGTTCCGGCCGATGAGCGCGTCGCGGAGCGGGCCGTCACCGATGTAGGCGAGCGAGCCCTCGCCGTGCCGCTCGAACGCCCGCGCCAGCCGGAGCACGTTCTTCCGCTCGCTGAGCCCGCCGACGCAGACGAACCCCGTGCCCTCGGGTTGCCAGCCGACCGCGGCGCGCGCTGCCACGGCGTCGGACGGGGTGAACCGGTCGAGGTCGACCCCGCAGTCGATCACCTTCACCCGCCCCACCGTCTCCGGTGCGACCGCCTCGAGCCGGCGGCGGAGCCATTCGGAGACCGCCACGAGCCCGGCGGCGCGCCGGACCGCGAGCCGCGTCGCTGCGCGCACCGCCCGTGAGCGCTCCGCGTTCGCGACGTCCTGGCCGTGCGCGGTGAGCACCGTCGGCGCGCCGCCGCCGAGCACCGCGAGCAGCCCTGCGGGGACGAGGAAGTGCGCGTACACGACGTCCGGCCTGAAACGTCGTGCGGTCGAGAGCACGTCGTATGCGAGCCCGAGATGGCGGAAGCGGCCTCCACGCGTGTCGACGACCGCCCGTGCGAGCTCGTGCCCGCGCGCCGCGAGGCCCGCCTCGAGGTCCGCGACGAACGTCCCCAGGTCGGGCGCGTCGGGGCCCGGGTACATCTGCGAGACGAGGAGGATCCGCAGCGGCACGCGTGCTCAGCGGGCGTCGAAGGTGCCCCAGAGGGCGCGTAGGGCGCCGCAGAGCTCGCCGATCGTGGCGCGGGCGGCGAGCGCGTCGCGCAGAGCGGGTAGGAGGTTGCCGCCGGACTCGGCGGTGCGCAGCACGTCGCCGAGGGCGGCCTCCACCGCGGGGGTCTCGCGTCGTGCGCGGAGCGCCTGTGTGCGCTCGCGCTGCGCGCGCTCGATCGCGGGGTCGAGGTGGTGGAGCTCGATGTGCTCGGGCTCGCCGCGGGCATAGCGATTGACGCCGACGATCACGCGCTCGCCCTGCTCGACCTGCTGCTGCCAGCGGAAGGCGGACTCCTCGATCTGCTGCTGCACCCAGCCGGCCTCGATCGCGGCGACGGCACCGCCCAGCTCGTCGATGCGGGCGATCAGCTCGGTTGCCTTCGCCTCGAGCTCGTCCGTGAGCGCCTCGACGTACCAGGAGCCGCCGAGCGGGTCGGCCGTGGCGGTGGTGCCTGCCTCGTGCATGAGGATCTGCTGGGTGCGCAGCGCGAGCATCGCCGAGTGCTCGGTCGGGCAGCGCCAGCGCCTCGTCGAACGCGTTCGTGTGCAGCGACTGGGCGCCGCCGTAGATCGCGGAGAGCGCCTGCGACCGCGACGCGTACGAGGTTGTTCTCGGGCTGCTGGGCAGTGAGGGTCGAGCCGCCGGTCTGCGCGTGGAAGCGCAGCGCCTGTGCCGTCGGCGTGGTCGCGCCGAAACGCTCCCGCATGATCGTCGCCCACATCCGTCGCGCCGCGCGGTACTTGGCGACCTCCTGCAGCACGTCGTTGTGCGCGTTGAAGAAGAACGAGAGCCGCGCGCCGAAGCGGTCGGGCGAGAGACCGGCCGCGACCGCCGCGTCGCAGTAGGCGATCCCGTTCGCGAGCGTGAACGCGAGCTCCTGCGCCGCGCTCGAGCCCGCCTCGCGGATGTGGTAGCCGGAGATCGAGATCGTGTTCCAGCGGGGGATCCGCTCCGTGCAATAGGCGAACAGGTCGGTCGCGAGCCGCATCGACGGTCGGGGCGGGAAGATGTAGTTCCCGCGCGCGACGTACTCCTTGAGGATGTCGTTCTGCACCGTGCCGCGCAGCGCCTCGCCTGGAACCCCGCGCTCGGCCGCGACGAGCTCGTAGGCGAGCAAGAGCAGCGCCGCGGGCGCGTTGATCGTCATCGAGGTCGAGACCTCGTCGAGCGGGATCCCCTCCAGCAGGCGCGCCATGTCCTCGACCGAGTCGATCGCGACCCCGGTGCGGCCGACCTCCCGCTCGCGACGCGGATCGTCGGAGTCGTAGCCGAGCTGGGTCGGCAGGTCGAACGCCACCGAGAGCCCCGTCTGTCCCTGCGCGAGCAGCGTCCGGAACCGCTCGTTCGTCTCCTCCGCCGAGCCGAAGCCCGCGTACTGGCGGATCGTCCACGGCCGCCCGCGGTACATGTCCGGATAGGGGCCCCGCGTGAACGGGAAGCTGCCCGGCGCCTCGGCGGGCCCCGACGCATCCGCCGGCCCGTAGACCGGCTTCACCTCGATCCCCGACTCGGTCACGCGGCGTTCGGGCGTGATCGCCACGGGACCATCCTATTTGGGGCGGGCCCGCTCGGAGCCTCGCCTGCTCGACGTGCGCGCCGGGTCAGACGGGGCCGACCGTGGCGCCGGGCAGGGCGGCGATCAACTCGTCGATCCCGGTCTCGAAGACCGCGTGCGGCGTTCCCGCGGCGCACCAGACGCGGTCGAAGCGGCGGAGCGACTCGTCGACGATCGTCGGGAGGTCGGAGTCGTGGCCGAGGGGCGGGATGCCGCCGATCGCGAACCCGGTCGCCTCGCGGGCCTCCGCGGCCGTGGCCGGCCTCCCCTCGACGGCCGCGACGCGCCGGTCACCTGCGCAGAGCACCATCGTCGGCTCGCCGTCGACGACGAACACGAGCGACTTGACGATCTGCCCCACGTCGCACCCGCACGCGTCCGCGGCCTCCCGGGCGGTGCGGGTCGACTCGGGCAGCACCTGCACCTCGATCTCGAGGCCGCGCGCCGCGAGCCGCTCGCGAACCTTGGCCGCGGTGGGGTGCACGGGCGCTAGAGAGAGCCGCCGGCGTGCTCGATCGCCTCGAGCGCAATCCGGCGACCGGTCTCGACGTGGCGCGTGATCGCGGTCCGGGCGCCCTCCCGGTCGCGCGCCTCGATCGCATCGACGATCGCAGTGTGCTCGGTGACGAGGTACTCGCCGCGCTCGAGCCGGCCACCGCGGATCACCTGCATCATGAGGTTGACCGAGAGCTCGCGGTAGAAGCGCGAGAGCAGCTCGTTGCCCGCGAGATCGACCTGGGTCTCGTGGAACGTCGCGTTCGCGGAATCCCACTCCTCCCGCGAGATCGAGGCAGCCGTGCTCTGCAGGTGCCCGCGGAGATCCGCGATCCGCTCGTCCTCGGCGGTCTCGACCGCGATGTCCGCGGCGTGCAGCTCGAGCGCGAGCCGTACCTCGTACCCCTCGACCAGCGCCCGTCGCGTGATCGGGCTGACGAAGTACCCGCGCCGGGCCTTCACGGTGAGAAGGCCCTCGGCGACGAGGCGCGTGAGGGCGTGGTGCACCGGGCTGCGGGAGACGCCGAGCTCGGCGGCGAGCTCGTGCAGGCTCAGCTTCTCGCCGGGGCCGTGCTCCCGCGCCAGAATGCCGTGCTCTGAGCGTCGCGTAGACCTGGTCGTTGAGGTTCGCGCGCGGGAGGACGATGGCCACGGCGCAGTTGTAACATGACAGGCGGCCGGGCGGCATCCACCGTTACGCTGGGTCGCGTGAAGGTCGCAGTGAAGCTGTTCGCGGCACTCCGTGAGCAGCGCGGTGCGCGGGAGCTCGAGCTCGACCTTGCCGACGGTGCCCGGGTCGGCGACGTGTGGACCGCGCTCGGCCTCGGGGAAGAGCCCGCCGGTCTCGTGTACGCGGTCAACCGCACCTACTCGGGTCGCGACGTGCCGCTCGCGGAGGGCGACGAGGTCGCGCTGATCCCACCCGTCTCGGGCGGGGCGTTCCTGCTCTCGGACGAGCCGCTCTCGCTCGAGCGGGTCGTCGCGGAGGTCGCCTCCGACGATGCGGGGGCGATCGCGACGTTCGTCGGGACGACGCGTGCGCACTCGCGCGGACACGAGGTCGTCCGGCTCGAATACGAGGCCTACGCCGGGATGGCGGAAGCCGAGATGGCGCGCATCGCCGAGGTCCTCAAGGAGCGCCACCAGCTCGTCGAGGTCGCGATCCACCATCGCGTGGGCCCCGTGGAGGTCGGCGAGACCAGCGTCGTGATCGCGGTCTCCGCGCCGCATCGCGCGGCCGCGCTCGCCGCCTGCAAGGAGGCGATCGACACGTTGAAGGAGACCGTGCCGCTCTGGAAGAAGGAGCTCTACGTCGGCGGCGAGGCCTGGATCGGGCAGGGCTCGTGACGGCGAGAGGCACGACCGAGACCTCGAGCCGGTCACCGCGCCGGAGCCGGGGACACTGCCGAGCGAGCACGACCGCACGCGCCGGTCGCTCCTCGGGCGGCTGGTCGCGGCCGCTCGTCGTCCTGCTCGGCGCGATCGCGAAGTTCGGCGTCTTCTTCCTCAAGTTCTTCGGCATCTTCCTCGCGGTCGGCGGCTACACCCTGATCTGGGGCTGGCGCTTCGCGGTCGGATTCGTGTTCCTGATCGGAGTGCACGAGCTCGGTCACTACCTCGAGGCGAGGCGCGAGGGGCTCGACCCGCAGCTGCCCGTGTTCCTCCCGTTCCTGGGCGCGTACGTCGCCCTGCGGAACATGCGCTTCGACCCGTGGGTCAACGCCAGGGTCTCGCTCGCCGGTCCGGTCGCCGGCGGTGTCGGCGCGCTCGGCTGCCTCGTCGCGGCGGAGGCGCTCGACTCCGACCTCATGCGCGCGCTCGCGTACGCCGGCTTCCTGCTCAACCTGATCAACCTGCTTCCGGTCGGGATCCTCGACGGCGGCCACGTGCTCCGCTCGTGGCGCGTGCTCCGCGCCGGCGGGGGCGCGTCGAGCCCGGCGGTCGCCCGCCGGCGGGCGAGCGCTCGTCGCGCTCGCCTCGGCGCTCACCGCCGCCGCCCTCGTGGCGGGGATGGTCGCGGCGCACGTCCCCCAGAACCGCCTGTGAGCCAGCCGGCCTCGCTCGACCGGCGTCTCCTGCGGCGCACGCACGAGACGCTCGCCTCCGACGTCTCGCTGATCGCGTCCGAGTTCCTCGCGGGCTTCCAGGCGGTGCGGAAGATCGACCGGCCGGCCGTGGCGATCTTCGGCTCGGCGCGCGTGGGCGAGACGTCGCCCACGTATGCGGCGGCGCGCGAGACCGCCCGGCTCTTCGCCCGGAGCCGGGCTCGCGGTGGTGACGGGCGGCGGTCCCGGGCGTGATGGAGGCCGCGAACCGCGGCGCGCAGGAGGGCGGCGGTCTCTCCGTCGGCTTCAACATCCGGCTCCCACACGAGCAGGAGGCGAACCCCTACTGCGACATCGCGCTGACGTTCAAGCACTTCTACGCGCGCAAGGTGATGTTCGTGAAGTCCGCCGAGGGGTTCGTGATCTTCCCGGGCGGCTTCGGGACGATGGACGAGCTGTTCGAGTCGCTCACGCTGATCCAGACCGGCATGATCGGGACCTTCCCGGTCGTGCTGTTCGACTCCGACTACTTCGTCTGCGCTGGTCGCATGGCTGCGCGGCCGCATGCTCTCGGACGGGCTCGTCTCGCCGGCGGACCTCGAGTTGCTGATGGTCACGGACGAGCCCGCTGAGGCCGTCGACTGGATCGACGCGAAGATCGCTGCTCGCCGCGAGGAGGGGAGCGCATGAGTGAGGGCGTCTCGCTCGCCTCGCTCGACGAGGCCGCCGCCGCGGTCTCCGCGCGCACGACTCTCCGGCCACGTGTCGGCGTGGTCCTCGGCAGCGGCCTCGGCGGCTTCGCAGACGCGGTCGACGACCCGGTCGAGATCCCCTACGGCGAGATCCCCGGCTGGCCCGTGTCGACCGCGGTCGGGCACGCGGGCGCACTCGTCGTCGGCAGCTTCGGCGGCGTGCCGGTCGCGGTGATGAAGGGCCGCGCGCACCTCTACGAGGGCGTGCCCGGCGCGAAGGTCGTCTTCGGGGTGCGCGTTCTCGGGCGGCTCGGCATCCAGAGCCTCGTGCTCACGAACGCGTGCGGCGCGATCGACCCGGCGCGGACGCCGGGCACGCTCGTCGCGATCTCCGATCACCTGAACCTCCAGGGCACCTCGCCGCTCGTCGGCCCGAACGACGAGGCGATCGGGCCGCGGTTCCCCGACATGACCGACGCGTACGACGCCGGCTACCGTGCCCTCGCGCGGCCGCCGCGGAGCGCCTCGGCCTCCCGCTCGGCGAAGGCGTCTACGCCGCCTGGCTGGGCCCGGCGTTCGAGACGCCGGCCGAGATCCGGATGCTGCGGACGCTCGGCGCCGACCTGGTCGGGATGTCGACGGTGCCGGAGGTGCTCGCGGCGCGGCACATGGGGATCCGCTGTCTCGCGCTCTCGTGCGTCACCAACGCGGCCGCGGGTGTCCTGCCGGAGCCGATCGATCACGAGCGCGTGCTCGAGATCGGCGCCCGCACCTCGGGCGACCTCGTCGCGCTCCTGCGCGAGGTGGTCCGGCGCTCGGCAGCTCTTAGACTTGTGTCGATGCCCTTCGGGACCTCCCGTCGGTCGACAGGCTGCTCGAGGACGGGGTGCTGGCCGCTGCCCCTCGGTCGCTCGCGACGGCGGCGGCGCGGCGGCGCTCGAAGGTGCCCGCGAGACGATCCGCGCAGGCGCGGAGCCGGGCGACGTCGGTCGAGTCGGCGCGTGCCGAGCTCGCGCGCCTCGGGAGGCCGGCGCTCCGACCCCTGCTCAACGCGACCGGTGTGATCGTGCACACGAACCTCGGCCGGGCGCCCCTCGCGCCCGCCGCGCTGGAGCGTGTGGCGGAGATCGGCGGCGCCTACTCCAACCTCGAGCTCGACCTGGGCTCGCGGCACGCGGGGCTCTCGACAGGATCATGTCGCCGGCGCGCTCCGCCGTCTGACCGGCGCCGGGGCGGCGCTCGTCGTCAACAACAACGCCGCCGCGGTGCTGCTCGCGCTCGCGGCGCTCGCCGAGGGCCGCGAGGTCGTCGTGTCGCGCGGAGAGCTGCTCGAGATCGGCGACGGGTTCCGGATCCCGGAGGTCCTCGCGCGCTCGGGCGCGCGGCTGGTCGAGGTCGGCACGACCAACCGGACACGCGCGGCCGACTACGAGCGCGCGATCGGCCCGGACACCGCGCTGCTCCTGCGGGTCCACCAGTCGAACTTCCGGTCGTCGGGTTCACCGAGCGCCGCGCGCACGGAGGAGCTGGCGCGGGTCGCGGAGCGTGTCGGCCTCCCGCTCGTCGACGACCTCGGCTCGGGCGTCGCTCGTCGACGTCGGCGACGAGCCGACCGCTGCGGCGCGTCTCGCCGCGGGCGCCGACCTCGTCTGCTTCTCCGGCGACAAGCTGCTCGGCGGCCCGCAGGCGGGCATCGTCGTGGGTCGGGCGGAGCTCGTCGAGCGCCTCCGCCGCCACCCGCTGCAGCGGGCGCTGCGCGCGGACAAGCTGACGCTCGCGGCGCTCGAGGGGACGCTCGCGCTCTACCTCGACCCGGCCGCGCGCCCGGCGGGAGATCCCGGTGCTGCGCATGCTCGACGAGCCGCTCGAGACCGTCCGCGCCCGCGCCGAGCGGCTCGCGGGGCTCGTCGGCGGCGCGGTCGAGGAGACCGTCGCGCGCGTCGGCGGCGGCGCGCTGCCGCTCGCCGAGCTGCCGAGCGCCGCCTGCGCGATCGAGGAGGCGCTCGCGGCTCCGCTCCGGCTGGGCGAGCCGGCCGTGGTCGGCATCGTCCGCGACGGCCGACTGCTGCTCGACTGCCGCACGCTGGCCGACGACGAGGTGGCGGGACGCCGGCGGTGCCGCGCGCCGCGCTGTGTTCGACGCGAGCGGTCGAGCGGCGTGGCGCTGACGGTCGGCACGGCGGGGCACGTCGACCACGGGAAGACGGCGCTCGTCCGCGCGCTGACCGGGAAGGACACCGACCGGCTGCCCGAGGAGCAGGGCCGTGGCATCTCGATCGACCTCGGCTACGCGCCGCTCGAGCTGCCCGGGCGGGACGGATGCTCTCCCTCGTCGACGTCCCCGGCCACGAGCGCTTCGTGCGCACCATGGTCGCGGGCGCGACGCGGGCATCGACCTCTTCCTCCTCGTCGTCGACGCGGCCGAGGGCGCCCGTCCGCAGACCCACGAGCACCTCGCGATCCTCCGACTGCTCGGCGTCGAGCGCGGCGTGGTGGCGGTCACGAAGTCCGACCTCGTCGACGAGGAGACGCTCGAGCTGGCGGTCGAGGAGGGCGCGGAGCTCGTCCCCGGGCGCCGGTCGTCGCGGTCAGCGCGACGACCGGCTGCGGGCTCGACGACCTCGGGCGCGCGCTCGCGACCGTCGCCGACGGACGTCGAGCCGCGCCGTGACGGCTTTCCGACCCGGCTCTTCGTCGACCGGGTCTTCACGCCTGCGCGGGATCGGCACCGTCGTCACGGGCACGCTCTGGTCGGGGTCGATCGGCACGGGCGATCGGCTTCGCCTCGAGCCCGAGGGTCGCGACGTGCGGGCCCGCTCCGTCCAGGTGCACGACTCCCCGTCGAGCGCGCGGCGGCCGGGCAGCGCGTGGCGGTCGACCTCCCGGGCGTGGAGCGCTCCGAGGTCCGCCGCGGCGACGCGCTCGTCGCGACCGGCGCGTTCCCGCGTCTCCTACCGGCTCGAGGTCGCGCTCGAGGAGCTGGAGCCGATCGCGGACGGCGCCCGTCTGACCGTGCATCACGGCACGCGCCGACGTTCCCGCCCGGGTCGTACGCGTGGGCGGCGAGCTACGCGCAGCTCCGCCTCGCGCGCGCCGGTCGTCGCGGCTCGCGGCGACCGGGTCGTGCTCCGCGATGCGACGACGGTCGGCGGCGCGATCGTGCTCGATCCCGCGCCGCCGAGGGGGCGCGACGCCGAGCGCGACCGGCTGCTCGGCCAGGGGGATCCCCGCTCGATCGTGCGCGCGCTCGTCCACGAGCCCGTGCGGGTCGAGGCCCTGGCGGGCAGAGCATTGCTCGGCGAGGCGGAGCTCGAGGAGGGTCTCGACGCGGTGCGCGTCGTCGACGGCTGGGCCTTCGCGGACGCGTGGCTCGAGGAGACGGCCGCCGTGGCGGAGGAGCGGCTTCGCGCCCGGGCCGAGGAGGCACCACTCGATCCCGGGCTCTCGCTCGCCGAGCTGCTGCCGGCCGCGCCGTGGGCACCGGTCGTGGTCGCCCAGCTCCCGTTCGAGCGTCGTGGCGGCGCCGTCTACCTCCCCGGCACGGCGGCGTCGGTCGGGTCGCGTGCCCAGGCTGCCGCCGCGCTCGAAGCGACGCTCGCCGATACGGGGCTGGCGGCGACCCGCGTCTCGGACGCCGACCTCGCCCGGTTCCTGGAGGCCGAGGGCCGGCTCGTCCGGCTCGGCGACGGCTTTGCGGTCGGAGCCGGGGCCTACGAGGTCGCGCGCGACATCGTGCTGGGCGAATGCGGTACGGCCGGGGAGATCAGCCTGGCACGCTTCCGTGACCTTGCCGGTGTGGGGCGGCGAGACGCGCAGCTTCTCCTCGAGCGGATGGACGTCGACGGGGTCACCCGTCGGGTGGGCGATCGGCGGGTGCTGCGGCGAGGCGCAGGCAGGGCTGTGAGAGACTGAGCGGCGTCGTCGGAAGGAGGCGCGATGGCGGGCAAGGCGGACTTCACCGAGCAGGAGTGGGACGAGCTGCGCAAGGGCGCGACCGCGGCCGGGCTGCTCGTCTCGGTCAGCGACCGGAGCTTCCTCGACTCGTTCAAGGAGGCCTCGTCGTTCGCGAAGTACCTGATGGGCTCGCGGGACGACGACAGCCAGCTCGTCAGCGAGCTCGCCTCGGAGCACGGCACCGGCTTCGGGGCGGTCGCCACGCCCGGCGAGGTGAACGAGGCGGCCGACGGGGCGCTCCGCTCCGCGGTCGCGACGTTGCGGTCGAAGGCGCCGGACGAGGTCGAGAGCTACCGCGCGTTCGTGCTCGAGCTCGCGCAGACCGTGTCGACGAGCGGCCAAGGGCGGCGACGAGGCCGAGGCCGCCGCGCTCGAGCGGATCAGAGCCGCGCTCGAGTAGCGCACACGGGACGGGCGGCTAGCCTCCGCGGCGGAGCGGCATGAACCCGGTGGTTCAGCAGGTCTTCAAAACCTGTGCGGTCGTGTAGCCCACGGCTCGGTCGGTTCGACTCCGGCGCCGCTCCGTCTCCGACGGCCCGCGCTCACGACGCGAGGCTGCCGCGCTCGTCCGCCGGCGTGTGCGCTCCCTCTACCTGCGCGCTTCCGCCGGCGAGCGCGGCGAGAACTCGGCGGGGCAGCCGGTACAGGGCCGAGGCGATCACCCACAGGAGAGCTGCGACCGCGCCGAGCACGGTGAGCAGGACGCCCAGCAGCGCGAGCATTGCGAGGTACGGGCTGGACAGGATCACGAGCGTCCCCACGAGGACGGCGCCCGGCGCGTATGCGAACCAGTAGCGCACCATCGGATTCCTCCTTCGCTTGCCCGCCGGATCGACGATCGGCCCGTGCGGGTGGTGTCAGGTCGAGGATGGCGGCGCCCAGTCGCTCTCGCATCCGCCGACGCGCCAGCGCAAGTGGCTGGCCTCGGGACGACTCGGCGTTCGCGCTAGGCGGAGCCGAGCTGGCCCGGCGAGAGCCGCGCGAGCTGCTTGCGCGAGCTGATGTCGAGCTTGGCGAACACCTTGCGCAGGTGGTACTCGACGGTGCGCGGGCTGATGAACAGCTGGGCGCCGATCTCCGGGTTGGTGTGCCCGTCGCTCGCCAGGCGCGCGATCTGCGCCTCCTGGGGCGTGAGGACGTCGCGCGTCTCGTCGGTCCGCTTGCGCGCGGTCTCGCCGGTGGCCAGGAGCTCGCGGCGGGCGCGCTCGGCGAACGCCTCGGCGCCGATGCGGCTGAAGCAGTCGTGGGCGGCCCGAAGCTGCTCGCGCGCGTCGACGCGCCGGTTCTCGCGGCGCAGCCATTCGCCGTACAGCGAGCTGGGCGCGGGCGAGCTGGACGGCGATCCGGCTGCGCGCGAGCCGCTCGATCGCCTCGCGGTAGAGGGACTCGGCGTCGTCGCCCTCGCTCAGCAGCGCGCGCGACCCGCGCCTCGATCCCGAGCGCCCAATCGGTGCCGGCCGCGCGCGTGCGCTCGTTCAGCCGTTCGCAGCGCGGCGGCGGCATCGTCCGGCGCGCCGCTGCGGGCGCCCGCCTCGACCAGCTCGACCAGGGACCAGCCGAAGAGCCCGAGATCGTCGTGTTCGCACGCCTCGCTGGGCGGCCGCGAGCGCAGCCTCGTAGCGGCCGAGGCCGTTGTACAGCACGCGGTCGGCCATGAGCCGGCCAGCGCCGATCGCCCGCCCCTCGCCTCGCGCGGTCGCGTCCTCGAGGCCGGCCTCGATCAGCTCGAGCGCCTCGGCCTCGGCGCCGCGCCACGCGGCGAGCAGCAGCGACGCGTACTGAAGGTGCGCGTTGCCGGTCGCCTCGGTGATCGCGTCGGCCTCCTCGATCAGCGCCGCGGCGGCGGCGAAGCTCGCCGGCGTGCACGTGCACCGCCGCGCGGTAGGTGAGCGCGAGCGGAAGGACGGCGAGCGCGCCGGCGTCGCGGGCGAGGCGCACGCGCGCGGGTGGCCAGCGCGTGCCACAGCTCGTCGTCCCACAGATCCTGCGCGACGCGACAGGCCAGCCAGAGCCAGCGCATGATCGTCGCGGTCCTGTCGGTGCTCGCGGAGAACGCGTGCAGCGCGCGCCGCAGCGGCGCGACACCGCGCCGCGTAGCCCTCCGTGAACCGAGTCGCCATGCCGTCGAGCAGGAGGTCGATCGGCCGCGGCGGCTGCGGGCCGGCCGGCGCGGCGCGCGCGGCCTCGGCGGCCTCGCGCACGCCGGCGTCGCCATAGAGGCGGCCGGCGAACATCGCCGCGCCCAGCGCCTCGAGATAGCGTCTCGCGGGCCGAGCGCGGGGTCGAGCGGCTCGAGCCGTCGGGCGGCCTCGAGCAGCAACGGCGGAGCGTCGCTGCCCGCGCGTGCGCGAACGCGATCTCGGCGCGCAGGCGCTGCGAGCCGCGCGCGCTGAAGCTCGTCCAGCGGGCACAGCTCCGCGACCGCCAGCAGCTCGAGCGCGGCATCCGGCGCCGCCGACTCGAACTTGGCCTGCGCAGCGGCCAGCGCCCGCCGTCCCCGTCGCGGCCGGATCCGGGCGTCAGCTCGGCCGCGCGCGCCGAGAAACGCGGCTGCCGCGGCGATGCCGCCGCGCGCCTGCGCGCGGTCGGCCGAGCGCTCCAGCTCGTCGGCGACGGCCTCGTCGGGCCGGCCGCCGCGTGCGCGCGATGCCAGGCTCGGCGGTCGGGATCGAGTGCCGGGTCGGTCGCCTCGGCCAGCGCCCGATGCGCCTCCCGGCGGTCGCGACGGTCGGAGCCGCCCGGTAGACCGCCGAGCGCACGAGCGGATGACGGAACCGCACGCGGGCGCCGAGGTCGATCAGGCCCGCCTGCCTCGGCCGGCGCCGCCGCATCGCCCCGATCCCGAGCCGCTCGGCCGCGCGCCACAGCAACGCTCACGTCGCCGACCGGCTCGGCCGCCGCCGTCAGCAGCAGGCGCTGCGTCTCGGCCGGGAGCGACTCGACCCGCCGCACGAAGCTCTGCTCGATGCGGCTCGGCCAACGGCGTCGTGTCCGGGAAGCCCGAACCCGCCCGCCAGCTCCGCCGGCGTCAATCCCGCGGCAGCTCCAGCAGCGCGAGCGGGTTGCCGCGCGTCTCGGCGACGATCCGGTCGCGCACGCGCTCGTCGAGCGGCCCCGGGATGGCCGAGTCCAGCAGCGCGCGGGCGTCGCCGTCGCCGAGCCCGCGACGCCAGCTCCGGAAGCCCGTCGCAGCTCGTGCACCGTCGCTCGGCTCGCGCACCGCGAACACCAGCCCGACCGACTCCGCCAGCAGCCGGCGCGCGACGAACGCGAGCGTCTGCGCCGACACCCGGTCGAGCCACTGCGCGTCGTCGACGAGCGCAGACGAGCGGCTGCTCCTCGGCCGCCTCGGCCAGCAGGCTCAGCACCGCGAGGCCGACCAGGAAGCGATCCGGCGGCGGCTCCGCGCTCAGGCCGAAGGCCGTGCCCAGCGCGTCGCGCTGCGGCGCGGGAAGCCGTCGAGCCGCAGCTCGAGCATCGGCGCGCACAGCTGGTGCAGGCCGGCGAACGCGAGCTCCATCTCGGACTCGACGCCCGCCGCGCGGCAATGCGCGGCACCCCGAAGCGCGCTGCGACGAGGTACTCCAGCAGCGCCGTCTTGCCGACCCCGGCCTCGCCGCGGACGACCAGCACCCGGCTCTGGCCCGCCCGCACGCCGTCGAGCAGTCGATCGAGCGCCTCGCACTCCGTGCGCCGACCGCGCAGCACGGGGCCAGGATCGCCGCCCGACATGAGGCCGACGCTATCCCACCGGCCTGGTCTGGACGCTGTCCATCCCCCGGGACCCAGGCCACCGGCAACTGGCGACTGGCGATCCAGGCTGGCGTGTCGGCGGATTCGAGCGCATGCCCGTCGGCGCGATTCTCGCCGGGACACGCGAACCCCGGTCGCAAAGCTGACGCGGGAACACGGAGTGAAAGGAGACGGGATGAAGATCGTCGTGATCGGCGGTACCGGCCTGATCGGCTCGAAGCTCGTCGAAAAGCTGCGCGAGGACGGGCACGAGCCCATCGCGGCCTCGCCCGACACCGGCGTCGACACGATCACCGGCGCGGGCCTCGCCGAGGCGCTGGACGGGGCGGACGTCGTCGTCGACGTCTCGAACGCCCCCGACTGGGAGGACGCGGCCGTGCTGGAGTTCTTCCAGACCTCGACGCACAATGTTCTGGCGGCAGAGACCGCTGCCGGTATCCAGCACCACGTCGCGCTGTCGGTCGTGGGGACGGAGCGGCTCCAGGAAAGCGGGTACTTCCGGGCCAAGCTCGCGCAGGAGGAGCTGATCAAGGCATCCTCGCTCCCCTATTCGCTCGTCCACGCGACGCAGTTCTTCGAGTTCGTCGAGCGCATCGCTGATGCTGCGACGGACGGCGACACTGTCCGGCTGCCACCCGCTCTCATCCAGCCCATGGCTGCCGCCGACGTCGCGAGCGCGCTCGCCCGCATCTCGGTCGGCCGACCGGTGAACGGCGTCGTGGAGATCTCAGGCCCCGACCGGTTCCGGCTGGACGAGCTGATCCGCGACGTGCTGAAGGAGCAAGGCGACCGCCGCGAGGTCGTAGCCGACCCCAACGCACGCTACTTCGGCATTGCACCCGGCCCGCGCACCCTCCTGCCGGGGAACGACGCGCGCATCGCCGAGACCCACTTCGGCGACTGGCGAGCCCGTTCCCGGGCCGAGCAAGCGACAACGTGAGCGAAAGGAGACTCTCGTGAAAGCCACCATCGTCCTCGTCCACGGCGCGTTCGCCGAGTCGGCGAGCTGGAACCCCGTGATCGACGTGCTGGAGGGCGCGGGTCAGCCGGTGGTCGCTGCGGCCAACCCGCTTCGCGACCCGGCGAGCGATGCGGCCAGCGTCGCCGACCTCGTCCGCAGCATCGAGGGGCCGGTGCTCCTCGCCGCCCACTCCTACGGTGGCGCCGTGATCTCGAACGTCCCCGCGGACGCTGGCGAGATCATCGGCTTGGTCTACGTGAACGGCTTCGCCCCCGACGCGGGCGAGAGCTGCTTCTCGCTGGCCGGCCGCTTCCCGGGGAGCACCCTCGGCAACGACACGCTGCGGCCCGTGCCACGAGGCGACGGCACAACCGACCTGTACATCGTCCAGGACCGGTTCCACGAGCTGTTCTGCCCCGACGTGCCGGCCGGGCTCGCCGCGCAGCTAGCGGCGACGCAGCGGCCGGCCACGCAGGAGGCTCTCTTCGCGCCGTCCGGGAACGAGCCGCTCTGGCGCGAGCTGCCGTCGTGGTTCGTGACCGGTGCAGAGGACCGCATCATCCCGGCCGAGCTCCAGCGCTTCATGTCCACGCGCGCCGGTGCTCGCCGCACGGTCGAGATCCCGGGCGCATCGCATGCTGCGCCCCTCTCGCAGCCCGAGGCGACCGCGGAGCTGATCCTCGAGGCGGCGGCGCTGCCCGTTGCCGCCTGACGAACCCGAGCGTGTGCCGCGCCTCTCGAGGCGCGGCACACGCGTCCGCGAACGAGGGAGCGCCACGATGCTCGAACTGGAGACAACCCAAGCAAAGTCCCAAAGCGCGGCGGGCCGTTCGCTCTTCGTCCTCCCGACCCGAGGTCGAAGCGGATTCCGAGCGAGCGTTCGAGGCCACGTGCTGGAGCTCGCCGACCCCGATGCCGACCACGATCTGGCTCCGACTCCCGACGATCTGCTCGTTGCCTCTATCGCCTCCGAGCTCGCGTGGTCGGCGCAGAGACTCCTCCGCGCCCGGGGGCTGCCCGACTACGTCAGCGTCTCCGGTGAGTGGCGCACGCACGACGCGCGTCCGCTCTCGGAGGTCGACCTGACGGTCACCCTCTCGACGCGCGACGAGGATCTCGTGGCGACGCTCGGCGCCCTGCTAGAGGGGATCCTCGCCGAACGCTCGTGGAGCACGCGGCCGCACGTCCGTGTCCAGGTGTCGTAGCGAGCCCGAACCTGGAGGATGCCGGCAGCAGCGGCGACAGCCGGTGCGAGGAGCACGAGCGCGGCCGCCTGCCTGGGGGTTGCTGATCTAACGTCTCCTTTCGTGCGCGAGACGCTTGTCGCCCGCGGGAGTCATGGCATCGAGCTCCTCGATCTGTCGCTCGTCCGCCTCGCCGCGGGCGAGCGCGAGGAGCTTGCCGACGACGGCGAGCTGTGCGCTCTCGTCCTGTCGGGATCGGTCGAGGTCACGGTCGGCGGCGCAGCCCTCGGGCGCGCGGCGCGGGCTGGAGATCTCTTCGAATCGCTCGGGGAGGCGATCTACGTTCCGCCGCACGAGAAGCTGCAGATCGTCGCGACGGCCGATGCCGTGCTCGCGGTGGCGACGGCCCCCGTGGGCGGCGGAACCCCCGGTCGGGCTCGAATCATCAGGCCGGAGGACCAGCACCTGCGCTCCACGGGCACCGGCAACTGGGCGCGCACGATCCGGACGATCCTCGGGCCCGACGACGCCGCGGCGCGGCTGATCGTCGGCGAGACGATCAACCCGCCCGGGAACTGGTCCTCGTACCCGCCGCACAAGCACGACCGCCAGGCGCCGCCCGACGAGGTCGCGCTCGAGGAGGTCTACCTCTACCGCTTCGAGCCGGCCGCGGGGTTCGGCGTGCAGCTCGTCTACGACGACGTCGACGAACGCGCGCAGATCGTGCGTGACGGGGACGTCGTCGCGATCCCCTCCGGCTACCACCCGGTCGTCGCCGCTCCGGGCTACGCCCTCTACTACCTGTGGGTGATGGCGGGCGAGGGTCGCGAGCTGGCGCCGTACTTCGAGCCGCGGCACGCGTGGGTCCAGGACGGGACGGCTTGAGGGCAACACTCGACGGACGCGTCGCGGTCGTGACCGGCGCCACCGGCGTGCTCGGCGGCGCCGTGGCCCGCGGCCTGGCGGAGGCGGGCGCGGCAATCGGTATCGTCGCGCGCTCGGTCGACCGGGCCGAGGCCTTCGCCGACGAGCTGCGTCGAGCCGGCGTCGACGCGCTCGTGCTTCCCGCCGACGTGCTCGACGAGGCGCAGCTCGAGTCGGCACGGGACCTCGCGCTCGAGCGCTGGGGCCGCGTCGACATCCTCGTCAACGCCGCCGGCGGCAACGTTCCCGCGGCAACGGTCGGGGAGCGCTCGTTCTTCGAGCTGCCGCTCGACGCGCTCGACGAGGTCGTCCGGTTGAACCTGGACGGAACGCTGCTCCCGATCCGCGTGTTCGGTGCCGCCATGCTCGAGGAGCCGTTCCCGGAGGGCGGCCGGTCGATCGTCAACTTCTCGTCGATGACGGCGCGGCGGGCATTGACTCGCGTCGTCGGCTATGGGGTCGCGAAGGCCGGCGTCGACAACCTGACGCGCTGGCTGGCGGTCGAGCTGGGCCGCGCGAGCGCCGGCCGGCTGCGGGTGAACGCGGTCGCCCCGGGGTTCTTCATCGGCGAGCAGAACCGGGCACTGCTCCTCGACTCCGACGGCAGTCCGACTCCGCGCGGAGCGGCGGTGCTGGCGCACACGCCGGCCGGTCGCTTCGGCGAAGCCGCAGAGGTCGTCGGTGCGGTCGTCTGGCTCTCGAGCGCGGCCGCCTCGTTCGTCACCGGCGTCGTCCTGCCGATCGACGGGGGCTTCGATGCGTTCAGCGGCGTCTAGCCCTCTGTTCGCAGTCGGCGGGCGCGGGCGCGAGATCACGGGCCCCGAGCTCGCGCGGCACCTCGACCAAATCGCCGAGACGATCGTCGCCGACGGCGTGCGCCGTGTCCTGCTCGTGCCGCCCGACCACACGCGGCTCCACTCGCGCGGCGGCGAGATCGCCGCACACCTCGACCGAAAGCTTCGCCCGAAAGGGCTCCACGTCGACGTGCTGCCGGCCCTCGGGACGCACCGCCCGCTCGGCCCGGCCGAATGCCGGCTGCTGTTCGGCGAGGGCATCGGCGTCGACCGCCTGCTCGAGCACAGCTGGCGCGAAGGTCTCACCACGATCGGGGAGATCTCTGCCGACGAGGTCGACGCGGTCGCCGGCTTCCCGCTCGGCCTCGCGCTCCCGGTCACCGTCGACTCGGCGCTCGTCGAGGGCGGCTACGACCTCGTCGTGGCAACCGGACAGGTCGTGCCGCACGAGGTCGCCGGCTTCGGCGGCTACACGAAGCACCTGTGCGTCGGGCTCGGCGGCCGCGAGACGATCCACCGGACGCACTTCGTCGGGGCGGTGCACGGGATCGAGGAGACGCTCGGCCGCGTGAACACTCCGGTGCGGCGGTTGATCGACCTCGCGTTCGACCGCTTCCTCGAGCCGCTCTGCCGGACGCTCTTCGTCCTGACGGTCGTCGAGGCGGCCGGAGCGAGCGGCATCCTGCGCGGGCTCTTCGTGGGCGAGGGCGGGACACGCGGGAGCGGGGGCGCCGCGTTCACCGCCGCGGCAGCTCTCGCAGACGAGGTCAACATCACCACCGTTCGCGAGCCGCTCGAGGTTTGCGTGGCGTACATGAGCCCCCTCGAGTTCCATTCGACGTGGCTGGCCAACAAGGCGATCTACCGGACGCGCCTCGCGATGGCCGACGGCGGCGAGCTGATCGTCGTCGCTCCGGGCGTCGAGCGCTTCGGCGAGGACGAGGCGATCGACGCGTTGATCCGGCGGCACGGCTACCGCGGCCGCGACGCGGTGCTGCACGCGATGACGAAGGATCCCGAGCTCGCCGGCAACCTCGCCGCCGCGGCGCACCTGATCCACGGCTCGACCGACGGACGCTTCACCGTCCGCTACAGCCCGGGGCCGGGCCTGACGCCGCGCAGGACGTCGAGGCGGTGGGGTTCGGCTACGTCTCGCCGGACGACGTGCGCGCGCGGTTCGGCAGCGTCGAGTCCGCCGCCGGCGCGTCGGTCGACGCCGACGGCCGCGGGTTCGTCGCGATCCCGAACGCCGGGCTCGGCCTCTGGCGGGAGGGGATGCCCTCGATCGTCGAGACCGAGGCGCCCCACACCGTATGAAACGGCGAGAGCCGCTAGCTTGCGTGGCAAGGCTTCGCGGTGTTCCTTGCGCGATCGTCGCGCTCGGCTTGGCCGCGTGGCTGTGGGCGAACTGGGGCCGCCCGCGACCGCCCACCTCGCCCGCACGATAGGTCCCGCGGGCGATTCCAGAGCAACGGGCGGTCACCGGCAGCGAGCCGGACTGCGGCGGCGTCCGCGCCGGTGGGCCTACGATGCGCTCGTGGCGGAGCGCATCGTGTCGCTGGTCTCGGCCGAGGCGGGCTGGCGCGCCCTCTACGGGAGCGACGTCGAGATGGACGCGGAGAGCGCACGGGTCGTCGCGTGGGCGCTGCTCGAGAACGACGAGGGGGAGCAACGGGTCGTCGGGCTGGTGGTCGACGGAACGGACCCGACCAACCTCGTCCCTGCGCCCGATGCGACGTCGGAGCTCGCCCCGCGGTTCGAGCGGTACGGCTTCAAGCCCGGCTAGTGCCGCTTCAGGTGACGCTGCGATGCAGTTCCACCTGAACGGATTCCGGAGCGGCGACCCTCGGGTGCGCGCCGCGGATCCCGCGGTCGCGGAGCGCAGCACGGGGCTCCCGGACGAGGTCGACGTCCTGATCGTGGGCTGCGGCCCGGCGGGCCTGGTGCTGGCCGCCCAGCTGGCCGAGTTCCCGGGCATCGCCACCCGCATCGTCGAGCGCGAGCCCGGACCGCTCGAGCTGGGTCACGCCGACGGCGTCGCGTGCCGCACCGTCGAGATGTTCGAGGCGTTCGGGTTCGGCGAGCAGCTCGTCTCCGAGGCGTACCGGGTCAACGAGACGGTGTTCTGGCGGCCCGACGAGCGCGACCGCAGCCCGAATCGTGCGCACGGGTCGGGTGCAGGACGTCGAGGACGGCCTCTCGGAGTGCCCGCACGTGATCGTCAACCAGGCACGCATCCACGATCACCTGCTCGGCGCGATGCTCTGCTCGCCGAGCCGCCTCGAACCGGACTACGGGCTCGAGGTCGTGGACGTCGTGGTGGGCGACTCCGGCGAGCGTCCCGTCACCGTCCTCCTGCGGCCCACCGGCACGTCGGAGAGCGGCGCCGAGGTCGCGGTGCGGGCGAAGTACGTGGTCGGCTGCGACGGCGCCCGCAGCGCCGTCCGGCGCTCGATCGGGTGCGAGCTCCGCGGCGACGCCGCGAACCACGGCTGGGGCGTGATGGACATCCTCGCGGTGACCGACTTCCCCGACATCCGGCTGAAGGCCGCGATCCAATCCGGAGGCAGCGGGAACATCCTGCTCATCCCGCGCGAGGGCGGCTTCCTCGTGCGCCTGTACGTCGATCTCGGCGAGATCGACCCTGACGACCGCGAGGCCGTGCGCGCGACGCGTCCCGAGCAGGTGATCGCGATCGCGCAACGCGTCCTGCGCCCGTACACGCTCGACGTGAAAGAGGTCGCGTGGTTCTCGGTCTACGAGGTCGGCCAGCGCCTGACCGACAGGTTCGACGACGTCCCCGCCGCGCTCGTCGGCGTCCGTGTCCCCCGCGTGTTCATCGCCGGCGACGCCTGCCACACCCACAGCGCGAAGGCGGGCCTGGGCATGAACGTGTCCATGCAGGACACGTTCAACCTGGGGTGGAAGCTCGCCGCGGTGCTCGAGGGCCGCAGCCCGGAGTCACTCCTCGACACCTACTCGGCCGAGCGCCAGGCGATCGCCCGCGAGCTGATCGACTTCGACCGCGAATGGTCGGCGATCATGGCGTCGCCGGCCGCGAACCCCGACGACCCCGGCGCGGGCGGGGTCGACCCGTCGCTGCTGCAGGAGTACTTCGTGCGCTCCGGCCGGTACACCGCGGGCGTCGCCACCCGCTACACGTCCTCACCCCTCGCCGGCGAGTCGACCCACCAGCACCTGGCCGAGGGATTCCCGATCGGGATGCGGTTCCACTCCGCGCCGGTGATCCGGCTCGCCGACGCCAAACCCGTGCAGCTCGGCCACGCCGCCCGCGCCGACGGCCGCTGGCGGCTCTACGCGTTCGCCGACACGGCCCGCCCCGGCCGACGCGTCGTCACGGCTGCGCGCGCTCTGCGAGCACCTCGAGTGCTCCCCCGACTCGCCGGTCCGGCGATACACGCCGACCGGTGCCGACCTCGACAGCGTGCTCGACGTGCGCGCCGTCCTCCAACAGGGACACCGCGAGCTCGCGCGTCGCCGGGCTGCCGCCCCTGCTCCTGCCGCGCAAGGGCCGCTACGGGCTCGTCGACTACGAGAAGGCGTTCACCCCGGACACGCGCGAGGACGTCTTCGACCTGCGTGGAATCGACCGCGAGCACGGTGCCCTCGTCGTCGTGCGCCCCGACCAGTACGTCGCCCACGTGCTGCCCCTCGACGGCTACGCGGAGCTGGCGGCGTTCTTCGCCCCGCTCCTGCTCGCAGCCGGGTAGGCCTCACGTCAGGGAGTGCGCCGCGGCGAGCACGGTGGGTGGCGGGCCGGGGTCGATCGCCGCGGCGCCTCTGAGCCCGTCGCGCGCGGCGTCGGCGAGTGGTTGGGCGAGGAGCTCTCTGGTGGCGTAGAGGACGGCGCGGGCGCCGATGTCGTTGGTGTCGGCGAGGTCGAGGACGACGTCGACGATCACGGGTGGTGGTGTGTCGAGCTCGAGGCCGTACTCGCGGGCGAGCGCGCGGACGGCGTCTTGGGCGATCTCGTGGAGGGTGTCGGCGGCGAGGGGCTCGAAGACGGCGTAGGAGCCGATCCGGCCGACGAGCTCGGCCGGCCAGTCGGCGCGCAGGAGGTGGTCGCGGCAGACCCGCTCGCGCCAGCGGTCGTGGGGCGGGGCGTCGCGCAGCCGGTAGGCGAGCTCGGCCGCCTCGAGGTTGGTGGTGAGCGCGACGATCGCGTCGGGCGCGCGCACCGCGGTCCCGTCGGGGGCGGTGATGCGGCCCTCGTCGAGCAGCCCGAGGAACACGGTGTGCACGCTCTCGTCGGCCTTCTCGATCTCGTCGAGCAGCACAATGCAGCGCGGCTCCGAGAGTGCCGCCAAGAGCGGCGGGCGCTTCTGGTAGCCGACCAGGCCGGGGGCGGCGCCGAGAAAACGGCGCACCTCGTAGTCGTCTGTCAACTCGTTGCAGTCCATCCGGAAGACGTGTGCCCCGGCGACGCCGAGCCCGGCGAGCACGGTCGGGCAGCGCCTCCACGGCGGATGTCTTGCCGCAGCCGCTCGGGCCGATCAGGAGCAGGCTCTCCGGTCGCGCGGGCGCGGTCTTCGCCAGCTGCGCCGAGACGACCGCCGCGATCCGCCCGATCGCCGCGGGTTGCCCCCGGACGACCTCCGCGAGCGCGCGCTCGAGCTTCTGCGGGGCAGGCGAGCGGGACGACCGCACGGCCTTCCGCCGCGGGGCGGGTCGCCGTGTCTCGCGGTAGCCTCGTCCGATGGAGCCACCCGCCGGTGACGCGTCGCCGCAGCCGCGCGTCGAGATCCGAGAGCTCGATGACTCCCGGCTCGAGGAGGCGGTGCGCCTCTGGGAGTCCGAGGCGCAGAACGAGGCGCGGTCGCCTTTCTCCCTCGCCGAGGTGCTCGCCGCGGTCGCGGCCCGGCAGCCGGCGCTCGTCGCTCAACTCGGCGACCGGGTCGTGGGAGCGGTCGCGGCCCGCGTCGACGGTGAGCGCGCCTGGGTCTTGCGCTGGTCGGTGGCTGCCGACTTGCGCCGGCGCGGCGTCGGCGCAGACCTCTTGCGGACGCTCGAGCGGAGGCTCCAGGCGCTCGGGGTGCGCGAGATCTCCATGCTGGCGACTCACGGCGACGGGGCCGTGACCGCCGCGCAGACCGCCGGCTACGTCCTGCAGGACGGCATGCACTACCTCGAGAAGCGACGGCTTCACGCGACCGCGGTCGACGACCGGCTGGAGGAGCTCGGCGGCAGCTGGCCGTCGCCGGACCTGTGGCCCGCGATCGGCGGGATGGAGCGGGAGAAGGCGCTCATCGAGCGTCGGGTGATCTCCTCCGAGCCGTGCGCGAGGGTGCGCCCGTCCATCACCACGGCCATGGCGCGCGAGTTCGAGGAGGACATCGAGCGGTTCGCGCGGTTCTAGCCGGCAGGCAGACCCGAGCCGACCGCCGCCGCGACCTCGCCGAGGACGGCGACCATCTCGACGTCCTCGTGCGGCAGGTGCTGGAGCATCGCGCGCTCGACGCCCGCCTCCTCGTAGGCGCGCAGCTGTTCCACAACCTCGCCGACGGTGCCGCTGATCGGCGGATCCTCGCCCGACAGCTTCCGCCACGCCGCGAGGCGCTGCTCGACCTCCCCTCGGTCGCGACCCACGGCGCAGCCGATCATCATCGAGAACCGCAACGGCTCACGACCAGCTTCGTGTGCAGCCTCGGCGACGATCCGGGCGCGCTCCCGGGCCTCGTCGACGGACGGGAAGACCGTGTTGTACTCGTCGGCGAAGCGAACGGCGGCGGCGACGGTACGGGGCTTCGCCCGGCCGCCGACGATGATCGGGGGCCGCGGCTGCTGCACCGGCCGGGGCCAGACGTCGTCGGCGCCCGTCCACTGGCGGGTGATCTCGGCGAGCTGCCGGTCGAGCTCGTCCAGACGCGCTCGTGTCGTGCCGAACGGGAACCCGTAGGTCTCGTGCTCGGCCTCGTACCAGCCGGCGCCGATGCCGAGCTCGACGCGGCCGCCGGAGACGTGATCGACGGTGACCACGTTCTTCGCCAGCACCGACGCGGGGCGGAACGTGACGGGCGAGACCATCGTGCCGAGCCGGATCCGCTCGGTGCGCGACGCGAGGGCGGCCAGCGTCGCCCATGCGTCGAGCGACCCTGCCGGCTCGCTGCGCACGATCGCCCGGTAGTGGTCGGAGCGGAAAAGTCCCTCGAGCCCGGCCGACTCGGTCGCGAGCGCGAGCGCGAGCCACTGCTCCCACGTGACTCCCTCCTGGCCCTCGACCATCAGGCAGATGTCCATCGGGCCAATCTACGTCTCGATGGCTGCCGCCCGCCGCACTCGGCGCCGGTCAGGCGCTGCCCAGGTGCTCGCGGAGCACGCGCTCGACCGTGTCGGGGTCGTCGGGCGTGATCGAGGGGCGGACCCGGTGCCCCACGTCCAGCACGAGCGCGACGTCCTTCTTCGGCCGGCGGCGGTCGAGGTTCCACCAGTGCACGAGATCGCCGCTCCCCCAGATGCGCCAGCGCCTCGCCGTCCCGAGCGAGAGCCGCTGAACAGACCTGATCGAGCGGTACGGGATCCGCTTCGCGCCCCAGAGGTAGTACCACCGGATCGTCAGCCCCGTCGCGTCGCAGGAGATCGTTCCGTCGTCGTAGAGCACGACTCGATTGTCCACCGAGGCTGCGTGCGCCGGTCGCACTCACCGCGGCGACCGGGCTACTGCTTCGGCTTCTTCTTCCAGCTCGTGAGGTCGTACTGCTGGTTGAGCGCCTTCAGCACCTCGCGCGCGATCATGTCGCCGCCGTCGCGCTCGAAATGCACTCCGTCCTCGGCCCGTACCTGGACGAGCTTGCCCGAGAGTGTGCGCATGTACTGCGTGTAGCCGCCGTCGTCGCCCGCGAACAGCCGGTACGTGTCGAGATAGACGGCACGGCCGGGCCGCTTGCGCGCCTGCTTCTCCGCGACCGAGTTGACGATGTCGAAGCGGGCTGTCTGGTCGGCCGAGCGGGTCTGCGGCAGGCCGATCCACACGGCGAAGGCGCCGGCCCGGTTGATCACGTCCATCACGCCGCCGACGCGCCGCCCGTACTCCCTGCGCCACACGGAGCCCCCGAAGTCGGTGATCGACACGCCGTCGGGGAGGCCGGTCATGTAGGCCTTGTCGTCGTTTCCGCCGAAGCAGAGCACGACGACGTCCGGATGGAGCTCCTTGACCTGGGTGCGGATCTCGTCGAACCAGTTGTAGACGTCCGGTCGCGTCAGCCCCGTCGCGACCCGGCCGTCGACGCCGCCGACCGACTCCATCACGGGAGACCCGCCCGCCGCGCGGACGATCGCGTACCCCGGCGTGATCACGAGCGAGTCGCCCGCGATCCAGATCCGGAGCTTGTGCTTCGGCGTGAACGCGGCTTTCGCAGGCTTCACGGGCGTCTGGGGCTTCGTCGTTCCCGGCTTGGACGCGCTCGGCCGGGTGGGCGTCTGCGTACGGGTGGTGGTGGTCGACACGGACGAGGGCGGCGGGAGCGCGATCTTCGTATCGATCCGGTCTTCGCCGCTTCGCCCGACCACGGCCTGCACCGCCTTGCGCGGCCGGTCGAGGAGCAGGGCGTGGCTCACGCCGGCGAGCGGGCCGGTGAGCCCGAGCGCGACGTCGCGCTTCCACCCGTCCGACCGGTTGTATGCGGCCTTGTGCGCGGCGGGCGCGTTGAAGAGCACCCCGATCGCGAGCGCCAGCACGCACACGATCAGCGCGTGCCCCGCGCTCCACATGCGCCGCGAGGGGCCCTCGTCCGACGCCCGCGAGGGGCGCGGGCGCCGCTCCCGCGGCAGCTCGGGCGGCGCCGGCGGCGCCGTCTGCTCGAGCGTCCGCGTCTCGTCCTCCTCGGGGAGGGGTGGCAGCGGCGGGAGGGGTGGGCGCGGGCGCTCGCTCATCAGAACCGGAAGTAGATGAAGGGTGCCACGCCCTCGGGGCCGAGCACGCTCGTGAGCATCAGCGCGAGCCCGAGCACGGTCGCCTGGCCGAGCACGGGCAGGCGCGAGAACCGCGCCATCACGCAGCCGCGGGATGCGGGGCGGCAGGTACTGCGAGCCGATCCCCACGGCGATCGCGAGCAGCACGCCGCCGGTGACGAGCGGGGACGGCTCGCCCCAACGGGTGAAGAGGCCGACGATCATGTCCCACGCCGCGTCGAACGAGTCCGCGCGGAAGAAGATCCATGCGAGGCACACGAACTGGAAGGTGAGAAATCGGGCGCGCCAGCGCGTCCACACGGTCTCCGCCAGCTCGACCGGTCCGCGCCGCTCCTGGCGCCAGCGCTCGTAGACGAGCGCAGAGCCGTGCAGGCCGCCCCAGACCACGAACGTCCACGCGGCGCCGTGCCAGAGGCCGCCGATCAGCATCGTCAGCATCAGGTTGCGGTACGTCGCGCCTCGCCCGTGCCGGTTGCCGCCGAGGGGGATGTAGACGTAGTCGCGCAGCCAGCGCGAGAGCGTCATGTGCCAGCGGCGCCAGAAGTCCTGCACCGAGACGGCCGCGTAGGGCGAGTCGAAGTTCTGCGGGAACTGGAATCCGAGCAGGAGCGCGATCCCGATCGCGATGTCCGTGTACCCCGAGAAGTCCGCGTAGATCTGCACCGCGTATGCGTAGACGGCGATCAGGATCTCGAGAGACGAGTGCTGTCCGGGAGTCGCGAAGACCTGATCGACGATCGAGGAGGCGAGGTAGTTCGCGATCACGACCTTCTTGAAGAGCCCGGTCGCGATCAGGTAGAAGGCGCGGCTCGTGTCGACACGGCGGGGGTCGCGCGGCGTGGAGATCTGCGGGATCAGCTCCGAGGGGCGCACGATCGGGCCGGCCACGAGATGCGGGAAGAACGAGAGGTACACCGCGAACTTCTCGAGCGTCGTCGGCTGGAAGTCGCCGCGATACGCGTCGACGACGTAGCTGATCGCCATGAACGTGAAGAACGAGATGCCGACGGGCAGCACGATCGTCTTCAGGGAGAGCGGCAGATCGAGCCCGACGTACGACGCGAGGTTGTCTCCCGAGGAGACGAAGAAGTCGTAGTACTTGAAGTAGCCGAGCAGGCCCAGGTCGCCGGCGAGCGCGAGCAGGAGCCACGCGCGGCGGCGCGACGGGACGCGGCTGCGCCAGATGCGCACGGCGAGGAACTGGTTCCAGAGCGTGCAGCCCGCGAGCAGGAAGACGAAGCGCCAGTCCCACCAGCTGTAGAAGACGTAGCTCGCGACCACGATGAACGGCCGCCAGCGATGAGGCCACGGCATGGTCAGCCACGAGAGCGGCAGGACGATCAGGAAGAAGATCGCGAAAGTAGCGGTGGGGAAGAGCACCGGCGAGGAAGCCTACGCGGCGCCCCCGAAAGCTCGTCTGCGACGGAGCGCCGGCGGGGTGGCGGCCGACCGAGCGGCTCTCAGAAGGCCCGGCGCTGCTCGACGGTCGCCTCGGAGTCCTCGTCCTCCGGGGGAGCCGTGTCGCTGCCGGCGGAGGTGGAGTCGAGGTCGTCCGCCGTCCGCGTGGCGTCGTTCTCGCCGAGCACGGGCGGCAGGCGGGTGACCGCCGTGACCGGGTCGCCGCCCGCCCCGTCGAGCAGCGTGTGCTCGACCGGGGGCGCGAACCAGGCCGGGTCGGCGGGCCGCGTCTCGGGCAGCGCCGGCGTGTAGACGGGGATCGCGGGCTCGCGCTCGGCCCGGGAAGCGGCCCACTCGATCAGCGCGACGAGCACCCAGGCGCCGACCATCACGCCGGCGATCGCCACCGCGTCGAGCTCGGCGATCGCGGCCGCCGCGGCGGCCGCGGCGAGGAACAGCCCCTCGAGCAGCACCCGGGGCAGCTGTGGGCGCCGTCGCGCAGGCGCCTCGAGCGAGTTCAGCCACATGTGGGCCCCGGGCGGGGCGATGTCCGGAGCAGGCTCCGCGGGCAGCGCGGAGGGTCGGTCGAGCGCGCGTACCTGCGCCTGCAGATCGGAGACCTGCCCCGAGAGGCGCTCGAGCGCGGGCCCGACGTCGTCGCTCATTCGAGCGGCTCCTGCATCGCCTCGATCGCCTCCTGCGCCTTGGCGTGCACACGTGCACGGCGTTCCTCGATCGTCTCCGATGGTCGCTCGTCCACGGGCGATGCGGGCCCTGCAACGGTTGCGGGCGCTTCGGCGGCAGAGACTGGTGCCTCGGCGGCGCGCGTCTCGGACAGCTTCCGCCGGAGCGCCTCGGCGCGCTCGTCGACGGGCGGCGTCGCGCGCGGCGGTGCCTCGCGGCGACGGTTCCGTGCGAGGATGCGGCCGAGCGCCGCGATCCCGACGACCCCTGCAGTCCAGGCGAGCAGCCTGCGCACGCAGCCATCGTAGACGGCCTGCGGGCGGCTCGCTGCTACCCTTTTCGCGGCTTCCTGCCACGCCGCGCGACGTCTCTTCCCGGGCGCCGCACCCTACCGGCGGGGCCGACTCAGACCGAAGGAAGGAGACAGGGAACGCGTGACCGAGTACGAGATACTGCTGCTGCTCGCCCCCGAGCTCTCGGAAGAACGACAGACCGAGATCGTCGACCGGGTGCGAACGCTGATCGAGCAGGGTGGGGGCGCCGTCGAGCGTCACGAGCCCTGGGGCCGGCGCAAGCTCGCCTACCCGGTGGAGAAGCACGAGGACGGCGTCTACCACCTCCTCGACTTCACCGCAGTCCCGGAGACGCTCGACGAGCTGACGCGGGTGCTGAAGATCGACGACGACGTGCTGCGGCACATGGCGACACGTCGAGCCGAGGGGGGTCCGTCCAGGCCGGTAGCGGTCGCCGCCGCGATCGGCGACGATGCCGGGGCAGAGCCCGTGGACGCCCCGGAGGAGGAAGACTAATGGCAGGCGACATCAACCGCGTGACGCTCGTGGGGCGCCTTACCCGCGATCCCGAGCTGCGGCACATCCCGTCGGGCACCGCGGTGCTCGAGCTGGGGCTCGCGGTCAACGGCCGTCAGCAGGACGAGTCGGGGAACTGGGTGGACAAGCCGAACTTCTTCGACGTGAAGGTGTACGGCCGGCAGGCGGAGACCCTCGCGCAGCATCTGCAGAAGGGGCGCCGCGTCGGCATCGACGGCCGGCTCGACTGGCGCTCGTGGGAGGCGCAGGACGGCTCGAAGCGCTCGAAGGTCGACGTCGTCGCGCAGAACGTCCAGTTCCTCGACAGCCGTGGTGACGGCGAAGGCGGGGGCGGCGGCTACATCCCGGCCGAGGCGCCCGCGAGCGCGGGTGGCGACTTCCCGACCTCCCCGACCGACGACGACATCCCGTTCTAGGAGGCCCAATGGCTGCGAAGACACAGACGCGCAAGCGGTCGGGCCCCGGGGCGCCCGGCGGCCGCCGCAAGAGCTGCCACTTCTGCAAGGACAAGGTCGCGGAGGTGGACTACAAGAACGTGAACCAGCTGCGCCGCTACATCTCGGAGAAGGGCAAGATCCGCAACCGCCGCATCACGGGCGCGTGCCGCCGGCATCAGCGGCAGGTCGCGGTCGCGGTCAAGCGGGCACGCGAGATGGCGCTTCTCCCCTACGTCCAGGGGCAGTGATGGAGGTCATCCTGACCCACGACGTCGAGAAGCTCGGCCTGAAAGGCGACGTCGTCGACGTGAAGCGCGGCTACGCGCGCAACTACCTTCTGCCGCGGCGGCTCGCCGAGGTGGCGACCTCCGGGCGCGTCGCCGAGCTGCGCCGCGTCGAGGCCGACCGGGCGCGGCACGAGGCCCGGAGCGCCGAGCACGCGGCGGAGATCGCCGCGACGCTGACGAAGACCGTGCTCCGCTTCGAGGTCAAGGCAGGCCCGACGGGCGCGCTGTTCGGCTCCGTCACGCCGACCGACGTGGCCGAGGAGCTGTGGCGGGCCCGCAAGATCCGCGTCGACCGGCGCAAGATCGAGATCGACGCGATCAAGCGGATCGGCCGCTACACGATCCCCGTGCACGTGTTCGAGGGGGTCACCGCCGAGGTGAAGACCCTCGTGGTGCCCGAGGGCGGCGAGCTGCCCCCGGAGGAGGAGCTGGCCGCCATGGAGGCTGCCGAGCGGGCCGAGGCGGAAGAGGCCCTCGCCGCCCACGAGACGGGCGTGCGCGAGACCGAGGCCGCGCTCGCCGAAGAGGAGGACGAGCTCGATCCGACGGGCGAGGACGACACAGAGGCAGTCGAGGCCGAGGCTTCGGCCGACCTCGCCGACCTCGACGCCGCGCCGGACGAGGAGCCCGCCGAGGAGGCCTGACCGACCCGGGGGGAGGGCGCTCGAGCTCTCCCCCTGGTTTTCCACCCTCCGTGCACAGCCTCCGGGCGGGGCTGTGGACAGCGCGCGAGAATCCTCGCTCTGCGCGACAAACGTGGCGGGACAACTCCGGGGGCTCCTGTGCACCGTTCCGGCCCGGCTGTTGAGCATGTCGTCCGGCTCGGTGGAGAGTATTCGAACATGTGTTCTCAATTCGCTGCACATCGGGTCGTGTGCGAAAGCGACATGTCCCCAGGGCGCCCCGCTGGCGGCCGGCGGTCGTGCGGTGTTTGATCCTGCGCCGTGAGCACGCTCCAGGCCCCGGCGACCCCGGTCGTTCCGCCCCAGAACCTCGAGGCGGAGGAGTCCGTCCTGGGCGCGATGCTGCTCTCCGAGAATGCGATCGGCTCGGTCACGGAGATCCTCGACGCGTCCGACTTCTACCGCGGCTCCCACGGCGCCATCTACCTCGCCTGCCTGGAGCTCTGGAAAAAGGGCGAGCCGGTCGACGCGATCACGCTCGTCAACGAGCTCGAGGAGCGCGGCGCGCTCGAGACCGTCGGCGGTAGCGCCCGGATCGCCGAGCTCGCGGCGCTCGTCCCCGCGACCGCGAACGTCGACCACTACGCCAGGATCGTCAAGGAGTCCGCGACCCTGCGGGCGCTGATCCAGGCGGGTCAGGAGATCGCGCGTCTCGGACGCGAGCGTCTCGGTGAGACGAGCGAGCTCGTCGACCGAGCCGAGCAGATCGTGTTCGATCTGTCGCAGCAGCGGGTCACCGGCGATTTCGACCACATCGGGCCGCTGCTGACGGACAGTTTCGAGCGGATCACGAAGCTCTACGAGGCGGGCGTCGACGTGACCGGCGTGGCGTGCGGCTTCCGCGACCTCGACCGGCTGACGTCCGGCTTCCAGCCCGGCAACCTGATCATCCTCGCGGCCCGGCCCTCGATGGGGAAGTCCGCGCTCGGGTTGTGTATCGCCGCGAATCTCGGCGTGCGGAGCGGCGTGCCGGTGGCCTTGTTCACGCTCGAGATGTCGAAGGCGGAGGTCACGCAGCGCCTCATGTGCAGCGAGGCGAAGGTCGAGTCGAACCGCGTCCGCTCCGGAAAGCTCGCGCAGGAGGACTGGCCCCGGCTCACCGCTGCCTGCGACAAGCTGATGAAGGCGCCCATCTGGGTGGACGACACGGGGTCGATCACGATGATGGAGCTCCGCTCGAAGGCCCGGCGCCTCAAGAGCCGTCAGCCCGAGCTCGGGCTGATCGTCGTCGACTACCTGCAGCTGATGACGTCCGGGAGCACGGCCGAGAACAGGGTGCAGGAGGTGTCGCAGATCTCGCGCAACCTCAAGGTGCTCGCGCGTGACCTCGACGTGCCGATCCTCGCGCTCTCGCAGCTCTCGCGGGCGGTCGAGCAGCGCCACGACAAGCGCCCGATCCTCTCCGACCTGCGCGAGAGCGGCTCGATCGAGCAGGACGCCGACCTCGTCATGTTCGTGTACCGCGACGACTACTACAACGGCGAGGAGTCGGACTCGCAGGGCGTCGCCGAGCTCATCCTCGCGAAGCACAGGAACGGTCCGACCGACTCGGTCAGGCTGAGCTTCCTCAAGCGGTACGCGAAGTTCGCCGACCTCGCCGGCGGGTCGGCCTAGCCGCTGCTCGTACCGACCGCGGACGCCTCCAGGAGGCTCGCATGCGATCGGGCGGCCGAGAGCGCCCGCGTCTCTAGCGCACCTGGGAGACGACCTCTTCGATCGCCGCGGCGACGACCTCGGGCGACCTGGAGAGGATCCGTAGGTGGTTCGCGGGAGCGGTGGTGACCGAGACCCGCGGGTTGCGCGTCGCGAGCTCGGAGGCCGTCGAGCGCAGGATGCGCATCTCGTCCTCGCTCGCGCCCGAGTGGGTGCCGGTGCCGACGACGAAAGCCGTGGGGCACGCGAGGGCGGCGAAGTCCGGTTCGAGCGTGCCGTTGACGG
Organism: uncultured Actinomycetes bacterium; assembly: GCA_963712915.1. Taxonomy (GTDB): domain Bacteria; phylum Actinomycetota; class Thermoleophilia; order Gaiellales; family Gaiellaceae; genus Gaiella. The sequence continues at coordinate 39,219 of CAVQJQ010000005.1, forward strand.
CATCCATCTCGATCACGAGCTCTGCGGCTTCCGCCGAGGACAGCTTGGCGGAGCGGCCGAACGCCGCCAGGATCCGCATGATCCACGCCACGCGGCGGAATTGCGCGCGGACCTTCGCCTTGCCTGCCTCGTCGAACATCGTGATCGGGTAGCCGCCGTCGACCAGGACGAGCCCGGCCGTGTTCGTGGGATGCCGTGCCGCGTAACGGACTGCGATGGTGGCGCCGTACGACCACCCGACGAGGATCGGCCGCGTTGCGCCGGTCGCCTGCAGCACAGCTCCGATGTCGTCCGTCGCTGCTTGCACGGAGTAGTCCGCCGAGGTCCCGGATTTCCCACGCCCACGTGCGTCGAACCGGATCGTTCGATATGTGCCTGCGAGGGCGGCGATCACGTCGTGCCAGGCCCGCATGGTGGCCATGCCACCGTTGAGGAACGCGAGCGCCGGCTCGGCGCCGGGCGCGTCGACGACGTGCAGGCGGGTGTCTGCGACCGGGACTGTCAACTGGCTGGACACGGCGTCCTTTCGCATCGGGCTCGTATCGCGCGGGGTCGGCTCCCTCGCGAGCCGTTCCCGCAGCCGACCCGGCGGTCGTGGAGAGGTGTTCACCGCGGCGTGGCCGACGCAAACATGCGCGTGTTTCCTCGAGGGACACGCGGTTCGCCGGCCCCTCGCCGGGTAGCGTCCGCCCGGTGCAGGTCACCGCGCTCTACCGCTATCCGGTCAAGTCGCTCGGGGGGACAGGCGAGACGACCCTCGACGTCGAGCCGTGGGGGCCGGCGGGCGACAGGCGCTGGGCGGTGGTCGACGAGCAGGGTGCGAAGCTCACCGCGCGGACCGTGTCGCAGCTGCTGCGTGTCCGGGCCGAGACCGTGCCCGGCGAGGGCGTGAGGCTGACCGCCCCGTCAGGACGCAGCCTGCTCGTGCGGGAGCCCCATCTCGGGCCCCTCGTGCCGGTCCCCTTCCGCAACCTCGACCGGGCGACGGACGCGGGTGACGTCGCAGGCCGCTTCCTGAGCGCGGTGCTCGGCCGCCCGGTCCGCCTCGTCTGGCAGGCGTCGCCGGACGCGCGCGCGGTGCCCGAGCGGAACGGCGGGCTGCCCGGCGAGCGGGTCAGCCTCGCAGACGCTGGACCGGTCCTGCTCACCTCCGAGCGGTCGCTCGCCCAGGTGCAGGAGTGGGCGGAGGGCGACGCGGCTCTCTCGATGCTGCGCTTCCGTCCGAACCTCGTGATCGACGGCGACGTGCCGTTCGCCGAGGAGGCATGGTCGTCCGTGACGATCGGAGCGGTCAGCTTCCGGTGTCAGCAGGCCTGCGACCGGTGCGTGATGACCTTGATCGACCCGGAGACGCTCGCGCAGAGCAAGGAGCCGCTGCGGACGCTCGCGCGCCACCGCAAGCGGGACGGCAAGACGTGGTTCGGCGTCAGGCTCGTTCCTCTCGGCCGGGGCGCGATCGCGGTCGGCGACCCCGTCGACCCGTCCGGCGCGTGAGCCCCTTCGTCGCGCCGAGCCGGCGGGCGTCCGTATGGCCCGCGTGCGAGAATCTGTCACGTGCCCGCGACCGTGATCGTCGGCGCGCAGTGGGGTGACGAGGGGAAGGGCAAGATCGTCGACCTGCTCGCGCAGGAGTCGGACCTCGTCTGCCGCTACCAGGGAGGTCCCAACGCCGGCCACACGATCGTCGTCGAGGGCGAGACCTTCAAGATCCGCGCGATCCCGTCGGGGATCGTGGGCGGGGTCGCGAGCGCGATCGGCGCCGGGTGCGTGATCGACCCGGACGTGCTCGTCTCCGAGCTCGACGAGCTCGAGGCGCGCGGTCGCCGAACGGACGGGCTCGTGTTCGTCTCGGGCAACGCGCACCTGATCATGCCGTGGCACGTTGCGCTCGACGGCGCCCGCGAGCGTCGGCTCGGGCGCCTGCAGATCGGGACCACGCGGCGCGGGATCGGGCCGGCGTACGCGGACAAGGCGACCCGCATCGGGATCCGTGTGCAGGACCTGCTCGACCCGAAGATCCTCCGGGAGAAGATCGAGCTCGCGGCGGGCGAGAAGAACGTCTGGCTCGAGCGCGTGTACCACATCGAGCCGTTCGACGTGGAGCAGGTCGTCGCGCGCACGCTCGACCACGCCGAGCGGCTGGCCCCGTTCGTCGCGGACACCTCGCTGCTCGTCGATCACGCGCTGCGCGACGGCAGGCGCGTCCTCTTCGAGGGCGCCCAGGGCACGCTGCTCGACCTCGACCACGGGACGTATCCGTTCGTGACGTCCTCCAGCCCGATCGCGGCGGGTGCGGCCGTCAGCTTCGGGATCGGCCCACAGCGGATCGACGAGGTGCTGGGGGTCTCGAAGGCCTACGTGACGCGTGTCGGGGAGGGGCCGTTCCCGAGCGAGATCACGGGGCCGGCGCAGGAGCGCGTCCGTGAGCTCGGCGCGGAGTTCGGCACCGTCACCGGCCGGGAGCGCCGCTGCGGCTGGCTCGACCTCGTCGCCCTCCGGTTCGCGGTGCGCGTCAACGGGATCACCTCGCTCGCGCTGACGAAGGTGGACGTGCTCTCCGAGTTCGACGAGATCCCCGTTTGCGTCCGCTACCGCCTGCCGGACGGCGGCGAGACGGAGGACTTCCCCGCCCACCAGTCCGACTTCCATCACTGTGCGCCGGTCTTCGAGATGCTCGCCGGGTGGCGTGCGCCGCTCGACGGTGCGCCCCTACCTCCCGCGGCGCGTGCCTACGTGGACTTCGTCGCGGATGCGCTCGGCGTCCCCGTGACGATCGTCGGCACCGGAGCCGGCCGGGAGGCCGTGCTGACCTTCTAGACCTGAGGTCGTCGTCTGCAGGGCGCGTCCGCGGCGCCCCGTTACGTCGCCGAGGTCACGATCTGCCGACGGTGCCACTCACGTACCAGGCGCGAGCGGTGAGCGTGAACGGCCCCGCGGGGCCGCCGAGCCGGGCGAAGTAGCGCTCGCGCAGCGCCTCACGACGTTCGGGGTCGAGTGCCGCGCAGTACGAGCCGGCCGGTCCGATCCCGGCGAGGAACGGTTCCCACAGGTCGTCGAAGTCCGCGTAGTGGGCGTCCACGACGAGCTCGCGCGTGCGGACGTCGGAAAGACCGGCGCGCAGCCAGAGGGCGCGAAGGCCGCCAGGGGTGCAGTGCGGCATCGTGCGCCCCTCATCGGGTGCGCCGGGGTCTCCCTCGAGCGCCGCGTCCCAGAACGCGCGCAGGAGCGTCATCGCGCCCCGATAGTCCCAGACGACCGACGCCACGGTGCCGCCCGCGCGCACCGCATCGGACATCGTCTGCACGGTCGCGTCCGCATCGGCGACGAAGTTCAGCACCAGCTGCGAGGTCGCGGCCGCGAACTCGAGGTCGAAGTCGGGCAGGTCATCGGCGGTCGCGACGCGGACGTCCGCGTCGGGTACTCGTGTGCGGCAGGCTTCGGCGAACGACTCGGACGGCTCCACCGCGAAGACGTGGTCGCCGCCGACGAGGGACGCCAGCGCCTCCGTCAGCGCACCCGGCCCGCAGCCGATCTCGAGCACGTCGTTGCCCTTGCGCAGGCCGAGCAGCCGGGCATGGAGACGTGCGAGCGCCGACGTGTAGCGTCCGACGAACCGGTCGTACGCGTCGACGTCGGCGGACTCGAACAACACCGCTCCGCGGGTCATCCCCAACATGGTTCAACGGGAGGCCTACGCTGGTCAAGCTCGTAGACTCGCGCGGTGCGCGTCCTTCTCGTCGGCTCGGGCGGTCGTGAGCACGCGCTCGCGTGGCGGCTCGCCTCCTCGCCGGCCCTGACGGAGCTCCACGCCGCACCGGGGAATCCCGGAATCGCGGCGTTCGCAACCTGCCATCCGGTCGCCGCGGACGACGGAGACGGGCTGCTGGGGCTGGCGCGGTCGGTGGGCGCCGAGCTGGTCGTGGTCGGGCCGGAGGCGCCGCTCGTCGCGGGCGTCGCGGACGCGTTGCGACACGCGGGCATCGCGGTCTTCGGCCCTTCGGGGGCGGCCGCCCGGATCGAGGGCTCCAAGCGGTTCGCGAAGGAGGTGATGGCCGCGGCGGGCGTGCCGACCGCGGCGCTCCTCGAGACGGCTCGCGCCCCGTGCGTGCTGAAGGCCGACGGTCTCGCCGCGGGCAAGGGGGTTCTCGTCTGCCGCACGCGAGGCGGAGCTCGTCCAGTGTCTCGAGGTCGCAGCCGCGTTCGGCGGCGGGCTGGTCGTCGAGGAGCTGCTCGAAGGCCCCGAGCTCTCGGTGCTCGCTCTCTGCGACGGCGGCGATGCGCTCGTGTTGGCACCGGCCCGCGACTTCAAGCGCGCCTACGACGGTGACGTCGGACCGAACACCGGCGGGATGGGATCGTTCGCGCCCGTGCCCGGCGTCGGGGACGAGATGCTGGCCGACCTGCTCGACGGCTGCATCCGGCCGATCCTCGCCGAGCTCGCGCGGCGAGGGATGCCGTTCGTCGGCACGCTCTTCGCCGGGCTGATGCTGACCGCGGACGGCCCGCGGGTGCTCGAGTACAACTGCCGGTTCGGCGATCCCGAGACACAGTCCGTGCTCCCCCTCGTGGAAGGGGATCTGCTCGGCGCGCTCGCTGCCGCGGCGGCCGGGTCGCTCGCCGGCTGCGCGCTGGGGCGCGCCGAGCTGAGCGCGGTGACCGTCGTGCTCAGCGCGGGCGGCTATCCGGAGACGGGCGACGTCGGGACGCCGATCGACGGAATCGACGAGGCGGAGGCCGCGGGCGGGCTCGTCTTCCAGGCCGGCACCGCGCTCGCGGGCGGGCGCCTCGTCACGAACGGCGGCCGGCTGCTCGGCGTGACCGCGACCGGCTCCTCGCTCGTCGACGCACGCGCGCACGCGTACGCCGCCGCCGACCGGATCCGCATCGACGGTGCCCGTCGCCGCGAGGACATCGCGCTCGAGGCCGACGTCCGATCTCGCGTCCGGGTAGCCGCTTTTCGCAACGTGCGGGCGTTTGTCGGGGCACCCCAACCCACCACCCACTATCTATTCTATCGTCAGACGAGGCAACAAAGTTGACGGAACTGTGCCGAGAGTGGGTCGAAAGCGTGTCGGTGGCGTAAGGCTGCCCGGAGGCGCATCTAGAATCGACGCGTGATCTCTCGTTACTCCCGGCCCGCGATGACACGGGTCTGGTCGGACGAGCGGAAGCTGGAGAGGATGCTCGAGGTCGAGCTCGCGGCGCTCGACGGGTGGGCCGCGCTCGGCGTCGTCCCGGCGGAGGCGGTCGACCGGATCCGCGCGCAGGCGCAACCGCCGACGCCCGGGCGCGTGGCAGAGCTCGAGCGTGTGACCGGCCACGACGTCGCGGCGTTCGTCGACGCAGTCGCCGAGCCCCTCGGCGACGACGGGCGGTGGGTGCATTACGGTCTCACGTCGTCCGACGTGCTCGACACCGCGCTGTCGCTCGCGGTGCAGGAAGCCGGTGCCCTGGTGCTCGACGGGGTCGAGCGCGCGTTCTCGGCTGTCGTGGCGCGGGCGGAGGAGCACCGACAGACCGTGTGCATGGGTCGCACGCACGGGGTCCATGCGGAGCCGACGACCTTCGGTCTAAAGCTCGCGGGCTGGGCGTTCGCGCTCGAACGCGACCGTGAGCGCGTGGCGTCCGCGCTCGACGGCCTGTGCGTCGGCAAGCTCTCGGGCGCCGTCGGCCAGTACGCGGCGGTCGACCCCGAGGTCGAGCGGGTCGCGTGCGAGCGCCTCGGGCTGGAGCCGGCTCCGAGCTCGACACAGATCCTGCAGCGCGACCGCCACGCAGCCGTGTTGTCCGCGCTCGCCCTGCTCGCCTCGTCGGTCGAGCGGTTCGCCACCGAGATCCGTCACCTTGCGCGCACCGAGCTGCGGGAGGTCGAGGAGCCGTTCGCTCCCGGGCAGAAGGGGTCGTCAGCGATGCCGCACAAGCGGAATCCGATCGTGTCGGAACGGATCTGTGGCCTCGCGCGGGTCGTGCGCGCCAACGCCACCGTGGGTCTCGAGAACGTCGCGCTGTGGCACGAGCGCGACATCTCCCATTCCTCGGCCGAACGCGTCGTAGTGCCGGACTCGTTCCTCGCCGTCGATTACGTGCTCGACCGTTTCGCGTGGCTCGTCGAAGGGCTCGTCGTGTGGCCCGAGCGGATGCGCGCGAACCTCGACCTGAGCCACGGCCTCTACGCGAGCCAGCGGCTCCTGCTGGCGCTCGTCGAGAGCGGGCTCCTGCGCACCGACGCGTACCGCCTCGTGCAACTCCACGCGATGCGTGCCTGGGACGAGGAGCTCGACTTCGAGTCGCTGGTCCGTGCGGACGAGTCGATCGCGTCCCGCGTCGAGCTCGACCGTGTCTTCGGGCTCGACGCCTACACCGCCCACGTGGACACGGTCTTCGAGCGGCTGCGGGCGCTCCGCGCGACCCATGAGGCGGCGGTCAATGCCTGAGGCGCTCCACATCGGTAGCGGCAAGGTGCGCGAGCTCTATGCCCTCGGTGAGGACCGTCTGCTGCTCGTCGCGTCGGACCGCCTCTCGACGTACGACGTCGTCCTGCCCACGGAGATCCCCGACAAGGGGCGGGTGCTCACCGGTCTGTCTGCCTTCTGGTTCACGCGCACGCGTACGCTCGTGCCGAACCACTTCGTCGCGCTCCGGTCCGACGGCCGCTCGCTCGAGTGCATCCGACTGGAGATGCTGCCCGTCGAGTTCGTCGTCCGTGGCTTCCTCGCGGGCTCCGGCTGGGTCGACTACCGCGACAGCGGCGCGGTATGCGGTCACGCGCTGCCTCGCGGCCTGCGCGAGGCGGAGCGGCTACCCGAGCCGCTGCTGACCCCGGCCACGAAGTCGAGCGCGGGGCACGACCTCAACATCTCCGAGCAGGAGGCGGCTCGGATGTGCGGGGCCGAGGAGTACGCGGCAGCGCGCGAGGCGGCGATCGCGCTCTACCGGACGGCCGCGGAGCACGCCGAGTCGTGCGGGATGCTGCTCGCGGACACGAAGTTCGAGTTCGGGGTCGACGGTGCGGGACACGTGACGCTCGGCGACGAGGCCTTGACCCCCGACTCCTCGCGCTTCTGGCCGGCCGACGGCTACGAGCCCGGCCGGGCCCAGCCGTCGTTCGACAAGCAGTACGCACGCGACTGGTGCTCCGCGACAGGCTGGGACCGCACCGCTCCGGGGCCGGAGCTCCCACCGGACGTCGTCACGGGCACGCGGGCGCGCTACGTCGAGGCGTTCGAGCGCCTCACCGGTCTGCCGTTCGACTGCTACGTCGCCGACCCGGCCGCGGTGCTGTGCGCCTGACCGTGCTGATCCGGCCCAAGGCGGGGATCCTCGACCCGCAGGGGGAAGCGGTGCAGGCCTCGCTTTCGACGCTCGGCTTTTCCGTGTCGCGCGCTCGGGTCGGGAGGCTCGTCGATCTCGAGGTCGACGCCGCCGATCCCGCTGCCGCCCGCGCCGAGGTCGAGCGCATGTGCGAGGAGCTCCTCGCGAACCCGTTGATCGAGAGCTTCGAGGTCACCGTGGAGGACGCGTGAGCGATGCCGCCCGCATCGCGGTGGTCACGTTCCCGGGCTCGAACGACGACGGAGACGCGCGGCTGGCGGTCGAGGCGCTCGGGGCAGAGGCGGTCGCCCTCTGGCACACCGCCCGCGAGCTCCCGCGCGATGTCGGCGGCGTGATCCTGCCGGGCGGCTTCTCGTACGGCGACTACCTGCGCTGCGGGGCGATCGCCCGGGTCGCCCCGGTGATGGACGCCGTCCGCGCATTCGCCGCCGACGGCGGCCCCGTGCTCGGGATCTGCAACGGCTTCCAGATCCTCTGCGAGGCGGGTCTGCTGCCCGGCGTGCTCAGGCCGAACCGTCAGCTCGAGTTCGTCTGCGCGGACGTCGTCGTCACGGTCGAGTCGACCGCGACCCCGTTCACGGCCACCTGCCGGATCGGACAGGAGCTCGTGATCCCCGTGAAGCACGGGGAGGGCTGCTGGGTCGCCGACGACGAGCTCCTCGCCCGCGTGCTCGAGCGCGACCAGGTCGTCCTCCGCTACGCGAACGACGTGAACGGCTCGCGCGACCGGATCGCGGGCGTCGCGAACGAGGAAGGCAACGTGCTCGGCCTGATGCCCCATCCCGAGCACGCGGTCGACGCATTGCTCGGGCCGACCGGGGGGAGGCCGCTCCTCGAGGGGCTCGCCGCCCGCCCACGCGACCCGGTCACGATCGCGCACGCCTGACCGCAAAGGCCGCCGTCCGCAAACCCTCGCCTCGGCGTGTCGGGGTCACCGTGTCAAGGCGCCTCCCTTCAGGGCGCGGCGCAGCGCCGGAGTCGCCGCCAGTGCGACCCGGAGTTGCTCGAGGTCGCGGGCGCGGAACGTCACGGGGCCGCGCCGCGCTGCGCCGCCCGTGGAGTACGAGAAGCGGACGGCCTGCTCGCCGTCGTCCAGCTCGAGCAGCTGCACGACCGACGCGAAGCGCCGACCTGCCGCCCGCTGAGGGACGCTGACCTCCTCGAGCGCCGTTGCCTTGCCCCAGGGGGTCGTCGTCGCCATACGCGACACCGTACGGGGAAGGAAGTCACGTGTCCGTGCCGACTTCGTGCCGACTTCGCAACGGGCTCCTCTCCCCGGCCGCCCTGCCGGGCGGCGACGCTCAGAGGCGCTCGACCACGCGGAAGCGGGAGCAGACCACGAGCGTGTCCTCGTCGACCGCGACCGGGGGGTCGCCGAGCGCGGCCGCCATCTCGGCGCTCGTGAAGAACCGGGCGTGCGCCTCGTACCACTCGGCGACAGAGGTGAAGCCCTCGCCTTCGTCGATCGCAAACGCGAGCTCGACGTCGCCCATCCGCTGGACGTCGACCGCCACGACCTCGATCACCGCGACCCCTTGGCCGGCCGAGTCGACCACGAGCTCGCGCCCGCCCGGCTCCGGGAGAGCCAGCCCCTCGCGGCGGTACTCCTCGAGCAGACCGGCCGTCGCGACCTTCTCCCCCGACAGGACGGCCGCGACGAGCCGGTCGCGCAAGGGACCGGGAAAGCCGAACTCCGCGAGCGGCAGCTCCGGCACGCCCATCCGGTCGATCCTATGCTCGACCCGTGCTCGGCGCGGCCCTCTCCGACCTCGCACGGCGGTCGTGAACCACGACGCGCCGGTGCTCTGCTGTCCCGACAAGTTCCGGGGGAGCCTCACGGCGGCCGCCGCCGCGCGTGCGCTCGCCGACGGTGTCGCGCGGACCGGCCGGGCAGCATGCCTGTTGCCCCTGGCCGACGGCGGCGAGGGCACGCTCGAGATCCTCTGCCCGCACGACGACGAGCTGCGCAGCGCCCGGGTGACCGGTCCGCTCGGAGAGCCTGTCGAGGCGCGCTGGGGCCTCCGCCGGGACGGAGCCGCGGTCGTCGAGATGGCCCAGGCGAGCGGGCTGGCGCGCGTGCCGGGCGCGAACGATCCGCTCCGCGCGACCACGCGCGGGACCGGCCAGCTGATCCGGCTCGCGCTCGAAGCGGGCGCGACACGGGTCATCGTGGCCGTGGGCGGATCGGCCACCGTCGACGGCGGTCTCGGGGCGGTCGAGGCGCTCGACGGCGATCTCGGCGGCACAGAGGTCGTCGTGGCCTGCGACGTCGAGACGCCGTTCGTCGCCGCGGCGCGCGTCTTCGGCCCTCAGAAGGGCGCCGACGCGGACGTCGTCGCCCTGCTCGAGGAGCGGCTCGACGCGCTCGCCGAGCGCTACCGGCGCGAGCGGGGCGTCGACGTGCGCGAGCTGCCCGGGTCCGGCGCAGCCGGCGGCCTCGCCGGCGGCCTCGCCGCGATCGGAGCCCGACTCGTGCCGGGCGCCGCCCTCGTCGCGGAGCTCGTCCGCCTCCGTCCCGCGCTCCGGGAAGCCTCCCTCGCGCTCACGGGGGAGGGTCGTTTCGACGCGACCTCGCTCGCAGGCAAGGTCGTCGGGCACGTGCTCGCCGAGACGGATGAGCTCGGTGTGCCCGCCGGCATCGTCGCGGGAGCCGCCGATCCCGCAGTGCGCACCGCCGTCCCGGTCGTGACGCTGACGGAGCTGGCGGGCTCCGTCGAGGCGGCCCTGCGCGATGCCGCGCGCCTCGCGGCGGATGCGGCCGCCAAGCTCGCCGCGCGCCTCTGACGGAGATCGCGAGACGCCGGTCTGCCCCCGGCGCCGGTGCGGAGAACCCCACCGTCGGCCGGTCCGGCCCCTGCGAGCCTCGGTGCATCACACCTACAGGCCCCTGCTTCAGGAGACCCACGCACATGACACAGCTCGCACACCAGCACACGACGCGGCACCGACCGGCGTCACCCGAACTGCTCGTCTTTCCGGGACAGGCGGGCTGGGACGCCGCGCGTCGCGCCTGGAACCTCGCGGTCGACCAGCGCCCCGCGGTCGTCGCCCTGCCCGAGAGCGTCGACGACGTCGTCGACGCGATCGATCACGCCCGGACGGTGGGACTGCGCGTGGCGGTCCAGGGCACCGGGCACGGCGCCGGCAGCACGCCCCTCGACGGAGCGATGCTGCTCAACATGTCCCGCATGACCGGCGTCGAGGTCGACGCCGCCGCCAGGACGGCCCGCGTCGCCGCCGGCGCGGTGTGGACGGACGTCGTCGAGGCGTCCGTCGGCCACGGCCTCACGGCGCTGCACGGCTCCGCGGGGGACGTGGGAGTGGTCGGGTACTCGCTCGGCGGCGGCATCGGCTGGCTCGCCCGCAAGCACGGCCTCGCGTCCTCCAGCGTGGTCTCCGCCCAGGTGGTCACGGCCGACGGCGATCTCGTCCGTACCGACGCCGAGACCAATCCCGACCTCTTCTGGGCCCTGCGCGGCGGAGGCGGCAGCTTCGGCGTCGTCACCGAGCTCGAGATCGCGCTCTTCCCGGTCTCCGAGGCATACGCCGGTTGGCTGATCTGGCCGATCGAGCGCGCGTCCGAGGTGCTTGCCCGGTGGGGCGAATGGACTCGCGAGGCTCCCGAAGAGGTCACGTCGGTCGGCAGGCTGCTCCAGCTGCCGCCGCTCCCCGAGCTGCCCGAGCCGCTCCGCGGCCGGCAGCTCGCGGTCGTCGAGGCCGCGTACCTCGGGGACGAGACGAGTGGACGCGAGCTCCTCGGCCCGCTCCTCGAGCTCGGACCAGAGATCGACACGTTCGCGATGATGCCCGCGCAGGCCCTCACCGAGCTGCACCAGGATCCGCCCGCCCCGGCGCCCGGCCGCGGCGAGGGCTGGATGCTCGACGCGTTCGACGGATCGACGGCCACCGCGATCACCGGTGCCGCCGGGATGGACGGCACCTCACCGCTCCTCTCGGTGGAGGTACGCCACCTAGACGGCGCACTGGGTCGACCCGATCCCAACGGTGGCGTCCTCTCCCATCTCGAGGCGCCGTACGCGATGTACTCGCTCGGCATCGCTCCCGTCGCGGAAGCGGTCGAGGCGGTCGACCGGCAGATTGCCGTGCTCCGCGCGGCGACCGAGCCCTGGCTCGCGAGGCAGCGGTACCACAACTTCGCCGAGCGCGACGTGGACCCGGTCTCGTTCTACGTCGAGGGCAACTACGGCCGGCTGGCGCAGGTGCGCGACCGAGTCGATCCGCACGGCCTCTTCCAGGCGAAGCACACGATCATCTGAGCGAGAGCGGCGGGGGGGACGGGCGTTCCCGGCCCCCCGCCCGCCTGCTATTCCTGCGCGTCGTCCTCGGCGAGGAGGCGATACAGACGGCGCCGCGCGTCGCGCAGCACCTCCTGGGCCGCCTCGAGCTGCGCCTCGCTGCCGGCGTGCGCGACCTGACGAGTCGCCGCCATCACCTGGTGGACGAGGTCGCGCAGCGTTACGAGCGCGTCCGTGCTCTCGCCTGCGACCGCGTCCCAGGGGGCGGGCGCCGCGGCAGCCTGCTCACGCCCTGCGTCGGTCAGCTCGAACACCCGCTTGCCCGACTCGGTGCTCGCCTCCCGGACGAGCTCCTCGTCCTGCAGCTGCTGGAGGGTCGGGTAGACGGAGCCGGGGCTCGGCCGCCAGACGCCGCCCGTGCGCTCGGTGAGCTCCTGGATGATCTGGTAGCCGTGCATCGGCTCCTCGGCGAGCAGCGCGAGGATCGCGGCACGAATGTCGCCGCGCCCGGCGCGGCGGCCGAACGGATGCGGCGGCCCGCCACGGTAACGTCGCCGGTAGTGGCGGCGTCCGCCGGTCATGAAGCGGATGCGCGCCTCGTGCGGCTCGCAGTCGTCGTCGAATGCGAATGCAGTCATCTGAATCCTTTCTTGTTGTATCGCGATATATCGTAACAGATCACGAAGCGTGACCGACACACCCCCGCACGGACTCACGACGGACGCGACGGGACGCGGCGGTTCCCGAGCCACAGGAACCCCGCCGCGCCGGCGACGAACGCGACGAGCAGCGCCGCACAGCGCACCGCGACCCCGCCGTACCCGTGGACGGAGGCGTCGACGAACGGGTACGGGTACCAGTCGACGAGGGCGCCACGGACGAGCGTGTACGCGAGCCATGACCGCGAGGCAGCCGATCCACGCGAGAGCGACGCGAGCTGAGAGCCGGTGCCGCGGAGGCTCGAGCAGCCAGTCGACGACGAGCACGAGCGGGACGACGCGGTGGAGGACCGTGTCGACCCAGGGGATCGTGGTCTGCAGCTCCTCCTGGAGGCCCTGGAGGAGCAGCGCGAAGACGACGCCCGTGATCGCGACGAAGAACACGACGCCGCCGCGGACGGCGTCGAACCACCTACTGCGCTCGGTTCGGCGCACGACGACGAGGAGGCCGAGCATCGCGGCCGCCGCGACGTTCGACTGGACCGTGAAGAAGCTGAAGAAGCTCCCCGCTTTCTCGCCTCCGAGCGTGTCGAGCTGGTGGGTCAGCGCGACGACCGTGAGGGTCGCCACCGTGAGCCGGCCGACGTCGAGAGGAAGCGCGCGCCGCACCGACCGGGCCGGCGCGGCTACTCGACGGCGGGGAGGAAGGTGGTCTCGCCGCGCTCCGGCGGGGCACCGACGATGAAGAGGTGGAGCTCCTCGTCGTGGCGGTTCGAGAGCTGCAGCGCCGTGCCCGGCTGGACGACGAGCACGCTGCCTCGCTCGAGCTCGTGGCGTGCCGGCGCCTCGCCCTCGCCCAGGTGCACGGTGAGCGTCCCGTCGAGCACGACGAAGACCTCCTCCTGCACGGGGTCGATGTGCCGGCGGCCGACCGCGCCGGGCGGATATCGGTAGAGGTTCGCGCGGGAGCGCGTCATCGAGCCCGAGAGCTCCGCGACGAGGCGGGCGTCGCCCTCCCTGCGCGGGTGCCAGTCGAGCTCGCTCGCCCGGAAGATCGTGAAGCCCACCGCGCCGATTGTCTCACGGCCGCCGAACGCGGCGCGCGGCCGGCCGGCGGGTATCGCGCGACCGCGGTGCGGCGCGCGTGCCGGTCTGCGGCGTGCTCGCGGCACGTGCGAGCACGTCGGCGTAGAGACCGCGCAGCTCTGCGCCGGTCAGCTCGAGGGTGACGTCGCCGACCATCACCTCGTGGCGCTGCCAGCGAGGCGAGGTGGTCGAGCTCGGGTCGGCGAACAGGAAGACCCCGTGCTCCTCGGCGACGGACAGCGCAGCGTCCACGAGCCGGTCGCGCTCGCCGCGGAGCAGGAGGTGGAAGAGCGGGGTCTGCGGCGGATCGGGCACCACCTCGATGCCGTCGAGCGTCGCCAACGCGCCTGCGATCTCGCGTGCATGCGCCAGGTAGGCGGGCATGCGCTCGAGGCGCTCGTCGAGCGCGACGTCCGCCGCCACGACGTACGGGAACAGCGTCACGAGCGTGCCGCCGTGGCGCCGCTGCCACACGCGCGCCTCCTCGACGAGCTCCGCGTCGCCCGCCAGGACGGCTCCCGCCATCCCGCCGAGCCCCTTGTAGAACGAGACGTAGACGCTGTCGAACAGGGACGCGATCTCCGCGTGCGGGCGGTCGTAGAACGGCTGCGACTCCCAGAGGCGGGCGCCGTCGAGATGCAGGGCGACGCCGTGCGCCCTCGCCCACTCCGTCTGCGCGACGAGCTCCTCCCACGCGGGCAGGCGGCCGCCGATCTCGCGTTGCGGCAGCTCGAGCAGCAAGGCTGCGACGGGCTCGCGGATGCGCTCCAGGTCGGCCAGCGTGAGGAGGCTGTTCGGGTCACCGACGAGCGTCGCGTGGAGACCGTGCAGACGGGCGTAGCCGTTCTCCTCGTGCAGCTCGAGGTGGCATGTCGGATGGAAAGCGACCGTGCGCAGCCCCCGGCGGTCGCACCAGATGCGGAGCGCGATCTGCTGCGCCATCGTGCCGCTCGGCATGAACGCGCCCGCCTCCTTGCCGAGCAGCTGGGCGGTCCGCCGTTCGAGCCGTTCGAGGCGCTCCCCCTCGCCGTACCGGTCGCGGCGCTCCGTCGCGTCGACGAGCTGCGTCAGGCGCTCGAGCTGCTCGCGCGGCCGCGGCGTCCCGTGCCAGGCGTTGAGGAAGCGCCGTGCGCCCGCGACCGCCGCATGGGCGCGGTCCTCCTCAGCCACGGCCGTGCTCCGTCAATAGTCGGAGCGCTCGATCAGCTCGATCCGGTAGCCGTCGGGGTCGCGGACGAAGCAGAGGAGCGAGCCGCCTTCGCGCACCGAGTACGGCGGCCGCTCTGGCTCGATGCCCTTCTCGGCGAGCGCGGCGAGCGTCTGCCCCATGTCCTCGATCGTGAGCGCGACGTGGCCGTAGGCCGTCCCGAGCTCGTACGCGTCGACGCCGAAGTTGTGCGTCAGCTCGAGCTCCGGCTGTGGCTTCCCCGGCACGCCGAGGAAGTAGTTGACGGCCTCGTCGCGGATCGGCAGCTCACGGCGCTTCTCGAGGCCGAGGGCCTCGTAGAACGCGATCGAGCGCTCCGGATCGGTGATGCGATAGCACGTGTGGATGAGTTCCATGGCGTGATCCTAATTCGTCTCGCGCCGAGTCCGCACCGCCTCTCGGCGACGCGATGGCGCGCGCCGGCCCCTCCCCCTCGGGGCCGGCGCGCACCTTCCGGTCGCGTCTGCGACTGCCGCTCAGCTCGCCGGCGCCTGCCAGTACGTGTAGAGCCGGCCCGGCACGCCGAACTCGTCGGGCGCCGTGGTCACGGTGACGTACCCGGCAGGCGGCAGGGCGCAGGTGAGGCCCTCGCCCTCGACGTACCGGGCGAGCACCGCCCCCTCGTACATCGAGTCGACCTTCGGCTGCCCCAGCGCGAGGTTGAGGAACTTCGTCCCCATGCAGTAGCCGACCCGGGGTAGCGGCGCATGGTCTGCGGCGAGCGCCGACCCCGTACCGGCGAGGGCCGCGACCCCCGCGGCGACGAGCACGACGAGCCGGTTGCGCCGACGGTGGCGCACGAGATGCTCCATCGGAATCCCCCTTTGATGTCGTTTCAGCGCGTTGTGGGTTGGCTGCCCCCGAGCCCTGTCCGGCAAACGCGAACGCGGGTAAGCATTCCGTTAGTTGGAGGGGGCGGCACCGATTCGGGTCCCGGACGAGACGCCCTGGTGCGGCTAGCCGCACCGGGGAGCCGGGCAGGGCCGGTAGCGTGGGGCCGGTGAACGTCCGCCCGCACGGAGTGAGCCCCTGGCTCGTGCTCTGCCTCGTGTGCCTCGCGCAGTTCATGGTGATCCTCGACGCGACGATCGTGAACGTCGCGCTTCCCTCGATCCAGAAGGACCTCGGGATCTCCGAGTCGAGCCTGCAGTGGATCGTGAACGCGTACGCGCTCATGTTCGGCGGCTTCCTGCTCCTCGGTGGCCGCGCAGGCGACCTGATCGGCCGCAAGCGCGTCTTCGTGGCGGGGCTCGTCCTGTTCACGACCGCGTCCCTGCTCTGCGCCCTCGCGCCCAACGAGACGTGGCTGATCGTCTCCCGCGGGGTGCAGGGCCTCGGCGCGGCGCTCGTCTCGCCCGCAGCTCTCTCGATCGTGACCACGACGTTCGCCGAGGGGGCCGAGCGGACGAAGGCGCTCGGCGTGTGGGCGGCGATCGCGGTCGGCGGCGGCGCCGTCGGGCTCGTGCTCGGCGGCATCCTCGTCGAGACGCTCTCCTGGCCCTGGATCTTCTTCGTCAACGTCCCGGTCGGGATCGTCGCGTTCCTGCTCTCGCGTGCGGTACGTGCCGGAGTCGAAGGACGAGCACCAGCACCGGAGCTTCGACCTCGCGGGCGCGGTGACCGTGACCGCCGGTCTCGTCTCGCTCGTCTTCGGGATCGTGCGCTCCGCCGAGTCGGGCTGGGGGTCGGCCGAGGTGATCGGCTTCCTCGTCCTCGCGGCCGTGCTGCTCGTCGCCTTCGTCTTGATCGAGAACCGCTCGGCCGAGCCGCTCGTCCGGCTCTCGATCTTCTCCGTCAAGACCGTCCGGGCTGCGAACGTCGCGATGTTCGTCGTCGCCGCGGGCCTGTTCGCGATGTTCTTCTTCAACACGCTGTACGTCCAGCGGGTGCTCGGCTTCTCGCCGCTCGAAGCCGGCTTCGCGTTCGTCCCCTTCACGGCGGGCGTGATCGTCGGCGCGGGGCTCTCGCAGAAACTCGTACCGGCGCTCGGCGCCCGCGAGGTGCCGGTGATCGGCGTCGCGCTCGCGGCGCTCGGGCTGTTGCTGTTCCTGCGGCTGACGCCCGACAGCTCCTACGTGACCGACCTGCTGCCCGGTCTGCTGCTCACGTCGGTGGGGATGGGGCTCGTGTTCGTCCCGATCACGCTGATCGCGACGAGCGGGCTGCCCGTCGACGACGCGGGGCTCGCCTCCGGTCTCTTCAACACGTCCCAGCAGATCGGCGGCGCAGTCGGCCTGGCCGTGCTCTCGACCCTCGCCGACGACGCGCACGACGAACGAGCTGAACGCGATCGGGCACCCGCCCACCCCGGCGGAGAGCGCCGACGCGCTCGTCTCAGGCTTCCACGTCACGTGGGCCGCGACCGCGATCCTGCTCGTGACCGCCGGTGTCCTGCTCCTCGCGCTGCTCAGGCGGCGCGACGTGAGCATGATCGCCGAGGGCGAGGCGGCGCCGGTCGTGGCGTAGGCCGCCGTAGGATCGCCGGGTGGCGATCCTCGACATCGTCCGCATCGGCGAGCCGGTCCTCCGCGCGGTCGCGCAACCCGTGGACGAGGCAGAGCTCGCGGCTCCCGGCTTCCAGCGGTTCCTCGACGACCTCGTCGAGACGATGCGGGCGGCGCACGGCGCAGGGCTCGCGGCGCCGCAGGTCGGCATCTCGCGGAGGGTCTTCTGCGTCGAGGTGCACGCGAACCCGCGCTATCCGTACAAGCCCGATCTCGACCTCCGCGTGCTCGTCAACCCCGAGGTGCGGGCGCTCTCGGGCGAGACGTTCGCAAGCTACGAGGGCTGTCTCTCCGTCCCGGACCTGCGCGGCCTCCTGCAACGGCACGCCGAGGTCGAGGTCACCTATCTCGACCGGGTGGGCACGCCGGTGCGCGAGGAGATCCGCGGCCTCTCGGCAGGAACCTTCCAGCACGAGCAGGACCACCTCGACGGGGTCCTGTTCGTCGACCGGGTCGAGGACCCGCGGACGCTGACGACCTGGGACGGGTTCCGCCGCTGGCACGAGGCCGCGTACGCGGCCGAGGCCCGGGCGCTCGTCGAGCGCTACGGCGCCTGAGGCTCCGTGGGACCGCGCCGGCGGTCGTCGAGGTCCTCCGCGATCATGCCGAACAGGACGCCGTCGACCCATTCGCTCCCGCGGCTGTAGGCGCGGCGGCGGACGCCCTCGCGCACCCAGCCCGCGTGTTCCGCATGCCGGAGGGCGCGCTCGTTGAAGCCGTAGATCTCCATCTGGATCCGATGGAAGCCGAGCTCGCCGAGCAGGTATCGCTGCAGCGCGCCGGCCGCGCTCGTCCCGAGGCCCTGGCCTTGCCTGGCCGGGTCGATCGCGAAGCCGGTCACCGACGCGATCCGGGAGCGCCGGTTGACCTGCTCCCAGGTCGCGGTGCCGACTCGCTCGCTGTCGACCACGAACACGAGGACGCCGAACGCGTCCGGCTCCGCGAGCGAGTGGGCGACCTGGGCGGCGACCTCCGCCTCGGTCGAGGCACGCGACGCGGCGAGGAACGGCGCGATCTCCTCGTGCAGGAGCAGGCGAGCGAGATACGGGACGTCCTCGGGGATCGCCGGCCGTAGCGCGACCGTCATCCGCGCGCTCCCGCCGGTGCCGCGCGGCGTGATCCGAGCGTCCCCGAGCCCAGCGCCACCCCCGCCAGGATCAGCACGAGGCCGGCAAGCTCGGGCGCCGTGACCGGCTCGTCGAGCAGGAGCGCGCCGTAGACGAGCGCGAAGCCGGGCATCAGGTAGGTCACCAGACTCATCCTGCGCGCACCGAAGAGGTTCAGCAATCGATACATCAGGAGCTGCGCGAGCGCCGTGCCGAGCACCGCCAGGCCGAGCAGCGAGAGGAGCGCGTCGGTGTCGGGCATGCGTGTCGGCGCACCCAGCAGCGCGAGCGGCAAGAGCGACACCGCGGCCGCGATCATCGCCCCCGTCGCCAGCACCGGGCCGGGAGTCCCGCGGACGCTGCGCTGGCCGATCACGCCGCCGCAGGCGTAGGCGACCGAAGAGAGCACCACCGCGAGTGTGCCCGCGACCGCCCACCAGCCGCCGGCCGGGTGCCCGCCGGCGAGCACGCCCACCCCGAGGAGGCCGAGCAGCAGGCCGAGCACCCGTCCACGGGTAACCGCCTCGTGCGGGAGGAAGCGGAGCCCGATCAGCACCGTGAAGAGCGGCACCGTCGACTGCGCGACCGCCGCGATGCCCGAGTCGACGTGCGTCTCGCCCCACGCCACGAGCCAGAAGGGGACGGCGTTCCCGATCAGGCCGAGCAGCGCCCACTGGCGCCACGAGCCGCGCAAGGCCCCCACCGCGGTCGCGGAGCCCAGCGTGCGTGCGAGGTAGCCGAACAGGATCGCGGCGGCGATCGCGGCGCGCGTGCACATCAGCGTCGCCGGCTCGAAGCCCCCGTCCACGCCGACCTTGATGAACAGGTACGACGCCCCCCAGACCGACGCGAGCACCACCAGCAGCGGCCAGTACCTGTTCATGCGCGCCGCCCCCGGCCGGCGGCTGCCCCGGCCCGGCGGAGCCGGGCGACTCCGGTGGCGAGAGTCGTGCCAGCGAGAATGAGCGCGAGCCCCCCGATCGCGCTCGGAGTGACGGGCTCGTCGAGGAACAGCGCCCCGTAGCAGAGCGCGAACGCCGGGACGAGGTACGTGACGAGGATCGCGCGCGACGCCCCGGCGCGCGCGATCAGCGCGAAGTAGAGGACGTACGCGAGCGCCGAGCCGAATGCGCCGAGGGCGACGATCGCGAGCACGGCCTGCGCGGGCGGCGGCGACGACGGCAGCTGGAGGAGCCCGAGCGGGGCGATCAGGAGCGCCCCGCAGCCGAGCTGCCCGGCCGCGACATGGAGCGGTGGCAGGCCGCGTGCCTGTGTCCCCGCGAAGAGCGCCGCGATCGCGTAGCAGAGTGCGGCGCCGAGCACGGCGAGCGCGCCGACGATCTGGCCGCCGGTCTGCACGCCGACGAGCAGCGCGACGCCGACGAAGCCGATTGCGATCCCGGCGAGCCGGAGACCGGACGCCCGTTGGGTGGGGTCGAGCCGGATCGCGAGCACGACCGTGAAGATCGGCGCCGCCGCCTGGATCACCGCGGCCAGGCCGGAGTCGATGCGCGTCTCGGCGAAGCCGAGCAGCCAGAACGGCAGCGCGTTGTTGAACGCGCCGAGCACCGCAACCGTGCGCAGGTGCGGCCGCAGCACGCCGAGCCCGCCGCGCGCGGCCGCGATGGGCAAGAGGATCGCCGCGCCGACGACGAGCCGTCCGAGCGCGACGACCGCAGGCTCGAGCTCGTCGACGCCGAGCTTGATGAAGAGGAACGAGGAGCCCCAGATCGCCGACAGCACGACCAGGAGGAGGAGGTTCCGGCGGGACACGGCCCGACGCTACTCACCCGGTGCAGCCCCGGGCGGCACCTGTCGGTGCCCGCCGGTCGAGCATCTAGACTGGGGTTCTGAGTTCCATCGCGGAACACCCGCTCCATCGCCGGCTCGGCCTCACGGACGGGGAGCTCTCTCGCATCGTCGGCCTGCTCGGGCGCGAGCCGAACGACTTCGAGCTCGCGGTGTTCTCGCTCCTGTGGTCGGAGCACTGCGGGTACAAGCACTCGGCGCTCCTCCTGCGGCGCCTGCCGGGAGACGGCCCGGGCGTGCTCCAGGGCCCGGGGGAGAACGCCGGCGTCGTCGACCTCGGGGACGGCCTCGCGGTCGCGTTCAAGGCCGAGAGCCACAACCATCCCTCTGCGGTCGAGCCGTTCCAGGGCGCGGCCACGGGCGTCGGCGGGATCCTGCGGGACGTGGTGGCGATGGGCGCGCGCCCGATCGCGCTCCTCGACGGCCTCCGCTTCGGCGCGCCGGACGACCAGTTCTCGCGGGCGGTCGGTGGGATCGGGAACTACGGCAACTGCGTGGGCGTGCCCACCGTGGGCGGCGAGGTGGTGTTCGACGAGGCGTACGCGTCGAACTGCCTCGTCAACGCGATGTGCGTGGGTCTGCTCCCGAGCGACCGCCTCACGCGCGCCGGCGCGACGACGCCCGGCGCGCGGGTCGTTCTCTACGGCGCGACCACCGGCCGCGACGGGATCGGCGGCGCGTCCGTGCTCGCGAGCGCCGAGCTCGGCGAGGCCGACGCGGACAAGCGGCCCTCCGTGCAGGTCGGCGACCCCTTCACCGGGAAGCGGCTGATCGAGGTCTCGGTCGAGCTCGTCGAGCGCGGGCTGGTGCTCTCGCTGCAGGACTGTGGCGCGGCCGGCCTCGCATCCTCGCTCTCCGAGATGGCGGCGGAGTTCGGCCTCGACGTCCACCTCGACCGCGTCCCGCAGCGCGAGGAGGGCATGGAGCCGTGGGAGGTGATGATCTCCGAGTCGCAGGAGCGGATGGTCGCGATCGTCGCGCCCGAGCGTCTGGCCGAGGTCGAGGCCGTGATCGATCGCTGGGAGCTGCACCGCGCGGTGATCGGCGAGGTCACCGAGAGCGGCATCCTGCGCGCGTTCTGGGAGGGCGACGTGGTCGGCGCGATCCCGGCGCGGCTCCTCACGGACGAGTGCCCCCGCTACGAGGTGGAGCGTGTTGCCCGGGCGGGGTCGCCGGAGACCCCGACGCGGATGCCCGAGGCCGCGGACGCCCTCGTCGAGCTGCTCGGGACGCCGGCGCTCCGCTCGCGCGCGTTCGTCACGCGCCGCTACGACCAGCTCGTGCAGTCCCGGACGGTCAGGCGGCCCGGGCTCGACGCCGCGGTGCTGCGGCTGCGTCCCTCGTGGCGAGGGCTCGCGGTCACGCTCGACGGCCAGGGGCGCATCGGCCTGCTCGATCCGCGCATCGGCGGCCAGCTCGCGGCGCTCGAGGCGGCGCGCAACGTCGCGTGCACCGGCGCCCGTCCGCTCGGCCTCACCGACTGTCTCAACTTCGGCAATCCCGAGAAGGCGGAGATCGGCTGGGAGCTCGCCGAGGCGATCGAGGGGATCGCGCTCGCCTGCGAGGCGCTCGGCGTGCCGGTCGTGTCCGGCAACGTCTCGCTCTACAACGACACGGACGGCCGCTCGATCCCGCCCACACCCGTGGTCGGCTGTGTCGGCCTCGTCGAGGACGTCCGCCGCGTGCCCGGCGGATGGCGACAGGGCGACGCACTGGTGCTCGCGCGCTCGCGCTCGCCGCTCACGCTCGGCGGATCGGAGGCGCAGGCGCGCTGGGGCTCGCTCGGGGGCACACCGTCCCTCGATCTTGCCTCGGAGGCGGCCCTCGTCGACTGGGCGGCCCGGATCGCGCCACGCGCGACGCTCGTCCACGACGTCGCCGAGGGAGGTCTCGCCGTCGCGCTCGCCGAGGCGGCGCTGTGGAGCGGGGTCGGCGCCTCGCTCGAGCTCGACGACGACCCGGTGACGCTCTTCGGCGAGGTCGGCGGCCAGGTGGTGGCCGCGCTGCCGGCCGACGGCATCGAGCCCGACCCGACGGGGGCGGAGGTCGAGGTGCGCCGGATCGGCACCGTCGGCGGCGACCGGCTGCTCGGGATTCCGCTCGGCGAGCTCGCACACGCGCACGAGGCGGTCGCCTGATGTGCGGGGTGTTCGGCGTCCACTCGACCGAGCGCGAGGTCGCGCGCCTCACCTATTTCGGTCTTTTCGCGCTCCAGCACCGCGGGCAGGAGTCGGCCGGGATCGCGGTGTCGGAGGGGGGCCGGCTGACGGCGGTCAGGGACATGGGGCTGGTGCCGCAGGTGTTCGACGAGGAGAAGCTCGCCGCGCTGCCGGGCGAGGTCGCGATCGGTCATACCCGCTACTCGACGACCGGTGGCGCGCGGTGGTCGAACGCCCAGCCGCTCGTCTTCCACGGGCCTGCGCGCACCGTCGCGCTCGGGCACAACGGGAACCTCGTCGACCTGGGGTCGCTGCGCGACGAGCTGATCGCCGCGGGCGTCCGCCTCAGCACGGGGTCGGACACCGAGGTGATCGCGGCGCTCCTCGCGTGCGACCCCGCGCCCGTGCCCGACGCCGTCGCGGCGACGATGCGCCGGCTGGCCGGCGCGTACTCGGTCGTCGCGATCGTCGACGGCGCTCTGGTCGCGTTCCGCGACCCGCTCGGCATCCGGCCGCTGACGCTCGGGCGGATCGGCGACGACTGGGTGGTCGCCTCCGAGACGTGTGCGCTCGATCTCGTCGGGGCCCAGCTGGTGCGCGACGTCGAGGCCGGCGAGATCGTCTGGATCGACGAGGACGGGTGCCACAGCGTGCAGGCCGTGCCGCGCGGACGGCATGCCTCGTGCATCTTCGAGCACGTCTACTTCGCTCGACCCGACTCGCTGCTCGACGGCACGGGCGTCCACGCTGCCCGCGTGCGGATGGGCGAGCGGCTCGCGGAGGAGTCGCCGGTCGAGGCCGACCTGGTGATGCCGATCCCGGACTCGGGCACGCCGGCCGCGATCGGGTTCGCCAAGCGCTCGGGGATCCCCTACGAGGAGGGGCTGATCAAGAACCGCTACGTCGGGCGGACCTTCATCGAGCCCGACCAGACGCTGCGACGGCAGGGGATCAAGCTGAAGTTCAACCCCCTGGCGGAGATCGCAGGCAAGCGGATCGCGATCGTCGACGACTCGATCGTGCGCGGGAACACCATGCGTGCGCTCGTCGAGATGCTCGGCGGGGCCGGCGCGGCCGAGGTGCACGTGCGCATCTCGTCGCCGCCCGTCGTCTCGCCGTGCTTCTACGGGATCGACATGGCCGACGAGGACGAGCTCGCGGCGGCGCACCGGTCGGTCGAAGAGATGTGCGAGCACGTCGGCGCGACGAGCCTGCGCTACCTCTCGCTCGACGGCATGCAGTGGGCCACCCGCCTCCCCGAGGAAGCCGTCTGCCGCGCGTGCTTCACGCGCGACTACCCGACACGCGTCCCACGCGAGCGCTCGGTCGCCAAGCACCGCTTCGAGCCGACCACGGTCTGACCCCCGCTCGGAGCACGATCGGCGTCGAGCGCCCGGTGTAGGCTCGGCACGTGCCATCGGACGAGCAGACGTACGCTGCCGCAGGCGTCTCGCTCGCGACCGCCGAGGCGGTCGTCGATCGGCTGCGCGCGGCGGTCGAGTCGACGGGCGCGCGCGGCTTCGGGGCGTTCGCGGGCCTCTACCCGCTCGACGGGCGCCGGCTCCTCGCAGCCTCGACGGACTCGATCGGGACCAAGCCGATCGTCGCCCGTGCCCGGGGAGCGCTCGGCGCCTGCGGCGCGGACATGGCGGCGCACTGCATCAACGACGTGATCACCACCGGCGCCGAGCCGCTCTTCCTGCTCGACTACATCGCCGCGAGCCGCGTCGACCTGGAGCAGGTCGCGGAGCTCGTGGAAGGGGCGGCGGCAGTCTGCCGTGAGGCCGGGGTCGCGCTCGTGGGAGGCGAGACCGCGGAGCTGCCGGACGTCTACCGCGACGAGGAGCTCGACTTCGCCGCGACCTGCGTGGGGCTCGTCGAGCGCGACCACCTGATCGACGGCTCGAGCGTGGCCGAGCACGACGTCGTCGTCGGGCTGCCCTCTGCGGGAGTCCACGCGAACGGGTTCACGCTCGTCCGCCGGGTCCTGGAGCTGGAGGACTACGAGGGGCCCGACCTGCTCGCTCCGACCCGGCTCTATCTCGAGGACGTGCGGCGTCTGCGCGACCGTGCGCACGCGTTCGCGCACGTCACCGGCGGGGGGATCGAAGGCAACCTGCGCCGCGTGCTGCCCGCCGGCCTCGACGTCGAGCTCGACTGGGAGGCGTGGGAGCGGCCGCCCGTGTTCCGCTGGCTCGCCCGGCACGTCGAGGAGGCCGAGCTCCGAAGCGTCTTCAACCTCGGGATCGGCTACTGCGCCGTCGTCGCCGAGCCCGGCGAAGACACGGTGATCGGACGGATCGTGCGCTCGTGATCGGTGTGCTCGTCAGCGGCGAAGGCACGAATCTCCAGGCGCTGATCGACGCCGGGCTGCCGATCGTCGCGGTCGCGTCGAACCGGCCGGACGCGAATGCGCTCCGGCGCGCGGAGGCGGTCGGGATCCCCGTGGCGACGTTCGCGGCCGCCGACTACCCGAGCAGAGAGGAGCGCGATGCCGCGCTCGCGCTCTGGCTTCGCGCCCGGGGCGTCGAGCTGGCGGTGCTCGCGGGCTACATGCACATCCTCCGGCCCCGATTCTTCGAGGTCTTCGGCGGCCGCGTGGTGAACACCCACTCCGCGCCGCTCCCCGAGTTCCCGGGCGCCCATCCGATCGAGGACGTGCTCGCCGCGGGCGTGTCCGAGACCGCTGCGACCGTCCACTGGGTGGACGAGGGCGTCGACACCGGCCCCGTGATTCGTGCGGTGCGCGTGGCCGTCGAGGCCGGCGACACGCCGGAGACGCTGCGTGCCCGCGTCCAGGCGGTCGAGCACCGCCTCCTGCCCGACGTCGTCCGGGAGCTGCTCGCCGCATGACGGTCCGGCGCGCCCTGCTCTCGATGTACGACAAGACCGGCGTCGTGGCGTTCGCGCGCGACCTGCACGCGCTCGGGGTCGAGCTGCTCGCGAGCAGCGGCACCGCGCGCCTCCTCGCAGACGAGCGGATCCCGGTCACGCCGCTGGAGGAGGTGACGGGCTTCGGCGCGCTGCTCGGGCACCGCGTGGTCACGCTGCACCCTGCTGTCCACGCGGGCATCCTCGCCCGACGCGACGTCCCCGCCGACCTCGCGGAGCTCGAGGCGCACGGGATCGCGCCGATCGACCTCGTCTGCGTCAACCTCTACCCGTTCGAGAAGACGATCGGCCGCCTCGACGTCGCCTGGGAGGACGTGATCGAGCAGATCGACGTCGGCGGGCCGGCGCTGCTCCGGGCCGCGGCGAAGAACCACGTCCACGTGGTCGCGATCTGCAGGCCGGAGGACTACGGGCCCGTGATCGACGAGCTCCGGGCAGGTGCCGACGTCTCGGCGGAGACGCGCCGCGAGCTCGCGTGGCGCGCCTTCCAGACCACCGCTGCGTACGACGCCGCCGTCGGCGGCTGGTTCGGGCGCGAGGAGGACTTCCCGGAGACGTACGTGCCGGTCTTCGACCGCTACGCCGAGCTGGCCTACGGCGAGAACCCGCACCAGCGGGCCGCGTACTACGTCCAGCGCGGCGCGCGCACCCATCTGCTCGCACGCGTCGAGCAGCTCCAGGGGAAGCCGCTCTCCTTCAACAACCTCGCCGACCTGTCCGCCGCGCGGCTCCTGATGCTCGAGCTGGAAGGCCCTGCTGCCGTGATCGTCAAGCACGCGAACCCTTGCGGCGTCGCGCTCGGAGCGACGCCCGACGAGGCATTCGAGCGCGCGCTCGCAGCCGACCCGGTCTCCGCGTACGGAGGAGTCTTCGCCCTCAACCGCCCCGTCGGCGCCGCGCTCGGCAAGGCGCTCGCGAAGCAGTTCGTCGAGGTGCTGTTCGCTCCGGGCTACGACGCGGCGGCGCTCGGCGAGCTCGGCAATCGCGAGTCGATGCGCGTGCTCGCGGACACCGAGCGGCGCAGCTTCGTGACGAGCGAGCGAGACCTGCGGCGCGTTCTCGGCGGCCTGCTCGTGCAGGACCGCGACGTCGACGGCGACCCGCTCGATGCGATGGACGTGGTCTGCGGTGACCCGGACGCGAGCCGGTGGGACGATCTGCTGTTCGCCTGGTCCGTCGTCAAGCACGTGGTCTCGAACGCGATCGTGATCGCGCGCGGCGGCCAGACGCTGGGGATCGGCGGTGGACAGCAGAGCCGGGTGGACGCGGTGCGGCTCGCGATCGAGAAGGCGCGCGAGCACGGGCACTCGCTCGAGGGCGCGGTGCTCGCCTCCGACGCGTTCTTCCCGTTCGCCGACGGGCCGCAGCTCGCCCTCGAGGCAGGTGTCACGGCGATCATCCAGCCGGGCGGCTCCAAGCGCGACGACGAGGTGCTCGAGGCCGTTCGCGAGGCAGGGGCGACGATGGTCGTCACCGGCCGCCGCCACTTCCGGCACTGAGACGCGCGCGCCTGCGGGCGCGTAGTGCGCAAGGTTCACTCGATCGGGGGTATGGGGGGCTGCTACCGTCCTCCGATCCCGACATGCGACGGCCTGCCTCCGCGGCCCTCTCAACGCCGTCACGTCGACTCGACCCTCTCGGATGCCACGTCGCTTCGCCATGCTGCTCGCCACCTCCGCGCTCGCGGCCGCGGCCCTCGCGGCCGGCGCGCAGGGCGACCATGCCGGCCCCCCGCGGCTCGCGCCCTTCCTCGAGAGCCCGGCTCACTTCGTGCTCCCGCCCAAGCCTCCGACACTCGCGGCGCGTGCCGTCTCCCTCGCGCGTGCCGAGCTGGGTGTGCCCTACCGCTACGGCGGCGCGTCGCCGTCCGGGTTCGACTGCTCGGGGCTCGTGATGTGGGTGTACGGCCGGCTGGGCATCGCGCTGCCGCACAACGCGGCGGCGCTCTTCGCGGTCGGGCGGCCGGTCTCCACGCAGCATTTGCGCCCGGGCGACCTCGTCTTCTTCCACGGGCTCGGGCATGTCGGCATCTACATCGGCGAGGGCCGCATGATCCACGCGCCGCAGACCGGCGAGCGGGTCGAGATCGAGGCGCTCGGCGAGCGGAGCGGCGACCTCGAGGGAGCGCGTCGCATCTCGCCGACCGCGTGACCCGTCCGGGATAGGCTTCCCGCGCGGCATGGCGCGCTCGTACCCGACCGTTCTCGACCTCGTCGGCTCGACACCTGTCGTGCGCCTCGTCGACTTCGGGCGCGAGACGGGCGCGACGCTGCTCGCGAAGCTCGAGTTCATGAATCCCGGCGGGTCGAACAAGGACCGGATCGGGCTCGCGATGATCGAGGCCGCCGAGCGGGACGGCCGCCTGCGCCCCGGAGGGACGATCGTCGAGCCCACCTCGGGCAACACCGGCGTCGGGCTCGCGATCGCGGCCGCGCACAAGGGCTACCGCTGCATCTTCGTGATGCCGGACAAGATGAGCCAGGAGAAGATCTCCACGCTGCGGGCGTACGGCGCCGAGGTCGTGATCACGCCGACCGCAGTCGACCACGACTCGCCCGAGAGCTACTACTCGGTCTCCGACCGGCTCGCGGAGGAGATCCCCGGCGGGTTCAAGCCGGACCAGTACTCGAACCCCGCCAACCCGGAGGCGCACTACGAGACGACGGGCCCGGAGCTCTGGGAGCAGACGGGAGGCGAGGTCGACGCGATCGTGGTCTCGGTCGGCACCGGCGGCTCGGTCACGGGGATCGGCCGCTACTTCAAGGAGCGCAAGCCGGACGTCCTGGTCGTCGGCGCCGACCCGGAGGGCTCGGTCTTCACGGTGGACGAGGATCACCCCGTCCACCCCTACCTCGTCGAGGGGATCGGCAAGGACACGTGGCCGGAGACGCTCGACGGATCCGTCGTCGACGAGTGGGTCAGGGTCTCGGATCGCGACTCGTTCCTCACCGCGCGCAGGCTCGCGCGGGAGGAGGGGCTGCTCGTCGGAGGCTCGTGCGGCTCGACCGCATGGGCGGCGCTCGAGGTCGCACGGCGGCTCGGGCCGGGCGCGACCGTGCTGATGACGTTCCCGGACGGGGGCCGCTCGTACCTCTCGAAGTTCTACGACGACAACTGGATGATCCAGTACGGCTTCATGGAACGGCGCGCCCCGGCGCCGACGGTGGACGAGGTGCTGCGGTTCAAGCGGGCGGAGGAGGGGGCGGTCCCCGAGCTCGTCGTGGTCGACGCGCACGACAAGGTCGGCGGTGCGATCGACCTCATGCAGCGCTACGGGATCTCCCAGCTCCCGGTCGTCCGCGTCCAGCCTCCGGACGCGCTCACCGACGTCGTCGGCTCGCTCCAGGAGCGGAGCCTGCTCGACCGCGTGTTCCGCAATCCGGACGCCTTGAACGAGGACATCGCGGTCGCGATGCAGCCGCCCCTCGCCGCGGTCGACTCCGGCGCCTCGATCGACGACGTGTTCGCCGAGCTGACGGGCACGGGTGGAGCGGTGCTCGTCGGGCATGCCGGCAAGCCGCTCGCGATCCTCACGCGCTCCGACCTGCTCGAGTTCCTCGCGGCGCAGCGCACCCGGGTCGACGCGTAGATTCGCATCCGGTTTGCCACGCGTCCGCAGGGGACGTATGGTCGAGCCATGGGATTCCTCGACAAGCTGCTCGGCAGGTCGAAGCAGGCCGCCCAGGACGCCGGCGAGAAGGCCGGCTCGGTGGCCGAGGGCGCGACGGACACGGCCGAGAAGGCATGGGACAAGGGCGCTGGCGCCGCTGAGGACGCCGTCGACAGCGCCAAGGACGCCGCGTCGGACCCGTCCGGCTCGGGCTCCTCGCCCGCCTAGACCGTCGCGCGCCGACCGACGAACGAGGCCCCGTGGCCGCGGGCGTTCGCCTGCGCGAGCTCGTCCTCGTCGAGCGCGCCTATGCGGTGGAGGAGCGCGAGTTCGTCCCTCAGGTGCGTGTGCATCATCTCGGGCCCGTCCGTCGCGATCGTGAACGCCACGTCGTGCTCGACGAACCGGCGGATGGTCTCGCGCACCGCTTCCTCGTCCGCGAGCGCGCCCGTGAGCAGGTTCGAGGTCGGGCAGATCTCGAGCGTCACGCCCGCAGCGCGCAGCAGCCGCATCAGCTCGGGATCGCCGGCCGCGAGGACACCGTGTCCGATCCGCTCGGGGCGGAGCGACTCGACGACCTCGCCGATCTCCTGGGCGCCGGTCTCTCCCTCCTCGCCGACGTGGATCGTGATCCCGAGGCCGGCGGCGCGGGCGGCCTCCACCATCGGCGCGATCTGGCTGTAGTCGTACCGCCGCCCGCCGGGTCGCGGCCCGGCGATGTCGACGCCGACCACGCCGCGTCCGGCCCAGCGGACGGCCTTCTCCACGATGATCTCGTTCTGGCGGGCGTCGAACGTGCGATCCATCATCAGGATCAGCCCGGCGCGGACCTGCGGGTACTCGAGGCGGGCGAGGTCGAGCCCGCGACTCGCGGCGAGGATGATGTGGTCGAGGTCGCGTTCCCCGCCCCGGTTGCGCTTCATCGGGTTGAACCGCAGCTCCAGGGTCGTGATCCGCTGCGAGCGGTAGGCGCCGCCGATCGCCGCGTGCACCGAGCGCTCGACCGCGAACGGGGAAGACTGGATCAGCTCCGTCCAGTGGTAGATCGCGTCCAGCGCGTCGAGGTCGGGGACGCCACGCGGATCGGAGACCGTGACGAGCGCGTCGAACTCCCAGTAGTCCTTCACGGGCAGGGCGATGCCCTGCTCGTGGGCGAGGCTCCACATGATGTCCGACGCGACCGAGCCGCCGAGGTGCGTGTGGAGCTCGGCCAGGCCGTCATCCGTCAGGGGCATCACGCGAGTCTAGGTTTCCGCCGTCGAAGCAGGCCGCGAGAGCGGCTGGTGCCACCTCGGTGCATCGTCTAGGTTGGGTCCCGCGATGGGACTCCTCGACCCGATTCGCCGGCTCTTCGGCCGGGCGGAGGACGCGCTGAACGAGGTGGACTATGCCGCGCTGGACACGGTCCATCACGCGGAAGACCGGCTCGACGAGGCGTCCGGCGGCCGTTTCTACGACGCGGTCGAGAAGACCGAAGAGGAGTCGGGCGAGCTGCTCGAGCGCCTGCACCTCGACGGGGAGCCGGACGAGCCGGATCCGCGCAGCTCGGACTAGCCCGGGGACGTGACCCGCTCTACGAGCGCGCGCAGCGGCTCGATCCAGACGGGATCGACCATGTGTGGGACGGGGGTCTCGAGCAGCTCGACGTCGGCGCCCGCCGCCGTGAGGGCCTCGGCCGCCTCGACGCCGAACTCGACGGGGATCACGGGGTCGAGCGTGCCGTGCGCGACCACCACCGGGACGCCGGCGAGCCGGCCCGGGTCGAGGGGATAGCCCTCGACGCGGGGCAGGAAGCCCGACATCGCGATCACGCCCGCGGGACGCGGTCGGCCCAGGGCGAGGCTCATCGCCCAGCTCATCACCGTCCCCTGCGAGAAGCCGCCGAGCACAACGCGCTCCATCGGCACGGGCAGCCTGTCGAGGAACGCCGCCAGCCGTGGCGCCGTGGCGAGGAACGTCGGCGGGTCGGGGGTCGGGATCCCGCCGAGCGCGTACCAGTGGCGCCCGCCCGGAGGCAGATGGAGCGGCGCGCCCGGCGTCAGGCCGAGCAGTCTCCGGTCGGGGTCGAGCAGGTCGAGCAGCGGGTACAGGTCGTTCTCGTCGGCCCCACGGCCGTGGAGGAGCACGAGCGCGCCCGCCGGCTCGCCCGCCGCCGCGCGGCGGCGGGCGACGAGCGGCGCCTCGTCCGGGCCGGTCACGTCGTCCATGCGCCGCGCGGGTCGGGCAGCGGCGTCAGGGCCTGCTCGACCTGGACGCGGAGGTGCTCGAAGGCGGGCGGGAGGATCAGCGACTCGCCCAGGTGCGCAGGGTCCTCGTCGATGCCGAACCCGGGGCCGAGCGTCGCGAGCTCGAAGAGCACCCCGCTCGGCTCGCGGAAGTAGACGGAGCGGAACCAGAAGCGGTCGATCACCGGCGTCGGCCGCAGCCCTGCCTCGGCGACGCGCCGCTGCCACGCCTCCTCGTCCTCCATCGTCGAGCCCCAGGCCACGTGGTGCACCGTGCCGGCGCCCGGGACGCTCGCACCGGCCGCCGGGGGCGTGTCGTAGCGGTACAGCCCTCCACGGAGCTCTCCCCGCAGCTCCCAGCCCTTCTCGTCCGTCGGACGGAACCCGAGCACGTGCTCGAGGAGCGGGCGGCTGCGCTCCGGGTCAGCGGCGAACGCGCGGACGCCGTCGAAGCCCCGCAGCGCGACCTCGGCCGGGATCTCGGGATGGCGGGCGACGAGCGGCTCGTCGGGCGCGTCCGAGGCCACGAGCTCGAGCCCCAGCCCCTCGGGGTCCTCGAAACGGAGCGCGCCCGGCCCGCGAGCCGCGCTGACGCCCCGGTCCTGCAGGCGCGCTTCCCAGAACGTGAGGGCGTCCTCGGAGGCGACGCGGAACGTAATCGTGTGCACCATTCCGTTCCCCGCCCGGCCGCGGCGGGCGCCCGGATACTCGAAGAACGTGATGTCCGCACCCGGGCTGCCGTGCTCGTCGGCGTAGAAGAGGTGGTAGACGGTCGGGTCGTCCTGGTTCACGGTCTTCTTCACGAGCCGCAGCCCGAGCACTCCGTGTAAAACCGGACGTTGCCCGGCGCGTCGCCGGTGATGCACGTCACGTGGTGGATTCCCTCGAGCTGCATGGTCTGCCTCAAGACGTTCGCGGCCGGAGCAACTACCATAGTTTGCAGGTGCAAGAGTCTGCGGTCGGTCCTCTGTCTGCACGCGAGCTCGCCGCCTGGCGCGGGTTTCTGCGCGTGCACGCGAGCCTCGTGCGCGACCTCAATGCGGAGCTCGAGTCGAACCACGGCCTGCCGCTGACGCACTACGAGGTGTTGCTGTATCTCGAGACGGCGCCGTGTCAGCGGCTGACGATGAGCGATCTCGCGCAGACCGTGCTGCTCAGCCAGAGCGGGATCACGCGCCTCGTCGACCGGCTCGAGCAGGCGGGGCTCGTCGAGCGAGAGGGCTGCGCCGAGGACCGGCGAGTGATGTACGCCCGGCTCACGGACGAGGGCAGTCGAGCGCTGGCCGAGGCGCGTCCCACCGTCCTCACCGGCGTCCGGCGACGATTTCTCTCGCGCTTCGAGGACGACGAGCTCGACGTGCTCGCGGAGGCGTGGGAGCGCGTCCGCCCCGGCGCGACCTGCTGAGCCGCCACCGACCCGTCCATGCGGTGCGCCTTCCCGCCCGCGTTAGGCTCTCGGCGTGAAGATCGGCATCGTCGTGCCGTTCTCGTGGTCGTTCTGGGGGGCGGTCGTCGAGCACGCGGAGCTCCAGGCCGCAGCGCTCGAGGCGCTCGGGCACGAGGTGCGGCTCGTGATGGGGAACGACCCACCGGGCCAGTTCACCCGCGTGCTCCATCCGCGCGTCGGACGTCACGGCGACCCACCGGCGAACGTGATCCCCGTCGGCCGTTCGGTGATCGTGCCGGCGAACGGCTCGCTCCCGAACATCGTGCTCAGCCCGCGCTCGTTCTTCCGTGTCAGGCGTGTGCTCGAGCGCGAGCGCTTCGACGTGCTGCACCTCCACGAGCCGATGGCCCCGGCGATCTGCACGTCCGTCCTCGCGCTCGCGAAGACCCCGATGGTGGCCACGTACCACTCGTCGGGCTCCTCGTTTTGGATGCGGGTCGGCTGGCCGATCTGGGGATTCCTGATGAGCCGCATCGACCAGCGCATCGCGGTCTCGGAGCGTGCGCGCGCCGCCGTCGAGCCGTGGCTCCCGGACAACTGGGAGGTGATCCCGAACGGCGTGCTGATCCCCGACGCGGTCGAGCCGGGCGGCCGCGAGGACACGCTCGTCTTCGCCGGCCGCCACGAGCCGCGCAAGGGCCTGCAGGTGCTCCTGCGGGCCTGGCCGGAGATCCGGCGGCGCACCGGGGTGCGTCTTGCAGTGGCCGGCGCCGACCCGCTGGCCGTCCGGCTGCTGCTCTCGCGGCTCGGCGTGTCCGACGACGGGATCGACATCGTCGGCTTCCTCTCGCAGGAGGTGCTCACCGACCTGCTCTGCTCGACGAAGGCGCTCGTGGCCCCGTCGCTCGGCGGGGAGAGCTTCGGCATGGTGCTCACCCGCGCGTTCGCGTGCGCGACGCCGGTCGTCGCCTCCGACATCGAGGGGTATCGGGAAGTGATGACGCGGGAGACGTCGGTGTCGGTGCCGGCAGGTGACGTGCCCGCGCTCGTCGACGCGGTCGAGCGGCTGCTCGCAGACGAGCCGAGTCGGGCGGCGATGGGCGCTGCGGGCAGGCGGCTCGCGGAGGAGCGCTACTCGTGGCACGACATCGCCAGGCGGCTGGAAGCTGTGTACGAGCGGGTGACCGCGGCCCCGCGGCCGGTCATGGAGGCCGCGTGAAGAAGCTGCTCGACCTGTACACGAACCCGTGGGCGCGCGGCGTGCTCGTCCTGTTGTCGCTCGTCGCGGCGGTGCTCGCGATCTGGTGGCGCGGGCCCGAGTGGAGCACCGTCTACCACGCCTTCGACTTCGTCCAGTGGCGCTGGGTGATCGTCGGGGTCGTGCTCAACCTGCTCTCGGTGCTCGCCCGGGTCCTGTCGTGGAACCTCACGATCGGCCAGGCCGTGCAGGAGCCGCGCCCGAAGTTCCAGCAGGTCTTCTCCGCCTTCGGCGTGGGACTGCTGGGCAACGCGGTGCTCCCCGCCCGCGCGGGCGAGCTCGCGCGCGTCGCGGTTCTCCGGCGGCACGTCGAGCAGGGGCCGGGAACGAGTGCGACCCTGCTCGGCACGGTCTTCGCCCATCGGCTGTTCGACCTCTTCCCGATCGGGCTGCTCGTCACCTACGTGCTCCTCACGGCGAAGATCCCCCACTGGGCGGTGACCGGCATCGCGATGGTCTGTCTCGTCGGGCTCGCGCTGTTCGCGGTCGCGATGCTCTCTGCGCGCCGTGACCACACCCGCGTGCACGTCGACGGCCTCGGCACGGTCCGTCGCCTGCTGACAATGGCTCGGCAGGGGCTGGCGGTGCTGCGCACGCCGCTCCCGGCGATCGGGGCGGCGCTCTTCCAGGTGTTCGGCTGGCTGCTGCAGCTGCTCGCCGTCTGGGCGGTGACGGCGGCGTTCTCGATGGGCCTCCCGCTGCCCGCCGCGGCGCTCGTGCTGCTCTTGATGAACGTCGCGACGATCTTTCCCCTCTGGCCGGGCAACGTCGGCCTCCTGCAGGCCGCCGTCGCCCTCCCGCTCGTGCCCTACGGCGTCGACTACGGGACGGGGTTCGCGTTCGGGCTCGTCCTCCAGGCGGTCGAGATATCGGTCGGCGTCGGTGTCGGCCTCGTGATGCTCGCGCGCGAGGGATTGTCGTTCGCGTCGTTGCGGCGGATCGAGGAGCAGGAGGAGTCCGCGGCGGACGACGTGCTCGAGGAGCTCGAGGAGGAGACGGACGAGCGCGAGGACGCGCTCGTCACACCGTCGCGGAGCCGCGGCCGCTGAGCGAGCCGAGCCGGGCGGCGATCAGCGAGTCCGCCGCTGCGGCGCTGGGGACATGTCCGGTCACGGCGGCGACGAACGGCGCGCGGTCGAGCGTCACGAGCGACACGCCCGTGACGGCCGTCGCGGTTGCGGTGCGCGGCACGTCCCTCAGCAGCGCGATCTCGCCGAACGCCTCGCCCGGCCCGAACGTCCGGCCCAGGATCTCCACGGTGCCGGACGAGACGACGTAGAACCGGTCGCCCGGGTCTCCCTGCTGGATGATCGTGGCGCCGGCGGCGAACGAGACTGCGGCCGACTCGCGCGCGAGACGCTCGAGCACCGGCTCGGGCAAGGCTCGGAGCAGCGGCACCTCGCGCAAGAGCTCGGTCGCCTCCGGCGCAGCCGCCCCGCGGTCGATCGCGCGCAGCCGCGGGCGCGTGAGGAGCGCGAGCACCGGCAGCAGCACGCCCGTGATCACGAGCGCCGTCTCCGGGCCGACGAGGTCGACGAGCACCGGCGCGAGCACCGAGCCGAGCCCCAGCGTCGCGAGCATCAACCCGTCGAGCGCGCCGAGCGCCCGGCCGAGCACCGAGTCCGGCACGGCGCGCTGCATGATCGTGAGCGCGTTGACGTCGACGATGGAGTTCCCGATGCCGAGGATCGCAAGCGCGATCACCGCGACGACGGCGACCGGGACGCCGCCGATCAGCGCGAGCGGAAGGCCGAACAGCACGAGGCCGATCGCGAAGTCCCGGGCGAGGCGTCCGTGCGCGGCGAGCACGAGGGCGACGAAGCCGCCGATCAGGCCCCCGACGCCGACCGCGGCGTACAGCAGGCCGACGCCGCCGTCGCCGAGATCGAGGATCTCGAACGCGGTCACGACGACGAGGACGTTCACGGCGCCCGCCACGAGCGTCTGCGCGCCGTACAGCCCGACGAGCGTACGCAGCGCGGGCTCGCGCACGATCGTCACGATCCCGGCGAGGACCGCCGACGACTCCCGGGCCGCGGTCTCGGACGCGTCCCGTGCGGACGCGTCCCTCGGCGGCTCGTAGCGGCGCAGCCCGAAGACGAGCACCGCGGACCAGATGAACGTGACCGCGTTGACCGCGAACACGACCGACGGGCTCGAGACGGCGAGCAGCGCGCCGCCGAGCGCCGGCCCCAGGAACATGCCCACGCTCTCGAGCGTGCTCGAGGCGACGTTCGCCGCCGTCAGCTCGGACGGCGACGCGACGAGCGCAGGCAGGAGCGCGGACTTCGCCGGCCGGAAGACGGTCCCGGCGACCGCCGAGAGCGTGACGAGCGTGTACACGACCGGGGCCGGCCCGTCCGCCGCGATCGTCGCAGCGGCCCCGAGCATCAACGCGAAGCGCGCCAGGTCGCTGGCGATCATCATGTGCGTGCGCGGGAAGCGGTCGACGAGCGACGACGTGAAGGGCGCCAGCAAAGCCGCGGGCACGAGGCGGATCAGCCCGATCAGCCCGACTGCGGTGGCACCGCCCTCGTCGTACGCGTACACGCCGAGCGCGACGAGATACGCCCAGCCGCCGAGGATCGAGCCGATCCAGGCCAACTGGATCCGCCGCAGAGCCCGGCTCGCGAAGACGGCCCGTAGCGCCCGCAGGGACGCGTGCACGCGAGCCTCCGGCTCTGTCGCAGAGGACGTCGTCATCGGCCTTTGCCAACCACACCAGAAATGAGGGAAGATTTCAGGGCAGTTGGGCGTCGGGTGGATGAACGGGCCATCCGAGGCACTCACCGACAAGGAGGCACACAGTGTCCGACGAGCGCGAGAAGCTCAGCGAGGGGACGGACGTCGAGCGCGCCGACGACGAGGAGGACTTCGAGGGTCACTCGCTCGGCACGGGCGACGAGCCTGGGAACTTCGGTGGGGGTGACGAGCCGTCGAACTTCGGCGGAGGTGACGAGCCGTCCAACTTCGGCGGCGGCGACGAGCCCGCCAACTTCGGAGGCGGAGACTGAAGCACGGCCGAGCCCGGCCCTCCCGCGGGGGGCCGGTGGGGGAGCGTGAAACGGCGCCGCGAGGCGCCGTTTCGCTGTCCGGTGCTGCCCGGCTCGGTGGCCCGGCTATGCGCGGCGCGACGAGAGCAGCTGCTCGAGCGCCTCGAGCACCCGCATGCCCTCGTCCCCGTCCTCGTCGTCGAGCAGCAGGGCGGCGACGCGCCCGACGAGGGCGGCGCTGCCCTGGCCCGCCAGCGCCGAGCGTGCGCGGCGGGCGCGGAGCAGCAGATCGAGACCGATCGCGGCCTGGGTCGAGAACCGGGAGAGGAGCTCGAGCTCGGCGACGCCGAACGAGCGATCCTGCGCGCGGTCGAGCACCGAGAGCACGCCGAGCGCACGCTCGTCGTGGAGCAGCGGCGAGGCGACGATGCCGTTCGGCACGTAGCCGGTCGACGCGGCGCGCTCGCGCGAGAACCGCGGGTCCGCGCTCAGGTCGTCGACCACGAGGGGCTGACGCGTGACGAGCGCGAAGCCTGCGATCCCCGTGCTCGACGGGAAGCGCGTGCCGACGAGCATGTCGCCGCCGCGGCCCGAGACGGCCTCGAACACGAGCTCGTCCGCCTCGTCGTCGTAGAGGAAGATCGACGCCGCCTGCGCGCCGAAGATCGCCCGCGCGACGTCGACGATCGACTGGAGCAGCGCCCTGAACGTCTCCTCGTCGCCCCCGAGCACGCCCGCGGCAGCCGCCCGGTCCGCGTCCCCGCTCATGCGGTGCCCTCCGTGTTCGTCGCGGTGAGGTGCAGCACGCTCTTCACCTGGAACGGTGTCAGCTCGGGGTGCTTCGCGAGCACGAGCGCCGCGATGCCGGCCACGTGCGGCGCCGCGAAGCTGTTGCCCGTGCAGCGCAGCGTCGCCCCGCCGAGCCACGCGACCTCGACGTCGACCCCGCGCGCGAAGAGCTCGACCGGCGGCTCCGGGTTCGCGTACCACGCGAACGGGTCGGGCTGCTCGTGACTCCCCACGGAGATCACGGACGAGAAGCGCCACGGGTAGCTGTCGACCGGCAGATTGTGAGCGGACGCGACGATCACCGTGCCCTTGAAGTAGGCCGCGTCGGCCAGCTCGTGCAGCTCCTCGGCAAAGCGGCGCTTCGTCGTCGAGAGGCTGAGGTTGATCACGCGGTGGCCCGAGTCGATCGCGTGCCGGAGGCCGGCGAGGATCAGCTCGCCGGCGCCCGTGTTCCCCGCTCCGAGCACACGCACGGAGTGGAGGCGGCAGTCGGGCGCGAGCGCGCGCACGATCCCGGCGCAGGCGGTGCCGTGGCCGACGACGTCCCCCAGCTCGTCCTCGGTCACCGACACTCCGCCGCTCTCGTCGCGGACGACGGCCAGCGAGCTCGTGACCGGCCCGACGAGAGCGTGGCCGCGCTCGACGCCGCTGTCCACGATGCAGACGTCCACCGCGCCCCGCGAGCCTCCGATCGCCCAGTCGCGCGTGATCGCCTCACGCCAGGTTGCAGGCGCGTCGACGGACGGCACAGCCGCCCGAGGGGAGGCTCCACGCCGGGACGGGGCGGCTCACGTCACCGAGAGCGCGACCTCACGGGCGGTCGCGGCGGCATCGGCGGCGTCGTCCGCGCGTGCCCACAGCTCGTCGTCGGGGAGCGTCGCGAGGTTGACGTGGACGAGCCTCGCCGCGGCGGCCGACGCTGCCTCGGCGAGCGCGGCCGCCGTCCACGCATCGCCGCGAACCGTCTCTTTCCCCTCGCGCGCGGCGAGCGCCGCGAGCGTCGCGACGTCCGCCGCCGTCTCGGCGATCTGGAGCGGGACCTCTGCAGCGCGCCGCAGCGCGGCGCCGAGGCTCGCGGCGTGCTCCGGCGCGGCGAGCTCCGCCATCGCCCGCGCGTAGACGCGGTGGTCGTCGTCGGCGAGCGCGAGAGCCCGATCGCCCAGCGCCGAGGCCTGCGCGGCGATCCCCGGCGCGTCGTCCCACTCGTCGGAGACGCGCGCGACGAGTCGCACGAGGCCGGCGGCCATCGTCGACGCGAGCGCCGCCGCCGAGCCACCCGCAGGGCCGGGGCCTGCCTCGGCGAGCGCGTCCTGCAGACGGCCGACCGAGAGTCCGGCGAGCAGCGCCTCGGCCTGCGACGAGATACTCACGCGCGGGTCCCAGACGTTGACACGGGACGTCTCACGAGGCGAGGCGCCGGCGGAGAAGAGCGACGACGGTGGGGGTCGGCTCGACCCCCTCGGCCCTCAGCGTGCGCTCGAGGTCGGCCTGCACGAGCGTCCGAAAACGCTCGTCGCGCTCGATCCGCTCGACGATCGTGTCGAGCTCGCGTCGCGCGGCCGGAAGCTCCTTCGCAGCCTCCACCAGCCCTGCGGGCGGCGCGTGGAGGGCGCGGAGCAGCTCGGCGATCCGTTCCTCGGGCGTCGTCATCGGCGTCTTCTCACCTTCTCACCCGACGCCGTCGCGGGGGTCTTTCTTCCCTCGCGCCGCGGACGGTCGGGGTCGGGCTCGAGGACGTCGCGGAGCCGCGAGAGGCAGCGGGAGATGCGGCTCGCGATCGTCCCAGAGGGAAGGTCGAGCTCCTCGCCGATCGTGCGATAGCTCTCGTCGCGCGCGAAGAACCGGTCGAGGATCTCGCGGCAGTCGGGCGAGAGCGACGCGAGGGCGGCATGCACTGTGAGGGCCTCGTCGAGTTGCGCGAGACCCTCGTCGATGCCGTCGGGGAGCTCGTCGGCGGTCTTCTCACGGCCGTTTCGCCGGAGCGCGTCGACGGCGCAGCGCCGGGTCGTCTGCGCGATCCAGGGACGCAGCGCCTCGCCGTCGCGGAGCGTCCCCAGACGCTCGAACACGCGGGCGAAAACCTCCTGGAAGACGTCCTCGGCATCGCCCGGCTCCAGCCGGTAGACGCGCGCCGCGATCGCGTAGACGTAGCGCGCGTACCGGTCGACGAGCTCTTCCCAGGCAGCCTGCTCGTTCGCGAGGCAGCGGGAGACGAGCTCGGCGTCCGACGCGGAGCCCACCGCCGTGAAGCGCTACCTCGACTCGGCGGCGCGGAGCCGCTCGGCGAGCAGCTCGAGCAGCTTCCAGAGCACGGTCGGGCGGGTCTCTGCGAAGCTCCTGAAGCTCCAGACAGGCAGCCCGTACGCCCGGACGGGCGACGTGGTCGTGACCGTGGCCGAGCGCGCAGACTTGTCGACGAGCGCCACCTCGCCGAACGACGCCCCCGGGCCGAGCGTGCCGACCACCTTTCCGCCGACCGACACGTCGGCGCTGCCACTCTCCACCACGAAGAAGTTGAGCCCGCCCTCGCCCTCGGTCGCCATCGACTGTCCGGCCGCGAAGTCGCGCTCCATGAAGTCGTCGGCGAGCTGCTTGATCGATCCGTCGTCGAGGTCGGCGAAGATCGGGATGCCGCGGATCAGCTCGGGGCTCGGCTGCGCCATCAGGACGCGACCTTACCCGTCCGTGGTCCCGCTGTCACGGGGGTCGGAGCGGAGCTCCTCGATCGCGAGCTCGGCCCGCTCGAGCCGCTCGACGAGCCACCGGTGCAGCTGCTCACCGCGCTCGAACAGGGCCAGCGCTTCGTCGAGCGGGACGTCGCCCCGCTCGAGCCGGGCGACGAGCTCGTCGAGCTCGCGCTGCCGCTCCTCGAACGTCGGTTCTTCGCTCACGGGCGGAGCTCGAAGGTCGACCCGAGACGTGTCACGGGCGCACGTCCTCGACCTGTGCGGCGAGTTGGCCGCGGGCGAGCTCGACGTCGATCCGGGCGCCCGCCGTCACGCTGCCCGCGTCGGTCACGACGACGTCGTCGAGCCGGACGATCGCGTAGCCGCGCGCGATGCGTCGCGCGCGGGGAGAGCGCCTGGAGGCGGGCGGCCGTCCGGTCGAGCGCCCCCCGGCGGCGCTCGAGCAGGAGGCCGGGCGCAGCGGCGAGCCGTTCGCCGCTCCGGTCGAGCCGGACTCGGGTTCGCTCGAGAATGCGGTCGGTGCCCGCCGCGAGGCGCTGGCGTGCCCGGCCGAGCCCGGCGCGCAGCTCGTCGAGGTCGGGCACGACGAGTCGTGCGGCGGCAGTCGGCGTCGGGGCGCGCACGTCCGCGGCGAGGTCGCAGAGTGGCTCGTCCTGCTCGTGCCCGACCGCCGAGACGACCGGCACCGGAGAGGCTGCGACGGCGCGGACGACGCGCTCGTCGCTGAAGGGCAGGAGATCCTCGAAGCTGCCGCCTCCCCGCGCGACGATGATCACGTCGACTCCGTCGCAGGCCGCCAGCCGGCCGAGGGTCGAGGTGATCGCGCCGACCGCGAACGGGCCTTGCACACGTGTTTCCGCGACGATCAGCCGAACCGCGGGATAGCGCGTCGTGATCGCCGCGATCACGTCCCCGCGCGCTGCGGCGTCGGCACCCGTGAGCAGTCCGATCGCGCGCGGGAAGCGCGGCAGCGGCCGCTTGCGCCCGGCCGCGAACAGCCCCTCGGCGGCCAGCCTCCGACGGAGCTCGGCGAGCCTCGCGGCGTGATCGCCGGCGCCGACGCGTTCGATCACGGTCGCGCGAAAGCTCAGCTCGCCTCGCGCCTCGTACAGCTGCAGCCCGCCGTTCGCCTGCACCCGCTCGCCCTCGGCGAGCGTCGGCTCGATCGCCTCGAAGCGGCGCCGCTGCATCGTCGTGGGCAGGCAGGCCCCGCTCTCGGCGTCCTTCAGGGTGAGAAACACGGTCCCCCACGCGGGGTTGCGGCGGAGCTCGGCGATCTCGCCCTCGACCCAGACGTCCCGTACCCGCCCGAGGTAGCCGGCGAGCCGGCGGTTGAACGCGGCAACCGTGTAGACCTTGCGCTCGGCCGCATCTCCGTCTCCCACGGAGAGAGCCTATTCGGTCGCGACCGACGACCCTCCGCGCCGCGCGGGGAAGCTCAGAGCAGGATCTCGGCCGCGGTCACCGGCCTGCAGCCGCGAGAGACCAGCTCGACCGCGACGTGGAGGTCGGCGGCGCTCGCGGCGAGTCGCTCCGCGAGCGACAGAGGGAAGCCCGCCTCGATCAGCACGTGGAGGCGCCAGCTCTCCACCTTGGACTGCTCGTCCTCGCGCCACACGGCTGTCTCGATCGTCTCTTCCATCACCGAATCGGTCGGCTCTTTCGTTCTGGCTCTGACGATCCCTCCCGGCCGAAGTTGGGGCGTGCACAAAGTCCTTACGACCCGGCGCACTGGGGCAGGAC
Source organism: uncultured Actinomycetes bacterium (assembly GCA_963712915.1). Classification (GTDB taxonomy): domain Bacteria; phylum Actinomycetota; class Thermoleophilia; order Gaiellales; family Gaiellaceae; genus Gaiella. The sequence goes on from CAVQJQ010000005.1 coordinate 80,921, forward strand.
GCTCAGGACGCGTCGAGTCGCTGCGCGAGCTCGTTGCGGACGAGCAGCTCCACCGCCCGGTCGAGCTCGCGCTGGAGGCGCGAGGCCGCCTCCTCCCGGGCCTCGCGGAACCGCTCGTCGAGCGCGAGCATCGCCATCTGCGCGTGCCGCTCGACCTCGCGCTCCGTGACCCGCGCGAGACGTTCCGCCTGGCGGCGCTCCCACTCGACGAGCACGACGTCGAGCCTGGCGCGCACGTCCGACTCGCCCTGCTCGATCGACTCTGCGATCGCCTTCTCGCGGGTCCGGAGCCGCTCCGTGGTCTCCTCGATCGAGCGACGCCGCTCGATCGTCTGCGCCTCGAGCTCGTCGAGAGCCTCGCTCACCGCCTGGCCCGCGGCCCGCTCGAGCTCGTCGCGCAGCCGGAGGACGGTCTTGCGCTGCTCGTCCGCGGTCGACCCGAGCTCGGTCGCCTCGCGCTCGAGTCGTGCCTCGACGTCCGCGATCGCCTGGCGGTTCTGCTGCTCGAGTCGCGCGAGCTGCGTCTCGAGGTGGCGCTGCGCGCGCTCGAGGTCCTCCGCGAAGCCCCGCAGCCGCTCCTCGAGCCGTCGCTCGCCGCGGACGAGCTCCTCGGTGAGGCGCTCGCTCGCGCGACGCTCACGCGCCTCGAACTCCACGCGGCGTTCCTCGGCCAGCCGGCGCTCCTCGGCGCCGAGCAGGGCGGCGGTCTCCGCGCGCTCGCGCGCGATCACGCGGCGGATCTCCTCCGTGTGCTCGGTCGTCTCGGCCTCGACGGCCTCGTGCACGGCGCTCCGCGCCTGAGCGACCAGCGCGTCCGTCGCGGCGGCGGCGGCCCGGGCCCGTCGGAGCGCGAGCCAGAGCAGGGCTGCTCCCACGAGCGCGGCAGCGAGGCACGCGGCCAGGATCCAGAGGGCCATCGGTGCAGGGTACTCGGCCTCGAACGCCGCCGATGCGGGCTCAGACCCTGATCGCGACGAGTGCCGCCGCGAGGAGAACGGTGGCGCCGGCGAGCAGGCGGAGCGCGGCCTCGGGGGTCTCGAGCAACGCCGCCCGGCTGAGGGACGTGCTCTCCCCGCTGCGCAGGAGCACGCGTCCCTCGACGTCGACTGCGTCGCGGCGCAGACCGCGCGCCGCGTGCGAGAGGCGGCGCTGGGCGAGCGACACGAGCGTCGCCCAGCCGGCCGCGAGCACGGCCTCGGCGCGCAGGGCGCCGGTCTGGGCGACGTATGCGGTGACGACGGGGAATGCGCCCCACGCGAGGCCGAAGCCGAGGTCGGTGTGGATCCGGCCGCCGAGGAGCTCGAGGTTGTAGACGGGGACGAGAGCCGCGCCGAGCACGACGAGCGGCAGGATCCAGAGCGTCCGCTCGAGTGCGACCGCGATCCCGACGGCCGCCGCCGCCGCGACCGAGAGCAGCGCGAGCGCGACGAGCACGCGATCCGGGATCGCCGTACCGAGCGGATGCCCGTGCAGCTCGTCCAGCGCGTGGGCGCCGACGCCCATCGCGAGGGCGAAGGCGAGCACGGTCAGCGCGAGCGTCCACCAGTCGACCGTCGCCGCGAGGCAGGCGCCCACGACCGCGTACGAGAGATGCCAGGCCGTGTAGGGCGGGTGGAGCAGCGTGACGTAGTCGCGCAGGCCACCGCCCGTGAGCGCGTAGAACGCAGGCGCGGGCCGTCCTTGTGAGACCGTGTTACGAGGGCTCATCCGCGCAGTCCCCAGACCACGAGGCCCGCGCCGAAGCTCATGCGCCGCAGCCGGACGTCGCCGATCCCGGCGTTGCGCCAGAGCCCGAGCAGAGCGTCCTCCGGGATCCGTGCATGGAACTCGCGGATCGAAGGCCCGAGGAACTTGCCAACCTCGTGCCAACCGGGGGAGACGAGCCGGCCCGCGAGCGGCAGCCCGATGTCGACCCACGCGTCCCAGGGTGGACGGTAGGCCCCGCGGGGCAGGCCGAATTCGAGCATCGCGACCGTGCCTCCGGGACGGACGACCCGGGCGAGCTCCACGAGCGTCTCGCCGGGATCGTCGACGTAGCGGAGCAGGTACGTGAACGTGAGGTGGTCGAACGATCCGTCCGCGAAGGGCAGCTGCTCGGCCGACGCCTCCACGAGCTCGATCCGGCCGTCGAAGCGAGCCCGGGCCCGCGCGAGCATCTCCGGGCTCTGGTCGAGCCCCGTGACACGGAAGCCGCGTGCGAGCAGCGCCTCCGCGACGAGACCCGTGCCCGTGGCGACGTCGAGCACGTGGCCGCCGTCCCGCGGGAGCCGGGAGACGAGGAACCTGCGCCAGCGCGGATCCTGGCCGAACGAGAGGATCGCGCCCATCCGGTCGTAGCGTCGCCCGAGCGGCGCGAACAGCTCCTGTGCGTGGCGGCGGCGTGCCTCCGGCCCGGCGGACATCCGGCTCTATCCTGGCACGGTGACTCTGGTGGAGGAGCTCGAGCAGGCCGCGACGGTCGCCGCGACGCACGCGAACGGCGGCGGGCTGACGGGCGTGCTCGCCACCGAGTCCGCCGGCGGGAGGCGGATCTACGTGTGCGCCTTCGAGTCCCCCGAGGGCTCGCGAGCGTGGATCGCGCTCGATGGCGAGCACGAGGTCGTCACCGTGCGGCGGGACGTCCGCGACGCCGTGTCGATCGCCGCCCTCTGCGAGGTCGCCGAGGAAGCCGCATTCCCGGGCGACCTGGACGAGCTGCGTGGTCAGCTCGTCGCGCTGCGGCTGACCGAGGACCCCGACGGCGTCGCCGAGGCGGAAGAGGCCGCGCTCGCGCTGCAGCACACGCTCGGCTCGCCGCCCCACCTCTCGTCGCCCGCACGGCTCGACGAGATCGGTGTCGCCGCGCGGCGGCTCGAGGTCGCGCTCGACCCGACCGCACCGTCGCCGTTCACGACCGCGATGCGGAGCGCGGCCGACGTCGCGGACGCGCTCTGGGACGACGTCGCGGCCGCCTACCTGGGGCCGCTGGAGTAGCCTGGGGGCATGGAAGGCGGTGGTTTTCTCCCCTTCGGCGGCGATCCCGAAGAGATCCTGCGCGGTCTACGTGATTTCGCCGAGCAGCAGGCCGAGGGCGTCAAGGAGGCGCAGCGCGAGCAGTTCGCGACCCTCACGCTCAACACGGCCGTCGAGCTGACGCAGGCGGCGCTCGCACAGGTCGTCGCGTCCGGGTCGGTCGACGAGCAGGTGATGCAGCTCCGCGACGCGATGCGCGTGCTGTTCCCCGAGGCGGTCGCACTCGTCTCGGCCGCCCGGCAGGGCTTCATGCGCGAGACCTGACCGCACGGCGCCTACGGCTCGGTGTGGACGACGACGTCGGCAACGCCGGGCAGCGCCTCGCGGATCCGCGCCTCGACGCGGCTCGCCTGCTCGTGCGCCTCCGCCAGCGTCGTGTCGCCCGCGAGCCCGAGCGTGACGAGCACCACCAGGCCGTCGTCGGTGTCGAGCGTGCGCAGCCTCCGCGGGACACGGCCGGTCGCGGTCGCGACCAGCGCCGCGAGCTCCGACCGGTCGCGGCCGACCAGGCGGCCCGGTGTCGGCTCGGCAAGCGGCTCGAGATGGGTCTGGACGTCGCTGACCTCGGGCGCCGCCTGACGGATCCGGGCCTCGACCTCCTCGGCGAGCGCATGGGCTGCGGCGAGGTCGAGGTCGCCCGGGAGCTTCAGGTGCAGCGACACCTCGATCCCGCCCGAGGTGTCGATCAGCGTCACGTCGTGCAGCTCCCGCACGTGGGAGACGGTCATCGCGGCCGCCCGGATGCGCTCCCGGAGCTCCGCCTCGGCGCCCACGGGCTCCACGTGGACGACCACGTCGCTCCCCGGCAGGGCGCGATGCACCGCCTCCTCCACCCGGTCGGCCGCTGCGTGGCCCTGACCCACCGCGGCGTCGGGGGAGACCGCGATCACCACGTCTGCGAACGTGCGGCCCGCCGCCTCGCGCAACCGGAGACGGCGCACGGTGACCGGCGGATCGAGGCTCCCGATCGCGTCGTGCGCGGCCGAGACAGCCTCTGCGGGCGCGCGGTCCATGAGCACGTCGATGTTGCGTCGCGCCAGCCGTGTGGCCGCCGCGACGACGAGCGCCGCGACGACGAGCGCCGCGATCGAGTCGCCGTCGGGGAACCCGGCCCGCGCAGCCGCGAGCCCACCGAGCACCGCGAGCGTCGCGACGAGGTCGGAGCCGAAATGCACCGCGTTGGAGAGCAGCGCGGCGCTCGAGTGCCGACGCGCGACCCGATACGTGACGACCGTCCGGGACAGGTCGATCACGACGACCACCGCGAGCACGGCGAAGACCCACCACGCCGGCTCGACCTCCAGGTCGATCCATCCGGCGAGACGCGCGATCGCGAGACCGGCGACGACGACGGAGACGAGAGCGAGGAACGCGGCCTCGGCGAGCGCCGCGAGGTGCTCGGCCTTGCCGTGCCCGTAAAGGTGCCCGGCGTCGGCGGGTCTCGTCGACACGCCGACCGCGAACAGCGTCAGCAGGGCGGCGACGAGATCCGTGCCCGAGTGCGCGGCGTCCGCGACGAGCCCGAGGCTGCCGGCTGCGAGCCCGGTGACGAGCTTCAGCGCGATCAGGCAGATCGCGGCGACGACCGACGCGAGCGCGGTTCGGCGCAGCGGAGACACGCGGGAAGGCTATTCCCCCGCTCCGCCGGCGGCCCGCGCGCCCGTAGGCGACCGGTGCCGTGCCGGATCGGGGATCGACTACGCTTGGCGGCCGATGGGAGAGCCCACGATCGACGACGTCGACGCCCTCGTCGGCCCCGCGACGCCGCAATTCGCGTACCAGCTGCGGGCGCGCGTCCGCGAGCTCGTGGCGGACCTGCCCGAAGACGACCCGGTGCGCGTCTACGCGGAGGCGAAGGCGGCGCTGCTCGACCGCCTCGGGCTCGCGTCGACGAAGGCGGAGAACTCCGAGCCCGAGTCGCGCGAGCGGATCGGCTGGGAGACGATCCCCTCCTCGGCGACCGCGTCCCATCCGTTGCCGCGCGGCGAGCAGTGAGCCCGGGCCGCACGGCTCTCGTCACCGGGGGCTCGCGGGGCATCGGCAAGGCGATCGCGTTGCGGCTCGCCCGCGACGGCGTCTCGCGGATCGCGATCGGCTACTTCCGCTCGGACGCCGCCGCCGAGGAGACCGCCGAGGAGCTCCGCGGGCTCGGGGCCGAGCCCGTGCTCGTACGGGGAAACGTCACGTCGGGCCGGGTCGCGGACCGCGTCGCGGAGCTCGGGGCGCTCGACGTGCTCGTGCACAACGCCGCGACGGGTGTGATCCGGCCGGCGCTCGAAACCGAGGACAAGCACTGGGACTGGACGCTGAACGCCAACGCCCGGGCGCTGCTCACGCTCACCAGGATCGCCGCGCCGAAGATGGCGCCCGGGTCGTCGATCGTCGCGATCTCCAGCTTGGGCTCGGTTCGCGTGCTCGAGAACTACACGCTCGTCGGCACGTCGAAGGCGGCGCTCGAGGCGCTCGTCCGGTACCTGGCGGTGGAGCTCGCCCCGCGGGGAATCCGGGTCAACGCGGTCTCGGCAGGTGTCGTGGAGACCGGTGCGCTCGAGCACTTCCCCAACCGGGACGAGATGCTCGCCTCGGGCGCGGCGAACCCTGCCGGCCGGCTGGTCTCGCCGGACGACGTGGCGGGCCTCGTCTCGTTCCTCTGCTCCCCGGACGCCGAGATGATCCGCGGGCAGATCGTCGTGGTCGACGGCGGCTGGTCGCTGCCGGCGGACTGACAACGCTTGTGTCGAATCAACACAAGGAGCCTCCGGCGCTCGTCCTGGACTGGGACGGCACGGTCACGGAGCGTGACACGCTCCACATGGCGATCGAGCGCTTCGGCGACCCCGACGTGTTCGGGGCGCTGGGCTCGGCGCTCGGTAGGCGTCTGACGCTCGACGAGGTGATCGCCGCGGAGATCGCGACCATCGCCGCGCCGCTCGACGAGGTGATCGCGTACCTGCGCGACCACGTCCGCGTGCGACCCGGCTTCGGCGAGCTGGTCGAGACGTACGATCCGCTGATCGTCTCGGCCGGGTTCCACGAGCTGATCGAGCCGGTTCTCGAGCGGGAGGGGATCGAGGCCCGCGTGGTCGCGAACCACGTGGCCGACCGCCCCGGCGGCCTGCGCGCGACGTTTCGGGAGAGCCCGCTCTGCGACGTCTGCGGGGAGCGGTGCAAGCGCGGCGTGCTCGGCGGCCTCGAGACGTTCGCGTACGTCGGCGACGGCATCTCCGACCGGTGCGTGTCGCTCGCCGCCGAGCGGCGCTTCGCGCGGCGCAGCCTCGCGCTCTGGCTCGACGAGCAGGGAGTCGACTACGAGCCCTTCGAGGACCTCCACGTCGTGGCCGCGGCCCTCGCCGCAGGCTCCGGGGAAGGCGCCGGCGACGGTCGAGGGGGGTGACCGCCGCCGACTGCCCACAGCATACGGCGGGGCCGAGCGTCATGCGAGCCGCGGAATCGATCATCTAGCATCGGAGGGTGACCGTCCGCCGCGCCACCAGTGCCGACCTCGCGGTACTGGAGGACCTCTGGAGCGCATTCGTGGCGGAGCGCCCGCCTCCGTCGCACGTCGAGATCGACCGCGAGCGTGAGCTCGAGGAGCTGCGGGAGATCGTCGCGTCCGGCCTCGCGTTCCTCGGCGAGGGGGAACGGCCGCTCGGGTTCGCGCTCGGGCGCCGCACGGGCCGGTCGCTGGGGCGGCTGACCGATCTCTACGTCGTCCCCGAGGCGCGCGGCGACGGCCTCGCCGCTGCGCTGGTCTCCGCGGTCGCGGATGCGCTCGAGGCGGCGGGCGTCGAGTACCTCGACCTCGAGGTGCAGGCCGACAACCGTGCGGCGCGCGTGGTCTACAACCGCTGGGGGTTCACGGAGAATCTGTACGTGCTCGGCGTCCCGATCGCCACGCTGCGCGAGCGGCTGGCGCCCGATCGCAGCGCGGAGTCCTTCGCCTCGATCCACGTGCAGACCGACGCGGTCGCGGACGTCGAGCGCGCCGTGCGCGAGTTCGCGCCGCGCATCGGCTCCGGAGGGTCGCACGTCGTGGGCCCCCGCAACGGGTGGCTCACGGTGTACGACGAGGTCACCGACGTCGATCCGACCGCGCTCGTGCGCTTCGCGCGCGAGCTCTCCTCCCGTCTGGGGGCCGTCGTGATCGCGCTCTCGCTCGAGGTCGACCAGGTCGTACGCCTCGTCGCGCTCGAGCGCGGCGGCATCGTCGACGAGTACCTCTCCGTGCCGGAGTTCTACGGCCCGCTCGCCCCCGGCGACGTGATCGGGCTCGCAGCGAACCCCACCGTGCTCGCCCGCCTGACGGGCGCCGACCCCCAGCTGGTCAAGGCGCTCGCCGAGACCGCCTCGTCCTCCGCCGAGCTCCCACCTCCGCGGGAGCTGCTCGCGTCCCTCGCGGGGGCGCTCGGGCTCGAGGGGGCGGAGCACGGCTTCGCGCACCTCGACACGACGGACGAGGCCTGAGCGATGGCGCTCACGCTCTACGACGCCCCCCGCTGCCCGTTCTGCGCACGCACCCGGATCGTGCTCGCGGAGAAGGGCGTCCCGTACGAGACCGTCACGGTCGACCTCGCCGACCGGCCCGACTGGCTCGTCGCGCAGAACCCTCCCGACGGGCGGGTGCCCGTGCTCGAGGAGGACGGCTGGGTACTGCCCGAATCCGCGATCATCGACGAGTACCTCGAGGAGCGCTACCCGGACCCGCCGCTCCTTCCGGACGATCCGGGCGCGCGCGCGGCCACACGGCTGCTCGTGTTCCGCTTCGACGAGACGCTCGGCGACGCGTACTACGCGCTACGCCGGGACGAGCCCGGGGCCGCCGCCTGGCTCGCCGACGCGCTCGCGGGGGTCGACGCGCTGCTCGTCGCCACGCCGTACCTCACGGGTAGCCGCTTCGGCCTCGCCGACGTCTCGTACCTGCCGTGGCTGCTCCGCCTGCGCGGCCTCCTCGGCGTCTCGCTCGAGCCGTATCCGGCGATCTCGGCCTGGTTCGAGCGGTGCGCCGGCCGGGCCTCGGTCGCGAACGAGATCGAGACCGTGGCGGCGCTCGCCGCATGACCGAACGCGGCGCAGGCAGCCCGGTCTCCACGGGCGAGCTGGCGGAGCGGCTGGGCGAGGACGGGCTCGTCGTGCTCGACGTCCGGCGGCCGGAAGAATTCTCGGGCGCCGTCGTCGCACCGTGCGACCCGCGTCCCGGTCGGATTCCCGGCGCGCGCCATCTCGAGCTCGAGCAGCTGCTTGCCGCGGGCGCCGCCGACGCGGTGCGGGCGCTCGTCGGCGTCCCGGTCGGGAGCGAGGTGATCGCCTATTGTCACTCCGGGAACCGCTCGGCGATGGCCGTGACCGTGCTCGCGGCCGCAGGGTACGAGGCGAGGAACTACGAGGGCTCGTGGCACGAATGGTCCGCGCGATCCGGCGCTCCCGGCCGAGACGGGGCCGACGCACGCCGGCGACGACTGAGACGGCGTCGGCCGGGGGTCAGGCTGCTGCGGGAGAGCCCGCGAGCCGCAATGCTTCTTCGAGGAAGGCGTCGCAGAGTGCGCGCCCCTGCTCGTTCCACGTCGGGAGCCGATGGTCGGTCTCCGCCCGCATCTCCTCGACGGGCTTCGGCAGCTCGTCCTGCCCGGCGAGCAGCCAGTGGTCGAGCATGTGGCGGTCGACCTCCGCGTGGAACTGGATCCCCCAGCAGTGCTCGCGCAGGCGGTAGGCCTGCCGCGCCGCCGGGCTCGACGCGAGCAGCACGGCGCCGTCGGGGAGCGCGAACGAGTAGTAGTGCCACTGGAAGGCCGCGAAGCGTCCGGGCAACGCGCCGAGCACGGGGTCCTTGCTGCCCCGCTCGGTGAGCTCGACCTCGTGCCATCCGATCTCGGAGCGCGCCGCCGGGCCGATCTCCGCCCCGGCCGCGCGGGCGATCAGCTGGGCGCCGAGGCAGACGCCGAGCAGCGGGACTCCCGTCGCGAGCGCCTGCTCGAGGAAGCGCGCCTCCGCACCGAGCCAGGGGTGCTCCGCGTCCTGATCCGGGTGCATCGCGCCTCCGAAGACCATGATTGCGTCCCAGGCCGATGCGTCACCCGGCGGCTCGCCGCCCTCCGCCGCGACCCAGCGCTCGTGCCGGTGCCCGCCTTCCGGGACGGCGCGCTCGAAGAGCCCTCCGCCCCCGGTCGAGGTGGGCTCGTGGACGATCGAGAGCACTCGCACGGGGCGACTGTATCGGCCTGTCGGCTCAGAACAGTGTCAGCTCGGTGGGGGGTGGCTCGACCGCGCCCGCGGCGGGCACGCCCGCCTCCTCGAGTAGCCCGCGCAGCACATGGGCGCTGCGCGGGGCGAAGTCGTCCCGGTTGTTGTTGAACATCGCGTAGACCTCCTCCGCCTCCTCGGCGAGCCGTGCGAGCGGCGCGACCCAGTCGGCGAGGTCGTCCTCCGAGTACAGCCAGTCGAAGCGGTCGGCAGCGGTACGGCCGCGCACGTTCCACGTCGCGGCGTTCCGTCCGTGGAAGCGGACGTACGCGACGCGGTGTGTCGCCGCGGCGACGCGCGGCGAGACGTTCGTGGCCCGTGTCGCCGGCGCGTCGACCGACACGTACGCCAGGCCGTGCCGCTCGAGGAACGCGAGCGTGTCGTCGCGCTCGTCCTCGGCCATCCAGGACTTGTGTCGGAACTCGACCAGAGGGACGAGGGGGCCGAGACGCTCGGGTGCCCGCGCGAGCTCCGCCTTGGCGGCCTTCGACTTCGTGAAGCGCGGGTGGTACTGGAGCAGGACGCCACGGAGCTTGCCCGACAGCTCGAGCGGCTCGAGCGACGCACGGAACTGGAGGAAGGCCTGGTCGCTCGGATCGCCGTCGTGCCCCGTCATGGCCGCCGACGCCTTGACGTGGAACGTGAACGCGTCGGGCGTGCGTCGCGCCCACCGCCCGGTGACCTCGGGATCCGGCAGCGCGTAGTACGGCGAGTCGACCTCGACGACGTCGAAGCGCTCGGCGTAGTAGCGCAGGCGCCGCTCGCCGGTCGAGACGCCCCGCGGATACCACGTGCGCACGAGCCCGTCGTCCGCCCACGAGCAGATCCCGATCCGCACCGTCGCTGCCATCGCCGTCAGTCTGCAGGGGGTGGCGGGTGCCGGGGCCCGTATCATCGCGGCGTGGACGGGAGGCCGATCGGCGTCTTCGACTCGGGCGTGGGCGGGCTCACCGTCCTCCACGAGCTGCTCGTGACGCTGCCGCACGAGGATGCCGTGTACCTCGGCGACAACGCACGGCTGCCGTACGGCCCGCGTCCCCTGGCGGAGATCCGCGGCTTCGCGCTCGAGATCGGCCGTCACCTCGAGCGCGAGGGCGTCAAGCTCGTCGTGGCCGCGTGCAACTCGGCGACCGCCGCCGGCCTCCAGGATCTTCAGCGGTCGCTCGCGGTACCCGTCGTCGGCGTCCTCCAGCCCGAGGCGCGCGCGGCGGCGCTCGCGACGCGGAATCGCCGAGTGGGGCTGCTCGCGACCGAGGCGACCGTCTCGAGCGGGCGCTACGAGGAGCTCGTCCGCTCGCACGACGCGAGCGTCGAGCTCGTCGCGGTCCCCTGCCCGCGGCTCGTCCCGCTGATCGAGGGCCAAGACCCGTTCGGCGAGGAGACCACCGAGGCCGTGCGCGAGGTCGCCGCGCCGCTCCGGGCGGCGGGCGTCGACACGGTCATCCTCGGTTGCACCCACTACCCGATCCTGCGTCCGATCTTCCAGCGCGTCTTCGGCCGTGGGGTGACGCTCGTGTTCTCGGCCGACGAGACCGCGCGCGAGGTCGCCGAGACGCTCGAGCGCAAGGGCATCGAGAACGAGGGCGCGCGCGAGGGCTCCTACCGGTTCCTGACCACCGGCGACACCCGCTCCTTCCGGGAGATGGGCAAGCGGTTCCTCCAGCTGCCGATCGGAGAGGTCGGACACGTGACGCTCGTGGCGAGCGAGCCCCAGGCCGCATGAGGGAGGCACGGTGACACGGCACGACGGCCGCCGGCCGGACGAGCTCCGCGAGCTCGACCTGCAGGCCGACTTCCTCGAGCAGCCCCATGGATCGGTGCTCTACGCCCAGGGCCGCACCGTCGTCCTCTGCACCGCGACGGTGGAGGAGGCCATCCCGCGTTGGCTGCGGGGGAAGGGCCGGGGCTGGATGACCGCCGAGTACTCGCTGCTGCCGGCTTCGACGGGGGAGCGGACGCAGCGCGGCGTCTCGCGCGGGCGGCCGGACGGGCGGACGGTCGAGATCCAGCGTCTGATCGGGCGCGCGCTGCGCAGCATCTGCGACTTCAAGGCGCTCGGCGAGCGCACGCTGTGGCTCGACTGCGACGTGCTCCAGGCCGACGGGGGTACCCGCTGCGCCGCGATCACGGGCGCGTACGTCGCCGCGTACCGCGCGCTCGAGCGTTTCGGGCTCGGCAAGGCGCTGAGCGGCACGGTGGCCGCGGTGTCGGTCGGGGTCGTCGACGGCGAGCCGGTGCTCGACCTCGACTACGTCGAGGACTCCACCGCCGAGACGGACATGAACGTCGTGATGGCGGGCGACGGGCGGCTGGTCGAGGTGCAGGCGACCGCCGAGCGCGATCCGTTCTCGCGCGAGCTGCTCGACCGGCTGCTCGACCTCGCCGCCGCGGGGATCGCCGAGCTCGAGGCAGCCCAGCGAGCGGCCTGCGCGGCGCCCTCGCTGCTCGGCTCGTAACACGCCGGTGCAGGCTCGGCTCGTCCTCGCGTCCGGCAACCGCCACAAGCTCGAGGAGCTCGTGCGCGCGCTGCCCGACTTCCGGATCGAGCTGCTCGGCCGCGACGACCCGCCCCGCGAGGACGGCGCGACGTTCGAGGACAACGCCCGTCTCAAGGCGCGCTGGGGACGCGCCCACGCGTCGACGGAGGCGTGGGCGCTCGGAGAGGACTCCGGCATCGAGGCCGTCGCGCTCGGCGGCCGGCCGGGCGTCCTCACCGCGCGGTGGGCTGCGGGAGACCCGGTCGGCGCGATGCTCGGCGCGCTCGACGGCGAGCCCGAGCGCCGGGCCCGCTATGTCTGTGTGCTCGTCGGGATCGCCGCCGACGGGCTCGAGATCGTCGCCCGTGGGACGCTCGAGGGGACGATCGCGGAGAGCGCCGCGGGCGGCGAGGGCTTCGGCTTCGACCCGGTGTTCGTGCCCCGGGGCCACGCGGCGACGGTCGCGCAACTCGGCGACGAGTGGAAGCGCACGCACTCGCATCGGGCGCGGGCCGCGGCCGAGCTCGCGCGGCAGCTCGGGGCCCGAGCGCGTCAGCCGGGGCGCTTGGGCACGACGTCCCGGCCTGGGACCTCGTAGGCGAGGACGTAGTTGAGCGCGGCGCCGAAGACGATCACGTTCGCCATCACGTAGAGCCAGACCAGGAGCAGGAACGTCGTGCCGAGCGCCTGCAGCGCCACGACCTCCGAGGTGAAGAACACGAACAGCGGCAGCGCCTGCAAGGTCGCGGCGAGCACGACGGCGCCGACGAGTGCGCCGGGGATCACCTCGCTCCAGGTGAGCAGCGCATTCGGCAGCCGGTGGTACGCCGAGAGGAGGAACAGGAAGAGCGCCAGGCCCGACGCGAGGAGCGTCAGCGCCAGCGCGACCCACTGGTTCGAGACGACGTCGCTCGCGTAGCGGCGCAGCAGGTCGTAGCCGAGCGTGCCCACCGAGAGCGCCGCGAACAGCACGACCAGCGCCGCGATCATGTACGCGACCGCGAGCAGCTTGCCCCGCAGGAACGGCCGGTTCGGCCGGCCGTAGATGATGTTGAACGCGGACTCGAGGGCGGAGAAGAGCGAGATCGAGCTCCACAGCAGCGCGACGGCGCCGACGATCGAGAGCGTCGCCGCGTTCCGCTGCACCTCGTCGACGACCTTGACGATCGACTCGACGGAATGTCCCGGGAACACGTCCTCGAGGTACGCGACGAGCGCGCTCGAGGAGTCCGCCTGGTCGAGGAGCCCGAGCAGCGAGAGCGCGAGGAAGATCAGCGGCACGAACGAGGCGAGCGCGAAGTACGCCACCATCGCCGCGAGGTGCGTGCCTCGCTCGCCGAAGAAACGATCGAACGTGGCTCGGAGCGCTCGCACAGAGGCAGTTTGCTAGCTTCGGGCGCCGGCATGGACGCGTCAACCGCTCTCGGGGAGCTGGTCGACGTCTCGACGCAGGTCGTCGAGGCGGTCGTCGTCGACGCGGCCGGCGGCGTCGAGGCCGCGCGGGCCGCGGACGGCGCCCGTGCGCAAGCGCTCGCCGAGACCGGCGCCCAGCTCGTCTCCGAGGCGGCCCGGCTCCGTCCGGCCGAGCTCGTCGAGCGGGTCCAGGTCGATCTCGACCGTGGCTCGCTCGTCGTCGCGAGCGACGGGACGCGCACGATCGTCGCCACCACGGTGCCGCGGCCGACCGAGGCGCTCGTCGCCCACGATCTGCGGGCGGTGCTGAGGCGCGTCGGAGAGGGAGTGCGATGAGGATCGTGCTGCTCGCCGCCGCGGCTCTGGCGGCCTGGGCGCTCCTGCGCCGACGGCGCACGGCGCGCCGCCGCGTGCACGTCGTGTGGCAGGACGGCGCCGAGCTCGATCTGTCCAGCACGTCGTCCGCGCACGCCGGGCTCGCGGCGATCGCCGAGCGGGTGCTCGCGTGAGCAGGGCCGGCCAGGTGCGGGCGTGAGCGGCGTGGACGAGCTCGGGCTGCGGTTGCTCGATGCGGCGCTCCTGGAGGGCGACTTCACGCTTCGCTCGGGCAAGCGCTCACGCTGGTACCTCGACAAGTACCGCTTCGAGACCGAGCCTGAGATGCTGCGTGAGCTCGGAGAGCGGCTCGCGACCACCGCACGGCACGTCGAGCCGGCCATCGAGCGGCTCGCCGGACCGGCGCTCGGAGCGGTCGCATTGGCCGCGTCGGCGGCGATGGCGTCCGGGCTGCCCTTCATCATCATCCGCGGTGAAACCAAGGGATACGGCACCGCGAACCGCCTCGAGGGCCGCTACGAGCCCGGTGAGACCGTGTGCCTCGTCGAGGACGTCGTCACGTCGGGTGGCGCTCTCTGCGAGGCGGTGGAGGCCGTTCGCGAGGCCGGGCTCGTCGTCCGGCACGCGGTGTGCGTCGTCGATCGCGAGGAGGGTGGTGCCGACGCGCTCGCGCGGCTCGGTGTGCGCCTCGCTTCGCTCTACCGCGCCGGTGAGCTGCTCGCGATGCGGGGTGAGGTTGTGAACCCGCATGGTTGAGCCGAATCCGTTCGAGCTGTAGGCTCGGGCGGCGTCAAGAGACCCATCGACCAGGAGGAATCGCACGTGACCAAGCAGGAGTTCGTGGATGCCGTTGCGGACAAGGCGGGCCTGACGAAGCGCGACGCCGGTGCGGCGGTCGACGCGTGCCTCGGTGTGATCGAGGGCGCGCTCCAAAACGGCGACTCGGTCACCTTCACCGGCTTCGGCAAGTTCCATGTCACGCGGCGCGCGGCACGCCAAGGCGTCAACCCGCGCACCGGCGAGCGTGTGCAGATCGCGGCCGCCAACGTTCCGAAGTTCAGCGCCGGCTCTCAGTTGAAGAAAGCCGTCAACTAGGCGGGCACTTTCCGGGCTCGCGCCCGGGAACTGCCGGGTTCTCCGGCGCTTCAGGGTATGCGAACGTATGTTCGTGTACCCTGAAGCGCCGTGCAGCTCTCCTTCGACGCAGCAGATCGCCTGGTCGAGCTCGTCGAGGCCCGCCGCGGGCCCGTGCCGGTCGACGACGCGGCCCGCGCGCTCTTCGCGCTCGCATCGGCGCCGACCGCGCTCGCGCGGTCGCTGCTCGACGACGTCGTGGCCGGCGACGCGCGGCTCGCGTGGCGTGGAGCCGATGTCGGGCTCGCGCGCCCGCCGGGCGCCGGGGTCCGGCTCGAGGACGCACATTTCGTCGTCGTCGACCTCGAGACGACGGGGCTGTCGCCACGCGACGCCCGGATCTGCGAGATCGGCGCCCAGCGCATCCGGCGTCTCGCGCTCGAGGACGTGTACGAGACGCTGGTCGACCCCGGCGTGCCGCTCCCCCCGGCGGTCGCGTCACTGACCGGCATCCGCCCCCGCGAGCTGCGCGGGGTCGCCCAGGGTCGGGGCGGCGGTCGCGAGCCTGGTCGCCTTCACGGAAGACGCGGCGCTCGTCGCTCACAACGCCCGCTTCGACCTCGCGTTCCTCGACCGCGAGCTCGAGCGGTTGACGGGTCGCCGGGTCGCCGCTCCCGTGGTCGACACGATGTGGCTGGCCCGCCGGCTGCTCGAGGGGCGGACGCGACGCGTCGGCCTCGCCGCCCTCTCCCACTTCTTCGGGGTCCCCACCGAGCCGTGCCATCGCGCGCTGCCGGATGCGCGCGCGACCGCCGAGATCCTGCTCGTGCTGATCGGGCTCGCCCAGGAGCGCGGCGCACGTACGTTGGCCGACCTCGTCGAGCTGGCCGCGCCCGCGAGCGCGCCGCCTCCACACGAAACGCGCGCTCGTGGCGGGTGCCCCGCCACGGCCGGGCGTGTACGTGTTCCGGGGGGCACGCGACCTCGCGCTCTACGTCGGGCGCGCCCGGGACCTGCGCGCGCGGCTGCGCTCCTACTTCAGCGGGACGAGACAACGGCCTGCCGTCGAGGCGGCGCTCGGCGCGCTCGAGCGGGTGGAGTGGCGCGAGACGGGCTCGGAGCTCGAGGCGGCCGTCGAGGAGCTGCGCCTGCTCCGCACGCTCCGCCCGCCCGCGAACGCCCGCTCGACGAGACCAGACCGGCACCTCTACCTGCGCCGCCGAGGCGAGCGCTGGGGCGCGACCTCCGAGCCGACTCCTTTCGGGCCCCTCACGAGCCGCTCGCTCGCGCGACGCGCGGCGCGAGCGCTCGACGGGCACGGCTCCGACGAGCCCGCCGCTGCTCTTCCCGCGCTGCGCGGCCGGCTGCGCCGGCTTGCGGCGGAGCAGCGGTTCGAGGACGCGGCGCGGCTCCGCGACCGCGTCGCGGCGCTCGAGGAAGCCGTCGCGGCGCTCCGGGAGCTCGAGCGGCTGCGCGCGCTCCAGGCGTGCGTGGTCGTGCCCGCGCACGAGCCGGGGTTCGTGCGCGCGTACGCGATCCGCGGCGGCCGCATCGCAGCGTCACGCCTCGTGCCGCTCGGCGCGGCCGCCGCGCTGGAATCGGCTGCGCTCGTGGCCGACGCCGCGGCGGCGACTGCCTCGCACGCGGCGCAGGACGCCGAGGAGCTGCGGCTCGTGGCCTCGTTCCTGCGCCGACCCCCGCCCGAGCTACGGGTCGTGCCGCTCGACGTCGCCGCGATCGGCGCGCTGGTCGCGCGGCTACCCTTGGCCGCGTGACGGACGCCGCAGGATCGCCGCCGGCCCCGTTCCCCGACCGGCTCGCGGACGCTGTCGAGAGGAAGCGCACCCAGCTCGTCGTCGGCCTCGACCCGCTCGTCGAGATGCTGCCCGTCGAGCTCCGCGGCGAGGCCGTCGCCGGGCGGCCCGAGGCGGCGGACGCGGTCGAGCGGTTCTGCACCGGGATCGTGGACGCGGTCGCGCCGTACGTCGTGGCGGTGAAGCCCCAGGTCGCGTTCTTCGAGGCGCTGGGCAGCGACGGCTGGCGTGCCCTCGAGCGCGTGTCGGCCTACGCCCGCGGGGCCGGGCTGCTCGTGATCGTCGACGCGAAGCGCGGAGACGTCGGCTCGACCTCCCGCGCGTACGCCGCCGCGTTCCTCGAGCGCCGGGGGCAGGAGCCCCCACTCGCGGACGCGCTCACGGTGAGCCCGTATCTGGGGCGCGACTCGCTCGACCCGTTCTTCGCAGCGTGCCGCCGCGACGGTGCGGGGTTGTTCCTGCTCGTGCGCACGTCGAACCCCGGTGCAGCGGAGCTTCAGGATGTCGTGCTCTCCGACGGACGCCCGCAGTGGCGCCAGGTGGCGGAGCTCGTCGACAGCTGGGGAGAGGAGCTCGTCGGCGCATGCGGCCTCTCCAGCGTCGGCGCGGTCGTGGGCGCGACCGTTCCGAGGATCGTCGGCGAGGCACGCCGGGAGATGCCGCGCGCGATCATCCTCCTACCCGGCGTCGGCGCGCAGGGCGCCAGCCCGGGAGACGTCGCGCGCGCGTTCACGAGCGGTCCGTCCAGCGCGCTCGTCAACGCCGCGCGCTCGGTGATCTACGCGTACCGCGACGCGCCGACGGACGACTGGCGGGCCGCCGCGGGCGCCGAGGCCGCCCGGCTGCAGAGCGCGGTCTGGGCGGCGGCGGGCTGGTGACGCCGGTCGATAGGCTTCCCGGAACGTGAAGCGCTGCGGGTTGCTCGCCGTCGCGGTCGCCGCGCTCGCACTGTGCGGGCCGGTGCACGCATCCGCGCCGCCCGTCCAGGCGCGCGCGTACATCGTGCAGAGCTCGGTCGACGGCCGGACGCTCGCCGCCCGCGACGCCGACGTCCGGCGGCCGATGGCGAGCATCACGAAGCTGATGACCGTGCTCGTCGCGCTCGACCACCTGCGCCTCGAGGACGTGGTCACCGTGCCCGCCGCGGCGGCGCGCGTCGGGGAGTCGACCATCGGACCTCCACGCGGGCCAGCGCCTGACGGTGCGCGACCTCGTCGCGGGTGCCCTCGTGCCGAGCGCGAACGACGCGGCGACCGCGCTCGCGATCGCCTCCTCGGGCTCCGTGCCGCGCTTCGTCGCCGAGATGAACCGCAAGGCCCGCGAGCTCGGCCTGACCGGAACGCATTACGAGAACCCCCACGGGCTCGACCAGCCCGGGCACGTCTCGACCGCGAGAGACATCGCGAAGCTCCTCCGCGTCGCGCTGCGCAACCCGGTGATCCGCCGCTATGCGAGCAGCGCGCAGGCGACGCTGTCCGATGGGCGCGTGCTCGAGTCGACGGACAACCTGATCGGCACGGTGCGCGGGATCAGAGGTGGCAAGACGGGACACACCGGGCTCGCCGGCTGGTCGCAGGTCGCGTTCGCGCGCGTCGGTGGGGTGGGGATCACGGCGGCGGTGCTCGGCGAGCCGAGCGAGAGCCGGCGCGACGCCGACCTCGCCGCCTTGCTCCGCTTCGGCCTCGCGAGCTATCGCGCGTCGCGTGTGGTGGAGACCCGCCGGGCCTACGCCGCGGTTCCGGTGGGCTGGGGGGAGCAGCCGATCCGTCTCGTCGCGCCCCGCGCGATCGTCCGTCCCGCGCCGGTCGACCGCCCACTCGTCGAGCGCGTCGTCGTGCCCGCCGTCGCCGCCCTTCCGGTGCGGGCCGGCGAGCGCCTCGGCACCCTCGTCGTGAAGGACGGGAGTCGCGTGGTCGCGCGCTCTCCGCTGGTCACGGCAGCGGCGCGGCCGCAGCCGGGGACGCTCGCCCAGGCGCACTGGCTGGCAGGACGCACGCTGCACCATCTGGCGGGGCTGGTGTCATGAGCCGGGGAGGCCATCGATGATCATCACCGTCACGCTCAACGCGGCGCTGGATCGCTCGCTCACGGTCCCGATCCTCAAGCTCGGCCAGCGGCACCGCGCCAGCGACGTCCTGACCCTCGCCGGTGGCAAGGGGATCAACATCGCGCGGGCGCTGAAGCGGCTCGATCACCCGGTGGTCGCGACGGGCCTCGCCGGCGGCCGCACCGGCACCCGGATCGTGGCTCAGCTGACGGAGGAGTCGATCCTCAACGACTTCGTGCGCATCCGCCAGGAGTCGCGGACGTCGACGCTGGTCGTGGACCCCACGTCCGGTACGCAGACCGAGATCAACGAGTGGGGGCCGAAGGTCAGCGACACCGAGCTCGAGATCCTGATGGACAAGATCCGCTACCTCTCGCGCAGCGCCGAGGCGGTCGTGTTCGCCGGCTCCCTGCCACGCGGCGTCGCGACCGGCTTCTACGGCGAGGCCGTCCGCGAGCTCGGCCGCCGCGGGGTGCGCGTGGCGCTCGACACGGAGGGGGAGCCGCTGCGGCTCGCGCTCGAGGCGGAGCCGTGGCTCGTGTCGCCCAACCAGCGCGAGGCGGAGCAGCTCGTCGGTCAGGAGCTCTTCGACGAGGAGGACTTCCTGATGGCGCTCGACACGATGGCCGAGCTGGGCGCCCGCAACGCGCTGATCACGGTCGAGCACGGTTGCTTCGCGCTCGTCCGCGAGGAGCGCCAGGTGCGCCGCTATCGCGCCGTCACGCCCCGGCTCGAGCCTGCGTCGGTGGTCGGCGCAGGCGACGCGCTCCTCGCGCAGTGGCTCAACGCCGTGCTCGCCGACGCGACGGCGGAGGAGGCGCTGCGGCTCGCGGTCGCAGCCGGCGCGGCGTCGGTGCTCGAGGTCGGCGCGGGGCGCTTCGATCCGGCCGAGGCGAAACGGCTCCTGCCCGCGGTCGAGGTGCACGAGCTCCAGCCGGCGTAGCCGGGCGCGCTGTTACGATCGCAGCACTTGGAGAGCTCGCGGGACAAGTTCGCGAAGGAAGGGCTGACCTTCGACGACGTCCTGCTCGTGCCGACGGAGTCGGGGGTGCTCCCGAACGACGCGGTCACTGCGACTCGCCTGACCCGCACGATCGCCCTCGAGATCCCCGTCGTCTCCGCGGCGATGGACACCGTGACCGAGGCGCGCATGGCGATCGCGCTCGCGCGGCTGGGCGGCATCGGCGTCCTCCACCGGAACCTCTCGATCGGCGACCAGGTGGCCGAGGTCGACAAGGTCAAGCGCTCCGAGGCCGGCATGATCGTCGAGCCCGTGACGCTCTCGCCGGACGCGCTCGTCGGCGACGCGCTCGACCTGATGGCGCGCTACCGCGTCTCCGGGATCCCGATCACCGACGAGGACGAGCGGCTCGTCGGGATCCTCACGAACCGCGACCTCCGGTTCGGCGTGCCGTCGACGGTGCGGGTCGGCGACGCGATGACGCGCGAGGGGCTCGTCACGGCGCCCGTGGGCACCACGCTCGAGGAGGCCCAGGCCATCCTCGGCCGCCACCGGATCGAGAAGCTGCCGATCGTCGATCTCGAGGGCCGTCTCAAGGGCCTGATCACGGTGAAGGACATCTCGAAGCGGCAGGCGTACCCGCTCGCGACGAAGGACGACCGCGGCCGCCTGCGCGTCGCCGCGGCGGTCGGCGTCGGCACCGACGCGCTGGAGCGCGCCGCGGCGCTCGTCGACGCCGAGGTCGACGCGCTCGTCGTCGACACGGCACACGGCCACTCCCGCGGCGTGCTCGACGTCGTCCGCGCCCTGAAGGACGCCCACGACGTCCAGGTCGTCGCCGGGAACATCTCCACGGGCGAGGCGGCCGAGGCCCTCATCGATGCCGGCGCGGACGCGCTCAAGCTCGGTCAGGGGCCGGGGAGCATCTGCACGACCCGGGTCGTCGCGGGCGTGGGAGTCCCGCAGGTGACGGCGATCCACGACTGCGCCGAGATCGCCGCGGACGAGGGTGTCCCGTTGATCGCCGACGGCGGGATGACCTCGTCGGGCGACGTCGCGAAGGCGATCGCCGCCGGCGCCGACACGGTGATGCTCGGCTCGATGCTCGCGGGCACCGACGAGTCGCCCGGGGCCGTGCTCGTCGTCCAAGGCGAGCGGTTCAAGGAGTACCGCGGAATGGGCTCGCTCGGGGCGATGAAGGCCCGCTCGTTCTCGAAGGACCGCTATTTCCAGGGCGACGTCGAGGACGTCGACGAGCTCGTCCCCGAGGGGATCGAGGGCCGCGTCGCGTACAAGGGCCCGCTCGCCCCGATCGTCCATCAGATCGTGGGCGGTCTCCGCCAGGCGATGGGCTACTGCGGCGCGCCGACGATCGAGGAGCTGAAGCAGGCGCGCTTCGTGCGCATCACCGGCGCGGGCCTGCGCGAGAGCCATCCCCACGACGTCACGATCACGAAGGACGCGCCGAACTATCGTCGAGGCTGAGCTCGTCCCGTTCCCCGCGCCGGAGCCGCCTCCGCAGGAGCGCCCGGTGCTCGTGCTGGACTTCGGCGGGCAGTACAGCCAGCTGATCGCGCGGCGGGTGCGCGAGGCGCGGGTGTACTCGGAGCTCGTCTCCCACAGGGTCGGCGCCGAGGAGCTGCGTGCGCTCGACCCGGTCGCGCTGGTGCTCTCCGGCGGGCCGGCGTCCGTCTACGCGGAGGGCGCACCGCAGGCGGACCCCGCGATCTTCGAGCTCGGGATCCCCACCCTGGGCATCTGCTACGGAATGCAGCTGATGGCCCGCGAGCTGGGCGGGACCGTCGAGTCGAACGAGGTGTCGGAGTTCGGGAAGGCGGACGTGGAGCTCGACGACACCGGCGCGCTCTTTGGTGACCTCCAGCGCGAGCAGGTCGTCTGGATGAGCCACCGCGACTCGGTCACCGCAGCCCCGCCCGGGGCGCGGGTGACCGCCTCGTCGGAGACGACGCCGATCGCGGGGTTCGAGGATCCCGCCCGCGGCCTCTACGCCGTGCAGTTCCACCCGGAGGTCGTGCACACCCCGCAGGGACAGCGCATGCTGGAGACCTTCCTCTACGACGTCGCCGGAGCGCCGCCGGCCTGGACGCCGGCGGCCGTGATCGAGGAGCAGGTCGAGCGCATCCGCGCGCAGGTCGGCTCCGAGACCGTGATCTGCGGGCTCTCGGGCGGCGTCGACTCGGCGGTCGCGGCGCTGCTCGTGCACAAGGCGGTCGGCGATCAGCTCACGTGCGTGTTCGTCGACCACGGGCTGCTGCGCGAGAACGAGGCGGCGCAGGTCGTCGAGACGTTCGGCTCCCACTTCCACGTCCCGCTCGTCCACGTCGACGCGCGTGAGCGGTTCCTCGGACGGCTCGCAGGTGTCACCGACCCCGAGGAGAAGCGCTCGATCGTCGGCGAGGAGTTCATCCGCGTCTTCGAGGAAGAAGCACGCAAGCTGTCCTCTGCTGCAAGACCGGAATCCGCTCGCGCGGACTCCGGTCGCACGAGCCTGGGAGACGTCCGCTTTCTCGTGCAGGGCACGCTCTACTCCGACGTGATCGAGTCCGGCGGCGACGTGGGGGTCGCCGCGAAGATCAAGTCGCACCACAACGTCGGCGGGCTGCCGGCCGACATGCGGATGGAGCTGGTGGAGCCGCTCCGCTCGCTGTTCAAGGACGAGGTACGACGCGTCGGGGAGCAGCTCGGCCTCCCGGAGCGCATGGTGTGGCGCCACCCCTTCCCCGGCCCGGGCCTCGCGATCCGGATCATCGGGGACGTGACGGAGGAGCGACTGGAGATCCTTCGCCACGCGGACGCGATCCTGCTCGAGGAGATCCGCCGGGCCGACCTCTACGGCGAGCTGTGGCAGTGCTTCGCGGTCCTGCCGGCGATCCGCTCGGTCGGCGTGCAGGGCGACGAGCGCACGTACGCGTACCCGGTCGTGATCCGGGCCGTGACCTCGGAGGACGCGATGACCGCCGACTGGGCACGGCTCCCGCACGAGCTGCTCGCGACGATCAGCGCGCGGATCATCAACGAGGTGCCGGGCGTGAACCGCGTCGCGCTGGACCTCTCGTCGAAGCCGCCCGCCACGATCGAGTGGGAGTAGCGAGGCGGCAAGGCCGTCTCGCTACTCCCACTCCGCCCCTGGGACGTGGCGTCAGCCCCGTCCCGCATCCCACACGGGAACGTCGACGACGCCCGAGGGGTCGATCTCGAGGGAGACCCGATCGCCGGGGGCAGGCACGCGGATCCCCAGCGCGAGCGCGTCGAGCTCGGCGCCGTCGTCGCGACGGATCCGAAGACGGACCACGGGCCCTTCCCGATCGGCGGCGAGCACGGTCGCCCCGTCCCCGGGCACGATGCGGACGGCTTCGGGGCGCACGACGGTCGCGTGATCACCGTCTCGCTGGACGTTGCGCATGCCGAGAAATCGGGCGACCCAGTCGTCGGCGGGACAGGCCCAGAGGTCGTCCGGCCGCGCGTTCTGGGCAACCTGCCCGGCGCGCAGCACCGCGATCCGGTCGCCGAGCGCGAATGCCTCGCCGACATCGTGGGTGACGTGGACGACGGTCAGCGCGAGCCGCTCGAAGAGCGAGCGCAGGTCCTCTTGTAGGCGCAGACGCAGCGGCCCGTCGAGCGCCCCGAGCGGCTCGTCGAGCAGCAGGATCGACGGGCGTGGGGCGAGCGCCCGGGCGAGCGCGACCCGCTGCGCCTCGCCGCCCGAGAGCGTCGTCACGTCCCGCTCGCCGGCGCCGGCGAGACCGACGAGCTCGAGCGCCTCCGTCACGCGTGCAGCCTGCTCGGCGCGCGGCAAGCGTGCGACCTTCGGGCCGAAGCCGACGTTCTCGGCGACCGTCCGGTGCGGGAACAGCGCAGCGTCCTGGAACACGAGCCCGATCCCTCGGCGGTGTGTCGGCAGCCCTGTCACCTCCCGTCCGTCGACGCGCACGTGCCCGGACGACGGACGTTCCAGGCCCGCGACGACGCGGAGCAGCGTCGACTTGCCCGCCCCGCTCGGCCCGAGGAGCGCCAGCCGGTCGCCCGTCGGCACCTCGAGGGAGACGCCGGTCACGATGCGGGTTCCGCCGAGGATCACCTCGACGCGCTCGAGCGCGAGCGTCATCGCGAGCCCCGCCCGACGGCGCGCTGCGAGACGAGCGCCACCACCGTCACGAGCGCCATCAGCACGACGCAGAGCGCCATCGCGGTACCGACGTTGTCGGCCCCGGGCCGTCCGAGGAACCGGAAGATGGCCACCGGCAGGGTCGGCCAGTCGGCGCGCACGACGAACACGGTGGCGCCGAACTCCCCGAGCGCGACCGCGAACGCCAGCCCCGCCGCGACCGCGAGCGGCCGAGCGAGGAGCGGGAGCTCGATCTCCAGGCGGACCTGGGTCGGGCTCGCGCCGAGCGCCGCGGCGACCTCCGGCAGGCGCTCGTCGCGGGCACGCAGCGCCGGGGCGAGCGAGCGGACGACGAACGGCGTGGCGACGAGTGCCTGGGCGAGCGGCACGATCGCGATCGACGAGCGCAGGTCGAGCGGCGGGTCGGCGAACGCGAGCAGGAAGCCGAACCCGAGCATCGCGGCCGAGGCGCCGAGCGGAAGCATCAACAGCGCGTCGAGGCCCCGGCTGCCCCGTGCGACGGAGACCGCCGCCGGGATGCCGACGGCCAGCGCGATCGCGGCCGCGACGCTCGCGAACAGCAGCGAGTTGAGGACGGCATGCCAAGGCGTGACGAGCAGCGCCGGTGTCGCGTCGAACAGCGACGCGAAGTGGCCGAGCCCGTAGCCGCCGGCGACCTGGAGCGAGCGGACGACGAGGGCGAGCGGCGGCAGCACGAGGAGCCCCAACGAGAGCGTCACGATTGCGGCGACCGCGAACGCGCGGCGTCCGGTCGGCAGCGGCGCCTTCCGTCCGCGCCGCCGAGCGCCGCCGAGGCGCCGCTCCAGCACTCCCGAGACGATCACGACCGCGGCGACGGCGGCGAGCTGGAGCAGCGCGAGCACCGCACCGACGCGCAGGTCGAAGAGCCGGGCCGCCTGGTTGTAGATCTCGGTCTCGAGGGTCGCGTACCTGATCCCGCCGAGCACCACGATCACGCCGAACGAGGTGAAGCAGAAGAGGAACACGATCGAGGCGGCCGAGGCGAGAGCGGGGGCCAGCAACGGGAGCGTGACGCGGCGCTGCCGGGCGAGCGGGCCCGCGCCGAGCGTGGCGGCGGCGTCCCAGAGGCGCTCGTCGAGACCGCCCCAGAACGCCCCGACGACGCGCACCACGACCGCGACGTTGAAGAACACGTGCGCGAGCAGGATCGCCCACACGGAGCGCTCGAGCCCTTCCGGCAGCAGCGCGATGAAAGCGGTGGCGACGACGATCGTGGGGAGGACGAACGGGACGAGCACGAGTGCCTCCACGAGCGAGCGACCGGGGAACGAGAAGCGGGCCAGCGCCCACGCGAGCGGCAACCCTGCGGCGAGCGTCAGAACGGTGGAGGCCGTTGCCTGCCAGAGCGTGAACCAGGCGATCTCGCGGGTGGACGACGCGCCGAGGACGTCCCAGGGCACGTCGAGCGCGCCACCCGCGAACAGGCTCCGCCGCAAGATCGCGACGAGCGGCCACGCGAAGAAGACCGCGAGGAACGCGACCGGAATCGCCACGGTGGCGGCCCGCGCCGCGCGCTCCCGCGAGCTCAGCGCACGACGATGTCGGTCCATGTCGAGAGCCAGCGGTCGCGGTTCTCGTCGATCTTCTCCGCCGGCAGCGAGAGCGGGCTCTCCGGGACGAGCGCGTTCTGGACGAACGTCTTCGGCAGCGCCACCCCTGCGCGAACGGGATACACGAACATCGAGTCCGGCACGCCCGCCTGGAACTGCCGCGAGAGCATGAAGTCGATCAGCTCCTGCGCGCCCTTCTCGTTGTGCGCGCCGCGCAGGACGCCCGCGTACTCGACCTGCCGGTAGCAGCCGTCCTCGACCGCGGCGGTGGGAGACGTCGTGATCGGCTTCGAGGCGAAGATCACCTCGGCCGCCGGGCTCGAGGCGTACGAGACCACGATCGGCCGCTTGCCCGGGCTCCCGGCTGCCCCGGAGAACTGCTGCGTATACGCCTCCTCCCAGCCGTCGACGGCGAGCACTCCGTTCGCGCGCAGGCGGCGCCAGTACGTCTCCCAGCCGGGGTCGCCGTAGCGGGCGACGGTCGCGAGGAGGAACGCGAGCCCGGGCGACGAGGTTGCGGGGTTCTCGACGACGAGCAGGTTCTTGTAGCGCGGCCGAGTCAGGTCGGCGAGTGTCTGCGGAGGCGGGACGCCGTGCGTGCGAAACCAGGCGCGGTCGTAGTTGAGGCACACCTCTCCGTGGTCGATCGGCGTCACGTGCGGGTCGGGGCTCGCGAACGCGGAGGAGACCTCAGCGAGCTCCGGTGAGCGGTACTCGTCGAGCAGGTCGCCGCCGAGGGCGCGGGAGAGGATGCTGTCGTCGATCCCGAAGATCGCGTCCGCCTGCGGATCACCGGCCGTGAGAAGGGCCTTGTTGAGCATCTCGTTGGCGTCGCCGCCCTGCAGAACGCGCAGCGTGAGACCGGTCTGGCGCTCGAAGGCCGCCTTCGTGCTCCTCGGGATCGCGAACGAGTCGTGCGTGAGGAGCACGACCTCGGTCGGGGTCGAGCCGCCCCCGCCGCAGCCCGCCGCGGCGAACGTCGCGCCCGCAACCACGAGCACGGCGAGGAGGACGCGGGCTGGACGACGCTTGTGGTGATTCAACACAAGCGCCCTTCTCCTGCGTCCGGACGGATCGCGAGCAGGGTGCCGTCGGCGACCGTCACGGTCGCGGTCTCGCCGACGAAGACGTTCGAGATGCCGCGGCTCGAGCCCGGCTCGAGCGTCTCGCCGTCGAGCGGGTAGGCGAGACCGCCCGTCACCACGCCCCGCGCGGGACCGCCGACCGCGAGCAGGCTCAGGAGCTCGCCGTCCCTCCCCTGGAGCGTGCGGGTGCCGCGGACGACGTGGACGAGCGCGGAGCCGACGAACGCGTCCAGCTCGAGCTCGCCGACGAGGTCGGAGCCGAGCAGGAGGAGCGAGGCGAGCAGGTGGTCGAGCCGACCCTCCGCGCTCGCGACGACGAGCGCCCGGCGGGCGCCTGCGGCGACGGAGCTCGTGAGGGCGAGCTCGAGGTCGCTCTCGTCCTTCGCCTGCGGGTGGCGAACGATGGTCGCGCCGCCCTCCTCGGCCTCGGCCAGCGCCGTCGCCGTGACCGAGTCGAGGTCCCCGACCACCATGTCGACGGTCAGGCCGAGCGACAGCGCCCGGTCGAGGCCACCGTCCGCCGCGACCACCCTCGGTGCGACCGGCAACGTCAGCCTCGGGCCGTCCCCTGAGGCGACGATCATGACATCGGGCTCCAACACGTCCGTTCCTCCGCTGGCATTACCCAGGTCAGGTTCTGCGGGTCGGCGGCGCTCAGCCGCCCTCTCAGCCCGGTCTCGCCCGAGCTCC
Source organism: uncultured Actinomycetes bacterium (assembly GCA_963712915.1). Lineage (GTDB taxonomy): Bacteria > Actinomycetota > Thermoleophilia > Gaiellales > Gaiellaceae > Gaiella. The sequence goes on from CAVQJQ010000005.1 coordinate 107,785, forward strand.
CCGGTTCGTTCGGCGATCCTACCGCGCCGACGGCAGCACCGCGAAACCGACCTCGTCGCGGACCGCCAGCTCGTCGACCTCGAGCCGGTCGACACGGGCTCCCACCGGCCCACGGGCGAACCACCCGACGAGCCTCTCCACCTGCACGGCCGCACCTTCGAGCTCCGCCTCGACAGCACCGTCCGGGCGGTTGCGCACCCACCCGGCGACACCGAGCTCCTCGGCGCGCACGCGCGCGCCGTCGCGGAACCAGACGCCCTGCACCCGGCCGTGCGCCACGACCCGCCGTCGGATCCGATCCACGCTCAGAGAGCCGGATCGAAGCACATCGAGTTGCCGCGTGGGGACGCTGCCGGCCGACCGGCGGGCCGCATACAGTCCCGCGATGCGCTCCCCTGCCTCCGACCAGGACCCGGTACGTCCTCGCGGCGGCGCTCACGACGCTGCTCGCGCTGGCCGTCACGGGCGGCGCGCTCGCCGGCGCCGAGCAGGACCTCGCTGCGCGGTACGCGCCGGTGGTGCGACTCGTGGAGCAGCCCGAGGAATGCGGCCCCGGGGAGCCGTACCTGCCGATGGACGTGAATCTCTTGTTCGGCGACCCGACCGTCGCGCTGCGCGGGCCGTGGGGCCCGGGCGACCTCGTCGAGATCGGGCCGACCGCAAAGGACCTCGCCGGTCTCTACGAGTACCACCTCGACTTTCCCGGCAGCGCGCTCGACCCCGGCTGCGACTACGAGCGCTGGGCGCGGCGCCTCCAGAAGGGGTCGCAGCCAACGGTGTACGCGCACCTCGCCGCCGACCCGGCCTTCCCGGGCAAGCTCGCGCTCCAGTACTGGTTCTTCTACGCCTTCAACGACTTCAACAACAAGCACGAGGGCGACTGGGAGATGATCCAGCTCGACTTCGACGCGTCAGATGCGCAGGAGGCGCTCGCACAGTCGCACCCGGTCGAGGTCGGCTACAGCTCGCACGAGGGCGCCGAGCGCGCCGCCTGGGGCGACGACAAGCTCGAGGTCGTCGACGGGACCCACCCGGTCGTCTACCCGGCGGCCGGCTCGCACGCGAACAAGTACACCGGCGCCCTCTACATCGGCAGCTCTGCGGACGCCGGGGTCGGCTGCGACGACACGCGAGGGCCGCACGACGAGCTCCTGCCCGTCGTGCGAACCATCCCGAGCGACCCGAAGGCTGCCGCCCAGCAGTACCCGTGGATCACGTTCGAGGGCCGCTGGGGCGAGCTCCAGCAGGCGTTCTTCAACGGGCCGACCGGGCCGAACCTGAAGGAGCAGTGGACCGAGCCGTTCCGGTGGGCGCAGGGGTGGCGCGACCGGAGCTACGCGGTGCCGACGGGCGGCGTGCTGGGGACGGGTGCGACCGATCTCTTCTGCGCGGGCGTCGAGCGCGGCTCGTCAGGGCTGATGCGCCTGCTGCGGAACCCGGGTGCGACGCTCCTCGCGCTCGCGCTCGTGCTCGGCCTGCTCGTGTTCGCGATCATGAAGGCGACATGGACGCCCGTCGCCCCGTACCGGGTCGGGAGCCGGCGCTCATGGGGCCAGATCCTTTCGGTCTCCGCGCGGATGTACGTCACGCACGTGAGGCTCTTCGTCGGGCTCGGCGTGCTCCTGATCCCCGTGGTGCTCGTGATCACGGTGCTCCAGTGGCTCCTCCTGCGGGCGACCGACCTGTTCGGCAGCGTCACGGGAGACCTCGCCGGCGTGTTCGCCTATCTCGCGGTCGTGCTGGGCCTCGTCCTCACGCTCCTCGGCTTCGCCGTCGTCCAGGCGGCCACGGCGGGCGCGCTCCGGGAGCTCGACGCGGGCAGGCGGGTCGGTGTGGCCGAGGCGAGTCGGCTCGCGATCCACAGGATCCGGCCGCTCACCCGCACGGTCGGGGTCGTCGCCGTGCTCTGGGTGGCGCTGACGACCACGGGCTTCCTGATCCCGGTGGCGATCTGGCTCGCGGTCCGCTGGTCGCTGCTCGCCCCCGTCGTGGAGCTCGAGGGCGAGGCCGGCTTCTTCGCGCTCCAGCGCAGCGGGCGGCTCGTGCGCGGCCGCTGGATCCGGGTCGGCTCGCTCGTCGGGATCAGCACCACGATCGCCCTGCTCGCGGGCCCGCTGCTCGGCGCACTGCTGATCTTCGCCTCGAACGCGTCGCTGGCGGTGCTCAACCTCGTCGCGGGCGTCGTCTACGCGATCGCGCTGCCGTTCGTCGCGCTCGTCACGGCCTACGTGTACTTCGACGCCCGCGCGAGGTACGAGCACGAACGCCCGGACCTGCCGACGACGCTCCCCGCCGAGATCGAGCTCTAGCCTCGCTCCTGCTACACTCCGCCGCCGGCGGTCGGACGATCCGCCCTCTTTTCGAGCCATGACCACCTACACCGCCAAGCCGGGCGAGATCCAACGCGACTGGTACGTCGTGGACGCCGAGGGCAAGACTCTCGGGCGGCTCGCGACCGTGATCGCGGACACGCTGCGTGGGAAGGGAAAGCCCGTGTACACGCCGCATGTCGACACCGGCGACTTCGTGGTCGTCGTGAACGCGGAGAAGATCCACGTGACGGGGAAGAAGCTCGATCAGAAGATGGTGCGCCGCCACTCGGGCTATCCGGGAGGGCTGCGTGAGCGGACGCTCCGCGAGCAACTCGACCGGCGCCCCACCGAGGTGATCCGCAAGGCGGTCAAGGGGATGCTGCCCAAGAACCGGCTCGCCGCGGTGCAGCTGCGGAAGTTGAAGGTCTACGCCGGCCCCGAGCACCCCCACGCCGCGCAGGGGCCGAAGGAGATGGCGCTCTAGATGGCGACGCTCGCGACGTACCGCGGCACCGGCAAGCGCAAGACCTCGGTCGCGCGCGTGATCCTGCGACCCGGCGACGGGGTGACGTGGATCAACGGCCGCACGATCGAGGAGTACTTCCCCCGTGCGTCACAGCGCACGCTCGCGCTCGCACCGCTCGAGGTCGCCGACGCGGCGGGCCGCTACGACCTGCGAGTCCGTGTCCACGGCGGCGGCATCAGCGGGCAGGCGGGCGCGATCCGGCACGGGATCGCTCGCGCGCTCGTCGACGCCGACCCCGAGCTCCGCGTGCCGCTCAAGCGCCAGGGGTTCCTGACGAGGGATGCGCGCAAGGTCGAGCGCAAGAAGGCCGGCCTGCACAAGGCGCGCAAGGCGCCCCAGTTCTCCAAGCGATAGTCGGGGCACTTCCCTTGCGGGAAGCGCCGGTTGGACTCAGGCTACGACAATGGAGGTCGTGCGCGTGACGCGATCGGAGGCGGTTGGACTGGCGATTTCCGGCGCCGCCGGAAAGCGCCGCTGGTTCGGCACGGACGGGGTCCGCGGGGTCGTCGGCGAGACGCTGACCCCTGAGCTCGTCGAGCGGCTGGGCCGTGCGGTGACGCTGTGGGCCGCGCGCGGACGCGTGCTCGTGGGGCGCGACACGCGTGGCTCGGGGCCCGCGCTCGAGGAAGCGCTCACCCGCGGCATCGTCGCCGCCGGCGGGAACGCCGTGCTCGCCGGCGTCCTGCCGACGCCTGCGGTCGCGCTCCTCGCGCAGGACCTGGGGCTCGTGGTGTCCGCGTCCCACAATCCGCCGGAGTACAACGGGGTCAAGGTCTTCGACCGTGAGGGGCACAAGCTCACCGACGGGGACGAGCTCGAGATCGAGGCGCTGCTGGACACGTCGGGAGCCGGAGGCGGCGCGGTGGAGCACATCGAGGACGCCGCGGTCGGGTACGTCGAGCACGTGGTGGAGCACTTCGGCTCGGATCTCTCGGGGCTGCGCATCGCGGTCGACTGCGCGAACGGCGCGTACTCCGCGATCGCGCCCGGCGTGTTCGAGCACCTCGGCGCCGAGGTCACCCCGCTCGCCTGCCAGCCGGACGGGACGAACATCAACGTCGGCTGTGGCGCGACCGATCTCTCCCTCCTCCGCTCGACCGTGCAGAGCGGCGCGTACGACCTCGGCGTCGCGTTCGACGGCGACGGCGACCGCATGCTCGCGGTGGACGCGGCGGGGGGGATCGTCGACGGGGACCAGATACTCGCGATCTGTGCGCTCGCGCTCGAGCCGGAGCTCGTGGTCGTGACGACCATGACGAACCTCGGCTTCCACCGGCTGATGGACGAGCACGGAATCCGTGTCCTGACGACGGACGTCGGCGACCGGTACGTGCTGGAGACGTTGCGCAGCGAAGGCGGCATGCTGGGTGGAGAGCAGTCCGGCCACCTGATCGTGCTCGACGGGCACGTGACCGGCGATGGGCTCGCCGCGGCGCTGACGCTGTGCCGCGCGCTCGCGGGCCGGCCGCTCGCCGAGGCGGCTGCGCAGATGCCCCGCTTCGCGCAGGCGACGGAGAACGTGACCGTTGGCTCGAACGAGGTCTCCGGCCGCGTCCTCGACGAGGTCGCCCGGCTCAACGCGACCCTCGACGGGCGCGGGCGCGTGCTCGTCCGGCCATCGGGCACCGAGCCGGTGATCCGCGTGCTCGCCGAGCTGGAGGACGCCGCGGAGGCGCGAAACCTCTGTGGTAGCATCGCCGACCTCGTTCGAGCGGAGGCAGAGACCTCCTGAGTCCCTGCGAAGCGCGCCCGTGAACGAGGCGCACGGAAGGAGCGCACGTGTGCGGGATCATCGGATACGTCGGGCCGCGTGAGTGCAAGCCGCTTCTGCTCCACGGGCTCAAGCGTCTCGAGTACCGCGGCTACGACTCGGCGGGGATCGCGCTGCTCGAAGCCGACGGGTTGCGCTACACGCGCGCGGTCGGGAACCTCGCGAACCTGCGTGAGCGCGCCGACCTCGTCACGTCGCCGGCCACCACGGGCCTCGGCCATACCCGTTGGGCGACCCACGGAGGCGTGACCGAGGAGAACGCCCATCCGCTCGCGGCGGAGGAGGCCGAGACGCTCGCGATCGTCCTCAACGGAATCGTCGAGAACTATCGGGAGCTGCGCGAACGCCTGCTGTCCGAGGGTCACGTGTTCTCCTCGGAGACGGACGCCGAGACCGTGACGCACCTGATCGAAGACCATTACGACGGCGACCTCGTCGAGGCGGTTCGCCGCGCATACGCCGAGCTCGAAGGCCACTTCGCGTTCGCCGTCATCCACCGCGACCACCCCGGCCTGCTCGTGGGGGCCCGGCTCCAGTGCCCCATGGTCGTCGGCCTTGCGGACGGCGAGACGTACCTCGCCTCGAACGCGGCCGCCTTCCTGCGCGAGACGCGCGTCGTCCAGTTCCCGAACGACGGCGAGATCGCGGTCGTCACGCCCGAGGGCTCGAGCTTCCTGCGGGCCGAGGACGGCGTGATCGTCGACCACGACGTCGTCGAGCTCGACTGGGACGACGAGGGCGCGGTCAAGGGCGGGTACGAGACGTTCATGCTCAAGGAGATCTACGAGCAGCCCGACGCCGTCGCGGAGACGATCGGCGACCGGCTGCGCAAGGGCCGCCTCTGCCTCGAGGGGCTCGGGATGGACGACGACGAGCTGCGCGAGCTCAGCCGCATCGTGATCCTCTCGGCGGGGACGAGCTACCACGCCGCGGTCGCCGCGCGCTACGCGATCGAGGAGTGGGCGCGCGTGCCGGTCGAGCACGACATCGCGTCCGAGTGGATCTACCGCAACCCGGTGCTCGACCGGGAGACCCTCGTGATCGGCATCTCGCAGTCCGGCGAGACGCGAGACACGATCGAGGCGATGAAGCTCGCGCGCAGCATGGGGGCGCACACGGTCGCGATCACGAACATGATGGGCTCCCAGATCACCCGCGAGGTCGACTCGGTGCTGTACACGCGCGCAGGTCTCGAGGTGAGCGTGGCCGCGTCGAAGACGTTCACCGCGCAGCTCAGCCTCCTCTTCCTCGTCGCGCTGAAGCTCGCCCAGGTGCGCGAGACCATGCCCGCCGGAGAGCTCGAGTACATCGTCAACGCGGTCTACGGGCTCCCCGCGAAGATCACCCAGTTCCTCGAGGGCGACCACCCGATCGACGAGATCGCCCGCCGTTTTCACGACCGGCCGTTCTTCCTCTACCTCGGCCGCAACATCGGGCTCCCCGTCGCGCTCGAGGGGGCGCTGAAGCTGAAGGAGATCTCGTACATCCCGACCGAGGCGTACTCGGCCGGCGAGATGAAGCACGGGCCGATCGCGCTCCTCGACGAGAACACGCCGGTCGTCGTCGTCGCGACGCGGATGGAGCGGGTCTACGACAAGCTCGTCTCCAACATCCAGGAGGTCAGGGCGCGCGGCGCGCACGTGATCGCGATCGCCTCCGACGGGAACGAGGACATCCAGCACCACGCCGACGACGTGATCTACGTCCCCAAGGCCCCCGCGTTCCTCTCCGCCGTGCTCGCGGTCGTGCCGCTCCAGCTGCTCGCGTATCGGATCGCGCGCCTGCGCGGCCTGAACGTCGATCAGCCGCGCAACCTCGCGAAGACCGTCACGGTCGAGTAGCGCGAAAGCACGGCCGCCCGAGCGCCTCCCGGCGCCTCACAGCGGATTCCCAGGGCGCTCGCAGGGCCCTCCCAGGACCGGCCGGGAGGCTTGCCACATGTTCTTCCTGCGGTATGCCCGCAGCGAACTCGGGCGTCGGCGCGGCCGCACGATCGTGACGGTCAGCGGGCTCGCGCTCGGGGTTGCGCTCGTGGTCGTGATCGCGTCCCTCACCCGCGGCCTGGACGACGCGCAGAAGACCGCCCTCGATCCGCTCTCGAGCATCGGCACGGATCTGACGGTGACGCTGGCGCCGTCGCAGGACTCGGGCGGTGGCTTCGGGGGGCCCGGCGGCGGAGGCGGCGGGCGCGAGGTGGTGCAGGCGAACAGCTCGGTGATCACCGATCTCTCGAAGCTCGGGAAGCCGGGCGCGAAGTTCGACCACACGTTCTTCCTGCCGGGCACGCAGTTGACGTTCGCGCAGTCGCAGGCGAACCAGATCGCGAAGGTCGACGGGGTCCAGTCGGTCTCGTCGGGGCTCGTGCTCACCGCCGTCCACCAGTCCGGCACCGTCCCGAAGATCGTGGCGCAGATCAAGGCGGGCGGGCAGCAGGTCCAGATCGACAGGCAGATCGCGCGCCCGACCCCCGCGGAGTTCCAGAAGATGCAGCAGTGCCTGGAGAAGCAGGGGATCCAGTTCGGTCCTGCCGGGGGAGGCGGGGGTGCCGGCGGTGGCGGCTTCGGCAACCGCAGCGGGAACGGTGGCAACGGGGGTCTCGGTGGGTCGTCGCAGGGTGGTGCGGGCGCGCAGGGGGGCGGCAACCGGGCTGCGTTCAACCAGTGTCTGCCCGAGCGTCTGCGGCGGTTCCGGGCGACGATCACGACGCCGGAGCAGACGCTGCGCCAGGTCGTCGACCCGCCGCAGACGAACATCTCGAGCTCGACCTACACGATCGGCGGCGTGGACGTGGCAGGGGACACGATCGGGATCGTGACGCCGTCGCTCGTCACGAAGGGCCGCTTCCTGCGGGGCAAGCACGACGCCCTGGTGACCACGACGTATGCGAGCCGCGAGAAGCTTCACGTCGGCTCGACGCTCGACCTCAACGGGACGTCGTTCGAGGTGGTCGGGCTCGTGCGGGCGCCGCTCGGCGGGCAGACCGCCGACGTGTACGTGCCCCTCGACCAGTTGCAGAAGCTGGCCTCGCTCGCCGGCCAGGTGAACGTGACCCTGGTGCGGGCCGAGAACGGCCAGAGCGTGGCGGACGTCCAGCAGCGGATCGAGACGAGCTTCCCGAGCGCGCAGGTGGCGAGCGCGAAGGACGTCGCCGACTCGATCTCCGGGTCGCTCGTCGACGCCGCGAACCTCTCGCATCGGCTCGGGGTCGCGCTGGCGGTGCTCGCCGCGTTGACCGCGTTCCTGATCGCGCTGCTCTTGACGCTCTCGTCGGTGGGCAAGCGGGTGCGCGAGATCGGCACGCTGAAGGCGCTTGGCTGGCGGCAGCGGATCGTCGTGCGGCAGATCCTCGGGGAGTCGCTCGCGCAGGGAGTTGCCGGCGGCGTGATCGGGGTCGTGCTCGGCGTCGCGGCCGCGGCGGTGATCGGCGCGGTCGGCCCGACCCTGAGCGCGAGCTCGTCGACGGGAGGCAGCAGCTCGGACTTCTTCGGCCTGGGCGCGGTCTCGGCGCGAAACGTCACCGATCAGGTGGCGCTCACCGCGCCGGTCGCGGTCGGCGTGCTCCTCCTCGGTCTTCTCGTCGCCGTGCTGGGCGGCCTCGTGGCAGGGGCAGCCGGGGGCTGGCGCGCCGCACACATGCGCCCCGCCGACGCGCTGAGGCAGGTCGAGTAGGGATGGGCGAGGCGCTCTACGAGGTGCGCGGCGCCGCCCGTTTCTTCCAGCGCGGCCCCACGCACGGTCCGCGCGCTCGACGGCGTCGACCTCGAGATCGGCGCGGGCGAGCTCGTCGCGCTCGTCGGGCCGAGCGGCTCCGGCAAGACGACGCTGCTCCAGCTCCTGGGCGCGCTCGACCGTTCGAGCGAGGGCAGCGTGGAGTTCGAGGGACGTGACCTGGGCGTGCTCGGCGACGGAGACCTCGCGGAGCTGCGGCTGCGCACCTTCGGCTTCGTCTTCCAGCAGTTCAACCTGATCCCGACCCTGACCGCGGTCGACAACGTCGAGGCGGCGGTCGCGCCGACCGGGATCGACGACAAGGAGGGGCGCGCCCGCTCGCTCTCCCTGCTCGAGGAGGTCGGGCTCGCCGACCGCGCCTCGCATCTTCCCTCGCACATGTCCGGCGGCGAGCAACAGCGCGTCGCGATCGCGCGCGCGCTCGTCGAAGGAGCCGCGCGTGATCCTCGCCGACGAGCCGACCGGGAACCTCGACAGCGCCACCGGCGCCGACGTCGTCACGCTCCTCGCCGGCCTCGCGTCGGCCCGGGGGACGACCGTCGTGGTCGCGACCCACGACGAGAGCCTCGCGAAGATCGCTCCCCGCCGCATCACGGTCCGCGACGGGCGGATCCGAGAGGCGGCGCTCGAGGCCGCGCCGCCCGCCGCGAGTAGCCGGAACAGAGCCTCAGCGCACTACGCTTGCGGCCATGGCTGCGCCGCCGTACTCCACGTCGAGGGTGCGTGTCACACGGCTCCCGGGGCGGGCCCTCGAGAACGACCGGCTCGCGGTCGAGGAGCCGCTGGAGATCCGGGTCGACGGGCGGCCGATCGCGGTGACGATGCGGACGCCCGGCGACGACGAGGAGCTCGCGCTCGGATTCTGCCGACGGCGAAGGTCTTCGTCCGGTCGCGGCCGCCGGATGCCCGCCGACCTCGCGGCGAACGTCGTCGAGGTCGACGCGCCCGCGCGCGGACCTCGAGCGGATCCAGCGGTCGTTCTACACGTCGTCCTCGTGCGGGGTGTGCGGCAAGGGCGCGCTGGAGGCCGTGGCGGTCGATGCGCCGCGCGTGGAATCCGAGCCGGGCCCCGTTCGACGTCGTCGCGTCGCTGCCCGAGCGGCTCCGCGTCGCGCAGGCCGCGTTCGCGCTCACCGGCGGCCTGCACGCGACCGGGCTGTTCGACGCCGGACGGCGCACTCCTGTGCGTCCGCGAGGACGTCGGCCGGCACAACGCGATCGACAAGGTCGTCGGCTGGGCGCTGCTGCGAGGGGCTGCTGCCGCTCGCGTCGCGCATGCTCTGTGTCAGCGGACGGCTCTCGTTCGAGCTCGTGCAGAAGGCCGCGGTGCCGGGCTGCGCCGGTGCTCGTCGGCGTCGGCGCGCCCACCTCGCTCGCGGTCGAGCTCGCCGAGGACCGTGGGATGACGCTGTGCGGCTTCGTCCGTGACGGCCGCGATCAACGATCTACACGCATCCGCAGCGGATACCGACCCCGTGACGCACAGTCCGGTCGTGCGCTTGTGACACTGGGTCACATGGAGCTCACCGGCCTCCTGCTCGTGGGCGGCGGCTCGGAGCGGTTCGGGTCGCCGAAGGCCCTCGCGCTCTTCCGCGGCGAGACGCTGTTCGAGCGGGGCATGCGGATCCTCGGCGAGGCATGCGACGAGGTGCTCGCGGTCGGGAAGGCCGCCGACGGGCTCCCCTTCCCGGTGCTGGACGACGGCTCCCCGTCGCGCGCGCCCGTGTTCGGGGTGCTCGCAGGGCTGCGCCATGCGCGGCACGACCGCGTCGTCGCGCTGCCGGTCGACATGCCGCTCGTCACCGCGGCGGCGCTGAGCGCTCTGGGGGAGGCGGCCGCGGTGCCGTCCGAGCGCGTCCCGCTCCCCGGCTGCTACCCGAAGGCGCTCCTCCCGGAGCTCGAGCGGCGGGTGGCGGCGGGGAGGCTCTCGCTGCGCAGCGCGAACCCGGCCGTGCTCGCCCTGCCCGAGCGGATCCTGGTCGACGCCGACACACCCGAGCAGCTCGTCGCACTCGAGTCCGTGGCGCCGCCCTGACCTGCGCACCGTGCGGACGCCGGGGTAGATTGGACCGGCCAGCGTCGGAAGGGAGCTCGGATGTCCACCGCCAAGGGTCGCCTCACCACGCCACTCGTCCGGGAGGGCGGCGCACTCCGGCCCGCGGGCTGGGACGAGGCGCTCGACCTGGTCGCGGCGGGGTTCTCGCGCGCGCCGCGAGCAGGACGCGACGACGTCGTTCGGGATCTTCTCGTGCTCGAAGGCGACGAACGAGATGAACTTCCTGGCGCAGAAGTTCGCGCGCCAGGTGATGGGCACGAACAACATCGACTCGTGTAACCGCACCTGACACGCGCCCAGCGTCGTCGGTCTGGCGACGGTGTTCGGAGCGGGCGGCGGCACGTCGTCGTACCGCGAGATCGAGGAGACGGACGTGATCCTCCTCTGGGGCTCGAACGCCCGCGAGACGCACCCCATCTTCTTCCACCACCTCCTGCGGGGCGTGCGGAACGGCGCGCGCCTGTTCGCGATCGACCCGCGCCGCACGACGTCGGCGCAGTGGGCGGACCGCTGGCTCGGGCTCGACGTCGGCTCCGACATCGCGCTCTCGAACGCCATGGCGCGCGAGATCATCCACGAGGGTCTCCACAACGTGACGTTCGTCGAGCGCGCGACGGAGGGGTTCGCAGAGTACGCGGCCTCGGTCGAGCCGTTCACGCTCGCAGAGGGGGAGCGGCTGACCGGGGTGCCGGCGGCGGTGATCCGCGAGACGGCGCACGCGTACGCACGCGCCGACCGCGCGGTGATCTGCTGGACGCTCGGCATCACCGAGCACCACAACGCGGTCGACAACGTCCTGGCGCTGATCAACCTCGGGCTCCTCTGCGGCCACGTCGGCCGCTACGGCTCGGGCCTGAACCCGCTCCGCGGCCAGAACAACGTCCAGGGCGGTGGCGACATGGGCGCGATCCCCAACAAGCTGCCCGGGTTCCAGGATCTCGAGGAGGACACGGAGGCCCGCGCGCGCTTCGAGGCCGCGTGGGGCGCGCCCGTCGTCCCGCACGCGGGCTGGCACCTCACCCAGATGTTCGATGGGATGGAGCGGGGCGAGCTGCGGACGCTCTACGTGATCGGCGAGAACCCCGCCCAGTCGGAGGCGGACGCGACCCGTGCCCGCCGGCTGCTGGAAGGCCTCGACCTGCTCGTCGTCCAGGACATCGTGTTGACCCGCACCGCGGAGCTGGCCGACGTCGTGCTGCCCGGGACGGCTTCGTGGTGCGAGAGCGAGGGAACGGTCACGAACAGCGAGCGCCGCGTCCAGCGCGTGCGCAAGGCGCTCGACCCGCCCGGCGAGGCCCGCGACGACACGTGGATCCTCGCCGAGCTCGCGCGCCGGCTCGGTGTCGACTGGGGCCAGCCGAGCGCCGAGGAGATCTGGGACGAGTGCCGTTCCCTGTCGCCGATGCACCGGGGCATGACGTACGCCCGTCTCGACGCGAGTCGCGGCCTCCAGTGGCCGTGCTACGACGAGGACGACCCCGGCTCGCTCTTCCTCCACGGCCGTCTCTGGGCCGACCCCGTCGAGGGGCCGCGCGCGCCGTTCAGCGTCGTCGAGGCGGTGCCACCGGTCGAGGCGCTCGACGACGACTACCCGATCAGGCTCACCACGGGCCGGCGGCTCGAGTCGTTCAACACGGGCGCCCAGTCGGGCCGCTACCGCTCGCCCCTCCACCGCGGGGAGGCGCTCGAGCTCTCGCCCGAGGACGTCGAGCGGCTCGGGCTCCGCGAGGGCGAGGTCGTGCGCGTGTCGTCGCGCCGGGGCTCCGTCGAGGCGCCCGTGCGGATCGACCCGTCCCTCCGGGCAGGTCTCGCGTTCATGTCGTTCCATTTCCCGGAGCAGGTCGACGTGAACCTGCTCACGATCGACGCGACCGATCCGAAGTCCGGCACCGCGGAGTTCAAGGCCGCCGCGATCCGCGTGGAGAAGCTCGAGCCCGAGGCCGTACCGGCCTGATGGACCTGACGCTCGTCCCGCACGCCGAGCCGACCGAGGACGAGCGCACCGCTCTCGACGGCATCATCGGCCCTCCCACGTCGGGCTGGGACGGCGGCCCTCGGACGACGGGGCCGGACGCGAACACGGCGGCGGGCGGCCACGCGGCACGCGGCCGCCGCCACCTGCTCTTGCCCGCGCTCTGGGCGCTGCAGGAGCGTGTCGGTTGGATCAGCCCCGGTGGGCTCAACGAGCTCTGCCGGCGACTCACCGTTCCTCCCGCGGACGCCTACGGTGTCGCCTCGTTCTACGCGCTGCTCGCGCTCGACCCGCAGCCGCGCCGGGTCGTGCACGTGTGCGAGGACATCGCGTGCCGCTGTCACGGCGCCGACGAGCTGATCGCGCAGCTCGAGGAGCGATTCGGCTCCGAGGGCTCGACGTCGTCCGGCTCCGCCGCGACGTGGTACCGCAGCCCGTGTCTGGGACGCTGCGATCTCGCACCCGCAGCGCTCCTCTCCGTCGCCGGCGACGAGCCGCTCGAGCGCGCGCAGGCCCCGACCAGCGCGACGGACGTGCTCGCGCTGCTCGCGGGCGATGCGCCCGCCGGCTCGCCGGCGGCCGTCGTGCCGCAGGCAGGCGACCCCGGTCTGCGCCTGCTGCGCCGGGTCGGACGCGTCGATCCGGCGAGCCTCGACGACTACCGCGCGGAGGGCGGGTACGCGGCTCTCCGGCGTGCGGTCGAGCTCGGCCCGGAAGGCGTCTTGCGCGAGGTGAAGGACTCGAAGCTGCTCGGCCGCGGCGGCGCCGCGTTCCCGGCCGGGGTGAAGTGGGAGGCCGTCGCGCGGCAGCCGGTTCGGCCTCACTACCTCGTCTGCAACGCGGACGAGTCCGAGCCGGGCACGTTCAAGGACCGGGTGCTGCTCGAGGGCGATCCGTTCGCGCTCGTCGAGGCGATGACGATCGCGGCCTACGCGACCGGCTGCGAGCGCGGGTACGTGTACCTGCGCGGTGAGTACCCGGAGGCGCTGCGTGCACTCGAGCAGGCGCTCGGCGAGGCGCGCGCCCGAGGATTCCTCGGCGACGACGTGATGGGCGAGGGCTTCTCGTTCGACGTCGAGCTCCGGCGCGGCGCGGGCGCGTACATCTGCGGGGAGGAGACCGCGATCTTCGAGTCGATCGAGGGGCAGCGCGGCGAGCCGCGCAACAAGCCGCCGTTCCCCGTCGAGGTCGGGCTCTTCGGCAAGCCGACGGTCGTGAACAACGTCGAGACCCTCGTCAACGTGCTCGAGGTCGTGCTCGCGTCGGGGCCGGCGTTCGCACGGGTCGGGACGGAGGGCTCGAGCGGCACGAAGCTCCTCTGCGTCTCCGGGCACGTCGAGCGGCCGGGCACGTACGAGGTGACGTTCGGCGCGACGGCGGCGGACGTGCTCGCGCTCGCCGGCGGCGTGCGGGGAGGGCGGGACCTGCAGGCCGTGCTCGTGGGCGGCGCCGCGGGCAGCTTCCTCTCACCCGAGGAGCTCGACATGCCGCTCACGTTCGAAGGCACCCGTGCCGCGGGCACGACCCTCGGCTCCGGCGTCGTGCTCGTGCTCGACGACAGCGTCGACCTCGGGCCGTTCCTGATGCGGATCGCCGCGTTCTTCCGCGACGAGTCGTGCGGGCAGTGCGTGCCGTGCCGCGTGGGCACCGTCCGCCAGGAGGAGGCACTCGCGCGGCTCCTCGCGGGCGAGCCGCGCGGTGGCCTCGAGCGGGAGCTGGCATTGATCGCCGAGGTCGGCCAGTGCATGCGCGACGCGTCGATCTGCGGTCTCGGGCAGACGGCGTCGAGCGCGGTCGAGTCCGCGATCGCCCGCCTCGGCGTGTTCGGGGACGTCGCCGGATGACCGAGCTGCTCGCACCGAGGCGGATGCTCGAGCTCGAGATCGACGGGCAGCGGGTGCGCGTGTTCGAGGGCGCCACGATCCTCGACGCGTGCCGGCAGCTCGGGATCGACACGCCGACGCTCTGCTACGGCGAGACCCTCCGGCCGGCGAATGCCTGCCGCGTCTGCGTCGTCGAGCTCGAAGGCGCCCGAGTGCTCGTGCCCGCCTGCTCGCGCAAGGCGGAGGAGGGCATGCAGGTGCGGACGGGCTCGGAGCGGGTGCGGCTCTCCCGGAAGCTCGTGCTCGAGCTCCTCGCCTCGTCCGTGGACCTCTCGACCACCCCGGTCGCGCCGGACTACCTCGACCGCTACGGCGCCGCGCCGGAGCGGTTCGGCCCGCCGGCGCCTCCGCGCGACGACCGCGACCACGCGCGCGCCGGGCACCACACCGTCCCGGACGGTCGCACCGCCGCGACCGTGTCTCAACCGATCAAGGACGACAACGAGCTGTACGTGCGCGACTACTCGAAATGCATCCTCTGTTACAAGTGCGTCGACGCCTGCGGCGAGCAGCACCAGAACACGTTCGCGATCCACGTCGCCGGTCGCGGCTTCGACGCACGGATCTCCACCGAGCTCGATACGCCGTTGCCCGAGTCCGCGTGCGTCTACTGCGGGAACTGCATCGCCGTCTGCCCGACAGGCGCGCTGATGTTCCGCTCCGAGCACGAGCTGCGGGCGGAGGGGAACTGGCGCGAGGACGAGCAGACCGTGACCGAGACGACGTGCCCGTATTGCGGCGTGGGCTGCTCGCTCGAGCTGCACGTGCAGGACAACACGATCGTCAAGGTGACGAGCGCGGCCGACCACGACGTGACGCTCGGCAACCTCTGCGTCAAGGGCCGCTTCGGCTTCGGGCACGTTCGGGGCTGACCACGAGCTTGGGCTGAGGGGGGCGTGGATGGGGGCGTGGCTTCAGCCTCGCCGCTCTTCCCGCGTGACCTCGCCGCTTCCGACGAGCACGGCCTCGCCGTCCGGCGAGCGCAGGCGCAGCCTGCCGTCCGGCGCGATGCCGTCGGCCACCCCGCTCGCGTCGCCGACGGTGACCTGCGAGCCTCGCAGGACGTCACGCCGCTCGAGCTCGGGCAAGAGCGCGGCGAGGCCGTCCAGGCGCCACGTCTCGTACGCGGTCTCCAGCCGCGCGAGGAGCGCCACGAGCAGCTCCGCGCGGTCGTGCTCGTCGCCCGTGATCGTGCGCAGGGATGCGGCCGGCGTCCGTACCTCGCGCGCAAGAGCAGCCTCCGTCTGGTTCACGTTCAGCCCGATCCCGCAGACGACGAGCCCCGAGCTCGCCTCGAGCAGGATCCCCGCCACCTTGCGGCCGTCGACGAGGACGTCGTTCGGCCACTTGATCCCGCTCTCCACCGCACTCACCGCCCCGATGGTCTCCGCGACCGCCAGGCCGCACACGAGCGACAGCTGCGCCACAGGGACGCGCGCCGGCGGTCGCAAGAGGATCGAGGTGAGCAGCGTCTCGCCCGGCTCGTCCTTCCAGTCTCGTCCGCCGCGCCCTCGGCCGGCGGTCTGGTGCTCGGCGACGGCGACCGCGCCCTCCGGCAGCCCGGGATCCCGGAGCAGGTCCTGCGTCGACGGGCACGTCTCGCGCCAGAGATACGGCTTGCCGAATCGCCCCTCCAGCAGCGGCTGCACGAGGTCGGGCGTCAGGGCCTTGTGTTGATTCGACACAAGCCCTCTAGTCGTCCGGCGGTGCGGCGCGCCGGCGCTTCACGGTCGCACGGCGGCGCTTCGCGTCGAGTCGGCGCTCGACCGACGCGTGCGTCGGGCGCGTGGGCACGCGCCGCCGCTCGACGTGGAGCGCAGCGCGGAGCTTCGCGACGAGCCGCTCGACCGCGAGCTCGCGGTTCCGGGCCTGGCTCCGCTCGTCCTGGGCGACCGCACGCAGCACCGGTCCCGCGGCCTTCACGACGCGCTGCTTCTGGCGTGCCGTGAGCGCCTCGGAGGAGGCGACGTCGAACATCGCCTCGACGCGTGTCTCGGCGGTGTTCGCGTGCTGGCCGCCGGGCCCCGACGAGCGGGAGACGCGGAACGAGACCTCCCCCACCGGGATGGAGACCGAACGGGTGACGCGAATAGACTCCCGCTCCATGGCGTGCATTCTCCTGGACGTCGACGGGGTGCTGCACGTCTCCGGTCAGGCGATTCCCGGCGCACAGGACGCGGTCGCGCGCCTGCGCGACGCCGGCCACGCGCTCCGGTTCGTGACGAACAACTCGACCCGGTCGCGTGCCCGGCTCACGGAGGAGCTGGAGCGGCTCGGCTTCGAGCTCGGGGAGGACGAGGTACAGACACCCGCCCGCGCGGCGGTGCACGAGCTGCGCGGGAAGCGCGTGCTCGCGCTCGTGATGAGCGGCGTGGTGCCCGACCTCGAAGGCCTGGAGCTCGTGGGGGAGGGCGCCGACGCGGTGCTCCTCGGGGGGTGTGACGAGACCTTCGAGCCCAACCAGGTCTTTCGCTACATGAACCTCGCACGCGCGTTCGCGGAGATCCAGCTCGGCGCGGACTTCTACTGCCTGCACAAGAATCGCTGGTGGCAGACGAGCCGCGGGCCGCTCCTCGACGCGGGCGCGTTCGTCCAGGGCCTCGAGTACGCGACCGGGGTCGAGGCGGTCGTGCTCGGGAAGCCGAGCCCGGCCTACTTCGCGGCCGCGCTCGACGCCCTCGGGGCAGAGCCGGAGCGCACGTGGTTCGTGGGCGACGACCCCGAGTCCGACATCCGCGCGGCCCAGCTCTTCGGCATGCAGACGGCGTTCGTGCGCACCGGGAAGTTCCGCCCGGACATCCTCGAAAGCCTCGACCTGGCCCCGGACGTGGTGCTCAGCTCGGTCGCGGATCTGCCGGACCTGCTCGACCACCGATGAGCGTCCGCATCGGCACCGACCTGATCGAGATCGAGCGGATCAGGATCGCGCTCGAGCGTCCGGGCTTCCGCGACCGCTGCTTCACCCGTGACGAACAGGAGTACTGCGAGTCGCGGCACAACCCGGCGGAGTCCTACGCGGCCCGGTTCTGCGGCAAGGAGGCGGTCGGCAAGGCGCTCGGCTGCGGCGTGCTCTTCACGTGGAAGGAGATCGAGATCGTCGGCCCGCCGAAGCCCGGCGTGACGCTCTCCGGCAAGACGCTGCGCTGGGCAGAGCGCGTCGGTATGCGGGAGATCGACGTGTCGCTGACGCATTCGCGGACGATGGCGGGCGCCGCGTGCGTCGCCGACCTCGTCGCGCCGCCGTCCCGGAGCCCACGGCCGGGCTGATGCACGAGCCGCTCTACTCGGCGGACGAAATGCGGGCGGCCGAGGCGCGGTATCCCGGCTACCCGGACAGCGCCCCCGAGCTGATGGAGCGGGCGGGGCGGGCGGTCGCGGACGAGTGCGTCCGGGCGTTCCCCGACGCCCGCCGCTTCGCCGTGCTCTGCGGCGGCGGCGCGAACGGCGGCGACGGGCGGATCGCCGCCGAGCTCCTGCGCGCGACCGGTCGCGACGCGACCGAGACGGACGACGTCAGCGGCGCCGACGTCGTCGTCGATGCGCTGTTCGGCACGGGCTTCCACGGCGCCCCGCGGCCGTCGGCGGCTGCGTCGATCGAGCGGATCAACGCGAGCAGCGCGCCGGTGCTGTCGGTCGACCTGCCCTCCGGCGTGGACGCGTCGACCGGCGAGATCGCCGGCGCGGCCGTGCAGGCCGACGTCACCGTCACCTTCCACGGCCTCAAGGTGGGACTGGTGATCGCCCCAGGCCGGTTCCACGCCGGACGGATCGTCGTCGCGCCGATCGGCCTCGAGCAGGGGCCCACCGCGATCGTGCGCGCGAAACCTGCGGTTCTCGAGCGCGTGCCGCGGCGGGGAGCCCGAGACTCGAAGTTCACCGCCGGCAGCCTGCTCGTGGTCGGCGGCGCACCGGGCACGACCGGAGCGCCGGTGCTCGCGGCGCGGGCGGCGCTCCGGGCCGACGCGGGCTACGTGACGCTCGCCGTGCCCCAGGAGAGCCTCGGCGCGGTCGAGGCGCTGGCCGTCGAGCCGGTGAAGCGAGGCTTCGAGTACGCGCGCGCTCTCGATGTGCTCGCCCCCGAGCTCGAGCGCGCCTCTGCCGTCGCGATCGGCCCCGGGCTTGGGCGGTCCGACGAGGCGCGTGCGCTCGTGCGCGCGCTCCTCGCCCGCGCCGCCCGCCCGGCAGTCGTCGATGCCGACGCGCTGTTCGAGCTCGAGCCGTTCGACCGCGGCGCTCCGACCGTGCTGACGCCCCACGCGGGGGAGCTCGCACGTCTGCTCGGGGTGGACTCCGGGTGGGTCGCGGCGCACCGCCTGGAGGCCGTGACGCGGTGTGCTGAGCTCTTCGGCGCCGTCGTGCTGCTCAAGGGCGCCGACACGATCGTCCGTGCCCCCGACGGTCGCACGGTCGTCTGTGACACCGGGCCGCCGTCGCTCGCGACGGCCGGCACCGGAGACGTCCTCACCGGTGTGGTCGGGGCGTTCCTCGCGAAAGGGCTCGACGCGACCGACGCGGCGATCGCCGCCGCGGTGGCGCATGGCCTCGCCGCGGCATCGATCCCGCACCAGGCCGGCCTCGTCGCCTCCGACGTCGCCGAGGCCCTTCCGACAGTGCTCTCCTGAGCGATCGTCCAGGGACTCCGCGTCACCGACGTGGATTACCCCATCCGGGGGAGTGGCGCGCGACACGGGGCTGCCGACAGGTGGCATGCCAGTCGCAACCTCGAAGGAGAAAGACATGATCGATCGGAAGCGCAAGCGCCGCATTGCGGTCGTCGCCCTCCTGGCCTTCGTGCTGGGGACGACCGCGTTCGCGTACGCGGCGAACATCACGTTCAACGGTGCCGGCAACGCGGGTCACGCGGGTCAGGGCACCGGCCAGATCAGCGGCTACAACGTGCACGCGATCAGCTATGCCCTCGACACGACCGACCCGGGGCAGATCACCGGCGTCACGTTCTCGCTCGCCCCGAACACCGCCCACACGGTGAGGGCGAGGCTCGACGCAGGGTCGTGGGTCGTCTGCACCGGCGGCGCCAACCCGTGGAGCTGTCCCATCACGGGCAGCACGTCCGCCGCGGGCTCGCTCGAAGTGGCAGCGGCCGATTGACGACGAACCACCGTTCCGGCCGGGATCGCCGATCCCGGCCGAACGGTCGGCTTCCGATTCGGATGACCCCCCGCAGATACCTCGGTCTCGCAGTCACGATCGCGTTCTTCGCGACCGGTTGGTGGCTCCTCGGGCCCGCTCAGCTCGGCGGTCCGACCTCGTACTCGGTGCTCTCGGGCAACTCGATGGAGCCGCGCCTCGAGCGCGGTGACCTGGTGCTCGTGCGCACGCAGTCGTCGTACTCCGTCGGCGAAGTCGTTCTCTACCAGGACAACGAGTCGGGCGCGCGCGTCCTCCATCGGATCATCGCCGAGCGGAACGGCCATTTCGTCACGAAGGGGGA
Organism: uncultured Actinomycetes bacterium; assembly: GCA_963712915.1. GTDB lineage: Bacteria > Actinomycetota > Thermoleophilia > Gaiellales > Gaiellaceae > Gaiella. The sequence goes on from CAVQJQ010000005.1 coordinate 127,486, forward strand.
CAACAACGACTTCGTCGACCCGGTCCATCCAACGCCGAACGAGGTGGTCGGGAAGTTCTGGTTCGCGGTACCCGGCGCGGGCACCGTCCTCGCCTGGCTGAAGCAGCCGCTCAACCTCGCGCTCCTGCTCACGCTGGTCGCGCTCGCCGGTCTGGGCGGGGGACGCGAGGTGTCGCGTCGGCGGGTGCCCGGCGCCGCCCGCCCCGTCGTGGCGCTCGCTGAGGCGCCTACCCCGTCCCCGCCGCTCATGCCGACCATCGCCCGCGCGCTCGCGACCGCCGGCGCGATCGCGTTCGTGCTGTTTCTCGCGCTCGGCGTCGCTGCCTGGTCGGCGAGCGAGAGCGCGACGAAGACGATCGACCGGCTCTACGCCCACCAGGGCACGTTCTCCTACTCGGGCGACACCGAGCCCGGCCCGGTGTATCCCACCGGCGAGGTCGAGCGTGGCATGCCGATCTTCACACGGCTCGTCGACGCCCTTCCCGTCTCGTTCTCGTACCGGCTGCGCTCGACACAGCGGTCTGACGTGCACGGGACGATCGGGCTCGACGCGGTGATCCGCGACACGAGCGGCTGGGAGCGAGTCCTCCCGGTCGCCGCCCCCGTGCCGTTCGCCGGGTCGGAGGCCACCGCACAGGGCGTGTTCGACGTCGCGGGGTTCGAGTCGCTCGTCCGCGAGGCGCGCGAGCAGACGGCTGCCCCCCTCGCGGGGATCAGCGTCGAGCTCCGCCCGCGCGTCGCGGTCGAGGGAACGGTCGGGACGACGGCAGTCGACGACACCTTTGCACCGCGGCTCGTGTTCTCGTACGACAACACGACGTTGCGCCCGGTCGCGGCCGTGGACGCGGCACCGAGTACCCCGCCGCCGTACGAGCCCGAGCGGTCGGAGCCCGGCACCGAGGTCGTGCCGGCTGCGGTGGGGCTCGGTCCGCTGGCGGTCTCGGTGGGCGACGCGCGGACGATGGCGGGCCTCGGACTGGTCACCTCCCTGCTCGTGCTGGGGCTGGGGAGCGTGCTGCTCGTCTCGCGCGCCGAGCGCGGCCCTGTCGACCTGATCGGACGGCGACACGGCGCGCGGATCGTCCCGGCCCGCGCCGTCGTCCCGGAGGAGCGCTGGGTGACCGAGGTCGACGACATCGAGGACATCGCGCGCATCGCCGAGGCGTACGACCGGGTGATCCTGCGCGTCACCGAGGACGGAAGCGACGTCTACCTCGTCGATGACGGGATCGCGGTCTACCGCTACCGGCCCGACCCCGTCGCGAGGGCGGCCGGGCCGCTGCCGAGCGTGACGTGGTGAGACGCCGCCACGCGCTCGTCGCGCCCCTCTTCGCGCTCGCCGTGCTCACCGGCCTCGCGACGACTGCGACCAACCTCGTCGAGGCGAGTTCCGCGGGATCGGGCTCGACCGGGATCACCGCGAACGACCTGAAGCCGCCCGAGTGCGCCGCGCTCGAGCTCGACGACGTCCGGCCGCCGAAGGGTGCCGGCGGAGCGGGAGGCGCGGCTCTCACGCTCGGCACCCCGGGCGACGACCGCATCGTCGCGGGCGGCCACGACGACTGCATCCTCGGTGGCGGGGGCGACGACTCGATCAACGCGGGCGGGGGGTTCGACGTCTGCATCGGCGGACCGGGGATCGACACCTTCAAGAACTGCGAGGTGGTCTTCCAGTAGCCCCTGAGGTGGGGCGGGTCGCGAGAATGTCGCCGTGCACCGCTCGCGTATCACGGTCGACCTCGCCGCGATCCGCCACAACGCCCGCACGCTCGCCGCTGTGGTCGCCCCGTCGGAGCTGTGGGCGGTCGTCAAGGCGGACGGCTATGGGCACGGTGCCCGCGACGTCGGCCGGGCGGCGCTCGAGGGCGGCGCGAAGACCCTGTGCGTCTCGACCGTGGGCGAGGCGGTGCCCCTGCGTGACGCCTTCCCGGAGGCGCGAATCGTCGTCCTCGGGCCGACCGAGACGGCCGACGTCCCTGCCGCGCGCGCGGCCCGCCTGGAGCTGACGGTCGCGCACGAGGACGTCCCCGACGGGGTGCCTCTGCACCTGAAGCTCGACACGGGCATGGGCCGCTGGGGCCTCGAGGAGCTCGCCGCTCCCGGACGGGACGTCGTCGGTCTGATGACGCACTTCGCGACGGCCGACACCGAGCAGGCGTTCGTCGACGAGCAGCTCGGCCGCTTCCTGCGTGCGACCGACCCCTACGCCGGTCGCTACGTCCGGCATACCGCTAACAGCGCCGCCGCGCTGACGCGACCCGAGACGCGTCTCGACGCGGTTCGCTGCGGGATCGCGCTGTACGGCGTCGACCCGTTCGGCGTGGACGGCGGCCGCTTCGGTCTCCGGCCCGCCCTGCGCTGGGAGTCGCACCTCGCCCGGGTGCGCCTCCTGCGCGCCGGGGAGAGCACGGGCTACGGGCGCCGCTTCGTGGCGGACGAGGACACGTGGGTCGGCATCGTCCCGGTGGGCTATGCGGACGGCTTCCGTCGGGACATGAGCGGGACCGAGGTCCTCGTCGGGGACGAGCGCGTGCAGGTGGTCGGGACGATCTCGATGGACGCGCTCGCGGTACGGCTGCCGCGTCGGGCCGAGCGCGGTACTCCCGTCACGCTCGTCGGTCACGGCGTCACGCTCGAGCACCACGCGCGCGTCTCGGAGACGATCGGCTACGAGCTGGCCTGCGGGATTCGCGTCGAACCGGGCAGATCGGAGAAGGTAGTGGTCGATGAGTGACATCGTCGAGCGGCGACGGGCGCACCAGGCATCGCGTCATGCGGCCCTTGCGGCGCAGGTGGCCGAGCTCCTGGCCCCGTTCACGGGTCAGGAGCGCGCTCTCGACGTCGGGTGCGGCACCGGTGCGCTCGCGTATGCCTTCGCGCCACACGTGGGCGAGGTCGTCGGCGTCGACCGGTCGGAGGACTATCTCGCTGCCGCCCGCGAGCATGCCCCGCCGCGCTGCACGTTCGTCGTCGGCGACGCGACCGCGCTGCCGTTCCCGTACGGCGACTTCGACCTCGTCGGCTGCCTGCGGGTGCTCCACCACGTGCAACGCCCCGAGCTCGTCGTCTCCGAGCTCGCGCGCGTGACCCGGCCGGGCGGACGCATCCTCGTCGCCGATCAGCTCGGCGACGTCGACCCGATCCGCAGCCGCGAGCTCGACCGCTTCGAGCGCGCCCGCGACCCGTCGCACACGCGGCTCTTGCCGGACGCCGACATCCGGGGCTACCTCGACGCGAACGATCTCGTCGTGACCACGAACGAGATCGTCCACGAGCACCGCGACATGGACGAGTACCTCGACCTCGTGGGTCTCGAGGGGGAGGAGCGCGAGCGGGTCGCGCGCATGGCCCCCCCGTCGTACGCAGTCGAGCTCGGCTGGTACGTGGCGCACAAGCAGGGCTGACGCGTGCGCCCGCGCCGACCCGCGGTGGTAGTCAGACAGGCGCAAGAACGGTAGTCTGAGTGGCGCATGATCGAAGACGTGAACCCGTTCGTCTACTCCCGCCCGGTTGCGCCGGAGGACGTCGTGGGTCGCGACGACGAGGTACGGCGCCTGCTCCAGAACGCCGTCGGAGGCCACTACACGCGCCTCTACGCGCCGAGGAAGTACGGCAAGACGAGCCTCCTCAAGCGTGCGCTGCGCGACGGCGAGCAGAACGAGGGGCTGATCCCGATCCTCGTCGACCTGTACCGCGTCTCCTCGATCGCCGACGTCACCGTGCGCCTCGAGCGTGCGTACGCGAGACAGCTCAAGGGCGAGCTTCGCTCGCGGATCGAGTCGTTCCTGCAGCGCACGGGCGTCGGTCTCTCGCTGGGCGCCCTCGGGATCAGCGCGCGTCTCCAGCTCGAACCGACCGCCGATCCGCTGCCCGCGCTGCACGCCCTGCTCGACCTGCCTCTGCGCCTCGAGTCGTCGGGCGGCTACCGCGCGCTGATCGTGTTCGACGAGTTCCAGGACATCGGGCGGATCGATGGTCTCGACGGGCTCGTGCGCAGCCATATCCAGCACCACGGGGAGGTCGCCTCGTACGTGTTCGCAGGATCGGAGCCCGCGCTGATGCGGCTCCTGTTCGAGACGAAGGAGCGGCCGCTGTACGGCTCCGCGGTGCCGATGCGACTCGGCCGGCTCGCGGACGCCGACCTCGCGGGGTACGTCTCCGAGCGGTTCGAGCAGTCGGGCCGCTCGGCCGGGGAGGGGCTCGGGCCGCTCGTGCAGGTCGCCGCGGGGCATCCGCAGCGCGCGATGCTGCTCGCATACCGCCTCTGGGAAGAGGTGGCCGCCGGCGCGGATGGCACGCTCGACGACTGGGACGCGGCCCACGCCGCCGCGCTGCACGAGCTCGAGCCCGAGTTCGACGCGCAGTGGCGCGGGCTCGACGTCTCGCAGCAGAAGACCCTGCGCGCGTTGCTCCTCGGCGGCGGCTCGCCGTACCGAGCCGCGGCGCTGCGCCGGCTCGAGCTGACGAAGGACGTCGTTCGTCGGGCTCTGCCGCGGCTCGCCGCGACCGCGGAGATCGAAGCGCGCGACGAGGGCGGCTACACGATCGTCGACCCGCTCTTCGCGGAGTGGATCGGGCGTCTCAACGACCGCGCGCCGGCCTCCACGCTCGATCCCGTCGAGCTCTAGACCGAGCCGGGCCGGTAGTCGGACATGCCCGAGAACCGTCCGATCAGGCGCGGGGCGACCGCCTGGAGCACGGAGATCGGCCGGTACGGGAACCAGGGCACGGTCACCTCGGCCTTCCCCTTCTCGACCGCGTCCACCACGGCCTGCGCCACCCGCGGCGGCTGGATCACGAAACGGCCGAGCAGCCGGCTCTTGAGCACGCCCTTCTGAGGGAAGCCCTCGGTCTCGACGAATCCCGGCAGGACCGCGTGCACGGTGATCCCACTCCCGCGCAGCGCGGCGGCGAGCGAGCGCGAGAACGCGAGCTGCGCGTGCTTCGACGCCGCGTACGCCCCCGCAGGCGCGAACGCGGCCGTCCCCGCGACCGAGACGAGGTTGACGACGTCGGCGCCGCCTGCGTCGGCCGCCGCACGCAGGCCGGGCATCAGCGCGCGCGTGCACCAGACGCCGCCGAGGTAGTTCACCTCGATCACGCGCTGGACGAGGTCGAGGTCGACCGCGAGGAACGTCCCCCGCGCGGGCATCCCGGCGTTGTTCACGAGGAGCTGCACCTGCGGATGGCGCTCGAGGATCCGTTCGGCGAGCGCATCCACGGCGGCGCGGTCGGCGACGTCGCAGAGCTCGACTTCCCCGCCGATCTCGGCGGCGAGGGCGCGCAGCCGGTCCTCGCGGCGCGCGACGAGCACGCACCACCAGCCCCGCTCGGCGAGCAGCCGTGCAGTCGCCTCGCCGATGCCGGAGGACGCTCCGGTGACGACGGCGATCCGACCGCGGGACGGCCCGGAGCGCGGCTCCGCTGGGGAAGGGGAGGACGTCACGCGCCGTGCAAGTTACAAGCTGCAACTTGCGGTGGGTCGGCCGTCGGCTCGCGCCGCGCACTAGGATCGGCGCGTGGCCGGCAGGTTCGAGGGCAAGCAGGCGCTCGTGCTCGGCGTCGCGAACAAGCGCTCGATCGCCTGGGCGATCGCGGAGCGGCTCGCGGCGGAGGGCGCGCAGCTCGCATTCACCTACCAGGGCGAGCGCATCGAGAAGTCGGTGCGGGACCTCGCGTCGACCGTCGACACGAAGCTCGTCACGGAATGCGACGTCCGCTCCGACGACGATCTCGACCGCGTGTTCGCCGAGACGGCCGACGCGTTCGGCGGAGGGCTCGACGTGCTCGTGCACTCGGTCGCGTTCGCCGCGGCCGAGGATCTCGAGGGCCGGTTCACGGACACGCCGCGCGACCGGTTCTGGCTGGCGTTGGACATCAGCGCGTACTCGCTCGTCGCCTGCGCGCGGCGCGCGGAGCCGCTGATGACCGCCCGCGGCGGCGGCGCGATCGTGACCATGACCTATCTGGGCGGCGTGCGCGCCGTCCCGCACTACAACGTGATGGGGGTTGCGAAAGCGACCCTCGACGCCTCGGTCCGCTACCTCGCCTGGGATCTCGGCGAGCACGGGATCCGGGTGAACGCGATCTCCGCCGGGCCGGTGCGGACGCTCGCCGCCCGCTCGATCGCGGGATTCACGACGATGGAGGAGATGTTCGTCGAGCGCGCGCCCCTGCGCCGCCACATCGAGGCGGGCGACTGCGGCGCCGCGGCCGCGTATCTCCTCTCGGACGACGCAGCGAACGTCTCCGGGACGACGCTCTACGTCGATGCCGGCTACCACGCGATGGGCATGTAGGTCCGGCGCCCTGGTGGGGTCGGCTCGGCGGGCACCCGACTCGTTATCGTCCGCGCGATGACGCCGTTGCAACGCCGCCTCGCCGTCGCCCGGGGAGACGAGCCGGCCGACCTCGTCGTCCGTGGCGGGCGGGTGCTGTCGGTCTTCACGCGCGAGTGGCTCGAGGTGGACGTCGCGATAGTCGACGGCGTGATCGCGGGCCTCGGCTCGTACGAGGGCCGCGAGACCGTCGACGCCGCCGGCCGCTACGTCGTCCCGGGGTTCATCGACGCGCACATGCACCTCGAGTCCGTGAAGCTGCTCGTGGACGAGCTCGCGCGTCTCGTGCTCCCGCTCGGGACGACCGCGGTCGTGGCCGACCCGCACGAGATCGCGAACGTGCTCGGCTCGGACGGCGTCCACTGGCTCCATGACGCCTCCGCCGACCTACAGCTCGAGGTGTTCTTCATGGCCCCCTCGAGTGTGCCCGCCTCGGCGTTCGAGTCTCCACGGCGGCCGCTCGCACTGGGCGACCTCGAGGCGCTGATGCGCCGCCGAAGGGTGCTCGGCCTCGCGGAGATGATGAACTTCCCAGGCGTGATCGCGGGCGAGCCGTCACGAGCTCGCAAAGCTCGGGCTCGAAGGGGCCGAGCACGTCGACGGCCACGCGCCCGGGGTGCTCGGCAAGCCCCTGCAGGCCTACGTGGCGGCGGGGATCCACTCCGACCACGAGGCGCTGACCGTGGAGGAGGGGCGGGAGCGGTTGCGGGCCGGGATGTGGCTGCTGATCCGCGAGGCCTCGATGGCGCGCAACCTGCAGGCGCTCCTTCCGCTCGTGGCCGCCTACGGACCGGGCCGGATCGCGTTCTGCACCGACGACCGCGATCCCGACGACATCGCCGACAACGGCCACGTCAACGGGATGGTGCGCGACGCGGTCGCCGCGGGCGTCGCTCCGGAGGATGCGCTCCTGATGGCGACGCTGCATCCCGCCGAATGCCACCAGCTCCGCAGGCACGGTGCCCTCGCGCCGGGGTACGTCGCCGACCTGCTCGTGCTCCCCGACCTCGAGCGTTTCGTCCCCGACGTCGTGCTGAAGCGAGGGCGTCGCGCTCGCCGAGATCCCGCCGGCGGACGTCCCCGAGTGGGTCCGGCAGACCGTCCGAATCGCGCCGCTCGCCGCGGCCGACCTCGCGGTTGCCTCGAGCGGTGCGCCGCTCCGGGCGATCGGGCTGGTCGAGGACCAGGTCGTAACGGAGTCCCTCGTCCGCGAGCCGCTCGTCGTCGGCGGGCGCGCCGTCTCCGATCCCGCCCGCGACCTCGTCAAGCTCGCCGTCGTCGAGCGGCACCTCGCGACCGGACGGGTCGGGGTCGGGTTCGTCTCCGGCTCCGGGCTGCGCCGCGGCGCGCTCGCCTCCACCGTCGCGCACGACGCGCACAACCTCGTCGTGATCGGAGCGTCCGACGACGACATGGCGGTCGCGGTGGGCCGGCTCGCGGAGATCGGGGGCGGGATCGTCGCCGTCGAGGGCGGGCCGCGTGCTCGCAGAATGCCCGCTGCCGGTCGCAGGGCTGCTCTCCGATCAGCCGCTCGACGTCGTGGTCTCGCAGAGCCGCGCGTGCAACGACGCCGCCCACGGGCTCGGCTGGCGGGGTGCGACGCCGTTCCTCACGCTCGCGTTCCTCGCGCTGTCCGTGATCCCGGCGCTGAAGCTCACCGACCGCGGGCTCGTCGACGTCGACCGCTTCGAGCTCGTACCGCTCGAGGTCTAGTCGGCGTGCCGGAGACGCCCGAGGAGCTCTACCGCCGCGCGCTCGAGGCTGCGGACGCCGAGAGGCGCCTGCCGATGCCGCCGGTCGGCGAATGGGACACGTTCCCGTTCGAGGGGGAGCTCCGAACACGACCGCTGGAGCCGCCCGCCGACGAGCCGCCACGGCGGGGCGCGGGTGGGGACGACTGCCCGCGCTGCGTGCTCGGCGACACTGATGCGATCTGGAGTGACGAGCACTGGCTCGTCGCTCCGCTCCCGGAGCCGTCCGGGCTCCCGGTGGTCGTGCTCCTCCACCCACGCGAGCACTGCGACCTCGACGATCTCCCGTCCGAGCGTCAAGCGGAGCTCGGCCCTCTGATCGTCCGCATGGAGCGCGCGGTCGACGCGGTCGGGAGCATCGGCCGGGTGCACGTCGGCCGCTGGGGGGACGGCAGCGAGCATTTCCATCTCTGGTTCATGGCACGGCCCGCGCGGCTGCCCCAGCTGAGGACGAGCTTCGCGGCGATCTGGGACGACATCCTGCCGCCCGTTCCCGAGGGGATCTGGCGCGCGAACCTCGAGGTGGTCGCGCGCGCCCTCGCCGTGGGCGGCGGGCGGGCGCACTAGGACGCGCGCACGTACGACGCGATCTGCCCGTCCCGAGCGAGGAGCCTCCAGCCGTGCGTCCGCAGCATCGCCTCGGCCCGCGCGGCGCAGTCGGCGCCGAAGAACCCGCTCTGCGCGTAGAGACCGCGGTGCACCGTGACGAACCGGATGCCCAGGTCGGCGGGAATCTCGCCGCGACCGCACGAGAGCGGGCGGAGCCGGCGCGCGAGGCGGTCGGCCGCGGGGGGTGCGAGCGTCGAGTAGCCCTCGGGCCTCTCGCGCGGGCTCTGGCGCGCGTAGCCCATGTAGACGCTGCCGTAGTGGAGATCGGGGCGGAAGACGGGCAGCTCGAGAAGCCGACCCTCGCCGCGGATCGCGGCGTAGGCCGCGTTCGGCTCGTCGGCCACGACCGCGCCGAACACCGGCACACGCAGGTCGAGGGCGAGCGCGATTGCGACCAACCCAACCCCCGCGGCGACAGCGGCGACCGGCGGAGGTCGCTTGTGTCGATTCGACACGAGCGTTGTCAGCGTCGCGTCCAGACCCAGGGCAGCGAGGGCGGCGAGCGCGAGGCAGGCGATCGGCATCAGGCGCTCCGGGACACGGGTCGAGTCGAGGCCGGGGACCGCACGCCAGAGGGTCTCGTAGCCGGGGAGACTCGCGCCGAGCGCGAGGAGGCACGGGACGAGCGCGGCCAGGCCGAGAAACGTGGCCAGCCCCCGCCTTCGACGGGTCGCCACCAGCCCGGCGACCGCGAGGACCGGCGTCAGCCAGCCGATGAACACGAGCTCCTCCACGCCGCTCCCGACCGCACGCGTGACGAAGTCCGACACCTCGGCGGAGTAGCGCTCGACCTGACCGAACGACCTGCCGCTGCCGATCGACCCCGAGACCGCCCACCGCTGGACGAGCAGACCGGCCGTGACCGACGCCCCGGCGGCGGCCCCCGCCTTCCACCAGTCGCGGCGCGGCACGCGCGCCCAGGCGTAGCCGAGCGCCAGCGGGATCGCGCCGAGCGCGAGATGGAGCTGGCCGGAGAGCGGGATCGCCGCGAGCACGACGGCAGCGAGCACGAACCTGCGGCGCTCCAGCGCGAGCAGGAGCGCCGGCAAGAGGAACGAGACCAGTCCGAGCAAGTGCCCGGTCGACTGGCCGACGCGATAGGGCATCAGGCAGAACACGACTCCGCCCACGATCGCCGCCGGCCGAGAGAGCTCCAGCGTGCGGAGCCACCAGCACGTGAGACAGCCCGCGAGCACGAACGTGAGCAGGACGACCACGTCGTAGGCCCAGACGACTCCGAACAGCGCGCGCAGCGGCCAGTACGGGACGCCGAGCAGCCAGCCCTGGAGGTTCGGCGGGGCCTCCGCCTCGGGCCGGAACGTGTACGGGTCGCCGAGCGGTGACGCTCCCCGCTCGAGCTGGTGGCCGACGAGCCAGAATCCCCAGGCGAGCTGCAGGTGGTCGCCCGCGGCTGCCTCCCCGTGACCCGCCGCCGGACGGGCGAGGTAGTGGCCGTCGACGTGGCGGATCGCCGGCCAGGTCGCCCAGAGGGCGCAGGCCGTGTAGACCGCGACCGCGAGCGCAGCGAACCCCGCGCGGTGCCAGGCCGACAGCGAAGGCTCCGTTGCGCGGCTAGCCGGTGGGCGCGTCGGCGCCCCCGGTCTCCGTCGCGTCCGCGATGGCGCGGACGACCTCGACCACGTCGCGGTTGGCGTTGAAGACCCGGAGCTGGGCCTCGCCGCCAGTTGCCGCGCCCGAGGATCGCGGCGATGCCCTCGAGCTCGCGTTCGGAGCCGAGCTCGCGGGCGTGGGGCTCGAGCTCCCGCAGCGTGCGGCGGACGAGCTTCGCGAGCGGGACCCGGATCCGGCGGCCGGTCGCGAGGTCCATCAGCGGTGCCTCGAGCCCGTAGCGCGCCGCGAGCCACTTGTTCTCGCTGGTGAGGATCCGATGGTGGGTCGGGATGGGCTCGCTGGCTGTCGTAGCGCTCGCGAGAGGAGCTTCACGAGCGCCTGGCAGTACGCCGCGATCGCAACCGCGTCCTCGACCCGCGTGACCGCGTCGCAGACCCTGATCTCGACCGTGCCCCACTTCGGGTGGGGGCGGATGTCCCACCAGATGTGCGTGTAGTCGGCGATGCAGCCCGTTCGCTCGAGCTGCCCGACCACGGCGGCATAGTCGGCGTAGTCCGCGAAGCGGGGCGGAGGGCCCGAGCGCGGGAACGCGGAAAACACGATCTGCCGGCTCGACGCGAGGCCGGTGGGCTCGCCGCGCCAGAACGGCGAGCTCGCCGAGAGGGCGAGCAGCGGCGCGCAGGTGGAGGAGCAGGCCGTTCACGACCTGGATCGCCTTGTCGGGGTCGTCGACCGCGACGTGGATGTGCATCCCGAAGATCAGCTCGCGCCGCGCGACGTACTGGAGCTGGTCGATCAGCGCCCGGTAGCGATCCTTGGCCGTGATCCGCTGGCGCTCGAAGAAGCTGAACGGGTGCGTCCCCGCCGAGCCGAAGCGCAGGCCGTGCGCGCGGGCCACGTCGCGGACGTAACCCCGGAGCGTGGTGAGCTCGCGCATGACGTCGCCAGCGTTGCGGCAGACAGGTGTCGCGATCTCGACCACCGACTGCATGAGCTCGGCGTTGATGCGCTCGGCGAGCTCGTCGCCCTCGATCGCGTCGAGCACCGTGTCGATGTGCTGGACGAGGTCGAGACTGTCCGGGTCGAGCAGCATGTACTCCTCCTCGACTCCGAGCGTGAACGGGGCGCCGTCGCCGAAGCGGTGGTCGAGCACGCTCGCCGCGGCGACGCCCTCCAGGCCCGTGATCGAGGCGGAATCAGCTGCTTCACCGTCGCGTCGCCTCGCCGGTGTCCGGCAGCACTGCCTCGGCCTCGATCTCGACCCGCCAAGCACGTCGAGGAGGCGCGCGACCACGCAGTCGCCGCCGGGCGGACCTCGCCGAACACCTGGCCGTGGGCGCGGGCAACCTCGTCCCAGTCGGCGGGATCGGTGAGGTAGATGTTCGTGCGCACGACGTGCTCGAGCCCCGAGCCGGCGCGGATCAGCGCCTCGCCGACGAGCTCGAGGCAGAGGACGGCCTGCTCGTACGCCCCCTCCGGGGGCGCCGAGCCGTCCGCCGGGATGGGCGCGGTACCCGACACGTGGACGCGGTCGCCGGCGACGACCGCGCGGGAAAAGCCCGCAACGCCCTCGTACGGCGAGTGGCCGCTGACGAGTCGGCGCTCCATGGGGGCCTAGTATCGCCCTCCGTGGACGCGCTGCACCAGATCGACGGCTGGGACGTCCCGTTCGCCGCGGCAGGGGTGATCAGGGCCGACGGCCCGGTGGTCACACACGGGGACACCACGCGTGCCGTCCGGCTCGCCTCGGTGTCGAAGCCCGTCACCGCGCTCGCGGTGCTCGTCGCCGCCGAGGAGGGCGTCCTCGATCTCGACGAGCCGGCCGGTCCGCCCGGATCGACCGTCCGCCATCTGCTCGCGCACACGTCGGGCCTGCCGTTCGAGGGCCAGGAGCCGATCGCGCCGCCCGCGCGGCGCCGGATCTACTCCAACGAGGGCTTCCGGGTGCTCGGCGAGCGCCTCGCGCTCCGGGCCGAGATGCCGTTCGCCGACTACGTCCGGGCAGCGGTCGTCGAGCCTCTCGACCTCGGGCTCGATCCCCGCGGCCATCCCGGATCGGGGATGCACGCCTCGCTGGCGGACGCCCTCGCGCTGGGTCGAGAGCTACTCGTGCCGCGTCTCGTCGCCGGCGAGACGCACGAGGAGATGGTGCGCGTCCAGTTCCCCGGGCTCGAAGGGGTGCTGCCCGACTTCGGGCGCTTCAGCCCGCTCGACTGGGGGCTCGGAGTGGAGCTCAAGGGCGCGAAGCAGCCTCACTGGTCGGGTTCGCTGACCTCGCCGGCCGGACGTTCGGCCACTTCGGCGGGAGCGGGACGTTCCTCTGGGTCGACCCCGAGCGAGGCCTAGCCTGTGCGGCGCTGACGACGCGCGAGTTCGGCGACTGGGCGAAGACGGCGTGGCCGCGGCTCTCCGACGCGGTGCTCGAGGAGGTCGCATGAGCGAGGCCGAGCCCATCATCAGGCTGTCGGGGGTCACGAAGCGCTTCGGCCGCACCGTTGCCGTCGACGACGTGACGATCGACGTGCCTCGCGGACGCTGTCTGGGCTGGCTCGGCCCGAACGGGTCGGGCAAGACGACGCTGATCCGCTGCATGCTCGGGCTCGCGCGGCCGAACGCCGGCACGATCCACGTGCGGGGCCGCGAGGTGCCCGGGGACGTGCGCAGCGCGCTCGCCGGCGTCGGCGCGATCGTCGAGGAGCCGCGCTTCTACCCGTACCTGACCGGGCGGCGGAACCTCGAGGTCGCCGCGGGCTTCGTCGGACGCGACGCGTTCGACCGGATCGACGCCGTGCTCGACCGCGTGTCGATGACGTATGCGGCGGCGACCGCCGTGAAGAAGTACTCGCTCGGGATGCGGCAACGGCTCGGCGTGGCCCGCAGCCTGCTCACCGACCCGGAGCTGCTGATCCTCGACGAGCCCTCCAACGGCCTCGATCCGGCCGGCATGGCCGAGTTCCGCCAGATGATCCGCTCGTTCGTCGAGCTGGACGGCCGCACGGTGTTCGTCTCCTCGCACCTCCTCGACGAGGTGGAGAAGATCGCCGACGACATCGCGATCGTGCAGTCCGGCGCGCTCGTCGCGCACGGCACGGTGGCCGACCTCGTCGCGGGGGGGACGACGCGTATCCGGCTCCGCGTCGACGACGCCGAACGGGCCGTACGGGTGCTCGGCGGGCTCCGGTACGTGACGGCGGTCGAGCGGACCGACGCCCAGACCCTCGAGGTGAGCCTGGAGCGGGTCGACGACGAGACCTCGATCGCGCTCACGCGTGCGCTCGTCGAAGCGGGGGTCGGAGTCGTCGAGGTCGTGCGGCTCCGCGAGTCGCTCGAGGAGCGCTTCCTCGAGATCACGGGCGGGCCCGGGGACGGGGGCGAGGCCTCGTGACGCGCGCGCTCCTGCGGACGATCGTCGGGCGGCGGGGGAGCTTCCTCGGAACGGCGGCTGTGACGCTGGCGGCGATCGTCGTGGTCGCGGTCACGCTGGTGGTGATCCACGAGCTGCGGCCGGGGCGCAACCCTTCGCTCGGAGGTCATCCGCTGCTCGACGGCACGTCGGGCGCCGTCTGGCTGCTGGGCGGCATCGGGGCGATCGTGATCGGCGCGCTGGCCGGCTCGTACGACGTCGCGCAGGGGACCATGCGGTACCTGGTGCTCACGGGTGTGCGCCGCACCGGCATGTACGCGGCCCGCACGCTCGCGCTCGTCACGGCCGTGCTCCTCGCGCTCGCCCCCGCGCTCCTGCTCGGGGTGCTGCTGACGTTCGTGCTCCCGAGCGTCTCCGAGGACAAGGTCAAGCCGAGCGAGGTCGGCGACGTCCTCTGGACCTGCACGCTGTGGCCGACGGCATTCGCGGTGATCGCCATGGGGATCGGCTCGCTGCTCCGCTCGAACGGCGCCGCGGTTGCGATCGCGCTGTTCTTCGCGTTCGCGGGCGCGCCGCTGCTCGGTCTCGTCAGTGCCGCGAGCAAGACGCTCGGCGACCTCATGCTCCTTCCCGCGCTCGACCGGGTGACCGGCGGCGACGACGGCGCCCCGATCCCGGTCGCCGCCCTGGCCGTGGTCTGCTGGGTCGCCCTGTTCTGGGTCGCCGGCGCCGTCCGCATCAGGCGCGACGAGTACTGAGAGGGGCGTGACGCCCGGAGTCAGGCGTCGTCGGCGAAGAGCGGGCGCAGGAGCTCGTCGAACGTGGCGCGGTCGCAGCTCGCGACGACCGACGGGGTGATGGTCGTCACCGTCGCGGTCCGGGGGACGCCCATGGCGAGCGCGACCTCGCCGAAGGTGTCCCCGGGCCGCAGCACGGAGCGCGGCCCGCGACCCGTCTGCGTGACCGCCGCGAGACCCGAGAGGAGGACGTAGAAGCGGTCGCCGCCGTCGCCCTCGGTCACGATCGTCCGACCTGCGGGCAGCTCCTCGCGGCGCATGCGCCCGGCGAGCTGGGTCAGCGTCTGCCCCGGGAGGGAGGCGAGGAGCCCGACGCGCGAGAGCTCGGTCACGGACGCCGGGACGTGGCGCGGGCTCACGGCGGATACGGTAGCGGCGCGATGGCGATCCTCCACGGCTGGACGACCTGCCCGCGGTGCGCGGCGGTGCTCGAGAACGACGGCGCGCAGGCCCGGTGTCCTGTCTGCGCCTCCGTCTACTACGCGAACTCCGCGCCCTGCGTGAGCGCGCTGATCGAGGACGCGCGCGGTCGCCTGCTCCTCGCGCGCCGCGGGATCGAGCCGTGGCTCGGCCGTTGGGACTGTCCGGGCGGGTTCCTCGAGGAAGGTGAGCACCCGCGCGAAGGCCTGCGGCGCGAGCTGCTCGAGGAAACCGGTCTCGAGGTCGGCCCCGCCCGGTTCGTGGGCATCTGGATGGACCGCTATGGCGACGCCCCGGACGCGGCTGCGACGCTGAACATGTACTGGGCCGTGCAAGTCGGCGACGCGGAGCCCATCGCGGCCGACGACGTCGCCGAGCTCCGCTGGTTCGCGCCCGAAGAGCTTCCGGGCCCGGACGAGCTGGCGTTCACGACCGTGGGGGACGCGCTCGCGGCCTGGCGGGCGGAGAAGGAGCCGCGGCCGTTCTGAGCCCGGAAAGACGAGGAGCCGGGCCTGGGCCGGGCTCCTCGGAGGGAGGAGGGACGGGGAAACGGGCTAGGCGGCGACGAGGCCGAGCGAGCGCTCGATCGCGCCCTTCGGCTGTGCGCCGATCACGGCGGCCGACGGCTCGCCGTCCCGGAACAGGATCAGGGTCGGGATCGAGGCGACGCCGTAGCGCTGCTGGAGCTCGTGCTCCTGGTCGATGTTCACCTTCACGAGCTTGAGCTCGTCCTCCCGCTCGGCCGCGATACGGTCGAGGACGGGCGCGACGGCGTGGCACGGGCCGCACCATTCCGCCCAGAAGTCGACGAGGACGGGCTTGTCGCTCTGGAGGACCTCCTGGTCGAAGGTCGAGGTCGTGACGTCGAGGGCCATCGGTTCTTTGGTTCCTTCCGTTTCGGTGGTGTCGGAGTGTCTCAGATTCTTCAACGACGGAAGCCCAAAACTCCTTCCCTAGAATCGGCGCCATGTTCGCACCCCTCCCGGACAAGCCCGATCACGACGCGCTCGAGCGCGAGGTCCTGGCGCTCTGGGAGCGCGAGGGGACATTCAGCCGGCTGCGCGAGCAGAACGCCGGCGGGCCGCGCTTCAGCTTCGTCGACGGCCCGGTGACCGCGAACAAGGCCCTCGCCGTGCACACGGCCTGGGGCCGCACGCTCAAGGACGTCTTCCAGCGGTACAAGGCACTGCGCGGATACCACCAGCGGTACCAGAACGGGTTCGACTGCCAGGGCCTGTGGATCGAGGTCGGGGTCGAGCGCGAGCTCGGGCTGAACTCGAAGCGCGAGATCGAGGAGTTCGGGCTCGCCGAGTTCGCCCGCCGCTGCCGCGAGAAGGTGATCTGGTCGGCCCGGGAGCTGACCGAGGGCTCGCAGCGGCTCGGCCAGTGGATGGACTGGGGCGCCGACTACTTCACGTTCAGCGACACGAACATCGACTACATCTGGCGCTTCCTGAAGCTGATGCACGAGCGCGGCCGCCTCTACGTCGGCCACCGCTCGACGGAGTGGTGCCCGCGCTGCGGGACGTCGCTCTCGCAGCACGAGCTCTCGCAGTCCGGCGTCTACCAGGATCGTTCGGACCCGTCGCTCTTCGTCCGCTTCCCGCTGCTCGAGCGCGAGAACGAGTCGCTCGTGATCTGGACGACGACACCGTGGACGCTCCCCGCCAACGTCGCGGCGGCCGTCAACCCCGCCGCCGAGTACGGCCTGCGCGCGAACGGCGAGTGGGTGGCTTCGGCCCGCTACCCGGAGGAGACGTTCGTGCGCACCGTGCGCGGCGAGGAGCTGGTCGGACTGCGGTACGCTGGGCCGTTCGACACGCTGTCGCCCGGGGCGGCCGTCGAGCACCGGGTGATCCCCTGGGACGACGTCTCCCTCGACGAGGGGACGGGCATCGTCCACATCGCACCCGGGTGCGGCGGCGAGGACTTCGAGCTCTCCCGCGTGCACGAGCTCGCGGTGCTGACGCCCGTCGACGAGTCGGGACGCTTCTACGACGAGTACGGCTGGCTCCACGGGCTCTCGACGGGTGACGCGGCCGACCAGATCGTCGGCGACCTCGCCGAGCGCGGACTGCTCGTGCATGCGGGCCTCTACGAGCACCGCTATCCGCATTGCTGGCGCTGCGACACGCCGCTCATCTTCCGCATCTCGAACGACTGGTTCCTCGCGGTGGACGAGCTGCGCCAGCCGCTGCTCGACGCGAACGCGACCGTCGAGTGGACACCGGCCTACATGGGCAAGCGCATGGACGACTGGCTGCGCAACATGGGCGACTGGAACATCTCGCGCCGCCGCTACTACGGGTTGCCGCTGCCGTTCTATCCATGCGACTGCGGGCACCTGAACGTGATCGGCTCGAAGGCCGAGCTCCTCGCGCGCGCGACCGGCCCCGTCGAGGGGCTCGAGGAGCTCCGGCGTCCCTGGGTCGACGACGTGCGTATCCGCTGTGAGGCGTGCGACGCCGAGGTCGAGCGGGTCGCCGAGGTGGGCGACGTCTGGCTCGACGCCGGCATCGTCCCGTTCTCGACGCTCGGCTGGGAGAGCACGGAGTACGTCCCGGAGGGCTACGCGACGGGCGCCGCCCGTGACCTGACGCGCGCGGACCTCCCCGACCACGCGTACTGGGAGGAGTGGTTCCCGGCCGACTGGGTTTCCGAGATGCGCGAGCAGATCCGGTTGTGGTTCTACTCGCAGCTCTTCATGTCGGTCGCATTGACCGGCAAGGCGCCGTTCCGGCGCGTGCTCGGCTACGAGAAGATGCTCGACGAGCAGGGCCGTGAGATGCACGGCTCGTGGGGGAACCAGATCGACGCGCAGGACGCGTTCAGCCGCATGGGCGCCGACGTGATGCGCTGGCAGTACTGCGCGCAGCCGCCCGACCGCAACCTGCTGTTCGGGTTCGGCCCGGCCCACGAGATCCAGCGGAAGCTGCTGACGCTCTGGAACTCGGCGACGTTCCTCGTCCAGTACGCGAACGTCGAGGGCTTCGTACCGCTGTACGACGATCTCGAGCGCGGCCCGGACGGCGATCTGCAGCCGCTCGACCGATGGCTCGTCGCGCGCACGCGGGCGCTCGTGCGCGACGCGACGGCCGGATACGAGCGCTGGCTCACGGTCGACGTGATCCGCGCGTTCGAGGCGTACGTCGACGATCTCTCGAACTGGTACATCCGCCGCTCACGCCGTCGGTTCTGGGACGGCGACGAGCTCGCGCTGCGCACGCTCTGGCACGCGCTCGCGCAGACGATCCGGGTGATCGCGCCCGTGATGCCGTTCCTCGCCGAGCACCTCTGGCAGGTGCTCGTCCGCGAGGCGTGCGAGGGCGCGCCCGCCAGCGTCCATCTCGCCGGCTGGCCCGAGGAGCTCCCACCCGACGAGGGGCTGCTCGCCGAGGTGGCCGATGTCCGCCGCGTCGTCGGCCTCGGGCACCAGGCCCGTCAGGCCGCCGGTCTCAAGGTGCAGCAGCCATTGCGTGAGCTCGTGGTCGAGGGGTCGACGCTCGACGAAGGGCAGGTCGCCGAGGTGCGCGAGGAGCTGCGGGTGAAGGCGGTTCGCCTCGGCGCGGTCGACTCTCGGCTGATCGTGAAGCCGAACCTGCCCGTGCTCGGGCCGAAGCTCGGTCGCGAGCTCGGAACGGTGCGCGCGGCGCTCGCGGCGGGCGAGTTCGAGCAGCTCGCGGACGGTCGCTTCCGGGCTGCCGGCCACGAGCTCGCGCCGGACGAGGTCCTCGTCGAGCGCGCCGGCATCGAGGGCTGGGCCGTGGCGGCGGAGGACGGGGTCACGGTCGCGCTCGACACCGCGGTCGACGAGGAGCTGGAGCGGGAGCGGCGCGTCTACGAGCTGATCCGCCGGGTGAACGCCCTCCGCAAGGACTCGGGCCTCGCGCTCTCCGACCGGATCGAGCTCACGATCCCCGAGGGCGACGCCGACCTGCTCGAGCACGCCGACTGGATCAAGGCCGAGACGCTCGCCGTCTCGCTCCAGGCAGGTGGCGGCGAGGCGCCCACCATCGAGCGCGTCTAGAGAGCCAACCCACGGAAGGGGCGAGGCCGAAGCCACGCCCCGGCTCAGTCGGCGCGCGCCGCCGCGAGCTGGAGCTCCCGGCGGAGCTCGACCGGGAGCCGGAAGGTCACGTCCTCCTCGACCATGCTGTACGGCTGGACGTCGTCGACGCCGCGGGCGCGGAACCAGTCGCACACCTGATTCACGAGTCGCTCGGGTGCCGAGGCGCCGGACGTGACCCCAACGATCTCGACGCCCTCTAGCCAGGCCACGTCGATCTCGCTCTCGTCGTCGACGAGGTACGCCCGGACGCCGGCGGCGCAGGCCACGTCCACGAGCCGGTTCGAGTTGGACGAGTTGCGCGAGCCGATCACGAGCAGGAGGTCGATCTCCCGCAGCATGTCCTTGACCGCCCATTGCCGGTTGGAGGTCGCGTAGCAGATGTCCTCCTTCTGCGGTCCGACGATCTCCGGGAAACGGCGCCGGAGGGTGCCGATGATCTCGGCGGTCTCGTCGACGGAGAGCGTGGTCTGGGTGACGTACGCGAGCGGGCGTCCGGATGGTGGCTCGAGCGTCTCCGCCTCCGCCACGTCCTGGACGAGGATCGTCGAGGCAGGCGCCTCGCCCATCGTGCCGACGACCTCTTCGTGCCCCGCATGGCCGATCAGGAGCACCGTGAACCCGTTCGTCGCGTACCGCCTCGCCTGGGTGTGCACCTTCGTCACGAGCGGGCACGTCGCGTCGATCACGTCGTGACCGAGCGCCGCGGAGTTCGCGTGCACCGACGGCGCGACACCGTGCGCCGAGTAGACGACGGTCGCCCCGCGCGGGACCTCGCGCTCGTCGTCGACGAAGATCGCCCCACGGGCCTCGAGGTCGCGCACGACGTGCAGGTTGTGCACGATCTGCTTGCGGACGTAGACGGGCGCGCCGTAGTGCTCGAGCGCCCGCTCGACGGTCTCGACGGCACGCTCGACCCCGGCGCAATAGCCGCGCGGAGACGCGAGCAGGATCCGCCGAACGGTCATGCCGACAGGGTACTCGCCGCTCGTGAAAAGTTCGTGAGACGTCTCTAGCGCGCCGTCTGCGCGAGCACGATCCCGACGAGCACGACGCCGCCGCCCGCGAGCTGGGCGGCCGAGAGCGTCTCGCCGAGCCACACCCAGGCGACGACCGAGGCGAGCACGACCTCCACCATCGCGACGATCGAGACCCGTGTCGCCGGGAGGTGGTGCAGGGCGCCGAGCGAGAGCACGAACGGGAAGATCGTCCCCAGCACGATCATCCAGAGCGCGAGGAGCCAGACGGGCGCGGTGGTCGCCTCGAACGTCCCTTCGAGCGAGACCCGCTCTCCGAGCGTGGCGAACGGGAAGTTCCACCAGGGCTGCAGCACCGCCCAGAACAGGGCTGCCACCCCGAGCGAGAGACACGTGAGCGAGAGCGCGTCGCGCCGCGCGGTGGCGTGCTCCCCGGCGAGGAAGTACGTGGCGAGCGCGCCCGACGCGAGCAGCCCTGCGGCGACCCCGACCGTGTCCAGCCGGACGTCGTGCCAGACCTCGGCCACGAGCGCGAGACCCGCCAGCGCGAGACCGAGCGCGAGCCACACGCGGCGACGGACGTGCTCGTGCCAGACCACCCGGGCCCAGAGCGCGACGAGCACGGGCGCCGTGAACTCGAGCAGGAGCCCGATCCCGATCGGCAGGCGCCCGATCGCGACGAAGTAGAGCCACTGCACGAGCGCGAAGCCCACGACGCCGTAGAACGCGAGCAGTCGCAGCTCGCTGCGGCGAACCCGCAGCAGGTGAGGCGCGCTCAGCGCGAGGAACGCCGCCAGCCCGAGGAAGGCACCGGTCGCACGGAGCTCGGTGAGCCGCAGGCTCGTCATCCCGCTCGACGTGAGGACGATCTTCGAGACCGTGCCGTTGACCGCGAACAGCGCGGCGGCTGCGGTCGCCATCGCGTAACCGAGCCGCGGCCGCGGCCGAGCCGCGTGCGGCTCGTCGTGGAGGACGATCTCCGTCACCGCGCGAGGCTAGCCAGGACCACCGCGGCGCCGGCGGGGCGTGGCTTCGGGGCGTGGCTTCGGCCTCGCCCCTCTTCCACGGCGATCGCCCGGCAGTGCAGCACAGCGCAGCGGAACAGCCGTCACCTGACCGTAGACTTCCGCCACACGGGGTGTAGCTCAGCCTGGTAGAGCGCCCGCTTTGGGAGCGGGAGGTCGCCGGTTCGGATCCGGCCACCCCGACTCGTGAGGCCCCTGCTGCTCAGTGCCGCGGCCGTCGCGGCGCTTCTCCTCGCTGCACGGGCGCCTGCGCAGACCGCCACGCCGCCTTTCCGCGGCGTCACGAGCAGGCTGCCCGCAACGCTCCGGGCGACGATGACGGGCCGCTCGTGGCATCCGGGCTGCCCCGTCGGCCTGCAGGACCTGCGCCTCGTCCGTGCCCGCTTCTGGGGGTTCGACGGCCGTGTCCACGAGGGGCGGCTCGTCGTGCACCGGGATGTCGCACGCGAGGTCGTCGAGGTGCTCCGCCGTCTCTACGCGGCTCGGTTCCCGATTCGGCGGATGGTGCCGGTCGACGCCTACGGGGCGAGCGACTACCGCTCGATCGAGGCGGACAACACCTCGGCGTTCAACTGCCGTGTGGTCGACGGCACCACGAGCTGGTCGGAGCATGCGTACGGACGGGCGATCGACCTCGACCCGATCGAGAACCCGTACGTCACCGCCGCCGGGACGACCTCCCATCCGGCGAGCCGGCCCTACCTGCGACGCTCGCCGTATCGGCCGGGGATGGCGGTCGAGGGAGGCACCGCTGTACGCGCCTTCGCCGCGGTCGGCTGGGGGTGGGGTGGGCGCTGGTCAGGTGACCGCGACTACCAGCACTTCTCCGCGAGCGGCCGCTGAGAGCGTCGCTCCGACCGGGAGAGCGGGCGACCGGGCTCGAACCGGCGACATTCAGCTTGGAAGGCTGACGCTCTACCAACTGAGCTACACCCGCGTGGAAGTAGCGTAGCGCCGTGCATCCGGGCGCGTGGTCGTGGAACGCCGAGGCGCTCGTCCCCGTCGCGCTCGCGGTTCTCTACCTCGTCGCGACCCGTGGCGCGCGGGAGCCGGCGAGGACAGGGGCGTTCCTCGGAGGGTGCGCGCTCCTCGTCGCTGCGCTCGTCACGCCGCTCGACACGCTCGCGCTCACGTACCTCGTCTGGGCGCACCTGCTGCAGAACGTCGTGCTCGCCGAGTGGGGGCCGCTGCTGCTCGTGCTCGGGCTTCCGCCGGTGCTCGCCGCGCGCCTGTCGCGTCCACGTGTCGTGCGCCTGTTGACCCGCCCGTACGTCGCGCTGCCGGTATGGGTCGGCGCGTACGCCGTCTGGCACGTGCCGCTCCTCTACGATGCGGCGCTCCGCCGGCCCGACACGCTGCTCGCGCTCGAGCACGCGTCGTACGTCGCCGCGGGCTCGCTGTTCTGGTGGTGCGTCTGGCAGGACGCGCCGCATCGCCTCTCCTCGGGCGCGCGTGCAGGCTACGTGCTCGCGGCCTTCGTGCTCTCGGCTCCCCTGGGCCTCGTGCTCGCACTCGTCCCACGGCCGATCTACGCGTTCTACGCCGATGCGCCCGAGCGCGTCCTCGGGCTGACGCGGCTCGCAGACCAGCAGCTCGGCGGGATGACGATGGCCGCAGAGCAGTCCGTGGTGTTCTTCGCGGTGTTCGCGTACTGGTTCCTGCGCTTCCTCGGCGAGCAGGAACGGCTCGAGGCGTGAGCGGGATCGCGCGCTACCGCGCGCTGCTGGGGATCAGGCACGCGCCGGGGCTCGTCGCCTGGTCGCTGCTCGGACGGCTGCCGCTGGGGATGACCGCGCTCGCGCTCCTCTTCCTGCTGCGCGGGGAGGGCTACGGCTACGACGCGGCCGGGGTGGGCGTCGCCGCCTACACGGTGGCGGTCGGCATCGGTGCGCCGATCGCGGGTCGCCGGGTCGATCGGATCGGCCCGTCGCGGGTGCTCCGGACCCGGGGCATCGCCTACCCGGGGCTGATGGCTGCGGTGATCGCGCTCGCGCTGCTCGACGCCGGGCTCGCTCCGATCGCCCTCGTCGCCGCCGCGGGAGGGATCCTGATGCCGCCGGTCTCGGCGACGGTGCGGATCGTATGGCCGCGCCTCGCGTCCGCCGAGCTCCGCTCGACCGCCTACGCGATGGAGGCGTCGCTACAGGAGATCTTCTTCCTCGGTGGCCCGCTCCTCGCGGCGGCGCTCGCCGCGCTCGAGCCCGCCGCGGGCGTGGCGGGCGCCGGGCTCGCCTGCCTCGTCGGGACCCTCGCCACCGCTCGGCTGCCGCCGGTGCGCGAGACGCCGCCTTCCCGCCACGAGGGCGCCGGGCTGCTCGGCGCGCTCGGCGCGCCGGGGGTGCGGACGATCGTCCTCTACGCGACGGCGATCGGGGCGGGATTCGGCGCGGTCGAGCTCGCGATGCCCGCGTTCGCGGAGGCGCACGGCTCGCGCGAGCTCGGCGGGATCGCGCTCGCCTGCTTCTCCGGAGGAAGCCTCACCGGCGGGCTCGTCGCCGGGACCCGGCCCCAGGGCGAGGGCCTGAGGCGGTTCCTGCTCGGCTCGTTCGGGATCGCGCTCGGCCTGCTCGGCTTCCAGCTCGCGTTCTCGGTGCCCAGCCTGTGCGTGCTCGCGTTCGTGGCCGGCCTGCCCATCGCGCCGACGGTTGGGGTCGTGTACACGCTGATCGATCGCGGGGCGCGTCTCGGCACCGAGGCCGAGGCGTTCGCCTGGTTCGGAACCGCGATCTCCGTCGGCATCGCCACGGGCGCCGCGCTGGCCGGCGTGCTCGTCGACGCGCGGGGCGTCCGCTGGGCGTTCGGCCTCGGGGCCGCGATCGCGCTGGTCGGAGCGTGCGCAGGCGTCGCGCGACGGCGCACGCTACGGAGCGGCGACCCGGTTCCCGCCGAGGCGCCCTAGTCGCCCCGCAGGCTCTCCGCGAAGCCGACTTCGGGGCGTGGACGTCTGAGCATGCGGAGCTCGCTCTCGCCCACGACGCGAAAGCCGTGCGCGAGTCCGGGCGGAGCGGCGACGAAGCTGCCCGGGCCCGCCCGGAACGTGTCCTCGCCGACGAGGAACTCGGCCTCGCCCGCGAGGACGTAGAACGCATCGACGAAGTCGGGGTGCGAGTGGGGATCGACGCCCTCGAAGTCCGGCCCGAAACCGCAGCTCGACGATCTCGAACTGCGGCAGCTCGCCGAGAATCCGGTGATGCCGCTCGCCGCGCACGGCGTGCTCGCCGCCTTCGGGCCCGATCACCACGACTCCCTCCACGCGCCGAAGTATGAGCGAGGGCGTCCCTCCGCGGCAGAACGCGCACGCGAGTGTCTACGCTCCGCTCGAGCACCCGTAGCTCAGGGGTAGAGCGGCGGACGGGGATCCGCGGGTCGGAGGTTCGAGTCCTCCCGGGCATGCATTTGGGCGCGAGCGCGCGATCGGGAACGCCGGGTGAGGCTGCGCCGGCCGCCGCGGGCCGAACCAGGCCGGACGTGCCGCCTCCCGCAGTTCTCCGGCCTGGACGGCTGGACGTTGCGGCTGCTCGGGCCCTTCGAGGCTCCTGCTCGACGGCATGCCGGTCAGGCTCGGGCCGCCGGCCGCGCGCGCTGCTGCTGGCGCTCGTCCTGCGGCGCGGGACGACGGCGACGACGGACTGGCTGATCGAGACCGTGTGGGAGCGGCGCTCCGCCGCGGTCGGCCAGGAGCGTGCTGCACCTCTACGTCTCGCAGCTCCGCCGCGTCCTGCCGCCGGGCCGGCTCGTCACCGAGCAGGCCGGCTACACGCTGCGCATCGAGGACGTCGAGCTCGACGCGGCGCAGTTCGCATCGGCTCTTCGTCGAGGGCCATCGTGCGCTCGCCGAGGGGAACGTCCGGCTTGCGGAGGCGCGGTTCTCTGCCGGCTCTCGACCTCTGGCGCGGAGAGGCGATCGCCGACCTCGCAGGGCGCGCCGTTCGCGCGTGACGAGGCGGCGAGGTTGAACGAGCTCCGGCTCGCCTGCCTCGAGGGCCGCTTCGACGCCGACCTCCGGCTCGGGCGCCACGACGAGATCGCCGCCGACCTCGAGCAGCCTCGTCGGCCGAGCATCCGTTGCGCGAGCGCCTCGAGGTGCATGCTGATGACCGCGCTCTACCGCTGCGGCCGACAGGCGGACGCGCTCGCCTGCTACCGGGACGGCCGCGCGCTGCTCGTGTCGGAGCTGGGCCTCGAGCCTGGCAGGGAGCTGCGGGAGACGCGAGCGGCAGCATCCTCGCCCACGACCCCACGCTCGCGTCGCCTCCTGCGCCGACGACGAAGCTCCGCGTCCCCGTGCCGCACACGCGGACGATCGGGCGCAGCGCCGAGCTTGCCGGTATCCGGGCACGGCTACTCGACGACCCGGACGCGCCTCGTGACGCTGGTAGGCCCCGGCGGCATCGGCAAGACCCGCCTCGCGGTCGAGCTCGCCAACACGCTCGCGCGACGAGCTCGCCGACGGCGCGGCGCTCGTCGACCTCGCGCCGGTCCCCGACCACGACCAGCTGCTGCAGACGGTCGGGCGCGCCCTCGGTCTACGCGAGGGTGACGCGGGCGCCTGGTCGCAGGTGCTCGGCGACTACTTGCGCGAGCGCGAGATGCTGCTCGTGCTCGACAACTTCGAGCATCTGGTCGAGGGCGCCGCAGCCCTGACGTCGCTCTTCGACGCCGCGCCCGGGCTGACCGTGCTCGTGACGAGCCGACGGCCGCTCCGACTCTCCGCCGAGCATGTCGTCGACGTGCTCGCCGCTCGACGTCGGGGCCGCGCGGGAGCTCTTCGCCCGTCGCGCCGAGGCCGCGGGCGCCACCGTCGACCTGGACGACGGCGTGCTCACCGAGCTGTGCGGGCGCCTGGACGGCCTGCCACTCGCGATCGAGCTCGCCGCGCCCTGGTTCCGGTCGATCTCCGGCCCGGAGCTGCTCGGCCTGCTCGACTCCCGCCTCGCGGTTCTGCGCGGAGGGCCCGCGCGATGCGCCGCGGCGCCAGCAGACGATGCGCTCGACGATCGACTGGGGCGTCGACCTGCTCGACCCGGCGTCGCGGCATCTGCTCGGCCGGCTCGCGCTCTTCCAGCGCCAGTTCTCGGCGTCGGCGGCGCTCGAGGTCGGCGGCCCCGGTGCGACGGCCGACGCGCTCGACCGGCTGGTCGAGTCGAGCATCGTCCAGTCCGAGGCAGACGCCTTCCGCCTGCTCGACGTCGTCCGCGAGTACGCGCAGACGCTGCCGTCGGCAGACCAGGAGGGGCGCGAGCTGCACGCCGCCTACTTCCTCCAGCTCGCGGAGAGCGCCGAGCCCGAGCTCGCCGGCGCCGACCAGGGTGAATGGCTCGAGGCACTGGAGACAGGGCACGACGACCTGCGCGCTGCGCTCGAGTGGTTCGTCGACGGCGGCGACCCGAGCCTCGAGCTACGCCTCGCGACGGCGCTCGGGCGGTTCTGGTACGTCCGCGGCTACCTGAGCGAAGGGTCTCGAGCGGCTGCAGCGCAGCGTCGACGGCGCCCTTGGCGCCCACCCCGAGCTGACTGCGCGAAGGCGCTCCGCTCCGCCTCCGCGCTCGCGGTCCTGCGCGGCGACTACCGGCAGGCGCGCGGGCTCGTCGAGCGCGCGCTCGAGCTGCTACCGCGCGCTGGGGGACGAGCGCGGGGTCGTCCGATCGTCGAGCAACCTCGGCGCGATCCTGCACGGGCTCGGGGAGCTCGAGGCCGCGGCGGCGACGCTCGACGAGTGCATCGCCGCCGCCGAGTCGCTGGGCGAGCCGCGGCTGATCGCCCTCGCGCGAAACAACCGCGGCGACGTCGCGCTCTCGCAGGGAGACCTCGACGTCGCCCACGACGAGTTCGAGCGAAGCCTGCTGCTGCTCCGCGAGGCGGACGACGTCGTGAACGTCGCGCGCTCGCTCTACAACCTCGGTGCGGTCGCGCTCGAGCGTGGCAGGCTCGCCGACGCACGCAGCCTCCTCGTCGAGGCTCTCGACCTCTCCGAGAAGCTCGAGGACAAGGAGGACATCGCCTGGTGCGTGATCGCGCTCGCGGCGGTGGGGGCGATGAGCGGCGACCTCGACCACGCTGCGGTCGTGCTCGGCTTCGCGCGCACGCTGCTCGAGCGGATCAACGCGACGAGCAAGCCGTTCGAGCGGCGGCTCGAGGACACGACGCTGACACGGCTGGAGAGCGCTCTCGGACGGATCAGGCTCGACGAGCGGCTCGTCGAGGGCGCCCGTCTCTCGGATGCCGGGGGGATCGCGTCCGCGCGGGCGCTCGGGCAGTCGCCGGACAATGTCTAGCGCAGCCTATGGCGATTCTTTAGCGACGCCCGCGACACTCGGATCGACCGGGATCCGACTCGTCGAACGACGAGGTCGGACGCACGACGACGATCCGGAGGAGAACGTGAAGCAGGAGAGCTGTGCAGCCGGCAGGGGCCGGAATGGGCTGGGAGCCGTCCGGCGGTGCGTCACCGTCGTCGCAGCCGCGGCGGTGGCTTTGTTCGCCTTCACGGCGGTCGCCTCGTCCGCGACGTCCGCGACGTGCTCGTTCTGCGGCAAGAATCTGATCAAGAACGCGGGCGCCGACGCGGGGCACGGTGTGAACGCGGCGGGCGCGCGAGGCGCGGTCCCGGGCTGGACGCTCACGGCGGGCCAGTTCGGCGCGGCCGCCTGGAACGGCTTCGGGGTGGGCTGGTTCTCACCGAGGTCGAAGGGCCCCGAAGGACCGAGGGAAGAACTACTTCTTCGGCGGGACGACCCCGGAGGCGACCACCGCGCACGCGAGCGTCGGCACGCAGACGATCTCGTTGCCCGCGAGCGCTGCCGGCCACCACGCGGTGCTCAGCGGCTGGCTCGGGAACTACAGCTCGGACACGACCCAGGTGCGTGCGCAGTTCATGGATGCGTCCGGCAAGGTGCTCTCGGCGATCCGCATCGGGCCGGACACCACGATCGGGGGGCGGACATGGCGTTCCGGACGCGAAAGGGGGTCGTGCCCGGCGGGGCCAAGCAGGTCGAGGTCGTGATCACGTTCACCGATCACGCCAACTACAACCTCGCCGGGGCGGACAGCCTCTCGCTCGTTCTCTCGTGAGCGCCGCGGGTGGGGCGCGCGCGTCTCCGGCGCGCCCCACCCGTCCGCAGGCCTGACCTCGAAGACGACCGGTCGAGCGACGAGGCGTGCGCCGCTCGAGCGTCTACGCTCCGCTCGAGCGCCCGTAGCTCAGGGGACAGAGCGGCGGACTTCTAATCCGCGGGTCGGAGGTTCGAATCCTCCCGGGCGCATCCCTGTGCCAGCCACGAATTCGGCGGAATTGCCCGCTAATCGACACTTTTGAGCGACGACTAGAGCCGACCGCCTCGCGCCATGCATGGCCGGGTCTGAGCCTATTCGCAGGGTCTGGGCAGGGTCACAGGGTCTCGGGAAGGTCTCGGGGCTTTCAGCGCAAGTGCTTGGTGGGCCGTGAGCTGAGTCACGGTCGATCGTGCGGCCGGACTCCCCCCGTGAAGCTCGGCGCGCGTCGCGAGGTGTCGCGGCCCGCGTGACTCGTCAGGATGCCGAGACGGATTCGGGCTGAACGGCGGTCAAATCCATCCGCTTCATCGCCCAGTAGACGAGCCCTCCGGTCCATGCGAACCCGATGACACCTCCGAGGTACACGTTCATGGGGCCATCCGGTGCAATGAATCCGGATTTGCCGAACACCGTAATGGTCTCGATGGCTTGCTCGACGAAGAAGACTGCGCTCAACCACATCAGCCAACGCGGAATGAGCGGTGAGGCGCCGAACCCGAGGGCGACAACGGCTATTGCCATGGTCGTGGTCGATCCGTTGACCAACGGTCCCCAGTAGTTGGGGATGTCGAAGATGGTCCGTGCGGCTGTCGGGTCGAGACCTTCTGGATGGAGTGCCAGTCCCGCCCAGAACCAGGCCTGAATCTGTGCCGTGATCGCGAATCCCAGTACGCCGGCGAAGAAGATGTACCGGTGCGGCTTGGGAAAGAGCGAGGAGACCTGTCCACCGAAGATCCCGAGTCCGAGTGAGACGAACGCCGCTGTCCAGGCGTAGATGCGGGCACTCGTGCCGTTGTCCGTGAACCACTGGACGATCTCTTGCCCGGTCGACTCGACGGTCGGATACCCATTCCCGAGCGCGACGAAGCCGGCGACGTAGAACCCACCGGTTGCCAGGATCGTGATCAGCAGGATTCGCGACGACCTCACGCGCGCGCACCTTCGTCCGCGCTCGTAGTCACGATTGCCTGAACCTATGGAGCACTGTCCACATCGCTTGGGCGGCCCAGGTCCTCGATCAGGCGGCGGTCGCCGCCCAGGCGCCGAAGCTGTAGAACCCCCCGGCTGCGGATGCGTTCGTGAAGATCGTCGCGCCGGAGCGGGTGACGCCGTTGAGCATCACACCGACCGAGTTCAGGCGCTCCTGCTCGTAGATGCAGAGAAAGCCTGCTTGCGCCTGCGGCAGGGTCGCGTTGCCGGGGCACTCCGCCGGGGCCGGCGACCCCTGCAGCACGAGCTTCACCGTGGGAGCCGTGGCGAAGGTGTAGATGAACGAGATCGACGTGTTCGCGAGGGCGCCCGCCGCGGCCGCCGTGCCGCCGATGTTGAACGCGCCACGGATCGTCTTCCCCGACGGGAGCGCGTCGGGAAACGGGCCCGCAGGACCTGCGGGCCCGGCAGGGCCGGCGGGGCCGGCAGGGCCGGCAGGGATCTGTCCGGGCTTGAAGTCCACCGACAGCAACGAGCCGTTCCTGACCTTGAGCGAGGTGACCGCGTTCTTCTTCAGCTGCACGGTGCCGACGCTGTTCTTCGGCAACTTCACCGCCGCGTAGCCGGTACCGCCGAGCGCGACCAGAAGGGCGATGCCCGCGAGCACGGTCGCCGGCGACGGCTTGCGCTTCGCGATCCAGTTCACGTGATCCTCCTCCTCGATTGGCAGAAAGCGGGAAGGGGAATCGATCGCGCGCCATCCCGCACGTCCCTGCAGGGTGACGGAGTATCCCTCACGAGCCGCCCGTCCACCAGCCAAAGACCTGTGGTCGTCCCGGTCGATCTGTGTGAACAGGCTCCGGGGGCCGGTGGGCCGGACGGCCCACCGGCCCCCGGAGTGACCTCAGGCGGCGCTGCGGCCGAATGCGCCGACCAGCGCGAGCACGACCGCGATCACGAGGATCAGGAAGAGGAACTTCGAGAGCGCCACTCCACCGCCCACGGCGAGGATCACGAGCAGCAATACGAGCAACCAGATCAGCATGTGAGGCTCCTTTCGGGGGTGCGGCGGTATTCCCCCGCCAGACGGACGCAAACCACCTGGCGCTCGGTTTCCATCACCGCGACACCGGGTACACGAGTCGCTCGTATGTCCTCTCGCGACGTCCAGCCTGCCCACGAGCCTCGGATCCCCGAGGCCGAGCAACCGCCCACCGCCGAGGAGGAGCTCGCGGGCGGCCGCGCCGCCGATACGCCGGCAGCGTTGATCTCCTGGGTGTTCGTGGTGATCGCAGTGCCTGCGGCGATCGCAGTGGTCATTGCCTTGCTCGTGTACGTGCTCGCCTGACGAGGGCCGCGGACGGCGACGGGCAAGATGCCGGCGATCTACCGTCCCTCTCGATGACCGAACGCGCCGACACTCGCCTTCCGGGTCTGCACCGGCCGATGTCGGCCCAGGTCCGGTTCGCACTCGTCGCTGCCGCAGTCGCGCTGCTCGCGGAGGTCGTGCTGACGCAGGTCTGGGAGATCTCTGCGTACTCGATCCTCGTCGGCGCAGTCGCGCTGGCGGTCTGGTACGGCGGGATCGTTCCCGGGCTGCTCTGCGCCGTGCTGGCCTGGGCAGGAGCAATCCCGGCGCTCGTCGGAGAGCACGGCACCCTCGGTATGACCGTGCGCGAATCCTGGATCCAGTGGGCGATCTCGCTGGGCGTGGCGCTCGGGATGATCTGGGTCAGCGCCCTGCTGCGACGCGCGCGCATGCGGGCCTCCGAGGCGGCCCAGATCGCCAGGGAATCGGCTGCCGGGCTCGAGACGCTGCAGCGTCTCTCGTCCGCGCTCTCGGCGGCCGCGTCCGTGTCCGACGTCATCACGACGCTCGTGCGGGAGGCGCCGGCGGTGATTGGCGCGCCGCTCGCGCTGGGATTCGCGGAGGACGGCGACGTCGTGATCGCGCAACCCACCGACCCGGCTGCCGAGCCGTGGCAGGTGGAGCGTCTCACGAGAGGCCGCATGCTCCACCGCACGGCGACCGAGGGCAGGCTTCTCCGCGCCATCGGTCGCAAGGAGCTGGAGGCGACGTTCCCGGACACCGCGGCGCTCGCGGCGAACGCCGAGGCCGCGATCGCCGTGCCGCTCCGCGTCGAGGGCAGGGTGATCGGCTCGATCGGCTTCGTCTTCGCGCACGTGGGGGACGTCGACGAGGAGTCGGACTCACTCGCGCTCGTCGTCGCCGGCCTCGGCGGCCAGGCGCTCGAGCGGGCGCGACTCTACGAGCGCGAGCAGGAGTCGCGCCGCGGCCTGGATCGCATCTTGCGGGTGGCCCCGAGCTTCTTCTCGGGGAGCGAGTCCGCGGTCACCGATGCGATCTGTCTCGAAGCACGCACCGTGTTCGGGGCGGATCTCGCAACGCTGTGGCGCGTCCGGGGTGACACGATGCGGCTGAGCGCGTTCGCTCCCGAGGTCGAGTCCCTGCAGAGCGGTCTCGAGTCTCAGCTGGCGGAGTTCCCGCAGCTGGAAGAGGCGGTCCGTGCGCTGAACATCTCGTTCGTCTCCGACGTGCGCGACGACGCACGGGGATCAGGGCTCGCACGGGTCCGGGCTCTCGACCTGCGGTCCTCGCTCAGGGTGCCGTTCGTGAGCGCGGGACGGGCGGAGTACGTGCTCGCGCTCTCCTGGCAGACACAGATCTCGAGCCCGGACGCGTCGACGCTCGTGCTCCTGCGTCGGTTCGCGGACCAGGCCGGCCTCGCGCTGGAGTACGTCGAGCGCCGGCGTGCCGAGGCGGAGGCGAACCAGCGTGCGCGGGACGCACGCCGCCTCAACGAGATGACCTCGGCGCTCGCGCACGCCGCCAGCCCTGCAGACGTGGGTGCGGTGTGTCTCGAGCATGCGTGCACCGCCGTCGGTGCCGTCAGCGGCGTGCTCGTGCGGGCACCGAGGGAAGGGACGACGCTCGACGTCCTCGCCCGCATCGGCCCGCAGGGCCGCGATGGGCAGCTCGACCTCTCGGTCGGGCCGAGCGATCCTCTTGCCCGCGCCGTCTCGGAGGGCGAGTCGACCTGGCCGTCCACCGACGGTCGCTTGGTCGCGCTCCCGCTCCGTACCGGCCGACGCGTGCTCGGTGCAGTCGAGCTCACGTTCGGCGACGTCCCGCAGCTGAGCGACGACGAGAGAGCCAGGCTCGAGTCGCTCCTCTCACAGTGCGCGCTGGCGCTGGAGCGGAGCTTCCTGTTCGAGTCCGAGCGTCGGCTCCGACATCTCTCCGAGCGGCTTCAGGCGACGACCGCGGAGCTGTCCAACGCCCTGACCCGCCCGGAGGTCGTCGACGTGCTGCTCTCCCACGTCGAGGAAGCGCTCGGAACCGAGTGCGGGGCGGTCGTCCTGCTCGGCCCCGGGCTCCGGCCGACCGAGCTCCTGGGCTGGAGGGGCTACGACGACGAGGTGGCGGCGCGCTGGCTGGAGGCCCCGCTGGATGCCGGCACGCCCCAGGGTCGCGCGCTCAGACGTCTCGCGCCCGAGCTGCACCACCGCGCTCTCGAGAACGACGGCGGCGAGCGCTTCGATCCGTCTGGGACGGGGCACGTGTCGTTCATGTTCGCCCCGCTCGTCCTGGGGCGGAGGCCGCTGGCGCTCGTGATCGCCTCGGCGAGCGAGCCGCTCGCCGTCGGGGACGAAGAGCTTCGCTTCGTGGGCGCCATGGCCGACGTCGCTGCACAGGCGCTCGACCGCGCGCGTCGGTTCGAGTCCGAGCAGACCGTCGCGGAGACGCTGCAGCGCAGCGTCCTCCCGGCCTCGCTCCCCGAGGTGTCCGGCGTGCAGCTCGCCGGACGCTACCTCCCCGGCACGGCCGAGCTCGAGGTGGGAGGCGACTGGTACGACGCGATCGCCTTGCAGAACGGACGTCTCGCGCTCGTCGTCGGCGACGTGGTCGGGAAGGGCGCGCATGCTGCGGCGACGATGGGGCAGCTGCGGAACGCGATCCGCGCCTTCTCGCTCGACCGGCTCAAACCGGCGTCGACCCTCGCGAGGCTCACCCGTCTCGCGGACGAGGTGATCGAGACGTCGTTCGCGACCGTCGTGTACGCGGATCTCGATCCCGAGACGGGCGTCTGCCGCTACGCGTCCGCCGGGCACCCGCCGCCGCTCATGGTGTCTCTCGACGGGAGCGCCGAGTTTCTCGACGCGGGCCGTGGGCTCCCGCTCGGGACCGGCGTGCCGGCGAAGCGCCAGCAGGGAGTCGCCGAGCTCGGGCACGGCGCGCTGCTGCTCTTCTACACCGACGGGCTGATCGAGCGCCGCGGGGAGGCGTTGGACGAAGGGCTCGAGCGGCTGCGCTCGGCGGCGCGCTCCGGCCCGTGGGAGCCGGAGGCACTGGTCGATCACGTGTTGGAGCAGCTGATCGGTGACGACGCCCCGCGGGACGACGTCGTGGTGCTCGCGGCGAGGGTGCTTCCGATCGCCCCACGGCCGATCGAGCTCCGCCTGGACGGCGGCAGCGACTCGCTCAGACACGCGCGCGCCGCGCTCCGGCTCTGGCTGACCGGGACGGCGGCCGACACGACGGCTGCGTACGACATCGTCCTCGCCGCCTGGGAGGCATGTGCGAACGCGACGGAGCACGGCCGCTCGGAAGCGGGCTTCAGGATGTCCGCCGAGCTCGCCGGCGAGACCGTGAGGATCGTGGTCGGAGACAGCGGCATCTGGCTGCCGCCCGTTGCGCGGTCCGAGAGAGGACGTGGCCTCCAGCTGATGCAAGCGCTGATGTCGTCGGTCGAGCTCGAGCGCGCATCCCACGGCACGCGCGTCACGCTCGAGAAGCAGCTCGTGCCCGTGGCGCCGGTGGCGCAAGTCTGACGCGGTGGCCGCAGCCGCGGAGCGCGCGGCCCGCGGCCAGCTCGTGCCGCGAAAGAGGTTTGAGAGCGGCCGTCGTCCGGGTATCAGTGTCTGTCGTGCGTCGATCGGACGATCGCGACTCGCCACGGAACGCCCTCGGTGCCGCTGAGTTCCGGCTCGAAGCGGATCGTCCCTGCGCGGACACGGTCGTGCTCGCCGTCTCCGGAGACGTCGACCTCCATTCGGCCGATGCGCTCGCCGACGCCCTCGATGCCGCGATCGCAGGTGGCGCGGAGTCGCTCGTGGTCGACCTGTCGGGCGCGACGTTCGTCGACTCGCAGGGGCTCGGGGTGCTGCTGCGCGAGACGCGACGCTTCGACCCACGCGGGGGAGCTTCCGGCTCGTCGTACCACGAACCGAGATCAGACGAGTGTTCGAGGTCGCCTCGCTCGATCGCGTCTTCCCGCTCGACGCCTCCCGGGAGGAGGCTCTCGCACGGCTACCGGGCGCAGGGCCCTCGGCCGTCTGAGCGTCCTGCCGGCTGCCATGTTTCACGGGACGGCTCGCCGGGCAAGGAGAGGTCCGAGCCAACCGAGGAGGATGTGATGCCGGGCAAGGAGCACGGGCCGTCGATCAAGGATCCCGATCAGTACGAGGCGCTTCGGCGAGAGGGAATGGGCAAGGAGAAAGCGGCGCGGATCGCGAACGAGTCCGCTTCGTCCAGTCGCAGCCGAGTCGGCAAGCGCGGCGGCGAGGCCACGGACTACGAGGATCGTACGAAGGACGAGCTCCTCGAGCGCGCCCGTGAGATCGGGATCGAGCACCGCTCCGAGATGACGAAGGACGAGCTGATCGACGCCCTCCGCCACCACTGAGAAACGAGGTCCCCCACGAGCGCACGTCGGCGCTGCCTGCAGTGGCCCTCCCCCGAGGTTGTCGGTGAGCCTCGAGACGGTCGTCCGGCGTCACTGTCCGAACGGCGACGCAGCCGTCGGGCCCTGGCAGATCCCCGTGTACATCTTCACCGGCGGTGTTGCGGGTCTGGTCCCGGCCCTCGGCCTGACCGCGCGCGCGGTGGGCAATGCGCGCCTCGCCCGAGCCGCTGAGACGGTCTCGGCGTTGCTCGGCCCCGTGCTCGCGAGCTACACCGGCGTGCTCGTCGCCGACACCGCAGTGCCCGTGTGGCACGAGGGCCGGCGGGAGCTTCCCTTCGTGTTCGCCGGAAGCGGCGCGGCGTCGGCCGGGGCGACCGTCATGCTTCTCGTCCCGCCCGGCGACGCTCGGCCGGCGAGGCGGCTGCTCCTGATCGGTGCGGCACTCGAAGGGGTCGGCATGCAGGTGATGCAGCGACGGCTCGGCTCCGTCGGAGAGCCGTACCGTCAGGGCAGGGCCGGGCGACTCGCGCGGCTCGCGCAGGAACTGACGACCACGGGAGCGGCCGTCACCGCCTTCCTGGGCGGTCGGCGCGCGGCGGCCGCCGTCGGTGGCGCGCTCGTGCTCGCCGGAGAGCTGTCGCTGCGCTGGGCGATCTTCGAGGCGGGCTTCCAGTCCGCACGCGACCCCCGCTACACGGTCGCGCCGCAACGCGCGCGCGTCGACGACCGGCCCCGCTAGCGGCCCGAGGGATCAGGACGAGATGAACGACCAGAGCGCCCGGCTGCGAGGACCTCACCGCCGGGAGGACGGGGCGAGCCTCCACGTCCTGCGCGAGTACGCGCTGCTCGCCGATGGCGAGCGCGGCTGCCTCGTGGGGCCCTCCGGTGAGATCGCGTGGATGTGCTTCCCGGGCTGGGCGAGCGACGCGGTCTTCGGCTCGCTTCTCGGGGCCGCCGGGACATACGGAGTCCGTCCCGCCGGCCCGTTCGTGTGGGGCGGCTGGTACGAGCCGGGGACGTTGATCTGGCGGGGCCGGTTCGTGGCCGAGGACGGGTCGATCGTCGAGTGCCGCGACGCGCTGGCGCTGCCCGCCTCCGCGGGCCGCGCGGTCCTTCTGCGCAGGCTCCTCGGGCTGCACGGGTGCATGTCCATTGAGGTCGTGCTCGAGCCGAGCGCCGGGTTCGGCGCCGAGCCGTTGCGCGATCTGGAGCACGAGCCGAACGGGGGCTGGCACGCACGCACGGGCCGGGCGCACGTCGGCTGGTGGGGCGCGGAAGAGGCCAGGGTCGAGAGCGAAAGTGGTCGAGCGAGGCTCCGCGATCGCCTGGAGGTTGCGGCAGGCACGAGAGCACGACCTGGTGCTCGTGCTCTCCGACCAGGAGGTCGACGAGTCACCCGACGCCGATGTGATGTGGTCGAGCACGGAGCAGGCCTGGAAGGAGCGGGTCCCGACGCTCGGGCTCGAGATGGCAGAACGGGACGCGCGGCACGCGTGGGCGGTGCTCTCCGGTCTCACGTCGGCCGGGGGCGGCATGGTCGCCGCCGCGACGCTGGGGCTCCCCGAGCGCGCGAACGAGGGACGGAGCTTCGACTATCGCTACGTCTGGATCCGGGATCAGTCGTACGCCGCGCGCGCGGTCGCGCGCGGAGGAGAGCTCTCGCTGCTCGACGCCGCGGTCCGTTTCACCCGCGACCGTCTGCTCGACGACCGGGAGCAGCTCGCCCCCGCGTACACGGCCGCGGGCGAGCCCGTTCCGGAGGAGCGGGAGCTCGACTTGCCCGGGTACCCGGGGGGGACGAACGTCGTCGGCAACCACGTGCGCGACCAGTTCCAGCTCGACGTGTTCGGTGAGGCGCTGCTCCTCTTCGCAGAAGCCGCCTCGCACGAGCGGATCGAGGCGGAGACCTGGCATGCGGCAGAGATCGCCGCGGCCGCGATCGAGCGCCGCTGGCACGAGCCCGACGCGGGGATCTGGGAGCTTGCCCCCGACGAGTGGACGGTGAGCCGACTCCTGTGCGCGGCGGGGCTCCGCGCGCTCGCCGCGACGGGCCCCGGAGGCGAGCAGACCGCACGGTGGCTGGCGCTCGCCGACACGATCGTCGCCGACACCGGGTCGCGGGCGGTCCACGCCTCTGGACGGTGGCAGCGCTCGCCGGGCGACGACCGGATCGACGCCGCGCTGCTCCTGGCCGCGCTGCGAGGGGCGGTCCCCGCAGACGATCCACGGTCGGCCGCCACGCTCGAGGCGGTCGTCTCCGAGCTCGCAGACGACGGGTACGTCTACCGCTACCGACCCGACTCCCGTCCCCTCGGCGCGGCGGAAGGCGCGTTTCTCCTCTGCGGCTTCCTCGTCTCGCTCGCCTTCCTGCAGCGCGGGGACGTCACCGCGTCCGCGCGCTGGTTCGAGCGCACTCGTGCCGCCTGCGGCCCGCCGGGTCTCCTTTCCGAGGAGTTCGACGTCCAGCAGCGTCAGCTCCGTGGCAACCTGCCGCAGGCGTTCGTCCACGCCGAGCTGCTCGAATGCGCGCTCGCCCAGGCGGACGGGCGGTACTAGGCGCTAGCCCGTCGCGCGATCCGAGCCCGTCCCCGAGTGCGCCGACCGCCGGCCTTCGGCGAGGGCGCGCCTCCGGTCGGCCTCGACCTCCTCGGCACGCCGGAGCCCGACGAGCAGCCGGTACACGAGGATCGCGACGACCACCGGGGCGACGAGCACGAACACGCGGTAGACGTCGACCTGCCACCGGTAGTCGAGCCCGAAGAAGACGTCGACCCGGTCGGCGGAGCCCGCGAGGAACGGCACGAACACGAAGGCGAGCAGGGCGCACCCGAGCGCTGTCCGTACCGGCGCGTCCCGGGGCCGGTCGAGGACGTTGTGCGGCCGTCGGTCGCCGGTGACCGCACGCTCGAGCCACGGCCACGCGGCAAGCAGCCCGAACACGAGCGCGGGGAACCCGACACCGCCCCAGAACGGGTTCGGCACGATCGTCGCCCCGCCGATGGTCACGTCGAAGCCGGGCACGAGCCGGAGCGCGCCGATCAACCAGCCGAGGTACCAGTCGGGTTGCGCGCCGTTCGTCGAGCTTGCGACGTGGTACGGGCCCCAGAGCCAGATCGGGTTGATCTGCACGAGGCCGCCGAGGAGGAACAGCACGCCGGCGACCGCGAACAGGAGCCCGAGCGACCGCGGCGCCTGAGACGGCATCGCGGGCAGCCCGATGAGGCGTCGCTCGGTCGCGCCCGGCCGCTTGAACTGCGCGTGGTGGCGCGAGGCGACGAGCAGGAGGTGGAGCGCGAGGAGCGTCCCGATCGCGACCGGCAGGAGCAGGACGTGCGCGATGTACATCCTCGAGATGAACGAGGGGTCTCCGGGGTACGGCCCGCCCCAGATCAGGAGCGCGAGCGCCGCCCCGATGAGCGGCACCGAGAGCACGACCGCGTAGCCGATCGCGAGCCCCATGCCCGAGAGGAGGTCGTCCACCATCGAGTAGCCGAGGTAGCCCTCGAGCAGCACCAGCCCGAGCATCGCGAGACCGATCAGGTACGTGAGCTCACGCGGCCTGCGGAACGCGCCCGTGAAGAACACGCGCATCAGGTGGAGCACGATCGAGGCGACGAACACGTCGGCGGCCCAGTGATGCGTCTGCCGGACGAGCAGGCCTGCCTTGACGTCGAACGAGATGTCGACGACCGAGCGGTACGCCTGGCTCATCTCCGTGCCGCGCAGGGTGTCGACCGAGCCGTGGTAGACGACCTGCTGGGTGCTCGGCTCGAAGAAGAACGTGAGGTAGATCCCCGTCAGGACGAGCACCACGAACGAGTAGAGCGCCACCTCTCCGAGCAGGAACGACCAGTGGTCGGGGAACACGTAGCGGAGCGCCGTGCGCGCGAGCGGCGCGGCCCCGGTCCGCTCGTCGAGCGCGCGGGCCAGGCGGCGGATCACCGCGTGCCCGCCCTGCCGTCCGCGCCCCACCACGACGGCCCCGGCCCGGCCGAGAAAGGCCCGGCCGCCTGCAGCTCGCCCCGCGCGCCGATCAGGAGCGGGAGCTGTGGCAGGGGCCGCCCGGCCGGCCCGAAGAGCACGGCGCCTGCGGCGGCGGGGTCGAAGGTCGAGTAGTGGCACGGGCAGACGAGCGCCGGGCGCGGGCTCGTCGGCGCGTAGAGCGGCGCCCGGTAGAGGGAGATCGCGCAGCCCGCGTGCGTGCAGATCTTCGAGTAGGCGAGGATCCCGTCTGGCGCCCAACCGTGCCGATCGGCAGGCAGGCGGAGCTGGGCGGGCGGCAGGCGCACGACCACGACCGGCGCGGCGATGTCGTCGTGCGAGGCGCCCTCCGGGTACGCCGTGTAGAAGACGCTCTCCTCGATCTCGCGTGCCAGGAGTGGGCGTCCGTGCTCGTCCACGAGGCGGCGCCCGGCGTCCCACGGGCTCGATGACAGCCGCTCCCAATCGAGCAGGGGGCCGAGCGAGGCCGCCGGCGTGAGCAGCGCGAGGCCGAGCGCGCCGCCCGCTCCCGCGCCCGTGAGGACGAGCAGGCGCCGCCGCGTGAGGCCGTCCGTGCTCTCCTCGACGATCCGGGAGACGTCCTCCTGGGCGTCGGGGTCGGGCTGTGGGTACGCCTCTGCGGCGTCCTCGTCGGCTACGAGCCAGCGGCCCGCGACGACGAACGCGGCGGCGAGGAACAGGAACGCGAGCCCGAGCGCGAGCCCGAGGAACTGCGTTCGATGTCCGATCCGGTCGACGGCGTAGACGACCACGAAGCCGACCGCGCTCAGCGCGGTCGCGGTGAACAGCGCGGCGACCGCGAGCTCCGCGGCCGGAGCCGGGTCGCTCGCCGGGACGATGCGCTCCCGCTTCCCGATGTCGCGCTCGGGCTCCGGCCCATGCGTCGCCTGCGTGTCGCGTGCGCGTCGACGGAACAGCAGCACGACTCCCGCGAGGAGCCAGACGAAGACCTGCTTCACGGGCGACTCCTCCGTCGCGCGACGACGACGCAGGTCGCGACCAGCACGGCGACGGCGAGCAGCCACGTCACCATGCCCTCCGGCACCGGGCCGAGGTGGCCGATCCCCCAGCCGCCCGCGTCGTCGGGGCTCTGAGCGGTCTGGACGTAGGCGATCAGCGAGTCGAGGTCCGTGTCGGGGAGCACGCGCTCGGAGAAGCTCGGCATCACGTACGGGCCGATCCGGACCGCCTCGGCGATCCGCACCGGGTCGACGTCGGTCAGCGGCGGCGCGACGGCGCCGGTGACGTACCCGCCCGCTGCCGCGATCTGATGGCACCCCGCGCAGTGCTCGGTGAAGAGCTGCATCCCCTTCGCGACGTTCCCGCGCTCGGGCCGCGGTGTCGGTACGGGCGGGCCGCTCCCGAACGACGCGACGTACCGGACCAGCGCGTCGATCTGCGCCTCGTCGAGCAGGCGCTCGCCCGGGCTCTCCGCGGTCGGCTGGTCGCCGACCGCGGGCAGCGGCATGTAACCGGTGCGAAGGTAGAAGTCGGCCGCGCGCGCGCCGACGCCGCGCAGCGGCGGGCCCGTGACCTCCTGGGCACCGCCCGTACCACCCGGGTTGCCCGTCGCCGTGCTGCCGGGTGGCACGCCCGCGCCGGCCGCGCCGTGACAGGAGATGCAGTAGCGGCCGTACAGCTGCTCGCCGCCCGGGGCGGACGCCGCCGGGCCGGTGGGGGCGAGCACGAGCGCGGCGAGCAGCACGGCGGCGAGGATCGGCATGCGCGTGGTCACGACTGCACGCACTCCGGGAGCGCGAAGGAGCCGAGCCCGCTCATCAGGATGAGCGCGAAGAAGAGCAGGCTCACGGTCATGCCGATCACGGAGAGGAAATGGATCCGGGACGCGGGCAGCTCGTGTCCGCTGCCTCGCGTGGCGTGGAACACGACGATCGCGGCGGCCTCGGCGGCGGCTGCGACGAGACCTCCGGCGATCGCGATCCCGAGCGCCCAGGCGTCGAGCGAGCCAGGAGCGCCGACCCTGCTGCAGGCGGCGTCCGAGACCTCGACCCCGACGAGCAGGGAGACCACCCAGGCGACGGGCCCGCCGAGCACGCCGAACCACGCGAGCCTGCCGATGGGCAGTCGCTCGCTCACAGCGAGGGGGAGACCACCGTCAGGGTGACCACGACGCCGAGCGCGGCGACGACGAGCCAGTAGAGGGCGACTGCCTGCACCCCGCGCACGCGGTACGTCGTGAGGCCGCCGGCGGTGCGCGCGAGCACGAAGGCGACGAGCAGGGTGCCGAGCGCGACGTGGGCGTGGTGGAGACCGAGCAGCGTGAAGTACGCGGATGCGTAGGCGTTGTCGCGCGGCGAGAGGTCCTGGAGGTCGCTGCGGAAGAGGACGATCTCGAGCGCGAGATACGCGACCTGGAGCGCGAGCGCGGCGGCGAGCCAGCCGACGGTCGCGGCGCGCCGGCGCCGACGTGCTCCAGCGGCGGCCAGCTGCATCAGGAGCGCCGACGCGACGAGCCCCGCGGTGAGCAGGAGCGGGGCGAGCAGCCTCGGCTCGTCGACTCCCCTCGGCGGCCACTCTGCAGCGTCGAAGCGGAGATAGAAGTAGCTCGCAACGAGGACCCCGAAGAGCGCCGACTCCGTCGCGAGGAAGAGGGCCATCCCCCACATGCCGCTCGACCACGGCTCGCGGCGCGAGGCGCCCGCCGCACGGCGAGCGCCCCCCTCGGCTGCCGGGATGCCGCTCATCGGCTTACGGGGTCGACGAGCTCGAGCGCGTCCACCGGGTCGGGGGGTTCGTCGAGGTGCCAGGCGGCCACGACGGCGGCGACGCCCAGGGCGAAGACCCCCGCGACGACGTAGTGCTGCAGGAGCAGCATCGCGAAGAGCCCCGCGAGCACGATCGCCACGAGGATCGGCAGCCACGACTCGGACGGCATGTGCAGGATCTCCTCGGGCTCGGCGTCGAGCACCGACGTCGCCGCGGTCTCGTGACCGTCTTCGAGCGTCCGCTCACCGCGCCGCAGGCGCCGCGCGTCGAGCTCCCGGTCGGCCGTGTCCCAGGCGGCGTACGGGCTCGTCACGGTCGGCGTGACGGCGAAGTTGTAGGCGGGAGGCGGCGAGGTCGTCGTCCACTCGAGCGTGTCGCCGCCGAACGGGTCGTTCCCCGCGGGCGCGCCGCGGAAGCGGCTCACCGCGAGGTTCGCGACGACGAGCAACAGGCCCGCGCCGAGCAGGTACGCGCCGAGCGACTCGACGAGGTTGTACGGCTCCCAGCCAAGCCCCGACGGGTAGGTGTAGTTCCGGCGAGGCATGCCCAGCAGCCCGACGATGTGCATCGGGAAGAACGTGATCGCGGTGCCGGCGAACGTGAGCCAGAAGCTCGCCTTGCCCACGCCTTCGTGGTACATCCGCCCGGTGACCTTCGGGAACCAGTAGTACATCCCGCCGAACACCGGGAACACGGCGGCCCCGAAGATCACGAAGTGGAAGTGCGCGACGACGAAGTACGTGTCGGTCGTCTGCTGGTCGAACGGGATCGCGGCGAACATGATCCCCGAGAGCCCGCCGACGATGAAGAAGACGATGAAGCCGACGATCCAGAGGAGGGGGGTCGC
Organism: uncultured Actinomycetes bacterium; assembly: GCA_963712915.1. Classification (GTDB taxonomy): domain Bacteria; phylum Actinomycetota; class Thermoleophilia; order Gaiellales; family Gaiellaceae; genus Gaiella. The sequence goes on from CAVQJQ010000005.1 coordinate 169,891, forward strand.
GAACCTGGGCGTCCCCGTGAGGAGCGTCGTGATCCACGCGAACAGCTGCACCCCGCTCGGGATCACGATCACGAGGCTCGCCGCGGCGTAGTAGATCGCGTTCACGGTCGGCAGCCCCACCGCGAACATGTGGTGCGCCCAGACGCCGAAGCCGATGAACGCGACGAGGATCTCCGAGAGCGCGACGAGCGGGAACGCGACCATCCGCCGCCGCGCGAAGGTCGGGATGATCGAGGTCGCGATCCCGAACGCCGGGAGCACGATGATGTAGACCTCGGGGTGCCCGAAGATCCAGAAGAGGTGCTGCCAGAGGAGCGTGTCGCCGCCCTTGGCGACGTCGAAGAAGCGCATCCCGAAGAGCCGGTCGAGCTCGAGCAGGATCAGGCCCGCCGAGAGCGGCGGTAGCGCGAACACGAGCGCGCCGTTCGCCGCGAGCATCGCGTAGCAGAAGAGCGGCATGCGGTTGATCGCCATCCCCGGCGCCCGCAGGCGGAACGTCGTCACGATCACGTTCACGGCGGACGCGGTGGTGGAGACGCTCACGAAGAGCAGGCCCAGCGCGTAGAAGTCGATGTTCGGCCCCGGACTGAACTCGCGCGACGCGAGGGGGACGTAGTCGAACCAGCCCGCGTCGGGGCCGTTCCCGGTGAACAGGCCGACGTAGAGGAACACGCCGGCCGCGAGGTAGATCCAGTACGAGACCGCGTTCATCCGCGGGAAGGCCATGTCCCGCGCGCCGATCATCAGCGGCAGCAGGTAGTTCCCGAACGCCCCGATCGACATCGGGATCACGAACAGGAAGATCATCGTCACCCCGTGCATGGTCATCAGCTGCGAGAACGTCTCCGGGGAGACGACCGAGCGATCGGGGCCGATCAGCTGCGTCCTGATCAGGAGCGCCTCGACGCCCCCCGCGCCGAGGAAGGCGAGCGCCGTGAAGAAGTAGAGGATCCCGATGCGCTTGTGGTCGGTCGTCGTCAGCCAGCCGACCAGCCCTCGCGGCTCGCGCCAGAGCCGTTCGAGCCGGTCGATGCTCCGGCGAGCGTCCGGGGAGAGCACGTCGACTATCGGAGGCCCCCGAGGTACGTGACGACGTCCGTGAGCTGCTCGCCTCGGAGCGGCACGGCGGGCATGAGGTTCCCGGGCTTCGCGTGCTGGGGGTCGGCGACCCACGCTGCGAGCTCGCCGCGGTTGTTGGGGAGCGTCAGCGCGGCCAGGGTCGTCCGCGAGGCCAGGTGCGTGAGGTCGGGGCCGACGGAGCCGTTCGCGGACGTGCCGCGGATCGTGTGGCAGCTCGCGCACGCCTGCGAGAGGAACACCTGCTCGCCGCGTCGGGCGGCCGGGCTCGACGGCGGGCGACGCAGCGCCGCCTCGGAGGCGAGCCAGGCGCGGAAGCGGGCCGGGCTCTCGGCGAAGACGTAGAAGCCCATGTGCGCGTGCTGGATGCCACAGAACTCGGCGCACTGGCCTCGGTAGACGCCCGGCTTGTCCGCGACGAGCAGGATCCTGTTCGTCCTGCCCGGGATCAGGTCCGCCTTGCGGTTGAGCCGCGGCACCCAGAAGCTGTGGATCACGTCGGCCGTGCGCAGCTCGAGGTCGATCCTCGTCCCTACCGGGATGTGGATCTCGTTCGCGGTGACGGCGCCCGTGCCCGGGTAGCGGACCTCCCAGAACCACTGGTGCCCGACGACCTCGATCGTCATCGCGGTCGAGCGCGGGTCTGGAGCGTCGGTCTTCGAGATCAATACGAGGTCGGACGCGGTGAAGAGCACGGTGAGCGTGATCAGCGGGATCGCGATCCCGAAGGCGACCACGAGTGAGGTCGCGAGCGTCTCGTTCGCGCCGAACACCGGGAAGCCGCCGGTCTTGCGACCGCGCCACGCGAGGACGAGGAGCGCGACCGCGCCGGTGAAGACGAGTACCGCGCCGCCGAGCATCCACCACCAGAGCCCTGCGATCGCACGCGAGGGTCCGCTGGCGGGGTCGAGCGCGGACTGCTGCCCGCTCCCGCATCCGGCCAGCACGACCACGAGCACCGCGAGCGCGCCCGGGGCGACCACGCGCGAGAGCCGGGTGCACGGAGCGGGCGACGGGCGCCGGCGCTCGCGCCGGAGGGCGGGCCGGGCCGTCCGCTACCCCCTGATTCGACTCCGCGGAAGGAAGGTGGACGCAGCTGCGCTCATCGGTCCGGCCCGGGCAACGCGTCCACCGCTCGCTCGTACCCCCTTCGTACCGCGAACGAAACGTTCCGGGGTTTCGCCGGCCGGCGACCGGGTATCACGACGGCCGTGCAACCGTGCGCCCCGGTCGAGTCGTGAGACGACACCGCCGGCTCCCGTGAGCCCGACGCTCATCTTCTCCGCGGCCGGCGTGTGGACGGTCGACCCTCTGCAGCTCGCGCTCGTGCTCGTGGTCGGGCTCGCCTACGCCGTCCGGGTGCGGACGCTCGCGATCCGTGGCAGACGGCCCGCCGCGCTCCGCGTCGCCGCGTTCGGCACGGGCCTCGTCGTGCTCGTCCTCGCCCTCTGCTCGCCCGTCGACACCCTCGGCGAGGAGCGGCTCTTCTCGGTGCACATGGTTCAGCACCTTGCGATCGGGGATCTCGCGGCGGTGTGCCTCGTGCTCGGCGTCACGGGGCCGCTGCTGCGCCCGCTCCTCGCCGTCGGAGCCGTCCGAGGCCTGCGGGTCGTCCTCTACCCGCTCGTCGCCTTGCCGCTCTGGTGCGCGAACCTCTACGTGTGGCATCTGCCGATCGCGTACGAGGCGGCGCTCCACCACGACACCGTGCACGCCCTTGAGCACGCCTGCTTCCTCGGTGCGGGAATCGCCCTCTGGGCCGCATTGCTCGAGCCCCTCCCCGGTCCGGTGTGGTTCACGGCGGGGTGGAAGCTCGGCTACCTCGGTGCGGCCCAGACCGCGCAGATCCTGCTCGCGAGCGTGTTCCTCTGGTCCGGGCATGTGTTCTACGAGACCTATGCCGTCGCCGCCCCGCTCGCCGGCGTCTCGCCGCTCACCGACCAGGCGCTCGGGGGGGCGGTGATGCTCGGCGAGGCGACGGTGGTGATGGCGATCGCGTTCTCGTGGACGTTCTTCGCGTTCTTCCGCGAAGGCGAGCGGCGACAACAACTGGTCGAGCAGGGCGCGAGCGCGCGGGTCGCGGCGCGGGCCGCCCGCTACGGCCGCGCTGCGGCGGTCGACCGCGGCTCCGACCGCTAGCGGCTGCGTCGAACGAGGGCAACGTCGCCCACGCGGACGAGCACCCGCTCGCGCGGTCTCGAACGGTGGCGGAATGAGGCTCTCACCAACGCCGACAGCCCTCCGGCGACCGCGAACGACGAGGCGAAGACCGCGAGCACGATCGGGAGCCGTCGTCGGGCGAGGCGGCGCCGGAACGCGACGGACCGCTCGAGATCGCCAATCGCAGAGGCCAACTGCTGCCGCTCGCAGTCGAGCTCGAGCCGCAATGCCCGCACCCCGCCGTCGTGCTCAGCCACGGCCGTCGCCGGTCACCACCTCGAGGACGTCTCGGGCCTCCTCGATCGCCGCGGTCGGGAGCGCGGAGGCTCGTCTCACGAGAGTCACAGCGAGCCCGGCGAGCAGAGCGGCGAAGGCGACGAGCATGCCCGCCATCACGAGGAACGCCGCCCAGGTCGGCAGGACGAGGGCCAGTGCAGCCGCGGCGGCCACCAGCACGAACGCGCCGGCCGCTGCTGCGAATGCGAGTGCGGCCGCAGCCGACGCGGTCGCGGCCGCGAGGTCTCGAACGGTGGCGCGCGTCTCGGCGAGGGCAAGCCGGAGCTCCAGCTGCGCGATGCGCCGGGCGTGCTCGGCCAGCTCGCGGGCGGCGCCGGTGAACGACACGGATTCCCGCACGGTGTCAGACACGAGACCAGACGGATGCGATGCGCCCGAGGACGGCCCCGACGAGGAGCGCGGCGAACACGCCTCGCTCGAACGGGACGGGTGGATTCGTCCGCGCGGTCTGCCGATGAGGCGCAGCAATCACAAACCTGGTCTACCCGGCGTCTCGTCCCGACAAACTGCCTCAGGCGGAGGGGTCGATCAGCGCGAGCCCGCTCTCCCCGTCGTGGCGCTTGCGCAGATGGCTGGGGGTCTCGGTGAGGATCAGCTCCAGGGTCGGCCGCACGTGCGCGCGCAGCAGGTGGCCGCCGAGGGCGCTGCCGTCCGACCGGCCCAGCACGACGTGCGCGTGGACCGCGGGCGCGCCGTCGTCCTCCGCGACGTCGCCGGCGAGCGTGAGCACCTCGACCTGCTCCGGCACGTCGTTCTCGCGGTACTCCTTCCGCTCCCAGTCGAAGTAGCCGAGAGTCACGTCGCTGAAAGCCCCGATCGCGGTGAAGTGCGCGCCGTGGAGCTCGTGCTCGACGGCGAACCGCTGCAGCTCCTGCATCACCTCGTCGCCTCGTTCGAAGACCAGCGCGTAGGTCTTCGTGCGGCTCTCGTCGAGCAGCTTGGCGTTCACGCGCGGATCACCGCGGCGAGGCCGCCCGCCATCACGCCCGCCCCCAACCCGACGGCCCCGACGAGGAGGCGGCGATGCTTGGTCGCGGCCAGCTGGACGCTGTGTGCGTGCGACTGCTCGTCGAAGTCACCGTGTGCGCCCGGGTCGCCGGGCACGGTCTCGAACAGGTTGCCGGGTCGCGCGCCCGGCTCCTTCTCGCTCGTCTGCTGGCTTCCGTAGCCGGTCCTGGCGAGGTACCACTCGACGAGCGAGGGCGCGACGCGATTCGCGAGGATCGTCCCCACCGTGGACGCGCCCACGTAGACGGCCCGCCTCCGGTTGTGGGTCGACCAGACGATTGCGTCGGCTGCCACCTCGGGCTGGTAGATCGGCGGCACCGGCTGGGCCTTGCGCGGCATCTTCGAGCGGCAGTGGTCGAACTGCGGCGTGTTCAGCCCGGGGAGGTGCACCGACGTGAGCCACACGTTGCTTCCCCGGTGGCGGAGCTCGCAGCGGACGGACTCGACGAACCCCTGGAGCGCGTGCTTCGCCCCGCAGTACGTCGACTGCAGTGGGATCCCGCGGAACGCGAGCGCGGAGCCGACCTGCACGATCGTGCCGCGGTCACGGGGCGCCATCCGGCGCAGGGCGGCGTGGGCGCCCCAGACGCTGCCGAGGTAGGTCACCTCGGTCGCTCGCCGGAACTCGTCGGGTCCGATATCGGCGAACTCGGCGAACACCGTCGTCATCGCGTTGTTGACCCAGACGTCGATCGGGCCGAGCTCCTCTTCGATCCGCGTTGCGGCGGCCTCGACCTGCTCGGCGTCGGCGACGTCGACCGGGATCGCGAGCGCCGTCCCACCGTCCTCCTCCACGTCGCGGCGTACTCCTTCGAGACCCTCCTCGCCTCGCGCGAGGAGCGCGACCGCGGCGCCCTCTCGGGCGAACGCGCGCGCGGTGGCCCGGCCGACCCCCGAAGTGGCGCCCGTCACGACCACGACCCTGCGCTTCGCCATAGGTCCTTGAGTACCCGGTCCGCCCGTCTTCGAAAACGTCACGGGGGTCATGCGAGTCGGCGCGCGACCGCGACCGCGCCCGCCCCCGTGACCCCGACCGCTGCCGCTGCCGCTCCGAGACGCGCCAGTCGGCGCGGCGCGCTCGGTCGCGGCCGCCGGTCGCCCCACGCGGCCTCCGGCGTCCCGCCGGGCGGCCCTCCGGGCCCCTGCTCGCGCGCGAGCGCGATCACCTCGGCGAGGTGGAGCGCTCCGCGACCCGTGCCGGTCTGCTCGATCTGCGTCCGGCACGAGAAGCCGTTGGCGACCACGAAGTCCGTGGGTGCCGCCTCACGGACGCCGGGCAGGAGCGCGTGCTCGCCTGCCGCGACGGACAGCTCGTAGTGGTCTGCCTCGAAGCCGAACGAGCCTGCGAGGCCGCAGCACCCACCCTCGAGCGGTCGTACGTCCACGCCCATTCGCCGCAGCACGGCGTGCTCGGCGTCCATGCCTCCGGTCGCCTTGTGGTGGCAGTGGCCCCACACGAGCGCGGTGCGGTCGAGGCGTGGGAGCTCGACCTGCTCTTCCTCGAGGAACTCGCCGAGATGGCGTGCCTGCTGCGCGAGCCGGCGCGCGTCGTCGTCATGGGGCATCAGCTTGGGGAGCTCGTCCTTGAAGGTCGCGAGACAGCTGGGCTCGAGCCCGATGAGCGGGATGCCGGCCCGAACCTCGGGCCTCAGGTGGTCGAGCACCTGCTCGAGGTACGAGCGCGCTCGGTCGAGGAAGCCGTAGTCGTAGAGCGGTCGGCCGCAACAGAGGGCGGCGGTCGGCAGTTCCACCCGGTAGCCCGCCGCCTCGAGCGCCTCGACGGCGGCGACCCCGGCGGCGGGATGAAAGTGGTTCGTGAACGTGTCGGCCCAGAGCAGGACGCGCCGGCCCCCTTCGACCCGGGGGCCGCCACGCTGCCGGTACCACGCCTTCAGCGTCAACGGCGCGAAGCGCGGGATCCGGCGCTCCGGCGCGACGCCCGCCGCGCGCTTCGCCAGCCGCGAGAGCAGCGGTGTCCCGGTGGCGAGGTTCGTCAGCTCGGGGACGAGCGAGCCGAGGCGTGCCGCGCGGTCGATCAGCCCGAAGGCATACGCGTGCCGCGGGCGCAGGCGGCCTCGGTAGTAGTGGTGGAGAAACTCCGCCTTGTATGTCGGCATGTCGACGTTGACGGGGCAGTCGTTCGTGCACCCCTTGCACGCGAGGCACAGGTCGAGCGCTTCGAAGACCTCCTCGCTGCGCCACCCGTCCTCGACGACCTCGCCCTGGAGCATCTCGAACAGGAGTCGCGCTCTCCCGCGCGTCGTGTGCTGCTCTTCCTGCGTGACGATGTAGCTCGGGCACATCACGCCGGCGCCCGTCGGGATCCGACACTTGCCGACGCCGACGCAGCGAACCGTCGCGTGCGCGAAGTCCCCACCGTCGTCGGGGTAGCCGAACGCCGTCTCGGTGCGCAGCGGGTTGTAGCCCGTCCCGAGCTTGAGGTTCTCGTCGATCCGGTAGGCGTCGACGACCTTGCCCGGGTTCATCTTCCAGTCGGGGTCCCAGATCCGCTTGAACTCGCGGAACGCCTCGACCAGCCGGTCGCCGAACATCCGCGGCAGGAGCTCGGCCCGCTGCTGGCCGTCGCCGTGCTCCCCCGAGAGCGAGCCGCCGTACGAGACGACGAGATCGGCCGCGTCCTCGAGGAACGAGCGGTAGCGCGCGATCCCCGCCGCCGTACGGAGATCGAAGTCGATCCGTGAATGGATGCACCCCTGGCCGAGGTGGCCGTACATCGCGCCGACGTAGCCGTATTCGTCGTAGAGGCGCTGGAGGTCCCGCGCGTAGTCACCCACGCGCTCGGGCGGGACTGCGGAGTCCTCCCAGCCCGGCCAATGCTCGCCGCTCCGATCCGGCGGGAACGCAGTCGCGCCGAGACCGGCCTCTCGAACCTCCCAGATCGCCTGCTGCTCGGACGGCTCCGCGAGCACCTTCATCGCGTCGGGTGCGACGAGGTCGCCCGCGAGCTCCGCGCACACCTCGCGTGCCCGCGACTCGGCCTCCTGGAGGGTGTCGGCCCCGAACTCGGCGAGCAGCCAGGCACCGCCCTCGGGCAGGAGGCCGAGCTCCTGCGTGTGCAGATGGAGCCGCTTTTCGTTGAGGAACAGCCGGTGGTCGATCGCCTCGAGCCCGAGGGGCCGGTGGGCCATGATCTCGGCGCAGTGGTCGCCGGCGCTCGCGATGTCGTCGTACGCGATCACGAGCAGCACCCGCTCGGTCGGGTTCGGGACGAGGTTCAGGGTCGCCTCGAGCACGGTCGCGCACGTCCCCTCGGTGCCGGCGAGCGCGCGCGCGACGTTGAAGCCCTTCTCGGGCAGGAGCTCGTCGAGGTTGTAGCCCGAGACCCGCCGGGGGATGTCCACGAATCGCTCGCGGATCTCGTCCGCGTAGCGGTCGCGCAGCTCGCGGAGCGCGCCGTAGATCTCTCCGCGCCGCCCGCCGGCCGCGACGATCGCGTCGAGCGCACCCTCTTCGCCGCACCCGACGCGAAACCGTCCGCCGTCGTAGGTCAGGATCTCGAGCGCGTGGAGGTTGTCGGACGTACGGCCGCCGTCCCCCTCCAACTGCGCCTGGACGGAATGGACGCCACACGAGTTGTTGCCGACGTTGCCGCCGATCGTGCAGTACGCGTGCGTCGAGGGGTCGGGGCCGAACACGAGGCCGTGCGCGCCCGCTGCGCGGTTGACCTCTTCGTTGATCGCCCCCGGCTCGACTCGCGCGAGTCGGCGCTCGGGATCGATCTCGAGAATCCCACGCAGATACTTCGAGAAGTCGACGATCACGGCGACGTTCACGGTCTCGCCCGAGAGGCTCGTGCCCGCGCCCCTGCAGGTGATCGGGGCGCCTGCGTCGCGGCACGCGGCATGCGTCGCCACGACGTCGTCGATGCTGCGCGGCACGACCACGCCGATCGGCACCTGGCGGAAGTTGGACGCGTCGGTCGCGTAGAGAGCCCTGCTCTCGACGCCGAAGCGGACCTCGCCGCTGATCTCACGGCTCAGCCGCCGGGCGAGCGCGCGCGCGTCGACGTCCGCCGAGGCACGGGGCGCGACCGCGAATCCCGGATCGGTCTTCGCGGGGACGCGCAGCCGTCCGGCGCGGCCGACCGTCTCGACGCCTCTCACGGCGTCTCGCCGCCGCTGTAGACGAGGAACGGCTCGGCGTCCTCCCGTTTCAGCTCGAGGCCGAGCCCCGGTCGGGACGGATCGGGTCGTAGCGCGCCGTCCTCGGGCGTGAGCGTCCCCTCGAACAGGAGCGACTCGACCCGCACGTGGTCGTGGAAGTACTCGAGATGGCGCAGCCGGCGCAACGCGGTGAACGCGTGGGTCGAGACGGCGGGCGCCGTGTGCGCCGAAACGTCGATCCCGTGCGCGTCCGCGAGTCCGCCGACGGCGAGCAGCCCCGTGATGCCGCCGCAGCGCGTGACGTCCGCCTGCAGGCAGTCGACCGCGCCCGCCGCGAGCAGCCGCCGGAAGTCGAAGACTGTGGAGCCGTACTCTCCGGCCGTGATCTCGAGGCCGCCGGGAGCGCGGTCGCGGATCAAACGCAGCCCCTCAAGGTCGTCCGACGAGACGGGTTCCTCGAACCACGTCACGTCCCATTCTCCGCGCAGCCGCTCGGCCCAGGCGAGCGCCTCCTTGCGTGCGAACGCGCCGTTTGCGTCGACCAGGAGCGCGGTCTTCGGCCCGATCGCCTCGCGGGCTGCCTGCAGGCGCGCCGGGTCCTCGTCCGGCCGGCGACCGATCTTCATCTTCACGCGCGGGATCCCCGACGCGACCCAGTCGTGCAGCTGCGCGGCCAGCCGGTCGTTCCCGTACGACGTGAATCCCCCGCTCCCGTAGACGGGGACGCGCTCGTGCCGCGCGTCGAGCAACGTGGTCAGCGCCAGGCCGAGCAGACGCGCCTTCAGGTCCCAGAGCGCGATGTCGACGGCCGCGAGCGCCATGTAGCCGACCCCCGGGCGCCCGGCGTTGCGGAGCCGATCGACCATCGCGTCCCATGTGGCGGTGACCTCGAGCGCGTCACGCTCCACGACGACGTCCGTGAGCAGCGAGTCGATCAGGCGCGCGGTCGCGACGTCGCCGTACGTGTACCCGACTCCAGTCTCGTCGCCCGCCCGGCACGCGACGACGACGACAGTCGTCGAGGCCCAGTCGAGCGTGCCGTCCGACTCCGGCTCGTCGGTCGGAACCGTGTACGCGCTGACAGCGACGTCCCGAACGGGCGTCCGCGTCCGCGTCGCGGCGACGGCCACCTCAGCGACCCGGGAGGAACTCTTGCAGCTTCCCCCGCAGCGACTTCGTCATCGCGTCCATCCCGTCCGGGTCGCCCTTGATCACGGCGGCCGCCATCGCCGTCGCCTGCTCGAACGTGATGTGAGGCGGCAGAGGCGCGATCTCCGGGTCGACGACGACCTCGATCAGCGTCGGCCGGCTCGCCGTGAGCGCGTCCTCCCAGGCGGCGCCGATCTCGTCCGGTTCGCTGACCTTGATCCCGCGCAGGCCGACGAGGTCGGCGTAGCGGGCGGCGTGGAAGTCGGGGATCGTTTGCGAGCCCTCGTACTTCGGGTCGCCCGCGAGCACCCGTTGCTCCCAGGTCACCTGGTTCAGATCCTGGTTGTTGAAGACGCAGAACACGAGCCGCTGGTCGGGCCACAGGTGCCGGTACTTGGCCACCGTGAGGAGCTCGTTCATCCCGTTCATCTGGAAGGCCCCGTCGCCGACCATCGCGATCACCGGGCGGTCGGGGTGCGCCATCTTCGCGGCGATCGCGTACGGGACGCCGGGGCCCATGGTCGCGAGAGTCCCGGAGAGGGACGCCATCATCCCGCGCCGGAGACGCAGCTGCCGTGCCCACCAGTTGGTCGACGAGCCGGAGTCTGCGGTGAGGATCACGTCGTCCGGGAGCCTCGAGCTCAGCTCCCACATCACCCGCCGGGGATTGATGGGGTCGGCGTCCATCATCGCCCGGTCCTCCATCAGCCGCCACCACTCTTCGACGTTCTGCTCGATCTCGTCGCGCCAGGAGCGATCCTCTTTCCGCTCGAGCAGCGGGATCAGGGCAGCCAGCGTCTCGCGGGCGTCACCGACGAGGTGGACGTCCATCGGGTAGCGCAGCCCGATCATCGTGGCGTCGATGTCGATCTGCACCCCGCGCGCCTGGCCCTCGCTGGGAAGCCATTCCGCGTACGGGAAGCTCGAGCCGACCATCAGCAGCGTGTCGCAGCCGTCCATCAGCTCGAAGCTCGGTCTCGAGCCCAGGAGGCCGATCGGCCCCGTCACGAAGGGCAGGTCGTCCGGCAGCACGGCCCGGCCGAGGAGCGCCTTCGCGACCCCGGCGCCGAGGAGCTCCGCGGTCTCGACGACCTCGTCCGCGGCGCCGAGCGCGCCCTGGCCGACGAGCATCGCGACCCGCTCGCCCCGGTTGAGCACCTGCGCGGCGCGCTCGAGATCGTCCGCGAACGGGACGATCTTCGGGGCGTGATAGCCGACGCTCGAGTACACCGCGCCGTGGCTCCGAGGCGGCGACTCGACCGCGTCCATCTCCTGCACGTCGTTCGGGAACACGAGCGTCGCGACCGTCCGCTCGGCCAGCGCGATCCGGATCGCCCGATCGACGAGGTGGCGCGCCTGCGCGGGGTCCATGCACGTCTGCACGTATCGGGAGACGTCCTTGAAGAGCGCGTCGAGGTCGACCTCCTGCTGGTAATGGGCGCCGAGGGACATCCGCCGCTGCTGGCCGACGATCGCGACCACCGGCTGATGGTCGAGCTTCGCGTCGTAGAGCCCGTTCAGGAGGTGGATCGCGCCGGGGCCGGACGTCGCCATGCACACGCCGACCTCGCCGGTGAACTTCGCGTGGCCGCAGGCCATGAACGCGGACATCTCCTCGTGCCGCGCCTGCACGAACTGAGGGTCTCCGTCCGCGCGGTCGAGTGCGCCGAGAAAGCCGTTGATCCCGTCGCCGGGATACCCGAAGATCCTGTGCACATCCCACTGACGCAGTCGCTCCAACACGAAGTCCGCAACGGTCGCGCCCATCCTGTAAACACCTCCTGGCCAGCCGCTCGCCGCCGGGCGAGGGGTCGAACGTCGTCGGAGGGTGAGTACCCGGACTGCGTGCGTCGAAACGCGACGCTCGCGAGCGCCCGCGGGCCGTCCTGGGCCTCACCGTCGCGAGCGATGGTCCCGCCACGAGCGCCAGAGCCGGAGTGGCAGCAGGCCGATCAGGGGCGCCCGGCGGCCCAAGTCGCTGCTCGCGTCGCGATCGAATGCGCCGGCGTACAGCGCTGCGTCCTCGTCGCTGGCGTACTCCTTCGACCCGCCCTCACCGCAGCGCTCGCACCGCCAGGTCATCGTCGCCCCCTCCGACGAGAAGCGAAAGCGATGGCCGAGCAGTCGGCAGCCGAGCACTTGTCCGAACGTAGCGTTTTCAGGCTGGGCGCCGCGGGTATCCCCCTTGTCGTTGAGCAGCGAAGCCGCAACGGCAACCGCAGGGCCCGCGACGGAGGTCATCGAGACCGACATACCTGGCCGGCTCGACCGCCTGCCGTGGGCGCGCTTCCACTGGCTCGTCGTGTTCGGCCTCGGCACCGTCTGGATCCTCGACGGGCTCGAGGTGACGATCGTCGGATCGATCGCCTCGCGACTGACGGAGGACGGCAGCGGCATCGCGCTCGGGGCAGGGTCGATCGGCACGGCCGCGGCGATCTACGTCGCCGGCGCCTGCCTCGGCGCCCTCTTCTTCGGTCAGCTGACCGACCGCTTCGGCCGCAAGAAGCTGTTCGTGATCACGCTCGCGGTCTACGCGCTCGCGACCTTCGCGACCGCCTTCGCGTGGACCGCCTGGTACTTCTTCCTCTGCCGGTTCCTCACGGGCGCGGGCATCGGCGGTGAGTACTCCGCGATCAACTCGGCGATCGACGAGCTGATCCCCGCCCGGGTGCGCGGCCGGGTCGACCTGATCATCAACGGCTCGTACTGGGTCGGTTCGGCAGCGGGCGCCGCGGCGGCGTTGTTCTTCCTCAGCTCGCTCTTCCCACAGGACGTCGGTTGGCGACTCACCTTCGGGCTCGGCGCGGTGCTCGCCCTGACGATCATGCTCGTCCGCCGCAACGTCCCGGAGAGCCCGCGCTGGCTCTTCATCCACGGCCGCGAAGACGAGGCCGAGCGGATCGTCCGCGAGATCGAGAGCGGGGTGGAGGACCAGACCGGCGAATCGCTCGAGGAAGTCGACGACACGATCGAGGTGCGTCAGCGGGAGTCGATCCCGTTTCGGACGATCGGCCGTACCGCGGTCAAGCTCTACCCGAAGCGCACGGTGCTCGGGCTCGCGCTCTTCGTCGGGCAGGCATTCCTCTACAACGCCGTGACCTTCAACCTCGGCGACCTGTTCAGCACGTTCTACGGCGTGTCGTCCAGCATCGTGCCCGTCTTCATCATCGTGTTCGCGATCGGGAACTTCCTCGGACCGCTGTTGCTCGGGCGCCTCTTCGACACGGTCGGGCGCGTCCCGATGATCACGATCTCCTACCTGGGGTCGGCCGTGGTCGCCGCCGTGCTCGGGGTGCTCTTCGCCGGAGAGCTCCTCACGTCGCCCTGGGCGTTCGAGGCGTTCGTCTTCGCGACGTTCTTCCTCGCCTCTGCCGGGGCGAGCGCCGCCTACCTGACCGTGAGCGAGATCTTCCCGATGGAGACCCGCGCGCTCGCGATCGCGTTCTTCTACGCCGTCGGCACCGGGCTGGGGGGGATCGTGGGACCGCTCCTGTTCGGCCACCTGATCGCCACCAACGATCGCACCTGGGTCATGGTCGCGTTCCTCATCGGCGCCGCGGTGATGGCTGTCGGCGGCGTCGCCGAGCTCTTCCTCGGCGTGCGCGCCGAGCAGACGCAGCTCGAGGACATCGCGAAACCGCTCACCGCGGAGGAGGCCGAGGAGGGCGAAGGGGAGGAGGAAGAACGAGACGAGCGAGAGGAGCAGGAGCGGCTCTGGCGGGAGCGCGCCGAGCGTCGAGCGGCCTGGGACCGGGCGGGCCGCCGCCGCTACCGGCCTGGGCCGGGAACCGGCGAGCGGTACTACTCGCCGGGCATGGTCGGCACCGCCCTGCGGTCGAGGCAGGCGTCGCCGTCGGCTCTCGACCGGGAGATCGCCGCGATCGTGCACGTGCTCGAAGACGAGCGGCACCCGATGCGTCGCGGCGAGCTCGCCCGGCGCGTCGGCGCCCGCAACTGGGGGCCCGGGCGGTTCCGCGGCGCGCTGGCGGCGGCGAGCATCGAGGGACGCGTTCGGCGCCTCTCGCGAACGACGTACGCGGCTGCCTAGCGCTCAGGCCGGCGGGCGGTCGCCGATCCAGTAGCGCGGGCCCGACCCGAGCGCACCGGCCCGGTCGGCCGGGTTCGCGAGCGCGCAGCGGTCGAGCGAGAGGCAGCCGCACCCGATGCACTCCGTCAAGCCGCGCTTCAGTCGCTCGAGCTCGGCGATGCGGTCGTCGATCCTCGAGCTCCAGATCGCGGACAGCCGCGACCAGTCGCGCCGGGTGGGCGCGTGGTGCGGCGGGAGCTTCGCGAGCTCCGCGCCGATCTCGTCGAGCGACAGCCCGATGCGCTGCGCGAAGACGATGAAGGCGATCCGCCGGAGCACCGCCCGGGGATAGCGCCGGTGCCCGGAGCCGGCGCGCTCCGACGTGATCAGCCCGCGCTCCTCGTAGAAGCGCAGGGCCGAGGACGCAACCCCGCTGCGGCGGGCGATCTCGCCGATGGTCAGGACGTCGGACATCGGGCTTGACTTAAAGCTTACTTGAACTTGTATCTTCGGTGCACATCGTCGAGCTCGGGAGAGTCGCAGATGGACAGGATGCGCACAGGGATCGTCACCGGAGCCTCTCGCGGTCTCGGGCTCGCCCTGGTCGAGGCCCTCTCGCGCCGTGGGTGGCGCCTAGTGGTGGACGCGAGGGGCGCGTCCGTGCTGGGCCGTGCGGTCGGCCGGCTCGACGGTGTCGTCCCGCTACCCGGTGACGTCACGGACGCCGCGCACCGACGCGCGCTCGTCGAGGCTGCAGGCGGTCGGATCGACCTCGTCGTCAGCAACGCCGGCGTGCTCGGTGCGAGCCCGCGGCCGCCACTGGCCGACTATCCGCTCGCGGAGCTCCGCCGAGTCTTCGAGGTGAACGTCCTCGCCCCGCTCGGGCTGCTCCAGGAGGCGCTGCCGTGGCTGTCGCCCGCCGCGGTCGTGCTGCACGTCAGCTCGGACGCCGCGGTCGAGCCGTACGAGGGGTGGGGAGGCTACGGCGCCTCGAAGGCGGCGCTCGAGCAGGTCACGGCGATCCTCGCCGTGGAGCAGCCGGGGCTCCGCGTGTACACGATCGACCCGGGCGACATGCGGACACAGACGTACCAGGAGGCGTTTCCCGGGGAAGACATCTCGGGCCTCCCGGATCCCGAGGCGAGCGTGCCCGGCCTGCTCGCCCTGATCGAGGGGACGTTCCCGAGCGGCCGCTACCGGGCGCGAGAGCTGGCCGAGGTACCCGCGTGAGCGCGGTCGCGCTCGCTCGGCGCCACGTCGCACGCGAGCCGCCCGAGGTCCGGGGTGCGGGACGGGACGACATCGCGCTCCTCGTGAGCACGCGTCGCGACTGCGCGATCACCCATGCCCGATTCGGCGACCTCCCACGCCACCTCGCACCGGGCGACCTGCTCGTCGTCAACGTGTCGGCCACCGTCGGCGCGGCCCTCGTCGCCCGTCTCGACGGGCGCGACGTGCAGATCTGGCTCGCGACTCCGCAGGACGACGGGACCTGGCTCGTCGAGGTCCGGACCGGGGATCGGCGGCCATGTCCGCTGCCCCCCGTCGGCGCCCGGCTCGAGCTCCGGGGAGGCGGGGCACTGGAGCTCGTCGCGGGGCTCACCGGCAGCGACCGGCTCGCCGTCGCGCGCTTCGCGCTCGACGAGCCCGTGGAGGCGTATCTACGGCGTCACGGTCGACCGATCCGGTACGGCTACGTGCCGACGCCGTGGCCGCTCGCGGCGTACCAGACCGTCTTCGGCAGGGAGCCGGGCAGCGCGGAGATGCCGAGCGCCGGGCGCCCGTTCACCCCGGAGCTCGTCACCGAGCTCGTCACACGTGGGATCCTGTTTGCACCCGTGATGCTCCACACCGGTCTCTCGTCTCCCGAGCGCGGCGAGCCGCCTCAGCCGGAGCGCTTCCACGTGCCCGAGTCGTCGGCGCGGCTCGTGAACTCGGTGCACGGCTGGAAAGGGCACGTGATCGGGGTGGGGACGACCGTCGTGCGCGCGCTCGAGTCCGCCGTCGCAGCCGACGGCAGCGTGACCTCCGCGGGAGGGCGCACGAACCTCGTGATCACCCCGGAGCGCGGGCTCCGGGCGGTCGACGGCCTACTCACGGGCTTCCACGAGAGCGAGTCCTCGCACCTCCAGCTGCTCGAGGCTGTCGCAGGCCCCGAGCTCCTCGGGCGCGCGTATCGCGAGGCGCTCGAGCACGGCTACCTGTGGCACGAGTTCGGCGACGTCCACCTGATCCTGCCGTGACCCGCCTCGTCGGCATCAATCACGTGGCGCTCGAGGTCGGGAACGTCGACGAGGCGCTCGCGTTCTACGGGAGACTCTTCGAGCTGACTCTCCGTGGACGGGTGCGCGGCGCCGCCTTCGTCGACATGGGCGACCAGTTCATCGCCCTGATGGAGGGCGGCGCGGAGCAGCCGGACCGCATCCGGCACTTCGGCCTCGTCGTCGACGACAAGGAGGCGACGCGGCATGCGCTCGAGGAGGCGGGGGTCGCGCTCGGCCGGGGCCCGGGGCTCGACTTCCGCGACCCGTGGGGCAACGCGATCCAGGTCGTCCAGTACGACGAGGTGCAGTTCACGAAGTCCGAGCAGGTGCTCCAGGGGATGGGGCTCGAGCTCGGCAAGACGGACGCGGCGCTCGACGAGCTGCGCGCCAAGGGTCTCGCGTAGCGCGCCGCGCGTCCGCGAACGCTGACCACAGCCTCAGCCGCCATTCATCGGATTCTCAGAAACCGCTGGTTCACTCGACGCGATGACGGAAGTCCGCGCCTCCGCCGCGCCTGCCGCACGACCGAGCGCCGTCCGTACGGGCGCAACCGCTCGTGCTCGCTCCCGCTCCCGCCGCGCGCTCGCCGGCTGGCTGGTCGCGGCCGTCGTCGCGGCGAACGCGCTCCTCATCGTCTGGCTCTGGTACCACGGCGGCAACGTCACGGGCGTCCACGGGACGGGCGATCTCCTCACCAGCGTCGCCCGCCTCACGGGGCTGCTCGGCGCGTACTCCGCCCTGCTCCAGGTCGTGCTGCTCGCGCGCATCCCCTGGGTGGAGCGGGCGGTCGGCTTCGACCGGCTCACGGTCTGGCACCGCTGGAACGGGCACGCCTGCCTCTATCTCGTGCTCGCGCACGTGTTCTTCTCGGTGTGGGGCTATGCGGTCCTCGACCGGCTGCCGATCGGCGAGGAGATCTCCACGATGATCGGAGGAGGCATCTATCCGGGCATGGTCACGGCCACGATCGGGACCGCGCTGTTCGTGGTGGTCGTCCTGAGCTCGCTCGTGATCGCGCGCCGCCGGCTGCCGTACGAATGGTGGTACGCCGTGCACCTGACGACGTACGCGGCGATCGCGCTCGCCTGGTTCCACCAGATCCCGACCGGCAACGAGCTCGTGGTCGACCGACTGGCGGCCGACTACTGGCGCGGGCTCTACCTCGCCACGTTGGCGCTCCTCGTGATCTGCCGCGTGCTCGTTCCCGTCGCGAACGCGTTCCGATTCCGGCTGCGCGTCGCCGAGGTCGTCGACGAGGGAGCGGGCGTCGTGTCGCTGTACGTCACCGGGCGGCGCCTCGACCGGCTGCACGCCCGCGCGGGCCAGTTCTTTCTCTGGCGCTTTCTCGCCCGCGGGCGCTGGTGGGCGTCGCACCCGTTCTCGCTCTCCGCCGCCCCCGACGGGCGCTCCCTGCGGCTCACGGTCAAGGCCCTCGGCGACTTCACCGGCCGCATTTCGAGCATCGCGCCGGGGACGCGTGTGATCGCGGAAGGGCCCTTCGGCGTCTTCACGGACGACGTCCGTCGCCGTGCCAAGGTCTTGCTCATCGGCGGCGGGATCGGGATCACCCCGATCCGATCGCTGCTCGAGGAGATGGAGGGCGACGTCGTGGTCGTCTACCGCGTCCTGAGAGAGGACGACGTGATCTTCGGCGACGAGCTCCGAGCGCTCGCCGTGCGCCGCGGCGCCGTCGTCCACGTCGTCGCCGGCGACCACGCCACGACCGAGGGCGCGCACCTCCTCTCGCCGGCGCACCTGCACGAGCTCGTGCCGGACATCGGCGAGCGCGAGGTGTACGTCTGCGGGCCGCCTGCGATGGCCGACGCCACGCAGAAGAGCGTCCGCGGGGCCCACGTCCCGTCCCGGTTCATCCACACGGAGCGCTTCGCGCTCTGACACCGCCACCGACACGAACAGGAGCCCGAATGCGACGAGCGCTCGCTGCAACGCTCACCGCGGTCACGATCGCGCTGCCCACGGCGGACGCGGTCGCGGCCGTCACGGCCGCCAAGCCGACGAAGAAGACGAAGAAGACCATCGTCACCCGCAAGGTCTCGGGCCCCGCGGTCGAGGCCGACCGCTGGGGCACGGTGCAGGTGACCGCGACCGTGCGCAAGACGACGACGATCACGAACGGCCGCAAGAAGGTCACGCGGACGCTCGTGGACATCGGCGGCACCTACACGTACCACACCGACCGCTCGCAATACATCATGCAGCAAGCCCTCCCGCTGCTCCGGCAATCGGCCCTGCAGGCGAAGAGCGCCAACATCGACACGATCTCCGGCGCGACGTACACGAGCGAGGCGTTCATCCAGTCGCTGCAGGCCGCGCTCGTGAAGGCGCAGAAGGTCTGAGCGTGACGGCGGCTGCAGCCGGCACCGCGCGCGTCGAGCACGTCATGGGCATGCCCGTGATCGTCGACGTGCGCGACCGCGACGTCTCCGTGGAGACCGTCGACGAGGTGTTCGACCGGCTCCGGCTCGTCGATGCGCTCTTCTCGCACGTACAAGGCCGACAGCGAGGTCTCGCGCATCGACCGCGGCGAGCTCGACTCGGAGAGCGCGCACCCCGACGTCCGGCGTGTGCTCGACCGCTGCGAGTGGCTGCGCGCCGAGACCGGCGGGTACTTCGACGCCCGCGCGGACGCCTCGGGAAGCCTCGACCCGTCCGGCCTCGTGAAGGGCTGGGCGGTCGACCGGGCGGCCGCGATCCTCGACGCGGCCGGTGCGGCCAACTACGTGATCAATGCCGGCGGCGACGTCCGGCTGCGCGGCGGTGCGCTGCCGCAGGCCGTGTGGCGCGTCGGGATCCAGCACCCGCGCGCGCGCGACCGGGTCGCGGCGGTGCTCGAGAGCTCCGATCTCGCGGTCGCGACCTCCGGCGCCTACGAGCGGGGCGAGCACGTCGTCGACCCCCACACGCGGCGGCCGTCGACGGGTGTGCTCTCGGTGACGGTCACGGGCCCCGACCTCGCGACCGCGGACGCGTACGCGACCGCCGCCTTCGCGATGGGGCCGCGCGGCGCGGAGTGGACGACCTCGCTGCCCGGCTACGAGGCGATGACGATCCTCGCCGACGGCCGTGTGCTCCGCACGGGTCGCTTTCCAGCGGTGGACTGACCCCGCGGAACCGTCGCCGCCCGACATCGATTCTCCGCGCGTAGCGTGGGGGCATGGCAACGCCCCGCTCGGTCCAGCGCACGTACGTCGTCCTGATCCTCGGCAACACGCTCGCCGCGTCGCTGATCTGGGGCATCAACACGATCTTCCTGCTCGATGCGGGGCTCTCGAACCTCGAGGCGTTCGCCGCGAACGCGTTCTTCACCGCCGGGATGATGCTTTTCGAGGTGCCCACCGGGATCGTCGCGGACACGGTCGGCCGGCGCGCCTCGTACCTGCTCGGCACGCTCACGCTCTCCGCCTCGACGCTCCTCTACGTCCTCCTCTGGCGCCTGGAGGCCCCCTTCTGGCAGTGGGCGCTCGTCTCCGTGCTGATCGGCCTCGGGTTCACGTTCTTCTCGGGCGCCGTCGAGGCGTGGCTCGTCGACGCGCTCGGCGCGACCGGGTTCACGGGCGACCTCGACGCGGTGTTCGCGCGCGGCCAGGTGGCCTCCGGCGCGGCGATGCTGACCGGCTCGGTCGCCGGCGGCTTCATCGCGAAGGAGGTCGGGCTCGGAGCTCCGTTCGTGCTGCGCGGCGCGATCCTGATCGTGATGTTCGCGGTCGCGTTCTGCCTCATGCACGACCTCGGCTTCACGCCCGAGCGCAGCGCCGGGGTCGCCGCGGAGGTGCGGCGGATCGCGGGCAACTCGATCGAGTACGGCTGGAGGGTGCCGGCGGTCAAATGGCTGATGGTCGAGTCGCTGCTCACGGGCGGGGTCGGGATCTACGCGTTCTACGCGCTGCAGCCCTACCTCCTGGAGCTGTGGGGCGACCCGCAGGCGTACCAGGTCGCCGGGCTCGTGGCCGCGATCGTCGCGGGGGCGCAGATCCTCGGGGGCATCGCCGCGCCACGGATCCGGCGGCTGTTCGCGCGCCGCACCACCGGCTCTCGTCCTGCTCGCGGCGCTGAACGTCGCGACGCTGCTGCTGATCGGGTGCTCTCGAGCTTCTGGGCGGTGCTCGCGACGATCGTCGTCTGGGGCCTCTTGTTCGCGGCCGCGATGCCGATCAGGCAGGCATACATGAACGGCATGATCCCCTCGCGGCAGCGGGCCACGATCCTCTCGTTCGACTCGCTGATGAGCTCGACCGGCGGCGTCTGGGCGCAGCCGGTGCTCGGTCGTGCCGCCGACGTGTGGGGCTACGCGCCGTCCTACCTCGTGGGCGCCGCGATCAGCGCGCTCGCGCTGCCGCCCCTCTACCTCTCGCGCCGCGAGAACAATCCAGCCGACGCCGCGCGTGCGGCGCTCCCTGACCCGCCCGAGTCCGCGGTGGGGGCGGAGCCCGTGATCGAGTCCGAGCCGGGATAGGGCGCGCCTCTCCACAGCGCCCTGCGCGGACGCGGCGCGTGCTACCACTTGCCGTCCCGTGCGCGGTGGCCGCTGGAGCATGCCCCTGAGGACGGCCGCCGCCGACAGGCTGGTGGTCGGCGCGGCGTTCCTCGTCGTCCTCCTCGCTGCCTCGCTCGTGGCGGCGATCCCCATCTACGCGGGTGCGGTCGCCGAGAGCAGTCTCCGCGCGCGCATCGCGAGGGCGTCGGTGCCCGACGCGAACGTCCAGTTGTCCGTCGACGTGTTCGGGCGGAGCGACGATGCCGGCCTCGACACGCGGGTCGGCGAGCTGCTGCGCGGCACGTTCGCGTCGACCGGGTTCACCGTGCACCGGAGCGCGGAGTCGGGGCCGTTCCGGGTCGGGTCTCGTTCCGTCGCGTTCGGCTTCGTCGCCGACCTGCCGCGTCATGCGCGACTGCTCGTTGGCCGCTGGCCGTCCGGGAGCTCGCACGCCCTCGAGGTCGTGGTGCCCGCCGCCGTCGCGCCCGAGCTCGGGGTCGGCGTGGGAGACACGGTTCGGGCGCAGAGCCGGTCCGGCGCCGGCCAGGTGGTCACCGCGCGCGTCGCCGGGATCTACGAGGCGCAGAGACCGTCCTCACCGTTCTGGTGGGGAGAGCCGTTGTCGACGGGGGCGCTCGGCCCGCTCGTCGCGACGCCCGGGGCGTTCGCGGCGCTGGGGCTCGGAGACCGGACGCTGCGCTGGCGGGTCGAGCCCGACACGGACAGGCTGACGATCGACGAGGCGGCGCGGCTCCGGCGGGCGCTGAACGAGCTCCCCTCCCGTCTCAACGCGGGCCGCCCGGCCGGCGAGCAGTTCGACGTGCAGACGAGCCTCCCCGCCGTGCTCGCCGAGGCCGATCACGCACTCCATCTCGCGCGCGCCGGCGTGCTCGTGCCGTTCCTCCAGCTCGCGCTGCTCGCGGTCTACGGGCTCGTGGTCACCACCGCCCTGCTCCTCGAGCGCCGCTACCGCGTCACCGAGACGCTGCGTCTGCGCGGCGCCACCGCGGCGCAGATCACGCTGCTGGCCGTGCTCGAGGCCGCGCTCGTCGCGCTCCCCGCGGTGCTGCTCGCGCCGTGGGCGGCGGCCGGTTCGCTCCGGGTGCTGAACCACGTCGGCCCCCTCTCGGGGATCGGGCTGCGCCTCGAGCCGCACGTGACCGGCGCCTCGTACGCGCTCGCCGCGGCCGCGGGGCTCGTGTGCGTCCTCGGGCTCGCCCTGCCGACGCTGCGCGCGCGCCACGTGTCGGTCGCGCGCGAGCGGGGCCGTCCGGCGCTGGCGGGGCTCGCCCAGCGCGCCCGGCTCGACCTCGTGCTCGCCGGGCTCGCGCTCCTCGGCTACTGGCAGCTCCGGCGCTACCACGGCACGCTCGTCGCGCACCAGGGCGGTCTCGGCATCGATCCGTTCCTCGTGGCTGCGCCCGCCGTCCTGCTGCTCGCCGGCGCGCTCCTCGCGTTGCGAGCGGTCCCGCTCGGCGCCGCGCTGCTCGAGCGGCTGGCGGTCAGGTCGCCGAGCGCGGTCTCAGCGCTCGGGTTCCGGCAGCTCGCGCGGCGTCCGAGGGCGTATTCGCGCTCGGTCTTGCTCCTCGTGCTCGCGGTCGCGACCGGCGTGTTCGCGACGACCTATGCCAGCACCTGGCGCCGCTCGCAGGTCGACCAGGCGCTTCACGCGGCCGGAGCCGACCTGCGGGTGGAGCCGTCCGGCGTGGCCGGGGCCCCCGCGACGATCGACCTGGCGTCGAGCTACGCCGCGATCGGCGCCGCCGAGGCCCTCCCCGCCGCCTCGGACACGTTCTCGATCGGCGGCGGCGGGGCGCAGACCGCGGTGCTGCTCGCGCTCGACGCCCGCCGGGCAGCCCAGGTGCTGCAGGTCAGGGGCGACTTCGCGTCCAAGCCGTTACGGACGCTCCTGCGGCCGCTCGACGAGGGGAGGGGCACGCTGGCGGCCGCCCGGCTTCCGGGTCGTCCGACGCGTCTCGCCCTCACGACCGGGCTGTCCCTCGAGCAGGCCGGGGCCCGTGACCGCCCGTCTCTCTACCTGTACGTGCGCGACGCCGATGGCCTCCTCTACCTCTACCGCTTCGACGCGGCCCCTGGCACGGTCGCCCGGCACGAGATCGACCTCGTCTCGCGGCTGCCCGACGGGACGCTCGCCACGCCTCGCTACCCGCTCTCGATCGTCGGCCTCGAGCTCGACGTCGAGGCGCAGTATCTCGCCGCCCGCAGGGCGAGGCTCGACGTGCGTTCCGTGGAGACGGCCTCGGGCCCCGACGGGCCCTGGCGTCGGGTGAGTCTCGACGGCGGCTGGCGTGGCTCCGCGGTTCCGTTCGACCTCGCATACGTCGGCCCGCGCGTCGAGCACGTCCGTGCGTCGAACGGCTCCCTGCGCCTGACCGCAAGCACCGGCTCGAGCGCGGACTCCACACCCCGGTTCGGCCAGAACCGAGTGACCGCCCAGCTCGTCGCGCGACCGGGAGCGGACGAGCTGCCTGCGGCCATGCCCGTGCTCGCGAGCGACGCCTTCCTTGCCCAGACGGACACGGCCGTGGGGGAGGAGATCCCGCTCGCGCTCTCGGCCGGCACGCAAGCCGTCCGGATCGTCGGCTCGTTCCACCGGTTCCCGTCGCTCGACCCGGAGACGCCGGCGGTGGTCGCGGACCTGCCGACCTATCTCGCGCGCGCCTTCGTCGGCGAGCGGGCGGTGGTGCAGCCGGCGGAGTGGTGGCTCAGCACACCCGACGACCGCGTTGTCGCCGAGCGCCTGCAGGCAGCGCCGTTCCGCAGCATCGCGGTGGTCTCGCGCCGCGCGAGCGAGCGTGCGCTGCTGGACGACCCGGTGGCGGTCGGCGTGATCGGCGCTCTCGCCCTCGGCTTCGCCGTCGCCGCGATCTTCGCGATCGCAGGCTTCGCGGCCAACCTCGCCGCCGAAGCCAGGACCCGTCGGCTCGAGTTCGCAATCCTCCGCTCGCTCGGGCTGCGGCGCCGGCAGCTCACCGGTCTCGTCACGCTCGAGACCGCACTCGTCGTGCTGCTGAGCCTCGTCACGGGCGCCCTCCTCGGTCTGCTCGTCTCGCGGCTCGTGCTCCCGTCAGTGGGCCTCGGCGCGGCGGGAGCGACTCCCGTCCCGCCCGTCCGCCTGGTCGTCCCCTGGACGACCGTGCTCGTCCTCGAGCTGACGCTCCTCGCGGCGCTCGCGGCGATCGCGGTCCTCCAGGTCGAGGTCGTGCGGCGGCTGCGGCTCGCGCCGGTGCTTCGGGCCGGGGAAGGAGCATCGGGGCCGTGAGCCTGGCGCAGGCGGAGAGCACGCGTACGCGCCGGGGCAGCCTGCGCTCGGCCCTCGGCGGCGGCGTCGCGCTGGTCGTTCGCCGGCTTCGACTCGACCCCGGCTCGGGGCTGGCGCTCGCCGTGCTCGTCGCCGCGACCTGCTTCGTGTTCGCGGCGGGGCCGCGGCTCTTCAACGCCTACGCCGACGACGGAGTGCGCCATACCATCGCCGCGGCTCCCGTCTCCGCGAGCTCACCCCGGCTGCTCGAGTCGGCGCGGATCCCGGCCGGGCCTCCGTCCGACCCGCTCGCCGCGGTCGACGCGCGCGCGGGCAGCGCACAGCACGCCGTGCTCCCGCCGGTCCTCGACGCGCTCGTCGAGGGACGCTCTTCCGTGGTCTCCTCACCGTCCTACGTCCAGTCGCCGAATCCGGGGCTCGTGCGCTCGATCAGCCTCACCATCCCCGCGCGGGGCGTCGAGCAGCACCTCGAGCTCGTCGCGGGACGACTGCCGCGTGCGACCGGGCGGACGGTGACCACGGTGATCGACCGGGTCGCCCATCGGCCGCGCTCGGGCGCCGTGCCTCTGCTCGAGGTCGCGTTCTCGAAGGAGACCGCCGAGCAGCTCGAGGTGCACGTCGGGCAGCGTCTCGTGGCACAGCCCGACTGGCAGCAGGCGCTCGTTCGCCGGGTTCCCGTACGGGAGCAGCGTCCGATCGTGATCGAGCTCGTCGGGATCTTCGCCGTGCAGGACCCGACCGCGCCCTACTGGTTCGGCGACACGACTCTGGAGCGACCCAACCTCGCGTTCACGCCCGATCTCGACACCAAGACGGTGTTCGCCCGGGCGCTGCTGGGGGCCGGCCAGTATCCGCTTCTGCTCCGAGCGACGCGGCCGCTGCCGCTCGCGTACGAGTACCGCTACCCCCTCGACGGGGCCCGGGTCGACGCGGGGCTCCTGCCCGACCTGCGTGCCGCGGCGAGCCAGATCGGCACCCGCTACGCGAACGCCGGGCCGCTCGACCGTCGGGTGAGTCTCGGGCTCGGCCCCGTGCTCGACCGCTTCCGCGCGGCGAGCTCCCAGGCGAGGACGCTGCTCGCCGTCGCCGCGCTCGGCCTGCTCGTGTGCGCGTTCGCGAACCTCGGGCTGCTCGGCGCCTTCACGTACGAGCGGCACCGAGCCGAGATCGCAGTCGCGCGCGTCCGCGGCGCCTCACCCGCGCAGATCCTCGGCGCGCAGGCCGCCGAGGGTGCTGCGATCGCCGATCCCGGCCGGGCTCCTCGGCTGGGGCGCTGCGCTGCTCGCCGTCGACGCGCGGCCGAGCCCGCTCTCGGCCTGGCTGGCCGTCGCCGTAGTGGCCGGCACGATCGCACTGCTCGTTGCCTCGGTGGCGGGCCCCGCCCGGCGCCGCCTCGGCGAGTCGGAGCAACGGGAGCCTGCCGCCGCTCCGCGCGGCCGGCTCGCGCTCGAGGCGCTCGTCGCGGCCGCGGCGCTGACCGGCGTCTTCCTCGTCCGCAGGCGAGGGCTCGAAGGGTCGGGCTTCGGCGCCTCGGGACACTTCGACCCGTACCTCGCGGCGGTGCCCGTGCTGCTCGGGATCGCCTGCGGAATCGCGGTGCTGCGCCTGTACCCACTCCCCCTTGCGGCGGCGGCCCGCGCCGTGCGCAGGACGCGCGGGCTCGCCCTCCAGCTCGGCCTCACCCGGGCCGCGCGCCAGACAGAGGCAGCGGCGGTCCCCGTCGTCGTGATCGTCGTCGCAGTGGCGCTCGCGGCGTTCGCGGCGACGATGGCGAGCACGATCCGCGGCGGCCAGGATGCGACGGGTTGGCGGTCGGTGGGCGCGGACGTCCGCGTCGACGCGGCCGACGGCAAGACGCTGCCGCAGAGCCTCGTCGCGGCGCTCGCGGCGGACGGCACCGTCGCCCGGGCCTACGTCCAGGACGCGGACCTCGCCGCGGGCTCGAACGCGATCCTGCTCGCGCTCGACGCGCGTGCCTATGGGTCGCTGATCGCCGGCACACCGGCCGACGTGCAGGTGCGCGGCCCTCTCGAGACGCCGTCGCCGATCCCGTCCCTCGTCTCCGCCCTGGTGTCGACCGACTGGCCGACCGGCGGCAGCTTCCAGATCGCGTTGCCGAACCAGACGGTCAGCTTCTTGCGGGTCGCCGGCCGCGCGAGCCTCCCCGGCGTCCCGCGTGGCACGCCGTTCGCCGTCGTCTCGCTTCAGGCGCTCCGCGCGGCGGGCGCGCAGGCGCCGGTGAATCGCCTCTACGTCGCCGACGTCGATCCGGCGACCGTCCGGCAGGCCGTGCGGGAGCTCGCGCCCGGTGCGTCGATCAGCACCCGCGCCGCCGTCGCGCGCAGCCTCCGCGCCTCGCCGCTCGTCGACGGAGCCGTGCGCGGTTTCGACCGGGCGGTCATCCTGGCAGCCGCTTTCGCGGCGGTCGCAGTCGCCTTGCTCGTGCTGATCGCCGCCCGTGCCCGCGCCCGCGACCTCGCGCTCGTCCGCACGATGGGCGCGTCGGCCCGTGAGCTCCTCGCGCTCTCGATCGTCGAGCTCGCGCCTCTCGTCGTGCTCGCGCTCGTACTCGGCAGCGTGCTCGGCATCGCGATCCCGTACCTCCTCGAGCCCGGGCTCGACCTCGAGTTCTTCACCGGCTCTCGGTCAACCCCGATCGCCGTTCCCGTCCACAGCGTGCTCGTGGTCGCCGTCGTCCTGCTCGCGCTCCTCGGCGTGATGCTGCTGCTCGCGTCCCTGCGGGCGCGCCGGGCAGAGCTCGGCCGCGCGCTCCGGATCGGTGAGCGGTGACCCGCGACGCCTATCCTGGCCGCGTGGAAGCGGCCGCCGCACCGTCGCACGCGATCCTCTGCGACAACCTCGTGAAGATCTACAAGGTGGCCGACCTCGAGGTGGTCGCCCTCCAGGGCCTCGATCTCGCCGTCCAGGCCGGGGAGCTGATCGCGGTGGTCGGGGCCTCCGGGAGCGGCAAGTCGACGCTGCAGAACATCCTCGGCGCGGTCGACACGCCGACTGCGGGGCGGGTCGAGGTCGCGGGGATGGACCTGAGCTACCTCACGGAGCGCCAGCGGACGAGCTACCGGCGGCGCGTCGTCGGCTTCGTCTGGCAGCAGACCGCACGCAACCTCCTGCCGTACCTGACCGCAGCGGAGAACGTCGAGCTGCCCATGACGCTCGACGGCGTCGGAGGCGCCGACCGCCGCAGGCGGGTGGCGGAGCTGCTCGAGCTCGTCGGCCTCGCGCACAGGGCGGATCACCGTCCCGACGCGCTCTCGGGCGGCGAGCAGCAGCGGGCCGCGGTCGCGATCGCGCTCGCGAACGCGCCGCACGTGTTGCTCGCGGACGAGCCGACGGGCGAGCTCGACAGCCAGGGCTCCAACGATCTCTTCGAGACGCTGCGGACTGCCAACCGCGAGACCGGCGTGAC
This sequence comes from uncultured Actinomycetes bacterium, assembly GCA_963712915.1. GTDB lineage: Bacteria > Actinomycetota > Thermoleophilia > Gaiellales > Gaiellaceae > Gaiella. The sequence goes on from CAVQJQ010000005.1 coordinate 197,202, forward strand.
GATCGTCGTGCTCACGCACGACCCGCTCGTGGCGGAGCAGGTGCAGCGCACGATCCTGATCCGCGACGGACGCACCGCGACCGAGACGCTGCGCCGGCACGAGCTGGGGCCCGGCGGCGAGGAGCGGCTCGTGGCCGAGGAGCTGGCGGTGCTCGACCGCACGGGTCGCCTGCAGCTGCCGCCCGACTACGTGGCCGCGCTGACGCTCGAGCGCAGGGTGCGGCTCGCCCTCGAGCCCGACCACATCTCGATCTGGCCGCAGCACCGCCGGAGCGACGATGACGGCTGAGCCACTCGTCGTCGTCGACCGCGTCTCGCGGCAGTACGGCTCCGGCGTCTCGACGGTGCACGCGCTCCGAGAGGTGTCGCTGTCGCTGCCCGCCGGCATTCTCTGCGTCGTCCACGGCCGCTCCGGCTCGGGCAAGACGACCCTGCTCAACATGATCGGCGGGCTCGACCGGCCGACGGCCGGCCGGGTCGAGGTCGACGGTCGCGAGGTCTCCTCGCTCGGCGAGGAGGAGCTCGTCGAGTACCGGCGTGACGTGGTGGGCTTCGTCTTCCAGGCGTTCGGCCTGCTGCCGATCCTGACCGCCGCCGAGAACGTGGAGGTTCCTCTGCGGCTGCGGCGCGCCGCCCCGGCCGAGCGGGACGCGCGCGTGCACGAGCTGCTCCATCTCGTCGACCTCGCCGACCGCGCCGACCATCGCCCTCCAGAGCTGTCCGGAGGCGAGCAGCAGCGAGTCGCGATCGCCCGCGCGCTCGGCAACGAGCCCCGCGTGCTGGTCGCCGACGAGCCGACCGGTCAGCTCGACTCCCACCGCGCGCAGATGGTGATGGGGCTGCTCGCCCGCCTCGTCAAGGAGCAAGGCGTGCTCGCGGTCGTCGCGACGCACGACCCGCTGCTGATCGAGCTCGCCGACCGCCTGGTCGAGCTACGCGACGGGATGGTGGTCGGCGGCGAGACGCAGCTCGTCGCCGCCGCCTCGCCGGGCGGCGGCTGACCGTGGGCACGGTCGGGATCCTCTCTCCCGGCGCGATGGGCAGCGCGCTCGGCGCGCGGCTGCGGGAGGGAGGAGCGCGGGTCGTCGTCGCGCTCGACGGTCGCAGCGCGCGCACACGGCGGCTCGCGTCCGATGGGGGGCTCGAGGACGTCGGCTCGCTGGAGGCGCTCGCGCGAGAGGCGTCCGTCGTGCTCGTCGTCGTCCCGCCCGAGGGCGCCCAGGCGGCCGCGTCGGCGCTCGCGGGGTCGGTGGGAGAGGCGCGGCCGCTCGTCGTCGAGCTCGACGCGGTCTCGCCGGCGACCATGCGGCGTGTCGCGGACGTGCTCGCCGCGGCCGGGCTCGATCTGGTCGACGGCTCGATCTCGGGCCCTCCACCGCAGCGGGCGGGGACGACGCGCATCTACCTGTCCGGCGCTCGTGCGGAAGAGGTCGTGTCCCTCCCCGCGAGCGGAGTCGAGCGGGTGGTCGTGGGTGACGCCCTCGGCGCGGCCTCCGCGGTGAAGATGTGCACGGCGTCCGTCTACAAGGGCAGGGTCGCGTTGCTCCTGCAGGCGCTGCGGACCGCGCGGGCGCACGGCGTCGTCGAGCACGTGGCCGCCGACCTCGCGGCCGCGGGCGTCGTCGAGCGCGACGGCCTGGGCCGGGCGCTCGGCGTCGCGTCGACCAAGGCATGGCGCTACGTGGCCGAGATGGAGGAGATCGCGGAGACCCAGGCTGCCGCGGGGCTGTCGCCCGACGTCTTCCGCGCGCTCGCGACGCTCTACGCCGAGCTCGCCGAGCGGCCCTTCGCGGACGCGCCGGAGCGGGTGCCCCCGGACGTGTCGCTGGCGGGCGTCCTCGACTGGCTCAGCGGGGAAGGTGCAGGCCGAGACGACGCGGGAGCGACGCGACCGCTCGGGTGAGCGCGCCCGGACGGCGTCCGGCGTCCTCGGCGGCGTCGGCCCGTACGAGCGCGGCGCGGATCGCGGTCCCTCCCGCCCAGCGGAGCGGCTCCGGCGGCATCAGGGCCCGCGCCGGGTCGACCAGCGCGAGTCGCGTCAGGTCATCGCGCCGGTCGAGCACGAGCCGCGCGAGGAGCTCGCCGCCGAGGTAGGACGGGCCGACGCCGTTTCCCGTGAAGCCGAAGCCGTGGTGGACACGGCCGCGGCTCCCGAAGGTCGGCAGGTGAGTGGGGGAGACGTCGATCGGCCCGCCCCAGGCATGCGTGACGCGCCGGCCCGCGAGCTGCGGGAAGAAGCGGAGCAGGTCTGCGCGCGCCGTCCTCGCTGCGTCTGCGTCGACCTCGAGGCGCGCCAGGCGTCTCGCGCCGAAACCCATGCGTCCGCCGCCCCAGCCGAACGCGATCCTGCCGTCTCGGGTCGTGCGCAGGTAGTGGAGGAGGGTGCGGCCGTCGACGATCGGCTCGCCGCCGGTCCAGCCGAGCTCGTCGAGCACGTCCGGCACGGGCTCCGTGAGCACCATGTGGCTCGACGCGACCGCGTGCGCCAGCCGGAAGCCCGGAAACGACGCCGTCGCGCTGTTCACCGCGAGCACCGCCTGGCCGGCGCGGACCTGTCCACGAGGTGCGGCCGCGGTCGCGTCGCGCCCGAGCCGCCGGACGGGCGTGTGCTCGTGGAGGCGAACCCCGGCGGCGACGACCTTTGCCCGCAGGCCGAGGGCGAGCCGGGCTGGGTGCACGGTCGCGGAGGTGCGGATCACCGCTCCGCCGAGAAAGCCGGCCGCGCAGCGCTCGCGCAGCCCGTCGGCGCCGACGGCGCTGATCTCCTCCGGCACGCCGAGCGCCGCGCAGGCCCGGACGGCCTCGCGGGGCGTATCGAGCTGCGCGTCGCTCGTCGCCACGACGAGCGTGGGGGCACGGCGGAACCACGCGTCGACGCCGTGACGCTCGCACCACTCCCCGATCCCGTCGACGCCTCGCTCCGAGGCGCGTGCGACCGCGAGCGCGTCCGCGTCCCCGATCCGCTCGCGGAGGATCGGCAGGTCGTCCCAGAGCGTCGAGACGAAGCCGCCGTTCCGGCCGCTCGGCCCGTGCCCGGCAAGCCCCGCCTCGAGCACGACCACGTCGGCCGAGGGCTCGAGCTGCTTGATCTGCCAGGCGGTCCACAGACCGAGGTAGCCGCCGCCGATCACGACGACGTCCGCGGTCGTATCCCCCTCGAGCGGCGGCGTCGGCTCGATCGGGCCTGCGTCCTCGAGCCACCAGCCGTAGCGCGTGTGTCGAGCTGTGCGCACCGCAGCGAGCGTAGATCCCCGTCCGAGGCTGCGCGGGCGAGAACAGCGCTTGTGTCGATTCGACACAAAGTGGGTTCCGGCGAGCTCGGAGCGCGCCCGGAGAGCGGCCGCGGGAGCGGTATCCTCCGTCGCGCGCGGTGGCGGTAGCTCAGCTGGTAGAGCCCCGGGTTGTGGTCCCGGTGGTCGCGGGTTCGAATCCCGTCCGCCACCTATTCCGCGTCGCGTCTACGATCGTCGCGACCCTGGCCCCGTAGCTCAGCGGATAGAGCGGCAGGCTTCGAACCTGCGTGCGGAGGTTCGACTCCTCCCGGGGCCATGCAGCAGGCCCGGCGTTCAGTCGGGCGAGCGGACGAGGCCGAGGACGTAGGCGGCGGCGCCGCCGAGAAGCAGCGCCGCCTGCACCGCGTGCCACCTGCCGGAGCCGTGCATCGCGAAGCCGACGACCGCCGACGAGGCGATCAGCGCGACCGCGACGACGCCGTGCCGGCCGACCCGGCGTCGATACCACGGGGCACGCGCGCGCATGCGCCAAGACTGCCCGACGGTCGGCCGAGCGCGCGGCGGGGAGATCCGCGCGGTCCGGTCCGTCCGAGGCGGGTCCTACCCTGCCGCCATGACAGTCGGAATCGTGCTGTTCGGGCTCGTGTTCCTCGGAGGACTGGTGCTCGGTACCAAGACCCGCCGGCCGCTGGCGATCGCCGCGGTCGTGGTGGGCGCGTTCTGCGCGCTGCTCGTGATCCAGACGAACGAGCCGTTCGTCGCCTTCGCGTCGTTCGCGCTGATCGCGCTCGCAGGGCTGGTCGCCGACTCGGTGCGCGAGACCGTCGGGCTCCTGCTCGGCCGCTGAGAACCGGGCGCGCCGCGGACACTTCGGCGGCCGCGTGGCGCCTCGGTCAGTGGTCGCGCTTTCGTGTCGCTCGCCTGCTCGCCATCAGCGCTTTGGGCCGACGAACTCGTCGAGCCGCGCAACCGCTGCCTTGCTGTAGACGGCGATCTGCGTGACGCTGGCTCGCGTGCAGTGGACGCCGGCGGTTTCACAAGCGGTGCGGAAGAGCTCGAGTATGTCCTCGGACCGATTCGAGAAGGCGTACCGCGGAGCCCTGCGCACGTAGCTGCCTTTGCGTTCGGTCGCAATGATCCGCGTCCCGTCGCTTTGGATCAGACCGCGCAGGAACTGCTCGGCGTGCGTCGAGACAATTCGCTGCTGCCAGTCCGCGAGGGTGATTGGGCGCGTGTGTTTCCGTCCTGGGCCGTGCTGCGGGATCAGACATGGCCAGTGCTTCCAATAGTTCGAGACCTCGGACACTCGGCTCCGGGGCCGCCGATAGATGCCGGCTCTGCCCGGCGCGACCGCTTCCACTGCACGAGCGCACTCGGCGACGATGTCTGGGTAGACCGCGTCGAGTGTGATTCGGAGACGCCAGACGCCGCGAGGGCAGGCGGAGATACAGCCATCTCCGAGGTAGATGCCGAGCAGGTATGCGTACGCCGATTTGTCGAGAAGGGAGAGGTCATGTGTCTCGCACGCGTGTGGTCGACGACGCGGAGGCCCGTGACGCAGCCAGTCCCGGACGGTTGAACGAGGGATTCCTGCGCGCCGCCTGGCAATTTCGCTGGTCGTCAAACCACCGCGAGAGAGTTCGAGCACCTCGTCGACCTCTCGTTCCTGCCTCATGTCTCCATTTTGGGCAACATAACGGACGGCAGTGTGCCGGCTCAATAAACTGAGAGGGCTGCGGGCGTGGTGAAATCGGAAAACACGCCGGCCTTAGGAGCCGGTGCTCGCGAGAGCTTGGGGGTTCGAATCCCTCCGCCCGCATGATCTCTGGCTCGCGGCGCCGACGGCGCGCTGCACCCCCTCTGCTTGAATGGCCGCATGTCCCAGGTCGAGGAGCTCGGCGGCAACCGCGTCCGCCTCACGGTCGACGTCTCGCCGCACGAGCTCGAGCACGCGGTCGAGCACGCCGCCTCGGATCTCGCCGGCTCGGTGAAGATCCCCGGCTTCCGCAAGGGGAAGGTGCCCAGGCAGGTGCTCCTCGCGAACGTCGGCCGCGACCGCCTCTGGGTCGAGGCGGTCGAGTCGCACATCGGCGGCTGGTTCTGGAGCGCCGCCGCGCGCTCGCGCCTCCGGCCTGTCGCGACCCCCGAGTACGACTTCGAGCTCCCCACCACGGAGCAGGAGCCCTGGAGCTTCAGCGCGACGGTCGAGGTGCAACCGACGCCGGAGATCGGCGACTGGACGACGCTCGAGGTGCCGCGGCCCGAGGCGGCGGTGCCCGAGGAGCTCGTCCAGCACGAGCTCGACGCGCTCCGCGACTCGGTCGCTGAGCTCCTGCCCGCGGACGACCGCGAGGCGCGGGAGGGCGACACGCTCGTCGTCGATCTGGCCGGCGCGAACGGCGAGGGGCAGCCGGACACCGTGGTCGAGCTGGGCTCCGGCCGGCTCGTCGCCGAGATCGAGCGTGCCCTCGTCGGAGCGCGCGTCGGTGACACGCGCACCGTCCGCTACGCGCTCTCGGACGGTGCGGAGACGTCGATCGACATCGCGGTCAAGCACGTGAACGAGAAGGTGCTGCCCGAGGCGGACGACGAGCTCGCTCGCGCCGCGAGCGAGTTCGACACGCTGGCCGAGCTCCGCGCCGACATCGAGGGCCGGATCCGTGCCGCGGTCGAGGAGCGGATCGACGCCGACTTCCGCGCAGCCGCCGTCGACGAGCTCGTGCGCGCGTCAGGGATCGAGGCGGCCGGCCCGCTCGTCGAGGCGAGGGCGCGCGAGCTGCTCAACTCGTTCGTGCGCTCGCTCGCGAACCGCGGCATCTCGCCCGAGGCGTACTTCCAGACGACCGGGCAGACGCCCGAGCTCCTCACCGCGCAGGTGCGGGCGGAGGCGGCGCAGTCCGTCGCGCGTGAGCTCGCGCTCGAGGCCGTGGCCGACAAGGCGGCGATCGCGGTCTCGGACGACGACGTGAAGGAGCTGATCCGCGAGCAGGCCGAGGCGTCGGGCGACGACCCCGACGCGGTGATCGCCGACATCTGGGCGCACGGCCACCAGGAGAGCCTCCGCGAGGACCTGCGGCTCCGCGCCGCGCTCGACCGGCTGGCCGCCGAGGTGCAGCCGATCGCGCCCGAGACGCACGCGGCGCGCGAGGCGATCTGGACGCCTGACAAGGAGAAGCCTGCCGGCGAGACGAAATTGTGGACCCCCGGCGATCCTGCGCCGCAGGATCGCTAGACAGAGGCTTGGCCGAGAAAGGATCAGATGGGCGCGACGTACAGACTCGGTTCTTCTAGGCAGTTCCCGACCGAAGGGAGGGAACTCGCATGAGCCCCCTGATCCCGATGGTGATCGAGCAGACGTCCCGTGGCGAGCGGTCGTTCGACATCTACTCGCGTCTGCTCAACGAGCGGATCATCTTCCTCGGGACGCAGGTCGACGACCAGATCGCGAACCTGATCATCGCGCAGCTGCTGCACCTGGAGTCCGAGGACCCCGACAAGGACATCTTCCTCTACATCAACTCGCCCGGCGGCTCCGTCTACTCGGGGCTCGCGATCTACGACACGATGCAGTTCATCAAGCCGGACGTCTCGACGATCTGCGTCGGGATCGCGATGAGCATGGGCGCCCTGCTGCTTGCCGGCGGCGCCGCAGGGAAGCGGATGGCGCTGCCGAACTCGAAGATCCTCATCCACCAGGTGTGGGGGGGCTACCAGGGCCAGGCGAGCGACATCGAGATCCACGCGAGGGAGACGATCGCACTGAAGCGCAAGCTGGAGGAGATCATGGCCCAGCACACGGGCCAGGACACCGACAAGGTGCGAACGGACATGGATCGCGACTACTTCATGACGTCGGAGGAAGCGACCGAGTACGGGATCATCGATCGGGTGATCACGCACCGCTGAGGGGCGAATTCACCCGATCCGGGTAGCCGAACGAGTGCTTTCCTAGTAAAAGAGGAGATCAGTGGCGCGGGCAAGCGAGGGAAACGAGCAGCTGCTGTGCAGCTTTTGCGGCAAGAGCCAGCGGCAGGTGAAGAAGCTGATCGCCGGCCCGGGCGTCTACATCTGCGACGAGTGCATCGATCTCTGCAACGAGATCATCGACGAGGAGCTCACCGCTCCCGCCGCGCTCGACCTCGACAACCTCCCACGTCCGCGCGACATCTACGCGGTGCTGAACGACTACGTCGTCTCGCAGGAGGAAGCGAAGCGGACCCTCTCCGTCGCGGTCTACAACCACTACAAGCGCGTCCGCATGGGACAGGCGGACGAGGCGGACGTCGAGCTGCAGAAGTCGAACATCCTCTTGCTCGGGCCGACGGGCTGCGGCAAGACGCTGCTCGCGCAGACGCTGGCGCGGATCCTCAACGTGCCGTTCGCGATCGCCGACGCGACCGCGCTCACCGAGGCGGGCTACGTCGGCGAGGACGTCGAGAACATCCTGCTCAAGCTGATCCAGGCGGCCGACTTCGACATCAAGAAGGCCGAGACCGGGATCATCTACATCGACGAGGTCGACAAGATCGCGCGCAAGGCCGACAACCCGTCGATCACGCGGGACGTCTCCGGCGAGGGCGTGCAGCAGGCGCTGCTCAAGATCCTCGAGGGCACCGTCGCCTCGGTGCCGCCGCAGGGCGGGCGCAAGCACCCACACCAGGAGTTCCTCACGATCGACACGACGAACGTGCTCTTCATCTGCGGAGGCGCGTTCGCGGGGCTCGACAACATCATCGCGCGCCGCATCGGCAGGAACGCCGTCGGCTTCGGCGCCGAGGTGCGCTCGAAGGCCTCCGAGGAGTCCGCCGAGCTGCTCTCGCAGGTGATGCCCGAGGACCTGATGAACTTCGGGCTGATCCCCGAGTTCATCGGTCGGTTGCCCGTCGTCTCGGCCGTGCACCAGCTGCGGCGCGACGACCTCGTGCGCATCCTCACCGAGCCCAAGAACGCGCTCGTCCGCCAGTACCAGCGGTTCTTCGGGTACGACACGATCGAGCTCGTGTTCACCGACGACGCGCTGTGGGAGATCGCGGACAAGGCGCTCGCCCGTGAGACCGGCGCCCGCGGGTTGCGGTCGATCATCGAGGGCGCGCTGCTCGACGTGATGTTCGAGCTGCCCTCGCGACGCGACGTCTCGAAGTGCGTGATCACCCGGGAGACGATCGCGAAAGGGCTCAACCCGACGCTCGTCACCCACCGGGTGCCCGACGAGCTCGACGCCGTCGCCGACGGCACCGCCTAGGGTGTCGCGCTGACGCGCGCCACCTAGATGGACCCCCGTCGTTCACGCACGACGACCTGGAGCGACCCACGCGTCGTCGTCGCCGACATGGCCGCGCTCGACGGGATCGAGGCGCTGCGAGGCATGCTCGCCGGCGAGATCCCGTACCCCCCGATCGCCGACACGATCGGGATGCGCCTGCTCGCCGTCGAGTCAGGCCGGGTGACGTGGGAGGGCGATCCGGGCGAGCACCTCTACAACCCGGTCGGCACCGTTCACGCGGGGTTCGTGACGACGCTCCTCGACTCGGCGATGGGGACGGCTTTCGTCTCGGTCGCGGAGGCGGGGACGCGCTGGACGACGCTGGAGCTGAAGGCGAACTTCACGCGCGCGATCACGACCGAGACCGGTGCGGTGCGCTGCACGGGCACGGTCGTCCACCGTGGACGACGGGTCGTGACGACCGAGGCACGGGCGGAGGACCCCAAGGAGCGGCTGCTCGCGCACGCGACCAGCACGATCCTCGTGCTCGGCTCCTGAGGCGCTCCGTACACTCCGCGTCCTGATGGAAAGCCTCTACGACCCCACGGGCGTCGAGCGGCGCTGGCAGGAGACGTGGGAGGCGGAGGGCCTCTACGCGGCCGGCGCGGGGCGCCGCCGCGACGAGACGTTCGTGATCTGTGTCCCGCCTCCGAACGTCACCGGGGACCTGCACATGGGGCACGCGCTGAACGGCGCGATCCAGGACGTGCTCGTCCGCTGGCACCGGATGCAGGGCTTCGACACGCTCTGGCAGCCCGGCTACGACCACGCCGGCATCTCGACCCAGAACGTCGTCGAGAAACAGCTCGTGACCGAGGGCACGTCGCGCCAGGAGCTCGGTCGCGAGGCGTTCGTGGCGCGCACGTGGGACTGGCTCGAGCGGACCGGCATGACGATCATGGGCCAGTACCGTCGGCTCGGCGCGTCCCTCGACTACTCGCGCGAGCGGTTCACGATGGACGACGCGTACGTCGAGGCCGTGATGACGTTCTTCGTCCGGCTCTGGGAGCGCGGCTGGGTCTACCGGGCGAACCGCATCGTGAACTGGTGCCCGTTCCACGAGACCGCGATCTCCGACCTCGAGGTCGAGCACGTCGAGCTGGACGACACGCTGTACCGGATCCTCTACCCGTTCGCCGACGGCGGCACCGCGGGCGGCGCCCCGGGCCTCACGATCGCGACCGTGCGTCCGCCGACGCTGCTCGGTGACGTCGCCGTCGCGGTGCATCCCGACGATCCGCGCTACGTCGAGGCGATCGGGCGAGAGGTCGTCGTGCCGGTCGTGGAGCGCCGTGTCCCGGTGATCGCGGACGCTCGCGTCGACCCGGAGTTCGGCACCGGCGCGGTCAAGATCACCCCCGGGCACGATCCGCTCGACTTCGAGATCGGCCGCGACCACGGGCTCGAGACCCTGACCGTGATCGGCACCGACGGCCGCATGGTCGCAGAGGGCTTCGAGGGACTCACGCAGGAAGAGGCGAACGAGCGGATCCTGGCGTGGCTCGAGGAGCGTGGACAGCTCGAGCGACGCGATCCGTACCGCCACGCGGTCGGCACGTGCGAGCGCTGCCACACGCGCATCGAGCCGCTCGTCTCACCGCAATGGTGGTGCCGGATGGACGAGCTCGCCCGACCGGCGATCGAGGCTCTGCGCGACCGGCAGGTGCGGTTCCACCCCGAGAGCCAGCACCGGTTCGCGATCGAGTCGCTCGAGCAGGCGCCCGACTGGTGCATCTCGCGCCAGCTGTGGTGGGGGCACCAGATCCCGGTGTGGACGTGCGGCGACGGGCACCAGATCTCGGCCTGGCCGCCGCCCACCGCATGCCCGGAGTGCGGCGCCGACGGCCTCACGCGCGACCCGGACGTGCTCGACACGTGGTTCAGCTCGGCGCTGTGGCCGCTCGCGACGCTCGGCTGGCCCGCCGAGACCGCCGAGCTCGCGCGCTACTACCCGGGCGACGTCAACGTGACCGCCCGCGAGATCATCCGCCTCTGGGAGAACCGGATGATCTTCGCCGGGCTCTTCCTGCGCGGCGAGATCCCGTTCACCGACGTGATCATCACGTCGACGATCCTCGCGGCGGACGGGCGGCGGATGTCCAAGAGCCTCGGCACCGGTGTCGACCCGATGCAGCCGATCGAGGCGCACGGCGCGGACGCGACGCGCTACGGGCTCCTCAAGATCTCGTCGACGCAGGACGTGCGCTACGCGATCGGCGCGATCGAGGAGGGGCGCAAGCTGGCGAACAAGCTCTGGAACGTGTCCCGGCTGATCGTCCAGCAGACGGCCGGCGCCGCGCCGGAGGAGCGCCCCGCCGCGCTCGAGGAGCGCTGGATCCTCGCGCGGCTCGACGCGGCGCGGGCTGCGGTCGAGGACGCGTGGAGCCGGTTCGACTTCGCCGCCGCGACGAACGTGCTCTACCACCTCACCTTCGACGACTTCTGCGACTGGTACGCGGAGGCGGTGAAGCCGCGACTCTACGACGGCGACGACGACGCCCGGGCGACCGCCCTCGCGGCGCTCGAGCGCCTCCTCGCGCTCCTCCATCCGCTCATGCCGCACGTGACCGAGGAGATCTGGTCGAACCTGCCGGAGCGCGCTGCCCGCCTGGTCGTCTCCGCGTGGCCCGCGCCCCACGCTGCGCTACGCCGGACTCGCTCACGGCGCTCGACCGCGTGCAGGAGGCGGCGCGGGTCTTTCGGCGCAGCGGCGTGCGGGTCGAGCTCGAGAGCGACGACGAGCGCCGGGTCTTCGAGGCAGTCGTGCGGCCCGAGCGGCAGCGGGCCACCGGGGACGTCGATGCGGAGCGGAAGCGGCTGCGAAACGAGATCGCGCGGGCCGAGGGCATGCTCGCGAACGAGCGGTTCGTGCGGAACGCGCCGCCGGAGGTGGTCGAGAGCGAGCGGGCAAAGCTCGAGCGCTACCGCGGTGAGCTCGCCCTCCTCGGGGGGTAGCGCCCTGGCCGACGACGAGCTCGCCTGGCTCGAGGCGCTCTCGCCGTGGCCGGTGGACGGCTTCGGGCTCGAGCGGATGCGCGCCCTGCTCGCCGAGCTGGGCCGTCCGCAGGCCGGGCTGCCCGCGGTGCACGTCGTCGGCACGAACGGAAAGTCCACGACGACGCGCATGATCGAGGCGCTGCTGCTCGCCGGCGGCGTGCGCGCCGGCGCGTACCTCTCGCCCCACGTGCGCGGCTGGGGAGAGCGGATCAGGGTGAACGGGGCGGAGGCCGATCTCGCCTCGGCGCTCCGAGCAGTTCGGCCCGCGGCCGAGCTGCTGGAGGCGACGCAGTTCGAGGTGCTGACGGCCGCCGCGTTCGTCGCATTCCGCGCCGCCGGCGTCGATGCCGCCGCGATCGAGGCGGGTCTCGGCGGTCGTCACGACGCGACGAACGTGCTGGACGACACGCGCGTGGTCGTGCTCACGAACGTCTCGCTCGAGCACACGGACGTGCTCGGAACGACGCGCGAGGCCATCGCCGGCGAGAAGCTCGCGGTCGTCAAGCCGGGCTGCGCCGTCGTCGTGGGGGAGCGCGAATGGGAGGCCGCTGCGCGCGAGGCCGGGGCCGGGCTCGTGCACGTCGCCGAGGGAGGCCCCGAGCAGCTCGCGGCCGAGGCGGCGCGCCTCTTCCTCGGCGCCGACGTCGACCTCGCACCGCTCGAGCGCGTCTCGCTCCCCGGCCGGCTCGAGCGGCGCGGGGCCGAGATCCGGGACGGTGCGCACAATCCCGACGGGGCGCGGTGGCTCGCAGACCGGCTCGGCCCGGAGCGGTACACGGTGATGGCATCGATCCTCGCGGACAAGGACGTGGAGGGAATGCTCGAGAGCCTCTCGCGGCTGGGCGAGCGCTTCGTCGCCACCGGCTCGTCCAGCCCGCGGGCGCTTCCCGCCGGTGAGCTCGCGCGCCGCGCACGCCCGTTCTTCGCCGTGGCCGAGGCGCGCGACGATCCCGTCGACGCCCTCGCGCTCGCCCACGCGCTCGGCGAGCCGGTGCTCGTGACGGGATCGCTGTACCTCCTCGCCGACCTCGAGGCGCGAGGCGCATGAGGCCGAGGCGCATGCGCGAGCGGCTGGCGGTGTTCGGCTTCGCCACGTTCGTGCTGCTCGTGATCGTCGGAGCCGCGTTTGCCGCCGGGTATATCCTCGGCAAGCTCCTCCTCTAGATGCTTCCCGTCGCCGACACCTTCGACTCGAGCACGTGGGACGCGGCGCGGAACGTCGCGCTCCTGCTCGGCGTCGTCTTCTGGCTCGCGACCGCCTACTGGGTGTTCAAGGATGCGCGCCGCCGCATCGAGGATCCGTGGCTGATCGCGATGGCGACGGTGCTCGGTCTCGTGCCGCCGTTCCTCGGCCCGTTGATCTACATGCTCTTCCGGCCGCCGGAGTACCTCGAGGACGTCCGGGAACGCGAGCTCGAGATGCTCGCGATGGAGGAGCGCCTCGCCGAGCACGACCTCCGTTGCCCGGTCTGTCGCGGGCCGGTCGACGCGGCGTTCCTCGTCTGCCCCGTCTGCACGACCCGCCTCAAGCAGGCGTGCACCGAGTGCGCCGCGCCGCTCGAGCCGATCTGGCAAGTCTGCCCGTACTGCGCGACACCCGTGCCGCCGGGGGTCGTCACGGGCGAGGACGTGCTCCAGCCGGTTCGCCCACGCCGTCCGCGGCGCTCAGGCTAGATTCCCCGGCCATGCCGCTCGAAACGACGCTCGTGCTCGTCAAGCCCGACGGCGTGCGCCGCGCTCTCTGCGGCGAGATCGTCGCACGGCTCGAGGCGCGCGGCTACGAGCTGCGCGGCGCCCGGCTGCTGCGCGTCACGAAGCCGCTCGCGCGCCGTCACTACGCCGAGCACCGGGGCAAGCCGTTCTTCTCCGATCTCGTCGACTTCATCTCGTCCGGGCCGGTGCTCGCGCTCGCTGTCCGCGGCGAGGACGCGGTCGGCGGCGTCCGCAGCCTGATGGGCGCGACGAACCCGAAGGACGCGGCGCCCGGGACGATCCGCGGCGATCTCGCGACGCTGCTGCAGGAGAACGTCGTACACGGCTCCGACTCCCGCGCGAGCGCGCGGCGCGAGCTCCGGCTCTTCTTCCCGGACGGCCTCCTCCCGTAGTGCCGCTCGTCCTCGCGTCGACGTCGCCGCAGCGTCGCGCGATCCTGGAGCAGCTCCGGATCCCCTTCGAGGCCGTCGCTCCGGACTACGAGGAGCACGACCCACCGGACGCCGACCCGGTCGCGCTCGTCCGCGACCATGCGGCGGGCAAGGCCCGCTCGGTGCACCGCCCGGGACGGGTGACGGTCGGCGTCGACACGACCGTGCACCTGGACGGCCGGGTGTACGGCAAGCCCGCGGACGCGGCCGACGCCACCGCGATGCTGGGCGAGCTCGCGGGACGGACGCACACGGTGCTCTCCGGCGTCTGCGTGCTCACGGACGACGCCGAGCGAATCGACCACGCGGAGACGCTCGTCACGTTCCGGGCGCTGGCGCACGGGCGCGGTCGCGCGGTACGTCGCGAGCGGCGAATGGGAGGGCCGCGCCGGCGGCTACGCGATCCAGGGGCTCGGTGGACGGCTCGTCGAGCGAATCGAGGGCGACTACCTGAACGTCGTCGGCCTCCCGGGCGCGCTGCTCCTGGAGATCCTCGAGGCGGACGCCCCGGAGCTCCTCCGCTAGACGGTCGCTGTGAACCTCGTGGGCGGCGTCGGGCCGGTTCCGGGCAAGGTGCGGCAGTAGCACTGCCCGCCGGCACGAACCGGCTGCAAATCGGGTGGGAGCTACACTCAGCCGACCGATGAGCATGTTCCGCTCGATGACCGGCTTCGGCGGCCGCGACATGGCCGTCGACCTCGGCACCGCCAACACCCTCGTCTACGTGCGCGGGCGCGGGATCGTGCTCTCGGAGCCCTCCGTCGTGGCGATCGACCAGCGCACAGGGGACGTCCACGCGGTCGGCGTCGAGGCGAAGCGCATGCTCGGTCGCACCCCGGGCTCCATCTCGGCGATCAGGCCGCTGAAGGACGGCGTGATCGCGGACTTCGACGTCACCGAGCAGATGCTCCGCCACTTCATCCAGAAGGTGCACCAGCACCGCTTCGCGCACCCGCGCGTGGTCGTCTGCGTCCCGTCCGGGGTGACCGGCGTCGAGAAGCGCGCGGTCGAAGAGGCGACCCTGTCGGCCGGCGCGCGCCAGGCGTACCTGATCGAGGAGCCGATGGCCGCGGCGATCGGCGCCGGGCTGCCGGTGGCCGAGCCGACGGGGAACATGATCGTCGACATCGGCGGCGGCACGACCGAGGTGGCGGTGATCTCGCTCGGGGGCATCGTCGTCTCCCAGTCGCTCCGCGTCGGGGGCGACGAGATGGACGAGGCGATCGTCAATCACATCAAGAAGGAGTACAAGCTGCTCGTCGGCCAGCAGACGGCCGAGGAGATCAAGCTGGAGATCGGCTCGGCGTTCCGGCTCCAGGACGAGGTGCAGGCAGAAGTGCGGGGGCGCGACATGCTGACGGGTCTGCCGAAGACCGTCGTGATCACGACGGAGGAGATCCGCCGTGCGCTCGACGAGCCCGTCTCCCAGATCGTCGACGCGATCAAGTCCACCCTGGACAAGACGCCGCCGGAGCTCGCCGCCGACATCATGGACCGGGGCATCGTGCTCGCGGGTGGGGGCGCGCTCTTGCAAGGCCTCGACGAGCGGCTCCGCCACGAGACCCAGATGCCCGTCCACCTCGCCGAGAGCCCGCTCACGTGCGTGGCGGTCGGCTCCGGACGCAGCCTCGAGGAGTTCGAGGCGATCCATCGCGCGAATCGCTCGCGCGCGCGGCGCAACGGCAGCCGACGCTAGGCCGCAAAGCGCCGCGTTCCGGGTCGCAGCTGCGCCGGTCCGAGTGCCGACGCGTGATCGAGGATCCGCCTGGAGACGCCGGTACACTCCGGCGGTGCCCCGGAACCGCACCGCACGCCAGGCGGTGCTGGGCGCGAGCGTCCGGCGCCCTGCCGTAGTCCGGCCCACCTCACGAACCTCGGCGGCGCTCAGGCGCCGGCTCGTCGTGGGGGGTCTCGTCGTGCTCGCGCTCGTGCTCGTCACGTTGTCGTTCAGGGAGGACCAGAGCGGTCCCGTCTCGGACGCCCAGACGGCCGCCGCATCGGCGCTGCGCCCCCTGCAGGTCGCCGCCGACCGGGTCGCGGAGCCGTTCCGCGACGCGTACGGCTGGGGCCGAGGGCTCGTCGACGCCCGCTCGGACGCGGAACGGCTACAGAAGGAGAACCAGGAGCTACGGCAGCAGTACGTCCGCGCCCGCCTCGCCGAGCAGGAGAACGCCCGGCTCCGCGCCCTGCTGCAGTTCCGCTCCGGCCCGCGCTTTCCCGAGGGCTTCGTCGGGGTCGCGGCAGAGGTCATCTACCGGCCGCCGGGCGCGTACGCACAGGCGATCGTGATCGCCGCCGGTCGCGAGGACGGCGTCCGGGTCGACGACCCGGTCGTCACGGCGAGCGGTCTCGTCGGCACGGTCAGCCGCGTCGGCAGCAACACCGCCCGCGTGACGCTGCTCACGGACGACCAGAGCGCGGTCTCCGCCACCGTGCTCGGGACGGAGGCGGCGGGCATCGTGCGGCGCGGCCAGGGACCGCGCGCGCCGCTGCAACTCGTCCGCGTGCCCAAGGAGGCCGTCGTCCACGTCGGTGACACCGTGGTCACCGCGGGCTGGCGCTCCCGGCGGTTCTCGTCGCTCTATCCCCCGGGCATCATGATCGGGCGCGTCACGAGCGTGGGGCGGACCGACACGGACCTGTTCACCCAGGTGCAGCTCGAGCCGTTCGCCGACCTCGCGTCGCTCGAGGCGGTGCTGGTGCTCGTGCCGTCCGACCGGGGCACGCCGTGACCGTCGCGCTGCGGGTCGCGCCGCTCGTGTTCGTCGCCGCGGTCTTCCAGGTGGGCGCGGTCTCGGGCTCCCGGGTGCTCGGCGCGGAGCCCGACATCCTGCTCGTCACCCTCGTGCTGCGTGTCGCTCGCGACGGGCTCGATTTCGGGGGCGGTGGCCGGTTTCGCGAGCGGTCTGCTGGTCGGCGTGATGACACTCGACACGCTCGGGACGGTCTCGATCGTGCTCACGGTGGCCGGGTACTGGGCCGGGCGCTACGGCGAGACCACCGGGCGCGGCCGCCCGTACGCGGCGCCGCTCGCAGCGTTCGCGATCACGCTCCTCGTGACACCGGCGTACGTCGCCCTGCATTTCCTGCTCGGCCAGCCCGTCTCGGCCGGCGCGGCCTTCACGACGCTGATCCCCAGCGCGATCGTCAACGCGGCGCTCGCGTTCGCGCTGTACCCGCTCGTGCGGCGCTTCCTCGCGCCGCGGGACCGCGCCCGCCGGCGAGCCCGGGAGGTCGAGGTTGTCTGACGCCCCGTACGGCGAGCGCCGGGCGCCTTCGAGCCGCTTCCTCCCTCCCGACCCCGCGGTCGAGGCGCCGTACCGCCTCACCCCGGGCCTCGCGCTTCGTGTCGCGATCCTCGGCGCGCTCGCGCTCGCGATCTTCGCGGTGCTCTTCTTCCGGCTCTGGTCGCTCCAGGTGCTCTCGGGGGATGCGTACCTCGCGACCGCGCAGGGCAACCAGCTGCGGACGATCCGCATCGATGCGCCGCGCGGCACGATCCTCGACCGCAACGGCAGGGTGATCGTCGACAACGTGCCGGGCACGGCCGTGAAGCTCTGGGTCGGCGACCTGCCCGCGAAGCGCCGCTACGACGTGATCCGCCGGCTCGGGTGGGTCCTCAACGTGCGGCCGGTGCAGCTCGCGAAGGAGGTCGACGCGCGGCTCGGCGACCCGCTCGACCCGATCACCGTGAAGACCGCAGTCGGCGAAGACCAGATCTCGTACCTCTACGAGCACCAGGCCGACTTCCCGGGCGTCCAGATCCAGCAGACGTACCTCCGCCACTACCCGTACCAATCGCTCGGCGCGCAGGTGCTCGGATACGTCGGCGAGGTCTCCCAGCAGGAGCTCGACGCCCGTCCGAAGCTGTACGCGCCGGGCGACACGGTCGGCAAGACCGGGGTCGAGTCGACGTACGACCAGTACCTGCGCGGCCAGGCGGGCGAGGCGCAGCTCCGCGTCGACTCGCTCGGGCGCCCGCGCGGCGCGCTGCAGCCGAAGCTCGAGGCGCGTCCGGGCAGCGCCGTGCGACTGACGATCGACATCGGGCTGCAGCGCGCCGCCGAGCGCGCCCTCCGCTTCGGGATCCAGACCGCGCGCGCGAACGGCTCGTACAACGCCGACGGCGGCGCGCTCGTCGCGCTCGACCCACTCGACGGCGCGGTGCTCGCGATGGCGTCCACCCCGACGTACAAGCCGTCCGTCTACGTCGGTCACGTCGACCCGAAGAAGATCGCGCCGCTCCTGGACGCCGATGTGGCGCGGAAGGAGAACTACCCGGGGATCAACCGTGCGACGAGCGGCGTCTACCCGCCCGGCTCGACGTGGAAGCCGGTCACTGCCCTGGCCGCGATGCAGGAGCATCTGCTCGAGCCGTACCAGCCGCTCCAGTGCACCCCGAGCGCGACGTACGGGCTCGACAAGCAGGAGTTCAAGAACTGGGACCCGTACATCAACCAGCCGATGACGCTGCCGGAGGCGCTCGCCCGGTCGTGCGACACGTACTTCTACCAACTGGGCTACGAGTTCTACCTCCAGGGCGACAAGGGCCGGTCGCGCATGCAGGAATGGGCGCGGAAGTTCGGCTTCGGCTCCCCGACCGGCTTCGACCTCGGCGGTGAGCAGAGCGGCCTCGTGCCGACCCCGGCCTGGCGCAAGAAGCACTTCACGAGCGACTGGGACCACGCCTGGAACCCGGGCGACTCGATCCAGCTCGCGATCGGCCAGAAGGACATCGCGGTGACGCCGCTGCAGATGGCCCGCTTCTACGCGATGATCGCGAACGGCGGCAAGCTCGTGACCCCGTACGTCGTGGCCCAGGTCGAGACGCCCGCGGCGCACGGCCAGGCACCCGTCGTGCTGCGTCGCTACACGCCGGCTCCGCCCGAGTCCGTCGGCGTCGACCCCGCCGCGCTGCAGGTCGTGCGCGACGGCCTCTACCAGGCGACCCACGCGATCGTACGGCACCTCCGCAGGCGTGTTCTCGAGCTTCCCCGTCCCGATCGCCGGCAAGACCGGGACCGCGGAGAAGGTCGTGCCGCTCCCCGGCTATCCGCCCGACCATCTCGAGGACCAGTCGTGGTGGTGCGGTTATGGCCCGGCCGAGACCGAGGTCCCGCGCCTCGTCGTCTGCGCCGTGATCGAGAACGGCGGTCACGGCTCGACCGCGGCTGCGCCCGCCGCGCTCCGCGTGTTCGAGAAGTTCTTCGGGGTGCACGGCGGCTCCCAGACGCTGGTGAAGACCGACTGATGGGCGGCGAGCGGTGATCGTCGACGCGGGACGCGAGCGGATCCCTCTGCGGAGCCGCGACAGCGTCGACCTCGGCGCGCTCGCGCGGCGCCTCGACCTCGTGTTGCTGCTCGCCGCAGGCGCGCTCGTTGGCTACGGCCTATGGGCCGTCTCCGGCATCACGCGGTTCGACGTGCCAGGCGATCCGAGCTACTACGTCGTCCGGCAGGCGATCTCGGCCGGGCTCGGCGCGGTGGGGCTCGTCCTCGCGATCGCGATCCCGCCGGCCATCTACCGTCGGCACTGGCGGCTCGTCTACGGCACCGCGCTCGTGCTCATGGTGGTCGTCTACGCGTTCGCCGAGGCGGTGCGCGGCTCGAAGCGGTGGATCGACGTCGGGCCGATCCAGTTCCAGCCCTCCGAGTTCGGCAAGCTCCTCTTCGTGCTTGCGATCGCGGGATTTCTCGCCGAGCACCAGCGTGAGCTCGGGCTGATGCGTACCGTGCTCCGGGCGATCGCGCTCGGCGTCGTCCCGATGCTGCTCGTGTTCCTTCAGCCCGACCTCGGCACCGCGCTCGTGTACATCGCCGCCCTGGCCGCGGTGCTGTTCGTCGCCGGCGTGCGCTGGCTCCACCTCGCGGCGCTCCTGGTCCTCACCGTGACGCTCGTGGCGAGCGTCGTCTGGCTGCTCCCGTCGGCAGGCGTCGAGGTGCTCAAGCCGTACCAGACCGCGCGACTCACCGGCTTCACCAACCCCGATGCGGACCCGAGCGGACTGACCTACAACCTGAACCAGTCGATCACCGCGGTCGGTGCAGGCGGGATCGACGGCCGGGGCGTCACCGAGGCGAGCCAGACGCGCTTCGACTACCTCCCGGAGCACGCCACCGACTTCGTCTTCGCGTCGTTCGCCGAGCAACGCGGCTTCTTCGGCGCGGCGATCCTCTTGCTGCTCTATCTGCTCGTCGTCTGGCGAGGGCTCCGGGTGGTCACGGTCGCGGGTGATCTCTACGGGGCGATGGTCGCCGGCGGCATCGTGTTCGCGTTTCTCTTCCAGGTGTTCGTCAACGTGGGCATGACGATGGGCATCGCGCCGGTCACGGGGATCCCGCTGCCGTTCGTCACGGTCGGCGGATCCTCGATGGTCGCGAACCTCGTCGCGATCGGCGTCCTCCAGGCGATCCACGCCCGGGGGCGACCGGACGCGTTCCGGTGAGCCCTCTCCCGATCGGCCCGCGCGAGATCGTCTCGCTCGCCCGCTACCAGCGGCAGACCCGCGCGGTCGACGGCCCGCTCCTCGTCACCGGCGTGCTCGCGGAGCAGCTCGCACGCGAGCTCCGCGCGGGCGGCGATCCCGAGCTCGTGCGCACCGAAGGCGACCCATCCGGGGCTGCGGCGCTCGTACGGGTGCTCGCGGGGGCGGCGAGCGAGACGGACGAGGAGATGCTGCGTGCCGCCACCCGCGCGCTCGTGCCGGTCGTCGCGGTGCAGACCGCGGATGACCAGGTGGCGCTGCCGTACGTCCTCCCCGAGGACGTCGTGCCGTGCCGGCCGGGCTCCGGGTTCCCGACACGCGGAAATCGCTGACCGGCTCGCTGCGGGCCTCGGGGCCCAGGGGCCCGCGCTCGCCGCAGCGTTGCCCGTTCTGCGCCCGGCGGTCGAGCGCCGCAGGGCGCTCGACGGCGCCCTCTCCGCCGGCACGCTCGCGGCGCTCACCACCGGCGAGGGGTCCCACCTCCCTCTGCTCGCGCTCTCCCAGGCGCGGATGCTCTCCGACATCGCCTCCGCGGAGGGCGAGGCGGCCGGTGACGGCGACGGTCGGGTCGCCGCACAGACGCTGGCGACGACGCTCGGTGCCGCGCTCGCCGTCGGGTACGCGGCGCGCACTGCCGTGCGCCGGCTCCCGCGACGTGCCCGCGTTCTGGACGGGCTTGCCGCCGCCGGCGCCACGGCCGCCCTCGCGGCGGCGTTCCGGCGCCTCCCACGCCTCTAGCCTGGCTCCGTCCGGCCCGGGTCCTACGATCGCAGTCGAATCACGGTCCCGACGATGCGGAGGTCGAGGTGCCCGAGACCGAGCTTGCAGAGGAGCTGCTCCAGATCGAGGAGGCGGACGCCTGGTTCGAGTACCTCGAGTCCACGCGCGGGCAGAGCGAGAGCCGCTACCAGGAGCTCGAGCCGTGGGCGTGGGCCCGCCTCTCGCAGCGGCTGCGCGCGGTCAGGGCCCGTCGGGCGCGGCTGCGGCCGGCCGCCTGAGCGCGCGCTCGGTCGACGCGATCCCGAGTGCGGGGCGCACTGATAGCCTTGCCGTAGGCCATGGCCGCCACTTTCGACACCCGATGCTGCGCGAGGCCCGCCGCTGCCGCGGTCGTGCGCCCGCGCGCTCTGACACGAGGAGACACGATCCTTGCCCTGGTTCCGATTTCGACGACGCAAAGACGAGCACCCCGCGGAGAGCTCCGCGATCACGACACTCGAGGCGCCCGCTCCCGCTGAGGAGCCGGCGGCAGGCGAGCCCGACAGCACGACGACCGAGGGGGAGACGCCGCGGAAGCGGCGGCGGCGCGGCAGCCGCGGCGGCCGTGGGCGCCGCAAGACGGGCACGGCGGCGGACGGGGAGCCCGCTGCTGCGCAGAAGGCGTCCACGGCGAAGGACGAGCCCGAGAGGGAGCCGACGCGCGAAAAGGAAGGCCGCAAGCGGCAGGGGCAGTCTCGCCAGGGAGGCAGGGAACGTCGCCGCCAGCCGCAACGGCGCGCGCCGCTGCCGGCCGCCAAGCGCGAGCTCCTGATCACGGTGGACGTCGGCGAGCAGCGCGTGGCGCTGCTCGAGGACGACCGCGTGGCCGAGGTCTACCTCGAGCGGCCCGAGCGGCGCTCGATCGCGGGGAACATCTACCTCGGCAGGGTCGACAACGTGCTCCCGGGGATGGAGGCCGCGTTCGTCGAGATCGGGCTCGAGAAGAACGGGTTCCTGTACGTCGACGAGATCGTCGTGCCCGAGCTCGAGGGCAAGCGCCACGGGAAGAAGATCACCGACCTGATCCAGCGCGGCCAGCAGATCCTCGTGCAGGCGGTGAAGGATCCGATGAAGACGAAGGGCGCCCGTCTGACGACGGAGATCTCGCTGCCCGGCCGATTCCTCGTCTACGTGCCGAACGGCGAGGGCCTCGGCGTCTCGCGGCGGCTCGAGGACTCCGAGCGGCAGCGTCTCAAGGCGCTGCTCGAGGACATCGCTCCGGCCGAGGGCGGGGTAATCGTCCGCACGGCCGCCGAGGGCGCCTCTGCCGAGGACGTCGAGCGCGACCTCGTGTTCCTCCAGCGCCTCTGGAAGACGATCCAGCAGCGCGCGAAGAGCGCTGCCGCGCCCGAGCTCGTGTACCAGGAGGCGGAGCTGCCGCTGCGGATCGTGCGCGACCTCTTCGCCGGCGACTTCGTCGCCGCACACGTCGACTCCGACCGCGCCCACAAGCGGATCGTCGGGTACCTGAAGAAGACCTCCCCGCACATGATCGAGCGCGTCCACCGGACGAAGGACAAGGAGCCGCTGTTCGAGCGCTTCGGCGTCGAGCAGGAGATCGCGTCCACCCTCGACCGGCGCGTCGACCTGCCCTCTGGCGGCTACCTCGTGTTCGACTACGCGGAGGCGTTCACGGTCATCGACGTGAACACGGGCCGGTTCGTCGGCTCCCGCTCCAGGAGCTCCCAGCAGCGGCTCGAGGACACCGTCGTGAAGAACAACCTCGAGGCGGTGAAGGAGGTCGTGCGCCAGCTGCGCCTCCGGGACATCGGCGGGATCATCGTGATCGACTTCATCGACATGGCGAACCCGAAGAACCGGCAGGCGGTCGAAGACGCACTGCGTCAGGAGCTGGAGCGGGATCGCACGAAGACCTACGTGGTCGAGATCTCTCCGCTCGGGCTCGTCGAGATGACGCGCCAGAACGTCACCGACGGGCCGCGCGAGATCATGACCAGGAAGTGCCCGACGTGCGGAGGAGACGGGATCGTCGTCTCGGACGCGACGACCGCGCTCGAGATCGAGCGCAAGTTGCATGCGCTCGCAGCCGCGGGCGCAGGCTCCCGCGTGCAGGCATACCGCGTCGCTCTCCATCCGAGGACGCTCGCCCTCGTCGCCGGCCCGGGGGGCTCGCGCCTCGCGGCGCTCGAGGAGCTCACCCGCCGTCGGTTCTACCTCGTACCGGTCGAGGGGCACGTCCACGGCGATCATTTCGAGGTCCTCGCGGAGGGCCGTCGTGACGACCTCGCGCCCACGGCGCCCGTCGAGGAGGGCGCCGAGGTCGAGACGAAGCTCGTCGAGATCGACCTCCACGACGGCACCGCCGCCGTCGGCAGGATCGACGGCTTCGACATCGTCGTCGCCGATGCGGCGAGCCGCGTCGGCAAGAAGGCGAAGGTCTCGATCGGCCGGGTGCTCGATGGTCAGGCGTTCGCGAGACTCGTCGGCGGAGCCGCGCCTGCGGCGGCGATCACGTTCGAGAGCGAAGCCGAGAAGCCCACGCGCGCTCCCGCCAAGCGGCGCGCGAGCGAGGCGAAACCCGAGGTGGCCGAGGCTACGGGCGACGAGCAGGCAACGGACGAGTCGACGGACGACTCGGGCGACGCGGCCGAGGCCGGGGACGTGACGGACGCGCCGGGGGCCGCGCGCAAGCGCACGCGGCGTGGCTCCCGCGGAGGTAGGCGCCGCAAGAAGGCGACCGCCGGAGAGGGCGAGGCGACGACGACAGAGACCGCGGACGGCGACGGCCCGGCCGCGGAGGCCGCCGGCGACGAGAAGACGATGGGCGCCAACGGCGAGGGCGGTGCCGAGCGCGCCGCGGCCGATGCCGGGCAGAAGGCACGCGCCCCGAGGAAGCGCGCGCCACGGATCCACCTCCCCGCCGACGAGCGCGCAGGTGAGGAAGAGGCGCATCCTGCCGAGGACGGCGGCGCCCCGGACGCGCAGCAGCCGCCCGTCGAGGAGATCGCAGCGGTCGGCTCGGAACCCGTGGACGCCGGGGAAGCGAACGGGACACCGGAGGGCGACGGGGCGCGGCCGAAGAAGCGCACGCGCCGCGGGTCGCGGGGCGGCCGGAACCGCAAGCGGAAGACGGCGGCCGACGCGACCGACGAGCAGCAGGGAGCGGTGGCGATCGACGAGCCCGAGCAGCCCGAGACCGCCGGATCGCAGCCCGGAACCGACGCGTACGTCCCGATGTCCGAATGGATCGACGACATCGAGTCGTCCTAGGGGCGGCGCGGAGTTCGCTACAATCCGCCGCTCGCGGGCGCTGCCCGCGTTCCTCGTCCGAAGGCCCGAGCCATGAGCTACGCGATCATCTCCGTCGGTGGCAAGCAGTACCGCGTCCGCGAGGGCCAGCGGCTGCTCGTCGACCGCCTGGCGCTCGACGACGGCGCGACGTTCGCGCCGACCGTGCTGCTCTCCGGAGGTGACGGCGAGGCCCAGGTCGCGCCGTCCGGGCTCGTGGTCACGGCCAAGGTCGTGGGCCAGGCGAAGGGCCCGAAGCTCCGGATCGGCAAGTACCGCAAGCGCACCGGATACAAGCGGCACACGGGCTTTCGCGCGTCGCTGACGCAGATCGAGATCGAGTCGATCGGCGGCTCCTCCGCGCGGACGGCCAAGTCGAAGCCGGCCGCGAAGACCGAGCCCGCGGCGGAAGCGTCGAGCGCGCCCGCGGCGGAGGCGCCCAGCGGGCTGCCGGCCGGATACGCTGACCTCACGGTCGCCGCTGTGAAGGAGGCCGCTGCCGGCTGGGACGCAGCGCAGCTCGCCGCCGCGCTCGACTACGAGCGGTCGCACGCAAACCGCAAGGGTGCTCTCGCGGCGCTCGAGTCCGCGAACAAGGAGGCCGAGTAACATGGCACACAAGAAAGGTCTGGGCTCCTCGAAGAACGGACGGGACTCGCAGAGCAAGCGTCTCGGCGTGAAGATCTTCGCCGGTCAGGAGGTCAAGGCGGGGATGATCATCGTGCGTCAGCGCGGCACGCGCTTCCGCCCCGGGCCGGGCGTCGGGATCGGTCGTGACGACACGCTGTTCGCACTGCGCGAAGGCGTGGTCGAGTTCTCGCGCAGCGGCGACCGGCGGTCGGTTGCGGTCAACGCCGCGGGACCGTCCTAGCCCTCCCGCCGCTCGACGAGGCGTCCCCGGGCGGGGTAGCAGCGGATCGTGTTCCACGACCGCGTCCGCATCATCGTCCGCTCGGGGAAGGGCGGCGACGGCGCGCTGAGCTTCCGGCGGGAGAAGTACGTCCCGAAGGGCGGCCCCGACGGGGGTGACGGCGGACGCGGGGGTGACGTCGTACTCGTCGTTGACCCCGCGTTGCGCGACCTGTCGTCCCTCCGCGGCCGGCGGGTGTTCTCCGCCGGGCGCGGCGGCGGAGGCCGGGGGACCCGGCGGCACGGAGCCGACGGCGATCCCGTCGAGATCCACGTCCCCTCCGGGACACAGGTACTCGGCGCCGAGGGCGAGCTCGTCGCGGATCTCGTCTCGTCCGCCGGTCGTGCGGTGGTCGCGACCGGGGGGCAGGGCGGCCGGGGGAACGCCCGGTTCGCGACGCCCAGCCGTCAGGCACCGCGGTTCGCGGAGACAGGCCTGCCCGGGGAGGCGCGCGAGCTCGAGCTGCGGTTGAAGCTCGTCGCCGACGCGGCGCTCGCTGGATTGCCGAACGCCGGCAAGTCGTCGCTGCTGCGGCGCATCTCGAACGCCACGCCCAAGGTGGCCGACTACCCGTTCACGACACTCCAGCCGGTGCTCGGCACCGTCGAGGCGCCGGACGGCGCGCAGCTCACGGTCGTCGACGTGCCCGGCCTGATCGAGGGCGCCAGCACCGGCGTCGGGCTCGGACACGAGTTCCTCGCGCATCTGGAGCGGGCGCGGCTCCTCGTACACGTGATCGACGGCTCAGAGGGCGACGCCGACGTCCGCTTCCGGACGATCGACCGCGAGCTCGCCCTGTACGGCGCCGGTCTCGCCGACCGGCCGCAGGTCGTCGTGCTGAACAAGGCCGACCTGTCCCCCGAGCCGGCGCCCTTCGGGATCGACGATCGGCGCGTCGTCGCGGTCCACCGCGTCTCGTGCGTCACGGGGGCAGGCATCGACGGGCTCCAGCGTGCGCTGTTCGCACTGTGCCCGGCGGCTCCCGAGCCGCCCGGCGACGGCGTCGACGTGCCGGAGTTCCTCGAGTACCGGCCGGCGCCGCCCGCCCGCAGCCGCTTCCGCGTCCTGCGCACCGACCGGGGCTTCCGCGTCGTGGGCGCGCCGCCCGAGGGCGAGGAGCTGGAGGAGGCGCTGCGCGCGGCCGGGGTCCGGCCCGGCGCGCTGGTCGAGATCGGCGACGAGGAGCTCGAATGGCAACCGTGACCACGTGCGCCGGCGCGCCGTGAGGATCGGGGTCTTCGGCGGCGCGTTCGACCCGCCGCAGCTCGGGCACGTCGCGCTCGCCCGCGCGGGAATCGAGCACTTCGACCTGGAGCGGCTGCTCGTCAGGGTGGTCGAGCACCCCGGGCACAAGGTCGTGGTGACCGCCCCGACGATCCGCCTGCGTCTCGCGCGCCTCGCGTTCGCGCCGCTCGAGGAGGCGGAGGTCGAGCTCGATCCGTACGCCCGGACGGTCGACTCCCTCGAGGCGCTCGGCCTCTCCGACCCGGTCTTCCTCGTCGGCGCCGACGAGCTCGCGTCGTTTCCCACGTGGAAGGATCCGGCCCGCGTGCTCGACCTCGCGACGCTCGGAGTCGCGACCCGCCCAGGGATCGACCGCGCGCGGCTCGCCGCGGTCGTGGACGCGCTCGAGCGTCCCGAGCGCGTCACGTTCTTCCCGCTCGAGCCGCTCCCGGTGTCGTCCTCCGAGATTCGCGCACGTGTCGCAGCGGGCGAGCCGATCGAGGCGTTCGTCCCGGCGCGGGTGGCCGAGGAGATCGCCCGGCTGGGCCTCTACCGCGCCGTTGAACCGGGTGGGGGCAGGGGTATGCTTGGTGGAGAACCGACCGAACGGACGACACCGACCTGAACCCACTTCAACAGGCGCGCCGTATCGCCGCTCTCTGCGAGGAGAAGCTGGCGACCGACGTGACCATCCTCGATATGCGCTCGGTGTGCGACTACACCGACTTCTTCGTGCTCGCGACCGGCAGGAACCCCCGCCAGACGCACTCGATCCACGAGGAGGTGCTGGGCCGGCTCAAGGCGGAGAACCGTGTACTGCCCCGTTCGACGAGCGGCCTGCCCGAGGCAGCCTGGATCGTCGACGACTACCTCGACGTCGTCCTCCACGTCTTCACGCCCGAGACCCGCGCTCACTATCGGCTCGAGGACCTCTGGAACGACGTCCCGAAGCTCGAGGCCGCCGCGACCGCCTGACGCTCTTTGTGGGCCACCGCTTGGTGCGGGTTCAGTGCAAGTGGGCGCCGCTCTATCGCAATGTCGTGGCCTCAGGCTGTGTTCCAGTCGCCGGACCGCGGCGGGGCTCTGCAGACGCCCGTACACCGCAGAGGGAGTCGACGAAATGGCGTTGTACTGCCAGGAGCTCGACCGCTGTTACCACGTACCGACGGAGCGCGTCGACGGCCACCACGAGCTCTCCTTCGCATCGAGCCCTGCCGCAACAACCAGGCAGAGGGGGTGGACTGGGCTGATGAGTTCGCTTTCGAGCGGATAGCATTGCGCTCCCAGGGGCCGTAGCTCAGCTGGGAGAGCGTCGGCGTGGCACGCCGAAGGTCACGGGTTCGAGCCCCGTCGGCTCCATCGAAGCGGCTCTCGTTCTGCCGGAAGCCACCCCGTCGTCGCTGCTCCGAGCGGGGTGCAGCATCCCCCCGCTGCAGGGTCCGGCAGGATGGAGCGCATGTCGTCCCACGCCCACGCCGGTCGGGAGCGCCTCGAGCGGCTGGAGCGGCGACTCGGGCCGAGGACGCGGAGCCGCGCGGCCTCGACCGCACTCGGGGCGTTCCTGGGGCTCGTCGGGGTCGCGCTCGGCGTTGCTCTGCTCGGTCTCACGTCCGGCGCCTCGTACGCGCAGCTCGTCGCCGCGGTCGCGCTCGCGATGGTGCTCGGCGGCGTTCCGGCGGGAGTCGCGGCGACCGTGGTCGGCTGGGGCTTGGGCGCGGTCGTCCTCCCCGACCCCCACTGGCAATCGGCGTTTGCGGACCGCGACGAGTTCCTGCGCTGGTCGACCTCTCTCGCCGCCGCCGTGGTCGTGGTGCTGGCCGGCTCCGCGATGCGGCGGGGTCACGAGCGCGCAGCGAGCGCTGCGCTCCAGGCGGAACGGTCTCGGAGGCGCTTGGAGGCGATCCAGGAGCTGACCGCGAGCCTCTCGGCCGCCGTCCGCCCGTCCGACGTGGCCGAGGCCCTCGCGCGTGGCGTCGCGGAGACGCTCGGCGCGCAAGGAGGCGCATTCGGGCTGATCGACGGCGACGAGCTCGTCGTCGTCGAGGCCGGCCCGGACGCGCCGCGGCGCGCCGTCGCGCCGGGGACGCGGATGTCTCTCTCGCTGCGCGCGCCGATCGCCGCCGCCGCCCGTGAGGGCCACACGGTGTGGGCGGAGTCGCACTCCGAGCTCGTTCGGGCGTTTCCCGACTCCGCCCGCCTCACCGGCAGCGCGCGCAGCGCGCTCGCAGTCCCGGTGCGCCGGGGCGACGCCGTGATCGGGGCGATGGCCTACGCATTCGCGGAAGCCGGCGCGGTCACGCTCGAGCGCCGCGCGGCAGCCGCGCTCGCAGCCGAGCTGGGCGCGCAGGCGCTCGAGCGGGCGCGGCTCTACGAGCTCGAGCGGCTCGAGGCCGAGCGCACGGGGCGGCTCCAGTCCCTCACTGCGGCCCTCGCGGAGAGCCTCGTGCCGGCCGACGTCGCGGCGATCGTGCGCGAGCACGGCATCGGCACCGCCGGGGCGGATGCGGTCGCCATCCATCTCGTCTCCGAGAGCGGGGACGCGCTCGAGCTCGACGGTGCGAGCGGCATGAACGCGGCCGGGCTCGAGCCTCTACGGCGCCTCCCGCTCGAGCGCGACGGTGCGCTCGCGACCGCGTTCGTCCGGGGCCGAGCGTCCTTCCACCCATCGCTCGGGGCCCTCCAGCGCGAGGACCCGCTGCTGGACGCCCTCCGGGCCGACGGGATCGTCGCCGCGGCGGTCTTTCCCCTCGGCGCCTCGCGCCGGGTCCATGGGGTGCTCCTGCTCGGCTGGCGCGCAGCGCAGTCGCTGGAGTCCGACGAGCGCGCCTTCGCGGGCACGTTCGCGAGCCAGTGTGGCCAGGCCCTCGACCGCGCGATCCGGTACGAGAGCGAGCGGACGATCGCCGAGACGCTCCAGCAGAGCGTGCTGCCCGAGGCACTTCCCGAGGTCGAAGGCGTGGCATTCGCAGCGCGCTACCTGCCGGGCACGGCGGGTGTCGACGTGGGCGGTGACTGGTACGACGCGTTCACGCTCCCCGACGGCCGTACCGGTCTCGTGGTGGGGGACGTCGTCGGGAAGGGGGTGCGGGCGGCCGCCACCATGGGCCAGCTGCGCAACTCGCTGCGGGCGTTCGCGTCCGAGCACGACGACCCCGGCGAGGTCGTCGTCCGGCTCAGCCGCATGGTCACGAACCTGCCCGAGGCGCCGTTCGCGACCCTCGCCTACCTGGTGCTCGACATCCCGGCGCGAACGTGCCGGTACGTGATCGCGGGTCACCCCCCGCCGCTCGTCGTGGAGCCGTCCGGGCCTCCGTCGTACCTCGAGGGTGGCACGACGCTGCCGCTCGGCGTCGAGGGCGACGTCCCGGTCGAGGTCGCGGACGCCGTGCTGGGAACGGGAGCGACCATCGTGCTGTACACGGACGGCCTCGTCGAGCGCCGCGACGCGACCCTCGACGACGGCTTCGAGCGGCTGCGGGCGACCGCCGGCTCGATCGACGCCGGTCCCGACACGATGATCGACCACATCCTCCGCGGCGCGTTCCAGGGCGCGGAGCGCGACGACGACGTCGCGATCCTCATCGCCCGACTCGAGCCGCTGGCACTCGGCGTGCTCGACCTCACGCTCCCCGCCGATCGCGCAGGGCTGAGGCGCATGCGCGATGCGCTCGACAACTGGCTCGGGGAGCTCGGGGCCGGCGCGGACGTCCGTCACGACGTGCTGATCGCCGCGTGGGAGGCGTGTGCGAACGCGGTCGAGCACGCACAAGGCCCCGCGAGCGGGACGTTCGACGTCCGCGCTCGTCATGACGAGGGCGTCGTTCGGCTCGAGGTGGCCGACACCGGCCGCTGGCGGGTGCCGGGCGGCCCGACCGAGGAGCGCGGTCTCGGGTTGCCCCTGATGCGTGGCCTGATGGACCGCGTCGACGTCGTGCACGCGTCCGGGGGTACGGTGGTCGTGCTCGAGCGCCGCCTCGAGCGAGCGGAGGGTAGGGCAGCGGCCGACCGCGTTTTCGACACGCCGTCGGCGGGTAGGAGAGGGCCGTGACTGCAGAGATGGACGATTCCCCGATCACACGCGAAGAGACCACTGCCGTCGAGGTGATCAGGCACTCCACGGACGTTGCGGTGCTCGTCGTGCACGGACAGGCCGACCTGCACACGGCGCCCGAGCTCCGCGAGCAGCTGCACGGGGCGATCGACGACGGTGCGTTCCACGTGATCGTCGATCTGACCGATGCGAGCTTCGTCGACTCGATGACGCTCGGGGTGCTCCTCGGCGGAGTCAAGCGTCTCCGGCCGCAGGGCGGTCAGCTCCGCGTCGTCGTCGACCAGCCAGGGCTGCGGAGGATCTTCGAGGTCACGCTGCTCGACCGGGTGTTCACGCTCGTCGAGACGCGCGAGGATGCGCTCGAGCGGCTGTAGAGGCGAGGGCGCGTCCCGACGCCTCCGCGGCGGACCTCAGGGAGACTCGCCGGGCTCGATGGTGACGAGCTCGTTCAACCCGGAGATCTCGAGCACGCGCGCCGTGGCCGAGGACGGGCGCGCGACGGCGAACGCGACGCCGGCCTCTTCCGCGCGCCGGCTCGCGTCTGCGATCGCCTTCAGCGCCGACGAATCGAGGAACGTGCACTCCTCCAGCCCGAGCACGATCGCCGCGCGTTCCGCGAGCGCGGCGTCGACGGCCTCGACGAATGCGCCGACCGTTGCCAGGTCCAGGTCGCCGCGCACCGAGATCCGTGTTCCGGCCCGCGACGGATGCGTCACGATCTCGAACTCCACACGCTCCATCGGAGGCGAGTCTACGCGTACGCATCCCGGACGACGATCGGGAGGACCCGGGTGAGCGAGCTGGTCTCGCTGACGGTTCCGGCCGGCCGTGCCTGGAGCGGCGTGGTCGAGCTCGTGCTCGCGGGGCTCGGCGCGCGACTCGAGTTGCCGTACGACCGGATCGACGAGCTGCAGCTGGCGACGCGCACCGTGCTGTCCGACGCGGCCGGCCCGGAGGTGCAGGTCGAGGCCTTGGCGCGCGCCGACGCCGTCGAGGTGCGCGTCGGCCCTCTCGCGGCAGCGGCCGCCGCGGACCCTGCGCGCACGCGTGTGCTCGACGCACTTGCCGACGGCGTCGAGCTCGACCCGGTCGTCGAGGACGTGACGTGGGCCGTGCTCACGTTCTCCCGCGGTGGGGCCCGGTGACGTGGCGCCGACCGAACAGCGCGTTCTCCTCGTCGCGTACCTCAAGGACGGAGACGTCCGCGCCCGCGACAGGCTCGTCGAGGACCTGATGCCACTCGTCCGCTCGCTCGCGCATCGCTACACGGGACGTGGGGAGCCGACTGAGGATCTCGTCCAGGTCGGTGCGATCGGCCTCGTCAAGGCGATCGACCGCTTCGACCTCGACAAGGGCGTCGAGCTCTCGACGTACGCCGTGCCGACGATCGTCGGCGAGATCCGGCGCCACTTCCGCGACCGGACGTGGGCCGTGCACGTGCCCCGTCGGCTGAAGGAGCTCTCCATGCGGCTCTCTCGCACCCGGGACGAGCTATCGGCGGAGCTCGGCCGGTCGCCGACGGTGGCCGAGCTCGCCGAGGCGGCCGGCGTCGACGAGGAGGACGCGATCGACGCGCTCGAGGCGTCGAAGGCGTACGCATCCCGGTCGCTCGACCAGCCCTACGACGACGACGAGCCGGGTCGGGTGCCGGGCCTCGCCGACGAGGAGCTGGGCTACGCCGCGCTCGAGCGCGGCTCGGTCGTGCGCCAGGGGCTCGACGCGCTCGACGAGCGCGAACGGAGGATCGTCGTCCTTCGCTTTCTCCGGGGCATGTCGCAGTCGGAGATCGCCGCCGAGGTGGGTATCTCGCAGATGCACGTCTCGCGGCTCCTGCGGAAGGCGCTCGAGGTCATGCGGGGCAGGCTCGAGGAGCCGGAGGTGCCCGTATGAGCGAGCGGGTCGTGCTCGAGGTGCCGGCCAAGCCGGAATACCTGCTGCTGGCGCGGCTCGCCGCCACCGGCGTCGCTCGCTCCGTGAGCGCCTCGGAGGAGACGATCGCGGATCTCAAGCTCGCGATCACCGAGGCGGTCGCGAACTCGGTCAGGCACGCGTACCCGTCGGGCGAGCCGGGGAGGGTCACGATCGAGCTGCTCGCGGCTGCCGATCGCGTCCAGGTCGTCGTCTCCGACACGGGCCGCGGCCTGGTGGCGCCGGGCCTGCCGCCGGTGCGTGACGGCGGCCCGGGCGAGGGCGGGATGGGCCTGTCGATCATTCGCGCGATCGCGGACGAGGTCGAGCTCGGGCCTGGCGAGGACGGACAGGGCACGAGGCTGCGCTTCGCGTGCGCTCTGTGAACACGGCTCCAAGGCCGGCTCAGGTCGCCGCGAGCGCCGCGCCTCGGTCGTCGTAGAGATCGAATACCTCGTCGAGCCCGGTCAGCGCGAACGCGCGACCCACGAGCGTCGGCGGACGCACGATGCGCAGCCGCCCGCCGGCCTCGAGCATCCGGCGGTGCGCGCCGACGAGCACCCCTAGACCGGCGGAGTCGATGAACGTGATGTCGCTGAGGTCGACCACGACCGGCCCATCCCCACCGGTCGCCTCGTGCAGCTCGGCACGGAGCCCCGGTGCGGTATACGCGTCGAGGTCCCCGGTGGGGTGGATCAACCGTGTCCGCGACGGCCGTTCTCCGTCGGTCTCGTCGGCGTGCTCGCCGCTCATCTGCCTTGGTTGTACCGAGAAGAGACGGGCGGGGTCGTCAGCCGTGAGCCGTCACAGATCAGCCTCCGGTCAGTCGATCCGCTCTTCGCGGACGACCGTGCCGTCGGGGCCGCTCTCGACCGCACGCCGGCGCCTGCCGCCCACGCCCCCCCAGCTCGACCAGAACACGAGGGAAAGCAAGAGGCCCACGACTCCGACCACCATCAAGATCACTCCGACCGTCTGGAGATCCACTCCCGACGTGTCGGCGCTGACCGCCCACGCGAGGATTGCCCCGCCGGCGATCAAGAGCAAGCTGACGCTGACGCCCATCATCGACTCCTTCTCCGTGGCTCTCGGTGAACGAGCGGGTCGTGCCCCGGCCAGCATTCGCGTGGCCGGGTGACCGACGCACTCGGCGCGAGCGTTCCCGTTCTCGGGGGGCGCGAAACATCACGGTCGGCGGGCCGCCGGGCACCTGCGGGGGGCGGAGCCGCCCGCCCCCCGCAGAAGACCCTCAGGCGCCGGTGATCGTGATCGTGCGGACGATCTCGGCCGTCGTGGCCGTGTTCGCCGCGACCTCGACCTTGAAGGTCTTCTTCTTCGCGATCGTCAGCCCGTTGACGCGGACCCGCACGGTGCAGTCGATCCCGAGGGGAGAGGCGCCCTGGCCGACGGAGAGCAGCTTGCCCGCCTGGAAGCCGCGCACCGTATAGCCCACGGTCGTGCCGGACGCGTTGTTCGCGCAGTACTCACGCAGGTACACCGTGACGAGCGGGTTACGGGTCCCGCCCTTCACGGTCATCTTGCCGTTGACGGGGTCGAGTGGCGCCGCGACCCTGCCGAAGCGCGACGCGGCGGGCTTGGCGCTTCCGTCGAGCCGGTAGATGCCGCTCTGCCAGAGGCTCCCGTTCGAGTCCTGCATCACGAACCACACGAACATGCCGACCCGCGGATCCTTGCGAGCGAGCGCGATCGCCTGCGGGAGGTACTTGGCCTGCTGCGCCTCCGTGACGCCGTGGGGCTCACCCGGCTTCGTCTCGTTGCCGTACTCCGTGATCCAGACCGGCGTGTTCTTCCGGTGGAACGCCTTGTCGAGGTCCTTCTCGAACCGCGGCATCGTGGTCAGCGTGACGTTCGGATAGCGCACCTTCTGGGTCGGCTTCTGGGCGACCGGGAACGGATACGGGTGGTGCGCCCAGGCGTCGAACTTGAGCTTGAGCCGCTTCGCCTGGGACGCGACGCCCTTCATGAACGTCGCCGGCGCGACCGTGTCGGTGAGGCCCTTCTTGGGATGGTCACGGCCGTGCGAGGACGTCTCGCCGATCGCGACGAGCGCGCTCCGGTTGCCCTGCTTGATGCCGGTGTACCCGGCCTTCGCGAGGCGCGCGTAGTTGCGCGTGCTGACGATCGCGCCCTTCGCGTTGAACTGGGGGCGCAGGAACGTCGCGAGGTTCGACTCGTTCCAGATCGAGAAGAAGCGCACGTACGGGTACCCGGAGTAGCGGCCCGAGTAGCGCGACGCGATCGCGCGGGCGAAGTTCTGGAAGTCCGTCATGTTGCGCGGCACTACCTGGGGCGCCTGGCCGCCGTTGGCCCACTTCGGCGTGCCCCAGAGCGTGATCAGCACCTCCATGCCGCGCTGCTGCGCGTTGCGGACGAGGTCGTCCACGTCGTCGAACTTGTAGGCGGGGTCGAACGGGTTCGCCGCGCTCGCGGGGCGCTCCGGGGCGACCTGCGACCAGTCGACAACCGTCCTCACGATCCGTGCGTCGTTGCCACGTGCCCGGTCCAGCGCCGCGCTCTTTTCGGGATCCCAGCGGAACATGGGGTCGTCCTGGAAGCCGACCCACATTCGGTCGGCGGCCGCGGCTGTCGGGGCGAGCACGGCGGCGGCGAGGCAGGCGATGAAGATCAGGCGGAAGGGAAAACGCACGAGAACCTCCTTGGGGGGGCGGGGAGTAGGGCGCACCGTAGCCCCGCCGCGTAAGGGGGGTGTGAAGGTGTCCTGGGAACGTTCGCGGCGGCGCCCGAATCACCTGTCTCGCTCCAGCAGGGCGTACAGGTGATCGCGTAGACTCGGGGCGATGCTCTGGGAGATCGTCTTCCTGCTGCTCGTGTTGAAGATCCCGATCGTCTACATGTGCCTCGTGGTTTGGTGGGCGATCAGGGCCGAGCCGCGCGAGGAGCAGCCCGCGTCGCTCGTGCGGGTCAGCGACACGCCCTCGCCGCCGCCGCCCTCGGTCCCGACCGCGGGCAGAGCGCGCGGGGGGCCGCGCGGGCCCCGGCGGAAAGACGACGGCCGCGCCCGACATGATCGCCTCGGGCCGCGCCCAGTGGCAGCTCGTGGTGAGGCACGACGATGAGCGCCCTCGAGCAACGACCCGCTGGGCGGCGCGGCGCGACCGACACCGTCGCCGGCCTGCTCGCCGCCTCCTCGATCGTCCTCTCGGCGATCGCGATGGGGTTCGGCCTGCTCCTGCAGCTCCACGCGCACCCCGCGCGGATCGCGCCGGTCGCGATCCTGCTCGCGCTCGTCGCGGCGCGGATGAGCGAGCGGTACCAGTCGCTCGCGCTCAAGGCCGCGCTGTTCGGCGGCGTCGCGTGGGTGGTCGGGATGACGGTCGCGATCGTCACCGACGGCGCGCTCCTCTGAGCCTTCGACATCGGGCGCGGCCGGGCTCCGGCGCCGCTGCTACAACACGTCGGGGATGGCAGCGACCGAGCCGACCGGGCTGAATGCGGCGTACGTCGCCCAGCTGCTCGAGGACTACCTCGACAGCCCGGCGAGCGTCCCGGACGAGTGGCGCCGGGTCTTCGAGGCGGATCAGGGGAACGGCACGGACGCTGCCGTAGCGCCTGCGGCAGCCGACGCGCCTGCTCCGCCCGAGCCCGCCGCGAATGCGGTCGCTGCCCCGGCGGCGCCGCCTGCAGCCGCTGCGGCGTCGGTCGCGGCCGACGGTCCCACGAGGGTCGCCGACGGGAGCCGGGCGGTCGACACGGAGCTGCTCGCCGGGGTCGCCGCCGCGATGGCGCTCGTGAAGGCATATCGCATGCACGGTCATCTCGCGGCGCGGCTCGACCCGCTCGGATCCGAGCCGATGGGCGATCCGGCGCTCGACGAGACCCGATTGCACCCACCGCTGACGCCCGAGCTGCAGGCGAGGATCCCGGCGCGCCTCCTGCGCCTCTCGGTGCCCGGCGACACCCTGCTCGAGGCGTTGCCGCGGCTGCGCGAGGTCTACACCGGCTCCAGCGCCTACGAGATCGAGCACATCTCCGACCACGCCGAGCGCGTCTGGCTGCGCAAGGCGATCGAGTCGGGCCGCTTCCGCACCGACCTGCCACCGGAGGAGCGGGCCGCACTCCTGCGCCGGTTGACCGAGGTGGAGGGGTTCGAGCGGTACCTGCGCCGCTCGTTCCTCGGCCAGAAGCAGTTCTCGCTCGAAGGTCTCGACGTGCTCGTACCGATGCTCGACGAGGCGATCGAGCTGGCGTCGGCGGGCGGCGCGCACGAGGTCGTGATCGGGATGGCGCACCGGGGCCGGCTCAATGCCCTCGTCCACACCGTCGGCCGCTCGTACGAGTCGGTGCTGCGCGAGTTCGAGGGGGAGCGCTCCTACGACGCGCTCGTGATCGACCCGGAGGGCGGCAGCGGCGACGTGAAGTACCACCTGCCGGCCTCGGGCACGCGGATCACCGCCGGTGGCGAGATCGAGGTGACGATCTCGCCGAACCCGAGCCATCTGGAGGCGGTGGATCCGGTGGTCGAGGGATGGGCCCGGGCCGAGCAGACCGATCGCACGTCGGGCTCCGGCCTCCACGATCCGGCGGTCGCGCTGCCGATCCTCATCCACGGCGACGCCGCGTTCGCCGGCCAGGGGGTGGTCGCCGAGACCTTGAATCTGCAGAGCCTCGCGGGCTACACGACGGGCGGCACGCTGCACCTGATCACGAACAACCAGGTCGGCTTCACCACCGACCCGGAGGAGGGCCGCTCGACGCGCTACTCGAGCGACCTCGCGAAGGGTTTCGACGTCCCGATCGTCCACGTCAACGCCGACGACCCGGAGGC
Organism: uncultured Actinomycetes bacterium; assembly: GCA_963712915.1. Lineage (GTDB taxonomy): Bacteria > Actinomycetota > Thermoleophilia > Gaiellales > Gaiellaceae > Gaiella. Next base: position 234,232 of record CAVQJQ010000005.1, read on the forward strand.
GGCGCTGAGCGCCGTGCGTCTCGCGCTCGCGTACCGCGAGGAATTCGGCCACGACTTCGTGGTCGACATCGTGGGTTACCGGCGTTTCGGCCATCAGGAGCAGGACGAGGCCGCGTACACTCAGCCGCTCCAGGCGGAGCGGATCGAGTCGCAGCCGTCCGTGCGGGAGAGGTACGCGGCGCGGCTCGTCGAGGACGGCGTCCTCGACCGGCGCGAGGTGGACGGGGTGGCGGACGAGGTCGACGCGGCGCTCCGCGCGGCGCACGAGGCGCTGCGAAGCTCGATCGCAGAGCCGCCCGTGCCTCGACCATCCCGATCCGGGCCCGAGCTCCGGTACCGGCGACATGGTCGAGACGGCGGTCGATGCCGCGCGGCTGCGAGGGCTCAACGACGAGCTCCTCCGGGTCCCGGAGAGATTCACGGTCAACCCGAAGCTCGCGCGCCAGCTCGAGCGGCGCCGCGAGACGATCGAGCAGGGCGGGATCGACTGGGGGCAGGCCGAGGCGCTGGCGTTCGCATCGTTGCTCGAGGACGGGATCCCGATCCGCCTGACGGGGCAGGACACCGAGCGGGGCACGTTCTCGCACCGGCACCTCGTGCTCCACGATCCACGCACGGACGAGACCGTCGCGCCCATCCAACACCTCTCCGGGGCGTCCGCCTCGTTCGAGGTCTACAACTCGCCGCTCTCGGAGTACGCCGCGCTCGGCTTCGAGTACGGGTACTCGGTCTCCGCGCCCGAGGCGCTCGTCCTCTGGGAGGCGCAGTTCGGCGACTTCGTCAACGGCGCGCAGATCGTGATCGACCAGTTCGTCGTCGCGGGCCGCTCGAAGTGGAAGCAGACGTCGCGCCTGACGCTGCTGCTTCCCCACGGCTACGAGGGCAACGGCCCCGAGCACTCGAGCGCCCGCCTGGAGCGGTTCCTGCAGCTCGGCGCGCAGGACAACATCCGGGTCGCGAACTGCACGACCGCTGCGCAGTACTTCCACCTGCTCCGCCGTCAGGCGCTCGACGCGGTCGCCCGGCCGCTCGTGCTGATGACGCCCAAGGGGCTGCTGCGGCTGCGGCAGGCGGCGTCGACGCTCGACGAGCTGGCCGGCGGTCGGTTCCACCCGGTGCTCGACGACCCCGTCGCCGACCGCGAGGCGGTCGAGCGCCTCGTCCTCTGCTCGGGGAAGATCTACTACGACATCGTCGGCCACGACCGGCGGGGCGACGCACGGACGGTGGCGGTCGCGCGCATCGAGCAGCTCTACCCGTTCCCCTCGGACGCGGTCGCCGAGCTCCTGCGCTCTTACCCGCGGGTGCACGATGTGATCTGGGCGCAGGAGGAGCCGCAGAACATGGGTCCGTGGCGCTCGATCCGTCACCGTCTCGAGGAGACCGTGCGCGAGACGTCGTCGGGTGGGCTCCGCTACGTCGGGCCGCACCTGGAAGGCGAGCCCGAGCGAGGGCTATCCCGACGGCGCACCAGCGCGAGCAGGACCGGATCGCGCGCCTCGCCCTCGGCGACGACGCGTAGACGCCTAGCGGGGCCGGAACCGCCTGCGTGCCTGCGCGGTCGCGGCCGCGGCGGCTCCCGCAGCGATGCGCGGGCCGTGTGCTCTGGCGAGACCGAGCACCACGCGCCGCTGCGACGGAGTCAGTCGGGCCCAGACCCGGAAGAGGAGGAACGCCACGGCGACGGGGCTACGCGAGATCTTCGGCATGCCACGAATCCAAGCACACGCCGCGTTCGGTCACCCGCGGCGGATACGACTCGACGCGGCGGGAGCCCTGGCTACACTGGGCCGTGGTGAACGACCGTCTTGCCTTGTGGCACGGCGCGGCACAGAGCGAGCACGGAGAACGCATGGCGACCGACACGAGCATTCCGGACAACCCATTCACGGACGAGCCGGCCGGCGACGACGACGGGATCTCGTCGCTCTCGCGGGCGATCCAGGAGCACCTCGACCTCAAGCAGCGCAACGCGGAGCTGGACTCGGCGATGCCGCTCGACCGGTACTCGGTGGAGGATCCGTTCGAGAACCATCCACTGTTCAAGTCCGAGGAGCAGGCGCGTCTCGAGGAGACGCTCGACGGTGTCGAGGCACCGGAGCCCGCCCCGGCGCTCCCCTGGCCCGGGGAGGACGACACAGCCGAGGGCGCCGCGCTCGACGAGGGTCTCTGGGGGCGCTCCCGCGACTTCGACTGGGGCGACTAGGGCGCGGCGCTGCTAGGCGGCGCGGCGGAGGTCCGCGCCTTCGAGGGTCGTCGCGAGGCGCTTGAACGGCCCGTCGTCGGCCATCAGCTCGTCGTACTGGCCCCGCTGCGCGATGCGGCCGTGCTCGAGCACGATGATCTCGTCGGCCCGTCTGACCGTCGCGAGGCGGTGGGCGATGATCAGCGACGAGCGACCGCGTAGGAGGGTGTCGAACGCGCGCTCGATCAGCACCTCGCTGGGCCGGTCGATGTTCGAGGTCGCTTCGTCCAGGATGAGGATCCTGGGGTCGGCGACGAGGGCGCGCGCGATCGAGATCAGCTGCCGCTCGCCGGCCGAGAGCCCCGCACCCCCCTCTCGCACGACGTGCTGGAGCCCGCCCTCGAACCGTGCCGCGATGCGGTCGACCCCGATCGCCTTCGCCGCGGCCAGGAGCTCGGCGTCGGTCGACTCCGGGCGCGCGAAGCGCAGGTTGTCCGCGATCGTGCCGCTGAACAGGAACGGGTCCTGGAGCACGACACCGAGCTGCCGCCGGTACGAGCGGAGCTTCACGTCCCTCAGGTCGACGCCGTCGACGCGCACCGCGCCCGCATCCGGGTCGTAGAAGCGAGCGACGAGCTTCGCCGTGGTCGACTTGCCGCCGCCCGACTCGCCGACGAGCGCGATGCAGCCGCCGGCTGGGATCTCGAGCGCAAGCCCGTGGAGCACGGGCTCGTCGCCGTAGGCGAACACGACACGATCGAGCTCGAGCCGTCCCTCCACCCGCCCGAGATCGCGGGCGCCGCGCCTGTCGGTGACGTCCTGCGCCGCGTCGAGCACGGTCGAGATCTTCCCCATCGCTGCGCTCGCCGCCTGCACCTGGCCGTACAGCTCCGAGAGCTCCTGCAGCGGCTGGAAGACGAGCGAGAGGAGCCCGGCGGCCGCGATCAGGGTGCCGATCTCCAGGGAGCCGGCGTCGATCAGCCTCGCGCCGGCATAGAGCACGGCGACCTGCGCGACGACCCCGAGGAGCTCGATCGCGGGAAAGAACACCGAGGAGAGCTTCTGCGCGTGGACGTTCGCCACGCGGTTCGCCTCGTTGAGGCCCTCGAACTCCCGCTGGAAGGCGCGCTCGCGGGTGAACGCCTGCACGACGGCCATGCCCGCGACGGACTCGGCGAGCTGCGCGGTCACGGCGGCGATGCGCGTGCGCACGTCCGAGAACGCGGCATGCGAGCGACGCTGGAACCAGCGGGTGACGACGATGCCCGGTGGGAGCACGAGCAGTGCGACGAGCCCGAGCCGCCAGTCGAGGAGGAACAGCCCGCACACCGCCGCGACGAGCGTCAGCGAGTTCACGACGAGCGTCGTCAGCCCCTGGTTGAGCACGTCGGAGAGCGCGTCGACGTCGCTCGTGAGGCGCGCGATGATCCAGCCCGCCTTCTGCTCGGAGAAATAGCGCAGCGACAGCGACGTGAGGTGCTCGAACAGGTCGCGCCGCAGGTCGAGCACCATCCGCTGCCCCATTCCCGCGAGCAGCAGCCAGGTCGCCGTGCCGAGGAGCCACGCGAGCGCACCGATCAGGACGTAGAGGACGACGTCCCGGACGAGCCGTGCGTCGTCCGCCGCGCGAATGCCGTTGTCGATCGCGTCCCCGACGAGGTGCCAGCCGGCGACGGGCGCCGCGGCCGACAGCGCCGCGAGGACGAGGATCAGCGCGACGCGCCCGCGGCGGCCCGCCGTGTAGGGGAGCAGCCGGGTGAGGCCGGTTCGGGGCCCGTGCGAGATCATGCCGCCAGCGCCTCCTCGCCGAAGAGCTCGGCGAACGGGCCGCCCGCGCCGAGCAGCTCCTCCGGCAGGCCCTGCTCGACGATGCGCCCGTCGCGGATCACGACGGCGCGGTCGGCGACGAGCACGGTCGAGAGCCGCTGTCCCGAGATCAGGACCGTCCGGCCGCGCACGGCCGGGCGCAGATGCTCCACGAGGTGGCGCTCGGTCTCGGTGTCGACGGCCGACATCGGGTCGTCGAGCACCAGGACCGGCGCGTTCGCGACGAGGGCACGCGCGAGCGCGACGCGCTGGCGCTGGCCGCCGGAGAGGTTCACGCCCCGCTCGCCGATCAGCGTCTCGTAGCCGTCCGGCAGGTCGTCCACGAACGCGGTCACCCCGGCTGCCTCGCAGGCGTCGAGGACCTCGGCCCAGTCGGCATCGGGCCGGCCTGCGAGAAGATTGTCGCGCAGCCGGATCGAGAACAGGATCGGCTTCTGCGTGACGATCGCGACCGAGCGGCGCAGGTCCGCCAGTGCGACGGCGCGCGCGTCCACGCCCCCGAGCAGGACGCGCCCCCCGGTCGGGTCGTAGAAGCGGGGCACGAGGTTGAGCAGCGAGGACTTGCCCGCCCCCGTCGGGCCGCAGACCGCGACGATCTCGCCCGGCGCCGCCTCGAGGTCGACGCCCGAGAGCACCTCGCTCCCGGTCTGGTAGCGGAACCGGACGTCCTCGAATCGCACCGGCAGCGGCCCGTCGGGGAGCGCCGTCGGCTCGGCGGGCTCGGGAAGCGACTCGATCCCGTCCAGCCAGGCGAAGCTCCGCGAGGCCGCCGCCGTCGCACGCTGTCCGAGGTTGATGATCCAGCCGAGCGCCTCGAGCGGCCAGACGAGCTGGAGGAGCAGCGTCACGAACAGCGTGAACTGCCCGATCGTCAACTCGCCTGCGATCGCCTGGCGCCCGCCCACGAGCAGTACGGCCGCGATGCCGAGCGTCGGCAGGAAGATCAGCCCGGGCAGGAAGCGTGCTTCGACCGAGGCCTGGCGCATCGTCTCGCGGCGCACGGCTTCGGCGCGGCCGTGGAAGCGATCGCGGACGTCGTCCTCGCGGCCGAACGCCTGCACCATCTCGATGCCGACGACCGCCTCGTCCGATGCCTCCGTGAGGTGTCCTTTCCGCCGCTGGACCTCTCGGGAGATCGGGAACACACGGTGGGCGAAGACGTACGTGAGGATCGCGATCGGCGGCATCACGAGGGCCGCGGTCAGCGCAAGCAGAGGGTTGACGACCGTGAGCACGATCGCGGCGCCGACCAGCATCATCGTGCTCTGGATCGCCTGTACCACTCCCCAGCCGACGAAGTAGCGCACGGGGTAGATGTCGTTCGTCGCGCGCGAGATGACCTCTCCGGTCGCGTGCCGGTCGTAGAAGGCCCTCGGGTAGCGCAGGTAGGCGTCGTAGAGCAGCGAGCGGAGGTCGGCCTCGACGGCGATCCCGACCCGGGCGGTCGCGTAGCGCCGCGTGAAGTTGACCCCGAAGCGGAGCGCGGCGATCACCACGATCGCCGCGAGGTACGGCACGAGCAGCGAGCGGTCCGGTCCATCGATCGCGTCGTCGATCGTCCGCTGCACGAGCACCGGGATCGCGAGCGTGCAGCCGGTCACGCCGAGCGCGCACACGAGGCCGATCGAGACCAGCCGCCGCTGGGCCCGCCAGAGCGGGTAGAGGTGGCGGATCGTCTGGGAGAACGAAAGATCGGGTGGGTCGACCGGGTTCACGAGCGGGTCTCCTCTGCGCGGGAGCGCATGCGTCGAGGGCTCCCTGCCTGCCCTCGGTGAGCGGAAGTCCGGCGGCCGCCTGCCTCGGCCCGGACGCGTCCCACACCTATCGGGGCCGGCGCCGGGCAGGCGGTGCGGCTATCCCTACCCGTCGTCGAGGAAGAGCGTCTGCCCGGGCGGGAGCACGCGCACGTCGACCCCCGGGGCGCGGGCTGCGGCGGCGCGGACGAAGAGCGCCGGCGGCTCGCTGAGGTAGCGCGGGGCGGTGCGCATCCCGAGGTGCAGCGGGTGGTAGGTGCCCCAGTGGATCGGAATCGCGAGACGGGGCTCGAGCAGCGCGAGCGCCTCCGCAGCGCGCGCAGGGTCCATGTGCTTCCCGCGCCCGAGCGACGGTCCCCAGCCCCAGATCGGGACGAGGGCCAGGTCGAGCGGCCCGCCGGCGACCTGCGCCATCCCCGGGAACACGTCGGTGTCGCCGGCGAAGTAGATCCGGCTCGAGCCCTCGATGACGTAGCCGAGGGCCGGCCCGCTGACACCGAAGGGGCCGCGGCCGCCGTCGTGCTCGGCGGCCGTCGCGCGCACCGACACCGATCCGATCGTGATCGTCTCGCCGACGTCGACCTCGACCACGTGCTCGAAGCGCCTGCGGCGCAGGAGGCTGCCGCAGCCGCGGGGGAGGATCACGGGCGTCTCGCGGCCGAGCCGCTCGAGCGAAGGTAGGTCCAGATGGTCGTAGTGCGCGTGCGAGATGAGTACGGCGTCGATCCCGCGGAGCGCATCCGGTGTGACCGGGACGCGGCGGCGCAGATGGGCGACCCGGGTGCGCAGCAGTGGATCGGTGAGCAGCCGTGAGCCGTCGAGCGTCAGCCGTACCGTCGCGTGCCCGACGTAGGTGACCGAGGTCCCTGACATCGCGAATAGCCAACACGAAGGAGCGCGCTCGAGCCAGCTCGGCCGTCATTCGTCACGGTGACGGCGTCCTGGCACTTGACAGACATCAAATTGATGTCATACTGACGCGCATGGAGATCCACGTCGATGCCATCGGTCGCGACCTCGTCGCGACCGCCTCGGTGCTGGGGGACGACTCGCTCGTCGAGACGCTCCGCCGTCTCGTCGCCGCGTCCGAGCCGGCGCTGCGGCTGCGTCTGATCGACGTGCTCTCGGAGGCGGCGGTGTCGCTCAACGGCCAGCTCGGCTCGGGCCACGTCGAGGTGCGGCTCGCGGGTCGCGACCCGGAGCTCGTCTACGTTGCCGAGCCCGACATGCCTGAGGATCCGCCCGCGCCCGGGGACGACCTCAGCGCGCGGATCACGTTGCGGTTGCCCGAGGCGCTGAAGGCGCGCGTCGAGTCGACCGCGGCGCGCGAGGGCGTCTCCGCGAACGCGTGGGTCGTCCGGGCGCTCGCCCGCGCGCTCGAGCCGCGTGCCGCGCACCGGACGGGCCACCGGCTCCAGGGCTTCGCCCGCAGCTGAGACCACAGGAAAGGAGACTCACATGCTCTCGTTCTCGACCATCTCGTACGCGCTGTTCGATCCCCGTGATCCGGAGGACGCGGAGCGGCGGCGCCCGCCCCGCCTCGCCGATATCCGCGGAGACGTACGACCCTTCTACCCTCCCCGGGTTCGTCGTGGCTGAACCGGCGCTCCACACCTTCGACGCGCCCGGGCACGTCGCGCTCCGAGTCGAGATTCCCGCCGGCGCGCTGACCGTGGAGACGTGGACCGAGCCGCTGGTCGAGGTCGTGGTCGCGCCCGGCCGCAGCGACGACCGGTCGATCCGCGCCGCGGCAGAGACAGAAGTCACCTGCGCCGAGCGCGTGGGACGGCAGGAGGTCGTGGTGTCCGTCCCGAAGCGCGAGGGGCGGCTGCCGATGGGCTTCGGCCGGTCGCCGAGGCTGAGGGTCTCGATCCGGTGCCCCGAGGGCGCCGATCTCGAGCTCACGACCCACGGCGCGGATCTCGAGGCGCGGGGGACGCTCGGCGCGGTCTCCGCGAGGTCCGCGTCGGGCGACGCCGCCCTCGAGGACGTGGGGTCACTCGTGCTCGCGACTGCGAGCGGCGACCTCACGGCGGGTGTCGTGTCGCGAGCGCTCAACGTGAAGTCCGCCTCCGGAGACGTGGCGGTGCGCTCGGTCGGGGACACCGGCTCGGTCAACACCGTCTCGGGCGACGTGCGGCTGGGCCGGCTCGCCGGCCCGGCGAAGATCCAGACGGTCTCCGGCGACGTCGAGGTCGAGGAGGCCGCGGCGAGCGTGGTCGTGGGCTCCGTCTCCGGGGACGTCGAGGTCGCAGCGGCTCCGGGTCTCGTGCTGAAGATCGACGCGCAGTCCGTGAGCGGGTCGCTGAGCTCGGAGCTCGATGTCGGTGAGGAGCCGGCGGCCGGGGACGAGACCGTCGTCGATCTCCGCGTGCGCACGGTCTCGGGCGACGTCCGTGTGGCGCGCAGCCGCGTGTCCGCGCCCTGAGCGGCCGAGGTCTGGGGCCGAGGGCGAGGCGCGGCCCGGGCGGCTACCTGCAGTTCCCGCAGGTCCCGCGCAGCACGACCTCGTGCTGCATCGCGTAGCCGAGGCGGCCTGCCGCCCGCTCGAGCGCCTGCTCGAGCGGCTCGTCGATGAACGGCTCGACGCGGCCGCAGTCGTCGCAGACGAGATGGTGATGGTGGTGATCGGCTGCGCCGACCGGCTCGAACCGCGCGACGCCGTCGCCGACGTCGACTCGCTGGACGAGCCGGAGCTCGACAAGCGTCTCGATCGTCCGGTAGACGCTCGCGACTCCGACCGTCCCGCCGGCCGAGAGGATCCCGTCGTGGATCTCCTGTGCGGAGCGGCAGCACTCTTGCGCCGAGAGGTAGTCGACGACGGCCCGCCGGGCGCCACCGCGACGGAGACCTGCGTTGCGCAGAGCCGCGAGCGCCTCGTCCGTCCAGCTCGTCATGGATTAGATGATATCGATTCTCATCATGTGTTAGCCTGCCGGCGTGCTTTCGAGAATCGTTCTCTTGTGCGCGGTGTGCGGCACCACCCTCGTCCTGGCGGGCTGCGGCGGCTCGTCCCCGGCGGGCGAGGACACCGTGGTCGCCGCGTTCTACCCACTCGCCTACGCCGTCGAGCAGATCGCCGGCCCGGACGTCGCGGTCGTCGACCTCACGCGGGCAGGACAGGAGCCGCACGATCTCGAGCTCGGTCCCCGGGACGTCGGCCGCATCGACTCCGCTCGCCTCGTCGTGTACGTCGGCCACGGCTTCCAGCCCGCGGTCGAGGACGCGGTACGGGGCCGCAGGGGCGCGTCGCTCGACGTGCTCGACGGAGTCCGGCTGCTCGGCACCGGCGACGACGTCGATCCTCACGTCTGGCTGGACCCTCGGCGGTACGCAGAGGTGGCGCGCGAGATCGCGACCGCCTTCGGTGAGCCCTCGCGTGCTGACGCGTTCGTGCGCCGGCTGTCGGCACTCGACCGCGAGCTCGCCGACGGGCTGCGGCGGTGCGCGAGGCGGACCCTGGTCACGAGCCACGCGGCGTTCGGCTACTTCGCGCGGCGCTACGGCCTCCGGCAGGTCGCGCTCGTCGGTCTCGCGCCGGAGGCGGAGCCGTCGCCCGCGACCGTCGCGCACCTGGCCGATGAAGTGCGCGCGACCGGCGCGACCACCGTCTTCACCGAGCCGCTCGTCTCGCCGAAGCTCGCCCAGGCGGTCGCGCGAGAGGCCGGGGTCTCGACCGAGCCGCTCGATCCGGTCGAGGTGCTGACCCCGAGCGACGAGGCCGCGGGCGCGGACTACTTCGGCTTGATGCGACGAAACCTCGGCGTCCTGCGCAAGGCGCTCGGATGCACGTGACGGCGACCGTTCCCGCGCTCGAGCTCGACGGCGTCTCGTTCGCCTACCGGGGCGGCCCGCCCGCCCTCGAGGATGCGTCGCTGACGGTCGAGCAGGGCGAGTTCGTCGCGATCGCGGGGCCGAACGGCGGCGGGAAGACCACTCTCCTGCGGCTCGCGCTCGGCCTCGAGCGCCCGACGCGTGGCGCCGTGCGGCTGTTCGGGCTGCGCCCGGGCTCGCGCGGCTCGCCGCGCGTCGCATACGTCGCGCAGCGCGCCCAGCTCGCGTCGGGCACCCCGGTCACCGTGGGCGAGGTGGTCGAGACCGGGCGGCTCGCCGTGCGCGGGCCGGTCGGCCCGCTGCGGCGGGACGACCGGGCGGCCGTCGCCCGCGCGATCGAGCGCGTCGGCCTCGGGGAGCGCGCCGACTGGCCGCTGCGACGGCTGTCCGGCGGCATGCAGCAGAGGGCCTTCATCGCCCGCGCGCTCGCCGCAGAGCCCAAGCTCCTGGCACTCGACGAGCCGACGACCGGTGTGGACGCGACCTCCCAGGAGTCCCTCGCGCACCTCCTCGCGGAGCTCCGCGAGGAGCTCGGTGTCACGATCCTCTACGTCTCGCACGAGTTCGGCGCCGTCGAGCACGTGGTCTCGCGGCTCCTGCTCGTGCGCGGCCGGATCGTCTTCGACGGCGACCCCGCCGCGCTGCCGGCCCTCTGGCACGACCCGTCCCACGTTCACTGAGGACGGGGAGCGTCCGTGCTGCAGCTCGAGTTCATGCGCCTCGCCTTCGCGGTCGGCGCGGTCGTGGGCGTGCTCGCGCCGGCGGTCGGCTTCTTCCTCGTCGAGCGACGGCAGTCGCTCGTCGGAGACGGGCTCGGGCACGTGGCCTTCGCGGGCGTGGCCGCGGGGTACCTGCTCGGCGTCTCGACCCGTCCTGACCGCCCTCGCCTTCGCGGTCATCGGGCGCGCTCGCGATCGAGTGGCTGCGCGTCCACGGCGGTGCCGCCGGCGACCAGGCGCTTGCGCTCGTCTTCTACACGGGGATCGCGCTCGGCGTGGTGCTCGTCTCGAGCGCGGGGCGGCTGGACGTCAACCTGTTCGAGTTTCTCTTCGGCTCGATCCTCAGCGTGACGTGGGGCGACCTCTGGCTCGTGCTCGCGCTCGGGATCGGTTCGCTCGCGGCGATCGCGGTTCTCTACCGCGGGCTCGTCGGCGCTGTGCTCGACGAGGAGGGCGCGCGGGTCGCCGGGGTGCGCGTCGGGCTCCTCAACACAGCTGTGGCCGCGCTCGCGGCGCTCACGATCGGTATCTCGATGCGGGTCGTCGGCATCTTGCTGATCGCGGCTCTGATGGCGCTGCCCGTGCTCGCGGCGCAGCGCGTCGCGTGGAGCCTGCGCTCGACACTCGGGCTCTCGATGGCGATCGGCCTCGTCTCCGTGACGTGCGGGCTCGCGCTCTCGTACTACGGCGACCTCGCGCCAGGAGGGACGATCGTCCTGCTCGCGGCGGCCGCCTTCGTCGTCGCAGCCCTGGTGGGCGCCCTCCCCAGGTCCCGTTGACGAACGGGTGATCCGGTCCGTGCGAGCCGAGCTCCACGGACCGGATCACCCGGGAGCCTCAGGTCAGGTGGTTCGCCTCGAGGAAGGCGGCCGCCACGTCCTCCGGGGACTTCTTGTTGATCCCCACGGCGCGGTTCATCGCGGCCATCGCCTGCACGGTCAGCAGCTTCGTGACCTTGTCGACCGCGGACGTGAGGCGCGTGCCGTACTCCGCGACGAGCTGCTTGTCGACGACCGGAGCGACGTGCTGGAACCCGAACATGTTCTGCGGGTCGCGCAGCTGCACGTACTTCTTCGTGAGGAGCTGCGGATCCGTGGTGAACACGTCTGCCGCGAGCACCTTCTTCTGGTCGAGCAGCGTGTACGCGGAGATCCCCGCGAGCGGGACGAAGTCGAACCCGGCCACGCCGTAGCGCTTCCCGATCTGGCCGCGCCAGCGGGTCTCCCACTCGGGGAACCCGGCGATCGAGAGGTTCGGCACCTTGCGGAGGTCGTGGATCGTCTTCAGCCCGTACTTCTTCGCCGTCGCCCGCGTCACCGCGAGCACGTCGACGTCCTGGAACGGCGTCTGCCGCAGCAGCGTCTGCCCCCGCTTGGCGTAGAGCTTCTTCGCGAGCGCGTACGTGGCGGCCGCGGTCTTCGGAAGCGTCTTCCGCTTGAACGTGACCGACAGCATGATCCCGGTGTACTCGGGGTACAGCGTGATCTTGCCGCTGCGGAGCGAGGTGTCGATCAGCTCGGTCGAGGCGATGTTCTCCTTGTACTGCACGTCGAAGCCCTGCGCCTCGAGCGCCTGCTTGTAGAGCTGCCCGAGGATGTACTGCTCGGGGAAGTTCTTCGTCCCGACGATGATCGGGGTGGCCTGCGCGCCCTCGGCCCTGGTGTCCGCGGCGGGCGCCGCCGCCGCCAAGCCGAGAATGAGCGCGACCCCCAACGCGATCGAGAACGCGGCCTTCGCCGCACGCCGGTTGTGCTTGCGGATCACGGCACTTGCCCCCTTTCGGGTAGAGGCTGGTCTGGATTCCGATCGACCCTAGAGCATCGCCCCTGCGATTCTCCGCTGCCCGAATACTATTGGCATCAAGTCTCCAGGGAGACGGCCGCGCTCGTGGCCTCGGGCTCGACCGCCCTCGCCTCCGCGCGGAGCCCCGGCGGGGTCAGGAGCCGCTGCACGAGCCCGACCGCGGCATCCGCCGCGAGCGCCAGCACCGAGACGCAGATCGCGGCGCCGACGACGCCCTCGAGACCGTAGCCCGCCTGGTTGACGATGATGTCACCGAGGCCGCCGCCGCCCGCGACGGCCGCGATCGTGGCCGTCGCGACCACGAAGACCGTCGCGGTGCGGATGCCGGTGAAGATCAGCGGGAGCGCGAGCGGCAGCTCAACGCGCGTCACGATCTGGCGTCCGGTCATGCCCATCCCGCGCGCCGCCTCGACCGCGTCCGCGTCGACGCCGTCGACGGCGACGTAGGCGTTCGTCAGGATTGGCGGGATCGCGAGCACGACGAGCGCGAACGCGACGCTCCAGAACCCGACGCCGAGGAACACGAACCCAGCGGCGATCACGGCCAGGCTGGGAAGCGCCCGACCGAGGTTCGCGGTGTTGACCGCGAAGAACGAGCCTCGATGGAGATGGCCGAGCCACACTCCGAGCGGTAACGCGATCCCGACCGCGATCGCCAGCGCGGCGCCCGACAGGAGCAGGTGCTCCCAGGTCTTCTGGAGGAGCAGCCGGCGGTCGTCGACGATGAACTGGAGCGCGTCCCCGAAGACGTGGAGGTCGAGGTTCGCGATCACGTGACCCTGCGGGCTCGGTTCCAGGGCGTGAGCGCCCGCTCGGCGACCACGAGCAGCGCGTCTGCGACGAGCGCGAGCAGGATCGCGAGCGCGCCGGCGACGAGGATCTCGGTGTTGAAGGCCTCCCGCAGCGCGAGGAAGATCGGGTAGCCGAGCCCCTTGGGGATCACGAGCGCCGCGACCGTCGCGAGCGCGATCGTCGAAACGACCGCAATCCGGAGCCCGGCCATCATCGCCGGGACGGCGAGCGGCAACTCGATCCGCCACAGCGTCTGCCCGCGCGTCAGGCCCATGCCGCGCGCCGCCTCGAGCACGTCGGGCGGGACGCCGCGCAGGCCTTCCAGGATGTTGCGGTACAGGATCAGGAGCGTGTAGCCGACGAGCGCCACCTCGACGGTCGTGACCGTGAGCCCCGTGACCGGCACGAGGAGCTGGAAGAGCGCGAGGCTGGGGATCGTGTACACGATCGCCGAGAACGCCACGAACGGCCGCTCGAGGTGCCGGTAGCGGTGGGTCAGGAGGGCCGCCGCGACCGACAGCGCAAAGCCGATCGCGACCGCGATCAGCGTCAGCTCGACGTGCTCGAGGAGCGCGGGCTGGAGCACGCCCGACCAGTTGTCACGCACCCAGTCCGGGCAGAAGAGCCGGTTCTGGACGACGCAGTCGCTGCCCTTCCCGAAGTCCGGGATCACCGGGCCGCCCTGCGCGACCCACGGGTCGGGGAGCGGCCCGCTCACGAGGCGCGGGCAGTGAGCGAGGCGAGGGTCACGACGCCGCGCGGCTCGCCCGAGCCGTCGAGCACGACGAGCGACCGCGACCCGGTCGTGATCATGCGCGACAGCGCGTCGCGCATGGTCGTGGAGCCCTCTATCGACGGCGCGGACGAGCCGTCGAGCGGCCCGAGCTCTAGCTCGTCGAGGCGGCGGAGCGAGAGGAGCTTGAGGCCCCGGTCCAGGCCGAGGAAGCGGGCGACGAACTCGTCTGCGGGGCGTTCCAGCAGAGCGTGCGGGGCGTCGTACTGGGCGAGCGTGCCGCCTTCCCGCAGGATCGCGATGCGGTCACCCAGCAGGATCGCCTCGTCGATGTCGTGGGTGACGAACACGATCGTCTTGCGGACCTCGCGCTGGATGCGCAGCAGCTCGCCCTGGAGCCGTGCCCGAGTGATCGGGTCGAGCGCGGCGAACGGCTCGTCCATCAGCATCACGGGCGGGTCGGCGGCGAGCGCGCGGGCGAGGCCCACCCGCTGGCGCTCCCCGCCGGAGAGCTGGGAGGGAAAGCGGCCGCGGTAGTCGTCCGCCGGCAGCTCGACGAGGTCGAGCAGCTCGTCGACCCGTGCGGCGATCCTCCCCTTCGGCCAGCCGAGCAGGCGCGGCACGGTGGCGACGTTGTCCGCGACGGACATGTGCGGGAACAAGCCGACCTGCTGGATCACGTAGCCGATCCCGCGTCGCAGGCTCGTGAGGTCGAGCGAGCGGACGCTCGTGCCGCCGATCGTGATGTCGCCTTCGCTGATGTCGATCAGCCGGTTGACCATCTTCATCGCCGTCGTCTTGCCGGCGCCGGAAGGGCCGACCAGGCAGCAGATCGCGCCGGCAGGGATCGTGAGGGTGAGCTCGCGCACGGCCGGCTCGGCGCGGCCGGGATAGCGCTTTGTCGCACGGTCGAACGCGATCTCGGCGGCGACGCCGCTCACGGGCGACAGCCTACAAGTGCCTTCCGCGCTGCCGAAGGTGTAGACATCGGGCATGGCGTCGAGGACGATCCGCGCTGCCGTCCTCCGCGAGCCCGGGGACGTCCGTGTGGAGGACGTGCAGCTCGATCCGCCGCGGCAGGGCGAGGTGCTCGTGCGACTGGCCGCCGCGGGCGTCTGCCACTCCGATCTGCACCTGGTGGACGGGGTGCTCGGCGACGGTCGCTGGCCGATGGTGCTGGGTCATGAGGGTGCAGGCGTCGTCGAAGAGGTCGGGGAGGGCGTCGACCACGTCGCCCCGGGGGACGAGGTCGTGCTCTGCTGGGTGCCGTCGTGCAGGTCCTGCGGCGCCTGCCTCGCGGGGCGCCCGACCCTTTGCACGACTGCTGCCCGCCACAGCCTCGAGGGAACGCTCCTCGACGGGACGAGCAGGCTCCGCCTGCCGGACGGCACGGCGCTCCAGCACGGGCTGATGACGGCCTGCTTCGCCGAGCGCGCGGTCGTCCCGGGTGCCGGTGCGATCCCGCTTCCCGGCCGGCTGCCGCTCTGGCAGGCGGCGCTGCTCGGCTGCGCGGTCATGACGGGCTTCGGGGCCGTGCGGAACGTGGCCCGTGTCTCACCGGGGGAGAGCGTCGTCGTGATCGGTCTGGGCGGCGTCGGTCTCCAGGTGCTCGCGGCGGCGAAGCGCGCGGGCGCCCACCCGGTCGTCGCCGTCGACCGCGATCCGGACAAGCTCGAGCGGGCGCTCGCACGAGGGGCGGACGCTGCGGTCGACACGGCCCAAGAGGCGCGGCCCGTGCGCGTCCTGCGCACGCTGACGGGCGGCGGCGCCGACCACGCGTTCGAGGTCGTCGGGCTCCCCGAGACGATGCTGCTCGCCTGGAAGTCCCTCCGGCCGGGAGCGACCGCGGTCGTGATCGGCATCGCGCCGAAGGGCGCAGAGGTGTCGCTGCCGGCCCTCGAGCTCTCGTCCGACAAGGGAATCCGGGGCTCGTTCTACGGCTCGGGCGACCCTGCCGCCGACCTGCCGGACCTGGCGCGTCTCGCTGCGGCGGGCGAGCTCGAGCTGGAAGGCGTCGTCACCGGAGTCGACGCGCTCGACGGCGTCGGGGAGGCACTGGAGCGTCTACGGCGAGGCGCAGGCGTTCGCACCGTGCTCGTGCTCGATCCCGAGCTCGCGGGCGTCACGGCCGAGACGTCCCGCTAGAGGTAGCCGAGCCTCGTCCCCTGGGCGGCCGCCGCAGCGCGCGACGACTGTCCGAGCTTGCGGAGCACGTTGGCCACGTGCCGGTGCACGGTGTGCTCGCTGAGCACGAGCGACGACGCGATCTCGCGGTTCGAGAGCCCCGCCGCCACGAGCCTCAGCACCTCCGTCTCACGAGGGCTGAGCGGAGAGTCGCCGTTCGTCTCCACGGGCACCCCGTCCCCCAGGAAGCCGAGCAGGGCGCGGCGCAACGCGCGCTGGTCGTCCATCCAGGGCAGGTGCGCGTCCCCGTTGAGCGCCACGAAGCGGGCGTTGGGCAGGAGCGCTGCGAGCTCGCGGCCGTGCGAGAGGGGCACGGTCCGATCGCCGCGCCGATGGAGAACGAGCGACGGCGCCCGCACGTTCGGCAGGTCGGCGTGGCCGTCGGAGGTGAGGTCGAGCTCGAGGAACGCCGCGGCCGTCTCCGCGTCGGCTGCATGCCGCTGGTAGCGGCTGAGCGCCTCGATCGCCGCGCCATCCGCGTGCGGCACGTTCAGCCCGGCGAGCATCTGGGCGGCCAGCGGCCAGTTCGTCCGGGCGAAGTCGACCAGTGAGCGGCGCGTCGCCTCGGGGACGTCCGCACGCGAGATGTAGCTGCCGAAGAACACGAGCCGGTCGATCCGCTCCGGGCGGCTGCTCGCGACACGCGCGGTGGCGACCCCGGAGCAGGAGCACGCGAACACCGCCGCGCGCTCCTCGTCGCAGGTCTCGAGCACGGCGGTGAGCGTCTGCGCCTCCGACTCCGTCGTGGGTCGCCGGGCGAGGCCACGATCGCTGAGGCCGGTGCCGAGGCGGTCGTACCGGACGACGGTGTGCGTGCGCGCGAGGTCCTCGAAGAAGCTCCGCGCCTCGGGGCTCTCCCACTCCTCCTCGAGATGCGTGACCCACCGGCCCGCGAACACGAGCGGCGGGCCGTGACCGGCGGTCGCGTACGCGACGCGGCGGCCGTCGACCACGCAGAAGCGGATCTCCTGTTCCACTGACCCGCGAGTCTGATGGCCTGTACGGGCCATGTCAAGAAGATGGCCCGGCGCGGCGACGCGCAGGCCTCCGTGCGCCCGGCAACATGGGCGCATGCAATCGCGCTACGTCTCCGGGATCACGATCCGTCCCCTGCGGGACGGGGACACCGCCACGGTCGCGGCGCTCTTCGCGCGCCTCGGCGACGGCTCCAGGGCGCGCCGCTTCTGCGGTGCGAAGCCGCGGCTCTCGGACGCCGAGCTCGCGGCGCTGGCCCGCGTCGACGCGGACCATCACGTGCTCGTCGCGTTCCGTGACGGCGAGTCCGAGCCCGCCGGCATCGCGCGGCTCGTCCGCGACGGCGCGGTCGGGGAGGTCGCCTTCGAGGTGGCCGACGCCTGTCAGGGTCGCGGGATCGGCTCGGTGCTCGCACGCGAGCTCGCCGCAGACGCGCGCGCTGCCGGGATCACGGAGCTCGTCGCGACGGTCTGCGGCGACAACCCGCCGATCGTCTCGCTGCTCCGCCGCCTGGCCGAGCGGCTCGACGTGCGCTGGCACGGCGGCGAACGCGAATTCGTGCTGTCGCTCGTCGAGCAGCCCGTCGCCGCGTCCTAGCGCGGCTCAGGCGACGAGCTGGACGGCGTCGACGCCCGCCTCGTGGCAGTCGCGACAGCGCGCGCATCAGGCGTCGCGCGTTAGCGACGAATCGAGGCTGGTGCCTGTTCCGGCGATTCGGCGCTGATGGCAAAGACGCACTGAGCCCGGGTAGGCCTCTCAACGAGCGGGAGCCCCGATCGGTGATCGTGATGCCTGTCTGGCGTGCGTGCGCCGGTGGTCCCGGAGACGAGGCCCAACCTGCGTGGGCTTGGCCGGCCAGTCCGAGCGCGGGTACTCGAACGGCTCATCATCGCCCGGTTCGAGATCCCGACCGAGTGGGCCACGCGTCAGCGACCCCGCTGCAGCGACGACGAAGTGACCCGCGCCGCGCGACGTGCGTAGTTGACCGCAAGCCCGACGCGGCGCTCTCGGATGGAGTCTCACTGCGGGGGTGGGAGGCTGAGGTACGAGCTGAGAGGAGGGTGCGATGCTGGTAGGTGCTTCGGCCTTGGGGTGGGCCTTCGGAGCGATCCTTTTCCTCGCCGTCTGGATCGCCGTAGCGTTCTGGCCCGCAAGGGTGGCTGCACGCAAGGGTCATAGCTTCTTCGGATTCTTCGTCTTCAGCCTGATCTTCTTCCCCGCGGCCCTCATCGTCGCCTACATGCTGTCCGACAGACACGTCCCTGCGTACTGACCCTGGAACGACAAGTGGAAGGAGATCTCATGGCGGAGCAAGCAACCGAGACCCCGGTTCTGGACTTGCTGGGCAAGATGACTGCGGATTCCCTCGAGACGTCGACGCTCGATCCCGAGACGTTGATGCTCGTGCGCATCGCGGCGCTCGTCGCAGTGGACGCCCCGCCGGCGTCGTACATGCTCAACCTCTCTGCGGCGAAGGAGCTCGGTATCGACGAGGAGCAGATCCGCGGCGTCTTCGCGGCGATTGCCCCGATCGTCGGCACCCCGCGGATCGCGAGTGCCATGGGCAAGATCGTGCGGGCGCTTGGCCTCGCGATCGAGCTCGCGGAGATCGAGGAGGAGTTCGAGGCGTAGGCGATGCCTCCCTTCGCACGCGGGATGCATGGAGAGCGGGACGGCGTGGTCGACGCCGTCCCGCTCGCCGCTCGACATGCTGGTTCCTGCACCTAACGAACCGGATCACGCCCACGACGGAGGGCCGGCCGCCGGGCCGCGAAGCGGCCCGCTTCAGGGGGTGTGCCTTCGCCGAAGCCGAGGGATCGAGCCGCGGATTCCGCTCCCGCGGAATTCCGCTCGCGAACAAGTGGAGCGTGCCGGGCTCGAAACGGCGACCCCCAGCTTGCAAAGGATAGGCCGTGCAAGAAGAGCAGCAGTCAGGGGCGTCAAACCCGCAGGCCTCCGGAACCTCTGGACCGGGCGGATATGGCGGAGTTCACCCGCTCGTTCCAGACCTTCGAGCCGCTGACGGAGTCACATCTCAACCGGCTCGCGCGCCATAATCAATCCTTCGTAACTTCGACTCGGCGGCGCGGCGGTAAACGAGGCCGGTCAGGCTGCCAGCCACTTGGCCGCATCCTGACCAGCGCTGTGGCAGTCCCGACAGCGCGCCTCGTACGTGTCGAGCGCCCCGACGACGATCGTCTCGCCCGAGTACGGGGCCGGCCTGCCGTCGACGAGGCGCTGGGTCGTGGTCGCGGCGCCGCCGCAGCGGTGGCACACCGCCTGCAGCTTGTCCACGAGCTCCGCTCGTGCGAGCAGCTCAGGGAGCGGGCCGAACGGCTCCCGGCGGAAGTCCTGGTCGAGCCCCGCGACGATCACGCGCGCGCCTCCGTCGGCCAGCGTCAGCGCGGCCTCGACGATCGCCGCGTCGAAGAACTGCACCTCGTCGATCCCGACCACGTCGGCCGTGCGGGCCCGGGCGGCGAGCTCGTTGCAGCCGTCGACGGGAACGGCCGACATGCGGACGCCGGCGTGGCTGACGACGTCGGCGGCGTCGTACCGGTCGTCGATCCTCGGCTTGAACAGGATCACTCGCTCACCGGCGATCTCTGCCCGTCGCAACCGGCGGATCATCTCCTCGCTCTTGCCGGAGAACATCGGGCCGCAGACGACCTCGAGCCAGCCTCCTCGCTGCGGCGGGACCCTGATCACGCCGGCGATCCTAGAGCCCACTGCGGACGAGCCGTGTCTGCCGTCGGGCCGAGCCGCAGACCGGTGACGAGGCGGTGTCGGGGTGGTGAACCCCCTTGCGGCGCGGCCCCTCGCGCCTGTTCAGTGCGCTCATGCGCATCGCGCTCGTATCCAATGCGGCCGGATCGACCGATCGGGAGCTCGCCGCCGTGCGGGCTCACGGCCTCGAGCTCGTCACGCTGCGGCCTGCCGAGGCCGCGGCGGTGCTCGTCCCGGGCGACGTCGCGGTCGGGCGTCTCGATGTGCGTCCGACGCTCGACGGCGTGGAAGAGGGCCTCTGGGCCCTCGGGGTGCTCGCGGCACGAGGCGTCACCGTGCTCAACGGCCCGGGGACGCTGCTGGTCACCCACGACAAGCTCCTCACGGCGCACGTGCTCGGTCGCGCGGGGCTTCCCCATCCGGACACGCGCCACGTCCGCGGCGACCGCACGTACGACGCGCTGCCGGCGCCGGCCGTCCTCAAGCCGCGTCACGGGAGCTGGGGGAGCGACGTGACCCTCTGCGAGACCGACGCCGCGCTCGACATGGAGCTGCGTCGCATCCGCCGTCGCGCGTGGTACGCGCAGCACGGGGCGCTCGTCCAGGAGCTCGTCCCGCCGACCGGGAGCGACCTGCGGCTCGTCGTCGCGGCGGGCCGTGTGATCGGCGCGGTTCGGCGGGTCGCCGCCGAGGGCGAATGGCGGACGAACGTCGCGCTCGGCGCAACCCGCTCTCCGATCGACCCGCCGCTCGCCGCCGCGCACCTCGCCCGTGCGGCCGCGACGGCGGTCGGAGCGGCCCTCGTCGGTGTCGACCTGCTGGAGACGCCCGACGGCGGCTTCACGATTCTGGAGCTCAACGGCGCAGTCGAGTTCACCCGCGCGTACCGGCCCGACGGCGACGTCTTTCGCGAGGCGGTCGCCGAGCTCGAGCGGTTGGCGCGGGGGGTTCCGGCCGTCGTCCCCACGACGCCCGCGCTCAATCTGTCATAGGCTCTGTCGCGCCGGAGGCGAGAAAGAGCCTTGCTACACTGCGGCTCGGCTCGGCGGCGTAGCTCAGTTGGTTAGAGCAGCGGAATCATAATCCGCGTGTCGTAGGTTCGAGTCCTACCGCCGCTACCTTTCCCTTCGCTTTCCGCCCCGACGAGAACGAGAGAACATGGCCACCGGAGTCAGAGTCGCGATCACGCTCGCCTGCACCGATTGCAAGCGGCGGAACTACCAGTCGCAGAAGTCCAAGCGGAACACGCCCGACCGCGTCGAGTTGCGCAAGTACTGCCGTTGGTGCGGCGGTCACACGCTGCATCGCGAGACGCGCTAGGCAGGGAAGAGGACCGAGTCGTGGCACGGGAGACGAGACGACAGCGACGCGACGCCCGGCGTGCGGCGGACGAGCAGGCGCCGGCGCGCGCGACTCCGCGTCCGGTCGCGGCCGGCACCGAGGCTCCCGTCGCGGTCGAGCACTCCCGGCGCGGCGGTTTCGTCCGGGAGTCGATCGCCGAGCTCAAGAAGGTCGACTGGCCGAACCGCGCCCAGGTGATCCAGGGCACGATCGTCGTGATCGTCGCCTGCGTGATCGTGGGCGTCTACCTCTGGGGCGCCGACCAGATCCTGCGCCCGTTCGTCCGCGACGTCCTGCTCGGACAGTGACGGGCTCCGCAGGCTGGTAAGGAGAGAGAGCGCATGTTCCACTGGTACGTGATCAACACCTACTCCGGGCACGAGAACAAGGTCAAGGCGAACCTCGAGCACCGGATCGTGTCGATGAACCAGCAGCCGCGGTTCCGGCGCGTGGTCGTCCCGACCGAGCAGGTGATCGAGACGAAGGACGGCCAGAAGGTGCAGACCGAGAAGCGCGTGCTGCCCGGCTACGTGCTCGTGAACATGGACCTGAACGACGACGCGTGGACGGTCGTGAAGGGGACGCCCGGCGTGACGGCCTTCGTCGGCGCCGGTGCGAAGCCCTCGCCCCTCTCGCAGGCCGAGGTCGACCGGATCCTCCACGCGGGTGGCGGCCCCGGCGGCGCAGCCGCGCCGCGCGCGCAGGTCGAGTTCTCGCTCGGCGAGTCCGTCAAGGTCACGTCGGGCCCGCTGTCGGACTTCGACGGCGAGATCGTCGACGTCAACGCGGACGCGCAGAAGCTCAAGGTGCTCGTGGACATCTTCGAGCGCCAGGTCCCGGTCGAGCTCGCGTTCGACCAGGTCAAGAAGATCGACTAGCGGATCCCTTCGCGGCTCCGCTAGAAACAACCCAGACGGATAGGAGGAGGGGCGAAGCCCCGCACGGACTCCGATGGCGAAGAAAGTCCTCACACTCATCAAGCTGCAGATCCCCGGTGGGCAGGCGAACCCCGCACCGCCGGTAGGCCCCGCCCTGGGTCAGCACGGCGTCAACATCGTCGAGTTCACGAAGGCGTTCAACGCCCAGACCGCGCACGAGAACGGCCGGATCATCCCGGTCGAGATCACGGTCTACGAGGATCGCTCGTTCACGTTCATCACGAAGACGCCGCCCGCCGCGGTGCTGATCAAGGAGGCGCTCGGGCTCGAGTCGGGCTCCTCCGAGCCGAACCGCAACAAGGTCGGCAGGCTGACGAGCGCCCAGTTGCGCTCGATCGCCGAGACGAAGATGCCCGACCTGAACGCGCAACGACGTGGAGGCCGCGATGCTCGTGATCGCCGGAACGGCGAGGAGCATGGGCGTGGAGGTGGAGTCGTGAGATGCCACCGGAGCGACCATGGGAAGGGTGCGGGAAACATGGGGGTTTCCCGCGTCGCGGGCGCCGGGCTTTGCCCGGTGGACGCAGAGAGACGCGTGGAGGTGGAGTCGTGAGCGCGCACGGGAAGCGCTACAGCGAGGGCCGTCAGGCGATCGACCGCGAGAAGGCGTACCCGCCGGCCGAGGCGATCTCGCTGCTGAAGAGCCTGCCGGACGCGAAGTTCGACGAGACGGTCGAGGTGCATTTCCGGCTCGGGCTCAACGTGCGCCACGCCGACGAGCAGTTGCGCGGCACGATCATGCTGCCCCACGGCACCGGCCGTGCGATGCGGGTCGCCGTGTTCGCCGAGGGCGACAAGGCACGCGAGGCGGAGGAGGCGGGCGCCGACGTCGTCGGCTCGACCGACCTCGCGGCGAAGATCGAAGGAGGCTTCCTCGACTTCGACGTCGCGATCGCGACGCCCGACCAGATGGGCAACGTCGGGAAACTGGGCCGCGTGCTCGGCCCGCGCGGGCTGATGCCCAACCCCAAGACCGGCACGGTCACGTTCGACATCCAGAAGGCGGTCTCCGACGCGAAGGCCGGCAAGCTCGAGTACCGCACCGACCGCGGCGCGAACGTCCACCTGCCGATCGGCAAGAAGAGCTTCGGCGAGCGGCAGCTGCTCGAGAACTACGCGGTCGTGGTCGAGGAGATCGCCCGGGCGAAGCCGGCCGCCGCGAAGGGCCGCTACATCAAGGGCATCACGCTGACGACCACGATGGGCCCGGGCCTGCACGTCGACCCGACGCGCACGCGCGACGTCGCGGCGGATTCTGGCGACGCGGAGTCGGCCAGGAGCGGCCAGGAGGCTGCTACCGTCTAGCGGCACATCGACTAGGCCACCGAAGACCACCGGCAGCCCCACGGGGCGGAAGTCCGGTCGAGGTGGGTCAGACGAGGTACGCGCACGCGCGTACGCGATGACCCGCCTCAGGCGGGTCTAGTCGTTTCCGGAGGGAAACGACATGCAGAGAACCGACAAGGAACGGGTCGTCGCAGAGCTCGCCGAGCAGCTTCGCTCGGTGGACTCGTTGATCGTCGCCGACTACCGCGGCCTGACGAATGCCGAGCTCGCGGAGCTCCGCTCGAAGGTGCGCGGCAGTGGGGGCCGCCTCCAGGTCGTGAAGAACACGCTCACGCGGCGCGCCGCCGAGGAGGCAGGCTCGGACTCGCTCCTCGCGCTGCTCGAGGGGCCGACCGCGATCGCGTTCATCGAGACCGACGGCGACCCCGTCGCGGTCGCGAAGGCGCTCGCCGAGACCGCCAGGGAGACGAAGATCCTCGCGCTGCGCGGCGGGATCCTCTCGGGCCGCGCGCTCACCGGCGAGGACGTCGAGGAGCTCGCGAAGCTCCCCGCGCCCGAGGTCGTGAAAAGCCAGCTCGTCGGCGCGTCGTCGCGCCGCTCACGCAGCTCGTCGGGCTGCTCGCGGCCCCGCTCCGCGATCTGCTGGGTTTGCTCGACGCCCGCATCGCCCAGCTCGGAGGAGAGCGGCGACACCACCGCCTCCGCGGTCGGAGAGCGCCGCGGCGAGCGACGCGGCCGAGGAGGCGGCAGCGGAGCCGGCTGCCGAGGCGCGAGCCCGCGGCCGACGAGACCCGGAGGCGACGCCACAAGTTCGACAGAGACCGATGCGCCGGCGGAGCCGAGCGGAGACGGAAAGTGAGGAGTAGACAGATGGCAACCGATGTCGAGAAAGCTTTCGAAGCAATCGGCAAGATGACCGTGCTCGAGCTCGTCGAGCTGAAGAAGAAGATCGAGGAGGGGTGGGGCGTCACCGCCGCCGCTCCGGTCGCGGTCCGGCCGCGGCGGGCGCTCCCGCCGCCGGTGGCGACGGCGCGCCTGCGGCGGAGGAGAAGGATTCCTTCGACGTCGTGCTCACCGGCGCCGGCGACAAGAAGATCCAGGTGATCAAGGTCGTCCGCGCGGCGACCGGGCTCGGCCTCAAGGAGGCGAAGGATCTCGTCGACGGCGCACCGGGCACCATCAAGGAGGCGTCGCGAAGGACGAGGCCGAGAAGCTCAAGGGCGAGCTCGAAGAGGCCGGTGCCTCTGTCGAGCTGAAGTAAGCGCGCACACTTGCCTCCCGGGCAAGTGCCAGGCCAAAGCTGGCACTTCGCGGCCTCGGCCGCGAAGTGCCTTGCGCCGTCCGCTACACTTCCTGGCGGACTCTCCGCTGCGACCTCAGCGGGTTGCGGCGGAGCATGCGTGTCCGCTATTCTTCCCAGTTCTGCCCGAGCCTGGCTTCGACTCTGCCCGTCTCCATCACCGACCGCCGTTACTAAGGGAGGCTGTTCTTGAGCAGCACCGCAGTTGCGCCGCGCGCGCGCAAGTCGTTTTCGCGCCTGAAGCACGTCCTCGACCTCCCCAACCTGATCGACATCCAGAAGGCGTCCTTCCAGTGGTTCCTGGAGGAGGGCCTGCGCGAGACCGATCGACGACATCTCGCCGATCACCGACTACACCGGCACGCTGGCGGTCGAGTTCGGCGACTACGAGTTCGGCCCGCCGCAGCACTCGATCTCCGAGTGTCGTGAGAAGGACCTCACCTACCAGGCGCCGCTCTCGATGACCGTCCGCTTCGTGAACACGGAGACGGGCGAGATCCGCGAGCAGCGCGTCTTCATGGGCGACTTCCCGATGATGACCGAGCACGGGACGTTCATCATCAACGGCACCGAGCGCGTGATCGTCACGCAGCTCGTGCGCTCGCCGGGCGCCTATCTGATGGAGCCGAAGGACGCGACGAAGCAGGTCTTCACCGCGAACCTGATGCCGTCGCGCGGCTCGTGGCTCGAGCTCGAGATCGACAAGAAGGGCATCGTCTACGCGCGCATCGACCGCAAGCGCAAGCTGCCGATCACCACGCTGCTGCGCGCGTTGCCGGCCGAGGACCCGACGACCGGGTTCGCGCTCGACACGACGCACGAACGAGGCGATCCTCGCACTGTTCGACGACGCGGCGAAGCCGTACATCCAGAACACGCTCGAGAAGGATCCCTCCACCCGCGAGGAGGAGGCGCTCGTCGAGGTCTTCAAGAAGCAGCGCCCGGGCGAGCCGCCGACGCTCGACAACGCCCGCAACCTGCTGCGGGCGCTGTTCTTCGACCCCAAGCGCTACGACCTCACGAAGGTCGGCCGCTACAAGCTCAACCAGCGGCTCGGCGTCGACGTGCCCGAGAGCACCCGGGTGCTCACGACCGAGGACATCCTCGCGCTCGTCCGCCGGCTCGTCGACCTCCCGGGCAAGCTCCAGCTGCCCGAGGAGTCGAAGGACTACGCCGCCGAGGCGGCGGCGCTGCCGCGCGAGCCGATCCGCGGCGACCTCGACGAGTACGAGCACTTCGGCAACCGACGCCTCCGGACCACCGGCGAGCTGATCCAGGAGGCCTTCCGGGTCGGCCTGTACCGGATGGAGCGCGTCGTGCGCGAGCGCATGACCACCGAGGACGTCGACACGATCACGCCGCAGACGATCATCAACATCCGGCCGGTCGTCGCGGCGCTGAAGGAGTTCTTCGGCTCTTCGCAGCTGTCGCAGTTCATGGACCAGACGAACTCGCTCTCGGGCCTCACGCACCGGCGTCGCCTGTCGGCGCTCGGCGCCGGCGGTCTCACCCGCGAGCGCGCGCCGATCGAGGTGCGCGACGTCCACCCGACGCACTACGGCCGTATGTGCCCGATCGAGACGCCGGAGGGCCCGAACATCGGCCTGATCGGCGCGCTCGCCTCGTACGCGACCGTGTCCGAGTTCGGCTTCATCCAGACGCCGTACCGGGTCGTCAAGGGCGGCAAGGTGACGGACGACATCGTGTACCTCGACGCGTCACGGGAGGCGCTCTTCACGATCGCCCAGGCGTCCGAGCCGGTCGACCCGAAGACGGGCAAGTTCGTCAACGACCAGGTGCTCTGCCGCTCGTCGGCGGGCGAGGCGGTGATCTCCCGTGCCGAAGACGTCGACTACATGGACGTCTCGCCGGCGCAGATCGTCTCGGTCGCGACAGCGCTGATCCCGTTCCTCGAGCACAACGACGCGAACCGCGCGCTGATGGGCGCGAACATGCAGAAGCAGGCGGTGCCGCTGATGATCCCGCAGGCGCCCCTCGTCGGCACCGGCCTCGAGTACCGCGCGGCCGTCGACACCGGGGACGTCGTGCTCGCGCGGAACGCCGGCGCGGTGATCGACGTCGACGCCGAGAGAATCGTGGTCGAGGGGCGGGGCATCCGGGACGAGTATCCGCTGACGAAGTTCATGCGCTCGAACCAGGGCACGCTCATCCACCAGAAGCCCGTCGTCTCGCTCGGCGACAAGGTGCAGAAGGGCGAGGTGCTCGCAGACGGGTCGGCGACCGACCGCGGCGAGCTCGCGCTCGGCGCGAACCTGCTCGTCGCCTTCATGCCGTTCGAGGGCTACAACTTCGAGGACGCGATCGTCCTCTCGGAGCGCCTCGTCAAGGACGACGTGCTCAGCTCGATCCACATCCACGAGTACGAGATCGACGCGCGCTCGACGAAGCTCGGTGACGAGGAGATCACGCGCGACATCCCGAACCGCTCGGAGGAGTCGCTCGCGAATCTCGACGAGCGCGGCGTCGTGCGGATCGGGGCCGAGGTCGGCTCCGGCGACCTGCTCGTCGGCAAGGTCACCCCGAAGGGCGAGACCGAGCTGACCGCGGAGGAGAAGCTGATCCGCGCGATCTTCAAGGAGAAGGCGCGCGAGGTCCGCGACACGTCGCTGAAGGTCCCGCACGGCGAGGGCGGGAAGGTGATCGGTGTCAAGACGTTCTCGCGCGACGCAGGCGACGACCTGTCGCCGGGCGTCAACGAGCTCGTCCGCGTCTTCGTCGCGAAGAAGCGCAAGATCGCCGAGGGCGACAAGCTGGCCGGCCGCCACGGCAACAAGGGCGTGATCGCGAAGATCGTCCCCGAGGAGGACATGCCGTTCCTCGAGGACGGGCGCGGGGTCGACGTCGTCCTCAACCCCCTCGGTGTGCCGAGCCGGATGAACATCGGCCAGATCCTCGAGACGCACCTCGGCTGGGCCGCCGCGCACGGTGTGTTCGCCGACGGGGAGCCGGTCAACCCGCGCGCCCCGATCAATGCGCCCGACCCGCGCGCGGTCGCGACGCCGGTGTTCGACGGTGCCACGGAGGCGGACGTCGACGAGGCGCTCGCCACCTGGGCGACGAGTAACGACACGATCGCGATGAAGGTCGACGAGAGCCGCACAGAGGGGCGCCGCTGCTCCGGGAAGGTGCAGCTCTTCGACGGGAAGTCGGGCGAGCCCTTCGAGCAGAAGGTCACCGTCGGCTACATGTACATCCTCAAGCTGCTCCACCTCGTCGACGACAAGATCCACGCGCGCTCGACGGGTCCGTACTCGCTCGTCACCCAGCAGCCGCTCGGGGGGAAGGCGCAGTTCGGCGGTCAGCGCTTCGGCGAGATGGAGGTGTGGGCCCTCGAGGCCTACGGCGCTGCGTACACGCTGCAGGAGATGCTCACGATCAAGTCCGACGACACGATCGGGCGGGTCAAGGCGTACGAGGCGATCGTCAAGGGCGAGAACATCGCGGAGCCGTCGATCCCCGAGTCGTTCAAGGTCCTGCTCAAGGAGATGCAGTCGCTCTCCCTCGACGTCCACGTGCTCTCGGACGAGGGGCGTGAGGTTGAGGTGCGCGAGGAAGACGACGAGCTGCTCCGCGCGGCGGAGGAGCTCGGGATCGACCTGTCGCCCGCGAGCGTCCGCCAGGCGGCCGCCGACGTCCGGAACGCGCAGGAGGTCGAGGAAGGCGCCGCCGAGGAGGGGAGCGACGCGACGACGGTTGCCTCCGACGAGGATCTCGGCGAGGAGCCGAGCGACGAGGACCTGGCTCCCGTCGACGTGGAAGCAGAGGAATAGGCACGAGGGCACTTCGCCGCGCGAAGTGCCAGGAGAAGACAGACGGACGAGTGGAGGAGCCTCTCTAGGGGTTTCTCCGAAGGAGAAAACCCTTGGCGCAGATCGACATCAACGACTTCGACGCGATCCGGATCGGCCTCGCTTCGCCGAAGCAGATCCGAGACTGGTCGATGGGCGAGGTCACGAAGCCGGAGACCATCAACTACCGAACCCTGAAGCCGGAGCGTGACGGGCTCTTCTGCGAGCGCATCTTCGGTCCCACGAAGGACTGGGAGTGCTACTGCGGCAAGTACAAGCGCGTCCGCTACAAGGGCATCATCTGCGAGCGCTGCGGCGTCGAGGTGACGCGTCAGAAGGTGCGCCGTGAGCGGATGGGTCATATCGACCTCGCCGCGCCCGTCTCGCACATCTGGTTCTTCAAGGGCGTACCGAGCCGGATCGGCTACCTGCTCGACATCGCGCCGCGCGAGCTCGAGAAGGTCCTGTACTTCGCCGCGTCGATCGTCACCGGTGTCGACCGCGAGAAGCGGCAGGCGGACCTCGTCGACCTCGAGGACAAGGTCGTGGCGGAGTCGGAGCAGATCAACGTCGATCGCGACGAGCAGCTGGCCGCGCTCGACGAGCGGCTCGCCCGTCGCCGCGCGTTCCTCGCGCAGGGGAAGGACAAGGGGTTCGACGAGGACGACGAGTTCTGGGCGCGCGGCCTCTCCAACTGGGCCGAGGACCAGGCGCTGCCGTCACTCGAGGAGGCGCGCACGCTCGCCGGCGGGATCCTGCCCGGCCTCGCGAAGACGATCACGAGCGAGGACCCGAAGCGCCTGCGCGAGCTCGTCCGGCAGGCAGCGACGCGCGAGGACCGGCGCCTCGCGCCGCGCGAGATCGAGTCGGTCGCGACCGCAGCGGTCGAGATCCGGGACGCGCTCGAGCCGCTCCGCGTGGAGCTCGAGCGTTCCTCCGGCTCCAAGAAGGGCGCGATCACGAAGCACCTCCACAAGGTTCTCGATCAGCTGCTCGGCGGCGAGGAGCTCGGCGAGGAGGATGCGGAGCTCGTCGCCTCGGTCGACACGAAGAACCTCGAGCGCGCCCGCGACACCGGCAACGGCCTCCTCCAGGACGTGCTCGAGCACGCCGAGAGCGATGCGACCGGCGACCAGGTGCGCGAGCTCGCGTACGACCGGTGCCTGGTCGAGGGCGCGCACAAGGAGGACCTCGAGGTCGTTCAGCAGTGGGCCGGCAAGGTCAAGGAGATGGTCGCGGACATCGAGAGCCGCCGCGCCGACGCGCGCGATGCGGCCGTCGAGGGCGTCCGCAGGCTCGAGGAGACGTGGAAGCTGTTCCGCGAGCTCGACGTGAAGCAGGTCGTGAACGACGAGCAGATCTTCCGCGAGCTGAAGGACCGGTTCGGCTCCCCCTACGGCTTCGGGGTGTACTTCCGGGGCGGCATGGGCGCGGAGGCGATCCGCGAGCTGCTCCGCGACCTCGACCTCCAGCAGGAGTCGATCACGCTCCGCGACGTGATCAAGACGTCGAAGGGGCAGAAGCAGCAGCGCGCGATCAAGCGCCTCAAGGTCGTGCAGGCGTTCATCACGTCCGAGAACAAGCCCGAGTGGATGGTGCTCGAGGCGATCCCCGTGATCCCGCCCGAGCTCCGACCGATGGTGCAGCTCGACGGCGGACGCTTCGCGACGAGCGACCTGAACGACCTCTACCGGCGCGTGATCAACCGCAACAACCGCCTCAAGCGGCTGCTCGACCTCGGCGCGCCCGAGATCATCGTCAACAACGAGAAGCGAATGCTGCAGGAGGCCGTCGACGCGCTGTTCGACAACGGCCGCCGCGGCCGGGCCGTCACGGGCCCGGGCAACCGCCCGCTGAAGTCGCTCTCCGACATGCTCAAGGGCAAGCAGGGCCGGTTCCGCCAGAACCTGCTCGGCAAGCGCGTCGACTACTCGGGCCGCTCGGTGATCGTCGCAGGGCCGAACCTGAAGCTGCACCAGTGCGGCCTGCCGAAGCTGATGGCGCTCGAGCTCTTCAAGCCGTTCATCATGAGCCGGCTCGTCGAGCGCAAGTCGGTGCAGAACATCAAGGCCGCGAAGAAGTACGTCGAGTCGATGGTGCCCGAGGTCTGGGACGTGCTCGAGGAGGTGATCGCCGAGCATCCGGTGCTGCTCAACCGGGCGCCGACGCTCCACCGGCTCGGGATCCAGGCGTTCGAGCCGGTGCTCGTGGAGGGCAAGGCGATCCAGGTGCATCCGCTCGTCTGTCACGCGTTCAATGCGGACTTCGACGGCGACCAGATGGCGGTCCACCTCCCGCTCTCGGCCGAGGCCCAGGCGGAGGCCCGGATCCTCATGCTCTCGTCGAACAACATCCTCTCGCCGGCGCACGGGCGACCGCTCGCGACGCCGACGCAGGACATGGTCCTCGGGGCGTACTTCCTCACGTACTGCGCCCACGACCTCGCGGCGACCACGTCGGAGGAGCTCGCGAAGGAGCTCGGCGTCGACGGTCTGCGCCGCTTCGGCTCCGAGGAGCAGGTCGAGTTCGCGCTCGATTCCGGACAGGTCTCGCTGCAGGACCCGATCGAGTTCCGCTCGGGCGACGAGGTCCGCCTGACGACGCCGGGGCGCGTCGTGTTCGAGAGCGAGATCGCACGTTCGCTCGGCGAGGCCGTCAAGGACCGCGAGCCCGAGCCGCTCGTCGTCGAGCACGCGCTCACGAAGCGCGAGCTCGATGCGACGATCGACCGGCTCGTCGGCGAGTACGGCGCGTACGTCGTCGCGTCGGTGCTCGACACGATCAAGAGCCTCGCGTTCCGCTTCGCGACGCGTGCCGGCATCACGGTGTCGAAGAACGACATCGTGATCCCGCCGACGAAGGAGGAGATCCTCGCCGGGTACGAGGACCGGGTGGCGAAGGTCGAAGGCGAGTACGAGCGCGGCCTGATGACCGAGGAGGAGCGCAAGGAGCGGGTGGTCGCGATCTGGACGGAGGCGACCGACGAGGTCGCCGACGCGATGAAGGCCAACCTGCGCCAGACGAACTCGATCTTCATGATGGCCAACTCCGGCGCCCGCGGATCGTTCAACCAGATCCGCCAGCTCGCCGGCATGCGCGGCCTGATGGCGAATCCGAAGGGTGAGATCATCGAGCGGCCGATCAAGGCGAACTTCATGGAGGGCCTGTCGGTGCTCGAGTACTTCATCTCGACCCACGGTGCCCGCAAGGGTCTCGCCGACACGGCGCTGCGCACCGCGGACTCGGGGTA
The DNA here is from genome assembly GCA_963712915.1 of uncultured Actinomycetes bacterium. Taxonomy (GTDB): domain Bacteria; phylum Actinomycetota; class Thermoleophilia; order Gaiellales; family Gaiellaceae; genus Gaiella. The sequence continues at coordinate 265,690 of CAVQJQ010000005.1, forward strand.
CCTCACCCGCCGCCTCGTCGACGTCTCCCAGGACGTGATCATCCGCGAGGACGACTGCGGCACCGAGGACCACGTCGAGCTGCCCGTGATCCTCGACGGCCAGCCGAACCTGAACGCGGCCGGTCGTGTCCTCGCAACCGACGTCCACAAGCCGCTGCGCGACGGCAAGCCCGGCAAGACCGTGCTCGCCGAGCGGGGCGAGCTCCTCACGAAGCCGCGGCTGCACGAGATCGCCGAGCAGCTCGAGGAGCACGGCGACGAGGTCACGCTCCCGGTGCGTACGGTGCTCAAGTGCCGCAGCGACGTCGGCGTCTGCCGAGCGTGCTACGGAACGTTCCTCGCGACCGGCGACATGTGCGAGATCGGCGACGCGGTGGGCATCGTCGCCGCCCAGTCGATCGGAGAGCCGGGCACCCAGCTCACGATGCGCACCTTCCACACGGGCGGCGTCGCCGGGGCGGACATCACGCACGGCTTGCCCCGCGTGGTCGAGATCTTCGAGGCGCGGAACCCGAAGGGTGCCGCGACCCTCGCCGAGTACTCGGGCAAGATCTCGATCGAGGAGCAGGAGCGGACGATCGTCGTGACCGTGACTCCGTCCGAGCTGGACGCCGAGGGCGAGCCGCTGCCGGTCAAGGACTACACGTTCCCGCGCCGGACGAGGCTGCTCGTGCGCGAGGGCGGCACGATCGCCCAGGGCGACCCGCTCAACGAGGGCTCGCTCAACCCGACCGAGCTGCTCGACCTGCACACGAAGGCAGGGCGGGGCTCGACCCCGACCGAGCAGTACCTCGTGGGCGAGGTGCAGAAGGTCTACAAGTCGCAGGGCGTCGACATCCACGACAAGCACATCGAGCTCATCGTCCGCCAGATGATGAAGAAGGTGCGCGTCGAGACCCCGGGCGACACCGAGCTCCTGCCGGGTCAGCTGGTCGACAAGGTGGCGCTCGAGCATGCGAACGGCGCGGCGCGCGCCGCGAAGGGCGAGGAGGCGACGTTCGAGCCGCTGATCCTCGGGATCACGAAGGCCTCGCTCGCGACCGAGTCGTTCCTCTCCGCCGCGTCGTTCCAGGAGACCACCAAGGTGCTCACGGACGCGGCGATCGAGGGCAAGGTCGATCGCCTGCTCGGTCTGAAGGAGAACGTGATCATCGGGAAGTTGATCCCGGCGGCCACCGGTCTCAAGAAGTACCGCGGCATCGAGATCGAGCCGACCGAGCCGCTGCCCGCCGCGATGTTCGGCGGGGGCACGGAGGCGGAGCTCCTCGCGGCGCTCGAGGAGATCGGCGACGGCGACGGCCTCGACCTGTCGTCGCTCGGTCTCGGCTACGACACCGAGCTCCCGGAGCTCCCCGAGCTGCCCGACGCGGGCAGCTCGGACGAAGACGCCTGACCCACAGGCGAGCGCCGGCTCGGGCCTGCCCCCGCAGGCCCGAGCCGATCTAGCTCGTGGTGCTGCGCGGTGGGCTCGCGAGCAGCCGCGCGACGAGCTCGACCGCGCTCTCCCGCGGGTCCCGACTCGACCGCGTGACCGGTCGACGCCGTCATCGACTCGATCCGGGCAAGCACGCCGAGCCCGGCGGCACGGCCGAGGTCGGGCAGCGTGAACGCAGCGACCCCGGGCCCGACGGCGTAGGCCGGTCGGCCGACGACAACGCGGATCGCGTCCACGAGCCGCGCTGGGGTGGTCTCGCCCTCTGCGCGGGCAACGACCGCCGTGAGCCGGGCGCGGCTCGATTGCGCGCGGTGCACGTCGCCGGTGACGGCCTCGAGCAGGGCGGTACGCCCCGGCAGCCGACCGGCGACGAGCGTCGCGGTGTCGGTCGCGCGCTCCGTGGCGACCGGCTCGGCGGGTGGCGGACGGAGCTCGCCGAGCGAGGCCTCGAGCCGCTCCGCGAGACGACCCAGCTCCGCGACGCGACGCTCCTCGCGCGCGGCCGCACGATGCCGCGCGGACAAACCGAGGGCGACCGCCCCGAGGGTCGCGCCGGCGGCCAGCGCGAGCAGCCAGACGGCCACCGGTCATCCGCGGTGAGGAGGGTCTCCCGCGGCGGCGTGCAGCACCAGCGTCCCCCGCGGCGGACCCGTCACCCCGTCCAGCACGATCGTGCTCGGCCCACGTTGCTTCGCATCGCGCAGCGCCCGGTCGGCGCGCTCGGCGAACGACGTCGCGTCGTCGCGCGGGACGAGCTCGGCCACGCCCGCGGAGATCGACACGCCGTCCGGGTCGTTTGCGAGCAACGGGTTGCCGGAGAGCGCTGCGCGGAACGCCTCGTAGAGCTCACGCGCCTGATTGGCCTCGGAGCCCGGGCGGAGCACCGCGAAGCGTCCCCCGCCGAGACGGAAGGCGTAGTCGAGGTGATGCGTCACGCCCTGCAGGCGCTTGGTCAGCTCCTGCAGGACGCTGTCGGCGCCGGCGATCCCGATGCGCGCGTTGAGCGACGTCAGCCGGTCGACGTCCAGGACGAGCAACGAGAGCGGGTGGCCCGCGAGGCGTGCGCGCACGATCTCGCGTTCGAGCACCGCCTGGAACGACTGGCGGTCGAGGAGATGAGTGAGCACGTCGATCTCCGGCACAACATCCGGCTCGCGGACGCCGAGCGCCCGTGCGACGGGTGACCGGGCGACGCGGACGACGGCGTCGAGCGCGTCGACGTCCTCCTCGCTGAAGTGCCTGCCGTCCTCCCGCGTCAGGACACCGAGCAGGCTCTGCGCCTCGCTCTCGTCGAGCAGCGGCAGCACGAGCCCGGCGCGTACGGGCGGCGAGCCGTCGGGCGCCGGCAGGTCCCCTGCGAACGCGACTTCGATCGCCCGCGCGCCGCGGTAGTCCGGGAAGCCCATCCGCGCGATGTGGTTCGTCTCCGACTCCGACAGCCCGACCGTCGCGACGACCGGCGTGCCGTTGCCGCCCGCCACGAGGGCGATTGCGCCATCCGCGCGGGTCCGCTCGCGTGCGAGCTCGAGCGTCCGCAGCATGGGCTCCGGGTCTTCGCCGAGCTCGGGTGTGCCGAGCTCGGGAGGCGCCTGGAGCGCGGTGAGGGCGTCGTTGAGCGTCTGGGCGAAGTCCGCCAGGCGGTCGTCGTACCGGCGGAACATCGTCACGGTCACCTCCGCCTGCCGGACGAGCAACCGCCGGATCGCGAGCACGAACAGGACGAGCGACGATGCGGCGAGCACGATCGCCGCCACCGCTACCACCGTGGTCGTCACGCTCACGTCCGCCGCGCCGGACCGCTCGACGAGCCGCATCCCGCCATCGAGGGAACCCTACAGAGGGGTCTGGCTGGACAACCTCCCGCGCCGTCGATCCGGGGTCGTCGGGGGCCCGGGCTATCCTCCGCCGCGTGACCCCGCCGGCGCCCGCACCCACCCTCGCTCTCGACCGGACCGATGCCCTTGACGCGGCGACAGCCGTCCCTCTCGTGCGTACGCCCGTCGAGCTTCCGCGCGGGCGCAGGCCGGGCTGGGCCGGGCTCGCGTCGCTCGCGCTCGCGAGCGGGCTCGTTGCGATCGGCCTCGGTGGCTGGGCGATCATCTCGGGTCAACGGGATGGCAGACGCCTTGGAACGCCGTCGCTCGACGCACGACAGCTGGATACCGCGCTCGCGATCCTCGCCGACCCCGCCGCCGGCCGGCAGGCGCTCCGCGGATCCGTCGGGAGGCTCGTCCTCGTCGCGTCCGACCGCGGCGCTGTGTTGGCCCTCGACGGGCTCGGGGCCGCGCCGGACGGCCGCGCGTACGAGGCCTGGGTCGTGCCGCCGGGCTCCGCGACGCCGCTCCCTGCGGGGACGTTCCACGGAACCGAGCGCGTCGTGCTGCTGACGCAACCCGTCCCGCCCGGGGCGCGCGTCGGGGTCACGCTCGAGCAGACCGGCGGCGTCGACCACCCGTCGCGTCCCCTGCGGCTCGCCGTCGAGCGCGCGGGCTGACCTTTCGCGCCACGGCTATTCGGCCGCTGCGGTCACCCGATCCTTGCCCTCTTCCTTCGAGCGGCGCAGGGCCGCGTCGGCCCGCTCGAACAGCCCGGCGGCCGTCTCGCCGTGCCGGAGCTCGGCGGTGCCGGCCGAGAGGCGGACCTGCTGTCCACCCGGCATCGGCATCGAGGCGACACCCTCGTGCATGCGCTGGAAGAGCTGGGTCGCGTCGTCCGCAGTCGACTCGGGCATCACGACCGCGAACTCGTCGCCGCCGATGCGGCAGCCGATGTCCACGGAGCGGATCTCGTTGCGGAGCTGCTCCGCGACCTGAGCCAGCACCGCGTCGCCCGCGAGGTGCCCGACCCGGTCGTTCACCGCCTTGAAATCGTCGAGGTCGAGGATCAGGAGCGCGAGCTGCCGGTCATATCGCTGCGCGCGCAGCGCCTCTCGGCGGAGCATCTCGTGGAAATACCGCTGGTTGAAGAAGCCCGTCAGCGCGTCGGTCTCCGCGAGCTGCCGGGCCTCGCGGTAGCGCCGCGCGTTCTCGATCGCCGGGATGCACGTCTCCGCGATCTGCTCGATCGCGTAGATCCGCTCCTGCGGCGGCTCGTAGCCGGGCGTGCGCCAGAACAGCGCGAGCCGCCCGAGCTGGTGGCCCTCCCTGCCCACGAGGGCCATGAAGAGCCCGCCGCGGATCAGGCTCGTGTCCGCGGCGTCCGCGGCGCCGTAGCGGTAGCTGACCGTGATCGGGCCGGGCGGCAGAACTCCGCCCACGCCGGAGGACGGAGGATGGGCTGCCTCCTCCGGTGTCATCCCGCGCGTCGCCGTCGGCGCCTGCCCTGCAGGCTCCTCGAGCGCGACCATCGCGGCGTCGAAGCCCGGCACCTCGAGGGCGGCGTCGAGCACGCGGTCGAGGAGCTCCTCGAACTCGATCGAGCTGCCGAGATCGCTCAGGAACCGGTTGCGCCGACTCTCGCGCTCGGCGCGCTCGAGCGCCTCCGAGAGGTCGCGACCCAGCGTGTCCATTCGTGTTCGCATGTCGTCGACCGCCTGCACGAGCCGGTCGTCCCGCTCGGCCGGCTGCCGGCGTTTGACGATCTCGAGCGCGACGAGACCGAGCCCGACAAGGGCGATCGCCGCGATGATCGTGCTGATGATTCCGCTCGAGATGTCCGCTCCCCCAGCCTTCCCCGTTCGCACTGTAATCCTGCACGCGCCGTTCGGCTATACCCACCGCGACGTTCGCCGCAACCGCGAGACGGCTGACGCGGGACGCTCCTTTCGGCTACCATTCTCGATCCCGGGCGGCAGGATGCAACGCCCTGCCGGCCCTTTCCGTGCGAGAAGGCAACACCGAGTTCGAGGAGAAGCGTGCCCACCGTCAACCAGCTCGTCCGTAAGGGCCGGAAGGTCCCGAAGACGAAGGTCAAGACCCCCGCGTTGCGGGGCGCCCCCCAGAAGCGGGGCGTCTGCACGCGCGTCTACACGACCACGCCGAAGAAGCCGAACTCGGCGCTGCGCAAGGTCGCGCGCGTGAAGCTGACGAACCAGATGGAAGTCGGCGCCTATATCCCTGGCGAGGGGCACAACCTCCAGGAGCACTCGGTCGTGCTGATCCGGGGCGGGCGCGTCAAGGACCTGCCGGGGTTCCGCTACAAGGTGATCCGCGGCGGGCTCGACACGTCGGGGGTCGCAGAGCGGCGTCAGGGCCGGTCGAAGTACGGGGCGAAGCGAGGCAGCTAGCCCGATGCCCCGCCGCGCCCAGGTCCAGCCGCGTACGGTCGAGCCGGACGCCGTCTACAGCTCGGTGCTCGTCACCCAGCTCGTGAACCGGGTGATGCTCGACGGCAAGAAGTCGATCGCCGAGGGGATCGTCTACGACGCGCTCGCGCAGGTTGCCGACAAGAGCGGCAAGTCCGCGCTCGAGGCGCTCGAGGCCGCGGTCAAGTCCGTCACCCCCGTGCTCGAGGTGCGCTCGCGCCGGGTGGGCGGCGCCAACTACCAGGTTCCCGTCGAGGTGCCTGCGCCGCGCGGTCGCACCCTGGCGCTGCGCTACCTCGTGACCTACGCGCGGGAGCGCCGCGAGAAGGGCATGGAGTCGAAGCTCGCGGCGGAGCTGATGGACGCGATCAACCAGCAGGGCGGCGCGTTCAAGCGCAAGGACGACATGTACCGGATGGCGCAGGCGAACAAGGCCTTCGCGCACTACCGGTGGTGATAGAGGAGACGATGAGCAGCACGGCAACCCAGGTGGCGCTCGACCGCGTCCGCAACATCGGGATCATGGCCCACATCGATGCGGGCAAGACCACGACGACGGAGCGGATCCTCTACTACACCGGGCGCACGCACAAGCTCGGCGAGGTGCACGAGGGCGCCGCGACGATGGACTGGATGGCGCAGGAGCAGGAGCGCGGCATCACGATCACGTCCGCCGCGACGACGGCGTTCTGGCGCGACCACCGCATCAACATCATCGATACTCCCGGGCACGTGGACTTTACGGTCGAGGTCGAGCGCTCACTGCGCGTGCTCGACGGCGCGGTTGCGGTGTTCGACTCGGTCGCCGGCGTCCAGCCGCAGTCGGAGACGGTCTGGCGCCAGGCCGACCGGTACGGCGTGCCGCGCATCGCGTTCATCAACAAGATGGACCGCACCGGCGCGAGCTTCGCCAACGCGGTCGCAGTCGATGCGCGACCGCCTCGGCGCGAACCCGGTGCCGATCCAGATCCCGATCGGCGAGGAGGACAAGCACGTCGGCGTCGTCGACCTGGTCGAGATGAATGCGATCGTCTACGACGGACGAGCTCGGGCAGTCGTTCACGGTCGGCGGGATTCCCGCCGAGCTCGCGGTCGCCGCCGAGGAGGGGCACCACGCGTTGATCGACGCGGTCGCCGAGCACGACGACGAGCTCTTCGAGGCGTACCTCGAGGACGAGACCTCGGTCACGCCCGAGATGATCCGCCGGGCGCTCCGCACCGGAACCCTCGCCGACGCGATCACGCCGGTGCTGCTGGGCTCCGCGTTCAAGAACAAGGGCGTGCAGCCGCTGCTCGACGCGGTCGTCGATTACCTGCCGAGCCCACTCGACGTGCCGGCGGTGCAGGGGACCGATCCGTCGACCGAGGACGAGATCACCCGCGCGGCGTCGGAGGACGCCCCGTTCTCGGCGCTCGTGTTCAAGGTGATGTCGGACCCGTACGTCGGCAAGCTCACGTACTTCCGCGTCTACTCGGGCAAGGTGAAGGCGGGCGACCGCGTGTTGAACACGACCAGCGGCCGGACTGAACGGGTCGGGCGCATCCTCCAGATGCACGCCAACCACCGCGAGGAGCGGGACGAGATCGGTGCGGGCGAGATCGCGGCCGCCGTCGGCCTCAAGCAGTCGACCACGGGCGACACGCTCGCGGTCGAGGCCGCCCCGATCGTGCTCGAGTCGATGACCTTCCCCGACCCCGTGATCTCGGTCGCGATCGAGCCGCGGACCAAGGGAGACCAGGACAAGCTCTCCCAGGGCCTGCAGCGGCTCGCCGAGGAGGACCCGACGTTCCGCGTCACCTCCGACGAGGAGACCGGGCAGACGCTGATCGCCGGGATGGGCGAGCTGCACCTCGAGATCATCGTCGACCGCCTGATGCGCGAGTTCAAGGTCGACGCGAACGTCGGCCGACCGCAGGTCGCCTACCGCGAGACCGCGTCGCGACCGGCCGAGCGCATCCAGGGACGGTTCGTCCGGCAGACGGGTGGCTCCGGCCAGTACGGCGACGTCGTGATCAACCTGTTCCCGCAGGAGCCGGGCGTGGGGTACGGGTTCGAGGACAAGATCGTGGGAGGGAAGATCCCCAAGGAGTACATCAAGCCGGTCGACGATGGGATCCAGGAGGCGATGGGCGCCGGCGTGCTCGCCGGCTATCCCGTGGTCGACGTGAGGATCGAGCTCGTCGAGGGCTCGTACCACGAGGTCGACTCGAGCGAGCGCGCGTTCAAGATCGCCGGCTCGATGGCCTTCAAGGAGGCGATGAAGCGGGCGAAGCCGAAGCTGCTCGAGCCGATGATGGCCGTCGAGGTCGTCACGCCGGAGGACTACCTGGGCGACGTGATGGGGAACCTCAACGCGCGCCGCGGGCGCGTCGAGCATCTCGAGCCGCTCGGCAACTCGCAGACGATCAAGGCGAGCGTGCCGCTCTCCGAGATGTTCGGATACGCGACCGACCTGCGCTCGATGACGCAGGGCCGCGCGACCTTCACCATGCAGTTCGACAGGTACGAGGACGTGCCGGCCACGATTGCTGAGACAATTGTGACCAGCCAAACGGACTAATAAAGCAGAATGTTCCTGTAATTCTAGTTTTTTTCCGGAGGAAAAAAACATGGCAAAGCAGAAGTTCGAGCGCACGAAGCCGCACGTAAACGTCGGCACCATCGGTCACATCGACCACGGCAAGACGACCCTGACGGCTGCGATCACGAAGGTGCTCGCCGAGCAGGGCGGCGGCACCGCGGTCGCCTTCGACGAGATCGACAAGGCGCCGGAGGAGAAGCAGCGCGGCATCACGATCCAGACCGCGCATGTCGAGTACGAGACCGAGAACCGGCACTACGCCCACGTCGACTGCCCCGGCCACGCCGACTACATCAAGAACATGATCACGGGTGCCGCCCAGATGGACGGCGCGATCCTCGTGGTCTCGGCAGCGGACGGTCCGATGCCCCAGACGCGAGAGCACATTCTCCTCGCGCGACAGGTCGAGGTGCCGGCGATGGTCGTGGCGCTCAACAAGGCCGACATGGTCGACGACCCCGAGCTGCTCGAGCTCGTCGAGATGGAGGTCCGCGAGCTGCTTTCCAAGTACGAGTTCCCTGGCGACGACATCCCGATCGTCCAGGTCTCGGCGCTCAAGGCGCTCGAGGGCGACCCCGAGTGGACGCCGAAGATCCTCGAGCTGATGGAGGCGGTCGACTCGTACATCCCGGAGCCGACCCGCGACACCGACAAGCCGTTCCTGATGCCGATCGAGGACGTGATGACGATCCCGGGTCGCGGCACGGTCGTCACCGGCCGGATCGAGCAGGGGAAGATCGAGACCGGCAACGAGATCGAGATCGTCGGGATCCACGAGAAGACCGAGAAGACGGTCGTCACCGGCCTCGAGATGTTCCACAAGACGCTCGACTTCGCGCAGGCGGGCGACAACGCCGGCGCGCTCCTGCGCGGCACGAAGCGCGAGGAGGTCGAGCGCGGCCAGGTGCTCGCCAAGCCCGGCTCGATCACGCCGCACACGCAGTTCAAGGCCGAGGTGTACGTGCTCTCGAAGGACGAGGGCGGGCGCCACACGCCGTTCTTCAACGGCTACCGGCCTCAGTTCTACTTCCGCACGACCGACGTGACCGGCTCGATCAAGCTTCCGGAGGGCCAGGAGATGGTGATGCCGGGCGATAACACGAACATGGAGATCGACCTGATCCAGCCGATCGCAATGGACCAGGGCCTCCGCTTCGCGATTCGCGAGGGGGGCCGGACGGTCGGCGCCGGCGTGGTCACGGAGATCGTCAAGTAAGTGTCGGGCGTCGCCCGCCACTAGAGAAACCAGGAAGCGATGGCACAGCAGAAGATCCGAATCCGCTTGAAGGGGTACGACCACCAGCAGGTCGACCGCTCCGCGTCCCAGATCGTCGAGACGGCGCAGCGTACGGGCGCGACGATCACCGGGCCCGTGCCCCTGCCGACCGAGAAGAACGTCTATTGCGTGATCCGCGGCCCCTTCATCGACAAGGACTCGCGGGAGCACTTCGAGGTGCGGACGCACAAGCGACTGATCGACATCCACAGTCCCACGCCGAAGACGGTCGACTCGCTCATGCGGCTCGATCTGCCGGCCGGCGTCGACATCGAGATCAAGCTGTGAAAGGCATCCTCGGCAGGAAGCTCGGCATGACCCAGGTCTTCGACGAGGAGACCGGGAACGTCGACGCGGTCACCGTGATCGAGGCGGGCCCGTGCCCGGTCGTGATCGTGCGGACGCACGAGGCCGACGGCTACGAGGCCGTCCAGCTCGCGTTCGAGCCGGTCGCGGAGCGCAAGCTCTCGAAGGGGGAGCTCGGGCACCTCGCCAAAGCGAGCGTCGGCGGTCACCGCCACCTCGTCGAGTTCCGCGGTCCCAGCGAGCTCCAGCAGGGCGAGACGGTGACGGTGGAGGCGTTCGCCCCCGGCGACCGCATCAAGGTGTCGGGCGTCTCGATCGGCAAGGGCTTCCAGGGCACGATCAAGCGACACAACTTCGGTCGCGGCCCGGTGAGCCACGGCTCGCACAACGTCCGCAAGCCCGGCTCGGTGGGCGCCTCGGCGACGCCGTCGCGCGTGTTCAAGGGCAAGAAGATGGCGGGGCACATGGGTGCCCGCCGCGTCACCCAGCCGGGCCTGGTCGTGCACGAGGTGGACGCCGAGCGCAACCTCCTGCTCGTCCGCGGCGCGGTCCCGGGCCCGAAGAGCGGCCTCGTCGAGATCCGGGGAGTGGACGGCTGATGGCCGTCAAGGCGTCGGTGCTGGGCGGGTCGGCCAACGACGTCGCGCTGGACGCGACGGTGTTCGAGGCGGAGCTCAGGCCGCACCTCGTCCACGAGACCGTGCGGGCGGAGCTGAACGCCGCGCGGCGCGGGACGCGAGGAGCGAAGAGCCGCGGGCTCGTCTCGGGCGGCCGCGCGAAGCCGTGGCGCCAGAAGGGCACCGGTCGCGCTCGCCAGGGCACGATCCGCGCGCCCCAGTTCACGGGCGGTGGCGTCGCGTTCCCGCCGGGGCCGAGGAGCTTCGACGTGAAGGTGAACCGCAAGGCGCGTCGGGCCGCGCTCCGCGGCGCGCTCTCGCACCACGCCGCCAACGGCACGCTCGCCCTGCTCGACGGCGGCTCGTTCGAGGAGCCCTCCACGAAGCAGGCGCAGCGGGTGCTCTCGGACTGGGATCACGATGCACCGGTGCTCGTCGTGGCCGAGACCGGCGAGGACGTGGTCGCAAAGTCGTTCCGCAACCTGCCGCGGGTGCTGGTCACGGTTCCCGAGGAGCTCGAGGTCGCAGCGATCGTGTGGGCGCGCGCGGTGGTCGTCACCCAGGCCGCGCTCCCGCAGGTCGAGCGGCGCGCCGGGAAGGACGGCGCCTCGTGAGCGGTCTCACGAACGAGCAGGTCGTGCTCTCGCCCGTGGTCTCGGAGAAGAGCTACGCGGGGATCGCGGTCGGCCGGTACACGTTCAAGGTGCATCCGGACGCTCACCGCACGCAGGTGCGCCGGGCGGTCGAGGAGCTCTTCGACGTCCACGTCGAGCGCGTGAACATGATCAAGGTGCAGCCGAAGCCGAAGCGCCGCGGGCTCTTCAAGGGCACGCGGCCGGGCTGGAAGAAGGCGATCGTCCAGGTCCGCGAGGGCGAGACGATCGAGATCTTCGAGGGCGCGCAGGTCTAGGGAGCAGCAGATGCCAGTGAAGAAATACAAGCCCACGAGCGCCGGCCGTCGCCAGATGGCCACGTCGTCGTTCGACGAGGTGACGCGCTCCAAGCCGGAGAAGTCGCTCCTCGAGCCGCTGCGCAAGACCGGCGGCCGCAACGCGAACGGCCGGATCACGACGCGCCACCAGGGCGGCGGCCACAAGCGTCGCTACCGCCGCATCGACTTCAAGCGCGTGAAGGACGGCGTCCCCGCCAAGGTCGCCGCGATCGAGTACGACCCGAACCGGTCGGCCCGCATCGCGCTCCTCCACTACGCCGACGGCGCGAAGGCCTACATCCTCGCTCCTTCGGGGCTGCGGGTCGGGGCGACGGTGCAGTCCGGGCCCGGCGCGGACATCCGCCCCGGGAACGCGCTCGTGCTCGCCGACATCCCGACGGGGACGAACGTCCACGCGGTCGAGCTCCGGCCGGGGCAGGGCGCCAAGCTCGCTCGCTCCGCCGGCTCGGGCGTCCAGCTCGTCGCGAAGGACGCGCCGTACGCCGTGCTTCGCCTTCCCTCCGGGGAGATGCGCCGCGTGCTGCTCACGTGCCGCGCGACCGTGGGCGAGGTCGGCAACGCCGACCACGCGAACGAGTCGAGCGGGAAGGCCGGCCGGAGCCGCTGGCTCGGGCGCCGTCCCTCCGTCCGCGGCACCGCGATGAACCCGGTCGACCACCCCCACGGCGGCGGCGAGGGGAAGTCCAAGGGCAATCATCCCGTGACCCCGTGGGGCGTCCCGACGATCGGGAAGCGCACCCGTCGCAAGCACAAGGAATCCGACAGGCTGATCGTCCGCGGCCGCCGCCGCGGCAAGGAGCGTCGCTGATGAGCAGGTCTTCGAAGAAAGGGCCTTTCGTGGAGGAGCGGCTGTTGGGTCGCATCGAGTCGATGAACGCTGCCGGGGAGAAGCGGATGATCCGCACCTGGTCGCGCGCGTCGACGATCTTCCCGGAGATGGTCGGGCACACGATCGCCGTGCACGACGGACGCAAGCACGTGCCGGTGTTCGTGAGCGAGCAGATGGTCGGGCACAAGCTCGGCGAGTTCGCGCCCACCCGCACGTTCCGCGGGCACTCCGGCGACCGCCAGGCCCAGGTGAAGAAGCGCTGATGGCGGGGAAGCCGGACACCGAGACACGCGTCCGCGCGCAGGCGCGCTGGGTGCGCATGCCCGCCCGGAAGGCGCGGCTCGTGCTCGACAACGTGCGCGGGCGGACGGTGCCCGAGGCGCGCACCGTGCTCGCGTTCACGCCGCGGGCGGCAGCCCGCGAGATCGACCGCGTGCTCGCGTCCGCCGTCGCGAACGCCGAGTCCGCCCACGGTCTCGACGGCGACGAGCTCGTGATCGTCGCCGCCTACGCCGACGAGGGCCCGACCCTGAAGCGCTGGCGCGCCCGTGCGCGCGGCCGGGTGAACCGGATTCGCAAGCGCACGTGCCACATCACCCTGGTCGTCGCTCCCACGGAGCGGCGAGAGGCTCCGGGCAAACGGCGCAAGGCTCCCCCGACGACGACCGAGGCGCCTTCGACCGAGAACGAGCAGAGCGAGAAGCCGACCAGCGCGCCCGCCAAGACGAGGTCGCGCACGCGCACGAAGAAGCAGGAGGTGGCCGCCTAATGGGCCAGAAAGTGCATCCCGGCGGGCTTCGCGTCGGCGTCATCCACGACTGGAAGTCGAACTGGTGGACGGGCAAGAAGGAGCTCGCCGACTACCTCCTCGAGGACATCCGCATCCGCGATCACATCAACGGCAAGCTCGCGCACGCGGGGCTGTCCGACATCCTGATCCGCAAGGACAAGCAGCGGATCACGGTGGACATCTACACGGCGCGGCCGGGCATCGTGATCGGCAAGTCCGGGGTCGAGGTGGACGCGCTCCGCAAGGACCTCCACGCGATCACGGGCAAGAGCGTCCACATCAACATCAACGAGATCAAGCGACCCGAGCTCGACGCCCAGCTCGTCGCGCAGTCGATCGCCGAGCAGCTCCAGAACCGCGTCGCGTTCCGACGGGCGATGAAGCGCTCGCTCGCCTCCGCGATGCGCTCCGGCGCGCAGGGGATCAAGATCCAGTGCGGTGGGCGGCTGGGCGGCGGCGAGATGAGCCGCAGCGAGCGCTACACCGAAGGGCGCGTCCCCCTGCACACGATCCGAGCGGACATCGACTACGGCTTCGCCGAGGCGAAGACGACCTACGGCCGGATCGGGGTCAAGGTCTGGGTCAACAAGGGCGAGATCATGCCCGAGGGCTACGAGGGCACGCTCGGCCGCGAGCGGATCAGCGAGGCGGACGGCTCGAGGCGCCGCCGGGGCTCCAACAGCGAAGGGCTGGGCGCTTCCCGCGAGGGCGGCCGCGGCCGCGGGCAGGATCGCGAAGGGCTCGGGCTCGTCCAGCGACGGCGCAGGCCCGGTGGACGTGGCCGTGGCGGTCAGGGGCGCGGTCCCGCGCGGGAGCGTGCCGCCGCGCCGGAGACGCAGGCGCCGGCCGTCGACGAAACACCTCCTCCCACCGAGACGCCGCCGGAGACGGCGGGCCCCGAGACCACGCCGGAGGCTGCACCGGAGGGTGACGCCTGATGTTGATGCCCCGCAAGACCAAGCACCGCAAGCAGTTCCGCGGGCGCCGCGCCGGCTACGCGAAGGGCCAGACCGACGTGCAATACGGCGACTACGGGATCAAGGCCCTCGAGACAGGCTGGGTGACGAACCGGCAGATCGAGGCTGCGCGGATCGCGATGACGCGCAAGATCCGGCGCGGCGGGAAGGTCTGGATCAACCTCTTCCCCGACAAGCCGTTCACGAAGAAGCCTGCCGAGACGCGCATGGGCTCGGGCAAGGGGTCGCCGGAGGGCTGGGTCGCTGTGGTCAAGCGCGGGCGCGTCATGTTCGAGCTCTCCGGGGTTTCGGAGCCCCTGGCCAAGGAGGCGCTCCGCCTCGCAGCGCAGAAGCTGCCGATCAAGGCGAAGTTCGTGAAGCGGGAGGCTGATCTCTTTGAAAGCTGAGGACCTGCGCGCGCTGACCGACGAGGAGCTCGACGAGAAGCTGGGCGAGAGCCGGCAGGAGCTCTTCAAGATCCGCTTCCAGGCGGCGACCGGTGCGCTCGAGTCGAGCGCCCGGCTCCGTCACGCGCGGCGCGAGATCGCGCGGATCCTGACGATCAAGAACGAGAGAGCGGTTGAACATGGCTGACGAGACACCGAACGAGGCCGAGGAAACGGTCGAGGGCACTTCCGTCGACGCGGAGGTGCCAGTGGAAGACATGGACGAGAGCACCCAGGAGACTCCGGAGATCGAGGTGCCCGAGGCTGCCGCGGAGCCGGAGGCCGCCACCGAGGCAGAGCCCGGGGCAGCAACCGAGCCGGAGGCCGTCGCCGAGCCCGAGGCGGAAGCCGCGCCCCAGGGCGAGGCTGCGCCCGAGACATCCGGCGCTTCTGCGGGAGCGGAAGTGCCCGCGAAGCGAAAGCGCAAGCGCCTCCCGCGTGCGCTCCGGCCGCGCAAGACGCGCCCCAAGCCGAAGCGCGCTTCCGGTGAGCGGAAGCCGATCGTGCGGCTCGAGACGCCGGCACACGAGCGCGGCCGCCGGCAGGAGCGCCAGGGCACGGTGGTCTCGGACGCGATGGAGAAGACGATCGTCGTCGAGGTGGCCGTGACCAAGGCGCACCCCCGATACAAGAAGGTCGTCCGGCGAACGGTGAAGTTCCATGCACACGACGAGCGCAGCGAGGCGAAGGTCGGCGACGTCGTCCGCATCGTCGAGACGCGCCCCCTGTCGAAGACCAAGCGCTGGCGCCTCGTCGAGGTCCTCGAGGCCGCGAAGTGATCCAGCAGGAATCCCGACTCAAGGTGGCCGACAACACGGGCGCCCGCGAGCTCCTCTGCATCCGCGTGGTGGGAGGCTCCCGCCGGCGCTACGCCCGTGTGGGCGACGTGATCGTCGCTACAGTGAAGACCGCAACGCCGCAGGGCGCGGTCAAGAAGGGCGAGGTCGTGAAGGCGGTCGTCGTCCGGACGAAGAAGCCCTTCGGCCGAGGCGACGGAACGCTGATCGGCTTCGACGAGAACGCGGCCGTCATCATCGACAACCAGCTCAACCCGCGTGGAACGCGCATCTTCGGGCCGGTCGCCCGCGAGTTGCGCGAGAAGAACTTCATGAAGATCGTCAGCCTCGCTCCCGAGGTGCTCTGAGAGATGGCCACATCGATGCGCATCAAGAAGGGTGACCTCGTCCAGGTGCTCGCCGGCAAGGACCGGGGGAAGCAGGGGCGGGTGCTCAAGGCGAGCCCGCGCGAGCGCCGCGTGATCGTCGAGAACCTCAACCTCGGCAAGCGGCACACGAAGCCCCGGCCGATCCGGGATTCGACCCGCATGGGCGGCGCGACCATCGTCCCGGGCGGGATCGTCTCGAAGCCTATGCCGCTGGACGTCTCGAACGTGATGATCGTCTGCCCGACGTGCCACCAGCCGACCCGTGTGGGCGTCGTCGTCAAGGAGATCAAGGGCGAGACCGTCCGCGTCCGCGTGTGCAAGCGGCCCGGCTGCGGCCAGGAGATCGACAGCTGATGGCTGCGACGGCGGAGTCGATCGTGCCGCGCCTCAAGCAGCGGTACGTGGAAGAGGTCAGGCCCGCCCTCGAGGACGAGCTCGACCTCTCGTCGGTGATGCAGGTGCCCGAGGTCTCGAAGATCACCCTCAACATGGGGGTGGGCGAGGCGAAGACCGACGCGAAGGCGCTCGACGCCGCGATCGAGGAGCTGACCACGATCGCGGGGCAGCGAGCGCAGGTGCGCCGCGCGCGCAAGTCGATCGCGAGCTTCAAGCTGCGCGAGGGCATGGCCGTCGGTGCGCGGGTGACGCTACGCGGCGCCCGCATGTACGAGTTCCTCGACCGGCTCGTGTCGATCGCGCTGCCCAGAATCCGCGACTTCCGCGGGCTCGACCCCGACTCGTTCGACGGCCGCGGTAACTACTCCCTCGGCATCCGCGAGCAGATCATCTTCCCCGAGATCGACTACGACTCGGTGCCGGCGATCCGCGGCCTCGACGTCGCGATCACCACCACCGCGGCGAACGACGAGCACGCCCGCGCGCTCTTGCGCGCGCTCGGGCTTCCGTTCGCCGCCGAACGCAGGAGGGATTCCTAGCCTTGGCCAAGACCTCGCTCCGCGTGAAGCAGAAGCGCACCCCGAAGTACGGCGTGCGTGGCTACACGCGCTGCAACCGCTGCGGGCGGCCCCGCGCCGTGTTCCGCAGGTACAAGCTGTGCCGGATCTGCCTACGCGAGCTCGCGCACGACGGCGCAATCCCAGGTATGACGAAGAGTTCGTGGTGACGGGCACGTTCATGACATCCAGCGAAACGCCAACCGAGGTGCCGGGGCCTGTGTGCCCTAGCACTTCTTCCGGAGGAAGAAGTGCTCACTGATCCGATCGCAGACATGCTGAGCCGCATTCGCAACGCGAACCGGGCGATGCACGACACCGTCGCGATGCCGACCTCGCGCATGAAGGAGGAGATCGCGCGGCTGCTGCTCGACGAGGGCTACATCAAGGGCTTCTCGGTCGAGCAGGCGTCGCCGGTCGACCAGCTCGTATCGAGCTGAAGTTCGGCCGGAACCGCGAGCGCGTGATCACCGACCTCAAGCGGGTGTCGACGCCCGGCCGGCGTGTCTACGCGAAGAAGGACCGCCTGCCGCGCGTGCTCGGCGGTCTCGGCACTGCGATCCTGTCCACCTCGACCGGCGTGATCACCACGCGCCAGGCCGCGGAGCGCGGCGTCGGGGGCGAGGTCCTGGCGTTTGTGTGGTGACGGCGGGCACATTCGCTACGCGAACGTGCCGATGAAGAGCGATTGAGGCAGACATGAGCAGAATCGGAAGACAGCCAATCGAGATCCCGGACGGCGTCATCGTCGAGGTGTCGCCCGGCGGGAACGTGACGGTCAGCGGGCCGCTCGGCACGCTCTCGCAGCGCGTGCCGACACGGATGCAGCTCTCCCAGGAAGAGGGCGTGCTCACGGTCGCGCGGCCGACCGAGCGCGGCGAGGATCGCGCGCTGCACGGGCTGACTCGCACGCTCGTCGCGAACATGGTCGAGGGCGTCACGAAGGGCTACGAGAAGCAGCTCGAGCTCCAGGGCGTCGGCTACCGGGCGCAGCTCAAGGGGGCCGAGCTCGAGCTCGCGGTCGGCTTCTCGCACCCGGTCACGATCACGCCGCGCGAGGGGATCAGCTTCGACGTCCCGCAACCGACGCAGGTGATCGTCAGGGGCACCGACAAGCAGGTCGTCGGTCAGACCGCGGCCGAGATCCGCAAGGTGCGCCCGCCCGAGCCGTACAAGGGCAAGGGCATCCGCTACCAGGGCGAGCAGGTGCGCAGGAAGGTCGGTAAGCGAGCATGAGCACGTCCGTTCGCGAGGCGCGCCTGCGGCGCCACCGGAGGGTGCGCGGCAAGGTCTCGGGCACCGCAGAGCGGCCCCGTCTGGTGGTCTTCCGCTCCAACCGCGGGATCTTCGCCCAGCTCGTCGACGACGAGGCGGGCCGCACGCTCGCGTCCGCCGACTGGCTCGCCCAGCGCGGCCACAGGGGCACGAAGACCGAGCAGGCGGCCGAGGTCGGCAAGGCCCTGGCTGCCGCGGCGAAGCAGGCCGGGATCGAGCGGTGCGTGTTCGATCGGGCCGGCTACCTCTACCACGGACGCGTGAAGGCGCTCGCGGAGGGCGCGCGCGAGGGAGGATTGAGCTTTTGAGCACTGTTGACGTTGCCGAGTCGCGTGAGCTGAAGGAGCGCGTGATCGAGATCAACCGCGTCGCGAAGGTCGTCAAGGGCGGCCGGCGGTTCTCGTTCACGGCGCTCGTGGTGATCGGAGACGAGGTCGATCGGGTCGGTGTCGGCTACGGGAAGGCGCGCGAGGTCCCGCTCGCGATCTCGAAGGCCGTCGACGACGCGAAGAAGAACCTGTTCACGGTGCCGAAGCACCACTCGACGATCACGCACGAGATCACGGGCGCATTCGATGCCGCCCGCGTCGTGCTGCGCCCGGCGAGCGAGGGGACCGGCGTGATCGCCGGCGGCGGCGTGCGTGCCGTGCTCGAGCTGGCCGGCATCCGCGACGTGCTCGCGAAGAGCCTCGGCACGACGAACCCGATCAACATGGCGAAGGCGACCGTCGACGGCCTCAAGCGGCTCCGGCGCCCCGAGGACGTCGCGCGTGCCCGCGGCAAGACGGTGGCGGAGGTGCTGCCGTTCAAGCCGGCGGAGGCACGTGCCGAGGCGAAAGCAGCGGAACAGGCCCTCGTCGCCGACGCGACGTCCGCTGACGCGCAGCCCAAAGGCGAGTCTCCGGAGGAGACTCGGCCATGACCACCGTGCGCGTGACCCAGACGAAGAGCACGATCGGACAGACGCAGAAGCACCGCGGCACCCTGCGCTCGCTCGGCCTCGGCCGGATCGGCAAGACCGCCGAGCACGCGGCCGGCCCCGAGCTGGAGGGCAAGCTTCGTCACGTCGCGCATCTCGTCGTCGTCGAGACCGTGAGCGCGAGCGGAAAGGGCGCCTGACGAGATGGCCGACGAGCTGAACCTCCACTCTCTGCAACCCGCCCAGCCGCGCCGGGCGCGCAAGCGCGTCGGCCGCGGGCTCGGCTCCGGGAAGGGCCGCTACTCGGGCCGCGGGATCAAGGGCCAGAAGGCGCGCTCCGGGTCGCACAAGATGCCCGCGGGCTTCGAGGGCGGGCAGATGCCGATCGACATGCGGCTCGGCAAGCTGCGCGGGAACACGTCGGCGGACGCGATGCCGATCGGGCCGTTCCGGACCTACAGCCAGCCCGTCAACCTGCGCGATCTCGAGGAGCGCTTCGAGGCGGGCGCGGAGGTCACGCCCGAGACGCTCAAGGAGCGGCGGCTGATCCGCAAGATGTCGGTCGACGTCAAGGTGCTCGGGGTCGGCGAGCTCTCGAAAGCGCTGTCGGTCTCGGCCCACGGCTTCTCGAAGTCCGCGAAGGAGAAGATCGAGGCGGCCGGGGGGAGCGTCATCTGGCTCCGGGGTGAGCCGGCACCGCCGGTTCGCCGGAAGCGGCGAACCGCCAGGCCCGAGGCTACGGTTGACGACGAGGTCGGGCGGGACGAGGACGATGCCGTCACGGAGAGCGATGCCGATTCCTAGGTCGAGATCGACGGAGCCGAAGGCGTAGTCGATGTTGACCTGGCTCGCCAACGCCTGGAAGGTGCCGGAGCTCAGGCGCCGCGTGCTCTTCACGGCGCTGATCCTCGCGCTCTACCGGCTCGGCTCCTGGATCCCGTCGCCGGGAGTCAATGCGGACTCGATCGACCAGTACCTGTCGCGCACCGGCGGCATCTTCAACCTGCTCAACCTGTTCTCGGGCGGCGCGCTCTCGCAGTTCTCGGTCTTCGCGCTCGGGATCATGCCGTACGTCACGGCCTCGATCATCCTGCAGCTGATGACCGTGGTCGTCCCGCGGCTCTCGGAGCTGCAGAAGGAAGGCGAGTCCGGCTACGCCAAGATCAACCAGTACACGCGGTACCTGACCGTCGTCCTCTCGGCCGCGCAGGCGCTCGGCTACGCGTTCCTGTTCAAGAACCAGGGCGTGCTCGAGGCGAACTCCGGTCGGATGGTGCTGATCATCGTCACGCTGACCGTCGGCTCCACGCTCCTGATGTGGATGGGTGAGCAGATCACGAAGCGAGGGATCGGGAACGGGATCTCGATCCTGATCTTCGCCTCGATCCTCACGAGCCTGCCCCTCGGCGTCGCGGCCTGGTGGAACGGCGGCCCGATGGAGCGGATCTTCTTCCCGTTGATCGCGCTCGGGATCGTCGCCTCGGTCGTGTTCGTGCAGGAGGGCCAGCGCCGCATCCCGATCCAGTACGCGAAGCGCATGGTCGGCCGGCGCATGACCTCGGGCGGCTCGACCTACCTGCCCCTGCGTCTCCTGATGGCGGGCGTGATCCCGGTCATCTTCGCCGCCGCCGTGCTCGCGTTCCCGCCCACGATCGCCCAGTACTTCCCCCAGACGCAGGACTTCGTCAACACGTACTTCCAGCCCGGCGACTGGCTCTACCTCTTGATCGAGGGCGTGATGATCATCGTGTTCACGTTCTTCTACACCGCCGTGCAGTTCAACCCGGTCGACCAGGCCGACAACCTGCGCAAGCACTCGGGCTACATCCCCGGGATCCGTCCCGGCCCGCCGACCGCGCAGTACCTCGATCGCGTCCTCACCCGGCTGACGCTGCCCGGCTCGCTGTTCCTCGCCGCGGTCGCGGTCGCGCCGAGCCTCTTCATTCGCTACGGCGGCTTCTCGCAGGCGACCTCGCGCGCGCTCGGCGGCACCTCCGTGCTGATCGCGGTCGGCGTCGCGCTCGACACGATGCGCCAGATGGAGTCGCAGATGATGATGCGCAACTACGAGGGATTCCTCCGCTGATGCCGCGCGAAGCGGTGCTCGGCGGGGCGGGTCGCATCCCGCCCCTTGCTGCCTTTGGGGGCAGCTCGTGAATCTGCTCGTGCTCGGGCCGCAGGGCTCCGGGAAGGGGACGCAGGCGGCACGCCTCTCCGATGCCCACGGGATCCCCCACGTCTCCACCGGCGAGATGTTCCGGGCCGCGATCGCGGCGGGCACCGACCTCGGACACCGTGTCGAGCCGATTCTCGCGGCAGGCGACCTCGTGCCCGACGACCTGACGGTCGCCCTGATCCGCGAGCGCTTCGCGGAGCCCGACGCGGAGCGCGGGTTCGTGCTCGACGGGTTCCCGCGGAACCTCGCGCAGGCGGAAGCGCTCGACGCGATGCTCGCCGAGATCGGCCGCGAGCTCGACGCGGTGCTGTTCTTCGACATCTCCGACGACGTCGCCGTCGAGCGGCTGCGCAGGCGCGCGAAGGCAGAGGGGCGCGAGGACGACGCCCCCGAGGCGATCGCGCGCCGGCTCGAGATCTACCACGAGCAGACCGAGCCGGTGGTGGAGCGCTACCGCGTCGGCGGCAAGCTCGTCCCGCTCCGTGCCGAGCGGTCGATCGGCGAGGTCGCGGCGGAGATCGCCGAGGCGCTGGAGCTGCTCGACGAGGAGGCGGTGGCGTGATCATCCGCAAGGGCGCGGCGGAGATCGAGCGGATCGCACGGGCGGGCGATCTCGTGGCCCGCACGATCTCGCGGGTCGGCGACCACCTGGAGCCGGGGGTCACGACCCTCGAGCTCGACGAGATCGCCGACGCCTTCATCCGGGAGAACGGCGGCATCCCCACCTCGCTCGGGTATCGCGGCTACCCCCGGGCGATCTGCATCTCGGTCAACGAGGTGGTCGTCCACGGCATCCCGGACGGCCGCGTCGTCGAGGAGGGCGACCTCGTCACGATCGACGTCGGCGCCACGCTCGACGGTGCGATCGCCGACAGCGCGTACACGTTCGGCGTCGGAGCGATCGCCCCCGAGGCGCAGCGTCTGCTCGACGTCTGCCAGGATGCGCTCGCCGCCGGGATAGGGGAGGCCCGCCTCGGCAACCGGATCGGCGACATCTCGCACGCCGTGCAGACGCTCGTCGAGGACGCCGGGTTCTCGGTCGTCAAGAGCCTCGTCGGTCACGGCGTCGGGCGCCACTACCACGAGGATCCCCACGTGCCGAACTTCGGCGAGGCGGGCCGCGGGCCGCGGCTCTCGGAGGGCATGACGATCGCGATCGAGCCCATGATCACGAGGGGCGACGCCGACGTCGTGCTCGCCGAAGACGGGTGGACGATCTCGAGCCGTGACGGCTCGCTGGCGGCGCATTTCGAGCACACGGTCGCGATCCTCCCCGACGGCCCCCGCATCCTCACGCCCAGGGTCCACGGGCGTGAGGCGCGCGAGGGGCGCGAGGGGCGTGGCTTCAGCCTCGCCCCTCTTGGTGGGGCGCGGCTGGAGGCGAACGACGAGGGGCGAGGCTGAAGCCACGCCCCGAACGCCTTTGCTACAGTGAGCGGCCCGCGCCGCGGGCATCCGATGGTGCGCGGGATCTCATGAACACCCACGACGGGCAGGGCGCGATCCCTGCGCGAGGAGTGCGTTGGCAGTCAAGGAGGAGAAGATCGAGGTCGAGGGCGAGGTGGTCGAGGCCCTGCCGAGCACGATGTTCCGCATCGAGCTCGAAGGCGGCCAGACAGTGCTCGCGAAGATCTCGGGGAAGATGCGCAAGCATTACATCCGGATCCTTCCCGGTGACCGCGTCAAGGTCGAGCTCTCGCCATACGACCTCACCCGTGGCCGCATCACCTTCCGCCTGAAGTAGTCGACGAACTCGGGAGCTCACGATGAAAGTCCGTCCTTCGGTCAAGCCCATGTGCGAGCGGTGCCGCGTGATCAAGCGGCACGGGCGCACCATGGTGATCTGCACGAACCCCCGTCACAAGCAACGGCAGGGCTAGGAGAAGAACTCACGTGGCACGCATCGCCGGCGTCAACCTCCCTAACCAGAAGCGGCTCGAGATCGGCCTCACGTACATCTACGGCATCGGGCAGCCCACCGCACGCAAGGTCTGCGTGGAGCTCGGCCTCGACCCCGACGAGAAGGTCAAGGACCTGACCGACGACGAGGTCACGAAGCTCCGCACCTACATCGACTCGAACCTCGAGGTCGAGGGGGACCTCCGGCGAGAGCGCACCCAGGCGATCAAGCGTCTCTCCGAGATCGGCGCCTACCGCGGTGTGCGTCACCGGCGCAACCTCCCCGTGCGCGGTCAGCGGACGAAGACCAACGCCCGCACCCGCAAGGGGCCGAAGAAGACCGTCGGGCGCGGGAAGAAGGCGAAGTAGTGGCTCCTCCTCGCAAGTCCGCCGCCCGCGGCCGCACGAGGCGCCGCGTGAAGAAGAACGTCGCGATCGGCCAGGCGCACATCAAGACGTCGTTCAACAACACGATCGTCTCCTTGACCGACACCGACGGGAACGTGATCGCATGGGAGTCGGCAGGCTCGGCGGGCTTCAAGGGCTCACGCAAGTCGACGCCGTTCGCCGCCCAGGTGACCGCCGACAACGCGGCACGCAAGGGGATGGAGCACGGGCTGCAGAAGGTCGAGGTCTTCGTCAAGGGGCCCGGCTCGGGTCGCGAGACCGCGATCCGCTCCCTCCAGGCGGCCGGGCTCGAGATCCTGGGCGTCAAGGACGTCTCCCCGCAGGCACACAACGGCGTGCGCCAGAAGAAGCGGAGGCGCGTCTAGTGGCGAGGGACCTGGGACCGAAGTGCCGCCAGTGCCGCCGCGAGGGGCTCAAGTTGTTCCTCAAAGGCGAGCGCTGCCTGACGGAGAAGTGCGCGATCGAGCGGCGCTCGTACCCGCCGGGCGAGCACGGCCGCGGGCGCATCAAGCAGAGCGAGTACCTGCTCCAGCTGCGCGAGAAGCAGAAGGCACGCCGGTACTACGGGCTGCTCGAGAAGCAGTTCCGCAACACGTACCAGAAGGCGTCACGGCGCACGGGGCCGACCGGCGAGAACCTCCTGCGGATGCTCGAGACGAGGCTCGACAACGTCGTCTACCGCCTCGGCTTCGCCGGCTCCCGGGCGCAGGCGCGCCAGCTCGTCCGGCACGGCCACTTCTTCGTCAACGGGCGCCGGGTGAACATCCCGAGCTTCGGCGTACGCCCCGACGACGTGATCTCGCTCCGGCCGAACAGCCCTGCCGAGGCGATCGTCAGGGACGCCACCGACCTCACAGCGGCGGTCACCCCGTGGCTCCAGGCCGACCACGACGGGCTCACGGGCAAGATGCTCAAGTGGCCCGAGCGCGGGGAGATCGACACCCCCGTGCAGGAGTCGCTGATCGTCGAGCTCTATTCGAAGTAGGGGCGCCTTCCGCCCTCACACCCCGATCTGCCAGCACCACCCGAAAGGATCACATGGCCACCCGTACCAGCCTGATGGAGTTCCAGACCCCCAGAATCTCGTCCGAGGACGCCGACGAGCGCTCCGGCCGCTTCACGATCGAGCCGCTCGACCGCGGCTTCGGCTACACGTTCGGCAACTCGCTCCGACGGGTTCTCCTCTCCTCGCTCGAGGGCGCGGCCGTCACGGCCGTGAAGATCGAGGGGGTCTCGCACGAGTTCACGACGCTGCCGGGCGTCCGCGAGGACGTCACGGACATCATCCTCAACCTGAAGAACCTCGTCTGCCGCCTGCACGGCGAGTCGCCCGAGATCGAGGTGCACGTCTCGAAGCGCGGCTCGGGGCCGGTCACCGCCGCGGACATCGAGGCGCCCGCCGATCTCGAGATCCTGAACCCGGAGCTCGAGCTCGCGCACCTCGCCGACAAGGGCAAGCTCGAGATGACCCTCACGATCGGTCGCGGTCGCGGCTACGTCCCCGCGGAGCTGAACCGCGGCCCCGAGACGACCATCGGCGTGATCCCGATCGACTCGATCTTCTCGCCGGTGCGGCGCGTCTCGTACGAGGTCGACGCCGCCCGCGTCGGCCAGCGCACGGACTACGACAAGCTCGTGCTCGACGTCACGACCGACGGCTCGGTCGCTCCGAAGGACGCGATCGCCGAGGCAGCGGAGATCCTCATCCGCCAGCTCGCGATCTTCACCGACCTCGAGAAGATCGACATGGGCGAGATCACGGCCGCCGAGGCCGAGGTCCCGTCGACGTCGCACGGGATGGAGAATTTCCCGATCGAGGAGCTCGAGCTCGGCGTCCGCTCGTACAACTGTCTCAAGCGCGTCGGGATCGAGACGATCGGTGACCTCACCTCGAAGTCCGAGGGCGAGCTCGCGGCGATCCCGAACTTCGGTCGCAAGTCGATCGAGGAGGTGCGCGAGACACTCGCCGCGCACGGGCTCACCCTCAAGGGCGAGGAGCTCCCCGCCTGAGGGGCAACCAATGCGCCACGCACGCTCGGGAAAGAAGCTCGGACGCGACTCGGCCCACCGCCGGGCGCTCTACTCGAACCTCGCATCCGCGCTGATCACGCACGGGCGCATCGAGACGACCGAGGCGAAGGCGAAGGCCGTGCGTCCCTACGCGGAGAAGATGATCACGCTCGGCAAGCGAGGCGACCTCCATGCGAGGCGCCTCGCGATGGCCGAGCTCCGCTCGAACGACGTCGTCTACAAGCTGTTCTCCGACGTTGCGCCGCGCTTCGCGGAGCGGAACGGCGGCTACACGCGCGTCGTGAAGCTCGGCCCCCGCCAGGGTGACGCCGCCGCGATGGCCTACCTCGAGCTCGTCGACTTCGAGGCGTAGGCCTCGAAGTCGACGAGGGGCGTGGCTTCAGCCTCGCCCCTCGCGGTGCGGGGCCAGGCGGGCAGGGGGCGTGGCTTCAGCCTCGCCCCTTCGTGTAGCGCGCAGCCGGACGCTGCGCCCTACGCTGTCGGCGTGCTCACCATCGTCGCCGTCGTCCTCGCCCTCACGGTGCTCCCGGCACCGTGGGGCATCGTCGCGGTCGTCTCGGCGGCCGCGATCGACGTCGTCGAGACAGCGTTCTTCGTGCGCTGGTCGAAGCGCCGTCGGGCGACCGTCGGCGTCGAGACGTTCGTCGGCCGGCGCGCGGTGGTCTTGACGCCGTTGACGCCCCGGGGGCAGGTGAAGCTGGACGGGGAGGTCTGGGAAGCACACGGCCCCGAAAGCCTCGAACCGGGCCGCGAGGTGGTCGTCACCGGCATCGACGGCCTGGTGCTCGAGGTCGAGCCGGCGGCCAAGTAGCACTGTGTTACAAGCACCTCCGTGCGAACGCTGAGGCTGACCCTCGAGTACGACGGGACGCACTTCAAGGGCTGGGCGCGGCAGCCGGGCGCGCGGACGGTCGAGGGGGTGCTCCGGGAGGCGCTCGACGCCACGCTGCCGGGCTGGTCCGCGCTCGCGGTCGCGGGCCGCACGGACGCGGGCGTGCATGCAACCGGGCAGGTGGCGAGTCTCGAAGCAGCCGGCGGCGCGCCGGTGGAGCGCCTCGCCGAGGCGCTCAACGCCGTGCTGCCCGACGACGTCGCGGTCGTGGTCGCCGAGTCGGCGCCGGACGGTTTCCACGCACGCTTCTCGGCCACCGCCCGCTCGTACCGCTACGTCGTGCTCGACCGTCTTCCTCGTGCGCCCCTGCGGGCGCGACGCTGCCTCTGGTGGCCGCGGCCGGTCGACGAGCCGGCGCTCGCTGCGTCTGCGGACGCCCTGCTCGGCGAGCACGACTTCAGAGCGTTCACGCCTACCGAGACGCAGCACGAGGTGTTCCGGCGTCAGATCCTCGCCGCGACCTGGCAGCGTCGAGGCGACGAGCTGCACTTCACGGTCACCGCGGACTCCTTCCTACGCCACATGGTGCGGACGCTGGTCGGGACGATGCTCGAGGCGCCGGGGTCGGTTCCGTCGCTTCTCGAGGGTCGACCCCGCTCCGAGGCGGGCACGACCGCGCCGCCGTGGGGGCTGTATCTCGAGCGGGTCGAGTACGGTCCGCACCAAGAGGGGCGAGGCTGAAGCCACGCCCCTTGGGCCGCGCCAAGGGGGGCGAGGCTGAAGCCACGCCCCTAGCCGGCGGGAAGCCGCGGGCTACGATCGGCCCCATGCGCTTCCCGGTCGTCCTGTTCGACCTCGACGGCACGCTGATCGATTCGGGGCCGATCATCCTCGCGTCGATGCGACATGCGTCCCTCGTCGTGCTCGGACGGGAGCCGGACGAGGAGCTCGTCCGGTCGGCGATCGGAGGCCCCGGCCTCGTCGCGCAGATGCGCGGGCTCGATCCCGAGCGCGTCGACGAGCTCGTGGATGCCTACCGTCGGCACAACGAGCCGCTCCACGCCGAGCTCGAGGCGTTCGACGACGTCGTGGCGCTCCTTCCCGTGCTTCGGAGCGAGGGTCGCCGCCTCGGGATCGTGACCGCCAAGCGACTGCGGACGGTCGACCTCGCGTTCGAGCGCTTTCCGGCGCTGCGCGACGCGATGGACGTCGTGATCGGGGCCGAGGACACCGAGCGGCACAAGCCCGACCCCGACCCGGTGCTCGAGGCGCTGCGGCGCCTCGACGCCGGTCCGGACGAGGCGGCGTACGTCGGGGACTCACCGTTCGACGTCCGCGCCGGGAACGACGCCGGGGTCTTCACAGTGGCGGTCGGCTGGGGCGGCATCCATCCGGACGAGCGCTTGCTGCATGCGGGGCCCGGCGCCCTGGTGCACACCGCAGAGGAGCTTCGTGCCGTCCTCTGAGCAGATCGAGGCCGGCGCGCGCGTGGAAGAGCTCCGCCGCCTCGTCGCCCACCACAACTACCGCTACCACGTCCTCGACGACCCCGAGCTGCCGGACAGCGCGTTCGACGCGCTCTTCGACGAGCTGAAAGCGCTCGAGGAGGCCCACCCCGAGCTCGTCACGGCCGACTCGCCCACTCAGCGGGTCGGCGGCGAGCCGTCACCCGGCTTCACCAAGGTCGAGCACCTGCAGGCGATGGGCTCGCTCGAGAAGGTGACGACGGCCGAGGCGCTCGAGAAATGGGCGCAGGACGTGCGCAAGCGGCTCGACACCGACGAGCCGGTCGCGTACGTGATCGAGCCGAAGATCGACGGGTCGGCGATCTCGCTCGTGTACGAGCGGGGCACGTTCGTGCGCGGCGCGACGCGCGGCGACGGCCATCGCGGCGAGGACGTGACGCGCAACCTGCGCACGGTCGACACGGTGCCGCTCGCCGTCCTCACACCGGAGGGCGAGTCGCCACCGCCGCTGCTCGAGGTTCGCGGGGAGATCTACTTCCCGCTCTCGGGGTTCGCGCTGTTCAACGAGGCGCAGGTCGCAGCGGGCAAGAAGCCCGCGCCGAACCCTCGGAACGCCGCCGCCGGCTCGCTCCGCCAGCTCGACCCTCGGGTCACCGCGGCGCGGCCCTTGGCCCTGTGGGTGTACGGCTTCGGCGTCCGCGAGGGGGCGTTTCCGCAGACGCAATGGGAGATGCTCCTGTGGCTTCGCGAGCACGGGTTCCGCACGAACCCGCATGCTCGCCGGCTCGAGTCGATCGAGGAGGTCGCGGACGAGTGCCGGGCGTGGGAAGCCCGGCGGGCCGAGCTCGACTACGAGATCGACGGGATCGTGATCAAGGTCGACGATCTCGACCAGCAACGCCGGCTCGGCGCGCTCCACGAGCGCCCACGCTGGGCGCGCGCCTACAAATGGGCCCCGTCGACCGCAGTTACGACGCTGCGCAAGATCCACATCCGGGTCGGCCGCACCGGTGCGCTGAACCCGTGGGCGGAGCTCGAGCCCGTGCACGTGGGCGGTGTGACTGTCTCGACCGCGACCCTCCACAACGAGGAGGACATCAACCGGAAGGACATCCGCGAGGGTGACCTCGTGATCGTCCAGCGTGCGGGCGACGTGATCCCGCAGGTCGTCGGCCCCGCAGGCGAGCACCGGAAGGGCACCAGGCGGTTTCGCATGCCCACCCATTGCCCGCTCTGCGGTTTCGAGGTCGTGAAGCCCGAGGGGGAGGTCATGCACCGCTGTCCCAACCGCGCGTGCCCGTCGCGCGGGCTCGAGACGCTGATCCACTGGGTGAGCGCGGCGATGGACATCGAGGGCGTGGGAGAGCAGTTCGTGCGCCGCCTGTGGGAGGAGGGCCTGCTCCGCTCGATGCCCGACCTGTACCGGCTCACGGCCGACCAGCTCGTGGAGCTGGACGGCTACGGAGAGGTTTCGGCCGCCCGGGCGATCGCAGCGATCGAGGCGTCCAAGGCGCAGCCGTTCTCACGTGTCCTGTTCGGGCTCAACATCCCGAAGATCGGCTGGGTTCTCGCCCGGACGCTCGCACAGCACTTCCGCACGATCGACGCGCTGATCGTGGCCGGGCAGGAGGAGCTCGAGCAGGCCGACGGCATCGGCCCGGATCGCGCGGAGCTCGTGGCCGAGTGGTTCTCCGAGGACGACAACGTCGAGCTGGTGCGGGAGCTCCGTTCACTCGGGCTGACGATGAGCGCGGGCGAGGCCGAGCGGCCGGTCGAAGGGCCGCTCTCAGGCCGGCAGTACGTGCTCACGGGCACGCTCGAGGGCTACACGCGGGAGGAGGCGAAGGCCGCCCTCGAGCGGCTCGGCGCGAAGGTCTCGGACTCGGTCTCGAGGAAGACCGCCGGGGTGATCGTGGGCGAGAGCCCCGGCTCGAAGGTGCAGAAGGCGGAACGTGCCGGGGTGCCGATCCTGGCCGAGGCCGACCTGGCGGAGCTGCTCTCAGCCGGCTGACGCGGTCGACGGAGCGGACGTGCCGCTCGTGGACGCCGACCGGGCGAGCATGGTCACGAAGCGGTCCTGCGCGGCACGCGCGGACCAGAACGAGACGGGGTTTCCGTTCTGGAGCACCGAGAACACGATCCCTCCCCCGATCATCCCCGAGAGGCTGCAGGCGAGATCCGTCGTCCCCGTCTTGCCACGCACGATGCCCGCGAGGGCCGGGAGGCGCGAGCGGAGCGTGCCGTTGCGACCCGCGACCGCGAGCGAGGCGACGAACGCCTGCGAGATCCGCGTGTTCTGCATCCCCGCTCGGATCACGCCGGCGAGCGCGCTGGCGGTCACTCGGTCGAGCGAGGACAGGCCCGAGCCGTCGACGAGGTGGACGCCCGCAATGGGAATCCCGGCTGCGCGCATCTCCTCCAGCACGACTCTGGCGCCACCCGCCGTCGTGCCGACTCCGTCGTGGAGCGCGCCCAGCCGCTTGAGGAGCATCTCCGCGACGAAGTTGTCGCTCGTCCGGTTCATCTCCTGCACGATCGGGGCGAGTCTCGACGAGCGGTGCACGGCAAGCGGGACGGCCGTGCCGGCGGCGGTGCCGAGCGCGTGCCGGCCGGCCACCTTCACTCCGCGTGCGACGAGTGCCTCCCGCAACGTCCGCGCAGCGAGCAGCGGAGGTGAGAGCGCCGGCCAGCCGGCGGCACGGTCGACGATTAGGGCCGAGATCGGCGGCGTCTCGCCGCCGATGAAATAGCGCTTCCAGCCAGGCGCGCCACGGCGACTGTCGAAGGCAGACTCGTCTCCCCGGATCCGTCCCGTGACGCGCCGGATGCCGCTGCTGCGGATCGCCTGCGCGAGCTGCCCGATGTCGTCGGCGGCGAGCGTCGGGTCTCCCGAGCCGACCAGGTAGAGGTCGCCGTGCCACGTTGCGCCGGTGCGCTCGCCGTCGCCGAGCACCTCGGTGCGGAACCGGAACGACGGCCCGAGCAGGTCGAGCGCCGTCCAGGCGACCGGGAGCTTCTCGTTCGACGCCGGCACGATCGGCCGCGTCGCATTGTGCGCGTAGAGCACCGTGCCCGTCGAGGCGTCCAACGCGATCGCCGCGGTCTGGCCGAGCGACAGGTACGGCGAACGAAGCGTGGTCGTGAGGCGCGTGGCGAGGTCGCCGCTCGCGCTCGCGTCGGCGGACGACGCCGCAGGGGCGACGAGCATGCAGAGGAGAGCGACGACGAGCGCGAGGCGGGTGCGCACCATCTCGGCAGCTAACCGTAGACGGTGATCGTGACGGTGCGGCGGCCCCAGGCGCGCGCGGCCGCGGTCGAGGGCATCCAGAGGTCGATGATCGCGCCCTTGATCGCGGTGCCCGTGTCGGCGGCGACTGCAGGGCCGTACCCCGGCACGTAGACGCGGGTGCCGAGCGGGATCACGCCGGGATCGACCGCGATCACGCCGACCCCGACCGGCAGCCCGCTCGCGGTGTGGCCTGGTAGGTGGTACGCGACCGCGTCGACCACGAGTGTCGTCGTCCCCGCCTCCGGCGGCTGCGCGTCCTGGGCGGGGGCGCCGTCCGCCGTGTCGGACGCGTCCGACACCGTTGCGTCCGGGCTCTCGGACGCCGCGAGGGTCTCCGTGGACGCGGTACGGTCGGACGGGGGCGCGATGCGCCTCGAGGCGCGCTCCGCTGCCGCGGCCTGCGCCTCGGCCTGGGCCAGCCGTGCGCGCGTCAGGTCCTCTTCGCGGCCCAGGGTCGCGAGCGTTGCCTGCTTCTCCCGCGCGGCCGCGGCGAGCCCGGCGGCGAGGGACTGGGAGCGTTGTCGTGAGAGCGCGAGGGCGGCCCGGGCGTGCTCCAGGCGCCGGAGCTCACGCTGCAGGGCGGCCGACCGCGTGCGTACCTCGCCCGCGAGCCGCCGGTTGCGCCGGGTGGCGTACTCGAGACTGTCGATCCCCTCGAGCACCGCGGACAGCGAGCGGGCTCCGAGCAGGACCGCGAGCGGCTCGGGCGACCCCTCAACGTAGAGACGCCGGAGCAGCGTCGCGATCCTGCCCTGCGTCGCGACGAGCGAGCGCCGGAGCACGACCGACCGAAGGACGGCGCGCTCGTGCGCCTGATCGAGCGCCCGCTGCCGGCGCGCGTTCTCGGCCACCTTGCTGCTGCGCGCGGACGAGCGACGACTCGAGCGCGTAGAGCTGCAGCGCCGCCGACCGCTTCGCGGTGGCGAGGGAGGCGAGGTCCCGGGCGGGAGCGTGCGCGCCGTCGGCGAGGCCGGTCGTCGAGCCGAGAAGGAGGGCCGCGACGCACGGCGCGAGGTATCTCGCGGAGCCGTGCATAAGGGCTCGGGACCGTACCACAGAAGGGAATGGCGATGTTTGCAGACGTTTTCTGCGCGATTGCCCCTGCAGCCGTCATCGGTCGCTGCTAGTGTCCCGCACTTGTGGCCGGTGACCCCAGCATCGGCGTGCCGTCTCGCAGGCCAGCGGGAGACGGCATGAGAGGTATTGCGCTGCGGCGCGCGAGCGGCCTCGTGCTCGCGATCGCTGCGGCGACGGCCCTCGTCCTGGGCATTGGCTCCGCGTCCGCAGACCCCTCGATCAGCTCGAAGCAGCAGCAGGCGCGGGCGATCCTCGCGCAGGTGCAGCAGCTCGACTCGCAGCTCGGGCACGCGGTCGACGCGTACAACCTCGCGAACATCCAGCTCTCGCAGATCGACACCGACCTCAAGGCGAACGGCCGTCACCTGGTGATCGCGAAGCAGAGCCTCTCGGTCGCGCAGACGCACGTCGCCCAGCGCCTGCGGGCGCTCTACATCAACGGCGACGCCGGCGGCGCGGTCGAGGTCATCCTCGGCGCGAAGAGCCTCGACGACCTCCTCGACCGCATCGACGTGGCGCAGCGGGTCGGCGGCCAGGACTCGCGGGTGGTGAGCGAGGTCCGGCGGTTCCGCGGCGCCGTCCAGACGCACCGGCAGAAGCTCCAGAGCGACCGGGTGCGGCAGTCGCAGGTCGTCGCGGAGCGCGCGGCTCAGCGTCGCTCGATCGAGTCCCAGCTCAACCAGCGCCAGCAGCTCCTCTCGTCGATCCAGGGCGAGATCAAGCGCCTGCAGGCGGCGGAGGCCCGCCGCCAGGCGATCCTGGAGGCCCAGGCCCGGGCGCGGCTCGCCGCGACGCGGGCGGAGGCGTCGCAGCCGCAGGCGCTCCAGTACACGAGCCCACCGACCGACTCCTCGACCCTCTCGGGCCCCGACTCCGCCGCGTTCTCCAGCCCTGCACCCCCGCCGGCCCAGTACGGCGGCGTGGTCGGCATCGCGATGCAGTACCTGGGCACCCCGTACGTGTGGGGCGGATCGAGCCCCTCCGGGTTCGACTGCTCCGGCTTCGTGATGTACGTCTACGGCCAGATGGGCGTCTCGCTGCCGCACAACGCGGCGATGCAGTACAGCTCGGTCGGCACCTACGTCTCGCGCGACCAGCTCGAGCCCGGCGACCTCGTCTTCTTCGACGGCCTCGGCCACGTGGGGATCTACATCGGCGGCGGCCAGTTCATCCACTCGCCCCACACGGGGGACGTGGTCAAGATCTCGAGCCTCGACGACTCGTGGTACGCGGCGACCTACGTCGGCGCGAAGCGTGTTTAGTTCTTGTTCGCGAAGCGGGAATCCGCTCGCGCGGATTCCTGCCGCTTGATCCCCGCCCTGCGGGCGGGGCAGATCCCTGAAGGCGCCCGCTTCGCGGTCGCAACTGCCTCGTAGGCGACGAGGTTTGTTCGCGAAGCAGGAATCCGCTCGCGCGGATTCCTGCCGCTTGATCCCCGCCCTGCGGGCGGGGCAGATCCCTGAAGGCGCCCGCTAGCGTGCGTCCGGCGCGGCCGCGGTCGCCCCGTCGAAAAGGGCGTCGACTTCGTCCGCGAAGTGCTCGAGCACCACGCGTCGTCGCAGCTTGAGCGTCGGCGTCACCTCGCCGCGCTCCATCTCGAAGTCCCGGTCGAGAATCGCGAAGCGCTTGATCTGCTCGTAGCGCGAGCGCTCGCGATTCACCTCGTCGACGACACCGGAGACGAGCTCCTGCACCTCCGGGCTGCGCACGAGCGTCGGAACGTCCCCGGCGAGCCCCTGCGCCCGTGCCCAGTTGCCCAGCTCCACGGGGTCGAGCGTGATCAGCGCCGCCGGGTACGGCCGTCGATCGCCGACCACGAGCGCCTGGGAGACGAAGCGCGAGGTCTTCAGGTCGTTCTCGAGGTTCTGCGGTGCGATGTTCTTGCCGCCCGCGGTGACGATGATGTCCTTCTTCCGATCCGTGATCGTGACGAAGCCGTCGTCGTCGATCGTCGCGATGTCGCCCGTGTGCAGCCAGCCGTCGGGCTCGAGCACCTCGGCGGTCGCCTGCGGCTCCTTGAAGTAGCCGGCGAACACCGTCTCGCTGCGAACGAGCAGTTCGCCGTCGTCGGCCAGGCGGAGCTCGAACCCCGGCAATGCCTGGCCAACGGTCCCGAACCGGTAATCGTCGATCCTGTTCGTCGTCGCGGCGGTCGTGCACTCCGTCAGCCCGTACCCCTCGATGATGCTGATCCCGAGCGCGTCGAACAGCTCCGCGATCTCCTTCGCGAGCGGCGCGCCGCCAGAGATCGGAAGACGCAGGCGGCCGCCGAGCCGCTCCTTCACCTTCGAGAACACGAGACGGTCGGCGAGCCGGCGCTGGAGCGCGAGGCTCCGGGGGAGCGGGCGCCCCGCCCGCCGGAGGGCGCTCTCTCGCCGGCCGACGTCGAGGGCCCAGTCGACCAGGCGTCGCCTGACGCCCGTCGTCTCCGCGAAAGAGGCGGTGATGGCCGTGTGCACCTTCTCGTAGACGCGAGGGACGCTCGGGAGGATCGTCGGCCGCACCTCCGGCAGTGCGCGCGCCACCTCCAGCGGGTCCGAGAGGAACGCGATCGTGTAGCCCTGGTACGGCCCGGCGAGGTGCATCAGGCGCCCGAAGTTGTGGGCGAGCGGGAGGTAGAGGAGCATCACGTCGTCCGGATGGGGACGCTGCGGCAGCTCGTCGCCGGAGGTGACCATTGCGTGGTAGTTGCGGTGGCGGATCATGCACCCCTTCGGCGGCCCCGTCGTGCCGGACGTGTAGATGAAGGTGAACAGATCCTCCTCGTCGATCGCCGCCACCGCCTCGGCGAGCGCGTCCGGGTGCGCGTCCCTGTAGCGGCTGCCCTCCTCTTCCAGCGCCGGCAGCTCCGCGAACGTGAGCACGTGGCGGAGCGTCGGAAGGGCGGCGCGGCCTTCCTCCACCTTCGCGCGCTGCGCCTCGTCTTCGCACAGGACGCCCACGGCCTCGGAGTGCTGGAGGACGTACTGCGCGTCGCGAGGCGACGAGTTCGCGTAGATCGCCGCGCCGACCGCGCCGACGTGCGCGAGCGCGAAGTCGAACAACGCCCACTCGAGCGTGTTCCGCGCGAGGAGCCCGAACGCGTCCCCCTTGCGGACTCCGCGCGCGAGCAAGCCGTTCGCGATCAGCTCGACCCGCTCGGCGGCCTCTGCCCACGAGACCTCGTGCCAGCCGCCGGCGCGCTCGACGAGGTACGCGGTCCCGCGGTTCTTGGCGACGGCGTCGGCCCAGAGGCGCGGGATCGTGCGTTCGCCGGGCATTCCGGGAAGACTCTAGTGGTCGCAGGGATCGGCGTCGCGGCCGCGAAAGACCGACTTCCGCCCCGTAGACTGGAGAACGATGCGCGTCACCTGGAACGGATCCCTGAGCTTCGGCCTCGTGAGCATCCCCGTCGGGCTCGCGCCCGCGACGAAGCCGGCTGCGCGGCAGTCGGATGTCTCCTTCCGCTTGCTCCATCGCGAGGACCTCACGCCGATCAAGCAGAAGCGCTGGTGCCCCACCGACGACCGCGAGGTGACGGCCGACGAGCTCGTGAAGGGTTGGGAGTTCGCGAAGGGCCAGTTCGTGGTCGTCGAGGACGCGGAGCTCGAGGCGCTCGAGCGCCGGGACGACTCCCGCACGATCGACATCGAGCGGTTCGTGCCGCTCGGCGAGGTGGATCCGATCTGGATGGATCGCACGTACTTCCTCGTCCCGGGCGCGGCCGCGGCGCAGCGCAAGCCCTACAAGCTGCTGCTCGAGGTGATGGAGGAGGCCGGCGTCGGCGCGATCGGGCGCTTCGTCCGCTCCGGCCGCGAGTCGATCTGTCTCGTCCGGCCGCGGGGGCAGGGTCTCGTGCTCGAGACGCTGTACCTCGAGGAGGACGTCTACACGCAGGCCGAGATCGACGAGGCGATGAGCGAGACGGACGTGAAGAAGCCCGAGCTCGAGCTCGCCCGCCAGATCGTGCAGGGGCTCGCCGCCGAGTTCGACCCGCACGAGCTGACGAGCACCTACCGCAGCGAGCTGCGCGCGCTGCTCGAGGCGAAGCTGCGCGGCGAGGAGATCGCCGAGCCGGAGCCCGTGCCGGAGCCCGCGCCGACCGTCGACCTGATCGAGGCGCTGAAGGCGAGCGTGGCTGCCGCGAAGAGCTCCGCGAAACAGGGCACGTCACGCCAGCCCGGTGACGGCAAGGCGAAGGCCGGCAAGCCGGAGAAGAAGCCGGCGCGCACGCGCGCACGGCGCTGAGCGAACGCGAGGGTCCGGCAGGCGCCGGGCCCTGCGAACGTCTCCGAGAGAGTGGCTCTCAGCCCGTGGCCTGGTGCGCGGCCCCGACCGCCTGGAGCTGTGCCTGGAAGAGGTGCTTGTCGATCTTCCCCTGGTAGATCGGGACGCCTTCCTCGACGCAGATGCGGATGATCGACTCCCGATCCATGTTGAGCTCCTTCGCGAGCTCGTCGGGCGTCAGGTGATTCGCCATCGGCCGTGTCCTCTCCTCTCGCGCGACCAAAAAGCCCGTCCACGCTCTCGCGTTCGAACGGGCTCGATCGGCGCTCGTACGGTAGTGGCGGGGGTCAACGGGCCCGCCTCCCGAAATCGTCCATGTCCTCCGAGGATACTCCGGCGGCCGGGCGCTCTGCAATCGCCCCGGCCCGACTTCCCTAGATGGGGTTGTCGACCTCGACGTAGTGCCAGCGGAGGGCGAAGCGCTCTGCGAGGTCGGCCGCCAGCGCCTGGACACCGAGCCGCTCGGTCGCATGGTGGCCCGCCGCGATGAGGTGGATGCCGAGCTCGCGCGCGGTCGCCGCGTTCGGCTCCTCCGCCTCGCCCGTCAGGAGCGCGTCGAACCCCGCACGGGCAGCGTGGGGCAGCTCGAACCCCGAGGCGCCCGACGAGATCGCGAGACGCCGGATCGGCGCGTCTCCACCGGAGAGCACGAGAGCAGGCCGCTCGACGACCTGCTCGACCCGCGCGACAAGCTCTTCGAGCGCGAGCGGCCCGATCGTGCAGCCGAGACCGACGCCGCCGTAGGGCCCTTCGACGATCGCTCCCAGGCGCTCGGCGAGCTGCGCGTTGTTGCCGAGCGTCGGGTGCGCGTCGAGCGCCAGGTGGTACGCGGCGAGCGACGCGTTTCCCGCGAACAGCGTTTCCAGCCTGCCTCTCAGGCGCGCGTCGACGACGAGCGGCTCGTTGCGCCAGAAAAGGCCGTGGTGCACGAGCACGAGCTGTGCGCCGAGCTCGACCGACCGCTCGAACAGCTCCCGGGAGGACGAGACGCCGCATGCGACCGTGGTCACCTCGTCGGCGCCCACGACCTGGAGCCCCTGCGGCGCGAACTCGGGGAAGCGGTCGATCTCGAGGAGCGCGTCGGCGTAGGCGACGATCTCGTCCCGGGCGGCCATCCGAACGAGTCTAGGCGCAGGGGAACCCGCCGGTTCCCCTACGCCGATCGGGGTGCCCAGATTTGAACTGGGGGCCTCTCCGACCCGAACGGAGCGCGCTACCAGGCTGCGCCACACCCCGGGCAGCGAAGCGTACCGAACCGAGCCCGTATCCTCGGGCCGGATGCTCAAGGCCGTTCTGCTCGACGTCGACTTCACGCTCTTCCGGCCGGGGCCCGAGCTGGGACCCGAGGGCTACCGGCGCGCCGGTGCGCGCCACGGCCTGACGCTCGACATCTCCCGGTACGAAGGCGCCCGCCTCGACGCGCTCGAGAGCCTGCAGCGGCATCCCGATCTCGTCCACGACGAGGAGCTCTGGATCGCGTTCACCGAGCAGATCGTGGCCGGCATGGGGGGCGCGGTCGCCCGCGCGCGCGCGTGCGCTCTGGACGTCGTCCGCCAGTGGGAGCGTCACGAGAACTTCTTCCTCTACGAGGACACGCTCCCCGCGCTCGCGGTGCTGAGGGAGCGGAACCTCCGTATCGGGCTCGTCTCGAACGGACAGCGCGACCTCGACGAGTTCGCCCGCCACCACTCGCTCGACGTGGACATCTGCGTCGCCTCCATGCGCCACGGGAGGATCAAGCCGCACCGCTCGATCTTCGAGGCCGCGCTGACCGCGCTCGACGTCGCGCCGCGGGAGGCCGCGATGGTCGGTGACAGCTACGCCGACGACATCGAAGGCGCGCGGGCGCTCGGGATGCGCGCGATCCTCGTCGACCGGGAGGGGCTGCTGCCCGGAGGAGCCCGATCGCGTCGACACGCTGCTCGCGCTGCCCGCCGCCCTCGGTCTCGCGCCGGGCTGAGTCCCCGCTCGTGACACCGTTGCACGCGCCGTGCGTTCGCCCACGCACGGCGCTCACCCGGGGCTGCGGCGGAGCTCGGCGCGCCAGGCGTCCGTATGTGCTCCGAGAGAGACGTCGGGCTCGGGCTCCGGCCACGGCCCCAGGTCCGCGTGCGCCTCGGCGAGGCTCGCGACCGGGCCGACGCAGACCTCCTCGTGCTCGAAGAGGTCGAGCCACTCGGCGAGGCTGCGTCGAGAGAAGAGCGTCGCGAGCTCGCGCCGAAGCTCGTCCTGGTCGGCCGCGTATTGCCGGGAGGCGAGCTCCGGCCGGCCGAGGAGCTCGCAGGCGCGAACGAAGAAGGTGGGCTCGAGAGCGGCGAGCGTCAGGAAGCGGCCGTCGGCCGTGGCGTACGACGCGTAGCTGGCGAGGCCGCCCGTGAGCAGACGAGGGAGCGGGTCGCCGCCGAGCCGGTGTGCGACGAGGTCGTGCGAGCGGTGGGTCATCGAGACGACGAGCCGGGCGCCCTCCCCGGTACGCGCTCGCCGGACGAGCGCGGCGAGCACCTGGGCCACCGCGCCGAGGGCGCCGGCGGCGAGGTCGGCGACCTGCACGGGAGGCGTGGCAGGGGCCGTGTCCTCGAGCGCGCCGGCCCAGCCGAGGTAGTTGAGGTCGTGCCCGACCCGGTCGACGTGACGTCCCGCGACGCCGAAACCGGTGATCGAGCAGTACACGACGCTCGCCGGAACGTCATCGGGCCCGATGCCGAGTCGCCCGGCGACTCCGGGCCGGAAGCCCTCGAGCACGACGTCCGCGCGCGCGCAGAGCTCCCGCGCGAACGCCGCGTCACGCTTGAGGTCGCAGACGACCGACTCCTTGCCGCGGCGCAGTGCATCGTCCCATGCGGGCGCCGCGCGTCGCATCGGATCCCCGTCCGGCGCTTCGACCCGCACGACCCGCGCGCCGAGCCGCAACAGCTCGCGGCTCGCGAAGGCACCCGGCAGGTACCGGGTGAGGTCGACCACGACCATCCCCTCGAGCGGCTGTTGCGCCTCGTCGGCCACCACGCCTATTCTGACCAGACGTTGACTGACCGTTCAATCGCGCGGGAGCGCGTCGCCGGCGACCGGTCGGGCGGCGCCGAGGAGAAGCGGCAGCGGATCCTCGACGCCGCCGTCCGCGTCTTCGCGCGCCGCGGCTTCCACACCTCGCGGGTCGGCGACATCGCCGAGGAGGCCGGTGTCGCCCACGGGCTCCTGTACCACTACTTCTCGTCCAAGGACGAGGTGCTCGAGACCATCTTCCGTGAGAACTGGGGGCAGCTGCTCGAGCGGTTCGCCCTCGTCGAGGCGTCGAGCGAGCCGGCGGACGAGAAGCTGCTCGGGCTCGTCAAGATCCTCCTGCGCACGTGGCGGAACGACCCCGACCTCGTCACGGTGATGGTGCGCGAGGTCGGCCGGAGCGCCCATCTCGCGACGCAGGTCGACGACATCGGTCGCGGCTTCGAGGTGATCCAGCGCGTGATCGAGCAGGGACAGGCAGAAGGGGTCTTCCGGGAGGAGCTCGACGCGCGGCTCGCGAGCTGGGTCGTCTACGGAGGGCTCGAGGAGATCCTCACCGGCTGGGTGATGGGCAGGCTTCCCGACGGCGACGAGGAGGTCGCCCGTGCCGAACGCACGCTCGTCGACGTCGTCCGCGGCGGTCTCGCCCGGACGACGCTCGTCGCCTGACTCCGCGCGGGCGGGACACGCTCGCGCTCGGCGCGGGCGCGCTGGGGCTCGCGTGGGCGCTGACCACCACGGCGGCGTATCTGCCCCCGCTGCTCGAGAAGTACACGGACTCGACCACGCTCGTCGGGCTCGTGCTCGCCGCAGAGGGATTCATCGCGGTCTCGCTCCCGCTCGTGATCGGTCCCTGGAGCGACACGTTCCACACCCCGCTCGGACGGCGTCGGCCCTTCATGCTCGTCGCGCTGGGCCCGATGGGGTTCGCGCTCGCGCTGCTCGCCTTCATGCCGAGCCTCTGGACGACCGCGCTGATGCTCGCGGCGCTGTTCTTCGCCTACTACGTGTACGAGCCGCCGTACCGCGGTCTCTACCCCGACGTCGTCCCCGAGCAGATGTTCGGGCGCGCGCAGGGCGTCCAGCACCTCTTCCGCGGCGTCGCGATCGGCGGCGCGCTGATCGGCGGCGGAGAGTTCTTCCGCCTCTGGAAACCCGCGCCGTTCCTCTTCGCGGCCGTGATCGTCACTGCTGCGTGCGCGGTGCCGATCCTGCTCGTCACCGAGGACGGCGGCCACGGCAGGGTCTTCCTGGGCGTGCGGGCGTACCTCGCGCGTTCCTGGACCGTGCTGCGGACGAACCGCGACGTGGCGACGTTCCTCGGGGTCAACACCGCGTGGGAGGCGACCTTCGCCGGCGCGCGGACGTTCGTCGTGCTCTACGTCACGGTCGGGCTCGGTGAGCCGCTCTCGACGTCCACCTCGATCCTCGCCGTGGTCGCGGCGGGGTACATCGTGGCCGCGCTCTGCGCGGGGCGGATCGGTGACGAGGTCGGGCTCGCGCGCGTGATCGTCGTCGCGTCGATCGTCTACGGGGTCGGGTTGCTCGCCGGCGGGCTGGGAGCGACCTGGCACGCGTGGTATCTCGCGCTGATCTTCGTGGTCGCGGTCGCGGGCGGCACGGTGATGACGCTCGCCTGGGGCCTGCTCTTCAAGCTCATGCCGGCGGACGAGCGGGGCACCATCTCGGGTCTCGCCACGACGACGAAGGGCCTCGGCCTCGTGATCGGGCCGCTCCTGGCGGGCGCGGTGATCGACCTGCTCAGCTCGACGCTCGAGTCGACGCAGGGCTACCAGGCGCTCTGGCCGGTGCTCGGGATCCCGATCCTGCTCGCGATCCCGTTCGTGGCCCGCCTCGGGCGCGCGGAGCGCGCGCTCGACGGCCGGTGAGGACCGCGAGCCTCGAGCCGCTCCGCGAGCGGCCGTTCCGGCTTCTCTGGCTCGCGGCAGGGACGAGCGCGATCGGCGACTCGATGACGCCGGTCGCGTTGACGTTCGCCGTGCTCGACGCGACCGACTCGGCGGCGGCGCTCGGCGTCGTGTTCGCGGCGTTCACGCTGTCGCACTCGGTGTTCATCCTCGCAGGCGGGGTCTGGGCGGACCGGCTCGAGCGGCGCGTCGTGATGCTGACGTGCGACATCGTCCGCTGCTGCGCGCTGCTCGCCCTGGCCGTGCTCGTGATCGCCGAGCGGGCGGCGCTGTGGCAGTTCGTCGTGCTGGCGGTCGTGGTCGGCGCGGCGCAGTCGTTCTTCGGGCCTGCGTCGACCGGCCTCGTGCCCCAGGCCGTCAGCCGGCCGCAGCTGCAGAACGCGAACGCGCTCCTTGCCCTCACTCGCAGCGGAACCTGGATCGCCGGTCCCGCGCTCTCGGGGCTGATCGTCGCGACGGCCGGATCGGGGTGGGTCTTCGCGATCGACTCGGCGACGTTCGCGGCGAGCGCGATCCTCCTCGGCGGAGTGCGCGTCTCCTCCTCCGTCGCACCCGAGCGCCGGGCGTTCTTCACCGACCTCGCCGAGGGCTGGCGGGCCGTCCGTGGCCGCCGCTGGCTCTGGGCGAGCCTCGTCAGCTTCGGGATCGGGAACATGGCCTGGGGCGCGCAGGGAGTCCTCGGGCCGCTCGTCGCCGAACGGGAGCTCGGCGGCGCGGCCGCGTGGGGGATCATCGCCACGGCGGGGGGCATCGGCGGGGCGCTCGGCGGCGTCGTTGCGCTGCGCTGGCGCCCGTCGCGTCCACTCCTCGCCGGCCACCTCGTCGCACTGGGGATGGCCGGCTACGTGCTGCTCTTCGCACTGCCGGTGCCGACCGCGGTGATCGCGCT
This sequence comes from uncultured Actinomycetes bacterium, assembly GCA_963712915.1. Lineage (GTDB taxonomy): Bacteria > Actinomycetota > Thermoleophilia > Gaiellales > Gaiellaceae > Gaiella. Next base: position 307,692 of record CAVQJQ010000005.1, read on the forward strand.
CGGCGCGTTCGCGGCCTTCGTCTCGATCGTCGTCTCGAACACGCTGTGGGAGACGGTGCTGCAGAGCGAGATTCCGCAAGACGTGCTGTCGCGCGTCTCCTCGTACGACTGGGCGATCTCGCTCGTGTTCATGCCGATCGGCTTCGCCTTGTGGGGCCCCATCTCCGACCTGGTCGGCGTGGACACCGCGTTCGTCGCCGCGGCGCTCGTCTCGGCCGCGGCGAAGGTCGGCCCCGTGGCGGTGCCGGAGGTGCGCAGGCTACGGCGTGCGGACGCGACGTCGTCGCGGGCGAGTCGAACCGCCGCTTGACGCGGCCCTCAGGCGCGGCCGAACGCGTTCTGTCCCGTCAAGGCCTGGCCGACGACGAGCGTGTGCACCTCGTGCGTGCCCTCGTAGGTGAGCACGGACTCGAGGTTGTTCATGTGGCGGATCACGGGGTACTCGAGCGTGATCCCGTTGCCCCCGAGCACGGTGCGTGCCGACCGGCACACCTCGAGCGCCCCGCGGACGTTGCCCATCTTGCCGAGGCTGACGTGCTCGGGTCGAAGAGTGCCCTGGTCCTTCATCCGGCCGATGTGGATCGCGGTGAGGTATCCGCGGTTCACCTCGAGCGCCATCTCGGCGAGCTTCTGCTGCGTCAGCTGGTACGCCGAGATCGGCTTGCCGAAGACGATGCGGTCGTGCGCGTAGGAGAGTGCCTCCTCGAAGCAGGCGCGCGCCGCGCCGACCGCGCCGAACACGATCCCGAAGCGGGCCTCGTCGAGACACGAGAGCGGGCCCCGGAGCGTCGACGAGCCGGGGAGCATCGCGTCCGAGGGGACGCGCACGTCCTGCAGCACGAGCTCCGAGGTGATCGAGGCGCGGAGCGAGATCTTCCTGTGGATCTCCGGCGCCGAGAACCCCGGCAGCTCCCGCTCGACGAGGAACCCGCGGATCTCGCCCGACTCGGTCCGGGCCCACACGACCGCGACGTCGGCGATCGTCCCGTTGGTGATCCACATCTTCGCCCCGTTGAGGATCCAGTCGTCGCCGTCGCGGCGGGCGTGGGTGCGCATCGCGCCCGGGTCCGAGCCCGCGTCCGGCTCCGTCAGCCCGAAGCAGCCGATCGCCTCACCGCGATGCATCGCGGGCAGCCACCGCTCCTTCTGCTCCTCCGAGCCCCAGCGCCAGATCGCGAACATCGCGAGCGAGCCCTGCACCGAGACCGTGCTGCGGACGCCCGCGTCCCCGGCCTCGAGCTCCATGCAGGTGAGCCCGTACGCCATCGCGCTCGCGCCGGGGAGCCCGTAGCCGTCGAGGTGCATCCCGAACAGGCCGAGCTTCGCGAGCTCCTGCACGATCTCCCGCGGGAGGATTCCCTGCTCGAACCACTCGCCGACGTCGGGCACCACGCGCTCCCGCACGAACTGGCGCACGGTGTCGCGAATCGCCCGCTCCTCGTCGTCGAGCAGCGCGTCGAGCGCGAGGAAGTCGAGCGGGTCGAGATCGGCTGGTGCTGCGGTGGTGGTCGCCACGATGAGGCCTCCGGCGTGGATTTCGACTGATTCTAGAGGCGGCTACGTGCGGGGGGCCGTGAGCGGTTGGACAGCCGGGGCGCCGCGTCCGGATGATGGGTGCGTGATCGATCGGAGCAGACGGGGCGTCGACGCCTTGCTGGCCGGCGCCCGGGAGCGGATCACCCGCCTCTCGGCGCCCTTGCCTCGCGACTGGACGCCCGATAGCATTGACTGACTAGTCAATCGACGGCGAGGAGCTTGGTATGGCGACCGTGGAGACCGGGATCGCGAACGGGGTCTCGTTCGCGCTCACGGACGAGCAGAGGGAGCTGCGCGCGCTCGCGCGCGAGTTCGCCGAGAAGGAGATCCGGCCGAAGGCGGCCGAGTACGACGAGCACCAGACGCACCCGGCGGACGTCGTCGCGAAGGCTCACGAGCTCGGTCTGATGAACCTCCACCTGCCCGAGTCGCTCGGCGGTCCCGAGCTGTCGGCGTTCGACGGGATGCTCGTGGGCGAGGAGCTCTACTGGGGCTGCTCGGGCATCGGCACCTCGATCCTCGGGAACGGGCTGGCGGCCGGCCCGATCCTCGTCGCCGGGACGGACGAGCAGAAGCGCGAGTGGCTCGCGCCGCTCGTCTCCGAGCCCGTGCTCGGCTGCTTCGGGCTCTCCGAGCCCGGCGCCGGCTCGGACGTCTCGGCCATCCAGACGACCGCGGTGCGCTCGGGCGACGAGTATCGGGTCAACGGCTCGAAGATGTTCATCACGAACGCCGGGCAGGCGTCGTGGATGGTCTGCTTCGCCTCGACCGACCGCTCCAAGGGGCACCGCGGCCTCACCGCGTTCGTGGTGCCGATGGACGCGGAGGGCGTCACGATCGAGAAGCACCTCGACAAGATGGGGCAGCGGGCGACGGACACGTCGGCGGTCGCGTTCCAGGACGTCGTCGTGCCCGCGGCGAACCGCCTCGGCGGCGAGGGCGACGGCTTCAAGATCGCGATGCAGACGCTCGACTTCACCCGGCCGGGCACCGCGGTCGGCGCGGTCGGCGTCGCACAGGCGGCGTACGAGCTCGCGCTCGACTACGCCCGCGAGCGCATCCAGTTCGGGACGCCGATCGCGATGAACCAGGGCGTCTCGTTCCTCGTCGCCGACATGGCGACCGAGATCGAGGCCTCGCGGCTGCTCACCTGGCAGGCCGCGTGGATGATCGACCAGGGCCACGGCCGCAGGGCGACGAAGTACTCCTCGTTCGCGAAGCGCTTCGCGGCCGACACCGCGATGAAGGTCACCACCGACGCGGTGCAGATCTTCGGCGGCTACGGGTACATCAAGGAGTACCCGGTGGAGAAGCTGATGCGCGACGCGAAGCTCTTCCAGATCTACGAGGGCACCTCGCAGATCCAGCGGCTCGTGATCGCGAAGGAGATCTTCCTCCCCGCAGCCGGCTAGACGCGGCCTACCCCGTCAGTCGTCGTGCTCGTCGGCGACGACCAGCACGGGCATGTCGGCCTGGGCGATCATCCGCTCGGCGAGGCCGTGCAGGAGAAAGCGCCCCGTTCGCCGGTTGCGATGGTGGCCGACCACGACGAGGTCGAACCCGTGCTCGTGCGCGTAGCCGAGGATGTCGTCCGCCGGGCTGTCGCCTTCGATGATCACGTGCTCGAACGGCACGCCGACGCGGTCCGCACGGTCGGCGACCGCGCCGAGCGTCTCCTCGAGGTACCGCCGGGCCGCGTCGACCGACTCGACGCGGTCGGCCTCGGTCTCGGGGTGCGCGGGTGAGTGGGCGACGGAGGCGGCCACGAGCTCCGCCTCGTAGCGTCGTGCGAGCTCGATCGCCATGTCGAGCGCGTAGCGGGCGGAGGACGAGCCGTCCCAGGCGATGAGGATCTGCTGGATCATCGGTCGTGGAGGGCGGGGATGAGGGCGAGCGCGGCCATGAGCACGACGAGGATGTAGAGAAGGTAGAGGCCGAGGCGCCCGGACTGCAGCCGCCTGACGTATCCCGAGACGGCGAGCGCAGCGTGGGCGAGCGGACGGTAGAGGTACGCCTCGAAGGGCGGCGTGGTGCTGGTACGCAGCTCGAGCCGACCGGGGTCTCCGGCGACGGGTTGCAGTTCGCGGCGGAACCGGTAGGCGGTCGCGAGCACGACCCTGATCGGGTTCGCGTAGCTGTCGGGCGTGTACTGGACCGTGGCGATGTCAGGCGCGCTGCCTGACACCCACACGGGCGCGCGCCGGACGGGTGGTCGCAGGACGCGCCGTACGAGCAGCCCGGCGACGAGCGCGAACGTCGGGATCGCGAGCGCGAGCCAGGTGGGGGCGAGCACCGAGAAGTGCTCGAACACCGGCCCGAGCACGAGGGGGAACGAGATCGTCTGCGAGGCGAGATCGAAGCCGAGGAGGCCGGCGAGGCCGGATCCGAGCCAGCGGATCTCCCACGGCGCGATCGCGCCGAGGACGAGCGCTGCCGCGCTCAGCAGAAGCAAGCCCACGGCCCGGTCCGGCTCGCGAAGACCTACGAGCATGCTGCGCGCCCGTCCGAGGAAGGCGCCGCCGTAGAGCTTCGCGAACGCGAGCAGGCCGATGCCGGCGGTCAGCGCGAGAATCGCCGCCGCGAGGGCCATGACGAGCTGCGCGGTCGTCGAGTCGACGCGAAAGCTCTGCAGGAGCGCCTCGAACGTGAACCACTCGCTCACGAAGCCCCCGAGCGGCGGCATCGCCGCGAGGCTGAGGACGGCGAAACCGAGGCCGATCGCCGTCGACGGGAGCCGCGGCGAGAGCCCCCCCAGCGGACGGAGGTCACGCGCCCCGGTCGCGGCCGTCACGCGCTCGGCGGCGAGGAACGCGAGCGGCTTCGCGATACCGTGCATGACGAGCTGCAGGGTCGCGGCGAGCAGGCCTGCCGCTGCGAGCTCCGGCTGGCCCTCCGCCTGGCCGAGCAGCGCCACTCCGAAGCCGAGCAAGATGATGCCGCCCTGCTCGACGCTGGAGAAGCCGAGGAACACCGCGATCTCGTCCTGCGCGACTGCGTAGAGGATCCCGACGAGCGCGGTGAGCGCCCCGAGGACGAGCACGAGCTCGCCCCACCACGCAGGCCCCGGGCCGAGCGTTCCGAATACGAGCCGGAAGAGCCCGTAGAAACCGGCGTTGAACGCGATCGCGATGCTCGCGGCCGTGGCGCCGGAGGACGCGGCGTAGAGCGGCGGCAACCCCGCCTGCAGGGGAAGCAGCCCGATCTTCGAGCCGAAGCCGAGGAGCAGGAGCCCGAACGTGACGCTCGCGGTCGTGCCGAGACCGCCGGCCGCGTTCGCCCAGTCGACGAACGCGAAGCTGCCGGTCTGGGCGTAGAGCAGTGCGAACGCCGCGAGGATGCAGGCCCCGCCGACCTTCGAGAGCGCGCCGCCGAAGTAGGCCGCGAGCGAGGTCGCCCGGGCGTTCGCGGCCCGCGGCAGCGAGGAGGTAGAGGGCGAGTGTGAGCGTCTCCCAGGCGAGGAGGAAGAGGAACGCCTGGTCGGCGCCGATCACGGTCGCAGTGGCGAGCAGGACGAGCGTGTGCAGGGCGGCCGCGAGCCTTGCCGGCGGACGCTCGAGCAGCGCGAGCGAGACCGCGGCGCCCGTCGCGCCGACGAGCGCGAGGAAGATCCCCGCGAGACCGTCCGAGACGAGCGAGGCGGGGCCGAAGCCGAGCCACGAGCCCAGGTCGAGCGTCGGAGTCGACCAGCCTGCCGCGCTCGCGAGACCGACGGCGGCGAGCAGCGCCCCCCCCACGGTCGAGACCGCGAGCCCGAGCCGCACGTGGATCCAGGGCAATGCGACCGCGACCGCCAGCGCGATCATCCCCGCTGCGTACACGGCGGTCACGCGGGCTCCTCGGCGACGATCCGGCCGCTCGCGAGTAGCAGGCCGTGCAGGATCGCGATCGGGCTCGGCGGCGAGCCGGGCACGTACACGTCGACGGGGAGCACCCGGTCGACGCCGCCCGCCTCTCCGTTGGTGCGCGCGAGCCCGCCCGAGCAGGCGTCGGTCCCGACGGCGACCACCGCCTTCGGCTCGGGCATCGACTCCCACGCGCGGAGAAGTGGGTCGCGCATCGGCTCGGTCACCACGCCGCTGACGAGGAGGATGTCCGCATGACGGGGGGAGAGCGTGAAGAAGACGCCGAGCCGCTGGACGTCGTAGTACGGGTTCGTGAGGGCCTGGATCTCCCACTCCTCGCCGCCGTCCGAGCCGGCGTCGACGTGGCGGACGTGGACGGAGCGCTCGAGCGTCCGCGTGCGCTCGCCCAGCGTGGCGCGCAGCCCTCGAGGTCGCCGGCGGACGCCTCGCCGGCGACGAGGCTCGTGCGCCGTCGCGCACCGGTCTCGAAGCCCGTTGCGAACGCGAACCGATTGCGGTCGGTGGCGACGCAGAGGCCGCAGAGGATGCAGCGACCCCGGTCGAGCGCGACGGCCCCGTCGTCCGCGACCGCGATCGCGCCGGTCGGGCAGATCGCCTCGAGGCGCGGGTCACCGCGTCGGGCGTCCAGCACCTCGATCCGGCCCCGGAAGCCGTCGGGGGCCTGCTCGGGCTCGCGCGGGTAGCGCGTCGTGACGATGCCGGTGCGCAGTCCACGTGCGATCCACTCGAGCATCGTGCTACCTGTCCGCTCCGGCGGGCGTGAGCCCGAAGCTGTGCTCGATGAAGGAGAAGTCGGTGAGCACGTCGCCGCGGAAGCTCTCGGCGAACAGCGGCCAGTTCCGCAGCGACGGCGAGCTGATGCGCACGGTCTGGACGGCGCCGCCGTCGATCTCGACCCAGTAGACGAGCTCCCCCATCGGCGCCTCCACCCATCCGAAGGCGGCTCCGGTTCCCGGCGGCACCTCCGTGCGCAGCTCCGGGCCGTACTTGTCGAGCCGCTCGAACGCCTGCCGGACGACGTGGAGGCTCTCGGCGATCTCGTTGAACCGGACGCGGAGCCGCGCCATGGCGTCTCCGCCCTCCACGGTCGAGATGCGTCCGCCCACGCGTACGTACGCGCCGTACGGCCGCTCGAAGCGCGCGTCGACCGCGACGCCGCAGGCGCGCGCGACCGGCCCGACCCCCGCATACGCCTCGATCGTGTCGCGGTCGAGTGTGCCGCTGCCGACGAGCCGGTCGGTGAAGGACGCCGTACCGAGCAGGAGGCGGCGGTCGCGGCGGAGGTCGCGCTCGAGCAGGTCGAGCTCGACGATCACAGCGGACGGCGCGAGGAGCGGCTCGGCGCCGAGGCCGCCCGGAACGACGACCCCGCGGCCGAACCTGCTGCCGCAGAGGCCCGCGCGGAGGCGCTGGACGCGCTCCTTGAGGATCCCGAACCGCGCGACGGCGACCGAGAGCGCGGCGTCCTCTGCGAGCTTCATCGCGACGTCGAGGTGGTTGGCGATGCGCTCGAGCTCCGCGTGGACGACGCGCCAGCGCTGGGCGCGGCGTGTGGGCTCGACGCCGAGGGCGCGCTCGACGGCCTGACAGAACGCAGACGCGTGGGCGACGCCGGCGATTGCCGCGACGCGCTCCGCGACGAGCACCGCATGGTCGAGGCCGACACCCGTGAAGCGCTGCTCGAGCCGGCGATGCTTGAAGAACGGACGAACCTCCAGTCCGAGGACGTCCTCTCCGCCGGTCTCGATCACGTACTGGACCGACTCGAACACCCCGGAGCGGATCGGGCCGTACGGGATCGCGAACGCCTGCTCGCCGAGGATGCGGCGCTCGACGAGGTCGGGATCGGGTCGAACGAGCGGCCGCAGGTCGGGGTGACCGACCGGGGTCAACGCGTATCGATCGTGCAGCTCTCTCTCGGGGAGCAGGGCGGCAGGCGTGACGCGGCCGAGCGACGGGTACTCCTGCGCTCCCCCGAGCGGCGCGCGCAGCGCGACGAGCTCCCCGCGGAAGGCGACCGCCGCGAGAAGCGACCGCTGGGCGGCCGGTCCGCGACGACGAGCGCGGCGAGACGTCCGCCGAGGCCGAGAAGCCGCTCGAGGGCGCTCTCGAGGCCGACCAGCGGCACGCGCAGGCGGCGTTCGCCCGGCGGAGCGTCCTCCTCCATGAGCGTCGAGCACCGGCTGCAGCAGGTCGCGCGGGTCGTCGGCCGCCCGTGCCTGTCCCACGGTCATCCGGTCGCTCCCAGCGACGCGGCCGCGTGCTCGAGCAGCGACGAGAGGCCCGAGGGCACGTGCAGGCCGAGTCCGACGACGACGACGAGGCAGGCGCCCATCGCCGCGACCATCCACCAGCTCGTCTCCCCCCGCGGTGTCGAGCCGTCGACGGGCGTGAGCACCATGCGACCCGTGTGCCAGATCACGCCGAGAAACGCGAGGTTCACGAACACGAGCAGCAGGGCGACCGAGACGTACGCCGGCTTCGAGAAGCCCCCCGTGACGATCTGGAACTCGCTGCGGAAGATCCCGGTCACGGGCAGGCCAGAGAGCGCGAGGGCCGCCGCGAGGAACATCGGGCCGCTGAACGGAAGCACGCCGGCGGCGCCCCTCACCCCCTCGATCTGCTTCGTGTCGTACCGGCGCAGCAGGGAGCCCGTGCCGAAGAACGCGAGCCCTTTTGCGACCGCGTGGTTGAGCACGTGGAGCAGCGCCCCCGCGACCGCGAGGCGGACGCCGAATCCCACGCCGAGCGCGATCACGCCCATGTGCTCGATCGTCGAGTACGCGAGCAGGCGCTTGTAGTTCTCCTGCCGCAGAACGAAGAGCGCGGCGAGCGCGAGCGATGCGACCCCGAACACGAGCAGCACGCCACGGGGGAAGCGGTCGCCGGCCGCGAGCATGGTCACCTGGTAGAAGCGCAGGATCGCGTAGAAGGCGTTCGCGAGCAGTGCCCCGGAGAGGAGCGCCGAGATCGGGCTCGGCGCCTCGCTGTGCGCATCGGGGAGCCAGGTGTGCAACGGAACGAAGCCGACCTTCGTGCCGAACCCGATCACGGCGAGCAGGAACGCGAACTCGACCTGCACCCCGGGCAGCGAGCCGCCGACGGCGAGGTAGCTTTCGAAGCGAGGCAGGTAGCCGTCCCCGAGCGCCCCGGTGCCTGCGGCGTAGAGCACGATCACCGCCAGCAGCCCGATTCCCAGCCCGACCGATGCGAGCAGCACGTACTTCCACGACGCCTCGAGCGCGGCGTCGGTGCGGTCGACTGCGACCAGGAGGACGGACACGATCGTGGTCAGCTCGACCGCGACCCACAGTGTCGCGAAGTCGCTCATGAGCGGGACGAGCAGCGTCGTCCAGCAGAAGAGGTTGAGAAGCGCGTAGTAGCGCCGGGCGTAGGCCGCGAAGCCCGTGCGGTGCGGGCCGGCGCGGAGATAGCCGATCGAGAACGCCGCTCCGGCGGCGTAGAGAAAGCCGCTCGCGACCAGGAACACCGCGCCGAGGGAGTCGAGTCGCAGCCACCCGCCGAGGGCCGTCTCGACGGTTCCGTGGCGCACGGAGAGGGCGAGCGCGACCGTCCACGGCGAGGCGGCGGCGCCCGCCGCGAGCGAGGCGGCCTCGGCGAGCACGGTCGAGCGGCCGAGGGCGCACGCGGTGGCCGCGAGCGGCAATGTGAGGAGAACGACGAGCAGCGCTCTCACGGTCAGCCACGCAGCCGATCGAGGACGTCGGTGGTCACCGCGGTCCGCCGCACGCCCAGGTACTGGACGAGGAGGACGAAGACGAGCAGGCCGACGAAGACGTCGAGGAGCAGGAGCAGCGCGAGGATCAACGGCAGCTGCGGCGCGATCACGAGCGCGGCGAGGGTCACGCCGTTCTCGAGCACGAGAAAGCCGATCAACTGCGACGGCGCGTACGGACGGAGGATCATGAGCAGGAAGAGACGACCACGTACCGCGATCGCGATGCCGAGCGCCGGCAGCGGCAGCACCCCGTCGCCGGAGATGCTCAACCGTGAGGTAGCGACGAGCGCAAAGCTCGTCAGCACGATGCCGAGCAAGATCGCCCCCGGCGATCCGACGACGGACGGGACGCGCGTCTGGACGTCCAGGTTGCGGATGATCGTGCCGACCGCGACGGGGACGAGGAGAGTCTTGAACGCGATCGTGATCGCGCCGATCGCGTAGAGGTCGCCGGCGTCGAGCTTCGCCGCGGCTGCGAACGCGACCACCGCGACCGCGGCCGAGCCGATCCCGTAGAGGCGGAGCTGCTCCCAGACGTCCTGCGAGCGCAGGAGCATGAACTCGAGCAGGAGCACGACCACGGCGACCACGGTCGCGACGCCACCGAACACAGTGAGCTGGGTCTCGCCGTAGTCGCGCTGCAGCACGAACGTGATCACCGCGAGCACGGCGAGCAGGAAGCTCGTCACCGTGAACTCGGGGATCTTGTACAGGCGCAGCTTCGCGAACGACGACTCGATCGCGACGACCACGCAGCCGATCAGGAGCGCCTTCGCGAAGAGCAGCACGATCGCGAGCAGCACGTCGTCGAGCCGGTGCGTCCCCGCGAGCCCCCACGGGACGAGCAGGACGTTCGCGAGGATCGTGTAGAGGATCAGCTGCTTCATCGACGAGCCCCAGCGCAGCAAAGCGAACCCGGGGCCCGAGTGCTCGAGCGTCCGCCCCTCCTCGATCATCCCGAACTCGAGCGTCGCCCCATGGTTCTCGAGCGGGATGCGGCCGGTCTCGGAGAGCACGACCATGAAGAACGCAGCCGCCGCGAGCAGGTGCGCCGGCCGCACGATCTCGGCCGCGGACGACTTCAGCGTCGCCGCGAACACGTACGGAAGGTCGGTCTGCGTGATCAGCGCGACCGTGAAGACGACGAACAGGATGGTCGGCTCGCCGAGCGCCCCGAACGTGCGGAGGCGGCTCGACCCGAGTTGCGCATACGGGCTGCCGCTGTCGATCGCGGCGAGGGAGACCGCGAAGCTCGCGAGTCCGAGGATGCAGCCCACCGCCGAGGATGTCCGCCATGTACGAGGCCTGCGGGGGGAAAGCTCGTGAGCACCGGGATCAGCAGCGGGACGACGCAGTAGCAGGCGAAGGCCACGTACGGCCCTGCGCGAAAGATGGGGCCGGCCCCCTCGGGGAGGACGGTCTCCTTGCGGAAGAGCTTCGCGATGTCGTAGTACGGCTGCAGCAGCCGCGGCCCGTGGCGCATCTGCACGATGGCCTCCGCGCGCGCGATCACACCGGTCAGGAGCGGCGAGAGGACGAGGATCGTCCCCAGCTGCAACATCTGCACAAGCCCATCGCTCAGTTCCGGCATCGCCCCGACGGTCTCCCTCGTCGCGTGGTACGGCGTGGGTAGAAGCCATCGGCCGTCGGGACGGCGGTTCGGAGGCCTGTCGCCTCCCGCCAGAGCTTCATTGGCGTCCCTACAGTCTACTCGACCGAGGAGAGGCGCGCTCCTGCCGTTTCACGCCGCCCGTCGGTATCGACGACAGGCGAGTCTCAGCCCGCCAACGCGCCGCTCGGGCGCGTTGAACGCGGCGCCAGCTCGCTCGTCACGAACCCACGTCGTGGGTGCAGTGGTCGATGATTTTTCTACTCGGTCCACGGCTGCTCGTTGCCACCCTGCGGCCGTAGCGCACGTGTCCGCCCCCGCGCCTATAGTGGCCGTCGGCGATGAGGCCCGCCTGAACCGCCCGCTGGGCTGATGGCTTCTACGAGTCGTCAATTTCGGTGGAGGCCGAGGTGCAGTCGCCCGATCGTCGAGGTGCACGGGACGGCACGAGCCGCGGGAACGGGCTCGCCGTCAGCGGCCGGCTGGGTGTGCTGCTCGTCGCGGGGGGCCTGGCGGGTATCGCGTTCGTGCCGGCCGTGCAGTCCCTCTGGCTCGTGCTGATCGTGTTCGGGCTGACCGCGCTCCCGCTGGCGTTCCTCGCGCTGCGGCGAGATCGGGGCCGGGGCGACCGCCCGTGACCGCCTGGGCGTCAATGCCTCGTGCGGCCCGCCACGCCGGTGGTCACCGCGGCGACGACGCTGAGCGCCATCCACGCGGCTGCGTACAGGAAGGCAACGGTCGGGGAGACGAGACTCCAGATCAACCCCACGGCGAGCGAGGAGCCAAGATCGCCGAACGCCTGGACCGCGCCGAGGACGCCGAAGCCGCTCCCGCGAAGCTCGTCGGGCAGCTGCCGGGCGACGAGAACCGACTCGGCGGTCTCCGCGAGCCCGATCCCGACGCCCGCCAGCACGAACGGGACCACCAGCAGCGGCCAGGAGTGCAGGGGCGCGGCGAAGCCGAGGTACGCGACTACGTACGCGGCGGCGCCGACCGGAGCACGCGCCCCGCCCCGATCCGGTCGACGCGGTGTCCCCCGCTGTACGCGAACACGGTCGCGGCGACATTGTGGGCCGCGTAGATCAGGACTGCGATCGAGGTCGCCGTCGTGACGCTGCGTCCGGCGTGGGTCAGGAGCTCGGTCGCCCGAAGGATGAGCAGGGTGGTCGCGCAGTTGCCGAGCTCGAACAGTGCGATGGGCAGCAGCGGTCGGTCGATCCCCGCGGACCGGAGTGTCCCGATCTGCAGACGTACCCGCTCGACCGCTCTCGCCGTCGCGCCTGGGGCGGAGCGGCGCGCCTCCGCCGCAGCGATCGTGATCGCGAGAGCGGCGAACAGGCCGGGGATCGCGGAGAGCCACAGGGTCTCGCGGATCCCGACCAGGCCGATGAGCGCGGCTGCGAGCAGCGGCCCCGCCACTGCGCCGAGGTTGTCGCCGGCTCGCTCCAGCCCGAACGCGCGGCCGTACGCTTCGCGCGGGACGAGCGTCGCGAGCATGGCGTCCCGGGCCGGCGAGCGGACGCCGCGGGCTACCCAGGACGTCGCCCGCAGCGCTCCCGCCTGCAGGATCGTCTGCGCGAACCCGAGCGCGCCGGTCGCGACCGCGGTCACGACGTAGCCGCCGCTCGCCATCCGCAGCCTCCGCTCGCGGTCGTTCGCGAACGGCCCGGCCGCGAGCTTCGAGACGCCGATCAGAGCATCGCTCACGCCCTCGATCACGCCGAGCGCTGCGGCCGACGACCGCAGTGTGCTCGTCACGAGCGTCGGCAGGACCGCCGTCGCCATCTCGTGACCGGCGTCGCTGAAGAAGCTCGCCAGGCCGACGCCGGCGACTCCGCGCGTCAGCCACGGACGCCGCGGTGCTGTCGTTGCCGCGCCGCCGGTTCGTCCATGGGGGCCCATCGCCGTCTCCAATCGCGGTCTGCGGTGACCGGAGGCCATCAGCCCGAAGGCGATTCGGCGCGAGCCTCATCGCGCAGGCGGAACGTATCAGCGTCGGTGCCGGATGTCCTCGGCCCTTCGAGGTGGCATTGAGCTGGCCGTACACACCGAGCGATTGCCCGCGATGCCGCTATTTCGACGCGCTCGACCCGCCCGTCCTGGACGATGTCGGCTACCGGATCGTTGGGTTGTGCGGGCATCCCCGGATCGCGACGGAGCTGTTTCGGATGCGTGAGGGCGGGGAGCCTCGCTCGTGCCCCTGCTTCCTCGAGCATTCGGGCGGCGCCGGCCCGGCGAGAGGGCCACGGCGGGTAGACTGGGGCCTAGGCGATGAAGCCCGCCTCAACCGCCCGTCGGGCTGATGGCTTCTACCGAGTTCCCGCAAGCGGTGGAAGTCAAGGTGACGTCAGAACACCGAACGCATGAGGCATCGCCGCCCCGTCCGAGGCTCGAAGCGCGAGCGGCGGGCGACGGCGCGCGGGGCGAGACGGCCTCGGCCCCGTTCGAGAGCATCCTCTTCGAGCGTGCGGAGACCGCGGACGCAGTCGATGCGACTGGCGAGCCGGAGTATTTCGGCGATCTCAACCTCGACCAGGTCGTGGCGTCGATCACGGCCGGTCTCGAGGAGTACCGGCTCGAGCCGTTTCTCTACGCCCCGCTCCACGAGGTCGCCGCGGTCCGCTATCGCCACGAGATCGCGCGGGATCTCGGGCGGCCCGAGCTGCTCGAGGCGATCCGGAAGTTCGCGGCGTCCATGCGGCAGGTCAGGGAGCACCTGACGCAATCGGAGACGTTGCGCAACCCGCACCAGAAGCAGGCGTGGTTCGTGGACGGGGCGCAGCTCTACTGCGACGCGGTTGCGAGGCTCGCCGACGAGCTGCCGCGGCACGGTCCCGCGTCCCGGGGCCTCGACCGTCTCCGCGTCTTTCTCTCCGCCTACACCCGCTCGGCGCGGTTCCGCGGGCTCACCGACGAGACGGCGGCGCTACGGGACGCGCTCGCCGAGATCCGCTACACGCTCCGGATCAATGGCGGGAAGGTCACCGTGGGCCGCTACGAGGAGGAGGCGGACTACGGCGCGGAGGTGGAGCGAACCTTCGCGAAGTTCCAGCAGCGCGACGCGAGCAGCTACCTCGTCGCGTTCCACGACGTCGTCTCGGTCGACCACGTCGAGTCCCAGATTCTCGACCGCGTCGCCCGGCTCCACCCCGAGGTGTTCGGACCGCTCGCCGAGTACTGCGCCAGGCAGCGCGACTTCCTCGATCCGACGATCGGTCGTTTCGACCGCGAAGTGCACGTGTACCTCGGGTACCTCGACCTCGTGGCGCCCCTCCGGACGCGGGCCTCCCGCTCTGCTACCCGCACGTCTCGGCGCGTTCGAAGGAGATCGCGGTCGAGGACACGTTCGACCTCGCGCTCGCGACGACGCTCGTGCCCGAGGGGCGGACGGTGGTGTGCAACGACTTCCGGCTCGAGGGCCCGAACGGATGTTCGTCGTGAGCGGCCCGAACAACGGCGGTAAGACGACCTTCGCGCGCATGTTCGGCCAGCTCCACTACCTGGCAGTCTCGGGCTGCCCGTGCCCGGCCGCCGGGCGCGTCTCTACTGCCCGACACGATCTACACGCACTTCGAGCGCGAGGAGGACATCGACGACCCTGCGGGGCAAGTTCGAGGACGAGCTCGTGCGTGTCCACGAGATCCTCGAGCAGCGCGACCGGGCGGAGCATCATCGTCATGAACGAGAGCTTCAACTCGACCGCGCTCAATGACGCGCTCTTCGTCGGGGGCGAGGTGATGAGGCGGATCCTCGAGCTCGGCTGCCTCGGCGTGTACGTCACGTTCGTCGACGAGCTTACGTCGCTGAGCGAGGCGACGGTCAGCATGGTCGAGCCAGGTCGCGCCCGAGAACCCGGCCGAGCGCACGTTCAGGCTCGTCCGCAAGCCGGCCGAGGGACTGGCATACGCATGGGCGATCGCCGAGAAGCACGGCCTCACCCGTAAGAGCGATCGAGGAGAGCGCATGGCCTCGTGAAGGTCTTCCTGCTCCACCGCGAGCGAGATTTCGAGGTGAAACCGGAGCTGCCGCGATGCGATCTACGAGGCGATGCATGAGCGGCGAAGCTGCTCGGGCTCGCCAACGCGAGGCGCGAACTCGAGCGCTGGCACCAGGAGGATCGCGCCGACAGCCGTGCCGACGCGAGGACGACGCGCTGATGCAGGACCTCGAACTCGACACGCTCTGGAACGCGATGGCGGGCGGCGACGAGTTCCTGTTCGAGGTCGCGAGGCGCGGCGCTCCTCTCAAGCCTCACGACGATCCCGAGGCGATCCTTTATCGCCAGCAGGTGCTCGCCGACTGCCTCGAGCGGCCGCGAGGTCGTCCGGCGGATCTACGAGGTCGCCGATCGAGGCGCTCGGCAGCAGAGGCAGATCGGCGGGATGTGGCATCGCGTCGAGACCCGACACGATCCTTCAGCCGCGTCGGTAGCAGGTGCTGAAGCGCTACCTCGGCGTGCTGCGGCGAGCTGCGGCAAGCTCGCCGATGAGCAGCGGGGACGAGTTTCATTCCGCAGGGTTTCAGCCGCTTCTTCGCGACGCTCCGCGAAGAGCTGGCCGACGACGTACCTCGACGAGCGGTGGAGCGCCATCTGAGCGAGCTCGAGTTCAAGGCGCGGCGTCGCTCGAGAGCGCAGAGCTCGGCAGAGGGCGACAAGGGGGCCGGCTACGTCGTTTCGCAGGCCACGCCAGCTGCACTGGACGGAGAGCGGTTCCGCTCATCAGGCGATCACACGGCTACACGTTCGGCATCCCCCCGCGCGACGAGAACGGCTTCCGGGCGCTCGACGAGATCGCGGCGCCGCGGCATCAACCTCGCCGCGAACGCACTCGCGCAGTCGGCCGACCACGTCATCGAGCTTCTTCAGCATGCTGCGCATCGAGCTCGCCTTCTACCTCGGCTGCCTGAACCTGCACGAGCGCGCTCGCGGCGAAAGGGCGAGCCGACCTGCTTCCCGGAGCCGCGTCCCGCCGGGCGGGCGCGGCTCTGACCGCGCGGGCCTGTACGACGTCTGTCTGGCACTGCATCTCGACGGACGGGCCGTCGGCAACGACGTCGCCGCCGACGGCAAGGGCGCTCGTCGATGATCACCGGCGCCAACCAGGGCGGCAAGTCGACCTTCCTGCGCAGCGTCGGCCTCGCGCAGCTGATGATGCAGGCCGGCATGTTCGTCGCGGGCCGAGTCGTTCCGCGCCGACGTCTGCGGCGGCGTCTTCACGCACTACAAGCGCGAGGAGGACGCGAGATGAAGAGCGGCAAGCTCGACGAGGAGCTCGCCCGGATGAGCGAGATCGCCGACCAGATCGGGCCCGCCGCGCCTGCTGCTCTGCAACGAGTCGTTCGCCGTCGACGAACGAGCGCGAGGGCTCCGAGATCGCCCGGCAGGTGGTCCACGCGATGCTCGACGCGGAAATCAGGGTCGTGTTCGTGACGCACATGTACGACCTCGCCCACAGCCTGCACGAGACGCAGGCCTCGAGACCGAGCTGTTTCCTACGCGCAGAGCGGGCACGTTGACGGAAGCGCGGCCGTTCAAGCTGCGCGAGGCCAAGCCACTGCCGACGAGCTACGGCGAGGACTCGTTCCGTCGCATGTTCGGGCCGGAAATGCAGGCGTCGGCCGCGGCTCGATGAGCTGCACGAGCTACCCGCGTAGCTCGCGCTCGAGCGGCGTTCGGAAGCGCGGTGTGACGCGCGTCGTCGCCGAGCCAGCGCTCGAGGCGCTCGGCCTCGGAGGCGACCGCGTCACGGCCGTCCCGGCCGATGTCCTCGAGCACGCGGTAGGCGACCTCGCCGTCGCGCCGCTGCACCCAGCCGCCGACGACACGCCCCTCCCACCAGACGCTCGGGCCGGCGTTGCCGTTCCCGTCGAAGATCGCTCCCGCGTGCGGGCCGAGGTACCAGTCGCGCTCCTTCCAGCCCATCACGGTCGGGTCGAGCGACGGGAGCAGCGCCGCCGCCGGCTCCGGCCCCGGCCCGGTCTCGACGTCGTCGGCGAGCATGTAGCCCTCCTTGCCGTCGAGGTCGACGACCGCGTGCGGCATCGCCGCGAGGGCGGCGCGTGCGTCCCGGGCGCTCCACCCTGTCCACCAGCGGATGTCGGTCTCGGTCGCGGGACCGAAGGTCCAGGAGCCAGCGGCGCAGGAGCTCTCGTCTGCCCGGCGCGGGCTCGATCGGCTCGAGCGCGCCGAGCCGGTCGACCGGCACCCAGCGGTACTGGCCTGCGATCCAGCTCCCGCGCGGCCGGTCGCGCACGATCGCCCCTCGGCCGCGAGGAGCGGGAGGATGCGGCTCGCCGCGCTCGCCTCCGCCTCCCAGCGCGTGCCGACTCCGATCCGGAGCCTCGTGCCGAGGAGTGGGTCGTCGCCCGCGAGCTCGCTCGTCGACGCGTCGCCGCGGGCGGCGAGAGCCCCGAGCGCCGCGGCGGACGCCTTGTCGATCCATGCGCGTCGGGGTCGGCGACGCCGTTCTCGGCGAGGAGCCGCTCGAGCGTCCGCCGCTCGCGCGCGGCCACCGCCCGTGTGGCCGCGGCGCCGACGACGGGCACGAGCTCGCGAGGCACGACGAAGAGCGTGCGGCGCATGCCGAGCATCCGGACGAGCGTCCGCTCCTCGTAGAGGGCCCGCTCGAGCTGTGTGGTCTCGAAGCCGCGCGTCCGCGCCCAGGCCGAGAGGAACACGCTCGCGGGTCGGTGGAATGGAGCGCGACGATCGAGCGGACGGCGTCGACCACGTCGTCGGAGCGCGCGGCCGGCGTGAGGCGGTGCCGCGCGACCAGCCTCGCCCTGCGCTCGTCGCCGCCGATGCGTCGCATGCCCGGGTTCTACCGTCCCGGGACGGGGCCGGTTCGCGTGCGTTGGGGCCGGCCGCTAGGGCAGGCGCAGGTGGTACACGTTCAGCGTCTGGCTGCCGCTCGCGCTCAGCGCCTCGGAGTATCCCGTCGCGCCCTCGAAGTCGCGCGTGCCGCTGATCACGGGGATCTTCACGGCCGCGGTCGGGTCGGCCACGTCGAGCGTCCCGCGTAGATGGAGCCCGCCGTCGGGCAGGGTGATCTGGACGTTCACGAGCCGTGTGGTGCTCGTCACGTACGTGATCGTCGAGTAGTCGACTCCGACCACGGCTCCCTTCGGCTCGCCGAACTGGGGGACGGCGTTCCGGAGCTGGGACTGGACGAACACCCGGTCGCCCTTGTTCTGGACGTTGCGCGGCGGCAGGTCGACCGGAGTCGCCTTCGTCACCGAGGCGAGCACGCGTATCGTCACCATCCGTGATCCCGACGTCGCGCCCGTGGACGCCGCGTCGGACGAGTCGTCCCCCGAGAACGCGAAATACGCGGCGACGCCGCCGCCCACGAGGACGACGAGGGCGGCGACCGCGGCGACGACCATGGTGCGGCGAGACATCCCGGGGAGGGTACCGGCGACACGCGCCGATCGAGGAACGCGCGCGGCATAGGATCCCCGTCGGATGTCCCTCGAGATCGACCTCTCCGGAAGGGTCGCGCTTGTCACCGGAGGCTCGCGGGGCCTCGGGCGGGCGGATGCGCTCACGCTGGCGCATGCCGGCGCCGACGTCGTGATCGCCGACATCCTCGTCGAGTCGGACACGAGCGCCGCCGAGCGTTACGGCGTCCTCGCCCAGGCTGCGGTCGCCCAGGGGATGGTGCATGCGGAGTCGACCGTGGAGGAGATCCGTGCCCTCGGCCGCAGATCGCTCGCGCTGCGCTGCGACGTCACGGCCAGGGACGACGTCGGCGCCGCCGTCGGACGCACGGTGGACGAGCTCGGCTCGGTCGACATCCTCGTCAACAACGCGGGCACGCTCGACCATGTCGGGCAGTTCGCAGACCAGCGACCCGACCTCTGGGAGCGCGACCTGCGCGTGAACCTGACGGGGGCGTTCAACTGCGCGCAGGCCGTGTGGCCGCACATGCGCGAGCGAGGCTGGGGGAGGATCGTGAACATGGCGTCCGTCGCTGGCACGCTCGGCGGATTCGGCCAGGCGAGCTACTCCGCGACGAAGGCCGGTCTGCTCGGCCTGACCCGCACGCTCGCGATGGAGGGCGGCCGACACGGCATCACCTGCAACGCGATCGTGCCGGGGATCATCGGCACCGAGGCGTTCCACATGGCGAACCCGGCGATGAACGAGCGGATCGCAAGCCGCACGGTCTTCCGGCGGCCTGGAGAGCCGCAGGACGTCGCAAACGCGATCGCGTTCCTCTGCTCGGACCTCGCGTCGTACGTGACCGGGATCGAGCTCAACGTGTCGGGCGGAGTCGAGCTGTTCGTGTTCTGAGGCGCGCCCATTTGGGCGGTCGGCGGCGGGCCGACCGCCCTGGTTTGCTCCGCTACGCTAGAGGGCCGTGTCTTCCGGCGCGACGAGCGTTTCGGACATGGCGCGCCGCCGACGCCCCTCGCGACCCGTGGTGCGCCGAGCCGCCCTTGCCGGTGGGCTCGTCGTCGTGCTCGCGATCGCCGGCTCGAGCCTCCTGGCCGGCTCGCCGGACCACCTCGCCGCGGGCACCACGATCGCCGGGTTGGACGTCGGTGGTCTCGGGATCCCGGCCGCGCGGGAACGCTTGCAACAGCGCTCCGACGCTCTCTCGCACCAGCCCGTGACGTTCGTCGCCGCGGGGCACTCCTTCGAGCTGACGCCGTCCCAGCTCGGCGTGCGTCCTGCGTGGAACCCCGCGCTCCGCGAGGCGTCGAAGGCCGGCGACGGTTTTGCGCCGCTCCGGGGCCTGCGCCGCATCGAGGCGCGTATTCGCGGAGTCGACGTCGACCCGCACATCGACGTGTACCCCTCTGCGGTCAGGTACGCCCTCGCGCAGATCGCCGCGACCGTCGACCAGCCCGCGGCGAGCGCGAGGATCAGGCGGAGCGGCCTTTCGCTCGCGGTCGTGCTCGAGCGTGCGGGGCGCCGCCTCGACCAGACGCGCGCGTACGCGGTCGTGGTCGCCGCGCTCGGCTCGCTCGAGCGTGACGGGCCGGTCCGTCTCCCGGTCGTCGTCACCGCGCCCAAGGTGACCGCGGCGCAACTCGACGGCGCGCTCGCGTCTGCCCGTACCGCGCTCTCCGGGCCTGTCACGTTGACACTGGGGCAGACCCGGTTCCGGCTGCCGCGCTGGCGTGTGGCGAGTCTTCTCGACCTGCCGGCGAACGGCGGCGACGACGTCACGATCGAAGGGAAGGCGGCGAGGCGCTGGATCGCGCAGCTCTCCCGGACCGTCGGTCGGAAGCCGCGGGACGCGACGTTCCGCGTCGTCTCCGGCGGCATCACGGTCGTCCCGTCCGAGGACGGTCGTGCCCTCGACGTGCAGAAATCGCTGCAGGCGGTCGAGCGCGCGGCGTTCTCCCCGACCGGCCGCACCGCGGCGCTCGTCGTCAGCCGGGAGCAGCCCGACCGGACGACCGCGGACGCGAACGCGATGGGCATCAGCGGAGTGGTCGGCTCCTACACGACGACCTACGGAGGCACCGAGGGGCGGCTGCACAACGTTCGGTTGGTCGCGGACCTCATCGACGGCACGCTGGTCGCTCCCGGCGCGCGGTTCTCGTTCAACCAGACGACGGGTGAGCGCAACGAGGCGAAGGGCTTCGAGGCCGCGCCCGTGATCATCAACGGCGAGCTCGAGAACGGCATCGGCGGCGGGGTGTGCCAGGTCTCGACGACCGTCTTCAACGCCGCCTTCGAGGCGGGGCTGTCGATCGAGCAACGCACGAACCACGCGCTCTACATCAGCCACTACCCGCTCGGCCGCGACGCCACCGTCAACTATCCGGACATCGACCTCGTCTTCCGGAACGACACCGACCACTGGCTGCTCCTGCGCACGTTCGTGGGCACGGGCTCGCTCACCGTGAACCTGTACGGCACACCCACCGGACGGCGAGTCGAGACCGAGACTGCGCCGCTCGTTTCCGAGGGGAAGGTTCCCTGGCAGCGCATCGACGACGACACGCTCTACAAGGGCCAGAAGGTCGTCGAGCAGTACGGCACGCCGCCCCGCTCGACCAGCGTTCGGCGACGGGTCTACGCGCCCGGTGGCAAGCTGATGTACGACACGACGTGGCGCAGCTACTACGTCGGCGAGCCGACGATCGTCCGGCTCGGGACGAAGCCGAAGCCGAAGCCGCACGCCGAAGCAGAAGCAGAAGCCGGCGGACGGGAAGCCCGCGCACGACCGACGGGCCTTCGGCGGGCGACACCGGGACGCAGACACCTGTCCCCTCGACCGACGCGTCTACGACGTCTGCGGCCGCGGCGGGGTGAGCAGGTCCTCGACGAGCCAGGCCGGGACGCGGATCGGCCGGTGCGTCCGTGCGTCGACCGTCGCGTGGCGCGTCGAGCCCGTTGCGATGCGCGTCGCATCGTGCACGACGACGTACTCGTAGCGGAAGCGCGCGCCGCGCACCTCCGCACAGCGCACGCGGACCGTGAGCACGTCGTCGAACGCGGCCGCGCGCTCGTACGCGAGCTCGATCCCGGTCGTCAGCGCCTCGATGCCCCGCTCGCGGATGGCGGTGTAGCCGCCGGCATGGGCGGCGAGATGGGCGACCCGCGCCTCTTCGAGCCACACCACGTACGAGGCGTGGTGCGCGATGCCCTGGGCGTCCGTCTCCGCGAACCGCACACGCACCTGGTGGTCGAACCAGTCGTCCATTCGAGCCGAGTATCTCGCCGCATACGATCGCGCGCGTGAGAGCCGTCGAGGAGCTCGCCTCCCTGATCCTGGCCCACCGTCCCGTCGTGGTGCTGACCGGCGCCGGGATGAGTACGGAGAGCGGGATCCCCGACTTCCGCTCGGCCGGTGGGCTGTGGGCGGAGGTCGACCCCTACGCCGTCGCGTCGATCGACGCCTTCCGCCACGACCCGCTGCGCGTGTGGCGCTGGTACGGGCCGCGGATCGGCTCCCTGGTCGCCGCCGAGCCGAACGAGGGGCACCACGCGCTCGCCGAGCTCGAGCGGGCCGGTCACGTCCTCGCGGTCGCAACCCAGAACATCGACGGTCTGCACTCGCGTGCGGGAAGCGACGACGTGATCGAGCTGCACGGCTCGATCCGGCGTGCGGTGTGCCTCGCCTGCGGTGCGGAGGAGACGCTCGACGGCGTGCTGGCGCAGCTCGGCGAGCGCGAGGCGCCCGTCTGTGGCGCGTGTGGCGCGATCCTCAAGCCCGGCGTGGTGATGTTCGGCGAGCTCCTCCCGCCCGACGCGATGGCGCGGGCCGAGCGTCTCTGTCGCGAGTCGCGCCTCCTGCTCGTGCTCGGCTCGTCGCTCGAGGTGTGGCCCGTCGCCGGGCTCCCGGGCGACACGCTGCGGGCCGGCGGCTCGCTCGCGATCGTCAACATCGGCGGGACGCCCTACGACGACGACGCGGCGCTAGTCGTCCCGGAGCGGGTCGGTGCAGTCATGGCCGGCGTGGCCTCGATCCTCGCCGGCAGCCCGGCCCGCCGGCAGCGCGGCCGGGCCGGTCGTGGTATGACTGACCCATGACCACCACCCCGGGGACGAACGACGAGGGCACGGCCGACGCGAAGACGACCGACGACGTCATCGGCCGGCTCGCCGGCAAGGGCGAGCAGGCGGTGCAGCGCCTGGCCGAGCTTCCCGGCGGCGCTCGTGCGCTCCGCGCCTTCAACGATCTCAAGCTCCGGGTCGACGACCTCTCGAAGAAGGTTCGCGGCCTCGACGCGCTCGAGCAGCGCGTCGCGAAGCTCGAGAAGGAGGTCGCCTCGCTCAAGCGCGCGCAGAAGCCCGCCGCCGCGCAGAAGGCTCCGGCCCGCAAGGCCGGCCCCTAGGCCGTCGCGGCCTACGCCGGGACGCGGATCCGGAGTGCCGAGGGCACGATGTCGAACCGCACCGGCGTGGTTCCCGGTTGCTCTCCGTCGAGCACGATCGGCAGCGGTGAGTCCGCGTCGACGTGGAGCTCCTTCGCGCGGATGATCTCGACCTTCGGGTGCGAGACGTGCCGTCCGCGGTAGATCTTCGGGAACGTCGTCACGAACTCCCGCTTCGAGAAGTCCCCGATCAGCACCACGTCGAAGCTCCCGTCGTCCGGCGCCGCCGAGGGGGCTACCCACATGCCCCCGGCCGTGTAGTCGCCGTTCATCGCGAGCGCCTCGAGCAGGCGCATCCGTCGGGTGTCGCCGTCGATCCGGAGCGTCATCTCCGCGGGGGGCCAGCGGCTGAATACCGCGATCGTGGCCCAAAGGAACGAGAGCTTGCCGCCGAGCGCCTTCGTCGTCCGGTTCGCGCGGCGGGCGATCGCGCCGCTGATCCCCGCCCCTGCGAAGTTGGCGAAGTACGCCGTGCCCTCGCCGTCGGCGGTCGCATACGTCGCCCGGCCCACGTCGATCGTGCGCAGCGCGCCGGCGCGGGCGACCTCGAGCGCCGCGTCGAACCGGCCCGGGATCCGGAGGCTGCGGGCGAAGTCCTTGCCCGTCCCGAGCGGCAGCACGGCCAGCTCGACCTCGTCGCCCGGCCCCGCTCGCATCAGGCCGTCGACCACCTCGTGGACGGTGCCGTCGCCCCCGACCACCACGAGCCGCGTGGCGCCGCCCCCCACGGCCTCGCGGGCGAGCTCCACCAGGTGCCCCGGACGCTCGCTGAGAAGCGCGTCGCCCGCGAGCCCCGCTGCCGCGGCACGCCGCGCCAGCTCCGGCCAGCGGCGTCCGGTCGAGCCGTTCGCCGAGGCGGGGTTGACCAAGAAGAGGCACGGCTCGCCCTGCGGACGAGACGTGCCAGGAGAGCCCGGTAACGGCATCTACTGGCACTTTCGCGGCAGCGAAAGTGCCCGCCTAGCGCGGTCACCGTGACGAGGGCGAGCTCGGTCATCTGGTCGACAGCGGCCCGCATCTCCTCGTCGGTGATGCGGACGAACTCGCCGTCGACGACGACGTCCGAGACGAGCAGCATGCAGCCCGCCTGGATCTTGCGCAGCGCGCCGAGCGTGAAGAGCACCGCAGCCTCCATCTCGACCGCCAGGAGCCCCCGATCGGACCAGCGGCCGGCCAGGCCCGGGTCGGGCTGGTAGAAGATGTCGCTCGACACGATCGGCCCGACGCGCACCGGGCGGCCGAGCGTCTTCGCCTGATGGATCGCCTCGTGCACGAGCCCGAAGTCCGCGGTCGGGGCGTGAGGCTCGCCGAGGACGTAGTGGGTGGACGTGCTGTCCGCCGGCGTGGCGGAGAGCGCGATGATCAGATCGCCCATACCGAGGTCGGGCTGTAGGCCGCCGCAGGTGCCGACCCGCATGAGCTTCTTTACGCCGAGCTGCACGAGCTCCTCGATCACGATCGCCGCCGACGGGCACCCCATCCCGCTCGCCTGGACCGAGACGGGCTTGCCCCGGAACGTGCCGGTGTACCCGAGCATCCCGCGTTCGGCGTTTCGCTGTACGACGTCGTCCATGAAGGTCTCGGCGATGTGCTTCGCCCTGAGGGGGTCGCCCGGCAGGAGGCACGCCTCGGCGTAGTCGCCCTGGTTCGCACGTACGTGGATTGGCATGCGCGGAAGCCTAGAGCCTCGATGCGCGACGGGAGTCGCGGGAAGCGGCGGCGAGGCTCCGGCGGAAGCTCCGCGAGGAGTCGCCTATCGTTGTCCGCGCGATGCCAGGACACGTCGTGGAGCCCACGGTCGAGCAGATCCTCCCGTACTGCGCCGAGAGCCCGATCGAGCGCGTCTTCCTCGAGGACGTCGCGCGACGCGGGCAGGGCCGCTTCGCGGCGGTCGCGGCCGACGACGGGTCGCTGCGGGCGCTCTGCCATCTCGGCACGAACGTCGTCCCGTCGGGGGAGGGATGCGAGGCGTTCGTGGGCGAGGCCGCCCGCGCCGCGCCGCGCATGCTGATCGGAGAGGAGGGCGCAGTGTCCGAGCTCTGGGAGTCGAGCGGGCGCAAGCTCGGCAAGGCGCGCCAGGATCGCCGCGGCCAGCCCGTGTTCGTCTCGCGGGTTCCCCCCGAGCCGGGCGGCACCGGCCTCCGCCCAGCGCGCCTCTCGGATCTCGAGCTGCTCGTCCCCTCCTGCGCGCGCGCGCATTTCGAGGAGCTGTCGGTCGACCCGCTGCGCCGCGACCCCAACGGCTTCCGGTGGCGGACCCGCACGCAGATCGAGGAGGGCCGATCCTGGATCTGGGCCGAGGACGACGTGATCCTGTTCAAGGCCGAGGCTTCCGCATGGACACCCAGCGCCGTGCAGCTCCAGCAGGTGTGGGTCGATCCGCCGGCGCGGGGCCGGGGGAATGCCTCCCGAGCCCTCCGTGACCTGATCCGGCTCCTGCTCGACGGGGTGCCCGCCGTGTGCCTCTTCGTCCGCGCCGAGAACGCCCCGGCGATCCAGCTCTACCGGACCGTCGGCATGGAGCACGTGCTCGACTATCGAAGCGTGCTCTTTTGAGGACGCTCGTGCTCGTGCGCCATGCGCACGCGCACGCGAACGCCGACGACGCGGTCAGCTCGACGCCGCCCGGGGCGGGGCTCACGCCGCTCGGGGTCGAGGAGGCCCGAACGCTCGGGGACGGACTCGCGGGGGAGCGCGTCGATCTCGGCGTCGCGACCCGCCTGGTGCGAACCCAGGAGACGCTCGACGTCGCCCTCCGCTCGCGCAGCGTGCCGCGGATCGTCCTCGCAGGGCTCGACGAGATCCGCTTCGGCGCCTTCGAGGGCGGGCCGCTCGACGCGTACCGGGAGTGGGCTTGGACGCACCCCGCAGATGCGCCGTGCCCGGGGGGCGGCGAGAGCCGAGCCGAGGCTGCAACGAAGATCGCGCGCGCGCTCGAGAGCCTGCTCGAGCGTTCGGAGGAGGTCGTGCTCGCGGTCTCCCATGCGCTGCCGATCCGCTACGCGCTCGACGCCGCCGAGGAGATGGTCCCGACGGCGCGAGTCGCGCCGGTGCCGCATGCGGCTCCGTTCGCGCTCACCTGCGCTCGCGTCGTGACTGC
Source organism: uncultured Actinomycetes bacterium (assembly GCA_963712915.1). Classification (GTDB taxonomy): domain Bacteria; phylum Actinomycetota; class Thermoleophilia; order Gaiellales; family Gaiellaceae; genus Gaiella. The sequence continues at coordinate 333,377 of CAVQJQ010000005.1, forward strand.
CTCTGCGGTGCTCCGTCGCTGGGCGCTCGAGCCGCGCTTCGCCGACCGCTGAGCACAACGCGCGGGCGCGGTGCTGCACACTTCCGGTGTGGACGTGCGTTCGGTCGAGGCCCGGGTCGAGGCGCACGTCCGCAGTCACGGGCTGATCGAGCCCGGCGGCGAGGTGACATGCCTCGTTTCGGGCGGGGCGGACTCCACGTGTCTCTGGCACGTGCTCGGCGTGCTCGGCTACCGGGTACGCGCGGTCCACGTGCACCACGGCGTGCGAGCGGCGGAGGCGGATGCGGATGCGCGTCATTGCGTCGAGCTGCTCGGGGCCGAGGTCGTCCATGCGCCCGCCGCGCCGACCGAGAACGCGCTCCGCGAGCTTCGCTATGCGCTCACCGCCGGCCGCGGGCTGCGCGCGACCGGTCACACGGCGTCCGACCAGGTCGAGACCGTGCTCTATCGGATCGTCTCGAGCGGCACGACGCGTGGCATGCGCGTCCGCCGGGCCGACGGCGTCGTGCGGCCGCTCCTACCTGTGTGGCGCGAGGAGACGAGCGACTACTGCCGCCGGCACGGGCTCCTCTGGCGCACGGACTCCACCAACGCCGACACGAAGCGGGGCGCGATCCGGGAGCGGGTCCTCCCGCTCCTCGAAGAGCTCGATCCGCGTGCGCGCCAGAGCCTCCTCGCCCTCGGCGCGGAGCGCCCCCGGTTACCGCGCAGGCTCGAGGCATCGCTCGTCGAGCTCCTCTCTGCGCGCGAGGGAACGCGCAGCGCGGATCTCGGCGGCGGCGTGCGCGCCGTGCGCGCCTACGACACGCTCCGCCTCGAGGGCGCCGTCACGTGGGGCCCTTGGCGCCTGGAGAGCGGCGTCGAAGGGCTCCTCGTTCGCGCCCGCCGACCCGGCGATCGCCTCGCGGGCCGCTCGCGTAAGGTGCAGGATGTGCTCGTGGACGCGAAGGTGCCCCGTGACGAGCGCGACGCCTGGCCGCTCGTCGTCACCGAGGACGGTGCGGTCGTGACGGTCGTCGGTCTCGCCGAGGCACCGGGCTGGGAGGGCGTCGTGCGCGCCCGTCGCGAGGCCGGGACATGATCGCGAGCCCGTTGCTCCGAGACGCCCGCGCCGCCCGGGGGGTCGCGTGACCTCGGTCCACGCCGACGTCGGCGAGGTGCTGATCGACGGCGACGTGCTCCGCAGCCGCATCGTCGAGCTCGGAGCCGAGATCTCGGCCGACTACGAGGGCCGCGACCTGCTGCTCGTGGGCGTGCTCAAGGGGGCGATCTTCTTCATCTCCGACCTGATGCGGGAGCTGACCGTGCCGTGCGAGATCGACTTCATGGCGATCTCCAGCTACGGAGCCGCCACCAGCTCCTCGGGCGTCGTGCGCATCCTCAAGGACCTCGAGATCGACATCTCCGGGCGCGACGTCCTCGTCGTCGAGGACATCATCGACTCCGGGCTGACGCTCTCGTACCTGCGCCGCACGCTGGCGGCCCGCAAGCCCGCCACGCTCGAGATCTGCACGCTCCTCACGAAGCCGGAGCGACGTGAGGTCGAGGTTCCCGTGCGGTACGTCGGCTTCGAGATCCCGAACCGGTTCGTGATCGGGTACGGGCTCGATTTCGCCGAGCGGTACCGCAACCTGCCCTACATCGGCGTGCTGCACCCGGATCTCGTGCCCGACAGCCTCTGATTGCGGGCATTTTGCGGGCGATCCCCGCGGGGCGGCACGGGGAGCGGGGGCTGGCGTACGGGGGGCACGCTGCTACCCTCCGAAGCACGTGAATCGTTTCTTCCGTAGCGCGCTGTTCCCACTCGTCGTGATCGTGCTGCTCGTCTACCTGGCGAGCCAGACGCTCATTCCGCGCCGCGACAACAGCAAGGACCTCACGTACTCGCAGCTGATCGACGAGACGAAGAAGGGGAACGTCAGCGAGGTGACGTTCAACCCGAGCCGGCAGTCGATCGAGGCGGTTCTGGACTCGGGCACGAAGGTCAAGGTCAACTACCCCTCGCCCGAGTCGCAGGCCTCGTATCAGAACGTGCTGGAGGCGAACAACGTCACGTTCGACTCGAAGGGCATCGGCACGAGCGCGTGGTGGGCGCTGCTGACCGGCTTCCTCCCGTTCCTGCTCCTGATCGGCTTCTGGATCTTCCTCATGAACCAGATGCAGGGCGGCGGCTCGAAGGTGATGAGCTTCGGCAAGAGCCGGGCCAAGCGGATGTCGCCGGACTCGCCGAAGGTCACGTACAAGGACGTCGCGGGCGCCGACGAGGCCGTCGAGGAGCTCCAGGAGATCAAGGAGTTCCTCGAGAACCCGAAGAAGTTCCAGGCGCTCGGCGCACGCATCCCGAAGGGCGTGCTGCTCTACGGCCCGCCCGGCACCGGCAAGACGCTGCTGGCGCGGGCGACGGCGGGCGAGGCCGGCGTGCCGTTCTTCTCGATCTCGGGCTCCGACTTCGTCGAGATGTTCGTCGGCGTGGGCGCCTCCCGCGTGCGCGACCTCTTCGAGCAGGCGAAGCAGGCGAGCCCATGCATCATCTTCATCGACGAGATCGATGCCGTCGGTCGCCATCGCGGCGCGGGGCTCGGCGGCGGCCACGACGAGCGCGAGCAGACGCTGAACCAGCTCCTCGTCGAGATGGACGGGTTCGAGCTGAAGGACAACATCATCCTGATCGCGGCGACGAACAGGCCCGACATCCTCGACCCGGCGCTCCTCCGGCCCGGACGGTTCGATCGGCAGATCGTCGTCGACCGGCCAGACCGGAAAGGGCGGCAGCAGATCCTCGAGGTGCACGCAAAGGGCAAGCCGCTCGCGCGTGAGATCGACCTCGACGTGCTCGCGGCGGCGACGCCCGGCTTCACGGGCGCCGACCTCGCGAACGTGATCAACGAGGCTGCGCTCCTCGCGGCGCGGCGCGGCTCGAAGACGATCGGCCAGAACGAGCTCGAGGAAGGGATCATGCGCGTGATCGCCGGCCCCGAGAAGAAGTCGCGGCTCTTCTCCGAGAAGGAGCGCAAGATCACCGCCTACCACGAGATGGGCCACGCGCTCGTCGGCTTCTACCTCGAGGGCACCGACGAGGTGCACAAGATCTCGATCGTGAGCCGTGGTCAGGCGCTCGGCTACACGATCTCGCTGCCGGCGGAGGATCGCTACCTGACCACCAAGGGAACGCTGATGGATCAGATGGCGATGACGCTCGGCGGCCGCGCCGCGGAGGAGCTCGTGTTCAACGAGGTCACGACCGGCGCCGCGAACGACATCGAGCGCATCACCTCGACCGCGAAGCAGATGATCATGCGGTTCGGCATGAGCGAGAAGCTCGGGCCGCGCGTGCTCGGTCGCAACCACGACATGCCGTTCCTCGGGCGCGAGATGGGCGCCGAGCCGGACTACTCCGAGGAGATCGCGAAGGAGATCGACGACGAGATCCGCCGCGTGATCGAGGAGGCGCACGACAAGGCGACCACGGTTCTGCGTGAGCACATCGGCGAGCTGCACAAGCTCTCGGCGATCCTGATCGAGCGGGAGACGATCGACAAGAGCCAGTTCGAGCGGCTGCTGCAGGGCGAGTCCGAGGAATCGGTGTTCGCGGAGGAGCCTCCTACGCCGCCGACCACGCCCGAGCCCGACTCGGAGAAGAAGCCGTTGCTGCGGCCCTCGCCGCGGCCGCTTCCCGGCGCGGCGATGCAGCCGCCGCCCGATCCCGCAGCCTCGTAGTTCCCAGGGCACGACGCCACGGCGGCGAGGCGTTACCGTCTCGCGCGATGAGCGGCACGTTCGCGAACCGCTGGCCGCGCCCCTGCGTGATGGGCGTCGTCAACGTGACTCCCGACAGCTTCTCCGACGGCGGGGCATACGCGTCGGCGGCGGAGGCGGAAGCTGCCGCCCGCCGGATGCTGGGCGACGGCGCGGCCCTGGTCGACGTCGGGGGCGAGTCGACGCGTCCCGGCGCGGACCCCGTCCTGATGGATCAGGAGCTGGAGCGGCTCGTGCCCGTGCTCGAGGCACTCGCCGGGCTGCCGCTCTCGGTCGACACCTCCCGCGTCGAGGTCGCCCGCCGTGCGATCGAGCTGGGCGCGGCGATGATCAACGACGTGAGCGCGTTTCGACGCGAGCCCGAGCTCGCCGACCTCGTCGCGCAGGCGGACGTCGACGTGTGCCTGATGCACATGCAGGGGGACCCGCGCACGATGCAGCTCGACCCGCGCTACGACGACGTCGCCGCCGAGGTTGCGTCGTTCCTCGAGGAGCGGCTCGCGTTCGCGATCGCGCGCGGGGTCGGCGAGGAGCGCATCTGCCTCGACCCCGGGATCGGCTTCGGCAAGACGCCCGATCAGAACCTCGAGCTCGTGCGGCGGCTCGATCGGATCGTCGCGCTCGGACGCCCGGTGCTCGTGGGGCTCTCCCGCAAGTCGACACTCGCGCGAGTGGCCGGCACGGACGGGACGGTTGGGAGCGACGCCGCGTCGGTCGGCGCCGCGGTCGCCGCGTTCGACCGTGGCGCGAGCGTGTTCCGCGTCCACGACGTCCGGCCGCACGTCGAGGCGCTACGGGCGGCGGCGGCGGTCGAGCGCGGGAGCGTGGTCGCGTGACCATCGAGCTGCAGGGGCTCGAGCTCTTCGCCTTCCACGGCGTGCTCGACCAGGAGCGGGAGCATGGCCAGCGCTTCCTCGTCGACCTCGAGCTGGAAGTCGACGAAGCCGTCGCCGCGAGGGCCGCCGGGAGCGACCGGATCGAGGACGCGGTCGACTACCGGGACGTGCTCGAGACCGTGCGCGAGATCTCCGAAGGCCGCGCGTTCCGGCTCCTCGAGGCGTTCGCCTCCGCGCTCGCCGAGGAGCTCCTCGAGCGGTTTCCGCTCACTCGGGCGCGAGTGCGCGTGCGAAAGCCCGATGTCGTGCTGGCGTCACCGGTCGAGCACGCCGCCGTCGTGGTCGATCGACGTCGGTGACGCTCATCTCTTCTTCGTGAGCCCCTTCGAGGTGACCGCGAGCCGGTAGGTCGCGCTCGTGGTGGTCGCCGGCAGCGAGACCGCCAGGTACGCCCAGCGCCCCGCACCCTTGTTCGCGAAGACCAGGCGCTCGGTCGTGCCGCCCGCGTTCGCACGCGCCAGCCTGCCGGCGGTGGCGAACCGGCCGACGACCGTGGTTGCGGCCTGCGAGAAGAGGGACAGGTCACCGTCGTCGGTCGCGCGCAGGACAGCCACGACCTGTCGCTTCGGGGGAAGCCACACGCGAAAGACGTCGCGCGGGTCCTCCCAGGCGTCGACCCTGCCCGCGATCCGGCCCTGCCGTCGCGTTCGGGTCGTGAGCGGCGGCTCCTTGCTCAGGTACAGGTCGTGCGCCGGGTCGACCTCGTCGATGTCGTCGTTCGGCTCGAAGGGATCCCTGATCGGTGCGGGCATCGCGAGGGCTGCCGCGACGTCGAGCTCGCCGAAGCCGGACGCGGGGTCTCGGCCGGCGGGGGGGAGGTCGCGCGCGGAGCGGCGCAGTATCTCCGCTACTTGGCTCGCCCTCAGCTCCGGCCGTGCCGTCCAGATCCAGGCGGCGGCGCCCGCGACGATCGGCGAAGCGAAGCTCGTGCCGTCCTCGGGTTGCCAGTTCCCGCCGAGCGCACTCGCGACGACGATGCCGACGCCCGGTGCGGCGAGATCGACGTACGGTGAGCGGCTCGAGAACGACGCCACCGTGCCCGAGTTGTCGGCCGCCGCGACCGTCGTCACGTGCGGCAGCGCCGCCGGGTAGGTGATCGGGTTTCCCTCGAGGCCGCTGTTGCCCGACGCGGCGACCACGAGCGACCCGAGCGCCACCGCCTGGCTCACCGCGAGCTCGACCGCGAGATCGCGGCTGCCGCCGACGCTGAGGTTGATCACGCCCGGTCCGGCTCGGGCAGCCGCGAGGATGCCGGCGGCGATCTGCCCGGAGTCGAGCCGCGTCCCGGCGCCGAGCGCGGCGTCCCAGGAGCGGAGGACCGCCTGTGGGTAGACGCCGACGATCCCGACGCCGTTCGCCGGGGCCGCGATCACCGACGCGACCGACGTGCCGTGCTCGCCCCCGACACCGGCGGGCTCCTGGGCGTTGAGCGCGATCGTGTCGGGCCGGCCCGAGAACTCCGGATGCGCGAGGTCGAGGCCGGAGTCGACGATCGTCACGGGGATACCCGGGCCGGGTGGCGTCACTCCGTCGATCCCGATCTGCGCACGCCACCACTCGTCGACCTCCAAAGGGTCGGGGACGACGCCCGACCCTTTCACGACGTAGGTCTTCTCGCGCTGCTCTGCGGCGATCGCGCCGTCCGCCCGCAGGGCCGTGAGGACGGCGGCCGCCACGTCGCCGGGAAGGCGCCAGAGGCGCAGCTGCGCGTCGATCCGCTCCGCGCCGGCCCGTGTGAGGCGGGCCGACTCGGTGTGGGCGGCAGGCGCGGTCAGCCTGACGATCACCGCTCCCGACGACCCGGGCGCCGCGCCTGCAGCGCGCGGGGCGACCACGGCCAGCACGGCCGCGGTTGCGATCACGACGAGACGGCACGCGGGCATCCGAGTGATACTGCATGGTCTCGGGCGATCGTGAGAGGAACGCCGTCCCCGGAGTAAAGAGGCTGTTATGGGAGCGGACGCGCGAGCGCGTGCGTACATCGGGCTCGGCGCGAACCTCGGTGACCGGCGTGCCACTCTCGAACGGGCTGTCGCGTTGCTCGACGGGCATCCCGGGCTCTGCGTGGTCGTACGGTCGGAGCTTCGTGAGACGGAGCCCTGGGGGCTCGTCGACCAGCCTCCGTTCCTGAACGGGGTCGTCGCGCTCGACACGTCGCTCCCACCGCGGGCGCTGCTCGACGTGCTGCTCGCGGTGGAGCAGCAGCTCGGGCGTGTCCGCGGCGAGCGGTGGGGGCCGCGCACGATCGACCTCGACCTCCTGCTGTACGGGTCGGAGAGCGTCGACGAGCCGGGTCTCGTCGTCCCGCATCCGCGGCTTCACGAGCGTGCGTTCGTCCTCGAGCCGCTCGCCGAGCTCGACCCGCGGCTCGTCGTTCCCCGGCAGGGGACGGTCACCGAGCTGCTCGCGGCGCTCCAGCCGGGCGGCGCGTCTCACTGATCCGGTCCCGGCCCGGGGGCGGTGCGGACTACACTCCCGGCATGAGCCATCTCGACGAGCTCGACGAGTTCGAGGCCGAGCTGGAGCTGCAGCTGAAGCGCGAGTACACGGCGGTCTTCCCGCTGTTCCGCTACTGCGTGCTCACGCAGGATGCGACCTACCTCTGCAACACGCTCGATCTCAAGGTCGTCCCGCAGGCGAGCTACCCGTTCTTCCACGCGCAGATGGAGGACGTCTGGGTGTGGGACAAGAACCGGCCGACCCGCATCATCCCCCGCGCCGAGGTCTACACCTCGGGCGACGTCACGATCGAGGAGCTCCGGGGCGAGGACGACGAGCCGCGTCTCACCGCCGAGACGCTCGCAGAGCGGCTCGGCGAGTCGCGCCGCACCGACGACGACGACGGGTACTGACCTTGTCCCGCCAGGCCGGATTCCGCAGGAGCCGAATCGGCCGCGGAGATCCCCGCCTTCGGCGGGGCATACCCCTGAAGGCGTCGCCTTCGGCGCCGCAACTGATCTGCCCCGTGACTTCAAGAATGTCCTTGGTCTTCTCGTGCTCTGATTCACTAGCGCCGTGCTGCTTGCAGTCGACGTCGGGAACACGCAGACGGTGCTCGGTCTCTACGACGGGGAGCGCCTCGCCGACCACTGGCGGCTCGCGACCGACCGGACCCGCACCGGCGACGAGCTCACCGTGCTCCTCGGCGGGCTGCTCGACCCGGACGCGGTCGACGCGATCTGCCTCTCGACGACGGTGCCGATGCTGCTGCGCGAGTGGGAGCGCCTCGCGGAGCGCTGGGCGCGCGCACCGCTCCTCGCGGTCGGCCCCGGCATCCGCACGGGCATCCCGATCCGCTACGACGACCCCCGGGAGGTAGGGCCGGACCGGATCGTGAACTCCGTCGCGGCGAAGGCACGCTTCGGCGCGCCGGTGATCGTCGTCGACTTCGGCACGTCGACGAACTTCGACGTGGTCTCGCCGGCGGGCGAGTACATCGGGGGCGTGCTCGCGCCGGGCATCGAGACCTCGATGGACGCGCTCTTCGCGCGCGCGGCGCGGCTCGTACGGGTCGAGTACGTCGAGCCGCCGAGCGTCGTCGGGAAGACGACCGTGGCAGGGCTCCAGTCCGGTGTCGTCTACGGCTTCGCCGGACAGGTCGACGGGATCGTCGCGGCGATCCGCGGTGAGCTCGAAGCCCCGGAGGCGCCCGTCGTCGCGACTGGTGGTCTCGCCGAGCTCGTCGCGCCGCACTCGAGCGCGATCCAGCACGTGGAGCCGTTCCTCACCCTCGACGGGCTGCGCATGGTCTGGGAGCTGAACCGGTGATCCCGGACACGGGCGCGCTCGCAGTGTTTGCCGCGGCGTCGCTCGCGCTGGCGGTCGTCCCCGGCCCGGCCGTGCTCTACATCGTGGCGCAGAGCGTGCCGGGCGGGCCGCCGGGCGGGAGTCGTGTCGGCCCTCGGCGTGTCGACCGGCGGCATGTTCCACGTCGCCGCCGCGGTGGTCGGCCTGTCGGCGATCCTCGCCGCCTCGGCGGACGCGTTCACGGTGGTGAAGCTCCTCGGGGCGGCATACCTGATCTGGCTCGGCATCCGCGCGCTCCTCCGCAGCGACGAGCGGATCGGCGGGCGGCGCCAGGAGCCGACACTCGGAAGGACGTACCGGCGCGGCGTGATCGTCAACGTGCTCAACCCGAAGACCGCGCTGTTCTTCCTGGCGTTCCTGCCGCAGTTCGTCGACCCCGACGGCTCGACGAGGGGCCAGCTCGCGGTGCTCGGCCTGCTCTTCGTCGCGATCGCGCTCGCGAGCGACCTCGTCTGGGCGCTCGTTGCGGGAACCGCGGGCGGGATGCTCCGGCACAGCCGGACGTTCCTGCGCGTCCAGCGCTACGTCTCGGGGACGATCTTCGTCGGCCTCGGCGCGCTCGCCGCGACCGCCAGCCGGACCCGCTGAGCAGGCCGCCGGGATCCCACGGCGTTGGGGTGGGGCGTGGGGCGTGGCTGGAGGGCGAGGGGCGAGCGGCGTGGCTGGTGGGGCGTGGGGCGTGGCTTCAGCCTCGCCCCTCTTATCTGGCCGTCTCCGGCTCGCCCACAAAGACGGGCGAGGCTGAAGCCACCCCGGGGAAGCCACGCCCGGGGAAGCCACGCCTCGTCGCCTAGCCACCGCCGTAGATCGAGATCGGCAGCTCGAGCGTGACCGCGTCCCCACGCGGCACCTCCGCCTCGAGACGCTCGACGAGCGGGATCGCGCCCGGCGCTGCCGCGAACAGGCGCCGCTCGACCTCTTCGGTCGAGTCGAGCACCACAAGCTCCTGCCTGAACGGGCGAGGGAAGCGACCGCCTCCCAGGTACCAGCCGTAGAACTTCTTCAGGAAGCCGCTGGCCCGGCGCTCGCCGAGCTCGCGCACGGCCTCGCGCACGAACACGACGAGCTCGGCGACGATCTCCTCGCGCGTGGGCTCCTCCGCGACGCCGTCGACGATCTCCTGCAGCGCCCACGGGTTCCCCTGCGCTGCGCGCCCGACCATCACGGCAGCCGCGCCGGTCCGTCCGAGGACGGCGCGGGCGTCGTCGCCGGAGCAGATGTCGCCGGAGGCGACGACCGGTACGTCCACCAGCGAGGCGAGCTCGGCGGTGAGTGCATGGTCGGCGACGCCGGTGTACATCTGCTGCGCCGAGCGGGGATGCAGCGTGAGCGAAGAGGCGCCGGCCGCGACGAGGCAGGGCCCGAGCGACAGGCAGTCGCGGGAGCCGTCGCGCATGCCGCGGCGGAGCTTGACCGTCACCGGGATGTCGACCGCGTCCGTGATCGCGGCCACGATCCCCACCGCGCGGGCAGGGTCGTCGAGCAGTGTCGCGCCCGCGCCCGTCTTCGTCACCTTGCGCACGGGGCAGCCGAAGTTGAGGTCGACGAGGTCCGCTCCGACGGCCTCGATCATGCGGGCGGACTCCGCCATCGCCGCGGGGTCCGACCCGAACAGCTGGATCGCCAGCGGGTGCTCGTCCGACGCCACGCGGAGATACCCGAGTGTCCGCTCGTTACGGTGCTCGATGCCCGCGCTCGAGACCATCTCCGAGCAGACCAGCCCCGCCCCGAAACGGCGCCCCTGACGGCGGAACGCCTGCACGCTCACGCCCGCCATCGGCGCGAGAACGAGCCTGGTCGGGATCTCGACCGGCCCGATCGACCAGGGCTCGCGGAGGTCGACCATCGTCGTCCGCTGATGGTAGACGCCCGGGTGGGAGCCATCCCCTCGGGGGGTCTTGCGCAACCCCCATGTGCGGGCTACCATGCGCGTCCGCGTGGCGCACCGTGCGCCTCGTTCCTCTTATTGGCGACCACCCGGAGACCTTCCCTGAAGGACGTGATCCTCACACCCGAGGGCTACGAGGCCCTGAAGGACGAGCTCGACACCCTGCGGACGGATCGCCGGCGCGAGATCGCCGAGCGCATCCGCATCGCGCGCGAGTTCGGGGACATCGCCGAGAACGCCGAGTACGACGACGCGAAGAACGAGCAGGCGATGGTCGAGCACAAGATCGCCCAGCTCGAGGACCGGCTCGCGCACGCTCGCGTGATCGACACCGAGGACGTGGACACGAGCGTCGTCTCGGTCGGTTCCGTCGTGCGGCTGCGCGACGTCGACGCGAAGCAGACGGTCGAGTACCACATCGTCGGCTCGGCCGAGGCGAACCCCGCCGAGCAGAAGCTCTCGAACGAGTCGCCCGTCGGCAAGGCGATCATGGGGCGTAAGAAGGGCGAGACGGTCGAGGTAACGACCCCGCGCGGCTCCGTGGTGAAGTTCAAGATCATGGAGATCAAGGCCGCCTGAGCCTCGCCGGTGTCCGACGCGAAGTCGGACATCTCGGAGCGGGTCTCCGAGTTCAGTCGGACGCGCAGAGTGGCGCAGACCGATGTCCGACTTCAGTCGGACACCTCACAGCAACCGCGCTACGCTCGGCGGGTGTTGAGCAAGTTCACGGTGCTTGCACGACAGGCCGTCGTTCTCGCGCAGGACGAGGCGTGTGAGCTCGGCCACGACTGGGTGGGGACGGAGCATCTGCTGCTCGGGCTCGCCCGCGAAGAGCAGGGCCTCGCGGCGCGTGCCCTCGCGTCGCTGGACGTAACGGCCGAGACGGTCAGGCCTCGTGTCGTCGAGAGCCTCGGCCGGCGCGAGGCCGCTGCGACCGGTCAGCTCACGTTCACCCCCCGGGGTGAAGAAGGTGCTCGAGCTCGCACTGCGCGAGTCCATGGCCATGCGTCACACGTGGATCGGGACAGAGCACCTGCTCGTCGCCCTGGTCAGGGAGGACGGCGTCGCGAACCGCATCCTGGAGAGCTCGATGCCGACGGTCCCCGGATCCTCGAGGCCGTCACGGCGTTGCTGGCAGCGGAGAACCGGATCGAGCCTGCGTAGACTCGTCCGCCATGACCCCGCCGAAGCGCTTCTCCGACCGGGATGAGATCTCCGCGGTGCGGGCCGAGGCAGAGCCGCTCGAGAACGGCGCCCACTCCCGCACGACCCGCCGCATCGCTGGACGTGCCATGGCACGCCGTGGGATGGGCAAGCTCGTGTTCGTCGACGTCGTCGACCGCTCCGGCCGCATCCAGGCGATCTGCGACACGGCGCTGACAGGTGAGGTCGACGTCCACCTGGGCGACGTCGTCGGCGTCGTGGGGCGGCCTGCGAAGTCGCGCCGCGGCGAGCCGTCGGTGCTGGCAGAGAGCGTCGAGGTGCTCTCGCGCAACACCCAGCCGCTGCCCGACACCTTCCACGGGCTGACGGACGTCGAGCTGCGCTATCGCAAGCGCCACCTCGACCTGCTCGTGAACGAGGAGACGCGCGAGGTCTTCCTCACGCGCGCCCGCGTGGTCACCTCCGTACGCCGCGCGCTCGACGAGTGGGGTTTCGTCGAGGTCGAGACCCCCGTCCTGCAGCCGCGCTACGGCGGGGCGTTCGCGCGCCCGTTCGTCACGCACCACAACGAGCTCGACGCCGACCTCTACCTCCGGATCGCGACCGAGCTCTACCTCAAGCGGCTGATCGTCGGCGGTCTCGAGCGCGTCTACGAGATCGGAAAGGACTTCCGCAACGAAGGCGTCTCGTTCAAGCACAACCCCGAGTTCACGATGCTCGAGTGGTACGAGGCGTACGCCGACTACCGCGACACGATGGCGCGGATCGAGCAGCTGGTCGAGCGGGTGGCGGTGGACGTGCTGGGCACCACGGCGGTGACGTTTCGCTCGCACGAGCTCGACCTCGCCGGGCCGTGGCAGCGAATCCGTTTCACGGATGCACTCGACGCGCACGGTCTGTGGACGCGAGACGGAGACGGGTTGCGCGCGGAGTTGACTGAGCGGGGAGTCGACACGGAGGCCGACAAGGACTGGACCCAGCTCGTCGACCACGCGTTCTCGCATTTCGTCGAGCCCGGACTGGTGCAACCGACGATCGTGCACGACTACCCGGTCGAGCTCTCTCCCTTCGCGCGACCGACCGACGACGATCCCACCCTGACCGAGCGGTTCGAGTACTTCGCCGGCGGGATGGAGCTCGGCAATGCGTTCTCGGAGATCAACGACGCGGCCACCCAGCAGGCACGCTTCGAGCAGCAGTCGCTGCAGGTGGAGGGCGAGCGGGGCGACCCGGACTACGTCGAGGCTCTCTCGTACGGCATGCCGCCCACCGGCGGGCTGGGACTCGGGATCGACCGCCTCGTGATGCTGCTCACCGGTCGCGAGTCGATTCGCGACGTCGTGCTGTTCCCCGCCCTACGGCAGATCTGACCCGAACGGGTCATGGACACGGCGGCGGGCCTCCATACGATCCCGTCCGTGCGGCGCATCGCGCTCCTGCCGGTCCTCCTCCTCGTCGGCCTCGTCGCCGCGGGCACGGCGGCTGCGGCGAACCCCATCGTCGGGGCCGTGGAGCGCACCTCGACGGCCCGCAGCTCGATCGTGGACATGCAGGTCTCGACGTCCGTGAAGGGGCAGACCGTCGTGCTGACGGGAAGCGGCGCGGTTCGCGGCGGCGACGTGAAGATGTCGGTGCACACGACCGGCGCCGGATCGGTCACGATCGACTTGGTCATGCGCAAGGAGGGGGGCACGTACGTGATGTACATGCGCTCCTCGGCGCTCCAGGCCCAACTCCCGGGCGGCAAGTCCTGGCTCCGCCTCGACCTCACGAAGGCGTCTCAGCAGCTCGGGGTCGACTTCGCGGGCCTCCTCGACTCGTCGAAGAGCCTCGACCCGCTCGAGCGCGGCGTGGTCTCGACACGGCGGATCGGCCGCGAGACCGTGGCGGGGAAGCCGACGACGCACTACCGGGCCGTCGTCGACGTCCAGCGTGCCGCGAAGGCCCTCCCCGCATACGCGAAGCAGATCGCCGCGGTAGAGCGCGCGACCGGCGTGCAGCTCGGCCGGACGACCCAGGAGGTCTGGGTCGGGACGGACGGACGCGTCAGGCGCCTGCGCTCCTCCACGCCGACCGTCGTGCAGGGCGTCCGGGCGACGTCCACGCAGACGCTGACCTACCGGGCGTACGACGTGCCGGTCTCGATCACGGCGCCCCCGCGCTCGCAGGTATTCGACTTCAGCTGACCCGCGCCGCGGCGAGGACGTCGCGCTCGAAGGCGATCACGTCCTCGAGGATCTCGTCCAGCGTGCGGGTCGGGGTCCATCCGATCGCCGCGTCGATCTTCTCGATCGCCGGGACGCGGTGGAGCATGTCGTCGATGCCCGTGCCGTACACCTGGTCGTACGGAACCTGCCTGATCTCCGACGCCGAGCCCGTGAGCTCGAGCACCCGCGTGGCGAGCTCGGCGATCGAGATCCAGTTGCGTGAGCCGACGTTGTAGATCTCGCCCGTGGTCGCGTCGGAGGCCATCAGCCCGGTGAGCGCCCGGATCGTGTCCTGCACGTGGCAGAACGTCCGGGTCTGGGTGCCGTCGCCGTGTACCTCGAGCGCGGCGCCCGTGACGGCCGCCTGGACGAACCGGGCGACGACCATCCCGTACCTGCCGCTCTGGCGCGGCCCGACGGTGTTGAAGAGCCGGGCGACCACGAAGTCGAGCTCGCGTTCCTGCCGGTACGCGAGCGCGAGGTACTCGTCCATCGCCTTCGAGTCGGCGTACAGCCACCGCCTCTGCGTGGTCGGCCCGTAGACCCGGCGGGCGTCCTCGTGTAACGGATCCGCGGTGCGGTGGTCTCCGTAGACCTCGGAGGTCGAGGCGACGAGCACGCGCCGCCCGAACCGGGCGCAGTGGTCGAGGACGATCTCCGAGCCCTCCAGGTTCGTGACGATCGTGTGGACGGGTTGCTCGACGATCAGCCGGGGGCCGACCGCGGCGGCGAGGTGGTAGACGACGTCGACCTTGTTCACGAGCTCGTTCACGACGGTCGGCGAGAGCATCGTGTCCACCACGAGGTGGAACTCCGGCCGCTCGCGCAGGCGGGCGACGTTCTCGGCCGCCCCCGTCGAGAGGTCGTCGAGCGCCCAGACCTCGGTGCCCTGGTCGAGCAGGAGCTCGCAGAGGTGTGAGCCGATGAAGCCGGCGCCACCGGTGACCAGGGCTTTCTCCGCCACGAGCGGGGAGCCTACAGCCCGTTTCGACCGGCCTGCGGCGACCGCGGAGGCGTGCGGTACGATCAGTCGTGGCTTCGACCCGGAGCACGCAGCACCGCAAGGCTCCGGTTGACCGGAAAGGAGGGGTCGAGGCAACCGTGTTCGAGCGTTTCACAGAACGGGCCCGGCAGGTCGTCGTCCTCGCGCAGGACGAAGCACGTGCGCTGAAGCACAACTACATCGGCACCGAGCACATCCTGCTCGGGCTGCTCCGGGAGGAGGAAGGGCTCGCGGCCCGCGTCCTCGAGCAGCTCGACATCACCGTGGAAGAGGTGCGCGCGCAGGTCGCGCACATCGTCGGTCAGGGTGACGAGGTGACCACCGGTCAGATCCCGTTCACGCCGCGCGCGAAGAAGGTGCTCGAGCTCGCGTTGCGCGAGGCGCTCTCGCTCGGCCACAACTACATCGGCACCGAGCACATCCTGCTCGGGCTCGTGCGCGAGAACGAGGGCGTCGCCGCACGGATCCTGCTCGACTTCGATGCGGACGCCGAGAAGATCCGTAACGAGATCATCCGCATGCTCTCCGGTCCCGGCCGCCGCCAGTCCGGTCAGGCGGGGGGCGCCGCGCAGGGCGAGAAGGCGAAGAACTCGAAGCTCCTCGACCAGTTTGGCCGTAACCTCACGAAGCAGGCGACCGAGGGCAAGCTCGACCCGGTCGTCGGCCGCCAGCTCGAGATCGAGCGCGTGATGCAGATCCTCTCGCGCCGCCAGAAGAACAACCCGGTCCTGATCGGCGAGCCCGGCGTGGGGAAGACCGCGGTCGTCGAAGGCCTCGCGGCCCGGATCGCGTCGAACCAGGTGCCCGAGCTCCTGAAGAACAAGCAGATCTACACGCTCGACCTCGCGGCGCTCGTCGCGGGCTCGAAGTATCGGGGTGAGTTCGAGGAGCGCCTGAAGAAGGTGATGAAGGAGATCACCCAGCGCGGCGACATCATCCTGTTCATCGACGAGCTGCACAACCTCGTCGGCGCAGGCGCCGCTGAGGGCGCGATCGACGCCGCCTCGATCCTCAAGCCGGCGCTCGCCCGGGGCGAGCTGCAGACGATCGGCGCGACGACGCTCGACGAGTACCGCAAGTACCTCGAGCGGGACGCCGCGCTCGAGCGGCGCTTCCAGCAGGTGCGCGTCGAGGAGCCGTCGATCGACGAGACCGTGCAGATCCTGCGCGGCCTCCGCGACCGCTACGAGGCCCACCACCGGGTGAAGATCACCGACGACGCACTGCGCGCGTCCGCGACGCTCGCCGACCGGTACATCCAGGACCGCCACCTGCCGGACAAGGCGATCGACCTGATCGACGAGGCCGGCTCCCGGGTCCGCATCCGCACGATGTCGGCGCCGCCGCGCTACCGCGAGCTCGAGGAGGAGATCGAGACCGTCCGCTCCGAGAAGGAGGCGGCGATCGAGGCGCAGGAGTTCGAGAAGGCGGCGTCGCTGCGCGACAAGGAGCGCAAGCTCTCCCAGAAGAAGAAGGAGCTCGAGGAGAACTGGCGCAACGAGGCGGACGAGGAGCAGCCGGAGATCGGCGAGGACGAGATCGCCGACATCGTCTCGATGTGGACGGGGATCCCGGTCTTCAAGCTCACCGAGGCCGAGTCGCAGAAGCTCGTGCGCATGGAGGAGGAGCTGCACAAGCGCGTGATCGGGCAGGAGGCCGCGATCGTGGCCGTCTCGAAGGCGATCCGCCGCGCGCGGGCCGGGATCGAGGACCCGAAGCGCCCGACCGGCTCGTTCATCTTCCTCGGCCCCTCGGGCGTGGGGAAGACGGAGCTCGCGCGCACGCTCGCCGAGTTCCTGTTCGGCGACGAGGACGCGATGATCCAGGTCGACATGTCGGAGTACATGGAGAAGCACTCCGTGTCCCGGCTCGTCGGCTCGCCCCCGGGCTACGTCGGCTACGACGAAGGCGGCCAGCTCACCGAGGCCGTCCGGCGCAAGCCGTACTCCGTGCTGCTCCTCGACGAGATCGAGAAGGCGCACCCGGACGTGTTCAACATCCTCCTGCAGATCCTGGAGGACGGGAAGCTGACCGACGCCCAGGGGCGCAAGGTCGACTTCCGCAACACGATCGTGATCATGACCTCGAACATCGGGGCCGCGCAGATCTCGAAGAACCAGACGCTCGGCTTCAACGTCGGCGACGAGCAAGGACTCTCGTACGACGACATGAAGTCCCGTGTCATGGGCGAGCTGAAGAAGGTCTTCCGGCCCGAGCTGCTCAACCGGATCGACGAGATCATCGTCTTCCACAAGCTCGAGAAGCTCGAGATCCTGCAGATCGTCGACCTGATGATGAAGCGGCTGCGCGACCAGATGGCGGTGCACGGCTCGACCGTCGAGCTGACCCAGGCCGCGAAGGAGCTCCTCGTCGAGGAGGGCTACGACCCGGCGATGGGCGCGAGGCCGCTGCGCCGCGCGATCCAGCGCCTGATCGAGGATCCGCTCGCCGATTTCGTGCTCGGCCGTGAGCTGAGCGAGGGCTCGACGATCGTCGTCGACCGGCGCGAGGATCCCGGCCCCGACGATCCGAAGGTCGAGATGCGCGTGATCGAGGGCGAGGTGCAACCGGAGCCGGTCACCGTCCCGCCCGAGGCGCCGGCCGACTCGGACGAGCCGGAGTAGTCCGCAGAACACGAAGAGGGGCGAGGCTGAAGCCACGCCCCACAGAGGGCCATGGCTCCTGCCTTGCCCCTCTTCTTGCGAAGTGCGGAAAACCGCCCGCCCGGCGGCATTCTCCCGTCCTAGTGTGCCGTCCATGGGCACGACCCAGCGAAGCGCGCCCTACCGCGACGCGCTCCCCCAGCTCACCGCGAGCCCGTTCCTGACGGACGGCGGCCTCGAGACGACCCTGATCTTCCACGAGGGCCACGAGCTGCCCCACTTCGCTGCCTACGACCTGCTGACCCGCGACGGCGGAGAGGACGCGCTCCGACGCTACTTCGAGCCGTACGTCCGCATCGCGCGCGACAGCGGCCTCGGCATCGTGCTCGAGACCGCCACGTGGCGCGCGAGCCCGGACTGGGCGGGGCGGCTCGGCCATGCGCCCGACCGGCTCGCCGCCCTCAACCGACGCGCCGTCGGGCTCCTCGAGGAGCTGCGGGTCGAGTACGAGACCGACTCCACGGCGATCGTGATCTCGGGGTGCATCGGGCCGCGGGGCGACGGCTACGTCGTCGGCGACGCCATGACCGCGGAGGAGGCCGAGGCATACCACGCGACGCAGATCGCGACGTTCGCGGAGACCGCCGCCGACCTCGTCACGGCGATCACGATGACGTACGTCGACGAGGCGGTCGGCATCGTCGAGGCGGCCCGGGCCGCCGGGTTGCCGGTCGTGGTCTCGTTCACCGTCGAGACGGATGGACGTCTGCCGAGCGGCCAGTCTCTCCGGGAGGCGATCGAGGAGGTCGACGCCCGCACCGAGGGGTACCCCGCGTACTTCATGGTCAACTGCGCGCACCCCTCGCACTTCGACGCGGTGCTCGAGCCCGGCACCGCGTGGACCGATCGCGTGATGGGCCTCAGGGCGAACGCCTCGCGGCTGAGCCACGCGGAGCTCGACGAGGCCGAGGAGCTCGACATGGGGAACCCCGAGGAGCTCGCCCTCGAGTACGTCGCCCTCCGCGCGAGCCTGCCGCGGCTCACGGTCCTCGGCGGCTGCTGCGGCACCGACCATCGCCACATCGAGGCGATGTGCGGCGCGTGGCTCGCGGAGGACATCTCCGGCTGACGCCGGCTGCGGCGCCGGCGAAACGACCGCAGGCCGTCGGAGGTCATGGCACCATGAGCCGAGGAGCCCATGTTGCACGGGAGGCGAGGACAGAGCATGCGACCCGTACTCGCGGTCGTCGTGCTCGCCCTCTGTGTCGCCCCGGGCGCGAGCGCGAAGTTCGGCGTCGCGCTCTCCCTCGCCACTGACAGACCGGGGGTGCGGGACGCGGTGCGTGTGGTCGTCCGGCTGGACGGATCGCCGGGCAGCGGCTGCGGCATGCGGCTGCTGGCGGTTGCTCCAGGGGTCAACACGTTCCGGGCGCTCGACGCGTTCGTCTCGGGCGGCTACTCGGTCAACGGGCCGCAAGGTCCGAGCTTCCACACGATCCGACCGACGCCGCGGATGGGCTTCGTGCTCGACATGACCCGCGTGCGGCCGAGGACGTGGCGCGTGACGATTCGCTTCCCGAGTGCCGGGCCTTGGCGGCTGATCGTGCCGAACTGGTGCTCCCCGGGCTACGTGTATCCGCTCCCGGTCGATCGTCTCGTCACGGTTCGCTAGCGCCTACTCTCCGCTCGTGGAGATCCGCCATGCGCAGCCGGCCGACTATGGCCGCGTGATCGCCCGTGTCAACGCCTGGTGGGGCGGCCGTGAGATGGCGCCGATGCTGCCGCGCCTCTTCTTCGTCCATTTCGAAGGCACGAGCTACGTCGTCGACGACGACGAGGGGCAGCTCGCGGCGTTTCTGATCGGCTTCCACTCGCAGACCGACCCGGGCGAGGCGTACGTGCACTTCGTGGGCGTCGCGCCAGAGCACCGCGGTGAGGGGCTCGGACGGGTCCTCTACGAGCGGTTCTTCGCCGACGCGCGCGCCGGTGGCCGGACTGTCGTCCGCTGCGTGACCTCGCCCCAGAACGAGAGCTCGGTCGCATTTCACCGTGCCCTCGGCTTCGAGGTGGAGCGGGTCGCCGAGGACTACGACGGCCCAGGCGAGGACCGCGTGCTGTTCGTCAAGCGCCTCGTCTGACGTTCGGGGAAGTGGTGCCGGAGCGGCGTAGCTCGATCAGTGTGTCGCCTGCGTCGTGGTCGACCTGGAGCGTCGTGTGGGTGATCCCGAATCGTGTGCTGAGCACGCCTTCGATCTCACGTCGGCGCGCGTGGCAGTCCTCGCCGCGACCCACGAGCACGTGAGCGGCGAGCGCGTCGAACCCAGAGGTGATCCGCCATACGTGGAGGTCGTGGACGCTGGTGACGCCCTCGACCCCGACGATCGCGTCGGCGACCGCGGACCCGTCGATCTCCGACGGCGTCGCCTCCATCAGAATCGACGTCGAGTCGCGTAGCACGCTCCAGGCGCTGGCGACGATCAGGAGCGCGATGCCGATCGACACGAGCGGATCGACGAGCGTCCAGCCGGTCGTCACGATCACGACGGCAGCGACGAAGACCGCCACCGAGCCGAGCATGTCCGCGACGACGTGGCGGAGCGCCGCCTCGACGTTGAGGCTCTCCCTGCCGGAGCGGATCAGGATCCAGGCGGAGGCGGCGTTTACCGCCAGGCCCACGAGCGCGACGACGAGCATCCAGCCGCCGAGGATCTCCGGCGGGTCGCCGAAGCGCTGGACGGCCTCCCAGACGATCCAGCCGCTGACGAGCACGAGCGTGAGGCCGTTCACGAACGCGGCGATGATCTCCGCGCGTTGGAACCCGAACGTCCTGCGGGGCGTCGACGGCCGTCGCGCCAGCGTGACCGCGAGCAGCGCGAGGCCCAGCGCGACGTTGTCCGAAACCATGTGACCGGCGTCGGCGAGCAGGGCGAGGCTGTCCGTCCAGATACCGCCGACGATCTCGACGACCGTGAACGCGAGCGTGAGCCCGAGCACCCAGAGGAGCGCGCGCCGCGACGCGCTGCGGTGATCGTGCCCGTGGTGGCCCGGGTGCCCGTGCGATGTGCTCACGAGAATGGAGGATAGGCGAGCAGGGTCGTACGCCGGTGGCGTTCCGTTGTCTCTTGAGACGACATGCTGTCCGACCGCTCGTCTACCCTGGGTGCGATGGCGAAGGCGTTGGTGCAGTTCACGTGCAGCGAGTGCGGCACGACATCCGGCCGCTGGCTCGGCCGGTGTCCCGGCTGCGGCGCGTTCGGGACCCTCGTCGAGCAGCTGCAGGGCGCAGACGAGCGTCTCGCCACCGGCGCCGTCCGTGTCCCCGAGCGGCTCGGCGACGTGCAGATGACGGAAGCTGCGCGGCTCGAGACCGGCGTGCCCGAGCTCGATCGCGTGCTCGGCGGTGGGCTCGTGCCCGCGTCCCTCGTGCTCGTGGGCGGCGAGCCGGGCGTCGGGAAGTCCACGCTCCTCCTCTCGGCGCTCGGCTCGATCGCGCGCTCGGATCGTGCCGCCCTGCTCGTCACCGGGGAGGAGTCGGTCGCGCAGGTGCGGCTCCGCGCCGACCGGCTCGGCGGAGCGGACGACGTCGCGATCCTGGCCGAGACCGAGCTCGACGCGGTCTGTGCGACGCTCGAGCGCGACCGGCCGGCGGTCTGCGTGATCGACTCGGTGCAGACGCTCTACGCCGCGGAGCTGGGGTCCGCACCGGGGTCCGTCGCCCAGGTACGGGAGGCTGCCGCGCGCCTCTTGCGCGTCGCGAAGCAGAGCGGCGTCGCGACGATCCTCGTCGGCCATGTGACCAAGGACGGAGCCGTTGCCGGCCCCCGAGTGCTCGAGCACCTCGTCGACTGCGTGCTCCAGTTCGAAGGGGATCGCTACCACGCGCATCGGGTGCTCCGCGCCGTCAAGAACCGCTTCGGCTCGACCAACGAGCTCGGCGTGTTCGAGATGACGGCAACGGGCCTCGTCGGCGTGCCCGACCCGTCGAGTGTGTTCGGCGCGACGCGCGCCGGCGAGGTCGGCGCTGCCGTCGCGGTCGCGCTCGAGGGGACCCGACCGCTGCTGCTCGAGATCCAGGCGCTCGTCTCGCGCACCGAACTCGCGATGCCCCGCCGGGTGGGGACAGGCGTCGATCCGAAGCGACTCGCGATGATCGTCGCCGTGCTCGCCCGCCACGGGCGCGTGCCGCTGGGCAACGCAGACGTCTTCGTCAACGTGGCCGGCGGAGTGCGCGTCGACGAGCCAGGTGCGGACCTCGCCGTCGCGCTCGCGATCGCGTCGGCGTCCCGCGGCGTCCCGCTGGTCGAGGGGGTCGCAGCCTTCGGCGAGCTCGGCCTCACCGGGCGCCTCCGCCCCGCCGCGCAGGCGGAGCGCCGGCTCGAGGAGTGCGCGAAGCTCGGCGTTCGGGTCGCGGTCGTCCCGGAGGGCACGCAGACACGCACGCCGACCCCGAGGATCGTGAGCGCCGGCTCGGTGCGGGAGGCGCTCCGCGCGGGGCTCGCTCGGACTGCCCCCGAGAGCGAGGAGGACACACACGAGACGTCGATCGCAGCCTGAGCGCCCGGCCCGGCAGGGAGCGTGTTCGTGGCCCGAACGCAGGGATTTCTTTCGGCTACAATATGCATACACGCCGGCGCATCGAAGCCGGCGCTTTTCGTGAGTCAGGCGCACACAAGACCGGACAACGGGAGGGCTCGAGGCGTGTTCGATGTCGGCGACAAGGTCGTGTACCCCCACCACGGCGCGGGAACGGTCGTATCCAAGGACGTGAAGCTCGTCCTCGGCCAGGAGCGCGAGTACCTGACGATCAAGATCCTCCACAACGAGATGACCGTCAACGTCCCCGTGGACAACGCGGAGAAGGTCGGTCTCAGGTGGGTCATCGACCAGGAGATGGTCGAGGTGGTCGTGAAGGTGCTGCTCGGGGGATCGACCGAGATGCCCAAGAACTGGAACCGCCGCTTCAAGCACAACCGCGACAAGATGAAGACCGGGGACATCCTGGAGCTCGCCGAGGTCGTCCGGAACCTCGCTCTGCGCGACCACGAAAAGGGGCTCTCCACGGGCGAGAAGCAGATGTACGTGAAGGCCAAGAAGATCCTCGCCTCCGAGCTCATGTACGCGAAGGACCTCACCGAGGACGACGCGCACGCCTGGCTCGAGGACGTGCTCGCAAATCCCGCCAAGGGCAAGCGGGCCAAGGCGAAGCCGAAGACGGCAGCGGCCGCCACCGCCTGACGTCGAGCCGCCCTCGTCCGGGAGCGCTCAGCCGAGCAGCTTCCGGTGCAGCTCTTGCGTGCTCGCGCTCGGCGCCGTGCCGAGCTCGTCCCTGAGCCGTTGCCGGAGCTGCTCGTAGACGCGAAGTGCCTCTGCGACGTTGTCCTGGCGGGCGAGGGTCTCCATGAGCAGCCGGTAGCCGCTCTCGCGGTACGGCGCTTCCTCGACGAGCGACCGGGCGCTGCGCCGTGCCGTGTCGAGCTCCGACCCTCCGATCGCGAGCCCCGCCCTCGCCGTCGCCTCCAACGATCTGACGTAGAGGTCAGACAGCTGGCCGCGCAGGTCGGCCGGCCAGGGCAGGTCGACGGCGGGGAGAAACGGACGACGGGCGATGTGCAGCGTGACCCGGGCGGCGGCCCACGCGCCCGGCCAATCCTCTCTGTGCAAGGCAGACTCGGCGCGGTGGATCGCCTCCATGGCCGCCTCGAGGTCGACCCAGGACCCTTCCGGGAGCCTCAGCTGCAAGCTGCTTCGGCCGTCGAGCAGATCGTGACCGAGCGCACGGCGCAGCTTCGAGACGAGCGCGCTGAGGCTCGACTCCGCTCCCGCGTCGGAATGTTCGGGCCACAAGGTGTCGATCAGCTCCTGTCGCCCCACCGGTCGCGTGCGGTGCACGACGAGGTACGCGAACACCACCTCGCCCTGGCGGCCCGGGAGACGCGTGTCGACCCTGGTGCCGTCGAGCTCGATCGCGAACTGCCCACACAGCTGAATTCGGGCAGGAACGGAGGCGTCGCGTGCGCGCTCGAGACTGGACAGCGCCGATTGCCCGGGATCAGGCCGGCTATCGCTCATCTCACCGGCGAGAAGGATGCACGAGCGCCAAGGTTTCGCCAAGCTGCCTCGTGCACGATGAGCACGAACCCATCCGTTGAAAGGGGGGATCGTCGTGCCAAAGGTGATCAACTGCGAGTGCGGCCAGGTCGTTCGCGCGGACACGGACGAGGAGCTCGTCGCGAAGGTCGAAGAGCACGTCCGCACCGACCATCCGCAGCTCGTCGGGAAGATGTCCCGCGAAGACATCCTTTCGATGGCCGAAGTCACGCGGTAGCACATTTCGCCGAAGTCTCCCTCCCCGACGGAGGGAGCCTGGATCCCGAGCAGCGGCGGGCTCCGGCGCGGTACGGTCACGCCCATGGCAAGGCCGGACACGGCGGGTGACGACGACGGTGGGCGCGACCCGCAGTCCACGTGGGCCGTGCTGGTCGCGGCGGGCTCGGGGGAACGCCTCGGTGGCGATCGCCCCAAGGCGTTTGCCGCGCTCGGGGGGCGCCCGTTGCTCGCCGAGAGCGTCGAGCGCCTCGACGCGTCGGAGTGGATCGACGCGATTGTCGTCGCGGCGCCCTCGGGCTGGGAGGAGCCCGCGATCCTGCTCGCGGAGGAGCTCGTTGCCTCGAAGGTCGCCGCGGTCGTGACCGGAGGCGCGACGCGCGCGGAGTCCGTGCGCAATGCGCTCTCCGAGGTGCCCGGCGAAGCCCTCGTCGTGCTCGTCCACGACGCCGCACGGCCGCTGATCGACGACCGGGTGATCGAGCGTGTGCTCACCAGGTTGGACGGGACCGTCGACGGCGTGGTGCCCGCTCTCGCGCTACGCGACACGGTCAAGCGAGTCCGGGGCGGCCTGGTGGCGGAGACCGTGGAACGCGCCGAGCTCGTGGGCGTCCAGACGCCCCAGGCGTTCGTGGCCGACCGGTTGCGCGCCGCCTACGACGGAGACCTCTCGGGCGCGACGGACTGCGCCTCGCTCGTCGAGCGTCGCGGAGGCGCGGTCGCGGTTGTCGAGGGCGACCCGTCTCTGTTGAAGGTCACGACGGCCGAGGACCTGGAGCACGTGTCGGGACTCCTGCGCGAGGCCGCGGGCGAATGACGATCCGCCCCACGAACGGGCTGCGCGTCGGAGTGGGCGTGGACGCCCACGCGTTCGGCGAGGGCATCCCACTGGTCCTCGGGGGAGTCACGATCGAGCATCCGCACGGCCTGGTCGGACACTCGGACGGCGACGTCATCGCGCATGCGCTGACGGACGCGCTGCTCGGCGCCGCGGGTCTCGGCGACATCGGATCCCTCTTCCCGTCCGCTGACGAGCGATACCGTGGCGCGGACTCGCTCGCCCTGCTCGCGGAGGCGTATGGGCAGGTACGTGGGGCGGGATACGAGCTCGTGAACGCCGACTGTGTCCTGATCGGCGAGAGGCCGCGCGTGGCGCCCCACCGCGATGCGATGCGCGTCCGGCTGGCCGACGCGTTGGGCGTTCCGCCCGAGCGGGTGAACGTCCGCGCCACGACGACCGACGGCCTCGGCTTCACCGGGCGCCGTGAGGGGCTTGCGGCCCAGGCGGTCGCGTTGCTCGAGGCCCGGTGACCCCGGCCTCGCGAACCGAGGCGAGCCACGTGTCGGTCTCGCGCTGCGAGCGGAGGCGAACGCCACCCGCCTCATGCGCCGGCCACCGCCCCCTGGTGTTCGGGTGGAGAGGACCGAGAAGCACCTTGCAACACAGTGTCGCAGGATTGCCTCGTCCGCCGACGTCGCCCTGCTCCGCTGTCAGACGACTCGAGCCTCGAGCGGCTCTTCTCCGTCCGGGCCCACGCGATACGCACGCGCGCCCGGGGCGCGCGCCACGACCTCGGTGAGCGCGGTTCCCTCGAACAGGGCAGCCGCGGCATCGTCACAGGCGATGCCCGGCGGAAAGCCCTCCCGCACGAGCCGCGTGTACACCGGGCGGCGTCGCTCCTCGCTGTCGTAGTGCGGGCAGGCGCTACCCGGGAGGATCCCCAGGCCGTCGCGCATCCCGGCGAGGTCGGGCCCGAACGAGTCCGTGACGCTCGCCTCGAACCAGCAGATCATCCCTGCGCTCCAGCCGCAGAGGAGCGCGCCGCCTTCCCAGGCCTCCCGGAGGAACTCGTCGAAGCCGTGCACCCGCCAGACCGCCAGGGCGTTGGCGGTGTTGCCGCCGGAGACGTAGATCACATCCTGCGCGAGCACGAGTCGGCGTAGATCGCTGCGGCGGCCAAGGGTTGAAGGTCACGTGAGTCGGTTCCGCCCTGTGTGCGAACGACGCGTAGAACGACCCGATCCTGTCGGCCGCATCGCCGGACGGTGTGGGCACGAACAGGATCCGCCGCCCTCGCGAGAGCTCGACCACGACGTCGTCGAAGCGGCCCCCGAGAGAGGAGCCACCCATCGCGAGGATCGTTCCCGGCACGCCCACGAGTATTTCAGCCCGCCTCGTGCGACCGTGGCGAGAGACCCTTCCGACGCGCTATGGTGAGAGAAACCTCCCTCGAAGAGTGACAAGGGGGACGATGATGGAGTTGAATCCACCGGACTAGCCGAGAGCGCACGATCCGCGTGAGAGCGGATGGGTGCGCCGGCCGCGACATCCGTCCGCGGCCTCTACTCGAGCCGGAATGCTCCGGCGGCGCGGCGCTCGGCGCGTGCCCGCGGACGTTCCTTCCCGGCCCCGGTGCAGACGGAACCACGTGCGCCGGGGCCGCTTCACGATCGGGGGTCCATGCGAGTCGAGCACACGCACGAGTTCGACGTCCCGCTCGACACGGCGTTCGCCTACATCACATCGCTCGCGAACTGGCCCGAGTACTGGCCCGGGATGAGGCGCGTCGAGCCCGGCTCCGCCTGGCAGCGGCCCGGTGACCAGGCCCGGATCGTCGTGCGGCTGCTGGGACGCGACGTCGAGCTGAGAATGCGTCTCGGGCGCCTCGAGCCGAACCAGCTGGTGGAGTACGAGAGCCGGCAGAACGGATTGCCCGACGCGCGACACGAGCGTCACTTCGAGCCGACGTCCGCCGGCTTCCGCTACGGCCTCGCCGTCGAGTACGAGCCGCGAACGGGAGTCAGGGGACTGTACGACCGGGTCGTCGTGCGCCGCGGCATCGAGCGGGCGCTGCGGCTCACGGTCGAGAATCTGGAGGGGGTGCTTCCCCGAGGGGCGGGACCTACGACGCCGTCGGGAGCGTGAACGACACGCGTGCGCCGCCCCCAGGCCGGTCCTCCGCCCAGATCCGCCCGCCGTGCGCCTCGACGAGCCCCCGGGCAATCGCGAGGCCGAGACCCGAGCCGCGTGCCGAGCGGGCAGGGTCGCCGCGCCAGAACCGGTCGAACATGCGCGTCCGGGCCTCCTCCCCGAGGCCCTCGCCGGTGTCCTCGACCGATACGTGCACCTCGGAATCGATCCGCTCGACCCGGACTGCGACCGAGCCGTCGGAAGGCGTGTGCCGAAGGGCGTTCGTGAGGAGGTTGAACAGCACCCGCTCGATCTTCTCGGGCTCACAGCGGGCCGTCACCGTCCCGGGGACCATTGCTGCGAGGTCGATCCCCCGTAGTCGAGCATCTGCCTCGACGCCGCGGAGGCACGACACCACGACCGGCTCCAGGGGGGCCGCGCGGAGCTCGAGGGTGAGCGCGCCCGCGTCGATCCGCGCGAGCTCGAAGAGGTCGTCGACGAGCGAGGAGAGCGCGGTCACCTGCTCGCGCAGCACCGGCACCGTGGCCTCGGGCGTGACGAGCCCGTCCTCGAGCGCCTCGAGCATCGCCTGCATGTTTGCGAGGGGCGTACGCAGATCGTGACTCGCCCAGGCGACCAGCTCGCGGCGGGCGTCGAAGAGCCGCTCGAGGCCGACCGCCATCTCGTTGAACGAAATGGCGAGCTCGGCGACCTCCGTGGGGCCGGACTCGGGAGCGCGGACCGAGAGGTCGCCGGCAGCGAGCTTCGACGAGGCGTCGCGCAGGCGTTCCACGGAGACCACGAGCGACCTCGCGAGGAGCAGCGCTGCGAAGACCGCGACCGCAGCCGACGCCGCCGAGACCGCGAGGATCTTCACGTCGTCTCCCATGTGGAAGGCGACCCAGCCCGAGAGCATGACCGACGCGAGCGGCAGGCACACGGCGAGGGCCGCCAGTCCGGTTACCTGCAGCCGGAGGCTGGGCAGGAGCCGGAGCAGCGCCACCGCGCTGAGCCCCACGACCAGCGTCAGCCCGCCCACGGCGAGCGCTGTCCCCATCATCCCTACCGGCATCACGGCACCACCCGGTAGCCGACCCCCCACACGGTCTGCAGGTGCCTCGGATGGGAGGGGTCGTCCTCGATCTTCTCCCGCAGCCGCCGGACGTGGACGGTGACGGTGCCCGTGTCGAGCGCCGCCTCGTACCCCCACACGCGGCTCATCAGCTGGTCGCGGCCGAACACGCGCCGCGGATGGCTCGCGAGGAACCAGAGCAGGTCGAACTCCTTGGCGGTGAGCCTCAACTCGGCGCCGCCCTTGCGCACCTCGCGCGTCTCGGCGTCGAGCTCCAGGTCGCCGAGCACGAGCCGCTCGGAGGAGAACGAGCCTGCCCGCGCCCGGCGGAGCACGGTGCGCACGCGCGCCGCCAGCTCGCGCGGGGAGAACGGCTTGGTCACGTAGTCGTCCGCGCCGAGCTCCAGCCCGACGATGCGGTCGGCCTCCTCGCCCCGGGCGGTCAGCATGATCACCGGCAGCTCCGACCGGGCGCGGATCCAACGGCAGAGCTCGAGCCCGTCGGTGCCCGGGAGCATCACGTCGAGCACCACCAGATCGGGTGCGCCTCGCTCGACGTGCTCGCGGGCGCGGTCGCCGTCGTCCGCCTCGAGCGTCGCGTACCCCTCGCGCTCGAGGTAGCGCACGACGACCTCGCGCACGATCGGCTCGTCGTCGACGACGAGAACGGTGGCCATGGGCTCGATGGTGCCTGCCTCGTCCTTACGCACGGGTGAACTCCGTTCTCGAAGTGTTCACGAATGTGTCAGGGGAGTGAAAGAGACGCTGCCTAGCCTCGAAGCACATCACGAACGAGGAGGCACGATGAAGAGGACCGCATTGCTCCTTGCGATCTGCGGCGCGTTGCTCGTCGCCGTACCCGCCCTGGCGGCAGACGGGCCGGTCGAGCAGTTCCAGCAGAGCGTCACGCTCGGGTTCTACCGCGGCAAGGTGATCTCGTATCTCGACTTCGGCCCCGTGAAGCTCGCGAAGGGCAACAACGTCGCGCCGATCTGGGTCGTCACGAACGGGGTCGACGCCCAGCGGAACGTGATCGACACTGTGCCCGGCCGGAGCGACTACACGCCGCTCTGGGCCGTGCGCATGGTGACGTGGAAGTCGAGCGCCACACCGCGTGTCCTGCGCTCGAAGCAGGCCGTCTTGGCGGCCGTGCAGGCAGGACAAGTAACGATCAAGGCGGCACCGGTCGTGGTCAACTGCCCCGTGCTCTGAGTGCCGGCTCCAGCCGAGGGGGTGCGGCGTGCGCTGCGCCCCCTCGTCTACGCTCGGAGCGTGGCCGCGCTGATGACCGGGGGTTGTGGATGCGGCGCGGTGCGTTTCGAGGTCGACCGGCCGTTCCTCTCCGCGTCCTACTGCCACTGCACGCGCTGCCAGCGGAGGAGCGGGACGGCGGCCGCCGCGACCGCACGCGCCCAGGCGGGCTCCGTCCGTGTCGTCAGGGGAGCAGATGCACTGCGCGGCTGGGTTCCCGCGGGAGGCCGGGAGAAGGTGTTCTGCGTCCACTGCGGGTCGGCGTTGTTCAGCTGCAAGCCCGACTCCCACGACTACACCGGTGTGCGCCTGGGCGCGCTGGACGGCGACCCTGGCGTCCGCCCCGACACGCACCAGTTCGTCGCGTACGCCGCCTGCTGGGAGGCGTTGCCCGACGACGGACTACCGCGCTTTCCGGAGGCGCGGCCCGGCTACGCGGACGGCCGCTAGCGCCCTGACCGCATTCCCGGCGGGGCTCTAGGCGGGCAGCGAGACTCGGCCACCCTCGACGACGACGAGCCCGTCTCGCGTGAGCGAGCGAACGGCGTCCGCGTCGAGCTCCGACTCGGGCCGCGGCCGGGCGGCCACGAGCCGGAGCGCCGCCGCGCGCCGTTGACGGAACGACCCTTCGAAGCGCGACTGGCGCCGGAGAGGCGAGTCTCGCGTGCCGCGCGACGGGCATGCGGCCGCGAGCGGACACGAGTCGCAGCGTGGGATCCGCGCGAGGCAGATGGTCGCGCCGAGGTCCATCAGCGCCTGCGCGGCCCGGCCGCCGAACGCGTGCCCGGTGCGTCGCTCGACACGGGCGACGTTCACGTCGCGCGGCAGGACGTCCTCGCCGAAGGCGAAGTTGCGGATCGCGGCCGCGGTGTACGGGCCGACTCCGGGGAGCGCCGTCAGCTCGTCGGGCCAGCCCGCCGCGGCGACGTGCCGCGCTGCACCGTGCAGCAGCAGCGCGCGCCGGTTGTAGCCGAGCCCCTGCCACTCGACGATCACGTCGCCGGGCGCCGCCGCCGCGAGCGCCGCTGCGCTCGGCCAGCGCCCGAGCCACCGCTCGTAGCGCGGCACGACGCGCTCGACCTGCGTCTGCTGGAGCATGACCTCCGAGACCAGGACCGAGTACGGATCCCGCGTCCGCCGCCAGGGTAGGTCCCTGCCGTGCGCGCGAAACCATTCGAGCAGCAACTCCTGCATGCGCCGATCCTATGTCGCTCGGCGATCGCTCCCGGTTGTCCGGTCGCCGGCCTCGCCGTACGCTGCGGCAAGCGACGACGAGGAGGATCGTGGCGGCAGAGGCCGAGATCGGCATCATCGGGACGACGGCGGACGGGTGTCCATTCGACGCGGGCGAGGACGTCGTGGTCGACACGCCGTACGGGTTCCCCTCGGCGCCGGTCCGGATCGGCGAGGTGGGCGACAAGCGCGTCGCGTACCTCGCTCGGCGCGGGGAGGACGGTCAGATCTCGCCACCCCGGATTCCGAGCCGCGCCAACGTCTGGGCCCTCCGCGAGCTCGGCGTGCAGCGGATCCTCGCGCCGGTCGTCTCGGGCTCGTTGTCGCTCGACCTGGACGTGGGCGACATGGTCGTGTGCGACCAGTACGTCGACCGGACCTGGGGGCGCGAGGACACCTACTACGACGGGCCGGGCACGGTGCTCGTCAGCGCGGCACGTCCGTTCTGCGACGACCTCGGCGAGGTGGTCGTGCGGGTGGGGGGCGAGCTCGGGCTCCCGGTCGTCGGCGGTGGCACGGCGGTCGTGATCCAGGGACCGCGCTACTCGACGACGGCCGAGTCGGTCTCCTTCCGCGCCATGGGCTGGGACCTCGTGAACATGGTCTCGTATCCCGAGTCCCATCTCGCGCGAGAGCTCGAGCTCTGCTACGCGAACATCTCGCTCGTGACCGACCACGATGCGGGCATCGCGGGCATCGGCGCCGTCACCACGAAGCACATGGCACGGTCGCTCGCAGAGACGACGGGCCTCCTCCGCCAGCTCCTCGTCGCCGTGATCCCTGAGATCGGGCCCCAGCCCGACGACGACTGCGCCAACGCGCTCGGCCGCGCGCGCCTTTGAAACGAGTTCCTGGCCTCTGACGCTGCTCTCCAGGCCGCCCACGTCTGCGAGGATCAGCGGCGATGCTCCTCTACAACTCGCCGGTCTCGGGCAACTGCTACAAGGTGCGCCTGCTGCTCGCCCAGCTCGGGATCCCCTACGAGCGACGCGACCTCGACGTCGTCGACCGCTCTGACCGGGCAGACGTGCTCGGGGCGCTGAACCCGGATCTGCGTGTTCCCACGCTCGTACTGGACGACGGTCGGCCGCTGGCGGAGTCGGGGGCGATCCTCTGGTATTTCGGCGAGGGGACCCGCTTCGTGCCGGACGACCGGTATCTGCGTGCCCAGGTGCTGCAGTGGATGTTCTTCGAGCAGTACTCGCACGAGCCGGCGATCGCGGTCGTCCGGTTCCTCGTCGCGTTCTCCGGAGAGCCGGAGCGTCATCGCGAGCTGATCGAGGCGAGAACCGCGCAGGGCTACCGCGCCCTCGCCGCGCTCGAGAAGCACCTCGACAGAGGGCGCGCGTATCTCGTCGGCGACTCCTTGACGCTCGCCGACATCGTCCTGTACGCGTACACGCACGTCGCTCACGAGGGCGGGTTCGCTCTCGACCGATACCCGGCGATCGGCCTTTGGTTGGAGCGCGTCGCGTCCGAGCCGGGCTACGTCCCGATCGACGCGTGAGCGCTCGCGTTCGGTTCGCGCCGAGCCCGACCGGGTCGCTGCACGTCGGCAATGCGCTCACCGCCGTCGTGAACAGGCGCTTCGCCGACGAGCGCGGCGGCTCGCTCATGCTGCGGATCGACGACACCGACCCGGCGCGTGTGGTGGAGGGTGGGGAGGAGGCGATCCTCGAGGATCTCCGCTGGCTCGGGCTCGGCTGGGACGCCGGCCCCGTGCGCCAGAGCGAGCGAGCGCCGCTGTACTCGGAGGCCGCTGCTCGCGCCCTCGAGCACGGTGCCGTGCGCGACGACGACGGGTCGGTGCGGCTCGACGGCACGACGCTCGTCCGCGCGGACGGGACGGCCACGTATCAGCTCGCGACGGTGACCGACGATCTCGAGCTCGGGATCACGCACGTGATCCGTGGCTCCGACCACCGGCCGAACGAGCCGCTGCAGCGGTCGATCGCGCATGCGCTGGGCGGAGAGCTGCCCGAGGTTATCCACCACGGCCTGCTGCTCGGAGACGACGGCCGGAAGCTCTCGAAGCGCCACGGCGGTGCCTCCGTCGCCGACCTCAGGGCGCGGGGCATCCCGGCGGAGGCTCTACGAAGCTACCTCGACGAGCTCGGGCTCCCGGCGCACGACGTGCGCTTCGACGAGGCCCGGATCGCACGGCTCGCGATCGATGCGATCGCGGCGATGCCGGACGAGGAGTTGGCCGCTGCGGCGGGCGCGCCCGTTGGCTACGCGCGCGCGCTCCGCGGCGCGCGGACGCTCGTGGAGGCGCGCGAGCTCGGACGCCAGATCGCGTCGCCGACACCGACGACGCTCTCGCCTGCGGCGGCGCCCACGCTGGAGCGCTTCGCAGAGCTCCGGGGGGACGCCGAGCTCGACGAGGCCGAGGCCCGGGCGATCTTGCGCGAGCTGAAGGCGGTCGGGGGCGACCTTCGCTCCCTGCGGCTCGCGCTCACAGGCGCGGATCGCGGCCCGGAGCTGTGGACGGTCGTCGCGGCGCTCCCGGCAGAGGAGGCACTCGCCCGCGTCGGGCGCGCTCGCGACGACTGAGCGGCGTCCTGGCCCGCCCCTGGCCGGCCGGCGCGGCCGTCTACGATCGCAGCATGCGCCTCCAGGACACGTTGACGGGCACGCTGATCGAGCTCCCGCCCCCGCCGGCGGAGATCGGGAT
The DNA here is from genome assembly GCA_963712915.1 of uncultured Actinomycetes bacterium. GTDB lineage: Bacteria > Actinomycetota > Thermoleophilia > Gaiellales > Gaiellaceae > Gaiella. The sequence continues at coordinate 366,166 of CAVQJQ010000005.1, forward strand.
GTACGTCTGCGGGCCGACGGTCTACGAGCGGGCCCACATCGGGAACGCGCGCCCGTTCGTCGTCTTCAGCTGGCTGGCCCGCTGGCTGCGCGCGCGAGGCTACGCCGTGCGGCTGGTCCACAACGTCACGGACGTGAACGACAAGATCTACGACGCTGCCCCCGGGCAGAGCGCCGAGCTCGCGCTCGAGGCCACCCGCTGGTATCTGGAGGACACGGCCGGGCTGGGGCTCGGCATGCCGGACTCTCAGCCCCTCGCGACCGAGACGATCCCCGAGATCGTAGAGCTGATCGAGGAGCTGATCGCGTCCGGGCATGCGTACGCCGTCGACGGAGACGTGTACTTCCGCGTGGGGCGGTTCGAGAGCTACGGCGCCCTTTCCGGCCAGCGGCCCGACCAGGTGGCCGAGCAGGAGCCGAGTCCGCAGAAGGAGGATCCGCGGGACTTCGCGCTCTGGAAGGCGACGAAGGAGGGCGAGGACACCTCCTGGGAGGCGCCGTGGGGCGTGGGACGACCAGGCTGGCACATCGAGTGCTCCGCGATGGCCGCGAAGGAGCTCGGCCCCGAGTTCTGGATCCACGGGGGTGGGCTCGATCTCGTCTTCCCCCACCACGAGAACGAGCGCGCGCAGTCGCTCTCGGTCGGCCATCCGTTCGCCCGGATCTGGATGCACAACGGGATGCTCCGCTTCACCGGGCGAGAAGATGTCCAAGTCGACCGGCAACGTCGCGACGATCAGGGACGTGCTCGACGAATGGGGTGCGGAGACGGCCCTCGTCTTCTTCCTCACCGCGCACTGGCGCAAGCCGATCGACTTCTCGGACGAGACCCTGACCGCGGCGCGTGCGCAGGCGGAGACGCTCCGCAACGCGCTCCGCGGCGAGACGCAAACGAGCGGCGACTGGGAGGCGCTCGTCGACGTCCTCGAGGACGATTTCAACACGCCCGCGGCGCTCGCCCTGTTCCACGACTGGGCCCGTGTGGGCGCGCTCGAGGAGCTGCGCCGCGGGCTGGAGGTGTTCGGGCTCGAGACGCTCGCCGCAGCCGAGTCGGCGCCGCCGTCCGTCGTCGAGCTCGCAGAGCGTCGCGCCCGCGCGCGCGACGCGAGGGACTGGGACGAGGCGGATCGCCTCCGCTCCGAGATCGAGGCCGCAGGCTGGGAGGTGCGCGACACGAGCGCATCGCCGTACTTCCAGCTCGTGCGTCGCGCCGCGTGATCCGCGATCTCGTCTACGGCCGCAACCCCGTGCGCGAGGCGTTGCGAGGACGTCGTGACGTGCTCGAGGTCTGGGTGAGCGAGCGTGCAGTCGCGACGATCGACTGGCTCGACGAGGGCCCGCGCCCGCGCGTGAAGCGCGAGCGCGAGCTGACCGCCGCGGCCGGCTCCTCCGACCACCAGGGCGTCGTCGCCTGGTGCGAGCCGTACCCGTACGCCGACGCCTGGGAGCTCGCGGGGGTGGACGTGCCGCTCCTCTGCTGTCTCGACCAGGTGACGGATCCGCGGAACCTCGGTGCCGTCGTGCGCAGCGCCGCGGGCGCGGGCGCGACCGGCGTCGTCCTGCCCGCTCACGGGGCCGCGGTCGTCACGCCCGCGGTCTGCCGTGCCTCTGCCGGCGCCGTCGAGCACCTCCCGGTGGCCGTCGTCCCCAATCTCGCCCGGTATCTGGGAGACGTCAAGGGCGAGAGTCTCTGGGCCTACGCGGCCGCGGTCGACGGCGAGGCGCGGCTCTGGGACGTCGATCTCACCGGAGGCCTCGCGCTCGTCTTCGGCGCCGAGGGGAAGGGAGTGCGCCCGCTCGTGCGACGGAGCTGTGACGGCGCCGTCGCAATCCCGCTCGCGCCTGGCGTCGAATCGCTCAACGTGAGCGTCGCCGCGGCGGTGACGCTCTTCGAGGCGCGTCGCCAGCGAACAGAGTCGACCTGAACTCGAGGCTGAGAGTTGGACCCTACCCTGTACCTCTTCGACGGATCCAACCTCTTCCACGCAGGGGCGTTCCGCGATCGGGAAGAGCTCGTCGACCGCTTGGCGAGCTTTGTCGCCGTGCGCGGCGCCCGGGGCATCGTCGTGTTCGACGGCGCGGGGCCGGACCGACATCTCGGACCGCTCACCGTCACCTTCGCCCCGCATGCCGACTCCGTGCTCGAGCGGCTCGCCGCCGAGCACCGCAGGGGCGAGGCGGTGCTGCTGGTGACGAGTGACGCCGCGGTGCGCGGCACGAGCGGCCAGGAGGTGCGCCATCGCGCGTCGAGCTCGTTTCTCGACGAGCTCGCCGGCGTGGCGCACAGCGAGACCTCCGCGAGCCGCGTCGGCGATCTCGTGGACGACGAGACGCGGGCGCGGCTCGAGCGGCTCCGGCGCGGTCAGCCGCCGTAAGCCGAGGCGAACACGCGTTCCTATTACAATGGAACTTGCGCAAAGGGGTTGTAACGCGCGCACAATCCTGCTAGCTTCTCCCTCGACTTCAGGGTGAGAGTTCGCTCTCGGGGTCACTCGGCAGACCACCTCGGAGACCAGGGAGACACGATGGCGGCCCGGACAGGCGCAGCACCGAAGAGCCCGCAGAAGCTGCAGCGAGAGCTCGAAGACCTCCAGCTCGTGCTCAAGGTGAGGAACGGCAGCAAGACGGCGCAGGACGAGCTCATGCGTCGTTACCACGGCTTCGTCCGGCTGAAGGCGAGCTCGTACTTTCTCGCCGGCGGCGATGCGGACGACCTCGTCCAGGAGGGCATGATCGGGCTGTTCAAGGCGGCCCGCGACTTCCGTCCCGACAAGGAGACGTCGTTTCGCTCGTTCGCCGAGCTGTGCGTGACCCGGCAGATCATCACCGCGATCAAGTCCGCCACGCGCTACAAGCACGCGCCGCTCAACACGTACGTCTCGTTCAGCCACACCCCCGCGGGGCAGGACGTCGAGGGCGAGTGCACGCTCGGGGACGCCCTCCCCGGCCCGTCGATCGACGATCCCTCGGTGCGCGTGATCTCGACCGAGGAGCTCGACGCGCTCGTCGGGTGCCTCGGGACGAGCCTCTCGGGACTCGAGGCCGAGGCGCTCCGCCTCTACCTCGACGGCAACTCGTACGACCAGATGGCCGAGGAGCTCGACTGCGACTGCAAGACGATCGACAACGCCCTGCAGCGGGTCAAGCGCAAGATCCTCGCGCACCAGGCGGAGCGCGCCGTCCTCGCCTGAGGGCTGGCGGCGCTCGTCAGGCTCCCGCGAGCGCGACGAGCGCGACACCCACGGCTACGAGGGTCGCGCCGGCCAGCCGGGAGAGCCGGAGTCGCTCGTGGGCGGCCAGCGCCGCGAGCACCGTCGCGATCACGACGCTCGTCTCGCGCACCGCGGAGACGCTCGCTGCCGGCGCCTCGCGCAGCGCGAGCAGGACGAGGACGTAGGTCGCGAACAGGACGATCGCGACCACCACGAGCCGCCAGGTGGCCTCGTCGCGGAACGCCTGCATGCCGCGCCGACGGCGCACCGCGAGGGCGTAGACGACGGCGGGCCCCAGGAGCACGAGCTCGATGTACGGGATCGGAGCGGCATGTTGCAACCCGCCCTTGTCGACGAGCGTGTAGCCCGCGACGAACACGCCCGTCAGCAGCGCGAGCAGGACGCCGGGTCGGTCCGACGCGGCCTGTGCGACCCCGACGCCGCGGACGAGGAGGATTCCGCACGCAACCGCGGCGATGCCGGCCACCTGTCCCGGGGACGTCGAGCTGCCGACGATCACCACCGCGCCGGCGAGCGCGAACACCGGCGCGCTCCCACGCGCGATCGGGTAGACGAGCCCGACGTCGGCGGCCCGGTATGCGGCGGCGAGCGACGCGAAGTACGCCAGCTCGAGGAGCGCCGAAGCGACGATGAACGGCACTGCCGCCGCATCGACCCGCCACGTGGCTGCGGCGGCAGGGGCGAACGCGACCACGCCGACGAGGAGGACGAGCGCGACCGCTGCCTCGGGCTCGCGCCGACGGCCGAGGAACACGTTGCCTCCCGCGTGGAGCCAGGCGGCCGCGAACGCGAGGGCAAACGCCGTCCCGGACACCGCACCACCCTATGTACCGGGAGAAGGAGCCGGAGAAGGGATTCGAACCCTTGACCCCGCGCTTACAAGGCGCGTGCTCTGACCAGCTGAGCTACTCCGGCGTGGAGCCGATCGTAGTAGCCGCCGCTAGGAGACGCACGGCTCGCGGCGCGTCTGCTCCGAGCGAACCCGAGTGGAGCTCCGGCCGGGGCGCTCGCCGACGAGCACGAGCGCGACGAGCCAGCCGACGACGGCGACGACCGCACCGAGGGCTGCGTCGAAGAAGAAGTGGTTGCCGGTCGCGACGATCACCACGAGCATCGCGGCCGGATACAGGGCGCCGGCCACGCGGAGCACCCGATTGGAGGCGAGCGCGAAGACCGCGACGCCGACGATCAGCGCATAGCCGAAGTGGAGGCTCGGGACGGCCGCGAACGGGTTGTAGAGCGCCCCGAGCAGGTCGGAGCTCAGGTTCACGCCCGCAGAGCGCGTGACCGTGTCCTGGAACCCGAGGTCCGCCAGCCGGGGCGGAGCGGCCGGGTAGAGCAGGTAGCCGACGAGCGCCAGCGCGGTGGCGACCACGACCGTGGTGCGGACGAGCGGATAACGGTCACGGTGCCTGCGATGCACCCACACGAGCGCTACCGCGGTGCCGGCGAAGTGGAGGGAGAGGTACGCGAGCCCGAGCAGCAGGGGCAGGCCCGGGACTGCGTCGAGCGCGTGCTGGACACCGTGCTCCACGTAGATCCCCGCGCCCTGCTCGAGGGCGACGATCTCCGACGTGTGCCGCATCGCCTGGTCGAGGTTCTCCTCGGGCGCGCCCCGGACGACCTCGTAGAGGCCGTAGAGCAGCGCGAGCGCGCCGAGCTCCTGGAGGCCCGAATGCGATCGTGAGAGCCAACTCCGCAACACTCTTCCAGCTTGGCCCTAGCGTGCGGCCTCCCGCGTGGGGAGAGCCGGTGAACGCGGGTTCGGCAAACCGCACTTCGGCACCCACCCGCCGCTCGGGCGATGCCCGGGCGTCGACCGAGACCCGATTGCCGCGCTACGCGCGCAGGTAGGCGAGCACCGCGAGGACGCGCCGGTGGTCGTCGGTCGACGCCGGCAGCCCGAGCTTCGTGAAGATGCTCGTCACGTGCTTCTCCACGGCACGCAGCGTCACGAAGAGACGCTCCGCGATTGCCTGGTTCGAGCGGCCCTCGGCCATCAACTCGAGTACTTCGCGCTCGCGTGCCGTCAGCTGCTCGAGCGGGTCGTCGCGCCGCTTCCGCCCGACCAGCTCGCTGACGACAGCGGGGTCGAGCGCCGATCCGCCGTCCGCGACACGGCGCACCGCGGTGCCGAACTGCTCGAGGTCGGCCACCCGGTCCTTGAGCAGGTAGCCGACCCCCTCGGCGCTCGACTCGAGTAGCGCCATCGCGTACGCCGGCTCGACGTACTGGGAAAGGAGGAGCACTCCGACGCCGGGGTGGTTCTCGCGAATCTCCTGCGACGCGCGCAGGCCCTCGTCCGTGTGCGTGGGCGGCATCCGGATGTCCACGACGGCCACGTCGGGCTTGTGCATCGCGACGTGCCGCAGGAGGTCGTCGGCGGTGCCGGACTGGGCGACGACGTCGAAGCCCGCCTCCTCGAGGAGCCTCGCGACGCCCTCGCGCAGGAGCACGGAGTCGTCGGCCAGCACGACGCGACGTGCGTCACCGAGCTGGGACACGGTCCCGCGGAGCGGCGGGAAGTCCCGCGGCAGCCCGTCGGCCAGCACCTGATGGATCGACTCGGGGTCCGGCAGGCCCTGCAGCCGGTGGGTACCGAGGCTGCGTGTCTCCACGTCCGTGACGAACGGTGCGGCGGTCGACGAGAGGAGCACCTGGCCGCCGTGCCCCGCAGCCGAGATTCGGGAGGCGCGGATCACGTCGAGACCCGTGTAGCCCTCGTCGCCGAGGTGCGGGACGCCGGTGTGCAGCCCCATCCTGACCTTGACGATGATGCCGTCGGGCCACGAGTGGTCACGGATCTGCTGCTGGCCCGCGAGCGCCGCGTCGAGCGCCGGCTGGACCTCGTGGAAGACGGCCGAGATCTCGTCGCCCGTCGCATCCACCTCGGTGCCGCCGTTGCCGCGCGATCTCCTGTCGCAGGAGCCGGCGGACGTCCGCGATCAGGCCCGCGTACGCGCCGCCGGCACTGCGCACGAGCTGCGTCGAGCCTTCGACGTCGGCGAACAGAAACGTGACGGTGCCGGTGGGGAGAGCGTTCATGTGAGGGAAGCGGAGTCGCGACGCTGCGGGGGCCGGGGGGCGAGGATGGCTAGAGCGGTATCGCCCTGCGGGCAGTTGGGATTCTCGCACGTATCCGGGTGCCACCTCCGGGCGGACTGTCGACCTCGAGTGTCCCGTCCAGCGCCTCGACGCGGTCCTCCAGGCCTTTCAGGCCCGATCCGCGGGACGGGTCGGCACCGCCGATGCCGTCGTCGGCGACCTCGACCACGAGCTCGCTGCGCCGGTCGTCCTCGCTGATGCGGACGTGCGCCGACTCCGCATGGGCGTATTTCGCGACGTTGGCCAGCGCCTCGGCGGCGACGTAGTACGCGGCCGCCTCGATCGGAGGCGAGAGGCGCTCTTCGGGGACGTCGACGTCGACGGGAAAAGGTGAGCGGACGACGAGCGACTCGAGCGCGGGACCAAGCCCGCGGTCGGTGAGGACGTTCGGATGCAGTCCCCGTGCGAGCTCGCGCAGCTCGTCGAGCGCGCGCGCGAGCTCGTCGCGCGCCGCGTTCAGGAGCTCGGCCGCCTGCGCGGCATCCGTCGGCAGCCGCGCCTCCGCGAGCCGCAGCGAGAGCGAGAGCGCCGCCAGGCGCTGCTGTGCTCCGTCGTGCAGGTTCCGCTCGAGACGCCGGCGCGCGGCGTCGGTGGCAGCGACGATCCTGCTCCGGGACGCGCGCAGCTCCTCTGCCTGGCGCGTGCGCTCGCTCACGTCCATGCCCGAGAGGAGCACCCGCGCCGTTCCCCGCTCGTCGCGGATCGGCGTCGCGGTCCAGGCCACGACCAGCTCCCGTCCGTCGCGGGCGATCCAGCGGCTCTCGCGCTCGGCCTGTGCGACGCCGCTCGCGGCCCCGGCGATCGCCATGCGCGCGGGCAGCTCGTCGTCGGGCGCGACGAGCTCGAAGATCGATGTCCCCGCGAGCTCCTCCAGGCGCCGGCCGAGCGCGTCGCAGAAGGCGCGGTTCGCGCCGTTCTGCACCACGACCCCCTGGCGGTCGGTGAGCACGATGAAGCTCGGGATCGTGTCCGCGACCGTCGCCGCGAAGTCGCGCTGGAGGCGCAGGTCCTCCTCTCGCCGCTTGCGGTCGCTGATGTCGATGCCGCCCGCGACGATGCGGACGACGTTGCCGCTCTCGTCCACGAGCGGGGCGGTGCTCCAGGCGATCACGCGCTCCTGGCCCTCCGCGTCGGTGAAGATGTTCTCGTATTCGGCCGCGGGGAAGTCGGGCGCGGCAGCATGGAACCGCTCGATCATCGCCTCGCGCTCGTCCGCGGAGATGAACACGTCCCAGAAGAACGCGCCCTCGATCCGGCTGCGGTCGTCGAGCCCGCTCGCGATCTCGACCGCGCGGTTGAAGTTGCGGAAGCGGCCCTCGATGTCCACGACGGAGAGCAGGCTCGGGACCGTGTTGATGATCGTCTCCAGCGACCGGTACTGCGCCCTGACCGCCGCCTGGAGGCGTTCCTTCTCGAACGCGAGCGCAACGGTCGCGGCGACCCCGTCGACCAGGTCCTGCTGCTCAGTGAGCGTGGGGTCGTGGATCAACGCCGCGACGCGGTTGCCCGCCTGCTCGACGTACGTCGCCGCCTGACCCCCCTTCGTGAGCGGCTCGGCGAGCGTCCGGCCCTCCTCGTCGACCCAGCTCTCGCGCTCGGGCGACCAGTACGCGAGCTCGAGCGACGGGTCGCCGAGGGCGTCCGCGAGCGCGTCGCGCAGCGGTGTCCCGTCGCCGATCGCGATCGCGAGGTCGGCGATGCCCGCACGGGCGAGGCGGAGCCGGAGCACGCCCGCGACGAACGCCACGGGCATCAGCGCGAGGGAGGCGAGCGCCGCGAGCTCCACCACGAACCCCGCGGACGAGCTGACGGTCGAGATCAGGCTGCTCGCGACGAGCGCCACGAGGGAGACGAGCGTGAACAGGTACACGGGGCCGATCACGCGGCGGAGCGGCGGCGTCGCCTCCAGGTAGCGGCGCACGAGCTTCGCGATGAACACCCCGCCGATCGCCGCCGCGCCGAGAGCGAGCACGATCCCCGCGGCGCGGGCCAGGCCCGGGCTGTCCGAGACGAGGAAAGCGCTCTCCGGACACTCGTCGCAGGCAGGGATCGGGCTCGGGTCGAACAGCGTGACGAGGAAGGGGCCGCCGACCACGAGCACGAGGACGGCCCAGACGAGCCAGCGGTCGCCCGGGCGGAGCCGCCCGGTCGGGTACGAGAGGATCAGGTTGCCGAACGCGACGAACGCGAGGCCGCTGAGCAGGTAGCCGAGCGTGAACGTAAGCGACATGTCGGTCACCTGCAGCGCGCCGAGCGACCAGAGGAGGCCGACGGCGAGCATCTGCGCACCCGTCCGGTTCTCGGGCCGCGTGGCGGCCGCGAAGGCGCCCGCGATCGTGAAGCTGAGACCGGCGAGCACCGCGATCACGATCGCGACCCTCGGATTGCCGAGGTCGGCGAGCGCGACGAGCACGACTGCGCCGGCGTACAGGAGCGCGCCGGCGATGACCGCGGCGGCGAGCTGGCGGCGGCTCACCTGAGCAGCGAGCGAATGGCGGCCCCGGAGAGCTCCGCCTTCGAGATGAACCCCCGCGCCCCGCTCCCGCGGATCATCCCGTCGTAGTCGCACGCGTCGCGGCTCGAGATCAGTACGACGGGCGGAGCGCCGGTCCCCAGCTGCGCGAGCACGGCGAACCCGTCCATGTCGGGCAACTGCACGTCCAGCAGCACGACATCGGGGGAGAGCGAGCCGATCGCCCGAAGCGCCCCCTGGCCGTCTTCGGCCTCACCGATCACCGCGAACCCGTCGGCCTCGAGGATCGCGCGCGCACAGGCGCGAAAGCTCGGATGGTCGTCGACGAGCAGGACAGTTGTCGGTGTCTCCACACACGAATCGTGTCAGACGCCGCGGGGCCGCGAGGTGTGGCAAACCGCACCCGAGCCGTGGCTTGGCGGGTGCGCATTGCGTGGCAAAGCGGCCTCCACATTGCGCGTTTGCTGCGTCATACTCGCGCGCATGACCTCGATCGAGCACCAGACGACGGCAGATGTCCTCGCCCGCCGGGCGCGCTACGTGTCGGGCGGCGTCTCGACGCCACGACTCGTCGTGACGGCCGCCGAGGGGGCGCGGATCACCGACCAGGAGGGACGGGCCTTCGTCGACTTCGCAGGTGGGATCGGTTGCCAGAACACCGGGCACCGGTTCGCGCCGGTGGTCGACGCGATCCACCGGCAGGCGGATCTCTTTCTCCACCAGTGCTTCATGGTGGGCGTCTACGAGCCATACGTGGAGACGTGCCGGCTCCTCGCGGAGCTGTCGCCCTGCGCTGGTTCCGACCAGAAGTCCATCCTCGTCAACTCGGGCGCGGAGGCGAACGAGAACGCGGTCAAGATCGCGCGCGCAGCGACCGGCAGGCCGGCGGTGATCGTGTTCGACAACGCGTTCCACGGCCGGACGCTTCTGACCATGACCATGACGAGCAAGGTGCATCCGTACAAGGCCGGCTTCGGCCCGTTCGCGCCCGAGGTGTACCGCGCTCCGGCGCCGTATCCGTACCGCGGCGTGACGACGGACGAGGCGCTCGCAGGGCTCGCGAAGCTGTTCAAGTCGGAGGTCGACCCGGAGACGGTCGCCTGCGTCCTGCTCGAGCCGGTGCAGGGAGAGGGAGGGTTCATCCCGATGACTCCCGACTTCCCGGGGCGACTCGCCGAGGTGTGCCGCGAGCACGGAATCCTCTACGTCGACGACGAGGTGCAGTCGGGGGCCGGCCGTGCCGGCACGGTGTGGGCGATCGAGCACTACCCGGGCGTCGAGCCCGATCTGGTGGTCTCCGGCAAGTCGATCGGCGGCGGACTGCCGCTCGCGGCGGTCACCGGCCGTGCCGAGCTGATGGACGCGGTGCCGCCGGGCGGGCTCGGAGGAACGTTCGGCGGGAACCCGCTTTCGTGCGCGGCGGCGGTCGCGGTGCTCGAGGCGATCCGCGAGCCGGAGTTCCTCGCGCGGGCGATCCGCGTCGGGGAGGTCGTCCGCGAGCGCCTCGACGTGCTGGCCGCTCGTCATTCGGAGATCGGCGAGGTGCGCGGCCTCGGCCCGATGCTCGCGCTGGAGCTCGAGGAGCAGGCTCCCGTCCAGGCGAAGGCGATCGTCGACGCGGGGTTCGACCGCGGCCTGCTGCTCCTCGCCTGTGGTCTCTACGGGAACGTGATCCGGCTCCTCCCGCCGCTGACGATCACCGACGACGAGCTCGACGAGGGGCTCGCCCTGCTCGACGACACGCTCGTGGCCGCGCTCGCTGGGTGAGCGATCCGCCCGACATCCGGCTGCGGAGCCTGCGCAAGTCGTACGGGGAGGTCGCGGCGGTCGACGGGATCGACCTCGACGTCGGTCGCGGGGAGTTCTTCACGCTGCTCGGGCCTTCGGGCTCGGGGAAGACCACCACGCTGCGGATGATCGCGGGCTTCGAGCGGCCGGACGCGGGCGAGATCGAGCTCGGCGGACGCGATGTCTCGCGGCTGCCGCCGTTCGAGCGCAACGTCAACACCGTGTTCCAGGACTACGCCCTGTTCCCGCACATGACCGTGCAGCAGAACGTCGAGTACGGGCTCAAGGTGAAGCGCGTGGGGCGGGCCGAGCGGCGTCTCCGCGCGGACGAGGCGCTCCGCGCCGTGCGCCTCGAGGGGTACGGCGACCGCAAGCCGGCCCAGCTCTCGGGGGGTCAGCGCCAGCGTGTCGCGCTCGCCCGCGCGATCGTCAACACGCCGCGGGCGCTGCTCCTCGACGAGCCGCTGGGCGCTCTGGACCTGAAGCTGCGCCAGGAGCTCCAGCTCGAGCTGAAGGAGCTGCAGCAGGAGCTCGGGATGACGTTCGTCTACGTGACCCACGACCAGGAGGAGGCGCTCACGATGAGCGACCGGATCGCGGTCTTCAACGAGGGGCGCATCGAGCAGGTCGGCACACCGGCCGTGATGTACGAGCATCCCGCAACGCGCTTCGTCGCGGGCTTCATCGGCACCTCGAACATCATCGACCGCGAGGGACGCACGTTCACGGTGCGCCCGGAGAAGATCCGGGTGCTGCCCGAGTCCGCGCCGGAGGGGGAGCCGGGCGTGATCCGGGCGGCCGTGTACCTCGGCCCGTTCACGAAGCTCGTCGTCGCGCTCGACCGCGGCGGTGAGCTGACCGTCGTCGAGCAGAACCTGGAGACGTCGTCGAGCGACGTCCACGAGATGGAGAGCAGGCGCGTCCGGCTCAGCTGGAGCCCGGACGTGGAATTCGTCGTCAAGGAGGAGAAGTGAAGCGATTCCGTCTTGCGCACCTGGTCGTCGTGGCGGGCGTCGCTGCGCTCGCCGTGCCGGCCGCGGGGGTGACGAAGTCGGACGCCCTGCCGACCTCGGTCGGGAAGGGCGAAGGGAAGCTGACGCTCGTGGCCTGGGAGGGGTACACGGACAAGAAGTGGGTGGGCCCGTTCGAGAAGCAGACCGGCTGCAAGGTGCAGGCGAAGTACGCCGGCAGCTCGAACGACATGTTCAACCTGATGACGTCGGGCGGCGGCGGCCAGTACGACATGGTCTCGGCGTCCGGCGACGCGAGCCTGCGGTTGATCTACGCGGGCGCGGTGCAGGAGGTCAACGTCAAGCTGATCCCGGCCTACAAGGACTTCTTCAAGGCCTTCCAGTCGCCGCCGAACAACACCGTGGACGGGAAGCACTACGGTGTCTCGCTGCAGTTCGGGCCGAACGTCCTGCTCTACAACACGAAGGCGTTCAAGAAGAAGCCGACGAGCTGGAGCGCGATCTACGACCCGAGGAACAAGGGCGAGATCACGGTCCCCGACAACCCGATCCAGATCGCGGACGCGGCGCTCTATCTCTCGAGGATCAAGCCGTCGCTCGGGATCAAGGATCCGTACGAGCTGACGAAGACGCAGCTCGACGCGGCCGTGCAGCTGCTGCAGAAGCAGCGGCCGCTCGTGAAGAAGTACTGGGCGCTCGCGTCCGACCAGATCGACCTGTTCAAGAACGGCGGCTCGACGATCGGCGCCTCCTGGCCGTATCAGTACTCGCAGCTCGTCGCCGCGAAGACACCGGTGGCCGCGGTGATCCCGAAGGAGGGTGCCACCGGCTGGCTCGACACGTGGATGCTCTCGTCGAAGGCGAAGCACCCGAACTGCGCCTACAAGTGGATGCAGTACATCTCGCGCGCCGACGTCCAGGCGCTCCAGGGTGTCACGTGGGGCGAGACGCCGGTCAACAAGAAGGCGTGCAAGCTGATGGACAAGCTCGCGAAGGGCTCGTGCAAGCAGTACTACGCGAACGAGACCGAGGCGTTCTACCGCTCGCTCCGGTTCTGGAAGACGCCCGTGGCCGACTGCGGCAACGGCCAGAAGAACTGCATGGACCTCAGGGCGTGGACGGACGCCTGGACGAGGGTCAAGGGCTAGACCGTTCGATGGAAGAGGCGGCGACGCAGGCGGAGGAGCCCGCGGCGGCGGGCGCCCTCCGCGCCGTCTCGCGCTTCAGCTGGCGGCGACCGCGGGTCGTCACTCTCGGCCAGATCTCGGCTCCGGTCGCCGCCTTCCTCCTCGTCTACGTCGCCGCGCTCGTCGCGCTCCTCGTCCAGAGCTTCTGGACGACCGACGCGTTCACGGGCAAGGTGATCCACTCCTGGAACCTCGACAACTTCCGGGCGATCGCCGACGACCCGTACCCGACGATCATCCGGCGCACGATCGGCATCGCTGCGGCCGTCACGGCGACGTGCATGCTCCTCGCGTTTCCCTACGCGTACTTCCTCGTGCGCGTCGCATCGCGCCGCCTGCGGATCGCGCTCCTCGTCGCGACGGTGCTGCCGCTCTGGGTCAGCTACCTCGTGCGCGTCTACTCGTGGCGGCTGATCCTGAATCCGGACGGCGCCCTCAACTGGTGGCTGAACGCGCTCGGCCTGCCCGACCAGAACATCGCATACACGAACTGGGCGATGTGGCTCGTGTTCACGTACATCTGGTTCCCGTTCATGGTGCTGCCCGTGTACGCGTCGCTCGAGCGGATCCCCTACTCCTACCTGGAGGCGTCCGCCGACCTCGGCGCACACGGCTGGACGACGCTGCGCCGGGTGGTCCTGCCGCTCGCGGTTCCGGGCCTGGCGGCCGGCTCGATCTTCACCTTCTCGCTCACGCTCGGCGACTACATCGCGCCGTCCCTCGTCGGCGGCCCCGGCTCGTCGCTGATCGGGACCGTCGTGTACGAGAACCTCGGGCTGGCGAACAATCTGCCGTTCGCGGCCGCGTTCGCGACGGTCCCGCTCGTGATCATGGCCGTCTACCTCCTGCTGATGAAGCGGCTCGGGGCGTTCGAGAACCTGTAGTGCCCCTTCCAGCAACACCCTCCAGGTTCCTGGCGCGCGATGAGCGGCGCCACGCGTCGTCCTCGGGCGCCCCAGGAACGCGGCCCTATCACTGGAAGGGGCACTGATGGAGACCAGGGCGACACGGGTGGGGTTGTGGGCGTGGGCCGCGCTCGTGATCGCGTTCCTGTGGATCCCGATCGCGATCATGGCGCTGTACGCCTTCAACTCGTCGAATATCCAGAGCTGGCCGATCCCCGGGCTGACGACGAAGTGGTTCTCCGAGGCGTGGCACGACGAGGAGGTGCGCGACGCGCTCTGGCTCTCGTTCAGAGCGGGGCTCTTCGCGACGGCGGTCGCGCTCGTGCTCGGCTCCCTCGCGGCGTTCGGCCTCGCGCGGGCGCGCTTCTTCGGTCGCGACGCGATCTCGTTCGTGTTCGTGCTGCCGATCGCGCTGCCGGGGATCATCACCGGGCTCGCGCTGAACTCGTTCTTCGTGCTCTGGGGGCTGAGCTTCTCGCTGTGGACGATCGTGATCGGCCACTCGACGTTCTGCGTAGTGGTCGTCTACAACAACGTGCTCGCACGGCTACGGCGCGCGTCGGGCTCCTTCTTCGAGGCCTCGGCCGACCTCGGCGCGACCGGTCTGCAGACGTTCCGCTACGTCACGATCCCGGTCGTCCGCACCGCGATCGTCGCGGGCGCACTGCTCGCGTTCGCCCTCTCGTGGGACGAGATCGTGGTCACGTACTTCACGGCCGGCGCCCAGAACACGCTGCCCCTGCTCCTGTTCGGGTTCATCCGCCAGGGGCAGAACCTGCCGATCGTGAACGCGATCGCGCTCGTCGTGATCGTGGTCAGCGTGATCCCGGTCGCCCTCGCCCAGCGCCTGACGAGCGATGCCGGCGTAGGGCGTGGGTGACGCGCGGCGGAGGAGCGCGACGCTCGAGCGAAAAACGGATCGCATGTTCCGCTTTGGGTAAGGTGCTGCGCCGTGGCGGTCGCGGAGCGGGTCGACGTACGGCGGAACCGGGCCTGTCTGCTCGAGGCGGCCCGGGGGTTGTTCGCGCGGGGTGGCGTCGACGTGTCGGTGCGGGAGATCGCAGCCGAGGCGGGCGTCGGGGTGGCGACGCTGTACCGCCATTTCCCGACCAGGGACGATCTCGTCGACGCGGTGCTGGTGGACGCATATGACGAGCTCTTCGCGGCCGCCGAGCGTGCGCTCGCCGACGAAGGATGCGTGGCGGGGGCTCACGGCGCTGCTCGAGGAGACGCTCGCGCTCTGTGCCCGCAACCGCGGGCTCAAGGTCGTGTTCGAGACGCGTCGCGGTCGGTGCGCGGCCGAGCGGATGCGTCGCCGTATCCGACCGGTGTTCGCGGAGCTCGTGACGCGGGCCCGGGAGCAGGGCTCGCTTCGGGAGGACTTCATGGCCGAGGACGTCCCGCTCGTGCTCTGGAGCACGGACCGGGTGATGGATCTGGCGGCGGTCGTAGCGCCCGATCTGTGGCGCCGGCAGCTCGGGTTCGTGCTCGACGGCCTCCGCGCGTCGGCAGCGTCGCCGCTCGCCCGTGCCCCGCTGAGCGGCGCAGAGCTGCGGCGCGTGGAGGGGAGCGCGCCCGCGAGCGCCGGAGCGGCCAACCGATCGTGACCATGGCGCACGCAGCCGGTTCCGAGGAGCGCCAGCACTACGGCGTGACGTTCGCGTTGCTCGCCACGGCCGGGATCGGCTACGCGCTGCTGCAGTCGCTCGTCGCCCCCGCGCTCCCGGAGATCCAGCAGGCCCTGGGCACGTCGGTCAACTCGGTCAGCTGGGTGCTGACCGCCTACCTGTTGAGCGCGTCGATCGCGACGCCGCTGATCGGTCGTCTCGGTGACATGTACGGCAAGGAGCGGCTGCTCGTGATCGTGCTCGTGCTCCTCTGCATGGCGACCGTGGTCACGGCGCTCGCGACCTCGCTCGCAGTGATGCTGATCGGCCGGGTCGCGCAAGGGGCTGCGGGCGGGATCTTCCCGCTTGCCTTCGGGATCATCCGTGACGAGTTCCCCCGAGAGCGCGTCGCGGGCGGGATCGGCCTGATGTCCGCGCTCCTCGGCGTCGGGGGCGGCGCCGGAGTCGTGCTCTCAGGCCCGATCGTCCAGCACCTCTCCTACCACTATCTCTTCTGGCTGCCGCTGATCCTGCTCGTCCCCACCACCGTCGCGATCCACGTCTTCGTGCCCGAGTCACCGATCCGCGTGGGCGGCACCGTCAACTGGCAGGGGGCGTTGCTGATGTCGCTCGGCCTGGCGTCGCTGCTGATCGCTGTCAGCGAAGCGCCGAACTGGCACTGGCTCTCGCCCAAGACGCTCGGCGCGCTCGGGCTCGGCGTCGTGTTGCTCGCTGCGTGGATACGCAACGAGACCCGCGCCAAGAGCCCGCTCGTCGACATGCGCATGATGCGGATTCGCGGCGTCTGGACGACCAACGCCGTGGCCGCGCTGCTCGGGTTCGGGATGTACTCCTCGTTCATCCTGCTGCCCGAGTACGTCGAGACTCCGACGGACGCCGGCTACGGCTTCGGCTCCAGCGTCACGGGCGCCGGGCTGTTCCTCGTCCCCACGACGCTCGCGATGCTGATCGCAGGCTCGTTCACCGGTCGGCTCGAGAAGCGCTTCGGGTCGAAGCCGCCCTTGCTCGCAGGGTCGCTGTTCGCGGCATCGTCCTATGTGATCCTCGCCTTCGCCCGCGACCAGCACTGGCAGGTCTACGTCGCGGCCCTGCTGCTCGGCGCCGGGATCGGGCTCGCGTTCGCCGCGATGGTGAACCTGATCATCGAGAACGTGGGCCCGGCGGAGACCGGGATCGCAACCGGCATGAACACCGTCACCCGTACGATCGGCGGGGCCTTCGGGGGCGCGATCACCGCATCGATCCTTGCCGCCTCCACCCGGGGCGACGGCTACCCCACGCAGCACAGCTTCACGCTCGCTTTCGCGGCGTGCGCCGCGGCCCCTCTCCTCGGCGCGGTCGTCGGGCTCGCGATCCCTCAACGGCGACCGGAAGACGCCTTCACACCGCACACCGCCGGCGACCTTCCCGCGGCGGGACACGCGGCCACGGGTGACCCCGAGCGCCTGCTCCCCGGGCCGAAGACCGGCTGATCGTCGCCGACCGGAGGTGCGTCGAGCGGCGCGTCGCTAGCTTCTCGTCGCGGCCACCTCGCCGGGCAAGACCCACCCCGGTCGCACGAAGTGGCAGGTGTAGCCGTTCGGATACCGCTCGAGGTAGTCCTGATGCTCGGGCTCTGCCTCCCAGAACGGCCCGGCGGGCGCCACCTCCGTCACGACCTTGCCCGGCCAGAGCGCCGACGAGTCGACCGCCGCGATCGTCTCCTCGGCGACGCGCCTCTGCTCTTCGTCGAGGTAGAAGATCGCCGAGCGGTAGCTCGTCCCGACGTCGTTGCCCTGCCGGTTGGCGGTCGTCGGGTCGTGGATCTGGAAGAAGAACTCCAGCAGCTGCTGGAACGACGTCTGCTCGGGGTCGAAGACGATCTCGATCGCCTCCGCGTGAGTGCCGTGATTCCGGTAGGTCGCGTCGGGAACGTCGCCGCCCGAATACCCCACGCGCGTCGAGAGGACGCCGGGCTGCTTCCGGAAGAGATCCTGCATGCCCCAGAAGCATCCCCCGGCCAGGATGGCCCTCTCCTCTGCTCCGCTCATCTCCGCAACCTCCTCGCTCGACCTGACGCACCCACTTTACGGCCCGGGCGGCGGGTAGCGCGTCCGCGCCCGCCGAGGCCCGCAAACATGCCGGATACGGTGCGCGCGTGAACGCCCGTGCCGCCACCTCCATCTGCTTCCTCGTCAACGGTGCGCTGGTCGGGACCTGGGTCGCGCAGATCCCGTTCGTCCAGACGCGGTTCGACGTGTCGAAGACGACGATCGGCGTGGTGCTCCTGTTCATGGCGGCAGGCGCGTTCGTCGCCATGCCGGTCACCGGGCACGTGCTCGACCGGCGGTCGAGCGCGGGCGTGCTGCGGGCGGCGGCTCTCGTGTACCCGCCGCTGATCGTGCTTCCGCTGGTCGCGTCCGGCCCTGCGTCGCTCGCTGCCGCGCTGGTCGTCTTCGGCGCGGCCAACGGGTCGATGGACGTGGCGATGAACGCGCACGGGGTCGCGGTGGAGCGGTTGCTGGGCAAGCCGATCATGTCGTCGCTGCACGCCTGCTGGAGCCTCGGCGGCCTCGCCGGGGCGGGTGCGGTCGCCGCCTCGGTCGCGCTCGGCGTCGACCCGCGCATGGAAGGAGTGGGGGCGTCGGTGGTCGCGTTGCTCGTGCTGCTCGGAGTGACCACGCGACTCGGGACCGCGTCGCTGCACGCCGGCTCGGAGGAGCGTGCCCGCGTCGCGCTCCCCGCCCGCCCCGTGATCCTGATCGGCGCGCTGTGCTTTCTCGTGATGACGACGGAGGGCGCGGTGGCCGACTGGGCGGGCATCTACCTCTCCGACGACCTCGGAGCGACGCGAGCCGCCTCCGCCACGGGGTTCGCCGGGTTCTCGCTCGGGATGGCCCTCTCCCGACTGGCGGGCGATGCCGTCGTGAGCCGCACCTCGGCCGGGAGGGTGCTCGTCGGAGGTGCGGTGCTGGCGGCGAGCTCGCTCGCGCTCCTGCTCGTCGTGGCCCACGCCGCAGTCGCCGTCGCGGGCTTCGTGCTCGTGGGGATCGGCGTCGCGAATGCGGTACCGCTCCTCTTCAGCGCCGCCGGGCGCGTACCCCCGTCGGGACGGTCGCTCGCCGCGGCGTTCACGATCGGGTATCTCGGGTTCATCGCGGGACCGCCGGCGATCGGCGCGCTTGCGGACGCGTTCACGCTCCCCGCTGCGCTGGCCCTCGTCTGCGGAGCCCTCGCCGTCGTCGCAGCGCTCGGCGGCCGGGCCGTCAGGAGCGCCGGCCGGCGGTCGCCGGACCGGGTGGGCGGTCTCGCCTCGGAGCGGATCGATCGCTGAGCACGGCGGTCACATGCACATCCAGCCGCCGTCGACGGAGAGGTTGATGCCGTTGATCGCCTCGTTCTCGAGCAGGAAGCGTGACGCGCCCACGACCTCCGCCATCGTCACGAGCCGTCCGATGGGCGTGCGCTGGACGAGGGCTTGCAGGCGCTCGGGCGGCATGTCGCGCCACTGCGGGCTGTCGCCGACGATCGCCGGATGCAGCGCGTTGACGCGCATCGGCGCAAGCTCGATCACGAGCGTCGCGGACGAGGCTCGTCACGCCGCCGTTGACGGTCGTCACGGTCGTCGAGCCCGGATAGGGCCGGTCGCGCGCGAGGCCACCGAAGATGAGGATGCGGAGGCGGCCCCGAGGCGTGGGGCCAGCGAGTGGATCACCTCGGTGTAGCCGACGAGCTTGAGCGTGACCAGCCTCAGCGCGCCGGCGATGTCGTACTCGTGCACGGTGTTCGCGTCGCGCTCGATCGCCGCGAGGACGAGGTAGTCGACGTCGCCGACGTCCGCGAGGGCCGCCGCGATCGCATGGGGATCGGCGAGGTCGAAGCCGATACCGCGGGCGTTCGCCGCCGATCTCGTTCGCCGCGGTCTCGGCACGGGACTGGTCCCTGCCCGTCACGACGACGTCGCGGCCCTCGTCGGCGTACGCCTGCGCCAGCTCTCGACCGAGGCCCGCCGTGCCGCCGACGATGACGACATTGCCGTTGGCCATCGCTTTCTCCTTTCCGTGGCCGACGGCCCGCCCGGCGACGTGCCGGCCGGGCCATCGGAATGACGCTCTCTTCAGGCTGCGGTCGCCGGCTCGGCCGCCCAGTCGGGCAGCAGTCCGCCCTCGCGACAGGATGTGGTTGCGCGACTCGTCGAGCCTCCGGAAGACCTGCTCGAGGTCGTGGTCGACGAGCTTGCCGTTCCGCTTCACGGCGCGGCCGGCGACGAACACGGAGTCGACGTTCGAGGTGTCGGAGAACACCACGATCGTTCCGAGCGGGTCGATCATCGGCGCCGTGTTGATCGCGTCGGCCTTCAGGAGGACGATGTCCGCCCTGCTTCCCGACCGCGAGCGAGCCGACCCTGTCCTCGAGCGCGCACGCGCGTGCGCCTTCGACCGTCGCGAACTCGAGCACGTCGCTATGGGTCAGCGTCGGCCCGAACGCCTCGTCCGGGGTGTCGGTGAACGGAGGATCCGGTCGTGGACGAGCGCAGTGCGCATCTGCGTGAACATCTCGCCGGGGACGCTGGAGACGACGTCGACGCTCAGCGACGGGCGGACGCCGCGGTCGAGCAGCTTGCCCGTCGGGGGGGGGCCGTGCCCCATCAGCATCTCGACGTACGGCGCGACGGAGGCCTTGCCGCCCGTCTCCGCGATGAGGTCGAGCTCCTGGTCCGTCGGGTCGGTGCAGTGGATGTAGCGTCGTGTCGGGGCCAAGCAGGCCGAGGTCGTCCAGGTTCTTGACGTGGTGCACGTGGACGTCGTGAGCCGCATGCCGACGTGCACGCTGATGCGGATGCCGAGCTCGCGCGCGAGCTCCCAGTCGTGCTTCGCGACCTCGAAGTTCGAGTTGCCGGGCTGGCGCGCGGCCAGCGCGAGCGTCAGCAGCCCGTCGTCCGAGGAGAAGTACGTCTCGCGGATGCGCCGGATGTCCTCCGGGTGGTCGAGCTCGCTGAACGACCACCATTCGCCGCCGGTCGGCACGCCGTGCGCATAGATCGCCCGGATGCCGGCGTCCTTCAGGCCCTGGATCGCCGCGTCGGAGTGATCGGGCGTGTTGCTGATGTGCGACCAGTCGAGCAGCGTCGTGACGCCGCGCGTTGAGAGCCTCGAGCGAGCCGGCGTAGTCGCCGATGTGGACATCCTCGGGGCGGTAGTGGCCGCCGACGCTGCCGAGCATCACCGCGAAGTAGTGGTCGAGCGTGCAGCACGGGAGCACGCCGCGGACCGGCGTCTGCCAGGTGTGCCGGTGCGTGTCGACGAACCCCGGCATGACGATCATCCCGGTCGCGTCGATCTCTTCCGCCCCGGACACTCGAGGCCACGGCCGACCTCGACGATCACGCCGTCCTCGACGAGCACGTCGCCGTTCGGGATGTCGCCCGACGCTCGGGGTCCATCGAGACGACGAAGCCGTTGCGGATGAAGAGTCGCTGCGAGCTCATGCCACTCTTCTCCTTCGCTGGCAGGACATCTGATAGTCGCGGCGTCCACGCGCAGCGCCTGCATCGGCAGCAGCCGCTGTCTCGGGCCGCCGGATGTACAGCGAGCATAAACACCTCGCGCGCCGACGCGTCAACAACCGACGGGTCGGTTCGCCGGCAGACCGCTGTTGTCATGGGCTCGCACGCGGCACTCCCAGGCGGCGACGGTCCCGGTACATGGCGCGGGTTCGTTCGGCCACAGTTGACACTCTCGTCCACTCGTGCACAGAATGGACGCTCTGGTCGCGGCAAGCTCTCAAGCGTCCTGCGTTCCGGGACCGGGCGGTTCGTGAACGCCCCCGGGCACACCGGACGCGTCGATGCCTCGTCCGGAAACGGGCGCTCTGCGCCGCTCGTCGCGAGCGCAGTGGTCGCGGCCCGCTTCCTGCCGGTGTGGCTCGCGACCGGGCCGCGCTCGTGATCGTCGCGGCGATCATCGCGCCCGAAGGCGCTCCAGAGCACCTCGTGGGCCTTCGTCCTCCCCTACATGACGATCCTCGCGATTGCGGCGCTCGGCCAGATGCTCGTGATCATGCATGCGGGCATCGACCTCTCGACTCCGGGCGTGATCTCCTTCGGCGGCAACCTGATCGTCGGCGTGAGCGTGGGGTCCGACCACCGGCTCGGCGCTCGGAATCCTCGCCTGCATCGGCCTCGGAGCGGCCGTCGGGCTCGTCAACGGGATCCTCGTCGGGATCCTGAGGCTGAACCCGCTGATCGTCACGCTCGCCGTGGGGCAGATCGTGCTCGCGTGGACCGTTAGGTACTCGCGCGGGGTCACGAACCCGTCCGCCGTGCCGGAAGCGCTCTCGTCCTGGGCGGCCCAGAAGCCGCTCGGCATCAGCGTCGGTGTTCTGGACGGGCGCCGCGATCACGCTCGCCGTCGCGCTGCTGCTCCGCTACACGGCCGCCGGCCGACGCTTCCAGGCGGTCGGGCGCGAATCCGAGCGCCGCGTGGATGGCCGGACTGCACGTCCGCATCGCACGTCGTCTTCGCGTACACGGCGGCGGGCACCCTCTACGGTGTCGCCGGCGTCCTGCTCGCCGGCATCCGCATCAACATCGACCCGGCCTTCGGCGCCGCCTACCTGCTCGCGCCGATCGCCGCCGTCGTCATCGCCGGCGCGTCGCTCTCCGGCGGGCTGGCGAGCGCGACCTCGACGTGGATGGCGGCGCTCGCGCTCACGCTGCTGACGCAGATGCTGCTGATCCTGGGCCTCTCGACGGCGATGCAGTACGTCGTGTTCGGCGCCGCGATCATCGTCGGGATGCTGGTCTCGGGCGACCGGCTGGCGTCGCTCCTCGGCCGCGTCCTGCGACCGATCGAAGCGTCGGCGGGCGCCCATCCCAACCTGGGCGCCAATCCGGAAATCGAGAAAACCACGAGCTGAGGCTCGCGAAAGGAGGCACGATGCAGGGTCAGAGGGAGTCCGGGGTGTCACGGAGGGGCCCGTTCGTCGTGGGCATGTTGACCGTGCTCGCGTTCGCGGCGGCGCTCGCGCTCGTCTCGACGAGCAGCGGCGGCACGGCCGGTCGGCAGGCGTCTGCGGCGAAGCCGGCGACTGGTCACCGGCGGCAAGGGGTTCGGCGAGGTCTATGCGGCGAAGACGGCGACGCTCAAGAAGACGCTCTTCGACGCGAAGCTCCTGCCGAAGAACAAGATGGCGCGCAACATCGCGCTGGCCGCGTACGGCCGCGCCGACAAGAAGGTCAACTACGCCCTCGCGCTCAAGTGCTGGAAGAACAACGGCTGTACGACGGGCACGGGCGGCAAGCTGACCGTCGCCTACGTCGAGGGGTTCGGCGAGAACGTCTACCGCCAGGTCTCGAAGATGGAGTTCATCCTCCAGGCGCTGACGTACCCGCAGGTCGGGAAGATCATCTACACGAGCGCTCACTCGGACCTGAACCAGGCGCTGACCGACTTCCATGCGGCGATCTCGCAGCACGTCAACCTCATCGTCACCTATCCGGACTTCGGCGACGCGATGCTGCCGGTGTTCAAGGAGGCGACGAAGGCCGGCATCCCGGTCGCGACCTACGCCTGGGGGTACGTGAGCGGCCCGGGCAAGAACTACACGACGGTCGTCGGCGAGGACACCTGCAAGCTCGGCAAGGCGTTCGCGCAGGTCATGAACACGCAGGTCAAGTCCGGTGACATCGCCTTCCTGGGCGGCTTCCCGGGGAACCCGCTGTCGCTCGGCTGGCAGAAGTGCGAGCAGCCGGCGCTCAACAAGTCGATCAACGTCGTCGCGAACGAGCCGACGAACTGGGATCCGTCGAAGGTCCAGGCGGTCGTCGCCGGGGTTCTCGCCGCAGCATCCCGACGTCAAGGGCTGGAGCTACGAGGACGCGGAGTTCATGGCCGAGGGTGCGTACGCGGCGTACAAGGCCGCGGGCCTGCCGTTCAACGCCGTGCTGACGCTGCGGACCGACGAGACCGCGATGGGCTGTCTCTACGACAAGCTCAAGAACCCCGAACCTCAAGGTCTACTACTACACGGCCGGGAACTCGCAGATCCGCGTCGCCTTCACGGCGGCGATGATGAAGCTCCAGGGAGCGAAGATCCCACCCCAGATCGTGTTCCCGATCCAGCTGCAGAACCAGGCCAAGCGCAGCATGTGCGTCAAGGGCTATCCGCCGTCAGGGTCCGCGACGTCGCTCGTCCCGCCGAGCCTGCTCCACCAGATGTATCCGTAGGAGGAGGACGAGTACGAGCGAGGACCTGAGCCGGAGAGCCATGGTGTCCGAACGGGCCTGCCTCGTCTCGGCAGCGTGGGGAGCCTCGCGGCTCCCCACGCCGCGCATCTCTCGCGGGCCGGTGGTGCGGCCGTGAGCTCCGTCGTGCTCTCCCTGCGAGGCGTCTCGAAGGCGTTCGGCGCCGTGCAGGCGCTCCGCGACGTCAGCGTCGACTGCCGTGCCGGCGAGATCCACGCGCTCGTCGGGGAGAACGGGTCCGGGAAGTCGACACTGCTCGGGATCGCGAGCGGCTTCGTCCATCCCGACGACGGCACGGTCGAGATCGGGGGCAGAAGCGGCGGCGCGTCTCCCCCGCCGAGACCCGGAGGCTCGGCCTCGGCATCGCGTACCAGACGTACTCCCACGTGCTCGACCTCTCGGTCGCCGAGAACCTCTATCTGGCCGCGCCGCCGGAACGTGCGGCCGAGCGTACGGGCGGATGGAGGAGTGGGCGGCCGAGCGAGCTCGCGGCAGTTCGACCTCGACATCCCGCTCGCGCCGACGACCGCGTCGCTGTCGCTCGTCCAAGCGGCAGCTCCTCGAGGTCGTCAAGGCGCTGCTCGCCCGAGCCGAAGGTCCTGCTTCTCGACGAGCCGACGACCGCGCTCGGGCCGCAGGACGTGGAGCGCCTCCATGCGCTCGTGCTCGAGCAGAGCCGTGCCGGGGTCGGGATCGTCTACGTCAGCCACCGGCTGCCCGAGGTGCTCGGCATCGCCGACCGGATCACCGTCCTCCGCGACGGCGTCTGCCAGGGGACGTTCGACGCGGCGTCGATGTCGGAGGAGAGCCTCGTCGCGCTGATGATCGGCCGGCCGCTCCAGCTCGCCTTTCCCGAGCGGCACGAGCCCGCCGGCGCCGCGGGAGGTGCTCCTGGCGGTCTCCGGGCTCCACGGCGACCGGTTCGGGCCGATCGACCTGGAGGTCGCGAAGGGCGAGATCCTCGGGATCGCCGGCGCGGAGGGCAACGGGCAGCTGCAGTTCCTGCGCGCGCTGGCGGGCGTCGAGCGCGCCGCCGGCACGGTCACGTGCGACGGTCGCGCAGCTCGACTCGAGGTCGCCGCTCGGTGCGCTCCGCGCCGGGGTCGTGCTGCTGAGCGGCGATCGCGCCGGGGAGTCGTTGTTCCCGGTGCTGAGCGTGCGCGTGAACTCGACGATCCAGGTGCTCCGCCGGCTGGGGCGCATGGGGTTCCTGCAGCGGCGTCGCGAGCGGCGGACGGTCGACGACCTCGTCGGCCGCCTGCGCATCCGCATGGCGTCGATCGAGCAGCCCGTGCAATCGCTCTCCGGCGGCAACCAGCAGAAGGTCTCGCTCACGCGGCCGTTCCTGCGCGGCGAGGTGAAGGTGATCCTCGCCGAGGAGCCGACGCAGGGGGTCGACGTCGCGGCGCGGTTCGACATCTACGACGCGTTGCGGGAGAAGGCGAGGGAGGGGGTCGCCACGATCGTCAAGTCCAGCGACCCGCTCGAGCTCTCCGGGCTCTGCGACCGCGTCGTGGTGATGTCCCGGGGGACGATCGTGGACGAGATCCGGGGCGAGGACCTCGGTGAGCGGCGGATCGTCGAGGCGATCGTCGGCTCCGGGCTCGGGCGCGGCCGACCGCCCGCGGACGAGCAGGCGGCGCCGGCATGAGCATCGGGCGCAGGCTCCAGGGCTGGCTGCCGCTCG
Source organism: uncultured Actinomycetes bacterium (assembly GCA_963712915.1). Taxonomy (GTDB): domain Bacteria; phylum Actinomycetota; class Thermoleophilia; order Gaiellales; family Gaiellaceae; genus Gaiella. The sequence continues at coordinate 391,367 of CAVQJQ010000005.1, forward strand.
TCCTGATGTCGACCCTGATCGTCGGGCTCGGGGTGTACGCGACCGTGAAGCAGGACGCGTTCTTGACCTCGTACAACCTCGGGAACCTCCTCCTCACGACGATGCCCCTCGCGCTCGTCTCGCTCGGGCAGGCGACCGCGCTGCTCGTCGGCGGCTTCGACGTCTCGGTCGCCGCTTTGATGACGTTCTGCGTCGTCGTCGCCTCGTTCACGTTGACGCCCGACACGTCGGGCTGGGGCCTGATCCCCGGGGCCGGCCTCCTGATCGTGATCGGGCTCGGGACGGGGCTCTTCAACGCGCTCCTGATCCGCGTCCTACGGCTCCCGTCGATCATCGCCACGCTCGGGACCTTCAGCATCCTCGAGGGTGCCTCGCTACTGCTGCGCGACCATCCCGAGGGCGCGATCAACTCCGACCTCGTCAACGGGCTGACGAGAAGCGTGAGCTTCGTCCCGCTCGCCTTCATCGGCGTCGTCGTCCTCGCCGTGGCCGCCGACCTCTGGCTTTACCGCACGCGCACGGGGCTCGCGCTCCGTGCCGTCGGGCTCGACGAGACCTCGGCGCGGAGGCTCGGGATGCGGACGGGCCGCGCGGTGATCCTCGCGTTCGTCGTCTGCTCGGTGATGGCGGCGGTCGCCGGCTTCTACCTTGCCGCGCAGGTCCAGATCGGCTCGCCGATCATCGGCAACTACGCGCTCGAGAGCATCGCCGCGGCCGTGCTCGGCGGCGCGAGCCTCGGCGGGGGGAGGGGCTCCTACGTCGGCACGTTGCTCGCGGCGCTGTTCCTCAGCCTGATCGACAACGTGCTGCCGCTCTTCCAGCAGCCGACGGAGTACTCCGAGATCACGATCGGCGTGTTGATCCTCGTGGCGCTCGTCCTCTACCAGAGCCCGGAGCTCGTCTCCCGCCTGCGCACGAGCTGGGGAGGAGTCGGGAGACTCCGCACCGGAGAAGGCGAGGCGTCCGCCGGCTGAGCGCCTATGGGCGCGCGTCGAGCGAGGGCTGGACGGCGCTGCGTGGGTCGGCCTCGCGGCCGATCACGACCCAGATCGCGTGCACCGGCTCGCCGCCGACCGTCCACAGGCGATGCGGCGAGGACGAGTCGAACGCGATCGAGCCGCCGGCGCCGAGCTCGTACCGCTCGAAGCCGACCTGCACGCCCAGGGTCCCGCTCGAGACGTAGCCGTACTCGCGGCCGCCGTGCGTGGTCAGGCCGTCCTCGGGGCACGACTCCGCGCCGACGGGATAGACGACGTAGAGGAACTCGACCTCCCGGTCGCTCTCTCGGGTGAGGCGCTCCCAGCGCACCCCTGACGCGAGATTGATCACGGGACGCGTCTCGGGGCTCTCGGCCAGCCCGCCTCCGCGTTGGACCATGCGCTCCTCACCCTGCTCGCCGAAGACATCGCTCATCGTGATCCCGAGCGCGGTCACGATCGCGTAGAGCGTGCTCACGGACGGGTTCACGCGATCGAGCTCGATCTGGGAGACGAGGCTCGGCGACACGCCGACGCGGCGGGCGAGCTCGCGCAGGCCGATGCCGAGGCGCTCGCGCTCAGTACGGAGCCGATGCCCGACCTTCGACGCGTCGAACACGGGCTCGGCGGCTTCCGGGGACCGTGCGGTGTCGCTCACGAGCTGTCTCGTCCCTCCCGGCGACGCTACCGCAGACGCGCCCTGATCTCCGCCGCGATCCGGCCGGGGCCCGGCAGGAAGGCGTCCTCGAGCGGTGGGCTGTACGGGATCGGGCTGTCGGGCGTCGCGATCCGCCACGCGTCGTCCAGATACCCGAGACCGTCCTCGACGACGCTCGCGAGCACCTCGCCGGCCCAGCCGCCCGTCAGCGGCCCTTCTTCGACCACGACGACGCGATTCGTCTTCCTGACCGAGGCGAGGACGGTGTCGCGGTCGAAGGGACGGAGCGTCCGCAGGTCGATCACCTCGACCGAGACGCCGTCCGCCTCGAGTTCCTCCGCCGCCTCCAGACCGTCGTGGACGCTCTTCATCGCCGTCACCAGCGTGACGTCGCGCCCCTCGCGGACCACCGCTGCCTCTCCCAGGCGGGCCTGAGCGCCGTCCACCTCGCCCTCGAGCGTGTACAGGCGCTTGTGCTCGAAGAAGAGCACGGGGTTGTCGTCGCGGATCGCGGCCCGCAGCAGCGCCTTCGCGTCGGCCGGCGTGGACGGGGAGACGATCTTCAGTCCAGGCACCCCCATGAACCACGAGGCCGGCATCTGCGAGTGGATCGCCCCGAAGCGGCCACCGGCTCCGACCACCGAGCGGATCACCAGCGGGACGCTGATCTCCTCCTCGGTGAGGAACCAGTACTTCGTCGACTGGTTGACGAGGCTGTCCATCGCGAGCGTGAGGAAGTCGCCGAACATGATCTCGATCACCGGCCGCAGACCCGACACCGCCGAGCCGAACGCGGCACCGGTGATCGCGAGCTCCGAGATCGGCGTGTCGAAAACGCGCTCTGGCCCGTACTTCTCGTAGAGGCCCGTGGTGGTCGCGAAGACCCCGCCCGCGGCGGCGACGTCCTCGCCGAACAGGATCACGCGCTCGTCGGCACCGAGCTCCTCGTCGAGCGCGTCGCGGATCGCGGTGCGGAAAGCGACAGTCGGCACGTCAGCCTCCCCCTCTCGGTCGTGGTCGAGGTCACAGCGCCAGCGTCAGCGGCCGCTCGAGGAGCTCGCGCAGCCGGGCCAGGAACCGCGCTCCGTCGGCGCCGTAGACGACGCGATGGTCGCAGCTCAGGGTGACGGTCATCAGGTCGCGGAACCCCACGCGGTTCGGGCCCTCCTCGACAGGCGCCCGTCGCGCGCCGCCGACGGCGAGGATCGCGACCTGCGGCGGGTCGATGATCGCGGTGAAGGCGTCGACGCCGAACATGCCGAGGTTCGAGACCGTGAACGTGCCGCCGCCGAAGTCCTCGGGGCCCAGCTCCCTCCGTCGCGCGGCGTCGGCCAGCCGCCGGGAGTCGCTCGTGATCTCGGCGAGTGGCTTACGGTCGGCGTCGCGCACGACGGGGACGAGCAACGCGTCGTCCGCGGCGACGGCGACCCCGACGTTGACGCGCGAGTAGCACTCGACCTTGCCTCCGACGTACGAGGCGTTGAAGCGCGGGAACTCGCGTAGGGTCTGTGCGGCCGCCTTGACGACGAAGTCGTTCACCGACGGCACGTCTTCGCCGCGGTCCCTCGCGGCCCGCCGCGATTCGACGATCTGCGTCACGTCGACGTCCGCCGAGACCGTGAAAACGGGAATGGTGGTCGCGGACTCGGTCATCCGGCGCGCGATCGTCGTCTGCGTCGGGGTCAGCTCGAGCAGGCTGACGTCGCCCTTGGCGGTCGCCGGCTCGGTCCGTGGCGTGGCGGCACCCGAGGTCGCCGCGCGCTTCACGTCCTCGACCGTGACGCGTCCGCCGGGCCCGGTGCCCGCGATCCCGTGCAGCGACACGCCGAGCTCGACCGCGACCCGTCGAGCCACCGGGGACGCGTTCGGCCGGGACGACGTCGGTCCCTCGGCGGCCGCCGTGGCGACGACGGGAGCGGGGGAAGACGCAGGCGCGTGGCGCTCCGCGGGCGGGGGGGCGGGCCGCGGGTCGGTGGCCTCCGCGCGGTCGCCGTTCGCGAGCGTCGCGATCGGCTCGCCCACCGCGACCGTCGCACCCTCCGGGGCGAGGATCGAGGCGAGCGTGCCGTCCCACTCCGCCTCGTAGACGACCGTCGCCTTGTCGGTCTCGACCTCCATCAGGCCCTCGCCACGCGCGAACGTCTCGCCGGCCGACTTCAGCCAGCGCACGATGACCGCGTCCGCCATCGAGTCGGACAGCTTGGGCATCGTCAGCTCCCTGGGCACCGAGCTCAGTCCTTGAACTCGCGCGTCCCGAGCTCGGCCGGAAACGGCGCGGCGAGCCCGTTCTCGCGCATCCGCTCGAGCGCGTCGCTCGTCTCGCGCTCGATCGTGTCCAGGAGACTGGATTCGACGCCCTCTGCCTCGAGCTGCGCCCGCAACACGACGAGCGGGTCGCGCTCCCTCCACCGGTCGAGCTCGCCCTCGGGGCGGTAGGCGCCTGGGTCGCTGCGCGAATGTCCCACGAACCGGTACGTCAGCGCCTCGACGAACGCCGGGCGGTGCTGCTCACGTGCGTGCGCGACCGCGCGACGCGCGGCGTCGCGCACCGTCCACACGCTCATGCCGTCGATCGTCGCGGCCGGGACGCCCATCACCTCGACGCGCGCCCGGATCTCGCCGGCCGTGACCGAGCGGAACGGCGTGTACTCGCCGTAGCCGTTGTTCTCGCACACGAGCACGAGCGGCAGCTCCAGCACCTGGGCGAAGTTGACGCACTCGTAGACGTAGCCCTGGTTCATCGCGCCGTCGCCGAAGTACGCGACCGCGACGCCCCCGGTCGTCCGCTTCAGGGCAAGGGCGGCGCCGGTCGCCGCCGCGATGCTGCCGCCGACGATGCCGAACGAGCCGATCAGCCGGTCGGCCGGCGAGTTGACGTTCATCGATCCCGCTCTGCCGCCGTTGATCCCCGAGGCGCGGCCGAGCATCTCGTCGAGCAGCGCCTGGGGGTCGACCCCGAGCGCGAGCGCGTGACCGTGGCCGCGGTAGGTCGCCGCCACCCGGTCGCGCTCTTCGAGGACGCTCGCGAAACCCGTTGCGATCGCCTCCTGTCCCGAGTACAGGTGCGTCGTCCCGTACACCTCTCCCGCGAGGAAGAGAGACTGGACGAGGTCCTCGAAGCCGCGGATCAGGAGCATCCGCCGGTAGAGGTCCGTGTAGAGGCCGACGTCGTCGAGGACGCCGGTCGCAGGCTTGTCGCCCACCTGGCTCATCCGGCCGCCACCTCCGACTGGACGGCGGCGAGCCGCTCGGCGAGATAGTCCCAGTCCCGCTGGTGCCTGTACGAGTGCCGCGGGGGAGGTCCGGGAGCCGACGTCTCGAGCCATCGCACCCGCTCACCCCGGGTCTCGTAGAACGCGTGCACGCACCCGGTGCCGGTCCAGAAGGCGTCCCCGGGCCGGAGCGTGTACCGGTCGTCGTTCGCCACGACGTCGACCTCCCCCTCGAGCATGTAGTACGACTCCTCGAAGGGATGGTCGTGCGGATTGGCGCACGCACCGGGCTGGTAGTCGACCATGAACATCGTGTGCAGCTGCGCATCGAGACGCTGGTCGACGAGCATCTTCACGGCGATGCCGCTGTAGGCGAGCACGGCGGTCGCCATGCTCCCCGACACGGTCGGCGCGCCCATCGCCTGGCCGCGCTTGAGCAGGTCGAGATCCATCTCGCCGCCGCGGAGGCGGAAGAGGTTGTGATTGCGCGGGTCGCGGGCGTCGAGCGCCTCGACAGGGCCGTCCGGCGGCGGCCCGAGGAAGAACGTGTCGCTCGCGTCGGGGCGCGGGCGCGGCGAGGCCATCTCGATCCAGCGGGCAACGGCGCCGGAGCGGAACGCGTGCGGTGTGCCGACCGGGATCGCGCCGCACGCTCCGGGCGCGAGCCTCACTCCGCGGCCCTCGAGATAGAGGACGGGCTCGCCCTCGAGGACGTAGAAGCTCGTCTCGAACGAATGCACGTGCTCGTCGACGTGCCCTTCCGCGAGCGAGACGAGCGTCAGCGCCATGTGCGTCGACCCGAGCGTGCCGTCGACGAGCCGGCAGGTGGTGAGGCCGCTCGACCGTCCGGGCAAGCCGTCGGTGAGCTCCATGTCCTCGCTGCGTACGAGGCGGTACCCGGGGCGCCCGTCGGCGAGCTCGCGGGTGCCGGTCTCGCCGGTCACCGCGGCGCGGCCGTGGGCTCGACGACGGCCGAGGCCGCGACAGCGGCGGCGACGCCGTCGCGAACGGCGTCCTGGCCACCATGCTCGACGAGGTCCGCGCCGCGGACATACGTACGGCCCGCGACGAGCAGCTCCTCTGCCGGGAAGCGCGTCAGAACCTCGCAGCCCGTTGCGGTGACGACGACCTCCTCCTCGATCCGGGCCGCCGAGCGACCGTCCGTCGCGGCGCAGTAGGTCTCGAGCGCGAAGACCATCCCCTCCTCGATCTCGACCGGGTGCTCGAGCGAGTGCACCCGGGAGATCATCGGAGACTCGTACAGCCCGACACCGATCCCGTGGCCGAACTGGAGCCCGAAGCACGTCTCCTCGTCGGGGAAGCCGAGCTCCTCGGCGGTCGGCCAGACCTCTGCGATCTTGTCCGTCGTCATGCCCGGCCGGACGAGCGCGATCGCCGAGTCGAGCCACTCGCGGCACCTCTTGTACGCGTCGAGCTGCGCGTGGTTGACGCCGCCGACGTTGAACGTGCGGTAGTAGCACGTCCGGTAGCCCATGAACGAGTGGATGATGTCGAAGAACGCCTGGTCGCCGGGTCGCAGCAGCCTGTCGGAGAACACGTGCGGGTGCGGGTTGCAACGGTCGCCGGAGACGGCGTTGACCGCCTCCACCTGCTCCGATCCCATCTCGAACAGGAGCTCGTGGGCCCGGGCGACGATCTCGTGCTCGTAGACGCCCGGCCTGAGCATCCGGTAGATCTCCTCGTAGACGGCGTCGACGAGCCCGGCCGACTGGTCGAGCAGCGCGATCTCCTCCGTGGTCTTGATCTTGCGCGCCTCCAGCAGCGCCTGTGATCCGTCGGTCACGTGGATCCCCGCGCGCTGCAGCGCCTCGATCGTGACGAGATCGGCCATGTCCAGGCCGAGCGGCTCGCCTGCGAGGCCGGCCTCGCGCAGCTCGTGCGCGATCTTGCCTGCCAGCGCGTCCGGAATGCCCGTCTCGACGGGCATCGCTCCGCGCATCGGCGAGACGCCGGCGCGGAAGTTCTCAGGAGGCAGCCACGGCGCGAACAGCTGGTGGTGGCGGGCCGCCGACCCGAAGTCCCACAGGATCGGCTCGGCGCCGCGCACGAGGAGCGCGAACCTCGCGTTCTTGTCCCGCGCCCACTCGCCGATGTGCGTGCTCGTCACGTAGCGGATGTTGTTCGGGTCGAACATCAGGACCGCGCCCAGGTCGGAGGCCTCGAGCGCCGCCTTCGCGCGACCGAGCCGCTCCCGCCGGAGCCGCGCGAAGTCGATGCGCTGTTCCCAGTCGACCGCGCGGGTCGCGTCGGGCGAGCCGTTCGCCCTGCTGCGCATGCTCACGGCACAACCTCCTGGTCGAGTTGCAGGCTCGCACCGCTGAGCCGCTCGCCCGGCTCGTCGTCGCCCGGGGAGCGTCGCAGGTGCTGGAAGAGCGCGATGAAGTCGGCGTCTCCGTAGCCGGCGACGACGGCGGCGTGGAGGCGGTCCTTCATCTCGGCGGCCAGCGGCAGCTCGACGTCGGCGCGCGCGGCTGCCTCCAGGACGAGATCGATGTCCTTCTCCATCAGCGTCATCGTGAACGTCGCCGAGTAGTCGTCGTCGAGGAGAGCCTGCGTCTTGTACTTGACGAACGGCGCGCCGACTGCCGACGAGCCCATCACCTCGAGCAGCGCGGCACGCGAGACGCCGCTTGACTCGCCGAGCACCAGGGCCTCAGACATCGACTCCGCGAGCACGGCGATCATCAGGTTGATCGCGAGCTTCACCGTCCGCGCCTGCTCGCCGTCACCGACACGATGGATCTTCGGTCCGATCGCGAGCAGCACCGGCTCGACTCGCTCGAGCGCGTCGCGGGCGCCGGAGACGATGAACGTGAGATTTCCGGCGCGCACGACGCTCGGGTTGCCGCTGACGGGTGCGCGCACGTAGTCGACGGAGGCCGCCTCCGCGCGGGTCGCGACGCGGCGCGAGGCGTCGGGCGAGACCGTGCTCACGTCGACGAGGACGGTGCCCGGACGCGCCGCGTCGAGAACGGTGGCGGCGACGCTCTCGAGCGCATCGTCGTCGGACAGTGAGGTGATCACGACGTCGGCCCGTGCCGCGAGCTCGTGGGGGGTGGGTGCCGCGACGGCGCCCCGGGCCAGGAGCGGCTCTGCCTTCCCGGGCGTCCGGTTGCTCACGACGAGCGGGTACTCGGCGTCGAGGAGGCGCTCTGCGATCGCGGTGCCCATGTTGCCGAGACCGATCAACCCCACGGTGGGACGCGGGTCGTGAGAGGCGCGCACTGTCCAGTATGAATAAACGAAGCCGGGCCTGGGGTCAAGCGGCATCGGGCGCGTTCGTCTCCCTGGGCGCCCGAGCCGGTGCCGCCTGTACAGCCGGACGACACGCGTGACGGCAACGCGGAGCGGCGCTCAGGCCCGCGCCAGTGCCTGCTCGAGGTCGGCCCAAAGCGTGTCGGCGTCCTCGAGCCCGACCGACAGGCGGAGCAGGCCGGGGGGGATGCGGTCGCCCTCCCAGCGGTGACGCGCCTCGAGCTTCGAGCGGGTGCCGCCGAGGCTCGTCGCGTTCTCGATCGTTCCGAGCGCGCGCTCGACGCGACCTGCCGCGTCGCCGTCGGCGACGTCGAAGGAGACGAGGAACGAGAAGCCGGGGTAGCGGACGATCGCGACCGCCGGATGCGCCTCGAGCAGCTCGACGAGGGCGCGCGCGGTCGTCTCCTGGCGCGCGAGGCGCACCTCGAGCGTCTCGAGCCCCCGCAGCACGAGCCAGGCGGTGTCGGCCGAGGCGACGATCCCCGTCAGGCGGCGTGTCTGGTGGAGGCGGTCACGGAGCTCCGGGTCGCGCGCGACCGTGACGCCCGCGACCGCGTCGTCGTGCCCGGAGAGGATCTTCGTGGCCGAGTGCAGGACGAGGTCGCAGCCGTGCTCGAGCGGGCGCAGCCTGAGCGGCGACGCGACGGTCGCGTCGCAGACGACCGGCGCCGGGTGCGCGGCAGCCGCCTCGAGGTCGGGCATCGTGAGGATCGGGTTCGCGGGCGCCTCGACGAGGATCAGATCCGCGTCGCCGGGCGGTGGGCCGGTCTGGTCGAACTCGGCGACGCGCACGCCCCACGGGGCCAGGTGGTCGAACAGCGTGCGATGGCCGTAGTACGCGCCTTCGGCGAGCGCGATCGTTCCCCCGGGCCGCAGCAGCGTCAGCACCACGGTCGTGACCGCGCCCATACCGGAGGCGTGCAGGAGCGCATGGCCTCCGTCGAGCGTGCCGAGCGCTTCTTCGCACGCGGCGCCGGTGGGGTGGTCGGCGCGGGCGTACGAGAACCGCCCCGGCTCTCCGTCCTCGTACGGCCATGTGGCCGAGCGGTCGAGCGGTGCCTCCACGCGTCGATGCTATCCCGCTCTAGGATGCGTCGATGACGTTGCCCGAGAGCGCCAGGGCGCTCGTCGAGTCCGGTCGGCTCGCGCACCTCGTGACGCTCAACCCGGACGGCTCGTCCCAGGTGTCGTGCGTGTGGGTCGGGCTCGACGGGGACGAGATCGTCTCCGCGCACCTCTTCGCCGCGCAGCAGAAGCTCCGGAACGTCCGGCGCGACCCGCGCGTCTCGCTCTCGATCGAAGGCTCCGAGATCCAGCCGCCGGGGCTCCTCCAGTACCTCGTCGTCCACGGCCGGGCGCGCCTCACCGAAGGCGGGGCGCCCGCCCTGCTGCAGGAGCTCGCCTATCGGTACCTCGGGCCCGACGTGACGTTCCCTGCCATGCCCGAGCCACCGCCCGGCATCGTCATGCACGTCGAGGTCGAGCGGATCGGTGGCGTCGGCCCGTGGGCGCCGCCGCGCCGCTGAGCTGCGCGGCCCCTCGTTAGGCTCCGCGCGATGGCGGAACGGCACGAGACGACCGAGGCGAAGCTCGTGTGGCTGCGCGAGCTGAGCGAGGAGGCCGAGCACGCCGGGAGCGAACAGGCGGCCGCCCGCCAGCACGACCGGGGGAAGCTCCTCGCGCGCGAGCGTATCGACCTGCTGCTCGACACCGGGTCGTTCGTCGAGCTCGACAGGTTCGTCCGGCACCGGGAGACCGAGTTCGGCATGCGCGAGAGGCGACCGTTGGGAGACGCAGTCGTGACGGGCTACGGCACCGTGTTCGGCCGCCCCGTGTGCGTGTTCAGCCAGGACTTCACGGTCTTCGGCGGCTCGCTCTCCGAGGTGTTCGCGGAGAAGGTCTGCAAGGTGATGGACATGGCTGTCAAGGTCGGCTGCCCGGTGATCGGGATCAACGACTCGGGCGGCGCCCGGATCCAGGAGGGCGTCGTCTCGCTCGCGGGCTACGCGGAGATCTTCTGGCGCAACGTCCAGGCGTCGGGCGTCGTTCCCCAGATCTCGCTGATCATGGGGCCCTGCGCGGGCGGCGCTGTCTACTCGCCGGCGATCACGGACTTCGTGCTGATGACCGAGGGCTCGTCGTACATGTTCATCACCGGGCCCGACGTCGTGAAGACCGTGACCGGAGAGGAGGTCTCTTTCGAGGAGCTCGGTGGGGCGACCGCGCACGCCACGAAGTCCGGCGTCGCGCACCTCGTCGCGCCCGACGAGCAGGCGTGCATCGACGACGCCCGCTACCTGCTCACGTTCCTGCCCCAGAACAACCTCGAGTCGGCGCCGTACGCGGAGCCGGCCGACTCGACCGACCGGGAGGCGCCGGAGTTGGACACGCTCGTCCCGGACTCCCCGAACAAGCCCTATGACATCAAGCGCGTGATCCAGGCGGTGGCCGACGACGGCGAGTTTCTCGAGCTCCAGGCGCTGCACGCGGAGAACATCGTCTGCGGCTTCGCGCGGCTCGGCGGGCACGCAGTCGGGATCGTCGGCAACCAACCCTCGGCGCTCGCGGGCGTGCTCGACATCGACGCGTCCGTCAAGGCGGCGCGGTTCGTGCGCACGTGCGACGCGTTCAACGTGCCCCTCGTGACCTTCGTCGACGTGCCGGGCTTCCTCCCCGGGACCTCGCAGGAATGGGGCGGGATCATCCGTCACGGCGCGAAGCTCCTCTACGCCTACGCCGAGGCGACCGTCCCGAAGCTGACCGTGATCACCCGGAAGGCGTACGGCGGCGCGTACGACGTGATGAGCTCGAAGCACATCAGGGCCGACGTCAACGTCGCCTGGCCGACCGCGGAGGTCGCCGTGATGGGGCCCGACGGCGCGGTCAACATCGTCTTCCGCAAGGAGCTCGAGGACGCCGACGACCCGGACGTCCGCCGGGCGGAGCTGATCGCCGACTACAAGGAACGCTTCGCGAACCCGTACTCGGCGGCCGAGCGGGGCTATGTGGACGACGTGATCGAGCCGCGGCGCACGCGGCCGTACCTGATCCGCGCGCTCGAGGCGACGCTGTCGAAGCGCGAGCCGGCGCCGAAGCGCAAGCACGGGAACATCCCGCTCTAGCTGGCCGGCAAGACCCTTGCCGGCGCGGATCGGCGTCGAGCCGCCCGCGATGAGTCGCGCGCCTCGACGCGGTCGACAACATGACGAGGGATCACGACGCGGAAGGAGCAACCGATGGGCAAGGTCGTCGCAGGTATCACCATGTCGTTGGACGGGTACGTGACGGGGCCGGCCGACCGCCTCGGCGCCGGCCTGGGCGACGGAGGCGAGCGGCTCCACTACTGGGTCTTCGGCGGGCCGTGGACGTACGACGGTCCTCGCGGTGAGGCCGCACCGGTCGATCAGGAGTACCTGGCCGACACGTTCGGGGCCGGCGGTGCGTGGCTGGTGGGCCGGACGATGTACGACGTCGTCGACGGCTGGGGCGACGATCCCGGCTTCGGTGTGCCCGTGTTCGTCGTCACGCACCGGCCACACGAGCCGCTCGTCAAGGGCGACACCACGTTCGAGTTCGTCACCGACGGTCTCCCTGTCGCGCTCCAGCGCGCTGCCGCGGCGGCGGGGGAGAAGGACGTGATCGTGATGGGCGGCGCGGACCTGCTCCGGCAATGCCTCGGGGCCGGCGCGGTCGAGGAGCTGACGCTCACGATCGCCCCCGTGCTCCTCGGCGGCGGCAAGCCGCTCTTCGACGGGACCGAGCCCACGGGCCTGGAGCTCGAGCGCACGGCGGTGATCGAGTCGCCGTTCGCGACCCATCTCCGCTTCCGCGTCTCTCAACGAGGGACGAACGCGAGCTCGCGCGAGTCGCAGACGGGCTCGTAGCCGATCCGGAGGTAGATCGAATTCGAGGTCGGGTTCGCGAGGTCCGTATAGAGGAAGCAGACCCGGCGGCCCCGTTCGAGGCACAGTCGTGAAACCGCGGCGGTGACGGCGGTGCCGTAGCCTCGGCCGCGTTCGCGGGCCGGCGTGTAGACCGGCCCGATGCGGATGCCGGTGGGCGTCGGGCCACCGAAGCCCGCGAGCGAGACCACGCCTCCGTCGACCTCCCACAGGCCGAAGCCCGACTCGGGTGCGGTCAGTCGGCTCTCGACCGTCTGCAGCACGCGTTCCGCGTCGGTGTCGGGCCCGTCGGCGAGCGCTTCGCCGGCGAAGGCCGCGACCCATTCGACGATCAGATCCCCGTCCGCTGCGTTTGCCGGCCGGAACGCGCCTTCGGTCGGCGGTGGTGGGCGGAGCTCGCGCAGCGCGTAGATCCGCTGCTCGAAGCGGACGGTGATCCCGACCTCGCGCGTTCGGGCCCACGCCCGCGCGAAGGTGTCGACCTCCGGGACGCCTCCGACCACGCCCGGGAGATCCTCGTCGATCGCCCCGGCCAGCACGTCCAACGCCTCCGGTCGCGGTGACGCGGCGAGCACGAGGTTGTACGGAGGCGTCCGCAGCGCGGCCGCGACCACGTCCGTCCCCTCGCGGACGAGCCAGCCCCGCAGCTCCGGATAGGCGCCCGGCCCCGAGAGCGCGGTCGAGAGAATCCCGAGCGCGAGGTTGTGGCGTGCCTCGTCCGCGACGAGCAGCGCGCCGGCGCGGTCGAGCAGCGCGGCTGGGCCGTTCGTGCGCTCGATCTCCACGAGCCGACCGTAGCGCCGGTGCGCGCGTGCGCGCAGCCGATCTCGTACGGTGGGCGGATGCGGGTCTCGGCCAAGGTCGACTACGCGCTGCGGGCGATGCTCGAGCTCGCCTCCGCCGGGGAGCTCGTGAAGGGGGAGCAGCTCGCCAGCGCGCAGGCTATCCCGCAGAAGTTCCTCGAGAGCATCCTCATCGACCTCCGCCACGCGGAGCTCGTCACGAGCCGCCGCGGCGTCGACGGTGGCTACGCGCTCGCACGGCCCGGGGCGGAGATCAGCCTCGCGGAGGTGATCCGCGCGGTGGAAGGGCCGATCGCGACCGTGCGCGGCGAGAGGCCCGACGCCGTCGCGTACGACGGCCCCGCCCGCGCGCTCGCACCCGTCTGGCTCGACCTCCGCGCGGCGATCCGCGGCGTGCTCGAGGAGACGACGCTGGCGGACGTGGTCGCGCGGTCGCGTGACCTCTAGGCGACGGGCTCGGGGGTCGGGAATACGAGCGCACGGCCGGGTCGCGCCCAGATGATCTGGCCGCGCTCCAGCTCCAGGAGGTCGAGCTGCTCGCGGGTGAGCCGGGCAACCAGCGGCGTCCCGTCGGCGGCGACCAGGTCGATGCGCGCGTCGAACCCGTACGGAGTGATCCGCTTGATCATCGCCTCGACCGACTCGGGCTCGGGCATGTCGAGGAGGTCGAGCTCGTGTGGTCGGACCCACGTGTCCCCGAGCCGGTTCGCGTCCCCGACGAACCGCATGACGAACTCGCTCGCCGGCCGGTCGTACAGCTCCGTCGGCGTCCCGACCTGCTCGATGCGACCCTGGTTCATGACCGCGACCTGGTCTGCGAGGTCCATCGCCTCTTCCTGGTCGTGCGTCACGAAGACCGTCGTGACGTGGACCTCCTCGTGCAGACGCCGGAGCCAGTCGCGCAGCTCCGCCCGCACGCGCGCGTCGAGCGCGCCGAACGGCTCGTCGAGCAGCAGCACCTGCGGCTTCGGGGCAAGCGCACGGGCGAGCGCCATGCGCTGCCGCTGGCCGCCGGACAGCTGCGCGGGGTAGCGGTGGCCGAACGCCTCGAGCTGGACGAGCCGGAGGAGCCGATCGACTCCCTCGCGGATCTCGGCTCTCGGCCGCTTCCGCACCTTCAGGCCGAACGCGACGTTCTCGCGCACGGTCATGTGCTTGAAGGCAGCGTAGTGCTGGAACACGAAGCCGACGTTCCGCTTCTGCGGGGTAAGCGCGGTCGCGTCGAGCCCCGAGAGCGCCACGTCCCCGGTGTCGGCCCACTCGAGGCCCGCGACGATCCGGAGCAGGGTCGACTTCCCGGAGCCGCTCGGCCCGAGGAGGGCCGTGAGCGATCCGCCCTCGACCTCGAGCGAGACGTCGTCCAGCGCGACGAAGTCGCCGAAGCGCTTGGACACGTTGCGGATCACGATCGACATCAGGCGGTCTCCTCCTTGCGCTGGAACAGGGTCATGGCGATCAGGACGAGCACGGCGAGGAGCGCGAGGACGAGCGAGATCGCGTATGCGCCCTCGAGGTCGAAGCTGTCGTAACGCTCCTCGACGCGCAGGGTGGCGGTCTCCGTCTGCCCCTGGACCCGGCCCGACACGACCGCGACTGCGCCGTACTCCCCGAGGCACCGCGCGGTCGTCAGCACGACGCCGTAGACGATCGCCCAGCGGATCGAGGGCAGCGTAATGCGGCGCAGCGTCTGCCATCCGTTCGCGCCGAGCGTGCGCGCCGCCTGCTCCTGCTCGTCCCCGATCTCCCGCAGCGTCGGCACGACCTCGCGGCAGACGAACGGGAGCGAGACGAAGACGGTCGCGAGCACCATCGCGGGGAGCGCGAAGAGCACCTGCACGTCGTGGGACTGCAGCCAGCCGCCGAACCAGCCCTCGCGGCCGTAGAGCAGGAACAGCGAGAGGCCGACGACGACCGGAGAGAGCGCGAGGGGCAGATCGACGAAGGCGTTGAGGAGCCCCTTGCCCGGGAAGCTTCGCCGCACGATCAGGAGCGCGCACGCGACGCCGAAGATCGTGTTGAGCGGTACCGCAATCCCGGTCACGATGAGCGTCAGCCGGAACGCGTGGAGGGTCTCCGGGGTCGTGAGCGCGCTCCAGGCGGCGTCGTACCCGTTCTCGAACGTCCGCCAGAACACGAGCGCGAGCGGGCCGAGGAGGACCGCGAGGAGGTAGAGGAGAGCCGTCCAGCGCAGCGCGTGCCGCCTCACCTTCGCGCCGGTGGTCTCCTTCCTCGCGCCTCTGCCGACGGTCTCCCTCGTCATGCTCGTGCCGATGGTCGCCGTCCTCATGCCCTTGCCTGTGCGACGTCGTGGCGCGTCGTGAGCCGTCGGATGACTCCGATCCCGAGGATCAGGAGGAACGACGCAACGAGCAGGACGACCGCGATCGCGGCCGCGCCGGCCTCGTCGCCGCTCTCGACGCGGGAGAGGATGTAGACCGAGGCGACCTCGGTCTTGTACGGGAGGCTGCCCGAGATGATCACGAGCGCGCCGATTTCCCCCACCGCGCGGGCGAATGCCAGCGCGACCCCCGAGAGGATCCCGGGCAGGATGTTCGGGAGGACGATTCGCCGGAACACCGTCAGCTCGGACGCGCCCAGCGAGCGCGCGGCCTGCTCCATCTCGCGGTCGAGCTCGTGCAGCACGGGCTGCACCGTCCGCACGACGAACGGGAGCGTCACGAACAGAAGGGCGAGGATGACGGCGGTACGCGTGAACGCAACGTCGACGTCGATCGGGGAGGAGGGCCCGTAGAGGGCGAGCAGGACGAGCCCCGCGACGATCGTGGGCAGGGCGAACGGCAGGTCGATGATCGCGTCGATCGCGCGCTTGCCGCGGAAGTCGTCGCGGACGAGGACCCAGGCGATCAGCGTCCCGACCACTCCATTGATCACCGCGACGGCGAGGGCTGCGCCGAAGCTCAGCTTCAGCGCAGCCAGCGCCTGGGGGCTCGTCACGACTTCCCAGAACCCCGACGAGCCGTCCTCGGTCGATGCCCAGACGAGCGCCGCTATCGGCAGCGCGACGACGATCGAAACGTATGCGACCACGACGCCGAGGGAGAGGACTGTCGTCCCCTCCCCCCGCGCTCGCGCGGTGCGCAGTCGACCGGCGGTTTCTGCGCTCGCCACTAGGTTAGGTCCCGACGCCCGTGCGCTTGGCGATGCCGACCCAGAGGCCCTTGTCGGGATCGAACCATCGCGTCTCGACGGCCTTCCAGCCCCCGATGTACTTGTCTGTGATCCTGAAGACCCCCGGCCGCTTCGGGTACTGCTTGATGAACTCCTGGTAGACGGAAGGAATCATCGGCCGGAACCCGTACTGCCCGAAGATCCGCTGCGCCTCCACCGTGTGCGTGAACCGGACGAACTTCGTGGCGGCGTCCTTGTTGTCGCTCGTCTTGAGCACCGCGATCGGCGCCTCGATCCGCAGCGTCTGGCGCGGGATCACGTACTGGAGCTTCGCGAGCCGCGCCTCGTTCTCGTAGGTGAGGTACACATCACCGCGACCGGAGAGGAACGAGTTGGTCGCGTTGCGGCCCGAGGTGTCGAGCGAGACGACGTTCCGCATCATCCGCTCGACGAACGCGATCGCCTGCTTGTCGGTCTTGCCCAGACGGCGCTGCGCGCCGTAGGCGGCGATCACGTTCCACTTCGCCGCTCCCGACGAGCTCGGGTTCGGCGTCACGATCCCGATCCCGGGCCTGACGAGGTCGTTCCAGTTCTTGATGTGCTTCGGGTTCCCGTCGCGAACTGCGAACACCACGATGGAGTTCGTGGCGATCCCTCTGGCCGTCTGCTTGTCCCAGTTCTTGTCGACGAGGCCAGCCTTGACGAGGAGGTCGATGTCGAGCCCTGTCGACAGCTGGACAACGTCGGCCTTCAGCCCGGCCGCGACCGCGCGCGCCTGGTCGCCCGAGGCGCCGTAGGACTGCGTGAAGTTCACGTCCTTGCCGTCAGCCGTCTGCTGCCACGCCTTGATCACCGCGCCGAGCGCGTCACGTGGGACGGAGTAGCCGACGAGGCTGAGCGTCGTGTCGGACGTGCGGGCCGTTGCGGTTGCGGCGGTGGCGAGCGCGATCGCGGTTACCACGGTCAGCAGGGCGGCAAGCGTTCGGCGTGTCATCCGGGCTCCTTTCTCTATTTTCTCCAGCGAAGTGCTAGAGATTAGCAAATCAAATCTCATGCATAAGCATCGCTGGGTGTCAGCATGTCCTGCTCGTGACCCCACCCGTTCGACGCATCGCTCGCGTACCGTGTTCGGGAATGGAGCTCCAGCTCGGGCCTGGCGTCGATGCGGCTGTGGTGGACGCCGCCCGGCGGGCGGCCACCAGCGCGGGGGTGCTCCTGGGTGGACACCCGGGAGTACGCGGGCCCTGGTGGCGCGCCGGGATCGCCGAGTCAGTCGAGGGACGAGCGGTCGTCCCCCCGTCGGCGCCGACCTACGACGTCGCGCCGTCTCCGCGGAGGACGCGCGGAGCCACGCGCGCGTAGTCCAGGCCAGAGATCCACGTCAGCAACGTCGCCGCGAGGAGCACCCACCAGGCGATGTCGGCGTCCCATGCGCCCGCCGCTTGGAGACCGGCGACGACCGCGGCGAGGCTCTGCGCCCAGGTCTTGAGCTTGCCGAGGTCGCGCGCACCCATCACGACGCCGCGCTCGAGGGCCGCGAGGCGAAGACCCGAGACCGCGATCTCGCGTGCGACGATCGCCGCGACCATCCAGGCCGGCGCGACCCCCTCCCCGATCAGCATCACGAGCGCGGCGAGCACGAGCACCTTGTCGGCGATCGGGTCGAGCAGCGAGCCGAAGGCCGAGGTCTGGTCCCAGCGTCGCGCGAGCCATCCGTCCACCTGATCCGTCGCCATCGCGACGGCGAACACGACCGTGGCCCAGTAGAGGTGGTCGGGGAAGTCCCACGCGAAGAGGACGACCACCACCGGTACCGCGAGTGCCCGTGCGAGGGTGAGCTGATCGGGCAGCGTCACGGTTCGGGGAGAATACGCGCCCTATGCCTCCCTTCTCGAAGGTGCTCGTCGCGAACCGCGGCGAGATCGCGATCCGCATCTTTCGCACGCTGCGCGAGCTCGGGATCGGGTGCGTGGCCGTCTACTCCGACACGGATCGGGGGGCCGCGCACGTGCGAGTCGCCGACGAGGCGTACCGCCTCGGTCCCGGGCCGGCGGCCGAGAGCTACCTGCGCGGCGACGTCGTGGTCGAGGTCGCCCGTCGGGCGGGGGCGGAGGCGATCCACCCGGGGTACGGGTTCTTGGCCGAGAATGCCGCCTTCGCGCGCCTCGTCGAGGAAGCCGGTCTCGTCTGGATCGGCCCGCCCGCGGACGCGATCGAGCTGATGGGCTCGAAGACCGCGGCACGCGCGGCGATGCGCGCCGCCGGCGTGCCGATCGTCCCGGGAGCCGTCGACCCGGCCGGCTCGGCAGAGGACGTCGCTGTGGTGGGCGATGAGATCGGCTATCCGCTGATCGTGAAGGCGGCGGCCGGCGGTGGAGGAAAGGGAATGGAGATCGTGCGCAGCCCGGCCGACCTGGCGCGCGCCTTCGAGGCCGCGACGCGGCAGGGCGAGAAGTACTTCGCCGATGCGACCGTTTACGTCGAGCGCTATCTCGAGGATCCGCGGCACGTCGAGGTGCAGGTGCTCGCGGACTCGCACGGCCATGTGGTCCACCTCGGCGAGCGGGATTGCACGATCCAGCGCCGACACCAGAAGCTCGTCGAGGAGACGCCGTCGCCCGCCGTCGACGAGCCGCTCCGCGAGCGGATCGGGAAGATCGCGGTCGACGCGGCACGCGCGGCCGGCTATCGCTCGGCGGGGACGATCGAAGGCCTCCTCGCCGCGGACGGCGACTACTTCTTCATGGAGATGAACACGCGGATCCAGGTCGAGCACACCGTCACCGAAGCGGTCACCGGCCTCGATCTCGTCCGCGAGCAGATCCTGGTCGCGGCAGGCGAGCCGCTCTCCGTGAGCCAGGAGGACGTCGTGCTCCGTGGGCACGCGATCGAGTGCCGGATCAACGCGGAGGACGTCTCGGCCGGCTTCCTTCCCGCCCCCGGCAGGATCGTCGAATACGACGAGCCGGGCGGCCCGGGCGTCCGCGTCGACTCCGGCGTCGAGGCGGGCGACGAGGTGAGCGGGCTGTACGACCCGCTGATCGCGAAGCTGATCGTCCACGACGCCGATCGCACGAGCGCGACCGCCCGGATGATCCGGGCGCTGACCGAGTTCCGGATCGAGGGCCCGCCCACGCTGCTCGGCTTCCATCGCGCGCTGCTCGAGCATCCCTGCTTCGTCGCGGGGGGCACGTGTGCCGGCGTCGTCGAGTCGGCAGAGCTCGCCCGGCGCGCCCGCGAGTTGACGGAATCGTTTTCTCATCCGGCAACAAGCGTGCCACGGTCATCGGACATCGCCGCTCCCACCGTGCCGCGGCTCGTCTCGGTCGAGGTCGACGGGCGCACGTACGACGTCAGGCTGTACGTGACCGAGCCTCCGTGGGCTGCGCTCGTGCGCCGTCGGCGCGAGCGCGGAGCGGCGCAGCGCGACGGTGCGGCGGACGGCGCCGTCGTGAGCCCGATGCAGGGAACGGTGCTCAAGGTCGAGGTGGCCGACGGCGACGAGGTCGACAAGGGACAGCTCCTCTGCGTGATCGAGGCGATGAAGATGGAGAACGAGATCGTCGCGCCGCGCGTGGGGGTCGTCCGTGACCTCGCCGTCGCCGCCGGGTCCGCGATCTCGAGCGGGGAGCTCGTCTGTCGGGTGACGCAGCCCGACTGAGGGCCGGCGGGGCCGGGCCCGGCGCGCGCGCTATGGCGACGCGAGCTCGTACGCATGGTCGGTGATCCAGGAGAACTGCGTCGGCATGTTCTTCGGCGGATCACCGACCGCGACGAGCTGGCCGAAGACGAGGCGCACGAAGAGCCCTGCGGCGAGGCTCCCCGGAGCCGCGATCGTGCCGCTCCAGGATGATCCCGGCGGGAGGGTCGCGGGCGGCTCGGGAGCGAAGCTGCGCGCCGCCCGTAGCCCGGGGAGATCGTTCTCGCGGCTCCGCGTCTCGACCTCGGTCACGTCGTCGGTCGTGAAGAGCATCACCCCGAAGCCCGGCGTCGGGCTCTCGACCACCTTCCACGGGATCGCGGTGTCGTTCTCGAGCTCGAGCTCCGCCTTCCAGCCGCTGTCCGTGATCGCGAACGAGACGACCGTGAACACGAGCGCGGGCCCGGCGGCCGGGTAACGCTCGACCCAATCGAGCGTCGCGCGCTGCGGCGGCGCCGGGCCGGCGGGGAGCGAAGGCGTGCCGCCCGAGCTGCATCCCGCGAGGAGGGCTGCTGCGCCCACAGCGAGGAGCGCGCCTGGAAGCCGGGGCATGCGGGCATCGTCTCACACGTGTTTCGGTAGCCTCAGCCGCCGGGTGGACCTCTACGAGTATCAGGGCAAGGAGCTGTTCCGCCAGGCCGGGATCCCGGTCTCGGAGGGCAGTCTCGCGACCTCGCCGGCCGAGGCGCGCAAGGCTGCTCGGGCGCTCGGAGGGCCGGTCGTCGTCAAGGCTCAGGTCCTGACGGGGGGCCGCGGCAAGGCCGGCGGGATCAAGCTCGCGGAGACCGCCGACGAGGCGGCGGCGCGTGCAGAGGAGATCCTCGGCCTCGACATCCGCGGCCACGTCGTACGGAAGCTCTGGATCGAGAAGGCCTCCGAGATCGCCAAGGAGTACTACCTCTCGCTCACGTTCGACCGCGGCGCGAAGCAGGCCCTCTATATGTTCACGACCCACGGAGGGGTCGACATCGAGCAGGTCGCCGAGGAAGAGCCCGACGCGCTCATCCGCCTCCACGTCGACCCGCTCGAGGGCTTCCACCCGTGGCAGGCGCGGCGCCTCGTGCTCGGGGCGGGCGTGACCGACGCCTCGGAGCAGAAGCAGATCGCCGCGATCGTCGAGCGTCTCCACGGCGCCTTCGTCGGCTTCGACGCGATGCTCTGCGAGATCAACCCGCTGATCGTCACGCCCGAGGGCGAGGTGCGGGCTCTCGACTCGAAGTTCACCGTCGACGACAACGCGCTCTACCGCCATCCGCGGATCGCGGAGATGCGCGACGTCGAGGCCGACGACCCGCTCGAGTCGCTCGCGCGCGAGAAGCACGTCACGTACGTGAAGCTCGACGGCGAGGTCGGCGTGCTCGGGAACGGGGCCGGGCTGACGATGTCCACGGTCGACGTCGTGACCTTCGCCGGCGGCAGGCCGGCGAACTTCTGCGACCTCGGCGGCGGCGGGGATGCGCAGGGTGTGGTGGACGCGCTCTCCGTGATCACGCGCGACCCGCAGGTGCGGGCGGTCTTCTTCAACATCTTCGGCGGCATCACGCGCTGCGACGAGGTGGCGCGCGGGATCCTCCAGGCGCTCGCCGAGATGTCGCTCGAGCTGCCGATCGTCGTCCGGCTCGACGGGACGAACGCCGAGGAGGGCCGTCGCATCCTCGCCGAGGCCGCCCCGCCGAACCTCAGCGTCGCCCCGACGATGCTCGAGGCCGCGAGGCTGGCAGTGGAGCTGGCGGCGTGACCACCGACTCGTGGAGCGCACGCGCCGCGGCGTACGTCGAGTCCGACGCGCACCGCCGGGGAGAGGACCTCGAGCTCCTGGTCGGCTGGGCCGCGGGCGGGCGGCGCGCGCTCGACGTCGCCACGGGCGGCGGGCACGTGGCCCGGCGCCTGCGCGCGGCAGGGCTCGACGTCATCACGTGCGATCCGGCGCCCGGGATGCGCGCGGACGTCACCTGCAGGGCCGAGTCGCTTCCTTTCGCCGACGACGCGTTCGACGTCGTCGCCTGCCGGACGGCTGCGCACCACTTCGACGACGTGCGCGCGGCGGTGCACGAGATGGCACGCGTCTCGAGCGACCGGGTGCTGCTCGTGGACACGCTCCACATGGGAGACGACGTCGAGGAGGCCGAGGCGCTGCGCGACCCCTCGCACGTCCGCAACTACACCGAGGCGGAGTGGCGCGGCTTCGTCGAGGAGACGGGCCTGCGGATCGAGGAGCTGCAACTGCTCGAGCACGAGTTCGACTTCGGGGCGTGGCTCGCCCGTACCGGCTGCTCGGGCGCGACCGCGGCCCAGGTCGAGGTGCTACTCGGGCAGCGCGTCGCGAACGGCCGCCTCACGCTTGCCAAGCTCGCCCTGCGCGCGCTGAAGGAGTAATCGATGGCGATTTTCGTCGATAACGACACCCGGCTCGTCGTCCAGGGCCTGACCGGCTCCGAGGGGCGTTTCCACGGCCTGCGCAACCGTGCCTACGGCACGAGCCTCGTCGCCGGCGTCACTCCCGGGAAGGGTGGCCAGGAGGTCGAGGGCGTGCCCGTGCTCGACACGGTCGCCGAGGCCGTCGCGCTGCACGGTGCGAACACCGCGATGGTGTTCGTGCCGGCGCCGTTCGCTGCGGACGCGATCTACGAAGCGATCGCCGCGGGTGTGCACACCGTGATCACGATCACCGAGGGCGTCCCCGCCCACGAGATGCTTCGCCTGCACGGCTACGCCCGTGCGAAGGGCGTGCGGATGCTCGGACCGAACTGCCCCGGCGCGCTCTCGCCCGGGAAGGCAAACGTCGGGATCATCCCGGCCGAGATCTTCACCGCCGGGAACATCGGGCTGGTCTCACGCTCGGGCACGCTCACGTACCAGATCGGGCACGAGTTGACGCAGATGGGTCTCGGCAACTCGACGATCGTGGGGATCGGCGGTGATCCCGTGGTCGGCTCCTCGTTCGTCGACGTGCTGCGACTCTTCCAGGCCGACCCGGAGACGGAGTACGTGGTGATGGTGGGGGAGATCGGGGGCGACGAGGAGGAGAAGGCCGCCGCCTTCATCGAGGCCGAGATGAGCAAGCCCGTGGTCGCGTACATCGCCGGGTTCACCGCACCCCCCGGGAAGACCATGGGACACGCGGGCGCGATCATCTCGGGCTCGTCGGGCACGGCCGAGGCGAAGAAGCAGGCGCTCGAGGCGCGGGGCATCCGGGTTGGCACGACGCCGACCGAGACGGCAGAGCTCGCGGCGTCGCTCGCAGGCTGACGGCCCGTGGTCTCCGGCCCGGACGGCGCGCTCCCACATCCAGTCTCCGACGGCTCGTTCGCGAGCCCCGTTCCGCCCGGCTCGGGCTGGCCCGGTGACCTCGCGGACGACCGGACGCCGGTCGCCCACGACCGCGCCGAGGTGATCTCGCTCGCCCGACGCGCGACGCTCACCGAGGTGACCGCGCGGTCGTCGGTCTGTCGCGCCTGTCCCCGGCTCGTTCGCTGGCGCGAGGACGTCGCGGTCGAGAAGCGGCGGTCGTTCGCCGCGGAGCCGTACTGGGGGCGCCCGGTGCCTGGCTGGGGGGAGCCTCGGCCGCGCCTCCTGATCGTCGGGCTCGCGCCCGCGGCGCACGGCGGCAACCGCACGGGCCGGGTGTTCACGGGAGATCGCAGCGGGGACTGGCTCTTCTCGGCGCTCCACCGCGCGGGGCTCGCGTCGCAGCCGACTGCGACGGACGCCGGGGACGGGCTGCGCCTCCTGGACGCGCGCGTCGTCGCGGCGGTGCGCTGCGCCCCGCCCGCGAATCGCCCCACGCCGATCGAGCGTGACACCTGCGCCTACTGGCTCGACCGGGAGGTGGCGCTCGTGCTGCCGTCCGTGCGCTCGATTGTCGCGCTCGGCTCGTTCGCGTGGGCGGCGGCCCTGCGGACGATCGCGCGCTGCGGTATCGCCGTCCCGCGGCCCCGGCCGCGGTTCTCGCACGGGGCCGAGCTCCGGCTCGACGGGCCCGATGGGCACGAGCTGCGCTTGCTCGGCTGCTACCACCCGAGCCAGCAGAACACGTTCACCGGGCGACTCACCGAGACGATGTTGGACGACGTTCTCGCCCGCGCGACCGCGTCCTCGCTCTGACCGTCGGGCGGGTTCTTGCGAGGCGCGTCCGGGACCGAGTCGGCGCGGCCGCTCTGACGCCGGGCGCAACGCGTAGCATCGCCGGCGTGGAGCTCCGCTCTCTCTCCGACGCAGAGCCGTTCACGACCAAGGACGGCTCGACGATCCGCGAGCTCCATCACACCTTGGCCCAGTCGCTCGCCGAGGCTGCGCTCGGGCCCGGACAGGCGACCACACGCCACTACCACCGCGAGAGCGAGGAGATCTACCTCCTCACCGAGGGCGGAGGCCGCCTCGAGATCGACGGGGACGTGCGCGAAGTCGGCGTCGGCGACGCGGCGCTGATCCCGCCGGGCGCCTGGCACGAGCTCGTCGCCGGCCCGGACGGGGCACGGTTGCTCTGCATGTGCGCGCCGCCGTATTCACACGACGACACGTTCTTCGCGTAGACCGCGGCGTGCGTTTCAGATCTTGCGGCGGGTCCGGACGGGGCCCCACTTCGAGCCGCGGCGGCGGGAGGAGTAGACGAGCCGCGGCGCGGCCGTCTTCATCCCGGTCTCTGCGAACGTCTCGTGCTGGCCGTTGAGGCGCGCGACGCGGCTCATGTCCGCCTGCTGATCGGGCAGCACGAGCGTGACGCCGGTACCCGAGCGCCCGGCGCGGCCGGTGCGGCCGACCCGGTGCGTGTAGGCCTTGCCGTCCTCCGGCGGGTCGTAGTTGATCACGTGCGTGACGTTCTCGAGGTCGAGGCCGCGGGCGGCGACGTCGGTTGCGATCAGCGTCGTGACCTTGCCGCTCTCGAAGCGCTCGAGCGAGCGCTGGCGCTGACTTTGGTTGAGGTCACCGTGGAGCGCGGCCGCGTGCACGCCGCGCTGTGAGAGACGCCGCGCGAGGCGGTCGGCCCCGCGCTTCGTCCGCACGAACACGAGCGCGAGCCCGCGCTCGCCCTCGAGGAGCTCGATCAGTGTCTCGAGCTTCCCTTCCGCCGTAACCGGCACGAAGTGGTGGTCGATGTCGCCCGGCGCCTGCTCGGACGGCAGCTCGGCCTCGATGTGGGCGGGCGACTGCGTGTAGGCACGCGCGAGCGCGCCGACCTCGCCGTCGAGCGTCGCGGAGAAGAACATTGTCTGGCGCTCGTGCGGCAGGCGCTTGACGATCCGGTCGACCTGCGGCTTGAAGCCCATGTCGAGCATTCGGTCGGCCTCGTCGAGCACGAGGATCGCGACCGCGTCGAGCGTCAGCAGGCGGCGGTCGACGAGGTCCTGCAGGCGACCGGGTGTCGCGACCACGACGTGCGCGTCGCGGGCGGCATTCGCCTGTGGGCGGATCGCGACGCCGCCGTATACGCACGCGACTCTCGCGCCGTGTGCGCGCGCGAGCGCGTCGATCTCCTCGGTCACCTGGAGCGCGAGCTCACGGGTCGGGACGAGGACGAGCGCGGCAGGGCGTGCGTCGTCGAGTGGCAGTTGCTGCACGAGCGGGAGGGCGAACGCGAGCGTCTTGCCCGACCCGGTCGGGGATTTCGCGAGCAGATCGGTACCCGCGAGCGCGGGCGGGATCGCCCGCGTCTGGATCTGGAACGGGGTGTTGATGCCGCGCTCTGCGAGCACCGCGCTGAGTTCCGCGCTGACTCCCAGCGCGGCGAACGTCTGTTGTGACATGCGACTCCTGTGTTTCGTCAACTGGCTCGAGACCTACGACACTCGAACCCTGAAGGAGTCGAACGAAGCGGATCTCACGGGCCGACCGGGCGGCCGACCGTGCCCGCAGGGTAGCAGTCGGTCCTGCCGCACGCCCTTCGAGCGGGCGCCGACAGCGTGCGAAGGTAGGCTCGCCGCATGGCCCCGAGCCAGATCTCGTTCGCCCGCGGAGCACCGTCGCCGGCCTGTCTCGACGCCGGCCTCGTGGCCGACTGCGCGACCGCTGCGCTCGAGCGCGACGGCACGACGATCCTCTCGTACGGGACCGGGGGCGGCTACGGCCCGCTGCGCGAGGTCCTCGGGGAACGCCACGGGGTCGACCCCGGACGGGTCTTCGCGACGACGGGCGGGCTCCAGGGCTTTTGGCTCTACGCGACCGTGCAGCTGCAGCGCCGGCCGGGCCGCGTGCTCGTCGAGGCGCCGAGCTACGACCGGCCGCTGAAGCTGCTCCGCTGGCAGGGTGCCGACATCGTCCAGGTGCCGATGGACGACGAGGGGCTCGAGCCGGACGCGCTCGAGGCGGAGCTCGCCCGTGGGGGAGACGTCTCGTTCCTCTACACGATCCCGACGTTCCAGAACCCGAGCGGGCGCACGCTGAGCGAGGCGCGGCGGCGGCGCATCGTCGAGCTGTGCGAGGCCCACGATCTGCACGTGCTCGAGGACGACCCGTACGGTCTCGTCCGCTACGAGGGGGACGCACTGCCCTCCCTGCATGCGCTCGAGGGTGGGGAGCGGGTCACGTTCACCTCGTCGTTCTCGAAGACGGTCGCGCCGGGCCTGCGGGTGGGGTGGTTCGTCGTCCCGGACGGCCTGCGCCCCGACTACGACGACCGCGCGGTCTCGACCTACATCTCCCCGCCGCTCCTGCCGCAGGCGATCGTCTACGAGCTCTTTGCCGGAGGACGCTTCGAGCCGAACCTCGAGCGCATCCGGGCGATTCTCGGGACTCAGCGCGACGCGATGCTGGGAGCGCTCGAGCGAGAGCTCGGCGGGCGCGCGACGTGGAGCCGCCCGGCCGGCGGCTACTTCCTGTGGGTGCAGTTCGAGGGCTCCGTCGACGCGGCCGACCTCCTCGTGCGCGCGACCGACGCGGGGGTGACGTTCGTGCGCGGCGCCGACTTCTTCGCCGGCGGCGGGGGCGAGAGCGCCGCCCGGCTGGCGTTCTCGTACGAGCCGCCGGAACGGATCGAGGAGGGCGTGCGCTTGCTCTCCGGCCTCCTTACGAGTCCGTAGCGCGCGCTACCTCGCGGCGGCCTTCCGCTCGCGGCGGCCCCGCCACCAGCGCGGCCCGACCCAGCCGAGCACCGCGCCCAGTGCCATGCTGAGCAGGATCAGCCAGATCAGACGGGTCCGCACGGTGAAGAACACGAAGTTCACGTCGCTCCGCCTGGAGTTGGCGAGCAGGAAGATCGCCGCGTAGAGGGCGATCGCTCCCCACAGGACGAGCTTCCAGGGGATGCCCTCCTCGCGGCCGGCCGGCGGCGTGCTCTCGCTCGGTTCAGGCGTCGGTCGGTCGTCCGCCACGAGGCGATCCTACGCGCTCGCGGCGTGCACGACCTGCGCTCGCGGTGCCCGCAGGACGAGGCGCGGCTGCGGCGGGGGCTCCAGGCGTCCGACCACCGAGGCGCGGAACGTCGGGCACGGGGCGTTTCCGGGGAGCGCGCAGAGGCCCGCCTGTCGGAAATAGCAGTCCTCGCATGTCGCGGTCGCGCGCTTGCTCACCGGTCCCCTTCGTTGTGCCTTTCACTCCCCTGACGGACAGCGGCCATTCTGGTCGCGGCCAGGTGTCCCTGCAACCCCTACCCCGACGAACTTCCCGCAATTTGCGCCTGTCGTCCGATGTGAAGAAATCCCTGCAAAGGGGTCATTTCTTCGGAAGCGTTTTCAGGGCGCGCAACGCCTGTCGAAAACTCTCCACAGGGATCACCCGCAACCCTCCTGCATAGCGGCGTGCGGTCGCGGCGTTATCCCCAGCCGGGACGAGGAAGACGTCCGCACCGGAGCGGCGCACGCCGATCGTCTTCTGCTTGAGCGCACCGACCGGGCCGACGGAGCCGTCGAGGAAGATCTCTCCCGTCGCCGCGACCCGAAGACCGCGATCGACGTCGTTGCCGAGCTCCTGGTAGACCTGCAACGCGAACGGGAGGCCGGCAGAGGGGCCGCCGACGTTGCCGAGGTCGATGTCGACCTTGCGAGGCAGCCTGATGTGGGCGTCTGCGGTGACGCGGATCCCGATGATCGCGTGCTTCGCGTTGTCCGGCGAGGCCACCGTCTCGACCGTCTTGTCGAGGGTCCGCCCGTTGCGCCGCAGCACCACCGCGAGGTCGTCGCCCGGCGACAGCGGCTCGGTCGCGGCCCGAAGCTCCGCGACGGTGCGGACCGGTCGGCCGCCCGCCCGGACGATCACGTCACCCGGCAGGAGCACCTTGGCGGCAGGCACGTCGATCGCGACGCCCTCGACGAGCACGCCGGTGGCGGTGGTCTCGACCGGCTCGCCCGCGGCCTTCAGCGCGACCGCGGCGGCCACCTGCTCCGACCGGGCCATCTCCTGGCGCGCCTCGTCGTTTCGCTCGGTGAACGTCTGGCCCGGCGCGGTCACCGCCTGCTGGGGGACGAGGGTCGCGCCATTTGGCCGGAGGAACGGCATCAGGCGCTCGAGCCAGCTCGCCTTGCGCACGGAGACGTCGACGTAGTAGATCGCGCCCCCGTTCGACAGCTCCTGCCCTCCCGCCACGGTGACCCGGTTCGCGACCGCCTGCGCGCCGTCCGGGATGTACAGGTAGTCGCCCGAGGAGACGGTGGAGGCCGCGAGCACGAAGACCGCGAGGAGCGCCGCCCCGGTGAGGGCGAGCGAGAGTGGAGTAACGCGCGGGCGTGGCATGGGCGTCGGGTCTCGTCAGCTCAGAGGAGTCCGCGCGTGAGCCCGCCGTCCACCGGGATCACCGCGCCGCTGACATACGACGCCCGCTCGGAGGCGAGGAACGCGACGACGGCGCCCACCTCGGGGGCGGTACCGAGCCGCCGCAGGGGCACCTGCTCGATGTCCGGGGCGGGCGGCCCGTCCGCGCCGTAGACGTCTCGCATCCGGTCGGTGTCGATCTTTCCGGGCGCGACGGCGTTGACCGTGATCCCGTCCGGGCCGAGCTCTCGGCCCAGGGTCTTGAGCCAGCCGATCACACCGGGCCGGACGGCGTTGGAGAGCGCGAGCTTGTCGAGCGGCTCGCGCACGGACGACGACTCGATCGCGACGATCCGGCCGCTTCCGCTGGCCTTCAGGTGCGGCAGGCAGTGCCCGACGAGCGTCACGTGGGACGTGAGCAGTAGACCGACCGCCTCGTCGACCGCCTGCGCGGTGAGCGTCGCCGCGGGGCCGGGTGGAGGGCCGCCGCCGTTGAGGACGACGATGTCGAGCGTGCCGAACGCGCCGACCGTCGCTTGCACGAGCCGCTCGAGATGCTGTGGGATCGTGAGGTCGCCCTGGACGGCGAGCCCGCCGATGCGGTCCGCCTCGCGCTCGAGGAGCTCGCGACGCCGTCCGAACAGGGCGACGTTGGCGCCCTCGGCCGCGAGGCTCTCGGCAACGGCCAGCCCGATGCCCGACGTGCTGCCGCAGACGATCGCCGTTCGCCCCGTGAGCCCCAGATCCATGGCGGCAAGGCTACCCGGGGCATGGTTGAGGGCCCGTGAAGGATCTGTCCGGGCGTCGCCTGCTCAAGCCGTCGCCAGTACCCCCACGACCTCGCGCACGGCAGCGGCCGAGGCCCGGAACATCTTCTTCTCGTCGGCGGTCAGCTTCAGCGCGACGATCTCCTCGACCCCTCCGGCGCCGAGCCTCACCGGGACGCCCATGTAGAGCCCGTCGACCCCGTACTCGCCTTCGAGCAGCGCCGTGCAGGGCAGCACCCGCTTCTGGTCGAGGCAGATCGCGTCGACCATCTCCGCCGCGGCCGCGCCGGGCGCGTACCACGCCGAGGTGCCGAGCAGCCCGACGAGCTCGCCGCCGCCCTTGCGCGTGCGCTCGACCATGCGGTTGATCTTCCCCCGGCCGACGAGCTGCGTGAGCGGCACCCCGCCGAGCGTGGTCGCCGAGACGACCGGGACCATCTGGTCGCCGTGGCCGCCGAGCACCATCGCCTGCACGTCGCGCGCCGAGGAGCCGGTCTCCCACGCGATGAACGCACGGAAGCGCGCCGTGTCGAGGATCCCCGCCATCCCCACGACCCGCTGCTTCGGGAAGCCCGACACCGCGTGGGCGACGTGGCACATCGCGTCGAGGGGGTTGGAGACGACGACGATCACGCTCTTCGGCGAGCGTTTCGCAACCTCTTTCGTGACCGACGCCACGATGTTCTCGTTGGTCGTGACGAGGTCGTCGCGGCTCATGCCGGGAGAGCGCGGCCGGCCCGCCGTGATCACGACGACGTCCGACCCCTTCGTCTCGGCGTAGCCGTCCGCACCGACGATGCTCGGCTCGTAGCCGGTCACCGAGGCCATCTGATTCATGTCGAGCGCCTTGCCGGCCGCGAAGTTCGGGACGATGTCGACGAGCACGACGTCGGCGTAGTCGCGCCGCGCCACCTCGAGCGCGCACGTCGCGCCGACGTTCCCGGCTCCGACAACAGTGACTTTCTTTCTGCCGTTCACGGTGATCCTTTCGTGGTTTCCAGAGGCGATTCCATCAGGAAGCGCCAAGTCGCTCGATGATCGCGTCGGCGTACTCCGAGGTGCCGACCGCGGTCGGGTCGTCGCGTGTCGGCTTGAGGTCGTACGTGACGTGCGCGCCCTCCGCGATCACCGCCGCGGCGGCATCCTCGAGCTGTCGCGCCGCCTCGCGCTCGCCGAGATGCTCGAGCATCAGCTTGCCCGAGAGGATCATCGCCGTCGGGTTGACGCGGTTCTGTCCCGTGTACTTCGGCGCCGAGCCGTGCGTTGCCTCGAAGACCGCCGCCTCGGTGCCGATGTTCGCGCCGGGGGCGACGCCGAGACCGCCGACGAGTCCCGCGGTGAGGTCGCTGACGATGTCGCCGTAGAGGTTCGGCAGCACGAGCACGTCGAACTCCTCCGGCCGCTGCACGAGGCTCATGCAAAGCGCGTCGACGAGGGTCTCGCGCGGCTCGATCTCCGGGAAGTCGGGCGCGACCTCGCGGAACACGGCGAGGAAGAGGCCGTCGGTGTGCTTCATGATGTTCGCCTTCGTGATGCACGAGACCGTGCGGCGCCCGTTCGCTCGCGCGTACTCGAACGCGAACCGGATGATGCGCTCCGACGCTTCGGGGCTGAGCGGCTTGATCGAGATTCCCGCGCTCGGAGCGATCCGCTTCGGCTGCAGGGAGTTGAGGAAGTCGATCACCGCGGTCGCCTCGTCCGTGCCGGTCTCGAACTCGATCCCCGCGTAGAGGTCCTCGGTGTTCTCGCGCACGATCACGATGTCCACGCCCTCGTAGCGCGAGCGCACCCCGGGGTAAGACTTGCAGGGGCGGACACAGGCGTAGAGCCCGAGCTCATGGCGGAGCGCGACGTTGACCGAGCGGAACCCGGTGCCGATCGGCGTCGTGATCGGGCCCTTCAACGCGACGCCGTTCCGTTTGATCGAGTCGAGGGTCTCGGAGGGAAGCGGGGTGCCCGCCTCTTCCATCACGTCGACGCCCGCGTGGCGGACGTCCCAGGCGAACTCGACGCCGGTCGCTTCGAGCACGCGGCGCGTCGCCTCGGTGAGCTCGGGCCCAGTTCCGTCGCCCGGCACGAGCGTGACCGTGTACGGCATTCGCCGGAGGATAGTGACAGGGGCGTGAACCTCCGCTCAGGTACCGTCCGTGAGAGGACGGCGGCGGGAGAAGGGAGAGCGGTGAGCGAGTTCAAGCCTGGTCTCGAGGGCGTCGTCGCGTTCGAGACCGAGATCGCCGAGCCGGACCGCGACGGCGGTGCGCTCCGCTATCGCGGCATCGATATCGAGGAGCTCGTCGGCACCGTTCCCTTCGAGAAGGTGTGGGGCGTGCTCGTCGACGAGTCGACGGAGCCCGGGCTGCCCGCGGCCGAGGACTACGTCGCGCCCGACCTGACCGGGAGGACTCCGTCCGACCTGCAGACCGTCACGTCCCGCCTCGGGGCCGAGTGGGGCCTCGGTCAGCTGATCGACGTCTCCGACGGAGACGCGAAGGAAGACCTGCGGCGCCTGTCGGCGACGATGATCTCGGTCTGCGCGCAGTCCGCCCGGCTCGCGGACGGGCACGCGGACCGGATCGCTTCCGGCGTTGTCTCCGCGGGCGAGACGACGGCCGAGCGCTTCCTGCTCGAGTGGCGCGGCGCCGCCGAACCGGCGCACGTGCGCGCGATCGACACGTACTGGATCTGCACCGCGGAGCACGGGCTCAACGCCTCGACGTTCACTGCGCGGATCGTCGCCTCGACGGGAGCCGACTGCGCGGCGGCGCTCTCGTCGGCGGTCGGCGCTCTCTCCGGGCCGCTGCACGGCGGCGCGCCCGCGCGCGTGCTGCCGATGCTCGACGAGGCCGCGGCGGCGCCGTCGGTCGACGGTTACGTGAAGGACCTGCTCGACCGCGGAGAGCGCCTGATGGGGTTCGGTCACCGGGTCTACCGCGCGGAGGACCCGACGCGCGCGCCTCCTGCGTCGAACCGCGCAGGAGCTCGGCTCGCCGAGGTTCGAGGTCGCGGAGGAGCTCGAGCGGGCGGCGCTCGCCGAGCTGCATGCGCGGAAGCCCGACCGTGTGCTCGCAACGAACGTCGAGTTCTGGTCCGCGGTCGTGCTCGACGTCGCCGAGGTTCCGCCGCAGCTCGCTCCCGCCATGTTCGCGTGCTCGCGCACGGCAGGCTGGTCGGCGCACATCCTCGAGCAGAAGCGCCTCGGCAGGCTCGTGCGTCCGTCGGCGCGCTACGTCGGGCCCGGCGCGCGGTCGCTGTCCGCGGCGTGATGCAGCTCGCGGAGGCCGCTACCCGGGCCGAGGCGCTCGCACGCTCGGCGGGCTCGGAGCGGGAGCTCGCGATGCTCCGCGCGGACTGGGACGACGAGATCGAGGCGGCGGCACGTGACGCCGACTACCGCGTGCGCGGCCTCGCCTACCGTGCGATCGGCCAGTTCCGGTTCCGGCAGAAGCTCGAGCTCCTGCGACGGGGGCTCGAGGACGAGAGCGCAGGAGCGCGCGGCTCGGCGCTGATCGCGCTGCGCGCGCTGTCGGCCGATCATCCGGGTGACGTCAACTCGTTCCGGCCGCTGTTGAACGAGCTCGCGATGCGCGACCCGAACGACGCGGTGCGCCGGCTCGCGATCCTCTGCCTCGAGAACGGGACCGCAGACCGCGGCACGATCCAGCTGCTGGACGGGATCGTCGGAGACGACGAGACCGACCGCGACGTGCGCGAGACGGCGCGAAAGGTGTCGGTCGCGCTCGTCCGGAAGTCCCGCACGAAATAGGCTCCCCCCATGGCGTCGCCCCTCGTCGGCCTGATCATGGGCTCGCGTTCCGACTGGGAGACGATGCGGCATGCGGCCGAGACGCTCGACGAGCTCGGGATCGCCTATGAGCAGCGCGTGGTCTCCGCGCATCGAACGCCCGATCTCCTCTTCGAGTACGCCGCCGGCGCCGAAGGCCGCGGGCTGCGGGTCCTCGTCGCCGGTGCCGGCGGCGCGGCCCACCTTCCCGGCATGGCGGCCGCGAAGACGACGCTGCCGGTCCTCGGCGTCCCCGTCGAGTCGAGGGCGCTCTCGGGGCTGGACTCGCTCCTCTCGATCGTGCAGATGCCGGCGGGCATCCCCGTCGGGACGCTCGCGATCGGGCGGGCGGGGGCCGTCAACGCGGCGCTTCTCGCCGCCGCGATCCTGGCCGGCTCGGACGACGCCCTCGCCGACCGGCTGCGAATCTTCCGCGCCGCGCAGACCCAGGCCGTGCTCGACGCGCCCGACCCGGCGACCTGAGAAAGCGCTTGTGTCGAATCAACACAAGCGATGACGGTAGTCGGCTGTATCGGCGGTGGTCAGCTCGGTCGCATGCTCGGGCTGGCCGGGCTCCCGCTCGGGCTCTCGCTGCGCTTCCTCGACCCGGCGCCGGACGCCTGTGCGCGCGAGGTGGGAGAGCTCGTCGTCGCGGCGTACGACGACCCGGACGGGCTCGATCGGCTCGCGGCCGGCGCTGCGGTCGTCACCTTCGAGTTCGAGAACGTCCCAGTCGATGCCGCGCGCCGCATCGGGGCGGTGCCGGGTGCCGTCTCGCTCGAGGAGGGGCAGGACCGCCTGCGGGAGAAGGAGCTCTTCCGCTCGCTCGGCATCCCCACCGCTCGATTCGGCACGCTCGCGGAGACCGGAGTGCCGGCACTCGTCAAGACCCGTCGGCTCGGGTACGACGGCAAGGGGCAACGGTGGGTGGCGGATCCCGGCGAGGCACTACTGGCCGACGTCGAGCTGGCTGAGGAGCTCGTCGCGTTCGACCGCGAGCTCTCGATCGTCGGCGTGCGGGCGGCCGACGGCGAGATGCGGTTCTGGCCGGTGGGCGAGAACGTCCATCGCGAGGGGATCCTGCGGGTGACGCGTGCTCCGGCTCCCGACGCGCCGCAGGCGGAGGCCGAGGCGCTCTGCGGCGCGGTGATGGAGGCGCTCGGCCACATCGGCGTGCTCGCGGTGGAGCTGTTCCAGGTCGGCGAGACGCTCCTCGCGAACGAGCTCGCGCCGCGCGTCCACAACACCGGGCACTGGACGATCGACGGCGCCGAGACGAGCCAGTTCGAGAACCACCTGCGCGCGATCCTCGGCCTGCCGCTCGGCAGCACGGCCGCCCGCGCGCCGTGCCTGATGGTCAACCTGATCGGGGACGTGCCGCCGACCGGCGAGCTCCTGGCGCTCCCGGGCGCGAGGCTGCACGTCTACGGGAAGGCGCCGCGGCCGGGCCGCAAGGTCGGGCACGTCACGCTCGTCGACCCGCAGGAGGAGGCCGTCGAGCGCCTCGTCGCCCTCGCCGGCTCGAGCAGCTCGATCAGTTGGGTAGAGGCCGAGCCGCGAGTGCGGCACGACCTGCTTTTCGCGCTGGGCCTCGTCGTCTGCGACGCCGGGGACGTGCACGACGAAGTGGAGGTAGGGTCCGAGCTCGAGAGGAACGTGTGCGCCTCACCCGGCTCCGCGATCAGCATGTCGCCCTCGTGCAGCTCGATCGTCTGGCGCTCGACCCGGATCGTCGCGGTGCCGCGCGCGACGAGGTAGATCTCCGTCACCTGCGTGTGGACGTGCGGCTCGTCGACGCCTTCCCGTGCGAAGCCGATCGAGACGGGCAGGCCGTCCCACGGCCCCGCGAGCCAGCCCTTGCGGACGTCGCTCGCGCGCTCGTGCCTCATCGCTCCGCGGCTCAGCCTGCGTCGGGCGCGGGCTCGACGCGTCGCCGTGCGTGCGGATGCGCCGCGAAGTACGCATCGCGCCGGTGCCGGTCCGAGACGTGCGTGTAGCGCTCGGTCGTCGCGACGTCCGCGTGACCGAGCATCTCCTGGACGCTCCGTAGGTCGGCCCCCCCCTCGAGCAGGTGCGTCGCGAAGGAGTGCCGCAGCAGGTGCGGATGCACTCGGCCGGGCTCCAGGCCCGCGCGGTCGGCGAGCCGGCGGAGGATCAGGAACGCGCCCGAGCGCGTGAGCGCGCCGCCGCGGGCGTTGAGGAACAGGTCGGGGCGGTGCCGGTGGTCGAGATGGGGGCGGCCGAGCGCGAGGTAGCGGCGCAGGGCCTCCGCTGCGGGGCGGCCGAGCGGCACGAGACGCTCCTTCTCTCCCTTGCCGACGACGCGGACGATGCGGCCCTCGAGGTCGACAGCGGCCTTGACGAGCCCGACGGCCTCGGAGACGCGCAGTCCCGCCCCGTAGAGGAGCTCGACGAGCGCGCGGTCCCGCATCGCGCGGGGCGTCGTGCCCGATGCGGCCTCGACCAGGCGTTCGGCCTCGGCGGGCGACAGCGTCCTCGGCACGCTGCGCGGCCGGCGCGGGCCCGTGATCTCTGCCGCGGGGTTGTCGTCGCGGGCTCCGACGAGCGTCTGGTGGCGCAGGTAGGCGCGTACCGCCGCGAGCCGTCGCGCGATCGTCGAGGGCGCCCGCCCGGCGGCGCGCATCTCCGCGAGCCAGGCCTCGATCTCCGGGGCAGAGGCCGCCCCGACGGGACCGTCGAGGGACCCCGCAAACGACGCGAGGTCGCGCCGGTAGGCGTCGACCGTGCGCGGCGACCGCCGCGCCGCGAGGAGGAGGAGGAAGCGCTCGACGTCGGGATCGGTGTGATCGCTCATCGCGGCGGGACCCGATTCGGCGGCGCCTCGTGGCCTCCTCCGCGCCGAGGCTCGGCGGCGCGTCGCCCGCGGTGTCAGACACCGTTGGCTGTCAAGGGGAACCGGTGTCAATTTCGTGCCGAACAGTCCACAGGCGGCTGAGCAGCGAAGAACGTCGGCGCTTCGTAGGATCGAGAGCCGCGACCGGCCGGAAGGGTTGGGTCTCGACCTGGGACGTGACAGCGGACGGTGTCTGACACCGTCGGCCGCCCCGCGCCAAAGTTGCTCACGAGCGCGGGTGGGCGCGGTCGTAGACGCGTCGCAGCCGGCGGGCGTCGACGTGGCTGTAGATCTGCGTGGTCGAGAGCGAGGCGTGGCCGAGCAGCTCCTGGATCGTCCGCAGGTCGGCGCCGCCTTCGAGCAGGTGCGTCGCATACGCGTGGCGGAGGCTGTGGGGGTGGGGGAAGAGCCTCCGCAGCGCGCTCGTGTCGAGCCTGCGGCCGCGTACGGAGAGGAAGAGCGCGTCGCACGCCCCGCGCGCGAGAGCGGGCCGACCGTCGCGCAGCCAGAGGCCGAGCCGCCACGCCGCCTCTTCCCCGAGCGGCACGAGTCGTTCCTTGCCGCCCTTCCCGCGCACGTGCAGCCGCTCGCGATCGAGATCGACGTCGGCGAGGTCGAGCCCGACCGCCTCGGCCGACCGCAGCCCGCAGGCGTAGACGAGCTCGACGAGCGCGGCGTTGCGCAGCGGGAGCGGATCGGCGCCGGCGAGCCCGTCGACCGCAGCCTCGACCTCGGTCGTGCGCGGAGCCTCGGGCAGGCGGCGAGGGCGCCGTGGAGCGAGCGCCGCCTCCGGCACGCGAGCGGGACCGAGCGCATGCCGCACCAGGGAGCGGACGGCCGCGAGCCGTCGGCCGATCGTCGTCGGGGCCAGCCCTCGACGCGCACGGCCGAGCTCGGCGGTGTAGTCGGCGAGCACGCGCACGTCCACCTGCTCGAGCGCGAGCCCTCGGGACTGCAGCCAGCCGGAGAAGTCCCGTAGGTCGGTGCGATACGCCCGCCGCGTGGCCTCCGACAGGCTCGGGCTCGCGAGGAACCGGTCGATCGCGGCTTCGGTCTCCACGTCTACCGTGTTCTGGCCGGTTTCGGCGACGCCTTCCATGCGGATCACCCTCGCCTCGGTCATCGCACTCGGCCTCGCGGTCGCGGCCGTCGTCCTCCTGCGCCACGGAGGCGGCGACTCCGGGGCGGACGCCGCCCCGGGGTCGGTGACGCTCGTCGGCGACTCGCTCAACGTCGGCGTCGAGCCGTACCTCGGAAACGCTCTGCCGGGCTGGAGGATCGACGCCCACGACCTGGTCGGCCGCCCGACGAGCGAGGGTGTCGCAGAGCTCCGGTCGCTCCGGCGGTCGCTCGCGCCCGTCGTGGTCGTCAGCCTCGGGACGAACGACGCGGACGGCTCGGAGCAGGAGTTCGGGCGGCTCGTGAACGAGGCGATCGACGTCGTCGGCCCCGACCGCTGCCTCGTCTGGGCGACGATCGTCCGCGACGGGGCCGAGCGCACGGGCTTCGACCGGGTGCTGCGCGACGCGAGCGCCGCACACTCGAACGTCCACCTGGTCGAGTGGGCCTCGACAGTCACGCAGGACGACTCGCTCCTGGCTCCCGACCGGGTGCACGGGACGCCCGAGGGCTACCGGCGCCGTGCGCAGGAGATCGCCGAGGTGGTGCGCGACTGCGGGTAGGCACTTCCCGGCTCCGCCGGAAAGTGCCAGGAGCAACAGGGCGCTGGCGTGGTGTCCTGGCACTTCGCGGCGTCGCCGCGAAGTGCCCGTGTCGGGAGTAAATCGCTCCGTACACTCAGCTCATGCCGGGATGGCGCATCGAGTCGAGGCCTGCGGAGCCGGTCGAGCGTCCCGCGGACCCGGCCGTGCGGAGGGCGAACCTCCGCCGGATCATCCGGCTCTTCCGACCGTACCGCGCACGACTCTCGCTCGTCTGCGCGCTGATCGTCCTCTCGGCGGGGCTCGGCGTGATCCCTCCGTTCCTCCTGCGGCAGGTGCTGGACACCGCGATCCAGATCAGCCCGTCGACCGGCAACGCCACCGTCGACATGAGCCTCCTGGCCGCACTGGTCGCGGGGATGGTCGCGATTCCCGTCGTGACCGGCGTGCTGGGTGTCTGGCAGACGCTGCTCTCGAACCTCGTCGGCCAGGCGGTGATGCACGACCTGCGCACTGCTGTCTACCGGCACCTGCAGCGGCTCTCGCTCGCGTTCTTCACGCGGACGCGCACGGGCGAGGTGCAGAGCCGCATCGCGAACGACATCGGCGGGATCGAGAACGTCGTCACAACGACCGCGACGTCCGTGCTCGGCAACGTCACCACCGTGATCGCGACGGTGATCGCGATGCTGCTGCTCGACTGGCGCCTCGCGGCGTTCGCGCTCGCGCTCCTGCCGCTCTTCGTCTGGCTGACGAAGCGCGTCGGCGAGCAGCGGAAGAAGGTGACGGCCGAGCGCCAGGTGTCGCTGGCGGACGTGTCGTCGATCGTGCAGGAGTCGCTCTCGGTCTCCGGGATCCTGCTCGGCAAGACGATGGGACGCTCGGCCGACCTCGCCGGGCGGTTCGAGGCGGAGTCGGAGCGCCTCGCGGGTCTCGAGGTGCGCAGCCGCATGACGGGCCGCTGGATGATGGCGGCGATCCAGACGACGTTCGCGGTGATGCCGGCGCTCGTCTACCTGTTCGCCGGCTGGACGATCTCCCGCGGCTCGACCGCGATCACGATCGGGACGATCGTCGCGTTCACGACGCTCCAGACGCGGCTCTTCTTCCCGATCGGGAGCTTGCTCGGCGTGCAGATCGACGTGCAGAGCTCGCTCGCGCTCTTCGACCGCATCTTCGACTACCTCGACCAGCCGGTGGACATCGTCGAGGGCACCACACAGCTCGATCGTCCGCGCGGTGACGTCGCATTCGACCATGTCTGGTTCGGCTACGAGCGGGACGCGTGGACGCTCGAGGACGTGATGTTCACCGTGCCCGCCGGGACGAAGACGGCGCTCGTCGGCGAGACCGGCTCGGGCAAGACGACGTGCGCCTACCTCGTCGCGCGGCTCTACGACGCGACGCGGGGGCGCGTCACGATCGACGGCACCGACGTGCGCGACCTGACGTTCCCGTCGTTGGCACACGCCGTCGGCGTGGTCTCGCAGGAGACGTATCTCTTCCACGCCTCCGTGCGCGAGAACCTCCGCTTCGCGCGGCCGGACGCGACCGACGAGGAGATCGAGGAGGCGGCCCGGGCGGCGCAGATCCATGCGCTGATCGCCACGCTGCCCGAGGGCTACGAGACGGTCGTCGGGGAGCGTGGCTACCGGTTCTCGGGCGGCGAGAAGCAGCGGATCGCGATCGCCCGCACGATCCTCCGCAACCCGCCGATCCTCGTCCTGGACGAGGCGACCTCCGCCCTCGACACGCAGACCGAGCGCGCGGTGCAGGCCGCTCTCGAGCGTCTTGCGGAGGGGAGGACCGTGATCGCGATCGCCCATCGCCTCTCCACGGTGCGCGACGCGGACCAGATCGTCGTGCTCGACCACGGGCAGGTCGTCGAGCGCGGTACGCACGACGAGCTGCTCGCGCTCGGGGGCCGCTACGCCTCGCTCGTTGCACGCGACGCGGACGTCGCGAGCCTCGAGCAGGCGCTCCCCGCGCCCGGCTGAGCGGCGGCCTACCGCCCGCCGGCGGACGCCGCGACCTCGGTCTCCGGCGTCTCGGGGGCCTCTGCCGGCCGCGGCTCGTCGACGCGGCGGAGCCACGCCTCGCGGAAGAGCGGGTACGACTCGCGTGGGCAGAACAGCGCGCCGGGCGACCGGTCGCCCTTGCAGACGAATCCCTGCAGGACGATGCAGTCGTTCTTGAGGTGGATCATCTTCCCGGTGCGCTCGTCGATGAGGCGGTCGACGCGGTTCTTGACACGAAAGCGCTTGCCGCACGCGGAGCCCATCTCCTCCGAGAAGCTCAGGCCTCGATGCTTGAGGTTCTCGTCGAGCGTCGCGCCGATCTCCTTCATCGATCTGACCTGGACGAGGTCCCCCGATTCCAGGCCGAGCTTCTCGCCGTCGACCCGGTCGCCGCCGGCCGGCTTCGGCATGCCGGGGTTGCGCCCCATCCGGTGGGCGAAGCGCACGATCGTCATCCAGGCGGCGACGCGCAGGAAGCGGAAGATGCCGACGTTGCCGCTGCGCACCTCGGCCGTGTACTGGCTCCAGTCCCGGACCGCCAGCGGGGTCGAGGCCTTCACCGACTCGGTGATCTGGCAGCGGAAGACCTCCTCCTCGCCGTCCGATGCGACCCTCGTCGTCGGCGTCACGAGCTCTCTCAGCGCGGCCAGCGACTCCGCGTCGCTCTCCCGCTCGGGCGTCCCCGGCTCGACGCGGTCGACCCAGGCGTCCTTCCAGTAGATGCGGCACTCCGCCTGGCAGTTGCCGTGCGCCGAGCCGTCGCACCGGAGGTTCTCGAGCAGGACGGTGTTCGGGAGCTTCCGCGAGCAGCTTTCGCTCGTGTACCAGCAGATCTTCTCGACCCGATTCGAGACCCGGTACTGCTTGTCGACGTACCGGAGCATCTCCGGCATGAACGGAATGCCCTCGACCGCGCCCTCGGCGTCGAGGGTGGCGAGGATCTCGCTTGCCGAGCGAACGCGCACGAGGTCGCCCGGTCGTAGTGCTGCCGTGTCCAACGTCATTCCCCCTGAGATCGGCTCGTACACGCGTATTCTACGAAGGTGCCGCGAACCCACAAGCGTGCCGTGGAACTCCGGGTACCCTGCCTGGCATCCATAGCGCGCGAGGCGCCCGATCTCGGAACGAGGAGCCCGGATCCCTGATGGCGACGATGGCGACACTGCTCGACCAGCACGGGATCGAGCCGTCCGGCGAGGTCCTCCGGAACCCGACCACGGCGCAGCTCTACACGGACGCGCTGCGGCGCGGCGACGGGGAGCTGGCCGAGGGCGGCCCGCTCGTCGTCGACACCGGGCGCTTTACCGGACGCTCGCCGCTCGACAAGTTCATCGTGCGCGAGCCGGAGTCCGAGGGGCGCATCGGGTGGGGAGAGGTGAACCGTCCGATCGAGGAGCCGAGCTTCGACGACCTGCGCGCGCGGGTGGCCGAGTACCTCTCGGCCCAGGAGCGGCTCTACGTCGTCGACGCCTTCGCCGGCGCCGACCCCGAGCACCGGATCGGCGTCCGGGTCGTCACCGCGAGCCCGTACCACGCGCTGTTCGCGAAGACGATGTTCATCCGTCCGACCGCCGAGGAGCTCGAGCGGCACGAGCCGCAGGCGCTCGTCCTGCACGCGCCGGACGTCGAGGCCGATCCCGAGGCCGACGGCACCCGCACCGGAACGTTCGTCGTCCTCCATCCGACCCGGGCCGAGGTGCTGATCGGGGGCACGTTCTACGCCGGCGAGATCAAGAAGTCGATCTTCACGGTGATGAACGACCGCCTCCCGCTCGAAGGCGTCTTCCCGATGCACTGCTCGGCGAACGTCGGCCCGGACGGGGACGTGGCGATCTTCTTCGGTCTCTCCGGCACGGGCAAGACCACCCTCTCGGCCGACCCGGCGCGGGAGCTGATCGGCGACGACGAGCACGGTTGGGGCACGAACGGCGTCTTCAACATGGAGGGCGGCTGCTACGCGAAGGTGATCAGGCTCTCGGCAGAGGCGGAGCCCGACATCTTCCGGATGACGCGGACGTTCGGGACGATCCTCGAGAACGTGACCGTCGACGAGCGTGGCGTGGTCGACCTCGACGACGACTCCAAGACCGAGAACACCCGTGCCGCGTACGAGCTCGACCAGATCCCGAACGCGCACCCGGAGAAGATGGCCGGCCATCCCCGCAACGTCGTGTTCCTCACGGCGGATGCGTTCGGGATCTTGCCGCCGATCGCACGGCTCTCGCGCGAGCAGGCCCAGTACTGGTTCCTGTCCGGGTTCACGGCGAAGCTCGCGGGCACCGAGATCGGCGTGACCGAGCCGCAGCCGACGTTCTCGACGTGCTTCGGCGCCCCGTT
Source organism: uncultured Actinomycetes bacterium (assembly GCA_963712915.1). Classification (GTDB taxonomy): domain Bacteria; phylum Actinomycetota; class Thermoleophilia; order Gaiellales; family Gaiellaceae; genus Gaiella. The sequence continues at coordinate 433,124 of CAVQJQ010000005.1, forward strand.
CATGCCTCAGCCCCCGTGGCTCTACGCAAGGATGCTCTCCGACAAGCTCGCCGAGCACGGCTCCACCGTCTGGCTCGTCAACACCGGCTGGACGGGCGGGCCGTTCGGTACGGGTCACCGCATGCCGATCAAGGCCACGCGCGATCTCCTGGCCGGTGCGCTCTCGGGCGCGCTCGACAGCGCGGAGATGCGCGTCGACCCCGTGTTCGGGATCGAGGTGCCGACCGCGGTGCCGGGCGTCGACCCGGTGCTCCTCGACCCACGCTCGACCTGGGCCGACCCGGCCGCCTACGACGCGAAGGCGCAGGAGCTCGCGACGATGTTCCGCGAGAACTTCGAGCGGCGCTTCGCGGCCGACGCAGACGAGGCCGTGGCGTCGGCGGGCCCGCGTTAGGGCCGGACCGGTAGCGCGTCCATTCGGTAGGTTCCAAAGCGATGGACGCGCCTTTCGACGTGCTGGTCGTCGGTGCCGGCTGCGCCGGCATGCGCGCCGCGATCGAGGCGCACGACACCGGGGCGCGCGTCGCGGTCGTCTCGAAGCTCCACCCGACCCGCAGCCACTCGGGGGCAGCGGAGGGCGGCATCAATGCGGCGCTCGGCAACACGGCGGAGGACAGCCCGGAGATCCACGCGTTCGACACCGTGAAGGGCTCGGACTACATCGGCGACCAGGACGCGATCGAGATCTTCTGCCGGGAGGCGCCGGCCGACATCTACCAGCTCGAGCACTGGGGCTGTGTGTTCTCGCGCAACGTCGACGGCAAGCTCGACCAGCGGCCGTTCGGGGCCGCAGGCTCGCCACGTACGGTCTTCGCAGCGGACATCACGGGCCACGTCCTGATCCAGGTGCTCTACGAGCAGCTGCAGAAGCGGATCGTCGAGGGGCTCGTGGTGTTCGAGGAGTACTTCGCGTTCCGGCTCGTCGAGGACGACGGCCGCTGCGCCGGGGTGGTGTGCTGGGACCTGCTCGAAGGCGGAGTGAAGCTCGTCACCGGAACGGCGACGATCCTCGCGACGGGCGGTGCAGGCCGGCTCTACCGCGCGACGACGAACGCGTACGCGTGTACCGGCGACGGGATGGCGATGGCGTTACGCGCGGGGCTGCCGCTGAAGGACATGGAGTTCATGCAGTTCCACCCGACCACCATGTATCCCTCGGGGATCCTGATCACGGAAGGGTGCCGCGGCGAGGGTGGCTATCTGCTCAACAAGGACGGCGAGCGCTTCATGAAGCGGTACGCCCCGAACGCGCTCGAGCTCGCCTCCCGCGACGTCGTGTCGCGGTCCGAGACGACCGAGATCGAGGCAGGGCGCGGCGTGAACGGCTCCGTGATGCTCGACCTCCGTCACCTCGGGCCGGAGAAGATCCTTTCCAAGCTGCCGGGGTCGCGCGAGCTGGCGATGACGTACGCGGGCGTCGATCCGATCCTCGAGCCGATCCCCGTGCGGCCGGGCGCCCACTACCACATGGGCGGCGTCGAGGCAGACGAGTGGGGGCGTACCGCGCTCGAAGGGCTCTACGCCGCGGGCGAGGTCGCGTGCGTCTCGGTCCACGGCGCGAACCGCCTCGGCGGGAACTCGCTGATGGAGACGATCACGTTCGGGCGCCGCTCGGGCCGCCACGCGGCGGAGTACGCGCTCGGCCGCTCGCCCGTCGCGGGCACCCATGCCGAGGCCGCACGGGCGGACGCCGAGGCCTGGGTGAGCGACATGCTCGGGGTGGAGACGGGCGAACGCCCGTGGCAGATCCGCGACGAGCTCGGCCAGTCGATGCTCGAGAACTTCGGCGTCTTCCGCTACCCCGATCGCATGGAGGCGCAGATCGGGATCGTCGAGGAGCTGCGGGCGCGCTACGCGCGAGGGGTGGTCGTGGAAGACAAGGGCTCCGTCTTCAACAGCGACCTGACGCATACGATCGAGGTCGGCTACCTGCTCGACCTCGCCGCCTGCATGCTCCAGGCGGGGATCGCGCGGGAGGAGTCGCGCGGCGCCCACTCGCGCCCCTCCGACTTCCCCGACCGCGACGACGAGCGGTTCATGAAGCACTCGATCAGCGAGTTGGTCGATGGCGGGCCGCGCCTGTCGTACCGGGACGTGCGCGTGACCAAGTGGGAGCCTACGGTGAGGACCTACTGATGGCGCACGATCGGCACAGAGTTGACACGATTGTGTTGCACTTTTCGGCAACAGAGTCGATAGAATCGGCAGTGGGTGGTGGGTTGGGGTGCCCCGACGGCGCGCCCGCTCGCGACGAACCGGACGGAGCGGCGTGAAGGTCGAGCTGAAGATCTGGCGGTACGACGCGGCGACGGGGGATCGTGCGCTGCGGCCGTACGAGGTGGACGTCCCCGAGGAGGCGACGCTGCTCGACACGCTCGACGTGGTCAAGGACCGGGTCGACGGCACGCTGGCCTACCGGAAGAGCTGCCGGATGATGATCTGCGGCTCCTGCGGGATGCGCGTCGACGGCGGCGCCGTGCTTGCGTGCAAGACGCGCATCACGGACATCATTGAGGACGGTCACGTGCCGGTCGTCTCCGCGATGGGCAACCTCCCGATCCTCAAGGACCTCGTGGTCGACATGGATCCGTTCTGGCAGAAGATGCGCGCGATCCAGCCGTACCTCGAGCCACGTCTCGACCGCGCAACCGAAGGCGAGAACATCGTCTCCCAGGAACGGATGGACGTCGTCCACAAGGAGTCGCTCTGCATCAACTGCGGCTGCTGCGTCTCGGAGTGCAACTCGATGGAGTCCGACCCCGACTTCCTCGGCCCCGCGGCGCTCGCGAAGGGCTTCCGCTTCGTGGGCGACGCCCGCGACAACGCGACGATCGAGCGGCTCGAGCGCTACAGCGAAGAGCACGGCATCTGGGACTGCACCCGCTGCTACTTCTGCAACGAGCGGTGCCCGAAGGGGGTCGACCCGCGCGATGCGATCGCGAAGCTGGGGGCGGAGGCGATGAAGGCCGGCATCGACCGCGACATGGGGGCGAAGCACGCGAAGTGGTTCGTCACGTCGGCGAAGACGACCGGGTGGCTGCGCGAGACCGAGCTCGTGCCGAAGACTCAGGGTGTCGTGAAGGCGATCAAGGAGATCAAGTTCGCGATGCAGCTGCTGCCCAAGGGCAAGGTGCCGCCGCCGTTCCCGCCGCACGTCGCCGCGGACGTCGGCGAGTCCCGCGCGCTCTACGACCTCGTCAAGACGCAGGGCCGCGGCGGCGCCGCCGGGATCGTGCAGGGCGAGAAGGCGCTCCGGCAGCTCGAGCACGAGGGTGAGACGGTCGACGGGCCGACCCACCCGTACGACGATCCTCGCTCCTTCCCCAAGCCGTACCTTCCCGACGACGAGGAGCCAGCCGCGTGAAGCAGGTCGCCTACTACAAGGGCTGTCTCGCCAGCCTGTCCGCCAAGGAGCTCGACACGTCGACCCGCGCCCTCGCGCCCAAGGTCGGCTACGAGCTCGTCGAGCTCGAGTCGGTCACGTGCTGCGGGGCGGGCGACATCCACGAGGCGGAGCCCGACTACTACCTCCACCTGAACGCGCGGATCCTCGCGTACGCGGCCGCGACCGGCTGCGACACGCTGATGACCGTCTGCAACGTCTGCACGCTCAACCTGCGGCAGGCCAACTACCAGCTGCTCAACGACTCCGCGCTGCGGGAGCGCGTGAACGACAACCTCGAGCGCGTGGGCGCGCCGCGGTACGAGACCGACGTCGACTGCGTGCATTTCCTCTGGCTCGTCGCCGGCGAGAGCTTCGCCGCCCTGCGCGAGGTCGCCCACAAGGGCCTGAGAGGGCTGAGGATCGCGCCGTTCTACGGCTGCCAGATCCTGCGCCCCTCGAAGCTGATGGGGTTCGACGACCCGGACCGGCCGGACTCACTGGAGCGGATCATCACCGCGTGCGGCGGAGAGCCGGTCGACTACCCGGCGAAGATCAAGTGCTGCGGGTTCCCGATCATCCAGGCGCGCGAGGACACCGCGCTCGGTGAGCTGATCCAGCCGATCGAGCAGGCGAAGGAGGCAGGCGCCGACGCGATCGTGACGCCCTGCCCGCTCTGCCACCTGTCACTCGACGCCTGGCAGTCGAAGCTCAAGCAGCAGACGGGGAAGGACTTCCAGATGCCGATCTTGCACCTGTCGCAGCTGATCGGCGTGGCGGCGGGTCTGGAGGACTCGGAGCTCCGCTTCAAGCGGCACGTCGTCTCGATGCAGCCTGTGCTCGAGAAGCTCGCGCTGTAGCCGGCGTGGCAGCGCGTCGCCGGAGCGCCTCGTCCCAGAGCCCGAGCGCCACGAGCGACCAGCCGAGCAGCTCGAGCCCTTCCTTCGCGACGATCTGGTACTCGGCGACCGGGTCCCCGCGCTCGCGCTCGAACCAGTGGTCGATCCGGTCGAGGCCCTCGGCCGAGAACGAGGCCGCGAGAACGAGCGCCGCGGCGGCGAACGTCACCCGGGCGCGAGTGCCGGACGCCCGGGCGATGACCAGGAGCAGCAGCCCGGCGGCGAGCACGAGCGCGATCACGTACGGGCCGGTTCGGGAGGACGGGTGCGCTCCGTCGTGCAGGAGATCGGCGAAGGTCAGGCCCGCGAGCACCGCGGTGAGCGCGGCCCCCGCCGCGCGCTGTCCACCGCGTGTGCATCCGGCGACGAGGCCCCCGCCGACGGCCGCGAGCGCGAGCGCGAGCGTCGAGACGATGTCCGGGAGCCCATTGCTGCGGTCGAGGTCGACGAACGTGCCGATGCGGTCGAGCCCGAGCACGACCTCGAGGTGCACTACGGACTGCGCGACGACGAGTACTCCGAGCACGAGCACGAGCGCGACGAACGTCCGACGGCCGAAGCCGCCGCTCCTCCCCTCCCCCATGTGCTCAGCGTAGTGCCTTCTCGGTCGTCCCTCTAGGGTGCCCGCGATGTCCGTCGTCGTCACGCTCGTGCTCCTGCTGCTCGCGGGGACGATCGCCTACGGGTGGCTGGAGGCGGGGTGGCTCAGAACCCGGGTCCTCGAGGTGCCGATCGCCGGGCTGCCGCCCGAGCTCGACGGCCTTCGCATCGGCCATCTGTCGGACTTCCATCTCGGTGCGTGGCTCTCGCCGGGGAACCGCGCGAGCGTCGACGCGGTCGCCTGGGTCGCGGAGAGGCGCCCCGACCTCGTGTGCGTGACGGGCGACCTCGTCTCCCACCCGCGCGGCGAGCCGCTGCTGCGTTCGCTGCTCGCCACGCTCGAGCGACCGTACGTCGTGCTCGGTAATCACGACGTCGCGGTGACGCGCGACCCGTTCTCCCGTTCCGCGGAGCTGCGCGATCTCGAGCAGGCCGTGCTCCTCCGCGACGCCGCCGCATGTGCTCCTGTCAGGGGCGTGCCGGTCGAGCTCGTCGGCGTCGACCCGGAGACCTATCGAGCGAAGCAGGCGCGCCCCGAGGAGCTGTCGGGCGAACGGGCGGCGCTCCGCCTGCTGCTCTGCCACTTCCCCGGCATCGTCGATCGGGTCCCGGCCGGCTCGTTCCACCTGATCCTCTCGGGTCATCTCCATGCGGGACAGATCTGCTTGCCCGTGCCGGGCAGGCGGGTGACGCTCGCGCATCCACGCGCGAGGCTCACCGCCGGCCTGTACGAGACGCCGGCGGGACCCATGCACGTCTCCCCCGGGACAGGGACGACCTTCGTGCCGTTCCGGTTCTTCGCCCGACCCGAGGTGACGGAGCTCGTCCTGCGCGCGTAGCGCCGTGGAGGCATCTGCGGCGTCGGGATTGTTAGGCGTTCTTTGTCGATTCCTGTGAAAGGATCCACGAAGTGATGCAGGGGAATAATAAGTCTGCCGATGGGACGGTTCTTTGCCTCGCCTCTCTTGACGATCTCGGCGCTCAGCGGCATCCCACGGAAGGTGCGCTGGGTGTTGTTGCGGCTGTCAGGCGTGAAGACGGACGCGTGGAACATCGGACCGCGGTGTTATTTCGGCACGAGTGACGTCGTCATCGGTCATGGCACCTTCATCAACCGGGGCTGTGTGTTCGACGGAATGTCCCGGATCCGAATCGGGGAACGCTGCGCACTGGGCATGGAGGTAATGCTCGTCACATCAACGCATCCCATCGCAAGCCACGAGAGGCGCGCCGGCGACGTCGAGTCGCAGCCGCTCACGATCGGCGACGGCTGCTGGATCGGCTCGCGTGCGGTGATCCTGCCCGGCGTGCGAGTCGGTTCCGGTGCCGTGATCGCGGCAGGTGCGGTCGTCGCCTCCGACTGCGAGGCCGACACCATGTACGCGGGCGTGCCCGCACGGCCGATCCGCTCGTTGCGCTAGGAGTCCGCGGCGCTGGCGTCGCCCGGGCTCTCTCCCGCAGGTGCCGCGCGACGTTCGAGGTACCGCGCCCCGACAGGGACGCGGCGGATGATCCGCCCGGCGGTCCACCGCACCGTCTGCCGTCCGCGGCGCACGCCGTCGCTGAGCGTGAACCGCTGCAGGGCGCGCACGCAGGCCGACCGCTCCTGGGGCTGGAGTCCCGCCTCGTCGATGATCCCGACCATGTCCCGGTAGAAGCGAAAGATCGACGACCGCGCGCCCTCGGGGTCCTCGGGGTGCATCCGGATGCGGTACGCGCCCTTGTTTCTCTCCGCGCGGTAGGTCCTCGTGCGGTTCGCCAGGCAGCGGTCGATGTTCAGGATCGGGCCCCTCAGGGCCAGCTCGAGGCAGAGCAGCCAATCCGCCTCCTCGGAATGCCGCACGCGCGGCGTGCTGAGCAGCGCCTCGCGGCGGTACACCGCGTAGAACGGATCGTACTTTCCTTCACCGGCGTGGAACAGCCAGAGAACCCGTGAGAATCGATCTGCGGGATCGGAGCCGTCAGGGTAATTGCCTCGGTATTCCTCGTAGCGTATTCCGCCAGTATCGGCATGAATACGGAAGAACGACGTCGTCCCGATTGCGTCGGGGCGTTGCGCCATGACATTCACATAGCTTTCGAGCGCATCGGGCTCCAGCCAGTCGTCGGCGCTGATCCAGCGGAATAGTGGAGTCGAGGACCGATCGAAGACCAGGTTCATGTTGGCATGTTGTCCGACATTCTCCTGCAGCAAATGGAGTTTGATGCGGGCATCCTTGGACGCAGCCTCTTGGAGTAACTCGGCGGTCCCGTCATCCGACGCATTGTCCGAGACCACGAGCTCGAAATCCCGCATGGTCTGTCCAAGGATCGACGACAGGCATTGCTCGAGCGTGTCGGACGCATTCCGGACCGGAAGACCGATTGAGATCTTCGGCGAAACGTTCTCCGAGGGCATATCGCGACAAGATACAGACCGCAGGTAGGGTGAGCGCATGTCAAGGAAGCACGTGCTCGTGCTCGCCTATCACTTCCCTCCGCACGGCGGCGGAGGCGTCCCGCGGACGCTGGGTTTCGTCAAGCATCTCGGAGAGTACGGCTGGGACGCCACGGTCGTGACCGGCCCGGCGGTCGAGCAGGCCGCCCCCGAGGGCCTTCAGTTCGACGTCATGGTCGACGACACGCAGCTCGACCAGGTCCCTGACTCGGTCTCGGTCGTCCGCGTGAAGGGTCCGGAGCCCGGCCCCTCTTCGCGCGGGCGCGAACGCATCGAGCGCTGGCTCGGCCTACGGCTCGAGCGACCGTGGTCGAAGTGGTGGGTCGAGACGGCGACCGAGACCGCCGCGCGTGTGAAGGGAGTCGGCGTCGTCTACGTGTCGATGTCGCCCTACGAGTCGGCGTGGGTCGGGGAGGCGCTCTCCAGCCGGCTCTCCCTGCCGTGGGTCGCCGATCTCCGCGATCCCTGGGCGCTCGACGAGATGCAGGTGTTCCCGACGCGCGTGCACCAGATCCTCGAGCGTCGGAGGATGCGCTCCGTCCTCGGGACGGCCGCATGTGTCGTGCTGAACACGCCCGAGGCGGAGCACGAGTTCCGCACGTCCTTCCCCGAGCTCGCGGGCCGTCTGACCTCGATCACGAACGGCTACGAGCCGGAGGACTTCGCCGGCCCCGAACCAGAGCTCGATCCGGACGGCTTCCGCATCGTCTTCACGGGCGGAGCCTGGAACCTGCACATCGGGCGGAGCCACCGCAGCCAGCGCATCGTCCGGCGTGCTCTCGGCTCCGGGATCAAGGGGGTCGATCTTCTGCCGCGTTCGGCGATGTTCCTGATCGAGGCGACCGAAGGCGTGCTCGAGAAGCGGCCCGAGCTGCGTGGGTACATCCACGTCGAGATCGCCGGCTCGGGCTCGCCCGAGGACGCACGTGAGTTCCAGACGTTCGGCGGCGTGAACCACGGATATCTCGATCACGCCGACTCGGTGCGGCTGATCCGGTCGGCCGATCTCCTGTTCCTCGGCATGCAGGACCTCGACGCCGGCCGCCGCGCGAACACGGTGCCGGGGAAGACCTACGAGTACATCGCCTCGGGGCGGCCGATCCTCGCCGCCGTGCCGCCAGGAGATGCGCGCGACCTGCTGTCCCCTCTCACCAACGTCCACGTCTGCGCTCCCACGGACGTCGCCGCGATGGAGAAGGCGATCGAGACCCTCGTGGACGAGAAGCGGGCCGGTGGGTCGGAGCCCACCCGCGAGCACGTTCCCGAGGGATTCGATCGCTTCTCGCTCACGGGCAGGCTCGCGCACGTGCTCGACGCGGCGCACGAGGGCCGATCCTCACGCGAGCGGGCCGCGGCGCCTGCGGCCGAGCCGAGCGCTGCGGGCTCGAGTCGGGGCTCGTGAGCTCCGCGACGGCCGCCTGCCGCCCTCCCGTTCGTTCAGGTCATGCAGCGGCGGCCGCGCGGCTCTTGCGTCGCACGCCCGACGTCCCTTATGTCTGAGCGGTGGACGCGGAGGAAAAGGGACTTCGCGAAGCAACGATCCGTGGCGTGCAGTGGATCGCGGCGGCACGCGTCGTCGCCGAGGTCGTCGCGCTCGCGTCGAGCATCTTCCTCGCCCGGCTGATCCCGCCGGCAGCGTTCGGTCACGCGACCGTCGCGCTCGTGATCGTAGGGTCGTCTGTGATCGCGGGCCCGGGCGGGATCTCGGCGTTCGTCGTTCAGCGGCGCGACCTCAAGCCCGACCACCTCGCATCGACCGTCCTGCTCGGCTACGCGCTGGGTCTTGCGCTGACGATCGCGACGGCGGTCTTCGGTCTCACGCTCGGGGAGTCGATCTTCGGCGAGTCGTCGGGGAAGCTGATCGCGCTCGCCGCCCCAGCGTGGCTCATCACCTCGATCGGCGGCGTCTCGCAGGCGATGATGCAGCGGGAGCTCGAGTTCAGGCAGATCGCCGTGCGGGACATGCTCGCGGCGATGCTCGGCACGACGACGGCGGTCGTGCTCGCGCTCGCGGGCATCGACGCCCCGGCGCTCGTGATCGGGGCGATGATGGTCGTCGCGGTGATGTCGATCACGTCCGCGATCGCCTCCCCGCAGCCCCTACCCGTGTTCAAGCTCGCCGCGATCCGCGACGTCGCGGGGTTCGCGACGTCGGTCTCGCTCTCGTCCGTCGTCTTCACCGCGTTCAAGAACGTCGACTACGTGATCCTGAGCATCAGGCTGCCGGCCGCGCAGGTCGGCTACTACCTGCGGGCGTACCAGCTGGGCGTCGACTATCAGACGAAGCTGAGCTCGATCATGCTGCGGGTCTCGTTCCCGATCTTCTCGCGGGCGGACGATCTCTCGCAGTTCCGCCGCTTCCGGAACAGCATCGTCCGCATGCACGCGACGATCATCCTCCCGCTGCTCGCGACGTTCATCGTGATCGCGCCGGACGTGATCCCGTTCCTCTACGGCGACGAGTGGACGCCGGTCGTGCGTCCCGCGCAGATCCTCGCGATCGCCGGCATGTCGTATGCGATCACGACCGGGACCGGTCCTGTGATGCTCGCGCTGGGTCGAGCACGCGCGTTGCTGAACTGGAACCTCTGCGAGCTGGTCGCGTACGCGACGCTCGTGACGATCCTCGCCGGAATCGGGCTGACCGCGGTGTCGATCGGGGTCGCCGCGTACGGGGTCGCGACGATCTTCGCGATCCAGTTCTTCGTGCTCGGGCCGGCGGTGGGGATGACGCTGGGCGATCTCTGGCACGACGTCCGGGCGGGGGCAGCGGCCGCGCTGCTCGTCGTCCTCACCGGCGTGCCGCTGCGCGTGCTGATGGAGCCGTCGGTGCCGGTATTCGTGCGAATCGTGATCGTGGGCTGCTGGGCGGTGGTGCTGACGACCGCCGCCTACCGCTGGCTGTTCCCCGCCGAGTATCGGGATCTGCTCGCGGTGGCGCCCCGCCGCGGGCGCGGCCAGCGCGCGACGGCCTGAGTTCTCAGAGGCTCACGAGCAGCGGGGCGCCGGCAGGGCCCCGGCGCCGACGACGACCTCGACCACCTTCGCCGTCTGCTTCCCCCGGGCGGTCTCGAACAGCGTCGCTCTCGGCCCCCGGCCGACGCGGTAGGCCTTCGCGCACGCGTCCCAGGATCCGGTCCCGGCCGGGGCGCGCGCGCCCGCACCGGCGCCGGCGCGGGTCGTGTAGAAGGCGCTCCTGGTCGAGACGGCGGCGACCTTGCTGCCCTTGTAGTAGACGCGGAGCACGCCCGCATGCGGCACGCGGTACGCCGCCACCGAGAGGCTCGTGCCCTTGACGGGCTTGAGCCGCGACTTGCCGTAGGTCGCCTCCACCGACTGCACCGTCTTCCCGAGCGCGACCGAGCCGATCAGGCGGCCGGGCGTGATCAATGCGGGCTCACGCTGGTCGGCGCCCGCGTCGGGCGCGCTCCGCTGAGGGCGTGCGTCCCCGTCGATGTCCGTGGTCGGGTGGTCGCGCGGATCGCCCGCCCCGATCGCCGCCGAGTTGGCTGCGAGATGGAGATTCGTCCCGTACGGCGTGTTCGAGACGTAGTGCGCGTCGCCGATCCGATCCGTCGGGCTGCATTTCTTCCCGTCCGTGAAGAGGTTGTAGCGATAGCGAAGTCCCTCCGAGCAGCCTCCGCCGACGACGGTGATGTTGCCGACGACGTCGATCGCGGCCCCGGGTGCGAACGCGTCGGGCGCGGCCTTGATCGACCCCGCCAGCGAGTTGTACGCGATGCGGCTCGTGCCGCGGATCTGACCCGCCTGGCCGCCGGTGAAGAAGATGAAGTTGATCGAGTTCTCGGCGCTCGGCCCGAACATGTTGTTCTCGATCGTCCAGTTCTGGATGGTTCCGCCGAACCCCCCTTCCATGATCAGGCTCGACGTGGAGCAGTTGAGGAACCGGCTGTTCCGGATCGTCACGTTGACGCCGGTCCACCCCTGGATGCAGTCGGTGTGGGCGTCCGGCGCGTCCTGGCAGTCGGGAGGGGCGGTCTTGTCCTGGGCGCAGAGCCGCACGATGTCGTGGATGGTGACGTGGTCGAGCAGGAGGTTCGTCACGTCCCGGTGGACGTCGCCCACGTCGTCGGGGTCGAGGTTCATCCCGTCGGTGCCGCAGCAGCTCGGGCCGATCTCGACGTTGCGGAGCGTGACGTGGTCGGCGCCGTGGATGAACACGCCGGAGTCGCGGGCGAGCGAGAGGTTCTCGAGCGTGATGTCCGACGCCGGGCGGTTGGATTCGTGGAGGTAGAAGAAGACCGGACCGCTCGTCCACCGGCCCTGGCCGTCCACCGTGATGTGCGACGCGGGGCTGGGCGACGGACGGCCGCCGAAGTCGAGCTCGCCCGTTACGACGTGCGCGCCCGCGGCCGGCCGGAAGACGACGTCGTCCTGGCTCGTCTTCGACGAGTCGTAGCCGAATTGCTGATCCGGGTACGTGCCGCCCGCGACCTCGACGACGTCGCCCGGGCTCGCGACCTGGTAGGCGCGATCGAACGACCTGCAAGGCGCCTGCTCCGTGCAGGTGCCTGAGTCGGAGCCCTGGGGCGCGACGTGGAGCACGCGCTGCTCCTTGCCGGCTGCCAGAGGCGCGGTCGAAGGGAGCGCGACGGCGACGACCGCGGCGAGCAGCCCCACCGCGAGGACGAGTCTGCGCGTCACGACGAATCGGTCCCGGCGGGGCGACGCGCGGCCGGCAGCGCCCGGCCGACGGCCTCCCGCCACCGCTGGCGAAGGTTGGCGAGGCTCTGATCGTCGCGGAGCACACGACGGCCCGCGTCGTTCTGCCATCGAGGCGCTCGGCGGAGCACGGCGGAGCCGTAGCCGGAGATCAGCGCGAGCGCCGCCACGTCCTTGCGCGACTGATGCAGGGCGCGCATCACGAGATACCAGGAGCGGTAGCCCATGTAGTGCGCCGAGTCGCCGCACGTCTGCCAATGGCTCCAGCGTGATCCGTCGCGCTCGCCTTCCGCCCGGTGGTGCAGGAACTGGAGATCGACCAGCGTCTTCGTCGTCCATCCTTGCGCCCGCGCCGCGAGCTGGTCGAGGCCGTCCCACCCGTGGCGCTCCTCGAGTGGCGAGATCTGGTCGAGACACGCCCGCCGGTACGCCCTGGTCGCTCCCCAGACGGTCCCGCCGGTGACGTGTCGCTGCCGCCAGTCGCTCGCGTCGAGCTCGTAGGCACTGCCGCTCGCGATGCCGAGACTGGGGTCGGCGGCGAAGTGCCCGAGCAGCGTCTCGAAGTACTCGGGCGCCATCGAGACGTCGGCGTCGACGTTGACGACGACGTCGATCGAGCTGTCGAGCTCGCGGAGCCCGGCGTTGATCGCCCGGACGATCGGTGCGCCTCGCACCGGTGCGCCCGTGCCTTCCGACTCCAGGACCGAGATCCAGGGGTACTCGCGCTCGAGCTCGTGGCACAGCGCGAGCGTGCCGTCCGTCGAGCCGTTCTCGACGATGATCCACCGCTCCGGGACCCTCGTCTGGGCCCCGAGCGCGTCGGCGAGCCGCCGGAGATTGCGCTCCTCGTTCCGTGCGGGGGTGATCACCGCAAACGCGAGGTCCCTGTCGGCCACCGACGTCATGGTAGTCGGGGTGCCGCGCCTGTCACGCCGGGCGCACGGGCGAGCAGTGGCAGCGTCCGCACCGGCTCGGGTCGCCGGCGGGACGAGAGGAGGGCCGCCGCCGCGGCGCGCTCGCTCGGACGTCCGATCCGCAGCATCGAGCTGGTCAGGAGACCGGCGAGGTAGACGAGCGAGACGGCCTGCCCGTGGCGCTTGCGGTAAAGCCGGGCGGCGCTGACGGAACGGAATGCGGCCGCCCGGGGCGTCGTCATGTCGCCCTCGAGATGGGACATCACCGCGTCTGGCACGAAGCGCGTGCGGAATCCTGCGTCGTGCGCCCGAAGGCAGTAGTCCGTCTCCTCCGAGTAGAGGAAGAACGTCTCGTCCCAGGGGCCGACCTCGTCCCAGCAGCGCCTCGAGATCAGGAGAGCGGCGCCGGTCGCCCAGTCCACGTCTCGCGCCTCGGCATAGTGGTCCGGGTCGCGGTCCGTGTCCCCGAGCGCGCGGATGCGCGCGGCGCGGCCTCCGCCGAGGACGGCAGTGCCCCACGCCCGGGCGACCGTGGGCTCGCGGCGAAGGGACCACTGCAGTCGGCCCTCGCCGTCCAGGAGGCGGGGGGCGACGATCCCGACGTCGTCGGAGAGCGCCGCGGCCAACGTCTCGAGGGCTCGGTCGTGCACCCGGATGTCCGGATTCAGGGCGAGGAGCGCGTCGAAGGCGCCTGCGGCCACTGCGCCCGCGTTGATCCCGGCCGCGTAGCCCCGGTTCTCCGCCTCCACCACGAGGTCGACGACCGGCGACGAGCGCGCGACCGCGACGCTGTCGTCCGCCGAGCCGTTGTCGACGACGACGACGGTCGTACGCAGCTCCGATTCGGGGGCGACGGCCAGCGTCGGCAGGAGCTCCGCGAGGTCGGCCGAGCTGTTGTACGTCACGACGACGACGCAGATGTGCACGCTTCCCCCTTGACCCCCGTCCTCCGAGAGTAGCTCACGGAGTCGCTCACGTCGTGGGGTCGCGCAGGCCACCCGCCGTACGTACGCTGAGGGCGTGGCGCCATCCGACCCGATCGGGAGAGGGGTGTGCGCCACGAGCCGTCCGCGAGGCGGCCGGAACGCGCGACGCACGGGGCCGACGAGATGAGCGAGCAGCAGCGGGAACGGGTCGACGTGCTCCTCGTCTGCTCGTCGGGCGGGCACCTCCTCCAGCTCCACTCTCTGCGCGGCGCGTGGGAGGGGATGAGCCGGGTCTGGGTGAGCTTCGACAAGACGGACGTCCGCTCGCTGCTCGCCGAGGAGCGGGTCGTGTTCGCGTTCAGCCCGACCAATCGAAACGTGCGCAACTTCCTCCGGAACATCCGGCTCGCGTCTCGCGTCCTCGCCCGGGTGCGGCCGCGAGCGGTGGTGACGACCGGCGCCGGCGTCGCCGTGCCGTTCGCCTGGATCGCCCGCCTACGGGGCGCGAAGGTCGTGTACGTCGAGAGCCTCACGCGCATCGAGGACGTGTCTCTGAGCTGCCGGCTGATCCGTCCGGTCGCGAGCCGCGTCTACGTCCAGTGGCCGGAGACGACGAAGGTGCTGCGAGGAAGTCGTTTCGTCGGCAATGTCTTCTCCGACGACCTGCTCTCCACGTCCGCGTGATCTTCGTCACCGTCGGCACGAACGAAGCCCGCTTCGACCGTCTTCTCGAGGCGGTTCCCTCGATCGTCGGCGACGAGCGGGTCGTGGTGCAGTGCGGCTCTTCCCGCGTCCGGCCTGCCGGCGCCGACTGTCTCGACTTCGTCTCGTTCGAGCAGATGGTCGAGCTGATCCGCGCGGCGCGCGTGGTCGTCACGCACGCCGGCGTCGGCTCGATCCTCGTCGCCCTCACGAACGACAGACGGCCGATCGTCGTCCCTCGCCTGAAGCGCTTCGGGGAGGCGGTCGACGACCACCAGGTCCCGCTGTCGGCGCGCCTCGAGAGCGTCGGCCTCGTCACCGCCGTCGCCGATCCGGCCCGAGGCCTCGCCGAGGCGGTCGCTGCCCAGGCAGGGGCCGCACCCGTGCACGTCGCGCCGACCGCGCTCGTCGGCGACCTCCGCGAGTACCTGCGCTCGATCGTCTGATCGCCCGGAGGGGCGTCTTGTCACCCCGAGGGACGCGGGTACGATCGAATGCGTGTGCGGCATCTGTGGTGCGATCCGACTGACGCGAGACGAGTCCGCTGCGCTGCCGCAGGACGCGCTCGACCGGATGTCGCGCGCGATGACGCATCGCGGCCCCGACGACAGCGGCACGTATGTCGCGGACGGCGTCGCGATCGGCGCGCGCCGGCTGAGCATCGTCGACGTCGCCGACGGCCACCAGCCTTTCGCGAACGAGGCCGGGACGGTCTGGGCCGCGCAGAACGGCGAGCTGTACAACCACCGCGACCACCGCGAGTGGCTCGAGGGGCGCGGCCATCGGTTCGCGAGCCGCTGCGACACGGAGGTCATCCCGCACCTGTACGAGGAGCTCGGAGTCGACTTCCCGGCGCGGCTCCGCGGGATGTTCGCGATCGCGGTGTGGGACGGCGTCGCCCGGAGAGGGATGCTCGTACGGGACCGTCTCGGCATCAAGCCGCTCTACTACGCGGAATCCGAGTACGGCCTGCTGTTCGCGTCCGAGCTGAAGGCGCTGCTCGCCTCGGGAGCGGTCGACCTCGCGCTGGACTACGAGGCGCTCGATGCCTATCTGGCCCTCGGCTTCTTCCCGGGCCCGTCGACCCCGCTCCGGGCCGTACGGAAGCTGATGCCGGGCCACCGGATCGTGGTCGAGGACGGCGGGTACCGGACCGAGCAATGGTGGGCCTATCCGCCGCCGTCCGAAGCACCCGTCGCGCGCTCCGAGACGGAGTGGGCAGAGGTGCTGCTCGACAAGCTCCGCGAGAGCGTGCGCCTGCGGCTCATGAGCGACGTCCCCCTCGGGGCGATGCTCTCCGGAGGGCTCGACTCGAGCCTCCTGGTCTCGTTGATGGCCGAGCTGATGTCGGAGCCGGTCGAGACCTTCTCGGTCGGATTCGCCGGCGAGGACAACGAGCTCGACGACGCGCGTACGGTCGCACGGGTCAACGGGACCGACCATCACGAGCTCGAGCTGACACTCGACACGAGCGCGGGCGATCTCGCGGAGCTCGTGTGGCACATGGACGAGCCGGTCGCCGATCTATCGGCGATCGGGTTCATCAAGCTCTGCGGGCTCGCGCGGCGCAGTGTGACGGTGGCGCTCTCGGGTCAGGGCGCGGACGAGCTGCTCGGCGGATACCGAAAGCATCGTGCTGCGGCCATGCTGGAGCGCTGGCGTCTGCCCGCAGCTCTCGCGCGCACCCCGTCGCGCGTCGTGGCCCCGTACCTTCCGACGCGGCTCCGCCGGGCCGCCGCCACGGTCGGCGCCGAGAACGCCGCGACGCGGCTGCTCGCGATGAGTGGGATCGTCGACGCCGGCACGCGGCGCCGTATCGCCCGGGGTGGGCTGGCCACCGCCAGCGGCACGGCCGCCCTTCGGGCCGCCGACGCGCTCGCCCCGCCGAGGGCGCCGCTCGGCGGGACGCTCTTCCTCGACGCACAGCTCGGGCTCGTCGACGACATGCTCCACTACTTCGACCGGACGTCCATGGCCCACTCCCTCGAGGTCCGTGTGCCGTTCCTCGACCACGAGTTCGTGGAGCTGTGCGCGACGGTCCCCCCGGGCCTGAAGGTCCGTGGCGGCGTGACGAAGCACATCCTGCGCGCTGCGGCACGCGGCAGGGTTCCCGACCAGATCATCGACAAGCCGAAGGTCGGGTTCTTCAACGCTGCGGTCGACCGGTGGTTCGACTCGCAGGCGCGCGGCGCTGCGAGGGAGGTGCTGCTCGATCCGGGCGCGAGGTACACGGAGCTGGTCGACCGCGACTGGGTGGAGGACACGCTCGCGGCGCACGAAGCCGGCGGCGGCGGCGCCCGCTCGCAGCATGCGCTCCTGACCGTGCTCATGCTCGAGCTCTGGCTCTCCGACTTCCTGCCACGGGCGTCGCAGATCGCGCACGGAGATGCGGCTCCGGCCGGCGTCGCCGTCGGCTCGCAAGGCGTGTGAAAAGAGTTCGTTGCGCCCCTCCCTTTTTTCGGGAACGTGGCTAACATGAGCGAGGCTTGATCTTTCCGACTCCAACGCCTTGTCCGCCGCCTGTAGACCCGAGCCCCGCCGCCTCGGGCCGAGCGGACGCGTGAGTCGCGGACGGCGGTAGCCAAACAGAGCTCACCCTCCCGTGGATATCCGCGCTTTCATCCAGATCATTCGTCGCCATCGGCTCGCCGCGATCCTCGGCGTCGTGGCCGCGATCGCCCTCGCGGTGTTCTCGTACGCCCGCGTCGATCCCTTCGGGAGCCCGATGTTCGCGTACCGGCAGAGCGTTCTCTGGGGGAGCAAGTCGGTGCTGCAGATCACGCAGCCGGGCTTCTACGAGGGGCGCGTAACCGCCGACACGAACCGGCGTGACGCGCTGCTCGAGCTGGCCCCGCTCTATGCGCGCCTCGCGAACAGCGATCTCGTCCGTCAGCGCATGCGCCACGCGGGGCCGATCTACGGCGGCATCTCGGTGACGCCGGTGATCGACTCGAGCGGCAACGGAATCCCGCTGCCGCTCGTCGAGATGGTCGCGTTCACCCGCAACGCGACGCTCGCCCAGCAGCGGGTGCAGCAGCAGGCGCAGGCCTTCATCGGGTATCTCCGCGCCCGTCAGATCGCGACCGGGATCCCCGACAAGCGGCGCATCTCGGTGTCCCTGATCAAGGGCCCGAGCAAGCCGTTCATCGCGGTGCCGCGCAAGAAGACGCTGCCGGTGATCGTGTTCATGAGCATGCTGATCGCCACGTGCGCACTCGTTCTCGTCCTTGACAACCTTGCCTCTCGCCGGGTCGCGCGCTCTGCACCGGACGAGCTCGACGACGTGATTGCGCCGCAGCCGCAACCGACGACACCGATCCTGGCCGACGCGCAGGCCGATGCCCAAGCCCGCACGCTCCGGCTCGAGCGGGAGCGCCGCGGCAGCCGGAAGGCCGCGCTGCCCGGACCGACGCTCGCGCTGCGTCCGACCCTGGGGTCAGATGAGCAGCAGCAGTCACAGAGCGCCGAGGCTGACGGCTAGCTCGTCCGCCGAGTCGACGAGACCGGCGCTCGCCGACCCCGGCACCCTACTGGTGGTCGGTGCCGCGATTGCGCTGATCGCGCTCTCGGCCACGCTTGGGAAGCTGGGGCTCGCGCTCGCGCCCGCATCTGCGCTCGCGGCGGTAGTCGCCGCAGCGGGCGGGCGGATCCCGTGGAAGTCGACGATCGTCGTCTTCGTGCTCGTCGTGATGTTCATCCCGATCCGGCTCTACGCGATCGCGGCCAACTTGCCGTTCCAGCTCGAGCCGTACCGGGTGCTGACGTTCGTCATTGCCGCGCTCTGGCTGGCGGCGCTCCTGATGGATCCCGACGTCCGGCTCCGGGCGAGTGGGCTCGAGGCGCCGCTCGGCCTGCTCGGCTTCGCGATCATCGGCTCGATCATCGTCAACAGCCAGTCGATCACCGACCAGGGCCTCTCGGGCGAGGTGGCGAAGCGGCTCACCTTCTGGGTCAGCTTCATCATCGTCTTCTACTTCTTCGTGAGCGTCGTGCGGACGCTCGCCGAGGTGACCTTCGTGCTGGAGGCGCTGGTGCTGTGCGGTGCCGTGCTCGGCTTCCTCGGCGTCGTCGAGTGGAAGACCGGACACAACGTCTTCTCCCACCTCAACGAATTCGTCCCCGGGCTCACGCCGACCGGTCCGCCGCTGGACGTCTTTCGCGCGGGCCTGACACGCGCGTACGCCTCGGCGCAGCATCCGATCGCCTACGGGGCGGCGCTCGCCGTGCTCTTGCCGCACTCGCTCGTGTTCGCCTACCGGCGCGGCCGGCCGCTCTGGATCGGCGCCGCGATCCTGATCATGATGGGCTGCCTCGCGTCCATCTCGCGCACGAGCATCCTCATGCTCCTCGTCGTCGTCGGCGTCTTCGTGCTGCTCAGGCCGCACGCCGTGCGCCGCGTCCTACCCCTGCTCCTGCCGCTCGCCGTCGCGGTGCAGCTGGCGCTGCCGGGGACCTTCTCGACCGTGACGGCGCTGTTCCTGCCGAAGGGTGGGCTCGTCGCGCAGCAGGCCGACCAGAGCGTGGGCAGCGGGCGCGTCGCGTCGTTCGGCCCGGCGATCGACGAGGCGGCGTCGCATCCGCTGCTCGGTCGGGGCTTCGGCACGCGCATCCCGACCGACGAGCCGGGCGGCCCGAAGAAGAACTCGTTCATCCTCGACGACGAGTGGCTGAGCAGCACGCTCGAGATCGGGCTCGTGGGCATGTTCGCCTGGATCTGGATCTTCGGCCGTTACTGCTCGAGGGCGTGGAGGATCGCGCGCCGAGACACGTCTGACGCGGGCTGGATGCTCACCGCCTTCATCGCGTCCGTCCTCTCGTTCGCCGTCGGCATGGGCTTCTACGACGCGTTCAGCTTCATCCAGGTGACGATCCTCATGATCGTCATGCTGGCGCTCGGGCAGTCGACGATGATCGCCATCTCCGCATCCGAGGCCGATGAGCCCGCTCGCTGACCTGCGCGCGCCGCCGCGCCGGCCGTGAGTCGCCGTCGCGGAGTCCTGGTCGTTGCGCTCGGCCTCGGTCTCGCAGCGGTGATCCTCGTCCACGCCGTCAGCTCCTCCGACCGAGCCGAGGCGCCCGCCGTTCCCACCGTTCCCGACGTCTCCGACGGCCGCACCGCCGTCGTGTGGGTTGCGCCCGACGGGAGCGACTCCCGCTGCGTTGCGAACAACCGGTCTCGACCGTGCGGCAGCCTGAACCGGGCCTACGAACTCGCCCGTTGTGGCGACCGGGTGGAGATCGAGCCTGGCACGTACCCGGCCGAGCAGGACATCCGTGTCGACTCCAGCAAGGACTCCTGCGGCGACTACGTGTACTTCATCTCGAAGGGCGCCGCGCGATTCACAGGCGACTGGGAGTGGGAGGGAGCATGGGTCTCCATGCGCCACGTCGTGCTCGACGGCGCGGAGCTCGAGTTCGCCTCGACCGCCGACCATGCTCGGCTCGTGTACAGCCGCGTCTACGAGTGGTCGACGCGTGGCACGGACGACGTGATCCTCTCCCATAACGTCTTCGACGGCCGCTTCCAGGTCGCGAACAACGAGGTGATGCAGTCGCGCACCGATCCGACGGACGGGACGAGCCGCCTCACGATCACGAACAACACGTTCACGGGCTACGATCCTCGCCAGGTCCCCGACAACCACTCGGAGGCGATCTTCGTCGGCGGCTGGACGAACGGCGTCCTGATCCAGGGGAACACCTTCACCGACAACGGCACCACGGGCCACCTCTTCTTCACGTGGTGGGGCGGTGATGCGAACGACATGGCGAGCTACCCGCGCAACATCTGCGTGCGCGGGAACCACTTCGACCTCTCCCAGAACGGCTACTACGACATCCAGTACCGGCAGGAGTTCACCGGGAACGAGAACATCGACGTCGAGCCCCCGCCCAGCAACACGCTCGGGCGTTCGCTGAAGGGGTTCCGCACAAAGCTCCAGGACCTGTTCTCGCCGCGGAAGTGCTCGCCGTACCCGCCCTTCTGAGCGCGGGCCGCGGACATGCTCGACAGGTGAGTCCGGGCGCCCCGCCACGGCGGGGCGCCCGGACTCGAGGCCCGACTAGCAGGGGCGTACGAAACCGGTGGAGAGTGAGGTGTTGTAGCCCGAGATCGACGCGCCCTTCACGTTGGACGGGTCGATGTCGATGTTCTCCGAACCGTTGAACTCGTTGCGGAACTGGATGTGGTAGTAGCCGTTCAGCGACCGGATGAACGTGTTGCCCGTCACGCAGATGTCGTGCGGGTACGTCGAGTGGTCGCTCGCGCTGCCGTCGAACCACGAGAAGAACAGGTGGCCGGTGGTGCCGTTGTCCATGAACGTGTTGCCCTGGATCAGGCCGTCATGGTTGTAGGCGGCGACGAAGATGCCCTCGGAGTGGTTCGACTCGTTCGAGCACGTGTGGAAGTTCTTGATGGTGTTGTTGAGGATCTTGAAGTTGCTGGTGCCGTGCATCCAGTTCTGCGCGATCTTGCACTGGCCGTCGAGCGTCGAGTTCTCCAGCGTGAAGCCGTCGAGCCCGTCGCTGGTGTAGAAGGTCAGCATCGACGCGTGGTCGATCGTGAGGTTGTCGGCCGACCCGTTGATCCGGAAGTCGCCGGTCGAGACCATGTTCTCGATCGTCACGTTCGCCCGGGTGAAGTTCGAGACGTCACCGCTCACGGTGAAGCTCGACTGACCGCTCGCCGGGCGGACGGTCAATGCCCCGCTCGGCGCGGAGTTGACCGAGCTCAGGAACTGGGACGCCGAGACCGTGCCCGAGAGCTGCACGACGCCGGACTGTGAGGTCGGGGGAGGAGGAGGAGGAGGCGTCGTCGGGCAGGCCGATGTCGTGACCTGCATCTGCGCCTGAGGCGACGTGTTGCCCGACGCGTCACGCGCGTCGACCGCGAGCGTGTACGGCGTGTTGCAGGTGAGCCCCGTCTGGGCCGACGAGAGCGCGGTCACGGTCGCCATCTTCGTCCCGTTGCGGAAGACGTCGTAGCCGGTGACTCCGACGTTGTCCTTCGCCGCCGTCCAGTTGAGGGTCGCCCCCGTCTGGGACACGTTGGACACCGAGAGCCCGGTCGGCGTGGAGGGTGCCTGCGTGTCGGCGCATGCGGTCGTCGAGACCATGACGACGGTCTGCGACGATCTGTTGCCCTTCGCGTCGTACGCATCGACTGCGAGCGTGTAGCTCTTGCCGCAATCGAGCCCGCTGAAGATCCAGGTCGTCGCGGACGTCGTGGAGAGGCGCGAGCCCGAGTTGTACAGCCCGTACCCGGCCACTCCGACGTCGTCGGTCGACGGCTGCCACGTCAGCGCGATGCTCGACGCGGTGCGTGTGGTCGCGCTGACACCGGACGGCGCCGACGGAGCCTTCGTGTCCGTCGTGGGTGGCGTCGGGTTGGTGGGTGGTGGCGGTGGGGTCGGGTTGTTGCACGCTGCGGTGGTGACGTCGAGCGTGGACTTGGGTCCGGCGGTGCCGGAGCTGTCGACGCCGGCGACGGCGTACTCGTAGCTCTTCCCGCACGTGCGGCCGGAGTCGTTCCAGGTGTTCGTGTAGCCACCGTGGACGCCCGGGCCCTCGCCGATCTTGTCGCCGTCACGGAAGATCTGGTACCCGGACATGCCGCTCGAGGCGGTGCTCGGGTCCCAGGCCAGCGCGACCGCCGACTGCGTCACCGACGTCGTGTGCAGGTTCGGCGGCGCCGTCGGAGTCGACGACGTCGGGGTCGTGGGTGGTGGCGGTGGGGTCGGGTTGTTGCACGCTGCGGTGGTGACGTCGAGCGTGGACTTGGGTCCGGCGGTGCCGGAGCTGTCGACGCCGGCGACGGCGTACTCGTAGCTCTTCCCGCACGTGCGGCCGGAGTCGTTCCAGGTGTTCGTGTAGCCACCGTGGACGCCCGGGCCCTCGCCGATCTTGTCGCCGTCACGGAAGATCTGGTACCCGGACATGCCGCTCGAGGCGGTGCTCGGGTCCCAGGCCAGCGCGACCGCCGACTGCGTCACCGACGTCGCGTGCAGGTTCGGCGGCGCCGTCGGAGTCGACGGCGGCTCCGGCGTGTTGGGCGGCTTGGGGCTGCCGCCGCACGCCTGCGCGGCGGCGGTCAGAGACGCCACCTGCGAGCGGTTCAGCGCCTTGTCGGAGGCGTCCACGCCGAACGTATGCGTGCTTCCGCAGGTGAGGCCGGAGAACTGGCCGCTGGTCGTCGTGGTCGAGTCGACCTTCTTGCCGTCGAGGTAGAGGCCGTAGTCGGCGATGCCCGACGGATCCGTCGCGGCGGTCCAGCCGAGAGTGACGGCATTCTCGGTCGCCGCCGTCACGTGCAGGTCGGCGGGCGACGACGGCGCCGTGTGGTCGGAGCACGACGCGGTCGAGAAGAAGACGGTGGTCTCGCCCGAGTGGTTGCCCGCCGCGTCGACCGCGTCGATCCCGATCTCGTAGTTCTTCCCGCACGACAGGTTCGTGATCGTGGCCGACGACTGGCTCCACCGTCCGACCCAGAAGCCGCCGACGTAGAGCCCGTATCCGACCACGCCGTAGTCGTCCTGCGACGGGGCCCACGAGAGGATCACCGTGGTGTCGGTCGCCGCGACTTGCCGGACAGCGCTGGGGGCGCTCGGCGGAGTCACGTCGCGGCACGCAGACGTGGAGACGAAGGTCGAGGTCTGGCGCGACCTGTTGCCCGCGTCGTCGAAGGCGTCCACACCGACGGTGTAGCCCTTCCCGCACGCGAGGTCGTCCAGCGTGGAGCGGGTGTACCGCGTCTGGCTCGTCCGTGAGCCGTCGAGGTAGACGCCGTAGCCCTCGACACCGACGTTGTCCCAGGTACGGGACCAGTCGAGCGTGACGCTCGAGGTGTCTGCGGCTGCGACCTGGAGGTCGGAGACGGGGTTTGGCGCGCGACGGTCGTTGAACGCGTTACGAGTCGAATACGACTGGTGCCCACGGGACGCTGCGAGCGTGGTGGGCACGAGGATGGCGGCGATCAGGACAACGGCCACCCAGGGGGCGGAAGAACGGCGGCGGCTTGGCATGTGGCTTTCCCTCGGAGGATTCCCGCCCGATGCATACCCCTCTTTGGGGTACTTTCGTCAGCACCCCGGGAGGGCTGGGCGGCCGCCGAGCGGGGCTCCGGAGCGCCGAATTCGCCGATTTGCAGCGAACTCCGGGAATCTGACCGAATCACCCGTTCGGGCGATCCGTGAGCACATCCGGTCGAGGGAGGACGACGGGTGGCGAGCCCGTCCGTGGACGCCGCGGGCCGGGTCGAAAGGTACGCTCGGACGGTGCTGAGCCCCGCGGTCGACAACCTCGTCGCGCAGCTCACGCGACTCCCGGGGATCGGGACCCGGACCGCGCAGAGGCTCGCCTTCCACATCCTCGCGGCGCCGGCCGACGAGGCGAACGCGATCGGGCATGCGATTGCCGACGTCAAGGCACGTGTCCGTCCGTGCCGCGAGTGCGGGAACCTGACCGAGGACGAGCTCTGCGTCGTGTGCGCCGACCCGCGCCGCGACCGCACCGTGATCTGCGTCGTGGAGCAACCGGTCGACGTGCTCTCGCTCGAGCGCACGCACGAGTACCGGGGCCTGTACCACGTGCTCGGCGGAGCGCTCTCCCCGCTGGACGGAGTCGAGCCCGGCGACCTGCGGATCGAGCGGCTGATCGACCGGGTCGGCGCCGACGGCGTCGAGGAGGTCGTGCTCGCGACGAACCCGACGATGACCGGCGAGGCGACCGCCGCGTACCTGGCCGACCGCCTGCGCGACCGCGTCGCGGTCACGCGGCTCGCCAGCGGTCTGCCCGTGGGGGGCGATCTCGAGTACGCCGACGAGGTGACGCTCGGTCGCGCGCTCGCCGGCCGACGGCCCGCCTGAGCCCTGCAGGGACTCGGCCGCATCGGCTAGAACAGCAAGACGTGAGCGCACCCGTGAGCATCGGCGTCGTTGGAGCGACCGGCGCGGTCGGCACCGTCACGCTCGCGCTCCTCGCGGAGCGCGGCTACGAGGACGTGCGTGCGTTCGCGTCCGAGCGCTCGGCGGGCACGCGTCTCCCGTTCGGCTCGGGCGAGCTCGTGGTCGAGGAGGCGTCGACGGAGGCGCTCGGCGCAGGCGACGTCGATCTCTTCCTGTTCTCGGTCGGGACGTCCCTGAGCCGGCAGCTCGTCCCGGTCGCCTCGGCGGCGGGCGCGATCTGCGTCGACAAGTCATCGGCGTACCGGCTCGTCGACGGCTACCCGCTCGTGGTGCCGGAGGTCAACCACGAGCGTGCGCTCGAGGCACTCGATCGGGATCGGATCGTCGCGAACCCGAACTGCTGCACGATCCCGCTCACGTGCGTGCTCAAGCCCTTGCACGACGAGGCGGGCGTCGCGCGTGTGCGGGTCTCGACATACCAGTCGGTGTCGGGCGCCGGGGCGCGCCGCGTCGACGCGCTCGCGAACGAGCGCCCGGAAGAGCACGACCTCGTGATGGACTGGACGTGGGAGGGGGACGAGTCGGACGAGGAAGCGAAGCTCCGGGCCGAGACGCGGAAGATCCTCGAGCTCCCCGACCTTCCGATCTCGGCGACCTGCGTGCGCGTGCCGGTCATGGTGGGTCACTCGGAAGCGGTATGGGTCGAGCTCGAGGAGCGGCTCGAGCCGGAGCCACGCGTCCGCGCTCCTGAGCCGGTCGCGCGGCGTACGGGTGCTCGAGCTGCCGAGCTTCCCGACACCCGGCGAAGCGGCCGGCAGCGACGACGTCCTGGTCGGGCGAATTCGCCGCGATGCCGCATCGGAGAACGGTTTGGCGTTGTATCTCTCCTGCGACAACCTGCGCAAGGGCGCCGCCCTCAACGCGATCCAGATCGCCGAGCTCCTGCTCGCCGAGGTGGGCGCCGTCCGCGGCTGATCGGCCTTCGCTCCCCAAACGGCCAGTTCCCGTCAGCCGAACTGCTGGACCCCGGATCGAGGGGTTGGCGTCCCCCCTTTTGGGGAGTAGAGTGAGGCCGGGGAAACGAACGTCACAAGACGCATCTCTCACGGTGGGAACGTGGGGGGGAGCGGCAATCGGGGGAGGGGAACGTGAGTGCTGTCTCACCGGAGGCTGTAGCGGCATCGGCCGAGTACGCCGCGAGCCGTGCGCCAACGTGGAGGTCGAGCCGCGGCTGGCTGATGCGCCGGCTGCTGTTGATGGCGGACCTGGTCGGGTTGCTCACCGCATTTCTCGTCGCGGACGCGCTCGTCTCGAGCCCGCCCTCCGGCGACACCGTCGTCCCGCAGTGGGAGCTCGTCCTCTTCAGCGCGAGTCTGCCGTTGTGGGTGATCCTCGCCCGGCTCTACGGGCTCTACGACCGCGACGAGGAGCGAACCGACCACTCGTCGGTGGACGATCTCTTCGGCGTCCTCCAGGTCGTGACGATCGGGACGTGGATCTTCCTCGTCGGCACGCACGTCACGGGTCTCGCGCATCCGACGCTCGAGCGCCTCGTCGTGTTCTGGGCGCTCGCGATCGGCTTCGTCTCGATGTTCCGCGTCGCGATCCGATTCGTCGGTCGCCGGCAGGCGGCGTACGTCCAGAACGTGCTCATCGTCGGCTCCGGCCCGGTCGCCCGCGAGCTCGCCGAGAAGATGAGCAAGCATCGGAGCTACGGGCTGAACATCGTCGGCTTCGTCGACCGCGACGCCGGCGCGCCTCGCGAGGGAGCGTCGCCGCTCGAGTTGGTCGGGACGACGGCCGAGCTGCGGCAGCTCGTACACCAGCACCGGATCGACCGCGTCGTGATCGCGTTCTCGACCGACTCCCACGAGGAGACGCTCGACGTGATCCGGCGGCTGCAGGATCAGCGCGTCCAGGTCGACATCGTCCCGCGCATGTTCGAGGTGCTCGGCACGAGCGCGCAGCTGCACACGATCGAGGGGATCCCGCTCGTCGGTCTCACGCTCCCGCGCCTCTCTGGCTCGTCGCGCTTCCTCAAGCGGTCGTTCGACGTGATCGGCGCGGCGGCCGGTCTCGTCCTGCTCTCACCGGTCTTCCTGATCACCTCGGTCGCGATCAAGCTCGACACCCGCGGCCCCGTGTTCTTCCGTCAGGTGCGCGTGGGGGAGGACGAGCAGACGTTCAGGATCTTCAAGTTCCGGACGATGGTGGCCGACGCGGAGGAGCGCAAGGACGACGTCGCCCACCTGAACATGCATCGCGACGGCGACCCCCGGATGTTCAAGGTGCCGGAGGATCCCAGGGTGACGCGCGTGGGCGCATTCCTGCGGCGGTCGCGCATCGACGAGCTGCCGCAGCTGATCAACGTCCTCAGGGGCGAGATGTCGCTCGTCGGCCCGCGGCCCCTGATCCTCGACGAGGATCGCTTCGTGGAGCGCTGGGCGCGTCGCCGGCTGAGCCTGCGGCCGGGCATCACCGGGCTCTGGCAGGTGCTCGGCGCGAGCGACATCCCGTTCGAGGAGATGACGAAGCTCGACTACCTGTACGTGACGAACTGGTCCTTGCGCGAGGACATGCGTCTGATCCTCCGCACGATCCCCTCGCTCGCTCGCGGGCGCGCCGCCTACTAGAGTCGCGCGCACCACAGGATGGGTTGTCGGCACCCCCCGCCGGCAACCCAAACTACTTGTGTCGCGGCAGCCGTCCCGGCGGCTAGCCCTACGTCCCGAGCCCGAGCCCTCCGAGGTCGGGCAGCTGGCTGCGGAGCTTCGCCTCGACCGCCTGGGACGCGGCGCGGAGAGCCTCGTTCGCCGCGGCGAGCACCATGTCGCCGAGCAGCTCGGGGTCGTCCGGGTCGATCGCGCGCGGGTCGATGGCGAGCTCGACCAGCTCGCCGGCGCCGTTCGCCTTGGCGGTCACCATGCCGCCCCCGGCAGACGCCTCGGCGACCTCGTCCTTCGCGGCGGCCTGCGCCTGTGCCATCTGCTCCTGCATCTCCTGCGCCTGCTTCAGCAGCGCGTTCATGTCGAGCTTCACGGGGCATCCTCCACTTCGGTTGCGTCCAGGTCACTCTCGAGCAGCGCGATGAAGCCCCGCTCGTCCAGCGGCGCGTCGCCGCCGCCGTCCTCCTCGGCCGACTCGGCAACCGAGGTCACGACCGCGAGCCGTCGTCCCGTGACGTCGTAGAGCGCGTCACGGAGGAGCTGCGCGTTGCCCGGCTCCTCCGCTTGCTGGCGGTGGAACTCCGCACCGGGACGGAACGAGAGCGTGAGCGTTTCGCCGTCGAGCCCGGACGGGCTCGCCTCGGCGAGGAGGGTCGCGACCGGGATCGAGCGCTCCTTGACGGCGGGGATCACGCTCCGCGTCCAGGCGTCCTGCATTTGCTCGAGCGAGACGTCCGGGCGCGTCCGCAGCCGCGGTGTCGGCGGCGTCCGGCTCCACAGGTGCCGGGCCCGCCGCGGGCGCGGGAACGGGGGAGGGGCCCCACGGCTCCGCGGCGGGTGGACCGGCCTGCACTCGGGATTCCAGCAGCTCCACCCGATGGACAAGCGATTCGCGGGCGAGGTCCGACTGCGGACGCGTCACCTTGACGAGCGCGAGCTCCAGGGGGAGCCGAGGGTCTCCGCCCTGCCGGTCGTCGTCGAGAACCACGGCGAGCAGGTCGATCAGGCGCACCACCGTGGGCTCGGGCAGCTGGTTCGCCTGCTCGCGTAGCCGGTCGCGCGCCTCCTCGGTGAGCGGCAGCGAGTCGGGCACGTGCCCGAGGTGCTGCACGAGCAGGAGATGGCGCAGGTGCTCGAGGAGGTCTCGGGTCAGCTGGGCGAGATCGAGGCCCCGCTCGGCGAGCTCCTCGAGGGTCACGAGCGCACCGGCGACGTCGCGATCGACGATCGTGTCGCAGAGTCGGAAGAGGACGTCCTCCTCCACGGCGGCGCCGAGCTGGAGCACGTCCTGCACCGAGATCTTCTTGCCCGTCGCGGCGGAGAGCTGGTCGAGCGTCGAGATCGCGTCCCGGTACGCGCCACCCGCGCTGCGGGCGATCAGCGAGAGGGCGGCGTCCGGGGCGTCGATCCCCTCTCCCTCGCACACGGTGCGCAGCGCCTGGACGAGCTCGCGCATGCGGGGGCGCTGGAAGACGAACGTCTGGCAGCGCGAACGGACGGTGGGGATCACCTTCGCGAGATCGGTGGTGCAGAAGACGAAGACGAGGTGGGGCGGCGGTTCCTCGATCAGCTTCAGCAGCGCGTTCCAGGCCTGGTTCGTGAGCTGGTGCGCCTCGTCGACGATGTAGACCTTGTACTGCCCCTCCGCGGGGCGCAGCATCGCCCGCTCCCGGATCTCGCGCACCTCGTCGATCCCGCGCTGCGACGCGGCGTCCATCTCGACCACGTCGAGCGACGATCCGTCCGCGATCGCCCGCGCGATGCGCGTGTCGGGATCGAAGTCGGGCGTCGGGCCGCCGTCCGCGTTCAGCGCCTTCGCGAGGATCCGGGCCATGGACGTCTTCCCGGTGCCGCGCGGCCCCGCGAACAGGTACGCCTGCCGCACCTGGTCGTGCTCGAGCGCGTTCCTCAGCGTCCGCACGACGGCCTCCTGCCCCACGACCTGCGTGAAATCGAGCGGCCGGTACTTGCGGTACAGAGCCGTCACTTCGGCCCTCTTCGGTGGGGCACTTCTCGCCGGGGCGAGAAGTGCCAGGAGTGCAGCACGCGCGTTGCGCGGTCAGACGACGGCGGGGCCGACGGTCGCACACTCGACTCGAAGTCGGCTCTCTTCCGTGACGGACTCGACTGGATGCTTTGTCTCACGTGAACCCCTCGACAATCTTCGCAGACGTCGAGAAGACCGGTCGGGCGTGCCCGACATGCTCCGGGCGCTCGGGGCCGAGGTCGAGCTCGATTCCCTGCCAGCAGGCGATTATGTCGTCGCGCGAGCGACGCTCGTCGAGCGGAAGACCGTCGCTGACCTCCACCGCTCGGTTGCAACGGGGCGTCTGTGGAAGCAGCTCGAGAAGATCCGAGCCAACGCCGATCGATCGTGGTTGCTGGTCGAAGGACCGAGACTCGACGGCCAACTCTCGGAGAGCGGCGTTCGCGGCGCCGTTCTCGCTGTGATCGAGACGGGCATACCCGTCCTGTGGAGCGGCTCGACGCGTGACTCGGCATTGCTGGCTGCGTCGCCTCGCCGCCAGGCACGGCGCTCCCAACGCGTGGGTCATGCGAGCACCGCGCCGCCGCCCGAGACCCGCCCCGGTGGGGGGCTTCTCTGCGAGATCCCGGGGATTTCACCGCGCCTCGCTGCAGGGCTCCTCGAGCGATTCGGGTCGATCGCGGCGGTGGCGGGTGCCTCGGAACAAGAGCTCAACTCGATCGATGGCATCGGCGAGGTTCGGGCAGCCAACATTCGAACGTGCCTCTCTGGCACTTTCCGCGACGCGGAAAGTGCCCGGTAGCGCGCTCCGCCTTCGAACGGTGATCCCGGGTGGTGCCGTCGCCGCCTGCTCGGGTCGGGCGGTGCCGCGTCACCTGGGAGGGAGTCCTTAGCGCTGCTTCCTTCCGGACCTGACGCGGTTCGAACGCTCCCAGTGCGCGGGACCCGACCGTCAACGCCACGTGTCGACGACCCGTGCCCGCGATCGCCGCCCTCGGACGGCGTTCGGCCCCGCTGGAGCGGATTTCGGGTTCAGGGAACCGCTGACTCCCCACCTAGCGCGACCGGGCGCGGGGAGCCTAGCAGGGTCTCTCGGCGGTACGCCGAAGGCTCCGCGGTCCATGTCGACTAGACTCCCGACGCGGATGGGCGTTGCCGCGCCATCGATCGCCGAAGCCTCCCGCCGCCTCTCCTCGATCAAGCGGGCGGCGCCCGCGACCGATGAGGGGCTTGTGACGTCTGTGACGTCTGTCTCCCGTGAGGCGCTGCTCGACGAGCCCGTCAGCCCCGAGCTCGCGCTCGTCGACCCCGAGCTGGCCGCTCGGCTGCGAGCGCTGATGCCCGAGATCGAGCCGCAGATCGGCCTCGAGCTGCCTCAGCCCGTGCTGCGCGTCCTGCCGGATCCGGCGCCGGACAACGTCGTCCCGCTCGTGCCTCCCGAGCTCCTCGACGCCGGGCCGGCCGCCGCATCGTTCGCGCCGCCGGTCGAGCCGCCGCCGCTCTTCCCCGTCGCGTACGGAGCGCTGGCTGTCGCTCGCGAAGGCGTTCGCCGCAGGGGCGGCGATCGCGACGTTCGTCACCGTCGGGATCGTCGCAAAGCTCGGTGAGCGGCCTGCGCAGCCAGCCTCGGACGCGCAAACCATTCCACCCCGTACCGCTCCAGTCACGTCGGGCTCGGGCTCGTCGGGCGGCACGACCGCCGCGCCGGCGAAGAAGGCGACGGTCGCGCCGAGTCTCCCGCTCGGCGGCGTCGCCGGCGGGGCGCTCGCCGGTCCGGCCGCGAAGCAGGCGACGCCCGCGAAGCAGGGGTCCACCGCGAAGAAGCCCGCGTCTGCCTCGCCTCCGGCGAGGGCGCAAGGGGCCAAGCAGACGCCGAAGACGTCGGCCTCCTCGAAGCCTGCCGGCAGCGCGAAGACGAGCGGCGCGACGCAGACGAAGTCCGGGAAGCAGGCGTCGAAGGCGAAGGCCTCCGCGCCGGCGACCGCGCCCCGGCGCTTCGCGTGGGCGCCTGTCGACGGCGCAGTCGGCTACCGCGTCGAGCTCTTCCGGGGCGACCAGCAGGTGTTCGAGACGCGCACGAAGCAGCCCGTGTACGACCTCGTCAGCCCGTGGCGCCACGCCGGTCGCACGGAGCGTCTCACGTCGGGGAGCTACCGCTGGTACGTCTGGCCCGTGTTCGCGAGCGGTGCCGCCGCGAAGGCCGTCGTCCAGGCAGACCTCACCATCCCGTAGCAGCGAGCCCGCCCTGCCCCGTTGGGTCGCGAGCGATCACTCGTGCAGGGGATCGCCCGGTGGAGCCGAACCCGGCAACTGCCGATGACCAACTCGATGGACACCACAGACGTGAAAGGCACGGACCTCGCCCGGGTCAGTCCCGAGCTCGCGCTCGTCGACGCCGATCTCGCGCACCGGCTGCGTCGCCGGGTCCCGACGACGTGGCAATGGAAGCGACCGCCCCTGCCGGTCCTCCGGCACGCCGCCCTCGCCCAAGGTCGCCGGTCGGAGCTCGAGCCCGGCCTCCGCTGACCGCCCGTCGTCCGGCACCGATCGCGCCCGGCGCTCGAGGCCGCGTTGCCCGACGCCTCTCGGAAGGAATCAGCCGGAGGCCGACACGCCGGCCGTCGTCGCCGGAGGCCGCGGCTCGAACGGGTGGAGCTCGTCCTGGCCCTGCTGGACGATCCCGTACGACGACTCCGGCACCTCGTTCCAGGCGCCCGGGAGGTCGCGCAGCGGCTCGGAGACGATCAGCCGCGACTCGGCTGACAGTTGCGAGAGCACCTCGACCTCGGGATGGAGCTCCCGCAGGGTCGGAACGTCCGTCGAGTAGAAGAGCGAGCGGGACTGCCGCTCGCTCGAGTAGCGGAACGCCCAGACGCGGGTGCCGTCGGTCGTCGCCACCGACATCTGGATCGGGTGCTCGACTCCGTGACGCCGACCGGTCTCCTCGACCAGCCCGACCGCCGCGGCAACGGCTGCGGGCGGGTCGTGCTCGAGCCCGAAGGTGAGCGCGAGGTACAGGAGCACCTCCGAATCCGTCGAGCCCTCGATCGCGGTGTAGAGCGAGGGGTCGACGGCCAGCACGAGGTCGCGCTTCACCGTCGCGAAGTCGCGGATGGCGCCGTTGTGCATCCAGAGCCACCGGCCGTACCGGAACGGATGGCAGTTCGTCAGCTGCACCGGAGAGCCGGACGACGCCCGGATGTGCGCGAACACGAGCGGGGAGTCGATCGCCGCGGCGAGGTCTCGGAGGTTGCGGTCGTTCCACGCCGGCTCGACGCTGTGGAACACCCCCGGCACGTCGCTCGTCCCGTACCAGCCGATACCGAAGCCGTCGCCGTTCGTCGTCTCGGCCCCGAGCCGCGAGTGCAGGCTCTGGTCGATCAGCGAGTGCTCCGGCTTGAGGATCAGGTCCTCGAGGCGGACGGGTGAGCCCGAGTACGCGAGCCAGCGACACATTCTCGATCTCCTCTTCTCGGCACGAGCGCCAACCGCCCGTCGCACCTCGGAACTATCTCAACGGCGGCGCCGCGTGTCATCAGGGGCCGGCCACGCGAGCGCAGGGCACACGAACCGAGACACGAACGAGATCCCGATGTCTGCGCGGACGACGCGGCTCCGCCGTGACGAGAGCCTGACGCCCGAGCAGCTCGCGGCACGGGAGCGCTGGCAGCGCATCTGGACCGTGCCGATCATCGTCGCGGCGGTCGTGCCACTCTTCGTCACCTCGCCCGACGTGCGCTGGGTGCAGCTCGGGGTCGGCATCGGCTCGTGGCTCGTGTTCGTGGTCGACCGGTCGTCCAGCGGCGGATCGCCTGGGGCTACCTGCGCCAGAAGCGCCCGCCCGTGCCTCGAGGAGCAGTCCGGTGGAACGCCCTGTGGCGCACCCACCATCTGGCCACGCCGCGAAGGGGATAGCGGGGCGCCCCGCGGGGGAGTTGCGGGACGCCCCGTTTTCACCGCTCGACCAGCCGAGCCCCGCGAGCGGTGAGCTCACCTGCAGGGCGCCCTGCAAGCCCCACGAGTGTGGTTGCTCGATCGAGAACGGCCGGTTAAGAACTCGTTTCAGAATGACGCTTCGTTGCCGGGGCGCGATGGGTGGCTATTCGGTCGACCCGACCGAAGGGGCCGGTCCGTCTTTTGGTGACCGGTTGAACCGGCTGTTCCGCCGCGGCCGCTGGAAGCGCATCCCGTAGTCGCGGACCTCCGCCGGCGGCAGTAGCCGCACGGGCTCCGCCTCCGTTCGAGGACGATTCAGTAGGGTTGGGCAATGCCGGTCGAACCAGGGTCTCGAGAAGATCAAGGGATGGTTTCGGCGGGGCGAGAAGGCGGTCGAGGACGTCGCCGAGAGCGGAGCCGCGGTCGCGACGCCGCCGCCGGGGACGAGCGGTGATCGGGATCGCGAGACCTCCACGAACGCCCAGATGGAAGGCTCGGTCGGCCAGCCTTGGCCGGGCGACGACTGACTCCCCGGAGCTTGCGCTACCTCCGCGTCCAGGGCCTGCGGCTCTAGAGGCTCGTCGCCGCGACCGGGGCCGTCGGGTCCGAGGCTGCACGAGGTCCCAGGATCGGGGCGGAGCTCCTGAAGCCCTTGAACGTGCAGTAGATGCCGAGGAACAGCTCCCAAAGGCCCTCGGGAATCGTCGCCAGGCCCTGCAGCGTTCCGCCGGCGTCGGCGACGTCGAACATCACGAGGGTGCCCG
Source organism: uncultured Actinomycetes bacterium (assembly GCA_963712915.1). Lineage (GTDB taxonomy): Bacteria > Actinomycetota > Thermoleophilia > Gaiellales > Gaiellaceae > Gaiella. The sequence goes on from CAVQJQ010000005.1 coordinate 466,922, forward strand.
ACACGATGATGAGCGGTCCTCCGACGAGCCCCAGCCAGGTCGCCTTTCGCGGCACCAGGCCGGAGCTGTACATGAGATAGCCGAGGATCAGCCCGTTCCCCCACCCGACGACCCAGCCGGGGCCGAGGAGGAACGTCCAGTCCTTGAGCGCGGCGAGCGTGTACGCGATCGAGCCCTCGGCCTCCCCCGCAACTTCCCGCTGCAACGTGACGACCCCGAGGACGGCGACGATGCCGACGAGGATGAAGGTGCATTCGAAGAGGCGCGCGGCGACATACCCCAGCGCGAGCTCCTCGCTCTGTCGCCTGACGATCGGGTAGATCACGACGGCCGTGCCGATGTTCGCGATGATCAGCAGCAGCTCCAGCAACGCTCCGAAGACGATTCGGTTGTCTTGCCCGGCACCGGCGATGTACGCGACCGGATCGTCCAGCACCGGCTGGAACAGCCACAGTGCGGGGATCGACGTGGCGAAGGTGACGAGGTAGAGGACGCCGAAGACGCGCGCCCGGTGTTGATCGGAGAGCAACTGCACCCCTTCCTCGAGGGAGGTCGTCGGCGACCTGACCGGCAGGACGCCGAACCTAACAGCTGTCGATGCAACCTCCAAGCTTCCGAGCGCCGGTGCCACGGCTTCCCAGGGGAGCACACCATGGGTCAGGGTCCGGCCTGAAACGCTCCTCCTGCCTCGTGCGGATGAGCGGCCGCCCGCGCCAAGAGTCCAGGCCTCGTCTGGCCCAACCGCGGGCGTCCGTCCGTCCCCGCTGCCGATATCCGAAGCATGAGACGGATCCTGAGACACTGGCGCCAACGCCGAGCACGCTCCGCGCGCATCGCGCACGCGGAATGGGTCGCGCAGCAGCGCGCGCAGTACGCCTCACGCGCCTGACCTACCGCTCCATCCCAGATGCGGGCTTCGCGCCCGGAGGTGGTTCGGACGCTCAGGCCTGTCGACGTAACGGGACTGGACACCACTCGCGTCCCTCCGTCGAAAGGAGAGGCAACCCCGACCCGCCGGCTCCCGCGCACCCGCAGGCGACGCACGGGACGTGCGTCCGCGGCACACTCGCGGCCATGACGCGTCCTTGATGAGCAAGCGAGCGGAGGGAGCGAGGCGATGGGAGGCAGCCGGGAATGGGTGTTGTGGATACTCGTGGCGGCGAGTTCGTTGCACGTGGTCGACGAGCATGCTCTGGGCTGGCAGGGCTGGGCGGACAGGGCGCTTGGAACGCGTTTCAACGCGCATCCGACCTGGGCGGACTTCTGGGCCACCAACACGGCTCTTCTCGTCGTCGGGTTCTCGGCCGCGTTCGTCGCCTGGGAGGCCGTGTGGTTCGCCCTTTCGTTGCCTGCTCTGTGTCTGATCAACGCCGTGCTGTTCCACGCGGTCCCGTCTGCGATTGCACGGCGCCCCAACCCGGGGCTCTTCACGGCGGTGCTGCTCTACGTGCCGATCGGCATCTGGGCGTATGTCGCAGCCGACCACGACGGCGTCCTGACCACCTGGGCCGTGGTAGGAAGCGTGTTGATCGGGGCGGGGTACATGGGCGCTGCGATCGGTTTCCTTGCCCTGAAGCCGCGGTTCGCGTACCCGGACTCACGGGTCGCAGGGCACTCTCCTGGGGGGTAGAAGGGGTACCACGAGGCGAGCGAACCGATCGCGGCAGCACACCCGAGCATGTTCCTGGCTGCGCGGCAGACCTTACAAAGAGGCGCAAACCCCACACGGAGTCGGGTCTGCGGAGCTTGCAGCGTGTGGCGCTCTATGGGCGCACCTGGGATCGAACCAGGGACCTCTCGCGTGTGAAGCGAGCGCTCTCCCGCTGAGCTATGCGCCCCGAAGAGGCCTCTAGGCTAGCTGAGCACCCATCGATCGTCCGTGATGATCGGCACCTCGGCGCCGCCCGGCTCGACACCGAAGGCGTCGACGTCGGGGCCGCCGATCATGAAGTCCGTGTGCACGACCGAGTCGTTGTAGCCGCAGTCCGCGAGCTCCGCGGCCGTCATCTCCTCGCCGCCCTCGATCGCGGTCGGGATGCCCTGCCCCCACGCGATGTGGCAGGCGGCGTTCTCGTCGAACAGCGTGTCGAGGAACACGATCCCGGTCTTGCGCACGCGTGAGTCGCCGTCGACGAGGGCGACCTCGCCCACGTAGCTCGCGCCCTCGTCCGCCCGCATCTCCTCGCGCACCGCGTCCTCGCCCGCGTCGGCGCGTACGTCCACAACGCGGCCCGCCGTCGAAGCGCACCTCCAGCCCGCGGACGATCGTGCCGCCGAACGCGAGGGGAAACGTCGAGCGCACCGTGCCTGCGGTCCGCCTGCGGTCGGGTGTCGTGAAGACTTCCTCCGTCGGCACGTTGACGACGTGCGGCACGCCGTCGACGCTGACCTCGGCGGCGGTCAGCCACCGGTGGCGCTCGCAGAGGCCGACGAAGAGATCGGTGCCCGGCCCTCGGAAGCGGATCGCATCGAAGCGCCGCTCGTCGAGCGCGGCCGCACGGGCCTGCAGCAGGTCGAGGTGCTCGCGCCACGCGGCGATCGGATCCGGCTCGTCGAGCCGGGTCGCGGTGGCCACCGCCTCCCACAGACGCTCGACGTCCGGCTCGCCGAACACCGAGCGCGCCCAGCCCTCGTTGGGGTAGCCGACGATCGTCCACTGGATCAGCCGGCGGTTCTCCGCGTCGAGCAGGCGCTCGGTCGCGAGACGCGCGCGCATGCGCTGGGCGCGGCGCTGGTCGACGTCCGCGAGAAGCTCCGGCTCCGCTTCCCCCGTGATCGCGATCGTCGCGCCGTGGGTCTCGATCATGTGGTCGACGAGCGCGAGCGTCCAGGGCGGGCTCCACTCGAGCGAGTCTTCCGGCGCGTGCTCGATCCGTGCGCGTCGGAGGTGGACGTCGCGGTACTGGGTCTCGACGTAGCGCGCGCCCCGCTCGTACGCGACCCGTCCGATCGCCCGGACCAGGGGAAGGTGCTCCGGCTCCGCGTTGATGCGGAGAAACTGGCCGGGCTGGAGGTTGACCGCCACCTCGACCGCCAGGCGCGCGTACCGCTCGAGCCGCTCGTCAGGAGTCATCATGCGAACCCTATTCAGTTCGCACTGAGGTGGTGGCTCCCCTCCGAGCCCGCCGAACGAGCGTGGTAGCGTCCTCGCGATGCTGATCGCGACGCTCACGAGCCTCGGCAAGACCGTCTCGCTCATCGTCGCGATCACGTTCATCCTCTGGGCGCTCGTGACCGCGATCTTCGTCCCGAAGCGCCGAGAGGGCTTCCCCCGGCGGCTCGACGCGTACATCGTCGTCTCCGCAATCCTCTTCGTCGCGCAGATGAGCACGGTCGTGTGGGCCGCGAACACGCAGGAGGTCGAAGAGGCGCACGCGGCCGAGACGCCGTCGCAGCCCGCGGGAGGGGGCGGCGGCAGCGAGACCGCTCCCTCGACGACGACCACGGCTCCCGCGACCGGCGACGCGACCGCCGGCAAGCAGGTGTTCGAGACCGCCGGCTGCACGTCCTGTCACACGCTCGCCGACGCGGGCGCCACCGGCACCGTCGGCCCGAACCTCGACCAGGCGAAGCCCCCCGCCTCACTCGTGGTGATGCGGGTCACGAACGGCAAGGGCGTGATGCCCTCGTTCAAGGGTCAGCTCTCCGAGCAGCAGATCCAAGACGTCGCGGCCTACGTGTCGTCCGTCGCCGGCCAGTCCTAGCGCAGGCCCGCCGCAGCCCCGCTTTCCCCGCAGGTTGCGAGAACTTCCGCGCTCGTGGGATGCGTGGCGGCGCATGCCAGCCAGGGGTTTGTCTAGGATCGGCGCTCCCCCTTTCACACGTCCGGCCCGTGCGCGAGCGCTGAGTGTGAACGTCTGCCCCGACGAACGCTAGACTCGGTGCACGTGGTTCCCTTGAGGACCGGGCGTGTGACCGTCATACGGTGCTTCACGGAGGTATCCAATGAAGGCACTCCCGTTCGTCGTCGTCGTCACCGCCGCGCTGCTACTCGCCTCCACCGCCAGCTCCGCTGCCGGTTTCACGCTACGACCCGTCTCGCGAACCGCCACGACGGTGACGCTCGCCTGGAAGAAGCAGGCCGGCGCCGACGGCTATGCCTTCCTCCGCAACGGCAAGGTCGTCGCGCGCACGCTGAATCCCTCGCAGACGACCGCGACGTTCTGGAAGGGCACGCGCTACTCCGTCTACGTCCTCCACGTCGCCTCCGGCGGCCGCGTCACCCGTGGCGCGCACGCAGCCCTCACGATGCCAGGCACCGCGAAGATCGCGAAGACCGCGAAGTCGCGTGCCGGGAGCCTCGTGTTCGTGCCGGCTCCCAGCCCGGTTTTCAGGCTCCACGTCGTCCAGGAGACGCCGAAGACGATCACGTTCGGCTGGAAGCGGCAGCCCCAGGCGGACGGCTATCGCTTCATTCGTAACGGCGCCGTCGTCGCGCACACGATGAACCGCTCGACGACCAAGGCGACCTTCTGGAAGGGCACCCGCTACGCGGTCGACGTGCTGCGCTCCAGCGGGGGCGTCGCGGTGCAGTTTCGGCGTGCAGCCGCGTTCGTGCCCTCACCCGGCGCGGACGTGCAGGCGACCCGCTCGGGGCTCGTGTTCCGCGCGGCGCCGAAGATCGACTTCCGCCTCCACCTCGAGAAGAAGACGAAGCGGACCGTAACCTTCACCTGGAAGCGCCAGCCCGGCGCCGACGGGTACCGCTTCGACCGGAACGGGGTCGCGGTTGCGCAGACGTTCAAGCCCGCCACGACCTCCGCGACGTTCTGGAAAGGCTCCCGTTACGCCGTCGTCGCGCTCCGGCGCGGCCCGGGCAAGCGCGTGACCACCCTTATGCAGGCGCTCGCGTACACGAAGGGCTCCGCGACCGCCGGCGGGTCGAGCAAGACGCCGAGCACCGGCTCGGCGACGCCGTCCACCCCGCCGAAGGCCGGCTCGTCGTCGTCCTCGTCCTCCCAGGGCGCGGGCTCCCCGTCCCCGCCCAAGACCTCGCCGAAGAAGCCGCCGACGTCGTCGAAGCCCCCCACGACGACGCCCACCACCCCGACGACACCGACGACCCCTCCGACCTCCCAACCCGGGACGCCCCCGGCTGTCGGGCCGGGCGGGACCGTGACGCTCTCCGGGTCGTATTCGCCGAGCGCCTTCCTGCAGGCGGTCTCGGTTGCACCGCCCGGGGCCGTGACGGTACGTGGGCCGTTCACGATCAACGGTGACGTCTCCATCGACCGGCCGAACCTCCGGATCGAGGGCGCGACCGTCACGGGCACGATCGACTTCCGCAGCGACTCCTCCGGCACGTCGTTCGTCAACGGGAAGGCGTTGGCGTTCAACATCCGAGGCGCCGACGACATCACCCTTCAGGGCAACGAGTTCGATGGGCAGTGCCGCGTCGCCCAGAACTGGATCGAGGACGATCCTGCGGGCGTCGTGCCGGAGCGGTTCAAGATCCTCGGCAACACATTCCGCAACTACCACCTCTGCGCGAACGAGTCGGCACATTCCGAGGCGCTGTTCGTGGGGTATTCGAACGGCGGAATGATCGACGGCAACACGTTCACGGACAACGGAACCACCGGCCACATCTTCTTCTCGTGGTACGGAGGAATTGCCGATCCGAACGTGAGCTGGCCGCGCAACATCTGCGTGAAGAACAACACGTTCATCCGCTCGCTGAACGGCTACTACCACATCCAGGTTCGCACCGAGATTCCGGACTCGTCGAACATCGACATCGACCCGTCGAACGTCAAGGGCGAGTCGATCCCGGGGTACAACACGGCGCTGACGTCACGCTTCGCGCGTCCCTGCTGAGGCGGAGCTGAGCCAGGCCGGCCGTGGGAAGAGCGCAGCGGTGCGGCGGGAGCCTCGAGCTCTCGCCGCACCACCGGCACGGAGAGGGCGGGATTTGAACCCGCGACGCAGCTTTCACCACGTACGCGATTTCCAGTCGCGCTCCTTCGGCCGCTCGGACACCTCTCCGAGGCGTCCAGCGTAGCCGGTCGCCGGCGCCCAGGCCCGCCCGGTCGAAGGCGCGCCCGACCGGCGCGGACTACCCTGTCGCCGTGGTCTCGTCCCGGCTGGCGGGAAAGGTCTGTCTCGTCACCGGCGCGACCGGCGGGGTCGGCCGCGCGACGGCGCTCGCGCTCGCTGCGCAGGGTGCACGGCTGCTGCTTTCAGGCCGGGACGAGCAGGGGCTCGCCGAGCTGGCGCACGCCACGGGTGGGTCGTCGTTCCCTGCGGATCTCTCCCGAGCGGGCGCCGGCGGCGACCTGGGGGACCGGGCGCTCGGGGCCGCCGGGCGCATCGACGTGCTCGTCGCCGCCGCCGGGATCGGGCACTACGGCCCCGCCGGCGCGCTCGACGCCCGCGCGCTCGAGCGCCTCGTCGCGGTGAACGTCACCTCGGTGCTCGAGCTGACGGGCGCCGTGCTGCCGGCGATGCTCGAGCGGAGGAGCGGGAACCTCGTCGCGATCGGGTCGATCGCCGGCCGCCTCGGTCACCGTCACGAGGCCGCGTACGCCGCGACGAAGGCGGCGGTGAGCGTGTTCTGCGACAGCCTCGCCGAGGAGCTCGCCGGGACCGGGGTCTCGGTCTCGCTCGTCACGCCGGGTGCAGTCGACACCGCGTTCTTCGAGCGCCGCGGCGCTGCCTACGACCGCGCCTGGCCGCGGCCCGTCGCGCCGGAGACGGTGGCCGAGCAGGTCGTCGACGTCCTCCTGCGGCCGCGCGGCGAGGTCGTCGTCCCCGGCGTGCTCAGCGCGGCGCTGCGGCTTCGCGGCGCGCTGCCCGGCGTCTACCGCGCGCTCGCGACCCGTTTCGGCTGAGGCCGCCCGACGCCACCACGGCCCGGAGGCTCTCCCGCAGCGAGCTCGTCGTCGCGAGCACCGCGGTCGGCTCGTAGCCGCAATGGGCCATGCAGTTGGCGCAGCGCTCGTCGCGGCCGCGCCCGTACTGCTCCCAGTCGGTCGTCTCCAACAGCTCCGCGTACGTCTCCGTGTACCCGTCGCCCATCAGGTAGCACGGGCGCTGCCAGCCGAAGACCGAGTAGCTCGGGATGCCCCACGGCGTGCACTGGAAGTCGACCTTGCCCTCGAGGAAGTCGAGGAACAGCGGCGTGTGGTTGAGGCGCCAGCGCCGCCGACCGCCGTCGGCGAACGCCTCGCGGAAGAGCGAGCGCGTCTTCTCGACTCCGGGGAAGTGCTCCTGGTCGGGCGCCTTCTCGTACGCGTACGCGGGGGAGATCTGGATCGCGTCGACCTCGAGCTCGTCGTTGAGGAAGTCGAGCACCTCGCGCACGGTCTTCGGCGTATCGGTGGAGAGGAAGGTCGTGTTCGTGTTCACCCGGAACCCGCGCGCCTTGGCCTCGCGGATCGCCTCCACGGCCAGGTCGAAGACACCTTCCCGCTCGACGAACTCGTCGTGGCGCTCCCGCAGCCCGTCGAGATGCACGACCCACGTGAAGTACTTCGACGGCTCGAAGCGCTCGAGCCGCTTCTTCATGAGGATCGCGTTCGTGCAGAGGAACACGAACTTCTTGCGCTCGACGAGCTCCTGCGCGATCACGTGCACCTCGGGATGGACGAGCGGCTCGCCGCCGGCGATCGAGACCATCGGCGCGCCGCACTCCTCGATCGCGGCGAGCGCCGTGTCGACCGGCATGCGCTTGCGGAGGATGTGCTCCGGGTGCTGGATCTTCCCGCAGAACGAGCAGGCGAGGTTGCACTGGTAGAGCGGCTCGAGCTCGACGAGCAGCGGGAACTTCGGCCGGCGCCGGATCCGCTGCGAGACCAGGTAGCGGCCGACCGCGAGGTTCTGGCGAAGCGGCATGCTCAACCCGTTCTCACCTCCGACGGAAGACGGAAGGACAGGGACTCGGACGCGGTGACCGCCTCCTCGACCTCGATCTCGCCGAGCGCTCCGATCGCACCGACGATCTGGTGTACCAGCCTATCGGGCGCGGACGCCCCGGCGGAGATGCCGATCGTCCGTGCCTCGGCGATCCAGCCGAGGTCGATGTCGCGCTCGTCGTCGACGAGGTACGCGGTCGCGCCCTCCCGCTCGGAGACCTCCACGAGCCGCAGGGAGTTCGACGAGGTGCGGGAGCCGACGACGAGGACGACGTCGGACTGCCGCGCGATCTCCCGCACGGCGTGCTGCCGGTTCGTGGTCGCGTAGCAGATGTCGTCGGAGCTCGGCCCGCGCAGAGCGGGGAAGCGCCGCCGGAGCACGTCGAGGATCTCCTCCGTCTCGTCGACGGCGAGCGTCGTCTGGGTGAGGTACCGCACTCGCTCGGGGTCGGGGACCGCGATGCGCGCGGCGTCGCGCACGTCCTCGACGAGCACCACCGAGCCGGGCGCCTCGCCTGCGGTGCCTTCGATCTCCTCGTGCCCGTCGTGCCCGATGAGCAGGATCGTGTTCCCGTCCGCGGCGAACCGCCGTGCCTCGGCGTGCACCTTGCTCACCAGCGGGCACGTCGCGTCGATCACCTCGAGCTCGCGTCGTTCCGCGGCGTCGCGCACCGCCGGCGAGACGCCGTGGGCGGAGAAGACGGTGGTGGCGCCGCGGGGGATCTCGTCGACCTCCTCGACGAAGACCGCGCCGCGGCTCTCGAGCGACGCGACGACGTGCTCGTTGTGGACGATCTGCTTGCGCACGTAGACCGGCGCTCCGCGCTGCTCGAGGGCGAGCTCCACGATCTGGATCGCGCGCTCGACGCCTGCGCAGAACGACCTCGGGGCGGCGAGCAGCAGCCGGCGCGGACGCAGGGCGGCCGCCCAGTCCTCGAGCACCGCGGTCGCCCGGCGAAGCGTCATCAGCGCGCGTGCTCCCGAATACAACGTGCGGGGGTCGAGCAGCTCTCGATCCACGCTCTCGACCACGGTGCGCAGCACGGCGAGCGGACGGCCGTCGGCTCCGTCGGCGAGCCAGGCGGACTCCATGTCGACTCCCGCGGCACCGGTTTCGCCGAGGTAGCGGCGCTCGGCCGGGCCCGCGACGCGCTCCACGGACGCGATTGGGCCTACCTCGGCCCGGACCCCGCTCCGCCACACTTCCGCGGCGAGCAGGTCGGCGCCCGGAAGTGGGATCGTCGTCCCGTCGGGTCGGCGCAGCTCGGAGGCGACGAGCACGTCTCCGGCGCTGAGGCCCGGCCGCGTTGCGGCACAGACCCCGACCACCGCGACACCCGGCGCGTCCGCGACCGCGAGCCCCCGGGCTGCGGCGATCCGCGCGCGCGCAGGTCCCGCGCCGGTACGGATCACGCGCGCATGCCGGCGCAGGGCTGGGCTCAGAGCCGCTTGCTCGAGCCGCAGCGGCACGTACACGAGCAGCCGGCCCCTGGTCACGACGCCCCGTTCGATCCGCTCCTCGCGATGCGCCCGAGCGCCGACACCGGGAACACCTGGCGGTAGAGGTGGTAGTTGACGTAGAAGTCCCCCGGGAACCCCGTCCCCGTGTGCCACGGCTCGTCCCAGCTGCCGTCCGCGCGTTGCGTGTCCGCGAGCCAGCGCGCCGCCCGCTGCGTGACCGGGCCGGGCTCGCCGGCCGCGTGGAGCGCGAGCAGCGCCCATGCGGTCTGCGATGCCGTCGAGGCTCCGCGGCCGCGCCACGTGTCGTCTCGGTACGAGCGCATGTCCTCGCCGAAGCCGCCGTCCTCGTTCTGGACCCGCCCGAGCCAGCCGACTGCACATGTGACGCTCTCGTGCCGGCCGAGCCCGCAGGCGACGAGCGCGGGCACCGCAGCACCCGTGCCGTAGACGTGGTTCGCGCCCCACCGGCCGAACCACGAGCCCTCGCGTGTCTGCTCTCGCAACATGTACTCGATACCCTGCCGCGCGGGCGCCGTCCCCGCGCGTCCCTCGAGCGCCAGCATCTCGAGCACGTGCGCGGTGACGTCGACGCTCGGCGGATCGGTCACCTCCCCGAAGTCGCAGAACGGCAGCCGTCCCGGTAGGCCGCTCGTGTTGTCGGCGTCGAACGCGGCCCAACCACCGCCCTTCGACTGCATCCCCACTACCCAGGCGACCGCGCGGTCGCACACCTCGCCGCCGACGCCCGCCCGCCGCAGCGCGAGCACGACCTCGGCGGTGTCGTCGATGTCCGGGTAGTTGTCGTTCGCGAACTCGAACGGGAAGCCGCCGGGGTCGAGGGCGGGCCGTTGCACCGACCAGTCTCCGGGCACCCGCACCTCTCGTCCGGCGAGCCATTCGGCGCCCGCGCTCACCGCGGGGTGGCCGGCGCCGAGACCGGCGTCGAGGAGACCGAGCACCGCGAGCGCCGTGTCCCACACGGGCGACTGGCACGCCTCTACCCGCCGGCCGAGCTCGTCCTCGATCGTGAAGTCGTCGAGACCGCGGAAGGCGCGCTCGAGCACGGGGTGGTCGAGGGGGTATCCGAGGGCGGAGAGCGCCACGATCGACCAGACCCACGGCGGCTGGATCCCGCCCCAGGAGCCGTCGGCCTCCTGTCGCGCCACGATCCACGTCTCGGCCGTGCGGAGCGCCCTTCGTCGCAGCGCTCCGACCGGGTGTCGCTGGTAGACGTGCAGCGCCCGGTCGAGCCCGCGGAAGAGGCGCCCCCAGGCGTCTGCTGGTGCAGGCTCGAAGGGCGTCTCCGAGTGCAGCTCATCGACCGGGAACCGCGTCGGCGTGACGGGCCGCAGCGCGCTCACGACCGAGAGGGGGACGACGGTCTGGCGTGCCCAGCATCCGAAGCCGTAGATCGAGAGGGGCGCGCGCGGAGGCAGGAGGATCTGCTCGGGCGGTAGGACGGGCACGGTCTGCCACGACCAGAGCCCGAGCAGGGAGAGCCACATCCTCGTGAACACCCGTGTGGCCGCCAGCCCGCCCGCTTCGCGTACGAGCGTCGCGGCGCGGCGCATGTGCGCGGCGTCGACGGGGTCTCCCGCGAGGCGCAGCGCGACGTACGCCTCGGCGGTGGTGGAGAGATCGGGCGGACCGCCGTGGTACGTCGCCCAACTCCCGTCCTCGCGCTGACTCGACCTGATCCATCGTGCGGTTGCCTCGGTCGAGCGGCTCTCGAGCAGGCCGAGATGGTGGCGCAGGAACAGGTCCTCCGCGTCGATCGTGACGTTGGTCTCGAGCTCGCCCTTCCACCACCCGTCGGGGTGCTGGAGGGTGAGGAGCCGCTGCACGCCCCGCTCGAGGGCGTGTTGTGTCGTCCCGCTCGGCACTGCGACGCTCATGCGGCCTCCTCGAGCCGGGAGGTGCGCGAGGCGCGTAGCTCGCGATCGGCGAGCGCGGCGCGCGCAGCCGCAACGCCGCTTCGCACAGCGCCTTCCATCGTCGCCGGCCAGCCGGTGTCGGTCCATGCGCCCGCCAGGTAGAGCCCGGGGACGCTCGTCCGTGGGCCCGGGCGCAGCGCGGCGCTGCCGGGCGCGGCCCGGAACGTCGCGCGGGGCTCCTTCGTGGCCGTCGCCCCGAGCAGCGTCGCGCTCTGCGCACCCGGCAGGAGCTGCTCGACCGCGGGCCGCAGGCGCTGGACGATCTCGTCCCGGGTGAGGCGGATCTCTCCGTCCGCGCCCGAGAGCGACACGCTGACGAGCTGGCCCTCGCCGATCCCGGAGGACGCCGTCCGGTCGAACAGCCACTGCACGGGGGAGTCGACGGCCGCTGCCAGCGGCTCGGAGAGGACGGGCCGGTCGTAGTGCAGGTGGAGGTTGACGATCGGGCTCTCGCCGAGCCCGTCCGCCGTCTCCTCGTCGACGACCCCCTCCGGGAGGATCTTCGCGACGACCTGGTGGGGGACCGCGACGACGACCGCGTCCGCCTCGAGCGGCTCGCCCTGGGTGAGGACGTCGAGACGCGCATCGCGCCTCTTCACGGCGTGCACGACGCTCCCGAGCTCGATCCGCGCGCCCTGCGCCTGCAGCGCCGCCTCGGCAGGGTCGCCGTGGAGCTGCTGCAGCGGGACGCGCGGCACCCCGATGTCGCAGGCGTCCGACTCGTCGAGCAGGCCCGTGCGGAAGACCTTGACCGCGCCGAGCAGCGAGGCCCGGTCGGCGTCGAGGTTCAGGGTCGGGAGCGCGATCAGGTTCCAGAGGGCGGCGATCGTGCGGTCGGACTGCCCGTGCGCACGCAGCCAGTCGCCGAACGTCTGCCTGTCGAGGCTCGCGTCTTCGGGGTCGAGCGTACGCAGCGCCGCCGCCCCCCGGATCGCCGTGAGCCTCTCGGGAAAGGTCAGATGCCGATAGCGGAGCAGCGTCCCCGTCAGGTGCAGCGGTGCCGGAAGCGAGGTACGGGAGAGCACGGCGGTGGTGCCGTCGGGGGAGAGCACCGGGATCCGCAGCCGCGGCTGCAGGTCGAGCAGCTGCTCGACCCCGAGCCGCCGCAGGAGCGCGCGATACGCGGTGCAGCAGCGCAGCGCGACGTGCTGGCCGTTGTCGAGCCAGTAACCGTTGCGCCTGACCGAGAAGGTGGCGCCGCCGAGTCGCCGGCGCGACTCGAGCAGCGTGACGGACGCCCCCGCGTCGGCGCACTCGAGCGCCGCCGCGATTCCTGCGAGCCCGCCGCCCACGACCACGACCCGGGGCGGGCTCATGCCGCGGCTCCCCGCGCGGCGACACCGACGACGCCGCGGGCGAAGGCCCATTGCTTCTCCCAGCGGGGCAAGGACACCCGGGCCCGCAGGGCGCGGCCGGGGTCGACCGCGATACGTTCGAGGAGCCGCCGGTACGGGCCGGCCATGCCGATCACCGAGCATGCGCTGCGTCGGTCGATCAGCGGCACGAGCGCGAGCCCTCGGTCGAGCCAGCCGAGCGCGCGCTCGGCCTCGAACGCCACCAGCAGCTCCGCATCGCCGGTGAGGCGGCCGGCCTCGACCCGGCAGCCGAAGCGCTCGAGGTCGGCGGTCGGGAGATACGCGCGGCCGTGCCGGAGGTCGTCGCCGAGGTCTCGGAGGATGTTGCCGAGCTGGAGCGCGACGCCGAGATCGTCCGCGAGACACTGGGCGCGCTCGCGCTGGTCGGTGACGAACACGCCGAGCGCCAGCCGTCCGATCGAGCCGGCGACGCAGCGGCAATACGACTCGAGGTCGGCGAACGTCTCGTAGCGGCGGCCCTGCGCGTCCGCGACGGCCCCGTCGAGCAGGTCGAAGAAGGCATCGAGGGGGATCGGGTACCGCTCCGCGGCGTCGCGAAGCGCCACGAGGACGGGGTCGCTCCCCGCCGGCGGAGGGCCGAGGCTCGCGCGGACGGTCTCGAGCTGTCGGAGCTTCGCCTCGGCGGCGAGGGGGCCGTCGGCGATGTCGTCGATCCTGCGCGCGAGTGCGTACACCGCGAAGATCGCCTGCCGGCGCTCGGCGGGGAGCAGCTGCATGCCGGCGTAGAAGGTCGATCCCGACCGTCGGGTGATGCGTCGACAGGCCTCGTAGGCGGCCGCGACGTCGGGTGTCACCACCGGCCTCCGAGCGTCAGGAGCGTCAGCTGCGCACGGCGCGCGCTCCCGGCGCGCGCGGGCGCCGGAAGCACGTCGTAGTCGGACGCCGCGAGCGCGGCGAGCGCCGCGCGCCCGCCGCCCACGTACCCGGCGACGGCGAGCCGCGCGCGGCCGTGCAGGCTCGAGACGAGCAGCGCGCCCGACGCGAGCAGCCGTGAGGCACGCTCCGACTCGAAGGCGAGCAGCCGCCTGAGCGGCGCCCTCGTCTCGGCCGCGAGCAGGTCGTCCCGGGCGACGCCGAACCGCTCGCGGTCCTCGGCAGGGAGGTACACGCGGTCGTTCGCGGCGTCCTCGCCGACGTCCTGCCAGTGCTCGATCAGCTGCAGCGCGGTGCAGACGTCGTCCGAGAGCTCGATTGTGGTCGGCGTCGCGGCGCCGAAGACGTGCAGCACCAGCTCTCCGACCGGGTTCGCCGACAGGTTGCAGTAGTCGACGAGGTCGGAGAACGTCTCGTACTCCGGCTGCTGCTGGTCACGTCGGTTGGCCTCGATCAGGCGCAGAAAGGGCTCGCGTGGGAGCCGGTGCTCGCGGATCGTGTCGGCGAGCGCCTGCATCACCGGGTGGCGCGGGCGACCGCCGAACGCCTCCTCCACCTCGTTCTCGAGCACGTCGAGAAGACCCAGGCGATCCCCCGGGGCCGCATCGCCGAGCTCGTCCACGAGGCGCGCGTAGTCGTAGATCGCGAGCAGGTGGCGGGTCGTCTTCCGCCCGAGCAACGCCGAGGCGACGACGAAGTTCTCGCCGCCTGCCCGGGCCCGGATCTCGTCCTGCGACGGGAAACAGCCGACCTCCGGTCGCACGTCGGTGGCGCTCACGGTCACTCGCCGATGACCTGGACGAACAGCTTCCGCGGCCGGGCCCGGTCGAGCTCGCAGAAGAAGATCCGCTGCCACTTCCCGAGGAGGAGGTTCCCGTCGACGATGGGGACGGTCTCGGAATGGGACGCCATCAGCCCTGCGCGGCAGTGCGAGTGCCCGTTCGGAAAGTCGGCCGTGTCGTCCTCGATGCCCTCGGTGCGGATGTCCAGGTCGTCGTGCCGGTAGTACCGGCTCGCGGCGGGAACGACCTCCTCGAGGAGGTCGGCGAAGTCGTCGGCGAAGCCGCTCTCCCGCTCGTTGATCATGATCGTGCAGGTGGTGTGCGGCGAGTACACGAGCGCCATGCCGTTCACGACCCCGGCGCGCTCGACCACCGCGCGAACGTCGTCCGTCACGTCCACGAGCTGCGAGGTCCCCTCCGTGTGGAGGTCGTGGTTCTCGAAGCGATGCTTCACGACGAACGGGCTCCGGGCCGCCGGTCACGCCCTCGAGATGCTCGTGGTTTGTGCTCGGAAAGAGCCGTCACACGACCTCCGGTGTGCTCGTATCTCGCAGCGCCGGGCCAGACGCTCGCTGCACTACCCGAACGCGGCCCATCCTAACACCGTCGCTCCCCCCTCCCGAAACAGGTGTTTACGGGCTGGGCACGAGCGCCGCGGAGCCGCGGCCTCCGGCTCGGCGAGGGGTGTCGCGCACGCCGCGTACGGGAATAGCAGGAGCATGGGGCAGACCGGCTCAGCTCGGAGCCCGTGTCCCGGGCTGCCGGGCGAAAAAGTGATGCCGGCCGCACGCCACCGGGCCGGCGCGTCACCCGGGATCGAGCTCGACCGCCGGAAGGCGGCGTGGGCGGTCGTCGCGGCGATCGCGCTCGGGATCACGGCCGTCGGCCTGATCGGCCTGGTGTCCGACTATGGCCAGATGCTCGACGCGGTCCGCGCCGCAGAGCCCGTCTGGTTCGCGGTCGCCGCCCTCGGGCAAGTGGCCGCCTACGCCGGCTACATCGTCGCGTACCGGAGCATCAGCCGGGCGCGAGGCGGCCCTTGTCTCGGCTACTGGGCGGCGGCGCGCGCGATCGCGGCCGGGTTTGGCGCGTTCGTCCTCGGCGCGGCGGCCGGGGGCCTCGCAGTGGATTTCTGGGTGCTGCACCGGGCCGGGGAGAGCGTCCATCAGGCGGCTCGTCGGGTACTGGCGCTGAACACCCTGCAGTGGCTCGTGCTCGGCAGCGCGGCGACGGTGTCGGCCGGGCTCGTGCTCGCCGGGCTGGGTCGCGGCGCGCCGCTCCCGATGACGCTCGCCTGGCTGGTCGCGGTGCCCGCGGCGGTCGCCGCAGGGGGGTGGTTCAGCGCCGGGTCACGGATCGAGCGGTTCATCGGGGTCGACGCCGGGGACCCAACCGACGCCACGCAGGGCACGACCGCCCGGGTCCGGCGTGCATGGGCACACGCGTCGAACGCCTTCGCGGACGCGATCGGCGGCGTCGCGCTCGTGCGTTACGTCGTCGTGCACCCGCTCCGGCAGCCGGGCGCGATCGCGGGCTTCGCGCTCTACTGGCTGGGCGACATGTTCACCTTGTTCGCCGCGCTGCGCGCGTTCGACGTGGCGCTCGACCCCGCGGCGCTCGTGCTCGCGTACGCCACCGGCTACGTGGTCGTCGCCGTCCCGCTGCCCGCCGGCGCGGGCGGCGCCGCCGAGGTCGCGATGGCGTTCGCCCTCCATCTGGTCGGCGTTCCGCTCGCGACGGCCGTGCTGGTCGCGTTCGCGTATCGCTTCTACACGGTCTGGCTCCCGATCGTCCCCGCGCTGCTGGTCGTGCCCGCGCTGCACGGGCTCGCGGACGAGCTGCCGCGAACCCCGCGAGCGGCCGGTGCCGGCGCGGACACAGCTGGATAGGGAGAGGGCGCGACGTCCTAGACTCGAGGGATGACGATGCGTACGCGCGGCTCCGAAGCCTTCGCGGCCGCGCGCGAGACCCTGCTCCTCCACCGCGACGATTACGAGCGGGCGTACCGCGAGTTCAGCTGGCCCGAGCTGGACGAGTTCAACTGGGCGCTCGAGTGGTTCGACGCGATCTCGTCCGACGGGACGGCGCTCTGGGTCGTCGAGGAGGACGGCTCGGAGCAGAAGCTGTCGTTCTCCGAGCTGTCGGCCAGGTCGAATCAGGTCGCGAATCACCTGCGCGACGTCGGCGTCCGGCGGGGCGAGCGGCTGATCGTGATGCTGGGGAACCGCATCGAGCTCTGGGAGACGTTGCTCGCCGCGATGAAGGTCGGCGCGGTGGTGATCCCGGCGACGACGCTGCTCGGCACCGACGACCTCGTCGATCGCGTCGAGCGTGGTGAGGCACGCCATGTCGTCGTCGGCGCAGCCGACGTCTCCAAGTTCGCCGGGGTGTCTGGCGACTTCACGCGGATTGCCGTCGGAGGCGCGTCGGCGGGTTGGCTCCGGTACGAAGACGCGTATCGAGAGCCTGCGTCGTTCGAGCCCGACGGCCCGACGCGCGCCTCCGATCCGCTGCTTCTCTACTTCACGTCCGGCACGACTGCGAAGCCGAAGCTCGTCGAGCACACCCACGCGTCGTATCCCGTCGGTCATCTCTCGACGATGTACTGGATCGGCCTCCAGCCCGGTGACGTGCACCTGAACATCTCGTCCCCGGGATGGGCGAAGCACGCGTGGAGCAACGTCTTCGCCCCCTGGAACGCGACGGCGACCGTGCTGATCTACAACTACGCGCGGTTCGACGCCGCCGCGCTCCTCGAGCAGGTCGTCCGCTGCAGAGCGACGACGTTCTGCGCGCCGCCGACCGTGTGGAGGATGCTCGTGCAGGCCGATCTCGCAGCGTGGCGGGTGCCGTTGCGCGAGGCGGTCGGTGCGGGCGAGCCCCTCAACCCCGAGGTGATCGAGCAGGTGCGTCGCGCCTGGGGGATCACCGTCCGGGACGGCTACGGACAGACCGAGACGACCGCCCAGATCGGCAACACGCCGGGCGCACCGGTGAAGGATGGCTCCATGGGGCGGCCGTTGCCCGGGTATCGGGTTGCCCTGGTCGACGCGGACGGCAACGAGTCGGACGAGGGCGAGATCTCGCTGCCGCTGGAGCCGCGTGCGCTCGGCCTGATGACCGGCTACCGCGACGACGAAGCGCTCAGCGCCGAGGCGATGCGGGACGGCTACTACCACACAGGAGACGTCGCCTCGCGGGACTCGGACGGGTACGTCACCTACGTGGGCCGCGCCGACGACGTCTTCAAGGCGTCCGACTACCGGATCTCCCCGTTCGAGCTGGAGAGCGTCCTGATCGAGCACGAGGCGGTCGCCGAGGCCGCCGTCGTCCCCGCGCCCGACCCGATCAGGCTTGCGGTGCCAAAGGCGTACGTCGCGCTCGCCCAGGGGTGGGAGCCGAGCGAGGAGACGGCGATCGAGATCCTGCGCTTCGCGCGCGGGCGGCTCGCGCCGTACAAGCGCATCCGGCGGCTCGAGTTCGCCGAGCTCCCGAAGACGATCAGTGGCAAGATCCGCCGCGTCGAGCTGCGCGCGCTCGCCGAGACCGGCGGAGAGCGCGAGTTTCGGGACGACGACCTACGCGAGGCCAGAGAGTCCGATTTGCGGTAGTCGAGTCCGTGCCCGCTTGCGGTTCTGCATACCTTGTGGTTCTATGCATGACAGTTCAAGTCATGGAGGGCCGACTTGCGCATCGACAAGGACCTCGTCGCGGCTTCGGCGACACCGCTCGTGCTCGCGATGCTGGCCGACGGCGAGAGCTACGGCTACGCGATCCTCAAGCGCGTCCGTGCGCTCTCCGAAGGAGAGCTCGAGTGGAGCGACGGCATGCTCTACCCACTGCTCCACCGCCTCGGTCGGCTCGGCTACGTGACGACGGAGTGGCGGTCGCCGCCGGAGGGGAGGCGCCGCAAGTACTACGTGATCACCGACGAGGGGCGAGCGGCGCTCGCGGAGCACCAGCGGCAATGGGCCGCGGTCACTCGGGCGCTCAATGACGCGTGGCCCGGCTCCGGGGCGCTCTTGACAGCACTCGGAGAGCCGTGAGGGTGGAGAGCGTCGAGTCACAGATCGCCGAGTGGCGCACGTACGTCGCCAACGCCCCGGCGGTCAACGGCCACGACGTCGACGAGCTGGAGGACCATCTGCGCCACCAGATCGCCGAGCTGAACGCCGCCGGGCTCGCAGAGGACGAGGCGTTCCTCGTCGCCGTGAAACGCATGGGCGACCTCGACGCGGTGTCCCGGGAGTTCGCGCGCGAGCACAGCGACAGGTTGTGGAAACAGCTTCTCGGCCCCGGCGAGGACGCTTCGCCTGCTCCGAGCGGCTGGGTCGCGGCGCTCGTCTTCGCCGTCGCCGCGGCTGTCGTGATCGAGGTCGCGCGCCTCGCGGCGGGCTTCCCGGACGAAAAGCCGACCTGGTTCGCGCGGAACCTCGGTCTGTTCGTGTTGCCGTTCCTGGCCGCGTACTTCGCGCGCCGACGGAAACTCGACACCCGCGGCCGCCTCCTCACGGCCGCGCCGTTCGTCCTCGCCGCGGTCGTGGTCAACGCCTATCCGTACGACGCCGACTCGGACACCGAGATCCTGGTGGCGCTCCATCTGCCCGTCGTTCTGTGGTTCGTGGTCGCGTTCCCGTACATGGGCGGGACGATCCGCTCGCACGAGCGGCGCATGGACTTCGTCCGCTTCACAGGCGAGTGGTTCATCTACTTCGTCCTGATCGCGCTCGGAGGCGGCGTCCTCATGGCTTTGACCGCCGGGATCTTCGAGCCGGCAGGGGTCGACGTCGATCGGATCGCCCAGTGGGTGCTGCCCGCCGGAGCGGCGGGCGGTGTCATCGTGGCGGCCTGGCTCGTCGAGTCGAAGCAACGGGTCGTGGAGAACATGGCACCGGTGCTCACGATGCTCTTCACGCCGTTGTTCGCGTTCATGCTGGCGTGCGCGGTCGTCGTCTATGCCGTGACGAAGCTCGGCGGAACATTCGACCGCGACCTGCTGAGCGTCTTCGACGTCCTGTTGCTGGTCGTTCTCGCGCTCGTCCTCTACGGGATGTCCGCACGGGGGCCGGCCACGGCGCCGAACTGGATGGACTGGATCCAGCTGGTCGCCGTCGCCAGCGCCCTCGTGCTCGACGTGATGGTGCTCGGCTCGATGATCGCGCGGGTCGGCGACCTCGGGTTCACCCCGAACCGGACGACGGCGCTCGGCCTCAACGTCATCCTTCTCGTCAATCTCGTCGGCACTGCTCTGCTCTCCGTGCGGTTCCTCACCGGGCGGAGCACCCTCCACCGGCTCGAGCGGTGGCAGACGACGTACCTCGCCGTCTTCGCCCTTTGGGCGGCGACGGTGGTGGTCGTCCTTCCGCCGCTGTTCGGCTTTTCCTGATCGTCGCCGATGGGGAGGCCCTTGTCGGCAGCCTTGCGATCGGGGTGGGTGAGACAACCAGGTTGGAGGCCGTGCCACGCCGGCACCCGTGGAGCCCGGGTCGAGCGGTCGTCGAGCACGACCTCTGCTCGCCGGCGAACACGAACACGCCGCGACCGTCACGGGCCGGGCTGTGAGACGACTCCCCACGACCGCCATCGTGGCGACAGTAGACCCGACCCGCGAGAACCTCGATGCTCGCGATCTCTGCAAGCCAGCCCCTCCGGTGGCAAACGCCGGAGGGGCTTCGCATTCCGCGGCGTGGCTCGGCGCAGTTCGCGCTCTAGCCGATGGGCCGCTTTAGGAGAACGACGGGCCAGGCCATCAGGTCGCCGTACTTGAGCGACAGGCCCACCGCTTCCCAGCCCTCCTCGCCAAGCTCGTTCAGGTGCTCCGGGACGAACGCGTCCTCTTCCTTCTTGATGTTCTTCGCCTCTTTGAGCGGCACGACGAGGTACTCGAACCGTGTGGCCGCAGACGGCGGGGCGTCAATCGTCGGCGTCGTCGCCATCATCTGACACCTCCTTCGAGAGCCACGTTCTCACGGCGCGGTCGTACCCGCGTCGGGGAATACGCGGAGCGAGGTGGGGAAACGCCGCCGTCCTGACGCACGTCAGCGCCAGCTATGCGACGAACGCCCGCGACCGCTGTATTCATGCGCGGTCGCGAGCGCTCATCTACGGAGGGGGAGGGATTTGAACCCTCGAAGAGCTTGCACCCTTAACGGTTTTCGAGATCTCTGAGTTGAGAACCGCACGGTCTTGGCGACGGATTGCTCGAAACGCGGCCCGACATCCACGTGTCGTCGGGCAGCCGGTAGCCCTCCGCGAACAGAACGAGCGCCAATTCGCAAACGATCTCCGCACTGGTGCGCGCTCGGGATCTGGTGGGATGCGAAGCGGGCGGACTGGGATGCGTGGATCGTCGCAGCGTCGGCACATCGGGCGGCGCTCAGCGATCTGCGTGTGCCACAAGCGTGGGTTGGACTCGGAAACTGGATCAGCATCCAGAGGAAGAACCGGAAGCAAGTCAACCTGACCGCGGAGCAGATCGCCGAACTGACGCCCTGCCTCTACTGCCGAAGCAGATGGCCACCACCCTTGCACTGATGCGTGCCGGACGGCAGGGCTGCGCAGGGAAGGGTGGCTCGGTCGGTCGCGTCGTCGCTACGGCGAAGCCGTCAGCTCCACATCGAGTTGCCGCTGCATGCCAGCCCAATCGAGGTATGTGTCCTTCCGCGTGATGAGACCGTCGGACACTGCGATCACGTCGACGCCCTCACACGCGAAAGGCTTGCCCTCCGCGGTTCCGCTCATCTGATACTCGCTGACGAAGTGTCCATCGCCGATGTAGACCCTGCTCTTGTCGAAGCGTAGGTCGGGCGATCGGGCGAACGTGGCGGCAATTACCTCGCGCGCCGCGGCGAGTCCTGTCGCAGGCTCGCTGAACCCGTGAAGATGGAACACCGTGTCATCGGTGTGCATGGCGATGATCGCGTCCAGATCGTGCTTCGCCCAGGCGGCGCCGTAACGAGCGGCCAACTCTTGGGTTGCTTCGATGCTCATCGGATCCCTTCGCTCGGGTTCGCGCGAACGTAACAGACTCAGGGTCGGAGACAGGAGCGCCGCGTGGCGCGTGCACCCCGCGTCTCCGGGCCGCGATGCCGCATGAGGACACGGGTCGGCACGGCTAGTGGTGTCTTCAAAACCTGGGCGGCGTCGCAGCCCTGCGCCGGTCGGTTGACTCCGTCGCGCCGTAGGACTTCGGCGAGACGCGGGTCCGGCCGGGGAGGGCGTTGGACATCTCGTCACGTTCTGGAGCGCGCTGACCGCCCGCAGTCGACGGGTCGCGGTTTCGGCCAGAGGCGTGAATTCGAAACACAACCCGGTTGGCGAGAGACGGTACGGAGGCGAACGCTGGCGTATTCTCGTGAGGAGGCGCTCTTTCAGCTGCGGCGTGCCGTCTAGTCGCGGATGCTACTGAGAGGGCTCGCGTAGCTGTGCATGGTGGACCTTGCGACAGAGACGGAGGCGGTAGTGGCGGTCGCACCCGCCGAGCGGATCAGTGCCGAGCAAGGAATGACGCGCGCGGCACCACCTCCGCTCTTGCTCTGGAGCGTCGCCGTTGTGGGCGCAGCTCTTGCTGTGTACTTTGGCGTACTCCGTTCGAGAGACGCAAGCGACGTCCAGGTCGCGTTGCTCGAGTGGATCAGCGTCCCGTACCTCATCGCCGGGCTCATCGCGTGGTGGCGCCGGCCCGACAGCCGGATCGGCCTGCTCATGGTGGTCGGCGGGTTCGTGATCGCGCTCACGGGATTGTCCTCTGCCAACTCCGAGGCCTTCTACACGATCGGGGCGATACTCGACATCGTTCCAGCGGCAATCTTCCTGTGCGTCTTCCTCGCCTTCCCGGACGGACATTTGCGCTCGAGGTTCGAATGGGCGCTGGTGGCGGCAGCGTTCGTGTCCGCCATCGGTCTTCAGGTCGTGAAGCTCTCATTGGGCGACAGTGGCCGGGACAACCTCTTCCGCATCGCTAACCGACCAGACGTCGCGGACACCGTCGAGCAGGTGCAGTTGCTCTCGATCAGCGCGACGTGCTTGATCGGCATCGGTGTCCTGGCGGCTCGGCGACGAACGGCAGGCAGGCCGCTTCGGCGTCCCGTCGCGCTTCTCGTCGACTCGTTCGCTGTGGGGCTCCTGATGATCGCCGGGATGTTCTTGGCCGCTGTCCTCAGAGAGCCTGTCTTCCAGACGGCCCAGAGGGCGACGTTCGTCGTGATCGGGATCTCGCCGATCGTCTTCATGTTTGCCCTGCTCAGTGCGCGCCTGGCGCGGTCGGCCGTGGGGGATCTCGTGATCGAGCTCAGAGGCGACCTCGCGCCTCGCGAGCTTCGCGACGCTCTTTCCCGTGCTCTGGGCGACCCTCATCTCACGCTCGCGTACTGGTTGCCACACTTCGAGAACTACACCGATCTGGACGGCAGACCACAGGATGTGCCGAGCATCGACGGCAGGTCTACGACGCTGATCGAGCGAGACGGAGCGCCGGTCGCCGCGCTGATTCACGACCCGGGGTTGGACGATGAGCCGGAACTGCTCGACGCCGTCGGCGCGGCCGCCGCCATCGCGCTGGAGAACGCACGCCTCCAGGCCGAGCTCGCGGCGCGGCTCGAAGAAGTGAAGGGCTCGCGCGCGCGCGTGATCGAGGCCGGCCAGACGGAACGCAAACGCTTGGAGCGCAACCTGCACGACGGGGCGCAACAGCGTCTGGTCGCACTCTCGCTCGATCTGAAGATGCTCGAAAGGCAGCTCGCCGACAATCCTGCTGCGCTCGGGCAACTGGAGGAGGCGCAGCGCGAGGTCGCTCGATCGCTGGACGAGTTGCGCGATATCGCAAGCGGCCTTCATCCGGCCGTTCTCAGCGCTCATGGGCTCGCCGTCGCCCTTGAGCAGGTCGCCGCCCGCGCGCCGGTTCCCGTCGTGCTCACAGTCGCTGTCGATGGGCGTCTTCCTGATCCGGTTGAGGCCGCCGCGTACTACGTCGTCGCGGAGAGTCTCGCCAACATCGGCAAGCACGCGCAGGCGACCACGGCCAGCGTAAACGTCATTCGGACCGGCAACGACGTGGTCGTCGAGGTCGTCGACAATGGGGTCGGTGGCGCCGATACGGAGCGCGGCTCGGGGATCCGCGGGCTCGCTGACCGCGTCGAGGCGCTCGGCGGTCGCCTGCGCGTCTGGAGCCCGGCCGGCCGAGGAACACGGATACGCGCGGAGATGCCGTGCGCGCAGTGATCGCCGAGGACAGCGTTCTGCTCCGCGAGGGGGTCGCCCGCGTGCTCGTCGACGCAGGAATCGAGGTCGCGGGGGTATGCGAGACCGCCGACGACCTGCTGCTGGAAGTCCGCAAGCAGACGCCGGACATCGCGATCGTCGACATCCGCCTGCCGCCGACGCATAGCGACGAGGGAATGCAGGCGGCGCTCGAGATCCGGGCCCACTACCCGAGCGTCGGCGTCCTCGTGCTCTCGCAATACGTGGAGGTCGGCCTGGCGATGAAGCTGCTGGCCGAGTCCGCAGAAGGCGCCGGGTATTTGCTCAAGGACCGGATCAGTGACGTGAAGGAGTTCGTCGGCGCGGTGGAGCGTGTCGCCAGCGGAGGCTCGGCGATCGACCCGATCATCGTGTCCACGCTCCTCTCCAAGCAGCGAACCGACGACCCCCTCGGCGGGCTGACTCCGCGCGAGCGCGACGTGCTCGAGCTCATGGTCGAAGGTCGCTCGAACCAGGGAATCGCGGACCGGCTGGTGATCGCCGTGCGCTCGGTCGAGAAGTACGTGTCGAGCATCTTCGACAAGCTCGGGCTGCCCTCGGGCGCAACCGAGTCGCGGCGCGTGCTCGCCGTACTGCTGTACCTGCGCTCCTGACGCGAGCCGTCGAAAGTCACCAGAAAACCGCCCCCCGGCATACCAGTCTCCCGTCTTCCGCCCCGTCCCGGACGGTGCGAGATTCGTGCGGTGCCGCACGAATCTCAGTGCAGGCCCGCCGAGAGGAGTGGAGATGAAGTCGGTTCTGATCCAGGACGAGACAACGCCGCCCGAGCAGGGCGCCGCGGAGACCCTCGTCGCCGCGGCGAACGTGACCCGCCGCTACGGCGGACGGCGACGACCGCCGTCAACGCGCTCCGCGGCGTCGTCGCTCGACGTCGCGGCCGGGCAGCTGACCGCCGTCATGGGGCCGTCGGGCTCCGGCAAGTCGACGCTCATGCACATCCTCGCCGGGCTCGACCGGCCGAACGAGGGCGAGGTCACGATCGCCGGCACCGAGATCACCGGGCTCGGCGACACGGAGCTGACGAAGCTGCGCCGCGAGCACATCGGCTTCATCTTCCAGTTCTTCAACCTGCTGCCGATGCTGAGCGCGGAGGAGAACGTCGTGCTCCCGCTCAAGCTCGCCGGCGAGAAGCCCGACCGGGAGTGGGTGGCCGAGCTGACTGCGAAGGTCGGGCTCGTCGGAGCGGCTGGGCACCGCCCCTCGAGCTCTCGGGCGGCCAGCAGCAGCGCGTCGCGATCGCGCGCGCGCTCGTCGGGCGAGCCGACGGTGATGTTCGCGGACGAGCCGACGGGCAACCTCGACTCGACGACCGGCGGCGAGATCCTCGAGCTGCTCCGCGACTCCGTCACGAGCCTCGGCCAGACGACCGTCATGGTCACCCACGACGCCCATGCCGCGGCGATCGCCGACCGCGTCCTCTTCCTCGCCGACGGCCTGATCGTCAAGGACATCGGTCGCGTCGACCTCGCACGAGATCATCGACGCGATGGAGGAGGTGACGGCGCGATGATCGGCGTCACGCTCAGAGGGCTCGCCAGCCGCAAGATCCGGAGCCTCCTGACCGCGCTCGCCATCGTCATCGGCGTCGCGATGGTCAGCGGGACGTACGTCCTGACGGACACG
Source organism: uncultured Actinomycetes bacterium (assembly GCA_963712915.1). GTDB lineage: Bacteria > Actinomycetota > Thermoleophilia > Gaiellales > Gaiellaceae > Gaiella. The sequence continues at coordinate 492,082 of CAVQJQ010000005.1, forward strand.
TTCCAGAAGGCGTTCGACAGCATCTTCCAGGAGTCGTACGCCGGCACCGACGCCGTCATCAGCGGCAGGCAGCTCGTCGACTTCTCTTCGAGCGGCAAAGCCACCGTCCCCGCCGACCTGCTCTCAGACGTCCGGGCGCTTCCCGAGGTCGAGTCGGCGGCCGGGGGCATCTTCGTTCTCGGGTCCAACTCCAATCCCGCGCAACTCGTCGACGACGAGGGACACAAGATCGGCGGCGACGGGGGCGGCGTGGGGCTCGACGCGAGCCAACTCCGGTTCACGCCGCTCCACCTCTGGAGGGTTCGTGGCCTGCGGGCGGCGCGCAGGTCGTCATCGACGCGAACACCGCGGACGCGGAGGGCTTCGCCGTGGGCGAGACGGTGGGGATCGCCGCGCTCGGGACCTGTCGAAGCGCTACGAGATCACCGGCATCGCCAAGTTCGGCTCCGTCGACTCGATCGGAAACGCGACGTTGGCGGTCTTCGACCTTCCGACCGCCCAGACGATCTTCCAGAAGGAGGGGCAATTCGACTCGATCTTCGTCGCGGCTCGTAAGGGGACGTCGCCCGAAGAGCTCGTCCGGGCGCTCGAGCCTCTCGTGCCGGCCACGGCCGAGGTGCAAACGGGGTCGGCGCAAGCTGCCGCAGACGCGGGCGACACGAACGAGGCTCTCTCGATCATCACCTACGTCCTGCTCGGCTTCGGTGGCATCGCCCTCTTCGTCGGCGCCTTCGTCATCTTCAACACCCTGTCGATCACGGTCGCCCAGCGCACGCGTGAGTTCGCGACACTGCGGACACTCGGAGGGTCTCGCAAGCAGGTGCTCGCATCGGTCGTCGCCGAGGGCTTCGTGCTCGGGCTGCTGGCCTCGACCATCGGCCTCTTCCTCGGGCTCGGCGTCGGCAAAGGCATGAACGCGCTCTTCGTCTCCTTCGGGCTCGACCTCCCGCAGGCCGGGACCGTCTTCGCAACCCGCACCATCGTCGTCAGCCTGACCCTCGGGACGTCGGTGACTCTGCTCGCGAGCATCCTGCCCGCACTGCGCGCAACGCGCGTGCCGCCGATCACGGCGGTCCGCGAGGGATCGACTCCGCCACCGTCGCGGATCGCTCGTCATTCCCCGTCCATCGCCTTCGTGACACTGGCCTCGCCGCCATCTCGCTCGGCGTGGGACTCTTCGTCAGCGGGCTCGGCACCGGCGGGGTCCTGCTCCTGGTCGGGCTCGGGGTGATCGCCCTCTTCGTCGGCGTCGCAGTCGTCGCTCCTCGCCTGGTCAGGCCGCTCGCGGCCGTCGTCGGCTGGCCTGCGCAGAGGGTCGGCGGGATGGCAGGCGAGCTCGCCCGCGAGAACGCCATTCGCAATCCAGCCCGAACCGCGTCGACCGCAGCCGCGCTGATGATCGGGCTCGCGCTCGTGACCGTCGTTGCCGTGCTCGGCGGGGCGCTTCGCGACTCCACGCGGGGAGCAGTCGACGAGCAGGTCTCCGCCGACTACGTGATCACGTCGCAAGACGGGTACGAATCCCTCCCCGCCGCCGTGGGGTCCGCGATCGCGCGCACGACGGGTGTAGAAGCCAGCTCGAGCGTGCGCGGGGACCAGGCGCTCGTCGACGGCTCCGAGGTAGGCGTCACCGGCGTCGACCCGGCCACCATCACACGCTTCTACACGTTCGCGTGGACTGACGGTTCCGACGACACGCTCGCGGCTCTCGGCACGGACGGAGCGGTGGTCACGAAGTCGTTCGCCGACGATCACGACCTCGCCGTCGGCAGCCGGCTCCTGATCAAGAGCGGGAACGGGCGCGAGCTTCACGCCGTTGTGCGCGGGATCCAGGACCCGTCCGACCTCGCACCGATGCTCGACCAGGTCACCGTCAGCCGTGATTCGTTCGACCGCACGTTCCCCCGGCCGCGCGACCTGTTCACCTTCGTCGCGGCCGAGTCGGCCGAGCCCATCCAGCGGACGATCTCCCGCTTCCCGGACGCGAGGCTCCACGATGAAGCCGGGTTCGTGACGAGCCGGACGGCGGAGTTCACATCGATCCTGAACCTCGTCTACGTGTTGCTCGCGTTCTCCGTCCTCGTGAGCCTCTTCGGAATGGTCAACACGCTCGCCCTCTCGGTGTTCGAGCGGACGCGAGAGCTCGGGATGCTCCGGGCGGTCGGCATGACCAGGCCGCAGGTGCGGCGGATGATCCGCCATGAGGGGATCATCACGTCGCTCATCGGGGCCGCGCTCGGGATCCCGCTCGGGATCCTTCTCTCCGCGCTTCTCGCCGAGGCGCTCTCGCAGTACGAGGTGCGTTTCTCGGTGCCGGTCGCCCCGCTCGTCGTCTTTGCACTCGTCGCGGTTGTCGCAGGCGTGCTCGCTGCTGTCCTGCCGGCACGGCGGGCCTCGCGACTGAATGTCCTCGACGCCCTCCAGTACGAGTAGCCGACCGGATCGTCGTCGACCACGAAAGGAGGCATCATGTACAGGCGGCCTCCTCGCGATACCAAGTCGGCAGCGCCGTGCATCTCGCTAATCCAGGAGCCGACGCCCCTGTCTGGCGGCACCTCCCGCCCCGCGAACGCGACACGCTCGTTGCTCGCGACCTTCCGTTTCTCGTCGAGCAGCTGCGGCGCGGCCGCTCGAGGCGGTCTTCTGCAACGGCAAGACCGTCACCGACACCTTGGCCCACCGCCTCGGCCTCACCCGTATGCAGGAGGGACGTACGGAGGCTGCATTGGTGGGTCGGTACCTCGTCTCGGCGATAGCAGCATCCCTGCGGCAGGATGGAACTACCCGCTCAACCAGGCGACCGGCATCGATGGCGTCGGCCAGACAGCGTACGGCGACGCCCGTCGCCGGAGCGCCGACGTCCTGCTAACAGCGTGCCCGGCCGCGAAGGGCGCTGCGGTAGGCGCGCTTCGGGCCGCGCCACGTCCACCAGTAGCGTGTGAGCGGCAGGGTGCCGAGACGCAGAGCTGAAACGTTGAGCGACGCGCTGATTCGCAGGTCGGCCGAACAGATGCCGGTTCCCGATCTCGGGGAGCCGGCGTTCGTCCGTACCCTGCGCTTCGGACGCGCGTGACTTGACCATTTTCTTGCGTCCGCTCGACGCGGCGGCTAATAGCACCCAAGTCGGGAAGCCGTGCGGCGTGCGATCGTCCGTGCGACTGTCCCAGCGGCGCTTGT
>CAVQJQ010000006.1:0-1222462 GCA_963712915.1 uncultured Actinomycetes bacterium
CACCCAGGAGGTCGCCGGTTCGAGTCCGGCTAGCTCCATGCCTCGTGACCGCCGTCTGCCAGTCCGCTGAGCGAGCCGTCGCGCTACGACGCTCGGTCAGGCTCGCGGGACGCCGACGATCTGTCGGCCCCCCGCGAGCGAGCAGTCGGCACGTGTATCAGGCGTCGTAGCGGCCGGCGAGCTCCGCGGCCTGCGGCTTGCCCTTGTGCCCGGCCTCGCTGCATGATCGGCGGGACCTCGGGGTCGGAGACGAAGCTCTGCCAGCCCTGCTCGTCCCAGTCGAAGACGACCCAGACCCGGTCGTCCTCGGAGGGGTCGCGGAAGACGGTCGCGCCCTTGGATCCGTGCTGCTTGCGCTTCTCGGCGCCCTTGCGTCGAGAAGATCTCCAGGAAGCGGTCGAGGTCCTCGACCTGCGTCGTCGCGAGTAGCATCGTCGTTCTCCTTTCGTGGTGCGTGGTCGGCTCGTTGCGCTCAGCCGGCGAGGGCCGGCGCGCCGACGAGGCGCTCCTGCGGGTCGATCGCGCCGAGGTTCTCGACGATCTCGAAGCGGCCGCCTCGGGCCTGGGCGATGTACATGTTCAGGCGCAGCGTGGTGCTGGCCCGGCACCATCGCCGCCGGGCCGCCGGGGCCCTCGGCGATCTCGGCGTGGTCGAGCGCCGCGATCACGTCCGCCTGCTCGAGCGAGCCGGCCTCGGTCACGGCGGCGGCCCAGAGCCGCAGCCCGCGGTAGAGGCCCGAGCACGCGCTGCCGCCGGTGAACTTCGCGTCGCCGGGGTAGAGCGCGTCGTACTGCGCGAGCAGCTTCCGGCTGAACGGGTCGCTCGACGGCCTGGTAGTAGTCGAGGCAGCCGTAGAGGCCCTCGACGTGCGCGGCCGGCACCATGTTCAGGAAGTTCTCGTCGAAGTACGTGCAGACGAGCTGCCCGCCGCGGCTCGTGAAGCCCGAGTCGTGGAGCTCCTCGAAGAACGGCGTCGACCCCGGGCGGCACGATCGTGTTGAAGACGACGTCGGCGCCGCTCGCGGTGATCCGCTCGACGGTCGCCCGGTAGTCGGTGTGGTCGAGCGGGAAGTACTCCTCGCCGACGATGCTCGCCGCCGTTGGCCGTGACGACCTCGCGGACGCGCGCGTTCAGGACGTGCGGCCAGATGTAGTCGGCCGACGGCAGGTAGAAGCGCTTCGCCCCCGTCTCGTCGCATCAGCCACGGGATGAGCGGGTCGACCTGCTGCGCGGGCACCGGGCCGGTGCAGAAGATCAGCGGGTCGGACTCCTGTCCCTCGTACTGCTCGGGGTAGATGTAGAGCGTCTTGCCCTCGACGACGGCCGGGCCCTTGATCGCCTGCCGCGTCGAGCTGTAGATGCCGCCGAGGACGACGTCGACCTGGTCGTCCTCGACGAGCTTCTCGCCGCCGGCGGCCGCGACGGCGTCGTCGGTCGCGCCGTCCTCGAGCATGCAGCTCGAGCGTGGCGTCCCAGCAGGCCGCCCTTGGCGTTGATGTCGCCGATCACCATCCTGGCGACGTTGGCGTTGGCGAGCCCCACGAACGAGAGCGGGCCCGTCTGGTCCGCGATGACTCCCACCTTGATCGGTGTCGGTGCACTCGCCATGCGTCCTCCTTCGGGTGAGCTCGTCCGTCGCCTGGAGCGACAACACGCGCGTCGTGAGAGGATTGTTCTCGACCGTGTCGGCCGATACATCGGGAGAACTCCCTATCTTCCGAGCAGCCGCTTCGCGCTCGGCGAGCTCGTCGCCACGCTGGCGCTCGCGCAGGACAACGCCTTCGGCCAGCCGCTCGAGTCGCAGCTGCGCTCGTGCCTGCTCGCGACCTGGATGTGCGAGGCGGCGGGATTCGACGACGAGGTGCGCGAGACGGCCTACTGGGTCGCGCTGCTCCGCTACCTCGGCTGCACCGGTCACGCCCACGAGGTCGCCACCGTGTTCGGCGACGAGATCGCGATCCGGGCCCAGACGCTCGTCCACGACGCCGCCAATCCCGCCGAGGTGATGCGCGACGTCGTCGCGTTCGCGACGGCCGGCGCATCCCGAGGAGGAGCGCGACGAGATCGTCAGGATGCTCCAGGAGCGGCCCACGAGTGGGCGGTGCACAACTTCGCCTCCGGCTGCGAGGTGGCCGACATGCTCGTGCGAGCGGCTCGACTTCGGCCCGAGCGTCCGCGAGGCGCTCGCCTTCACGTTCGAGCGCTGGAACGGCAACGGCTACCCCGACCACGCCGCGGGCGAGGCGATTCCGCTCGCCGATGCGGATCGTCGCACGTCAGCCACGACATGGAGGCGATCGGCCGCCTCTTCTCGCCCGAGCAGGCGATCGAGGCTGCTCGCGACCGCCGCGACCGCACCTACGACCCGGCGCTCGCCGACCTCTTCGTCGCGCACGGCGGCGGCTGGTTCGAGCGGCTCCGCGAGACCGAGCCGTGGGACGCCGTGCTCGCGCTCGAGCCCGAGCCGCACCGCGATGCTGACGGGCGAGGAGCTCGACCACGCGCTGACCGCCGCCGCCGACTTCATCGACCTCAAGTCGCCGTACATGGGCGGGCACAGCCGCCGCTGCGCCGAGCTCGCCGCCGATGCCGCCCGCGATCCTCGGGCTGGCCGACGACGCGGTCGACCACGCTCCGCCGCGCGGCGCTCGTGCACGACTTCGGCACGACCGCGGTGCCGAACTCGATCTGGGACAAGCCCGGCCCGCTCACGCGGACGCGAGTTCGACCGCGTCGAGCTCCACCCGATGCTGACCGAGCAGATGCTGCGCCGCTCACCCGCCCTCGCCGCCCTCAACCCGGTCGCCAGCGCCCACCACGAGAAGTGCGACGGCTCGGGCTACCACAGGCGCGTGCGGGCCGACGCCGACGATCTCGGAGCGTGCGTCCTCGCGGCGACCGAGGTCTACGTCGGCATGACCACCGAGCGAGCGGACCGGCCGCCGTTCTCGCCCGACGACGCGGCCGCCGAGCTTCGCCGCCTCGAATCGGACAGGCGTCCTCGAGCCGCGCGCGACCCGCGCCGTTCTCGTGGCCGCCGGCCACGGCGAGCCGCAACGCGCAGTCGGGCAAGCGGCAGCAGAATCCCGGCGGCCTGACCCGCCGCGAGGTCGACGTGCTGCGCCTCGCGGCGCAGGGGCCTCACGACGCGCCAGATCGCCGACCGGCTCGTCATCTCTCCCAAGACCGCCGACCACCACATCCAGCACATCTACGGCAAGATCGGCGTCTCGACACGAGCCGCCGCCGCCCTCTGGGCCATGCAAAACACCCTCGTCTGCTGAACCGGATGCCGTGATGACCTCACGGAGAGAAGGAGGACGAAAGACGACTTAGCGGTTCGGGCGGGCAGGCAAGCAGTCCGGCGGCTAGCTCCACTCCTTCGCCGTGAACGCGATGGAGAACGGCGCGGTCACGCCGACCGCGCCGGTACAGCGCCGGCGTAGCCCTGCTCGACGATCAGGTGTGCCCGTTCCCGGTACGCCTCCGGGTCGGCCGGCTGCCAGGTGTCGAGGCCGTCGACGTAGCGGTTGTACATGCAGAAGGCCGCCGCGATCAGCACGGTGTCGTGGAGCTCGAGGTCGGTGGCGCCTTCTGCCCGTGCCGCCTCGATGTCCGAGGTCGTGACGCTCTTGCCGTCGACCGCGACCTTGCCGGCGATGTGCAGGAGCGCGCGGAGCTTGGGCTCGATCGGTGCGCTGTCGGGGTCGCGCTTGACCTGCTCGACGAGGTCGATGCCGCCGTCGAGCTGGACGGCCGCGAAGGCGCTGTGCGAGTGCTCGCAGAACACGGTCTTGTTGCGGCGCGAGACGTAGGCCGCGATCAGCTCGCGATCGCCCGGCGGCAGGGTGTTCTCGGCCCGCAGCAGCTGCTCCGCGAGCGCGTTGAGATGCACCGCGGTCTCCGGCCGGTACTGCATCGCGCTCCGGATGCCCGGGGACGCCCTCCGGCAGATCGATGTGCGGCATTGCCGATTTCTCCTCTCTGGTGGGTGCAGGCCGGCTGGACCATAGCCCGGAGCGCGATGCGCGCCGGAGGGCGAGCTCTCGGGCCTGAAAGTCGTCGCAAGACGGCCGGCCAGGAGCTTGTCCGCCGACGATGATCGTGACCGCCGCTTGCTCCGTCGGGTCGGGCTCGACAGCTCCTGCGATCTGTTGTTAGGATCGCCTTACTTTCAATGTAAGGCTCCCTAGACATCAGGAGCCGCCCAACTTATGGAGGGCCTGTGTTTCGAAGTAAGGTCTGCCTCACATGATGGTGCGCGTACGTCTGGCGGTCTTCTCGGCCGTCGCGTGTACCGCGGTCGCGGCGGTGCTCGCCTCGTCCGCGGGCGCGGCGGCGAAGGACCCCTCGACCCTGCCCGGGATCAAGTCGTACCTGCTGCAGCGCTCGCAGACGCTCGTCGACGAGCTGAATGCGGAGCGGAAGAGGTCAGAGCGCTACTACGCGCTCGCGCGGGCCAGCAACTTCGACTACGGGCGCATGTGGCGCCGGCACCGCGCGGAAGTCTCGAGGCTGCTGCTCGCCTCGAAGCCGTCCTTCGATCGCGCCCACCGGGCCTACGAGGAGGAGGAGGGGATCATCGCGGGCGTGCCCTCGCTCGCGCAGTTCGACGTGGTCATGGACTCGGGGACGAGTGCCGCCGACGATCCCAAGACCGCCGTCCCGTTCGATCTCCGGCTGCCCGACGGCCGGGTCTTCGAGAGCCCGGGGAACTACTTCCACGCCCTGCTCGAGCCGACGCTCTACGGCACGGACCCCCGGTTCGTCGCGAAGGGCACGTCCCGTGTCGATCTCGACGATGACCGCAAGGTCGAGTTCGGCGAGGTCCTGCCGGACGCGAACGTCCTCGTGGCGATCACGCGCGGGTTCGAGCAGGCGGCCCGGCAAAGCGCGAAAGCAGCCGCTGCCTGGAAGCCGACGAGCTCGGACGTCCTCACGGCGCTCGTGGTGATGGTGCCGACGATGGAGGGGTACTTCGGCGAGTGGAAGTCGTCGCGCTTCATCCTCGGCAACAAGGCGAAGGAGCGCGCCTTCGTGTCGCACTCGCGGCTGATCGACGTGCACGGGATCCTCTTCAGCCTCGAGACCGTCTACGCCGGCATCAAGCCGCTCCTGAACAAGGCGGGGACGCAGCGGAGCGCCCAGATCGGGCTCGCAGCTGCGCTCGCTGACGACGTTCGTCGACTCCATCTACGCGAAGGAGAAGGCGGGCAGGAAGTTCCGACCGGCGGAGGCAGACCTGCTCGGGAGCCAGGCGCAGAAGCAGGCCAACGCGATCGCGGGGCAGGTCAGCCAGGCCGCCGGCGTGCTCGGGATCGAGCTCCAGGCGTAGGCAGAGGGTGTCGCGCTGAGCCGGTTCAACTCACTGCGGACGATCTGGCCGATCGTCGTCGTGGGTGCCGCGCTCGTCGCCTTGCCGGCGGCGAGCGCGGCACGGCTCCCGCGCCGTGGAAGGCGCAGGAGCAGCTCGAATCGAGCCTGTTCGACATCCAGCTCGACGTCACGCTGGGAGACGCCGACAAGGCGGGTACGGCCGCCGTCGCGGCCGACGCGCGCGGGACGCGAGCTCGCGGACGCGCTCGATCGGGTGCGTCCAGGGTCGGGGCGGGCCGTGCGGACGGCAATCGCCGGCGCCACGTCGCTGCCTGCCGGGCGCGACCCCCGTCGAGGCGGCACCTCGCGATCGCCCGGGCGCGCGACGGCGGTGCTCGCGGCGGCGTTCGATGCGACGGTGACCGCGACCGCGCGTGGGGATGCGGATCTCGCAGACGAGTGGTCGCTGGTGCGGGCGTTCGAGCTGACCACGCGCTACACCCACCCGAGCGCCGCTGCGAGCGTCGCGCTGGCCTCCCTGCGCGACGGCGTGATCTCGCCGCGCCGTGCCGCTGCGACCGTGCGGCTCGACCTGCTCGACACGTACGAGTCGCAGCTGCGATCGGCGCTCGACTCGACGGCCGACGGGCTGCGGTCGGGCTCGTCCGCTGCCGCGACCGAGGGGGCAGCTACCGCAGAGGGGTACTGGGCGATCGTCCGCGGAGCGTTCGAGAGCCAGCGCGGCGCGGCGGCGACGAGCCGGGTCGGGCGAGACCTGAACGTGCTCGTCACGAGCGCGGCCGCCGGGCAGCGCGCTCGCGCCGCGAGCCGGCTCGAGGCGGTCCGGGACTCTCTCGTCTCCTTCAGGGCCGCGCCGCTCCCGCCGAGCGAGCAGGCCCGTAAGGCGGGCCAGCTGACGCGCTTCCTCGGGCTCGTCCCGATCGAGTACGCGCGCGGCGTCTCGGACGGCGTCGTCACGGTGCCGATCGAGGTTCAGGAGGCGGTCACGTTCCGTGACGGGGCGGCAGATGCCTTCGGCGACCTGCAGTCGTACCTCGCCCGCGCCGACACCGGCGCGACCCGGAAGGCGCAGCGGTCGCTCGACCGGCTGCAGGTGCTGCTCGGCGACACGGCGCGCGGAACGGCGGTCGCGTCTCCGGACGAGGTCGAGACGGTCGCCACGCGTAGCCTCGACGCCCTTTCAGCCGCCTACCCGGACGCGTGGAAGGGCGACAACACGCAGGCCGACTTCGACGTGATCGCGACGCTGCTGCAGAAGGTCACCGCGGCGGTCGCCGTGGGCGATTATCGCCGAGCCGAGTCGAGCCGCCTCGAGGCGTACGCGACGTTCGAGCTCGGCCCGGAGCAGCATCTGCGCGGCCTCGCACCGTCTCTCTTCCAGCGCGTCGAGGGCTTCTTCTGGTACGGGGCCGACGGCAAAGACGGCCTCGCGCAGCTGGTCCGGCGCAATGCCTCCGCCGAGGATCTCGCCGCCACGATGAGCCAGCTCGACCTCGCGCTGAAGGAGTCGGCGGAGGCGATCGGCGAAGGGGCATCCCGTCCGACGGTGATCGCGAATACGGCGATCATTGCCTTCCGCGAGGGCCTCGAGGCGGTGCTGATCCTCGCGGCGCTGATGGCGAGCATGGTCGGCGCCCAGCGCCGCTATCGCCGCCCGCTGCTCGCCGGCGCGGGGCTCGCGCTCGTCGCGAGCATGATCACCTGGGTCGTCGCGCAGACGCTGCTCGGGTCGCTCTCACGCTACGGCGAGCGGCTCGAGGCGATCGTCTCCCTCGTCGCGATCGGCGTGCTCCTCTTGATCCTCAACTGGTTCTACCACCGCATCTACTGGCAGCAGAACCTCCAGGACCTGCACCGCCGGAAGAAGTCGATCCTCTCCGGCGCGGGCCTCTCGCTCGCCGCCGCACAGGTGGCGGGGCTCGTCGCGCTCGGATTCACGAGCGTCTACCGGGAAGGGTTCGAGACGACACTGTTCGTCCAGGCGCTCACGATCGAGGCTGGCGCCTGGACGGTGCTGCAGGGCCTCGCGATCGGCTTTGCCGCGACGCTCGCGGTCGGGATCCTCGTCGTCTCGCTCGAGCGGCGGCTACCGCACAAGAAGATGCTGATCGCGACCGGCCTGATGATCACGTGGGTGCTGATCGTCCTCGTCGGCCAGACGGTGCAGGTGCTGCAGAAGGTCGGCTGGGTCCCCGTCACCCCTGTCGCCGACCTGAGGCTCCCCTACTGGTCGGGCGCCTGGCTCGGCGTCTATCCGACGTGGGAGGGCCTCGCCGCGCAAGCGGCCGCAGCTCTCTTCGTCGTCGGCAGCTACCTGCTGTCCGAGGCGCTCCGGCGGCGCCGCCGCGCCAGGCTCGTCGGCGCGTCGCTCCCACGCGGCAGAGCGATCGGCGAGCGCCAGCAGCGCGAGCCCAGGGCCGAAGCGCTCTCGACTCTCGACTGACGCCGGTCAGGTCACGCTCACGACGCGAGGCCCCGGCTCGATTCCTTCGGCGCGAACAGCGCGTCGAGACGGTCCATTGCGTCGGCGGTGCCGCTCGCGATCAGCGTGTCTCCTGCCTCGAGCACCAGGTCGCCCGGTGGCTGCGGCACGAGTCGGCCGTCGGCACGGCGCACGGCCGCGACGACCGTGGAGCCGGACAGGTCCGCGAGCGCACGGCCGATGCCGGCGCAGGTCGCCGACACCTCGATCTCCTCGAGCCGGTACTCGGGCGCGACGTCGACGAGGTCGGCCACCTGCGGGTGGAGCGCGAGCCGCGCCATGTCCGAGCCGCTCGACTTGTACGGCGAGATGACCCGGTCTGCGCCGGCGCGCCGGAGCTTCGCCTCGGACTCGTCGCGTCCCGAGCGCGCCACGATCGTGAGATCCGGGCGCAGTTCCCGTGCGGTCAGCGTGATGAAGATGTTGTCGGCATCGGAGTCGACGCACGCGATCAATGCGTGTGCGCGCTCGATGCCGGCCTCTCGCAGGACCGCCTCGTCCGATGCCTCGCCCTCGACGTACGGGAGCCCCGCATCCTCGGCGACCTGCAGGCTGTCGGGGTTCGAGTCGATCACGACGAAGCTCGCGCCCGCCGCGCGGAGATTCCTGGCGACCTGCTGCCCGACCCTGCCGAACCCGCAGATCAGGTAGTGGTCTGTGTGCGCGTTGATCACCCGCTCCCTCCTGTACGCGCGCAACAGGCCCGTGACGTGGCCTGCGACGAAGAACTCCGTTGTCGCGACGAGGGCATAGAAGAGCGTACCCACGCCGAGGACGATCAGCACGACCTTGGTCACCTGGCCTCCGGTCGTCTCTGGGAGTCGAAACGGCGCCGACCGTGGCGATCGTGTCGATCGCCCACACGAACCCGAACCAGGCGGTCACGTGCTCCGTGAGGGCGAACGCGATCGTGCCGCCGATGACCAGCGCCACGATGAGCAGGCACAGCTGCGCGAGTCGCCGCAGGAACACGACGAGATCTCTGTGAGCGCGCGCCCGAGCCCCCGGAGTCGCGAACCCCAACGGACCGTCAGCCACCGGCGCCCATGCTAACGCCGCGTCGGCGGAGGATGCTCGACGCACCACGTGGCCCGCTCTGACGCATCGTGCTCGTGTAGGTTTTCGCCTCGGGCGGTCGCAGTGGCCGTCCGTGGTGTCGCAGAGGCCTCGGCTCGATCGGACTGCCGATCGTCCCGGGGCTTTTTCGCGGTCCGTGGAGGTACCGATGGTGGCCGATCAGGAGATGCTGGTTCCCGAAGCAAGAGCGCGGCTCGCCACGGCCGGCCGTCACGAGCTACGGTCGCCCGTGTCGACGCTGCTCGAGCGTGTCCGCGAAAACCATCTGGAGCACCCCTCTAGGCCTGGCGCGCGGGTACGCTCGCGGCCGTGACGCCGCCTTCGAGCCCGATGCTGTCCGCCTCCCAGCTCGCGACGCTCGCGGGGCTCGGCGAGGAGCGGTCGGCGTCGGTCGGCGACGTGCTGTTCCGCGTCGGCGATCGTCGGTACCCCTTCATCGCGATCGTCGAGGGCGAGGTCGCGATCCTGGACGCGGGCGGGCCACGAGATCGTGCGTCACGGGACGTCCGGGTTCCTCGGGGAGATGAACCTTCTCTCGGGGCAGACCGTGTTCCTCACGGCGGTCGTCACCCGCCCATTGCGCTACGTCGCCGTCGATCGGGATGCGCTGCGGGAGCTCCTGTTCGAGGACGGGCCGCTGAGCGACCTGCTGCTCTCGACGTTCATCGCGCGGCGCGAGGCGCTGCAGCGGGTCGAGGGCATCGGGCTCGAGATCGTCGGGCCCACGCTCGTCGGAGGCGACCATGCGCATGGTGGAGTTCGCGCGGAGCAACAGGCTGCCGTTCACGTGGCGCGAGCCTGGACGGGCAGACGACCCGGACGCCGCCGCGCTCGTCGCCGGGCTCGACCCCGCGAGCCTCCCGCTCGTGCGGCTGCCGGGGGACGTGGAGCTGCGCGGGCCCTCGACCGGCCAGGTGTCCCGGGCGCTCGGCATCGGTCGGGAGCTCCTGCCGCGCGAGGAGGTCGACCTCGTCGTCGTCGGCGGTGGGCCGGCAGGCCTGGGTGCGGCGGTCTACGGCGCCTCCGAAGGGCTCGAGACGCTCGTCGTCGAGAGCACCGCGCTCGGGGGCCAGGCAGGCACCTCGCGTCGCATCGAGAACTACCTCGGCTTCCCGGCCGGGATCACCGGCTCGGAATTGACCAGCCGCGCCGTCACGCAGGCGCGGAAGTTCCACGCCCGCACCGCGTCGCCCTATCGTGCGGTCGCGCTCGAGACCGGCGAGGGGCGTCACCTCGTTCGCCTCGAGGAGGGTCACGAGATCGCGGCCCGGACGGTGTTGCTCGCGACGGGAGCGCAGTATCGACGCCTGCCGGTCGAGGGGCTCGCGGACTACGAGGGCATCAGCGTGTTCTACGCTGCCGGGCCGCCGGAAGCCCAGCTCTGCGGCGCAGCGCGTGTCGCCGTGGTCGGCGGCGGCAACTCGGCCGGCCAGGCGGCGGTGTGGCTCGCTCGTGGCGGCGCCCTCGTGACGCTGCTCCATCGCCGGGCCGACCTGCGCGAGACGATGTCCGCCTACCTCCTGCTCGAGCTGGAGCGCTTCGGCGTCGCGGTCCGCGACCGAAGCGAGATCGCGGAGCTGCACGGCGAAGACGGCCGGCTCGAGGCGGTCACGCTGGCGGGCGGGGAGCGGCTGCCGTTGTCGTTCCTCTTCTTCTTCCTCGGGGCGGTGCCGTGCACCGACTGGCTCGGGCAGAGCGTGGCCAGGGACGCCAACGGCTTCGTCCTCACGGGCGCCGCCGCGGGCGCGGACGCGCTGCTCGAGACGAGCGTGCCGGGCGTATTCGCCGCGGGAGACGCGCGCTCCGGGTCGACCAAGCGCTGCGCGACCGCCGTGGGGGAGGGCGCCATGGCGGTGCAGTTCGTGCACGCGCGGCTCGCCTCGGACGCATGGGTGCCGGAGCCGACGGCGCCCGGCGCCTGACGCCGGCCTGGTGCGACCGTTCTTCGGCTCACCCGCCCTCGATCTGGTGTAAGGTCGTCCTTACACTGGTGAGCAGGTGTCCCACAGCGGAGGAGCTCGCGCAGCGCAAGCTGCTGCTCCGGCGCGCTGCCTGGTCGCTCGTCGCCTTCGCGGCGATCGGCGTCTTGACCTGGAAAGCCGTCTCCGCTCCCGCCGGCGTGCCCGATCCGACGGCCGGCGACGCGCAGCTGAGCCACGGCGCGGTCGTCGTCGACAGCGGGCTGCTCGTCTTCCGCGAGGGCCTCGAGGCCGTGCTGGTGCTCGCGGCGTTCACCGCCAGCTTCGCTGGCGCCCGCCGGGGGCTGCGCCGTCCCGTCGCGGGCGGGGCGCTCGCGGCGCTCGGCGCGTCCGTCGTGACCTGGTTCGTCGCGATCTGGGTGATCGGGCTCCTCGGCGGGCCTGGCCTCGAAGTGCAGGCGGCCACGGGCCTGCTCGCGGTCGGCGTCCTGCTCGTCGTGATGAACTGGTTCTTCCACAAGGTCTACTGGACCGGGTGGATCTCGGCGCACAACCGCCGGCGCCGCTCGCTCGTCGAGGAGACGGGAGGGTCGAGGCTGATCCTCGGACTGGGGCTGCTCGGCTTCACCGCCGTCTACCGCGAGGGGTTCGAGGTCGTGCTCTTCCTCCAGAACCTCCGTCTCGAGCACGGCTCGCTGACCGTGCTCGAGGGCGTGGCGCTCGGCGTCGCCCTGACCGTCGTGGTCGGCGTGCTGACGTTCGCGTTCCAGAGCCGGCTGCCCTACCGCAGGATGCTGGTCGCGACCGGCGTACTCCTCGGGTTCGTCTTGCTCGTGATGGTGGGGGAGAGCGTCCAGGAGATGCAGCTCGCGGGCTGGATGCCGGCGACGCCGATCGGGATTTCGTTCCCCGGCTTCGTCGGGCTCTGGTTCGCGGTGTTCCCGACGGTCGAGGGCATCGCCGCGCAGCTCCTGGCCGCGGGGCTCGTGATCGGCTCGTACTTCCTCGCCGAGGAGATGCGCGTGCGCCGCCCGCGCCGCGCGGCGCTCCAGACGACTCCCGCCGAGATCTAGCCGAGCTCTGATCCGCGGTCCCGTCCCACAGGGTCGGCGACGGCGCATGGGACAGTAGGGTGCGCGGAGACGTGCGGTTGACGTTGCTCCACGATCTGCCGCTGGTCGACCACTACTTCCATCCGAGCGGCCGGCATGGGTCGACCGGCCGACTCGTGCCCTTCGCCGGCCGGGACGCCGAGGGAGACGCCCGTCGCCGCGCGCGGCTGCGCGTGCTCGCTGCGGTGACGACCGTTACCGGGCTGATCGGCCTCGACTCGACGGTCGTCTCGGTCGCTCTTCCCGCCATCCGCGACGACCTCGGGGGCGGTGCGGCGACTATCGAGTGGGTGGCAAGCGTCTACGTGCTGACGTTCGCCGTCACGCTGCTGCCGGCGGGCAGGCTCGTCGACCGTGCGGGCGCGGGACGCACTTTCGTCGCCGGTACTGCGGTCTACGTGGGAGCGGCGCTGCTCGGGGCCGTCGCCCTCGCGCCGTGGATGCTCATCCTCGGCCGCGGCCTGCAGGGGGTGGGCGCGGGGATCGTCAGCCCGGCCGGGCTCGTCCTCCTCACGCGCGCCTACGGGGCCGAGCGACGGGGCTTCGCGATCGGCCTGATGGGGATGATCCTGGGGGTCTTCTCGGCCGTCGGCCCGCTCGTCGGCGGGACGTTCACGGACACGGTCGGTTGGCGCGCGATCTTCGTCGTCCACGCTCTGCTCGCCTCCGCCGCGGCGGTGCTGGTGAAGGACGCCCTGCGGCAGGGGTCGCGATCGCGCGACGTCGACCTGCGGCTACCCGCGGTGCTGCTGCTCGCGGGCGTGGTGCTCGGCATCCAGATCTGCATCATCGAGGGCAACCGGGTCGGCTGGCCCGTCTTCGCCGCTTTCGGGACGCTCGCGCTTGTGTGTGCGCTCGCGTTGCGCCGGGCCGAGCGTGGCCGCACGGACCGGGTGATCGACTTCTCGTTGCTCCGGCTGCCGCCCGTCGCGGCATCGGCGATCTCGCGTTCCGTCGTGTCGTTCGCCTTCTTCGGGAACCTCTTCTACCTCACGCTGTATCTCCAGTCCTCGGCCGGCTACAGCGCCTTCCAGACGGGTCTCATCTTGCTGCCCTCGAGCGTCGCGGGCGTGCTCGCCTCGCCCTTCGTCGGCAAGGTCGTCGACCGCACGGGCCCGACGAGCGTGATGGCGGTCGGTGTCTCGTTCTGCTCCGCGGGGCTGTTCGCGCTCGTCCTGATCGACGCGAACAGCTCGGTGGGCATCCACCTCGTTCCCGGGCTGCTTCTCAACGGCCTGGGCTACGCGATGGTCTCGGTCTCCGCCAAGAGCGCGCCGCTCGCGGCGGTGCCCGACGACCTGCAGGGCCGGGTCAGCGCCCTCGTCTCGTTCGTCGCGCGGGTAGCGTCCGGGTTCGGCGTCACGTTCGCGACCGGCGTGTTCCACGCGCTCAGCGACCACGGCATCAGACGCACGCTCGACGGCGAGCGGATCCCGGTGCGCAGGAACACGATCGGCTTCGTCGACCGCTATCTCGGCGTGGACGACCTCTCGTCCCACCTCGATTCCGACGACGTTCGCAGCGCGGGGTTCGCCAGCGTCGGCCAGGCCGTGACGACCGTCGACCACGCGTTCACGTGGATCTTCTCCGCGACGCTGGTCGTGCTGGGCACGATCGTCGCGGCGGACGCCGTCGCGATCGTCCTTCTCTCGCGGCACGGCACGTCGTCTGCACGGCATTGACGTCGGGCGGGAGCTGCGTCCGGTGGCGGCCAAAACGAGAGAATGACGCCGATGTCCAGCGAGGCGATCGAAGTTCAGCCGGTCGACCCACGGCGGCTGGAGCCGTTCACCGGCGCCGCGCGGATCGAGCAGCTCGTCGCGCAAGCCGCCCGCGTCCGCGACGTTCTCGACGGCCGCCGGGTCGTGAACGTGAACTCGACGGCGAACGGAGGCGGCGTCGCAGAGCTGCTCGCCGCCCAGCTCGCGTACGCACGCGGCCTCGGCGTCGACGCGACGTGGCTCGTGCTCGAGGGGGACGCGGAATTCTTCGAGATCACGAAGCGGATCCACAATGGCCTCTACGGGGCCTCCGGCGACGGAGGCGAGCTGGGTGGAGACGAACGGGCGCGGTACGAGAGGACGCTCACGAAGAACGTCGAGCGGCTCCGGGCCGAGATCCGGCCGGGAGACGTCGTCGTCCTCCACGATCCGCAGCCCGCGGGTCTCCTCGCGCCGCTCGAGGCGCACGGCGCACGAGTCGTGTGGCGCTGCCACGTCGGGTTCGACGGCGCGAACGAGTGGACGGAGCGAGCGTGGGCGTTCGTTCGTCCCTACGTCGAAGGAGCGCGCGCGTTCGTGTTCACCCGCGCGTCGTTCGCGCCGCCCTGGGTCGACCGGACGCGGATGCGGGTGATCCCGCCGTCGATCGACCCCTTCGCCCCGAAGAACGAGGACCTCGTGGACGGCGAGGTGCTCGCGCTCCTCGTCGGCGCCGGTCTCGTGGCGGCCGACGGGGCCCGACCCGATGCGCGTGTCCGCCGGCGGGTCGAGATCCACGGCTCCGCGGAGCCGGTCGCTGCGGACGCGCCGCTCGTCGTCCAGATCTCGCGCTGGGACCGGCTGAAGGACATGGAGGGCGTGCTGCACGGGTTCGTCCGCCACGTGCGGGCGCCTGGGGCGCACCTCGTCCTCGCGGGTCCTGTGGTCGATGGGGTGGACGACGACCCGGAGGGTGCCGAGGTGTGGGACGAGACCGTCGCCGCCTGGGACAGCCTCCCGCCCGCAGACCGGCGACGCACGCATCTCGTCGCGATCCCGATGGCCGATCCGGTCGAGAACGCCTTCGTGGTCAACGCTCTCCAACGCCACGCGACCGTCGTCGTCCAGAAGAGCCTCGCCGAGGGGTTCGGGCTGACGGTCGCGGAGGCACTCTGGAAGACGCGCCCCGTCGTCGCGAGCGCGGTCGGCGGGATCGTCGACCAGATCGTCGACGGCGAGACGGGCGTGCTGGTCGACGACCCGTCCGACCTCGAGGACTTCGGACGCGCGGTCGACGGTCTGCTCGGCGACGCCGAGCTGCGCGCCCGGCTCGCCCGGGGAGGCCGGCGCTACGTGGAGGAGCACTTCCTCGGCGACCGGCAGCTCCTCGACTACGCCTCGCTCGTTGTGGAGGTCGTCGCCGGCGGCTGACGCAAGCCGCGCCGCGACGGGCAACGCCGCGGTAACGCGCGCTTCATATTCCATCGTGCACTCTGGCCGACGTGACGCGCCGCATCGCCATCGCCGTGCTCGTGCTCGCCGTGGGGGTCTCGGCGGGCGTCTTGGGCGGCTCGGGGCACGCGGCGCGCGCGGACGTGTTGGTTCGCCTTCGGCCGGGTACGACGGCCGCGTCGTCGAGCGTGATCGCGCGGGCGGGGGGAACGCTCGTCGCGAAGGAGCTCGACCTGTGGAGGCTGCCCGCTCGCTCTGCAGCTCCGGCGCTGAAGACGCTGCGAGCCTCGGGTGCGGTGGCGTTCTCCGAGCCGGAGGCGACCTACACGGCCGCCGTCTCGTCGGTGTCGTCGTCCGACCCGTTCGTCGCGCAGGAATGGTGGCGCAGCGCGATCGGGGTGGACACCCTCACACCGCCGGGGCCGGGTGTACCGGTCTCGCTCGTCGACTCGGGCGTCGACCTCGGGCATCCCGAGTTCGCCGGCCGGCCGAACCTCGTCGCGCTCAACACGCAGGAGCCGCAGCCGCTGGGCGGCGTCCACGGGACGGCGGTCGCATCGGTCGTCGGTGCGCAGGAGAACGGCGTCGGTGTCGTCGGCGTGTACCCCGACGCGGTGATCCGCAGCTGGGACGCCGCCACCGGGGCCGGCACCGAGCTGACGACGAGCGCGATCGTGAACGGCATCCTGGAGGTCTCCGCGCTGGGCAAGACCGTGATCAACCTCAGTCTCGGCGGACCGGGGCCCGACGAGGCGATCAAGGCCGCCGTCGACCTCGCGGTCGCGCGCGGCTCGCTCGTCGTCGCCGCGTCGGGGAACGACGGCGAGGACGGAAACGTCCTCACCTACCCTGCCGCCTACCCGCACGTGCTGACGGTGGCCGCGACCCAGCCCGACGGCTCGGTCGCCCCCTGGTCGAGCAGGTCGCGCTTCGTCGACCTCGCTGCGCCCGGCGCGCAGATCCCGGTCGCGACCGTCGATCCTGCGACAGGCGGAACCGGCTGGGCGCCGGAGGACGGCACGAGCTTCGCGACGCCGATCGTCTCGGCGGCTGCAGCCTGGATCTGGACGGTGCGCCCGACGCTCGATGCAGGCCAGGTCGCGCAGATCCTCCGCTCGACCGCGACTGACATCGGCACGCCGGGACGCGACCCCTCGAGCGGCGACGGGCTGCTGAACCTCCCTGCCGCGCTCGCCGCGGCGACGCCGCTCCGCGACTCCGGCGAGCCCAACGACGACGCGAACCAGGTCGTCCCCGGCAGGGACGAGTACCACAGCGTCCCCGCGCTGCTCCGTAGGAGCCTCGCCTCGACGCGGATCAGCGGCACCGTCGACAAGTTCGAGGATCCGCGAGACGTCTACCGCGTGTGGGTGCCGAACGGCCACAAGCTGAACGCCCGCGTGAGCGGTACCGCCGCGACCGCCCTGACGCTCGCGAGCACGGGCGCGCAGACCGTCTCGCCGTCACCCGCCGCCGCAGACCGGCTGGCCCGCGGCGCCACGTCCTCGGGGTTGACGACGCTCACCTACCGCAATCCGGCTCAGGGCCGCTTCGCGCTGCTCGTCGTCATGCCGAAGACGGCGGCGACGACGCAGTACACGCTGACACTCACGACGCGCTAGCGCTGCGTGACGCCGTCGCTCAGACGGCGTGCGACGCGTGAGCGGCGAGCGCCGTCTCTGCGCCCCACTCGTTCTGCAGCTGCACGACGCTGCGGAGCTCCGCGAGGCCGTAGGGGCAATCGGTCAGCGCGAGCAGGATCGCCTCGCGGTCGGCCGGGCCGAGCGCGACCAGGGCGCGGTCGTCGCCGAGCGCCTCCTCGAGCGTCTCGGCCGTCTCGTCGAGCCCCTTCATCCGGAGCAGCCGGGCGAGCTCTGCAACGAGCGTTTCGGGCGCCTCGAGTCCTGCGAGCAGCACGGCCCCTCCATCCTACGCCCCTGCGGGCCTTTCGCGAAGCGCTATTTCCCGACAGTCACAAACGCGACGTCGCGCGCGACGCGCGGGGAGAGCTTCTTCGGCCAGGCGCCCGCATCGACAATTCCACCGGGCGTTGCGGGCGAGCGGGAGAACGTCGCGAAATCGCTCTCCCAGACCCGAAGAGTCTTGCCGCGCACACTCGACGGCAGGAGCAGGGAAAAGCGTCCGTCCTTGGCTGGCCACCGTGCGGAGACCGGTGCAATCACCCCGTTCGGGCCGGAGACTCCTACGAGCAGGCCGCGATAGAACGCTCCCACCTCCGGCGTCGAGACAGGAGGAGTGAGGGTCGTGCCTTTCGCAGGGAGCTTCACGTCCATCGTCGCGCTGTGAAGCCTCGAGAACGACACGGTCCGGATGCCCGAACCGTAGGACACGTTTCCGACGGCGACCTGCACGCTGAGAGCGACGGGATCACTCCCTTCTTCGTCCGAGGCAGAGAAGTAGGAGACGTAGTGGCCGCTCGCGCTCGAAGGCTCTGAGAACGTCCAGAAATCACGGTCCGTCGTGCGCGTGACTACGGTCGCGCCGCTCACCGGGTTTCCGCTCGCGTCGGTGATCGTGCCTTGCAGCCGATAGGAGAGCAGCACGACCGGTGGGGCCGCCACGCCGTCGGCTCGGACAGCGCGCCCTGTTACGAGGATCCCACCCGCCGAAGGTGTCGCCCGGAGATCGACGACGCGGTAGCCGACGGAAATGCCTCCCGACGCCTTCTCGAGCGCGCTGCGCTCGGCGGTCGTGAGCTGGCGACCTGCGGTCGTCGCGTGCGAGGCTCCGGCGACGTGAAGCGGATGCCGGCGTGCGAGGGTGGAGTCGACGTTGGCCGTGAACCTCCCGTTCGTATCGGTTCTGACCGGTACCCGGTATCGGTCGACCGCGACGACGGCACCCGCGACCGGCTTGCCGTGGAGGAGGACCCGACCAGTGGTGGTCGCCAGATTCGAGCTATCGGCGCGCCACAGGGTCAGCGGCACGGCGCCGCCGTTCACGACGATCCGGGCACCGTGGCCGGTAGCTGAAAGTTTCCGGACGTGTGCTTTCTCCACGCTTCCGGTGACCGTCCAGGAGACGTGAGGCCCCACGCTCTCGGTCGTCCGCGCTGCCGGCGCTTCGCCGAGCGCGAAGACGAACAGCTGCGAGACGGTGCCGCCGTTCGAAGACGTTGGCGTACCACCCACCGTCACCGCCACGAATTCCTTTCCACCGTTCTGGAAGATCGTCGGGCCCGAGGCGATCGGGTTCCCGGTCTTGAACGTCCAGAGCACCTTGCCCGTGCGCAGGTCGAAGGCACGCACGACTCCGTCGCCGCCACCTGCGAACCCGAGGCCACTCGCGGTGGTGGTCACCCCTCCGCGCTCGGGCTCGGGCGTGCGGAACTTCCACACCCGCTTCCCGGTGGAGACGTCGATAGCGCTGATCGAGCCGTGGTCGTGCCAGCCCTGGAGCGCAGCGCCGAAGTTTCCGTTCTCGAGGCCGAGATACACATCGCCGAGCAGGAGCTTGCGCCGTTTCTGGGTCGGAGTGAGCTTCTGCTGGACGAGTACAGCAGCCGTCTCGGCCGCGGCGTTGAAGACGTAGTTCGTGGTCGGGTCGTACGACGCGGGCGAGTAGTTGAGGCCACCGAGTGACGAAGGAAACACGGTCACGGGCTCGCCTGGGCGAAGCGGTGGGTGCTCGACGCGGTCGATCACCTTCACCCGTTGGTGGAACGGCTCACCGGTGCGCGCGTCGAATGCGAACCAGACGCCCTCCATGGTCGCCACCGAGACGACGTCATGGACCGAGCCGCCGACCTTGCCGCGGTAGACGAGTGGGGGTTGCGAGACGTCGTACGCCCACTGGTTGCCGTTGACCAGCTGCTGCCACCATCTGAGACGCCCTGTGGTCAGATCGACGGCAACGAGCGAATCGGTGCGCGGGTTCACCCCGGGACGCAACGCGGGGAAGTACAGCGGCGTCGCCGAGCCTGTCCCGAAGTACACGGTGTTCGTGCGGGTATCGACCGTGACCGGTGTCCAAACGGCGCCGCCACCGACGACACGCGACGTCCGGCGCCACGACTGGAGGTCGGGCGGGATTGTCCAGAAGGCGCTCGGCCACGCCGGGCGCAGGTCGGTGGTGTAGGCCATGACGAAGCCGCGGATGCCGTACTCCGAGCCTGCTGCACCGACGAGCACGCGGTGGTTCGCGCAGATGGGCGCGCTCGTCTCCGAATACCCGTAGTTCGTCGATGCGTTCGGGACGTCCTGGCTCATCGAGACGACGCCCAGGACCTTGCCGTCGCCCGGCCGCAAGGCGACGAGCTTCATATCGAGCTGTGCGATGAAGAGGCGCCCGTCGCAGTACGCGAGACCGCGGTTGGCGACGATGCCGAAGTTCTTGAAGAACCCGCTGTTGTGAGGCTTGTACTGCCAGAGCACCTTGCCCGTCGCGCCGTCGAGTGCGAACACGTTGTCGTCATTTGTCGTGACGTAGAGCTTGCCGCCCACGGCAACCGGATACGACTGTTGTCCGCGGCGCACATCAGGGTCGAGCTTCTGGAAATCGACCGAGTACGCCTTCCCGAGACTCGACACGTTGGCCGGAGTGATCTGAGTGAGGGGTGAATGACGATCGTTGGCGGGTGTCCGGCCGAACGACGTCCAGTCTCCGTCCGTCGCCTGTACCCCGCCCGGGGCGGCGGCTCCGGCGAGCAATGCCACCGCGGACGCCGAGACGAGCGCCGAGACAGCGAGGCACGTGCGCCGGCGGACGTTCACGCTGCTCGACCAGGGGGGTGCACGGATGCAGGATATTCCCTGCGACGGGAAGAGGGTACGGGCCTCCCTCGCGCCAGGGACGCGACGGCGAGCACAACCGCCAGCGACAACGCGATCACCGTCAGCACCGGAGCGAGCCGGCGCTCGCGTCGCAGGACCGTCACCCGTCCGGTGGCGCCGGTCTCGGCAAGGCGGCGAAGCGTCGCTGCCGCATCGGACGCATGGCGCGAGTCGAACGCCTTCCCTCCCGTCGCCTGGGCAAGCCCTTGCACGACGCTGTCGGCCGCGTCCTCCGGGCGGTAGCCGCTCTCGAGGCGTCCCGTGTCCGTGTACACGTGTTCGTCTGGTGCTCCGACTCGGACGACGACCAGGCGGCAGCCGTGATCACCGTCCAGCGCCCGCGAAACCTCCTCGGACGGGTACGGGACACTCTCGCCGTCGGTCACGAGGACACAGGTCCGGTGGGTCGCCGAGGGCAGGAAGAAGCCCGACGTCGGGACCGCTGCGAGCGCGCCGAAGTTCGTCGCGTTCCGGGCGACCTCCTGAGGAGGCGGAGCCTCGGCGGCGACAGACCGATCGACGACGTTCGCGAACGTCGTCTCGTCCGACGTTGCGAGGACGTAGGGGAGAACCCGGTCGGTGAGACCGGCGACCCCTGTTGGCACGTCGGGTGTGTCCCGGTGGAGACGTCTCACGATGTCCTTGGCGCGCGTGAGCCGCGACGGCCCGGCCGGCCCGTCGGAGGCGAGCATCGACCGTGAGACGTCGACGAGGAAGAGGATCTCCGAGGACCGGCGCACCGACCGCGTACCGGTTGTCTCGAGCACCGGTTGAGCCGCCGCGATACCCAGCAGGAGACAGATCCCGACGGCGGCGCCGGTACGTGCCAGGGGGGGACGACGGTGTGCTGGTGTCAGCGACAGGGTCGCAGCTGCCCGTCGTCCCCGACGGATGGTCTCCACTGCGGCGCCCAGCGGAAGTGCTGCCCCGAGGACGGCGAGGGCGGCGAGCGGCGACAGGAAGCTCAGTGACGCGAGCACCGTCGTCAGTACCCCCGTCCCGGTGTGCCCGACCCGGCTCCGCGCCGACCCGTTCCCCGAGGCCCGGAGCCGTTCCCCGGACCCTGTCTGGAGCTCACGGCCCGCAGTCGTCGGAGCGCGAGTTCGAGGTTGGTCTTCGCAGCCATGTTGGCGGGATCGGCGAGTACCGCGTTCCGGAAGGATGCGGCGGCGTCCTCGTCTGCTGTGGCCCCCGGCCCGAGCGCCTCCAGGACTCCGAGGAGGTCGTTGGCCTGCGAGGCTGCGGGGCCGGAGTACTCCATCGCGACGGAGGCGAGGGCACTCTGTGCGGCGGATCTCGCGCGTGCGCGGGACTCGCCGTTGTCGAAGCCGCGTCCTGTGTGGATCGCGATGAGGAAGAGCCGGATTGCGCGGCGCAGCTTGACGCTCTCAGGCCCATCGACCGCGTGTCCGACGGGATCCCCCGGGAGCCAGGTGTGGGCCTTCCAGTCCGCTCGTGCAGGCGTCTCGGCATAGGTCGCGTCCCCACGGTCGATCGCGTCCCGCCATGAGCGAGCGTCGTGCATGAGCACGGCGGCCGCCACAGCCACGACGGCCGACACGGCCGACGCTACGGCAAGCCGCCGGCGGTTCACGCCTCCTCCCAGCGCAGCCGTTCGGTGAGCAGCACGAGCAACGCGAGCGCTCCGGCTGCGGCCAGCGCCAGAGAGACCATCGTCGCCGGAGACGATCCGTCCACACGACCCTGTGTCTCAGCGCCTTCATCGGCGTCGCGGAGGTCGCCCGGCTTCGCAACGAGGCGCTCGACCAAGCGTTGGTCCTGCGGCGCCGGGTCGAGGCCGACGACCCGGAGCGGGACGCCGAGTTTCCGATAGTCGAGCGCTGTGCTCGTCAATGCTTCGATGTCTCCCGCATCGTCGTCCAGGTCGCTCACGAGAATCACCCCCGGGCGGTCGAGTCCGCGAGCGCGGACGATGTCGAGGGCGAGCCGGAGCCCAGTGGAGATACGGGTTCCGGCGCTGAACTGCTTCGACCACGGATTGGCCGGTGGGGTAGGCGCGCGGCCCGGCTCCGCCTGTGTCGGGACGACGAAGAAGCGGGCGAACGCACCGAGCTCTCGCGCGGACGTGCCCGGTGGCAGCGCCTGATAGGCCGTGTCCGAGAAGAGGACGAGCCCGTAGCGCCCTCCCGACCGCGCCAGCCTCGTCAGTGTCGCGGCGATCTGCGAGTACGTCTCGTTCGAGATGCTCGCCGAGACGTCGAGCACGACGATCGCGTTCGTATTCTTCGGCAAGAACGGGGTCGTGGTCGAGTCCATCCGGCCGGCAGCGACGACTGCGAGGACGGCAGCGAGGATCGCGGCCGCGGCCGCGAGGATTCGCAGGCGCCACGTGCGCCTTGCCGCCTGTGCGAGGCGGCCGAGGTCCGCGAGCGGGATCGTGCCGGCGCTCATGTCGGAATCCGTTCTGCACGCTCGGCGAGCGCCGCCGCGCTCTCGGGCTCCGGCGAGGGCGGCGACCAGGCGAGTTCGGCGGCATCGGCCGCGACCGACGGGGATTCTGTCGAGCCGGCAAGGCGTGACAGCAGCCCCGCTGCGCGCCTCCGGTCGGACGCGGTGCGCGTCGTAGACTCGCGGAGGAGCCGTATCGCGCGTGTCATCTCGGGCTCACCCGGCCGAGGGGCGGTGCGCCGACGCAGCGCGGCAACTGCGAGGGCGACTGCGAAAGCCCCGAGCGCGGCCGCCAAGGCCGCCAACGGCGCAACCAGGTGGCCGGAACCGCGTCCCGGAGGTGGAAGCGCCGTCTGCTGCCGGTAAGGAGGGTGCGCAGCGCCGACCTCCGCGCTCGAGACTCGTGGCAGGACCGCGAGCTCGACCGGAGCAGCCGTGGCGGTCAGCAGCCCGCCTGCGACCCTCTCGGCGGTCACACGCGCAGCCGGCAGGAGGATTCGGCGTGCCTGGTCGGAGGGGGCGCAATCGAGATCGAGGCAGGCGAGCTCTTGCTCGAGCGTAACCACGAGAGTCGAGCCCTCGGTCGTCCGGGTCGTCGTGGTCGACCCGATCCGAGCGAGCGGCCCCGTGTCTGCGAAGACGCGGACGGTTGTCGCCACGATCCCCTCCGCCGCGAGCCTGGCCCGGACGACGTACTGGATCGGGTCGCCGACCCGAACCGTGGCCGGGCGCGCGGTCGCCGTCACGCCCACCGCCGCCGGCTGGGCCCCGCCCGCGGCGAGGAGCTGCCCGTCAAGGCGAGGACGCTGCCCGTCAAGGCGAGGACGAGAAGCCTCATGCTCCGCGTCGGAGGAGAACACGTCGTCGTGCCGCCCACGAGTGGAGCAGCTCGGCGACTTCCGTCCTGTCACTCGTGCCGACCACGACCGGGTCGAAGCCCAGACGGCGGAATCTCGTGATCGTCGCTCCGAGTCGGCGCTCGTTGGACTCGGACAGGGCCCGCGCACGGCGTCTTCCGATCCAGACATCGCTGTGCCCGGCCCAGCCCGGAAGGGAGAACCGCACAACCACTCCGCCGATGCGCGGGAACGACTGCTCCCAGACCGGGTCTTGCACGACAAGCGGCGTTACGTCCCAGGCGAGCGAGCGGATCCGCATCCAGGTCCTGTCGGGGACGGTCTCGAGGAAGTCCGAGACGACGAAGACGAAGGTGCCGACGGGGAGCATCGCTCGCCTGCGGACGAGGAGCTCGAGGGATCGCGCGAGCGAGTGGGGAGGTGCTGCGGGTGGGGAGGTCGCAAGCTGCACCAACCGCGCGCTCGAGGGCGCGCGTCCGGGAGCGAGGATGAATGGGCGGCCCGACGCCGCGACGGACACCAGTCCGACGTCGCCTTGCGCCGCACGCGCACTCGCGGCGACGAGCTCGACGATCGACGCAATCGCGGCGGGCTTGTCCAGCCACGGGAGCGGGGAGCCGTAGATCCCGAGCGACGGCCTACGGTCGCAGACGATCACGGCGCGCGGCGCCCGCTGGGCGAAGAACTCTCGCACGACGAGCTCGTCGGTTCCGCGCGCGGCCGAGATTCGTGCCGAAGCCGCCCAGTCGACCCAGCTGAGGCGATCCCCCGGCCGGTAGGGCCGCGACCCGGCCGCCTCGTCGCCTTCGCCGCGCTGAGGGGTGCGGATCGTCCCGGGATGCGTGCCGCGAAATCGACGTCGTGGGACGAGCGCGAACGGCCCGGGGCCGCGATCGCTCACGACGTTCTCGTGGAATCCCAGTCGGGATCGGGTCGAGGGGCGCGCTCGAGACATGCCTCCCACACGCGGCGGGCGAGATGCGACCTCGACAGCTCCTCGTCCAGGAGCAACTCCTCACCGATCAGGAGCCGGTGGACGACGACCGGCTCGAAGAGCTCCTCGACGTCATCGGGGACGACATACTCGCGGCCGTGCGCGAGCGCCCACGCACGTGCGGCCTTGTCGAGCGCGAGGCTCGCGCGCACGGAGGCTCCGAGCTCGAGAAACGCGAGGCTTCGAGTCGCCCGCACGAGCTCCACCCCCCATCGCTTCACCAGTGGGTCGATGTAGACGAATTCGACCGCCTCGCGCAACACGCGCAGGTCATCGAGGTCGGCAACGGGACCGAGTCTCGCCAGCGGGTGACCATGTACTTGGGAATCGAGGATTCCGACCTCCTCCTCGATGGTCGGGTAGCCGAGGGACGTGCGGACGAGGAAGCGGTCGAGCTGCGCCTCCGGAAGCGCGTAGGTGCCGTCCTGCTCGATCGGGTTCTCCGTGGCGATCAGGAGAAATGGATCCGGCAGCGGCCTCGTCGTGCCGTCGACGGTCACCTGGAGCTCCGACATGCCCTCGAGGAGCGCAGACTGCGCCTTCGGCAGCGCGCGGTTGATCTCGTCGACGAGGACGATGTTCGCGAAGATCGGTCCCGGCTGGAACTCGAACGCCCGTGAGAGCGGGTTCCAGATCGAAAGTCCGGTGACGTCCGTCGGCTGGAGATCAGGCGTGCACTGGATCCGGGAGACAGAGGCGCTCTCGATGCTGCCGGCGATCGCGCGCGCGAGCATGGTCTTGGCCGTGCCGGGCACGTCCTCGAGCAGGACGTGCCCCCCGCACGCGAACGCGGCGATCACGAGCCGGATCGCCTCGCGCTTGCCTACGACGACGGTCTCGACGTTCGCGAGAATCCGTCGAGCCGCCTCTGCGCCTGCCTCGAATGGATTGGCCGGCTCGCGCTCGACCACGCTCTCCCCGGGCGGGCTCATCGTCAACCTTCCCTCGTGCGTCGCATCGGAGAATCGTAGGCGAGGCGCCGTCGCCTAGAGAAGCTCGGCCAGCGGGAACGAGCGGTGGCGGCGGGGCGGCACGAGGAAGTTCTGACGGTGCGTCGTCCGGAGTACGTTGTTCAGCCCCTGCTCCTCCGACCGCGGAGCGAACGGGCTGTCACGACCGCCGGAGTAGCGACCGTCCATCGCGAGACGGGCACGATGGAAGAGGTCGCTCGTCGCGGCGAACGCGACGAAGTGGAGGCCGGCTGCCGGCTCCTTCGCCATCGCGTCGCGCACCGGCTGCGAGCTCCAGAAGAACGGGTTGTCGAGCGTGTTGAAGTCCGTCCGCTGGATCAGCGCCGTGCCTCGCGGGTAGTGGACGCCGTGGTTGTCGACGACTGGGTCCGCGAGACGGGTTGCGGGTTGCAGCGAGCCGCTGTGGCCGATCAGCCCCTTGTCGTTCGCCTCGGCGATGACGACGGGCTCGCTCTGGACGTCGTCGGCCTCCTCCGGAATCGTCAACGTCCCGTCGGGCACGGCGAGCCCCGGCTTGAACGCCGCCCACACCCGCCGGATGTACGAGAAGCTCGCGTACCACGTGTCGAGATCCTCGTGGAGGTGTGAGACGTGCATCGTCGTGCCGCCGCGGAAGTAGCCGTTGGGCCACTGATCGGTCATGCCCGGCAGCGACTCGAGGTTCGCAATGAGATCCGGACCGAGGGCACTCCGCTGCGTGGAGGTGAACCCGAGAAAGAGCTGGGCGTTGTCGGGGATCAGCGCTGCCGCCGGGAGGCCTGCACGGAGGGCGATCTGCTTCGGCAGGCTCGGACCGCCGTCCTCCCCTCCGCCGACGAACCCTTTGCGGATGCTCGTGATCTCGAACATGCCGTCGAGGGAGTCGAAGACGGCGCGCGCTCCTGCGGCGATGTGCTCGAGCGAGTCACTGCGGAAGAGCACGCAAACGTCGTTCTGCTCGAGGTGCGTCGATACAGGGTCACTCGGGAAGCGGATGCCGTCGAGCAACGCTTCGCGGCGCCTGCCCGCGCGCTTGGACGCCTGCAGGTCGACCGGGAGGTAGCTCGGGAAGCGTTGGCCGTGCCGGAGCCGGGGAAGGAAGTCCCGGAAGTACGTCCGGCCCCACGCCACCGTCGTACCCAATCCCGCAGGCGTCGCCGCGTACGTCCGGTCGAGGCCTGCGAGCGTGTGCTCGAGCTCGCGGCGGGCGGCCCGAAGCGCCCGATGATCCCGCCCGACTCGGACCAGCGCGGTAACGATCTGGTGATGGCGCGGCGGTACGACGACCTCGACGCCGTTCTCGCGGACGATCCGAAATCCCCGCATGACGTGCTGCTCGGACGGGTGTCGCAGTCGGGCCGCCGCCCGTGCCGGCGGCGGTGCGAGGCCGTCGAGGACGCCGTAGAGCCCCGAGGCGAGGAGCGCGGCGAGCGCGCTCCTTCGCACGAAAGCGTCTCGCGTGATGCCCGACGAGCCATACCTCTCGTCCACCGGATCAGGCTACACAGCGACCGAGGCGGGACAAGGCGGACGTCGCTGCTCAGCTGTGGGGCAAAGGGTAGCTGGCTCGCGCACGCGGTCCGGGCGTTCGAACCGAATGTGACTTGTTGGTGACCAGCGGTGTATGCTCGCGCAAAGATCCTCGGTGTCGTTACCCAGGAGGGAAAATGAGGCTGAATCGAGTACTTCTTCTGGGCTTTGCGGTGGCCCTCTTGCTCGCTGCGTCGGTGGCGGCGACGCCAGTTCGGACTGGCAACACGCAGACCACGGCCGGGACCGCCGCGTTCCCGTCGAACGCTGTCGCCCCGGCCTTCAGCGCAGCCGACCTGGCTGCGGTGCCGGGAGCGAACTGGATCACGAACGGCGGGAACACGACCAACGACCGCTATTCGTCGCTCAGCCAGATCAACACCGGCAACGTCGCGCAGCTCAAGGAGGCGTGGCACATCCATCTGGACGGCTCCGGCAAGGCCGCGAAGTACTCGGCCGAAGGCACCCCCGTCGTCTACAACGGCGTGATGTACATCCCGACGGGCAACAGCGACGTGTTCGCCGTCAACGCCGCGACGGGCGAGCGCATCTGGACGTACCACTCGCTGATCGAACAGACGATCAACACCGCATGCTGCGGCTGGGACAACCGGGGCGTCGCGATCGGGGACGGGAAGGTCTTCGTCGCCCAGCTCGACGGGACGCTCGTCGCCCTCGACCAGATGACGGGCGGCGTGGTGTGGAAGATCATCGTCCACAACTGGAGAGAAGGGTTCACGCTGACCGCCGCCCCGCTGTACTACAACAGCGCGGCGACCGCGAGCAGCCCGGAGAAGGGGCTCGTCTACGTCGGCTCGACGGGCGGCGAGTACATGAGCCGCGGCAGCGTCTCCGCCTACCACGCCAGCGACGGCAGCCCGGCCTTCCGGTTCTTCACGGCGCCGGCTCCGGGTGAGATCGGCGGTCAGACCTGGGCTGCCGGCCCGCTCGGGTTCTCGACCGGCGGCGCGACCGTCTGGAACACGCCCTCGGTAGACCCCCAGACGAACACGATCTACTTCTCGACCGGGAATGCGGCGCCGTGGACGAGCCGCGGGCCGGGCCTCAACCTCTTCACATCGTCGATGGTCGCGATCGACGCGACGACCGGCCAGGTTCGCTGGTGGTACCAGATGGTCCACCACGACCTCTGGGATTACGACTGCCCGAACGCGACGATGCTGTTCGACGTCCCGATCGGCGGCGTCATGCGCAAGGGGATCGGCGAGGCCTGCAAGACGGGCTGGCTCTACCTGCTCGACCGGACGACCGGGAAGCCGTTGATCGGCATCGTGGAGAAGAAGGTCCCGCAGTCGAAGGTCATGAACACATGGCCGACGCAGCCCATCCCGGTCGGCGACCGGATCAACCCGCAGACCTGCGCCAAGAAGGCGAACTACAAGAAGCCGTTCGCCGGCAAGCCGGTCACGGTCGGCTGCCTCTGGGACCCCCCGGCGCTCGACCACGCCGTCGCCTCGGCGCCGAGTGCACAGGGCGGCGTCGACTGGAACCCGTCGGCGTACAACCCGAACACGCACTACGCGTACTTCTGTGCCGCGGACAGCGACTTCGCGATCCAGGCCATACCCGCCGCGAAGCTGAACGCGGACTACCTCGCGGGCAAGTCGAGCGCGGGCGTGAACTTCGCCGGTATCACGTTCAACCAGGGCTACATCGTCGCCATGGACGTGACGACGAACAAGGTCGCCTGGCGCGTGAAATGGCCGCGTACGTGCTACAGCGGAACCTTCACGACCGCGGGTGGGCTCGTGTTTGCGGGTCGCGGCACGGGTGAGTACGACGCGTACGACGCGGCGACCGGCAAGGAGCTCTGGAAGACCATGCTCGCCGCCAACGTCGCGGCGCCGGGCATGAGCTACAGCGTCAACGGCAAGCAGTACGTCGCCATCTACGACGGAGGCACCGCATTCACGTTCGAGTCGCCCGGGAAGCACGGGGACGACGTCTACGCGTTCGCGCTGCCCTAGCGGGAGTTGAAAGGCAGGTGGGAGCGGCGGCCTCGTGCCGCCGCTCCCGCACATCGGTCGGGTACCGTGAGTTGGGCCGAGGCCGAAGGGCCGAGTCGGAACGAGATACGCCACGAGGACACGAAGGGGTCGCGCATGAAGAGCAGGCTGAGGGTCACCGTTCTTGCGGCGACGGCGAGCGTCGTCGTCGGTATCGCCGCTGGGCTCGCGACCGCCGGTGACACCGGCGTGAGCGCAAGCCGACACGCAACCAAGCTCACCCCCGGCTCGTACAAGATCAAGACGATTCTGAGCACGAAGCTCGAGGTCCCCCGCCCGAAGGGAACCACCAACGGCACGGGGACGTTCACCGCCACCCTCAAGGTCGTCAGCGCGACCAAAGCCTCCCTCGCCTGGAAGCTCGCGTTCGCGCATCTCACGGGGCCTGCTCTCGCCGCCCACGTCCACCTCGGCGCGCCGGGCAAGGCCGGCAAGGTGATCGTCCCGCTCTGCGGGCCGTGTCGGTCCGGGCGCGGCGGCACGAAGCCGGTCACCGCTGTCGCCGCGGCCGCGATCATCGCAGGCAAGACGTACGTGAACGTCCACACGAAGGCGAATCCCAAGGGTGAGATCCGGGGCACGGTCAAGGCGACCCCGCCAAAGTCCTCGGGCGGCGCCAACCCATACGCGAACATTTCGGTCGCCGTGACGCCTGCGCTCGTCGCGAAGGGCAAGCAGCTCTCGGAGAACTTCGGCTGTGAGGCGTGCCACACGCTCAACGGCTCGGAGTCCACCGGCCCGACCTGGAAGGGACTCGCAGGCCGCAAGGTCCACCTGACCACCGGCCAGGTGGTGACGGCCACCGACGGATACCTGATCAACGCGATCGAGCAGCCGGATGCAGAGATCGCCCAGGGCTACTCGTCCGGCATCATGTCGACGGCGATCGGCAACATCCCGCTCGCACAGGCGAAGGCCATCGTCGCGTACATCAAGTCGGTCAAGTAGAGCGCACGTTGAGACGCCTCACGTCCGCGACTCCGGGCAGGGCGGCGGTCGTCGCCGCCCTCTTCGCCATGCTGGTCGGCGCCGTCGCCGCTGCTGCCCCGGCCGCCGCTGCGAAGGCGACCTTGCGGGTCGTGAAGCTGAGCCCGCTCACGATCCGGGGGACCGGGTTCAAGCCCGGGGAACGCGTAAAGGTCACGCTCAGCGCCGGTGCGGCGGGAACAGTGCGGGGCACCGCGACCGCGGCCGGCACGCTCACGGTCTCGTTGCGGAAGGCGAAGGTCACGGCGTGCACGGCCTACACGCTCCGCGCCGTCGGCGCGGCCGGGACGAAGGTGACGTTCAAACGGACGGTCACGGCATCGTGCAAGCCCGCTGCGGCGCTGAAGTTCACCGGCACGGACGTGATCGTCTCCGGCACGCATTTCCGGCCCGGCGAGAAGCTCAGCGTGATCCTCGTCGAGGGCGGCAGCCCCCACAAACGGCCCGCAACTGCGAGCTCCGCGGGGGCGTTCACCGCGAACTTCGGCGCGCTTCCGATGAACGACTGTACCGCCTACAAGCTCATGATCAGTGGTTCGCTCGGAAGTCGTTTCGGCCATTCACAGGAGGCACTCCCATGCTAGGACGTCTCACGATCGCGTGCGCGGTCGGCCTCGCGGTTCTCGTCACGCTCGTCGGCGCGACCGCGAAACCGGCATCGGCCACGACGGGCGTCGACCCCCTGCAGAAGGTCTCCGTCCGAATTCTGGACGGCCGGATCGTCGTCAGCCCGAAGCGCGTCGAACGTGCAGTGACGATCTGGTTCCGCGTCGTCAACAAGGGCACGAAGACGCACAACTTCCTCGTCTCGGGTCTGAAGACCAAGCCGCTCGGGCCCGGCCAGGTCGGCCACATCGTGCTGTCCTTCGAGGACCGCGGGAACTACCGGTACCGCTGCGCCCTCAACTGCACACGGAACATGCGGGGGCAGGTCGTGGTGTTCTCGGGCCTCGGCGACTAGGGCGGCGCATCGGCGTTGGCGGGTCGCGTCGGCGCGGCGACCCTCGTCGCATCCCTGGGTCTGGCCGTGCTCGCCGGTTGCGGCGACACGGGTGAGGCGACGACGGCCGGTCGGCTCGGCTGGTCCCTGCCGAACGCGAACAACGAGAGCACGCGTGCCGTTCCCGGGCCGGCTGCCCCGGCGGCGGGCAAGCGGCTACGGGTGCGGTGGCGCTTCCGGCTTCGCGGAGAGCCCGGTTTCTCCGGCATCGACGCGGCGACGCCCGTCGTCTCGGGCGGTCGGGTGTACCTCCAGGACCTGAACAGCGACGTCTATGCCCTCTCGCTCGCCGACGGACACCTGCTCTGGCGCCACCGCTACGGACGTCCGGACGGTGGCCCGAACGGGGTCGCGGTGGCGAACGGCGTCGTCTACGGCAACACCGACACGAGCGCCTTCGCGCTCGACGCGCGCACTGGCGTCGAGCGCTGGCGCACGCGCCTGACGCGGTCGGAGAACCCGGTCACGACCGCGCCGCTCGTCGCGAATGGCCTCGTCTACACGAGCTCCACCGGGCAGGCTCCGGGAGGCCGGGGCGTCCTGTTCGCGCTCGACGCGGCGACCGGTGCGGTTCGCTGGCGGTTCGACACGATCGTCGGGAGATGGCGATACCCCCGGGAGGCGTCGGGGGGAGGGGCGTGGTACCCGCCTTCGATCGACGCGAACGGCCGCCTGTACTGGGGAACCGCGAATCCGTACCCGTGGGGCGGCTCACGGGCGCGGCCGAACGGCGGCATGTATCCGGGGCCCGTTCGCGCACACCGACTCGCTCCTCGTCCTCGACGGCCGGACCGGCGCCGTGCTCTGGAGCGATCAGGTGACACCGCACGACGTTCGCGACTACGACTTCCAGCTCTCGCCGCTGCTCGTCGGGGGCATGGTCATCGGCGCCGGCAAGGCCGGCCGCGTGATCGCGTGGGATCGCACGACAGGCAAGCGGACGTGGGAGGCCGAGGTCGGAATCCACCGCAACGACCGCGGCCCGTTGCCGACGCGCCCGGTGAGCGTCTGTCCCGGCCTGCTCGGCGGGGTCGAGACGCCGATGGCGGTGTCCGAGGGCCGCGTCTTCGTCCCCGTCGTCGATCTCTGCTTCCCCGAGAGCGCCTACGGGCTCAGCAGCGTGAAGTTCTACGCGACCGATTACTCGAAGGGGCACGGGGAGCTCGTCGCCCTCGACGCCTCGAGCGGGCGGCGTCTCTGGACGCGACCGCTTTCCGTCCCCGAACTTCGGCTGTGCGACCGTCGCCGGCGGGATCGTCTACACGGCAACGTTCGACGGCCGTGTGTACGGGCTCGCCGCGCGTGACGGCTCGATCGTCCAACGCGCGCGCATGCGTGCCGGCATCAACGCGTGCCCGGCCGTGTCGGGCGACACGCTCCTTGTCGGCGCCGGAGCAGACCACCCCGAGCACCCGGCTCCTGTGTTCGAGCTCGTCGCGTACGCCATCGCGGAGGGCTGATTCGCAGCACACCGAGACCTGGCGGGCCCCGCCAAACCTACTCGGGCGGCGCGATCGAGAGGGGCTCGTCGAAGCCCCAGTAGACGTGGTGCATGAAATGCGCCGCGGCGCGTCATGTCGAGCTCGAGCGCACGGCCCGTGCGCACGTCGAGCGAGACCGTGAACCACGCCGGAACGCTGCGGTCGACGAACGAGATCCGCCAGACGGGACGGCCGCCCACCCTTCCGCGTCCGAGGAGGTCGGCCCGAACGGGTGCCGGTGCCCCAGGTCGGCGCCGGCTGCCGGAGCGGCTCCTGCGCCGACTCCACCCAGCTGTCCGCCCGCCGTGCGGTCCCACCGGCGGTTGCCGACGATGACCGCCTCTGAGCCGCCCTCGGTCGTGTACATGAGGCGGTCGGGCGCATTGAGCCTCCAGATCGTGTGGAGGACGTTCGGTCGCGCTCGAGCCGAGGTGCTCGTCGATCGTCAGCGTCCGCAGGGCGGCGAACACCCTCGTCGCCTTGGCGGCGAGCCGCGTCGCGTCAGGGCGGCGGCCAGCGCGAGGGGAACGGGAATCGGATCGTCGACGGCACCCGGCCGAGACTGCGGATCGTCACGTCCGCGTAGTCCGGGGCCTGCCGGCGACGGAACCGAGGCCGCGTAGCAGCCCGCACCGCATGCCGCGGCCCGCGCTCGGAGACCGCCTGCGAGCGGAGCCGTACCCCGAGCTCGAGGCCGCGTCGCACCCTGGCCGTCGGGGCCGATCACGGTCGTGGTCACCGCGAGCCGGCCGCCGGCCGCCGGTCGCGCCGCGAAACCGACCGCGAGGTCGTCGTCCTCTCGCGCGAGGACGAACGGCCCTACCGGGATCGTCGCTCGTCCGGACCGGCCCGGGGCCGACCACCCCGGCCGTCCGGGCGGATACGAGAACGTCCGCTCGCTGAGCAGGCCCGAGCGGACGATGCGCTCGCGTCGCAGACGGAATCGTCCTGTCGAGCCAGGCCCTGTACCACGCGGTGCCGTCTCCGGAGGCGAACGACAGCTCCGTGAGGCCGCCGGCTCGCGGCCGAGCGACGCGCACGTCGGTCGGCGACTCGACGGCGTCGGCGCGCGAGGAACCCCGGGCCGGTGAGGTGGAACGTCGCGGTCGACCGTCGGGCGACGCCTGCCGGTCAGCCGCTCGACCACCTCGACGCTTCTCGTCTTGCGGAGCACGGCCTCCATGCGCCGGACGAGGTCGGGTCGCGACCGGCCCACCGGCGCCGGGGACCTCGAAGCGGACGTTCGCCGCCGGGAACGTCGGCGACGCGACCGTCGCGACGATCGTGGTCGTCCCCGGCCGGAGCGCGTAGCGGATCGAGTAGCAGCCGCTGCCGCACGAGCGTGGATACAGCGTCGTGGACTTGCCGCCGGGCGCGTGCGCCTCGGCGGTCAGCTCGAAGCCCGAGAGCGAGCGGCCCCGGGCGGGCAGCAGAGCGAACTGGAGCTCGTCGTCGGTCGCCGCGAGCCCGACCGCCTGCCGCCCCGCGAAGCCTGCGAGCCGGATCGCGGGCCCGCTCGCCGAGGAGGGGGTGAGCGCGGCACCCCGCGCCTTTGGCGACGGCCGTTCTCGGCGGGGCGAGGTTGACGAGCAGGCCGGCCGCGGCGAGCACCGCGACGACGACCCCGAGCTCGCCGAGCGTCAGCCGGCGGAGAAGCGGGAGCTCGAGCCCGGGATTCGCGTGTAGCGCGAACAGCCTGCTGCCGAGGGCGAGCCCGAGCGCGACCACCACGAGCACGCTCTTCGCCACGAGCGTTCGTCCGTAGCCCGTGTCGAACACCGAGGAGAGGTCGCGGAACTCGGCGAGCGCGCTCAGCGCGCCCGTGCCGAGCACGACGAGCACGGTGGGAAGCGCGAGCTCGGCGTACCGGCGGACCGGGAGCGCGCCTCGCGAGCGGTGCGTCCGGCGCCCGGAAGAGCACGAGCACGAGGTGGGCGAGCGCGCCCGTCCAGGCGGCCGCCGCGAGCAGGTGAACCGCCTCGGCGAGCGGCGCCCACCAGTCGCCGCTCGTCCCCGCGTGGCCACGGACGGCGACCAGCGTCCCTGCGGCGGCGAGGGGGACGAGGGCGGCGACGCGCGTTCGCCGGACGGCGGCCAGCACGGCGGCCACGAGGAGCGCGGCGAGCACGGCGAGGGTGAGCGCTCCCGGCCGGCTCTGCGCGACCGCCTTCAGCGCGTGCGCATGGAGCCCGGCCGTGACGCCGCCGTTCGCGCGGTCGCCCGACAGCAGCACGAAGAACGCGAGCGACGCGACGATCGCGATGCCGATGCCGAGGAGCGCGGGAGCGCGCACCGGTGGGTCGCGCCAGACGAGCCGCTCGCTGAGGATCCCGCCCAACGCGAGGGAGAGCCCCAGGAAGAACAGCCAGCTGGCCACGACCTCCGACCGGCGCGGCGAGCTCGCGGACGTGGACGCGGCCGGAAGCGCCCCTGACGTGCCGACGGAGAAGGCGAAGTCGCCTGCGACGAGGTGGCCGTCGTCCGAGAGCAGCGACCACGAGACGACGAAGATCCCTCGCAGCCCCGGCGGCAGCGGCTGGACGACCTGTGCTCCCTTGCCCGCGACGGGCGGGAGCGAGACGTACGTGCCGTCGCGTCCGTCCGGAGCGTGACGCGCTCGCTGCCGGCGACGTAGGCCTCGTCGAACCGGAGCACGATCTGCTTCGGCGGCGACGAGAGCCGCGCCCCCGCCGCCGGGTCGGAGCCGATCAGGGTCGCGTGGGCCGACGCGGCCGCCGGCAGCAGCACCGCGGCCAGGCAGGCGGTGACGACGCATGCCGCGATGCGGCGCGCTCGCCGTCCCGGATCGCGGATCATCGCCCTCACCACGGCATGGTAGGAGCCGCTGCTCGGTCGTGGCGATCCCGCTCGGCCGGCCGGCCCGCTGCTACGCGAGCCGCACGAGCCGGGTGGCGGTCGCCTTGAACGTGGCGATCGCAGCGCCGCCGCGTGCCAGCTCGAGACGTTCCGCCGAAGCCGTCGTGACCTCGGCCGTGATCGGGCCGATCGAGACGCGGATCCGGTTGCCGACCTCCACCAGCGTCCCGATCTCGCCGTGGATCGCGTTCATCGCGGAGTCGTCGTGGTGCAGGCGCGCGACCGAGACGTCCCAGGGGTAGACGACGACGCCGACCGTCCCCTCCGCGTCGTCGCTCGAGTAGACGGTCTCGCCCGAGTCGAGCCGGACGGACGTGACGGCGTTCGGCGCCGGCCGGGCGACGCCCCGCAGCAGATTGGCGCCCGTGAACGACGCGACGAACGCGTCCTTCGGGCGTGCGACGAGCTCGCGCGGGGTCGCCACCTGGCGGAGCTGCCCGTCGACGATCACGCCGACCTCGTCCGCCAGCGCAGCCGCGTCTTGGAAATCGTGCGTGACGAGGATCGTCGGCAGCCCGAGCTCGCGCAGGAGCTGCTGGAGCTCCGTACGGACGCCCGCCTTCGTGTGCGCGTCGAGGGCGGAGAGCGGCTCGTCGAGCAGCAGCACCGCCGGGTCGCGCGCGAGCGCCCGCGCGAGGGCGACGCGCTGGCGCTCGCCGCCCGAGAGCTCCGCCGGCCAGGCGTTTGCGAGGTGGGAGATGCGAAACCGCTCGAGGTACTCGTCGGCGCGGTGTCGGCCCGCGTACTCGACGTTCCGGCGCACGTTCAGATGCGGGAAGAGGGCGTAGTCCTGGAAGAGGAGACCGACACGACGCTCCTCGGGCCGCCGGAAGACGCCGCGCTCGGCGTCGAACCAGAGCTCGCCGTCGAGGGCGACGGTGCCGGTACGCGGGCGGGCGAGCCCGGTGATCACGCGCAAGACGGAGGTCTTGCCGGCGCCCGACGGGCCGACGAGCGCGAGCGTCCCGCCGACCTCGAGCGTCAGCTCCAGCTCAAAAGCCCGGAGGGGGAGGGCGAACTCCGCCGAGAGGCGTGCCATATGCTCGTCAGCTTGAGGGTCAGGAGCAGCGCGGCGCTGAGCACGACGAGCAGGGCGCCCATCGCGAGCGTCGCGTCGAAGTTGCGGTCGAATTCCGCGTAGATCGCGAGCGGCAGGGTCTGCGTGACGCCCTGGAGGCTGCCGGCGAACATGATCGTGGCGCCGAACTCTCCGAGCCCGCGCGCGAGCGACAGCGCGAAGCCCGCAGCGAGCCCCGGGCGGGCGAGCGGCAGGATCACCCGGAAGAACGTGCGTGTCGAGCCCACGCCGAGAGTCCGGGATGCGGCGACGAGGTTCACGTCGACCGACTCGAACGCGGCAATCGCCTGTCGCAGGTAGAGCGGGCTCGCGACGAACGTGACGGCGAGGACGACCGCGGTCTGCGTGAAGGGGATCGAGACGCCGAGCACCTCGAACGTCGAGCCGAGCAGGCCGTTGCGGCCGAAGGCGACGAGCAGACCGAGACCGGCGACCGCCGGCGGCAGGACGAGCGGGAGCTCGATCAGCGTGATCACGAGCGACCGTCCTCGGAACCGCCGACCCGCGATCAGATACGCCGTAGGCGTCCCGAACAGCGACGACGAGCGCCTGTGCGATCGCGCTCGCCTTGAGGCTCACGACCAGCGCGTCGACCACGGCGGGGTTCGACAGCTGCGCGAAGAGGTTGCCCGGCTCGCTGTGGACGAAGATCGCGACGATCGGGAGCACGAGGAACCCCAGCGCGACCACGGCCGCGAAGAAGAGCGCGACCGTGCCGAGCGCCCGTCGCATGCCCGCCTACCGCTTCTTCTTCGCGGTCATTTTCTTCTTCGGCGCCGTCTTCTTCACGGGCACGACGACCTTCGCCTTCACCCGCGGCAGGAAGCCCGCGGCGATCAGCTTCGCCTGGCCGTCCTTGCTCAGCAGCTTCGCCACGAACGCCTTCGCGTCAGGATTGTCCTTGGCCGAGGTCGGGATGCAGACGCCGTAGGCCACCTTCGGCTGGGCCCAGGCCGGGAGCGCGAGTACCGTCACCTTGCCGGGCACGGTCTTCGCGTCCGTCGAGTAGACGAACCCTGCGTCGGCCTCTCCGAGCGCGACCTTCGCGAGCACCTCGCGGACGTTGGTCTCGTTGCTGACGACGTTCGAGAGCACGCTCGTCGAGGTTCATGTTCGTGAGGATCTGGCGGGTGTAGCTGCCGACGGGGACGGCCGAGCCGGCAACGACGAGCTTCGTCCCCGGCCTTGCGCAGGTCGTACACGCTCTTGATCCCGGCCGGGTTGTTGCTCGGGACGATCAGCACGAGCGTGTTGCGGGTGAACACGACCGGCGTCGAGCAGAGCCCCTGCTGGGCGAGCTGCTGCGGGATGGACATGTTCGCGGAGGCGAAGACCTGCGCGGGCGCGCCCTGCCGGATCTGCGCCGCGAGCGTGTTCGAGCCGGCGAACGAATATCGCTGCGACGCATCGATCCGGGGCATGACGTCGGTGAGCGAGGAGGCCGCGAAGACCGTGATCTGCGCCTGCGGCGCGGCCGACGCTGCCCCGGCGCACAGTGCCGTGGCGGCGCCGAGCGCCGTGGCTGCGAGGGCGAGTCGGTGGAGGAGGGAGTGCACGAAACCGGCTCCTTTCAGCTCTCGATCATCACGGAGGTCGACTTCACGACGGCCGTCATGGCCATCCCGGGGGTGACGCCGATCTCCTCGACGGCATCGCGCGTCACGATCGCGACGAGGCGCACGGGGTCGCTGACGACGAGCTCGACCTTGGCCATCAGCCCTTCGATCTGGACGTCGGTGACCACGCCCTTGAAGCGGTTGCGAGCGCTGAGATGCGCTGTTCCGGCATCGCCGCGCAGTCGCTCGATCTCCGACGCCGGCACGATCCGGCGGTTTGCGCGGTCGCGCTTCGTCCGGATGCGGCCTTCGCGATCCCAGCGTCGCAGCGTGTCCATGCTGATCCCGAGGGACTTGGCGGCCTCACTGGCGGTGTAGGTCTCCTTGGGCATCGTGTGCCTCCTAGCTCTCGAAGTCGGAGAGTGCGGCGGTCGCCGCCTCGAGCGGCAGCGCGCCCGGCAGCGCGGGGCCGACGGGATTGCCGCCTGCGAGCGCCGAGAACACCGAGAGGTGCTGCGCCTCGCTCGCTGCGATCTGGCTCACGAGCAGGCGGAGGTCGCTTCCCTGCACCGCGACGGCCACGCCGAGGGCCGCACCGAGGAAGATCGCCTCGAGCTGGACGCCGAGGCGAGCGAGCGAGCCGCGTGAGTCGTACGTGCCGTCGGGGTACGAGAAGTCGATGTCGGCCGCTACCGCGGGCACCTGCCCGGCATCGGTGAGCACCTGTGCGAGCGCCTTGTAGTGGGCGTTCTCGTTCACGAGCGCGCGCGTCAGCGAGCTTGCCGTCGGGAGCCCCTCGTACTGCTTGGTGGCGAGCGCGTTCGTATAGAAGTCGATTGCGAGCAATTCGGAGGCAATGAGTAGGCGAACCGAGGCAAGGTCGTTGTCCGAGCGGGGCGCACCCGCCGCGCGACGCGGTCGCGGTCACCGCAGCACCGAAGGCGAGCGGTGCCCACAGTGAGCGCGCCACGGCTGAGAAACGTCGCTCGACTCGTGCTCGGTCACGAAAGACCCTCTCTTGTTCGGGTCTCTGCTGGCTGTACGGCAATCATCATCATAGGCATTGCTTATGAAACACTGGGAGAGGGCGTCACGCTAGCAGGACCAGGCGCCGGTGCCGTCGAGCAGCTTGGACAGATACCCCCAATGGGTATATGATGGGGACATGAGGGCTCCCGTCACCGACGAGCGGCGCCCGAGCGGGACCGAGGACGTGCGGGTCGACCTCGCGATCACCGGCATGACCTGCGCGTCGTGCGCGGTGCGGGTCGAGAACGGGCTCAAAGCGCTCGATGGTGTCGAGGCGAGCGTCAACTACGCGACCGGGAGCGCCGTCGTGCGCTTCGACCCCGCCGTGGTCCGCGTGGACGACCTCGTCCACGCGGTGGAGTCCACCGGGTACGCCGCCGAGTTGCCCGGGGCAGACCACGGCGACGGACCCGAGTCGAGCAGGCGTCCGGTCTTCGCCGGCGACTGGTCGTCTCCGCCGCGCTGAGCGCCCCGCTGGCGGTGCTCGCGATGGTTCCGCCGCTCGAGTTCGCCGGCTGGGAGTGGGTCGCGCTCGCGCTCGCCGCGCCCGGTCGTCTTCTGGGGCGGCTGCCCCTTCCACCGCGCCGCGCTCGCGAACGCCCGTCACGGCGCGGCGACGATGGACACGCTGGTCTCGCTCGGCGACGCTCGCCGCCTTGCCTGGTCGGCGGTCGTGGTCGTCGCGCGGCTCGACGAGGAGAGCTACTTCGAGGTCGGGGCGGTGATCACGACGCTGATCCTGCTCGGCCGGTACCTCGAGGCGCGTGCGCGGCGGCGCTCGGGCGAGGCGATCCGCGCGCTGGCTCGAGCTCGGCGCGAAGGAGGCCCGCGTCCTGCGCGGACGGCGTGGAGGTGCTCGTGCCCGCCGAGGAGCTTGCAGGTCGGCGACCTCGTCGTCGTGCGGCCCGGCGAGAAGATCGCCACCGACGGCGTCGTCGTCGGAGGGTCATCGGCGGTCGACCAGTCGATGTTGACCGGAGAGTCGATCCCGGTCGAGGTGGGTCCAGGTCGGAGGTCGCAGGCGCGACCGTCAACGGCTACGGGCGGCTGCTCGTCCGCGCGACGAAGGTCGGGCGCCGACACCGCGCTCGCGCAGATCACGCGCCTCGTCGCTGACGCGCAGGCCGGCAAGGCGCCGGTGCAGCGGCTCGCCGACCGGGTCTCGGCCGTCTTCGTGCCGATCGTGACTCGCGCTCGCGCTCGCGACGCTCGTCGGGCTGGCTCGCGCTCGACGGCGACGTGACCGCCGCGTTCACCGCGGCCGTCGCGGTGCTGATCATCGCGTGCCCCTGCGCGCTCGGCCTCGCGACGCCGACCGCGCTCGTGGTCGGCACGGGCCGCGGCGCGCAGCTCGGCATCCTGGTCAAGGGGCCGGAGATCCTCGAGCAGACGCGCCGGGATCGACACGGTGCTGCTCGACAAGACCGGCACCGTCACGAGCGGCTCGCTCGAGCTCGCCGCCGTCGTGCCGGCGGACGGAGCCGCTCGCGCCGAGGTGCTGCGCTACGCGGGGGCCGTCGAGGCCGCGAGCGAGCATCCCGTCGGTGCGCGCGGTCGCAGCCGCCGCCCGCGCGGAGCTCGGGCCGCTGCCCGAGGTGACGGAGCTTCCGCAACCGTCCGGGCATCGGGGTCACGGCCGCGTCGACGGCCGTCTCGTCGAGGTGGGCGCGTGGACGGGACGGGATCGAGGTGCGCGTCGACGGCGACGCCGCTGCGGTCGGTTGACGGTCGCGCGACGCCGTCAAGCCGACGAGCCGCGCCGGGGTCGACGCGCTGCGCGGCCTGGGCCTCGACCCCGTGCTGCTGACCGGCGACCGGCGCGAGGCGGCCGAGCCGGTCGCGGCCGCGGTGGGGATCGACCGCGTGCTTGCCGACGTGTACCCGCAGGACAAGGCGGCGGAGGTCGCCAGGCTCCAGGCGGAGGGGCACGTCGTGGCGCTGGTCGGTGACGGGGTGAACGACGCGCCGGCACTCGCGCAAGCCGATCTCGGGGTCGCGCTCGGCACCGGCACCGACGTCGCGATCGAGGCGTCCGACCTCACGATCGTCTCCGGCGACCTGCGGGCCGCGGCGGACGCGATCCGGCTCTCCCGCCGCACGCT
Source organism: uncultured Actinomycetes bacterium (assembly GCA_963712915.1). Classification (GTDB taxonomy): domain Bacteria; phylum Actinomycetota; class Thermoleophilia; order Gaiellales; family Gaiellaceae; genus Gaiella. The sequence continues at coordinate 40,752 of CAVQJQ010000006.1, forward strand.
GCGGACGATCGAGGGCAACCTCTTCTGGGCGTTCGCGTACAACGTCGCCGCGATCCCGCTCGCGGTCGCCGGGGTGCTCAGCCCGATCGTCGCGGCGGCGGCGATGGCCTTCTCGAGCGTCTTCGTGGTGTCGAACTCGCTGCGGCTGCGCCGCTTCCGCAGGCCCTCGGGAGGTGAGCCGATGGCGCGCCACGGCTACGACAAGGAACGGATCGGGAACCGGCTGCACCGGGTCGAGGGACAGGTGCGCGGGATCGAGCGGATGGTCGAGGACGACCGCTACTGCGTCGACATCCTCACCCAGATCGCCGCGGTGCGCACGGCGCTCGAGAGCATCGGCTTCGAGATCCTCTCCGACCACGTGACCCACTGCGTGAGTGACGCGCTCACCGCCGGCGACGCCGAGCGCGCGAGCGAGAAGAGCCGTGAGCTGCTCGCTGCGGTGCAGCGCTTCGCGAAGACGACGTAGCGGTCGGAGTCAGATGCCAGGGCGTGGCTTCAGCCTCGCCCTCCTTCCTGTTCGACCAAGAGGGGCGAGGCTGAAGCCACGCCCGGGGGTTCTCGTGCCCCGCGCCGGCCGACCACTGGCATCCTGCGCCGATGAGGCAGGGCCTCGCCATCCGCCTGCGCGGCGTCGTCAAGCGCTACGGGCCGATCACCGCGGTCGACGGCCTCGACCTCGAGGTCCCGATGGGGACGTGCGTCGGCCTGCTCGGGCCGAACGGCGCCGGCAAGTCGACGACGATGCGGCTGCTCACGGCGCAGTCGATCGCCGACGAGGGCGAGCTCGAGGTGCTCGGCTTCACGGCTGCCCGGCGAGTCGAAGCAGGCGCGCGGCGCGCTGCGGGGTCGTCCCGCAGCTCGACAACCTCGACACGACGCTCACCGTCGAGCAGAACCTGCTCGTGTTCACCCACCTCTACCGCGTCGCCCGCGCCGAGCGGCCCGCCGCGATCGAGCGCGCGCTCGAGCTCGCGAAGCTCGTCGACCGCCGCGACGAGCGCGTCGACAAGCTCTCGCGGCGGCATGCGCCGGCGGCTGCTGATCGCACGGGCGCTCGTGCACCAGCCGCGGCTGGTGCTGCTCGACGAGCCGACCGTCGGGCTCGACCCGCAGGTGCGCCAGGAGCTGTGGGCGCTGATCGACGCGCTGCGCAACCGAGGGCACGACGATCCTCATGTCGACGCACTACATCGAGGAGGCCGAGCGCCTCGCGCGACACGGTCACTGATCATGTCCCACGGCAGAGCGGTCGCGCAGGGCCGCCCGCGGAGCTCGTCGCGAGCACGCGGGCGCGGAGGCGCTCGAGGTGTACGGCCCGCCCGCCCGGCTCGCCGAGGTGGAGGCGAGGCGCTCGCGCGCGGGGCTGCGCACACGCCGCACCGGACACGAGCGTCTCCGTGCTCGGGGTCGACGGGCGGAACGGGATCGCGTCTCGAGGGCGAGCGGCGCCCCGCGAACCTCGAGGACGTGTTCGTGCTGCTCACCGGCGAGGAGATCGGGTGAGCGCGACGTCCGAGCGCACGTGCGTCGCGCATCGGCCGGCTCGAGCGCTCCGCGCTGACCGGCGTGCTCGTCCGCGAGGTCGTGAACTTCTCCTCGTACTGGAGGTCGACGACGTTCTCGTCGACGGTCGAGCCGACCATCTACCTGCTCGCGTTCGGCTTCGGCTTCGGCTCGCTCGTCGAGCACGATCGGCGGCTACGACTACGTCGACTTCGTCGGAACGGGCACCGTGGCGACGGCGGTGCTGTTCTCCAGCGCGTTCCCGGCGATGTTCGGGACGTTCGTGAAGTACCAGTTCCAGCGCACGTACGACGCGATCCTCGCGGCGCCGGTCGACACGGAGGAGCTCGTCACGGCCGAGGCGCTCTGGATCGCGACGCGGGCCGGCGTCTACGGCTGTGTCCCGATGCTCGTCGCGATGGTCTTCGGGCTCGATCCGTCCTGGGGCATGCTCGCCGTCCCGTTCATCGGCTGGCTCGCGGGCTTCGGCTGGGCGTGCTTCGGGATCGCGATCGCGGGGCGCGCGAAGACGATCGAGAACTTCAACTACATCATCAGCGCGGTGCTGACGCCGCTGTTTCTCGCTCGCGGGCTCGTTCTTCCCTCTCGACGGCTTTCCCGCGCTGGGCTGCAGGTCCTCGCCGCGCTCAACCCGCTGCACCAGTGTGTGTGCTCGTGCGGCAGGCGGTGTTCGGCTTCGAGGGCTGGGGCGACCTCTTGCGGGTCGCGATGCTGGTCGGGCTTCGGGCTGCTCATGTGGCGGATCGCGATCCGCGCGATGGTGCGCAAGCTCATCGACTAACGACGGGCACCGGTACGCGTTGCGGTTCGCGTCGCCGAGCCCGCGCCCAGCGCCCGCTCATCCGTAGGTGGCTGCGGAGGACGACGCGAGCGACGCGTCGAGTCGCGAGGCGAGCGCGCGGACGTGCTCTCGCAGCTCGACCGGCTCCTGGATCGTGAACCGGCACCCGAGCCGCGCGAGCACCCCTGCCATCCAGTCGAGCGAGCCGACGCGCATCCGGAGCTGCGTCTGCCCCTCACCCGTCTCGACGAGCTCGGCGATCGTGGCCGGCACCCGGCGGGTCGCCTCCTCGAGCGGAAGCTCGAGCAGGACGACGACCTCCCAGCGCCAGGGCACGCGCGCGAGCGAGCGGCTCACGTACGCGACTGCGTCGAAGCCCTTCGGTGGCGCGTACCAGGCGCCGTCGGCGAGCGCGACGCGTGCCATCCGGTCGACGCGGAACGTCCGTCGGTCGTCGCGCCCGTGGTCGAACGCGGCGAGGTACCACCTGCCCGAGTGGACGACGAGCCCGTGCGGGCTGACGTCGCGCGCGGTCTCCTCGCCGGCGAACGCCGTATAGGAGAAGGTGACGCGCCGCCGTCGACGGATCGCCTCGGCGAGCAGAAGCGCGACGTCGCTCGCGACCGGCGCCCCGGCCCGCTCGGCGGCGGTGAAGCCGAGCGTCGTCTCGAGCGCCTCGACGCGCCGGCGCAATGGATCGGGGAGCACGCGGTGGAGCTTCGCGAGCGCGCCGTCGACCGAGCCCTCGGTCGACTCGAGACCCTGACGTCGCGCGGCGAGGAGCCCCAGCACGACGACGACCGCCTCGTCGCCCGAGAGCATCAGCGGTGGCAGGCGGAAGCCCGGCCGGACGCGGTATCCGCCGCCGACGCCTCGCTGGCCCTCGACCGGGATCCCGAGATCCTGGAGCGCCTCGACGTAGCGGCGCACCGTGCGCGCGTCGATCGCGAGCCGATCGGCGATCTCGCGGCCCGTCGTGAGCGGGCGCTCCTGGAGCAGCTCGAGCAGCTCGAGCAGTCGCGCGGTCGGCGTCTGCATGCCGGCAGTCAACCACAGATAGAGGGCGGAAGTCGCCCTATTTGACGTGTAGCCTCGGGCAGAAGCGACTGGGAGGCCGCGATGAGCGAGACGGTGCAGGTCCGTTCCACCGTGGGGGACTTCGACTTCTGGATGGGGCGCTGGAACGTCCACAACAGACGTTTGCGCGAGCGCCTCGCAGGCTCGACGGAGTGGGAGGAGTTCGCGGCGACGTCCGTCGCGCGTAAGACGCTCGACGGCCTCGGCAACGAGGACGTGTTCCGGACGCAGCACGACGGCGGCTTCACCGGCATGTCGTTCCGGTTCTTCGATCCCCGCTCCGCGCAGTGGTCGATCTACTGGGCGGACAGCCGGAGGCCGGGGCTGCTCGATCCGCCCGTGGTGGGCGACTTCGACGGCGACGTGGGGATCTTCGAGGGCGACGACGAGCTCGGCGGTCGCCCCGTCCGCGTGCGGTTCACGTGGTCGCGGATCGCGACCGAGACGCCGCGCTGGGAGCAGGCGTTCTCCGCTGACGGCGGCGAGACCTGGGAGACGAACTGGGTCATGGACTTCAGCCGGGCGCGGGTGGCGGCATGACCTCCGCGGCGGCGGGCGCACGGAGTCGACGCCGGGTACCGGCACGTCGCGAAGCACGCCCAGCCTGCCTCCAGCATCGGGGTCGGCGATGCGTTGCTGAAGTGGTACGACGTCGCGCCGGCCGACGATCCCGTCCCGCGCGAGCTCCAGGCGCTCGCCCGTCGCGTGCTCGACGACGCCGTCAACGTGGGTGCGCTGCAGCTCGGAGACGAGCTCGGCTTCGTGATTCTCCACCGTTGTGGCACCACGGGCTTTCATTTCCTCCTCGTCGGCACGTGGCGGAACGAGAACGAGCTCTGGGAGACCGTCTGGGCGAAGCACGACGACGCGGACCCCGTCTTCCACCCGTGGGTCGTCGAGGAGGGTCATCGGCCGACGTTCTGCGTCTGGGAGCTCGGTGTCGTGGCGCACGAGCGCCTCGCCTGGGCCGAGTTCCTCGGCTCGGCGCGCGACGCCGTCGCGCGCCGCACCTACGTCGGAGACGTGTACGAGGGGCCCGTGTGAGCCGGAGTCGCCGCAGCCGTGGTCCTCCGGAGGCGCCCTGGGCTTGCGGCCGCGAAGCCGGCCGCCTTCAGGGATGTGCCCCGCCGCAGGCGGGGATCAAGCCGCGGGAATCCGCTCCCGCGGATTCCCGCGGCGAACAAACGGAGAGCGGCCGCCTTCAGGGATGTGCCCCGCCGCAGGCGGGGATCAAGCCGCGGGAATCCGCTCCCGCGGATTCCCGCCTGGCGAACAAGCCAAGAGTGTGGATAGCCGCACCATCCGACTGGCGCGATCCCCCGAACTCTCAGGTCGAGGGCACTCCATGCTGTAGGGGTGTCGAGCACGAGACGCAGAAGGAGCAGCATGACGAGGACGTTCGCCAATCGACGAGACGGCCGGCGAGAGGTCGCCGCACTGGTCTCCGAGATCCAGCAGCTGACACGCGAGCGACGGCGTCTTCAGGCGCGCGGCGAGGCAAGCATGGAGCTCGAGGCGAACGAGCGCGCGCTCGATGAGCTGCGCTGGCTGCTGGCAGACGCGGCCCGCCGCACGGCGCCGCAGCCGGCGACTGCGGCCTGAAGCCCGCTGGGGCCTGGCCGGGGGTGTGGCCAAGGGGGCGTGGCTTCAGCCTCGCCCCCCTTGGTTGCGAACCACGCCCTCGCGACGCGCTGTTGGCATGCTTAGAGCATGCTCCAGGAGACGAACGACAAGGACCCGGTCGAGACCCGGGAGTGGCTGGACTCCGTCGATGCGGTCGTCGCGAGCGACGGCCGCGAACGCATGGGGCAGCTGCTCGACACGGTCGTCGACCATGCGCAGGATCTCGGTGTCTCGGTCGACGCGGGGCTCTCGACTCCGTACGTCAACACGATCCCCCCAGAGGACGAGCCGCCGCTGCCGGGCGACCCGGAGCTCGAGCGGATGGCGACCGCGCTCGTGCGCTGGAACGCGATCGCGATCGTGCTCCAGGCGAACGCGGAGTCGACGGAGCTCGGCGGGCACATCGCCAGCTACCAGTCCGCGGAGACGCTGTACGAGGTCGGCTTCAACCATTTCTGGCGGGCTCGCTCGGATGACCATCCCGGCGACCTCGTCTACCTCCAGGGGCACTCGTCGCCGGGCTTCTACGCGCGCGCGTTCCTCGAGGGGCGGCTGAGCGAGGAGCAGCTCCGCCGTTTTCGACAGGAGGTCGGCGGAGGCGGGCTCTCGTCGTACCCGCACCCGTGGCTGATGCCTCATTTCTGGCAGTTCCCGACCGTCTCCATGGGCCTCGGCCCCTTGATGGCGATCTACCAGGCGCGGTTCATGAAGTACCTCGACGCGCGCGGGATCGTCCCTGCGCGCGACCGCAAGGTCTGGGCGTTCATGGGAGACGGCGAGATGGACGAGCCGGAGTCGATGGGCGCGATCTCGCTCGCCGGCCGCGAGCGGCTCGACAACCTCGTCTTCGTCGTCAACTGCAACCTGCAACGCCTCGACGGCCCCGTGCGCGGGAACGGGAAGATCATCCAGGAGCTCGAGACGAACTTCCGCGGCGCGGGCTGGAACGTGATCAAGGTGATCTGGGGCTCGAACTGGGACCCGCTGCTCGCCGCCGACGAGGACGGCTGGCTGCGCAGGCTGATGGAGGAGTGCGTCGACGGCGAGTACCAGACCTTCAAGGCGAACGACGGCGCGTTCGTCCGGGAGCAGTTCTTCGGCAAATACCCCGAGACGCGGGCGATGGTCGCCGACTGGTCGGACGACGAGATCTGGACGCTCCGGCGCGGGGGCCACGATCCACAGAAGGTGTACGCCGCGTACCACGCGGCCGTCCGTCACACCGGTCAGCCGACCGTGATCCTCGCGAAGACGATCAAGGGGTACGGGATGGGCGTCGCCGGCGAGGGGCGCAACATCACCCACCAGCAGAAGGCGATGAACGAGGAGGCGCGCCTCGCGATCCGCGACCGTCTCGGAATCTCCCTGACGGACGAGGAGGCGACCGGCGCGTTCTTCCACCGGCCGTCGGAGGACAGCCCGGAGCTGCGCTACCTGCTCGAGCGGCGGAAGGCGCTCGGCGGCAGCCTTCCGGCCCGCCGTGCCGATGCCACGCCGCTACCGACTCCCGATCCGTTCGCGAGCGTGCTCGAGGGGAGCGGCGAGCGCGAGAACTCGACGACGATGGCTTTCGTCCGCGTCCTCAACTCTCTGGTGCGCGACAAGACGCTCGGCCCGCGCATCGTCCCGATCGTCCCCGACGAGTCGCGGACGTTCGGGATGGAGGGGATGTTCCGCCAGCTCGGGATCTACTCGCAGGTCGGCCAGCTCTACCAACCCGAAGACGCGGGCGACTTCATGTACTACCACGAGGACCGCGACGGGCAGATCCTCCAGGAGGGGATCAACGAGGCCGGTGCGTTCTCGTCCTGGATTGCGGCCGCGACCGCGTACGCGAACCACGGCGAGGCCATGATCCCGTTCTACGTCTTCTACTCGATGTTCGGCTTCCAGCGGGTGGGCGACCTCGCGTGGGCCGCGGGCGACAGCCGCGCCCGCGGATTCCTCTTCGGCGGGACGGCAGGGCGGACGACACTCAACGGCGAGGGCCTGCAGCACGAGGACGGCCACTCGCACGTGCTCTCCTCCGTGATCCCGAACTGCGTCTCGTACGACCCGACCTACGCGTACGAGCTCGGCGTGATCGTCCGTGAAGGTCTGCGCCGGATGTGCACCGAGCAGGAGGACGTCTTCTACTACCTGACCGTGATGAACGAGAACTACGTGCACCCACCGCTGCCGGAGGGCGCGGAGGAGGGGATCCTGCGCGGCATGTACCTCCTGCGCGGTGCGCCCGAGGGCGCCGGCCCGCGCGTTCAGCTCGTGGGCTCGGGCGCGATTCTGCGCGAGGTCGAGGCCGCGGCGGAGCTCCTCTCGAGCGATTTCGGCGTGGCCGCGGACGTGTGGAGCGCGACGAGCTTCACCGAGCTTCGCCGGGAGGGGCTCGAGGTCGAGCGCTGGAATCGCCTCCACCCGACCGAGCCGCAGCGCGTCTCGTACGTCGAGCAGTGCCTTCGCGGCCGAACCGGGCCGGTCGTGGCCGCATCGGACTACATCCGCACGTTCGCGGACCAGATCCGCCCGTTCGTCCCGGGTCGCTACACGGTGCTCGGGACGGACGGCTTTGGGCGCAGCGACTACCGGGTGAAGCTGCGCCACTTCTTCGAGGTCGACCGGCACCACGTCGCAGTCGCCGCGTTGAAGGCGCTCGCCGATGAAGGGGCCGTCGAGCCGGACGTCGTCGCCCGTGCGATCGAGCGGTACGCGATCGACGCCGACGCCTCGCCGCCGTGGACTCTCTGAGGCCACGCCCGGGGCAGAGGAGCCATGCAGGCTGAGGCCCATCGCGCCCGCTTCCGCGAGCTCCACGCCCGCGAGCAGCTGTTCGTGTTGCCGAATCCGTGGGACGTCGGCTCGGCCCGGATTCTCGCGGTGGTCGGCTACGAGGCGCTCGCGACGACGAGCGCCGGGCTCGCCTGGTCGCTGGGCAAGCTCGACGGGCAGGTGACGCGCGCGGAGCTCGTCGCGCACGTCGGCCTCCTCGCCGGCGCCACCGACCTGCCGCTCGCCGTCGACAGCGAGCGCTGCTTCCCGGACGACCCCGGGGGCGTCCCGGAGACGATCCGCCAGCTCGCCACCGCGGGCGCCGCGGGCTGCTCGATCGAGGACTGGAACCCGGTCACGGGCGCGATCGAGGAGCTCGGGCTCGCGACGGCGCGCGTCGCGGAGGCGGTGGCGGCCGCACAGGCGCTCGACCCTCCGCTGGTCGTCACCGGCCGGGCCGAGAACCACCTGCACGGAGTCGACGATCTCGAGGACACGGTCGCCCGGCTGACGGCGTACCGCGACGCGGGTGCCGACTGCGTGTACGCGCCCGGCCTCACGCGGATCGAGGAGATCCGCACGGTCGTGGAGGCCGTCGGCGTGCCCGTCAACGTGCTCGCCCTGCCGACCGCCCCACGCGTGGCCGAGCTCGCACAGGCCGGGGTCAGGCGCGTCTCGACCGGAAGCCTGCTGGCGGGTGCGGCCTACGGCGCGCTCGCTGCGGCCGCGCGTGAGCTGCTCGGCGAAGGCACGTCGCACTACGCGGCGGGCAGGCTCTCCGAGACGGACAAGCAGGCCGCGTTCGCGACCGGCGGAGAGCTCGTTTCGGACTGAGCTCTGAGCGCGCTACACGCCGCGCGGCGCCTCGTCGTCGACGGAGACGCGCACGAGGTCGCGGATCGAGACCATGCCGACCACCTCGCCTCCCTCGACGACGGGAAGGTGGCGGAAGCCGCCGTGGATCATCAGCGCGGCTGCGTGGCCCGCGCTCTCGTCGGGGCCGATCGTCTCGGGCCCGTGCGACATCGCGTCGGCGACGGGCACGTCGAGCCGACCCGTCGCCACGGCCGCGAGGACGTCGCGCTCGGTGAGGATGCCGAGCAGCCGGCCCCCGTCGACGACCACGACTGCGCCGACACGGCGCTCGTGCATTCGGGCGGCGGCCTCCACGATCGTCGTCGTCGGCACGACCGCCAGCACGTCCTTCGCCATGATCTCGGCCACGGCGGGCATCGCACGATCCTAGACGGCCTCCCGCCGCCGCGCTCAGCGGCGACCCTTCGCCCGGCCCGCCTCGCGTGCCTGCGCCGAGATCGCCTTCCACCGCTTTCGCTCCTCCGCGGCCGTCCTGCGGTCGAGACGACGCTCGAGGTGCGCGAGCTCCCGCTGGAGCTTGAGGTAGCTCTCCCAGCGCTCGGGCGAGAGCGTGCCGTCTGCGAGCGCCGCCTTGACCGCGCAGCCTGGCTCGGTCTCGTGTCCGCAGTCGGAGAACCGGCACTGCGCGAACAGCTCGGTGACGTCCTCGAACGCCTCCTCGAGCCCCTCGTCGGCAGTCCAGAGCTGCAGCTCGCGCATGCCGGGGGTGTCGATCACGAGCCCGCCGCCGGGGAGCTGCACGAGCTCCCGCCGCGTCGTCGTGTGGCGCCCCTTGCCGTCGTCTCGGATCTCCCGGGTCGCGAGCAGCTCGTCGCCCGCGAGCGTGTTCACCAGCGTCGACTTGCCGACCCCCGAGGATCCGAGCAGCGCGGCGGTCACGCCGGGGCCGAGATACGTCCGCAGGCCGTCGAGACCCTCCCCGGTGACGCTCGAGATCGTGTGTACGGGCGCGCCGAAGGCCACCGACTCGACAGCCGTGACGGCCGCTGCGACGTCGTCGGCGAGATCGACCTTCGTGAGCACGACCACCGGCCGCGCGCCGCTCTCCCAGGCGAGCGTGAGGTACCGCTCCAGACGCCGCAGGTTGAGGTCCTCGTTGAGTGAGCTGACGATCAGGACGACGTCGACGTTCGCCGCGAGCACCTGCTCCTCCGACGCCTGCCACGCGGTCTTGCGCGAGAACTTCGTGCGGCGCGGAAGCACCGCCTGGACGGTGCCGGCCCGCTCGTCGGGACGCGGCGCGATCGCCACCCAGTCGCCGACCGCCGGCAGGTCGGCCGGCGAGGCCGCCTCGTCGTAGAGGCGACCGGGGACGTCACAGCGTAGGTCGCCGTCCTCGGTGAGGACGTCGTACGCGCCGCGGTGCTGCACGGCGACGCGGCCGGGAATCAGTCCGGCGCGCGCGTGAGGCTCGAACTGCTCGGCGAGAACATCGTCCCAGCCGAGGGCGGTGAGGTCGGGCACGGTGAAGGTCTCCTCTCGGGGCTAGTTACGGGACGCGGGGCGGCGCGCCCGTCGCGAGAGGCCCGTCTCCGATGCTGCGGCTATCGCCCGACGGGCCGCGCGGGGCGCGACCGGGAGGAAGCAAGCTCTGTCATCGCGCGACCTCCTTCGTCGGGGACTCGTCCAGTATGCCGGATCGGGAGATACGTGGCTATGCGGCGCGGCGCAGCTGGTCGTCGAGCGTGACGAGCGGCAGCCCGAACGTCTCCACCGCGGAATCGTCCGTGACGACGTTGTCCCCGGCGCCCATCATCTTCAGCAGGTCGCGCGTCAGCGGGATGTCCCCGGGCAGCCTCTCGGTGACGAGCGCGTTCGCGCGCATCACGCTCATGGGGACGTGGACGCTCGGCCGGCGCACCCCGAGCGCCTGCTTGAGCCGCGCCCAGAGCTCGTTCCACGTGACCACGTCGGGGCCGCCGAGCTCGAACGTGCGGTTCGTCGCCGCGTCGTCGTCCAGCGCGCGGACGAAATACGCGGCCACGTCGTCCGCCCAGATCGGCTGTAGGCGCTGCATGCCCGAGCCTGCGATGGGCGTCACCGGCATGAGCCGCGCCAGCTTGCGGAACGTGGGGAGGATGCCGCCGTCCGGGGCGAACACGAAGCTCGGCCGGAAGATCACGGAGGGGAGAGCGGAGCCCGCGACCGCCTGCTCCATCTCCCACTTCGCCCGGTAGTACGGGACGAGGTCCTTCGTCTCCTCGCTCACCCCGAGCGCGCTCATGTGCACGAAGCGCTGCACTCCCGCCGCCTGCGCCGCGGCGAGGAGGTCGCGGGTGCCCCGGCTCATGATTCGCTCGAACTGCTCGGGCTTCCCCTGCCGGATCGCGACGAGGTGGACGATGCTCTCGACCCCCTCGACGGCCGCCTGGAGGCTTGCGCCGTCGGTGAGATCGCCCTGGACGAGCTCGCAGCCCCACCCCCGCAGCGCCGCCGCGCGGCCCGGGTCGCGAACGAGGCAGCGCACGGGCCTGTCGCCGTCGCGCAACGCCCTGGCGACGTGGCCGCCGACGAACCCCGTCCCGCCTGTGAGGAGGATCATCCAGGCGTTGTACGCAACGGCGTACGCTCCGGTCAAGCCGCGTACGACGTCGGCGTGCGTGTTTCCCAGACGCACGATTCCGCCTACAGTGGGTACGTGACACTCGCAGAACCACGGTCCCTGCAGTTCCTCGTCACCCTCGATCCCGATGCGAGCGAGGAGGACGTCGATGCCGTCCTGGCGCGCGTCACCGACGCGGGTGCGGAGGTGCGGGTCACGCCCGGACGCGAGAGCACCGTGATCGGCGTCATCGGCGAGCCGGATCTGCTCGACTCGGTGGCGCTCGACGGGCTGAGCGGCGTCGCCGCGGTGACACCCGTGGCGCGCGCGCACAAGCTCGTGGCGCGCGAGACCTCGCCGGACCCGACGTTGATCCAGGTGCGCGGGCGTAGGGTCGGCGCGGGCTACTTCGCGCTGATCGCTGGGCCGTGCACGGTCGAGAGTCGCGAGCAGACACTCGTCACGGCGCGGGCCGTCCAGCAGGCGGGCGCGACCATGCTCCGCGGCGGGGCGTTCAAGCCTCGTACGTCGCCGTACGCGTTCCAGGGGCTCGGCGTCGAGGCGCTGAAGATCCTCGAGGAGGCACGCGAGGAGACCGGTCTCCCGCTCGTCACCGAGGTCATGGACGCCAGGCAGGTCGAGCTGGTCTCAGAGGCCGCCGACGTCCTCCAGATCGGTGCCCGGAACATGCAGAACTTCACCCTGCTCGCCGAGGTCGGGGCCTCCGACAAGCCCGTCCTCATCAAACGTGGCCCCTCGTCGTCCGTCGAGGAGCTGCTGCTCGCGGCGGAGTACGTCGTCAACGAGGGGAACCCGCGCGTGATCCTGTGCGAGCGGGGCATCCGCACGTTCGAGCGCTCGACGCGCTACACGCTGGACATCGGTGCCGTCCCCGTGCTCAAGGAGGAGACGCACCTACCCGTGATCGTCGACCCCTCGCACGCGGCGGGCCGGAGGTCGCTCGTCCCGTCGCTCGCGTGCGCGGCGGTCGCGGCCGGAGCGGACGGGATCATCGTCGAGGCGCACCCGCGGCCGGAGGAGGCGCTGTGTGACGCCGCCCAGCTCATTCCCGCAGCCGAGTTCGGGGGGTTCGCGGAGCAGATCGTGCGGCTCGTCGAGACGATGGGGAAGGTGATGGGTTGACGCCCGCTTCCGGTTCCGCGCGCGTGCTCGCGGGCACCGCCGGGCTGGTCGAGCGGGCCGCATCGCAGCATCCGACCCGCGTGGCGCTCGTCCACGGCGACGAGCGGGTGCGGTACGAGACGCTGCACGAGCAGGTCGGACGTGCCGCCGCGGCCCTGACGGAGATCGGGGTGACAGCCGGCGAGCGAGTCGCGCTCGTGCTCGACAGCACGCCGGACTTTGCGGTCGCGTTCTTCGCGGTCGGACGCTGCGGTGGTGTTGCCGTGCCCCTCGACCCTGTCCTGTCCGGACCAGAGCTCGAGTTCTACTTCCACGAGTCGGGCGTCCGGGCCGCCGTGGTCGAGCCCCGCCTCGTCCCGGTCGCCCGTCGAGCGGCCGAGCGCGGCTCGGCCTCGATCGACGTGCTCGTCCTCGGCGACGCGCGGCGCGGCGCCCGCTCCCTGAGCGAGCTCGCCGGGGGCACGACCTCCTCCCACGATCCCGAGCAGGACGACGATGCGATCTACCAGTACTCGTCGGGGTCGACGGGGCGGGCGAAGCGCGTGCCGCGGACGCATCGTCAGCTGCTCGACGAGGTCGAGAGCTACGCGGACGCCGTCGCCCTCACGCCGGACGACGCCGTCCTCGGGCTCGTCCCGCTGCACCACACCTACGGGCTCGGCTGCTGCCTGCTCGCGTCCGTGCACAGCGGGGCGGCCCTGGTGCTCCCGGAGGACCGGCAGCCGTTCGTGCTGCGCAGGGCGCGCACGCTGGAGCTGATCGGGCGCAGCGGCGCCGCGGTCGTGCCGGGGGTGCCCGCGCAGTTCCGGCTGCTGGCCGGCGCAAAAGGGGCCGGCCGGCTGACGGACGTCCGGCTGGTGCTGTCCGCCGCGGCGGCGCTCCCGCGCGCCACGTTCGATGCGTTCAACGAGGCCTTCGAGCTCCCTGTGCGCCAGCTCTACGGGTGCACGGAGACGGGTGCGCTCACCGTGAACCTCGACCCGGACCCGGTCGCGACCGCCGGCTCGGTGGGTCTCCCGCTGCGGGGCGTGCGCGTCGCGATCCACGATGCAGCGGGAGACGTGATCGAGGACGGTCGCATCGGCGACGTCGCGGTCTCGAGCGTGGGCATGACGCGTGGCTACGCGGGTGACGGCGAGGCCGAGCGCCAGTCGTTCCGCGACGGTTGGTTCTCGACGGGTGACCGCGGCCGCCTCGACGAGGACGGCCGGTTGTTCCTCACCGGCCGCACGAAGCTCCTGATCGACGTGGCCGGCCGCAAGGTCGACCCGATCGAGGTCGAGGACGTCCTGGCCACCCACCCTCGCGTGCGCGAGGTGGTCGTCGTCGGCACCGCGACCGGGGTCGAGGGCGAGGAGCGCGTCAAGGCGGTCGTGGTTCCGGATGGCCGCTGTGACGAGCGCGAGCTGCGCCGGTTCTGCGCCGAGCGGCTCGCCGGCTACAAGGTCCCGGAGACGGTCGAGTTCCGCGACGAGATCCCACGCAGCCCCGTCGGCACGATCCTGCGCAACAACCTCGTTTGAGCGACCCGGTCCGGCGCCTCAGGCGTCGTGGGCGCCGACCGAGACACGCTCGCCGCCCGCGCGGTCGTCCCCGCTGCGGCTCGCCGCGCGGCGCAGGTCGTCCTGGACGGCCGCTGCCGCACCGGTGCTCTCGGCCGGGACGTCGCCGACGGAGAGCGTGATCGCGCGCATCGGCGCCTCGGCCTTGAGCAGGATCTCGTGGTACTCCTCGTCGGCGTCCGACTGCATCACGATCGCGCCCCCGACCCCGATCGACGTCTCGTCGCGCGACATCACCACGGTGCGGATCACGATGTTGAGATCGGCCGCGCCGCTCAGCCCGAGGAAGCCGATCGCGCCCGAGTACACGCCGCGGGCCTCGTTCTCGAGGTCGTCGATGATCTCCATCGTGCGCTTCTTCGGGGCCCCGGTCATCGAGCCACCCGGGAAGCACGCGCGGATGCAGTCGACGGCGTCGAGCCCTTCCCTGAGGCGGCCGCGGATCGTCGAGACGAGCTGGTGGACGGTCTCGAACGTCTCGATCGCCATCAGATGCGGGACGTGGACGCTGCCGACCTCGCACACCGTGCCGAGGTCGTTCCTCAGCAGGTCGGTGATCATGAGGTTCTCGGCGCGATTCTTCTCGCTCGTACGCAGCTCCTCGGCCAGCGCCGCGTCCTCCTCGGGCGTGCCCCCGCGAGGGCAGGTCCCCTTGATCGGCTTCGCCTCGACGAGCCTATCCCTGCCGATCCGGAGGAAGCGCTCTGGGGACGAGCTGGCGACAGCGACGCCGTCGAGCCGGAGGAACGCGGAGAACGGAGCGGGGTTCGTGCGGCGGAGCGTCCGGTAGAGCGGCAGCGGATCGAGGACGGCGTCCGTCTTGACCTTGTTCGTGAGGCACACCTCGTAGGTCTCGCCCTCGACGAGGTTCTGCTTGCAGCGCCCGATGTCCGCGAGGTACGTCGCCTCGTCCCGGCTCAGGTAGAAGTCGAGCGGCTGGCGGCGCGGAGAGCGCAGCGGCCTGGATTCCGTCACGGGCAATGCGGCAATCGCCTCGAGGAGCTGCTGCACCTCGTCGAGCCATCGCTCGCTCGCGGCCTCGTCGCCGTCGACGAGGCAGACGAGGTACGTCACGTGCTCGACGTGGTCGATGGCGACGAGGCGGTCCGAGAAGAGGAACGCCGCGTCCGGGACCGGGGAGCGGTGGACGAGCGTCCCCCCGCAATCCGCCTTCAGCTCGTAGCCGAAGTAGCCAACGAACCCGCAGTCGAAGTCGAACGGGAGCTCCGCCGTGATGCCGGCATAGCGCCCGAGCTCGCGCTGCAGGAAGTCGAAGATCGTCTCCTGGTGGATCTCCGTCCTCTCGCCCCGGACGACGGTCGTCTCGGTCGCCGAGACGTCGTAGTAGACCCGGGCCGCGAGCGGCCCGTCGCTGCCGCCCATGAACGAGAAGCGCGACATCGGGTCGCCGCTGCGGCTCGAATCGAGCCAGAACCCGTGCGGGTCGTCCGCGTAGAGGTGGGTGAAAGCGAGCTCGGTGTCGTACTCGCGCTCGAGGCGGCGGACGAGCAGCCTCGCCCCCGACGCACCGGAGCGCGCGACATTGCTTCCCCCGGGAACGATCGATGGGGGCGCCTCCTTCCTCGCCCGTCGCGGCGTTCCGCCGCGCGCCGACCGCGTCAGCTGGCGGAAGTTCTCGAGCAGCGTGACGCCGTGGCTCGTGCAGATCGACTCGGGATGGAACTGCACGCCCCACGCGGGACGGTCGCGGTGGGCGACCCCCATGACCACGCCGTCCGCCGTCCACGCTGTCCGCTCGAGCGACGCCGGGAGCGGCTCTGACAGACAGAGGGAGTGGTAGCGGACGACCTCGAATCCCTGCGGAATGCCTGCGAACAGCCCGGAGCCGTCGTGGTGCACCGCGCTCAGCCGCCCGTGCATGACCTCGGGCGCGTGAACGACCTCGCCTCCGGAGAGGAACCCGAGGCCCTGGTGCCCGAGGCACACGCCGAGCACCGGCACCTCCGCGTTGCGGATCGCCTCCGCGCACACCCCGAAGTCCGACGGGCGCTCCGGGCGACCCGGGCCGGGAGAGATCACGATGTTGTCGACGTCCCAGCCCGCGAGCTCCGCCCACGTGGCCCCGTCGTTGCGGACGACGATCGGCTCCTCGCCGTTGACCTCCGCGATCAGCTGGAAAAGGTTGAACGTGAACGAGTCGTAGTTGTCGATCAGCAGCGTGCGCATGGCCGTCAGACGAGCTCCTTGCGCAGCACCTTGCCGAGCGGGCTGCGTGGGATCTGGTCGAGGAACTCGACGACCTGCGGCACCTTGAACGACGCGAGCCGCGTCGCGCAGAAGTGGATCAGCTCCCGCTCGCTGCAGGGCTCGCTCTGCACGACCGCGGCCTTGACGACGTCCGTGTCGAGCGGCGGGGTGCGGGTGCCGACGACGACGACCTCCTGTACCGCCGGATGCTCGAGGAGCACCTCCTCAACCTCGACCGGGTCGACCTTGTGCCCGACGACGTCGATGAAGATCTTCGTCCGGCCGACGAGGGTCAAGCGTCCCTCCTCGTCCAGGAACCCTGCGTCGCCGGGGTAGACCCAGTCGCCACGGAACGTCTCCACGTCGCTGCCGTCGACGTATCCGGACGGCGCCACCGGAGAGCGCACCGCCACCGTCCCCACCTCGCCGGGACCGACCGCGTCGTCGTCGTCCTCGTCGCGGATCGAGACCTCCACTCCGAGCAGCGGCCGCCCAACCGACTCCGGCCGCGGATCCTCGTCGAGGTTGGCCGAGATCGATGGCGTCTCCGTGCAGCCGTACAGCTGCCGGGCGGGGACCCCGAACCGCGCCCGGAACGCTTCCGCGGCGTCGGGCGGGAGGGCGTTGCCGGCGGAGAAGCAGTAGCGCAGGCGCGTGATCTGCGCACTCGACGGCGCCGACGCGAGCAGGTCGACCATGAACGGGACGACCGGCAGCAGCGTCACCTCCTCGTCGCCGACGAGCTCGAGCGTCCGCTGCCGGCGCACGACGAACGGCTGGCCGTCCGGCTGCAGCACGAGCTTCGCGCCGCTGCCCACCGCCGTGAACATGCAGTCGCCCAGCCCGTAGGCGTGGAACAGCGGCACCGTGCAGAGGATCGCGTCGTCCTCGGTGAGCGTCAGCGACTCGGGTACGAGCCTCGCCTCGGCGGCGCATTGCGCGTGCGTGCGCCCCACCCGCTTCGGCCGGCCGGTCGACCCTGACGAGTACTGGTAGACGAGCGGCGTGTCCGCGTCCGGCACGGCCGGGAGGTCACCCGGGGGACCGGCTCCGAGCGAGTGGAACGGCACCGAGCTCGAGGGAACGTCGTCGATCGTGACCACGAGCACCTTCTGGCCGAGCGTGGCCGCGACCGCGTGCGCGGTTCCCGCCACCCGCCGGTCGGTCAGCACGGCGCGCGGCCGGCAGTCCCGGAAAGCCTTTGTCAGCTCGTGCTCCTTCGAGGCGACGTCGAGCAGGACTGCGCCGGCGCCGAGGCGGGCGAGCGCGAAGAACCCGATCACGAACTCCGGCACGTTGGGGAGCACGAGGAGGACGTTGTCGCCGGGCTCGACGCCCTGCGCGAGCAGCCCGCCGGCCACGCGCTCGACCTCTTCGGCGAGGTCGGCGTGCGTGAGGCGGCGCTCGCCGTGGACGAGCGCGGTCCGCGCGCCGAAGCGGTCAGCGTTTGTCTGGAGCAGCGTTGCGAGCACGACCCGACCTCCCCCGATGGTACGCCCTCACCGGGGACCAACAGGCCCGGTGCGGATGTCTCGCACTATGGGTCGCCACCCGCGGCGAGTCAACCGCCCGGAAGCAGCTGCGGGCCGCTCAGCGGGCGCGCGGGCCTGTGTTCCAGAAGACGAGCGCCGCCGCGGTCGCCTCGGCGACGAGGCTGACGATCGCCACGAGCTTGAGTGAGTTCGGAAATCGCCGCATACACCGGTTATCGGCGCCCCGAGTGCCGATGTCCAGTCCGGGATCGCCTCCCGCAGGTCCAGGTCGTCGTGGCCGAACGACGAGGGGTGAGTCTGGCGCCACGCCGGTCGCGAGGCTGAGGCCACGCCCCGGAGGCCGTCCAACCCGGGAAGTACGATGGCCTTCCCGTGAGCGCCCCGTTCGTCCACCTGCACGTCCACTCGGAGTACTCGATCCTCGACGGGGCATGCAGGATCCCGGCGCTCGCGGAGAAGGCGGCGCGGCTCGAGATGCCGGCCGTGTCGCTCACCGACCACGGCTCGATGGCCGGTGCGATCGACCTCCAGAAGGCGGCCCACGCGAACGGGATCAAGCCGATCTTCGGCTGCGAGGTCTACGTCGTGGACGATCGCCGGGCGCAGACGAAGGGCCACGCGCACCTGACGCTCCTCGCCGCCGACGACACGGGGTACGCGAACCTCGTCAAGCTCTGCTCGCTCGGCTACCTGGAGGGCTACTACTACAAGCCGCGCGTCGACTGGGAGCTGCTCGAGCGGCACGCGCCGGGGATGATCGCTCTCTCCGGCTGTCTCTCGGGCCGGGTCTCGCGCGCGCTCTCCGAGAACCGGGAGCGCGACGCCGAGGAGGAGCTCGACCGGCTCGCGCAGATCTTCGGCCGCGACTCGACCTATGTCGAGCTCCAGAACGTCGGGCTGGAGGCGCAGCAGGCTGCGTTCGCGGGGCTACCGCGCCTCGCCGAGCGCCGCGGCCTCCCGCTCGTCGCGACCGGGGACGTGCACTACCTCGACGCGTCCGACGCGTCGAGCCACGACGCGCTCCTCTGCATCCAGTCGGGCGACTCGCTCAAGAACCCGGACCGCTGGCGGTTCGGCGCGGACGAGTTCTACTTCAAGACCCCCGAGGAGATGACGCTCGACTTCCCGGGGCACGAGGAGGCCCTGCGGCGCTCCCTCGAGGTGGCGGAGCGCTGCAACGTCGAGATCGAGCTCGGACGGATCCGGCTGCCGAAGTTCCCGGTGCCGGAGGGACGCGATGCGTTCGAGTACCTCGTCGAGCTGTGCGAGCGCGGCCTCGTGAAGCGCTACGGGGCCTCGACGCCCGAGCTCGACGACCGGCTCCGGTTCGAGCTCAAGACCATCCGCGAGATGGGCTTCGCGGACTACTTCCTGATCGTCGCGGACTTCATCGGCTTCGCGAAGCGGAACGGCGTCTCGGTGGGGCCCGGACGCGGCTCGGCGGCCGGCTCGCTGGCCGCGTACTGCCTCGAGATCACGGACATCGACCCGCTGCGCTACGGCCTCCTGTTCGAGCGCTTCCTCAACCCGGCCCGCAAGGACATGCCGGACATGGACATCGATTTCGCGGTCGAAGGACGCGAGCGCGTGATCAACTACGTCGCCGAGAAGTACGGGCGCGATCGGGTCGCCCAGATCATCACGTTCTCGAAGATGGCCGCACGCGCCGCGCTGCGCGACGCGGGGCGCGTACTGGAGATCCCGTACGGCGTCGTCGACCGGATCGCAAAGCTCGTCCCGGAAGGCCCCGGGCAGACGCTCGAGGAGGCGCTCAAGCCCGGCGCCGAGCTCGCGCGCGCGGTCGCAGACGACGCGGTGGCGAAGGAGATCGTCGACCTCGCCCGGCCGCTCGAGGGGCTGACGCGCGCGGACTCGATCCACGCCGCCGGCGTCGTGATCGGCGCCGAGCCGCTGATCGACGTCGTGCCGCTCCAGCAGAAGGGGCCCGACGCCGAGGTAGTCACCCAGCTCACGATGAAGAACGTCGAGGCGCTCGGGCTGCTCAAGGTCGACTTCCTCGGGTTGCGCAACCTCGACGTGATCGACAAGGCAATCGAGCTGATCGGCGGGATCGACGTCGGCACGATCCCGCTCGACGACGCGAGGACGTACGAGATGCTCGCGCGGGCGGACGCGACCGGGGTCTTCCAGTTCGAGTCGTCCGGGATGCGCGACGCGCTGCGCGCCGTGAAGCCGACCGAGTTCGAGGACTTGATCGCGCTCGTGGCCCTCTATCGGCCGGGCCCGATGCAGTACATCCCCACGTACGCGGCCCGCAAGAACGGCCGGGAAATGGTCACGTACATCGACCCGCGGCTCGAGCCGATCACCGGCGACTCGTACGGGATCTGCGTCTACCAGGAGCAGTACATGCAGATCGCGAAGCAGCTCGCGGGGTTCTCGCCCGCCGAGGCCGAGACGCTGCGCCGCGCGATCGGGAAGAAGATCCACGAGCTGATGGCGTCGCTGAAGGGGAAGTTCCTCGACGGCTGCGCGGCAAACGACGTCCCCCCGGCGGTCGCGGACCAGCTCTGGAAGGACATGGAGTCGTCGCAGGACTACTCGTTCAACAAGGCCCACGCGGCGTGCTACGCGCTGATCGCATACCGCACCGCGTGGCTCAAGGCGAACCACCCGTGCGAGTACATGGCGGCCCTGATCTCGAGCGTGATGAACACGAAGGATCGCGTGCCCTTCTACGTGAACGCGTGCGACGAGATGGGGATCGACGTCCTGCCGCCCGACGTGAACTCGTCTGCCGTCGACTTCGCGGTCGTGGAGGGAAGGATCCGGTTCGGGCTCAACGCGGTCAAGAACGTGGGGGAGACCGCGGCGCAGCGCATCGTCGCGGCGCGCGCCGAGGGCGGCCCGTTCGCGTCGATCTGGGACTTCACGGAGCGGGTCGACCCTCAGGTCGTCAACAAGCGCTCGCTCGAGTCGCTCGTCAAGTGCGGTGCGCTGGACTCGACCGGCGCTCCGAGGATGGGGATGCTGGCGGTGCTCGAGCAGGCCCTCGCCCACGGCCAGAAGCTCGCCCAGGACAGGCTCATCGGGCAGTCGTCGCTGTTCGACGGGGCATTCGACGACACCGCTGGCCCGGCTGCCAGGCACCACCCGCCGATCCCGCCCGGCGAGCTGACGAAGCCGGAGCTCCTGCGGCTCGAGAAGGAGACCCTCGGCCTCTACGTCTCGGAGCATCCGCTCTCCGCGGTGCGCGAGCAGCTCCGGCGCAAGACCGACGCGACCCTGGCCGAGCTCGAGCGGCGGAGGGACGGTGAGGTGCTCTCGGTCGGCGGCATCGTCACAGAGGTGAAACAGGTCACCACGAAGCGTGGCGACCCGATGGTCTTCCTGACGCTCGACGATCCGACCGGTTCGGCCGAGGTGGTCGTCTTCAACTCTGCGTACCAGGCTGCGCGCGAGCTGTGCGCCGCGGACCGGATCCTCGTGGTCAAGGGGCGCGTCGACCACAAGCAGCAGGGCGAGACCAAGCTCGTCGCGATGGAGGTCGCGCCGTTCGAAGCGGTCGGCGAGCGGACCGAGGTTCGGTTCTCGCTGGACGCGCGCCAGGCGCCGGCGGGCGTCGTGCGTGAGCTCGCGCGGCTCGTCCGGGAGTTCCCCGGCGACTCGCCCGTGTACCTGTCGCTCGACACCTCGGAGGGGCCGAAGACGTATGCGCTCGGTCCCGGCTACCGGGTCCGGCCGGACGCAGACTTCCTCGCCGAGGCGCGCTCGCTGCTCGGCGGCGCGAGCCTTGGCTAGCGGCGCCTAGAGGAGGATGCGGAGCGCCAGATCGACCGGGCAGCCGCGCTCGAGGAGCGTGACCGCACGATGGAGGTCGACCTCGGTCGATGCGGCCAGGACGGCGGCCGACTCGAGGTCGTAGCCGGCCCGCTCGAGCGACGCCAGGCGCCATTGCTCGACCCTGTCGATCTCGAAGTCCAGCTCGGTGATGTTCGCCGTGGTCATCTGCCTCCAACCTCTCCGAGGGTCGGCGCCCACGCCGCTGTCGGCGGGAGCATTCGGACGGTTGTCTTGTTGTACGCCACGGACGTCTGGGAATTGCGTTTGCCCGGTGAACTTGCTGTTAAACCTCTGCTCCCCGCCGGGATCGGATCACTTGCGGTCGGGGTCGCCGCCCTCGTAGGATCGGGCGGTGCTGCAGAAGGACGCGAAGGTCGAGCTTCTGCGCGGCGTGCCGCTCTTCGCCGCGTGCACGAAGTCGGAGCTCCAGCAGGTCGCCCGGCTCGCCGACGAGCTCGACCTGAAGGAGGGCGCCACGCTGATCCGGGAGGGCGAGCGGGGGCGGGAGTTCATCGTGGTCGCCGAGGGCACGGTCAGCGTCTCGCGCGGCGGGAAGGTGATCCGCGAGCTGGGTGCGGGCGACTTCATCGGCGAGATCGCACTCGTCGTCGATCGGCCGAGGACGGCCACCGTGACCGCGACGTCGCCCGTGCGGCTGCTCGTCGTCACCGATCGCGCGTTCAGCCGGCTCATCGAGCAGGTGCCGTCCGTCGCCCCGAAGGTGATGCAAAGCCTCGGCGAGCGTCTGCACGCGGACGCGGTCTAGTTTTGTTCGCGAAGCGGATTCCGCAGGGGCGGAATCCTGCCGCTTGATCTCCGCCCTGGGGGCGGGGCAGATCCCTGAAGGCGCCCGCTGTCGCGGTCGCAACTGCATTTGTTCGCGAAGCGGGATTCCGCAGGGGCGGAATCCTGCCGCTTGATCTCCGCCCTGGGGGCGGGGCAGATCCCTGAAGGCGCCCGCTGTCGCGGTCGCAACTGCATTTGTTCGCGAAGCGGGATTCCGCAGGGGCGGAATCCTGCCGCTTGATCTCCGCCCTGGGGGCGGGGCAGATCCCTGAAGGCGCCCGCTGTCGCGGTCGCAACTGCATTTGTTCGCGAAGCGGGATCCGCAGGGGCGGAATCCCGCCGCCTGTCCCCGCCCGTCCTTGCCATCCGCGGAGACTGCGTGGATCGCTCTGCCGCACGGTGGCGGCTCAGCCCGTCACGACCATAGGCACAATGCGTCGGCGGTGAGCCTGCTCGCGTCGATCCCCTCCCCGAGCTCCGGGACCGTCGAGCTCGGGCCGGTGACCGTGCACATGTACGGGCTGACGCTGCTCGTCGCGATCGCCGTCTGCACGTACGTCGCCGGCCGGCGTTGGGTGAACCGCGGCGGCGACTGGGACTTGATCTTCCGTTGCGCCGTGTGGGGCGTCGCCGCCGGCATCGTGGGCGCCCGCATCTACCACGTGATCACGAGCTGGGACGAAGTGCCGGACGCGTGGTGGGGCCCGTTCGCGATCTGGCGCGGCGGCCTCGGGGTCTGGGGCGGCATCGCGCTCGGCTGTCTCGTGGGTGGGATCGTCGCGAAGCGCGCCGGCGCGGACGTCTGGCTGCTGGCCGACTGCCTTGCGCCCGGCCTGCTGCTCGCCCAGGGCATCGGCCGCCTGGGCAACTGGTGGAACCAGGAGCTGTACGGGAAGCCGACCAACCTGCCGTGGGGGCTCGAGATCGACCCGATCAACCGCCCGGTCGACCATCTCGACTCGGCGACGTTCCATCCCACGTTTCTCTACGAGCTGATCTGGGACTTCGCGGCCGCCGCGGTCCTCGTCTTCCTGATCGAGCGCAGGCTGCGCCCGAGGCCGCCCGGGGTCTTCGCGGCGTACATCGCGCTGTACTGCGTCGGCCGCTTCGGCGAGGAGCTCCTGCGCATCGACCCGGCCCACCACATCGCCGGCCTGCGCCTCAACGCCTGGGTCTCGCTGTTCGGGATCGTCGCGGGCGTCACGTGGTACGTCCTCTCGCAGCGGCGCGGCGACGCGGGGTCGTCGCGCCCCCGCCGCTCGCGCCCCGCGAAGCCGCAGCGGCGAATGGCCGTCCCGGGCGAGAAGCGCGTCCGACCGCCCGGCTAGATTCGACGCGTGGCGTCGGCGGTTCGCGACCTCGAGCTGGACCTCGACGCGTTCGAGGGACCGTTCGACCTCCTGCTCACGCTCGTGCTCAAGGAGCAGCTCGATCCGTCGGAGATCGACATCGCCGGGATCGTGGTGGCATTCGTCGAGGACCTCTCCGCGCGTGAGTCGATCGACCTGGACGCCTGTGGCGAGTTCCTCGTGCTCGTCGCGGCCCTGCTCGAGATCAAGGCCAGGCAGTTGTTCCCGGAGGAAGGCGTCGAGCTCTCGGAGCTCGAGCCGGAGGAGGCGGCGGAGGAGCTCGCCCGGCGTCTCGCCGAGTACCGGAGGATGAAAGAGGCGGCCGGCTGGCTGCGCGAGCGGCTCGCCGCCGAGCGCGACCGCTGGTTCCGGCTCGCGCCCGCGCCCCTCGCTCCCGAGTTCGAGCGGCGGCTCGCTCCCCAGGATCCGGCGACGCTGGCAACCGCACTCGCAGGGTTGACCGCGCCGCCGCCGAAGGTGTCCCTCTCCCACATGGCCCTCCGCTTCCCGCCCGTCACCCAGTTCCTCGAGCGCTTCCGCGCCGTCCTCCGGCGGCGCAGGGTGTTCGACTTCGACGGCGAGGTGCTGGGCCTGCCGCGGGTCGAGCAGGCGGTCGCGTTCCTCGCCCTGCTCGAGCTGCGCAAGAGCGGCGAGGTGACGCTCTCCCAGGCGCGTGCGTTCGCGCCGATCCGAGTCTCCCGTCCCGAGCACGAAAGGATCTCCCAGTGGACCGTCCGCTCCGCCTGATCTCCCAGGAGACGATCGCCGGCAACCCGATCGATGCGCTCGCGCGGACGATCGAGGCTCTCGTCGTGATCGCGTCGCAGCCCCTCACGGTCGAGCAGCTCGCCGAGGCGGTCGACGACGACCCCGAGCGCGTCGAGACTGCGCTCGGGCTTCTCGCCGAGCGCTACCGCGAGGGTCGCAGCGGGATCGTGCTCGAGCGCGTCTCGGGCGGATACGCCTTCCGTGCCTCGCGCGAAGCGGCGGACGCGTGCGCGCGGCTCTTCGAGCGTCCGGTCGAGCGAGGGCTCTCGCAGGCGGCGCTCGAGACGCTCGCGGTCGTCGCGTACACGGGTCCGGTCTCTCGGCCCGAGATCGCGCGGATCCGTGGCGTGGCCGCCGACTCGACGGTCGCCTCGCTCGTCGAGCGCGGGCTGATCGCCGAGGCGGGTCGTGAAGCCGGGCCGGGCGGCGCGGTGCGGTACCGCACGACACCGCTCTTCGAGCGCGTCTTCGGCCTCGACAGCCTCGCCGAGCTTCCCCGGCTCGACGACCTCGCCGAGGACAGGCAGGCGATCCGCGACAGGCTCCTCGAAGTGGCCGCCGCGCGCGCCTCGTAGCATCGCCGCATGACCTCGGTCGCGATCGTCCTCTTCGAAGGCGTCGAGGAGCTCGACTTCGCGGGGCCCTGGGAGG
The DNA here is from genome assembly GCA_963712915.1 of uncultured Actinomycetes bacterium. Lineage (GTDB taxonomy): Bacteria > Actinomycetota > Thermoleophilia > Gaiellales > Gaiellaceae > Gaiella. The sequence goes on from CAVQJQ010000006.1 coordinate 65,705, forward strand.
TGCTCGCGGCCTGGGCGACCCAGTTCCCCGACGACGGTGTGCAGGTCTACACGGTCGCCGACACGGCGGAGATCGTCCGGTGCGCCAAGGGTCTCAGGGTTGTGCCGGACCACACGTGGGAGACTGCGCCCGCGCTCGACGTCCTCCTCGTCCCCGGCGGGTACGGCGTCAACGCGAAGCTCGAAGACCAGGCGTTTCTCGCGCGGCTGCGCGCCGAGGCGGGCCGCGGGGCCCTCGTCACCAGCGTCTGCACGGGCGCCCTCGCCCTCGCCGCCGCAGGCCTCCTGCGCGGGCGGCCGGCGACGACCTGGTGGGGGAGGCTCGACCGGCTCGCGGAGCTCGAGCCCACGGTCGAGGTGCGTCCCGACGACCGATTCGTCGACAGCGGCGAGATCGTGACCGCGGCCGGCGTGTCGGCCGGGATCGACATGGCGCTGCACCTCGTCGCACGTCTCCACTCGGTCGAGCGTGCCCGCGAGGTGCGCCGCTACATCCAGTACGACCCGGAGCCGCCGGTGTGAGGCGACGCGGCGGGCGCGCTATATCTGCCAGGCGCCCGAGCGGAGCAGCGGTACGACGTCGCCGTCGCGGGTGATGCCGTCGACGTCGAGCTCGGGCGAGCCGATCATGAAGTCCACGTGGATGCTCGAGTCGTTCACGCGCGGGAGATCGTCGGCGTCCTCGACCCCGAGCGCGTACCCGTGGCCCAGCGCGATGTGGCTCGCGGCGTTCTCGTCCACCAGGGTCTCGTAGAACACGGTGCCGAGGGGGCCGATGCGGCCCTCGCCGTCGACGAGCGCGAGCTCTCCGAGGTGCGCCGCCCCCTCGTCCTTCGTGGCGATTGCCCGCAGGGTGTCCGCGCCGCGGTCGGCGTCGATGCGCACGGCGCGGCCGCCCGAGAACTCCACGCGGATGCCGTCCAGCAGGGCGCCGTAGAGCTCGAGCGGACGGGTCGCGGTCACGTGCCCCTCGACCCGCTCCGGGTCCGGGGTCGTGAAGATCTCCTCGCTCGGGATGTTGGGGAAATGGCGCAGTCCGTCGACCGTGGTGAAGTCCGCCGCCTGCCAGGCGGAGGAGGGGAGGAGGCCGACGGTGAGGTCGGTGCCCGGCCCGTGCAGGCGGATCGCATCGAAGCGGCGCTCGGTGAGCCCGCCCGCGACAGCCTCCAGCGTCCGTGCCCGCTCGCGCCACGCCGCCTCCGGATCGTCCGAGTCGAGCCGGCAGACGTACGCGACCTCCTCCCAGAGGCGGTCGAGGGCCTCGTCCGGTTGGAGGTCCGGGTACACGACCGTCGCCCAGCCGCGCGTCGGTGCGGGCGCGACCGTCCAATTCGTGGTGCGCGCGTTGACGACCTCGCCGGTCGCCGGGAGGTACGGGAGGACGTCGCGTCCCGCGCGGGCGGGATCGATCCCTTCGAGCGAGTCCGGCGCCGCCGGGCCGTTGAGCGTGACGCGCGCGGCCCGCACGTCCGACAGCCACGTGAGGCGGTCGATGAGCCACGGTGGGACGTACTCGAGCGTCGACTCGTCGGCGTGCGCGAGGCGTTCGCGCTTCACCCACGGGTCGAATGTGACCACGTCGACCCAGCGCGCGCCACATTCGTACGCCGCGCGCGCGACCTCGCGTGTCAGCGCCTCCTTGCCCGTGTAGGTCGTGACGCCGACGATCTGGCCCGGCTGGACGTTGGCGCCGAAGCCGACGATCAGCTCGGCGAGCCGGCGGGTGAGCAGCGCGTGGTCGGACACGGTCGGCAGGGTAGCGGCGAGAATCGCGTCGTATGCGTCTGAACGCGTATCTCGCCCGCGCAGGCGTCGCTTCGCGCCGAGGGGCCGACGAGCTGATCGCGGCGGGACGGGTCACCGTGAACGGCGCCCGTGGCGAGCTGAGCATGTTCGTCGAGCGCGGAGACGACGTGAGGGTCGATGGACGCCGCGTGGACGCCCAACCGCTCCGGCACGTGCTCCTGCACAAGCCTCGGGACACGATCACGACCGCGCGCGATCCGCAAGGCCGCCAGACCGTGGTCGACCTCGTCGGCGGTGACGTCCGTGTCGTCCCCGTCGGGAGGCTCGACCGGGAGACGAGCGGCGTGCTGCTGCTGACCAACGACGGCCCGCTCGCGCACCGTCTCGCCCATCCCCGTTACGAGGTCGAGAAGGTGTACGTCGCCGACGTCGAGGGCGAGCCCGGCGACGACGTCGTGCGCACCCTCGCGGCGGGGGTCGAGCTCGAGGACGGGCGGACCGCTCCGGCCCGCGTGCGCCGACTCGGTTCGTCGCAGCTCGAGCTCGCGCTGCACGAGGGGCGCAACCGGCAGGTGCGGCGGATGCTCGACGCCGTCGGGCATCCGGTGCGGCGGCTCCGGAGGACCTGCTATGCCGGGCTCGACACCGGGCGGCTGCGGCCGGGAGAGTGGCGGGAGCTCACGCGGGGAGAGGTTGCGTCGCTGCGCCGCCTCGTCGGCCTGTAGAGGGCCGCTACTCGAACCAGACGAGCGTCGCGAGCACGATGTAGAGCGCGACGAGCGCGAGACCCTCGAAGAGCACGGCCCGCCCGTCGCCGGTGATCTGCCACAGCGCGATCGCGGTGAGCGCCAGCGCCCCGAGGTAGACGGGCGGGATCACGAACGTCAGCCGGTGCTCGAACGCGAGCGAGCAGAGCACGAGCATCGGAAAGAGGAAGCACGCGATCTGCGCGACGGAGTTCTTCACGACCGAGATCGCGAGGTCGCTCTGACCCTTCCAGGAGAGCTGTACGGCGACGACGTTCTCCACCGCGTTGCCGGCGATCGCGACGATCACGAGGCCCGTGAACGCCTTCGAGATGCCGAGCGCCTCGACCGCCGGGTCGAGCTCCGCGACGAACCAGTCCGAGACGAGCGCGGCCGCGACGCCGGACAGCGCGAGCAACGTCGCGGCTGCCGGGAACGGGAGCACGGCGTGCGACGGCTCGGAGAGGGCCGCCTCGGAGGTGCGCTCGGAGCGGAGGTAGCCGACGAGCCACGCCGCGTAGACGACGAGCAGGCAGACCGCGCCGACGACCGAGATCTCGACCTGGTGCTCGCTCGCCCGGTCGCCGACCTGGTCGGACAGCCCCAGGATCGCGATCAGGAACACGGCGAGCAGGAGCAGGGTGGCGGTGTCGTTCGGCAGGCGTGCGCCGAACCGCATCGTGCCGTCCTCTGCGCGGACGGAGCCGGCTGCGATCGAGAGGCCCAGCACGAGCAGCGCGTTCGCGAACAGCGAGCCGAGGATCGAGAACTGCGCGACGACGACCTCGCCCGCCGAGAGGGCGAACAGCACGATGAAGAGCTCGGGCAGGTTCCCGAGCGTCGACTGGAGCGCGCCCGTGACCGCAGGCCCGAATCTGGCGCCGACGGACTCCGTCGCGATCCCGATCGTCCAGGCGACGCCGCCGAGCGCCATCCCGCAGACGATGAACGTGAGGGTCGCGTCGGCGCCCGCGTAGTGGAGGACGCCTCCCACGACCACGACGGCGAAGACCGCCGCCGCGATCGCGTAGACCCGGATCACGGCGCGAGCCTGACGAAACCCATCCGCTCGTACATCGCCGCGAGGGTCGGGGCCGAGGCCGCACGGGCCTTCTCGGCGCCGACCTCGAGCAAGCGGAGCAGCTTGGGCTCGTCGGTCCTCAGCTCGACGTAGCGCTCTCTGACAGGAGTCAGCAGGGCCACGACGGCGTCCCCGACGTCGCGCTTCAGGTCGCCGTAGCCGGCGCCGTCGTACGCGCGCTCGACGTCCTCGGGCGTGCGGTCGGTGGCGACCGAGAGGATGTCGACGAGGTTCGTCACGCCCGGCTTGTCGTCGGCACGACGGACGTCCCGGCCGGAGTCGGTCACCGCCGAGCGGAACTTCTTCCGGATCACGTCCGGGTCGTCGAGGAGCTTGACGGTGCCCTGCTCGGTGCCGCCGGTGGTGGACATCTTCTTCGTCGGCTCCTGGAGGTCCATGATCCGGGCGCCGACTTCCGGGTAGATGCCCTCGGGGATCGTGAACGTCTCGCCGAAACGCGCGTTGAAGCGCTGGGCGACGTCGCGCGCGAGCTCGAGGTGCTGGCGCTGGTCGTCCCCGATCGGCACGCGGTCGGCCTGGTAGAGGAGGATGTCCCCCGCCATCAGGATCGGGTACGTGAACAGCCCGGCGGAGACGAACTCACGCTGCTCCGCCTTGTCCTTGAACTGCGTCATCCGCCCGAGCTGGCCGTAGCTCGTGACGGCGGAGAGCAGCCAACTAGCCTCGGCGTGCGCGGTGACGTGGCTCTGGGCGAAGACGGTCGAGCGCTCGGGGTCGAGCCCGGTCGCGACGAGCATCGCGAACAGGTCGAGCGTGCGGTCGTGGAGGTCGACCGGGTCGTGCTCGACCGTGATCGAGTGGAGGTCGACGATGCAGAAGAACGCCTCGCCGAGCTCCTGCGTCAGTGCGTACTGGCGGAAGCCGCCGATGTAGTTGCCGAGGTGCTTGTCACCCGTCGGCTGGATGCCGGAGAAGACCTTCACAGCAGTCCTTTCGTTCGCTGCCCGACCGAAAGGACTGCTACACGCCCTTGCGGCCGCCGGAGGACACGGACACAGCGAGGCGCCAGAAAAGGGAGTCGCGGTCGATGCCCGGCATCCCGTTGTTCTAGCGTTTTCTCGCGCGAAGCGCCAGAAAACGCGGGATACACTCGCCGCATGGCCGTGATCGAGCCCTGGACGCCGTCGTCGTGGCGGTCGCTGCCCGCCCTGCAGCAGCCCGGCTGGCCGGACCCGGCGGCGGTCGAGGTGGTGCGCGAGCGGCTCCGGCAGTTGCCGCCACTCGTGTTCGCAGGCGAGGCGCGGGCGCTCCTGCGCGCGCTCGGCGAGGCAGTCGAGGGGCGGGCCTTCCTGCTGCAGGCGGGCGATTGCGCGGAGTCGTTCCGGCACGTCTCGGCGATCGCAATCCGTGAGCGGCTCAAGGTGATCCTGCAGATGTCGGCGGTGCTCACGTACGGCGCGACGCTCCCCGTCGTGAAGGTCGGGCGGATCGCAGGCCAGTTCGCGAAGCCGCGCTCGACCGCCACCGAGACGGTCGACGGGGTCGAGCTGCCGAGCTTCCGTGGCCATGCGGTGCATTCGGACGAGCCCACACCGGAGGCACGGATCCCCGATCCCGAGCGGATGGTGCAGGCGTACTACCAGGCGGTCTCGACGCTCAACCTGCTGCGCGCGTTCACGAAGGGCGGCTTCGCCGACCTCACCCAGGTGCACACGTGGAACCTCGAGTTCGTCTCGAGCTCGCTCGAGGGTCGGCGGTACGAGGGGATCGCGAACGAGATCGGTCGCGCGCTGCGGTTCATGGAGGCGATCGGCATCGACCTCGGCGACGAGCGTTCGATCCACGAGGTCGACATCTGGACGAGCCACGAGGCGCTGCTGCTCGACTACGAAGAGCCGCTCACGCGGCGCGACTCGACCACGGGCGACTGGTACGCGTGCTCGGCCCACTTCCTCTGGGTCGGCGAGCGGACGCGGAAGCCCGACGGCGCGCACGTCGAGTTCCTCGCCGGCGTCGAGAACCCCGTGGGGGCGAAGGTCGGGCCCGACGCGACGCCCGACGAGCTGGTCGCGTTGTGCGAGCGGCTCAACCCGCACCGTCTGCCCGGGCGCCTGACCCTGGTCACCCGCCTCGGCGCCGGCAACGTGCACGACGCGCTGCCGCCGCTCGTGGCAGCGGTGCGCGAGAGCGGCGTGCCGGTGTTGTGGGTGTGCGACCCGATGCACGCGAACACCTTCGTGACGCCCTCGGGCCACAAGACCCGGCGGCTCGACGACGTCCTCGGCGAGATCGAGGGGTTCTTCGCGGTGCACCGCGCGGCGGGCAGCTGGCCCGGCGGCGTGCACCTCGAGGTGACCGGCGAGGACGTGACCGAGTGCCTCGGGGGGTCCGAGGAGGTCCGCGAGGAGCAGCTCGACCACCGCTACGAGACCCTCTGCGACCCTCGTCTCAACGCGCGCCAGTCGCTCGACCTCGCGTTCCGTGTCGCCGAGCTCATGCGGGCGGTATGAACGCCTCCGGCGCCCATGCCGCCTAGGTTCCGCACATGAGCACCGTGCAGGTCGGAGGGCTTGCGATCGTCGGCACCGGGCTGATCGGCGCCTCCGCGGGACTTGCCGCACGGCGCGCCGGGATCGACTCGGTGGCGGGGTGGGACCCGGACGCCGACGCGCTCCGCGTCGCCGCGGAGCGCGGAGCGGTCGACCCCGCGGCATCCGTCGTCGATGCCGTGAGCGGCGCCGAGCTGGTCGTCGTGGCGGCGCCGGTCGGCGATCTCCCGCGCACCGTGCGAGAGGTCCTGAGCCGTGCGCCCGAAGGGTGCACGGTGACCGACGTCGGCTCGACGAAGCAGCCCGTGTGCGCGGCCGCCGACGACGACCCGCGGTTCATCGGCGGCCATCCGATCTGCGGCGCGGAGACGCAGGGTCCGGGACGGGCGGCGGCCGACCTCTTCCAGAACGCCACCTGGTTCCTCACGCCTGCCGCGTCGACCGCACCCGAGCGCCTGCGGCTCGTGCACGGGTTTGTGACGTCGCTGGGGGCGCGGCCCGTGGCGATCGGGGCCGAGGCGCACGACCGGCTCGTCGGGCTCACGAGCCACCTTCCCCACGTGCTCGCGAACGTGCTCCTCAACCAGACCGGCTCGACGCGGATCGACGGGCACGATCCGCTCCAGGCCGCGGGCGGCTCGCTGCGCGACATGACGAGGATCGCGGGGGCGAACCCGCGCATCTGGGTCGACATCTTCCTGGACAACCGCGAGGCGCTCGCGACCGCCCTCGCCGAGCAGCGGCGGGCGATCGAGCAGGTCGAGCGCGCGCTCGCAGCCGGCGACGCGGGCTTTCTCGCGCGCTGGATCGGCGAGGCCGGCGGTCACCGGCGGCGCCTGCTCGCGGGCGCGTTCGCCGACCCCGGCGCCCTGCAGCGCCTGCGGATCCACATCCCCGACCGGCCCGGCGTCCTCGCCGGGATCTTCCAGGCGCTCGGGGCCGAGCGGATCAACATCGAGGACTTCGAGCTGGATCACGTCTCCAGCGAGCGCGGGGGCACGCTGACCGTGCTCGTCTCCGGCGAGGGGGAGGCCGAGCGAGCGGCGCAGCTGCTCGAGGGCCAGGGCTACGGCGTCGTCGCCGCGCCCGTGATCGACGAGTGAGCCTGCGCTGATGACCAATCCGTCGAGACGGTCCCGCTGGACACGGCCGGTGAGGGCGCGCCCGTGAGCGCCGGGACGCGCGTGTTCGTCGAGCCCGTGCCGAGGCTGATCGGGCACGTCGCCGTGCCCGGCGACAAGTCGATCTCGCATCGCGCCGTGCTGCTCGGCGCGATCTGCGACGGCGAGACGCACGTTACGGGGTTCGGCCGCTCGGCCGACACCGAGGCGAGCATCGCGGCCGTACGCGCCTGCGGGGTGACCGTCACGGAGCACAGCCACGACGAGCTCCGCGTGGTGGGCGCCGGTCTGCGCGGCCTGACCGGCCCGGGATCGCCGATCGACTGCCGGAACGCCGGCACGCTCGTCCGCCTGTTTGCGGGCATCCTCGCCGGTCAGCCGTGGCAGGAGTTCGAGCTCGTCGGCGACGCGTCGCTGAGCGCCCGGCCGATGGGCCGGATCGTCGACCCGCTGCGGGAGATGGGTGCAGGGATCGAGAGCGCCGACGGGCGGCTCCCGCTCGGAATACAAGGGCGGCCGCTCCACCCGATCACGTACAGGCTGCCGGTCGCGAGCGCCCAGGTGAAGTCGGCAATCCTGCTCGCCGGTCTCTACGCGGAGGGCGAGACGACGGTCGTGGAGCCGGTCCCGACCCGCGATCACACCGAGCGGATGCTCGAGACCGCCGGCGCGCCGGTCACCCGCAGGCCCGGCAGCGTCACCATCCGGCCCGCCGAGCGGTTGACGCTCGGCGCAGTGGAGGTTCCGGGCGACTTCTCCTCGGCCGCGCCTCTGATCGTCGCGGCGACGCTCGTTCCCGGGTCGGAGCTCCACGTGCACGGTGTGAACCTCAACCCCCGGCGAACCGGCCTGCTCACGATCCTCGAGCGCATGGGCGCGCGCGTGACCTCCTACAACCGACGCGAGATCGGGGGGGAGCCCGGAGGCGACCTGGAGGTGCACACGGCGCCGCTCGTCGGCACGAGCGTGGATGCGGGCGAGGTCCCGCTCGCGATCGACGAGCTGCCGCTCTTCGGGCTCGTGGCGGCGTGCGCGCGGGGTGAGAGCGTGCTGCGCGGAGCGGAGGAGCTCCGAGCGAAGGAGTCGGACCGGATCGACGCGACGGTGGAGGCGCTCCGCGCGCTGGGCGTGCGAGCGCTGGCGACGCCGGACGGGTTCCGCGTCACGGGGGTCCCGGCGCGGCTGCGCGGCGGACGAATGTCGAGCCGCGGCGACCACCGCCTCGCGATGCTCGGCGCGGTCGCCGGTCTCGCCTCGCGCGAGGGAGTGTGGGTCGAGGACGCGGAGGCGGTCGCGGTCAGCTTTCCGGGCTTCTTCGAGCTGCTCGACGAGCTCAGGCGGGCGGCGGACGTCCCCGAGGACGACCGCCGATAACCTCCCGCGCGTGATCGTCGCGATCGACGGGCCTGCGGGGGCCGGCAAGAGCTCGGTGGCGAGGGCCCTCGCAACGCGGCTCGGCTTCAAGTACCTCGACACGGGCGCGATGTACCGTGCGCTCACCTGGCTGGCGCTGCACGAAGGCATCCCCCTCGACGACGGCCCCGCGCTCGAGGCGCTCGCCGCCGCGAGCCCCGTCGCCTTCGGCGTGGACGGCACCGTCGCGATCGCAGGGCGCGATGTGACCGCGCAGATCCGCGAGCCTGAGATCGACGCGGCGGTGCCCGTGGTCGCGCGCCATCCCGAGGTACGTGCCGTGATGCGCGGCCGCCAACGCGAGCTGGGTCACTCGGGCGACTCGGTGATCGAGGGCCGCGACATCGGTGTGGTGGTCGTTCCCGAGGCCGAGGTGAAGGTGTGGCTCGTCGCCGACCCGGCCGTGCGTGCCCGGCGGCGTCATGCCGAGCGCCAGGGGCTCGGCGCGGACGAGCTCGCCGAGGAGCTCCGGCGCCGCGACGAGCGCGACGCCGTGAACACGCACCAGGCGCCCGACGCGATCGAGGTGGACACCACCGACCTGAGCCTGGAGGAGGTCGTCGAGCGGCTCGCGACGCTCGTCACCGACACGCGATGAACACCGTCGACGTCACCTGGGCGATCGGGCGGCCGACGCTCGGCACCGCCGCGGCGCTCGCGTCGCGCTTGCGTGTGTACGGCCGGGAGCGTGTTCCGCTCGACGGTGGCTGCGTGGTCGCGTCGAACCATTTCAGCTGGCTCGACCCGGTGGTGCTCGGTGCCGCGGTACCGCGTCCGCTCTACTACATGGCGAAGATCGAGGCACACGACGCCCCGGGCCTCGGGGCGCTGATCCGGGCATTCGGCTGCTTCCCCGTCCGGCGCGGCGAGTCCGACCGGGACGCGGTACGGACGATGCGCCGGATCGTCGCCGAGGGCAAAGCCCTCGGCCTCTTCGTCGAGGGGACCAGGCAGCGCTCCGGCGTGCCAGGCGAGGTGCAGGCCGGGGCGGCGATGGTCGCGATCCAGGAACACGTCCCGGTCGTGCCGGTCGCGATCCACGGTACTCAGACCTGGAAGCTCGGGAACTTCGCCCCGGTCTCGATCGCCTGGGGCGAGCCGATGGAGTTCGACGGGCTGCCGAAGGGAGGCCGCGGGTACCGGGAGGCGTCGGCCCGGATCCAGGCCGAGATCCGCAGGCTGTGGGACTGGCTCGTAGTTCTGCACGAGCACGGCCGCCCAAGCGGGGTTCCGCCTGCGACGGAACCCCGCTAGACATGGACGGCACGCCCCCTGGCACTTCTGAGCCCGAAGGGCTCAGAAGCGCCGGCACGGTTGCGATTGTCGGCTTCCCGAACGTCGGCAAGTCGACGCTCGTGAACCGGCTCACCCAGAGCCGGGCGGCCGTCGTGCACGAGACGGCGGGCGTGACCCGGGACCGCAAGGAGCTCGTGTGCGACTGGAACGGGGTCATCTTCCGCCTCGTCGACACGGGTGGAGTCGACGTGGTCGACGAGGGCCCGTTCGGCCGCCACATCGCGGCCCAGGCGCGGACTGCGATCGCGGAGGCGGATCTCGTCCTCTTCGTCGTCGACGCGAGAGCCGGGATCACCCCCGGAGACGAGGATCTCGCTGCGATTCTCCGCGCCTCCGGCAAGCCCGTGATCGTGCTCGCGAACAAGATCGACGATCCGCGACGCGACCTCGACGCGGTCGAGTTCCATCGGCTCGGCCTCGGTGAGCCGGTGCCGCTCTCGGCGTTGCACGGACACGGGACCGGCGATCTCCTCGACGAGATCGTCGCCCGTTTGCCCGGCCGGGACGAGCCGCTCGTGGACGAGTCGGCGATCCGGGTCGCGATCCTGGGCCGTCCGAACGTCGGCAAGTCGTCCCTGCTCAATGCGCTGCTCGGCGAAGACCGCGTGATCGTCTCCGAGGTGCCCGGCACTACGCGCGACACGATCGACACCGTCCTCACGCGGGACGGCACGACGTTCCTGCTCGTCGACACCGCCGGGTTGCGCCGGAAGCGGCGCCAGCGGCAGGGGATCGAGTACTACTCGGAGCTGCGTGCGCTCGAGGCGGCCGAGCGCGCCGACGTGGCGCTCGTGCTCGTCGACGCCTCCGAGGGAGTCGTCGAGCAGGACCTCGCGGTCGCCGACGTTGCGCGGAAGGCGGGGTGCTCGACGCTCGTCGTGCTCTCGAAATGGGACGTCGGCGTCGTCGACCTCCAGGAGACCCGGGGCCTGCTGCACCGCAGGGTGCGTCAGCGTCCGCCCGTCGTCGCGGTCTCCGCCGCGACGGGACGCGGGCTGAAGCGGCTGCTCGACCATGTCGAGACGCTGTTCGAGAAGCACGTGACGCGGATCCCGACGCCGGCGCTGAACCGCGCCCTCTCGGAGCTGAAGGAAGCGCGTCCCGGACCCTCCGGCGAGCGCGGACGACGTCTGAAGCTCCTCTACGCGACCCAGACCGCCACACGCCCCCCACGTCTGCGGGTGTTCGTCAACGATCCGCGTCTGATCACCCGCGACTATGGCTACTGGGTCGAGAACGAGCTGCGCGCGCGGTTCGACCTCCAGGGCGTCCCCGTCTCGATCGACTTCCAGCGCTCGTCGTAGCTTCGCGACGGGAGCGCGGCAACCGGGGCGCCACAGCGCATAGGGTCGTGCCGATGGACGTGGTCGTCGTGGGGTGCGGCTCGTGGGGAACGGCGTTCTCGCGGCTCCTCGCCGATCGCGGCCACGCGGTGACGCTCGTCTGCCGTGATCCACTGCAGGCGGCGGCCATCTCCGAGGCCGGGAGGAATCCGCGCTACCTGAGCGGCATCGACCTCGGCGGGGTCGCTGCGGCGACCCAGGAGGACGCGGACGTCGAGAGCGCGAACCTCGTCGTGCTCGCGGTCCCGAGCGCCGCGTACGCGAGCGTCGTTGCCGACCTGCCGGGGAGCGCGCCGGTGCTGAGCCTCACCAAGGGACTCGACCCCGGCACCGGCGACCGGCTCTCGACGCTCGTCCGCGACCGTCCCGTGGCGGTCCTCTCCGGCCCGAACATCGCCGAGGAGATCGCGCAGGGCCTGCCCGCGGCGGCCGTGATCGCGTGCGAGAACCTGCCGCTCGCCGTCCAGCTCCAGCTCGCGATCACGTCGTCCGCGTTCCGCGTCTACGTCAACGACGACGTGCTCGGCGTCGAGCTGTGCGCGGCCGCGAAGAACGTGATCGCCCTCGCCGCCGGCGGAGCCGACGGTCTCGGGCTCGGCGACAACGCGAAGGCCGCGGTCGTCGCCCGCGGCCTCGCGGAGATGGGTCGGCTCGCGGAGGTGGCGGGCGCCCGGCCCGAGACGTTCGCGGGCCTCGCGGGCATCGGCGACCTGGTCGTCACCTGCTGGTCGAGAGCGGGTCGCAACAGGCGCTGCGGCGAGCTCGTCGCGCAGGGCGCGACGCCGGACGAGGCGATGCGCTCGATCGGGATGGTCGTCGAGGGGCTCACGACCGCTCCCGTCCTGCGCGGCCTCGCGCACCGCCTCGGCGTCGAGATGCCGATCACCGAGGGCGTGTGCGCGGTGCTCGACGGCGTGCTCGCTGACCGACCTGGTCGCCCAGCTGATGAAACGGCAACCGACGGTCGAGTGACCCCTGCTTGCCCGCCCCTCGATCGTGGCTAGGGTTCGACGCACGATGGGAAGCGGCTCGTTCCAGTTCACGTCGGAGTCGGTGACCGAGGGTCATCCCGACAAGATCGCCGACCAGATCTCCGACGCGGTGCTCGACGCGGTGCTCGCCGACGACGAGCACGGCCGCGTCGCCTGCGAGACGCTGATCACGACGGGGTTGGTCGTGGTCGCGGGCGAGGTCTCCACCGAGACCTACGTCGACGTCCGCTCGATCGTGCGCGAGACGATCCGGGAGATCGGCTACACGCGTGCGAAGTACGGCTTCGACGCCGAGACGTGCGGAGTGATGGTCGCGATCGACGAGCAGTCGTCGGATATCGCGCGGGGAGTGGTGGAGTCGTACGAGGCACAGCACGGCGACACCGACCCGATCGACCGGATCGGGGCGGGCGACCAGGGGATGATGTTCGGGTACGCGACGCGTGAGACGGACGAGCTGATGCCGCTCCCGATCATGCTCGCGCACAAGCTCACGAGACGGCTCGCGGCGGTGCGCAAGGCGGATGTGCTGCCGTACCTGCGGCCGGACGGGAAGTCACAGGTGACCGTGCGCTACGAGGTGGACGAGCACGGGCGCCGGCGTCCGGTGGAGATCGAGCGGGTGCTGATCTCGACGCAGCACCGCGACGGGCTGGACGCGGACACGCTGATCAAGCCGGATCTGCTCGAGCACGTGGTGGAGCCGATCCTGCACGCGGACTACCGGGACATGTTCGACGAGGCAAGGCTAGCGCGACCCCGACTTTTTGCACGTCAACCCGACCGGCAAGTTCGTGATCGGCGGGCCGATGGGCGACACGGGCCTGACCGGCCGCAAGATCATCGTCGACACCTACGGGGGCGCGGCGCCGCACGGCGGCGGCGCCTTTTCCGGCAAGGATCCGACGAAGGTCGATCGCTCCGCCGCCTACGCCGCGCGGTACGTCGCGAAGAACGTGGTCGCGGCCGGGCTGGCCGACCGCTGTCAGCTGCAGGTGTCGTACGCGATCGGGGTGGCCCACCCGATGAGCGTGCTGGTCGAGACGTTCGGCACCGAGGCCGAGGGGCTCACGAACGAGCGGATCGCGGAGCTCGTCGGCGAGCATTTCGACCTGCGGCCGGGGGCGATCGTGCGCGACCTCGAGCTGTGGCGGCCGATCTACCGCAAGACCGCGGCCTACGGCCACTTCGGCCGCACCGATTCCGCCGACTTCAGCTGGGAGCGCACCGACAAGGCCGATGCGCTCCGCGAGGCCGCGGGGCTGGGGCCTGCCGCGCGAAGCGGGAATCCGCCGGAGCGGCTTCCCGCCGCTTGACCCCATCCTGCTGCGCAAGCAGAAATCCGCGGAAACGGATTTCTGCCGCTTGATCCCCGCCTGCGGCGGGGCAGATCCCTGAAGGCGTCGCCTGACGGCGCCGCGAGCCCGCCCACGCCTTACGCGTGAGGCGTGCGCTCGACCGCCTTCTGCAACACATCGGTGAGCCGGGTGAGCAGCTGTTTCTCCTGCTGCTGCGTGAGCCGCCCGTTCTGAGCAGCTTTGTCGAGGCGCCCCTTCGCCGAGGCGAGCATCGCGTCGACGAGCCCGTCGGCGCTCTTCCCGTGGGCGGTCGCGATCTGGGCGAGCGATTTGCCGGAGCGCAGCTCGGTACGGAGCTCCTGGCGCGTGATCCCGATGTACGTGGCGGCGGCGCCGCGCTCCTTGACCCTGGCGCCGCGCATGAAGGCGCCGCGGTGCTTCGCGATCGCCTTGCGCAGCCGGAGGCCGAGCCCCTTCGCGTTCGCGATACGGGTCTTCAGCTTCGCGCCCTGATCCGGCGTCAGCTTGCCCGCCTCGACGGCCGCGTCGACGCGCGCGTCGAGCGCGTCCCGGACCGCCCCGCGGAGCGTGTCGGCGGAGACCCCGAGCCGTGCGGCGACGTCGTCGACGAGCGACGGCGTGCCGGCCGCGGCGACACTGGAGGCTCCGAGCGCGACGGCTCCCAGGACAACGGCGACGGCGACGACGGCGGTTGAACGTCTCACGTGGATCACTCCTTCCGACGAGGTGGCCGGATCGAAGCAGCGGGCCGTTCGGAGCGCGTGAGCGGCGGGTAAGCCGGCGTGTAAGTCAGGCGGCGAGCCGCACGTACAGCCCTTGGGCGGCCTTCTCGCCGATCTCCCGCTCGCTCTCGTCGAGCACGACCGCGAGCTGCCCGGCCGCCGGGTGCGCCGCGCGCATCTCGATCTGCGAGCCCGGGACGTACCCCTCGTCGTAGAACCAGTGCAGGAGGTCTCCGTCGTGCTCGGCGAGGCGGACGATCTCGCCCGATTGGCCTGGCACGAGCTCGGCGAGCGCCAAGAGCCCCTCGTTCTCGGACTGCTCGAACTCGGTCGACACGGGCCAGCCGTGCGGGCAGCGATCCGGCCGGCCGAGGCGCTCGTACATCCGCTCGATCATCTCGTCGGTGAACGTGTCGCCCAGCTCGTCGGCGTGGACGTGCGACTCCGACGCCGTGTAGCCCATGAAGTCGGTCAGGAAGCGCTCGATGATGCGGTGCTTGCGGACACCTTCTCCGCCCGCTCGATCCCGGCCGGCGTGAGGATCGCCTCCTTCTGCTCGCCGCGCTCGACGAGCCCCTCGGCCTCGAGGCGCTTGAGCATCTCCCCGGCGGACGCCCGCGAGACCCCGAGCATGTCCGCCACGCGGGACGCGATCGCGCTCTCGCCGGCCGGCCGGTACTCGCCGATCGGGAAGGCGAGGAAGTAGATCACCTCGAGGTACTCGTCGACCGAGTGCCCGTGACCCGCCATACCGCGAGTCTAACCCCCGGGATCGTGCGGCGCGGACGGGGTGGCCGTGACCGGATCGTCGCGCGCCGTGAGTACGCTCGCCGGGTGCCGCTCGCCTCCGTCTATCCGCTCGTCTCGACCCGGACGCTCGCCCGCGCCTTCACGTACGAGGTGCCCGAGGGAACCGTCAAGGGCGCGGTCGTCTCGGTGCGGCTGGGCCGGAGCGCCACGCGCGGGGTCGTCACCGACGTCGGGGTCGGCGCGCCCCCGGGAGTCGAGCCCGCGCCGGTCGGACGGCTGCTGGACGAGATTCCGCCACAGCTCGTCGACCTCGCTCTCTGGCTCGCGGACTACTACGGCTCGACGCCGGCGCGGGCGCTCGAGCTCGTCGCCCCGGCGCGCCGCACTCCCCGCGGCGTGCGGCCCTCCCCGGCGCTGCGCGAGTCGCTCGCAGGCGAGCCGGAGCCCGAGCGGCTCTCGGACGAGCAGCGTGCGGCCGTCGACCGGATCGTCGCGGCGCTGGACGAGGGCGTCGGCGAGCACGTGCTGCTCGAAGGGCCGACGGGCAGCGGGAAGACGGAGGTCTACCTCCAGGCCTGCGCGGCCGCGCTCGACCGGGGCCTGGGGACGATCGTGCTCGTACCCGAGATCGCCCTCGCCCCACAGACGGTCGGGCGCTTCCGGAGCCGCTTCGGCGACCGCGTCGCGATCCTCCACTCGTCGCTCGGCGACGCGGAGCGCCGCGACGAGCGCGACCGGATCGCCCGCGGCGAGGCGCGCATCGTGGTCGGCGCTCGCTCCGCCGTTTTCGCGCCGATGCGCGGTGTGGGCCTGGTGGTCGTCGACGAGGAGCACGACGCGGCCTACAAGCAGGAGTCCGATCCGCGCTACGACGCGCGCACCGTCGCCGCCAAGCGCGCCGCGCTGGAGGGTGCGGTGGCCGTCTACGGCTCCGCGACGCCCCGGCCCGAGAGCTGGGCACGGCTCTCCCGCTGCTCGCTGACGACCCGCATCGGCGCGCCGATGCCGCGCGTCCGGCTCGTCGACCTGCGTCGCGAGGCCGGCTACCCGCTCTCGGCGCCGCTGCTGCAGGCGCTCGGCGGGCTCGTCGAGCACGGCGGCCGCGCGGTCTTGTTGCTCAACCGGCGCGGTCTCGCGCCCGCCCTCCACTGCCGCGCCTGCGGCGTCTCACGCCGCTGTCCTCACTGCGACGTCGCGTTGACCCTTCACGCGGGTGGCGCGCTCCGCTGTCACCACTGTGGTCTGTCGACGCCCGTGCCCGACACCTGCCCCGAGTGCGGCTCGAGCGAGATCGCCCGGATCGGCGCGGGCACGCAGCGGCTCGAGGCCGAGCTCGAGCGCCACGTGCCCGAGCTCGAGCGGATCCGGCTGGACGCCGACGTCGCGACCCGCCCCGGGGCGGCGCGCGACGCGATCGAGCGTTTCCGCGCCTCCGAGCGGGCCGTGCTCGTCGGCACGCAGATGGTCGCGAAGGGCCATCACGTGCCGGGGGTCGCGCTCGCCGCGGTCGTCGACGCGGACACGGGCCTCGCGCTGCCCGACTTCCGCGCCGAGGAGCGCACGTTCCAGCTGGTGACCCAGCTTGCGGGGCGCAGCGGTCGCGACGCGCCAGGACGGGTTCTCGTGCAGACGTTCCAGCCCGACGCGACGCCGCTCAGGCACGCCGTCAACCATGACGTGGTGGGCTTCCTGGCGGGCGAGCTCGAGCGGCGCGAGGCGCTCGGCTACCCGCCCTTCCGCCATCTCGTCTCGATCCTCGTCTCGGGGCCCGACCCACAGGCGCCGCTCGCGGCGCTGCGCGAGCTCCGCGGCCGGCTGGACGGCGTCGTGGAGGGCGACCTGCTCGGTCCGGCGCCGGTGCTGCGGTTGCGTGGGCGGTACCGGGCGCAGCTCGTCGTCAAGACGACGCAGCCGCGCTCGGTCGCGCGCCACGCGTCCGCGCTCCTCGCCACGGCGGCCCGCTCGATGCGGCGCGACGGTCTCGCCGCGGTCGTGGACGTCGACCCTCAGTCGCTGTAGCGATCCGCCGCGTGCGCCGGCCGACGAGGGCCGTGAAGCCGCCGCGGGCTAAGATCGGGCCGTGTCCGACCACGAGCACGAGCACGATCACGAGCACGACCACGAACACGACCCTGACGCGCCGACGGACGCGGAGGCCCGTGCGGAGGCCGAGCGCCTCGTGCGCAAGGAGATCGCGCTCGCGCAGATCCGCCAATACGGCGACCCCGTGCTGCGCATGCGCGCGGCCGACGTTGAGGCGTTCGACGACGAGCTCGAGCGGATCACGAGCCGGATGCTGGAGGTGATGCGCGACGCGGAGGGCATCGGGCTCGCCGCGACCCAGATCGGGATCCTGCGACGCTTCCTCGTGTGCACGCTCGACGGCGAGGATCACGTGCTCGTGAACCCGGTCGTCGAGCCGGCCGGCAAGGAGACCGAGGTGGACGACGAGGGCTGTCTCTCGCTCGGCCCGGTGCGAGTCCCGGTCGAGCGCGCGACGCGTGTCACGGTGACGGCGCGCGACGCGGCCGGCGACCCGGTCTCGCTCGAGCTCGAGGGGATGGACGCACGAGTCGTCCAGCACGAGCTCGACCACCTCGACGGCGTGCTCCTGCTCGACCGCACCGACGCCGAGTCGCGCCGCGAGGCGCTCGCGCAACTCCGCCCCAGGCTCGTCCTCTCCCCGTAATCCCGCGCCGGATGGCACGGATCGCCGTCGCCGCCACCGCGCCGTTCGGTGCGGACGTGCTCGAGCGGGTCGCCGCCCGGCACGAGGTCGCCGTCCTCCTGACGCGACCCGACGCCCGGGCGGGACGGGGGCGCACCCTTGCGCCGCCGCCGGCGAAAGAGGTTGCGGAGCGGCTCGGGATCCCGGTCCTCCAGCCGGATCTCCTCGAAGCCGGTCTCGACCTCGGCGCGCCGACCGTGGTCGTCTGCGCGTATGGGCTGCTCGTGCCCGGGCGCTGCTCGCCGAGCGCTCCTGGCTCAACGTCCATCCCTCGCTCCTGCCGCGCTGGCGTGGCGCGGCGCCCGTCGAGCGGGCGATCATGGCGGGCGACACGGAGTCCGGTGTCACGATCCACGAGACCGTGGCGGCGCTCGACGCGGGGCCGATCGCCGCCCGAGAGGCGTTCCCGATCGGACCGGAGGACGACGCCGGTGCCGTCTACGCGCGTGCGGCCGACGTCGCTGCGCGGCTGCTCGACATCGTGCTCGCCGAGCCGGCGCCGGTCTTCGCGCCGCAGGCGGGCAGTCCGACGTACGCGGAGAAGATCGGTCCCGAGGACCGGCGCCTCGACCTCGAACGGCCCGCCGACGAGCTCGTGCGGGTCGTCCGCGCGCTGAGCCCGCACATCGGAGCGCGCGCCGAGCTCGAGGGTCGCTCCGTGACGGTCTGGCGTGCGCGTGTCGCCGACGACGGCTCCTTCGAGCCGCTCGAGGTGCAGCCGGACGGGGGACGGCCGATGTCCGCCGACGCGTGGCGCCGCGGGCTGCGATGAGCGAGGTCTCGCCTGCGCGCGCTGTCGCGTTTCGCGTGCTGAGGAGGGTCTTCGAGGACGACGCCTACGCCGACCGGGCGCTCCGCTCCGAGTCAGCCTCGCTCGACGGCCGCGACCGTGCGCTGGCACGACGACTCGCGTACGGCGCCGTACAGCGCCGGCGGACGCTCGACCACGCGATCGAGACGATCGGGCGGCGGCCCGTGCGCAAGCTCGATCCGCCCGTCACCGCGGCGCTTCGCCTCGGCGCCTACCAGCTCGCCTTCCTCGACGGCGTTCCCCGCTACGCCGCCGTCAACGAGTCGGTGGAGCTCGTGCGCAGGGCCGGGTTGGAGCGCGCGGTCGCGTTCGCGAACGCAGTCCTGCGGCGGCTCGCGGACGGGGCACGGGAGCTCGTCGCAGCGCTGCCGGAGGGAACCGCGCACGAGGCGGCGCTTCGGCATTCGTATCCGGACTGGATCGCGGAGACGTGGTGGGAGGAGCTCGGCGCCGGCGACACGCGCGCGCTGATGACCGTGCAGAACGAGGAGCCCGAGACCGCAGTCCGGCTCGTCCGCGGGACGATCGCCGGTCGCGAGGATCCGATGATCCCCGGTGCGTGGGTCGTCGACCGGGTCGACGAGGAGGCGCTGGCCGAAGGGCGCGTCTGGCCGCAGAGCCGCGCTTCGCAGCTCGTCGGCCACGCTGTCGGCGCACGGCCGGGCGAGCGGACGCTCGACCTCTGTGCCGCGCCGGGCGGCAAGGCGACCATGCTCGCAGGCGAGGTCGATGCGGTCGACGTCGACGCGGGGCGCGCGGACGCGCTGCGGGCGACCGTCGAGCGGCTCGGCGCGACGGGCGTCCGCGTCGTGCACGCCGACGGCAGGTCCCTACCGGCGGAGCTCGCGGGCTACGACCGATCGCTCGTCGACGCCCCGTGCTCGGGGCTCGGGGTGCTCGCGTCGCGCCCCGACCTTCGCTGGCGTGCGATGCCGCTCCCCGAGCTGCAACTCGGGCTCCTGCGGGCCGCAGTCGAGCGGACGAGACGCGGCGGGACGGTCGTCTACTCGGTCTGCACGATCCACGCCGCCGAGTCCGAGAACGTCGTCGACGCGGCTCTCGCCGACGGCGCCGCAGCGATCGACGCGACGCTCGGAGACGAATGGCCGCAGTTCCGCCACCGCGCGCGGCCCGAGTTCCTGCAGACGCTGCCGCACCTCCACGGCACGAGCGGCTTCTTCGTCGCGCGTCTCAGGTGCGTGTGACCCGGTGTCACGAGCGGCCTTTCGCGGAACGCGGAGGCCGACAGAAACTAGGATCGCCGCCGTGGGCTGGAGCGACTGGATCCGCGGCGGCGTCGAGGTCGAGCCGTCGCTCTACGCCGCCGACTTCCGCAGGCTCGGGGAGCAGATCGATGCGCTCCTCGCGGCGGGCTGCCGCATCTTCCACTTCGACTGTGGCGACGGCCACTTCGTGCCTCCGGTGACGATGGGCCCGGTCGTGCTGCGTTCGATCGCGCCCTCGATCCACGAGGCGGGCGCGGTGCTCGACTGCCACCTGATGGTCGACGACCCGGTGCACCACCTGGAGGAGTTCGCGGCCTCGGGCGCGGACTCGGTCACCTTCCACGTCGAGGCTGCCGCCGAGCCCGCCTCGGTCGCCGAGCGGGCGCGCTCCCACGGCCTCGGGGTCGGGCTCGCGTTCAACCCCGAGACGGAGCCCTCCGTCGCCGCCGCGGCCGCGACCGCAGCCGACGTGGACCTCGTGCTCTGCATGAGCATCCACCCCGGGTACTCGGGGCAGTCGTTCATGCCCGAGGCCTTGGACCGGATCGAGAGCCTGAGGGCGCTCGTCGAGGTGCCGATCCAGGTCGACGGAGGCGTCGACGAGGACAACGTCGGCGCCCTGCGGGCGGCGGGCGCGTCGCTGGTCGTCGCGGGCACCTCGGTGTTCTCCGACTCCCACCCCGGCGCCGCGTACCAGCGTCTCGCGGCCGCGTCGGCGGCGTGAGCCTCGAGCGCGCGCTCGAGCTCGCGGCCGCGGACGGAGGCCGCGGGTATCCGAACCCGACAGTCGGTGCAGTCGTGGTCGCCCCGTCGGGCGCGGTGCTCGGAGAGGGCGTCTCCGAGCCGGCCGGCGGTTCGCATGCCGAGGTGCTCGCACTGAACGCGGCCGGTGCGGCGGCGCGGGGAGGGACGCTGTACGTGACGATGGAGCCGTGCGCGCACCACGGGCGCACCCCGCCGTGCGTCGAGCGGATCCTCGACGCCGGCATCGCGCGGGTCGTCGCCGGTTGCGCCGACCCGAACCCCGAGGCGGGCGGAGGGGCCGAGCGCCTGCGCGCCGGGGGCGTCGAGGTGGAGCTCCTCGACCTCGTCGAGGCGCGGCGGCAGAACGACGCATGGCGGACGTGGGTGGCGCTCGGCCGGCCGCATGTGATCCTCAAGCTCGCGGTCTCGGTTGACGGACGCGTCGCGGCCCCCGGCAGGCGCTGGCTGACCGGGGAGGAGGCCCGGCGCCGCGTCCACGAGCTGCGCGCCGCGGTCGACGCCGTCGGGGTGGGGATGGGCACCGTCCGCGCCGACACGCCGCGGCTCGACGCCCGCGAGGTTCCGATCGCGCGGCAGCCCCGGCGGCTCGCCTTCGGCCGTGGCCCTCTGCCGGAGGGCTCCGAGCTCGAGCTCCGCAGCGGATCCCTCGCCGACGAGCTCGGCGAGCTCGCCCGCGAGGGCGTCCAGTCGCTCCTCCTCGAAGGGGGCCCGACGATCGCCACGGCCTTCCTGGCCGACGGCCTTGTCGATCGACTGCTCGTCTTCGTCGCGCCGCTCCTCGCCGGCGACGGCCCAGCGATGCTCGGTCCGCTCCCCGAGCCGCTCGAGCTCGGCGCGCCCGAGGTCGAGACGGTTGGCGCCGACGTCCTCCTCGACTGGCGGCTGCGGGAGTCTTGAGGAGCGCTTGTGTTGAATCAACACAAGCTCGCTCCCCGGTAGCCTCGCTTCCGTGTTCACGGGGATCGTGCGTGAGGTGGGCCGGGTGGTCGAGGTCGAGGGCGGCGACGACGGGCGCACGCTCGACGTCGAGGCGCGGCAGACCGCGGAGGGCGTTGCGGAGGGGGACTCCGTCTCGGTCTCCGGCGTCTGCCTCACCGCGGAGGAGATCAACGCGGGCACGATGCGCTTCCACGCGGTGCCGGAGACGCTCGTCCGGACGACGCTCGGCTCCCTGGGCCCCGGTGATGCCGTGAACGTCGAGCCGGCGCTCCGGGCCGGCGAGCCGCTCGGCGGCCACCTCGTCCAGGGTCACGTGGACGCCCTCGGGAGGGTCGAGTCCGTGGAACGTGAAGGCGAGGGCCTGCGCGTCGCGATCGCCGCGCCGCCGGACGTCCTTCGCTACTGCGTCGAGAAGGGCTCGATCACGGTCGACGGCGTCTCGCTCACGGTCGCCGCGCTCGCGGGCGAGACGTTCGACGGTCGCGCTCGTGCCGTACACGCTCGCCGCGACGACACTCGGCGAGGTCGCTCCCGGACGCTCGGTCAACCTCGAGGTCGACGTGCTCGCGAAGTACGTCGAGCGTCTGTTGGTGCGCCCGTGAGCGGGGCTACGATGAGCCGGGTGAGCGCCACGACGAGACCCGAGACGAGCCCGTTCGCGACGATCGAGGACGCGATCGAGGAGATCCGGGCCGGACGGTTCGTCGTGGTCGCCGACGATGCCGACCGCGAGAACGAGGGCGACCTCACGATTGCGGCGCAGTTCGTGACGCCCGATGCGGTCAACTTCATGGCGACGCACGGACGGGGTCTGATCTGCCTGTGCCTCACGCCCGAGCGCTGCGACGAGCTGGGGCTGCGCCAGATGACCGACCAGAACGAGGCGCAGTTCGGCACGGCGTTCACGGTCTCGATCGAGGCGCGCGACGGCGTCTCCACCGGAATCTCGGCGGCCGACCGCGCACGGACGATCCAGGTGGCGGTCGACCCGACGTCCACTCCCAGCGATCTCGTCCAGCCGGGTCATGTGTTCCCGCTGCGCGCCCGGGCCGGCGGCGTGCTCCAGCGCTCCGGTCAGACGGAGGCCGCCGTCGATCTCGCCCGGCTCGCAGGTTTGGCGCCCGCAGGGGTCGTCTGCGAGATCATGAAGGACGACGGGACGATGGCCCGCGTCCCGGATCTCGTCGAGTTCTGCGCGCGACACGGCCTCATGCTCGTCACCGTCGCCGACTTGATCGAGTACCGCCGCCGCACCGAGAAACTCGTCGAGCGGGTGGTCTCGGTTCGCCTGCCGACCGACCACGGCGACTTCCAGGCGGTCGCGTACCGGGAGATGCTGACCGGGAAGCAGCACGTCGCGCTCGTGAAGGGCGACGTCGAAGGGCAGGCGGACGTCCTCGTCCGTGTCCACTCGGAATGTCTCACGGGAGACGTCTTCCACTCGCGGCGCTGCGACTGCGGCGAGCAGCTGGAGCGTGCTCTGGCCAAGATCGAGGAGGAGGGCCGCGGCGTGCTGCTCTACCTCGCGCAGGAGGGGCGTGGCATCGGGCTGCTCAACAAGCTGCGGGCCTACGAGCTCCAGGAGCAGGGCCTCGACACGGTCGAGGCGAACATCGAGCTCGGATTCAAGGCCGACGCACGCGAGTACGGCATCGGCTCGCAGATCCTCGCCGACCTCGGGCTGAGCACGATTCGCGTGCTCACGAACAACCCCGAGAAGATCTCCGGGATCAGCGGCTACGGGCTGGAGGTCGTGGGGAAGGAGCCGATCGAGATCGAGCCGAACGACGAGAACCGCGGCTACCTCGAGACCAAGCGTGACAAGCTTGGGCACACGATCGGCCACAGGCTCCACCACCAGCGCGAGCGCTACGGCCCCGACGACTCCTGAGGAAGGTGGCGATGACCCCGAGCGACGATCCCGGGCGGCAGGGCGACGAGACGGGCGCCTGGGGGGCGGACGACCTCGAGCGGGCGAGCGAGAACGTGCTCGATCCGTGGCCCGACCCGCAGCTCCACGATCCGCCCGGGGACCCGGTGGGCGTCGGCCCGCACGAGACGGACGCCGCCGTGACGCCGCCGGAGCCCGAGCCGGAGGACGAGTCGGCCGCTGAGCCCGTCCCGTTCTCTGCCGACGGTGCCCCCGGGGAGCACGTGCCCCTCGAGGAGGACGAGGAGCCCGCGGCGGCCGGAGAGTCGGAGGACGCGTCCCTCGCCGAGCTCGAGGCTCCCGAGGAGACGAGCGCAGAGCACGCGCCCGGCGAGCTCGCGGTGCCACCCGGCTACCCCGTCCTCGAGGGCGAGCCGCGCGGTGTGCGGCGGGCCGTCGGGATCGTGGTCAGCCGCTTCAACGGCGAGGTCACGGGCGGCCTGCTCGAGGCGGCGCTCGCGGAGCTCGAGACGCTCGGCGTCGAGCCCGACTCGATCACCGTGATGCCTGTGCCCGGGGCCTTCGAGCTCCCGCTCGCGGCGATGGCGCTGGCGAAGACACGCCGGTTCGCGTGCATCGTCGCGCTCGGCTGCGTGATCCGGGGCGATACGCCGCATTTCGACTACGTCGCGAGCGAGGCGGCCTCTGGACTGCAGCTCGCCGCGATCGAGACCGGCGTCCCCGTCTCGTTCGGTGTGCTCACGCTCGACCGCCGCGACCAGGCGGAGCCGCGTCTCGAGAAGGGCGCGGAGGCCGTGCGCACGGCGCTCGAGATGGCAGACCTCTTCGCGAACCTGCGCGCCGCAGCCTCGGCGCGGTAGCTCGTTCGCCAGGCGGGATCCGGCAGGGGCCGAATGCCGCGGCTCGACCCGCCTGCGGCGGGGCGAGGCTCCGCTACGATTGGCGGCCGCATGTCCAGGGTGTGCGTGATCTGTGGGAAGAAGCCGGCGAGCGGGAACTCCCGCTCGCACTCGATGGTCGCGACCAAGCGGCGCTTCGAGCCGAACCTCCAGCGCGTCCGGCTCGTGCTCCACGGCAAGCCGACGCGCGACTACGTCTGCACGCGCTGCCTCAAGGCCGGCAAGGTCATCAAGGCCGTCTGACGTGCCCGGCCGGCGGGCTCCCGCCGGGCGGAGCCGGACTCGTCCCGCCCCGGACGCGTCAGATGAGGCTCCTGACGTGCTGCGCGAGCCTTGCGCAGGCGACGGCAGCCGGGCGGCGTAGACTCGCGCCGTGACGAGCGCGCTCGACGAGCCGCTCGCCGCCGGGAGGGCAGACCGATCGACCTCGAACTCACGACGCGCCTGTCGCGAGCCGCACTCGACAACCTCGAGCGCCATCGCGCCCGCATCGACGCGCTGAACGTCTACCCCGTCCCGGACGGCGACACGGGCACGAACCTCACGCTGACGGTCACCGGGGTCGTCGACGCGCTCGAGCGGACGGGCGCGACGACCGCGGCGGCGCTCGCCGCCGAGGTCCAGCGGGCGGCGACGATCGAAGCCAAGGGCAACTCGGGGGTGATCCTCTCGACGATCGTGCGCGGCATGGCGCAGGTCTTCTCCGGCCACGGGGACACGGTCGACGGAACCGTCCTCGCCGCAGCGCTCCGCGCCGGCACGACCGATGCCTACGCGGCGGTCACGCACCCGGCCGAGGGGACGATGCTGACCGTCGTGCGGGAGATGGCCGAGGAGGCGGAACGGGCCGAGGTCTCCTCGCTCCCGTTGGTCGACGCGCTCACGCTCGTCGTGACCCGCGGCGACGACGCGGTGGAGCGCACGCCGGAGCTGCTCGACACGCTGCGGGAGGCAGGGGTGGTCGACGCGGGTGGCGTCGGGCTCGTCGAGCTCGCGCGGGGCGCGCTGCACGAGCTCACGGGACGGCCGTTGCCCGAGGTGCCGGACGTCGTCGGGGAGCTGACCGAGGAGGCGATCCATCGGGACGAATCCGAGCGTCGCTACTGCACGAGCTACGTGATCGAGGGGGACTCGCTCGACCTCGACGAGCTCCACGCCGAGCTCGACGCACTCGGCGACTCACTGCTCGTGACGGGCGACGGGTCGCTCGCGAAGGTGCACGTCCACACCGACGAGCCGGAGCGCGCGCTCGCGGTCGGCCGTGCGGTCGGGGTGGTCGACCCCGGGCGGGTCGAGATCTCCGACATGCACAGCCAGTCCGCCGAGCGCGAGCGTTGGCTGACGCAGCTCCAGGCCGCCTTGAACGCCCCTCCGACGCCGACCGCCCTGGTCGCGGTCGCGCAGGGCGCCGGCAACCGCGAGCTCCTCCGCAGCGAAGGCGCGGTGATCGTGGTCGACGGCGGGCCGACCTCCAACCCGTCGGTCGGCCAGCTGCTCGAGGCGATCACCGCCGCCAACGCCGAGCACGTGATCGTGCTCCCGAACGACTCCAACGTCGGGCTCGCCGTCGAGCGGGCCGGAGACGAGTCGACGAAGGACGTGCGCGTGGTCG
Organism: uncultured Actinomycetes bacterium; assembly: GCA_963712915.1. GTDB lineage: Bacteria > Actinomycetota > Thermoleophilia > Gaiellales > Gaiellaceae > Gaiella. Next base: position 91,614 of record CAVQJQ010000006.1, read on the forward strand.
CGACGCGTTCGATTCCCGAGGGGATTGCGGCCGCGCTCCCGTTCGACCCCGCCGTCGACGTCGATGCCAACGAGCAGGCAATGCGGGCCGCGGCCGGCGCGGTGGCGGCGGCGGAGATCACCCGCGCGTCGCGCAGCGCAAGCGTCGACGGCCTCGCCGTGCACGAGGGCGAATACCTCGCGCTGCTCGGCGGCCGCGCCTTTGCGAGCGGGGAGGACCTCTGGATGGTGCTCGACGCGCTCCTCGAGCGCTTCGCCGCGGACGGACAGTCCTTCGTCCAGGTGCTCCGGGGCAGCGGCGCCCCGGACGAGGTCGAGATCACCGATCGCTACGCGAGCCGGACGCCGGGCCTCGAGCTCGACGTCCAGTGGGGCGGGCAGCCGCACTATCCGCTGCTCCTCTCGGCGGAGTAGCAGTGGCCGTCCGGGTTCTCCTCGTCGAGGACAACGAGGTGTACCGCTCGGCACTCGAGCTCCTGCTCGGGCTCCAGCCCGGTCTCGAGGTCGTCGGCGTGGTCGGCTCGGGCGACGAGGCAGCGAGCGCCGCCGAGACGGTCGCCGCCGACGTCGTGCTGATGGACTACCGCCTCCCGGGCCTGGACGGTGCCGCCGCGACCAAGGCCGTGATCGCCTCCTCGGGCGCCGCGGTCGTGTGCCTCACGGCCGAGGCGACACCCGAGGAGCGTGACGACGTGCTGCGGGCAGGCGCCGTCGGCCTCGTCGAGAAGGGCGGCCCGGTCGACGCCCTCGCCAACGTGATCCGCGACGCGGCGCAGCTGTCCGGCGCTCGTTAGTGTCGCGGCGTGGAGCTGACGCGCGAGAGCACCGCGATCGTGCTCGACTCGACGTCCGACTTCGTGGACGCGCGCGACCGGCACCCCAACATGCGGATCGTTCCGCTCTACGTGCTGTTCGACGGCGAGCCTCTCCGCGACCACGTCGACATCTCGTCGGCCGCGTTCTACGAGCGCCTCGCGGGATCCGCCACGCTCCCGACCACGTCGCAGCCGACCCCCGACGACTTCCTCACCTGCTACCGGGAGCTGCTCGAGGCGGGCTTCACCCGGATCTGGTCGCTCCATCTCTCGGAGAAGCTGTCGGGCACCGTTGCGTCCGCCCGCCGCGCAGCGGACGAGCTCGGCGGCGACCGTGTCCGTATGGTGGACACCGGCACCGTGTCGCTCGCCTGTGGTCTCCTCGCGGAGGCGATCGACCGTCGGCTCGGGCGCGGCACGACCGAGGAGGAGCTGGAGGAGCTCCTGCGCCGCTTCGAGCGCACGAACAGGGTCGTGTTCACCTGCGCGACGCTCGAGTACCTGCAACGCGGCGGCCGGATCGGCAAGGCGCAGGCGCTCGCCGGCTCCCTCCTCAACGTGAAGCCGATCCTCGAGATCCGAAACGGCGTGGTCGAGCCGATCGGTCGGGTGCGAGGGAGGCAGAAGGCGCTCGTCGAGTTCGCGCGGCTCTTCGCTGCCGACACGCAGGACCGCGAGGGCCTGCACACCGCGATCGCGCACGCGAACGCGCCGGAGTGGGTCGACGTGCTCGGCGACCTCGTCGCGAAGACGAGGCCGCAGGCGACGGTCGACCTCGTCGAGCCGCTCGGCGCCGTCGTCGGCGCCCACGCCGGGCCAGGCGCAGCCGGCTTCTTCTGGTTCCAGGACTCCTGACGCCACCGGGCGGCGGGCTCCCGCCGGGCGGAGCCCGGCTCCGCCCGCCTGACCCCGCGGAGCGCACCGCGCCTTTCGGGGCTGTGCTGTGTGCAGGCTCCCGCCGGGTGCGGCCCTACACTCGGTCCCGGTGGCTTCGGCGATCCCTCGCACCCGGCTTCCGGCCGGCTTCGGCGGTGTGGACCTGCCGCCGGAGCTGCCACCGACCCGGGCGATGCCGCGCGCGGACGTGCTCGAGCAGCCCGTGGAGACGCTCGCCGGGGTCGGGGCAGCCGTGCGCCGCAAGCTCGGTCGGCTGGGGATCACGACCGTCGGCGACCTGCTCGCCCACCGCCCACGGCGTTACGAGTCCGCCGCCGAGGAGCGCACGGTGGCTGCCCTGTTCGGCGAGGACGAGGCGGTGCTCGAGGTCGTCGTCCGGCGCGTCTCGGGACGTCGCCGTGGCCGCCTCCACATCCTCACCGCACACGTCGGGGACGAAACCGGCGAGATCCGTGCGACCTGGTTCAACCAGCCGTGGCTCGAGGCGCAGCTCGCGCCCGGTACCCGGCTCAGGCTCCGCGGCAAGCGGAACCGCTTCGGCTTCCAGGTCTCGTCCTACGACGTCGGCGACGCGACCCAAACTGCGGACTTCGCGCCCGTGTACCCGACGACCGCCGACCTCGCGCAGAAGACGCTCCGGGCACTCACCGAGCAGGTGCTGCCCCTCGCGCGCGACGGAGGTGAGCCGCTGCCGGCGCAGACCCGTGCGATCGCGGCGCTGCCACTCCGGGCGGACGCGCTCGTCGCGCTCCACCGTCCGCGCTCGGAAGAGGAGGCCGAGCGTGCGCGCCGGCGGCTCGCGCTGGACGAGCTTCTCGCGTTGCAGGTCGCGCTCCGCCTGAGGGCGGCGGAGCGGGAGTCGCTCGTGGCCGAGCCGCTCCCGGCGCCCGGGCACCTCGTGACCCGCTACCGCGACGTCTTGCCGTTCACGTTGACCGCAGCACAGGAGCGTGCGATCGAGGAGATCGACGCCGACCTCGCCCGCACGACACCGATGCAGCGGCTGCTGCAGGGAGACGTCGGCTCGGGCAAGACCGCGGTCGCCCTCTACACGCTGCTCCGTGCCGTCGAGGTGGGGAGGCAGGGGGCGCTGATGGCGCCGACCGAGACGCTCGCCGAGCAGCATTTCCTCACGATCGAGGCGATCTGCGCCGAGCTAGGGGTCCGGGTCGCGCTGCTCACGTCGAGCCTGACCGCGAGAGAGCGCCGCGCCGCGCGTCAGCTCGTCGCCTCGGGCGACGTCGGCATCGCGGTCGGGACGCACGCGCTGATCCAGCGCGAGATCGAGTTCGCCGACCTCGCAGTCGCGGTCGTCGACGAGCAGCACCGGTTCGGGGTCGAGCAGCGCGCCGCGCTGACGGAGGGACGAAGCCCACATGTCCTGCACATGACCGCGACCCCGATCCCGCGCACGCTGGCCCTGACCGTGTACGGCGACCTGTCCGTCTCCGAGATCGCGGCGCCGCCCGCCGACCGCAAGCCGATCGTGACGCGGTGGGTGACGGAGGAACGGAGCTCGGAGGCGTACTCGCGCCTGCGCCGTCATCTCGACGCCGGCCGGCAGGCGTACGTCGTCTGCCCGCTCGTCGAGGCCTCCGAGACACGGCTGGCGCGCGCGGCCGAGGACGAGGCCGAACGGCTTCGGGGCAACGAGCTGCGCGGCTACCGCGTGGGCTGCGTGCACGGGCGGCTGAAGACCGCCCAGCGTCGCGCCGTGATGGCGGCGTTCACTGCCGGCGAGCTGGACGTGCTCGTCGCGACCACCGTGATCGAGGTGGGAGTGGACGTGCCGAACGCGACGATCATGATCGTCCAGGAGGCCGACCGGTTCGGGCTCGCGCAGCTCCATCAGCTACGTGGCCGAGTGGGCCGCGGAGCCGAGCAATCGTTCTGCCTGCTCGTCTCGCGCGCTCCCGACGAGCTCTCGGAGGCCGCGCTCGAGCGCCTCGAGGCGATGGTCGCGACGAGCGACGGGTTCGAGCTCGCAGAGCGCGACCTCGAGATCCGCGGCGAGGGGCAGCTCGTCGGCGCCCGGCAGTCGGGGCTCACCGATCTCCGCTACACCCGTCTCCGGGCCGACCGCGACCTGCTCGAGCAGGCGCGGGAGATCGCCACCCGCCTCGGCGACGACCCGCTGGTCGCCGACGCCGCGCGGCGGGTGCTCGGCGAGGCCGAGCACGTCGGCGAGTCCTGAGCGAGCGTCGAGGAGCTCCGACGCACGAATGGACGGCCGCGAGCAGCTGCGAGACTGTGTTGCGACCTCGGTCCGCCGGCGCCGTGCCGGCGGCCGTAGGGTCCCGGCCGATGCGGATCATCGCGGGCACGCACCGGGGGCGCCGGATCGCGGCGCCGAGCGGGGCGCACACCCGTCCGACGGGCGACCGGGTGCGCGAGGCCCTGTTCGATCTCGTCGGGCCGGTCGACGGCGCGTCGGTGATCGATCTCTATGCGGGCTCGGGGGCGCTCGGGCTCGAGGCTCTCTCGCGCGGCGCGGCGCGGTGCGTGTTCGCGGAGACCGACCGCGCGGCGTGTCGCGTGATCCGACGGAACCTCGAGCAGCTCGGGCTCGAGGGCGTCGTCGTGCAGCGTGACGCCGGAGCCGTCCTCCACGGCGAGGCGGCCGGCCGCGTGCGCCACGACCTCGTGCTCGTCGACCCTCCGTACGAGCGCTGGACGGAGCTCGAGCCCGAGCTGGCGCCGCTCCTCGCGGCCGTGGTCGCCCCGTCGGGGATCGTCGTGATCGAGACCGCCGCCCGCTTCGAGCCGGCCCTTCCCCTCGACCTGGTGACGAGCCGGCGGTACGGTTCCGCCCGTCTCACCCTCTTCGCGGGGCCCGGAGACTCGCCAACGCTCACGTCATGACCGACCGCACGCCGATCGTCGCGATCAACCCCGGAACCTTCGACCCGGTCACGCTCGGGCACGTCGACGTGATCCGCCGGGCGGCAGCGATCTTCGACCGCGTGGTGGTCGGGGTCGTGCGCGACCCGACGCACAAGCAGACCACGTTCACGGTCGAGGAGCGCGTCGCGTTCCTGGAGGACGCGCTCGGAGAGCTCGACAACGTCGTGGTCGACGTTTTCAGCCAGCTCGTGGTCGACTTCGCCCGGAAGCACGGCGCCCGGACGATGGTCAAGGGGTTGCGGGTGATCGCGGACTTCGAGTGGGAGTTCCAGATGAACCGCCTCAACCACCGGCTCGCCCCGGAGATCGAGACCATGTACGTGATGTCGAGCCCCGAGTTCGCGTTCGTCTCCTCGAGCGGCGTCAAGGAGATCGCCACGTTCGGCGGCAACGTCAGCGGTCTCGTCACCGACGCGGTCGCGGAGCGCTTCCGCGAGCTGTATCCCGACGGCCGCCCGGGCGCGCCGCTCAGCCCGCAGGAGTAGCCCGAGTCCCCGACGCACTCGCCGGCCCCGCGATCCGGCGTCGCGAGTACCATCCCACCCATGGACGTCCTCGTACTCATCGACAAGCTCGACGATCTCGTGCACAACGCGAAGGCCGTGCCGCTCACGGATCAGGTGCGCATCGACCGCGAGGAGATCTACGACATCCTCGACCAGATGCGCGCGACGATCCCCGAGGAGATCAAGCAGGCGCGGTGGATCGTGAAGGAACGGCAGGAGATGCTCGCCGAGGCGAAGCGGGAATGCGATCGGCTGATCGGAGAAGCGCGCGAGCAGGCGGTTCGCGAGGCGTCGCAGACCGAGATCGTGAAGCTCGCGGAGCGGCAGTCCCAGGACATCGTTGAAGAGGCGCGTCGCGGAGCCCGCGAGACGCGACTCGAGATGGAGGACTGGGCCGACGGCATCCTCTCGACGCTCGAGGTCAACCTCGACAAGTTCCTCGCCGCGGTCCGTCGCGGGCGCGAGCGCCTGCACGAGCGCTCCCAGGAGACGGTCGTCGCGGGGGTCGGCCCCGTCGACCGCGACGGCATGTCCGCCGACGTCGAGAGCTACCAGTAGACCGGCGCCGGGGCTCCGCCACGCGGCAGGAGTGAGCCCCGGGTGCGGCGCGGCGAGCCCGCACCGCACCCGAAGACGTCCTAGGGGGCGAGCGGCACCTGGACGAGCCGGGTGCCCGCGACGCCGCCGAGCGCCGGGTCGCCCTGGCGGTGCGCCTGCACGTAGAACTGGAGGTTGTACCCGTTCCGCAGCGCCGGGAAGTCGGTCTCCGGCGTCACCGTGAGCCGGAGCCACCCGTCCTGCCCGGTGGCCTGGTCCTGCGCGTTGTGGGTGACGAGCGGGGTGGAGCGGAAGAACACGAGCGCGTCACGGACGACGTAGCCGCGGGTGTCCTTGACGCGGATCTGCACGTCGAAGGGCGCAGTCCGCGAGCGCAGCGGGTTCGTGAGGAAGCGGACCTGGTCGACGACGAGGTTCTGGTCCGCCGGCACGCTGGAGGCCGGAATCGACTTCTCGCCGGTCGGCAGCGTGATCACCCCCGCCGGCCCCTGCGGGCCCTGCACCGTCTGGCTCTGCGCGGTGAGCCTGCTCGACTCACCGCGGCTGTTGCGGGCGATCACGCGGGCCCTGATCGACTTGCCGACGTCCCCCTCGCGGAGCACGTAGGCGTCGTCCGTGGAGCCCGACTGCCGGATGCAGTTGTTGCCGCCGGTGTCGCAGCGCAGCCAGCGGAACGTGTACGTGATCGGCTGACGACCGTTCCACGTCCCGGGCGTCACGTGGAGGGTCGAGCCCTGTGTCGTGTCGCCGCTCAGGGTGGGGGCGCCGACGTTGGCGGGCTTGCCCGCGGACGCCTGCGGGATACGGGCGGTCGCGTTCGAGGCCGACGTCTGCGAGCCGTCGTCGTTCGTGGCGGTCACGCGCACGCGTAGCCGATGGTCGGCGTCGCCCGACGCGACGACGTACTTCGACGTGACCGCGCCGCCGATCGTGGCGCAGTCCGATCCGTCGGGCTTGCCGCCGCCGCGCGGGCAGCGAAGCCACTGGAACGCGAAGCTCTTCGGATCGCCGGTCCAAGAGCCGGTGCTCGCCGAAAGCGTGGAGCCGACCGATGCGGTGCCCGTGATGCGGGGCTCCGCCGTGTTGGCCGGCGCGTCCTGGGTGGTGGCGCCGCCCCCGCCCGGGAGCGCCAGGACGGTCACGAGCGACGCGAAAGACGCCGCAGCGATCGTCCGGATGAGAGTGACTCGTCGTGTCCTACGCATGGCGCAGTCCTTTCGTCCGATCTGACGACACAGGACTACTCCGGATCTCGAGCGCCGAACCACCTCCTTACGGAAGCTTCACGAGCGTTACGGAAGCATCACCTCCGTCTGACCCCGTGTTGACACGAGGGGCCCCACGCTACCCTCGCGGCATGTCGACGGTCTCGCTACGCAGGCTCCGGCTCCGCCCCGGAGAGGAGCACCACGAGGAGGTCCCGCTCACGCTCGAGCCATTCGTGCTCGGGGGCGAGCGCTACGAGCCGCGGGCGCCGGTCGCGCCCGCACAGCTGGTCGTCCAGCACGCCACGACGGGCGACGTCTTCGGCCTGCGCCTTGCGGCCCGGGTCGAGGGGCCGTGCATGCGCTGTCTCGGACCGGCGTCCGTCGACGTCGTCGTCGACGCTCGCGAGTACGAGGCGTCGGATCCGGATGCCGCCGAGGAGCTGCGCTCGGAGTACGTGCGGGAGGGCGAGCTCGACGTCGGCGCCTGGGCCCACGACCAGATCGCGCTCAGCCTGCCCGAGCCGATCCTCTGCCGCCCCGACTGCGCCGGGCTCTGCCCCGTCTGCGGGAAGAACCTCAACGACGAGCCGCACGAGCACGACGACGTCGTCGTCGACCCGCGCTGGGCCGCGCTCGAGGCGCTCCGCTCCGACGTCCCGGGAGATCCGTGACGCACCACGACGGGATGCGTCGCGGCGCGGGGATCCTGCGCGCGAACAGGTAGACTGGGCGCCCGCTGATGGCAGTTCCGAAGCGAAAGACCTCCAAGGCCCGCCGCGACAAGCGCCGCGCCCAGCATGGGCTCGCTGCGCCGCGCGTCTCCACGTGCGAGCACTGCGGCGCGCCGAAGCGCGCGCACCACGTCTGCCCCACGTGCAAGACGTACCGCGGCCGTGAGGTCTCGCCGCTCCGGACGCCCGCACCCTGATCCGCGTGGCGACGCGCGTCGCGGTCGACGCACTGGGCGGGGACCACGCCCCGGACGAGATCGTCGCGGGCGCGCTGGCCGCGTCCTCCGACGGCATCGAGCCGATCCTCTTCGGCCCGCAGGCACTCGCGGAGTCGGGGCTCGAGCTCGTGCCGTGCAGCGACGGGATCGCGATGGGGGACAAGCCCGCCGAGGCCGTCCGTGCAAAGCCCGACTCGTCCCTCGTCCGCGCCGTTCGCGCGGTCGGCCAGGGTGACGCTGCGGCGGTCGTCTCCGCCGGAAACACGGGCGCTGCGCTCGCCGCGTCGCTCCTCTACGTGCGCCGGCTGCCCGGCGTGCACCGGCCGGGAATCGCGATCGTGATCCCGGGGCGCAAAGGGCCGACTGTGTTGATCGACGCGGGCGCGAACGCGGATGCGCGACCCGAGCACCTCCTCCAGTTCGGGCACATGGGGGCGGTCTTCGCCGAAGAGGTGCTCGGGGTCCGCGACCCTGCCGTGCGGCTCCTCTCGATCGGCGAGGAGCCCGAGAAAGGCAACCAGCTGACCCTCGAGGCGCACGCCCTGCTCGAGGCCTCCGACCTGCGCTTCGAGGGCAATCTCGAAGGCCGCTCGCTGCTCGAGGGCGAGGCGGATGTGGTCGTCTGCGACGGGTTCACGGGGAACGTCGCCCTGAAGACGCTCGAGGGGACGATCCGCAGCGTGCTCGGCGCGCTCCGCGACGAGATCGGCGCCTCGAAGCGAGGCAAGGTGGGCGGGCTCCTGATCCGTCCGGCGGCTCGGGGTCTGCGGGCGCGCCTCGACCCGGACACGCACGGCGGCGGTTACCTGCTCGGCCTCCGCGGGCTCGTCGTGATCGCGCACGGGTCGAGCTCGCGCATCGCGATCGCGAACGCCATCCGCATGGCGGCACGCGGCGTCGACCACCGGCTCGTCGAGCGGCTGGCCGACGGGCTGCCGCAGCCGCAGCCCGAGATTCGCGCCGCCGCCGGTGACGGCTGTTAGAGTCCTGCGCTCACATCCACCCAGGCGACGACCAGTGAGGTTTCGAGAGTGGCACTTTCCCGCGATGAGGTCTTCGAGCGCGTCAAGTCGGCGCTCAGCGAGCAGCTCGGCGTCGACGAAGGCGAGGTGACCGACGAGGCATCGTTCCAGGAGGATCTCGATGCGGACTCGCTCGACCTCGTCGAGCTGATCATGGAGCTGGAGGATCAGTTCGGGATCAAGATCCCGGACGAGGACGCGCAGAAGCTGACGACGGTCGGGCAGGCGGTCGACTACGTCGTCCAGCATCAGTGAGGTGTCGGAGGGGAAGGGCGGGGCGCTCGCGCGCCTGATCGACACCCTTCCCCCCGAGCGTCGCGATCAGGTCTTCACGCACACGTCCTGGGCGCCCGACCGGGCGTCGTCGTATGAGCGGCTCGAGTTCCTCGGCGACTCCGTGCTGGAGCTCGTGATCGCCCGGGCGCTCTACGACCGGTTCCCCGACGCCTCCGAAGGCAGGCTCGCGAAGATCCGGGCACACGTCGTCTCGCGGCACAGCTGTGCGAACGTCGCCCGGGACCTCGACCTCGGCGCCACGCTCGTCCTGCGCGCGCAGGACGTGCCGGGGCCCGAGCTACATCGGATCTCCCTCAGCCGGAACGTCCTCGCTGCCCTGCTCGAGGCGGCGATCGCGGCGGTGTACCTCGAGCACGGGTTCGAGGAGATCCGTCGCCCCGTCGTGGACGCGTTCGACGAGCGGATCGAGTTCGCCAGCACCGGTCACGTCGACTCGAAGACCGAGCTCCAGGAGGCGCTCGCGCGCACGGGCCGCGTCGTCCAGTACGACGTCCTCGCCGTCGAGGGCCCGGCGCACGAGCGGCGGTTCGTCTGCGCCGCGCTGATCGACGGAGAGGAGCTGGGCGTCGGGCGCGGGACCACGAAGAAGGCGGCCGAGCAGGAAGCGGCCGCACAGGCGCTCGAGGCGCTCGAGCTCCGGCGCGTCGACGCCTGAGCTGAGCCCGTCCGCAAGGCAGGAACCCGCAGGAGCGGATCCCTGCCGCGGCAATCCCCGGCCTACGGCCGGGGCACATCCCTGAAGGCGTCGGCTTCGCCGCCGCGGGCGCCGTCGGGCCGGCGGTCGCCATCCGCTGCCGCCGCGATACTTGCCTCCCGGTGCACCTGCGCTCGATCAAGCTGCGCGGCTTCAAGTCGTTCCCGGACCCGGTCGAGGTCGTGCTCGAGCCCGGGGTCGCGGTCGTTGTCGGTCCGAACGGCTCCGGGAAGTCGAACGTCTCCGACGCGATCGTCTGGGCCGCGGGCTCGCTCACGCCGTCGGAATTGCGCGCCGACCGCCCCGACGACGTCCTCTTCGGCGGGTCGGCGACCCGGCCCGCGGCCGAGCACTGCGAGGTCGAGCTCGTCTTCGACAACGAGGACGGTGGCTTCGGTGACGAGCTCGACTACAGCGAGGTCTCGATCGCCCGCCGTCTCGTCCGGGGCGGGGAGGGGCAGTACCTCGTCAACCGGACGCCTGTTCGGCGCACCGACCTCGTCGAGCTGCTGGCCGACGTCGGGCTCGGCGGCACCATGCACTCGATCGTCTCCCAGGGGAAGGTCGACGCGGTGCTCGCCTCCCGGGCGGAGGACAGGCGCGCGCTCGTGGAGGAGGCGGCGGGTCTCGGGAAGTTCAAGCGGCGCCGCCATCGAGCCGAGTTGAAGCTCGCGCGCGTCGCGACCCAGGTCGAGCGCGCACGCGACGTCGAGGAGGAGGTGCGGAAGCGCCTGCGACCGCTCGCCTTGCAGGCGACGGCGGCAGAACGGGCGGAGAAGCTCGTCGGCGAGATCGCGACGCTGCGTGCGCGTGTCGCGACGCTCGACCTGGCCGCGCTCGAGGCGCGCCTCGAGGAGGCAGAGGACCGGCGCCGCGCGGCGACGCTTGCGCGGCGCGGCACGCAGGAGCGACTCGAGGCGGTGCTCTCGGAGCGCGAGGCCGCCGAGATCGAGCTCTCGGACGCGGCGGGCGTGCGCGAGAACGCGCTCGGTGCGCTCTACCGCCTCCAGGGCGCGGGCGAACGCCTTGCCGTGCGCGCAGAGTCGCTCGGCGGACTGGCGACCCGGCTCCACCGGGACCTCGCCGAGGCGGAGCGTGCGGTGGCCGCTCGCTCGGACGACGCCGTCCGCGTGCTCGACCGGGCGTTCCGCGAGGCGTCGGCAACGGCGCGTGACGCGGCGGCCGAGAGCGGACGCGCGACCGAGCGCGCACGTCACGCGCAGGCTCTCCTTGCCGCCGTCGAGCGCACCGCCGCGCTCGACGCAGACCGACGACTCGATGCAGCACGCTCCGAACGGGAGGCGGTCGACCGGAGCCTCGGCGAGCTGAGCGGAGGGTCCGGCCATGCGCACCGTGCGCTGGTCGGCCTCGGGGCGGCGCGCGAGCGGCTGCGGGCGCGTCACGAGCGGGCGTCGGAGCTCGCGCGCAACCTCGGCGAAGAGCACCGCACTGCTCGTGTCCACGCGCGGAGCGGGCAGCCGAGCCCCGCGGAGCTCCAGCGCGTCGCCGACGAGGCCGCCGCCGAGGCGCGCTCGGCGGCGAGCGAGCGCGACGACCTCACGGAGCGCGCCCGCTCCGCGCGGGACAGGCTCTCTGCGCTCGAGCGCTCTCTCGGCGAACGCGAGGGCATCGCGCCGGCTGCCCGGGCGCTCGCTGCCGAGGGAGAGCGTCTCGCCCTGCAGGGCGTCGAGGTCGAGGAGGGGCTCGAGAAGGCGGTCGCGGCCGCGCTCGCGTCGCGCGCCTCGGCACTGCTCGCGGCGGACCCCGCCGCGGGCCTGGCGTTGCTGGAGCGTGCCCGAGCCGACGCGCTCGGCAGCCTCGACGTGGTCGTCGCTGCGCGCCGGCCCGGTGGCTCGACCGCGCCGGTCCCCGGCGCACAACGTCTCGCGGACCGCGTCTCGGGGCCCGACGACGCCCTCCGCCTCCTCGAAGACGTCTGGCTCGTCGAGACCGTGCAACTGCCCGACGTTCGCGCGGGTGTCGTCGTGACACGCGAGGGACACGGCTTCGACGCCGATCGCGGCGAGCTCAGGTTCGCGGGTCAGGCCGGCGAGGCGGTCCTGCTCGAGCTCGACGCGCGTCGGCGTGCACTCGCGGACGAGGCGGCCGAGCTGGAGGCGCGTGTCACCGCGGCTACCCACGAGGCCGAGGATGCCGCCGAGCGTGCGCGGTCGACCGAGGCTGCGTATGCCGAGGTCGCCCATCTCCGTACCCGGTCTCTCGATCCCGATCTCCTCGCAGGGCTGGAGGCGCTGGCCGGTCGCCTCTCGGACGAGACGGGCCGGGCTGCCGAGCTCGTCGGCCGGCTCGAGGCGCCCGTCAACGCGACGCTTGCGTCGGATGCGCGGCGATCGGCGGAGCTCGGCGACGAGCTGCTGCGGCTGACCGCAGTCGAGGCCGAGGCCCGCAACGACGCCGCGGGAGCGGGCCGGCGCGCGACGGAGGCGGAGGTCGTGCTCGCCCGCATCGGCGGAGCCCCCGTCGCCGCATCCGGCATCGATCGGCCGCGTGCCGAGCTCGCCGAGCAGGCCGAGACCGCCCTCGCCGCCTCGGACGAGGCCGCCGCCCGGGCTCGCAGCGCCGCCGACGCGGCGCGTGCTGCCGAGGCTGCGCTGCGTGACCGCGTCCCGCAGCGGCCCGGTCTCGATGCCGACCTGCTCCGGCGTCTGGTGACGGTTGCGACGGGGCTCGGCGACACCCTGACCCGCGCCACCGGGCTCGCGACGCGCTTCGACGCTCCCGTCCGCGCGCGCGTCGATGCGGGCGCCGAGCGGGCGACCCGTCTCGGAGACGAGCTTCGCCGCCTCGGCGCGGCCGAGGTCGAGCTGCGCCAGGCGGCCGACGGCGCGTCCTCACGGTTGACGGAGGTCGAGGTCGAGCTCGCGCGGCTCGACGGCGAGGCGGGCGAGGTGCGTCGCCGGCTCGAAGACGCTCGACGGCAGCTCGGCGCAGAGGGCGAGGCGGAAGCGGCGCCCACGACGCCCGAGACGCCCGAGCCGGACGACCACGGCGGCGGCGAGAGCCGCGAGGAGCTCGTCGCGCGCGTGGCGAGGCTCGAGGCGAGACGCGAGGCCTTGGGGAAGGTCAACCCGCTCGCGAAGGAGGAGTACGCCGCCGAGAAGGAGCGGCTCGACGAGCTCGCCGCCCAGCGCGCCGACCTCGAGGCCTCGCTCGTGGAGCTCGAGTCCCTCCGCGACGAGCTCGCCGAGACCGTCCGCCGCCGCTTCGACGAGACGTTCGCGGCGGTCGCGACGAACTTCGAGGAGGTCGCGGCCACGCTCTTCCCCGGAGGAGAGGGCCGGCTGCGGCTCGTCGAGCCGGACGAGGACGGAGACGACGCGGAGCCCGGGATCGAGGTCGAGCTGCGTCCCGCCGGCAAGCGGATCACGCGTCTCACGCTGCTCTCGGGCGGCGAGAAGGCGCTCGGCGCGATCTCGTTCCTGTTCGCGCTGTTCCTCGCGAAGCCGTGCCCGTTCTACTTGCTGGACGAGGTCGAGGCGGCGCTCGACGACACGAACATCGCGCGCTTCGTAGAACTGCTGCGTCGCTACGCGGATCGCGCCCAGTTCGTGGTGATCACGCATCAGAAGCGGACGATGGAGGCGGCAGACGTGCTCTACGGCGTGACGATGGCGGACGACGGCGTCTCGCAGCTCGTCTCGCGCCGCCTGCCCCGCGAGGAGCGCACGGCCGCGACCGCCTAGCGTCGGTCCGGGCGACCGCTAGCGTTCGCCACCGATGTCGCGGACCTGGGCGGATCTCCTCGGGGACGAGGACGAGGGCGCGAACGACGCCGACGAGCGGACGAGCTTCTTCGGGCGTCTGCGCGACTCGCTGGGGAAGAGCAGGCGGGCGCTCGCGGCAGAGCTCGGCGGCTCGTTCGATTCCGGCGCGGAGGATGCGTGGGAGCGACTCGAGATCGCGCTGATCCGCGCCGACGTGGGCGTGCCCGCGACCGCGGAGCTCGTCCGTCGCCTCGAGGCCCGCGGGGAGGCGTCCGACCTCGGCGAGGCGCTCGCGGAGGAGGTCGAGGCATTGTTCGGCGAGCCGCCGGTGCTCGCTGTCGGCTCCCGGCCGCCGACGGTCGTGCTGGTCGTCGGGGTCAACGGCACCGGGAAGACGACCACGATCGGCAAGCTCGCGCGGGCGCTGGCAGAGCACGACCGCTCGGTGCTCGTCGCCGCCGCCGACACCTTCCGCGCCGCGGCCGACGAGCAGCTCGAGATCTGGGCGGAGCGGGCCGGGGCGGAGATCGTCGGCGGCTCGCGCGGCGCCGATCCGGCGGCCGTGGCGTTCGACGCCGTCGAGGCAGGGCGGGCGCGAGGGCGCGACGTCGTGATCGTCGACACCGCCGGGCGGCTCCACACCCAGGAGAACCTGATGGACGAGCTCGCGAAGGTGCGCCGCGTGATCGAGGGGCGTATCCCTGGCGCGCCCCACGAGACGCTCCTGGTCGTCGACGCCACCACCGGCCAGAACGGCCTCCAGCAGGCACGGCTGTTCTCCGAGACGGCGGGGGTGACCGGCGTCGCACTGACGAAGCTCGACGGCTCTGCGAAGGGCGGTGTCGCGGTCGCGATCGCGTACGAGCTGGGTCTTCCGGTCAAGCTCGTCGGCATCGGCGAGGGCCTCGAGGACCTCCGCCCGTTCGACGCGCACGATTACGCGCGGGCGCTCGTCGCCGGCTGAGCACCCGAAGGGGTTGACGGGCTCTGTCGAACCTCACTACAACGAGGGAACAGATACCGCTCTTGGGGGAGGAAGGGGGAGTCGGCATGGCGGTCACAGTCGTCAGCCACTATCCAGAGCTGGACGCCGCGACGTACGACGAGGTCGTCGTGACGCTCGACCTGGACGCAAATCCACCTGCCGGCGCGATCCTGCACGTCGCAGGCGTCGGCGAGCAGGGGCTCGTGGTCACGGAGATCTGGCAGACGGAGCAGACGTTCCGCGCGTTTTGCGACTACCGCCTGCGGCCGGTGCTCCGCCAGCACGGCGTCTTCGACGAGCCGATCGTCGAGGTCGCGCAACTGCACAACGTCTACGCACCGGAGATGTTCACGATCGAGCGGCTCGGGGCGGTGTCGCTGCCCCTGTACGCGGCCGGTTCGACGCTGTAGCCGGACCGCGCCTCGGCCGTCGAGGCGCGGTTGCGCGCCCTCTCGGGGACGAGATACCCTCGTTCGAGGTATTGCCGTCGTTCGTCCGGCCCCGGTGAGCCGGACACCCGAGAGGAGCGTGCGCTGATGGCCGTGACCGTTGTGAGCCGGTATCCCAATCTGTCCGCGGCGACGTACGACCGGGTCATGGCGTCGCTGGAGCTGGACGCGAACCCTCCCGTCGGAGCGATCCTCCACGTCGCCGCGGACACCGACGATGGGTTCGTGCTCACGGAGATCTGGCAGACGGAGGAGACGTTCCGCGCGTTCTTCGACTACCGCCTGCGGCCCGCGCTGCGCACGCACGGCGTCTCCGGGGACCCCGCCGTCGAGGTCGCCCCGCTGCGCAACCTCTTCGCGGCGGAGATGGCGACCGTCGAGCGCATGGGGTCGGTCTCTCTGCCGTCGACCTATTCGGGCTCGGTCCTCTAGCCCCGCGGACGTGACGGCGTCGCGCGCGCCGGGCGACGGGACCCGGCGAGAGGCGCGGGGGCACCCCTCGCCGGTCACGGCGAGCTCGCTAGGGAGTCCCGCCGAGCTTGATCACGTGCTCCGAGATCCGGGGATTCGACACGGTCACGATGTGGTGTAGGACGACGTACTGCTTGCCGTCGTTCATCACGTTCCGGTCGATCGCCTGCCGGGCCGCATCCTCGAGCGCCTTCTCGAAGCTGTCGCCGCGCCCCTCGAACTCCTCGATCGGCATCCGACTCTCGCCCATTCCGCCACCTCCCTTTTCTCCGGGCCGCTCGGTAACGAACATCGTGCGCAGGAGCCGCCCTCCGTTACAAGTGACGATCGCTACACGAGGGCGGGCACGACGCCGGCGAGCAGGGCGGCATCGACGACCGTCAGCTGCCGCCCACGACGTACGGCGTCGGCGAGCGGCTCGAAGCGCGCGAGAGCCTCGGTCTCGAGGGCTCGTTCGATCGCCACCGCCGTCACCCCGGCGCGCGATCGGGCGGCGAGCGCGGCGCCGAGGAGCTGGGCGCCTCGCTCTCCCTCCTCGGTGAGCGCAAGCGCGACGAGGCACTCGGCCGCGATCGCCTCGTTGCCGAGCTGGGCGAAGATCCCGAGCGCCTCGAGGAGCGGCGCACGCGCGTCGTGCGGCGCGCCGCGGAGCACGGCCACCTCCCCGAGGCCGCACAGCGCGCCGCCCTCGTGGAGCGCGTCCCCCACCGCCCGCGCGAGCTCCAGGCATTCGTCGAGCAGGAGCTCGGCGCCGTCGAGGTCCCTGTCGGCGAGTGCGGCCGTGCCGGCCGTCAGGGCCGCGTCCGCCACCAGCAGGCGATCGCCGATGCGACGCCGGATCTCGAGGGACTCGACCGCGAGGGCGCGCGCCAGCGCGGGATCGCCTCGCTCGGTGGCCAGGAATGCGAGGGCGTTGAGGGCGCTCGACGCGGCGCGCTCGTCCTCGGCGGAGCGGGCGTTCTCGAGCGCCTCGCGTGCCTGAGCCTCGGCCTCGTCGAGCGCGCCGGTATCCAGCGACATCCAGGCGAGCTCGGTGAGCGCGAACGAGACCTCCCGCCTCGCGTCGAGGGCGCGGTACAGCGCGAGGGCCTCCTCGAGCGGACCCGAGGCGGCGGCGGCGTCGCCCTGAGCCGCGGCAAGGCGCGCGAGCGTCCAGAGTGCTCGGGCGCGGAGGCGTAGGTCAGCGGGCGGCGCGGCTTGGAGCGCAGACGCGAGCGCGTCGCGGACCTCGTGGACGTGGAGATGCGCCCGCCAGAACCGCTCGAGCGAGGAGACCAGGCGAATTACCCGCTCGTGATCGTTCGCACGTCTGGCGTCGTCGAGTGACGCGCGCAGATCGGGCAGCCAGGACTCGAGCTCCGTCAGCCACTCCGCCGGATCGGCGCCGGAGAGCTCCTCCGCCGCCCGCTCGACCAGGTCGTCGAGCCACCGGTCGCGATCCTGCCGGGCACGTGCGAGCTCTGTGGCATCGAGGTGGTCGAGCGCGAGCTCGCGCACCGTCCGCAGCATGATGAGACCGGTCTGCGGCCCGCTGTCCGCCCGGCGCAGGAGTGCCGCCGAAAGGAGCGCTTCGAGAGACTCGATCGTCGCGCCGAAGCCCACGAACGCGGCCCGAGGCGTGAATCGGCCCTGGAAGACCGCGAGCCGTGCATGGAGCGACCGATGCTCGGGGGCGAGGATCTCGTAACTCCACGAGAGCGTCGCCGCGAGGGTCCGCTGCCGCGAGGGCAGATCGTGCGCCCCCGCCGCCCCGAGCCAGACGTCCATCTGGGCGGCGAGGTCGTGGACTGTCAGGAGCCCTACACGCGCGGCTGCGATCTCGATCGCGAGCGGCAAGCCGTCGAGCTTCCGGCACAGGTCGCGGACAACGGGCTCG
Organism: uncultured Actinomycetes bacterium; assembly: GCA_963712915.1. Classification (GTDB taxonomy): domain Bacteria; phylum Actinomycetota; class Thermoleophilia; order Gaiellales; family Gaiellaceae; genus Gaiella. Next base: position 108,969 of record CAVQJQ010000006.1, read on the forward strand.
TCCTGGGGGTCGAGCCGGAAGCGGCTGTCGGCGGTGCGCGATCGCTCGACGAACAACGCGAGAGCGGCGTCCTCGTCGAGCGGATCGACCACGACCACCCGCTCGTGCGAGAGACGGAGCGGAGAGCGGCTCGTGCACAGCACCAGCAGGCGGCGTGAGTGCTCGACGAGCTCGGCGACGAGGGGCGCCGCCGGCGTCAAGTGCTCGAAGTTGTCGAGCACGAGCAAGAGCTCCCGGTCGCCGAGGTACTCGGAGAGGGCGGCCCTGACGTCACGATCGTCCTGGACGCCGAGCGACCGCGCGATCTCGGTCGCCACGAGGCTCGGGTCGTCGATCGCGGCGAGCCTGACCAGGTGGACGCCGTGAGCGAGCCGACCGACGAGGGATCGAGCGGCTTCGAGCGCGAGGCGCGACTTGCCTGCGCCTCCCGGGCCGACGAGGGTCACGAGCCTGACGCCCGACCGAAGCAGGTCGTCCAGTGCCGCGAGCGTGTCGTCCCGTCCGATCGTGGGCCCGCGCAGGACGGGCAGGTTGGAGGCGGTGGAGGTACGGAGCGGAGGAAACGCGACCGGCGACTTCGGGCCCGCGAGCTGGAAGAGCCGCTCGTCTCCCACGTCGCGCAGCCGGTGTCGGCCGAGGTCGACGAAGCGGAGGTCGGACTCGTCGCCCACGAGTGCACGCGTCACGCTGGAGAGCACGATCTGGCCCCCGTGTGCGGCCGCGCAGATACGCGCCCCCCGATGGACGTCCAGCCCGATGTAGCTCTCGTCACGCAACTCGGGCTCCCCGGTGTGGAGCCCCATCCGTACCTTGAGCTCGACGCCTCCCGGCCACTCCGCCGCCGCGAGCGCCTCCTGGATGTCGCGTGCGGCATGGAGGGCCGAGTCGGCGCCGGAGAACGCGACGAGGAACGCGTCGCCCTGGGTGTCCACCTCGACGCCGCCGCGCCGGGCGATCACGTCGCGGATCAGAGAGCGATGGAGGGCCAGTGCGTCGCCGTACGCCGTTCCGAGCGCATGCAATGCCGCTGTCGAGCCCTCCACGTCGGTGAAGAGCAGCGTCACGGTTCCCCTCGGGAGTGCCGTCACCCGTCGAGTGTAGGCCGGAATCGGTGCTGTTGCCTCCTCCGCCGACGGGTCACGAGACGCCTATCCTGGGTGCGTGCAGACCGAGTCCGCCGCCGAGTTCGAGCTGCGGCCCTGGGGTGCCGACCCGAGCCTCGTCGCACTCCTCGGCGAGCAGGGCGCCGCGCAGTTCCGGGCCCTCTTCGACGCGTACCCCGACCCGGTGGGCGTCCTCTGGGCGCTGCGCGGCGAGCCGGCCGCGGTCGTCGACTTCACGTTCGGCTACGGCAACCTCGCGATGCTGGCCGGGTTCCGCCTGCCGGCCGCCACGCCCGACCGCTACACGTTGCTGGAGGCGCTCCCGACGATGCGGGACAGCGTCGCGCTCGCGGAGTACGTCCGCGTCTGCGAGACCGGTGAGCCGTGGGTCAGCGAGATCACCTACGACACCCCCTTCGGCGACGGATACATGCTCGGGACGTTCGTCCAGCGGGTGGCCAAGCTCGGGGACGGGCTGATCGTGTTCCTCGACGACGTCACGGACCAGCGGCGCATGGAGCGAGAGCTGCAGGCCTACGCGAACCTCGTCGCTCACGACCTCAGCGAGCCTCTCGTCACCGTGCAGCTGCTCGTGTCGCTGCTCGAGCAGGAGCCGGACGTCCCGCCGTCCACCGAGGTGCTCGCGCGGCTGCGGCGGAGCGCAGGCCGGGCGCGCGAGGTCGTGGACGGCGTCCTCGCGTACGCCCGCTCCGGCGAGCTGCGGTGCGAGGACGTCGCGCTCGCGCACGTGATGGCAGACGTCGCGGACGACCTGCAGCCCGCGCTCATCGAGGCGTGCGCCGAGCTGACGGTCGGCGACCTGCCCGAGGTACAGGGGGACGGGCGTCAGCTGCGGCGCGTGCTCCAGAACCTCGTCTCCAACGCACTCCGCTTTCGCGGCGCCGAGCCGCCCAGGATCGGGGTCACGGCGGCGCGCGACATGCGGGAGTGGCTGATCACCGTGAGCGACAACGGCCCCGGCGTCCCGCCCGAGCACGCGACCCGCATCTTCGGCATGTTCGCGCGCCTGGACGCACGATCGGAGGGGGTCGGAATCGGGCTCGCGGTGTGCCGCAGGATCGTCGAAGCGCACGGGGGCCGGATCTGGGTCGAGGCGGTCGACGGCGGGGGCAGCGCGTTCCGCTTCACGCTGCCGCGTTAGGACCGCCCCGAGGGCCACCGGTACCGTTCGCGCCGGTGTTCGACACCCTCTCCACCCGGCTCCAGGACGCGCTCGGCGACCTCGGCCGGCGCAGCCGCCTCGACGAGGAGACCGTCACGCGGGCGACCCGCGAGATCCGCCTCGCGCTGCTCGAGGCCGACGTCGACTTCGAGGTCGTCAAGCAGTTCGTGGACGCAGTCCGGGCGCGGGCGCTGGGGCAGGAGGTGCTCAAGGGGCTCGACCCCGGTCAGCAGGTCGTCAAGATCGTCCACGAGGAGCTCACCGAGCTGCTCGGCGCCGCCGACTCCAAGCTCGTCTTCGGCCGTCCTCCGACCGTCGTCCTGCTCTGCGGTCTCCAGGGGTCGGGCAAGACGACCGCAGCCGCCAAGCTCGCGCTGTACCTGCGCCGGCAGGAGCAGAAGAGCCCCGGCCTCGTCGCGGCCGACCTCCAGCGCCCCGCGGCGATCGACCAGCTCGAGCAGCTCGGACGTCAGATCCAGGTTCCCGTCTACCGCACCGACACCGCCGACGCCGTGGTGGCCGCGCGGGAAGGGCTCGAGCGGGCCACCGCGGACCGCTGTGACGTCGTGATCGTCGACACCGCCGGCCGCCTGCAGATCGACCAGGCGCTGATGGACGAGCTCGCACGCGTCCGTGACGCGGTCAGGCCGCTGAACGTGCTGCTCGTCCTCGACGCGATGACGGGGCAGGAAGCGGTCGGGGTCGCGAGGGCGTTCCAGGAGCAGGTCGCGTTCGACGGGATCGTGCTCACGAAGCTCGACGGAGACGCGCGCGGCGGTGCTGCGCTCTCCGTGAAGGCGGTCACCGGCCGGCCGGTGAAGTTTGCCTCGCTCGGGGAGAAGCTCGACCAGCTCGAGGTGTTCCACCCCGACCGCATGGCCTCGCGGATCCTCGGCATGGGCGACGTGCTCACGTTGATCGAGAAGGCCGAGCAGGCGGTCGAGCGCGACGAGCAGGAGGAGCTCGAGCGGCGGATGCTCGCGGGGCAGTTCACGTTCGACGACTTCCTCTCCTCCACGCGCATGCTGAAGAAGATGGGCCCGCTCAAAGGCGTGATGAACCTCGTTCCCGGCATGGGCAAGCAGCTGGACGGGATGGACGTCGACGAGAAGCAGATGGCGCGGATCGAGGCGATCGTGCTCTCGATGACCCCGCACGAGCGCCGTACCCCGCACCTGATCAACGGGCCGAGGCGCCGCCGGATCGCGGCGGGCAGCGGGACGACGATCGAGGACGTGAACCGGTTGCTGCAGGCGCGCAAACAGATGGAGAAGATGGTGCGGGCGATGGGGAAGGGGAAGCTCCCGGCCCTACCGCCCGAGCTCACGGGAGGCTCGGGCCGTCCGAAGCGGGGGCGACGGTAGGCACCCGACCGGGTTGTTTCCGGCACAATGGTGCGTCGCACACCCCAGGAAAGGGAACTCACCGCATGGCAGTACGCATCAGGCTGACCCGCGTCGGCTCGAAGAAGAACCCGATCTACCGCGTCGTGGTCGCCGACGGACGCTCCCCGCGCGACGGTCGGTTCATCGAGATCGTGGGTCGGTACAACCCTCAGACCGACCCGTCGACGATCGATCTGGACGCCGAGAAGGTCAAGGAATGGCTCGCGAAGGGCGCCCAGCCCTCCGCCCCCGTCGCGCGGCTGATCAAGGCCGCCGGCATCGAATAGGCGTTCTGCGATGGAGGAGCTGCTCGCCTGGCTCGCGCGCGGGCTCGTCGACGACCCGGACGCCGTGCGGGTCGAGACCGTGGACGAGGGAGACGCAATCGTGCTTCGCTTGTTCGTCGCCGCCGACGACGTCGGGAAGGTGATCGGCCGCCACGGGCGCGTGGCCCGCGCCCTGAGGACGGTCGTCCGCTCTGCGGGCGCCCGCGGTGACCGCCGCCTCGTGCTCGAGATCGACGGCTAGTGCCCGTTCGCGTGCCGGGAGACGGAGCGCCTCGCCGGAAGGGCCACTGAGGCGGTGCTCGTCCCGATCGGCAGGGTCGGACGTCCGCACGGGCTCGACGGCGCGTTCGTGGTCGAGCGCGCGAGCCCCGACGAAAGGCGCTGGCGCGTGGGCGCGACGCTGCTCGTCGACGGCGCTCCTGCGACGATCGCGCTCTCGCGGCGCGTGGGCGGCGGTCGTCACGCGATCCGGCTCGACCGGGACGTGACGCGTGGTGCCGTGCTCGCGGTGCACGACACGGACCTGCCGGCGCCCGATCCGGACAGCTACTACGTCTTCCAGCTCGTGGGTCTCGAGGCGGTCGACGAGGACGGCGTGGCGCTCGGAAAGGTGGTCGAGGTGCACACGGGCTCCGCGAACGACAACGTCGAGCTGGACGACGGCAGGCTCGTGCCGCTCGTCGAGGACGCCGTGCGCGAGATCGACCTCGAGAGCGGCCGGGTCGTGGTCGTGCGGGCCTTCCTCTGAGGCGTCCCGTGGCGCCCGCGCCAACCGGGCGGCGGTCCGGCGTAGAGGGGTACCCTGGGGCGTTCGTGCGCGTCGACGTCTTCACGCAGGTTCCCCACGCCTTCGGCTGGCTCACGGAGCAGCCGCCGCTCGCCGGCGTGCTCGGCACCGAGCTCGAGCTGCGGCTGTTCAACTATCGCGACACGACCCCGCTGCGCGCGGGCCAGGTCGACGACGACCCGTACGGCGGCGGTCCCGGCATGCTGCTGCGGGTCGACGTCGTCGACGCCGCGCTCGACGCCGTCTACGGGCAGGAGCGGCCGCGCCGCATCGTCGCGCTCACGCCGTCCGGCCGCCAGCTCGACCAGCAACTCGTCGAGCTGCTGGTCGCAGAGCCGGAGCTCGCTCTCCTCTCGTCTCGCTTCGAGGGGTTCGACGAGCGGATCGTGAGCAACCTCTGCACCGATGCGATCTCGATCGGGCCATACGTCCTCTCCGGAGGGGAGCTCCCGGCGATGGTGCTCCTCGATGCGCTCGCGCGCCGGCTGCCCGGCGCGCTGGCAGAGGGATCCGGCGAGCAGGAGAGCTTCTCCCTCGCCCTCGCCGGGGGGATCGAGTACCCGCACTACACGCGGCCTGCGCAGTACCGCGGCTGGGACGTCCCGCCCGTGCTCCTCTCCGGCGACCACGGGCGGATCGAACGGTGGCGGCGCGAGCAGAGCCGCGTCAGGAGCGTCCGCTGAGCGACACGGGGGGCGATCCGCGGTACGAGCCGGGGCTCCCGCCCCGGCACACGGAATCCGGCCCTGGGACAGGCGAGCCCGTGACCGAGCCTTCGGAGGCCGCCACGTCCCCCGGCGACGGCGAGCCGTCGGGCTGGCCGACCACCCCTGCGGAGCTCCCTCCGCCGGGCGGCCCGCACGACCGGGACAGCCCCGCGCTCACCGCCGCGCCTGCGCGTGCGCACCGCTCCAGGAACCCCGTCGACCGCCTCACGCGCGGTCTCCCCGACCCGGTCCGGGTCGTCGTGGACTGGGTCGTCACGATCGTCGCCGCGGTCGCGATCGTCCTGCTCGTCAAGGCATACGTGGTCAACCCGTACAAGATCCCGTCCTCCTCGATGGAGCCGACCCTGCACTGTGCGCGGCCGAAGGTCGGCTGCGAGGCGCGCTTCGACGACCGCGTGCTGGCGAACCGCTTCATCTACCACCTGCGCAGCCCGCACCGGGGCGAGATCGTCGTGTTCGACACGCCCCCGGCAGCGCGCGTCGCCTGCGGCGAGGGGGGGACCTTCGTGAAGCGGGTGATCGGGCTCCCCGGCGACACGGTCGAGGTACGGCTGAACACGAAGGGGCAGGGCATCGTCTACATCGATGGGAAACGGCTCGACGAGCCCTATGTGAAGCCCGACCGGCGCGCCAACAAGCCCTTCGGCCCGCAGAGGGTGCCGCAGGGGAGCTACTTCATGATGGGTGACAACCGCTCCCAATCCTGCGACTCGCGGGAGTGGGGGCCCGTGCCACGCGCCAATCTGATCGGCAAGGTCTTCGCGACCTACTGGCCGCCGAACCGCATCTCGTTCCACTGAGTTTTGTTCGGCAAGCGAGATTCGGCAGGAGCCGAATCTCGCGCCTTGATCCCCGCCTGCGGCGGGGCAGATCCCTGAAGGCGCCCGCTTCGCGGTCGCGACGCTCGCCGGGTGGGTCGCGGGCGTGACGCGGCAGGGAGCCGAATCCCGCGCCTTGATCCCCGCCTGCGGCGGGGCAGATCCCTGAAGGCGCCCGCTTCGCGGTCGCGACGCTCGCCGGGTGGGTCGCGGGCGTGACGCGGCAGGGAGCCGAATCCCGCGCCTTGATCCCCGCCTGCGGCGGGGCAGATCCCTGAAGGCGCCCGCTTCGCGGTCGCGACGCTCGCCGGGTGGGTCGCGGGCGTGACGCGGCAGGGAGCCGAATCCCGCGCCTTGATCCCCGCCTGCGGCGGGGCAGATCCCTGAAGGCGCCCGCTTCGCGGTCGCGACGCTCGCCGGGTGGGTCGCGGGCGTGACGGGGCAGGGGCCGGGTCCCGCGTCTTGATGGCCTGCGGCACGGCAGATCCCTGAAGGCGCCCCGCTTCGCGCTGCGGAGCAAACGCTTCCGCTATCATCGACGCCCGGTCGTCGGCCGACCCCTTCGTATGAGCACGATCGTCGAGAGCCTCGAGCGGCGCCAGCTGCGAGACGTCCCCGCCTTCAAGGCGGGTGACACCGTCCGCGTGCATTTCAAGGTGATCGAGGGCTCGCGGCAGCGGCTGCAGGTCTTCGAGGGGATCTGCATCAAGCGACAGGGCTCGGGCGTCCGGGAGACGTTCACCGTCCGCAAGAACTCGTTCGGCGTGGGCGTCGAGCGGACGTTTCCGCTCCACTCGCCGAAGATCGAGAAGCTCGAGGTCTCGATGATCGGCGACGTGAACCGCGCCAAGCTCTACTACCTCCGCGGCCGCGTCGGCAAGAAGTCGCGTGTGCGCGAGCTCCGGCAGTCGTAGCCGCGTCCCGCGCGGTTCCGACGAGATTCACCCCGTGCTTTGGATGCTCGCGCTCGGCGTGTGCGTGCTCGTCCTGGCCGGCTGCGGGGGGACGGAGGACGCCACGCAGCGCTTCGCCCGCCAGGCGACCGAGTCCCATCTCGCGAACGACCCCGCGTACGAGAGCGGCCAGGTCCACTGCACGAGCGACCCGCGCCCGTGGTTCGTCGAGCAACAGGCGAGCGTCGTGATCTGCGCGGCGCGACGCACCGACGGGGGATGCGACTGGTACCGAGTCGACCTCGTGCCGGTGCGGTCGCGCATGGGCGCACGGGTCCGCCTGGAGGCCGAGAACGCGGGCTGCATCCTGCCCCGCTGAGCGTGGTCACGAACCTCTGACGAACACGACACGATCCCGTCCGAAAGCCGTGGTTATGCTCGGAGCCGTGCCCGCCTCGACCGGTCAGCGCCTGCTTCGCTTCGATCGCAGGCTCGGGACGCGGTTCGTCGCGGGAGCCGACGAGGCAGGCCGCGGCTCCTTGGCCGGGCCGCTCGTCGTCGCCGGCGTCCTGTTCGACTACGCCGCTTTGCGTGGCCATCGTGTTCGCCCGCTCGCGCTCCTGAACGACTCGAAGCAGGTGGAGCCGGACGAGCGGGAACGGCTCTACCACGCCGTTCTCGCGGCTGCGACCCGGGTCGCGATCCGCGTGGTCGCCTCGAGCGAGATCGACCGGGAGGGCCTGCACCGCTCGAACCTGTGGGGGCTGCGCGTCGTCCTCGCCGAGCTTCACGCGCCCGGCGGCACGTGTCTCGTGGACGGCTTCCGCCTCGGGCCGCTCGCGCCGCCGCACACCGCGGTCGTCGACGGCGACACGAAGAGCGCGGCGATCGCGGCCGCCTCCGTCGTCGCCAAGGTAACGCGCGACCGCCTCATGCGTCGAGTCGACGCCGTCTACCCGCGCTACGGGTTCTCGTCCCACGTCGGGTACATCACTCCCGCGCACACCCGGGCCGTGCTCGTGCACGGCCCATGCCCGCAGCACCGCCGGTCGTTCGCGAGCCGCGCTTACCGAGTGCCCCTTCCGGCGAAGCCCTCCAGGCCTGGCGTGCGATGAGCTGCGCCACGCGTGAACCGCGGCGAGCGCATCGCCGCGCGCCACTATCGGCTCCGCGGCTACCGCATCCTGGGCACGAACGTCCGTGCAGGCGCGAACGAGCTCGATCTCGTCGCGCGTCGCGGGCGGCGGCTCGTGTTCGTCGAGGTGAAGGAGCGTGCGCGCGATACCTTCGGAGGCGGGGTCGGCGCGGTCGACCGCGAGAAGCGGCGTCGCGTGAGGCGTGCCGCCGCCTCGTGGCTCCAGGCGCATCCCGAGTCGGCCGAGCTCGAGGTCCGGTTCGAGGTCGCGGCGGTCACCGGCGGGCACGTCGAGCGGCTCGAGTTCGCCGACGACTAGCGGCTCGAGCCTGCGGCGCAGGGAAGGCGCGGCGGCGCGCCGAAAAGGGAGTTCATGGCGGCCACGCAGGAAGCCATCTACGGTCGTCTCGACCTCGCGCTGTCCTGGTCCGAGGCCGAGTTGCCCGAGCGCGCCCGCACGAAGCACGTGCACCGCCTCCACCCCTACCTGGGGAAGTTCGTCCCGCAGCTGGTCGAGACGCTGCTCGAGCGGTACGTCGAGCCGGGCGGGCTCGTGCTCGACCCGTTCGCGGGCTCGGGGACGACGCTCGTCCAGTGTCTCGAGTCGGGCTACGACGCGGTCGGCGTGGACGTCGCGCCGTTCAACTGCCTCCTCATGCGGGTCAAGACGGAGGCCCACGACCTCGACGTCCTGCGAGCCGACGTCGACGAGGCTCGGGTCGACGCAGCCGGCTTCGTCTGGGACGGGCGGCCGGCGGTCTCCGTGACGCCGTTCGTGCGGGACTGGTATGCGCCCCGCGCCGCCGCCGAGCTCTGCCGCTTCCGCTCGGTCACCGGGGAAATGCGCTCGGTCGACGTGCTCCGGGTCGTGCTCGCCCGGGCGGCCCGCTCTGCGCGCCGGACGACCCACTTCGACCTCGACTTCCCGCGGGCGCCACAGCTCGAGCCGTACCTCTGCCGCAAGCACCGGCGAGTCTGCCGGCCGGTCGAGGAAGCGCGAAGGTTCCTGCTCCGCTACACGCGTGACACGCTCGAGCGGATCGAGGCGTTCGCCGCGCTTGCGCGCCGCCGGTGCGCGCGCAACCGTGCTGCACGGCGACGCGCGCACGCTCGATCTCGAGGGGCGGTTCGACGGCGTGATCACCTCGCCGCCGTACCCCGGGCTGATCGACTACCACGAGCAGCATCGCTATGCCTACGAGCTCCTGGGGCTCCCCGACTGCGGCGCCGTCGAGCTCGGGCGGCCGGCAGACGGCCTCGGCCGCGCGGCGCTCCGCGCATACGTCGAGGGCATTGCCGGCGTGCTCGCGAACGCGCGACGCCGTCTCGCACCGGGCGCGCCGGTCTGCATCGTCGTCAACGACCGGCGTGACCTGTACCCCGAGATTCTCCAGCGCGCAGGGCTCCACCTCGAGGACCGGCTCGAACGCCACGTCAACCGTCGCACGGGGCTGCGATCGGGTGAGTACTTCGAGTCGGTGCTCGTCTGCCGGGCGTCGTGACGGCGCCCGCGACCCGTCCCCGACCCCAGGAGGTCACATGCACAGGCTTCTCGCGCACAGACCCTCGCCCGCGATGGTCGTCGCCTGTCTCGCGCTGCTCGTCGCGCTCGGCGGCTCGAGCGTCGCGGCGGTCAACGCCCTCGGGCGCAACACCGTCGGCGCGCCGCAGATCCGGCCGAGCGCCGTCTCCACCTCCGAGCTCCGGGGCGGCGCGGTCACGACGCCGAAGATCCGAAACGGCGCCGTGACCGGCCTCAAGGTTCGGAACCACTCCCTCACCGCGGCAGACTTCGCCGGAGCCCTGCCTCAGGGCCCCGCGGGTCCAGCCGGGCCGGCGGGCCCCGCCGGTCCCGCCGGCACGATCGGACCGGTCACGGTGAGGCAGGACAGCGTGGTGGTCCCCGGCGGCACGGGCGCCGCCGTTCAGGACGGCGCCTACTCCACAGGGACCGTGTCGGTCAACTGCAATGCTGGCGAGAAGGCGATCTCGGCGGGGAGCGGTTGGAGCGACGACGCAGCCGGACGCGAATTGTGGGTTCAGCGGCTGACCCCTGTGCTCACGAACGGGAGCGTGACCGGCTTCCGCGGCACGGGCGGCAACGACAGCGGTAACACGAGTACGTTCACCCTGTACGTCCTCTGCTACACGGGCTGACGTCCTAGCGAGTGATCCCACGTGCCGCCGGGCGGTCGACGTCCGGCGGCACGAACCGCCTTTGCACGGGACGCTCGCCGTCACGCTCTCGGCACGAACTCGGCACCCTCTCGTGACGGGTTCGCTCGTACCGTCGAGGCGTGCTCGGCCGCGCGGTCACGTTCGCGCTCGTCGGCCTCGAGCCCCGACGCGTCGAGGTCGAGGCACACGTGCGCTCGGGTCAGCAGCCGTCGTTCTCGATCGTCGGCCTCGCCGACCGCGCGTGCCAGGAGGCGAAGCACCGGGTGCGCAGCGGGGTGCACTCGGCGCTCCTCGAGTGGCCCGGGCAGGTAATCACCGTGAATCTCGCTCCGGCCGCGCTCCGCAAGGAGGGCACGGGCTACGACCTCGCGATCGCGCTCACGCTGCTCGCGGCCTCGGATCAGGTCCCGGCCGCCAGGCTCGCGGAGCACGCGTGCATCGGCGAGCTCGGTCTCGACGGCGCGGTGCGGCCTGTCGCAGGGGTGATCGCCGCCGCCGAGGGCGCAGCGCGGGCCGGGTTCGGGCGCGTGCTGTGCCCGGCGCAGTCGGCGGGCGAGGCGGCCCTCGCGGGCGTGGAGGCGATCGGGGTTCGCCATCTGGCCGAGGCCGTCGCATACCTGCTCGGACACGATGCGATCGATCCGGCGCCGCCCGGTGACGATCTCGCTCCGACGGCAGCGCTGCCCGATCTCGCGGACGTCCGCGGGCAGGAGCGGGGGCGCCGGGCTCTGGAGCTCGCAGCAGCCGGCACGCACAACCTGCTGCTGGCCGGCCCACCGGGCACGGGCAAGACGATGCTCGCGCGCCGGCTGCCCTCGATCCTGCCGCCCCTGAGTCGCGCCGAGGCGCTCGAGGTGACGAGGATCCACTCGATCGCAGGCACTCTCCCGCCGGCGTCGGGGCTCGTCGCGGCCCCGCCGTTCCGCGCGCCGCACCATGGGGCGTCCGCCGCCGCGGTCGTCGGCGGCGGCGCGGTGCCGCGGCCCGGCGAAGTCAGCCTCGCGCATCGCGGCGTGCTGCTCCTCGACGAGTTGGCCGAGTTCCCGCGTCCCGTGCTCGAGGCCTTGCGCCAGCCGCTCGAGGACGGCGTCGTCTCGGTCGCCCGTGTCGGCGGGCGCGCGCTCTTCCCGGCGCGCTTCCGTCTCGTCGCCACGATGAACCTCTGCCCGTGCGGCGGGCGAGGGGATCCGCGGCTCGAGTGCGTCTGCACGCCGGCGCGCATCGCGACGTATCGCGAGAAGGTGTCGCGCGCGCTGCTCGATCGCTTCGACCTCGTCGTGGCGATGCCCCGGCCGCGGGCGGAGGAGCTCGCCGCTGCCCCCGCAGAGCCGTCAGTCGTCGTCCGCGAGCGCGTCGTCGGCGCGGAAGCACGACTCCGGCACGAGCTGCCCCGACGGCAGGCGGCCGCCTCCGAGCTCCTCGATCGCGCCGTCGACAGGCTGCCTCTCTCGGGGCGGGGGCGCGCACGCGTCGCCCGTGTCGCCCGCACGATCGCGGCGCTCGACGAGTCCACGGAGGTACGACCGGAGCACGTCGCCGAAGCGCTCTCGTACCGCTCCCCGACGGAGCTCACGCGCGCGTGACGATCGCACGCATCCGCCGGGGCGAGCGCGGCTATCCGCCGTTGCTCGACGAGATTCCCGATCCGCCGGCGTCGCTCTGGGTCCGCGGAGATGCGGACGCGCGGCTGCTCGCAGACACCGCGGTGGCGATCGTCGGGGCCCGCGCGTGCTCGGGGTACGGCCGCTCGGTCGCGCGGATGCTCGCCTCGGGCGCGGCCGGGGCAGGGGCGGTCGTGATCAGCGGCCTCGCACGCGGGGTCGACGGCGAGGCGCACCGCGGGGCCCTCGCAGCCGGCGGAAGGACGGTCGCAGTCCTCGGCTGCGGCGTCGACCGCGACTACCCCGCCGCGCACGCGGAGCTGGCGCGGGTGATCGTGACGAGCGGCGGCCTCGTGGTCTCGGAGTACGAGCCCGGCGTCGAGCCTGCACCCTGGCGCTTCCCGGCCCGGAACAGGATCATCGCGGGGCTTGCGAGGGCGACGGTCGTGGTCGAGGCCCGCGAGCGCTCCGGCGCGCTGATCACGGCCGACTTCGCCCTCGAGGACGGCCGTGAGGTGCTCGTCGTGCCGGGTGAGATCACGAGCGGGCTCAGCGCGGGCAGCAACGCGCTCCTGCGCCAGGGCGCGACCCCGGCGACGTGCGTCGAGGACGTCCTCGAGGCCCTCGGGCTCGAGCAGGCACCGGCTGCGACGGCACGGCTGCCGGACGATCCGGCCGCGGTCGCAGTGCTCGACGTGCTCGCGGCCGGCACGGGCACGGCGGACGAGCTCGCGCGGGCAACGGGCCTCGCAGCGGGCGAGCTGGCGGGCGTGCTCGCGCTGCTCGAGCTGGCCGGCGCGGTGGCGGTCGACGAGGGGATGGTGCGCAGTACGATCGCGCGATGACGATGTCCTACTGGCTCGACGAGCCGGCACCGACGCCTCCCGGAGCCGGTGCCGGCGGCCCGGTCGACGTGGGGATCGTCGGCGCGGGCGTCACGGGCTGCGCCTGCGCGCTCGCGCTGGCGGAGGCCGGGCTCCGCGTCCGGGTGGTCGACGAGCGAGGGATCGCCGAGGGCGCGAGCGGCCGCAACGGCGGCTTCGCGCTGCGCGGCACCGCCGCGGCGTACGACGAGGTCGTGGCGTCGTTCGGTCGCGAGCAGGCGCTCGGGCTCTGGCGCTGGACAGAGAGCGAGATCGACACGCTGCAGGCGCTGGCGGGCGATGCGTTCCGACGGCGGGGCAGCCTGCGCCTCGCTGCCGACCGCGAGGAGCGCGAGGTGCTCCGGGACGAGATCGAGGCGCTCTGGGCCGACGGGCTCGACGCGGAGTGGGTCGATCTCCCTTCTGGGCCGCTCGAGGGCCGCTTCACCGCTGCGATCCACCATCCCACCGACGGCACGCTGCAGCCCGCCCGCTGGGTGCGGCGACTCGCGGCGCAGGCCGCCGCGGCGGGGGCCGTGTTCGTCGAGGGGCGTCGTGTGCGAGATCCCGCGGAGCTCGACGCGAGCAGCGTCGTCGTCGCCACCGACGGCTATCCCAGTGGGCTGCTGGGCGAGCTCGAGGGGCTGATCGTGCCCACGCGCGGCCAGGTGATCGCGACCGAGCCTCTCGCAGAGCGGCTCTTCGAGATCCCCCACTACGGGCGGCACGGATTCGACTACTGGCATCAGAGCTCCGACGGTCGGATCGTCGCAGGTGGGTTCCGCGACGTGGCGCTCGAGCGAGAGTTCACGGCGGAAGAGGAGCTGACCGAGGACGTCCAGGCGTCCCTCGAGCGGTTCGTCAACGACCTGCTGGGCCGCGAGCTCCGGGTCGACTACCGCTGGGCGGGGATCTTCGGTCTCGTGCTGGACTTCCTCCCGGTCGTCGGAGAGGTGCCCGGGCAGCCGCAGACGTGGGTCGCGGGAGGCTATTCGGGACACGGCAACGTGCTCGGCTTCGCGTGCGGCCGGCTCGTCGCACGCGCGATCGTGGGCGACCGCGACCCGCTGCTCGACCTGTTCGAGCCGGCCAGGCTCCTGGGGTGACGCGCCGCGCTCGTCCCACCGGGCGGGTTCGCGAGCATTGCCGCCCGTGCGGCTAGGTTGACGGCATGCCGGACGAGGCGAAGCTCGAGCGCACCGACACCGGGATCGTGCCCACGGGCGAGGGATGGTTCATCCTCAACCTGGCGGACATCGGCTGGGCGCGGGTCGACGGCGGCGGCACGTGGTGCAGCTTCGAGTCGCCGGAGGCGCCGTCGCCGCTGCTCGGCATCGGGGTGCACGTCCTGTGGCCGGGCGAGACACCGGGCTTCTATCACGCGGAGTCGAACCAGGAAGGGTTCCTCGTGCTCTCGGGGGAGTGCATCGCGGTCGTCGAGGGGGAAGAGCGCCGGCTGGGCCAGTGGGACTACCTCCACTGCCCTCCGGGAACCGCGCACATCACGACCGGCGCAGGCGACGGGCCCTGCGCGATCCTGATGGTGGGCACGCGATCGCCCGATCGGTCGCTGCACTACCCGGTCGACCCGACGGCGGCGCGCCACGGCGCCTCGGTCGCGGTTGCGACGGACTCGCCGCAGGAGGCCTACGTGGACCGGCCGGCGATCGAGCCGGCGCCATCCCCCTGGCCGCTGTCCTAGGGATTGGTGACTACGGCGCGGGCCCGTAGTCCTGCTGCTTCTCCGTGACCCAGTCCCCCTTGCCGTCGTCCGCGCTCGGGTCGACCCGATAGAAGGTCACGAACTGCTGGAGGGAGTCGCCGTTCGGGTCGAAGCCGATCGATCCGAGGACAGTCTGGTATCGGCGACCCGGGTCGACCGCCTGGGATCGGAGTGCCTCTCGGAGGCCCGCGGCGCTCGTGCTCCTCGAGGCCACCTTGCGGAGCGCGTCGAGGATGACCTGGGCACATGCGTATGCCGAAGCTGTGTACTCGTCCGGTTCGGCACCGAACCTCGAGCGGTACGCGTCGACGAAGCTCGTCTTGGGGGGAGCGATCGACGCGTGGAACTGATACGAGCCGACGGCCGCTCGACCCGTGAGACGGAGGTATGAGCCGGGCTGGGAGCCCGGCCCGTCGATGCCGTCCCAGCTGACGAAGGGCAACCGGCCGAGACCGTCGGCCACCATCGCCTTACGGATCTGAGCGGCCCCGGTGTCCGCGTAGCCCCCGAAGAACACCGCCGTGGCGGGATGTGTGCCGCGGAGGAGTGGAGCGAGGACGGTGCCCGGAGCAGCACCGGGATTGAGCGATCGCCGTACCTCGTTTCCTCCGAGCTCGGAGAACGCCGTGGCGACGTCGTCCGCGATCTCGCGTCCGCCGCCTGTGTCGTCGATCACCAGCAGCCGACGGACACCCATGTCGTTCATGAGGAAGGACGCGGCCGCCTTGCCCTGGATGTCGTCTGCCGGTGAGGTTCGGATGTAGTTGATCCGCTGCGGCGCAGCCGCGCGAAGGTCGAGCGCCCCGTCACGAGGCTTCGTCAGTGAGGGGTCGGTGTTGGAGGGGCTGCACTGGAGGAGCCCGGCCGCATTCGTGATCGGAATCTCGGCGGCCGCGACGGTCGACGCCCACGGGCCGACCATCGCGATCACCGTCGGGTCAGCGACGAATGCCCTCGCGTTGGCCGCTCCTCGAGCCGGAGACTGTCCCTGGGCCGGGGGCCCGACGTCGTCCCGGCTGACCAGCGAGAGGCGCACGCCATCGATGCCCCCCGCCGCGTTCGCCTGGTCGATTGCCAGGCGAACGGCGTTCACGACCGGCGTTCCGCGCGCCTCGGCGTCCCCTGTGAGCGGCATGTCCAGGCCGAGCTTCCATTGCCCGCGCGGCAGGCCGGACGAGTGGTGGAAAGCGCGGACGCCACCGGCGGCCACGGCCGCGAGCACCACGCAGACAGACGCGAGCACAAGCGTGCGTCCGCGCCGGATGTGCCTGGCCGTGGGACGACCTTCTGCGTCGACGGGCCGAACGGCGTAGACGGCGACCGGCTCGGCGACACCCTTCAGGTGCTTGCGGCCGCGGCTCTCGAAGACGACCGGCAGAACCGTCCGCGTCAAGGCCCGGACGGTGTCGCTGACGAGAACTTCGCCGGCTCCGGCCAGCGCGCACAGCCGAGCTGCGATGTTGACCGGGGACCCGACATAGCCGTCGGCGGTCTCGACAGTCTCGCCCGCGTGGACTCCTACCCCGACGGTGAGCGGCAGGTCGGGACGCTCGGCCGACAGAGCCGCGGCGCCTTCGACGATGGCCAGTCCGCTGCGCACGGCCTGGCTGACGGACCCGAAGACGACGTAGAAGCTGTCGCCCTCGGTCCGGATTTCTGCGCCGTCATGCCGCGCGATGAGCTCGCGCACGAGCTCCCGGTATCGCTCGAGCAACGCGGCCGCTGTGACCGCGCCTCGATGCTCGACGAACGTCGTATAGCCCCGCAGGTCTGCAAAGAGAAAGCCGCGAGTCGGAGCACCAGCCTGCTCGGAGCCCGTAGACGCACCAGCGGGCGTCTCTGTGTCCACAGCACAATTGTTCAGCCTCTTGCGCAGAATGCAAGGAGTGGCGCGCCATCTCGCGGCGCGTGTGCGGCTCGGCAACCGGGGTTCACGAGGGAAGCCGATGCGGATCGGCCGCCGATCGCGCCGGCGAACTCGGCCTGCCCTCGGCTGGCCCCCGTCCGTGATGCGGCTGCGGCCGACGGAGCGCAAGACCGGCCCCGTCGGCCTGCAGCCGACTCCGTGCTACTGGTCGCCGATCACGAACGCGATCTGCTTGTCGGCGTCGACGCGCGCGTCGAGCGCCTTGTCGTCGAGCAGGTTCGACGCATTGCTCTCGAGGAACACTCGTGCTCCCTGCTCCTCGATCACCTCGTCGTCCTCGCTCGGGACGGTGGCGATGCTCAGCTCGAACGACGCTCGTCCGTCCCCCGCCTCGCTCGCGACGATCCTCATGCCGCTGGACTCCTGCACGTTCGGTGCGGAAGCCACGATCTCCCTCACGGCCGCCACCGCGTTCTCGGTGAGTGTGAGCGACATGCTCACCTCCTTCCTGTCGGGTGTGGTCGGAAGGACTTCACGCTACCAACGCGGCGAGCGCCGGCCGTGCAGCCTTTACCGGTCGTTCAGATCTCGGGGCTCGCTACAGCGTCAGCTGCTCGAGCTCGACGCCGTGCGCCTCCTCGAGCGCTGCGACCGCGATCGCGAGGTCCTGGATCGCGAGCCCCGTGGAGTCGAACAGCGTGATCTCGTCTTCGCCCACGCGGCCGGGCGCGTCACCCGCGAGGACGGCGCCGAGCGGCGTCACAGCCCCGCGCTCGACGATGCCGGCCGCGACGGCCGCCGCCAGCTCGCCCCCGTGGCTCGCCTGCTCCCAGTCGTCGCAGAACACCCGCGCCCGCCCGAGCTCGGTCGTCGCGACCTCGGCCTTGCCCGGGCCGTCCGCGCCCATCAGCGAGACGTGCTGCCCGGGACGCAACGAGCCCGACGCGAAGAGAATGTCGCGTCCAGGCGTGACCGTCGCCACGACGTCCGCTGCGAGAGCCTCTGCGAGGCTCCCCGCCGGGCGGACGTCGAGCGCGGCCGCCGTCGACGCGCGGCGCTCCGGGTCGACGTCCCAGATGAGCGGGTCGGCGCCCCGCGCTCGAAGCATGCGCGCGGTCTCCGCGCCGTTCACCCCGCAGCCGATCACGGCAGACGACCCGGTGCGGCCGAGCGTCTCCGCGGCGATCACCCCGGCTGCCGCGGTGCGCAACGCCGTCACCGCGGCCGCGTCGAGCACGGCCTCGAGCTCGCCGGTCTGGGCGCTCGAGAGCAGCACGAGACCCGTCACGGTGGGCAGGCCTCGCGCGGGATTGCCGGGGAACGACGTGACCCACTTGAGCAAGGCGTGGCCGGCGCCCAGGGCCGGCATCGCGCGGAAGTCGCCGGCCGGGTAGTTCGTCACGTAGAGCTTCGGCTGCATCGTCCACTCGCCGCGGTGGTGACGCACGAACGCGTCGCGCACGGCGTCGTAGGCCCGGAGCGGCGAGACGGCCTCGCGCACCGTCCGGCCCGAGAAGACCGGCACGGTGCGGGTCACTGCTCTTTGACGGCGCTGATCAGCTTCACGACGGAGTCCTTCGCGTCGCCGAACAGCATCGTGGTGCGCGGGTCGAGGTAGAGCTCGTTGTCGATGCCTGCAAAGCCGGGGTTCATGCTGCGCTTCATCACGATCACGCTGGCTGCCTTGTCGACGTCGAGGATCGGCATGCCGTAGATCGGGCTGGACGAGTCGCTGCGTGCGGCCGGGTTCGTGACGTCGTTGGCGCCGATCACGAGCGCGACGTCGGTCTGCGGGAACTCGGGATTGATCTCGTCCATCTCCTTGAGCTGGTCGTAGGGGACGTTCGCCTCGGCCAGCAGGACGTTCATGTGGCCGGGCATCCGGCCCGCGACCGGGTGGATCGCGTACGCGACGTCGACACCGCGCTCCTCGAGCAGCTCGGCCAGCTGGCGGACGTCGTGCTGCGCCTGCGCCACGGCCATCCCGTACCCCGGGACGACGACGACCTTGCGGGCGAACGAGAGCTGCACCGCGACATCCTCGGGCGTGGTCGCGCGCACGGTGCGTCCGTCGTCTTCTCGCGTGCCCGTCGGCCCCGCCTGTACCTGGCCGAACGCGCCGAAGAGGACGTTCGCGACCGAGCGGTTCATCGCGGTCGCCATCTTCAGCGTGAGCAGGGTGCCGGAGGCGCCGACCAGCATCCCGGCGACGATCAGCACCGTGGAGTCGAGCACGAAGCCGGTGGCGGAGGCGGCCAGTCCCGTGAAGGCGTTCAGGAGCGAGATCACGACCGGCATGTCGGCGCCGCCGATCGGGAGCACGAACATCACGCCGAAGAGCAGGGCGAGCGCGATCAACGCGACCAGCACCCATTGCGCCTCCGAGCCGGCGACCAGCGC
The DNA here is from genome assembly GCA_963712915.1 of uncultured Actinomycetes bacterium. Taxonomy (GTDB): domain Bacteria; phylum Actinomycetota; class Thermoleophilia; order Gaiellales; family Gaiellaceae; genus Gaiella. Next base: position 127,920 of record CAVQJQ010000006.1, read on the forward strand.
GATGCCGAGCCCGACCGCGCCGAGCAGGATCGCGCTGTCGAACACGTTTTGCCCCCGGAACACGATCGGGCGCCCGGAGACGAGCTCCTGGAGCTTCGCGAACGCGACCAGCGAGCCCGCGAACGAGACGGAGCCGATCAGGCTCGAGAGCACGATCGAGACGATCTGGTCTCCCGAGACGTCCCCTTCGGCGACGTGGAACTCGGAGAACGCGACCAACGCTGCGGCGCCGCCCCCGACCCCGTTGAACAGGGCCACCATCTGCGGCATCGCGGTCATCTTCACCGTGCGCGCCCCGACGACCCCGACCACGGCGCCGATCGCGCCGCCGGCGATGATCAGCCCCCAGTTGCCGATCCCGTCGAGCGCCAGCGTCGTCGCGATCGCGACCAGCATCCCCGCGCCGCCGACCCAGTTGCCGCGCCGTGCGTGCTTGGGCGAGGAGAGGAACCGCAGCGCGACCACGAAGCAGACGATCGCGACGAGGTAGAGGAGCCCGACGATGTCTGGATCGGAGATCAGCAGAAGTGGCACCTAGTCGCGCTCCCTGTCTGCCGGCCGCCGCTTGAACATCTCGAGCATGCGGTCGGTGACGAACCAGCCGCCGACCACGTTCGCCGTCGCGAGCACCATCGCGACGAAGCCGATCGCCTTCGTCACGTCGTCGTCCGCGAAGCCGAGCACGATGATCGCGCCGACGATCACGATCCCGTGGATGAAGTTCGTGCCCGACATCAGCGGGGTGTGCAGCATCGTCGGCACCTTCGAGACCACCTCGAAGCCGAGGAAGACCGCGAGCACGAGGATCGTGAGCTCGACGACGAGGCTGGTGTCCGTCATGCAGGTCTTCCTTCGCGCCTCATGCGGTCGCCTCCGCCGGCCGGCCGGCGACGCAGGCGCCGGAGGTGATCTCGTCCGAGAAGTCGAGGGTCAGCTCGCCGCCGGGAGCGAGGTGCTCGAGCAGCGCGGCGACGTTCCGCGCGTACAGGCGGCTCGCGTCCTGCGGCATCAGCGACGGGACGTTGGTGAGGCCGACGATCGTCACGCCCGCGTGCGCGACCTCGTGTCCGGGCGAAGTGAGCTCGCAGTTGCCGCCCGTGTCCGCCGCGAGATCGACGACGACCGAGCCGGGCCGCATCGACTCCACTGCGGACGCAGGGATCAGCCGTGGCGCCGGGCGCCCCGGGATCGCAGCGGTCGTGATCACGATGTCGAAGTCGGGGATGCGCCCTTCGAGCGCGTGCTGCTGCTCCGCCTGCTGCTCGGGAGTCAGCTCGCGCGCGTAGCCGCCCTCGGTCTCCTCGCCGCGGATCCCGAGGTCGAGGAACGCTGCGCCGAGCGACTCCACCTGCTCGGCAACCGCGGGCCGCACGTCGAAGGCCGACACGACGGCGCCGAGCCGGCGTGCGGTGGCGATCGCCTGTAGCCCCGCGACGCCCGCGCCCAGGACGAGCACCCTGGCCGGCGCGATCGTCCCCGCGGCGGTCATCAGCATCGGGAACAGCTTCGGGCTCCGGTCGGCTGCGAGCAGCACGCCCTTGTAGCCGGCGACCGTCGCCTGCGAGGAGAGCGCGTCCATCGATTGCGCTCGTGTGATCCTGGGGATCGACTCCATCGCGAACGCGACCACGCCCTGCTTCTCGAGGAGCGCGATGCCCTGCTCGTCGGTCAGCGGCTGCAGGAAGCCGATCAGCACGAGCCCGGGCCGCATCGCCTCGACCTCTTCCGGCGTCGGCCGGCCGACCCGTACGACGCCGTCGAACCCGGCGAGACCCTCCGACCCGTCGACGAGCTCGGCGCCCGCGTCCTCGTACAGGTCGTCCGGGAACCCGGCGGGCACGCCCGCTCCACGCTCGAGCACGAGCTCGAAGCCGGTCGAGCCGAGCTTCTTCACGGTCTCGGGAGTCAGCGCGACCCGGTGTTCTCCGGGCCCGGGCTCCCGGGGCACACACACGCGCATTGCGCGGAAAACTACGGGAAGGGTTCCGGGCGCGGGGAGGGAACCAGACAGTCCGTGGCCCGCCTCGCCGCCTTTGCCACCGCGATGGACGTGTGCGATCCCGCGCTCGCCCCGCACGCCGCCAGGGTCGCCTCGAACGCCGAGGCCGTGGCGGTGCGACTGGCGTGGGACGACCGGCAGCTCGAGGGGCTCCGCCTCGGCGCCGCCCTCCACGACGTCGGCAAGGTGAACGTGCGGCCGGAAGTGCTCGGGAAGCCCGGGCTGCTCGACGAGGACGAGCTGGCCGAGATCCGCGCGCACCCGGTCGAAGGGACCTGGCTGATCGCCGGAGTTCCCTCGCTTTCGCCCGCGCTCCCGTACGTGCTCTTCCACCACGAGCGCTGGGACGGCGCCGGGTACCCGACGCGCCGGTCGGGGCCTGCGATCCCGCTCGAGGGACGGGTGCTCGCAGTGGCAGATGCCTTCGACGCGATGACCTCGCGCCGGCCCTACCGCCGCTCGCTGACGACCCAGGATGCAGCGGGGGAGATCGCCCGCTGCGCCGGAACGCAGTTCGACCCCGAGATCGCGGGCGTGTTCCTCGACGCCCTGCGCGCCGGCGAGATCGTGCCCGGCGAAGCAGCCGTCGCGGCCTGACGCCACCGGACGGCGCGCTCCCGCCGGGCGGAGCCCGGCTCCGCCCGCCTGACGGCGCTGGAGGCGTCAGCTCAGGCGTTCAGAGAGATGCCCACACGTCGAGCTTCGTCCGCGTGCGGCGGATGACCTCGTCGGTGAACGCAGACGTGCCGTGGTGTCCGCCGAGGTCGGCGGTGCGAACGCCCTCGGCGACGGCCTCGAGGGTCGCCTCGCGGATCGCCCTACCCGCGACCTGGCACGTCTCGTCGTCGGTTTGCCCGAGCAAGGCGGCCGCCGCGAGGATCATCGCCATCGGGTTCGCGACGTCCTTGCCCTCGAGCGAGGGCGCGGTGCCGTGCGCCGCTTCCGCCATCACCGCGGTCGGCCGGTCGATCCCCTCGTCGCCGAACGCCACGAGCAGCGACTCCGAGCCGGCGATCGAGCCGAACAAAGGGAGCACGAGGTCGGAGAGGATGTCGCCGTCGCGGTTGAGCGCGGGGATCACCATCGGCGCGCCGCTCGAGGAGATCAGCAGCGCGAACGTCGCGTCGATCAGCTGCGGCTCGTAGGGGACGTCGGGGTGTCGCGCCGCCGCGGCGTCCATCTCCTCCTTGAGCATCCCCTCGTAGACGGGGCTGACCGTGTACTTCGGCCCGCCGAAGACCTTCGCGCCCGTCCGCTCGGCCTGACGGAACGAGAACTCGGCGACGGCGCCGCAGATCCGCCGTTCGATCCGCTCGGTGCGGAACGCGACCTCGTCGCTCCCCGAGCCCTCGCGCCACTCGCGCGCTCCGTAGGCGTCTCCCACCGCCATGCGCACGACCGAGATCGGCGCGTGGACGCCTCCCAGCGGAACGACGCCCGGAATCCGACGACCGGTGCGGACGATCACCTTGCCGCCGATGTCCTCGCGAAGAATCCGATTCGGCGAGCCGACGTCGCCGCCCCCCTCCGGAGTGATGGTCGCGGCCTTCAGGCCGAGGCCGTGGGCGGCGACCGCCGCCGCAGCCTCGTGGACGACGCGGTTCTGTGTGGCGCGCCGGTTCGCGAGCGAAAGATCGAATTCCGGCAGCGAAAGCTCGACGCCGATCACGTCCGGCTGGAGCACGCGCAGCGCTGCCGTCAAAAGCTCTTGGCCGGTCTGGTCGCCGCCCATGATCACGATCGTGCGCGGATCCATCGTGCGCCAGTGTAATCGCGGAGCTTGCTCTTACAACCTCACTAGAATTCGGTTGCATTTCTCGCGTATCATTCCCGGGGTCATATCGTCCGAGACCTGCGGAAATCGTGTCGGTGATTTCCGCAACTGGAGGAAAAATCGTGGCACGAAAGACAGTGCTCGTTTGTGACTCGTGCAGCAAGGAAGTCGAAGAGGGCAAGGGCGCCGTCCTCCGCGTGACGTTCAACGACGCGCGGCGTGGGGCAAAGGCCGCTGATCTCTGCGACAGCTGCGCGGGTGGGATGCCGGGCGCCGCGGTCGCGCGCCGCGGTCGCAAGCCGAAGTCGCTCGCCTAGCTCGAGCGGCGCTCGAGGCGCCGAGTCCCGGCGGGCCTCACTCCCGCCTCCGGGGTACGCCGGAGGCCGCAAAGAGCGATGAGCAGCACCCAACGGGCTCCGGCCGCAGGCCGGGGCCCGCTCTACCATGCACCGGTGGGTCTCTGCCTCGTCGTCGGCCCGGCGCACGCCGGGAAGGTCGCGCTCCTGCTCGACCGGTTCGTCGACGTCATCGACCGCGACCCGTGGCTCATCGTGCCGAACCGGGCGGAGGTCGACCGTGCGGAGCGGGAGCTCGTGCAGCGAAGCAACGGCCTGCTCTCCGGGACCGTCGGGACTTTCGACATGCTCTTCCGGTCGCTCGCCGAGTCGGCAGGAGACGATCGCCGGCGCGTGCTCGGCGAGGCCGAGCGCCACCTGATCCTGCGCGGCGTCGTCGACGACAGCCGGGCGCGGGGCAACGGGCATCCCGGGTTCGCGGACGCGCTCGCGCGGACGCTCGGCGAGCTCGACGGCGCGCTTTCGGAGCCCGATCAGCTCGACGAGCCGCTCGCGGGGCTCGTGCGGAGCTACCGGGCGGAGCTGGAGCGCCTCCACGCCTGGGATCGCGGGGCGCTGCGCCGCCATGCGATCCGCCGCCTGTCCGGCGACCTCGACGCGTGGGACGGACGGCCCGTGCTCACGCACGGGTTCGAGGACCTGACGGCCGCCGAGTGGCGGCTGCTCGAAGCTCTCGCCGCGCGTGGGGAGGTGCACGTCTCGCTCCCCTACGAGCCGGGGCGGGCGGTCTACGCCTCGCTCTCGCGCACCGCGGGCGATCTGGCGACGCTGGCCGGAGACGCGATCGTGGAGCTGCCGTCCCGCAGCGCCGAGTACTTGCCTGCCTCGCTCGCGCACCTGGAGCGCGAGCTGTTCGCGGATGCACCGACCCGCGCGCCGCTGGACGGCTCGATCCGGTTCCTCGAGGGCGCGGGCATGCGTGGCACGCTCGAGCTCGTCGCGGAGGAGGTGCTCGGGTTCGTGCGCGCGGGAACGGCTCCCGAGCAGATCGCGATCGTCTGCCCGTCAGTCGACGCGATGCGCATCCCGCTCGAGACGGCATTTGCCGCAACCGGCGTGCCCGTCGCGATCGAGAGCCCGGTCCCGCTGCGCGCCACGCCGTTCGGCGCCTCGCTCCTCGCGCTGCTGCGCTTCACCTGGCTCGAGGGTGAGCGGCCACAGCTCTACGCGCACGCCCGCTCGGCCTACGCGGGCATCCCTCGCCGTGACGTCGACTGGGTCGAGGGGAAGCTGCGCGGTCGCGGGATCGTCCGTGGCGACCGGACCGTGGACGTGACGACAGAGCTGCGCGGCGGACGCACGCTCCCGCTCCACGACGTCGCTTGCGCGCCAGGCACTCCTACGGAGACCGTGCGCACGCTGATCGACGCAATGCTCCGGAACGCCCATGGGACGGTTGCGCCGCCGCGTGGCCCGCACGCACAGGCGGATCTCCGCGCGCACGACGCCGTCACGCGCACGCTGGACGAGCTCGACGACCTGCGCACGGCCGGTCGCGAGGTCGGGCGGCTCGACGTGCTCACGTGCCTGGAACGGGCAGACGTGCGCGGTGACCGCCCCGGTGCACCGGGGAAAGTCGCAGTGGTCGACCTCCTGCGCGTCCGCACGCGGCGGTACGACACGGTGGTCGTCCTCGGGCTGGAGCAGGGAACGCTGCCGCGCCGGGCGCGCGTGGAGCCGTTCCTCGACGAGGAGAACCGCAGGCGGATCGACGAGCATCACGGTGGCCGTCTGCTTCGCGCCGAGCCGGCGAGCCGCGACCGCTACCTCTTCGCGACCGCGTGTACCCGCCCCAGGCGGCGGCTCGTCCTCGCTCGCCAGGCGGTCGGCGACGAGGGGACGCCGCGGGAGCCCAGCCCGTTCTGGGAAGCGGTCAAGGAGGTCTTCGTCCCCGACGACGTCCGGCACCACACGGTCAGGCGTCCACTCTCGGCCCTCACGCGTGACCTCGAGGCAGCGCCGACCGAGCGCGAGCGTCTGCGGGCGCTCGTACGGCTGTCGGTCACGGCGCCCTCGGAGGCACGGGCGCTGGCGCGTGAGAACGGATGGGAGCGCCGTGTGCGCCGCGCGACGAGCGCCTTCGACCGGTCGACGAGGCTTTCGCACGAGCGCGCCCTGAGCCTCGTCGGGAGCAGGGACGCCTACTCCGTCTCCGAGCTCGAGCGCATGGCGTCGTGCTCCGCGGCGTGGTTCGTCGAGCGATACCTGCGGCCCGCGACGATCGACAAGGAGATCGATCGCATGATGCGCGGCTCGATCCTGCACTCGGCTCTCCAGCGCTTCTACCAGCAGCTTCCGAGCGCGATCCCGGGGGCCGAGCGCGTCGACGAGCGGAACGTCGAGCCGGCGGTCGCGCTGATGCGGGAATGCGTGCTGCAGGCGGTCGAGACCGGTCTCAGGATCGACGCGGACGATCTCGATCGGCGCGAGCTCGAGCAGAGCCTCCAGCGCGACCTCGAGCGGCTGGTACGGGACGAGGCCGCCTTCGACTCCCCGTTCGTCCCCCGCCATCTCGAGGTCTCGTTCCGGTCGTACGAGCTCGGGCCGGGGGTCGTCGTGAGCGGCAAGATCGACCGGGTGGACGGTGACCCGATGGGAGCTCGGGGCATCGTCGTCGACTACAAGTCGGGCGCAGCGTCGTCCGCCGCCGAGATCCGCGAGCGAGACCTGTTGCAGCTGCCGCTGTACATGCTCGTGCTGCGCGACCAGCTCGGGCTCGAGCCCGAGGGTGGGATCTACGTTCCCGTCGGCGGCGGCCGCCGGCCGCGCGGGATGCTCAGGTCGGGCGTCGACGCCGTCCCGGGTTTCAGTGCCCGCGACTATCTCGAGCCGGAGGAGTTCGACGCGGCGGTCGCGCACGCTCGCGACACGGCGGTCGGCCTCGTCGAGCGAATCAGGGAAGGCGATGTGCGTCACGACCCGCAGGGCGGGGAGTGCCCGCACTGGTGCGACCTGTGGCGCATCTGCCGCAAGGAGCGCGCATGAGGCTTCCCCCCAACGACCAGCAGCACGCGGCGATCGAGGCGGCCGGCAACGTGTTCGTGGCGGCCGGCGCAGGGACAGGCAAGACCGCGGTGCTGGTCGAGCGGTTCGTGCGCGCGGTCGTCGACGACGGGCTCGACGTCCAGTCGCTGCTCGTGATCACGTACACGGAGCGTGCCGCCGGCGAGCTGCGGGGGCGGATCCGGGAGCGGCTGCTCGAGCGCGGTCGACCCGACCTGGCGCTCGAGCTCGATGGCGCATGGGTCTCGACGATCCACGGCTTCTGTCGCCGGCTGCTCGGGACGCATCCGCTCGCTGCGGGCGTCGATCCGTCGTTCCGCGTGCTCGACGAGCCGCAGGCGCTCCTGCTCCAGGCGGAGGCCTTCGCGACCGCGCTCGACGGCTTCTGCGCGGCGGACGAGCCCGATCGCTGGCAGCTGCTCGCGACGTACGGGGCGGCCGGCCTCCGTCAGATGCTCGTCGGCGTGCACGCGACGCTTCGCTCGGCCGGCCGCGACCTGACGCTCGAGCCCGGTGCCGGCGCGTACCTTCCGGCTCGGGTGGAGGAGCTCCACGAGGCTGCCACCTGTCTCGTGGACGATCCACGCGCGACCGACCTGCAGCGCGCCGCCGCGCAGGCCGCGCTCGAGCTGCTCGCGGACTCGACCCTGCCCGAGCGCCTGCTCGCGCTGGGCGAGCTGAAACCGAAGGGGCCGCGGGCGGCGTCGTTCGTCGACGCCCGTGACGAGGTCGTCGCCGCCGCGCTCGAGGAACTCGCCGCGCGCGACAGGGAGCTGCTCCAGGAGCTTCTCCGCGCCTTTGCGGGCGCCTACGCGCAGGCGAAGGAGCGCGAGGCCGCACTCGACTTCGAGGACCTCCAGCTGCGTGCGCGCGACCTCCTCTGCGACGACGACGACGTCCGCGAGCGCACACGCCAGCGGTTCCGCTCGATCATGGTCGACGAGTTCCAGGACACGAACCGCCTCCAGACGGAGCTGCTCGACCTCCTCTCCGAGGGGACGGGCGGGGAGCTCTTCGTGGTCGGGGACGAGTTCCAGTCGATCTACGGCTTCCGGCACGCCGACGTCGCAGTCTTCCGGGAGCGCCGCGCAACCGCGGAGACGGTCTTGCCGCTCACACGTAACCACCGCTCCCGCCCCGAGGTGCTCGCCGCGGTGAACGAGTTGTTCGCCGCCGAGTTCGGGGACGAGTTCCAGCGGCTCGAGCCGGCCGACGGCTGGGGCAAGGCGGCACTCGCCAACGCATTCGAGCTGCTCGTGACGGACAAGGCGGCCGCCGGCGAGGCGGGCGTGCACTGGCGCCGCTCGGAGGCGAGGCATGTCGCCCGGCGCGTGCGGGAGCTCGTCGACGCGGGTGTTGCGAGCCCGGGCGAGATCGTGCTGCTCTTCGCCGCAGGGACCGACGCCGAGTGGTTCGAGGAGGAGCTGCGTGCGCTCGACATCCCCACGTACCGAGCCACCGGGCGCAACTACTTCGGTCAGCAACAAGTCGTCGACCTGCTCGGGTACCTGCGGCTGCTCCACAACCGGTACGACGACGAGGCGCTTCTCACCGTGCTCGCGTCACCCTTCGTCGGGGTCTCGAACGATGCGCTCGTCCTGATCCGCGCCGACGCCTCGCGTCAGCCGATCTTCCGGGGAATCGAGCGGTCGCTGCCGGCCGACCTGCCGGACGACGATCGTCGCCTGCTGCTCGCCTTCCGGCAGCGCTACGAGCGGCTGCTCGAGGTCGCCGCGCACGCGCCGCTCGAGCTGCTCTGCGAGCGCATCCTCGTCGAGCACGACTACGACCTCGCGGTCCTCGCGCGGGCAGACGGCCGACGCCGGTATGCCAACCTCCGCAAGCTCGCGCGCCTCGCGCGCTCCTACGAGGAGCTGCGCGGCGCAGATCTCGAGGGGTTCATCCGCTTCGTCGACGGACAGGACGCGCTCGGGGCGAAGGAGGCGGACGCCGTCGCCGAGGAGGAAGGCGGCGACGCGGTCCGTCTCTTGACGATCCACGGGGCGAAGGGGCTCGAGTTCAAGGTGGTGGTGGTCGCGGACGCCGGGCGCAGCCGTCCGCCCGTCTCGGACATCGTCGCGCTGTCGGACGGCCGTTTCGGCTTCAAGGTCGCGCATCCGGCGACCGGGACGAGGGTAGGCACCGCCTCCTACCGCGACGTGAAGGGCGAGCGTGAGCACGCCGAGCAGGCCGAGCGCCTTCGCCTCTACTACGTCGCGATGACGCGTGCGATGGAACGGTTGATCGTCTCCGGCTCGATCGGCTCTCGCGACGATGCCGCGGAGGAGACGCCGATCTCGTGGGTGCTCGACCGCCTCGCGCTGACGGACGACGTGAGGCAGCGTGAGGCGGGCGAGCCGTACGAGGTGGAGCGCGGCGGAGCGACCGTGCTCCTCCGGGTCGATCACGGCCAACGAGCTCTCCTTCCGCCGGCGCCGCCCGATCCGGGTGATGAGTCGGAGCTCCCCGAGGCCGGCCAGCTCGCGCTGTTCGAGGGGGCCGGTGAGACCCTGCCGCCGCCCGCCCCGCGGCTGCGCGAGCTGACCGTCCTTCCGGAGCCGCCGTTGCATCACGTCACGCGCCTCTCGTTCAGCGCGATCTCGCTGTTCGAGCGCTGCTCGTACCGCTTCTACGCCGAGCGGGTCGCAGGCATGAAGCCGACGTCGTGGGCGACCGGGGAGGGAGCCGGCGGAGGGCTCCACCCGACCGAGATCGGTGACGCCGTCCACCGCGTGCTGGAGCGCGTCGACCTCGCGCGGCCGACGCCGCCTGCGGAGCTCCAGGAGCTCGTGCGCAGCTGGTATCCGTCGATCGAGGAGGCGGAGCTCGAGCACGTGGCGACCCTCGTGGGTGCCTACTGTGAGTCGGACGTCGCCGGCCGGATCGCCGCCCTCGACGACGTCAGGGTCGAGCGCCCGTTCGCGTTTCTGCTCGACGACGTGCTGCTGAACGGCAGGCTCGACGTTCTCTGGCGCGATGCAGAACGCGCGCTCGTGCTCGACTACAAGACGAACGCTCTCGGCGGCCGCGAGCCGGGCGAGATCGTGGAGCAGGAGTACCGCGGCCAGCGTTCCGTCTACGCGCTCGCGTGTCTCCGCGCCGGCGCGACCGAGGTGGAGGTCGTCTACCAGTTCCTCGAGTCGCCCGACGCCCCCGTCTCTGCCTCGTTCACGAGCGCGGACGTCGCGGCCCTCGAGGACGATCTCCGTGCGGTGATCGGCCGGCTGCGGGAAGGCGACTTCCGTCCCACTCCGAGCCCGTTCGCGTGCGCCGGCTGTCCCGCGCTCGACCGGGTCTGCGCCGGCCCAGGGCTCGGGTCCGACCCCGACGGTATCCCGCTGCCGGAGCTGACGGCCACGGGATAGCGTGTCCCGGTGAGGGTCGCGGCACTCTACGACGTGCACGGCAACCTGCCCGCGCTCGAGGCAGTGCTCGCCGATCCGCGCTGCGCAGCGGCCGACGTGATCGTCTCGGGCGGCGATCTCGTGGTCGGCGCGTACCCGGCCGAGTGCCTCGACGCGCTCGAGGCGGCGGGTGACCGCGTCCGCTTCCTGAGGGGCAACTGCGACCGCGAGGCCGTCGAGGCGGCAGAGGAGGGCGAGCTCGGCGCTGCCGGGATCTGGAGCAACGAGAGGCTCGGGCTCGAGCGGCTGGCGCGCGTCGCGCGGTGGCCGCTGACGGTCGAGCTCGAGGCCGACGGGCTTGGCGCGATGCTGTTCTGTCACGCGACCCCGAGCTCCGACCGGCCCATCCTCACTCGGTTGACACCGGAGGAGGATGTCCTTCGCGCGCTCGGGACGGTGGACGTCGAAGTCGTCGTGTGCGGTCACACCCATGTCCAGTACGACCGGCGCGTCGGCGACCTCAGGCTGGTGAACGCCGGCAGCGTGGGCATGCCCTACGAAGGGTCTCCCGAGGCACGATGGGCGCTGCTCGGGAACGGCGGGGTCGAGCTCGTCGCGACCGCGTACGACGTGGACGACGCGCTCCGCCGTCTCGCGCAGGCGGGGTTCCCGCTCCACGAGCAGTGGTTCGCGCGGAGCCTGCGCGGTGAGGTGAGCGCCGAGGAGGCCTCTCTCTCCTTCGAGCAGAGACGTGGCGCGTAGCTACGTCGCCGAGGCCAGGCGAAGGGGTCTCGGCACGAGAAAGGAGCGGATCGGCCCGATCGTCGAGCGGCTGGCGGCCGAGCACGAGGATGCGACGATCGCGCTCCGCTTCCGCACCGACCTCGAGCTCCTGATCTCGGTGATGCTCTCGGCGCAGACGACGGACGTGAACGTGAATCGCGTCACGGAGACCCTGTTCCGCAAGTACCACCGGCCGGAGGACTACCTCGCCGTGCCGATCGAGGAGCTCGAGCAGGACGTCTACGCGACGGGCTTCTACCGGCAGAAGACGAAGTCGATCCGGGGCGCCATGCAGGTGCTGCTCGACGAGTTCGACGGTCGCGTGCCACGGCGGCTCGACGACCTGCTTCGGCTGCCGGGAGTGGCGCGCAAGACCGCCAACGTGGTTGCCGCCGAGCTCGGGCAGGCCCAGGGGATCGTCGTCGACACGCACGTCAGGCGCCTGTCGCAGCGGCTGGGCCTCACGCGGAACGACGATCCCGTCAAGATCGAGCGCGACCTCCAGCGAGTCGTGCCGCGCGCGGACTGGGGGCGGTTCCCGCACCTCCTGATCTGGCACGGGCGACGGGTGTGCATCGCCCGCCGCCCCGCGTGCCACGAGTGCGTGCTCCTCGATCTGTGCCCGGCCGCGCGGATCGACGCCCGGGCGCTCTCGTAGGCGCGGCTACGGCCTGACCCAGCGCTCTACGACGAGAGTCCGACCGGCGGTGCCTTCGGAGAGGAGCGCGTAGCGCGGCCGCGCGACGACCGCCCGCCCGGAGGCCGTGGCCTTCGCGGGATCGCCGGCGACGACGACCAGCACCGATTCTCCGCGCCCCACGTCGCTCAGCCTCAGCTCGGGTGCGTAGTACGCGAACACCGCCCGCGCACGTTGCGGGAGGACGACGACGGTGTCCCTGGACGTCGCGCTCGCGCGTACGAGCTTCGCTGCCGCGCGCCAGTTCTGGGGCTGGTCGCGGAGCGCCGCCGCGCCGAGCGCCGCGACCGCGACGACGGCGATTGCGGCGCCCGTCGCGAGCCGCGCGGTCGAGTCGCGGATCGCGAAGAGCCCGACGCCTGCCCCGAGCGCGACCCCACCCGCGGAGACCGTCAGCGCAACACGTGGATAGACCGGAAGGCCGATACCGGCGCCGAGCACGAAGAGGACCGGCATCACCGCCAGCCCCGTGACGAGCGCCGCCTTCCAACGGCCGCCGGCCTCCGCGCCGCGAGCGAGGGCGACCACGCCCCAGATCGCAAGCGCGCCGGCGACCGGGCTCCAGCCGACGGCGCGCGCGATGCCGGCGCCCACGTCGTCGAGGTCGAGCGGTCCGGCTCCGTCCACCGCGTCGGCCCGGTCGAAGGCGGAGGCGGTCAGGAAGAAGCCGCACTCGACGACCGCGACCGCGGCGGCCGGAAGCGCAAGCCGGAGGTCGACCTGGCGCCAGGCGAACGCGAGCGCGGCGAGCTGAGCGGCGAGCGCGCTCGCGGCGATCGGGTGCGTCAGGGGGAGCAGCGCCGCGCTGACGGCGTACAGCGTCCACCAGAACACGTTCCCGTCGTCGACGGCACGCGCGAAGAGCGCGCTCGAGACGAGCATCGCGGCGAGCGCGAGCGCGAGCGGCTCCGCGGCGCGCGACAGGGAAACGACGCCGACCGAGGACGCGAGGATCAGCGAGGCGGCAGCACCGGCGTGGCGCCCTGCGAGCCGTCGCCCGAGTCGGTACGCGGCCACCGCTGCGACGACCGCGGCGATCACCGACGGAAGCCGGAGCCAGATCTCCGAGTCAGCGCGCGACGCGATCGGCTGGAGCAGCGCGAGGTAACCGGCCTTCGCGGGGTCGTTCGAGAGCGCGTGGTCGACGACGTCCGAGAACGACCCCTGTGCGGCGACGAGGACGGCGCCTTCGTCGATCGTGAGCGAGCGTCGCTCGAGCGCGACGACGCCGAGGAGCGCCGCGAGCGCGGGCCCGAGGAACGGAAGCGCGCGATCGATGACGGCGAGCGAGCGTCCGGCGACGGCGACCACCTCGTCGGCCCGGGTCGAGGTGTGGGCCGGAGCGCTCACCTGCTTCCGAGGGTAGCGCCGCAACCGGCCGACGGTGCGTGTCGCGCGTGGGTCACCGCGATAGCCTCCCCAGTCGTGTCACGCGGGTCGCTGGCTGCGGGTGCCGTAGGCGTGGTCGCGGTCGCGGCGGCGGCAGCCGTGGGAGGGTGGTATCTCCTCCACCGCGACGTCGCCGAGCCCGCGAGCGTGACCGACGCCGTGGCCGCATTTCGGGCGCAGGAGACGACCGGCTCGGTGGAACGCTCGCCGATCCCGGCCGGCGTGTACCTCTACGACACCAACGGGTTCGAGCGCACCGACGCGCTCGGCGGCGTCACTCACCGGTACCCCGCGACGTCGACGATCACGGTGACCCCCGACCCGTGCGGCTTGCGACTGCGCTGGGACGTGCTGCGCGGTCGGTACACGACGTGGACGGTCTGCGTCGGGCGCGGCAGGTGGGCGGAGGCGACGAGGGACGAGCGGCACACGTTCTTCGGCGTCGCCGACCAGGAGACCTACCGGTGCGGGGCCACGCCTTTTCGGCCGGCGGGCGACAGGGCGGGGACCGTGTTCGCCGTCTCGTGCACGACCGGGTCGGCGACGGAGCGAGGCCGCGGCGGCGTCGTCGGACGGGACCAGCTCGAGGTGGGAGCGGAGAAGGTCTCCACGGCGCACGTGCGGACGCACACGACGTTCGCCGGCGACACGAGAGGATCGGCCGCGTTCGACTTCTGGCTGGCACGCGACACCGGTCTTCCCGTGAAGGTGACGATGCTCAGCCGGACGACGACCGGCTCGCTGATCGGAGACGTGCACTACGAGGAGGACGTATCGCTCGAGTTGACCTCCCTCACGCCGCGACGATGACACGCAGCCCCGGATGGGAGCGTCTGGCCGCGCTTCGCCTCGCCCCCGACGGCCGCCCCAGGGCGGATGCGCCCTTCGGCCGCGGGCCGCTCGCCGCTCGCGCGCTGCACGCGACGATCGAGGCGGCGGCCGCCGCAGGCTCACGGCTGCCCGTCGGTCTTGCGCACCGGCTGGCACTGGCGGGCGGCACCGTCGAGTGGGCGCTGCGCCGCGGCAAGCGGCGTCTGCTCGCCGAGAACCTCGGTCACGCGCTCGGCCTTCCTCCGGAGCACCCCGACGTGCGGGCCCTCGTCCGACGCGAGGTCGTGAACGAGGCGCGCCGCTCCGTCGACCTGCTCTGGGCCCTCGGCAAGCCGGGCGAGCTCGTGCGCACGACCGCGGTCGAGGGCAGGGAGCACGTCCTGGCGGCACTCGAGCGCGGTGCCGGCGTGCTGCTCGTCTCCGCACACGTCGGTGGCTGGGAGGTGGTCACGGCGATGCCGCGCGAGATCGTCCCGGTTCCGACGACGGCGATCGTGACCGACGACTGGATCGCGTGGGCCGTCGACGGGATACGCGCCCGCTCGGGGCTCGGCCTGGTCTACGACTCCGAGCCCGTGACCCGCGCGGTCGGGCTGCTGCGGGCGGGAGAGGCCGTGCTCGTGCTCGCCGACTACGCGAAGGAGTCGATGCGCACGTACCCGGTCAGGCTGCTCGACGCGGTCGCGGACCTCCCCGCCGGCGTCGTCGTCCTCGCGCGCGTCTGTGGCGCTCCGATCGTGCCGTTCACCGTGCTGCCGCTGGGCCCGAGACGCTGGCGGGTCGAGATCGAGCCGGCCCTCGAGCCGCCGCCGAGGCGCGGGGGAGAGGCGGCCGAGCGTGCCGTCCTGCAAGAGCTCGCGGATCGTTGGTCGGCGCAGCTCCGCGCGCATGCCGAGCACTGGGCGGCTGTGTACCCGATCACCTGGCGGCCCTCATGAGGCGTCCCCGGCTCGCGCGCGAGATCGCGATCGGCCTCGGCGTCTACGGGACGTATCTGCTCGTCCGGCGCAGGGTGCTCGCGTCGCGCGGCCGCGAGCGTGGTCTCCACGCTGCGGACCGGCTCGCTGCGTTCGAGGACCGGCTCGGGATCGGGTGCGAGGAATCCGTCCAGCGGGAGGCACTGCGCGCTCCCCGCCTGCTCGGCGGGCTGAACGCGGGCTATGCCGTCTTCAACGTCGGCCTCACCGTGGGCTGGCTCGTGCTGCTCTACGCGCGGCGCGATCCCGGCTACCTGCGGCTGCGGCGCGCGTGCGCGATCGCGCATCTCGGCGCCCAGCCCGTGTTCCTGCTCGCGCCGGTGTCGCCGCCGCGGACGCTGCCGCGCTATGTCGACACGCTCGCGGAGGTCAGCGGGCTGGACCTCGAGCACCCACTCCTCGTGCGCTTCTACAACCCCGTCGCGGCGATGCCGAGCCTGCACGTGGCGTTCGCGGTGGTCACGGCGTGCGCGGCCGCCGAGCGTGCGCCCGGCAGCCTCGCCCGCCGCGCCGCCTACGCGTATCCGCCGCTCGTCGCCGGCGTCGTGACGGCCACCGGCAACCATTTCGTGCTCGACAGCGTCGCGGGGGCGCTGCTCGGTCTCGTCTCCTGGAAGGCCGCGTGAGCAACGGCAGCGGAGCAGGCGACCGGGACGACGGCGACCGGCTCCGCCTCCCCGCGGGTCGCAATGCGGTGCTCGGCCTCGTGGCGACCATGCTGATCGCGATCGGGGTCGCCCTCCTGATCGGCAAGGCGGCGGGCTTCGCCCACGTGCGCAAGGCGATCGACGAGGCCGACGCGCGCTGGTTCGTCCTCTGCTTCCTCGCCGAGATCGCCTCCTTCGGGGCGTACGCGTTCGTGATCCGCGACGCGATCGGCCGCCGCGGAGGGCCAGACCTCGGGTTCGGTCTCAGCCTGCACCTGACGCTCGCGAGCCTCGGGGCGACGCGCGTGATCGCGACGGCGGGCGCCGGTGGGCTCGCGGTCACCTACTGGTGCTTTCGTCGCGCCGGCCATGCGACCGGGGAGGCGATCGTCCGCGTGCTCGGGCTGAACACGCTCGTCTACTTCGTGTTCGGGATCGGCGCGTGGGTCGCCGCGCTGCTCACCACGACCGGCGTGCTCGGCCACGCGCCGCTCGGTCTCACCCTCCCATGGCTCGTGATCGTTCCCGTGTGCCTCGTCGCTGCGAAGTTCGTCACCGAGCCCGAGCGGGTCGGCCGTCTGACCGCCCAGGACGGCTCCCTCGCCCGCCGGGTGTTCGGCTACGGGATCGCCGGCACCGCGTGGGTGCGAGTCGTGCTCGACACGCCGAGTGCGACCGTGCCGCTCGCTGCGGCGGCGGTCTACTGGGCGGGGGACATCGCCTGCCTCGGCGCGGCGCTGCACTCGGTGGGCACGCCGCTCCCCGTCGCCGAGCTCGCGCTCGCGTACGTGACCGGGTACGCCGCGATGGTGCTGCCGCTGCCGCTCGGGGGCGTCGGCGGCGTCGAGGCCGCGATGACGTACGCGCTCACGGTCGTCGGGGTGCCCCTCGCCCCGGCTCTCGTGGCGGTGGCCGTGTACCGGTTGTTCGGCTTCTGGATCCCGACCGTGCCGGCGATCGTGGCCCTTGCGCTCCTCCCCCGGGCCGGACGCTCGCTCGAGCGGGCGGCGGAGGCTGCCGAGACGACCGCCGCCGTCGCCTGAGCGCCGAAGGCGCCTCAGAGCCAGCGACGCCAGCGGAAGAGCGCGATCTGGACGATCGTGCTGACGACGATCAGCCCCAGCGAGACCGTTAACGTCCAGTAGAACGCGTGGAACTCGCCCGCGAAGTTCTGTCCGAAGAACCCGACGACGACGCTGGGCACGAGCACGAGCGAGGCGATCACCGTCAGCGTCTTCGCGACCTCGTTCTGCTGCTCGGAGATCCGTGCCTGGTAGTAGTCGCGGACGCCGCCGAGCAGGTCCCGCGCGACGTCGAGCTCCTCTGTCACACGAACGAGCGTCTCGTAGGTGTCGACGAACTTGTTCTCGACGTCCGCCGGGAACAAGCCGGACGACTCGGGATCCACGCGGCCGTCGAGTATCCGTCGCGCGATCGCCCTGGTCATGGTCGAGACGCGCCGTGCGCGAAGCAGCTCGTTGCGAACGGTCGCGATCCGGCGGCGGACGTCGACGCCGGACAGTTGCTCGATCTCTCCCTCGAGAGCGTCGATCGCCTCGTACAGGTCGTCGACGACCCCGAGGAGCGCATCGGCCGCGTCGTCGACCGCAGCATGGAAGAGGAGGCCCGCCGGACCGTGCGCGTCGGCACGCGCCGCAATGCCGTCGACCGGAGCGAGTCCGGCTGCCGCGCTCTTGCGGACCGTGACGATCGTCTTCGTGCTCGCGAGCGTGTCGAGCTCGACGTACTCGGCACGGTCGCCTGCGGCCGAGGCGGGGTACGAGAGGATCGCGAACAGCCATCCGCCGTGCGCCTCGAGCACCGGCGTCTGGGGCCGGCCGTCCTCCATCGGCGCGGCCATCCGGTCGAGGATGTCGCGCGGCAAGTCGAAGCCACTCGTCGCCTGCAGGATCTCGTCCCGCGTGGGGTCGACGAGGTCGATCCAGTGCGCGGCCACAGCTGTGCCGAGGCTACTGCCCGGGTCGGCCGGTGCCATCCGGCCGGGCTCTCTAGCGGACGGCGAGACCGCCCGACAACGCCGCGTGGCGCTGCTCGCTGAGCCAGCGCTCGGCGTCGAGGGCTGCAGCGCACCCCGAGCCCGCGGCGGTCACCGCCTGGCGGTACACGTGATCCTGCACGTCGCCTGCGGCGAACACGCCCGGGACGTTGGTCTCGGTCGACTTGCCACGCGTGATCAGGTACCCGGTCTCCGGGTCGTGGTCGAGCTGGTCGAGGAACAGCGCGGTGTTCGGGTCGTGGCCGATCGCGACGAACAGCCCGTCCGTCGCCAGCGTGCTCTCCTCGCCCGTCACGGTGTCCCGGAGCCGGGCTCCGAGCACCGATCCGTCGCCGAGTACCTCCTCGACGACCTTGTTCGGCACGAACTCGATCTTCTCGTTCGCTCGCGCCCGGTCGACCATGATCGGGGATGCGCGGAACTCGTCGCGGCGGTGGACGACGAACACCTTGCTCGCGAAGCGCGCGATGAAGCCCGCCTCTTCCATCGCCGAGTCGCCCCCGCCGACCACGACCACGGTCTTGTCGCGGAAGAAGGCGGCGTCGCACGTTGCGCAGTACGACACGCCGCGCCCCTGAAGGCCGCGTTCCGACTCGAGGCCCAGCTGGCGCGCCGTCGCGCCGGTCGCGACGATCACGCTCTCGGCCCGGTACTCGTCGTCGCCCACCCACACGCGGTGCGGCTGCGCGGAGAAGTCGACCCTCGTCACGTCGTCGGTGAGGAACCTCGCGCCGAACCGCTCGGCCTGGCGCCGGAAGTCCTGCATCATCGCGGGGCCGAGCACACCGTCCGCGTAGCCCGGGTAGTTCTCGACATCGGAGGTGATCATCAGCTGGCCACCCCAGTTGAAGCCCTCGATCACGAGCGGCTCGAGGTTCGCGCGCGCTGCGTACAGCGCGGCGGTGTAGCCGGCCGGGCCGCCGCCGATCACGATCACGTTGCGGACGTCTTCCACGTTTCCTCAGTGCTCCTCGTGCTGTGAATACCTCTGTAGAGAGAAACGATTACCTGAAGCGCGATGTTCCGCCGGTCACGCCGCGTGCGCCGTGCCGGACACGTCCTCATCGGGTGAGTCGTCGGCGACGAGCTCCGCTGCCGAGAGTACCCGTGTCTGCCGCTCGATGGGCGGCAGCTCGGGTGGCGAGACGCCCGTGATCCCGTGTTGCTCGAAGCGTCGAGCCTGCGGGAGCACCTGGCGCTCGAGCGAGCCGACCGTCTCGTTGTACGAGCGGACGGCCGTGTCGAGCGAACGCCCCAGCTTCGAGACGTGTGCGCCCATCGTCGAGAGCCGCTTGTAGAGCTCCCGACCCAGATCGGAGATCTGTCGCGCCCCCTCGGCGATCGTCTCCTGCTGCCAGCCGTAGTGCACGGCGCGCAGCAGGCCGATGAGGTTCGTCGGCGAGGCGGGGATGACGTTGTTGTCGATCGCCAGCTCGATCAGGGACGGGTCGTGCTCGAGCGCCACCCGCAGGAACGACTCGTCGGGCAGGAACATCACCACGAACTCCGGCGTCGACTCGATCTGACGCCAGTACCCCTTCTGACCGAGCTTGAGGATGTGCTCACGTACGTGCCGCGCGTGCTCGACGAACCGCCCGTTGCGTTCTTCGTCCCGGGCGTCGGGGGCGAAGGCCTCGAGGTACGCCGCGAGCGGCGCCTTCGAGTCGATCACGATGCGCTTGCCGCCGGGCAGACGCACGATCACGTCGGGACGCAGGACGCGCCCTTCGCCATCCGTCGTCGTCGGCTGCTCGACGAAGTCGCAGTGCTGCACCATCCCCGCCATCTCGATCACGCGTCGGAGCTGGATCTCGCCCCAGCGACCACGGACGTGCGGCGCGCGGAGCGCCGTCACGAGATTGCTCGTTTCGCCGCGGAGGCGGTGCTGGTCCTCGCGGAGGCTCCGGACGGCCTCGGTGAGTGAACCGTACGCCTCCTTTCTCGCGCTCTCGAGCGTGCGTACCTGGGTCTCGACCCTGCCGAGGGATTCGCGCAGCGGGCCTACGTAAGCGTCGAGCTTCGTCTGGGCGAGATCGAGGAATGCGCCCGAGCTCTCCTTCATCGCAGCGGTCGAGGCGGTCTTCACTGCGCTCGCCACCCGCTCGTCGAGCGTCCCGCGCTCCGCCGTGAGCTGCGCCTCGGCCGTGAGCGCGCGCAGCTCCAGCGCCCGAGCCTCGCTGTCGAGCTCGGCCGCGCGCGCGAGGTTGCCCGCGGCGGCGCGCAGCCGCTCGCGGGTGGCGTAGGTCACGCCGAGGCCGCCGAGCGCAAGGCCGGCGAGGAGCCCGATGAGGAGCGCGACGATCGTCATGAGGGCGACGGACCGTAGCGTGTGGGGCGGACGGATCCTCGCGGGCCGGGAGACCCGGAGCGCCCGTTTTCGCCGACTGGGAACACGAACCGCGTTCTTCGACCAGTTCCACGGCCCGGAGCCCGTCTAGGCCGACGCGCTGTGCCCCGGGCGAAACTAAGCTCACAGCCCCCTCGCCGGGGTGGCGGAACGGTAGACGCGGCCGGCTTAAACCCGGCTGTCCTTCGGGACATGGGGGTTCGAGTCCCTCCCCCGGCACCTGGCGCCCCCCGGCCGGCGGGCTCCCGCCGGGCGAGCCCGGCGACGGCCGGCGCTACACTCAGCCGGCCATGGCCAGCACCGAGCACGTGCGGTCGTTCGAGCATCTCGAGTACGACACGCCGCTCTACCGAACCGCGATCGCCCAGTTCGACCAGGCCGTTCCCTACGCGAGCGTCGACGACGCCGTCGCCGAGCGCCTTCGCCACCCCGAGCGTTCGATCATCGTCTCGTGCCCGATCAGGCTCGACGACGGGCGGCGCGTCGTGCTGCCGGGCTACCGCGTGCAGCACTCGAGCGTCCTGGGCCCGACGAAAGGCGGTGTCCGCTTCGACCCCGAGGTGACGCTCGGCGAATGCGCCGCGCTGGCGGTGTGGATGACGTGGAAATGCGCCCTGCTCCGCTTGCCGTACGGCGGGGCGAAGGGAGGCGTGCGCTGCAACCCGCGTGCGATGAGCCAGGGGGAGCTCGAACGGCTGACCCGCCGCTTCACGTCCGAGCTGCTGCCGTTCATCGGGCCGCAGGAGGACATCCCTGCTCCTGACATGGCGACGAACGACCAGACCATGGCCTGGATGATGGATACGTACTCGATGCAGCGGGGCCACGCGGTGCCCGAGATCGTCACCGGGAAGCCGATCGCGATCGGTGGCAGCGTCTTCCGGCACGAGGCCACGGGGGCCGGCGTGGTGATGGTGGTCGCCCGTGCGTGCGAGCGGCTCGGGTGGAAGCTGACGGAGCAGCGGTGCGTCGTGCAGGGGTTCGGCAACGTCGGCGGGATCGCGGCCCAGGAGCTCGTCGACCGGGGCGCGACCGTGGTGGCCGTTTCGGACGTGTCCGCAGGCGTGTTCGACCCGGACGGCCTCGACATCCCCACGATGAGCTCCTTCGCGAGGGAGCACGGGTCGCTGGAGGCGTGGCACACGGGGTCTCGGATCTCGAACGAGGAGCTGCTCGAGCTCGAGTGCGACATCCTCGTGCTGGCGGCGCCGCGAGGATCAGGTTCACGCCGACAACGCGGAGCGCCTGCGGTGCCGGCTCGTCGCCGAGGGGGCCAACGGCCCGACGTCGCTCGAGGCCGACGAGATCCTGCGTCGGCGCGGGATCCCGATCCTCCCGGACATCCTCACGAACGCCGGCGGCGTGACCGTCTCCTACTTCGAATGGGTCCAGGACCTCGGCCGGCTGTTCTGGGGTCGCGACGAGATCAGGGCGAAGCTCGCCGAGAAGCTCAACGACGCCTTCGACCGCGTGTGGGAGATCGCGCACGAGCGCGGCATCCCGATGCGCACCGCCGCGCTCGTGGGCGGGATCCAGGACGTCGCATCGGCGCTCGAGGCCCGCGGGCTCTACCCGTAGCGACGCCGCGTGGCCCACGACCCCACGAGCCGCGTCCGCGACGCGATGATCGCGGAGCCCCGCTCGCTCACGACGAGCGACACCGCGATGCTCGCCGGCGAGGTCCTGACGCCTCCCGAGGTGCGCGCCGTCTACGTGGTGGACGCGGAGGGGCGGCTCGTCGGCGTCGTCACCCGCAAGACGCTCGTCGCACGCGTCGTCGCGGCCGGGCTCGACCCCGGCAGCACCTCGCTCGGTGAGGTCTCCGAGCCGCCGCACGCCACGATCGACGCCGACACGCCCCTCGACGAGGCGTACCGGTTCATCGAGGAGCGCGACGCCGAGCGCGTCCCGGTGGTGGACGGAGGGCGGCTGGTCGGCGTCCTCTCGCGCGCCGTGCTCCAGCGCCGTCTGGCCGAGGACGAGGGCCCGCCGGAGCCCGACGAGCCCTAGCCCGTAGAGCGCGTTTCTCGGCCCGTCGTCCGGGCCTACGGGGCGATGTTGTGGTTCAGGTGGAACACGTTCTCGGGGTCGTAGCGGCGCTTCACCTCGACGAGCCGGTCCCAGTTCGGGCCGTAGGCCGCGCGAACCGCATCGGCTCCCTGGTCGTCCCCGAGGTAGTTGAGCCACCGCCGCTCGGCGAGGTGCTCCGCGAGCGCCGCATGTGTCTCCTTCGTCCAGCGGACGTTCTCCTCGGTCGCGGCAGGATCGGTCCACACGGAGGGGATGAGAAGGTTCCAGCCCGACTCGCGGTGCGGCACGGCGGTCTCCGTCACGCCGATCCGGGTCACGGCGCCGTGGAAGTGCTCCAGCATGATTGCGCTCATCGGCGACGGCACGGTCGCGAAGCGCTCGACCATCGTGTCGATCAATCCGTTCGGAAGCCCGGCGGTGAAGCTCGAGAGCCAGTAGTTGAGCGCACCGGTCGGGAAGCCGTCGTCCAGCAGCGTGTTCATCACGGGGTACGGCATCCGCCCCACCTCCGTCATCACCGGTGAGCCCCACGACATGAAGGGCTCGAGTTCCCGCTCTGCCTCGTCGGGCTCCCCCGCGTGGAACACCGCCAGCCCCGCGAGCTTCGCGCCGGAGCCGTCGGGCGCGTGCACGAGCGCCGCGAACACCGTCAGGTCGTCCGGGTTGTCTGCGACGGCGTCGCGATAGAACCGCAGCATGTCGGCCGCAGCGTCGAACGGGTGGATGATCAGACCTCCGGTGACCGTCGCGAGCGGGTGGACGCGGTACGTCAAGCTCGTGGCGACCCCGAAGTTGCCTCCACCGCCACGGACAGCCCAGAGGAGATCCGGATGCGAGTCGGCGGAGACGTCGAGGACCTCGCCGTCGGCGGTGACGAGCTCCACCGAGAGGAGGTTGTCCGCGGCGAGCCCGTATTTCGCCATCAGCCAACCGAGCCCGCCGCCGAGGGTGAGGCCCGCGATCCCCGTCGTGGAGATCACGCCGCCGGTGACGGCAAGGCCGTGCTCTGCCGTGGCGGAGTTGAGCTCCGCCCAGGTGAGGCCGCCTTGTGCCGCGACCACACGCTGCTCCGGGTCGACCGACACGCCCTTCAGCTCGGCGAGGTCGATCATCACCGCGCCGTCGGCGACCGCGCGTCCCGCGACGTTGTGGCCACCGCCGCGGACGGAGATCTCGGTGCCGGTCTGCCGGGCAAACCGCACCGCTGCCACGACGTCGTCCGTCGACCGACAGCGTACGATCACCGCCGGGCGGCGATCGACCATCCCGTTGTGGACGCGCCTGGCGTCCTCGTAGGCATCGCTGCCGGGGCTGAGAACGGCACCGTCCACAGCGCTCGTCAGCGCGTCGAGTTGCGTCGTGTCGAAGCCCGTCGTCGAGCTCATCGGTCCTCCATCCGGTTCGGCCGCGGTCCCGCGTCGAGTGTAGACCCCTCCGTTCGTGCTCCACAACGTCGCGGTGGAGCTCTGGCACGCCCCGATCAGCGGCGGGTGAACGTGCCCGGGTGAACGCCCTCCTCGGCGGGCGCGGCCAGCTCCGTCGCGGCGAGCGCCGCGCCGTGCAGGAGGTCGCGCTCGCTCACCTGGATCGAGGTGAGCTCGTAGCGCGCGAGGATCACGCCGAGCACGACGAGCCCCGCGACGATCACCGGCGCCCGTGCCGGATCGAGCCCCGGGACGAGCTCGCGCTCGGCCAGCGGGGCGGAGGCGACCAGCTCGAGGGCGTCGCGGACCGCCTCGGTCGACAGGCGGTGCCGGTGGACGGACGCCGTCTCGCCGAGGGAGATGGTCGCGGCGGTGGTGACGGTGCCGGCGACGCCGATCGCCGCGCTCGGACGGATGGTCGGGAGCAGGGAGCGGACGTGCGTCGCGCAGGCGTCGAGCTCCTCGTGGGTCGGGGGGTCGGAATGGAGGAAACGCTCCGTCAGCCGGACGCTGCCGGCCTCGGTGCTGACCGCCCAGGAGAACGTGTCTCCGTCCGGCAGCACGAGCTCGGTCGAGCCGCCGCCGATGTCGACGACGAGCGTCCCGCCGGCGAGCGGCTGGTCGCTCGCGACCCCGCGCAACATGAGCTCGGCCTCCTCGCCGCCGTCGAGCAGGCGGGTGGTGAAGCCGTAGCTCCACTCGACCTCGCCGAGGAACGCCTCGCCGTTGTCGGCGTCGCGCACGGCACTCGTGCCGACCGCGAGGACGCACTCCGCACCCAGCTGCTCGGCCTCGCGCCGGTAGTCGACGAGCACGTTGCGAACCCGCGCGATCGCGGTGGGGAGGAGGATCCGCCGCTCGTCGACCGACTCGCCGAGCCGGGTGATCGTCTCACGCCGCACGACTTCCTCGACACGACCGTCCTCGATGTCGGCGACGAGCAGGCGAGTCGTGTTCGTGCCGAGATCCACGGCGGCGACACGCATCACCTCTCTGACGTTAGTCGGCTCGACTCGAAGTACAAATGCGGCGCCCGGCGGCGGCGCGCAGCGTGGCGTGGCGGGTCAGATGCCGGGGAGGAACCAGAGCACGCGGCGCATCGTGTAGCGCGCCTCGCGGATCGCCTGGAGCTGGACGTCGAGCTTCGCCCGCGAGGCCGCGAGCCTCTCGCTCGCCTCGCGCAGCCGGACGCTCGACGAGCTCGCCCGGTCGAGGTGCGTCTGGATCTCCGTCGTCGCCTGCTCGATCCGCGCCACCTCGCTCTCGAACGTCCGGCTCGTGCGCTTGAACTGGCGCCAGAGCGCGAGGCCGCGCAGGACCAGGTACGCGAGCACCGCCGAGGACGCCGACGAGGAGCACGGCGAGTGCGATCCAGAAGACCACGACCGGTGCTACGATAGTCGGCGCGACGCGGGGTGGAGCAGTCAGGTAGCTCGCCGGGCTCATAACCCGGAGGTCGCGGGTTCAAATCCCGCCCCCGCTACTGGAAAGGCCCTGGTAACCAGGGCCTTTCGTGGTTCAGAGGCGAGAGGCCTCGCCGGGTCGGTACCGGTCAGCGGGCGACGTCGGCGGCCTCTCCGGGTTGCCGCCCAGCCAGAGGTTTGAGCCCCGCGCCGGAGGGGTACCGGTAGACGCTGCCCTCCCCCCACAGGCGCCCGCCGGAACCCCCCTTGCGGCGGGCGCCTGGCCCCTTCGCAGCGGCGTACGCTTGAGGCCGTGCGCGAGTGTCCGAGCTGCGGCGCAGAGAGCTCCGACGGCGCCCGCTTCTGCAGCGGGTGTGGCAGAGCGCTGGAGATCGGCGAGTCGCGGGCAGTGCGGAAGACCGTCACGGTCCTCTTCGCAGACGTCACCGGCTCGACCGCTCTGGGTGAACGGCTCGACCCGGAGTCGTTCAGGCGTGTCATGGCGCGATACTTCGAGATCGCGCGAACGTCGCTCGAGCGGCACGGCGGCACCGTGGAGAAGTTCATCGGCGACGCCGTGATGGCGGCATTCGGTGTCCCGGTCGTCCACGAGGACGACGCCCTGCGTGCGCTGCGGGCGGCCGTCGACCTGCGCGACTCCCTCGTCTCGCTGAACGAGGAGCTCGAGCGCGCGTTCGGGGTCACGCTCGCGCTCCGCACCGGCGTCAACACCGGCGAAGTCGTCACGGGCACGGAGGAACGGCTCGTGACGGGCGATGCCGTCAACGTCGCCGCGCGCCTCGAGCAGGTCGCCGCTCCCGGCGAGATCCTGATCGGAGAGCAGACGCTCCGGCTCACCCGCGGTGCGGTCGAGACGGAGCAGGTCGAGCCACTCGCGCTGAAGGGGAAGACGGAGCCGCTCGTCGCCCACCGGCTCCTCGGGATCGTCGAGGGCGCGCCGGCGTTCGAGCGCCGGCTCGACGCGCCGCTCGTCGGTCGTCGCCTCGAGCTCCAGCGCGTGCGAGACGCGTTCGCCGAGGCAGTGACCGGTCGGCGGTGCCGGCTCGTCACGGTGCTCGGCCCGCCCGGCATCGGCAAGTCACGGCTCGCGCGCGAGGTCTCGACAGTGCTCGGCGGCGAGGCCCGGGTGCTCACCGGCCGGTGCCTCCCGTACGGCGAGGGCATCACGTACTGGCCGCTCGTCGAGATCTTCCGCGAAGCCGGCGCGGAGGACGAGCTAGATGCCGCCCTCTCCTCCGGGGCCCCGGAAGAGATCTTCTGGTCGGTCCGCAAGGCCCTCGAGCAGCGTGCTCGCGACCGGCCGTTGGCGCTGCTCGTGGAAGACATCCACTGGGCGGAGCCGACGTTTCTCGACCTCGCCGAGCACCTCGGCGAGTGGACACGCGATGCGCCGGTGCTGCTTCTCTGCCTCTCTCGCCCGGAGCTGCTCGAGGAGCGGCCGGCGTGGGGCGGTGAGTCCTTCAGCCTCGCGCCCCTCTCGACCGTCGAGTCCGACGAGCTGATCGGCAACCTACTCGGAGCAGCTGCCCTCGAGGACGAAACGCGCGCGCGTGTCCGGGAGGTCGCAGAGGGGAATCCGCTCTTCGTCGAGCAGCTGCTCGCGATGCTCGCCGAAGGCGGCGACCCCGGCCACGTGCCGGAGACGATCCACGCGTTGCTCGCGGCGCGCCTCGACGCCCTCCCGGAGGTCGAGTGCGACGTCCTCGAGCGCGCATCCGTGATCGGGCAGGAGTTCGAGTGGGAGGCGCTCGCGGCGCTGTCCGCCGACGGACGACGTCCCCCGGGCAGTCGCCTGTCGTCGCTCGTGCGCAACGAGTTGATCCGGCCACACGACGTGATCGAGGACACGTTCGGCTTTCGGCATGCGCTGATCCGCGACGCCGCCTACGGCCGCCTCCCGAAGGAGAGCCGCTCCGAGCTCCACGCGCGGTTCGCCAACTGGCTCGACGGACGAGGGGAGGAGTTCCAGGAGATCGTCGGCTATCACCTGGAGCAGGCCTACAAGTGGATCGCGGAGCTGGGCCCACCGGACGAAGAGGCCCGCGGCCTCGCGACACGGGGAGCGGAGGCGCTGGCGTCGTCCGCGCGCCGGGCGCAGGCGCGCGGCGACGGACGGGCGGCGGCAAACCTCGCCGAGCGCGCCGCCGGCCTGTTCGCTCCGGATGACCCTCGCCGGCTCGAGCTGCTTCCTCTGCTCGGCCGCGCCTTGCGAGACGCCGCTCAAATGGAGGAGGCGGAGTCGGTGCTATCCGAGGCCGTCGATCGTGCGCGTGCATCGGGGGCGGAGCTCGTGGATGCGAACGCGTCCCTCGCCCTCGTCGATCTTCGCTTCCACGCGATGACGGCGACGAGGGAGCAGGTGCTCGACGAGGTCGTGCGCGCGAGACGCGTGTTTCGCGCGCACGGCGACGAAGCGGGCCTCGCGCGCGCGCTCGCGCTCGCGGGACGCCTCAACTTCTGGGCGGGTGACATCTCGACTGCGCTCACGGACCTGGAGCAGGCGGCGCGGCATGCTCGGAACGCCGGCGACAGGTACCAGGAAGCGGATGCGCTGCAGTACGTCCTCGCTGCGGTGTTCTACGGTCCGACGCCCGTCGAGGAGGCGCTGCAGAGAGTGGAGGAGGCACGCACTCTCGCGGTCGGAAACCGCATGCTCGAGGTCTCCGTCCTGAACAATCTCGCCCGGCTCGAGGCGATGCGTGGCAACTTCGACGTCGCCAGGGCCGCGATGGCGGAGGCCCGCACCCTGGCCGAGGGCGCGCGGGAGGTAGAGCGGTTCTCCCACCTTTCCACGACCGAAGGCAACGTCTTCCTCCTCGCGGGCGATGCGGTCGCCGCCGAGCGCGTCTTGCAACCGACCTGTGAGCGACTCGAGCAGGTCGGTGAGCTCGGCTACCTCGCGAGCGCCGTTCCTCCGCTGCTCGACGCCCTTTACCAGCAGGGGAAAGACGACCAGGCGCTCCGTCTCTCCGACCACTGGAGCCCCGAGCGGCTGACGGTGCCCGAGGACGTGGATGCCCAGGCCGGCTGGCGCGCGATCCGGGCGAAGCTTCTCGCGAGACGCGGAGAGCTCGCGGAGGCGGAGCGCCTCGCCCGTGAGGCGGCCGCGCTCGCCGCGGACACCGAGTACCTCGAGCTCAGGGCGGACGCGCTCGAGGCTCTGGGCGTCGTGCTTCGGGTCGTAAGGCTCTCTGAGGAGGCCGAGCACGCGCTGGCGGAGTCGTTGAGGCTGCACGAAGCGAAGGGCAACGTCGTGGCGGCGGCGCGTGTTCGCGGGCAGCTCGGCGAGCGCGCCGCGGGTGTCTGACACCGGATCGGCTGCCGCACAGGGCCGCGCTCCTCAGGCAACGTCCGGTGGGAGATCGCTGTGCCGCCGTCGGAGAGGAGACACATGAAACTGGGGATCGGACTGCCGAACACGATGGCCCACGAGACGGGTCGGGCGTTGATGCTCGACTGGGCACGCGTCGCCGACGAAGCCGGGTTCGAGCTGCTCGGCACGATCGACAAGCCGAACTACGACGCGTGGGAGCCGCTCGCGACGCTGGCGGGAGTCGCCGGCGTGACCGAGCGCATCGGTCTCGCGACGACCATTCTCCAGCTTCCTCCGCGCAACGAGGTGCTGGTCGCGAAGCAGGCGGCGGTCGTCGATCAGCTCTCGGCGGGACGCCTCGTGCTCGGCGTCGCGCAGGGCGGCCGTGAGGACGACTACGAGGCGCTCGGTGCGCCGTTCGCCGGCCGCTCGGCCCGCTTCGAGCGCCAGGTGGGCCGGATTCGGGAGATCTGGGACGAGGCGAGGCGCTCCGACCGGGAGCACGGCACCGTCGGCCCCGCTCCGGTGCAGGAGCCGGCGCCGCCGATCTGGTCCGGAGCGATGGCTCCGAAGGCGGTCGAGCGCGCGCTCCGCGTCGCCGACGGGTTCATCTTCGGCACAGCCGGCGCCGCGGCCATGGCCGAGCGCGTCCCGGGGATCCGTGCGGGCTTCGCCGCTCTCGGCAAGGAGGACGCGACGATCGCGGGGCTCGCGTACGTGGCGGTCGGCGATGACCCCCGGGCTGCCCTGGAGGAGGGGGCGCACCACGTCCTCCGCTACTACGGGAGCCTCTGGACGGAGCCCGAGAACGTGATCCACCACGGCCCCGGCCCGAAGCTCGCCGAGGAGATCGCCGCCTACGACGAGGCGGGGATCGACGTGCTGGTCGTCTTCCCGCAGATTCCGAGCCTCGAGCAGGTCGAGCTCCTCGCGGAGCACGTTCTGCCGGCCTATCTCTGATCCCGCCGCCGCGGGCTGCGGCCGCCGAGACGCGACGGTACGCTCCGCCCGATGTCACGGGGGCGAGGCGCGTCCGCCGGAGGCGAGCCGGGGAACCGGCTTGGCCGACGCCCGCGCGCGATCGTGGTCGGATGCGTGGTCGGGGTGCTCGTCCTGATGGCCGTCGTCGCCGTCGCTGCGACCGGGTCGACGCCGGGCGGCACAGGACGGTCCGACGCGCCCGGTGAGACCCTGTTCGACACCGTCGTCAGCCTCCTCATCGTGGCCTTGCTCGCCGCGTTCGCGATCGCGCTCTACCTGCTGCTCAGCGGGAAGAATCTCGAGTGGAGCACGCCGCAGCGGCGCTACGGCCTCACGTCGCTCGCGGCGTTCCTGCTGTTCGCGTTCGCGATCATCGTCTACGGGCGGTTGCACGGCCTCACCGTCCCGCTCGACCCACGCCAGCAGCCTGTCGACCGCGTGGAGACCACCCCCGCGCCGCCGAGCATCGGCAGCGGGAGCAACATGGGTCACGACTTCCGGTTCGCGTGGCTCCCGGTGCTCGTCGTGGGACCGCTCGCGGCAATCGCCGTGGCGGCGTTCGTCCTCTCGGCCCGCCGCCGCAAGCCTGGCCTCCGTGAGCCGCTGCTGGCGGGGGAGCTCGCGACCGCGATCGACGTGAGCCTCGACGACCTGCGCGCCGAGGCCGACGCTCGCCGAGCCGTGGTCGCGGCGTACGCACGGCTCGAGCGGGTGCTCGCGGCGCACGGGCAGCCGAGACGGCCCGCGGACACGCCGGAAGAGCACGTCTCCCGTGCCCTCGCCGCGCTCGACGTCGACCGGCGGGCGGTGCGTCGGCTCGAGGGCCTCTATCTCGAGGCGAAGTTCTCCCACCACACGGTCGACCGTGACATGAAGGATGCGGCGATTGCCGCGCTCGAGCGCGTGCGAGACGATCTCCGGGCAGCCGATCGAGGTGCTCCGATCCCCGTCGGGGCGCCGGCGTGACGGGGGCGCTCCGCCGTGCGCGACGCGCGCTCGTCGTGCCGACGATCGCGCTCCTCGTCGTCGCGGCGTTCGTGCCGGGACGGCTCGCCCCGGGCGTCAGGGCCTATGCCCTGCTCGTCTGTGCCGTGGCGCTGTGGATCGCTCTCGGCGCGCTGCGCCGCGCGTACCCACCTGCCGGGCCGCTGCGCCGTGCGACGGCACCCGTCGACGGGGGGCGGCAGCCCGTGCGAAGCGTCGCCGAGCTCGAGCACGTGACGGCACTCGGCGTCGACGACGCCGTCGACCTCCACATCCGGCTCAGGCCCCGCCTGCGCGACATCGCCGCAGGGCTGCTCGAGGGGCGCCACGGCATCTCGCTCGATACCGACCCCGCGGCCGCGCGCACGGCCCTCGGAGACGAGACCTGGCAGCTCGTCCGGCCCGACCGTCCGCTGCCCGGTGACGAGCGCGCGCCGGGTCTCTCGCCCGCTGCGCTCGAGCGCGTCGTGACCTCGCTGGAGAGCCTCCGGTGAAGCTCGAGCGTGTCGAGGAGCTCGCGTCGGCGGTGCTCGACGAGGTCGAGCTCGCCGTCGTGGGCAAGCGCGAGCCTCTGGAGCTCGTGCTGCTGGGGCTCCTGGGCGATGGTCACGTGCTCCTCGAGGACTACCCCGGTCTCGCGAAGACGCTCGCCGCGCGCTCGTTCGCGCAGGCGCTGAGCATGAAGTTCGCGCGTATCCAGTTCACGCCCGACCTGATGCCCGCGGACGTGACCGGGTCGTCGATCTGGAACCAGCGCGACGGCGACTTCGAGTTCAGGCGCGGCCCGATCTTCACGAACCTGTTGCTCGCGGACGAGATCAACCGCGCCCCGCCGAAGACGCAGGCGGCGCTGCTGGAAGGCATGCAGGAGCGGCAGGTGACGATCGAGGGCGCCACGTTCCCGCTCGAGCGCCCGTTCCTCGTGCTGGCGACCCAGAACCCGATCGAGTACGAGGGCACGTACCCGTTGCCCGAGGCGCAGCTCGACCGCTTCCTGCTGCGCACGGCGTTCGGATACCCGGGGCGGGACGACGAGATCGAGGTTCTCGGCCGGCGCGTCGAGCGGCAGACCGAGGAGGTCGTCCTGCGGGCCGTCGTCGATCGCGACACGCTCGTCGAGATGCAGCACGCGATCGAGACCGTCCACGTCGCGGACAGCATCCGCGGCTACTGCGTCGACCTCGCGGCCGCGACGCGCGACACCCAGAGCATCGCGGTCGGCGCGAGCCCGCGCGGCAGCCTCGCACTGCTCAAGCTCGCGCGGTGCAAGGCGGCGCTCGCGGGCCGCGACTTCGTGCTGCCGGACGACGTGAAGACGGTGGCCGTGCCGGCTCTCGCGCACCGGCTGGTGCTGCGTCCCGAGCTCTGGGTGCGGCGGATCTCGGCGGAGGACGTCGTGGGGGAGGTGCTCGAGACGGTTCCCACCCCGCGGGCCGAGGACATCTCCACCGCACGGTGACGCGACGAGGAACTCCGCGCGTCGAGGGGTACGCGATCCTCGCCGCCGTCGGCGTCGTCGCCGCCCTCGCCGTGCGCCGGCCCGAGCTGGCGGTCGTCGCAGCACCGTTCGCCCTCCTGCTCGTAGCCGGCACGGGCCTGGCGCGCGAGCCGGACATCGAGGCCGACCACTCGCTCGCTGCGCCCCGTGCCCTCGAGGGGGACGACGTCGGCGTAACGGTCAAGGTCCGCTCGAAGACAGGCGTCGGGCGTCTCGAGGTGGCGCTCGATCTCCCTGCCCGGGTCGACGTGGAGGGCGGACAGGATGCCGTCGCCGTCCGCCTCGCGGCGGGGGAGGAGCGCGACCTCCCCTTCGTGCTCCGTCCGGGGCGTTGGGGCGTCTACGACCTCGGCGCCGTCGCGCTCCGGGCCGTCGACCGCCTCGGCCTCGTCGTCTGGGAGCAGCGGCTCGGCGAGCCGGCGCTGCTGAAGGTCTATCCGCGCCCCGAGCAACTGGGACGCGTCTTCTCCGCCGTCGAGCTGCAGGCGTCGTCCGGCAATGAGGTCGCGCGCGTGGCCGGCGACGGGATCGAGTACGCGGACCTCCGCGACTTCGTACCAGGCGATCGCGTCCGCTCGATCAACTGGCGTGCGTCGGCGCGCCGCGGGCAGCTGGTCGTCAACGAGCGCCACCCGGAGCGCAACACCGATGTCGTCCTCCTCGTCGACAGCTTCGTCGACCTCGCTCTCGGTGACCGCAGCACCCTCGACGAGGCAGTGCGTGCCGCGGCGACGCTCGCAGAGCGGTTCCTCGCCCGGCGTGACCGCGTCGGTCTCGTCGGATTCGGCGGAGCCATGCACTGGCTTCGTCCGGGGATGGGCGCGACCCAGCGCTACCGGCTCGTCGAGACGCTCCTCGAGACGCGAGTCGAGACGACCTACGCGGTTCGAGACGTGAACCTCGTGCCCGCGCGGATCCTGCCGCCCAAGGCGCTCGTCGTCGCGCTCACCCCGCTCGTCGACCCACGCTTCGCCGTCGCGGTCGAGGATCTGCGCGCCCGGCGCTTCGACCTCGTCGTGGTCGAGGTCGATCCGGCAGGGATCGCGCCGCACGGCGGGAGCCGCATCGCCCAGCTCGCGTTCCGGCTCTGGCTGGTCGAGCGCGAGGTGACACGCATCCGGCTCGAGCGCGTCGGCATCGGCGTCGCCCGCTGGGGAGACGGCGTCTCGCTCGACGCCGCACTGGAGGGGGTGACGACGTACCGCCGCTACGCGCGGGCCGTGCGCGCCTGACGATCGGAGCCGCGGCCGTGGCCTGCACCATCGCGGTCGCCGCGCTGCCCTTGACGCGGGTGGGAGAGGGGGGACGGAGCGCCGCCGTGCTGACGGCGCTCACGGCGCTCGTCGTGCTCGTCGTCGGGCTGGTGTCCGGCTGGGCGCGGCTCGTCCCCGCCTCGCTGCTGCTCGTCGGGGGGCTGTACGCGATCGAGCTCGTCGCCGACGACGCGCCGTTGGACACGGCCGCTCCCGCCGTCGCCGGGGGGCTCCTCGTCGCGGCGGAGCTCGCGTACTGGTCGCTGGACGAGCGCGAGCGCGTGCGGGGGGAGAGGGGAGCCGCGCTCGCGCAGCTCGCCCTCGTCGCGGCGCTCGGCGTCGCCGCCGGTGTCGTGGCCGCGACGCTGCTGGTCGTTGCCGACGCGGTGCGGGCGCACGGGCTCGGGGTGGACGTCGCGGGTGCGGGGGCCGCGGCGCTCGCATTGCTCCTGGTCGTGCTCGTCGCCCGTGGCGCTGCGGACGAGGAGTGAGCGCGGCCCTATGCGCGGCGTCTGCGCTCTGCGCGGCGCAAGGCCTCGAGCCGCCTGCGGTCCTGCTTCGTCGGTCGTGCACCGAGGTCGGCGCCGAGGGGCCGTGCGAGGCGCCGCTCCAGCGACTGCTGCTCGCGACGTGCGAGCGACTCGGGCGTCTCCTCGTAGAGCGCGCGCGCGACCGAGGCCGGCCCGCGCTTCTCCGCGACTGCCTGGACGACGAGCTCGCGGCGGGTGCCGCCGACCGTCACCGCCACCGCGTCGCCGACGCGAACGTCCTTCGCGGGCTTCACCCGCGTGCCGTTGACGTGCACGCGTCCGCCGAGCACGGCCTCCGTCGCCGCGCCTCGCGTCCTGAAGAAGCGGGCCGCCCAGAGCCACCGGTCGACGCGGACGTGCTCCACGTGGCTCTCCCGGACCTCGCCGTCGCCCGATCGCGTCCCGCGGTGTGCCCGCTCAGCCGCGCTGCGAGACCGGCACGAAGGGGCGCTCCCCCTCGCCCACGTAGACCTGGCGGGGACGCGCGATCTTCTGCTCCGGGTCTGTCAGCATCTCCTCCCACTGGGCGAGCCAGCCGGGCAGCCGGCCGACCGCGAAGAGCACCGTGAAGTAGTCCGTCGGGTAGCCCATCGCCTGGTAGATCAATCCCGAGTAGAAGTCGACGTTCGGGTACAGCTTGCGCTCGACGAAGTAGTCGTCCTCGAGCGCGATGCGCTCGAGCTCGAGTGCGATCTCGAGCTTCGGGTTGAGACCCGTCTGCGCGAACACGTCGTCGGCGACTCGCTTGATCAGCTTGGCGCGTGGGTCGTAGCTCTTGTACACGCGGTGCCCGAACCCCATCAGCCGGCCGTGTCCCGCCTTGACCTGCTCGATGAACGCGGGCACGCGCGTCACGTCGCCGATCTCGTCGAGCATTCGCAGGACGGCCTCGTTGGCACCACCGTGGAGCGGGCCGTAGAGGGCCGCGATCCCGGCGGAGACGGCCGAGAACGGGTCGACCTGCGAGGAGCCCACTCCGCGCACCGCGCTGGCGGAGCAGTTCTGCTCGTGGTCCGCGTGCAGGACGAGCAGGATCTCGAGCGCCCGCTGGAGCACCTCGTTCGGCTCGTGACGGCCGCCGATCTCGAACGTCATGTTGACGAAGTTCCCGATGTAGTCGAGGTCGTTCCGGGGGAACACGTAGGGGAGCCCGCGGGAGTGCCGGAAGACGAACGCCGCGATGGTCGGCAGCTTTGCGAGCAGGCGCACGCGCTGCAGCCTGCGGCTCTCGGCGTCGCCGATCTGCTTCGCGTCGGGGTAGAAGGTCGATAGCGCGCCGACCGCGCCGAGCAGCATGCCCATCGGGTGTGCGTCGTAGCGGAACCCCTCGAGGAACTTCTGCACGTTCGTGTGCACGTACGTGTGGAACCGGACGCTCTCCTCGAACGCGTGGAGCTGCGCTGCGGTCGGCAGCTCGCCCTCGAACAGCAGGTACGCGGTCTCGAGGAACGTCGCCTCCTCCGCGAGTTGCTCGATCGGGTAGCCGCGGTAGCGCAGGATCCCCGCGTCGCCGTCGATGTACGTGATCGCACTGCGGCACGAGGCGGTGTTGAGATACGCCGGGTCGTACGACATCAGGCCGCCGTCGCCGTCCACAGCGCTGATCTGGCGCAGCTCCGTCGCCCGGATCGTCCCGTCCGTGATCGGGATCGTGTACTCCCGCCCTGTCCGGTTGTCGGTGATCGTCAGCGTCTCGTCGGCCACCCCGTCCCCTTTCCTCGTGTCCGGCAGGGATCGTCTCAGATCGGGTGCGCATTGCGCGACCGGGTCGATGGTTTAGCGTGCACGGCGAGATGTACCGCATGCCCTCCGAGGTGATCCCGCGCATCCCCGACCCGGTGCGGAAGGTCGTTCGGAACACGATCTGGGCCTCGGGGCGCGTGACTGCCCGTTGGCGGGGCCTCCCGGACTTCCTCGTGATCGGCGCCCAGAAGGCCGGTACGACCGCGCTCTACGCCTACCTGCGCTGGCACCCGGAGATCGTCGGGCCGTTCTGGAAGGAGGTCAGCTTCTTCGACCGGCACTGGTGGCGCGGCGAGGCGTGGTACCGCGGCCAGCTGCCGCTGCGCACCGAGGGCAAGCTCGTCGGCGAGGCGAGCCCGAGCTACGTGTTCCATCCGCTCGCACCGGAGCGGGTGTACACGCTCGTCCCGGACGCGCGGCTGATCCTGCTCGTCCGCGAGCCCGGGGAGCGGGCGTACTCCCACTACCAGCACGAGGTCGCGCTCGGCCGCGAGTCGCTCTCGTTCGAAGCCGCGCTCGAGACCGAGGACGAGCGTCTGCACGGAGAGGTCGATCGCTTGCGCTCCGACCCACGTGCCTTCAGCCGCGCGTGGTGGGACCACGCCTACGTCGGGCGCGGGCTCTACGCGGACCAGCTCGAGCGCTGGCTCGAGTTCTTCCCGCGCGAGCAGCTGCTCGTGGTCACGACCGAGGAGCTCGGTGCGCGGCCGGCCGAGACGTACGCGTCCGTGCTCTCTTTCCTCGGTGCCTCGCCGCACCAGCTCGTGACGTATCCGCGCGTGTTCGACCGCGACTATCCGCCGATGCGGCCCGAGACGCGTTCCCTGCTGAGCGCACGCTTCGCGGAGGCGAACCGGCGCCTCGAGCGCCTGCTCGGACGGCCGCTCGACTGGCCGGCCGCCTGAGTTCTCAGGAGACGTCGCTCGACGACGACCAGATGTTGATCTCGCACTCGGTCGCGTAGCGGTCGATTGCCGCCAGCTCGTCGGCCGAGAAGTC
Organism: uncultured Actinomycetes bacterium; assembly: GCA_963712915.1. GTDB lineage: Bacteria > Actinomycetota > Thermoleophilia > Gaiellales > Gaiellaceae > Gaiella. Next base: position 164,264 of record CAVQJQ010000006.1, read on the forward strand.
CAGCCGGTCGAGCGCGAGGACGTTCTGCTCGAGCTGCTCGACGCTGCTCGCCCCGACCAGGGTGGACGTCATCCGCGGATCGCGCAACGTCCATGCGAGCGCCATCGCCGCGAGGGTCTGTCCGCGCGACTCGGCGATCTCGCGCAGACCGGCCACCTTCGCGGCGGTCTGCTCCGTCAGCTGGTCGGCGGGCAGCGAGAGGTCTCGCGCGATGCGCGAGCCCTCCGGGATCCCGTCTCGGTAGCGGTCGGTGAGGAGCCCCTGTGCGAGCGGGGAGAACCCGATGCAGCCGACGCCGAGCTCCTCGAGCGTGTCGAGCAGGCCGTCCTCGATCCAGCGATTGAGCATCGAGTACGAGGGCTGGTGGATGAGGAGAGGCGTGCCCATGCTCGCGAGGATCGCGGCCGCCGCGCGCGTCCGCTCCGGCGAGTAGGACGAGATCCCGGCGTAGAGCGCCTTCCCGTGCCGGACTGCGCTGTCGAGCGCGCCCATCGTCTCCTCGAGCGGCGTGTCGGGGTCGGCGCGGTGCGAGTAGAAGACGTCCACGTAGTCGAGCCCGAGCCGTTGCAGGCTCTGATCGAGGCTCGCGAGCAGGTACTTGCGGGAGCCGCCGTCGCCGTACGGCCCGGGCCACATGTCGTAGCCCGCCTTCGTGGAGATCACGAGCTCGTCCCGGTACGGACGGAGGTCGGAGCCCAGCAGACGACCGAAGGTCTCCTCCGCCGAGCCGTAGGGCGGCCCGTAGTTGTTGGCGAGGTCGAAATGTGTGATCCCGAGGTCGAACGCCCGCCGGACGATCGCCCGGCTCGTCTCGAGCGGGCGGTCTGCGCCGAAGTTGTTCCAGAGCCCGAGCGAGATCGCAGGCAGGTGCAGACCGCTGCGCCCGACCCGGCGGTACGGCATGTCCTCGTACCTCTCCTCGCCTGCGACGTACGTCATCCGGTGCTCCATTCTGCTGATGCGGCGAGCTCTTCGAAGGGGCGAAGCGCATCGGGGTTCGCGAGCGCGTCGCGACTGACGGTGCGCTCGACGGGCTCGCCGCAGAGGATCCGCTTGACCGGAACCTCGAGCGCCTTGCCCGAGAGCGTGCGCGGGATCGCAGGGACGGCGCGTATCTCGTCGGGCACGTGCCGGGGGGAGCAGTCCTCGCGGATCCGCGCTCGGATCCGCGCGACGAGCGAGTCGTCGAGCTCGACGCCGTCGCGGAGCACGACGAACAACGGCATGTAACCCTGCGTCCCTTCGCGCGGCAAGTCGACCACCAGGGCGTCGACGACCTCGTCGAGCGCGAGCGCGGCCCGGTAGATCTCCGCGGTGCCCATCCGGATCCCGCCGCGGTTGACGGTCGCGTCGGAGCGTCCCGAGATGATCGCGGTGCCGCGCTCGGTGATCTCGATCCAGTCCCCGTGGCGCCAGACGCCGGGGTACATCGCGAAGTAGCTCTCCCGGTAGCGCGAGCCGTCGAGGTCGCCCCAGAGCCCGAGCGGCATCGAGGGCATCGGCTCCGTGATCACGAGCTCGCCCACCTGGCCGACGACGGGCTCGCCCTCGGCGTTCCACGCCTCCACCTTGGCGCCGAGCGACCGGGCCTGGAGCTCGCCCCGGTACACGGGGAGCGTCGGCACCCCGCCGACGAACGCCGTGCAGAGGTCGGTGCCGCCCGAGGTCGAGAAGAGCCAGATGTCGGGGCCGAGCCGGTCGTACACCCAGTCGAATCCCTCGGGTGAGAGCGGCGAGCCCGTCGACCCGACCGCGCGGAGCGACGAGAGGTCGCGTCCCGAGCGGGGGTCGAGGCCGTCCTTCAGGCAGGCGGCGATGTAGCTCGCGGACGTTCCGAAGCACGTGATCCCGGCCTCCTCCGCGAGCCTCCAGAGCGTGCCGAGGTCGGGGTGCCCGGGGTTCCCGTCGTACAGCACGATCGACGCCTCGGTGAGGAGACCCGAGACGAGGAAGTTCCACATCATCCAGCCGGTCGTCGTGAACCAGAAGAGCCGGTCGTCCGCGTGCAGGTCGACGTGGAGGTTGAGCGTCTTCAGGGACTCGAGCAGGATCCCGCCGTGCCCGTGCACGATCGCCTTGGGCAGGCCCGTGGTGCCCGAGCTGTAGAGCACCCACAGCGGCGCGTCGAAAGCGACCTGCGCGAACTCGAGCGACTCGTCGCCCGCTTCGTCGACGAAGTCCCGCCAGGACGTCGCGCCGCGCAGGCGGCCGAGGTCGGGCGCAGGGTCGAGGTAGCCGAGCACGACGGTCCGCTCGAGCGACGGGATCGATCCCTGTAGCTGCCGGACGACCTCGAGCCGGTCGTGGTCGCGGCCGCCGTAGCGGTATCCGTCCACCGTCAGCAGCACGCGGGGCTCGATCTGGGCGAAGCGGTCGACCACGCTACGCGCGCCGAAGTCCGGTGAGCAGCTCGACCAGACCGCGCCGAGGCTCGCGCAGGCCAGGAACGCGGCCGTCGCCTCGACGATGTTCGGCAGGTACGCGACGACCCGGTCTCCCGGGCCGATGCCGCTCGCGCGCAGAGCGGCGGCCAGCGCCCGGGTCGTCGCCTCGAGCTCGCCCCAACGCGTTTCGGAGAGCGGGCGGAGCTCGGAGGCGTGGCGGACCGCCACGGTTCCGGGGTCCCGGTTGCGGAACACGTGCTCGGCGAAGTTGAGCCGGGCTCCTGGGAACCACTCGGCGCCCGGCATCGCCCGCGACCCGAGCACGTGCTCGTACGGCGTCGAGGCCTGCACGTCGAAGCGCTCCCAGATCGACGCCCAGAACGCGTCGAGGTTCTCGACCGACCACCGCCAGAGCTCGTGGTATCCGTCGGTCGCGTCGCCGCGCGCCGCGAGCCGGCGCGCGTAGTCGGTCAGCGTCGCGCGCTCGACCCGGGCCGCGTCCGGCGTCCAGAGAACCGGAGGCGTCCCGGACACGCGACGCTCCTCAGCGCTGACGGTACGTGATCCGGCCGCGCGTGAGGTCGTACGGCGAGAGCTCGACGGTCACGCGGTCGCCGGGGTTGATCCGGATGCGGAAGCGACGCATCTTGCCGGAGACGTAGCCAAGCGTCTCGTGGCCGTTGTCGAGGGCGATGCGGTACATCCCACCGCGGAACGCTTCCACGACCTCGCCCTGCAGCTCGACCTTGCCGTCGTTGTCCGCCAAACCTCTCCCGGATCGGATAGGAGAGCCCGGGCGCGCCCGCGCGGGCGCGCGGGCGCGCACCGGACCCAGAGCATCAGCCGGCGACGACCACGTTGGTCGCCTGCGGGCCCTTCTGGCCCTGCTCCGGCACGAACTCGACCTTGGCGCCCTCCTGGAGGGTCTTGAAGCCTTCGCCCGCGATGCCGCTGAAATGCACGAAGAGATCCTTGCCGCCGTCGTCGGGGGTGATGAAGCCGTACCCCTTGGCGTCGTCGAACCACTTCACGGTCCCGGTTGCCATCTGATGAACACCTCCTTGCCAGAAGCTCACGAACGGGCAGGAAGGTGCAGAAAAAGCACGACCGGACCTCGTCCTGATTTAACCGACCGGCACGGTAGCAGCGATCGGCGGCGTTAGGGGAGGACGGGAAAGGAACGACGAGGGCGAGGCTGAAGCCACGCCCTGCCCGCAAAGAAAGAGGGGCGAGGCTGGAAGCCACGCCCCTCCGTGTCCCGGGCTCTGAGCGAGCCGAGCGTCCTGTGCTAGGCGGCGTCCGCGAGGTCGCGTCGGCGCTTGAGCGGGCGCGGATCGTTGTCCAGTTGATGCTGGAGCCGGACGAGCGCCGACTTCTCCAGCTGGCGGACCCGCTCGCGCGTCAGCTCGAGCTCGCGGCCGATCTCCTCGAGCGTCAGGCTCTCGCGACCGTCGAAGCCGAAGCGCAGCTCGAGCACGCGCCGCTCCCGCTCCGGCAGGCCGGAGAGGGCGGAGCGCACGCGCTCGCGCTGGAACGTCTCGTCGGCCTCCTCGACCGGGTCGGGCGCGGTGCGATCGGCGAAGAGGTCGCCGAGCTCACCGTCTCCGTCCGAGCCGACGGCCTGGTTGAGCGAGACCGAGGCCTCGACCGCGTCCAGGGCCTCCTGCACGTGGTGCAGCTTCAGCCCGGTGGCCTTCGCGAGCTCCTCGACCGTGGGCTGCCGGCCGAGGCTCACCTCGAGGCGCTGCCGCGCCCGGTTGAGCTTCTGCTGGCGCTCCTGGACGTGCACGGGCACGCGGATCGTGGCCGACTGGTTCGCGACCGACCGCTGGCACGCCTGGCGGATCCACCACGTCGCGTAGGTCGAGAACTTGAAGCCCTTGCGGTAATCGAACTTCTCGACTGCGCGGTTGAGGCCGATCACGCCGTCCTGGATGAGATCGAGGAACGGCACGCCGTGCCCCCGGTAGCGCTTCGCGATCGAGACGACCAACCGCAGGTTGGAGTTGATCATCCGCTCCTTGGCGGCGCGGTCGCCGCGCTCGACACGCTTCGCGAGCGCGATCTCGTCCGCGGCGGTGAGCAGCTGGTAGCGCCCGATCTCGGAGAGGAAGAGGCCGAGGGAGTCGGTCGTCGCCGGGCCCGAACCGGGAGTCAGGTCGAGCTCGAGGTCGTCCTCGTCCTCCGCGGGCAGCTCGACGCCGCGCTCGGCCAGGAGCGTCCGGAAGGCGGTCACCGCCTCCTCGTCGAGCTCGTGCTCGAGCACCAACGCGTCGAGCTCGTGAGCCTCGATCTTGCCGCGCTCCTCCGCCTCTGCGGCGAACGCGTCCAGTGCGGGAATCTCGATGATGCTGGTTTCCAAGTTTCCTCGTTTCGTGTTCAGGCGCGCGGCGCAGACGGGCCCGCGCGGTGGTGGCATGTGTCCTGAGGTCGACGCCGCGCGCAAGCAGCTCCTGCTCTGCGGCTTCGGCGCGCTCGAATAGTGTGAACGGTTGCGACCCCCGTGTCATTCCCCCGGAAGGGTTTCATACGAATTGTTTACGTTTCCTCACGTTCGGGGCCGCCGCGCGGAATCCTGGGCTTGTCAGTTGACGTGCGGGTCGTCCGGAAGGAGCGCGAGCACTGCGAGCTCGCCGCCGTGCCGCTTCAGGACGGTGGCCCAGAGCTCTTCCGGTGCGTCGGTGAACACGTCCGATGCGCGCGCGGGGAGTACGACCCAGGACTCCTCCTCGAGCTCCTCCTCCAGTTGGCCCGGGCCCCAGCCGGCGTAGCCTGCGAACACGCGGACGTGGCGCAGCTCACCGAGCTCCACCTCCTCGAGCTCGCCCGGGAGGAACCCGATCGCGTCGAACACGAGGGCGCCCGCGTGCTCCGGCTGCGCGAAATCGGCGAGCACGACCACCGCCTGCGGCTGCACCGGCCCGCCGATGTGGACGAGCCTGTCGCGGCCGGCGAGCTCGGCCACGGGCGGCACCGCCTCCTCGACCGTCACGGTCGACACGCGGTTGAGCACCAGGCCCATCGCTCCCTCGTCGCCGTGCTCCCCGACGAGCACCACGGTTCTGCGGAAGTTCGGGTCGATCAGGTCCGGTCCCGCGACCAGGAGCTGTCCTCGCAGGGAGCGCACGGCACCATTCTCGCCCGCCCGCGCGACCCCGGGCGGGCGAGAACGTGCACGGACCCGCGCTACGCGCGGACGCGGAGGCGGAACACCTTGCTGATGGGGGCCCCGCTCTCCGAGAAGGCGTAGACCTTGATCCGGTAGACGCCTGCCTTCAGCAGCGTCCCGGTCAACCGTCCGTCATCGTCGATCCCGAGACCCGGCGGGATCTCTCCGGCGACGGCGAACTGTGCGGTGGCCGAGTCCTTGCCCCGCACGGGGATGCGCGCGGAGTAGAGACGGTCGAGGTGGCCGACGGGCAGGCCCTTGCCCTTCGCGAAGTCGAGCAGCGGCAGGATCGTGATGTTCCAGTCGACCGACGCCTTCGCGCCGGTTCCGTCGGTGACCGTGACCGTGAACGGATACCGGCCGGCAGCCGTCCCCGCGCCGGTGATCTTGCCGGTCGCGCTGTCGAGGGCCAGTCCGGGTGGCATGGTCCCGGTCGCGCTGAACGTGTACGGCGGGCGTCCACCGACCGCCTTCACGCCGGTGGTGAGCGGCGCGCCGACGAGCTTCTTCGCGGTCAGCCCGGTCTCGGGCGGCGTCTTGTTCACGAGCGTCTGGACCGCGAGCGGGGCGAGCACGAACAGCGAGAGCTGCTTCGTCGCGTTGACGCCGTTGCCGTTGGCCTGCACCGTGAACGTGAACGTGCCGCTCTGCGTCGGAGTCCCGGTGATGACTCCGTTCGAGCCGAGCGTGAGGCCCGCCGGCAGCGCGCCGCCAGCGAGCGACCACGAGTTCACGGCCGACCCAGTCGCCGCCAGACCCGGGGACGTGTACGGCTGGTTGATGTTCCCGTCCGGGAGCGACGGCGTGGTCACGCTCAACGTCGGCGCCGGCGCCGCACCGGGGTTGACGTTGATCGTGTACTGCTGGTCGGAGGTGATGCCCGGCGCCTTGCCGCCGGTGCCGCAGGTGTACCCCACCGTTATGTAGAAGGTGTAGGTCCCGGCCTGTGTCGGCGTGCCTCTCGCCACGCCCTCGTCGGACGCGAGCGAAAGCCCGGGAGGAAATGCCCCCGAGCTCACGGTGAAGGTCGGGCACGCGTCGCCCGGCTCCTTGAGCGTGAACTCCACGGAGTACGGCTGACCGACGGTCGCCGTCGGGCAGACTTTGGCCGGGTCACCGGAGCACGCTGCGTCGGCGAAGTCGCCTGCGGGCGCCGCTGCGACGACCGCGAGCGCCGTGAAGCAGGCGAGCGCGGCGAGGGCGGAGATGAGTGTGGTTCGGCGCATCGATCTCCCTTCGGCGACGAGGTCGCGGTTCCTGGTGAGGCGTCTGAACCGCCCGGCGTCGAGGTCGTGAACGAGAAGTCGTGGTGAACAGCCGCGCGGCAAGGTAGCAGCGGGCTGCGAAGATTCCGTAAGCACGTCATCGCCCTTCCTCGCCGATCACCACCCGGTTTGCAGGAGGAATGGCACGGCGCAGGAGGCGTAGGATCCGCGTGTGCCCGTCCGGTCGCGGGAGATCAGGCTCGCCGCACGCCCGCGCGGGCTGCCGACGGGCGACGACTTCGAGCTCGTCGAGGTCGACGTGCCGGACCCCGGCCCCGGCGAGGTGCTCGTCCGGAACGCGTTCGTGTCGGTCGACCCGTACATGCGCGGGCGGATGAACGACGTCCGCTCGTACGTGCCGCCGTTCGCGCTCGGGGAGCCGCTCACAGGCGGCGCCGTCGGCCAGGTCGTCGCCTCGCGGAACGACGACTGGCCCGAGGGCAGCTGGGTCGTGCACGATCTCGGCTGGCGCGAGGCCGCACTGCTCGACGGCAGCCGTCTGCGCGCGGTCGATCCGTCGACGGCACCGTTGTCGACGTCGCTCGGCGTGCTCGGCATGCCCGGTCTCACCGCGTTCGTCGGGATCGCCGACATCGGGGAGGTGGGGGAGGGGGAGACCGTCTTCGTCTCCGGGGCCGCCGGCGCGGTCGGCAGCCTCGCGTGCCAGCTCGCCCGGCTGCGGGGCGCACGCGTGATCGGGAGCGCCGGGAGCCCCGCGAAGCGCGCCTGGCTCGAGGAGCTCGGCGTGGACGCGACGTTCGACTACCGCGAGGTGACGCCCCGCGATGCGCTGCGAGAGCTGGCGCCGGACGGGATCGACGTGTACTTCGACAACGTCGGCGGCGAGACGCTCGAGGCCGCGATCGGCGCGTTGCGGCGTCACGGGCGAGTGGTCGCATGCGGCTCGATCTCGGGCTACAACGCGACCGCGCCGGCGCCCGGCCCGCGGAACCTGTTCATGGTCGTCACCAAGCGCCTGCGCCTCCAGGGGTTCATCGTGTTCGACCACTTCGACCGTTGGAGAGCGTTCCTCGAGGAGGTCGCGCCGCGGGTCGCCGACGGCACGATCGGCTACCGGGAGACGATCGTCGACGGCATCGAGCGCGCGCCCGAGGCGTTTCTCGCGCTCTTCCGCGGCGACAACGTCGGCAAGATGCTCGTCAGGGTCGGTCCCGAGTCGTGAGGCGCTACCTCTGCAAGGTCTTCGGCCACAAGGTTCCGGAAGGCCGGCGGTTCTTCCTCACGGAGCGCCGGGCGCGCTGCGCCCGCTGCGGGAAGCGCGTCCGCGATCAAGCACTGACCGCGGCCGCGTCGATCGCCTGCCGCAGCGAGGCGACGTACGCGGCGAGCGCGTCGGGCCCGTCCTCGGCGACCTGTACGGCCCGCGAGCCGACCACCACGCCGTCCGCGAGCGCGGCTGCGGCCGCCGCCTGCTCGGGCGTCGCGATCCCGAAACCCGCGTACAACGGCACGTCGTCGGCGAGCGGACGCACCCGCTCGACGAGCCCCGCGAGCGCGCTCGAGAGCTCCGCTCGGGCCCCCGTGGTACCGGTCAGCGTGACGAGGTAGAGCCAACCGTCGGTCGTCGTCGCGGCGAGGCGGATGCGCTCCTCGGTGGAGGTCGGGGCGACGAGGTGGACACGCGCGACCTCCGGCCGTTGCCCCGCGGGCACGTCCGAGACGATCAGGCTCGTCGCGCCGTGCTCCCGCGCCGCGGTCGCGAACCGCTCCCAGCCGTATGCCTCGAGCAGCGCCGCGTAGGTCATCGGCACGATCGGCGTGTCGTCGACGAGCGCCCGCGTCTCGGCGAGGCACTCGAGACACCGCATCGTGCGCATCCCGCGCGCGAGCGCGCGCTCGGAGGCGCGCTGGATCACCGGGCCGTCGGCGAGCGGGTCGGAGAAAGGGAACCCGAGCTCGATCAGATCGGCGCCCGCCTCGACGGCGGCCCGGGCGAGCTCGGGCGTCTCCGGCTCGCACACCAGGTAGATCACGAGTGCCTTTCGCATCACGACGGGTTGCCTGGCGCTTTCCGCGCGAGCGCGGAAAGCGCCTCTGCGAGGTCCTTGTCGCCGCGTCCGGACAGACACACGGCGACGTACTCGGCGTCGAGGGCGTCCACGACCGCGAGCGCATGGGCCGACTCGAGGGCGGGAACGATGCCCTCGGTGCGCGCGAGCCGCGCGAATGCGTCCAGCGCCTGCTCGTCCGTGCACGGCACGTACGTGGCCCGACCGGTGTCGCGCAGCCACGCGTGCTCGGGCCCGACCCCCGGGTAGTCGAGTCCTGCGGAGATCGAGTGGGCGTCCGCGATCTGCCCGTCCTCGTCCGCGAGGACCGAGGACCGCGCGCCGTGCAGGACACCGGGGCGTCCGGTGCCCAACGACGCCGCGCCCGCCGCCTCCACGCCGACGAGCCGCACGTCGGAATCGTCGACGAAGCCCGCGAACATCCCGATCGCATTCGATCCCCCGCCGACGCACGCGACCACCACCTCGGGGAGGGCGCCCTCGGCCTCGAGCAGCTGTGCACGGGCCTCGCGTCCGATCACCGACTGGAGCTCGCCCACGAGCTCCGGGTACGGGGACGGACCGACGCACGAGCCGATCACGTAGTGGGTGGTGTCGACGTTGGTGATCCAGTCGCGGATCGCTGCGCTCGTCGCCTCCTTCAGCGTCCTCGTGCCGAGCTCGACGGGCTCGACCACAGCGCCGAGCAGCTCCATCCGCTCCACATTGGGCGCCTGACGGCGCATGTCCTCCGCGCCCATGTAGACGACGCACTCCAGCCCGAAGCGCGCGCAGGCGGTCGCGGTCGCGACGCCGTGCTGCCCTGCGCCCGTCTCGGCGATGATCCGCCGTTTGCCGAGCCGGCGCGCCAGGACGACCTGACCGAGCGCGTTGTTGATCTTGTGGGCGCCGGTGTGGTTCAGGTCCTCCCGCTTGAGGTAGAGGCGCTTGCCGGGTGCGAACCGCTCGCAACGCGTGATCGGCGAGGGACGCCCGACGTACGTCCGGCCCAGCTCGTCGAGCTCGGCGAGGTACGCGGGGTCCCGTCTTGCCTCGTCCCATGCCGCGGCGAGCTCGTCCAGTGCCGGGATCAGCGTCTCGGGGACGTAACGGCCGCCGTACTCGCCGAAGTCGGGGCGTGACTCCAGCCTCGCCCTCCTTGGTTGGGGTGTCTCAGCCACGGGCCGCCTCGACGTAGGCACGGACGCGCGCGTGATCCTTGATCCCCGGCGAGCGCTCGAGCGACGACGATGCATCCACCGCCCAAGGCCGGACGGCGGCGATCGCGTCGGCGACGTTCTCGGGCCCGAGCCCGCCGGCGAGCACGACCCTGCCCTCGGTCGCCGCCGCACGCTCCCAGTGGGTCGGATCGTCCTCGCCCCACGGTAGGTCGACGAGCCGGGCGACCGGCGTCCCTTGCCGGTAGAGCGTCGCCTCCCGCCCACGTATCTTCCCGGGCTCGACGGTGTGCACCTGGTCGAGCGCCGCCGGGCTGTCACCCGCGCTCCCCACCCACACGGCGACCGCGAGCGTGTCGTCGGGCACCGGAAGCACCTCGGCCGCCGCGCGTGGGCTCTCGGGAGCGAGCACGAACCCGAGCAGATCCGCCCCTGCCTCGGCGGCGACGGCGACGTCCTCGGCGCGCGTGAGCCCGCACACCTTCACGAGCGGTCGCGCGACGAGCTCCGCGAGCTTCGCGGCGGGATCGGGCGCGCGCATCAGCGCCGAGCCCACGAGGATCGAGTCGGCGCCCGCGAGCTCCGCTGCCGCGCCGTGCGCCCGCGCCGAGATCCCGGACTCGGCGATCACGATGCGATCCTCGGGGATGCGGGCGAGCAAGGCGAGCTGTGTGTCGCGGTCGATCGCGAACGTGTCGAGGTCGCGTGCGTTGACGCCCAGCACGGGCGCCCCTAGCGCGATCCCACGCTCGAGCTCGGCCTCGTCGTGCGCCTCGACGAGCGTGTCGAGGCCAAAGCCTTCGGCTTCGGCCAGGAGTTGGAGCACGGCCTTGTCATCGAGATCACGAAGGAGCAGGAGGACGGCGTCTGCGCCCGCCTCCTTGGCTGTCCGGAGGTCTTCGAGGGTGGAGAAGAACCCCTTTGCGAGCAGCGGCACGTCGGTGGAGGCACGGGCTGCGCGGAGGTCGTCCCACGTGCCCGCGAACCGCTCGTCGACGAGCACGGACACCGCCGCCGCCCCGGCGCGGCCGTAGCTCGCCGCGATCCTGGCGGGATCGGCGTCGGGACGCAGGTCTCCCGCCGAGGGCGAGCGCCGCTTGATCTCTGCGATCGCGCGAAGCCCCGGCTGCGCGAGCGCGTCGGCGAACCGTCCCATCAGGCACCACCTCCGTTGGAGAACTCGACGAGACGCTCCAGGGTCGCGGCCGCGTCTCCGCGATCGACGGCGCTCCGCTGCCGCCGCGACGCCCTCGGCGAGATCGCTCACGAGCCCTGCCGCGACCAGGGCTCCGGCGGCGTTCAGCACGACCGCATCGCGGCGACCGCTCTGCTCGCCGGCGAGCACGCGCCGGATCGCAGCGGCGTTCTCGTCCGGCGTCCCGCCACGCAGCTCCTCCGGATCGGACGGCTCGAAGCCGAGCTCGCGCGGATCGAGCGACCACTCGCGCAGCCCGCCCTCCGTCACCTCGATCACCAGGCTCCGGCCGGAGGGCGACAGCTCGTCGATGCCCCCCTCTCCGTGGACGACGAGGGCGTGGCGCGCGCCGAGCCCGGCGAGTGCCTCGGCGTAGGTCCGCGCGAGCTCGTGCCGAGTGGACGCCGAACACGCCGTCGCGCGCACCTGCCGGGTTCGCGAGGGGGCCGAGCACGTTGAAGACCGTACGGGTCCCGAGCTCCTGGCGCACCGGCGCCGCGTGGCGCATCGCGGGATGGTGCGCCCGCGCGAACATGAACCCGAAGCCGTGCGCGTCGATCGAGGCCGCGATCCGCTCCGGGGGGAGCTCGAGCACGAGACCCAGCTCCTCGAGCACGTCGGCCGACCCGCAGGCGGAGCTCGCCGCGCGGTTCCCGTGCTTCGCGACCGCGGCGCCCGCCGACGCGGCGACGACGGCCGCCGCGGTCGAGATGTTGAACGTCCCCGCGCCGTCGCCGCCGGTGCCGACGACGTCCACGATCGGGCTGCGGCTCGGCGTTACGGGGAGGACGTGCTCGCGCATCGCCTCCGCGAAGCCCGTGATCTCGTCGACGGTCTCCCCGCGAGTGCGGAGCCCGACGAGCAGGCCGCCGATCTGGGCGGGCGTCGCCTCCCCGCGCATCACAACGTGCATCACCTCGCGTGCCTCGACGCGCGAGAGGCTGCGCCCGTCGGCCACCGTCGCGATCGCGGTCGCGATCACCGGAGGAAGTTCTCCGCCATGCGCGCGCCGTGTGGTGTCAACACGCTCTCGGGATGGAACTGGACGCCCTCGACAGGGTGCTCGCGATGGCGGACACCCATGACCTCCCCGTCGTCGGTTCGGGCCGTCACCTCGAGCGCGTCGGGAACCCTGGTGGCCGCGAGCGAGTGGTACCGGCCGACCTCGAGCTCGTGCGGCAGCCCGTCGTAGACGCCCCGGCCGTCGTTGGTGATCAGGCTCGCCTTCCCGTGCAGCAGTGCCTGCGCCTGACCGATCTCGCCGCCGAAGGCGCTGACGATCGCCTGGTGGCCGAGGCAGACGCCGAGCGAGCGCGTGGTCGGGCCGAGGCGCCGGAGCAGCTCCACCGACACGCCCGCATCCTCCGGCCGGCCGGGGCCGGGCGAGACGACGAGCCGGTCGGCTCCGAGGCCGGCCGCGCGGTCGACCGTGAGCTCGTCGTTGCGGAACGTCACGACCTCGGCGCCGAGTTGCTCGAACAGGTGCACGAGGTTGTAGGTGAACGAGTCGTAGTTGTCGATCATCAGCACCCTCACGCCCCTTGCCGCCTTTCGCTCACGGTCGCGCTTCCCGCTCGGCGAGGTCGATGGCTGCCTCGAGGGCCGCGAGCTTGCGGAGGCACTCCTCGTGCTCGGCGGCCGGGTCCGAGTCCGCGACGATCCCGGCTCCCGCCTGGAGATACGCGGTGCCGTCGCGCACGACCATCGTCCGCAGCGAGATGCATGCGTCCATCGTGCCGTCCGGGAGCGAGTAGAGCACTGCGCCGCCGTACGGGCCGCGCCGGAAGCCCTCCAGCTCCGAGATCAGCTGCATCGCACGGATCTTGGGCGCCCCGCTCACCGTCCCGGCCGGGAAGCACGCGCGCAGCGCGTCGAAGGGCGTCACCCCGTCGCGCAGCTCGCCGACGACCTCCGAGACGAGGTGCGAGACGTGGGAGAACCGCTCCACCTCCATGCTCCGCGCCACGTGCACGGTGCCGGCCCGGCAGACGCGTGAGAGGTCGTTGCGTCCCAGGTCGACGAGCATCACGTGCTCCGCCCGGTCCTTCTCGGAGGAGAGGAGCCGCTCGACGTCGCCTTCGGTCGGCTCCGTCGTGCCCGCGATGGGGCACAGGCTCGCAGTGCCCCCCTCGCACGCGACGAGACGCTCGGGGGACGAGCCGACGAGCGACAGGTCGTCGAGCTCGAGCAGGAAGAGATACGGGGAGGGGTTCACACGGCGTAGCGCGCGATACAGCTCGAGGGCGGTCGCTGCCGTCGGTCTCTCGGCGCGCTGGGAGGGGACGCACTGGAAGACGTCTCCGGCGACGATGTGCTCCTTGACTGCACGGACCATCTCGAGGTAGCGCTCGCGCTCGGGAAAGCGGCTCACGGGGCCTGCTGTGCCGCGGCGCTCGCGATGCCAGGGGATCCCCGCCTCGAGACGCCCCCCGACCTCTTCGACGTTGCCGACGACGACGTCGGCCGTGCCGGCGCCGTGGTCGAAGCGGACGAGCGTGTCCGCCACGACGAGCCGGCTCTCGGGCAGCCCATGCCCCTCGGCGGGCAGCTGCACCGAGGGCTCGAGCGTCGCGATCGTGTCGTAGGAGACGTACCCGACGACCGGCGCCCCCAGCGCCTCCGCCTCGTCGAGCGTCACGAGACGGCTGCCGGCGCCCATCCACGAGGCCCGGCCCAGCCTCCCGCGCTCCACCGACTCGAGCAGGAAGCTCGCGCGTCCCATCCCGCGCAGCCGGAGGTACGCACCGAGTGGGGTGAGCAGGTCGGTCGTGATCGTCGCGGTCGGGCCCATGTCTCTCCAGGAACGAAAGAGACCTCCGGCGGAGGTCTCGGGCGAAGCGGATGGGGTGCTCGTCTCTAGCGCACGCTCCCGCCTCGCCCGTGGCGCCACCACCAGATCCACGTGCGAGCGGTGTCCATGCTCGACGAGCGTACCGGCCGCGCGTGGTGTCCGCAACGAGCCGGTGCGGTCGCGACGCCGACGCGGCAGGGCGCGGCTACGCTGACCGGCATGAGCCGTGCCGTGATCGTCTCCGCCGTGCGGACGCCTTTCGGCCGCCTCGGCGGGGGGCTCGCGGACGTCCCCGCGACGGAGCTGGGGGCGATCGCGATCCGGGCCGGCCTCGAGCGCGCAGGGGTCCGGCCCGAGGAGGTCGGCTACGTGCTGATGGGACAAGTCCTGCAGGCCGGTGCCGGCCAGGCGCCCGCGCGGCAGGCGGCGATCGGCGCCGGCATCCCGAAGGAGGTCCCGGCCGACACGATCAACAAGGTCTGCGCCTCGTCGATCAGGGCGCTCGAGCTCGCCGAGCTGATGATCGCCGCCGGCCACCACGACGTGATCGTGACGGGCGGGATGGAGTCGATGTCGCGTGCCCCGTACATGCTTCCGAAGGCCCGTTTCGGGTACCGCCTCGGCAACGGCGAGGTGCTCGACCACGCCGTCTTCGACGGGCTCGTCTCCAGCTTCGACGGTCTGCACATGGTGCAGCAGGCATCCGCGGTCTCGCGCGAGCTCGGCATCTCGCGCGAGGAGCAGGACGCCTGGGCCTTCCGTTCGCACCAGCGCGCCGCCGCCGCGCAGGCAGCCGGCCGCTTCGACGACGAGATCGTCGCGGTCGGCGACCTGACGGCCGACGAGAGCGTCCGTCCGGACACGACGCTCGAGAAGCTCGCGTCGCTGAAGCCCGTGTTCGACCCCGAGGGAACGACGACCGCCGGGAACGCACCGGGGCTCAACGACGGCGCCTCGTGCGTCGTCGTCACCTCGGAGGACTGGGCACGGGAGCGCGGCATCGAGCCGCTCGCGCACGTGCTGGGTCATGCTTATGTCGCCGACGACTTCGCATATCTCGCGCGCACGCCGGCTGCCGCATCCGACCGCGTGCTCACGGCGACCGGGCACACCGTCGGGGACGTCGCGCGCGTGGAGATCAACGAGGCGTTCTCGTCCGTGGCTCGGAACTCGACCCGGATGCTCGGCGCGGACGAGGAACGGGTGAACGTCAACGGGGGCGCGGTCGCGCTCGGACATCCGATCGGCGCGTCTGGCGGGCGGATCGTCGGGACGCTCGTCCACGAGCTGCGCCGTTCGGGAGGCGGGCTCGGGCTCGCCGCGATCTGCTCGGGCGGCGGACAGGGCGACGCCGTTCTGCTCGAGGTCTGACTCTGCCCCGGCGCGCCCTGCCGACGTGCATTGCGGCGCTGGGACTGGCGGTACTGGCGCTCGCGCCCCATGCGCTCGCGCTCGACTGCCCGAACGTCCCGCTCGAAGACCGTCTCGCCGCCGCGGACGTCGCGTTCGTCGGACGAGTCACCGCGGAGCGGGAGCGGCCGGGCGGGCGGGTCTACGAGTTCCTCGTCGACCAGAACGTGAAGGGGCCCGTGGGCCGCGAGGTCGACGTCAACGCGAGCGAGCCCCTGGTCGACGCGACCGACAAGCCGATCCTCCACGACGAGGCGCTGGGCGTGCTCGCGAGCCTCCACGGCGCCCGCATCGTCACGAACTCCTGCCTCCTCAGCGATCCGGGGACGCTGCTCGCGATCAGCGACGAGCAGAAGGGCAATGCGGTCCGCCTTCTGATCGGGATCGCGATCCTCCTGGCGGTCGTCGCGTACTCGATCCGCCGGCTCCGGGCGCGCGAGCGCAGTCGCGCCGCGGGGAGTAGCCTCCCGCGATGATCTTCCCGCGCGTGCTCGTGGTCGGAGCGGGGCAGATGGGCGCGGGGATCGCGCAGGTCGTCGCCGCTTCCGGACGCGAGGTGCTGCTCCACGACAGCGTGCCCGGCGCGGTGGAGCGAGGGCTCGAGACGATGCGGAGGAGCCTCGGCAAGCTCGAGGAGAAGGGCGGCGCCCCCACCGCCGACGTGCTCGCCCGCGTGACGCCGGTGGACGAGCTCGTCGACGCGGAGCTCCTGCTCGAGGCGATCGTCGAGCACGCGGAGGCGAAGAAGGAGCTGTTCCGCGCCGCGGATGCGGTGCTTGCGCCGGAAGCCGTCCTCGCCTCGAACACCTCGTCCATCCCGATCACGGAGCTCGCGGCCGTCACGTCGCGGCCCGAGCGCGTGATCGGCATGCATTTCTTCAACCCGGTGCCGGTGCTCGCGCTCGTCGAGGTGATCCGGGCGGAGCAGACCTCGGAGGAGACGGCCTCGGCGATCGTCGAGCTCGCTCGTGAGCTCGGGAAGACGCCCGCCGAGGCGAACGACTTCCCCGGCTTCGTCTCGAACCGGATCCTGATGCCGTTCGTCAACGAGGCCGCGTACGCCTTGATGGAGGGCGTCGCGGAGCCGGAGGCGATCGACACCGTCGCCAGGCTCGGCTTCGCCCATCCGCTGGGCCCGCTCGCGCTCGCCGACCTGATCGGGCTCGACACGTGCGTCGCGATCATGGACGTGCTGCACGAAGGGCTCGGGAACCCGAAGTACGCCCCGTGCCCGCTCCTGCGGCGCTATGTCGCGGCAGGCCGCCTGGGGCGCAAGTCCGGGCGCGGGTTCTACGTCTACGGATAACGGCATGGACTTGCAGGTCGCAGCGTCGCTCGCGGCGTACGAGGGAGACGACGCCGACTTCGTCGAGCGCGCCTTTCGCGAGATCCTGCGGCGCCCCGCCGACGAGGAATCGCTCGCCCGCTCGCTCGCGAAGCTCGCGGACGGGACGCTCTCGCGGGCGACACTCGTGCACGAGCTCGCGACCGCGCCCGAGTCCGCACGCGTGCGCGAGCTCGACGACGCGGTCGCGCTCGGCCTCGGCGCGCGTGCGCGGGGCGAGCGTCTCACGTGGCTGCAGGGGCCGGCCGGCACGGACGAGCGCGTGATCGAGATCCCGTGGGTGCTATCGCGTCTCGTCGCGCACGGCCGGGTGGTCGAGGTGGGCTACGCGTTCGCCGAGCCGGTGTACCTCGCCGGCCTGCTGCGGACCGCGGTCGAGCTCGTCGGGGTCGACCTCGCCGAGCGTGACGTGCCGGACATGGAGCGGGTCTCGGCCGACGTCCGCTCGCTCCCGCTCGCCGACAGGAGCGTCGACCAGGTGCTCCTCGTGTCGACGCTCGAGCACGTCGGCGCCGACAACACGGGCTACGGGCTCGGCGCGGAGTCTGATCCCGCGTCGCGGGTCGACGCGTTGCGGGAGCTCGGGCGCATCGTGAGACCGTCGGGGCGCGTGCTCGTGACCGTGCCGCTCGGCGAGCCCGGAGAGCACGGGTGGTTCAGGCTCGACGATGTCCGTGGATGGACGGGCCTCTTCGTCTCCGCGGGGCTGTTCGTTGAGGACCAGGAGGCCTACGAGCTGACCGACGAGGGCTGGCGACCGGCACCGGCGTTTCGTGCGGACGGGGTCGGCTACGGCGACCGCGGGCCCGCTGCCTCGGCCGTGCTGTGCACCGAGCTGTCGTCGGGACGCATGCGACGGTTGGCCACGCCCGGCGGCATGGCGCGGACCGTCAAGCGCCGCGCGCGGCCGCTCCGCCATCGCGGCTGAGTGTCCGACCGGCGAAAGCCGTCTTACACTGCGGTTCGTGGACTTCGCTCTCACCGACGAGCAGCGCGAGATCCAGACGCTCGCGCGTGAGGTGGCGGCCGCGGAGATCGCGCCCCACGCGGCGGACTGGGACCGCGAGCACCGGTTCCCGACCGAGCTGTTCGCGCGGCTCGGCGAGCTCGGCCTGATGGGGGTGTGCGTCCCCGAGGAGCTCGGCGGCGCCGGGGCCGACTTCGTCTCCTACGTCCTCGTGCTCGAGGAGCTCTCGCGTGCCGACGCGGGCGTCGGGGTGACGGTCGCCGTGCACACGAGCGCCGCGACGCTCCCGCTCGTCGGCTTCGGGACGGACGAGCAACGCGAGCGGTTCGTGCCGCCGCTCGCGCGGGGAGAGTCCATCGGCGCGTTCGCGCTGACCGAGCCCGGCTCGGGGTCGGACGCGGGCTCGCTGCGCACGAGCGCCGTGGCCGACGGGGACGGCTGGCGGATCACGGGCACGAAGCAGTGGTGCACGAACGGCAGCCACGCGGCGACCTTCCTCCTCTTCGCACGGACCGATCCCGAGACGGCGGGCGCGCGCGGCGTGTCCGCGTTCGTGCTCGGGCGGGAGCACCTCGAGGTGACGCGGGAGGAGGAGAAGCTCGGCCTCCACTCGTCTTCGACGGCCGATCTCAGCCTCGACGGCAGCGTCGTCGTCGGCCGGGACCGTCTGCTGCACGAGGAGCGCAAGGGCTTTGCGGTCGCGATGGCGACGCTCGACGGAGGGCGGATCGGCATTGCCGCGCAGGCGGTCGGGATCGCCCAGGCGGCGCTCGACCTGGCCCGCGCATACGCGCTCGAACGCGAGCAGTTCGGCAGCCGGATCGCCGACTTCCAGGCGATCCAGTTCCGGCTCGCGGACATGGCGACGGAGATCGCGGCGGCACGTCAGCTGACGTTGCGGGCTGCGTGGCTGAAACAGGCGGGTCTTCCGCACAGCACAGAGGGTGCGATGGCGAAGCTCTTCGCCTCGCGCGTGGCGGTCGACGCGAGCCGAGACGCGATCCAGGTGCTGGGCGGCTACGGCTACACGCGAGAGTTCCCCGCCGAGCGCTATTACCGCGACGCGAAGATCACGGAGATCTACGAGGGGACGAGCGAGGTGCAGCGGATCGTGATCGCGCGCGACCTCCTGCGTCACGCCGACCGCACCCTCGCGGCAACCTCCGCCGGTACGGCCGCGGGCCCCCGCTAGCCTGTCGCACGATGCCTCGTGCCAGGGACGAGCCGGTGCGCCTGACGCGGATCTACACCCGCGGCGGCGACGAAGGGCAGACGTCGCTCGGGGACGGGTCGCGGGTCTCGAAGCTCGACGCACGGCTGGCCGCGTTCGGCACCGTCGACGAGCTGAACGCCTCGCTCGGGGTCGTGCTCGCGTCCGACCCGCCCGTGGAGATCCGTGCCGTGCTCGGGCGCCTGCAGAACGAGCTGTTCGACGTCGGCGCCGACCTGTCGGTCCCGTTGACGGCGGGCGGGCGGCTTCGCGTCGAGCAACCGCTCGTCGACCGGCTCGAGGAGGACTGCGACCGCTTCAACGCGGAGCTGCCCGAGCTGCGCAGCTTCGTGCTCCCGGGGGGTACCGCGGCCGCCGCCCAGCTCCACGTCGCGCGCGCCGTCTGCCGGAGGGCCGAGCGGGAGACACGTGCGGCCGCAGAGGCGCACGACCTCAACCCGCTCACGACCGTCTACCTGAACAGGCTCTCGGACCTGCTGTTCATCCTCGCCCGAGCGGCGAACACGCTCTCCGGGCGCGACGAGCCGCTCTGGAAGCCGGGCGGCTGACGCCGGCGTCAGGCGACGCCGGTGACCACCGGCCACTCACGCTCGAGCCACTCGACGAGCTCGTGGGCGGGGAGCGGATGGCCGAGGAAGAACCCCTGACCGCGATCCGCTCCGAGGCGGGCGGCGGCGTCCCATGCGAGGCGCGTCTCGACGCCCTCGGCCACGACCTCGAGCCGCAGCTCGTGCGCCAGGTCGATCAGCGAGCGCACGATCGCCCGTGAGCGCCGGTCGCGCGCGACGCCCTTGAGGAACATCGCGTCGATCTTCGCCTGGTCGAGCTGCAGCGTGCGGATCGCCGCGATCGACGATGCACGGCCGAGATCGTCGAGCGAGAGTCGTATGCCGAGCTTGCGCAATCGGTCGACTTCCCTCGAGTCGATCCCCGAGCCGGTGCCCGGGCCGGACGGCACGATCTCGAGCGTCAGACGGCGCGGGTCGACCTGGATCGTCTCGAGCAGCTCGTGCAGGCTCGTGATCAGCTCCCGGTCGTCCAACAGGCGGTAGGGGATGTTGACCGCGGCCTCGAGCCGGTGCCCTCGCTCATCCCACTCGACGAGCCGTCTGAGCGCGTCGGATGCGACCGCCAGCGTCAGCGCGCGCACGACCGGCGAGCGCTCGACGAAGGGGATGAACTCCGACGGTCCGACGAGGCGGTTGTGGTGCGCGCGTCGCACGAGCGCCTCCACCGCGCACACCCCGCCCGAACGGAGATCGACGATCGGCTGGTAGTGGACGACGATCTCGCTGTGGGCGAGCGCGAGCTCGAGGTCGCGCACGATGCCGCCGTCGAGCGAGCGTCGGTCTTCCTGCGATTCGTCGCTCGCGTCCCGCTTCGTCGCGTACATCTGTCCGTCGGCCTCCGCGAGCAGCTCGGCCGGCGAGAGCCCGTCCTGCGGAAACAGCGCCCAGCCGACGGAGGCGTCGAGCTCGACGAGTGTTCCCTGGACGCGGTACGGGCGGCGCAGCGCCTGCCTCAGGCGCCGCACCAATGCGGCGGCCTCGCCGTCCTCTTGCGTCCCCAGAGACACGATCACGAACTCGTCTCCCCCCACACGCGCAACCGTGTCGGTCTCGCGGACAACAGCCTTCAGCCGCCGGGCGATCGAGCGGAGGACGACGTTGCCCGCCTCGTGGCCCCAGACGTCGTTGACGCTCTTGAAGCCGTCCAGATCGATCACCATCAACGCGAACGGCTCCCCGGTACGCCGCGAGCGCGCAAGCGCCTGCTCGACGCGGTCGTCCAACAGCTTGCGGTTCGGGAGGCCGGTCAGCGAGTCGCGCAGCGCAGCGCTCTGCGCCGACCGCATCCGCCGTGTGAGCAGCCAGGCCGCGAGCCCCGCCAGCGCGGACATCGAGAGGACGAGGGCGAGCGCGGCGGTGAGCCGCCCCTGTCTGCTGAGCTGGAGGCCGGCGATCGCGCCCGCTCCGACCACAGCCGCCGAGAACACCGGACGAAGGACCCCGCCGGCGCCGGCCTTTCGCATGAAAGACTCGAGCACGTTCCTCGCTGTTCTGCGCCCGGAGCCAGGAGCGGGCGCGTCTCCGCAGTGCTCGCATCGTCGTTGAGGGCGACCTCGCCTTCCTCACCCGCCCGGGGGGACCAGACCCCCCGTTCGAGGGAGAGGATCTCCCGGACGTGTGGTGAATCCCGGGCGCGTGGCGATGCGCGCGATCGGAGTCGCGGTCTGGGTCGCGCTGGCCGCCGCCTGCGCGGTGGTCTATACGGACACGCTGGAGGCGGTCGTGAACGCCCTCGGCTGTGCGGTGCTCGTCGCGGTCTCGGTCACGGACCTCGAGCGGCGCATCATCCCGAACCGGATCGTGCTGCCTGCGCTCGCCGCCGCGCTCGTCGTCCAAACCGCCCGCGACCCGAGCGTCGAGTGGGTGCTGGCGGCACTGGGCGCGGGCGGGTTCTTCCTCCTGCTCGCGCTCGTCTACCCGAGCGGGCTGGGGATGGGTGACGTGAAGCTCGCGGCGTTCATGGGCGCCTGGCTCGGCTGGGACGTCGGAGTCGCGCTGTTCGTCGGCGCGCTCCTCGGGATGCTTCCCGCGCTCGCGGTGCTCGTCAGGCGTGGCGCGGAGGGGCGCAAGGTGGCCCTCCCGTACGGGCCGTTCCTCGCCGCTGGCGGGGTGGTCGGGCTCTTCTTCGGCCAGGCGCTGCTGGACGCCTGGCTCGGCTAGGAAGCCTGCGCTTCCGCGACGCGCTCGAGCACCGCGCAGCGACGCCGGTCGCCGGGATAGGGGGAGGCCGTGACGCGCACGCAGAGGTGGGGGCCCGCGTCGAGCTCGACCGTCTCGCCTCGCTCGGGCGGCGCGCCGTCGCGCTCGAGCAGCCGGTAGCCGTTGTCGATCGTCAGCGCGACGTGCGAGGTCGCCGGTGGCAGGGCGCGGACGCGTGCCGCGCCGTCGCCGGCGGCATCGAGCTCCGCGGCGCGCTGTGCGAGCACCTGTTCGCGCGCACGCAACATCTCCTCGAAGCGGGTGAGCGTCTCCTCGCGCTCGCGGAGGGCGCGCTCGCGCCGCTCGACCGCGGCCGCCTTCAGCTCGACGGCGCCGAACGCCCGCGCCCGATCCTCGATGCGCGACTCCGCCTGGGTGACCGCGGTCTCGCGGCGGTCGAGCTCGCTGGTGCGGACGACGAGATCGGAGTAGCGCACGTCGAGCTCGGCCGAGCCCTCTCGCAGCACCTGCTCTACCCGGGCGTGCAGCTCCCGCGCGCGCGCCTCCCTCCGCTCGAGGTCCACGACGGCCGACCGGAGCTCGTCGGCGCGGCGCTCGAGCTCGAGGCTGTGCTCCGCGACGAGCTCCGCGATCGCATCGCCCGCGTCGGTAGGGACGAACAGGGCCCGGAGGCGCTTGCGCACGCCCTCGTCACCTGCCGTTCGTCCCGGCCAGTGCTCCCAGTCCGGTTCGCGTCTCGAGGGTGCGTGCATCGTCGATATCGGGGGTCGGGTGGCGCCGGCGACGCACCCTCAGCCGTCGAATTCGGAATGAGCCGCCGGCGCTTCCATGCGTTCTCCGCATCGGCCGTGCCTCCTCCCCGTTCGGGTGAGCCAATACTCACCGATCGGGGGACGCCCGTGCAGTGCGTTCCACGTTTCGTTAGAGGCATGGACGCAACTGGTTCCCGCCTGCTCGCCGCGCGGATCGCCGCCGGCGTGCGTATCGGCGCCCTCATCGAGCTGACAGCGGACTCCGGAGCCGACCTCAGGGCCGGAGATCGTGGAATCGTCCGCGAGTTCGACGCGACCGGCGCCGTGGTGGTCGAATGGGAGCGCGGCTTCGACAGCGCGATCGACCCTCACTTGACCCCGTTCCGGCCGCTCGCGGCGTAGCCGCGGCCCCCGGACACCCCGAAGACGCAACGGTCCCCAGCCTCTCCGGAGGCTGGGGATGAACTTCGTGTCCTCGGCTGCCGCGCCGCCGGCCGCTCAGCGCGAGCCGATGTCGAGCGTGACGACCCAGGTGGGCTCGTCGCCGAACACGCCGGGCGCCGCCGTGTCGTAGACGATCGCGATCCCGGCGTCCGAGAACTGCGCCGAGAGCAGGTTCGCGCGGTGGGGAGCCGATGCAAGCCAGGATTCGACGATCGCGTCCGCCGCCGGCCGTGCGCCGCCGAACATCGCGAGATTCTCCCCGACCGTCCAGGCATTCGAGCGGGGGGCGTAGAAGGTCTTGAGGCGCTTCCAGAAGGGCGCACCGTTTGCGGACTCGTGCGCGAAGAACCCCCTTGCGACCATCGAGCGAGAGTGCGTCAGTGCCGCGAGCCCGAGCTTGGGCGACCCGGAGAGGCGGCCGAGGCCGTGCGCCGCGCGGACGTCGTTGATCCGCTGCAGCACGAGGCTCTCGAGCGTCGACTCACGCGAGACCGACGCGCTCGAGGATGTGCCTGCACCCGCCACTGTCGGCAGAGCCACAGCACAGAGCACCGCGAGCGCACATGCAAATCCCCTCCGCATACCGCTCATATCTCGTTGATCGGAGCCGCATCGTGCTACCCCCGAAAGGGGTATGTCGTCCCCGGACGAGGGATCCGCGCGCGGTCCGAGCTAGTGGTGATCGCCACGATCACCGCGGTGCGGCCACCACCATGGCCAGCCGTGGTCGTGATCGTGATCGTGTCCCGCCGCGTCGTCAGAGGATCCGCCACTTGCCGTCGACCCGGAGCCCGCGGATCCCGTTCCTGTGGAGCCGCTCCCCGCAGAGCCGCCGTCCGTCGAGTCGGAGCCCGTCGACCCGGTCCCAGTCGAGCCGCTGCCGGTCGAGCCGGAGCCGCCCGTGGAGTCGGTCGGCGGCGTGGTCGTGGGCGGCGTCGCAGGGGGCGTTACGGGGGGCGTCCCCGAGCTGGGCGTCGGCGTCGCATCGGGCGTTCCGGGCGTCGTCGGGCTCGCGGGAGTCGACGATCCCGGCGTCGTGGACCCGTCTGACGGCGTGCCTCCCGCCTGTGCCGGGGCGGTGGTCTGCGCCGGTTGACCCGTCGGCGGTGGCGTCGTGCCGTCGCTCGGGGTCGGCACGGTTGGCACGGGGGGCGCCGTCGGAGAGGTCTGCTTGATGGGCTTTGCGGGCGCAGTGTCCTTCGGTGCCGTCTTTTCCGCCTTTACCGGCTTGGGCGTGTCGGCTTCGTGGTCGTCTTGGCGGCCGGCTGGTCTGCATCCGTCCTCGGGGCAGATGACGTCGGTGACTGTGTCGTGACGGCTGCCGCGGGCGTGGCAGCACTGGTCGGCTCGCTCGCCGACGGTTGCGTCGGGGCGGGCGCGCTCGCAGCGGGCGCAGGCGTCTTCTGCGGAGATGGACGCACCGCACTCTTCGCAGCGGTGTGCTTCGCGGTGTGCTTCGGCGCCTTCACGGGCTGATGGGCCGGCGCAGCCGGAGCCGGCGCGCTCGCGTGCGCGGCCGCACGCGTCTGGCTCGGCTGGACGTCGGCCGGCGCAGGCTTCGGTGGCGAGCTGCGAACCGCTTCCACACCCTTGTAGCCGACGCCCGTCGCAACCGTCGCCAGGACGGCCACGGCCGCCACCTTGACCGCCACGCCCCCGACGAGCGAGCCTCCGAGGGCCGCGCCACCCGTGGCAGACGCGGTCGCGCCGCCCGCCGCGGAGGCGCCGCCGGCGGTCGCACCGGCGGCACCCGTGCCGGTCGTGCCCGTCCCGGCAGCGAGCCCGATCGTCGGCAGCGACGCAGCCGCCGCGCTCGGTGCGCCTTTGAACAGCGCGAGCCCGATCGGAAGCGGCAGCAGCGCCAGTCCCTTGAACGCCCTGCGCTGGCGCGACTCGACCGCCGCGAGGCGCGAGCACTCGGGGCACTCGGCGAGGTGCTCGTCGAGGCGGCGGCGCTCCTTCCGCGAGAGCCGGCTGTCGAGGCGCTTCGAGATCGCCAGCTCGGCGTTCTGGCACGTCACGACGTTCTCGAGCTCGTCGGCGAGCGAGCGACGCGCGCGGAACAGGAGCGTCTCGAGGGCAGACGTCGAGAGGCCGAGCACCGTCGCGATCTCGCGGTACGAGCGCCCCTCGAGCTCGCGCATGACGAGCGCCTCGCGCTGCGCCTGCGGGATCCGCTGCAGCGCGCGGACGAGCTCCTCGAGCTGGTAGGGCTCCTCGTCGTCGGCCATGCGCGCCGGCACGTCGTGCTCGAGCTCGACGAGCGTCGGACGCGTGGCTGCCTGGCGCCAGCGCTGCCGGACGACGTTGTGGGCGATCACGAGGAGCCAGCGCGACGCATCGTCGGGCCGCTCGCCACGCTCGAGCGCGCGGAGCGCGTTCACGAAGGTCGTCTGGGTGACGTCCTCGGCGTCGGCGTGGTTGCCGAGCACCGCGTACGTGTAGCGGTAGACGTCGCCGACGTGCTCCCGGTAGAGCTCGTCGAGGGCGGCGTTTGCGAGCGCAGTTGACTCCAGGACGGCCATGCGTCGAAACGAAGGATGGAGGACGCCGGCCCCCCGCGCATCCCCCTTACGAATTCTTTACAAATGAACCGCGCAAGTTTCTCCGGGGCGCTCGCATCTTCTCCTATGAAGGCCCACGAGATGCCCGAGACCTCCACATCCCTCCCTGCACCGCTCGCACCCGTCGTGCCGGCTCATGCGGCCGAGCCGGCGCTGACGTGGCAGGCGGCGCGGCGGGACGGATCGTCGAGGGCCGGCTTGCACACGGAAGCAATCACCGCGTCGCTCCCGCCGGTCGGGAGCGACGCTTGGACGTTCTCCAGGACGGCTCCCAACGGGTTTACGAGGAAGAGCCTCTTCGGTCGGCGCGTGTCGCCGACGACGAGGCTCGCGGTCGAGAGACGAGCGGCTCGGGAGGGCGCAGGCGGCGCGACCCTGAAAGCCCGAAGCCGCTCGGACCTCGCCACAGGGCTCCGGTCGACGACAGACGAGACGCGGCGGATTCGGTCGTAGAGCGGCCCCAGACACCGCTCGCCCCACAGTGGGGGGTGGGGAGAGCGGATTCCCGAAGGGGAGGGTTGCCGCCCTCCCCTTTTTCGTTGGTCAGACCGGGAGCCCGCGATGCTCAGCGGTCATCGGGCAGCACGCGGGGGAGCGCGAACGTGAGCATGGTCGGTCCCCCCGGCGCGCTGTCGATCTCGAACGAGCCGCCGAGCATCCGCACGCGCTCGCCGATCCCGACGATGCCGAGGCGCCCCCGCTGTGCAGCGCGCGCGAGCGCTCGACCGACCTCGAAGCCCTGGCCGTCGTCGACGACCCGGACCTCGATCGAAGAGCGCCGCATGCGGAGCCTGATCTCGACGGTCGAGGCGCCGGAATGCTCGCGGACGTTCGAGAGCGACTCCTGGATCGCGCGGTAGACCGCAATCCGCTGCCCCGAGGTGAGCGACTCCGGGTCGCCCCGGATCTCGAGCGTCGCGTCGATCCCCGAGCGCTCGGTGAATGCGTCGACCTCGCGGTGGAGAATCTCGCCGAGCGGCCTCGAGACGATGCTGCGGGACTCGAGCGAGCGGGAGAGCTCCCGCAGCTGCCGGTCGAGCTCGACGACGCGCGCGAGGAGGTCGTCGAACCGGCCCGCCGCACGGTCGCGATGGCTGTCGAGGATGAACGGATAGACCTGGTCCCGGAGATGGGTGATGTCGGCTCCGAGGGCGAGGACGTCCTGGATCGCGCCGTCGTGCAGATCGAAGCCGATGCGCATCAGCCGCTGCTCACCGGCCGAGACGAGTAGGCGCTCGCGCTCCGCCGACCGCTCGAGCAGGAGCTCGCGCTCGAGCACGGGCGAGAGTGCCCCGGCGACCACGGTGAGGAACGCGTCGACGCGCTCGATCGGGGCCTGGACGCGGGCCACGACGGCAGCGCACGGCTCCGTGAAGCGTCTGACGAGCGCTGAACGGAGCGCGCGACCCCCGAGTAGGGTCAGGGTCCCGCCGCGCCTCAGCGCCGCTCTCGCGGTTGCACGGGCCCGACGGCTCTCGGCACCGTGCCCGATCACCACGAGAGGCTCCACGTTCCCGCCCTCGCCGCGCCAGAGGGACACTTCGCTGGCAACCCCGAGGTGGACGAGCAGCCGGAGCTGGAGCTCACAGGCGACGAGAGGGGGAAGCTCGAGCAGAAACGGGCTCGTGCACGCGACGCGGTAGAGGTCGAAGGCCGCGGCCTCGACCGGCTCGCCGCGCGCCTCGGCGAGCGTTGCGACCGCGATCTGCGCGTCGACCCCGTCGAGCTCACCTTCGGCGGCGAGCGACGACACGACCGAGCCGACGTAGAGACCGGTCGCGATGCGGTCGGCGGCGTCGTTCGCCCCGGCCCCCTTGTAGGACTCGAGCGCGGAGCGGTGCGCTGCCCTGAGGAATGCATGCGCGCGCGGCTCTGCGTCGCTCAGCAGCCTGCGGTGGGCCGCCTCGAGCCGGGCGGCGCCGGTCCCGGTCGCATGGATGACGAGTCGCGGGCGCTCGTCGGCGCGAACCGTGCGGTTGTCGGAACGAACGAGCGAGGCCATCAGACAGTGCTCCTCACCGCGGGTCGATGCTCTCGCGATGCCGTCGGCCGGATGCTCTCCGCGGTCGTCTCACTCGCACCTCTCCGATCCCATCGGTTCGCCCCGCCCGGGCGCGGGACGAGCATGGAAGTTCTACACGGCCTTCCGTGCGAGCGCCTTCTCGACCTCCGCGACGACTCCTTCGGTCTCGTCCCATTTCTCGAAGACCCGCATGCCGCCGGGTGAACGCTCGCCGGCCCCCTCGCCGACCAGCACGACCGTTGCCTCGGGCCGCCTGACACGGGTGACGTGTGCCAGCCGCAGGCCTTCGGCGACCGTATCGCCCGCATCGATCACCACGACGTCGGCGGCCTCCCCGCCTGCGACATCGGCCGCCTCCGACGGCGGCACGCTCGCGACGACGTCGATGCCCTTGCCGTCGAGCAGGAACCGGACGAGCTTCACGTACCGCTGGTCGCGGCTGGCGAGCACGACCGCGCCGCGCCGCTCACCGAGGCCTCCTTCGACCGGCTCGATCCCGATCGGGATCTCGTCGCTCGACGCTCGGGCAGCCCAGGCGACGCGATCCCCGAGCGAGAGCCCGCGCCGCTCGCACTCTCCGGCCCGCAGCTCGACCACCTCGCGCGCGCTGCGGCACGATGCGGTCTTGAACGCCGGGAGCGACGGAACGATCTTGATCACGACCTGATCCGCGTCGAGGAACACGACGTCGATCGGGAACCGCATGAATGCGGTGTGGATCGACCACGCCGGACGCAGGAGCACGCCGTGCCCGGAGGGGAGGTCGCGCTTTCCGAGCAGGCCTCGGAGCCGACGCAAGGTCGAGTCTGCGACGACGACCGAGTCAGCGACGACACGGCCGTCTTCGCGGCGGAGCGTCAGGTTGGGGACGGGGCGCATGGGGCGGCGGCGTGCGCATCCGCTCGACTGAGCGGCGTGGGCAGGACCTTAGCCGAGCACGTCCATGATCGTGATCATCACCGGCAGGAGCAGCACGATGAAGAGCGCCGGCATGATCAGGAGCAGGATCGGGAAGAGCACCTTGACGGGCGCCTTCTGGGCGCGCTCCTCCGCGTACGCCCGCTGCCGCTTGCGGAGCTCGACCGCGAGGTTCCGCATGATCTGGCCCGTCGACACGCCCATGATCTCGCCCTGCGAGATCGAGCGGGAAAGCATCCGGACACCGGGCGTGTCGACCCGCACGAGGAGGTTCTCGAGCGCCTCGACGAGTGTCAGGCCCATGTTCTGCTCCTGCAGGGTGAGCCGCATCTCGGACGCGAGCGGCTCCTTGATCTTCGTCGCCGCGAGACGGAGCGACTGGGGGAAGCTGAGCCCGGCCTCGAGGGTCACGACGAGGAGGTCGATCAGGTCGGGCAGCCCGCGCTCGACCTGCTCCTTCCGCTTCCGTGCACGCTTGTCGACGACGTACGACGGCAGCACCCAGCCGAAGACGGCGGCGCCGATCGTCCCGAAGAACACGAGCCAGGCAGGCGCGCCGCCGACGGCGGAGAGCCAGACCCAGAAGAACGCCAGCACGATCGCGGCGAGCGCCTGTGTCCCGAGCAGGCGGTCGGGCGTCGTCGTGTACATACCGGCCGAGATGAGCCGGGCCCGGTAGTCCTTGCCACGCAGTCGGCCGAACCGCGAGCCGATCCAGCGCCCCATCGCGGCGGTCAGATCCGCGAAGCGCGACGAGAAGCTCGGGACGGGCTCGGCAGACGCCGTGCTCGAGACGGAGCCGGCGAAGCCGTAGGCGCTGATCTGGTCGAGCGTCTCCGTCGAGGGGCCGGAAGGCGTCGTCAAGGCACGGACGACCATCGTGACCGCCACGACGATCAGCAACAGACCGAGTACGAGAACGAAATGGATCATCACTAGAGCTCGATGGAGACGATGCGACGGATGACGTAGAAACCGGAGATCACCATGACGATGGCCGCCACGGACGCTACCTGGCCGATCGTACGGTGGAAGAGCGGGTCGAGATGGTGCGGGTTGACCAGCATCAGGAACAGGAAGATCCCGACCGGCACGAGCGCGACGACCACGGACGAGAACTTGCCTTGGGCCGTGAGCACCTTGACGAGCCGACGGATGTCCATCCGGGCGCGGATGTTGGCGGTCACCTGGTCGAGCACCTCGGCGGTGTTGCCGCCGGCCTCTCGCTGGACGAGCGCGAGGACGGCCATCTGGTCGACGTCGGTGTTCTGCATGCGCTTCGCGGTCACCTCGAGGGCCTCGTCGAGCGGGATGCCGAGCTGCTCGTCGGTGACGACCCGCGTGAACTCGCGCTTCGACGGCTCGGGCGCCTCCTCGGCGACGACGCCCATCGCGCCTGCGAGGCTGTGCCCGGCGCGCAGGGCGGACGCGAGCACGTCGAGGTTCTCGGGGAGCTGCTCGGCGAACTCGTTGCGCACGCGCTTGGCTCTGCTCCGCACGAAGAAGTTGAGCCCGAGGGGCGGCACGATGCCGAGCACGATCCAGAAGGTTCCGAGCGCGACGCCACCGATCACCGCGAGGATCAGGCCCGCGAAGATCGAGGCCCAGATCATCACGCCGGGGTCGTGCTCGATCTGCGCGACGTCGACGTCCTCGGAGAACCCCTCGAGCCAGCGCCAGCTTCGCTGCCGCTGCCGCTGCTGGCCGACCACGGCGAGCAGGTCGTCGACCTCCTTGCGCCGCGCCTTCGCCTTCTCCTCTTCGGGGAGGGTGACGAAATCGCCCAGACGCGAGACGAGCTCCCGGTTCTTGCGTAGGCCCCACATGGAGCGGAGCGTGAACGCGACGAGTCCCAGGATGATCGCGACGACGAGCGGCACGAGCAGCCACGACTGGAGGAGCTTGTCGCGGAATGCGGGCTTGTACGGCGCGGCGGTGCCTGCCGAGGGGCTGTCGTAGGAGAACTCGACGGGCTGTGGAGAGCCCTTGACGGCCACGTTGACGTCGACCGACTGCCCGGGGCGTGCCGACGACTTGTACCGGAGGAGGTACTCGTTGCCGAGCTCCGCGGCGAGCTGGTCGTAGATGCGCGACAGGCCGCTCGGGGACGTCGCGATCGCGTACGTCCCGCCGGTCTTCTCCGCGAGCGTCTGGAGGTCGCCGGGATCGAACGAGGGCGATTTGACGCCGACGGTGTACACCCGGATCTTCTGTCCCTCGAGCTGGGTGAGCGCGCTGTCGAGGCTCGTCGTGCTGCCCACGTCCTCGCCGTCGGAGAGGAGAACGAAGCGCGCTGCGCCAAGTTGGGAGCCGCGGATCTGGGCGACCGCGGCGGCGAGCGCGTCGTAGATGGCCGTGCCCTCTCCGAGCTTCGGGTTCTTCGCGAGCGCCGCCTTGACGGCTGCCTGGTCGGTGGTCAACCGCTGCGCGACGAAGGGCTTCGAGTTGAAGAACACGACCGACAGCGGCTGTCCCGGGTTGCGGGCAGCGAACACGCGCGCCGCAGCCATGGCAGACGAGATCTTCGACTTCATGCTGTTCGACGAGTCGATCAGCAGCACCGTGCCGATGCCGTTCGCCGACGCCGAGGAGAACACGCTGAGGTTCGACACCGGCTTGCCGTTCTCGGTCACCTTGACGTCGGTCGTGGTGAGCGGCTGCTTGCGCGGCGTCGCGAGCGTGAGCACGTAGTTGCGGTACGGGAACAGCGCCGTGCCGGCCTCGACGACCTGAGGCGCGCCCGGCTCGTCGGCTGCGATCGCGGTCGGGAGCGCGACGAGTGCCACGGCGACGGCGAGCGCCGCGGTCGTGAGGAGTTTCACGGTCCGGCTCACCGACGGAGGTCCGCGACGTTCGTGGCGACCGGGCGGTGGGTGAAGATGCCTGCGGGCAGATCGATCCCGCGCTTCGTGAACTTGTCGAGGAAGATCGGCCGAAGACCCGTCGCCTGCAGCTTCCCGTTGATCGAACCGTCGGGCGCGAAGGACTCGATCTTGAACTCGAAGATGTCCTGCAGCGTGATCACGTCCGACTCCATGCGCTGCACCTCGGTGACCGCGGTGCAGCGGCGCGAACCGTCCTCCATGCGCTCGATGTGGACGATCATGTCGAGCGCCGAGGACACCTGCTGGCGGATCGCGCGCACGGGCAGGTCGTAGCCGGACATCAGCACCATCGTCTCGATGCGCGAGAGCGCGTCGCGAGGCGCGTTCGCGTGGACGGTGGAGAGCGACCCGTCGTGGCCCGTGTTCATCGCCTGGAGCATGTCGAGTGCCTCCGGCCCGCGCACCTCGCCGACGATGATCCGATCGGGGCGCATGCGGAGGGAGTTGCGGACGAGGTCGCGGATCGGCACCGCGCCCTCGCCTTCGATGTTCGGCGGCCGCGCCTCGAGCCGCAGCACATGACGCTGGTTGAGCTGGAGCTCCGCGGCGTCCTCGATCGTCACGATCCTCTCGCTGTCCGGGATCGCCGAGGAGAGCGCGTTGAGCAGGGTCGTCTTGCCGGATCCCGTGCCGCCCGAGATGAGGACGTTGAGCTGCGCCTGGATGCAACGGCGCAGGAAGTCGACCGCCTCCTCGGAAACCGAGCCGAGATTGACCATGTCCTGAAGGCCGAGCCGCTTCTTCGCGAACTTCCGGATCGTGAGAATCGGGCCCGAGAGCGAGAGGGGGGAGATGATCGCATTGACGCGGGAGCCGTCCGGCAGACGCGCGTCGACCATCGGCGACGACTCGTCGATGCGGCGCCCGACCTGCGCGACCATGCGGTTGATGATCCGGCGCAGGTGCGAGTCGTCGCCGAAGCGCACGGTCGTCTCGTAGAGGCGCCCCTGACGCTCGATCCAGATCTCGCCGGGGCCGTTGACCATGATCTCGGTGATCGAGTCGTCGGCGAGGAGGCGCTCGAGCGGCCCGTAGCCGAGGATGTCGTCGGCGATCTCGTTGAGCAGCCGCTCGCGGTCGTCCCGCGAGATCCCCGTCTCACCCGAGAGGTGCCGGCGGATGTCCGCGATCACGCGATCCCGCATCCCGTTCGGATCGAGAGACTCGCCAGTCAGCTGCGGGCCGAGCTCCGAGATCACGAGCATGTGGATCGAGTTCTTCAGGTCCGCGAACGGCTCCTTGGTCGCCGCAGGCGGGGCCGGCGGCCGGTTGGTCACGAGTCGCTCGTGGAGCTCCATGGGTTACTTCCTCCTCAGGCGGAACAGAGACAGGGAACGACGTTGCTCCTTCTGCACCGGCTCCTCGACCGGCGCCGAGGAACCCGTGAACAGGGCCGCCAGCTCGTGGAACGAGCGCGGCAGCGAACGACTGGGGACGTGACAGCGTGATCGGAACGCCCTCGTTGACCGAGCGCGGGATCTCGCGATCGGACGGGATGAAGATCTCGGGCTCGGAGCCGAGCACGGTGACGACGTCGTGGTGGCTGATGCCTACCCGTGTGTCCGCGCGGTTGAGGACGAGCCGGATCTTGTTCTGGTCGTAGTCCATCAGGCTGAGGGTCTCGAGACCGAGCTTCGTGTTCTTGAGCGAGAGCGAGTCGAGCGTGCCGACCATCACGAGATCGGTGCTCGCGTCGATCGTCGCGATCACCTCCGCCGTGAAGCCCGGCGGCGTGTCCGCGATCACGAAGTCGTAGGACCTCGTCGCGATCGCGAGGACGTCCCGCAGCAGGTCGATGGTGATCGCGCTCGCCTGGTCGGGCCGTGCCGGGGCGAGCAGCACGTCGACCCCGGTGTCGTGCGTCATCACGTAGTCCTTGAGCTTCTCGTCGTCGAGGCCGCCGCCCGACATCGCGAGGTCGTACATCGTGTGCTCCGGCGGGAGGCCCAGGCACAGCGCGACGTCCCCGAACTGGAGGTCGAGGTCGATCACGAGCACCCGCTGGCCCGCGACCGCGAGCGCCGTGGCGAGGTTGCACGACGTCAGCGTCTTGCCGGTGCCGCCCTTGGGGCCGAGCACGCAGACGAGCTTGCCCTGAGCGGCCGTCTCCTCGTGCACGACCTGGCCGGGATGGCGGGCGATCGCGACGCTCATCAGGAACCGGAGCTGCTCCTGCGTCTGGGGGAAGATCGCCATGTCCACGGCGCCGGCCTCGAACGCGCGCCGCAGGAACCCGTTCGGCGACGTCGAGGCGAGCACGATGATCGGCACCTCGGGCCGGGCCCGATGCGCCCCCTCGATGATCCGCAGCGAGCGATCGTCCTCGCGACCCTCGCAGGCGACGACGAGCACGTCGACGTTCGCGGTCTCGAGCGCCTTCACGGTGTCCTCGGGTGTCTGCACGAGGTCGACCAGCTCGAACAGCGTGTCGCTCGGCAGCGCGCGCCGCACCTCGTACGCGTCGAGGCCCTCGACGGCGACGACTGCGCGGATGAGGCTGTCGGCCACGGTCTGGTTACCTCGCTGCCTTGTTCTGCTGGGCCTGATGGAGAAGCGTGTCCATCGTGATCGTCAACGGCGGCGTCTTCTTCGCGCCGACGAGCGGGCGGGCGAGGAACCAGAGCGTGCCGTTGTCGGACGCGAACGCGAGCCGCTCGGCGAGCGGCGCCGGCGCCTTGAGGACGTAGGTCGTCCCACCGGTCGCCGGGGCGCGCAGGATCTCGATGTCGGGTGCGAGCAGCGTCAACACCGCGCCGTTGTCGCCGTTCAGCGCGACGTAGATGTCGACGTGGTCGCCGTCCTGCGTGTAGCCGACGAGACCGCGCGCGGCGTCGATCGGCACGGCGAGCGCGCGCTCGGTCCCCGTCAGCTTCGTGGGCACCGCCTCGGTCGTCGTGACGCTCATGTCGGAGGTGGTGATCTGCTGGCCGGGGAAGATGTCGCTGGCCGCGACGCGACCGTTGAGGTACGCGGGGTCGGAGAGGGCGCCGACCTTGAGGTCGCTCTTGGGCAGGCTCGCAACCTGGAAGAGCCCCTTCTGCGCGATGATCTGGCCCGACGTGCCCTGCGGGATCAGGTTCTTCGCCACGAGCACCGGCGTCGCCGCGTTCTCGGAGTTCACGCTCGAGCGGTACCTGTTGATGTAGACGACGAGGAGGATCGCGGCAAGCGCGGCCGCCCCGATACCGAGGGCGAGGGTCATCCCTCTGGAACTTCCGATCTTGGCTTTGACCGCCTGCTGCATTGTCCTAGCTCCTCCTGGGTTTCTGTCCGGGATACTTGTCGGCAGCTGGGAGGGGATCCATGAGGGTCACCTGAGCGCCTTCCGGTCGGCCGAGAGCCAGTCCACCGGAGTGTACTGCCGGGCTGGGGCGGTCAGACCGCGCCCCCGACCGGGTGCTCGCTCCACCGTTGGTTCCCCCCTCCACCGCATGCACCACATCGTGCCGCGGGCCCCGGACACATCGGCCGGGTTGCGTCTCAACTGTTCTGCTTCGTCACTGCAACCAGTGCCTTGTGAAGTGTCTTGAAGGTCCTGTCCGTCTTCTTCGTCGGCGTTGGGGTCGTCCACCAGAGCACGACGTTCGACCCATACTTGTGCTTCGCGAGCCAGACGTCGGCGCCCTGGATCGTCACGTCGTTCTCCCAGTAGATCCCGCCCGGCGCGGGCGGGTCGAGCTGGCCCGTATGCGGGTTCGTGAGCAGCTTGCCGACCTCGGACGCGACGTCCGCGCCGTTGATCAGGTAGATCGTGAACGTCCCGTACCGGGACTGCTTCGTGAACGACTGCACGCCGAGGTTGAACGCGGTGTAGTGGCCGGGCGACGAGCGCACCTTGTCGACCACGAGCTTCTGCCCGGTCGCCTTCTTGAAGCCCGACTTGAGCTGGGCGGGGGTCACGTCCGTCGTGCGCGCCTGGGCGGCGGTCGCGACGAGCGCCACCGCGGCGAGCGCGATCGTTGCGATGGTCAGCATGCGTCTCATCGTCACTCCACTCGCTCGGTCGTTCGGCTGTTGATGCTCGTGTCGAAGATCACCAGGCCGAAGAGGTTGATCTTGAAGGGGTAGGACGCGCGTACGGTGACGTCGCCGCTCGGCACCCAGTCCTCGACGTTGTTGACGGGGTCCCAGGGCGTGATGGTGATCGTCATCTTCGACGTGTCCAGGCTGACCGCCGCGGCGTTCATCTTCGACTTGATCGTGGGGACCCGGTCGGCCGCGGGCAGCGACCGCGAGACGGCCGCCTGGCGGGCGCCGACGCGCGTCGCGTCGGTCAGCGTGATGTACGTCTGGAAGGCGCTCCCGAACTGGACGATCCCCAGCACGATGAGGAGGAGCACCGGCAGGATCAGCGCGAACTCGGCGTAGGCCTGACCGCTCTGCCCCCGCGTCCCGCGACGGCGCGTGGCTGTCGGTGCGGGTGTCATTGCGTCAGGTCCGGGAGGTTGTTGTCGACGAGCCGCGCTGCGTTCGTGAGCACGTCGCCGGCGATCGCGGGTGAAGATGATCTGGAGCTGGCCGGAGTCCGCCGTGCGGTAGAAGTCCTGCGGGATCGACGCCATCTGGGTGAGCGCCTGGATCGGCGTGATGCCGCTCTCCGGCGAGTTGCTGAAGTTGGCGTGTCCGTTCGAATCGGGCTTGTTGCAGCGCTCCTGCGAATTGGGGTGATCCTGGATGCCGTAGCCGATCGTGTAGATGATCGTCCCCGAGAGGGGGCCGGCGCCGTCCAGGTCGCGCTGCTTCGCGCGGTTCGCCGCTTCGACGCCGCCGCCGCAGGGCTTGTTCGTCCAGGAGCTCGACCAGTAGTTCGTCGGGAGCTTCGTCGCCGACGTGTTCGCGCCGCCGTCGGTGAAGAACACGATCACGTTCTGCACGTCGGAGCGGCCGTGGGTCTCGAGCTCGTGCTGGGCGTCGTCGATCGCCATCTGGTAGCTCGTCGAGCCGCCACCCTGGATGCAGTCGAGGGTGGAGATGATCGGCGAGTTGTCGTTGAGGTCCCAGTTCCCCTGGGCGTCCTTCGTGACGTAGTCGTCGTTCGGGTTGTTGTCGACGTCGTCGTCGGACAGCGAGACGACCGTGTAGAACGCGCGATCCTGCCCGCCGTACGAGTCCGAGCCGTTCAGCGTCCACTTCCACCAGGGAGACCAGGCGTCGTAGCCGTAGTACTCGTTGTTCTGGCTCGGCGCGGTGCAGACGTTGCTGGGCGTGTCGTTATTCGTCGGCGTCTTCACCTGCGTCCACTTCGTGCAGTTCGCGTCGGTGTGCGGCCGTCCGCTCCTCCACTGCAGGCAGGGCGGGCCGTCCTGGTAGCTCCAGGCGGCCGGCCCGATCGCCGGCGGGAGCACCGCGAGCCCGACCCGGTCGAGCTTCGGGTCCATCAGCCCGACGAAGGCCTTGATCCCGTCCTTCGCGTCCGCGAGCTCGGTGGCGTCCATCGAGCCGGTCCGGTCGAGCACGAGCATGATGTCGAGCGGTCGCACGGCGCACGGGTAGCAGGCGGTCGCGCGCGCCCTGACCGTGAGGTGGTTCACACCGACGATCCGGCCGAAGAAGGTCGGCACGTTCGCGACCGACTGCACGGTGACCGCGTTCGTCGACCCGTAGCGCGTGTTGCAGCCGGGGATCGTCACGATGCAGCGGGTCTCGACGGTCGTGGTCGCGTCCCTGATCGTGTTGACCGCGTTCTTGTCGCCCGCCGACGGGCTGTAGTCGTGTCCGGTCTGGTTCGCCGCCGCGGCGTCGGGCAGCTCCTGCGCGGCTGCGAGCGCGGCCGCGTCGACGCCTGCCTGGAGCTGGCGCTGGACGAGCTGCGCGTGGCCGATGTCGATCACGAGCGCGACCGCGACGAGCAGGACGACCATCAGCAGACCGGTGATCATCATGATCTGGCCGCCCTCGTCCCAAGCGAGCCTGCGCGAGACCGTCGGCGCGTCGATACGAAGCTTGGTATTCATGGCCCGCTCACTGAAGCGACGCACCGGCATCTCTGCCATCCCTCGAACGGGTTCCCCTGTTCCGGCTTCACGCGTGCCAGCCAGGATAGCGCGGTCGTGCGACGGCACCCCGGCCGCGGTCGAGTCTGTCGCCCTGCGTCTCGATGGAAGTGAAGCGAGCAATTTTGGGTCCCCCCTCCCTGGGAGAAGGCACCCACCTGGTGGGCGCCCCGAGGTACGAGCCGTGACGGCCGTCCGGGCGAAGGGAAACGCCTGGACGGCCGTCACGGGATCCGGACTTACGAGCTCGGGAAGCTGGAGACCGAGCTACCGGTGCTCTTGAAGAGGTCGCGGATGGCCGGACCGAGAACCAGGATGCCTGCGATCACGAGGATCGCGATCCCGCCGAGGATCAGCGCGTACTCGGCCATGGTCTGGCCCTCCTCGCGATCCCGGAGGTTCGCGACGAAGTTCTGCACGCGAACGACGAGTGCCGTCATTGGTGGAGTCCTCCTTGTGGTTGAAGGGGGAACGCCCCCCCGAGCGTTGGTGCCTCACTACGTTCCCCCCAAGTGGGAGGCACACCGATCGTGCTTTCGGTTGCCCTGTGTAGGTACTACCCGTGGGTCTAGACGGGGCTAGACCCGCGTCCAAGGCGAGCGCCGGGGGTGCTGGGGGCCGTTCACCGACAATCTCCAGTGTCCACATGGGCTCGGACGCGCTCCTGCGCGGGGGGTCAGACAGGCCCGGGCCTCGGGTCGATCATGTCTCTGCGATGCGGGCGCACCGCGGTAGAGACCGGACCTAGCTCCGCGCAGGCAACCGTCGCGGCCGCCGTGACGAGCCCGAGCGCCGTCTGCCACGTCTGCCCGTTGTAGGAGCCGGGTACGAGCCAGAATGCCAACGGCAGGAGCCAGAGAGGGCTGAGTCGCGGTCGGGCCAGGGCGACGGGAACGATCAGCAGCGTGAAGAAGTGACGCCAGACGATCGGCGACAGCGCGAGCGCGGCGGCGACGAAGAGGCCCAGGCTGCGTCGCCGCCATGCGAGGGCGAGGATCGCGGCGCCGACCGCGAGCGTCACGGCTCGGGCAACGGACGACGGCGTGCCGAGATCGAGGAGCAGCGCGTACGTCGTGTACGAGAGCCCGTCGAAGGTGTCGCTCAGGTTGTGGAGGAGCCGGAGATAGTCGGCGATGCTCGTGAACGGAAGGAGCAGGAGGAGGGAGCACGCCGAAAGCGCCAGGGCGAGGAACGCCGCCCTCGTGCGGCGGATCGCCGCCAACCAGAGCAGCACGGGCCAGAGGAAAAACTTCACCGCCAGTGCGATGCCGAGCGCGGCGCCTGCGGGCAGGGTACGTCTCCGGAATCGCCATGTGAAAGCCAGGAGGAAGAGCAGGGGCAACGTCGCGTTTCCGGTCTGGTACGCGTCGATCACCGGCGGCCAGAGGAGCGTCAGCCCGTACACCCTCCAATCACGCACCTCGAGTGCCCAAAGGGCGCCCGCCAGCGTCGCGAGCATGAGCGCGGCCACGACCCAGTCCGCGTCGCGGGCGGGGAGAGCGGTCAGCGGGACGACCGGCAGCACGGCCGCGATCGGCCAGATGGCATTCGTGCCGTCAGAGAGGTCGGCGTCGGGCGAGGGGTACGGGTCGTCGCCGTGCACCACGGCATGTGCCTGCGGATACAGCTCGTAGTGGAAGTCGAGCGCGACCCGGTTCTGGTCGGAGAACGTCGCCAGGCCGATCACGAGCGCCGTGAGTGGCACCACCCCGAACGCCACGAGCTCGAGCGCACGGATGAGCAGCGGTTTCACGCCGTGGCAGGCGGCGCCGTGCGGACGCGGTCCGGCTCGTCTCTGAAAGCGACGGCAAACACGACCACGAACACGAGCAGCAGGCGCCCGATGTCCCAGGGGTCGCCGATGCCGAGGCCCGCGCCGCGGAGCCCCCACGTCGCGAGCGGGAGGAACCAGACCCACGAGAGCCGTGGCCGCGCGATCGCGAGCGGCACGATCGCGATCGCGAAGTAATCGAGCCAGACGATCGGTGAGAGGGTCAGCGCCGCGGCCACGGCGAGCGTGAAGCTGCGATACCGCCACGTCGCCGCGAGCAGAGCGAGCCCGACGCCCACATCGCAATCCGTGCCGCCGTCTCCGAGGCGCCGCTCTGGACCAGGAGCCCGAACACCGTGTAGGAGTCCTGGTCGAAGCCGCGCCCGAGTTGGGTGAGCGTCCGCGCGTAGCGGTCGATCGACACGTATGGGAGGATCAACAGCAGCGACCCGGCCGCGATCGCAACGGCCACGAGCGTCGCCGCATGCCGGCGCGTCGCCGCTAGCCACACGGCGAGCGGCCAGACGAAGAACTTCAGCGCGATCGAGAACCCGATCGCCGCGCCGGGGGCCATACGGCGATCGCGCGACCGCCAGGCGAGCCCGAGCAGCAGGCAGATCGGGGCCGTGAGGTGCGAGACCCGCATCTCGCCGGAGACCTGCGGCCAGAGTGCGACCAACCCGTAGACGCGCCAGTCGCGCAGCCCGACGAGCCACAGTGCGGCGGTCATGCAGACGAGCCCGAGCACGAGCATCCCGATGTCGGCTGCGCCGAGCGGAAGCAGCGTGAGCGGGGCGGCGAGGTACGCGACGAGCGGGGGCCAGATGGAGTTCGGGGCGACGGTCGGGTCGAAGTCCGGTGGTGGATACGGGTTCCGGCCGTCGAGCATCGCCTTCGCCTGCGGGTAGATCTCGTGGTGGAAGTCCGCCGACAGGGAGTTGTCGGAGAGGCCGACCGCCAGCATCGTGACGAGCGCCGCGATCGGGAGCACGCCGAAGGCAAAGAGTGATCCAACGCGGCGGAGCGCACTGCCGAGATCCTGCGTCGGCGGCGCGTGCACGTCCGCTGGAGACTGGCTGTTCACGGGCAGAGCGCCGGCTCGAGACCTGTGAGCCCACGGTCTGGGGACACCGGGGAGCCACGACGTGTGCGCACGAAGATCACCTCCGCCTCTCCAGACTCAGGAAGTAACCGAAGTGCTCGCTCGGCCCGTCGTGCGGCGTCCGCCCATTCCCCAGCACGAGGACGAGGCCGGTGTCTCGCACGACGCCGCCGTAGTACGTGTACGCGGGCGTCGCCAACGGCGGATCGACAGTCGCACCGCCGTGCGCCATCGCGTACTGCGTCGCGGCCTTCCAGTCCTGTCCGGCCCAGTTGCCGGAGCCGCTCGGCGCGTACCAGATCAGGAGCCCCGCGACGACGCCGACGCCGAGCGCGCCCGCCGCTCCGGCTCTCCAGGGGCCGTCGAGCCTGCACAGCGCTCCCGCGACGAGCAGCGCGAACGCTGGGGCCGAGACCAGCAGGTAGCGATCGACGAGCACGTGGGCGAAGGGGGTCAGGGCGGCCGAGATCGCGATCGGAGCGAATGCCCACGCGCCGAGCAGGAGCCGCTCGCGAGGGACGACGACCAGCGCGACAGCCGTCAACGCGAGGCCGAAGCCCACCGCGCCGGAGATCTCGAGGAGCGCGACGACCGCCTTCCCGGCGGTGATCCGATCGTCCCAGACGAGCGTCCCGGCCTCCGAGTCGCGGCGGTATACACCGGCGAGGAACGGGGAGGCGATCAGCGTCACGGCGACGCCCGACGCGATGACCTTCAGCCTGAAGCCGCGCGCGGCGAGGACGTGCGCCGCCGCCAGGAGGCCCGCCGAGAGGGGCTGGAGCAACAACAGGACCCCGAGCACTGTCGTGTAGCCGAGCCACGACCGCCGCGTCCCGGACGCCCGGAGGTGGACGAGCGCCGCCGTCGCGACGAGCGCGATGAGCATCACGAACGTGTAGCTCCGCGCCTGCTGCGACCACTGCACGACATAGGCGTTCAGCGCTAGCACAAGCCCCGCCACTGAGCCGACCGGACGTCCGAGGACGCGATTGCCCAACGGAACCAGGAGCGCACAAGCCGCTGCCGCCGCGAGGACGGACGGCAGGCGGAGGGCGAGCTCGCTGGTCCCCGCGAGCGCTGCCCAGGGCTTCATCAGCGCGTAGTAGGCGAGGTGATGCTCGTGGACGAGCCCGCGATACGAGCGCGACATCGCCCTCGCCGTGAACGACTCGTCGATCCAGAGCGAGGGCTGCCCGAGGCGGTAGAGACCGAGCGCGACGGAGATCGTCGCGGCGATCAGCGCGAACCAGTGGTCGGAGACGCCTGCGATTCGGTCCGTGAGAGTCCGCCGCTCGGGGCCGTCGAGCGTCGTCGCCGGCATGCGCTCGCCGGAGAGGCCCGCAATGTCCCGGCTCGTCATCCGGACGCGCTCCCCGGCGTGGCCGGTGTGCTCGCATCGCCACGCTCCTGCACGCGCAGGTGATCGCCGAAACCCACGTCGATCGGCCAGTCACCCGCGAAGGTGCTCGCATCCGTCGACCAGATGACGTACAGGCCGGTCTTTCGCGGCACGCCGCCGTAGTAGCGGTACGCTGGCGCGACTGCCGGGCTCGACGGCATCGCGCCGCCGTGTTCCATCGCAAACCGCGTGGCCGCCTTCCAGTCCTCGCCCGGCCAGTTCTGCGAACCGTCGGGCGAGTACCAGGTGACGAGCCCGGCGACGGTCGCGGCGGCGAACGCCCCGGCCGCGGCGACGAGCAACCACCCTCGGAGGCGGGCGATCACAGCGGCCACCAGCAAAGCCAGCGCCGGTGTCGAGACGATCATGTAGCGGTCGACGAACACGTGTCCGACCGGCGTGATCGCGACCGAGAGCGCCAGGGGCGCAAACGCCCAACAGCCCAGTAGGAGCCGTTCTCGATGTGTTACCGCGAGCCCCACGAGCGCCAGCGCAAGGCCGAGGCCGAGTCCCCCCGATAGCTCGAGGATCGTGTGCGGCGATCCTTCCGACGGTGGGCGCCTCGTTCCAGACGAGCGTCCCGCCTCTCGAATCGCGCACGTACACGCCGGCCAGGAACAACGACGTCGCGAGAATGGTCGCTCCGCCGGCCGCCGCGATGCGGGTTCGGAACCCCGTTGCGCAGAGAAAATGCGCGGCCGCGACGAGACCGGCGGACAGCGGCTGGATCAGGACGAACAACCCGAGGAGGATCGTGTAGACCGCCCATGACCGCCTCGTCCGCTGCTCGCGCAACGAAACGAAGGCAATCGTCAGCACGATCGCCATCAGCAGCACGATCGTGTAGCTGCGCGCCTGCTGGGACCACTGGACGACGAACGGGTTCAGCGCGAGCACAATTCCGGCGATCGAGCCCACGGGTGGGCGGAGGAGCCGGTTGCCCAGGGGCACGAGCAAGGCGCAGGCAACCGCGGCCGCGACGACCGACGGAAAGCGGAGCGCGAACTCCGTCGTCCCCGCGACGGCGACCCACGGCTTCATGAGCGTGTAGTAGAGCCAGTGGTGCTCGGAGAGCAGGCGGCCGTATGGCCCCGTGACGGCGCGGTACGTCGCCGCCTCGTCGACCCACAGCGACGGCTGGCCGAGTTGGTACGCGCCGGCGGCCAGCGAGGCGACGGCCGCTGCCGCGGCAGGCCAGACGTCGCCGGCGTCCACGAGCCGCGAGCGCAGGCGACCGACGGCCCGTGCCGACCGTTCGTCGTGGGCGACCGTTGCCAATCAGACCCTCCCGGGCCGGCGGCGCGCGCGCGCCGGGGGTGTCCCTGGGCGGCGAGAAGACATCATCTCGAATGATCGCCGGGGCGGGGCCGATCCTGTCTGGACGAAGGGCTAGGCTCGGCCAGGACGGACGCTCGTTCGTGCGCTCGTCGCGGCTGTGACCGCGTAGGCAAGGGCCGGTTCGCTGACGCAGACTCAGCGACGCTGAGCGTGCAGGCGCGCACCGAAGCTCACGTCGAGCTGCCAGTCGCCGGCGAAGTCGCCCGGATCATCCGAAAACAAGAGGTACAGGCCGGTGTTCCTCTCGACCCCGCCGTAGTACCTGTAGGCGTTGGCCGCCCAGTAGGGGTAGACCCGCGCACCGCCGTGCTTCATCGCGTATCGCGTGGCCGACTTCCAGTCCTCGCCGCGCCAGTTCTGCGACCCGTCCGTCCCGTACCAGAGCGCGAGCCCCGTCACCGTGCCGGCCGCGAGC
This sequence comes from uncultured Actinomycetes bacterium, assembly GCA_963712915.1. Taxonomy (GTDB): domain Bacteria; phylum Actinomycetota; class Thermoleophilia; order Gaiellales; family Gaiellaceae; genus Gaiella. The sequence continues at coordinate 207,541 of CAVQJQ010000006.1, forward strand.
GCCGCGGCCGCGACCGCGAGGCCCCGTCTGCGCAAGCGTGCGACGAGCGCGGCCACGAGCAATGCGAAGGCAGGGGTCGACACGATGACGTACCGGTCGATGAAGACCGTGCCGACCGGGGTCACGGCGACCGAGATTACGAGAGGTGCGAACGCCCAGGCGGCGAGCAGGAGGCGCTCTCCGCGAACCCAGGCAAGACTCGCGAGCGCCAGCAAGAGGCCGACCCCCAGCGCGCCTGAGAGCTCGACGAGTGCGTGCGACACGGACGCGACCGTGGGGTCGACATGACGCGCGATCGTCCCCGCGCGCACGTCAGAGTCACCGACACCGACGAGGAACGGCGAGCCGACGAGCACTACCACCGCCCCGGCCATCGCGACGCGTGTGCGGAAGCCGCGCGCCGCGAGGAGGTGCGCCACTGCCAGGAGGCCGGCCGACAGAGGCTGGAGCAGCAAGAAGGCGCCCAGGCAGACCGTGTACGCCAACCACGCACGCCTCGACTCGTCGGCGCGCATACGGACGAAGAGCCACGTCGTGACGATGGTTGCGAGGACGACGATCGAGTAGCTCCGCGCCTGCTGCGACCACTGGACGACGAACGGGTTGACGGCGAGGAGCAACCCGGCGATCGAACCGACGGGCCGACCGAGCAGACGGTTGCCGAACGGCACGAGCAGCGCGCACGCCCCGGCCGCCGCGAACACAGAGGGCAGCCGGAGGGCGACCTCGCTCGAGCCCGCCAGGTAGACCCAGAGCTTCATCACCGTGTAGTAGATCCAGTGGTGCTCGTGAATCAGGGCGATGTACGAGCGCGACGTCACCTGAGAGGTTGCTGCCTCGTCGATCCAGAGCGACGGCTGACCAAGTTGATACAGCCCCAGCCCGAGCGAGACGGCGGCCGCTGCCGCCGCCGACCACACGTTACTCATGCCGGCAAGACGTCCTCCTGCGCGGACAATCGCCGCTTGGGGACTGCGATGGCGAGCGACGCTCTGCCATCTCAACGCTTCACGAGCGGTTGGTCCGACCGCGTCGGCTCGTCCCGTCCGAAACCGATCGCGCCCGTCCCGCCGAGAGGCATCTCGTCAATCATCGCCGCTGAGCGTTCGTCGGCTGTCTGGACGAAAGGATAGGTTCGTTCAAGCGTCCGGGCACGTACATGGCTCGACGCGGGCTGGCAAAGATCATCTCTTCCGACGCCGCCAAGCGGCTCACTGCATGGCGTCAGTGGTCCATGGAGCGTTTCGGGCAGCGGTCGGACTGGCGACATTGAGGCTGACGATCGCGAGTGCAGCCAACGAGACGGCGCTCGCAACGATGAACTCCAAGTGAACAGTCGGCCACAGCAGCGCCCCGATCGTCAGGTACGGAACAAACCACAACCCTGAGAGCCTCGGCGACCCGAGCGCGATCGGCACGAAGAGAATCGCGTAGTAGTGAGCCCATACGATCGGCGACGCGAGAAGCGCCGCGGCGAGACAGAGCGTGAACCGAGCTCAAGTCTCCCGTGGCGCGCCACGCGACCACGAGGGCGGCGATGCCCGCCGTGAAAGCTGCCACTTCGCCCGTTCGGACGCTCGCGCCCTCGTTCACGGCGATTGACAGCACGCCCATCCCGCAACCGTCCGAACGCGTCGACTGTTGTTTCGTGTCTGGTCGTCGTACGCCGAAAGCGTCTCGGGGCTGAGAAGCCACCACGCGAGAATCCCTGCTGCGGCCCATACCGTCGCGGTGGACACCGCAACGAACCTCCTGGTCAACAGGAAGAACACTGCGACGGGCCAGAGCCACGACCTTCATTACGACCATTGCCCCGGCGATGCTCCCGGCAAGAACCGGGTGCCGATCACGGGCGACCCACACGCCTCCGATGCCGGCCACCAGCATCAAAGTCATGTTCCCCAAGACGAGGCAGCAGAGCACCGGCGGCGACGCGAAGGCAACGGCGTACGCGAGCGCGTCGCGACAGCCCAGGAGCCAGAGCGCCCCGCCGAAGCTTGCGATCGATGCGGTGAGCCAGAGGGCGACGGCAGCCCATTCCGGAAGAAGTGCGAACGGACTGAGGGTCGCCGTTGCTGTTGCGGGCCACTGTGTTTGCAGATCGGGGAAACCAGCCGCGCCGTAATAGATTCGCTTCCCGGGCCACCACACGTTTCCGTAGAAGTCCGACAGCAGCCTCGAGAGGTGCGGCGCGTAGTAGATAGACGCGCATGCCGACGCGAACATCGCTCCGACGGCCCCGACGAGAATGCCGAGTCGTGGGTCACGGGGCCTCATCGGCCGCTTGTCTGTTGGCCGAGCCGGCGCTCGACGACGGCGCTCTCGTCGTCGTGGAAGGTGACATTAGCGCCGGGCTCAGCGGCGAGCGTCTCGAGGTGTGCGAGGTCGTCGGCGACCACGACGCGATACCCGTCGACCAGCGACGTCCAGTCGCCTCGGCGGGTCGCCGTACTGGACGATGTCGTCGAGCGCCGCCTGGTCGTAGAGCTCGAAGCGGACGTCGTACGCGACCCGGCCGCGGAGGTCGGGGATGCGCCAGAGGAGCCAGTCGGCGGTGCCGTCGGTCGCGTAGACGCGCGTCGCCGGGTCGCGGGTCGCTGCCCGCACGGCGTCGACGCGCTGCCGGGGCCAGTCGGACACGTACCACGACGCCGGGTGCGCGAGGAAGACGATCGCCGCGACCGCGAGCCCGCCGAGCGAGGCGAGCGAGATCGCGCGGTTGACCCCGGGCGCATCGACGTCGGTCTTGGTCAGCAGGCCGTCGAGCGCGACGGGGAGGATGGCCGCGCAGGCGAGCGCGAACCAGATCACGCCGCGCACGGCCTGCACCGCGCCGACGAACGTGATCGCGAGCACCGTCAGCTCGTAGACCGTCAGCCGGCTGCGACACCGGCGCAGGGCGAGGACTCCGGCGGCGACGAGCACCAGGACCCAGAACAGGGCGGTCGTGGCGCTCGGGCTCGACCACTGCCACTCGCGCAGCATCGGTGCGAACGGCGCCTCGACGAGCATCAGGTCGTAGTACGCGACGAGCTTCGTCCCGTAGGGCGAGGCGAGCACGCAGAGCGGGGCCGCCAGGGCCAGCACGACCGGCATCCAGGCGAGCCGCCGCAGTCCGCACGAGCTCGACGAGCGCGAGCAGGACCGTGAGCCCGGCCCCGAGCACGACCGAGCCGTGGAGGTTCGCCCAGAGCACGAGCAGCGGGAGCACGAGCAGCGTCCTCCGGCGCACGCCCCGGCGGGATGCGTCGACGAGCAGCCAGAGAACGCCGGCGAAGAGCGGCAGCGCGGCCGTCTGGGCGCGGATCGTCCAGCCCCACGGTCCGGCGAGCACCGCGAGCAGCCCGATCGAGGAACGTCGAGCGTGACGACGCGCCGGCGCTCCGGGCGGTCGCGAGCGTCAGGCCGAGCGCCGTGACCACGAGCACGACGTCCAGCAGGATCACGAGCCGGACGCCACCGAGGGCGTGGGCGCCGTAGAAGACGACCTGCGCGAGCCACTGCTGATCGGTCCACGTCGCGCCTCGGCCGAGGATCGTGATCGTCTCGGTCGACGGCAGCCCGTGCTCGACGACCTCGCGGCCCGCCATCAGCGTCAGCCACGTGTCGCCCACGACGAGCGCGGGGCCGAACACCGTGAGGAGCACGATCCCCACGAGCGAGACGAGCAGGATCGGGAAGGGGCTCGTCTCGAGGAGCCGCCACGGGGAGACGGTCGACCTGGGGCTCGTGGGCGCGGTCCGCGCTCCCACGGGAGGTTGGGCGGTCAGCCGCCCCTTCGACACGGACAGGGACACCGCTCTGAATCATCGCCCGTGGGACGGAAGTCCTGTCTGGACGAACGGCTAGGTCGGCCGCGACTCTCGCGCATGGCTCCGGTGTCCGATCCCGACGACTGTTGTGGAGATGTCGGTCATCCCCAGATCCTTCCCCAGGGTCGGAGCCGCGCGTCCCGCGCTCGGGACGCACGGCCCGAGCCGTGCCTGGGTCGCTGCGGCGGTCGGCATTCCCGCGTCCGGCGGTGTTCATGTACCTGGCGGTGCGGGGCGCCGACCTCGGAGCCGTGTGGCGGACCCTCGAGAACGTGCGGCCCGCTGCCCGTGCTCGGGGCGGTCGGCTGCATGGGCGTCGTCGTACTGGCTCCAGGCGGAGCGCTGGCGCCGCATTGCGCTCACCCGCGCCTCGCAGTGGCGGTTCTTCGAGATGGTGGTCGGAGGCGTCGCCGTCAACAACGTCCTCCCGGGACGGATCGGCGACCTGCTGCGCGCGCGATGGGTCTCGCGGGGAGCGTTCCCCTACGGCCGCGGTGTCGCGACGGTCGTCCTCGACCGGGCCTTCGACCTCGTGGTTCTCTTCTGCTTCCTGCTCGTGACCGTCCCGTTCGTGACCGACGCGCAGTGGATCGACCGGATCGTGCTCGGGGCGCTGCTCGCGGTCGCGCTCCTCGCGCTCGTCGTCGGCGGCTCCCGCTCCTACACGCGGCGGCGGCCGGGCGTGCGGCGGCGCGGCGGCCTGGTGCGCCGCTTCACCCGCGACCTGATGGACGGGCTGTCCGAGCCCCTCGGCGTGATGCGCACGCAGGAGCTCTTGGGGTTCACCGTCGCGGCATGGCTCGTCTGGACGCTGGCAGCGCTCCTCGTGGCGCACGCCGTGGGCATCGAGCTGACACTCGTCGAGGCGATCTTCGTCACCGCGGCGATCAACCTCGGCGTCGCGATCCCCTCTTCGCCGGGCTTCGTCGGCACCTATCAGTGGCTCGGCGTCTCGGCACTCGCATTGTTCGGCATCGGGCAGGAGAGCGCGCTCGCCTTCGCGATCGTGCTGCAGGCGGTGTGGTACGTCCCCACCACCCTCGCCGGCCTCGTCCTCCTGCTCACGCGCACCCGACGCGCATGGAACGCAACGGCGGCCGTTCCGCGCGTCGGCGCCTGAGTCGGATGCCAGCCATCCGGGGGGAGGCTGGCATCCGACTCGACCTCCGCCTCCGGGGCGTGGCGAAAAGCCACGCCCTCCTCTACTCGTCGCCCAGCGGACGGACGATCAGGCCGAGCTGGTAGGCCTGACGCACTGCGTCGGCCCGGTTCTTCGCGCCGAGCTTGCGGTACACGTTCGTCAAGTGGAACTTCACGGTCTGCTGGGTGACCCAGAGCTCCTTCGCGATCTCGTCGTTCGACTTCCCTTTCGCGAGCTCGGTGAGGATCGAGATCTCGCGGTCGGTCAGCCCTGCCTCCTTGGCGCCGCTCGGCACCGACGTCTCGGCCGCGCCGACGGTCGAAAACACCGTGCCGCTCGCGACCTGTCTGAGGGTGGAGGGCAGGTCGCTCGGGTCGACGGTCTTGAGGACGTAGGCGCTCGCGCCGCGGCGCAGCGCGCCGTCGATCAGGTCCTGGGTCGTCGAGGCGGAGAGCATCACGACCTTGACGTCGGGGTACCGGCGGCGGATCTCCTCGAGACATTGGAGGCCGTCCATGTTCGGCATGCGGACGTCGAGCACGACGAGGTCGGGGTTGGTCTGTCCGACGAGCGGCAGCACCTGCGCCCCGTTCTGGGTCTCGCCGACGACCTCGAAGCCGCCGTCCTCGTCGAGCGCCCGGCGGATGCCGTCGAGCATCAGACGGTGGTCGTCGGCCAGCAGCACGCGCATCACGCCCTCAAGTCTCTCAGAGGCGGACGACGACGGGGTCACCCCATCTCGTGACCGGGTGCCCGCCGGTGCTCCCTCGTTCAAGGCATTGCACCGCCCAAAAGGGTGAGTAGCGTCAGGTGCGGAGGTGGGGAGCATGGGGAGAGCGAAGGAACAGGAGATACGGATCACGGCGCTCGGCCTGATCGCGCTGATCGTGCTCGCGTCGTTCCTGGCCGTGACCGCCGCGATGCTGCTGGTCGGCCCGCACGGCCTCCACCTGCCGCAGATCACGCAGAGCCAGGACGTGGGTACCACCGCGGGCGCCTCTCGCTGAGACGGCTCACCGCGCCCGCGAGGCGCCGGCCGGGCCACGGCGGACGATCTCGAGACGCGGCGGCGACGAGCTCAGCGTGAGTCGCAGGTCGACCCACGTGAGGTTGTTCCGCTCGTTCGTCTCGCGGAACCAGCCGCCGGGATCGGCCGTCGCCCACAGCCGGTACACCCCGTCCGGCAGCCCGTTCACCTCGAGTCGCTGATCGGGCAACGCCCACGAGTACGGGTCCGACCACCCCGGCGAGATGCCCATCGTGAACTCGAGCGCGTCGCGCCCGTTGCAGCTCGTCACGGGGAACCGCGGCGCGGATCGGTGCGTCCGGTGGCTGCCGGAGCAACGGCTTCTGGTCGAACAAGCAGAACCCCACCTTCTCGTACGTCCGCAGCCGGCTGGTCGACCCGGGGCGCGTGAGCCAGTACGAGGCGCCCATGTGGACGTGCCAGTGGTTGTGGCCGTGTCCGCCCCAGACGACGTCTCCCGGCGTGATCGTCTCGCTCAGGGAGCCGTCGGGCTCGTCGAACTGCTGCGACACGCGCCAGGCGCCGTGCCGGTCCGCGCGGACGGCGTGGACGATCAGCGCTCCACTTCCGACGTTCGCGATCGCCGCGGTGAACGAGACGTACTCGGTCGTCGCTTCCGACGGCCTGGCTCGACCGCGATGTCGCTCAGCGGGGACATCGCCAGGTCGGGAAGCTCCGGGGCCTTGGGCGCCGGAAGCGGGGGCGGGAGCGAGGCCGAGCGCATCGTCCAGGCGACGGCCGCGATCACGCCGACGACCGGGACCCCGATCAGGAACCCGAGGAGCACTCGGCGCCGCACGCGCGCAAGGGTAGCCGGGGCCGCGGCGGCTCCGACCGCCGCTTCGGGGGGTACGACCTACCCGATCGAGGGAGTGTCGTCACCCGTTGGGGCCATATGATCCGACCCAGAGTGTCGGTCGTGCCCCTGCGGCTCCATGGGTCGCCCGGCAGAGGTGAAGAGGGGAAAGGGTGGACTACATGGTCAAGCGATCGAGAAGGGCAGTGCTCGCCGTAGGGCTCCTCGGCCTTTTGGCAGCACTGACACTCGTGATCGCCGGTGCGGCGACCGCGGAGCAGGGCTACGACGGCCCTGCGAATCAGGTGTACGAGGCAGGCAGTCCGAGCTGTCCGGCCGGCACGGCGGACGCCGGCAGCACCTTGATCAGCAGCGACGATCTCGTCACGGATTACAACGACGGGCGAATCCACATCGCGCGGCGCAGCGTCGAGAACGGGATCGACTCCTTCGACTGGCAGCTCTACGACCACACCGTGCTGGTGATGGCCGTGATCGTGCAGGGCGAAGGCGGCGCGTACATCTACTACTTCAACACGCCGAACGACAGTCCGTTCAGCGACGACAACCTCGCGCCCCCGCTCGACAGCAACGGCGAGTCGCACATCAGTCATGCAGAGTTCTGCTTCGACCCGAAGCACGGCGACAACCCCGCGCTGAGCGTGGCGAAGTCCGCGAGCGGAACGTCCCAGATCGAGCACCACTGGTCGATCGACAAGCAGGTGAAGGTCGCCGGCGCGGACGATTCGACCTATGGCGACAACGCGGTGCTGAACCTGCCTGACGGCGGGAACGGCGCGGTCACCTGGAAGGTGACGGTGACGGACGCGCCCTCGCAGACCTACGCGGTCACGGGGACGATCACGGTCTCCAACGCGAGCGACGTCGCCGTCACGGGCGTCGGCGTCAGCGACTCGATCCCGGGTGCGGCGATCGACTGCGCCGGCAACGGCAGCACGGGGCTGACCGTGCCCGCCGAAGGCTCGATCCAGTGCTCGTACAGCGTCGCGCCGGGCTCGCAGGTGGCGAACAACACGGCCACCGCGACCTGGGGCACCGACAGCTCCGCATCCGCGACGGCGACCATCCAGTGGGCCGATCCGACCGAGTCCGGCGTACCCGCGCAGGTCACCGACGACGGCGGGATCGACCAGTCGCTCGACACCGGCGACCTCACGAACAACCAGTGGACGACGACGTACGACGAGCGTTGGACGTGCGCGAACGGCAAGCCGTCTCCGAACAACGGTCGCACGAACGTCGCGACCGTGACGTGGAACAACGGCTCCGACTCCGACTCGGCCAGCGCGAGCGTCCAGGTCGGCTGCGGGACGACGCCGCCGCCGCAGCCGCCGGTCACGCCGCCGCACGGGCCGGAGTCGATGGACGTCCAGATCGTCAAGAACGCGACGTCCGAGGTCCAGCTCGTCAACGGCCAGGCGGACATCGCCTACACGATGGTCGTGAGGAACAACGGGCCGAACCAGGCGCACAACGTCGTGGTCTCGGATGCCGCGCCGGGTGGCGTCACGTTCCTCGGTGTCACGGCGCAGCCCGTCAACGGGAGCTGCACGGCGACCGCCGTGACGCTCGACTGCAGCCTCGGCACGCTCGGCCCCGGCGTCGAGCGGACGATCGGCATCTCCGCCCGGGTCACCCAGGCAGGGACCTATGTCAACTGCGCGACGGTCGCGGGTGAGGGTGGCGACACGAACTCGGCGAACAACAGGAGCTGCGCGACGACGGTCGTGACCGCTCCCGCGGTGCAGCCGGTCACGCCGCCGTTCACGCCTCCGGTGACGCCGAAGCCGAAGCCCAAGCCGAAGCCCAAGCCGAACCTGTGCCGCGTCCTCAAGATCAACACGAAGCTGGTCAAGGCCAACGGGCACAAGCACGGGATCGTCGCGAAGGTGACGCGCTCCCGGAACCCGGTCAAGGGCGTCAAGGTGCACTTCAAGGGCGCCGGCGTCTCGAAGGCCGCGCGGACGAACAAGAACGGCGTCGCCCGCATCACGGTCAAGACGAACAAGGCCGGGATCATCCGCATCAACATCGTCAACGTGAAGGCGTGCAACACGGCGCGCATCGGCGTTGTCGGCGTGTTCCAGCCACCGGTCACGGGCTAGGGATTTCCCCCGGGCCGGCACTCTGGCGACGCTCCCGGGTCGAGCCCGGGGGCGTCGCCGCCTCGGGGGGGAGGGTCGGCGGGGCCGTAAGGCCCCGTCGGCCGTTCCACGGGTGAGGTCTGGCCGCAGGTGGGGGACGGGACCCCTCGTTCGAGGCAGGTCGCATCACCCGTTCGGAACTACAGTTGGAAACATGAGGCGGATGCTCGCGAGATCTGTGCTCGTCGTCGCCCTCGTCGCGGCGGTGGCCGGGCCCGCGGCGCAGGGCGGGGGCAAGACGCCGCTCACGCCGCTCGCGAGCGTCGACGTGGTCGGGTCAGGCCCGTTGGCGTGGAGCAGCGTCGCGGTGCGGCGGTTCCCCGATCGGTCGGCCCGCGTGATCGCGACGTTCACGCAGTTCAGGGAGCACTTCCGGCCGCGCATGGTGCTCGCCCTCGAAAGCCGCAAGGACGCGGACGGCAACCCGACGTGGTACCGGGTCGAGATCCCGGGGCGCCCGAACGGGCGCACCGGCTGGGTGCCCGCCGCGTCCGTCGACCTGTCGCCCGTCGACCGCTGGCTCGTGATCTACCGCGGGTCGAGGAAGTTCGAGTTCTACGTCGACGGGAGGCTGCGCCGGAGCGGGCCGGTGGCGGTCGGCGCACGCGGCATGGAGACGCCGATCGGGCTCTTCTTCGTCCAGGCGCGCTACGTGCCGAGCGAGTACCCGATCCTGGGCGCGTACGCGTTCGAGACGAGTGGCTACTCGAAGCTGTCCGACTGGCCCGGCGGCGGGGTGGTGGGCGTCCACGGCACCAACTCCCCGTGGTTGATCGGTCAGGCGGTCTCGCACGGATGCGTTCGGCTCCGGAACAGCGACGTCCTCGCGCTGCGGCGCTACGTCAGGCTCGGGACGCCCGTCAAGATCGTCCGGGCGTAGGGGGCGCGACGCGGGGCGACTCAGGTCGCCGAGGAGGCGGCGTCGAATGCGTAGGCCTGGAACGAGCCGGCGGACAGCGTCCGCTGTCCGCGCGGGCTGGGGCTCAGCTGATGGACGACGTAGCCCCGATCGCGGAAGGTGTAGCCGGGCACGAACGGCCGCCACGAGCCTCCCAGCGACTGTGCGATCCCGACCCGCTCGAAGCGGAACCGGAAGCCGTTGCACGTCGCGACTCCTCCGTTCCACGACTCGGCCGTCGCGAGCGGTTGCCAACGCTTGTGTGAGCCGGGGAGCACGATCGGGTCGGTAACGGGTTGGCCGTCCAGCCAGACCCGCCACACGCCCGGCCGGCGGTTCATCTCGAGCACGGCGAGCCGGTGGCTCTCACCGACCTGCACGTCCGCGTCGAGCGGGACGAACACCGGGTCGCGTCCCGGCCGCGTGATCTCCGTGTAGACCATCAGCTGCGTCCCGGGGAGCGCAGCGACTCCGGTCTGCAGCCACATCGTCTCTCCGTGCGGGCCCGAGCCGGGCCCGCCCACACCGATCCATCCGGCGGCGTGGCCCGCCTGGACGTTGGGCAGGCGAAGCGCGGTGATCGTCGCGCGCACGCCGCTGCCGACTGTGCTCGACTGGAGCCCGGCGTATGCGTATCCGGGTGAGCCGTGGGTGCCCGAGCCGCAGGTGAGCGCTCGAGGCGTTGCGCCGGCGGACGCGAGGAAGGTTGCGAGCGCCGCGACTGCGGCGACGACGCCCGTGAGTGCCGCAAGACGTGTCACCGTCCCTCGATCGGCGTCCCTCGATCAGGCTCCGATCCCTCGATCGAGTGGAGCCGGGCGGCCTCTGCACCCCGGGTAGCATCCGCTGCATGGCGCGGGTCGACGAGCGTCGCTCGACGGGTCTCGAGAGGTGGCGCTCGCGTTTCGCGGCGGGGTCGGTGCGGGGGGACGAGTTGTTCACGTCGATCTCGGGGGCGGAGGTGGAGCCGTTGGCGACGCCCGAGAGCGTGGGGCTCGACTACGAGCGTGATCTGGGCTATCCGGGGTCGTTCCCGTTCACGCGTGGGGTGTATCCGTCGATGTACCGGGGCCGGTTGTGGACGATGCGGCAGTTCGCGGGGTTCGGGACGGCGGCGGAGACGAACGCGCGGTTCCGGTATCTGCTCGAGCACGGGCAGACGGGGTTGTCGGTGGCGTTCGACATGCCGGCGCTGATGGGGGTCGATTCGGACTCGCCTCGTGCGCTTGGCGAGGTGGGCCGCGAGGGCGTCGCGGTTGCGTCATTGGAGGACATGGAGGTGTTGTTCGGGGGGATCCCGCTGGGTGAGGTGTCGACGTCGATGACGATCAACGCGCCGGCGGCGATCGCGCTCGCGATGTACCTGGTGGTGGGGGAGCAGCAGGGGGTGCCGCGGGCGAGGCTGCGGGGGACGATCCAGACGGACATCCTCAAGGAGTACATCGCGCAGAAGGAGTTCATCTTCCCGCCGGGGCCGTCCATGCGTCTGGTGACGGACATGGTCGAGTTCTGCGCTCGGGAGATGCCGTTGTGGCATCCGATCTCGATCTCCGGGTACCACATCCGGGAGGCCGGCTCGACGGCGGCCCAGGAGCTCGCGTTCACGTTGAAGGACGGGTTCACCTACGTGGAGTGGGCGCTGGAGCGTGGGCTGGACGTCGATGCGTTCGCGCCGCGGTTGTCGTTCTTCTTCAACGCGCACCTCGATTTCTTCGAGGAGATCGCGAAGTACCGCGCGGCGCGCAGGATCTGGGCGCGGGAGCTGCGCGACACGTACGGCGCCCGCGACGAGCGCTCGCTGCTGATGCGCTTCCATACCCAGACGGCGGGCGTCTCGCTGACCTGGCAGCAGCCGCTCGTGAACGTCGCCCGGACGGCGATCGAGGCGCTCGCCGCGGTGCTCGGCGGCACGCAGTCGCTGCACACGAACAGCTTCGACGAGGCGCTCGCGCTGCCGACCGAGGACGCGGTCAGGCTCGCGCTCAGGACCCAGCAGGTGATCGCGCACGAGACCGGCGTGGTGAACACGATCGATCCGCTCGGTGGCTCCTACCACGTCGAGGCGATGACGAACCGGCTCGAGGAGGAGGCATACGTGCTGTTCCGGCGGATCGACGAGCTCGGCGGGATGGTCGCCGCGATCGAGCAGAACATGCCCCAGCGCGAGATCGCCGAAGCCGCGTTCCGCTACCAGCAGGAGGTCGAGGCGGGCGAACGGGTCGTCGTCGGCGTCAACCGCTACCGCAGCCAGGGCGACGAGGAGGTCCAGATCCTCCGCATCGACCCCGAGCTCGAGCGCAAGCAGATCGACCGGCTCGAGGCCTTCAAGGCCCGCAGGGACAGCGCCCACGTCGAGCGCCGTATCGCGGAGCTCCGGGAAGCCGCCTCCGCACCCGACCGCAACCTGATGCCCGTTATCGTCGACGCCGTCCGAGACGGCGTCACCCTCGGCGAGATCTGCGACGCGTGGCGCCACACCTGGGGCATCTGGCGCGAGCAGCCTGTCTTTTAGTTTCGCGAAGCAGGAATCCGCTCGCGCGGATTCCTGCCGCTTGATCCCCGCCTGCGGCGGGGCACATCCCTGAAGGCGGCGGCTTCGCCGCCGCGAACGGCTCAGGCGTCCGGCTTCATGGTCGCAATTGCTCGGCTGGGTTGAGGTGGTCGAGGGCGGCTGCCGAGGCTCACGCGCCCGGCGCGATCTCGAGCTCCATGCCGTCGAAGGCGAGATCGAGGCCGTCCGGCAGGGCGAGCTCCGACGGCCGGTGGGTGAGCAGGAGGCGCCTGGCGCCGGAGGCGTGGAACGCGTCGAGGGCCTCGTCGACGCTGAGATGGCCGCGCGGTTGACCGTCTGCGGCGCCCGTCTCGAGAGTCGCCTCACAGACGAGCAGGTCGACGTCGTGGGCGAGCTCGGCGATCCGCTCGCTCGGCCCCGTGTCGCCCGTGTAGGCGAGCGTCGTCGTGTCGTTCGAGACCCGGAAGCCGTACGTCTCGAGCATGTAGTGCGGCAGCCTCACCGGGAGCACCCGCAGGCCGGCCGCGGTGAACGGGGTCTCCGCGTCGTATTCCGAGATCTTGAACGTGCGGTCGAACATGTCCGGGAAGCCGAGCCGCGAGCCCAGCTCCTCGAGGTACGCGCGACCGCCGCGGTAGACCCACAGCTCCGGCTGCTCGTCGCCCTGGCCGCGGCGATAGAAGCTGCCCCAGACCCACGGGACGAGGTCGCCCCAGTGGTCGAGGTGGAAATGCGTGATCGCGATCGCGTCGAGCGCCGGCCAGGTTTCGCGCTCCCGCAGCCGGCCGAGGACGCCCGGGCCGCAGTCGAGCAGGAGTCGTTTCCCGCCGGAGGCGAGGAGGTAACCGGAGTGCGCCCCCCCTGCATTCGGCCAGGCCGGGGACGACCCGATGACGGTGAGGTGCACGTTCCTATACTGACCGCGTGGAGCGGCCGATCCGAGTTGTGATCGCGAAGCCGGGCCTCGACGGGCACGACCGTGGGGCCAAGATCATCGCGCGGTCGTTGCGAGACGCAGGCATGGAGGTCATCTACACGGGCCTCCACCAGACGCCCGAGCAGATCGTCGAGACGGCGGTCCAGGAGGATGCGGACGCGGTCGGGATCTCGATTCTCTCGGGGGCGCACATGACCTTGGTGCCGAGGATCGTAGAGGGTCTCCGCGCGAACGACGCCGGCGACGTGCTGGTCGTGGTCGGCGGCACGATCCCAGAGGAGGACGCGCAGGAGCTCAAGCGTCTGGGGGTCGCAGAGGTGTTCACGCCGGGCGCTCCCACGAGCGCGATCGTCGACTTCCTCCGCAGCACGCTCGCTCCCGCGTAGACGGCGGGGCGGTCACACGCCGCCCGGCAGGCCGTTCTCCGGCCCCTGGTTCTGAGCCGACGGGTCATCGAGGTCGCCGGTCGCGGCGGCGGGGTCGGCATCGACTGTCGTGAGCGGCATCGCGACGCCACCGGGACGCGTGACGCGGGCGGCGACGAGCGCGCCCGGCGTCCCGCGCAGCGCGTCGGCTGTCACGCGGCCACGGGCGGTGAACGCCGTGTAGGTGCCCTCGGAGCCCGTCGAGGGTGTCTGCAACGTCCCGAGCGTCGACGCCTGGAGGGAGCCGACGAGCGTCTCGTCGACGTTCGCTCCGGCTGCCACCCGCAACGTGAGCAGCCGATCCTGGACGAGAGAGGTCCACTGCCCGCCGGGCCACCAGCGAACGGCGCTCGCCCGGATGCGAAGCGTTCCGCTGCCGGCCGCGACGGGCACGCCGCGCAGTCCGAGCGAGAACGCCGCGCCCAGCCGGCCGGGAAACAGGAGCCGCTCGGCCGCGTTCAGATACGGGTACGGGTTCACGGCGCCGCCGTCGTCGGGGTGCACCTCGAAGTGAAGGTGCGGGTTGCCTTCGGCATCGCCCGAGTCTCCGCTCCAGGCGATCTGCTCTCCCGCACTCACCTTGGTCCCGCTCGGAACCGTGTACGAGACCCCGGCCTTGCAGCCTCCTCGATCCTCCGACTCCCTCGTCAGGTCGTTGTTCAGGTGGATGTAGAGGTACGTCGTGCCGCTCTTCCCGTACAGGTAGAGCATGCAGCCGGCGAGGGCGGAGGTCGTCCACCACTTGACCGTCCCCGCCTCGGCGGCGACGACGGGCGTGCGCCACGGGACGTGCTCGATGTCGATTCCCTCGTGCCTACCCTGCGGACGAGGGTCGCCGAAGTTCATCGTGTACGCGTAGTCCCCGATCAGGGGGAACACGATCGGGCGGCCGTCGACGAGGCCCGTGGGCTTCGGTGCGGCGCCGAGCGACGAGACCGCGGCGAGGCCGAGCAGGGCGGCGAGAATGAGGAGGCGTGCCCCTCGTGCTGTCGTCCGGTGGCGAGTCATGGCTCCGGTGCGGCGCGAAGCGCGGGACGCTACCAGAGTTGCAGCACCGAACGCGATCGCCCAGGCGGTTCGCCCGGGACGGTGTCAGACACCGTTTCCTGTCAAGGGGTAAATGCCTCGGTTTCGTGCCAATCGTTCCACACTCCTCGAGCCCGCATCGCAACGGGGCTCGTCGCGCTTCGGGTGAGTCGTCTGCCTGGCCACCATCGTGCGAGGAGAGCGGGATCGGCGGGCCGCGGGCGTTGCCGGCCTGTGGAGCGATCGGCACGAACCGGTACGTTCGGGTCTTGACGGCGGACGGTGTCTGACACCGAATCGGGCATTCCGCCCCGTGTTGCACCGGATCGACGCGGCGGCACGCGTCGCTAGAGTCCGCCGCGTGAAGATCGCCGTCTGCGTCAAGCAGGTTCCGGATGCGGCCTCGCACAAGCGCCTCGACCCCGGGACGAAGAGACTCGACCGGTCGGGGGAGGCTGTTCTCAACGCGACCGACGTGAACGCGGTCGAGGAGGCCCTGCGGATCAAGGACGCGCACACCGCCGAGGTGGTCGTCGTCTCGCTCGGGCCCGAGCAGGCGCTGGAGTCGCTGCGGAAGGCGCTGGCGATGGGTGCCGACCGCGCGCTGCTCGTCTCCGACGCCGCCGCCGCCGGCTCTGACCTCGTCGCGACGAGCCGCGCGCTCGCTGCCGCACTCGAGCGCGAGGAGGCAGACCTCGTGCTCTTCGGGCAGCAGTCGAGCGACGCGGACGGCGCGGTGCTGTGGGCTGCCGTCTCGGAGCGGCTCCGGAGGCCGCTGGTCTCGCAGGTCGCCGAGCTGCACGTCGAGGGCGGTCAGCTCACGGGGAAGCGGCAGACGGAGTTCGGCTACGACGTGATCTCGGCGCCGCTGCCCGCGGTGGTCGCGGTCTCGGACGCGATCAACGAGCCGCGGTATCCCTCGCTCAAGGGGATCATGGGGGCGAAGTCGAAGCCGCAGGAGATCGTCTCGCTCACTGACCTCGGCGTCGACGCCGGCCTCGTCGGAGAGCCCGGGTCGTACACCACCGTCCGCTCGTCCGCGCCGCCGCCTCCGAAGAGCGGCCAGGAGCGCATCGAGGACGACGGCGACGCCGCCGAGAAGATCGTCGAGTACCTCGCCGAGAGACGACTCGTCTAGCCATGACGACGCTGGTCTTCCTCGAAAGCCACGACGGCGCGCTCACGAAGGCGGGGCTCGGCGTGCTCGGCAAGGCAGCCACGCTCGGAGGCGACGTCGCGGGCGTCGTGCTGGGCAGTGGCATCGGGGAGGCGGCCGCGAGCGCGGGAGCGTTCGGCGCCTCGACCGTGTACGTCGTCGACGACGAGCAGCTCGCCGCGCCGCTGCCGCAGCCACGCGTCGACGCGCTCGAGGCCGTCGTGCGGGAATCGGGCGCGGACACGGTGCTCTTCCCGGCCTCGGTCCTCGCGGCCGACGTCGCCGCCGGCCTCGCCGCACGGCTCGAGGCGGGCCTCAACTGGGACCTCACCGACGTTCGCATCGAGGGCGACGAGCTCGTCGGAGTGCGCCCGGCCCTCGGGGACACCGTGCTCGTCGAGGTCGGCTGGACCTCGGCCCCGCGGCTCGCCCTGATCCGTGCCGGCACGTTCGACCCGATCGAATCGGGTGGGACCGCGGAGACGACGTCGGTGGACGTGACGTTCCAGGAGTTCTCCACCGGTGCCCGGCTCGTCGAGCACTTGACCGAGAAGGCGAGCGGGCCCTCGATCGAGGACGCCGACGTGATCGTCGCCGGGGGTCGCGGCCTCGGCGGCCCCGAGGGGTTCTCGTACTGCGAGGAGCTCGCCGACGCGCTCGGCGGCGCCGTCGCGGCGACTCGTGCCGTCGTCGACGCGGGCTGGTACCCCTATTCGGCCCAGGTCGGGCAGACCGGCAAGACCGTCTCCCCGAAGCTCTACGTCGCGCTCGGGATCTCCGGCGCGATCCAACACAAGGTCGGCATGCAGGGCTCCGGGACGATCGTGGCCGTGAACAAGGACCCCAACGCCCCGATCTTCGACTTCGCGGACCTCGGCGTGGTCGGCGACCTGACCCAGATCGCCCCGAAGCTCACCGAGTTGCTGCGCGCACGTCGGTGAGCGTCCGTCCGGCCGACTACCCGCCCCCGTTCCAGAGCTCGGAGGCGATCGCCGCCCCCACGGACGCGGCCGACGAGCGGATCGAGGTCGGCGTCCTGATCGTCGGTGCCGGCCCCGGCGGGCTCGCGTGCGCCGTCCGGCTCGGCCAGCTGCTCGAGGAGCATCCGGACGTGCGGGAGCGCCTCGGCGACGTGCCCGTGGCGGTGCTCGAGAAGGGAAAGCAGCCGGGCTCGCACCTGCTCTCCGGCGCGGTGATGAACCCGCGCGCGATCCGGCGGCTGTTCGCGGGGCGCATGCCGATCGAGGAGATGCCCACCTACGGCCCCGTGCAGGGCGAAGCCGTGTACCTGCTCACGAAGGGCGCCGCCCTCCGCATCCCGCCCCCGCCGACGATGATGAACCACGGAAACTGGATCGTCTCGCTCTCCGAGCTCGGGCGATTCCTCGCCGCGCAGGCCGAAGCGGGCGGGGCGATGATCCTGCCCGAGACCGCAGGGCAGCAGCTGCTGCTCGACCACGGGCGGGTGGTCGGCGTCCGTACCGGCGACAAGGGGCGCGGCAAGGATGGAGAGCCCCTTCCGAATTTCGAGCCCGGGGTCGACGTGGCCGCGCGAGTGACCGTGCTGGCGGAGGGCACGGCCGGACACCTCACGACCGCCGCGATCGAGCGGTTCGGGCTCGGCGGCCGCAACCCGCAGATCTGGGCGCTCGGGGTGAAGGAGGTCTGGAGGGTTCCCCGGCCGTTGCGGAGGATCGTGCACACGATGGGCTGGCCGCTCCGCAAGCGTGCCCGGTACGGGGAGTTCGGTGGCTCGTTCGTGTACCCGATGGGCGACGACCACCTCTCGCTGGGCTTCGTCGTCGGCCTCGAGTACGCCGATGTCGAGCTGTCCGCCCACGACCTCCTGCAGGAGTTCAAGACGCATCGGCTCATGCGCAAGCTGCTCGACGGAGGGGAGCGTGTTGCGTGGGGCGCGAAGACGATCACCGAAGGCGGCCTCAACTCGGTTCCCGCGAAGCTGAACGCACCCGGCCTCGTTCTCGTCGGCGAGGGCGCCGGTCTGGTCAACGTGCCGCGGCTGAAAGGCGTCCACTACGCGATCGAGTCCGGGCGGCTCGCAGCCGAGTCGATCTTCGCCGCGCTCCGGAGAGGCGAGGTCGCGGGGCGCCGCGGGGCCCTCGACACGTATGACGAGGCACTCCGGGGGAGCTACGTCTGGCAGGAGCTCGCGGAGGTGCGCAACATGCGCCAGGCGTTCGACAAGGGCTTCTTCCTCGGCGGCGCGCTCGCGAGCGCGATGACCGTGAGCAAGGGCAAGCTTCCCCCGGGTGAGCGGGACACGCATCCGAACGCAGACACCGCGTTGCTCCGCACCGGCCGGGCGGCCCGCTACCCCGCGCCGGACGGGAAGCTGACCTTCGACAAGCTCTCGTCGGTGTTCGCGTCGGGCAACCGCACCCGGGACGACCAGCCGAGCCACATCCGGATCGAGACGGAGGTGCCCCGTGAGCTCGCCGAGATGTGGCATTGGCTGTGCCCGGCGCAGGTGTACGAGGTCGGCGAGTCGGACGGCGACGGAACCGTGCGCGTCGAGGTGAACCCGTCCAACTGCGTGCAGTGTGGTGCGATCAGCGCCAAGGGCGGCCGCCTGACCCCGCCCGAGGGCGGCTCGGGGCCCGAATACACGAACACCTGAGCGACGCTAAGGGTGGCTCGCTGCCCACGCGTCGGCCATCGCGACGCGCTGGGCGAGCGTGGGGTGGGTCTCGAGGAGCAGGTAGGCCCAGGTCGGGGGACTCGGGTCCCCGAGCGAGGTGGCCGCGAACTCCCGGAAGAGGCCGCGCGCGGAAGCGGGGTCGCGGGTGGTCTGGAGCGCCTTCCAGTCGGCCTCCGCCTCATCGCGCCGGCTGACGAGGTTCTGGGCGGGGCTCGTGACGAGCGCCCACGCGGCGACCACGACGAGCGCGAGCGGCACTGCCCGCGGCTCGCCCATCCCGCCGCGCCGCCGCGCGACGAGCATCACGAGGAGCGCGCCCGGCAGCGCGAAGAGCGCGAACCAGCCGATCGCCTTCGGGATGTGGTCGCTCGAGTGGTGCCCGAGCTCGTGTGCGAGCACGACGTCGACCTCGCCGCGCGTGAACCGGCCGTCGAGCAGCGTGTCCCAGAGCACGACACGCCGGGAGGGGCCGAGACCGAACGCGAACGCGTTCGCCTGGCTCGTCGTGTCGCTCACACGCTCGATGCGGAGAGGGATCCCCGTGACGCCCTCCGCCTGCGCGATCCGGTCGTAGCGCTGGACGAGCCCGGGCTCGGCGGGCCGTTCGAGCCCGGGGTAGACGTACGGGCTGACGAACAGGACCAGCGCGACGATTCCGGTCAGGACCGCGGCGGCCGGGATCCACCACCAGTCGCCCAGGCGCCGTGCGAGGCTCATCACGATCAACACCGCGACGCTGAGGGAGACGAACGTCAGGCCGAGCAGCGCCCAGCCGCCGAACACCGTCCCCAGGTACCCGGCGTGCGAGACGTCGTGGCGGCGCTCCCACCAGAGCGCGACCACCGTGAACGGCAGCTGCGTGAGCCACACGATCGCAAGCCCGAGCATCCCGAGGAGCATCCCGGTGCCGAGCGGGCCGGCGGCCGACTCGGCGGCGAAGCGGGGGCCGTAGCGGGCATAGAGCGCGAGCACGCCGAGGGTCGCGGCGGTCTCGAGCGCCCAGACCCCCAGCAGCAGCCGCTCGTAGCGCACCGCGCGCGCGACGAGCTCGCGGCCGAAGACCTCGTCGACGTCGACGTGGGGGAGGGCCAGCCCGTCGGGGACGACGGTTCCCCAGAGGAGCCACGCGAGCGCGAGCCAGCCGGCCACGAGCGCGGCGCCGACGCCGACGCGGAGCGAGGTCACGCGCTCACCGTCGCCAGTTCGTGGGGAGCGCTCGGGCGCCGGAGCGCGGGGGAGGAGTCGGGATACCGCGGGGTGAGCAGCAGCAGGTACGCGACCAGTTGCGCCTGGTAGCGAAGCGATACCGCGCCGAGGTCGCGAAGCCCTGACGGGACGCGGCCGGTCACGAGGGCGGCGCACCAGCCGAGGACCGCGGCGACGAGCGCGACGCCCCCGTACGCCGACGCGAGCAGGAGCGCCGGCAGCGCGAGCACGAGGCGGGCGAGCACCGTGAGTCGTGGCTGGGCGGCCGGAGGGTCGATCGTCAGGTCGATCGGGTAGCTCCCTTCGCGGCCGACGAACCCCGGGAAGGGGCGACCGACGACGCAGAGGAACGCGATCACGTGCGCGAGCGTGCGCAGGAACGCGGCCATGAAGCGGTGCAGGGCATCGGGCACGCGGCCGGTGACGAGGGCGGCGAGCCACGCCACGACGACCGCCGCGGCGACCGGCACCGACCACAGCGTGAGCCAGACGAGGTGCGGCACCACGAGCGGGAACCGGAAGAGGACGAGGAGGCGGGGACGGGCCGTGTCGCGATCGACGTCGATCGCGACCGGATGTGCGGGGAGCTCGGGCGGCGGCTCCGCGTTCCCCGGAGTCGAGTCCGGGTATCGGTCGGTGAGCATGAGCACGTACGCGGTCGTCTGCGCGCCGTAGCCGATCGCGTACGCGGCCGCGTCGCGCATCCCCCGCGGCATCCGGGCACGCACCATCGACGCGAGCCAGCCGAGGATCCCGACGGCGACCGTGAGGCCGCCCGCCGTGCCGAGCGCTGCCCCACCGTACGCGGTGCCGATCGCGACCGAGCCTGCGAGCGCCGACGAGAGCGCCAGCGCGGGCAGCGCGAGCAGGATCCGGACGGCGGCGCCTTTGCGGCTCTGTGGCGCCGGCGGGGCGATCTCGACGTCGACCGGGTACGCGCTGCTCCCGGTGAACCCCGGATACGGGTCGGCGGCGAAGCTCAGGTAGGCGGCCAGATGGACGGTGTAGCGGACGTACCCCGCGAGGAATTGGTGCAGCGACGTCGGCGCGCGCCGCTCGAACAGCACGGCGAGCCAAACGACGAACGCGAGCACGAACGCCGCCGCCCCATAGAGGCTCGCCCAGACGAGCTGGGGCAGCGCGAGGAGCAGGCGAAACGCGGCAGTGAGCCTGCTCCTGCGCAGGTCGTCGCTGACCACGAGGCGAACAGGGTGCGGGTCGGCCGTCGGGCTCACGATGGGCATTCTGCGACGACAGGCCGGACCGCGGCGCGACCCCGAAACTAGGATCCCGGCGTGACCGAGGATCCTGTGACCCACGACGACGTCGTGCGGGCGGCCGAGACGATCCGCGGCCGGGCCCGCCGCACGCCGCTGCTCGACGGGTCGGGGCTGGCTCCCGGCCTCAGGCTCAAGGCCGAGCTCTTCCAGCACACCGGGTCGTTCAAGGCACGGGGAGTGCTCAACCGGCTGGCCGCGCTCGACTCCGAGGAGCGCGACCGCGGTGTTGCCGGGGCGTCCGCCGGGAACCACGCGATCGCGCTCGCGTGGGGCGCGGCCGCGGAGGGGCTCGAGTGTGTCGTGTTCTCCTGGGCGGCGGCGAGCCCCTACAAGCTCGACCGCGCGCGCGCATACGGCGCGCGCGTCGACGTCGAGGCGGCAGATCCCAGCGGTGCGTTCGCCCGCCTGGAGGAGCACCTCGCCGAGACGGGCCGCGTGCTCGTCCATCCCTTCGACGACCCGCTCGTGATGGCGGGCCAGGGCACGGTCGGGCTCGAGATCGTCGAGGACGCGCCGTCGACGAAGGTGATCGCGGTGCCGGTCGGCGGCGCCGGGCTGATCGGCGGGATCGCGGCCGCGGTTGGAGGACGGGGCGTCCGGGTGGTCGGCGTGGAGCCCGAGGCCGCCGCGACGCTCGATCTCGCGCTCGCGGCCGGAGAGCAGGTCGCGATCGCGCCGGAGACCCGGGCCGGTGGGCTCGACGCGCCCTACGCGGGACGCAACGCGCTTCGCGTGTGCCAGTCCGCCGGGGTGGAGGTCGTGCGGGTCTCGGACGACGAGATCGAGGAGGGGATGAGGCGCGTCTACGCGGACGCGAAGCTCGCCTGCGAGCCGGCCGGAGCGGCAGCCGTCGCGGCCGTGTTGAGCGGCCGGATCGCCGATGAGAACGTGGTTGCCGTCGTCTCGGGAGGCAACGTCGGGGCCGAAGACGCCTCTGCTATCCTGGCCGGTCGATGAAGGCCGACATCCATCCCGAGTACGTCGTCGCGCACGTGACCTGCTCCTGCGGGAACGAGTTCACCACGCGGTCGACGAAGCCCGAGCTCCACGTGGAGGTCTGCTCGGCCTGCCATCCGTTCTACACCGGCAAGCAGAAGCTGATGGACTCGGGCGGCCGCGTTGAGCGTTTCCAGCGCCGGCTCGAGAAAGCCGCCGCGGCCAAGAGCGCCTAGAGGGCCCGCGCCGTCCCCGGGCAACATGCGGGCATGAGCGTGTCGTACGGGGGGCAGGCGGTGCTCGAGGGCGTGATGATGCGCGGACCGTCCTGCTGGGCGGTTGCGATCCGCACCCCTGCGGGCGGGATCGAGGAGGTCGTGCAGGACGTCGTCTCGCCGATGCGACGCCGGATCTGGCGGCTGCCGGTCGTTCGCGGAGTGGTCGCGCTCGGCGAGTCGCTCGCGATCGGTTTCCGGGCGCTCGCGATCTCGGCCAACGTCGCCGTCCGCGAGGAGGACGACGAGGGCAAGGTGGTCACCGAGATCTCGCGTGGCCAGATCGTGTTCGCGTTCGTGATCGCGATCGGATTCGCGCTGTTGCTGTTCAAGGTCGGCCCGGCGCTGATCACGAACTGGTTGCCGGTCGACGACACGACCTGGTTCGTGATCGTCGAGGGCGCGATCCGGGTGACGATGTTCGTCGGCTACATCGTGTTGATCGGCCTCCTGCCCGATCTGAAGCGCGTCTTCCAGTACCACGGCGCAGAGCACAAGACGATCAACGCGCTCGAGGCCGGTGCCGAGCTCACGCCCGAGCGCGTGCAGAAGTTCAGCTTGATCCACCCTCGTTGCGGAACGGCTTTTTTGCTCTGGGTCATGGTGATCGGCATCTTCGTGTTCGCGTTCGTCGGGCATCCGAGCTGGTACTGGCTGATCGTCAGCCGCATCGTCCTGCTTCCCCTGATCGCGGGGCTCGCGTACGAGTTGATCCGCTTCGCGGGCAAGCACCACGACAGCCGGACGCTGATGACCCTGCTCGCACCGGGGCTGTGGCTCCAGCGGCTCACGACCCGCGAGCCGACGCTCGACCAGATCGAGGTCTCGATCCGGGCGATGGAGGAGGTGCGGCGACGGGAGTCCGGCGAGGGGCCGACCGAGCTGGAGGCCGACCGCCGGGTCGAGGTGATGGCCTGAGGACTCCGGGGAACCGTTAGGTTCTCCCCATGCCACGGATCGTCCGTGACGCCGACATCGTCTGGGAGGGCAATCTCGCCCGGGGCGAGGGGGCGCTCAGCGCCGCCTCGTCGGGGGCGTTCACCTCGCTGCCGTACTCGCTCCCGACGCGGATCGCCGCGCCGGAGGGAAAGACGAGCCCGGAGGAGCTGCTCGCGGCCGCACACGGGGGCTGTTTCACGATGTCGCTCGCGGGGGAGCTGACCGCCGCGGGGACCCCGCCCGGCCGGCTCGAGGTGCGGTGCCGCATCACGATGGACGAGGTCGCGGGACAGGGGCACCTGATCGTGCATTCCGCGCTGACCGTCCGCGCCCGCGTCGACGACGTCGACGAGCAGGCGCTGGCGAGCGCGGTCGAGGCGGCGCATCGCGGCTGCTCGTTCTCGTCACTCCTGCGTGCTGCAGGAGTCGACGTCGACATCGACACCTCGCTCGAAGGAGGCAACTGAATGGCGACCGACCGGATGGCCAAGGTGACCTGGGCAGGCTCGCTGATGGAGGGCGGCGGCCGGATCGAGGGCGTCGGCAGCGGGGCCTTCGGGCCGCTCGACGTGACGTGGACGTCGCGAGCCGAGACTCCTGACGGCCGCACGAGCCCGGAGGAGCTGATCGCGGCGGCGTGGGCGTCCTGCTACTCGATGGCTCTCTCGCACGCGCTCGCGGGAGCCGGGACGCCGCCGGAGCGGCTCGAGACGTCGGTCACGGTCACGTTTCAGCCCGGGGAGGGGATCACGAGAGGGGCGATCGAGGTCGTGGGCACGGTCCCCGGAATCGACCGCGACGCGTTCGTCGAGCAGGCAGAGGGCGCGAAGGTCAACTGCCCCGTCTCGAAGGCGCTCACGGGCGTCCCCGAGGTGACGCTCGCCGCGACGCTGTCGGTCGTCTGAGCTCCGGCTGCGCTGCCCGGCCAGACAGCCGGGCGCACCTACAATCAGGCGCGGTATGGCCACCCTCGAACAGCTCGCAGAGGAGCTCGAGCGGTCGCACGCGGAGCTCCAGGAGCGGTTGGCGGACCCGTCCGTCTACTCCGACCGCCGCGAGGCGGCCGACCTCGGACGGCGCCTGAAGGACCTCGAGCCCGTGCTTCGCGTCTCGCGTGAGTGGCGCCAGGCGAGCGCCGATCTCGCCGACGCGAGGAGCGATCCGGAGCTCTCGTCGTTCGCGAACGAGCTCGAAACCGAGGTCGCGCGGCTCGAGGACGAGCTCCGGCTCGCCCTCGTCGAGCGGGATCCGGCCGACGCGAAGGACGTGATCGTCGAGGTCCGGCAGGGCGTCGGCGGCGACGAGGCGGCGCTCTGGGCCGGAGAGCTGGCGCGCATGCTGCAGCGCTACGCCGAGCGGCGCGGCTATCGCACCGAGTTGCTCTCGATGAGCGAGAACGACGGCGGCGGCGTGAAGGAGGCCGTGTTCGCCGTGAAGGGCGACGGCGCGTATTCCGTCTTCAAGTGGGAGGGGGGCACTCACCGGGTGCAGCGGGTGCCCGCGACGGAGTCCCAGGGGCGCATCCACACGTCGACGGCCACGGTCGCCGTGATGCCCGAGGTCGAAGAGGTCGAGGTGACGATCGAGGACAAGGACCTCAAGATCGACGTCTACCGCTCGACGGGGCCCGGCGGTCAGTCGGTGAACACGACGGACTCGGCCGTGCGGATCACGCACGTCCCTACCGGGATCGTCGTCTCGATGCAGGACGAGAAATCTCAGCTGCAGAACAAGCAGAAGGCGTTACGCGTGCTCCGCGCACGGCTGTACGAGGCCGAGCGGGAGCGGCAGCAGGCGGAGCTCGCCGAGGCTCGTCGCTCGCAGGTCGGCACGGGCGAGCGGGCGGAGAAGATCCGTACGTACAACTTCCCCGAGAACCGCCTCACCGACCATCGGGTCAAGCTCACGGCGCACCGCCTCGACCAGGTGCTCGACGGTGACCTCGAGGAGTTCACGGAGGCGCTCCAGACCGAGGAGCGGCGGCGCGCGCTCGAGACGCCGGTGTGAGCAGCGTCGCGAGCTCGCTGCGGCGGCGGCTCCGACCGTCGACGGCCGAGCGTCGTGTCGCCTCGCTCGGGCTCGGGCCCGGCGATCTCGCGATCGACTGCGGAGCGAACGTGGGGGATGTGACCGCCGTCCTCGCCCGCACCGGCGCGGAGGTTCATGCCTTCGAGCCGAACCCACACGCCTTCGCGGTGCTGCGCGAGCGCTTCGGGGGGACGTCGAACGTGCGGCTCCACCACGAGGCGGCGCTCGACCGAGCCGCTCGGGTGCGCCTCTTCCTTCACGTGGACTCCGGCCACGACCCCGTTCGGGCCTCCGTGGGGTCGAGCCTCCTGCCCTTCAAGGGCAACGTCGACCCGGCGTCGTACGTCGACGTCGACGCCGTCGACCTTGCGCGCTTCGTGCTGGAGCTCGAGCGGTCCGTCCGGATCCTGAAGCTGGACGTCGAGGGAGTCGAGTGCCCGATCGTCCACCACCTGCTCGATACCGGCGTGATCGACCGGGTGGAGACGATGTTCGTCGAGCTCCACGACGCCCACATCCCCGAGTTGCGCGAGGAGAACGCCCGCCTTCGAGAGCGGCTCGCTCAGGAGGGCCTGACGGATCGCGTGTTGACGGATTGGGAGTGAGCATGGCCGATCCGACCGTCCGCGAGCTCGTCGCGGAGATCGCGGAGCGCCTGGAAACCGCGGGTTCCGGCAGCCCGCGCATCGATGCAGAGCTCCTCGTGGCGCACGTCCTGGGCGTACCGCGCTCCACGGTGCGCGCATCGGTCGCCGCTCGGTCGACGGAGGACGTCACGCGCCGACTCGACCCGCTCGTTGCGCGGCGAGCAGCCGGCGAGCCGCTCCAGTACGTGCTCGGCGAGTGGGGCTTCCGGCGGCTGACGCTGTGCGTCGACCGGCGAGCGCTGATCCCGCGGCCCGAGACCGAGGTGGTCGTCGAGCGCTGCCTGGCGCTGCTCGCGGGCGTCGACGCGCCACGCGTGCTCGACGTGGGCACGGGCTCGGGGGCGATCGCGCTCGCGATCGCGGACGAGCATCCTGGCGCGCGCGTCACCGGGATGGACGCCTCGGTGGACGCGCTCTCGCTCGCACGCGAGAACGCGGCTCGCACGGGGCTCACCGTCGAGCTGCTCGAGCACGATCTCTTCGACGGCCTGCCCGCCGGCCCGTGGGAGCTCGTGGTCTCGAATCCGCCGTACGTCGATCCGGACGACGCGCCGCTGCTCGCGCGGGAGATCGCCGACTGGGAGCCGCCGCTCGCGCTCTACGGGCGGGACACGATCGAGGCTGTTGCCCGGAGGGCGATGCCTGTGCTCGTGCCGGGCGGGGCGCTCGTGCTCGAGGTCGGCGACGGGCAGGCGGCGGGGGTCGCCGCGCTGCTCGAGTCGCTCGGGTACGGCCGGCCGGTGGTGACGCGCGACCTGGCTGGCCGCGACCGGGTGGTCGAGGCCCGGGCCCGCTCGTGAGCGGGATCGCGGACGCGATCGAGGCGCTGCGCGGCGGCCGCCTCGCCGTGATCCCGACCGACACCGTCTACGGCCTCGCGGCGCACGTCGAGGACGAGGAGCCGGCGCGCGCCCTCTACGCGGCGAAGGGCCGCGAGGCGCGGCGGCCGACGGCGGTGCTGTTCGCCTCCCTCGAAGAGCTTTTCGAGCGGATCCCCGAGCTCTCGACGCCCGCCGTGAATGTCGCCCGCGCACTGCTGCCGGGGCCGGTGACGCTCGTCGTGCCGAATCCCGGGCATCGCCTCCCCTGGCTCAACGAGGAGCGGCCCGACGCGCTCGGCGTGCGGGTCCCGGCGGTCTCCGGGCCCGGCAAGGAGGTGCTCGACGAGCTTGGCGCACTGGTCGCCACCAGCGCGAATCTGCCCGGTGGGCCGGATCCGCGCCGTCTCGCCGACGTGCCGGCACAGATCCGCGATCGGGCGGCGGCACTCGTCGACGGCGGGGAGCTCGGCGGCGCGCCGTCCACCGTGATCGACGTGACGGGCGCGGAGCCGGAGATCCTCCGTGTGGGCGCCCTCCCGGCGGCGGAGGCACTCGCGCGCGTCCGTGCGGCCAGCCCCTGAGCCCGCCGCGCGCGAGCGTGTCCGAGATCGACTGAATTGATGTCCCTCGAGGTCGGCGGACACCGACGGTGTCAGACACCGTGGGCCGTCAAGGGGACGTCGGATCAACTTGGTGCCAATCAGTGCACAGGCGCAAGTCGTGGTCTCATGCAGCTCGGCCCGAGAACGTCCGAGAGGCTGGCGAAGTCTCCCGACGCCTGTGATGCCGGAGGGCCTTGTCCGGTGGGTCCTGGGCGTGTGGACGGATCGGCACACTGTCGGCACGAACAGCACTTGACAGAAATCGGTGTCTGACACCGATTGCGCACGCGCCCGTTGGTCGGGCTCCGCCTCCCGGGCGAGTAGCATCCCCGGCGTGGCAGTCGCGGCCGACCAGCTCGAGCGCCTGCGGACCGGAGGGCTCGCCGAGCTCGACCCCGAGATTGCGGCGCTGATCGGTCGCGAGGCCGACCGCCAGCGGAACCAGATCGAGCTGATCGCGTCGGAGAACTTCACGTGGCCGAGCGTGCTCGAGGCCGTCGGCTCGGTGCTCACGAACAAGTACGCGGAGGGCTATCCGGGCCGGCGCTACTACGGCGGCTGCGAGTACGTCGACGAGATCGAACAGCTCGCGATCGACCGCGCGAAGACGCTCTTCGGCGCCGAGCACGCGAACGTCCAGCCGCACGCGGGCGCCCAGGCGAACATGGCCGTCTACCTGGGGCTGCTCGAGCCGGGCGACACCGTCCTCTCGCTGAGGCTCGACCACGGGGGCCATCTCACCCACGGCCTCAAGGTCAACTTCTCCGGACGGCTGTACACGATCGTCCACTACGGAGTCTCGCGCGAGAGCTCGCTCGTCGAGGAGGACGAGGTGCTCGCCCTCGCGCGGGAGCACCGTCCCCGGCTGATCCTCTGCGGCGGCTCGGCCTACCCCCGCACGGTCGACACCGCGATGTTCCGCCGGGTGGCCGACGAGGTCGAGGCCCTCCTCTGGTGCGACATGGCGCATTTCGCCGGTCTCGTCGCGGCGGGGCTCCACCCCAACCCGGTGGAGCACTGCGACGTGGTCAGCTCGACGACCCACAAGACGCTCGCCGGCCCACGAGCCGGCTTCGTGCTCTGCCGCGAGGAGCACGCGCAGGCGATCGACCGGGCGGTGTTTCCCGGGCTCCAGGGAGGCCCGCTCGAGCACGTGATCGCCGCGAAGGCGACGTGCTTCAGGATCGCAGCGTCGGACGAGTTCCGCGCCTACCAGCAGCAGATCCGCACGAACGCCGACGCGCTCGCCGAGACGCTCCTCGCGGGCGGGCTCGACCTGCTGACCGGCGGCACCGACACCCACCTGCTGCAGATCGACCTGCGCACGACGGACTGGACGGGGAAGGACGCCGAGGAACGGCTCCACGCGGTCGGCCTCACGACGAACCGGAACACGGTTCCCTTCGACGAGCGCCCACCGACCATTGCCTCGGGCGTCCGGGTCGGGACGCAGGCTGTGACGATGCGCGGTTTCGACGAGGACGACATCCGTGAGGTCGGCCGGATCGCCGTCGACGCGCTCACCGACGCCGCCGACGTCCACACGTTGCGGGCCCGCGCGCAGGTCCTCTGCGATCGCCGTCCGCTCTATCCCGGGTTCCGCGGCTACCCAGTGTTTCTCGCCGGAGGCGAGAAACACTAGGGATACGGCCTTTGGCTCAGTCCTCGACAGCCCCTGACACGTCGGTGGCGCGAAGCGTCACCGAGGTGCTGCATCCGCTCGTGCAGCACAAGCTCGGGCTCCTCCGGGACGTGACCACGACCACGCAGATGTTCCGTCAGCTCGTCAACGAGCTCACCCTCCTGCTCACCTACGAGGCGACGAAGGACCTCGCCGACGAGCAGGTCGAGATCGAGACGCCGCTCGAGCGGACGAGCGCCCGCCGTATCTCCGGCAAGAAGGTCGCGGTCTGCCCGATCCTGCGTGCGGGGATAGGGATGCTCGACGCGGTGCTCTCCCTCGTCCCTGCGGCGCGCGTCGGCTTCATCGGCCTCTACCGGAACGAGGAGACCCTGCAGCCGGTCGAGTACTACGTCAAGCTTCCCAACGACATCGCCGACCGCGACGTGATCCTGCTCGACCCCATGCTCGCCACCGGCAACTCGACGGCAGCCGCCGTCGAGAGCGTGAAGGCGGCCGGCGCCTCGTCGGTACGGCTGATCGCGCTGATCGCCGCGCCCGAGGGGATCGAGCGCATCCACCGCGACCACCCGGACGTCTCGATC
This sequence comes from uncultured Actinomycetes bacterium, assembly GCA_963712915.1. Lineage (GTDB taxonomy): Bacteria > Actinomycetota > Thermoleophilia > Gaiellales > Gaiellaceae > Gaiella. The sequence continues at coordinate 237,055 of CAVQJQ010000006.1, forward strand.
GTCGTCGCGGGCGTCGACCGCGGGCTGAACGACAAGGGCTACATCGTCCCGGGGCTCGGCGACGCAGGCGACCGGCTCTACGGGACGAAGTAGGCGGCGATGTTCGAGGACCTGCGAGCGACGCCGGAGGTCCTCTGGGGCGCGCTGATCGCGTTCGGCATCGTCGTGCTGCTCACCCCCGCCGTCGGCGGCATGGCGCGGCTGCTCGGCGTGGTCGACCGGCCGGACGAGCGGCGGCTCAACAAGCGGCCGATCCCGCGTCTCGGCGGCCTGGCGATCTTCCTCGGCATCCTCGTGCCGTCGCTCGCGTTCCTCTCGCTCGACCGGGAGGTGCGCGGGATCCTGCTCGGAGCGGCGGTCGCGTGCGTCGTCGGCGCGATCGACGACTTCCGCGGTCTCGACCCGCTCCAGAAGCTCGGCGGCCAGGTCGCGGCCGGCGCCATCGCCTGCTGGTCCGGGGTCTGGGTCGACCACTTCACGTTCCCGTTCATCGGCGTCGTCGACCTCCCCACGTGGCTCGGGATGACGCTCACGGTCGTGTGGATCGTCGCGGTCATGAACATGGTCAACTTCCTCGACGGGCTCGACGGGCTCGCCTCCGGCGTGTGCGCGATCGCAGGCCTCACGTTCGCGATCCTCGCGCTCTCGCTCGGGAAGACCGACGCGGCGATCCTTTCCGCGATCGTGGCCGGGGCGTGCGTCGGCTTTCTCCGCCACAACTTCTTCCCCGCGCGGATCTTCATGGGCGACTCGGGGGCGCTCGTGCTCGGCTTCACGCTCGCCACCGTGTCGATCTCCGGTCTGTTGAAGACCGCGTCGACCGTCGTCCTGTTCCTCCCGTTGCTCGTGCTCCTCGTGCCGATCGTCGACACCTCGTTCGTCGTCGCGAAGCGGCTCAAGTACCACCGGCCGATCTCCTCGCCCGACCGCTCGCACCTGCACCACCGGTTCATGAGCCTCGGGTTCTCCCAGCGGCGTGCGGCGCTGACGATGTGGGCGTGGACGGCCAGCCTCGGCGCTGCTGCGCTCGCGACCCGATTCGTGCCCTTCCGCGCGGGGGGCGAGTGGCACGTCTGGTGGACGATCGCGGTGGTCGCGATCGCGGTTTCGGCCCTCGCATTCTCCGTCTACGTCGTCTACCTGCTCGAGATCGTGAAGCTCGCGAACCCCCGCGTCCGCCGCCGGCGTCTCGAGAGCGCCGACGACCAGCGTCTCAGCGCGTAGCGCGGCCGGCCGTCGGGAGGCCGGAATCGGCCCGGACGGGCCTTCGATCGTGTGACGAACCAGACCCGTTTTTGGCTCGAAATCTCGGATTTGGCTGTTACAAGCTCGCTGGTATGCTCCGGTCCGCATGGCCGCCGCCACCGCGTCGTCACCACAGTCTCTCGCCACCGCTTCCGGGCTCCTGCTGGGCACGACCGGCGCCTGTATGGCCGTCGGCGGCCTGCTCGGCTGGGCGTTCGGCTTCTGGGGCCTCGGCCTGCTCGTGGGGGCGATCGTCGGGATCCCGCTCGCGGTGTTCCTCGTCTACAAGGTCTATTCCGGCGCGGCAGGATGAGCGTCGGCGTGTTCAGCACCCCGCGACCGATTCCCGGCCGCCTCGTGCCCGCGCTCGCGGGGACGGGGCTGATCGCGCTCGCCCTCCCGGTCTTCGTCGTGGCGGGCTGGCCGCTCGGCGGCTGGGTGCTCGCCGCCGTGCTCTGGGCGGCCGCTCAGCTCTTCGGCTGGATGCTGACGCGACTGTCGCTCGACACGGGTAACCTCGCCGCCGCAGGCATGCGGGGCATCGGCACGAGCTTCCGGGCGATCGCGGTTGGCATCCCGCTGGTCGCGGTCACGGCCTCCGACGAGGGCGTCGGGATCGCCGCGGCATTGCTGTACGCGCTCGCGTTCACGCTCGAGCTGGCGCTCTCTCTCGTGACCTACTTCGGGGCGGAGGCAGACGCGTGAGGGCCAGGATCTCGACCCTCGCCGCGGCGCTGTTCTTCCTCGTGCCGGCGGCCGCGCTCGCCGCCGACGAGTCGAGCGACGAGAAGTTCAACCCGGCCGACGAGTGGGAGCTCCACGACTGGATCCCGATCCACCTCGGGCCGCTCAACATGTCGATCAACAAGGCGGTCGCGTATCTCCTGCTCGGCACGCTGATCTCCTGCGTGATCGGCATCGTGCTGATGCGCGTCAAGGTGGGGCGCGATCCGACGCGCCGCCAGGCGCTGGGAGAGACCGTCTACGAGGTCGCCCAGGTGCAGGTTGCCGAGCAGGGGCTCCCGACGAAGGCGATCGCGCGCTGGTTTCCGTACTGCGCCTCGCTGCTCCTGTTCATCTGGACCGTGAACATGATCGGCTTCATCCCGCTGCCGCTCTCGGACGAGAAGTGGCACGGGGTGCCGACGTTCGCGATCTTCGCGGCGACCTCGACCCTTTCGGTCACGCTCGCGCTCGCGCTGATGACGTGGGTGTTCACGCACGTCGAGGGGATCCGCGAGAACGGCGTCATGCGCTACCTGCAGAGCTGGATCCCGGACGTCCCGAAGGGGCTCTATCCGCTGATCGTCCCGCTCGAGATCCTCGGCCAGTTCATGCGCCTGATCTCGCTGAGCGTCCGCCTCTACGCGAACATGCTCGCCGGGCACATGCTGATCCTCACGTTCATCGGGCTCATCTTCCTCGTCACCCCGTGGATCGCCCCGTTCTCGGTCGCGCTCGCGGCCGTCTTCTACCTGTTCGAAGTCGTCATCGTCGTCTCGATCCAGGCGTACATCTTCGCCGCGCTGTCGGCGATCTACATCGGCTCGGCGATCGAGCCCGAGCACTAAGGAGGCTCCTCAAACCATGCTGTCTGCGTTCTTTGTCCTCGCGGAGACCACCGGCGACGTCGCCGACGCCGGCAAGGCGATCGCGCTCGCGCTCGGCATCGGTCTCGGCGCGCTCGGCGCCGGCGTCGGCATCGGCAACATCTTCGGCTCGATGATCCAGGCGGTCGCGCGCCAGCCCGAGCTCCGCGGCGAGCTCCAGGGGATCCAGTGGCTCGGGTTCGCGCTCACCGAGGCCGTCGTGTTCTACGGCCTGATCGGCGGCTTGCTCGCCTACGTGCTGATCTGACGTGCAGGGCCTGCTCGCCTCATCCGGGCTGATCGAGGTCGTCCCCGGCCTCATGATCTGGACGCTGATCGCGTTCGGGATCACGTTCTTCGTGCTCCGCAAGTACGCGTTCGGCCCGATCCAGAAGACGATCGACGATCGGCGCGACCGCATCCGCCAGGCGGTCGACGAGGCCGACGCGGCGCGCAACGAGGCCCGCGAGCTCCTCGAGCAGAACCGCGCGATCCTCGCGCAGGCCCGCTCCGAGTCGGCGGAGATCCTCGCCGAGGCGCGCAAGGTGGGCGACGCCCAGATCGAGCGGGCGAAGCACGAGGCCGAGACCGAGCGGCAGCGCCGGCTCGAGGAGACCCGGCGCCAGATCGAGGCCGAGACGGCTCGCGCGATCGGACAGATCCGCAGCGAGGTCGCCGACCTGACGGTCGACGCGACCGAGCGGGTCGTCGGCAAGGTGCTCGACTCCGCCGACCAGCGCCGATTGGTCGACGAGGCGGTCGAGGGCCTCGACTTCTCGGCGCTCGAACGGGGCTCGGCCAACTAGGAGAACCACGCATGCCCGTCGCGCAACGCATGTACGCGCGCGCGCTCTACGAGGCGGCGCTCGAGCGCGACCGCGTCGATGTCGCCCGCGTGGAGCTCGGTGAGCTCGCCCAGGCGATGGAGACCTCTCCGGAGCTCGAGGCGTTCCTCTCCAACCCGCAGCTCGACCCGGGCGCGAAGGAGAGCGTGCTCGACGAGATCACCACGGGCGCCGATCCGGTCATCCGCAACTTCGTCCGGCTCGTCGCCGCGAAGGGCCGGGCCGGCCAGCTCCGGACGATCGCAGACGAGTACGAGGCGATCGTCGACCGCGAGCAGGGCCGGCTGGCCGTCGAGCTGACCACCGCGTACGAGCTGGACGACCGGGAGGCCGCCGCGATCGTGTCGAAGATCGAGCAGGCCTCTGGTCGCACGGTGGAGGCGTCCCGTAGCGTCGACCCCGACCTGATCGGCGGCATGATCCTGCAGGCAGGCTCGCTCCGCGTCGACGCGAGCGTCCGCGGCCGCCTCGACCGGCTCCGTCGCGAGCTCGTGACCCGAACCTGAGTCCAAAGGAGAGACCTCTGTGAAGCTCCGCCCCGAAGAGATCACGTCAATCCTCAAGCAGCGCATCGAGGAGTACGACGTCGAGACCGACCTCTCCGAGGTCGGCACGGTGCTGCAGGTCGGCGACGGGATCGCCCGTGTGTACGGCCTCGAGAACTGCGTCGCGCTCGAGCGCCTCGAGTTCGAGCACGGGGTGGTGGGCATCGCGTTCAACCTCGAGGAGGACAACGTCGGCGTCGCGCTCTTCGGCGAGTGGCACCACGTCAAGGAGGGCGAGCCCGTCCGCCGCACCGGCGCGGTGATGAGCGTCACCGTGGGCGAGGAGCTCCTCGGCCGCGTGGTCGATCCGCTCGGCAACCCGCTCGACGGCCAGGGGCCGATCGGGGCGAGCGAGGAGCGGCCGCTCGAGTTCAAGGCGCCGGGCGTGATCCAGCGCCAACCGGTGCACGAGCCGCTGCAGACGGGGCTCAAGGCGATCGACTCGATGATCCCGATCGGGCGCGGCCAGCGCGAGCTGATCATCGGCGACCGCGGCACGGGCAAGACTGCGATCGGGATCGACACGATCATCAACCAGCGCGGCGGCGACGTGATCTGCATCTACGTCGCGGTCGGGCAGAAGGCCTCGACGGTCGCGCAGGTCGTGGAGCGGCTCCGCGACGCGGGCGCGATGGAGTACACGATCGTGATCTCGGCGCCCGCGCAGGAGGCCGCGCCGATCAAGTGGATGGCGCCGTTCGCGGGAGCGGCGATGGGCGAGCATTTCCTCTTCAACGGCAAGCACGCCCTCGTGATCTACGACGACCTGACGAAGCACGCGGACGCCTACCGGCAGCTCTCGCTGCTGCTGCGCCGCCCGCCGGGGCGCGAGGCGTTCCCCGGGGATGTCTTCTACCTCCACTCGCGGCTGCTCGAGCGCGCCTGCAAGCTCTCCGACGAGCTCGGCGGCGGCTCGCTCACGGCGCTACCCGTGATCGAGACGCAGGCCGGTGACGTCGCCGCGTACATCCCGACGAACGTGATCTCGATCACGGACGGCCAGATCTTCCTCGAGTCGAACCTCTTCTACTCGGGCATCCGTCCCGCGATCAACGTCGGCATCTCGGTCTCGCGCGTCGGCGGCAACGCGCAGACGAAGGCGATGAAGAAGGTCGCGGGCCGCCTGCGCCTCGACCTGGCCCAGTACCGCGAGCTCGAGGCGTTCGCGCAGTTCGGCTCTGAGCTCGATGCTGCGACGCAGCAGTCGCTCGCACGCGGCGAGCGGATGGTCGCGACGCTGAACCAGCCGCAGTACCAGCCGTGGCCGATCGCGGAGCAGGTCGTCGCGATCTACGCGGGCATCCACGGCTGGCTCGACAAGGTTCCCGTGCCGCAGGTGCCCCGCTTCCAGGAGGAGCTGCGTGAGACGCTCCACGCCGACGGCGCGATCTACGAGACGATCCGGACGAGCGGCGACCTCTCCGACGAGACCGCGGCGTCGCTCGACCAGGCGCTCAAGAAGTTCCTCGACGGCTTCAACATCGAGGAGGAGACGGGCATCGTCTAGAGGCGCTTTCGCGTCGCGAAAGCGCCAGACGATCCCTGACCTGCCATGGCCTCGGTCCAGGACTACAAGCGACGGATCCGCTCCGTCCGCAACACGCGCAAGATCACTCGTGCGCTCGAGCTGGTAGCTGCCGCGAAGCTGCGCCGCGCGCAGGCGCGGATCGAGTCGATGCGGCCGTACGCGGAGACGATGCGGGAGCTGATCTCGGGCGTCGGTCGCGCCGCGGGATCGGTGCAGCAGCTTCCGCTGCTCCAGCAGCACGAGCAGATCGGCACGACGCTGGTGATCCCGCTGACGGGCGACCGCGGGCTCGCCGGCGCATTCAACGCGCAGGTGACGCGACGCGCCTTCGCGGTCGAGCGGCGACTGCGGGCCGAGGGGCAGGCCGTGCGGTGGCTCGGGGTGGGGAAGAAGGGACGCTCGACCCTGACCTTCCGGCGCCGCACCCTCGACGGGGCGTTCGTCGGCTTCATGGACGCCCCGTCGTACGCCGACGCACAGGCGATCGCCCACCGATCGGCGGAGCTCTTCGTCGAGGGCGAGGTCGACCGGGTGGTGCTCGTCTACAACACGTTCGTCTCGGCGTTGACGCAGACGGTGACCGAGCAGGAGATCCTGCCGATCTCGCCCGAGGTGCTCGAGACGGACGAGGAGGAGCGCCGCGACGACGCGATGCGGGGCGACTTCATCTTCGAGCCCGAGCCCGAGGAGATCCTCGAGCGGCTCCTGCCCGTGTACCTCGAGACGCAGGTGTACCGCGCGCTGCTCGAGTCCGCGGCCTCGTTCCAGGGCGCCCAGATGACCGCGATGCGGAACGCGTCGAAGAACGCCGGCGAGCTGATCGACCGCTATACGCTGCAGATGAACCGGGCCCGGCAGGCCGAGATCACCCAGGAGATCCTCGAGGTCGTCGCGGGAGCGGACGCGCTCTCTTAGTCTGCGAGCGTCCGTTCCGCTGACGCGGAACGGACGCCGCAAACCCCCGTGCGCCCGGCTTTGCCGGTCGCGCGGGTAGATCCCTGAAGCCGACTGCCGCCTGCGGCGGCGTCCGGGCACGGGCGGGGTGCGGAACGGACGCCGCAAACCCCCGTGCGCCCGGCTTTGCCGGTCGCGCGGGTAGATCCCTGAAGCCGACTGCCGCCTGCGGCGGCGTCCGGGCACGGGCGGGGTGCGGAACGGACCCGCAAACCCTGCGCCGGCTTTGCCGGTCGCGCGGGTAGATCCCTGAAGCCGACTGCCGCCTGCGGCGGCGTCCGGGCAGGGGCGCACACACTCCGCTAACAACTTTCGTCCGAAAACGTAGAAGTACCTAGGTGGCGGAGATGCAACGAGACGGGCACGCCGTCGATACCATCGTGACGGTGGAGCGGGTCCTCGCTGACGACGGGCGGGAGATCGAGGCCGAGCGGGTCGCCCGCGCCGGTGAGGTCTCGTCGCGATTCCTCGACAACATCGAGACGATCGTCTACGGCAAGCGCGAGGAGATCAAGCTCGTCTTCACCGCCCTGATCTGCGATGGGCACGTGCTGCTCGAGGACGTGCCCGGCACCGCGAAGACCATGCTCGCCCGCGCGATCGCGGGCAGCATCGAAGGGGCGACCACGTCGCGTATCCAGTGCACGCCCGATCTGCAGCCGACCGACGTCACCGGCCTGGCGATCTTCGACCAGCGGAGCAGGGACTTCGAGTTCCGGCCGGGGCCGATCTTCACGAACGTCGTGCTCGTGGACGAGATCAACCGGGCGACGCCGAAGACGCAGTCGGCGCTGCTCGAGGCGATGGCGGAGCGGCAGGTGACCGTCGACGGCGTGACGCGCGAAGTGCCGTATCCGTTTCTCCTCCTCGCGACCGAGAACCCGATCGAGTACGAGGGGACGTTCCCCCTCCCCGAGGCCCAGCTCGACCGCTTCTTCCTCCGCACTGCGCTCGGGTATCCGGGCATGGAGGACGAGCTCCGCATCATCGAGGAGCAGCGCTTCAACCACCCTCTCGAGGCGCTCGAGGCGGTCGTCGGCCTCGACGACGTGCAGGGTCTGCGCACCGCCGCGCAGCAGGTGTACGTGGACGACGTCCTCCACCGTTGGCTCGTGCAGCTCGTGCGGGCCACGCGGGAGCAGGACTCGGTCGTGATCGGCAGCTCGGTCCGCGGCAGCCTCGCGCTCGAGCGCGCCGCCCGTGCGTGGGCCCTTCTCCACGGGCGCGGCTACGTCGTCCCGGAGGACATCGAGCTCCTCTTCGCGCCCGTGCTCGCGCACCGGGTCGTGTTCACGCCGGCCTTCGTTGCGCGTGCGCGTGCGTCCGGCTGGGAGGCCGCCATCGACGAGTTCCGCCGCGCTTGCTTCGAGGCGGCACCGCGTCCGGGATCGGAGGCGGACCCACTCTTCGAGCAAGCTCAGGCCTAGGCGGGGCCACGTCGTCGTGGCCAACGCCCGCCCGACCTTCACCTTCGTCCCGCGGCGGCGCGTGATCGGCCTCTCGTTCGGGACCATGCGGAGCCTGCACCGCGGCGCCGGCACGGACATCGCGGGCTCGCGTCCGTACCGCCGCGGCGACTCGATGGACGTGATCGACTGGGCCGCATCGGCGCGGCTCTCGACCGCGCGCGACGCCGACGAGTTCCTCGTCCGGGAGCGGTTCGCGGAGGAGGCGCCGAAGATCATCCTCGTGTGTGACCGGCGGCCGGCGATGGCCCATTTTGCGCCGCCGCTCCCGTGGCTCGACAAGCGTGCTGCGATGCGGCAGGTCGTCGAGCTCGTGCTCGCGAGCGCGGGCGCGGCGGGCGGTTACGTGGGGTACCTCGACTTCGCCGACGGCGAGGCGCACTGGCGTCAGCCGAAAGGCGAGCGGAAGCTGCTCGAGATCCGCGACCAGCGCCTCGAGTCATCCGAGTTCGGCAGCCCGGCCGACTGGCTCGAGCGGTCGATCGCATACCTCGCCGAGCGGCGGCGCGCGGCGGGCGCGGGGACGTTCGTCTTCGTGCTCTCCGACTTCATCCCCTCGCCGTCGCCCGACCTGTGGCTGACGGCGACCGAGTTGCGTTGGGACGTGGTGCCGGTGGTGATCCAGGATCCGACCTGGGAGCAGAGCTTCCCGGACGTGAGCGGCCTCGTCGTCCCGCTCCGCGAATCTGCGACGGGACGCGTGTCGCCGGTGCGGCTCGGCCGGGCCGAGGTCGAAGCGCGTCGTGCGGCGAACGAGGAGCGCACGCACGCGCTGCTCGAGACGTTCCGAACGATCGATATCGACCCCGTGTGCATCTCGTCGAGCAAGCCGTCCGACGTGCTGGCCGAGTTCCTCGTGTGGTCCGACCTGCGGCGCACGAGGCGCGTGGTAGGCGCATGAGGGTTCGTCGCGAGCAGCTCGTCGCAGGCGCGGGGCTCGCGGCCGTCGCCGCCGCCGGCGCGCTCGTGGTGGTGCTCTTCTGGAGCGGCGGAGGCAACGGGCCGGAGCCGACGGTCGTGAGCCCGGCGGGAATCGACGCGTATGCGGAGCTCGATCCCTACAAGGTGCATTTCGGCGACACCGTCACTGCGCGGGTCGAGGTGACCGTCGACCGGTCGCGCGTCGACCCCGGCTCGATCCGTCTCGACACGGATTTCTCGCCCTGGAAGCAGACCGGTCCGCCGACGGTGCTCCGGCGGGAGGGAAGGTCGACGACCTACCTCGCGACCACGTACACGCTGCGGTGCCTCGAGAGCTACTGCACGACCGCCGACGAGAGCGCCCTGCAGAGCTTCCGCGCGGCCCGGGTGACGTACAGCACGCCCGCGGAAGGCAAGTCCGGAGCGGCCACGCACACGTTGGAGGCGGCATGGCCGGGCCTGCTCGTGACCGCGCGGTACGCGCCGCCGAGCGCGAGCGGGTCGACGTCGCCCAAGGAGACTCGCTGGCAGGCGAACCTCGTCTCGCTGCCGGCTGCGAGCTATCGGCTGAGCCCGTGGCTGATCGTCACGCTGCTGCTCGGCGGCGCGGTGCTGCTCGTGGCTGCTGCGGTCGGGCTCGTGCTTTGGAGCCGCCCGCGTACCCCTCGCGTCGCGGCGGCGACCTCTGCGGCGCCCGCGAGACGGGTGATCCCTGCGCTCGAGGTTGCGCTCGCGTTGCTGGAGGATCCCGCGCGTGTGAACGGCTCGGGAGACCAGCGTCGCGCGCTCGAGCTCGTCGCCGACGGGCTCGTGCACCGTGGCGACCGCGACCTCGGAGTCTCTGCCCGGGCGCTCGCCTGGTCGCGTTCGGTGCCGCAGATCGAGCAGACGACCGCGCTCGCGCGGAAGGCGCGAGCCGCCCTGGGCAAGGAGGCGCATGCGTCCGCTCCGTAGCCGATCAGTCGTGGACAGCCACGACGTCGGCGCGTTGCGGCGCGTCGCTCGCCGCACGCGTGTCGTCCGCGTGGTGCTCGTCGTCGCCGCGATCGCATTGTTGGCAGCGGCAGCCGCGTCCGCACGCGGGCTCGACAAGGGCACGCCCTCGGGGCTCCCGCAGGCCTCGGGCATCGTCGTCGTCGACCTGTCCCTCAGCATCGGCCCGAAGGACTACGACGTGATCCGCAGCACGATGCGCCGCCTGATCGACGCCCACGCCTCGCTCGGCCTCGTGATGTTCTCGGACGTGCCGTACGAGATGCTGCCGCCCGGCTCGCCGGCCGCGGAGCTCCAGCCGATCCTAGGGCTGCTGCGACCCCACAAGCCGACCAAGAACGACCAGGGGCTACCCGCCAACCCGTGGACGCAGAGCTTCTCCGCGGGCACGCGGATCTCGGCCGCGCTCGATCTCGCCCACGACATGTTCGACCGCGACGGCATCCAGCACGGGTCGATCCTGCTGCTCAGCGATCTCGTCACCGCCCCCGAGGACGTGCCGCGGCTCGCGCGGACGCTGCAGGGCCTCCAGGACGACTCGATCGGCGTCAAGGTCGTCCCGCTGACGCCGCTGCGCGACGGACGAACGATCTTCGAGGGCCTGCTCGGCAAGCAGGCGCTCATACCGCCCTCGCGCGTCGCGAGCACCGAGCCGTTGCCGGGCAGCCTCGTCCCCTGGTCTACCGGTGACGCTCCTCGTCCTCGGCGCGCTCGTCCTCGTCGTGCTCGCGCTCAACGAACGACTCGGAGGGCGCCTCGGTCTGCCGGCCCACGAAGGGAGACCCGCATGAAGGACCCCCGGACGAGACGCGCGCTGCTCATCGGCGCCGTCGCCTGCTGCCTCGTGCTGTCCGCGTTCCTCGTCCTGCTCGCGGTCGACGTCGTCCGCTCGCGGGATGCGCTCACGAATGGCGACAGCCGCTACGCGACCACTCCGCGTGACGGAAGACTCTGGACGTCGGGCACGCTCGGGGCGTCGACAATCAGCCGGGAGGTGCTCGGCGTCGACGACGACCTCGCCTTCCGCCGGGCCGTCCGCGCGCTCAGGCTCTCGCAGCGCGACGAGCCCACCGACTCGAGCCCCGAGGCCGTGCTCCGGAGAGCCAGGGCGCAGAAGCTGCTGCAGGACGTCGCGACGAGTGACACCGACGCGGCCCGCCGCTCGCGAGCGATGAGCCTCCTGAGCGTGCTGCTCCTGTCGACTCCCGCCGCCGACCAGGAGGAGCGGGCGTCCACCCAGAAGGTCGCGCTCGCGAACCTCCAGAAGGCGATCGCGCTCGACCCGTCCAACGACGAGGCGAAGTACAACCTCGAGGTCGTCCTCCGGCGCAAGGCGGGCGTGCAGACGGTGGAGGGTGGACCGACGCCGAACCCGTCGGCCGGACAGGGCGACTCCCGGGGAGCGGCGACGGGCCCTCCGGGCCGCGGCTACTGAGCCTGCGCCGATGCTGCTCCTCAGCCTCCACTTCCTCACCCCGCTCGGCTCGCTGCTCGGTCTCGCGGCGCTCGTTCCGCTGGCCGCGTTCCTCGCCGTCTCCCGCAGGGCGACCCGCACACGGGAAGCGCTCGGCGTGCCGCCGCTGCCCGAGCGTGCGCGTCTCGTGCCGCTCGTCTCCGTCGTCGCGGTCGGAGCCCTGCTCGGGCTCGCCGCCGCCCAGCCGGTCGTCGAGCGCACGAGCGAGCGAGAGGTGCGGTCGGATGCCGAGGCGTTCGTCGTGCTCGACATCTCACGGTCGATGCTCGCCCGGCAGGGCGTGGAGGGACGAATGCGGATCGAGCGCGCGAAAGCCGCTGCGGAGGCCCTGCGCTCCACGTTGCCGGACGTGAAGGTCGGCGTCGCCTCGCTCACGAACCGTGTCTTGCCACACCTCTTCCCGAGCCCCGACCAGGACGTGTTCCGTGCCACACTCGAGAAGTCCATCGGGGTCGAGCGCCCCGCGCCCGGCACCGGGTTCGTGATCGCTCCGGGTCAGGTCTCGACGCGCAACACGACGTCGTTCACTGCGCTCGCCGGGATGGGCACCCAGGGCTTCTTCTCGCCCGAGGCGAAGCACCGGGTGGTCGTCGTGCTCACCGACGGCGAGAGCCCCGACGTGAGCGCACGGAAGGTCGGATCGAGCTTCCGCCGGGCGGGGATCCAGTCCGTGTTCTTGCGCTTCTGGGCGCCGCGCGAGCGCGTCTACACGAACGGGTCGGCCGAGCCGCAGTACCGGCCGCAGCCCGAGTCGGGGGCGATCCTCGCCTCGCTCGCGGCGGCCACGGGCGGCAAGGCGTTCGACGAGGGCAGCCTGGCCGCGGCGGAGCGACAGGTGCACGCAGACATCGGCACCGGGGCCGTGCAGACGGTCCATGCTGAGCGAGGCACCCGGTTGTCGCTCGCTCCGTATCTCGCGGCGCTCGCGTTTCTGCCGCTGGGGCTCCTGCTCTGGTGGCGCGACCGCTGAGAGCCCGAACTGCCGATCAGCCCGTCAGCCGCAGGGACTCCACGGCCGGGCTGTCCTCGAGCTGCGGCACGATGCAGCCGCCGATCGCGTAGAGCTTGCCGCGCGCGGCGTACAGCGCGAGGGCGTGGCGGGGCACCTTCAGGCTCGGGCCGCGGGTCCAGCGCTTGGTCGCGGCGTCGTACACGAAGTACTTCGACTCGAGCACCGCGTGGATCTTGTTCCCGACCGTGACGACGCCGAGGAGATCCATCGGGGCGGGCAGCGACGGGCCCGCCCGCCACTCGTTGCGCTGTGGGTTGTAGATCCATACGTCACGGACGATCTCCTGGCTGCGGAGGCGGCCACCCAGCACCCAGATCTCGCCCTTGAACACGGTGGCGGCCATCGCGTGCAGCGCCTCCGGCAGGGGCGCGACCTCGGACCAGGACTTGCGGGTCGTGTCGTACGCGTAGACGCTCTGGACGGGATTGACGGGGTCGAGCCCGCCGATCGCGTAGATGCGGTTGCCGAGACCGACCGCGGCGAGGTTCGTGCGGGGCGCCGGAAGCGACGCGATGCTGCGCCAGCCCGGGTGGAGCGTGTCGTAGACGAAGACCTGGCGTCCGTCGGTATCCGGCGAGTTGCCGCCGATCACGTAGAAGGTCGAGCCGAGCCGGGCCCCGGCCGCCGCGCTGAACGCGGCCGGGAGGGGTCTCAGCGAGCTCCAACTCTGCGTCTTCGGGTCGAATCGCTCGAACAGGTCGAGGGGTCGCCCGCTGTTGCCGACCATCCCTGCCGCCACGTAGATCTTTCCGCCGATCTCGGCGGAGGCCGTGTAGCTGCGTCGATGGGGCATCGGCTGCACCCACGTCCAGACCGGACGGACCTTCGCGTTCGTGCCGCCTGCGCCGCTGCGGGCGAGGACACCGGCCGCGGCGACGACGAGGAGCAGCGCGAGGACGCCGGCGACGGCGAACGTGATGCCGCCGAGCGGGCGGCGCTGCAGCGGCTCAGACGGATTCGGCGAGCGCATGCTTGTGCTTGCGACGCTCTTCCTTGCGCTCGCGCATGCGCTGCGGATCCGGAACGGGCACCGCGGCGAGCAGGGCCTTCGTGTACTCGTCCCGCGGGCGCGCGTATACCTCCTCGGAGGTTCCCTGCTCGACGATCTTGCCCTTGTTCATGACCGCGATGTCGTCGCTCATCGTCCGCACGACCGCGAGGTCGTGCGCGACGAACAGGTAGGCGAGCCCGAACTCCGTCTGCAGGTCCTTGAGGAGGTTGAGGATCTGCGCCTGGATCGAGACGTCGAGCGCCGAGACCGGCTCGTCGCAGACGATCAGGCGCGGGTTGAGCGCAAGCGCGCGGGCGATGCCGATCCGCTGGCGCTGGCCGCCCGAGAACTCGTGTGGATAGCGGTTCACGAAGTCGGGGTTGAAGCCGACGACCTCGAGCAGCTCCTCGACCGTCCTGCGACGGCGGGCGCGGTCGCCGACCTTGTGCACGAGGAGGGGCTCGGCGACGATGTTCCCGACCGTCATTCGCGGGTTGAGCGACGCGTACGGGTCCTGGAACACGATCTGCATCTCGCGCCGCATGCGGCGGAGCTCCTCTTTCTTCATCGTGGTCAGCTCCTGGCCCAGGAACTTGACCGAACCTTCGGTCGGCTTGAGCAATTCGAGCACGCAGTAGCCGGTCGTGGACTTGCCCGACCCCGACTCGCCGACGAGGCCAAGCGTCTGGCCTGGGTAGATCTCGAACGAGACGTCGTCGACGGCCCGGACGTAGTCGACGGTGCGATCGAAGAGCACGCCCTTCTTGATCGGGAAGTACTTCTTGAGGTTCTGCACGACGAGCAGCGGCTCGCCCTTGGCGCCGTTCTGCGGTGGTGCCTGCTCGGTGCCGCTCATCGCGCCCCCACGGGCTCGGCGGAGCGCTCCGAGGCCGGATGCCGCGAGCGCACCCAGTGTCCCGTCCGGATCTCGCGCAACTCCGGTGCGACGGTCGCGCAGTCGTCGATGCCGGCGAACTTGCATCGCGGGGCGAAGCGACACGCCTCGGGCGGGTAGAGCAGGTCGGGCGGGCGGCCCGGGATCGTGGCCAGGCGGCCGTTCCGCGGATCGGGGTCGTCGATCTTGGGGAGAGACCCGAGGAGGGCCTCCGTGTACGGGTGCTCGGGCCGGTCGAAGAGGTCGTTCACCGACGCCTGCTCGACCACCTGACCCGCATACATGACGAGCACCTGCTCTGCGGTCTCCGCGATCACGCCCATGTTGTGGGAGATGATGATCATCGTCATCCCGTGCTCCCTGCGCAGGTCGTCGAGCAGCTCGAGCACGCCGGCCTGGACCGTCACGTCGAGCGCGGTCGTCGGCTCGTCGGCGATCAGGAGCTTCGGGTTGCAGGACAGCGCGATCGCGATCATCACGCGCTGGCGCATGCCGCCCGAGAAGCGGTGCGGGTAGTCGCGGAGGCGGCGCGAGGCGTCCGGGATGTGCACCTCCTCGAGCAGCTCGACCGCACGCTTCTTCGCATCGGCCTTCGACAGCGCCATGTGGCGTCGGAGGGTCTCGGTGATCTGCGTCCCGATCGTGAGCGTCGGGTTCAGCGACGTCATCGGATCCTGGAAGATCATCGCGATCTGCTTGCCCCTGATGTCCTCGAGCTGCTTGTCCGGCATCGTGGTGAGCTCGCGGTCCTCGAAGCGGATCGAGCCCGAGACCACTCGTCCGGGGCTCTGCACGAGCCCCATGATCGAGAGGGACGTGACGGACTTGCCGCAGCCCGACTCGCCCACGATCCCGAGCACCGAGCCTTCCTCGACCTCGAACGAGACGCCGTCGACCGCGCGCACCTCGCCCTCACGGGTCTTGAAGTGGGTGCGGAGGTCCTCGACTTCGAGTAGCGGCACTCAGGCTTCCTTCGTCCGCGGGTCGAGCGCATCGCGCAGGCCGTCGGCGATGAAGAAGGCGCTGAGGATGAGCCAGGCGATGCAGACGGAGGGGATCACGATGATGTACGGGTGCGTCGCGTACGCGGAGTACCCGTCCTGCGCGAGCGTGCCCCACGACGCCTTCGGCGGGTTGATCCCGAGACCGAGGAACGAGAGGAACGCCTCGCCGAGGATCACACCAGGGAGCTCGAGGAACACGAACACGATGATCACGCCGAGCGTGTTGATCAGCAGGTGCCGGTAGAGGACGCGCGGTCCCCGCGCCCCGACCGCGTACGCGGCACGCACGTAGTCGTTCTGCTTCAACGTGATGATCTGCCCGCGGACGACCCGCGCGGCCGTGAACCAGGAGGCGATCGTCAGCGCGACGACCATCGTCCAGAAGTTCACGGTGCCGAAGATCGCGAGCACGAGGATCGCGAACGGGAGATACGGGAGCCCGTAGAGCGCGTCGAGGAACCGCATCAGCCCGTTGTCGATGTGCCCGCCGAAAAACCCCGCCGTCGCCCCGTACACGATCCCGATCCCCATGATCGCGAACGTCGCCGCGAAGCCGATCGCGAACGAGACGCGGCCGCCGAGCGCCGTGCGCACGAGCAGGTCGCGTCCGAACGCGTCCGTGCCGAACGGGTGTGACCAGTTGGGCGACTGGTACGCCTGCGAGAAGTCGATCGCGTACGGGTCCTCGTTCGAGATCCACGGCACGATGATCACGAACGCGAGCAGCGCGAGGAACGCGAACGCGGCGACCACCGACGCCTTGTTCTTCATGAACCGGTGGAGGGCGTCGCCCCACAGCGAGGCGCGCGGCAGGGAGGCGCCCGCCTCGGCGCCTCGGGCGCTCGCGGTGCGCGAGAGCGCCTCCTCGAACTCCTGCCGCCGCCGCTGGAGCGGGCGGTCGATCCCGAGTCCGCGCGACTCGGTCGCCGGCTTCGGGCTGGCGACCTCAGGCTCGCTCATCACGCGTCCGTGGGTCGAGGTAGCCGTACAGGATGTCGACGACGAGGTTCGCGACGATGATGATCACGGACAGCAGCACGGTGATGCCCATCACGACCGAGTAGTCGCGGCCCGTGACCGAGGTCACGTAGTAGCGGCCGATGCCGGGGATCCCGAAGATGAACTCGACGATGAACGACCCAGTGATCAGGTACCCGAGCACGGGGCCCGCGGCGGTGACCAACGGGATGAGGGAATTCCGCAGCACGTGCTTCCCGACCACGATGCGCCAGCGGAGTCCCTTCGCCTTCGCGGTGCGGATGTAGTCCTGCTGCATCGTCTCGAGCACGGTGCCGCGCACGAGCCGCGCGAAGTACGTCATCGGATAGATGCCGAGCGCGATCACCGGCAGAACGTAGGAGCTCGGCCCCTCCCAGCCGTTCGTCGGTAAGTGGGTGTAGTCCTTGAGGCGCAACGCGAAGAAGTAGATGAGCAGGGTCGCGACGAGGAAGCTCGGTAACGCGAAACCGATGTTCGCGAGGGTCATCGCCGCGTAGTCGCCTGGCGTGTTGTGTCGTAAGGCCGCAAACACGCCGAGTGGCACGCCGATCACGATCGCGAAAATGATCGCCATCAGGCCCAGCTTGATCGAGACCGGCAGGTGCTCCTTGACCACGTCGTTCACATCCTGGTTGCGCTGGACGAGCGACGGGCCGAGGTTGAACGTCGCGACGTTCTTGACGTAGTAGACGTACTGCAGGTACCAGGGCTTGTCGAGGTTGAACTTCCGGTCGAGGTTCGCCTGGATCTGCGGCGGAACGGGTCGCTCGGTCACCTGGAAGGGATTTCCCTTGATGAGCTTCATCATCCCGAACGTCATGAGGATCACCAGGAGGAGGACGGGAATCGTCCAGACAATCCGCCGGATGATGAATGCGAGCATCGTCTAGTGGTGGCCCAACGACGGCGCCGACGGGATTCGGGCGGGGCGCAGATGCGCCCCGCCCGAATCGTAGACGCCCGTCGGCTCAGGTGCTAGCTGACGGAGATCTTCGAGTAATCCCACTGGTCCATCGGGTTGATCGAGAAGCCCTTGACCTTCTGGGACACCAACGCCGTGTACGTGTACCAGTAGATCGGCATGAGCGGCATGTCGCCGTTCGGGCCGGACAGCAGGCTCTCGGCCTGCTGATAGAGCAGGTACCGCGCATTGGCGTTCGGCGTGTTGTTCGCCTTCGCGATCAGTGCGTCGTACTTCTTGTTGCACCAGTTGGTGTTGTTGTTGCCCGAGTCGCACGTCCAGAGGACGAGGCCGTTCTGCGCGTCGGGGTAGTCGTAGATCCACCCGAGGCGGTAGACGTCGACGTCGCTGTTCGGCGGCGGGCCGAGGAACTCGAGGTACTGCTTCCACTCCTGGACCTTGATGCTCACGTTCAGTCCGAGCTCCTTCCAGAACGCCTGGACTGCCGTGGCGATGTTGATGTGGCCCGGCGAGTTGTTGATGTACAGGTGGATGTCCTTCTTCGGGTTCTTCACCTGCGCCATGAAGGCCTTCGCCTTCGCGGTCTGGTGGGTCGGCGGGTTGTAGCTGTTCTTCAGGATCACCGGCCCGCCGGCGATGCCGGGCGGCGTGAAGCCGCGCGCCGGGACCTGGCCCGACTGCGTGATGTACTTCGTGATCGCCTTGCGGTCGATCGCGAACGACATCGCGCGACGCTGGTTCACGTCGCTGATGTTCTTCACGTTGAACCCGTAGTAGTACGTGCCGAGCGCCTTGTAGACCTTCCACTCCGGCGTCTTCTTCAGCGACGGGATGTCGGACGGGTTGAAGCCCGTCGTGTCGATGGCGATGTTGCCGGCCTTGAACGCGTTCAGGGCCGTCGACGCATCGGTGATGATCTGCAGGTTGATCCGGTCGACCTTGACCGAGCTCGCGTTGCGCCACTTCGTGTTCTTCGTCAGCGTCATCGACGCGTCGTGCTTCCAAGCGGTCAGCTTGTACGGACCGTCGGTGACGATGTTCTGCGGCTCCGTGAACTTGTCGCCGTACTTCGTCACGGACGCCTTGTTGACGGGCAGGAACGAGTGGTGCGAGAGCTGCTGGATGAACCACGGCTGCGGCGAGGTCAGCGTGATCGTGAGGCCGTACTTGCCGTTGGCCTTGATCCCGACCTTGTTCTTGAGCGCGTCGCAGTTCGTCTTCTTCGGATCGCAGCCGTTGTACGCCTCTGCGCCCGCGATGCCGTAGAACTGGTACGCGTAGTCCGCGCCCAGCTCAGGCGAGATCGTCCGCAGCCACGACCACACGTAGTCGGCCGAGGTCACGGGCTGGCCGTTCGTCCACTTGACGCTCGGGTTCAGCTTGAGGTTGACGACCTTCCCCTTCACGGACCAGCTCGAAGCTGCCGCAGGCAGCGACTGGAGCGCCGGCGCGGGGCCGAGCTTCACGAGCGGCTCCATGATGTTGAGGAGGATGTTCGAGGATGTGGTGTCGGTCGCGAGGCCCGGATCGAGCGACGGCGGCTCAGCGCCGATCGACATGTTGAGCACCTGGGTCTTCGCACCCGTGGCTCCGATGGCCGAGCCCGCGACGGTAATCGCGATGAGCGCGGCGGCACCTGCCCACCATGCCCATCTCTTCGTCCTTCGCATTCGTTCCCTCCTTGAGGATTTCACCCTGTAATGCACCTTCGTTCGGCGTCTGACGGCGACGAAGATCGCCGATGGTAGCCGAAGGGGGCCCACGGAATTCGCGCGGAGCAGGATGTTTCAGCGCGCCCGCTCCGCCCTCCGCGGCCCGACGTCGTCACATACGGTCCACCTCCGTCATCCGGTATCACCAACCCTCGTTCGAGGAGCTCGGACTGGCCGGCGACACTCGTCTCGAGGCCCCGGCAGGGACACGGCTCAATGTCGTGTCGCGCGCCGCTTCGACCCCCTGCGGCGTCCCTGCCGAGACGGAGCCCGAGCCGTCGGGCACGAGCGAGAAGTGCTCGGTGACCGCGAGCCGCTCCTCCAGGTTCTGGGCATTCGCGCGGTAGCCCTTGGAGGGCGCGTCCGGGCCGAGACCCGCCACGCCTCCGAGCGCGACCGCCACGAGGATTGCGGCGGCGGCAGCGGCGCCGGCGCGAGAGACCCCGATACGACTGGGTTGATGCGGAACCTCGAAACGAATCGGAGGCTCGACGAGGTCTGCGCTGCGCAGCGCCTCGGTCACCCCCTCGAGCTCGTCTGCGAACCTGCGGCAAGCCGGGCACCGTGCGAGGTGGTGCTCCATGACCGCCACCTCGAGCTCCGACAGCTGTCGGTCGAGGCGCAGCGAGACGTGCTGCCGGGTACGGTGGCACGCCGCGGGAAGGATCGCGAGGTCTCGCACGCGTACATAGACGTTCGAATCGCGCGGTGGTTAGCACCGCGACACGATCTTCTTGGAGGTGCCCGGCCGGCGCCGCGTCGACTACACTCGCGCCGGTTGCGGTCCGTCTCGCGGCGGGCCCTTCCGTGCCCACACCGCATCCGAGGAGCCCGAGAGAATGGCAGAGCGCGACGGCGACAACACCGGCAGGATCATCGAGATCAAGGGCGTCGTGATCGATGCGGTCTTCCCCGACCAGCTGCCGGAGATCCTCACCGCGCTCGAGATCGAGACCGGGACCGGGACGCTCGTTGCCGAGGTGCAGCAGCACCTCGGGGACGATCGCGTGCGCGCGGTCGCGATGGACTCGACCGACGGGCTCGCCCGCGGGCTCGAGGTGGTCGCGACAGGGGCGCCTATCTCCGTACCGGTCGGTCAGGCGACGCTCGGTCGGCTGTGGAACGTGATCGGGCAGGCGATCGACGGCGGCGATCCCCTCGCCGACGATGCCGAGCGCTGGTCGATCCACCGCGACCCGCCGGCGTTCCGTGACCTCTCGCCCAAGATCGAGATCTTCGAGACCGGGCTCAAGTGCGTCGACCTGATCGCGCCGTACATCAAGGGCGGCAAGGTCGGCCTGTTCGGCGGCGCGGGCGTCGGCAAGACCGTGCTGATCCAGGAGCTGATCCACAATCTCGCCCGGGAGCACGGCGGCGTCTCGGTGTTCGCGGGGGTCGGTGAGCGGACGCGGGAGGGCACGGACCTTCTGATCGAGATGACAGAGGCCGAGGTGATCGACAAGGTCGCGCTGGTCTACGGGCAGATGAACGAGCCGCCCGGCGCTCGTCTCCGGGTCGCGCTCTCGGGCCTGACGATGGCGGAGTACTTCCGCGACCAGGGACAGGACGTCCTCCTGTTCATCGACAACATCTTCCGCTTCGTCCAGGCCGGCTCGGAGGTCTCTGCGCTGCTCAACCGCATGCCGAGCGCGGTCGGCTACCAGCCGACCCTCGCCACCGAGATGGGGCAGCTGCAGGAGCGCATCACGTCGACGAAGACCGGCTCGGTCACGTCTGTCCAGGCGATCTACGTTCCGGCTGACGACCTCACCGATCCTGCGCCGGCGGGCACGTTCGCGCACCTCGACTCGACGACGACGCTCTCCCGGGCGATCGTCGAGAAGGGGATCTACCCCGCGATGGACCCTCTCGACTCCACGTCGCGCGCTCTGCAGCCGGGGATCGTCTCGGACGACCACTACCGCGTGGCGACGAGCGCGCAGCAGATCCTGCAGCGCTACAAGGACTTGCAGGACATCATCGCGATCCTCGGGATGGACGAGCTCACCGACGAGGACAAGCTCGTGGTCTCCCGCGCACGCAAGGTCGAGCGCTTCCTCTCGCAGCCGAACTTCGTCGCCGAGCAGTTCACGGGCACGCCCGGCAAGTACGTCAAGCTGGAGGACACGATCGCCGGCTTCGACGCGATCATCAAGGGCGAGCACGACGACCTGCCGGAGTCGGCGTTCTACATGGTCGGGCCGATCGAGGACGTCGTCGAGCGGGCGCGCTCGATGGAGCAGGTCGCTGCCTGATGCGACCTGCGGCCGCCTCAGGCTAGAACCGTATGGCGGACGTGACGGATCATCCGACGTTCGACGTGGAGCTCGTCACGCCGGACGGTCCCGTCTACCAGGGGGACGCCCACATGCTGATCGTGCCGGGTGCCGCGGGCGAGATCGGCGTGCTCGCGCGGCACGCGCCGCTGGTCGCGACGCTCAAGGCCGGATCGACACGGGTGCACGTCGGCGCGAACGAGGTGTTGGAGTTCGCGACCGGCCCGGGCTTCTTCAAGGTCGAGCTCGATCGTGCCCTTGCGCTCGTGGACGACGCGGTCAGCGTGAAGGAGATCGACGACGCGCGAGCGCGCGAGCAGCTCGAGGCCGCGCAGGCCGAGCTCGCGAAGGTCGACGCAGGCGAGTCGGCGGCCGATCGGTGGCAGCTCGAGCAGCGGATCAAGCACGCCGAGAACCAGCTCTCGGTCTCCGGGCGCACAACGGGCTGATCCAGGCGGGCACTTCTCGCCGTGCGAGAAGTGCCAGTGGTGAAATCGTCGCAAGGCGGTATCGTGAGAGGTCCCGGAGAGCTTTGAAAGGCAGCTTGGCGACCGGGTAACCAAACGCCTAAAGAGCCCCCGCGCCCTCGGCGCCGGGTTCGCTCCGCGGGCGGGGGAGAGCCCGGTGAGGAGACGAGTGAGCGCAGCGGAGCAGCTGAGGGACATCCTCGACGAGCGGATCGTCGTCCACGACGGCGCGTGGGGCGTGCTGATCCACCGTAGGGGTCTGTCCGAGGCCGAGTACCGCGGCGAACGGCTGCGCGACCACGCACGCGACGTCAAGGGGAACCCCGATCTCCTCAACCTCACGCGCCCGGACATCGTCTCCGAGATCCACGACGCGTACTTCGAGGCGGGGGCCGACCTCGCCACCACCAACACCTTCACGGCGACGTCGATCGGCCAGGCGGACTACGGGCTCGAGGATCTCGCCGCCGAGATGAGCCTCGAGGGCGCGCGACTCGCGCGGCGCGCCGCCGAAGAGTGGACGCGCCGCACGCCGGAGCGTCCGCGTTTCGTGGCCGGCGCGCTCGGCCCGCTCAACGTCTCGCTCTCCGTGTCGCCCAGGGTCGAGGATGCCGCCTACCGGTCGGTCACGTTCGACCAGGTCTACGAGACCTACGCGCAACAGATCGCAGCGCTCGCCGAGGGTGGCGTCGACCTGCTGCTCGTCGAGACGATCTTCGACACGTTGAACGCGAAGGCGGCGATCGTCGCGGCCCGTGACACCGCTCCCGAGGTGCCGCTCTGGCTCTCGTTCACCGCGATCGACCGCAGCGGACGCAACCTCTCCGGGCAGACGGCGGAGGCGTTCTGGGTCTCCGTCGAGCACGCGCACCCGCTGATCGCCGGTGTCAACTGCTCGCTCGGGGCCACCGAGATGCGCCCGTTCCTCGAGAGCCTCGCCCGCGCCGCCGACACGTACGTCGCCTGCTACCCGAACGCCGGCCTCCCGAACGCGATGGGCGAGCACGACGAGCAGCCGCAGGACACGAGCAGGTACCTGCGCGCGTTCGCAGAGGACGGGCTCGTGAACGTCGTCGGGGGCTGCTGCGGCACCACGCCGGAGCACATCCGCCAGATCGCGGTCGCCGTCGACGGCATCGCGGCGCGACCCGTGCCGGCGCGCGAGCCACGCACCCGCTGGAGCGGGCTCGAGCCATTCGAGCTCCGCGAGGAGACGGGCTTCGTGATGATCGGCGAGCGCACGAACGTGACGGGCTCGGCGCGCTTCCGCTCGCTCGTCGAGGCCGGCGACCTGGAGGCCGCGGTCGAGGTCGCGGTCGAGCAGGCGCGCAGCGGCGCCAACGCGCTCGACGTGAACATGGACGCGGACCTGCTCGACGGCGAGCAGGTGATGACGCGCTTCCTCAACCTGCTCGCCTCGGAGCCCGAGGTCGCGCGCCTCCCGCTCATGATCGACAGCTCCCGCTGGTCGGTGCTCGAGGCGGGGCTCAGGTGCCTCCAGGGGAAGGGGATCGTGAACTCGCTCTCGCTCAAGGAGGGCGAGGAGCCGTTTCTCGAGCGAGCACGGCGAATTCGGAGCTACGGCGCGGCAGTCGTCGTGATGGCCTTCGACGAGCAGGGTCAGGCCGAGACGGTCGAGCGGAAGGTGGCGATCTGCGAGCGCGCCTACCGCCTGCTCACCGAGGAGGCGGGATTCGCGCCGGAGGACATCGTCTTCGACCCGAACGTGCTCGCCGTGGCGACGGGGATCGAGGAGCACAACGAGTTCGCGAAGGCGTTCATCGAAGCCCTCCCGCTGATCAAGGAGCGATGCCCGGGCGCACGGACGAGCGGCGGCATCTCGAACCTCTCGTTCGCGCTGCGCGGCAACCAGCACGTGCGCGAGGCGATGCACGCTGCGTTCCTGTACCACGCGATCCGCGCCGGTTTGGACATGGGCATCGTCAACGCGGGCCTGCTGATGGTCTACGAGGACATCGAGCCGGAGCTGCTCGAGCGGGTCGAGGACGTGATCTGGAACCGCCGCCCCGACGCGACCGAACGGATCGTCGAGCTCGCGGGCCGGTACGCGGGCGAGGCGCAGCGGCGCGAGGAGGACCTCTCGTGGCGCGACGCGCCCGTCGAGAAACGGCTCGAGCACGCGCTCGTGCACGGCGTGGTGGACTTCATCGAGGAGGACGTCGAGGAGGCACGCAGCGATGCATCCCGTCCGCTCGACGTGATCGAGGGGCCGCTGATGGACGGCATGCGCGTCGTCGGCGACCTGTTCGGCTCGGGACGCATGTTCCTGCCCCAGGTCGTGAAGAGCGCCAGGGCGATGAAGCGCGCGGTCGCCTACCTGGAGCCCTTCATGGAGGATGAGAAGGGGGCCGCCGGGCGCACCGCGGGGCGCGTCGTGCTCGCGACGGTCAAGGGCGACGTGCACGACATCGGCAAGAACATCGTCGGGGTCGTGCTCGGGTGCAACAACTACGAGGTCGTCGACCTGGGCGTGATGGTGCCGGCCGACGCGATCCTCGACACCGCGGTCGAGCAGGGCTGCGACGTGGTCGGGCTGTCGGGCCTGATCACGCCCTCGCTCGACGAGATGGTGACCGTCGCGAAGGAGATGGAGCGCCGCGGGCTCGACCTGCCCCTCCTGATCGGCGGCGCGACGACCTCGCGACAGCACACGGCGGTGCGGATCGCGCCCGAGTACGAGCAGCCGACCGTCCACGTGCTCGATGCGTCGCGCGTGATCGGCGTCATGAGCTCGCTCCTCGACCCGGAGCGACGCGCGACGCTCGACCAGGGGAACCGTGTCGAGCAGGACCGGCTGCGCGCCCTCCACGCGGAGCGCGAGCGCCGTCCACTCCTCCCGCTGCGCACGGCACGTGAGCGCAGGACGCCGGTCGCGTGGCACGAGGACGACCTCGCCGTGCCCGCATTCACCGGGACACAGGTCGTCGAGCCGCCGCTCGAGGAGCTCCGGGGATACATCGACTGGACCTTCTTCTTCCACGTCTGGGAGCTGAAGGGGCGGTACCCCGCGATCCTCGACGATCCCGAGAAGGGCGCGGCGGCCCGGGAGCTGTTCGAGGCGGCCAGCGCGCTGCTCGAGCGGATCGTCGACGACCGCCTGCTCGTCGCCCGAGGCCTGCACGGCTTCTGGCCCGCAACCGCCGAAGGTGACGACATCGTCTTCGTCACCGGCAACGGCGACGTCCGCTTCCCGATGCTCCGCCAGCAGAGCGCCCACGACGACTCGCGACCCAACAGGTCGCTGGCCGATTTCGTCGCTCCGCGGGAGACGGGGCTCGACGACCACGCCGGCGCCTTCGCGGTCGGGATCCACGGCGCGGACGAGCTCGCGGCCTCCTACGAGCAGGAGGGCGACGACTACTACGCGATCATGGTCAAGGCGCTCGCGGACCGGCTCGCCGAGGCGTTCGCCGAGTGGCTGCACGAGCGGTCGCGACGCATGTGGTACGCACCGCAGGAGCAGCTCTCCTCGCACGAGCTCGTGGCCGAGCGGTTTCGCGGGATCCGGCCTGCCTTCGGGTACCCCGCGTGCCCCGACCACTCGCCGAAGGGACCGCTGTTCTCGCTCCTCGGGGCGGACGCAGTCGGGCTCGCGCTGACGGAGTCGTTCGCCACGACCCCTGCGGCGAGCGTCAGCGGCATCTACCTCGGGCACCCGTCGGCGCGGTACTTCTCGGTTGGTCGGGTCGGACGCGACCAGGTGGAGGACTACGCAGAGCGCAAGGGCGAGCCGCTCGCCGTCGCCGAGCGATGGCTCCGGCAGAACCTCGCCTACGACCCGCGCTGAGCTGTGAGGGCATGACGGCCCACCGGGGATACAGTGGCTTGGTGCGTGCCGTGATGGTCTCGCTCTTCGCGCTCCTCGTCGCGGCGCCCGCACTCGGTGCCGATGGTGAGCCGCGCAAGGCGCTGACGTCCCAGGGGCAAGCGATCGCGCGGTCGATCGTGCTCAAGAAGAGCGACCTGTCGACCGGCTTCGTCGCCCACAAGTCGGCGGGCGGCCCCCACCCGAGCGGCGCGGACTGCGCGGCGGTGAGCGAGTCCGATCTGACGGTCACCGGCGACGCGACCTCGCCGGACTTCAGCCTCGATGCGCTCGGGATCGCCGTCGGCTCGTCGGCCTCGGTCTACAGGAGCGTGCGCGACTCCGACACCGCCTGGCGGCGCGCCGGTACCGACGCTGCGGTGCAGTGCTTCGCCGACCTGGTGCGTCTCAGCGCGCCGAAGGGGGCTGCGCTCCGGATCGTGTCGACGAAGCGCCTCCGCTTTCCGCAGGTCGGGCCGAAGGCGATCGCGTACCGGGTGGTCGCGACCATGAAGCTCGCGGGCAAGCGCAGGGTGCGCGCCTACTTCGACGCGGTCGTGCTCCAGCGCGGCCCAGTGCAAGCCGCGCTCGTCGTGACCACGCTCGCCAGTCCGATCTCGCTCGAGCAGGAGCGGGGTCTCGCCGCCGTGCTCGCCGCCCGCATGGAAAAGGCCGCAGGCCCCGAGCCGGTGGCGTGATGCTTGCCTGCGAGCGTCCGTCCCGCGGGGCGGAACGGACGCCGCAAACCCCCGCGCGCCCGGCGTTGCCGGTCGCGCGGGTAGATCCCTGAAGCGGACTACCGGCTGCGCCGGTCGTCCGGTTGCGTGCCTGCGACCGTCGGTCACGCAACGAGGGGAAGGTGCGTGCCCGGTGTCCGTTCGGGCCACTGTTCGCGTCCGGGCGAGGGTGGTAGCGTCAGCGCGTGGCCGACCGCGCCACAGGCCGTCTGTCCCCACTTCGCCGCAACCCGGGCTTCGCGCTGCTCTTCTGGGCAACCGCGGGCTCCGCGGTCGGGCACGTATCTCGCCGCGCTCGCGCTCTCGGTCGACGTCTTCGACCGGACGGGCTCGGGCACCTGGCTCGCGGCCCTTCTGATCGCGGACTTCCTCCCGATCGTCGTGATCGGGATCGCGCTCGGGCCGCTGATCGACCGGCTCTCACGCCGTCGTCTGATGATCGCCTCCGATCTCGTCCGCGTGCTGGTGTTCGTGGCGCTGCCGTTCGTCGATCGTCCTGCGTTGATCGTCGTGCTCGCAGCCGTGAACGGGATCGCCACGGGCTTCTTCCGTCCAGCCGCCTGGGCGGGGTTCCCGAACCTCGTCCTGGAGGAGGATCGCGAGCAGGCGACGTCGCTCCTCTCGACCGCGGAGCACATCGCGTGGACGCTCGGCCCCGTCGTGGCCGGAGGCATGCTGGCGCTCTCCGGGCCGAGCCTCGCCTACTGGGTCAACGCCGCGACGTTCCTGCTCTCGGCCGCGCTCGTCGCGAGGATCCCGGGCCGCTCGCTGCGCTCGGAGGAGCCGATCACCCGTGGACACTGGGACGACCTTCGCGCAGGGATCGGGCTGGTCTTCCGCTCGCGGCCGCTGCTCACCGTGCTCGTCGCCTGGAACGTCTCCGCGCTCGCGACGGCGTTCGTGAACGTCGCCGAGGTGCCGCTCGTGAAGGACGATCTCGGCGGGGGCAACATCGGCCTCGGCTTCCTCGTCGGCGCGACCGGGGTCGGGCTCGTGATCGGGAGCTTCTTCGCCGCATCCGCGCTCGAGCGGTTGGGCATGCGCGGTCTCTATGCGGGCTCGCTCCTCCTGATGGCGGTCGGGTTCGGTGCTGCGTCCGTGTCGCCGACGGTCGCGGTTGCCGCCGTGCTCGCCGCGTTCGCGACGATCGGGAACGGCGCAGCGATCGTCTGCAACCAGCTCCTCGTCCAGGCGGGTGCGCCGGACGCGATGCGTGGCCGGGCGCTCGCGGTGCTGATGTCGACCTACTACGGGGTGCTCGGCCTCGCGATGGCCGCCGCGGGACTGCTCGTGGACGGCGCCGGCGCCCGCGTCGCCTGGGCCGTTGCAGGTGGCGTGTACCTGCTCTCGACCGTGCTCGCGTTCGCGCTCACGCGGCGTCCCGGGCGAGGAGGCGGCCCGGGAGCAGCCGGAGGGGCTCGAGCGGATTCGCGTCCTGATGTCCGAGATCGAGGAGACGCGGAGGCGGGAGCAGGGAGACGTCCGTCCCGACGTCGCGCTCGCCCCGTCCGAGCACGGCAGAACCTCGCGATCGTAGGTCCGGGCCTGCCTCTAGAGTGCGGTCGGTGGCCCGGGCCGGATGGTCGCACGAGGCGCTCGTCAGCGGTGTGCTCGCCGGCGATCGCCGCGCGCTCGCGCGCGCGATCTCGCTCGTCGAGGACGGCGCGCAGGAGGCCGCGGACCTCGTTCGCGCGGTGTACCCGAGCACGGGTCGCGCTGCGTCGATCGGCGTCACGGGCCCGCCCGGGGTCGGTAAGTCGTCCCTCGTCAGTGCGCTCGTGCGCGAGGTCCGCTCGCACGGCCGTTCCGTCGGCGTGCTCTCGGTCGACCCGTCGAGCCCGTTCTCCCGGGGCGCACTGCTCGGCGACCGGATCCGCCTCTCGGACCACTTCCTCGACCCCGACGTCTACATCCGCTCGATGGGCACCCGCGGCCATCTCGGCGGCCTCGCCGAGGCGACCCTGCAGGCCCTGCTCCTCGTCGACGCCTCGGGGAAGGACGTCGTGTTCCTCGAGACGGTCGGGACCGGCCAGAGCGAGGTCGAGGTGATCGGCATCGCGGACGTCGTGGTGCTCGTCCTGATGCCCGGGTCGGGCGACGCCGTGCAGGCGCTCAAGGCGGGAATCATGGAGATCCCCGACCTGATCGTCGTCAACAAGATGGACCATCCGGCTGCGCAGATGATGGTCCAGGAGGTCCGCTCGGTCGTCGGGCTCGAGCCCGACAAGGAGCGACGACCGGCGATCCTGCTCACGGAGGCGTTGCGGGGCGAGGGGGTCTCCGAGCTCTGGCAACGCCTCGAGACCAGGCGCCGTGAGCTCGACGAGCGCGGAGAGCTCACCGAGCGGAGAGTCCGCAACCTGAGCGGCGAGGTGGAGACGCTCGCGGTGGCGCGGCTGCGCGAGCTCGTACGCGGGACGGTCGCGGACGATCCGCGCGTGCGTGACGCGGTCGAAGGCGTGACGCGGCGCGAGGTCGATCCGCTGAGCGCGGTCTCGCTCCTCGTCTCGACGGTCACGGGCGGGGAGCGATGAGCGAGCGGCCGTCGTTCGCGGACGTCCGCGCCGCGCGCGAGCGCCTGGCCGGGGTCGCCCGCGTCACGCCGGTGTTCTCGTCGGACACGCTCTCCCGCCTCGCGGGCCGACCGGTCGTCCTCAAGGCCGAGAACCTCCAGCGCACCGGCGCGTTCAAGATCCGCGGCGCGTACAACACGATCGCGCAGCTCTCCGACGAGGAACGGGCGGCCGGCGTGTTCACTGCGAGCGCCGGCAACCACGGCCAGGCGGTCGCGTGGGCGGCGAGGGAGGCCGGGATCCCGGCGACGATCCTCGTCCCCGAGGCGGCGCCGATGGCGAAGGTCGAGGCGGCGCGCGGGTACGGGGCACGCGTCGAGCTGGCCGGCGAGGGGTTCGACGAGTCGGCCGCGCTCGCCCACGAGCGGGCGGCAGAGGCACGGCGCGACCTTCGTGCACCCGTTCGAGGACGCGCGCGTGATCGCCGGCCAGGGCACGTTGGGCCTCGAGCTGGCGGAGCAGCTGCCCGAAGGCCCGGCGACCGTCGTGATCCCGGTCGGCGGCGGCGGGCTGGCCGCAGGGGTCGCGCTCGCGCTCCGCGAGCTGCGGCCGGAGCTGCGGCTGGTCGGTGTTCAGGCCGCCGCCTGCGCGCCGCTCGCGGGGCGGGCTCCCACCGGCGCCACGATCGCGGACGGGATCGCGGTCAAGCATCCGGGGGTGCTCACCGCATCGATGCTCGCCGAGCTGCTCGACGACGTCGTCGTGGTCGACGACGAGGAGATCTCCGAGGCGATCGTGCTCCTGCTCGAGCGCTCGAAGCTCGTTGCCGAGGGCGCGGGGGCGGCACCCGTGGCCGCGATCCTCTCGGGCCGCGTCGGTGGGGACGGCGCCGCGTGCGCTGTCGTTGCCGGCGGGAACGTCGACGCGACGACGCTGAGCTCGGTCGTGCGATACGGCCTGACGGTCTCGGGGCGGCTACCTCGTCGTCGCGCTGCTGATTCCCGACCGGCCGGGCGAGCTCGCCGACATCGTCGCGTTGATCGCGAACAATCGCGCCAACGTGCTCGCGATCCAACACCACCGGGAGGGAAGGAACATCGGCGTGCTCGAGACCGAGGCCGAGCTGACGCTCGAGACGCGCGACGAGGAGCATTCCCAGGTGCTGATCCGCAAGCTCGCGGACTCCGGCTACACCGTCCGGCGCCTCCGCTGACCCGGGACGCGTCCTGGGGGCGCAGCCGGAACGTCAGGAGCCGCAGCGGCGGAAGCTGACCGCGGTCGCGCCGCGGGCGAGCCAGTCGCTCATCCCGCCGTCGACGACCGGCCGTGCGTCAAGCCCCCGCGCTCGGAGGATGCTCGCGGCGATCGCTGCGCGCGGTCCCGTGGTGCAGACCGTGACGACGGGAAGGTCGTCGGGGAGGTCGGGGACCGCCACCCGCATCAGCCGGTACGGCACGTGGCGGCTGCCGGGGATGTAGCCCTCGTCCCGCTCCTCCTTCTCCCGCACGTCCACGATGGTCGCGCCCGACCCCACCAGCGCATCGAGGTCGTCGACCGTCACCGGCTCGGTGGGCTCCTCGCCCCCGCCGAGCACGTAGCCGGCGACGTCGTCGAAAGCCACCGAGCGGAGCCCGTTCACGGCGCGCTCCGCCTCGGCCGCGGCCGACGCCAGCACGACGACGGGCCGGGCGGCGTCGAGCACGAACGCGGCCTTCGTCGAGAAGCTACTGCCCGCCACCGGGACGCTGATCGCGCCGGGCCGGTGACCCGCGAGGTGCTCCGGCACGGGCCTGACGTCGAGCAGCTGCACGCCCTCGGGCGGCGCCGGCAGCTCCTCGGGCGGAGGCGGCGCGGGACGGAACGGCCCGCGGTTGAGCTCGACGATCCTGGTCAGGTTGGGCGGCTTGGGGCTCGACACCGCCGCCGACTGGGCGACGAACGCGTCGAGCTCGGGGATCGTGAGCATCGGGTTGAAGCGGCGCTCGAAGCCGATCGTCGTGGAGTTGCGCGAGCTCATCGCCGTGCCGCAGAGCGACCCGGCGACGTGTCCGGGGAACACCTCGACGCCGTCGGGCAGCTCGAGCAGGCGCCGCAGCGAGTGAAACATCCCCTCGGCCCCCTCCGTCGCCCCGACCGCCAGGTCGGGGCGAGCCGCGTCGCCGACGAAGAGCGAGTCGCCGGTCAGCACGAGCCACGGCTCGTCCGAGCGGGTCGTGTCGATCACCGCGAAGCAGCAGTGCTCGGGGCGGTGCCCCGGCGTGTGCAGGCAGCGGAGCCTGACGCGGCCGACCGCGATCTCCGCGCCGTCCTCGAGTGGATCGGCGGGATACTCCGGCTCGGCGAGCGGGTGGATGCTGACGGGGATGCCGTGCTCGAGCGCGAGCCTCCCGTGCCCGGAGACATGGTCGGCGTGCGTGTGGGTCTCGAGCGTCCGCACGATCCGCGCCCCGAGACGCTCCGCCTCGGGGAGGATCCGCTCGATCTCGAGCGGGGGATCGACCACGACGACCTCACCGGCCTCCTCGCACCCGACGACGTAGGAGGCACAGCCGAGGTCGGTGTTCAGGATCTGGGCGAAGAGCACGGGCGCCGACCGTAGCACCCGTCTTCGCTATTTCTCCTGAAGTGGACGGCGGCGCAGCCGCCAGACGACGAGCGCGCTGCCGGCGACGACGAGGAGTGCCGCCCCTCCTGCGGCGAGCGTCCGCGTGGTGTCGCCCGAGGACGCCTCCGCACCGTTCGCGGGCAGCACCGAGAGCGTCGCGGGCCAACGCACCTCCCGGCCGTCGTCGTAGACCTGCACCGCCCGGAAGACCTGATCGCCCAACCGCGTGCGTGCCAGCACGCGCACTGGGAAACCGACCGTCGCCGTTCCCCTGATCTGCCCGCCCGACCACTGCGCCTGCGTCGTCGTGAGGTCGAGCTTCCAGCCCGGCGGCGGAGTGACGCGGGAGAGTGCGACACCCGGCGGCGCATCGATCGTGAGCGAGACGGTGGCGTGGGGCGCACGCTCGTTGGGTGTCTCGAACGTGATCGTCGCAGGCGCGTTCACGTCGACGTACGAGGGGGCGATCGTCACGTGCGCGAGCGCGCGCGCGGGCAGCGCGAGCGCCGCGCAGGTCGCGACGACGGCGAGCAGCCGGGAACGCCGCCATGGCGCGTGAGGGTTCTGTAAGCCGGCTCGATCTGCTGGCAAGGTGACCCCGACGCGACGGAACGCGTGCCCGCGAGACCGGCGGGACGTCGGCGCCAAGCCGCGATCCCGCCGTGTCGAGGGTGGGGCGTCTGCCGCCCCCCGGGCGCCTCACCCTCATCCGAAGCCGAGGTGCCGGGCGATCACCATCCGCTGTACCTCGTTGGTGCCCTCTCCGATCTCGAGGATCTTCTGGTCGCGGTAGAGCCGGGAGATCGCGTATTCGTCCATGAAGCCGTACCCGCCGTGGATCTGCAGGGCGTGGTTCGCGACCCGGTGGGAGAGCTCGCCCGTGTAGAGCTTCGCCATCGCCGCTTCGAGCGCGAACGGGCGTCCGCGGTCCTTGAGCCACGCGGCCTGGTAGACGAGGCGGCGGCCTGCCTCGATCTCCACCGCCATGTCGGCGAGCTTGAACGCGACCGTCTGGAAGCGCCCGATCGGCTTGCCGAACTGCGTGCGCTCGCGCGCGTAGGCTGCGGCGAGGTCGTAGGCGCCCTGGGCGAGCCCGACCCCCATCGCGGCGACGGAGATCCGCCCGCCGTCGAGGATCTCGAGAAACTGCGCGAACCCCTTGCCGCGGGGGCCGAGGAGGTTCGATTCGGGCACGGCGCAGTCGGTGAACGACAGCGCCCGCGTATCCGACGCCTTCCACCCGAGCTTGTGGAGCGGAGGCGAGATCTCGTAGCCGGGAGTGCCGTTCTCGATCACGAGGTTGGAGATCTCGTCTTCCCCGGTGCGGGCCGTGATCGTCACGCCCCAGGTGAGCTCCGTGCCCGCGTTCGTGATGAACATCTTCGACCCGTTCACGACCCACGAGCCGTCGCGCAGCTCTGCGGTCGTCCGCGTCGCACCGGCATCCGAGCCGGCGTCCGCCTCCGTCAGGCCGAACGCCGCCATTCGTCGTCCCGACGCGAGGTCACCGAGCCAGCGCTCCTTCTGCTGCTCCGAGGCGAACAGGAAGATCGGCATCGTCCCGAGCGAAGTGTGTGCCGCGACCGTGATCGCGAGCGAAGAGTCGACGCGGGTCAGCTCCTCGATCGCGATCGCGTACGCCAGCGTGTCCCCGCCGCCACCGCCGTAGCGCTCGGGGATCGGGATGCCCATCAGGCCGAGCTCGGCCAGCTCGCGCACGAGCTCGACAGGGAAGCGCGACTCCCGGTCCAGCTCCTCGGCGAGCGGCGCGACGCGCTCCCGTGCGAACGCTCGGACCGTGTCGCGGACGAGCTCCTGCTCCGGCGTCAGGTCGAGATCCATCCCCTTCGATCGTAGATGTCGTCAGAGCTTCGTCGGGATGCTCTGCGCGTGGTGGAAGCGGTTCCCGGGGTCGACAGCTCGTTTCACGGCGACGAGGCGCTCCAGGTTCTCCGCGTAGTACGCGCGCTTCCAGTCCGCGAGGCCGCGGTCGGCGTAGTTCTGCAGCGCCTCCCGCGACGTGAACGGGGCTAGCGCGAGGCGCGCATGGCGCACCCAGGCGAGATTGGCGGCCTCGACGTCCGGGCTCGGGCTCGACCACAGCCCCACGAGCTCGAGCGAGAACCTCGCGTCCCGGTGCACGTAGGCGGTCGCCCGTCGGCCGACCCGGCCCACCGCGCCGCCGAAGGCGAACAGCACGATGCCGCCGCTGCGCAGCCGCGGGTCGGCGTGCCTCAGCTCGACCGCCTCGACCAGTGCGTCCCTGGCCTTCGGGCGGAGCGGGACGCGCGCCACCCGCGAGCCGCCGGCGATGTGATGTCGCTCCGAGTCGCCGCCCGCGAAGTAGCTCGTCGCCTGTGCGTAGGTTCGCTGGACGATCTTGGTGGTCGCCGGCCGGGGCTCGCCGTGCGCGAGCGCGGCGAGAGCTGCGACCGCGGCGTCTCGGGGGCCGAGGAACAGGCCGTTCACGCCGATCGTCGGCGTACCTCCTGCCAGTGCCGGGACGCGCAACGCGAGCGACGAGGTCAGCTGGTCGGGGGCCGTGGCCATGAACGCCTGCCAGGCCGCGACCGCATCCGCGGCCGCAGCCCAAGGCCACGTGAAGGCGAAGGTCGTGACCGTGCCCACCTTCCGCGTCGCGAACGTCAGCCGCGTGACGACGCCGAAGCTTCCGGTCCCGCCTCCGCGAAGCGCCCAGAAGAGATTCGGTCGCGCGCTCGCCGAGACATCGTGGGCGGCTCCGTCGGCCGTCACGATGCGCGCGGCACGAAGGCTGTCGCACGCGAGGCCGAACGCCCGGGTGACGAAGCCGTGGCCGCCGCCGAGGGCGAGCCCCGAGATCCCGACGGTCGGGCACGAGCCTGCCGGGATCGTCCGCTGCCCGGCCGCCCAGAGCGCGGCATAGACCCGGCCGAGCGTCGCGCCCGCGCCGACCTGCGCGCGTGTCCCGTTCGCCTCGAGTCGCACCGTCGTGAGCCGGCTCAGGTCGACGAGCAACCCGGTGGTCGAGGAAAAACCGGCGTACGAATGGCCGCCCGACCGGATGCCGAGGCGCACCTGGTGACGCGCAGCCCAGCGCACGATCGCCTGGACGTCCGCGGTGTCTAGCGGCTGCGCCACCGCCCGGGGCAAGACGTCGTCGAAGCGCGCGTTCCAGGGCTTCCTCGCCTGGGCGTAGCCCGCCGTCCCGGGGCGGAGGAGCGGGCCTCGCATGGCGCGGTCGAGCTCGTCGAGCGCGTTCGCGGCTCGCGCGTCGGACGCCAGCCCGAGCGCGAGCGCCGCGCCGGCGCCGGCGAGGCGCCCACCGCGGACGACGAGCTCGCGCCGGCCGTACCGCTCCACGGGCGGAGCGTAGTGCCAGGCGTACGACGGTGCGGCTCACGCCGCCGGAGGCTGAAGGCGCGACAGGTGCATCGGTGCGAGTAGCCTCGTGGCATGCGCGACGAGCTCCACCGGCGGGCGATGGCGACCCTCTCGGTCGGGCACCTGGCGGTCGACTTCGCATCCGGCTCCGTCCCGGCGTTGCTGCCGTTTCTCACGGTCGAGTTCGGCCTCAGCTACACGAAGACAGCTGCGCTGATGCTCTCGGCGCTGGTCTCGTCGTCGCTGGTACAGCCGCTGTTCGGGCTCTGGTCGGACAGACGCGGCGCGCTGTGGCTTCTCCCCGGCGGCGTGGTCCTCGCCGGGATCGGCATCGCCGCATCTGCCAGGGCCCCGGCGTACGCGCTCTGCCTGACGGCAATCTTCGCGGCGGGGCTCGGGATCGCCGCGTATCACCCCGAGGGCGCGAAGTTCGCGTCGTTCGCCAGCGGCCGCCAGCGGGCGCGGGGGATGTCGTACTTCAACATCGGCGGCAACGTGGGCTACGCGCTCGGCCCGATCGTGATCACCCCGATCGTCCTGTGGTTCGGGCTGTCGGGCGGCGCGCTCGCGATGATCCCTCTGCTCGCGGTCGCCTTCGTCTTGCTTCGCGTGCTGCCCGCGCTCGCGCGGCTCGTGCCCGCCTCGGCCACGCAGCGGGTCGAGAGAGGAGAGGACGACGTCCGCGCGATGTGGCTGCTCTCGATCGTGATCGGGCTCAGGAGCGTGGCGTGGTTCGGCCTCCTGACGTTCGTTCCGCTCTGGGTCGTCGCAAACGGGGGCAGCGAGGCGGACGGAGGGCGCGAGCTGTCGTTGATGCTCGTTGCCGGCGCGGTGGGGACGCTCGCGCTCGGCCCGGTCGCCGACCGGATCGGCCTCCGGCGAACGCTCCTGCTGACCCAGGCCGCGTTGCCCTTCCTGATCGTCACGTTCGTGATTGCGGGCGGCGTCGTCGGCACGATCGCGCTGATGCTCGTCGGCCTCTGCGTCGTGGGCACGTTCGGCGTCACGATCGTGCTCAGCCAGCTCTACCTGCCGGGGCACCTGGGCGTGGCGAGCGGCCTCTCGGTGGGGCTCTCGATGGGGCTCGGCGGCATCGCCGCGGTGCTGCTCGGGGCCGTCGCCGACGCGATCGACCTCCAGACCGCGCTCTACGTGATGGCGGCGGCGCCCGCGTTCGGCTGCATCGCCTGTCTCCTCCTCCCGCGCGCCAGGATCCGCCTCGCACCTCGCGAGCCGGAGCCCGAGCCCGCGGCGGTCGGGATCGTCTAGGCTGCCGATTGAACCGTCAGTCAACGAGGAGACGACGCGCATGACCGTTCAGGAGTTCTTCGCAGCGCTTCCCGAGAAGGCAGATCCGGCGAAGACTGCCGGCATGCACAACACCTACGTGTTCGACGTCGAGGGCGTTGGCCAGTGGACCGTTGCGGTCGACGACGGCACCGTCAACGTCTCCGAGGGTGCGGGAGCCGCGGACTGCACGATCCGCGCGAGCGAGGAGACGCTCGTGAAGATCGCGCAGGGCCAGGCGAACCCCACCACCGCCTACATGTCGGGCAAGCTGAAGATCGAGGGCGACATGGGGGCCGCGCTCAAGCTGCAGAAGCTCTTCTGAGCTGCTCGCGCCGCCCGCGGGCACGGCCTGCCCTGCGGCAGGAACATCCCCGGGCGACCGTATAGGGTGCCTCACGTGATCTGGGGTGTCCGCGTCCTCGTCGCGTGGGGGATCAACGTCCTCGCGCTCCTGGTGGCCGACTGGATGTTCTCCGGCTTCACCGTGGGACGGTGGGGCCCGATCATCCTGGCGGGCGCGGTGCTCGGGCTCGCGAACGTGTTCCTCAAGCCGCTCGTCACGTTCATCGCGATCCCGCTCATCCTGCTCACGTTCGGGATCGCGTACTTCTTCGTGAACGTCGTGATGCTGCTGTTCACCGAGTGGGTCACGCCCAACTTCTCCATCGACGGGTTCTGGACGTACGTCGGCGCGACGATCGTGATCTGGCTCGTGAACTGGATGGTGTGGACGCTGCTCGACACGATCGCGGGCGAGCAGGCGCTCGAGCGCCGGTAAGGATCTTCTGAACCCCTCTCGTCCTCCGGCGTCGGCGCCGGTAGGGTCGCCAGCGCGTGGCACGACCCTTTGCCCTCGTCCCCGTCCTGCTCGCGGTCCTCGCGCTCGGCGCCCCGGCCGCGGCGCCGGCGGCGACGGGCCTCCAGGTCGGGATCACCGACGACGCGTGGCTCCTGTACGGCCCGGGGACGGCCGAGGAGCGCGCGACGCAGCTCCACGACATCGGGGCGCAGCTCGTGCGCGTGACGCTCGACTGGCGGCGGATCGAGCCGAGCGAGGGCGAGCTCGACTGGGACGCGACCGATGCTGCGCTCGACGCGCTGCGCGCGCACGGGATCGCCCCGATCCTCGTGATCTGGGGGACGCCCGAGTGGGCGAACGGTGGCCGAGGTGCGAACGTGCCCCCGAGCTCGGCCGCCGACATCGCCGCATTCGCGCAGGAGGCGGCGACCCGCTACTCGTGGATCCGCCGCTGGGTCGTCTGGAACGAGCCGAACCAGCGGCGCTGGCTCGTGCCGCCGTCGCCGGCGCTCTACGTCACCCGCCTGCTGAACCCGGCGGGCGCGGCGATCAAGGACGTGATTCCCTCCGCGCTCGTCGCGGGGGGCGCCACGGCGCCGCGAGGGGGAACCGGCGGCACCTCCCCCGTCGACTTCATCCGAGGCATGGCGCGCGCCGGGGCGCACCTCGACGCCTACGCGCACCATCCGCATCCGCTCTCTCCGGCCGAGTCGCCCACCTCCGGCGGATGCGACCACTGCAAGACGATCTCGATGGCGACGCTCGAGCGCCTGCTGACCGAGACGAAGAAGGCGTTCGGTCCGCGGACGCGGATCTGGCTCACCGAGCTCGGCTACCAGACGAACCCGCCCGACAAGATCCTCGGCTTCAGCTGGGGGACGCAGGCGCGGTACGTCGCGGAGGCGCAACGACGGGCGTACCTCGCCCCGCGCGTCGACATCCTGATCCAGTACCTGCTGCGCGACGAGGAAGCGACGGCCGCCTGGCAGAGCGGCCTCGAGACCGCCACCGGCCAGCCGAAGCCCGCGCTGCGCTCGTTCACGCTCCCGCTCGTCCAGGTACGGCGTCGTGGGAGCGCGACGACGCTGTGGGGCCAGGTGCGGCCGGGCGACGGCCCCCGCCCGTATCAGCTCCAACGGTTCGCCGCCGGTCAGTGGAAGCGTGTCTCGCCGACCGGCGCCGTCACGACCGCACGCGGCTATCTCACGCCGACGATCCGCGCGTCGCGGGGCACGCGCCTGCGGCTCGTCGACCCCGCGAGCGGCCTCGTCAGCCCGACGCTGATCGTCGTGTGAAGCCACGCCCCCCCGCACAGCGAGGCCAGAGCCATGCCCGGCGCACCCGTTACTCCTCGGGCGGTACAGCCGGAGCCCACGAAGGCGGGCGCCGCTCGAGGAACGCGCGCAGACCTTCCTGACCCTCGTCGCTCGCGCGGCGCTCCGCGATGCGACGCGCCGTCTCCACCCCCTCCGGCCGGTCGAGCACGAGCCGCTTCGCATGGCGCGCCGCACGCGGCCCGGCCGTGCGGAGCTCGCCGAGCACGTGCTCGAGCGCCGCGTCGAGGTCGCTCGTCACCTCGTGGACGAGGCCGATCCGGAGCGCGGTCTCCGCGTCGAAGCGCTCGCCGGTGAGGAAGTAGCGCCGGGCCGCGCTCTCCCCGATCTTCCGCAGCGCGAACGGGGAGATCACGGCCGGGAGAATCCCGAGCTTCACCTCGGAGAAGGCGAACACGGTGCGGGGGTCGGCGAGGACGATGTCCGCCGTGGTGACGAGGCCGACGCCGCCGCCGAACGCATGGCCGTGCACGACCGCGATGACCGGGGCGGGACAGGTGTCGACCGCCTCGAACATCCGCCGTAGCGCGGTGGCGTCGGCCACGTTCGCCTCGCGGTCGAGGTCCGCCGACGCACGCATCCACTCGATGTCCGCGCCCGCGCAGAAGCTCCGTCCCTCGCCGGAGAGTACGACCGCGCGGGCCGTCCCGACGTCTACGAACGCCTCCGAGAACTCGGCGATCAGCGCTGCGTCGAACGCGTTGCGGGTCTCCGGCCGCGCCAGCGTCATGCGCAGCACGTCGTCGTCGCGTTCGACCCGTAGCGCGCCCACGACCGGAGAGCTTAGGGTGTCGCGGATGGCGAAGGGTCGCAGGCTCGCCGGGACGATCGCCGCCGCCGTCACCCCCTTGCGCGACGGCGGCGCCCGGCTCGACGACGAGGCCTTCGGCCCGTACGCCGACTTCCTGGTCGGCTCCGGGCTCGACGGCGTCCTCGCGTTCGGGACGAATGGGGAGGCCGTGCTCCTGTCCACCGAGGAACGGCAGCGCGGTCTCGAGCTGTGGCTGGAGGCGGTCGCCGGGCGCGCGCTCGTGGCGGCGCACTGCGGCGCCCAGACCACCGCCGCGACGGTCGCGCTCTGCGCGCACGCGCGAACGGCGGGCGCGGACGCCGTCGCCGTGATCGGGCCGCCGTACTTCAGGCTCGACCCCCGGGAGCAGCGTGCGCACCTTCTCGCCGCCGCCGAGGCGTGCGCGCCGCTGCCGTTCTACGTCTACGAGTTCGCGGCGACGGCCGGGTACGCATTCGACACGTCGATGCTCGCGCGGCTACGCGAGGAAGCGGCGAACGTCGCGGGCATGAAGGTCTCCGACGCGCCCTGGGAGGCGTTCGAGCGCTACCTCCTGGACGGGTTCGACGTCTTCGTCGGGCCGGAGTCGCTCATCCACCGCGGCCGAGAGGCCGGAGCGGTGGGGGCCGTGTCGGCGCTCGCCTCGGCGTTCCCCGTGGAGGTGGCCGAGGTCGTTCGTCGGCCCACCGAGGAGGGTGCCCGGGAGCTCGCCGAGCTTCGGCGCCGCATCGAGTCGTACCCCCGTCATGCGGCGTTGAAGCGGGTCGTCGGCCTGCGCGGCGTTCCCGTGCGACCCGACGTCAGGCCGCCGCTCCGCGATCTCGACGAGCAGGAGCGCCGCACGTTGGAGGACGTGGCTCGCGCGGGAGCGCGGGAGCGCGGCTGCGTGAGCCTCGGCGCGGTCGCGAACGGCGTGCTCCGATCGGCGATCCTCCACGCCGCCGACGATCGATACGTGCGGCGGTTCATGAGCAGGTACGGGATGCGCCTCGGCGCATCCCGCTTCGTCGCGGGCGAGACCCTCTCCGACTGCGTGGTGGTGCTGCGCAGGCTCGCCGAGCAGGGCCTCCACGCGAACACGACCCTGCTCGGGGAGAGCGTCCGCGATCCCGGCGAGGCGGAGGCCGTCGCGGACGAGTACGGCCGGATCCTCGAGCGCCTCCACGCCGAGCGGCTCCCCGTCAACGTCGCGCTCAAGCTCACCCACCTCGGCCTCGAGCTGGACGAAGAGCTCGCGTACGCGAACGTCGAGCGCGTCGTCCAGGCCGCCGAGCGGCTCGGGAACTTCGTCCGGATCGACATGGAGCAGTCGAGCATGCTCGAGGCGACGCTCCGCATCTACCGGGGTCTGCGGGAGGCGGGACACGACCGCGTCGGGACGGTGCTCCAGTCGTACCTCTTCCGCACCCAGGCCGACCTCGAGTCGCTGCTTCCGCTCCGGCCCAACCTGCGCTTCGTGAAGGGCGCGTATCTCGAGTCGCCCGAGATCGCCTATCGGGACAAGGCCGACGTCGATGCGGCGTTCCGGCGTCTCGTCGAGAGCGCCCTCCGCGGCGGCGGATACGCGGCGATCGCGACCCATGACGAGAGTCTGATCGAGCACTGCCTCGCGTTCGCGGAGCGGGAGGGCATCGGCCGCGACCGTCTCGAGCTGCAGATGCTGTACGGGGTTCGCCCCGGCCTGCAGCTGGATCTTCTCCGTCGCGGCTACAAGGTGCTCGTCGCGACCCCGTTCGGCCCCGAGTGGTACCCCTATCTGATGCGGCGGCTCGCCGAGCGGCCGGCGAACCTGGGCTTCTTCGCGCGCAACCTCGTGCGTCGCTGACCTACGAGAAGGTCTCGTACTCCTCGTAGAGGTCGGGCTCGCGGCCGACGAGATCGCGGAGGGCCGCCACCTGAGCCGGCG
This sequence comes from uncultured Actinomycetes bacterium, assembly GCA_963712915.1. Lineage (GTDB taxonomy): Bacteria > Actinomycetota > Thermoleophilia > Gaiellales > Gaiellaceae > Gaiella. The sequence goes on from CAVQJQ010000006.1 coordinate 278,056, forward strand.
GTACCTCGTCCTCCTCCGTCAGGACCAGCACGCCGATCTGCTCCGCCGCCTCGTTGAGCAAGAAGGCGCCCGGCGGGGAGAGCGGCTCGAGCTCGTCGAGCCGGTCCCGGAGCTCCTCGACGGGGGGCGTTGCCTCGTCGAGTCGCCAGAGGGCGAGGCGGACGATCACCGAGCGTCCGGCTCGACCCTCAGAACGGCCCGCGGGCCACGTAGGGGGTCTCGCGGGGGGCCCCGATGCTCACGAACGTGATTCCGTCGTCTCCTGCGCGCACCTGCCTGACCGCCTCGGGGTCGAGCCGCACGATCCTGCGCGGGGCGAGCGAGACCGGCTCGCCGTCGATCGTGAGAGTGCCGCCGCCCGCGAGCACGATCATGACCTCCTCCTGCGTGGAGCCCGTCTCGTCGTGCTCCGGGCCGGCCGCGCCGGGGGCCAGCTCGAACCAGTTGAATCCGAACGCGGTCGCGCCGACCGCGCGGCGGAGGAACCGCACTGCGCCTCCTGGGCCGGCGGGCTCGACGTCTTCCACGTCCACCACGGTGAAGCGGGTCGCCATGTGCGGCAGCTTACGGAAGGGCGGGCGAGAAAGGAGCCGGTCGGGCCGCCGGCGCTGCGGCCCGCACGGCGACCCGAGTTTCGTGACCGGCCTGCACGAGTCATCGGCGCGACGCAGGCGCCGGGCATCCCCCAAGTGGTGGTTCACCGCGCTGGTTGACGCGATAGCGTCCCGGGCCGTGGCGGGCGACCTCGACCCTCTCGAGCAGCACCTCGTCGAAGCGCTGCGCGCGCTCCCGTTCGGAGGCGGGGTTGCCGCGCCGACGGCGGCGGAGCAGGCGTGGCGCGCGCAGTGCGCGAGCCGGGCGATCGACCATGCCGCGCGCTGGCTGCAGGGGCAGAAGCTCGGCTTCTACACGATCGGCTCGGCGGGGCACGAGTCGAATGCGTACGTCGCGCTCGCGCTCCGGCAGACCGACCCGGCGCTCCTGCACTACCGGTCGGGCGGCTTCTATCTGGCGCGGGCGCTGCAGACGGGCCGGGACGGCACCGAGGACGTGCTGCTCGGCATGGCGGCGGCGGCCGACGAGCCGATCGCCGGCGGCCGGCACAAGGTGTTCGGGCACCGTGACCTCGCGATCATCCCGCAGACGTCGACCATCGCCTCGCACCTCCCGCGGGCCGTCGGCATCGCGTTTGCGATCGAGCGGGCCCGGGGCCTCGGCCTCGAGTGCGCGTGGCCCGAGGACGCGATCGTTCTCTGCTCCTTCGGCGACGCGTCGCTCAACCACGCCACGGCCCAGGCGGCGCTCAACACGACTGCCCTCCTCGCCTACAGCGGCGAGCGGCTCCCGCTGCTTTACGTCTGCGAGGACAACGGCCTCGGGATCAGCGTCCCGACGCCGGAGGCCTGGGTCGAACAGTCGCTCCACGGGCGCCCCGAGTTGGCGATCGAACAGGTCGACGGCGACGATCCCGCAGGCGTGCTCGAGACCGTCGAGGAGCTCGCGGGCTGGGTGCGCGAGCATCGCCATCCCGCGGTGCTCCACCTCCGCACGGTGCGCTATCTGAGCCACGCCGGCGCGGACGTCGAGACGGCGTATCGCACGCCGCAGGAGATCCGCGCCGACTACGCCCGCGACCCGCTACTCGCGACCGGCCGCTGGTTGGCGGAGAGCGGCGCACGGAGCGGCCCCGAGCTCGCGGACGACTACCTCGCGACGCGTGCCCGGGTTCGCGAGCGGGCACTGGAGGCGACCGAGCGGCCGCAGCTCCGGTCGGCCCAGGACGTGCTGCGCCCGCTCGCGCCTCGCGATCCGTCGGCGGTCGCCGTGCTGGCCGGGGCCGGCCAGGAGGAGACGCGTCAGGAGCGTCTCACGCTCGCGCAGGCAATCAACGGCGCGCTTGCGGGCGTGCTCGCGCAGCATCAGGAGACGCTCGTCTTCGGAGAGGACGTGGCGGCGAAGGGCGGCGTCTACGGCGTCACACGCGGCCTGCAGGCGCGCTTCGGCCCCCAGCGCGTCTTCGACACACCGCTCGACGAGACCTCGATCCTGGGGCTCGCGCTCGGGAGCGCGGTCTCCGGCCTCGTCCCGCTCCCCGAGATCCAGTACCTCGCCTACCTGCACAACGCGGAGGACCAGCTCCGCGGGGAGGCGGCGACGCTGCAGTTCTTCTCCCAGGGCGCGTACCGGAACGGGATGGTCGTGCGGATCCAGGCCTACGGCTATCAACGCGGCTTCGGAGGCCATTTCCACAACGACAACGGCCTCGGGGTTCTTCGCGACGTCCCCGGCCTGATCGTCGCCTCGCCTTCGCGCCCGGACGACGCCGGGCCGATGCTGCGCACGTGCGTCGCTGCCGCGAAGGCCGATGGGAGCGTCTGCGTGTTCCTCGAGCCCATCGCTCTCTACCACACGCGCGACCTCCTCACCGAGGGCGACGACCTCTGGACGTCGGAGCCGGGTCACGGCCACGTACCGGTCGGCGAGGCGAGGACGCACCTCGACGGCCGCGACCTGACGATCCTCACGTGGGGCAACGGCCTCCGGATGTCGCTCCGGGTCGCTCGTCGCCTGCTCGAGCGCCGGATCGACGCGCGGGTCGTGGACCTTCGCTGGCTCGCTCCGCTGCCGCTCGACGACCTCGTCCGCGAGGCGAGCGCCACCGGGCGCACCCTCGTCGTGGACGAGACGCGCCGTACCGGCGGCGTGGGGGAGGGGATCGTCGCAGAGCTCGTCGACCGCGGCTACCGCGGGCAGCTGGCGCGGGTCGCCGGCAAGGACTCCTTCATCCCGCTCGGCGACGCCGCACGCCTCGTCCTGCTCTCGGAGGACGAGGTCGAGGCTGCGGCGGTCCGCCTCGTGGGGGCGTAGCTGACGCGTCGTCCCCGGCGCCGAGCGCGCGGTCGCGCTGCTTCTGGTCGCGTCCGTCCTCGCGTGCTGCCCAGACGAGCAAGGCGATCCACAGCGCGACACCGAGGAACGCCACGACGGCGCTGACGACGAAGACCGCGGTCACGTGGACATCATCGTTCCCGCGCGGCACCCTCCGCAAACGACGCGTCACCCGCGCTCCGCCGCTAGGCTCGCCTCCTCATGGCCGATCTCGTCCGCGTTGCAGTCGTCGACAACGAGCCAGAGGCGGAGCTTGCCGTGTCCGTCCTCGCCAACGAGGACATCCGCGCCATGTGGCGCACGACGAACGCCGCCGCGGCGGGCCTGGGGGCCGGGACGAGCAGCGCCATGGGGCCGCTCGAGATCCTCGTCCGTGCCGAGGACGCAGAGCGGGCGCGAGAGCTCCTCTCGTAGCGGCGGCACGCGACCGGCTCGCAGCTCGACGGGTTTCCCGAACATCGCGTCGGTGGATGCGCGGACGTCCGCGGGATCGCGCGGCCGGCACGCTGAGTGCGCTGCTTCGTGACAGACCGGATGAGGAGGACGACCATGCGTCCAAAGATTCCAACCGACCTGGCGCTCGCGCCGGTGGCGGCGGAGATCGACCTGAACCTCCAGTCGTTGCGGGACGAGCCGGTGGAGGCGATCTTCGAGAGCATCGCGCTGACGCTGAACGCGGGCGCTCCCGGCGCGTCACCCGCGGATCGTGCCGACCAGGTGCTCGCGGTCGCCACACGCGACGTCGAGCTCCACGGCTGGCAGGCGACGGTCAGCGAGGACGCGACGCGTCTCCACCTCGCAGGTGGCTCGGTCACGCTCGATGTCGGCCTCAGCGCCGCGATCGAGCGGTTCATCGAGGACGGACTCCGCTGAGGGACGCCGCTCGTTAGGAATCCGTTCGGGACCGAAACCGGCGCGGCCCGCAGAGCGTCTTCACCTGTGGATGGAGAGTGAGCAGCGGTACCAGCCGGGTGAGATCGTCTACCTCCTGGCGGAGATCGGGGTCGACGGCCTGATCCACGAGATCGGGACCCGCGCGACCGTGCGCGCGGTCGCCCCGTCCGGGCTCACGCTGGAGCTGAGCGGGTCGTCCGGCGACGTCGCTTGCCCGGGCACGCACGTCGAGCGTGCCGCGGAGCGTCGTCTGCGCCTGCGCGCGGCGCTGCGCAAGGACGCGCGGCTTCGCGCCGCAGCGGCCTGATCGACTCTCGGCGCCCGGCCGCCGGTCGCCTGCGGCCGGCTTCAGTGCTTCGCGCGGCCCGAAGGCTTGTGGGTGGCCGTCTGTGACGCACGCGTCGGCGCAGGGACGCACTTCGTGGCGCCCGACGCGAGCACGACGACCTCGCACGACCGCTGCACGGTCGGTGCCGTGCGCAGAGCCGGGAGGACGGCGTACCACATGGTCACGACCGCGAGCCCGATCACGATGAAGAAGAGGAGGAACACTCCGCCGAATCCGCGCGAGCCGTCGTCGATCGCGGCGTCCTCGGGCACTCCGTAAACGGGTCTGGCCGCAGACACCACCGCAGCGTCCGCACGGCAGACGCTCGACGCGTGCCCCTTTTGGGGCAAGCGACGACCGGTTGCCGAACGCGAGCGGACGCGCTCGACGAGCCCGCCGCGTCCGTGTCCCCCACGTCCCCGCGGCGCAGCGGGCTTGTCGAGCGCTCGTGCCAAGGATCACTATCACACTTGTGCCACTTGCGACAAGTGCGCGAAGCGGTGTGCTTGGGGCGCCGGTCGTCGTCTGTTGCGCCCGACGGAAGGATCAGCTGAGATACACGAGAGGCGCGGGCCTCCACACCGTTGGCCTTGGCTGCGGCTCACGCGAGGAATCTCCCCCGACCTCGATGTGAGCTCGCGCCGGTGTGGTCGCCCGCGCCCTTTCGAGCTGTGACGCAGAGGCGATCGATTGGTTAGTGCGAATCGAACGGCCGCCTCCGCCGGCCCGCCTCTCCGAGGCTCAGGCCGGAACCGCGGTCAGGACGACGTTGTCGCGATAGTGGCCCGACGCGCGGTCGAACGGCCCCCCGCAGGTCACGAGCACGAGCCGTGCAGCGCCGCGGCGGGAGAAGATGCTGGTCGGCACGGCGCCCTTCCGATAGCTCCGTACCGAGACCACGTCGTACGCGAACGTCCGCCCGGAGGCGGTGACGACCTCGACTCGCTCTCGCGTGTGCGCGCGACGGAGCTGGAAGAACGCGCCGATGCCGCCCTTCGCGCTGTCGACATGGCCGGTGATCAACACCGCTCCGGAGCGCGCTCCCGGGGCTGCGCCGTCGCGCCACCAGCCGGTGCGAGCGATGCTCTTGGGGGCCCCGAGCACGCCGTGCGCGACGTCGATCTGTGCGGCGGAGACGGGTGCATCGATCCCGAGGCCGGGGACGCGCACGCGCACGGGCGTGCGCGCTCCCGCGCCCGCTGCCTGGACGAACCGACCGCTCTCGCCGCGTCCGGCCACGATTCTCGGGGCGACCAGCGGCGTCTCGGCGACGAGCCCGCACGGTGTCCGGATCTCCGGGACGAGCTCCGAGCGCACCGTACGCTCCCGGAAGGCGTAGAACCCGGCGTTGTCGACGTGCACGGACGGCGAGCGGACGACGCCGTCGCCCTCCACCTGCACCCGGCCCTCCCAGAAGGGACGACCCGAGCAGCGCACCGCCGCGCGCGACGCGAACGGCCCGAACAGCTCGACGTCGATCTCGGCGGCGGTCCGGCCGAGGCCCTGCACCTGGATCCGATCCGAGACGGAGGAGCCGGGCCGGGAGACCTCCGGCACGGCGGTCGTCGTGAGCTGCGGGCGTGCGCGGGCGAGCGTCGTCTCCGTCGTCTCCGCGCACGGGGCGACGAGACCGATGTTCGAGGGGCCGGGGGCGATCCGCTCGCGAAAGCTGTAGTACCCCACGCGGTCCACTCGCACCGTGGTCGTCGGGTAGGTGCCGTCGCCCTCGGCGACGAACGAGCCGGTCCAGTACGGGGTGCCGGTGCACGCGATCTCTGCGTGCGTCGTAAACGGCCCCCACAGCTCCACCTGGACGCGCACGTGCAGGGCGCCGAGGCCCGTCAGAGTCACCCTGTCGTGGATCGACTGACCGGGGACGACCTCCTGTGCGTCGACCGCGGTCGTGAGCCGCGGTGAGGCGGTCACCCCAGCGGTGACCGTCGTCGAGACGCGCTCGGAGGTCGGGAGGGCCAGCCGCTGGCCGTTCGCTGCGGCGGCACGGGTCGTCGGCGCGAGGATGCGCGGCCGCTCCGGGGCGAGCGGCTCGGTCGAGATGGCGAGACGCACGGCGCCCGCGCCGGTGGGGGTGAGTCCGACACGGGCCACGCCCGAGGCGTCCGTCCGTACCGGCGACGGGGTCGAGGCGGTGCCGTTCGCCGAGATCGTCAGCCGAACGTGCGGCAGCGGAGTGCCCCGGGCCGAGAGGACGCGAATGGTTGCCTCCGTGCGCGTGCCGGCGACGAGCGTCGAGGGAAGGCTGCTCTCGATCCGGTAGGGCCCGTGGTAGCGCGCCGCGTCCCGTGCGACCCGGCGGTAGAGCGTCGAGACGGCCGAGCCGAGCGGCGCGGGGTCGAGCTCGCCGGGGCGGGCGTCACCCATCAGCGAATGGACGTAGAGCATTACGGCCGCCTGTTGCTTCGGGTGGGTGCTGCGCCCGTAGGTCCAGATCGCGTACGCGAGCTTCCGCTGATTCGCGAGTGGGACGAGCTCGCCGTCGCGGTTGCGGAGCGCCCCGGTCCCGGGCCGATAGCCGTAACTGCGCGAGGCGTACCAGTAGCGGAGGTCGATGCAGAAGAGATGCTCGCCGTCTCCCGTGACGCCGCGGAAGTCGCCGTACCAGCGAGCGCCGTAGCGGGATGCGCCGTAGAACCCGACGCCGGTCGTCCCGCACGTGTCGCGGCCGGCGTTGCCGCAGGGGTCGTGGGCGTTCGGCGGCACCGCCGCCTCGGAGGCGGGCGGTGTGGCCATGCGCGCGAGGACGAGACCCAGCACGGCTGCGATCAGCGCTGCGGATCGCATCAGCCCGCCTTCGCGGACGAACGGCGAGTCCCTCCATCGCAACGGACCCCGCTTCGACCGATCCTCAGGCTATGGTGGGGGACGAGTGACGCGATTGGCGTCCGTCACTCTGCAGTGCCTGCGGCAGTCCATTCCTCGGGACGGAGGTTCGGATGCCTGATGCCCCCAAGGCCTCCCAGGCCGCAGGCGACGTCAACGAAGACCAGACAGCTCCCACGTGGCTGACGGCTGCCGTGGCCGGCGTATGGGGCAAGGTGGAGTGGGCGCGTTGGGAGACGCGCGTTCGCCCGGCGCTTGCGGAGCGAGGCGTCACCGTGGAGATGCTCGAGCCGTTGTACGGGCCCGGCGGCAGCGACCTCGTCGGCATAGCCGCCCGCCCGCCGGAGATCGGCTGGCGGGCCGGCTGGACCGGCGAGAAGCGCGGCCGCGCGTCCGTCCTGCGCGCCGCCGGCGAGCTGATCCGCGAGCTCGACCGGCCGCGCAAGGAAGACGGGCGCCGCGAGCCGGTTGCCGGAACTCAGCGCGACTGGCTGCGCCGCCGCGCCACGCCCTGATTCGCTGCTGACTGCGGGGACGGCAGCACGCGACCCGCAACCTACGGTCTCGGAGACTCGGGGGCTACCGCATTGCCAGCGGCCCAAGGCTCAACCATGCGTCTTCATCCGCTGGTATCCGCAGAGGACTGCCTTCGCGGAGACAGTCGTCGTCCCATCGTTGTCCCACAGGGGCGCCAGGACTCGAACCTGGAACCTGCGGTTTTGGAGACCGCCGCTCTGCCAGTTGAGCTACGCCCCTAGGAACGGCCGAGTTTACCGAGCAGCAGAAAGCGGCAACCGAGGCCAGATTCGGTCGTGGCGGGCGAGAGCGATGAGCCGGATCGCTGCAGCACGTCGCGAGGTCGGGGGCTTGGCACGACGCGCGCCCCGGCCGCTGAGCAAACCTTGCGGTGTCATGAAAGGATCGCGGCGGTACGCTTGGCGAATGCTTCTCTGCGGCCTCGACGTCTCCGACCGGAGCATCATGAGGCTCGCGCGCCTGGTCGAAGACGAGGAAGTCGAGCTGAAACTCCGCAAGGCGCTCGCCCGAGACGATGAGGCCCTCACCCTCAACCGCGCTGAACGAGCGACGATTCTTCTCTCGCTCGACGATCCGCCGCAGGGTGGCCCGCCACCCGCCGGCCTCGATGATCTTCGGACGGTGTTGGTGAACGAGCGAGCCTGGCTCCAGTCGAGAGACAACGTCCCCTAGGCGGTCTCGAGCATCCGAAGCGTGGCCGGGAGATGAGGGCCGCTCGAAGCCGCGCGGCCTGGCAGCTGCGTCGGTAACGAGCACGCGGGAGGCCGTGGGGGGCGTGTTGTCTTTCGTGCGCCCAGCCGTCGCTTGCCGGCTGCTACGGTTCGGCGGAGTCGAGAGCGGGTCCGGGTTGCGCGTCTGTGCGTCTTCCTTACGCGTTCGTGAGCGAGTAGGGGAGGTGTTTTCCATGGCAGAAGGAACCGTGAAGTGGTTCGACGATGCGAAGGGGTACGGGTTTATTACCCCGGCTGAGGGGTCGAAGGACCTTTTCGTCCACCACAGCAACATCACTGGTGACGGCTTCAAGTCGCTTCCAGAGGGGGCGAAGGTCACGTTCGAGCCCCGTGAGGGTCAGAAGGGCCCCGAGGCGACCGAAGTCTCCGTCGTCGCGTAGTGCACGGCTGTCCGGGCCGCGCTCGCGGCCCGGACTCCATCCACGGACTCTTGACGAAGGAGGCGCCTTATCGCTGTCAAGGAAGAGAAGCTCGAGATGGAGGGTGAGATCACCGAGTCCCTCCGCAATCGCATGTTTCGCATCACTTTGGACAACGGGCACGAGCTGATCGGCTACACGTCGGGGAAGATGAAGCGCTACCGGATCCGGATGGGGCCCGGGGATCGCGTGCGGGTCGAGGTCTCCGCCTACGACCTCGATCGTGGCCGCATCGTCTATCGGCTGCGGTAGCCCGGTGGCCGACGCGGCCCAGGAGCTGCAGGGCCGCGTTCGCGCATCAAGCCGTGAGGCCGGGGGAGGCGCTCACGCCGAATCGAAGCTATGGTGTGAGTAGTCAGGGTCGTACGCGTTTCGGGGAGGGCTCAGCAACCCAGTCTCCTCGCAGACGGTTCACCACCTCTAACAAGGAAGTGCCCTTCATGGCCGAAGCGGTTTGGGCTTCCGATCCCGAAGAACGGGCTGTCGAGTTGGGCGGGGAGACTCGGGGTATCGCCATCCCCGGAAAGGCGAACGTATTGCGCTGTTCGTTTTGTCAGGTCGAGCTGCGCGAAGAATGCATACCGATGTCGGCAAGACGACGCCACTGGAGATCCGCGAGCAGATTCTGTTCGGTGCGCTGCCTCAACTGCGTTCTCGCGTTGGAGGCGCTCAACCCGTCGCCGCTCGCGTCTGACGACTTCATCTCGGGGCGGGAGCTGCTCACCGATCGACTCATCGACCTTTGGCGACACGGTCAGGGCCCCGACCCGGCGCTCGTTCTGGAAGCTGCTCGAACCGCCGGCGGCGGATTCGACACGCGGAGCGGTCGTCCGAAGCTCGTGCGCGAGACCTAGGCGTCGCGCGTGTTTCGGGACTCGTCGCGTGGGTCGTCGAGCACGTGGGCGGATTGGAATCTGATGAACCCGCAGTTCGCGCACGTGAGCGGGAACGCCTCGCTCCGTCGATCGATGGTCTCGCTCCCGGCCGCATGGTCGAGTGCGATCCGCTCGTCCCAGCCATCCCAGACTTCCTGTCCGCAAAACGGACAGGCAATTCGCGCACCCCGACTTTGCAAGAAGTCGAAGATGGGGTTCTTTGGTGCCATTCGCGCTGGCACCGTAGCGCAACGGAAGAACGGGGGTACAGCAGGCTCATGCCCATGATCTCCAGCGCCCACAAGACGCTCGTGCATTACCCAGACGAAACATCCAGGGTAATCACCCTCTACGTCCGACCCCTCGAAGGGCAGATCATCGCCCACGGGTGGGAAATCAAAGGTGTTGCGCCCGGCGAACGCGATGGCAGTGGGGGGCCGATCGAGTACGAAATATGGGTCGCACGCCCGACAAGCGAGGCCGCGTCGAAATCTCACGCGTGATTCTCGCGCATTTCTCCGGTTCGAGGACGAGGTCGTACCTCCCAGCCCACTGCTTCGCGTAGCGTGCTCTAGTCCACGCGTTCAGGGCGACGAGCGTGAACTCTCAGCACCTTAGGACGCGGTTCTGCCGTCAGGACTGGCGTGGGCAACTGCGCGGTCATGTCCTGGTGAAGTGCGGGGCGCTCCCTCCGGGCGGCAGCCGCGCGTACGCTCCCACGGTGCAGCGGCGCGCGCTCGGGGTCCTGTTCGCGACGATCGCCGTGTCGCTCGCGCTGATCGCCGTGTGGTCGGCCCTCTCGGGGGGCCGCGCCTGGGTGATCGCGTTCGCGGCGGCGGCGCTCGCGCTCTGGATGGGCGATCTCGCCAGGCGAGTCTGGCCCTGGTAGAGGTCGTTTCTGGACCCTCGTGGGGGATGAGTGCGGGGGTTCGCGGCGTATTCTCCCTCCGTGGCGGCGAACAGCTCGGAATCGTTCGAGAGGGACACGCAGGCCCTTTGGCAGGAATATCGTCGCACGCACGACCGGGAGCTCCGTGACCGGCTGATCCTCACGTACGCGCCGCTCGTGAAGTTCGTCGCCGGTCGTCTCGGGGCGAGCCTGCCGTCGCACGTCGACGAGCAGGACCTCGTGTCGTACGGACTGCTCGGGCTGATCGGGGCGATCGAGCGGTACGACCCCGATCGCGAGATCAAGTTCGAGACGTACGCGATCGTGCGCATCAAGGGAGCGATCATCGACGAGCTGCGCTCGCTCGACTGGGTGCCGCGCTCGGTCCGCTCGCGCGCGCGGGAGATCGAGCGGGCGATCGTCGAGCTCGAGCGCTCGCTGATGAGGGCGCCGACCGACGAGGAGATCGCGGCAAAGGTGGGAATCTCGGGCGACGAGCTCGACCGCAGCCTCTTCGAGATCTCGCGCTCCTCGATGGCTGCGCTCGACGAACTGTGGACGCCGCAGAGCGGGGGGGACCAGGTCGCGCTGATCGACACGATCGAGGATGCCTCCGGTGCGGACCCGGAGTTCTCGCTCGAGCAGTCGGAGCTGAACGAGGCGCTCGCGGAGGCGATCTCGCGGTTGCCCGAGCGCGAGAAGCTCGTGGTCACCCTCTACTACTACGAGGAGCTGACCCTGCGCGAGATCGGCGAGGTGCTCGGCGTGACCGAGTCGCGGGTCTCGCAGCTCCACACCAAGGCGGTGCTCCGTCTCAAGGCACGGCTTTCCGGCGTGACGCGAGCTCCCGCCGAGCGACGCTGACCTGCGAGGCCCGCTAGCGCGGCTCTTCGACCGCGAGCGCCCAGTGCACCGACCCGTGCACGTCGAGGGCGACCTGGATCGTCCGCGGCCCGCCGGCAGCGCCGGTGAGGACGACCGACTCCCCGGCGTCGACGCGTGAGACATCGGCGACGTCCCCGGACAACCCGACGTCCACCGCCCCGCCGAACAGACCGAGCGGGGAGGTGTCGACGGTCGTGAGGACGAGCTGGTCCCCGGCCGGCACCGTGAGCGGCTCGGTGCGTGCGTCCTCCGTTCCCTCGACGCGGTCGACCGGTGTCCACCGCGGCGCGCGCGCCACCGTGATCGTGACGGTCGAGCCGAGCTGCGCCCGCGAGCCCGGCTCGGGCGAGATCGCGAGCACCGTGCCCGGGTCGAGGTGCCTGTCCATCCGCTTCTCGACCGTCGTCGAGAAGCCGGCGTCCGCGATCGTCTTCCGCGCGTCGGCGCCCTTCAGCCCGTCCACCGCGGGGATCGGCCGCCGCGGCGGGCCCGTCGAGATCGTGACCTGCACGTGCGCCGGCCGCTTCACACGCGTGCCCGCGGCCGGGCTCGTCGCCACCGCATGCCACGCCGCGATTGCGGTCGAGGGCGCGTAGCGTTTGGTCGCCACGAAGCCGATCCGGTCGAGCAGCGCCCGCGCCTCGGTGCTCTCGAGCCCGGCCACCGACGGCACCTTGCGGAACGCGCTGCCGCTGCTGACCGACACGAGCAACGCCCCGCGCTCGGGGATCCGCTCGCCGTCGGGCGGATCCTGCGCGACGATCACACCGTTGGGCGCGGACTCCGAGTAGGCACGCTTGACGACCTTCACCTTCGGCACGGGCGCGTCGGCGTCGTGTGCCCGACGCACGACCTCAGCGCGGGCGCGGGCGACGCTCGCGCCGACGACATCCGGGGCGTGGACGCCGGGCGGGTCGCCGCCGGCGATGGCGAACACGGCGCCGCCGGCGAGACCGGCCACGGCGGCCACCGCGACGGCTGCGGCGGCCGCGCGCCCGCGCCGCAACGACCGATGCGACCGGGCGCGGTGCACGATCGTCGCCGGCTCGCGAAGGATTCGCGTGACGAGCGTCGGCGGCGCGGTTCGCGGTGAGTCACCACCACGTCGGAGCGGCTCGGGTCGCTCCGAGCGACGACCCGTCGCGGCTTCGGCCGGCTCGGCGCCGAGGGCGACGGCTGTCTCGGCAGCCGTCCCGCGCGCGTCGGGGCTCCGCGCGAGGAGACGGTCGACGAGCACTGCTGCCTCGGCAGGGACGCCGGGGCGCGCGGACGCGAGCGGAGGGGCCGGCTCGTGCGCGCGGCGCAGGCCCGTTGCGAGGCGGTCCTCGCCTTCGAACGGCAGCCGTCCGGCGAGGAGCTGGAAGAGGATGCACCCGAGCGCGTACAGGTCCGTGGCCGGCCCGGTCGCCTCGCCGGTCGCCTGCTCCGGCGCCCAGTACTCGGGCGTGCCCGCGAGGATCCCCGAGACGGGCGCGCTCGTCGAGCTGCGCACGAGGCGGGCGAGGCCGAAGTCGGTGACGACCACCCGGCCGGTGCCGCGCTCGACGAGCACGTTCGACGGCGTCAGGTCGCGGTGCACGACGCCACGCGCGTGCGCGTGCGCGAGGCCGGACGCGACCGGCGCGCAGAATCGCCTCGCCGCGGCCCAGTCGAGCGCGCGGCCGGCGGCGAGCAGGTGGAGCCCGTCGCCGTCGACGAGCTCGAGTACGAGCATGGTCTGTCCGCCCTCCTCCAGCACGTCGTAGAGCCGTACGACGTTGGGGTGCTCGAGCCGCGCGAGCGCGGACGCCTCGCGGTCGAACCGGTCCCGGAGCTCGGGATCGTCCGCGACCCAGCTGTGGAGCACCTTGATCGCGACGTCGCGGCCGAGGCGCTCGTCGCGCGCCCGCCAGACGACGCCCATTCCGCCGCGCCCGAGTTGCTCGACGAGGCGGTAGCGGTGCTCGACGATCGGCTCGGCTCTCTTCATAGGTGATCACCGCCCGGCGGCGGTCGCGGCCGTCGGAACGCTAGTCCCGTCTCGTTCGGAGAATGTCAAGGGGCTCCTCCACCCGGCTGCGCACGCCGTACCTTCGTCACGCTCTTCGGTCCTGCTTTCGGCGTGCGGACTACGATTCTCGAAGCATTCACCGACGGGAGGAGCGCGCACAGATGGCTGAGATCGAGCCCGGGAAGATCCGCAACGTCGCTGTCGTCGGCCACCGTGGGACCGGCAAGACGTCCCTCGTGGAAGCGCTGCTGTTCCAGACGGGCGAGGTCAACCGGCTCGGAGCGATCGACGCGGGGACGACCGTCTCCGACTCGGACGAGGACGAGGAGAAGCGCCAGCTCTCGATCTCGCTCTCGCTGACCCACACAACCTGGCAGGGACGCAAACTCAACCTGATCGACTGCCCGGGCGACCCCTCCTTCCAGGGCGAGGCGCGCTGCGCGCTGCGGGTCGTCGAAGGGGCGCTCGTCGTCGTCTCGGGCGTGATGGGGTTCGAGGTCGGCACCGCGCGGGTGAAGAAGCTCGCCGAGGACCTCGGGCTCGCGCGCGTCCTCGTGGTGAACATGCTCGACCGCGAGCGGGCCGACTTCTTCCGCACGCTCGGCCAGATCCAGGAGCAGTTCTCGTCGAAATGCGTCGCAGTGCACATCCCGATCGGCGCGGAGCACGAGCTCGAAGGAATCGTTGACGTCCTCCACATGTGCGCGTACCTGTCCCCCGGCGGCGAGAAGGAGTCCGACCCGGTTCCGATCCCCGAGGCGATGGTCGAGCTCGCGCAGGAGTACCGAGAGAAGTTGCTCGACGAGGTCGTGCAGATCGACGAGGGATTGATGGAGCGCTACCTCGAGGGCGAGGAGCTCGATCCCCACGAGGTCGCGGCCGCACTCAAGCTCGGGGTCACGCGCGGCGAGGTGTTTCCGGTCGGCTGTTCCGTCGCGACGAAGAACCTCGGCACGCACGCACTGCTCGACCTCCTGATCGAGGGCGTCCCCTCGCCTGCCCGGGCCGAGACGCCGCTCGAGGTCGACGGCGCTTCGACGGCCGCGTTCGTCTTCAAGACGATCGCCGACCCGTTCGCGGGCAAGATCAACCTCTTCCGCGTGCTCAAGGGGGACGTGACCTCCGAGACGACGCTGATCGACCACCGTGAGCACGGGAAGGAGCGAATGGGCTCGCTGCTCGCGCTCCAGGGCAAGACGACCACGCCGACCAGGGAGTTCGGCGAGGGCGACATCGGGGGCGTCGCGAAGCTGAAGGACGTCCAGACAGGCGACCTCCTCACGGACGTCGAGGTCGGCGTGAAGCCGCCGTCCTTCGGCTTCCCCGAGCCCGTGATGAGCTTCGCGGTGACGCCGAAGATCAAGGGCGAGGAGGAGAAGGTCGCGACCGCGATCCGCCGCCTCGCGGAGGAGGATCCGACGTTGCGGCTCCGGCGGGACCCGCAGACCGGGGAGGAGATCCTCGCCGGGATGAGCCAGATGCACGTCGAGGTCGCCCTCGAGCGCGCGAAGCGCCGGTTCGGCGTCGACGTCGAGCTCCACCAGCCCCGTGTGCCCTACCTCGAGACGATCCGCAAGGAGTCCCGGGCCCGCCATCGTTACAAGAAGCAGACGGGCGGTCGCGGGCAGTTCGGCGACTGCGAGATCGTGCTCGAGCCGATCGAGGGCCACGAGGGGTACGAGTTCGTCGACAAGATCGTCGGCGGCGTGATCCCGCAGAGCTTCCGGCCCGCGGTCGACAAGGGGATCCAGGAGGCGATGCAGCACGGCGAGCTCGCGGGTGCGCCCGTCCAGGGTGTCCGCGTCCAGCTCGTCGACGGCCAGTACCACACCGTCGACTCCTCCGAGATGGCGTTCAAGATCGCCGGCTCGATGGCGTTCAAGGAGGCGTACGCGAAAGCCGACCCCGTGCTGCTGGAGCCGATCATGGAGCTCGAGGTGACCGTCCCCGACGAGGCGGTGGGTGCCGTCAACGGCGACCTCAACTCGCGGCGCGGGCGTCTCAACGGAATGGAGCCGGCCGGCGGGATGACCACGATCCGGGCCGAGGTGCCGATGGCCGAGATCCTCACGTACTCGCAGTCGCTCACCTCGATGACCGGCGGCCGGGGCGACTACGCGATGCACCTGCTGCGCTACGACCAGGTGCCCTCGCACGTCGCGCAGAAGATCGTCGACGAGACGCGCAAGGCGCGCGAAGGGGCGACCGCGTAGGACGAGGGCAGGGGCGTGGCCGGGGCGTGGCTGGGGCGTGGCTTTGGCCTCGCCCCTCTTGGTTCGAACAAAGACGGGCGAGGCTAAAGCCACGCCCGACGACCCACGCCCGGCCAGGTGTTGTCCACAACCTGTGGAAACGAGGCGGCCCTCGTTATAGTGGCCGTCCTATGCGGGTCACGAAGGCGAACGTCACGCGCGTCTGCGCCGTCTGCGAGCGGACGCTCCTGATGGGTGAGCACACGATGCGCTTCTCGCCCGACGGGCACGAGTTCGTCGACGTGTGCCCGCTCTGCAGCGAGGTCGCGCTCGACCACGGCTGGGTGCGGGAGGGCCACGCGGTGTCGCCGGCGCTTCAGCAGCAGACGCGCCGGCGCCGCCAGAAGACGCTCTGGCAGACGCTGCTCGGCGCCCGCGAGGAGCAGACGGAGTCGGTCGTCGCGGACCCGGTGCTGCGGCGGCTCTCCGACGACGAGCTCGCGCTCGTCGAGGCGGCCGACCTCTTCAACCAGTCGAGCTTCCGGCACACGGTGGCGGGCGTCGCGCGCAGCCTCGGCCAGCCGAAGGTCTCGATCGTGCCGCTCCCCGGTGTCAACGCGGAGACCGTTTTGACCTTCGCGTGGGACATCACCTGGTACCAGTACCGCGTCACTCCGGAGGCATCGCAGCCCGTGCGCATCGCCGACCGCGGCCACGACATCGCCGAGGTCGAGGAGACGTACGCCCGCTGGAATGCCCGGTTCGACGAGTACGACCGGCTCGTCCCGGACCTCGCGGGCGCCTGACGGCGGCCCGCGCGACGGGCGCCACTAGACTCACCCCGATGGCGATTGCAGGGACAGTGGGCGCCGACGCCGCTGCACTGCTCGAGCGCCTCGGCGTCGACCCGGCACAGGTGACCGACGGCGATCTGGCCGTCCGGACGCCGATCACGGGGGAGCAGATCGGTGCGGTCGCGCGAACCGACGCGGCGGGCGCCGACGCCGCTGTCGCACGCGCGGTGGCGGCGTTCGAGACGTGGCGCGCCGTACCGGCCCCGCAGCGGGGTGAGCTCGTGCGCCTGCTCGGCGAGGAGCTCCGGCGCGAGAAGGAGGCGCTGGGCGCCCTCGTGACCCTGGAGGTCGGGAAGATCGCCCAGGAGGGCCTCGGGGAGGTGCAGGAGATGATCGACATCTGCGACTTCGCGGTCGGTCTCTCGCGCCAGCTCTACGGCCGCTCGATCGCCTCGGAGCGCCCGGGGCACCGGCTGACCGAGACGTGGCATCCGCTCGGTCCCGTCGCCGTGATCAGCGCGTTCAACTTCCCGGTGGCCGTGTGGAGCTGGAACGCCGCGCTCGCGCTCGTCTGCGGCGATCCCGTCGTCTGGAAGCCGTCGGAGCGCACACCGCTGACGGCGACCGCCACGACCGCGCTCCTCGCCCGTGCGGCCGAGCGGCATGGCGACGTGCCCGACGGCACGTTCGAGCTGGTCGTCGGCGGCGCCGACCGTGCCGTGCAGCTCGCCGACGACGAGCGGATCCCGCTCGTCTCGGCAACCGGCTCGACTGCGATGGGGAAGGCGATCGCGCCACGCATCGCCGCCCGCCTCGGGCGCTCACTGCTCGAGCTCGGCGGCAACAACGCGGCCATCGTCGCGCCGAGCGCCGACCTCGACCTCGTTCTCCGCGCCGTGCTTTTCTCCGCGGTCGGCACGGCGGGACAGCGCTGCACGAGCCTGCGGCGCCTGATCGTGCACCGGTCGATCGTCGACGACCTCGTCGACCGCCTCGCGGCCGCGTACCGGAGCGTCCCGGTCGGGGATCCCCGCCACGCGGAGACGCTCGTCGGCCCGCTGATCACCGGCGAGGCTTTCGGCCGCATGGAGGCCGCGCTCGGAGACGCGGTCGCCGCGGGCGGCGAGATCGTCGTGGGCGGGCGCCGGGCGCTCGCCGATCGCTGGCCGGACGCGTGGTACGCAGAGCCGACGATCGTGCGCATGCCGGCGCAGGCGGCAGTCGTGCGCCAGGAGACGTTCGCGCCGATCCTGTACGTGCTGTCGTACGACGAGCTCGACGAGGCGATCGCGCTGCAGAACGACGTCCCGCAGGGGCTCGCCTCGTCGATCTTCACCACGGACCTGCGCGAGGCCGAGCGGTTCCTCGCCGCCGCGGGCTCCGATTGCGGGATCGCGAACGTGAACATCGGCCCGAGCGGTGCCGAGATCGGCGGGGCGTTCGGCGGCGAGAAGGAGACCGGCGGCGGCCGCGAGTCGGGCTCCGACGCATGGCGGGCGTACATGCGCCGTCAGACCGCGACCGTCAACTTCACGAGCGACCTGCCGCTCGCCCAGGGCATCCGCTTCGGTGTCGACACCTGACGGAGCGGGAGATCTCCCACAAGCTCGTCTGGTTCGTCCCCGCCTCCCATCTCGACGCGACGCGTGAGGCGGTGTTCGCGGCCGGCGCCGGGCGGATCGGGGGCTACGAGCGGTGCTCGTGGGCGACGCTGGGCGAGGGGACGTTCCGCGGGGGCGAGGGTACGAGCCCCACGCTGGGGGAGGTAGGCCGCGACGAGACGGTGACCGAGTACCGGGTGGAGACCGTCGTCGCCGCGCAGCTGCTGCCCGCGGTGCTCGATGCCCTCCGCCGCGCGCACCCCTACGAGGAGCCCGCCTTCGACGTGTTCCCGCGGGTCGACGCGTGACAGCGCTTGTGTTGACTCAACACAAGGTCGTTCGACCGGCGTGAAGGCGAGCCTCTGGACCGATGGCGGCTCGCGGGGGAACCCCGGGCAGGCTGCGTACGCGTTCGTGCTCGAGACGGAGGACGGCACCGTCCTGGAGGCGCGGGGCGAGGCGATCGGCGTCGCGACCAACAACGTCGCGGAGTACTCGGCGCTCGTCGCCGGGCTCGGCCGGGCGGCCAGGCAGGGGGTGACCGAGCTCGAGGTGCGTTCCGACTCGGAGCTGATGGTGAAGCAGATGCGGGGCGAGTATCGCGTGAAGAACCGGGATCTCCAGACGCTCTTCCTCGAGGCGTCGCGGCTCGCGCGTGAGATCGGCAGCGTCACCTTCGTGCACGTCCGCCGTGAGGACAACGAGCTCGCCGACCGTCTCGTCAACGAGGCGCTCGACGCCGAGGGCTGACCAGCGGGCCGGCGAACGGTGTCAGACACCGTTCGCTGTCAAGTGCAAGTCGTTCCAAGTCTGTGCCAATCCGCCCACAGGCGGATGTGCAGAAATTTCCGCGAGATCCGCTCACGACGATCGCCGCGCTCGTCCGGCGGCTGGCGAGAGCGCCCAAGGGACCGCGCGTGAGCCTGTGGATCGATCGGCACGGGATCGGCACAAAAACCCCTTGACAACAAATGGTGTCTGACACCGGTCGTCGTCAACCGGGCGGTCTCGCGTCCCCGGCGCCGGGCTCCGAGCGTCCGTTGTCGCTGAGGTAGAGGTGCCAGAGCAGCCGCGCCGCGCTCGCGCGCTGCGGCCGCCACGCCTCGCCGATCGCCTCCAGCTCGTCCGCCGACGGGCGCCGCTCGAGCCGCTTCGCGCGCCGCGCGCCCTCCTGGAGCGCGATGTCGCCCGTCGGCCATGTATCCGGCCGCCGCAGCGCAGAGAGTAGATACACCTCAGCCGTCCACGGCCCGATGCCGGGGAGCGCGACGAGGGCACCGCGCACGGCGTCGTCGTCCAGCGCGGCGACACCCTCCAGGTCGAGCCCGCCGTCCTCGATCGCGGCTGCGAGCGAGCGCACGTAGCGGTTCTTCTGCCGGCTGAACCCGTCGGCTCGGAGCTCGGCGTCGGTCGACTCGAGCACACCGCGCGGCGTCAATCCGCCGAGTCGCACCACGAGCCGCTGGTACGCGGCCCTCGCCGACGCGAGCGAGACCTGCTGCTCGAGGATCAGCAGCACGAGCGTCGCGAAGCCGGGCTCGCGTGCCCAGAACTCCGGGATCCCGTGGCGCTCGACGATCGCGGCGAGATCGGGATCGGCCCCACACAGCTCGGCGACCGATTCCGCGAAGGACCGCTCGTCGAGCACGACCCGCACGCTACCCGGCCGACTCGGCTATGGTCTCGATGATGTACCGCGAGCGCACCCTTCCGACGCCGGCCCATCGGGGCCTGCTCACGCTCGCCCTTCTCCTCCTTCCCCGCTAGGGGAAGCGAGCGACGCACATACACGAGCCGTGCTCCGGCACACCGCCGGGAGCAGTACGCCCTGACCGAGGAGAAGCCTCATGCCGATGCCGTTCCGCCGCTACCGCCCCTACGACACCGTCGCGCTGCCCGACCGCACCTGGCCGGACGTCGTCCTCGACCGCGCCCCGATCTGGTGCTCGACCGACCTGCGCGACGGCAACCAGGCGCTCGTCAACCCGATGGACGCCACGCGCAAGCAGCGGTTCTTCGAGCTCCTCGTGCAGCTCGGCGTGAAGGAGATCGAGGTCGGCTTCCCATCCGCATCGATGACCGATTTCGACGTTCTGCCGGCGGCTGATCGAAGACGATCTGATCCCCGCCGACACGACGATCGCCGTGCTGACCCAGGCCCGCCCCGAGCTGATCGAGCGCACGTTCGAGGCGATCGAGCGGCGCGGCGCGGGCGATCGTCCACCTCTACAACTCGACGTCGGTGACGCAACGCCGCGTCGTGTTCAGGCTCGACCGTGAGGGCATCACCGAGCTCGCGGTCGGAGGGACACGGCTGTGCAAGCGGCTCGCTACGGAGACCGAGACCGAGATCGTCTTCCAGTACTCGCCGGAGAGCTTCCACCACACGGAGCTCGAGTACGCGCTCGAGATCTGCGAGGCGGTCGCGGCCGAGTGGGATCCGACGCCCGAGGAGAAGATGATCGTGAACCTCCCGACGACCGTCGAGGCGTTCCCGCCGAACGTCTACGCCGACCGGATGGAGTGGTTCATCCGGCATTTCTCACGCCGCGACGCCGCGATCCTCTCCGTCCATCCGCACAACGACCGCGGCACGGCGGTCGCGACCGCGGAGCTGGGCCTGATGGCCGGCGCCGAGCGCGTCGAGGGCTGCCTCTTCGGCAACGGCGAGCGGACGGGCAACGTCGACCTGATCACGCTCGCCCTGAACCTCTTCAGCCAGGGCGTCGACCCGGGGCTCGACCTCTCCGAGCTCGACGAGGCGCGGCGCATCGTCGAGGAGTGCAACGAGCTCCGTGTCCACCCGCGGCACCCCTATGTCGGCGAGCTCGTCTACACCGCGTTCTCGGGCTCGCACCAGGACGCGATCAAGAAGGGCATGGACGCGCAGGAGCGGGCAGGCTCGGAGCGGTGGGACGTGCCGTACCTGCACATCGACCCGAAGGACGTCGGGCGCGACTACGAGGCGATCATCCGGGTCAACTCCCAGTCCGGCAAGGGCGGTGTCGCCTACCTCATGCAGGCGGAACATCACCTCGATCTGCCGCGCGGCCTGCAGATCGACTTCGCGCAGAAGGTGCAGGCGATCACGGACGCCCGTGGCGGCGAGCTCGGCACCGGCGGAGCTGCTCGAGGCGTTCACCGAGCATTACCTCGCGGTCGAGGCGCCGTACGCGCTCGTCTCGCACACCCACGAGAGCGGCGAGCTCGACGACCGGCTCGTCGCCCGTATCGTCGTCGAGGGCGAGGAGCTCGAGATCGAGGGAAGCGGCAACGGCCCCATCGCTGCGCTCGTGCACGCGTTCGAGGAGCGGTTCGGCTTCCCTGTGGAGGTGCGCGAGTACCACGAGCACGCGATGTCGAAGGGCGAGGACGCGACTGCCGCGGCGTACGTCGAGGTCGACGTCTTCGAGGAGGCGTTCTGGGGGGTCGGGATCCATCCCTCGATCGTCACCGCCTCGCTCCGGGCGGTGGTCAACGCGGTGAACCGTGCGCACGCCCTTCGCGCGGCCAGGGAGGAGGCGGCTGCCGCATTCGATTGACCGGCCGGCGTCGACCGGCGCGGACGACCGCCGCTACACTGGTGCGCTCACGCGGATGTAGCTCAGTTGGCTAGAGCGTCTGCTTGCCATGCAGAAGGTCGAGGGTTCGAGTCCCTTCATCCGCTTCGAGAAACCCGCTGGAAACAGGGCTTCACGGCGGACGGTAGACCACGATGGCCGGTGGGCCGTCGGATCGTCGGGATCCTGCCTCGATTCGGTCGCTGGGCTCAGCCTCCGCCCGCAAGCGTCCCGCAAGACCTTCTCACGCTGTCGCGGCTCTTCTGCCTTCGCCGGACTAGGCCCTAGATGCGGGACGAGAAGGAACCTGCTCGGCAGATCGCTCTCGGAATCATCGTCCGCGGGTCGTACGTGAGATCCCGGGACTATGGCTACCGGACGTCTTATCTCCGAAGCACCGGCGGTGGTGTGGCCCACCGTCCGCACAGCATGGCGCTGCCCTGTGCAGGTCGTGTTGCGGATCTTGGCGCTCGCCGGCGTGGCCGGTGAGGCGATTGTGAACGCTACGAGGGCCACGAGAACTGCGAGCGTCGCCGTAAATTTCTTGACCATCACTCCTCCTCTTCGATCTGCCTGGGCATCGCGTACAGCGCGGCGCCTCGAGTGGGTCGCTCTCCGCTTCGACGCTGAAGGTGGGTCATGTGGCGACCGTACGGAGGGCCACTCCAGAGAGGCTCCAAGTCCATTCCAAGTCGGCTTCGACGAACAGGGGGTTCGAGTTGCGAGACATGACCAGGAACGGGGACGAGATCGAACGGGTTCGTTCTAACGGCCCGGTGCGGTGTCGAGGCAGGCGAGCCGGGTACAGTCGGCTCGCCGTCTTCCCCCAGCCACGTCACGTCAATGGTGTCCTGCGGCGCACGGCCCCCAGGGACGAACCCAATACCAGCGATCAGGGGCCATCATCAGGCACGGGAACCGGGGCCAGTTGCGGTGCTGGCCTGCGCCTTTTCGTGGTTTGTCCTCGGCGTCTGGTGACAGCCCGCTCGGCGCGGCGTTTCGGGTCAGCGCCGGCAGGAAGGCGCATACCGGCGTCCCGGTACGAAGCGCCGCCACTCTTCCTCGGTCAGGACGCGGTTGGCGGTGCTGCAAGCCTGTTGACGCAGCCGCTCGTCGGACAGGTCCCAAAGCCAGGCCTGGCCTGAGCCCGAGAGCGCGAGCACCGACGTTTCGTCCGCGCCGAACAGCGCCGCCGTCCACTTGTCTGAGGGGCCTGGAAGCGACGTCCCGACCTGCCGGTGCGACGCGACATCGAACACGCGCGCGGTCCCGTCCGTCCCGCCGGTCACGAGCCGTTCGCCGGTCCGGTCGAACGCTGCCGAGATGACGAAGCCTTCGCTGGCAGGGATCGGGTTCCAGACCGGCTTCCCGGTTCGCACGTCCCAGAGACGGATCTCCCGGAGGAAGCCTCCCGTGGCGAGCAGCGACCAGTCCGGCGAGGCTGCGAGGACGGGCCTGGCCCAGAAGTTGGGGCTGATGTCGCGTTCCCACCGCGGCTCTCCGGTCTCGACGCTCCACACCCCGACGCGCGATACGCCCGGCGGCCGGTAACTCGCCGCGCTGATGTTCGGCCCCGTGAAGAGCGCCAGCTCTCGACCGTCGGGCCTCGGGAGGGCGGCGAGGACGTACCGCGACGACGTGCTGGGAAGCCTCACGGCGGCGACTTGCCGGCCGTTGCTCGCGTCCCAGATGACGGCACGCCCCTCGTCGTTGCCCGTGACCACGTCACGTCCGTCGGTCGTGAATGCGACCGTGTTGACCCATTCCGTGCCGCGGTTGCCTCCCGCGAGGCTGGCCTCGCTGGCCCGCCAGCGGCGAACGACGGCCCCTCTGACCGCGTCGAGGAGCGCGACCTCGCCGTGGTGGCCGGCCACCGCGAGCAGCCGGCCGTCCGGGCTCACCGCGAGCGACTGCACCCAGCCGTTCACTGCGAACTTGACCTGGCCGAGCGGCAGCTTCAACGCCCGCGCCTGCTCCCGTTGGAACACGGCAATGCTGGCCGCAGACCAGACCGTCGCCTTCCACAGCGTTCGCCCGTCGGGAACGGAGAGCGCGACGACGCCCCCGTCAGGCGAGCCGCGGAAGAGGACAGCGCCGTTCGGCGAGAGCGCCGTACCGACGAACTCTCCCCGACGCTCGGGCTCGCCCGACGGCGCCCACCGGAACGGCCGGCCGAGGCGCCGGTCGCCGGCGAGATCCCAGGCAACGACCGATTCGTCGAGCCCGACGGTGTACGCCGTTCGTCCGTCGGGGGCAAATGCGGGGCCGAACACCGGGCCCGCGTGCGCTTCGAGCCGTTCGCGCACGTCACCGGTCGCGACGTTCCAGACGATGGTGCTTCCCTCGGCGCCGCTCGTCATCAGGGTTGCTCCGTCCGGCGAGAAGGCGATGTCCTGCACCGTCCCGGCGTGTCGCCCGGAAAGCGTCCTGCGCGCGCCGCTGTGAAGGTCGAGCAGCGTCACCTGCTCGTCGCGCGGGTGACGCGCGAGCGCCAGTGTCCGTCCGTCGGGCGCGAGCGCCGCAATGTACGAGCCCGCGTCGAACGAGCGCACAGCCCGGAACGATTTCGCGTCGAGCACGAGCGTGCGTCCGGGTGGCTCCGGCGCGTCGGTGGAGCCCGAGGGCATCGAGACGACGACGTCCTTCCCGCTGGGCAGGTACCGCGCCCAGGCCAGGGCCGCCGTCGCGACCTCGACCTCGGGGCCCCGTGACCTGCCGGTCACGCCGTTTCTCCGCACGGCGACGAGCGGCGCCGGGGCGCCCTCGGGCGACGCCCCCTTTTCGACTCTGTTCTCGAAGGTCACCAGAGTTCGCCCATCCGGGGAGTAGGCCAGGGCGAGAGCGGCGAAAGGCCCCGGGAAGAACGCGAGCGGCACGGTTCGCACCGTTCCCGAGTCGACGGCGACCAGCGCGACGACCTGTGCCCCCGTACCGGTCCATGCGGTCGTCGCGAACGTCGAGCTGTCGGGCGAGAACGCGTGCGATCGACAGTCGACGAGTCGTAGGTCGATCTGTCCCCTGCTCGCGTAGGTGCGCCCGTCGAGCAGGACGAAGCCCGTGGACGGTGTCACCGGCCGCGATCGCTCGTCCGTCAGCCGAGGTGTCGAGGCACGCCTCACGCCGTCCGATCGTCACCGCGCCGATCGTCATCGCCGGTCGGAGCGTCGTCCCCTCCCAAGGGCGTACGACCGCGACCGCGGCGGGTGCACGCAGCTCCGCAGAGAGGAGGTTTCCGTACGTCTCGAGAGGGATCGAGCGCTTCGCCCTGCCGGGCGAGCAGCAGCGCCCGGTCGAGTCGCGACTCGGTCAGGCCCCGGGCGCCGAGCTCCTGCGCCTGCGCCCTCCGCGCCTCGTCTGTCGCCTGCCCGCGACTCACGAGCGCGAGCACCGCGAGCAGGGCGGACACGGCCGCGGCGACGGCGAAGCCGGCCAGGATGCCTGTTCTCCGGCGGGCGGTCCGCCGGCGACGATCGTCCTCCCGTCGCCGGCCGGCGGCGAGGTAGTCGCGCTCGTTGGCAGAGAGGACGAGGTCGGTCGTCTCCGCCCAGCTTTCGAGCTGCGCCAGGCGACCCTCGCGCGGCAGGTAGTCGGACTCCCAGCCGGACTCCTCCCATTCCTCGACGGCCTCTACGAGGCGGCGATGGAGGAGCAGGTCCTCGCGGCGCCCGTCGACCCAGCCCCGCAGGCGCACCCACTGGTCGAGAAGCGCCTCGTGAGCCAGCTCGACCGTCGGGCTGCGCGTGAGTGGCTCGCGGTCGAACGTGAGGAGCCGGTACGCGCCGTAGCGGCGAAGGATCTCGTTGACGGAGGCCGGATCGAGCTCGAGCCGACGCAGGTCGCGCCGACGCACCCGGCGCCGCGTGTCCTGCGCGTGAAGGTCGACGGTGACGAGGCGGAGGAAGACTTGCCGGGCGGCGACCCGGCCGGATCGGTCGAGCGACCCGTAGAGCTCCTCGGCACGGCGGCCGAGAGCACCGACCACCCCGCCCGTGGCCTCGTACCCCTGCAGCGTGAGCAGGTCGCTCGACCGGGCCTCGAAGAGCTCCGTGAGGGCGTACTGGAGGAGAGGCAGCGCGCCGGGCTGATCGCGGACGTCCGCCACGATGCGGGAGAGGAGCCCCGGCTCGAAGCGAACCCCCGCGCCCGCCGCCGGCCGCTCGATCGCCGTCGCCAGCTCGTCCTCGAAGGGAACGGTGACCGCGCACATCCCGTCCTTCAACAGCTCACCGAACTCGGAGTACGAGAGCGGCTGGTCGAGGAAGTCCGCTCGCAGCGTGAGGACGACGCGAACCCGGGACCGGCCGTCGGCGACGAGTTGTGTCAGGCCGTGGAGGAAGCGTCGGCGCGTCTCTTCGCCGCCCGTCAACGTGAAGAGCTCCTCGAACTGGTCGACGACCAGCAAGAGCTCCGTCTCGGGCGGAAGGATCGGCCGGCCACTCGCCGCATCCCGAGCTCGTCCTTCGCGAGCTCCTCCACGAGCTCGTCCGGTCGGGCGACCGCGACCCGCAAGAGCGACGCGGACAGCTCCTCGTACGGGTACGAGCCCGGGAGCATATCGGTGACGACCCAGG
The DNA here is from genome assembly GCA_963712915.1 of uncultured Actinomycetes bacterium. GTDB lineage: Bacteria > Actinomycetota > Thermoleophilia > Gaiellales > Gaiellaceae > Gaiella. The sequence goes on from CAVQJQ010000006.1 coordinate 304,049, forward strand.
TCTCCGAGCCCGGGAGCGCGCCGTCCCGGAGAGCCGGGACCAGCCCCGCCCTCACGACCGACGACTTCCCGATCCCGGACGGGCCGACGACCCCGACCAGCCGGTGCTCGCGCACCAAAGTGAGCGGAGCTCGGCGACGAGCGCGTCGCGGCCGAAGAAGTCGTCCACATCGGTCTCGTCGAAGGCCCGGAGGCCCTTGTACGGGTTCTCGGCCGCCGTGAACGTCTCCTCGGCCGGCGGCGCCGCACGTCCCAAGAGCGCACTCACAGCGGCAAGGAACACGTCGACCGACTCGAAGCGGTCACCGGGGGCGGCGGCCGTGGCCTTCGCGATCACGCCGTCCAATGCGTCCGGCAGCTCGGGACGCACGCGATGGAGCGAGGTCAGGGGGCCGTCCATCGGCGGCCGGCGGCCGCTCAGCAGCTCGAACGTGAGCAAGCCGAGGCAGTAGAGGTCGACCGCGGGGCGGGAGGCTCTCCCTCGAGCCTCTCCGGAGCCACGTAGGCCGGCGACGAGGTCGGGACGCGACCAGGCTCGGACGAGTCGGCGAACCGGGCGGCGATCCCGAAGTCGGACAGATACGCGTGGCCCTCATCGTCGAGCAGCACGTTCGCCGGTTTGAGGTCTCCGTGGACGCACCCCCTGGCGATGCGCGTACGAGAGCGCCCCACCGACCTGTCCGAGGAGGGTCAGGGCGGGCTCGACGTTCCAGGGGCCGCGCTCAAGCGCCGTCCGCAGCGACCCGCCCCGCAGCCAGCGCATGACGAGATACGCCCCGTCGGGCTCGCGCCAGTAGTCGTACAGCGCGACGACGTGCGGGTGCTCGAGCCGCGCGACGAGCTGTGCCTCCGCCTCGAACCGCCGCACGAACGAGGGTCGGTTGACGAGCTCCGGACGGATGACCTTGATCGCGACCTCTCGCCCGATCGACGGTTGGTACGCCCGGTAGACGATGCCGAAGTCGCCGCTTCCGACCTGCTCGCGCAGTTCGTAGCCGCGCACGGAGCGGCCGAACGCGGTCGGCAGCTGCGGCGGCAGCCGGTCGATCCGCAGCGGCGGAAACTCCGCAGGCAGCCCGTCGAGCAGGAGCTGGAACACGGTCTGCGGGCTGCCGATGCCCTTGAAGCGGTACTCCCCGAGCGCCTTCGCCTGCCAGCCCGACTCGGACGCAGCAAGGGCGGCGTGCGCATCGTAGGAGAGCACCACCTGCCCACCGTGCGCGGCGGCCAGCAGCCGGCCGGCGCGGTTGAGGACCGGCCCGAAATAGTCACCCGCCCGGGCCTCGACCTCGCCGACGTCGATCGCCGCCCGCACCAGCAGCGGGCCGGTCTCGTCCCAGTCGTGAGCCGCCAGACCTCGCTCGATCTCCTGCGCCGCCGCAACGGCTGCCCCGACGTCGGCGAACACGATGTCGATGCCGTCACCGACCCGCTTGACGATCCGCCCTCCCGCGGCCTCCACGGCGGCGAGCACGATGCCGTCGTGCTGCTCGACCGCCGACCGCATCGCCTCCGGTGCGCATCTCCCACAAGACCGTCGAGTCCTCGATGTCCGTGAGCAGAAAGGCGAGCGTCTCGACCTGGGGCTCGACCTCCGGGAGGAGCGAGGCGTCCTGATTCAGGATCCGGCGCTCGAGCTCGCGCAGGCACGCCGAGGGCTCGAGACCGAGCTCCTCGGCGAGATAAGGTGCGCGTCTTCTGAAAGGCCCGCAGCGCCTCCGCCTGCCGGCCCGACCGGTACAGCGCCAGCATGTGCTGCGCCCTGAAACCCTCGCGCAGCGGGAACTCGGCGCACAGCACGTCGAGCTCGGCAACGAGATCGGCGTGGTGACCGAGCGCCAGTTCGGCCTCGATCCGAGCCTCCACGGCGCCGAGGCGCAGCTCCTCCAGCCGCGCCGCCTCGAGCTCGAGGCGGAACGAGCCCGCCACATCGGCATACGGGTGCCCGCGCCACAACGCCAAGGCCGCCCGGATGCGCTGACGAGGCGCCGGCCGGATCCGCCTCCACGAGCGTCCCGGCCTGCGCAACCGCCCGTTCGAACTCGACCGCGTCGACTCGCTCGGGCTCCACGCCGAGCCGGTAACCGCTCCCCTCCCGGACGATCACCTCCCCGAGCTCCTGGCGGAGATTCGAGATGTAGGTCTGCAGTGTCGAGCGGGCGCCCGGCGTCGGCTCGTCCCCCCAGAGCCCATCGATGAGCGCGTCTACAGAGACGACGTCGCCCGCGCCTGCCGCCAACAGCGCCAACACCGTCCGCTGCTTGCGGCCTCCCAGTGGAAGGTCGAAACCGCCTTGAAGGACGGCCACGGGGTCCCAGGACCCGTACGTGCACATCGCCACCATATTCCCCGCCGTCCTCGCCGAGCAAGGTCGAGACGACATGGCGGCCGACGTCGCTCATGGTCCAGTGCGTGGGGACGCTCTACCGAGAGGCGTCCCCACGCTCGGTTCCCCCCGGCACTCGATCGGCCCGTCCACGAAGCGAAGCCCTTTGACACAATCCCCGGTCGACGGGTCTTGCCCGTTCGCTCCGCCCCAGCGGATAGCACGCTCGTTCACGCGTAGTCTCGGCACCTTGAGACCCCACGTTCCTTGATGTGAAGTAGTCATTGGCCCACCGACGGTAGGCCGTGGCGCTCCAAGAACGCTCCAACCACGGCGGCCCGTGGGAGAGGCAACGTGAGGGCGAAGCAGCCGCGCTCGATTTACCCGGTCTCACTCGTCAGCAGAGGGGCCGCGGGCAGCGAGCGGCCGCTCCCATACCACCGACGGTCGCTCGCCGATCCTTGCGGTGAGCCGGGACGAGTCGAACCGCGTCTCGTCGCCGAGTTCCGAAGCGCCGCCCTCTTCGGCAGGAAAGAGCGACGCCGCGGAACGTCTTGCGTGGATCTGGCGGGTTCCTTGAGCGCCTGTCCCTAGGGTCGCCACGTGACTACCTCGATCCGAGATGAGAGCTTCATGAGACGGTGGCCGTGTCAACAGAGGCATGTCGTCTGCGTGCGATCGTCGCTCGTTTCGTTGTCGTCGCCGCGCCGAACGGCGCTTGCCGGTGCGGTGATGGCAGAGCGGTCCGTCGATCTTTGCGGTGAGACGTTCCGCGGTCCGGTGGCCAACCCCGGGCGAGGGAGATAGACGCGAGAGAGGAGCGGCTTGCTGTGTTTGGGTATTCACGTTCGACACTCGCGGCCGGTGCTGCCGCGACCGTGATCGCTAGTGCTTGCAGCGTGGTGGCCAACGCGCCAGCGTGGGCGACCGACGAGGGAGCAGGCCGAGCGCCGGGCCGAAGAGCACCTTCCGCAGCTACTTTCGGCCAAATGTTGGCCGGTGTGGCCAACCAATACTCGCGTGAGCACGGCCGCCGGGAACGAATCCGCGCTGTCCACTGCGTACAGGCGTCGCCCGGGCACTACATGTGCTCCTATGCGGTCATGCGGCCTGGAGCGTCGACGGAGTGCCATCTGATCCAGGCAAGGTGGACGCCAGACGCGAGGTCGACCTTCCTCGTGACCCTCTCAGGAAGGGCGGCGCGCTGCCGATCTCTACGCCAGGCACTCGACTCGCTCGGATGACGGTGCTCGGCGAAAGCGGTTCAGGACGTCGTCCGTCTGTTCGTCTTGCCCGGGGCGTGCTTGAGATTGCCGAGAACCCAGAGTGCGCGATCGGGATCGAATCGCCCCTATCGAAGAGCTCCTCGATCGAGGGTGGGGGAAGGCTCCTGAGTTCGCAGCCATGGAAAACGGAGATCCGCTGGCGCTCGATGTCATCGCGTGCGAGATCCAAGGCATCGGCGACGAGCTTCGAGCGAGGCGAGACGCCGAGAGGCCAAGGCGTAACGAGTTCACTGGAGGCTCTGCCGCTTTCGGGCTTCGTCGGCTCAGAGACGGTTGCCGCAGGGCTGGCGTGGCTAGGTTCTCGGCTAGTTTGGCTGTCGGTTGCTGTCACCTCCGGTCGCTCTCGGGAGAGTACAGCCGAATAGCCAAGCCGGTTTGACGTCTCGTGGCGGTTGCTGTCCGCTCGCGCTCCGTCCTTGCCATGCAGAAGGTCGAGGGTTCGAGTCCCTTCATCCGCTTTCCAAAACCCCCGGAAATCGGGGGTTTTGTTTGAGCGGGAATGACCGTGTGTCCCCGATGAGTCCCAAAGTCTGGATTCTGAACCGTGTCCCCGTGTGGCCCACACGGCGTTCCTCGGATGGGATCCGGACTACCGATGGCGCGCCACATGGCGTTCCTGCAGGGAGAGCGCAGGGAGCACACGAACTCGCCGTCTCGAGTGGCGGTCACTTCCAGGTTGCGGCACGTACGACGGCGGGCTCGGACTGATCACGAGGCAGGAGGCGGAGCGATGCGGTGGGCGATCGCGGCCGCCTCGCGCCTGTTCGGTGCGCCGAGCTTGCGCAGGATGTGCGAGACGTGAACGCTGGCCGTCTTGACGCTGATGACGAGCGTGTCGGCGATCTCGCGGTTCGTGTAGCCGCGGGCTACGAGGCTCAGGACCTCCACTTCGCGTCGAGTAAGACCGAGGGTCTCCCGCATGCTCGTCTGTTCGGGTGGCCCGGTCTCCGGCGACGCGAGATCGAGCCGAGCGCGTTCGGAGAGCAGCTCGGATCTCCCGGAGTAGTGGCTCTGCTCCGATGCGACTCGCGACGGCGTACGCTTCTCGAAGCGACGCGCCCGCCTCGGTGCGGGAGGCGCCGGCGGTGACCAGGGCCTCGGCCTCGCGCCAGTGACAATACGCCGCGAGCGGGAGGCGCTCGAGCCGATCCCAGGTCCGTGCGGCCTCAGACCACAGCGCGGACGGCGCCGCACCGCGGGCGCGCTCGTACTCGGCATCGGCCAGGGCCAGCCAGCCGGCTGCGTTCGGCGTGATCGCCGCGGCCTCGGCAGCCGCGACGCGCGCGATGGTGATCAGCTTCCCAGCGCGATCGAGCCAGCCTGCGTGCGCGTCGCTGTCTCGGCGGGCGTGCGCGAGCGCGGCCAGCTCTGCCTGTGCCCGCAGCCCTTTCGCGCAGAACCAGACACGGAGCTGAGCGGCTTGCCGCGACGTCGCCATCGCCAGGGCGTCCTGAACCGCCTGTTCGGCCGCCGTCCATCGCCGCTCCCACAGGGCCAGGTCCGCAAGGACGACGTCGAAGATTCCGAGCCCGCGGTCGGGGCGAAGCGTCTCCCTAGCTGCGTCGAGATGTAGACGCGCTTGATCGAATCGGCCTCGACCGATCTCGAGGTCGGCTCGGAGCACGAGCAGCATGTACGGGTAGTTCGCAGTCACGGCACGCAGTGCGGCCGCGCTCGCCTCGTCGGCCCTGTCCCACTCGCCGATGGCGAGCAGGGCCTCGATGTAGTTGGCTTCCAGCACGGTGTACTCGACTCCGGAGCCGCGCATCGTTTCGAGCCCCGCGGCCCCCAGCCGAACAGCCTCGCGCGGCCGCGCCAGCATCGTGTACACGTCTGTGAGAGCAACATAGGCGACTCGGAGCTCCAGGGGATCGCCGCTCTCCTCGGCGCGCTCGAGAACCCGCCGGAGATGGCTGAGCCCCTCCTCGGCACGGCCGAGGTAGACGAGGTCGCTGCCCAGCACGTCGAGTGCACGGAGCTCCGGCTGTCGCGCGCCGACCGCACGAGCGACGGCGAGCGCCTCCTGGCAGACGGCGAGCGACTCCTCGAAGCGCCATGCGAGCCGCAATCCGCTCCCGAACCCCGAGAGCACCTCCGCGCGCTCCGCCGACGGCGGCTGCGTGGGGACGAGCTCGACAGCACGCTCCTGCGCGGCGAACCCCGCGTCGTCCTTGCCGCATTCGTACAGGTAGCGGGAAAGACGTGCCTGCAGGAGTGCAGCGTGTCGGCCATCGCCCTCGTCGACGAGCTCGATCGCCCGCCGCTGAAGCTCGACTGCACGCGGTGCCGACCCCGTGCTGCTGGCCAGCTCGGCGGTCCAGGAACAGAGCTCGGCGAGCTCCAGCCTTGCGAGCTCAGCCGCATCCGGCACGACATCCCAGAGCACGAGTGCCCGCTCGAGGTGCGCGCGACCCTCTGACAGCCCGAAGACGGCCTCCGCCTGGCGAGCGGCCTCGACCGAGGCGACGAACGCCTCCGAGCTGCGGCCCGCCGCCGCCCAGTGCGGCGCGAGCTCCGCGGCAGGAGCTCCGTCGCGTCTCAGGGCCTCTGCGAGGCGCACGTGCAGGTCCTCGCGTTCGCCGGGCAGGATCGTCGCGTAGATCGCCTCTGCGAGGAGTGCATGGCGGAAACGGAAGGTGCCGCTCGCCCGCTCGGCAACAAGGACACCGTGCTCGACCGCCTCACGCAGAGAGCGACGCACGTCGCGCTCCGGGACGGCCGCAACGGCGCGAAGCAGCTGGTACGAAACGTCCCGTCCCGCAGCGGACGCAAACCGCAAGAGATTCTGCGTCCCCGCGTCGAGTCGCCCCGCGCGCTCCAGCAGCAGGTCACGCAGGCGTCGCGGGAGCTCTCCGCTCGCCGCACCTGCGGCGAGGAGCTCCTCCGCGAAGAAGGGGTTACCCTCCGAGCGCGCCACGATGGTGTCGGTCACGGCTGCCGTCAGCGAGGCTTCGTGAGCCGCGAGGAGCGCTGTCACCTCGTCGCGCTCGAGGGGCACCAACTCGAGCAGGATGGCCGAGCCAGAACGCATGACGCGATCTACGAGGCTGCGCACACGCTCCCTCGACGCTGGCTCGTCCGCCCGATGCGTAGCGAGGAGCAGGATCGGCTGGTCGTTCAGGTTGTGCGCAAGGAAAACGAGGAGATCGAGCGTCGAATTGTCGGCCCAGTGCAGATCCTCGAGCACGAGCAGTACCGGCGCGGACGCCGCGCGCTCCGTCAGCAGCGCGAGCGCGTCTTCGAACACCTGCAGCTGCGAGCCGGCCGTCCGCCCGCCGCTCCGCCAGGGCTGACCCAATGCGCGGAACGCGTCGACGAAGGGCTGGTATGCCAGCTCCGTGCCGACCAGATCGATCGAGCGACCGACCAGTACCACGAAGCCGCTGCCCCCGGCGCGCTTCGCGACCTCGGAGGCGAGCCTGGTCTTGCCGATGCCTGCCTCGCCGGCGACGAGGGCAGTCGCACCGCGTCCTGACTGCGCGGCGGCGAGTGCGTGCTCGAACTCCTCGAGCTCGCGTTCACGCCCTATGAACACCTCGCTCGCGCGAGCCTCCATCCGGCCAGTATCACCGTAGGTTCAAGCCCCTGAAAGATAGGTAGGCCGCCAGCGAAAGATAAGGCGCCCTGCCCGATGCGCGTACGGAGCTCCGTGGCCACGATCGCCTTGACCACAACGACCACGAGGAGGAGAGCGATGACAGCGGTCACACAGGCGCTGGGTCCGGAAACCAGCTGGATGAAGATTCACTCGGTGCAGGGCGGCGGCGGCCTACGGTTGCACGTCCGCGAGTGGGGCAAGGCGGACGGACCGGCGATCCTGTTCATCCACGGCTGGTCGCAGAACCACCTCTGCTGGGTGAAGCAGTACGAGAGCGCGCTCGCCGACGAGTTCCGGCTCGTCGCCTTCGATCTCCGCGGCCACGGCATGTCCGAGGCGCCGCTGGAGCCTGAGCACTACACCGCAGGCAAGCTCTGGGCCGACGACCTGGCGGCGATCATCGACGACCTGCGTCTCGATCGGCCGGTGCTCGTCGGCTGGTCGTATGGAAGCTTCGTCATCTGCGACTACATACGTGTGTACGGCCAGGGTCGGATCGCCGCGATCAACTATGTCGAGGGTGCGGCCAGGCTGGGCGAGGGGGCGTTCGGCACGCTGATCGGCCCGGGCTTCCTCGACAATTTCGTGGGAGCCACCTCCGATGACTTGCCCACCAACGTCAGCGCGATGCGCTCCTTCGTGCGTGCCTGCCTCGCGAAGCCGGTTTCGGACGACGACCGCGAGACGGCGGTCTGCTGGAACGTGATAGTGCCGGCCCAGATCCGTGCCAACCTCGGTGCCCGCGAGATCGACGACGACGACGTGCTGAGTACGCTCGAGGTGCCGTTGCTCGTCACACAGGGAAGGGCGGACAAGGTCGTTCTACCGGCGATGGCAGAGCACGTGCTCGCCACCTGCCCGGCCGCCGAGGCTTCCTGGTACGACGGCGTTGGTCATGTGCCGCACCTGGAAGAGCCTGAACGCTTCAACCGTGAGCTTGGCGAGCTGGCGCGCCGCGCCGTTCGCGCTTGAAAGCGCTGAAAGAGGCATGGCGCTGGGAGGTCGTGTTGCTAGGAACCCGCTCTCGGCAAGCACTCGTGAAGCCGCGGCCGCCCGGTCGGGCAAGGGACAAAGGGAGGCCGTAGGGCCAACCAATGAGCGGCTGGGACGCTACGCGCGGAGATACAGCTCGAGCGCCGGCGCGGCGTGGCGCAGCTCCACCAATGCGCTCGTCTCGAGTTGGCGCACGCGCTCGCGGGTGACGCCCAGCTCGACTCCGACCTGCTCCAGCGGCCGTCCCAACGATCCGTCGAGTCCGAAGCGGAGTACGAGGACGCGTTGGAGCCGGGGCTTGAGGTTTCCGAGTGCGCGGGCGAGCTCGCTGGAGCGGAGCCGCAGCGCCGTCTCGGTCTCGGGCTGCGCGGCGGCGGGATCCTCGATCAGGTCGCTCATCGCGCTCTCGCCATCACCGACGGGCATCTCGAGGCTGACGTGGTCCCTGCACGAGGTCGAGCAGCTCCTGCACGCGAAGGGGCGTCAGCTCGGTCCCTTCGGCGATCTCGTCGATCGACGGGTCGCGATTCAGCTGCTGACCAAGCGAGCGGGGCGCACGCTGGCTGGCCGAGGTCCGGACTTGTCCCATCCCTTCCTGCGGCAATTGATCCAGACGCAAGTCACCCGCAATCGCCTCCGCCTGCAGCAACCGCCCGAGCACGCAGCGAAGACCGACCGGATCGTCGCCGACGGCGAGGCGCCGTCGACCTCGGCCGGTGCGCGATAACCGACCGCACGAGTCTAGCGTGCGTGCCCCTACGTCTTGCCCAGGTCCTGCTGGAGATTGCCGAGAATCCGAAAACCCATGATCGTGATCGAGTGGCTGCATGTCGGGAACTGCTTGACCGTGGGTGGGGCAAGGCTCCGGCGTTCGCCGCTATGGACGCCGGGGACCCGCTCGAACTGGATGTAATTGCGCAGGAGATTCAGAAGATCGCGGACGAACTTCGGGCGCGCCGAGAAGCGAGGGAAGCCCGTCGATCTCCGCGACTGGCTAGGTTCGCGGCTGGGTTCGACTGTCCGTTGCTGTCATCCCACGTCAGTCTGGGAAGAGGCGCAACGACACAACGGTAGGACAGACGTTGGCGAGCGCGAAGTGAGAGCGGGATGGCCGACGAGACCAAGGTCGAACGGCGCTTCGACGCGATGCTTGCCCGCGCCACGACCGTGCGGGGAGCCGCCGTCGTGATCGCTGCGGTATCGACTTCGATCACGCTGGCGGCGGGCGCCTTCATGACGGTCGCCGACCACGACAACTTTCCTTCGATCGGCTCAGGTCTCTGGTGGGCCGTGCAGACGGTTACGACCGTGGGGTATGGCGATCTTGTTCCGGCGACGCTCGCGGGCCGGCTTGTCGCAACGCTCGTCATGTTGGCCGGGATCGGCTTCCTGACGGTCATCACCGCCGCCATCACGAGTTCGTTCGTATCACGCTCCCGCTTCGAGCCGCCTTTCGAGGGCGACGCTCCGACGAGCGAGCAATTCCGGCAGATGGACGAACGACTCGAGCGGATCGAAGCCGCGCTGGCCGCTCGCCCGTAAGCTAAAGGGGCCGGGGGGTATTCCCGTTCGAAGTTCGGGCCAGCGTGGGAGGACGTCGATCTCAACAGTTGCGACACGCGCGACGACATCCTCGCCCGCGACCTGAAACACGTCTTCTACAAGCAGGGCTCCGACTGTGTCGTGCGGAAGGGCACGCTCAAAGATCCCTACACGGGGAAGACGGTCGCGTTCGTCCATGGCGTCGGCAGCTCGGCGAAGGTGCAGATCGACCACGTTGTCGCGCTGGCCGATGCGTGGCGCACGGGCGCGAAGCGCTGGAAAGCCGATCTCCGTTTGTTCTACGCGAACGACCCGCTCGTGCTGCTCGCGGTCGACGGGCCAGCGAACGAGTCGAAGGGTGATGGTGACGCGGCCGACTGGCTGCCGCCCAACGCCACGTTTGCCGCTATGTGGCGAGGCAGATTGCGGTCAAGACGAAGTACTCGTTTGGGTCACCCCACCGGAGCGGGCAAAGATGGCGGACGTGTTAGCCGCGTGCTGATCCAGTACCCCGGATGGGGCCTCCGGGTCAGGCGCGACTCGGCCTTGCCGCGTCCCAGAGGAAGTAGACGAACAGTCCGAGAAGCGGGATGACGAGTATGACCACGAGCCAGAGCAGTTTGCCGGCGACCCCAAGGTCGCGGCGTCGGACGATGCGAATGGCGACGAGCAACCAGACGACGATCCACGCGACGAGCGCCGCCGCGGCAAGGCCGGTACCGAAGGTGTACGCGAGCGGCGTCACGTCGGCCGGGAGACTACCGGGCGGAAGGCGGAGCTAGTCCGGCGCCAAGCCGCGGGGCTCGGGTAGCCGACCGCGCGGCTAGCTCCCGTCGGGTGACTGAGCGACATGCTTGATCGCGGTGCCGTCGACCGTGAACGAGACACGGTCGGGTGTCCACTCCGCGGCATAGTCGTGCGGTTCTCGGGCGTCCATCGCGAGCCGAAGGGGTGGACTCCCGTACGCTCGTCCGCCCAGCCCACGCTCGCGATCGCCTGCCGACCGTCGCGACAGGTGGTTGACGCCTGCGCGGGAGCGGCGTAGCGTGGCTCGCGTTGTCCGGAGCTCTGCGGCGTCCGGCTCGGGTTCGAGTAGGAGGGCCGTCGTGGCTGACGTCGTGAAGGTGCTGTCGATCGACGGAGGTGGGATCCGGGGGCTGATCCCGGCGACCATCCTGAGCGAGATCGAGGAGCAGACCGGTGCGCGGATCGCCGAGCTGTTCGACCTCGTCGCGGGAACCTCGACCGGCGGGATCCTCGCGCTCGGGCTCGTGAAGCCGCGGTCGCGGAACAGCAGGAAGCCCCAGTACCGCGCAGCCGAGCTGGCGGAGCTCTACGAGAAGGAAGGGAGGAGGATCTTCGACCGGTCGCTCTGGCACCGGCTCGTCGCGCTCGACAGCCTGCTCGACGAGAAGTACGACTCGAGCGGCCTGGAGTCCGTGCTCCGAGACTACTTCGGCGACATGCCCCTGAGCAGGGCGTGCACCGAGGCGCTCGTCACGAGCTACGAGCTCGAGACACGCGAGCCGTGGTTCTTCGCCCGACACAAGGCGCGCTCGAACCCGGACTTCGACTTTCCGATGCGCTTCGTGGCCAGAGCGACCTCGGCCGCGCCGACGTATTTCGAGCCGGAGGAGCTGACCGTGACGACTCCGCACGGCGGTCTGATCGACGGCGGTGTCTTCGCGAACAACCCGGCGATGTGCGCCTACGTCGAGATGAAGAAGCTCGCGCCCGAGGCGGACGTGCTCCTCGTCTCGCTCGGCACCGGTCAGCACACACGGCCGATCCACTACGACGAGGCGAAGGACTGGGGGCTGGCGTACTGGGCGAAGCCGATTCTCAGCGTCGTCTTCGACGGTGTGAGCGACACCGTCGACCACCAGATGAAGATCCTCTGCGCCGACGCGCCCGACGGGCCGCGCTACTACCGCTTCCAGACAGAGCTCGACATCGGGAGCGACGACATGGACAACGTGACCGCGACCAACATCGCGGCGCTCAAGCAGAAGGCGCAGCAGGTGATCGAGGAGAACCGAGAGACGCTCGCGGGGCTCTCGCAGGTGCTCGCCTCGCAGTAGGGTCTCGCCTGTGCCGGACGAGTCCGAGCCGACCCAGTACGACGCGCAGCAAGCCGATCCCGCCGCGCGCCCGGACGATCGAGACGACGACTCCGTCGCCGACCTCGTCGAGGAGCTCGGGCGGAACACGAGCGCGCTCGTTCTGTGGGAGGCAACGCTCGCCGCCTCGCAGCGTGTCCCGGCGATGCGTCGTGCCGCCCTCACCGCGGCCGGGATGGTCGTGCTCGTGCTCGCGTTCGCGGCCGCATTCGCGCTCGCGAACTGGGCCGCGGTGAGCGGGCTCTCCTCCGTCCTGCCGACGTGGCTCTCGGCGCTCCTGCTCGCGCTGGCCTGGCTCGCCGTCGGGCTCGCGCTGCTCGCCGTGCTGCTCAGCCGGGTGGGGCATGCCTCGGGAATCGAGTGGTGGCGCATGGTCGGCGACGACCGTGACGAGGTCGCCGCCACGGTTCAGCAGTCGCGCAACGCGGCAGAGGAGGCGGTTCGGGACACGGTCGACCGCCTGTCCGGCGCGATCGCGCGTGCGGCGGCCGCCGAGGTGGCCGACGCGTTGCTGCCGTTCGGCGACGCGGCCGCAGACGTCGGCGAGGATCTGCTCGAGGCGTCGGAGGAGCTCGTCGAGTCGCTCGAGGAGCAATTGCCCGGCGGTGGAGCCGTGGGGCAGGTGATCGACGTCGTCCTCTTTCCCGGCCGTCTCGGGTTGAGGATCGCGACGACCGTGCTCCGGAGCGGCAGCGGCGAGCGCCCCGAGTAGCTCGAAAAGACGAGACCCGGAGACGGCGGCCGGGCTCTGGCGGCCGTCTCCGGGACCCGTCAGGAGGGTGCCAGGGCGTCGTCTCCCACAACCGACACCTGGCAGGAGGCTGCGTCGAGCCTCGGGTCGCACGCTAGTCGGCCGGCTCCCGCGCTCGGGTTGCGATCTGGTGACGAAGCGGGGTCGAGCCGGTGCGACCGAGCCGGGCCTGGAGACGGACGCCGGATAGGGTCTCGAGGTGATTCTCGAGTTCGGTGCGCAGCAGGAGCTGCAGCTGCTCGCGCTGCTCGCGTCGGCCGCAGCGCTCCTCATCCTCGCGGGGCCGCTGCGGATCCCGTACCCGATCCTGCTCGTGCTCGGCGGGCTGCTGCTCGGGTTCGCGCCGGGCGTACCCACCGTCACGATGCCGCCGCAAGTCGTGCTGGTCGGGGTGCTCCCCCCGCTGCTCTACGTCTCCGCCTATTTCACCGGGTTGCGCGAGCTGCGGCAGAACCTCAAGCCGATCTCGTTTCTCGCGCTCGGGCTGGTGGCCCTCACGACGGTCGGAGTGGCCGTCGTCGCTCACCAGATAGCGGGCATCGGCTGGGCCGAGGCGTTCGTGCTCGGGGCAGTCGTCTCGCCGACCGATCCGATCGCCGCCACCGCGATCGGGCGCCGCCTGGGCGTGCCCAGACGGCTGATCGACGTGGTCGAGGGCGAGAGCCTCCTCAACGACGGGACCGCGCTGGTGCTGCTGCGCACGGCGCTTCTCGCCGCGGTGAGCGGGACGTTCTCCGCCTGGTCGGCCGGTCTCGACCTCGTCGTCACGATCGTCGGCGGCGTGGCGGTCGGGCTCGCCGTCGGGTACGTCGTCCGGCGCGTGCGGCGGATGCTCGACAACCCGCCGCTCGAAGTGACGATCGCGTTCCTCACGGGGTACTTCGCCTTCCTCCCGGCGTCGGCGCTCGACGTCTCGGGCGTGCTCGCAGTCGTCACCGCCGGTGTGTACATGGGCTGGTACACGCCGGAGCTGACGACCGTGCAGACGCGGCTGCAAGGCCAGGCGTTCTGGGGGATCCTGACGTTCTTGCTCAACGTGCTGCTCTTCGGCCTGGTCGGCCTGCAGCTCCGTCCCATCCTCGACGGCCTCTCGGGCCTCGGCGCGTCCTCGCTGCTCGGGTACGCGGCGGCGGTGGTGCTCGCCCTCGTCGTGCTCAGGATCGTCGGCGTCTTCGCGGCGACGTACCTGCCACGTTGGCTGACGGCCGAGGCTCGGCGTTACGGACGCGCCCCCTGGACGTATCCGGCGTTCATCGCCTGGAACGGGATGCGCGGCGCCGTCACGATCGCGGCGGCGCTGTTGATCCCGCTCCGGACCGACGCCGGGACGCCGTTCCCCGACCGAGACCTGATCGTGTTCCTCGCGTTCGCCGTCGTGCTCGCCACGCTCGTGGTGCAGGGGCTCTCGCTCCCCATGGTGATCAGGGTGCTTCGGCTCGAGGCGGACGACGGCGGGGCGGAGAACGAAGAGGCGACCGCGCGAATCCGCGCGGCCGAGGCGGCCCTGGTGCGACTCGACGAGCTCGTCGACGAGGCCTGGGTGCGCGACGACACCGCCGAGCGTCTACGCGGTCTCTACCGCTTCCGGATCGACCGCTTCTCGGCCCGGATCGATCCGGACGGCGACGGGAAGCTCGAGAAGCAGTCGATGAAGTACCAACGGCTACGGCGCGAGCTGCTCGAGGCCGAGCGTCACGCGGTCGTGGAGATGCGCAACACGGGGGAGATCAGCGACGACGTGATGAGGCTCGTCGAGCACGACCTCGACCTCGAGGACTCGCGCCTCGACTACTAGGTCCGCGGGATCCCGCATCAGCCGGCGGGTACGGCGATGCCCTGCTCGGACATCGCCGCGCCGAGCGCGCGCCAGTCGGCGTCGGTCATCCGCGTCTCGGCGAGGTACACCGAGAAGCCCACCGTCCCGGCCCGGGCCAGCAGGTCGATGTACGTCGCGACGTCGAGCACGCCCTCGGCACCGACGTGCATGCCGATCGTCGGGTGGATGTCGGCGCGGGGGAACACGCCGCGCGCCGCGGCGACGCAGGCCGCCGGAGCGACGTCCATGCCGACGTCGTTCACGTAGGCCTCGGGAAGGAATGCGAAGCCGGCGTTGCGCCACGCGGCCCAGTCGATGTCGTGCCGGTCGGGGCGGCAGTAGGACGAGAGGCCGACGGGGAACGGCGCCGGGCGCAGGCTGCGGAACGCCGTGACGAAGCGCGCCGAGCGTCCGCTCCGCTCCGCGCTCGGGCCGTCGAGTCCGCTGAACTCGTACTCGGTCTCGGGGTTCGCGATGTAGAAGTCGAGCCCATACCGGTCGAGCAGCGAGCTGGCCAGGGCTGCCTCCTGCTCGGGGTCGGTGCGGAGGACGCCCCAGCCACCGACCGGGAGCCCGCTCGCGAGGCGAAAGCGGTAGACCCAGTCTGCCTCGACGGGGTCCTCCTCGAGGCCGTCGTGGAGCCGCACCGCGACCCAGCCGAAGCCCGACTCACGCAGCACACGACCGAGCAATGTGGGCTCGATGTCGGTCTCGTGCCAGACGAACGCCCCTGCCGACTTCCAGGAGAACGCGACCGCGGGCGGAGGGGGAACGCTCGGTTGGGTGGGCGGCTGGGTGGTGGTCGTCGGCGGCTGTGTCGTGGTGGTGGGCGGCTCGGTGGTCGCCGGGGGCGGGGCGGTCTCGGTCGAAGGCGGTGCGGTCGTCGGCGGCGCGGCCTTCTCCTCGCCGCGGACCAGCAGGATCGCGAGGAGCGCGGCGACGGCCGCCAGGAGCACGAGCAGGGCGATGCGCACGGGCCACGACGCGGCAAGCCGCCGGAAGAGACGCATCGACCAAGGCTAGAGGGCGGTTGTGAGGGACATGCGAGGCGACCCGTCCGCGCCTTCTGCATGAGCTTCTCGTCCCGGGCCGGCCCACGAAAAACGCCGAACCCCGCGACTCCGAGGAGCTACGGGGTTCGACTCCGCAATCCAATCACGGGCGAGGTGGGTGTGTCAACCGGGTAGCGTCGCGGGCACGGGGGCCAAGGGCAGCTGGGCCTGGATGCGCGTCCCGACGCCCGGCCTGCTGTCCACCTGGAACTCGCCGTCGAGCGCCTCGACCCGGTCCTTCAGGCCTCCCAGCCCCGATCCCTCGACCGTGCGCGCGCCGCCGCGACCGTTGTCGGCGACCTCGACCGTGAGCGCGTCGTCCCTGTGGAGCACGCGGACGGTGGCCGACGTCGCCCCGGAGTACTTCGTCACGTTCGTGAGCGCCTCGGCCACGACGTAGTACGCGGCGCTCTCGACGGCGGTCGGCCACCGCTGGGCGTCGTCGGTCGTGATCACCGTCACCGGGATCGGCGCCCTGCCGGCCAGTGCACGCACCGCTGCCGCGAGCCCCCGCGTCGTGAGTATCTGCGGGTGGAGGCCGCGGGCGAGCTCGCGCAACTCCTCGTGCGCGGCGTTCAGCTCGTTCAGCGCGCGCTCGAGATGTTGCGCGGCCTGCTCCGGGTCGCTGCGCATGAAGCGCACGCCGAGGTGCACCGCGTGCGACACGCTGACGAGGTGTTGCTGCGCCCCGTCGTGGAGGTTCCGCTCGAGACGCTTGCGCTCCGCGTCGCTCGCCGAGACGATGCGGGCGCGAGAGCGGCGGATCTCGTCCTCCACGAGCTTGCGCGCGGTCACGTCGAGCCCGCAGAGCAGGTATCGGACGTCGCCCTCCTCGCCGGGCACCTCGGTGGCGGTCCAGTCGACCACCAGCCGCTCGCCGTTCGCCGACACGTGCTCGTACTCGACCACGCCGGGCGGGTCGCCGGCGCGCATCCGGTCGAAGTCCGAGCGTGCCCTGGGAATGTCCTCGGGGGCCAGGAAAAGCTCCCAGAAGGGGCGCCCGACCCAGGACGCCTCGGGCAACCCGGCCGACTGCTCCAGCGCGCGGTTCACTCCGATGATCGTGCCGCCCTCGTCGATGATCGCGAGAAAGCTCGGCGTCGAGCGCACGACGGCGTAGCTGAAGTCCCGCTCGCGCTCGAGCTCTCGTGCCTGCCGCGTCCGCGCCGTGAAGTCGCGGACGATCACGACGAACTCGTCGGCGCCGCATGCGACGACCCTGCACTCGTAGTCGCGCAGCTCGCCGCGGATCTCGAGCGAGTACTCGATCTGCTCGAGGACCCCCTGCTCGACGGCGCGTCGTCCCGCTGCCAGCATGCTGTCGGCGATGTCCCGGGGCAGGCGCTCGTGCACCGTTCGGCCGATCACCTCGTCCGGCGGGGTGAGGAGGTCGAAGTCGGAGTCGACCTTGAAGCCCCGGTAGCGGCCGTCCACGCCGATGCGGAAGATCGGATCGGGGATCGCCGCGACGAGCGCACGCGCGGTGGCCTCGCTCGTCGCTGAACGGTCGAGCCGGTCGGTGGGCTGCGTGGTCACGCCTCCCTTGTAGCACGCTCCGCGACCCGTTTCGCAGGATCAGTCGAGCACGAAGCTGATCCGCATGGTGACCCGGAACTCGGTGATCGTGTTGTCCTTCACGACCACGTACTGCTCGGCGATCCAGGCGCCCTTGATGCCGTGGATGCTCTCCGACGCCTTCGCGATGCCCGCGCGTGTCGCCTCCGCGAAGCTGCGCGGAGACGTTGCGGTGATCTCGATGACCTTCGCGACGCTCATGTGAGGGCCTCCCTGGGTCTGGCTGGTGCGCTCTGTCCTACCCCTCGGCCGAGCGCGGCAATCGGGGTCGGACGGGCTCGAGGGGGCGGCTGTCCCACCCCCTCGAGCCCGGCGACCTACCGCTGCAGGTCGACCGGGAAGGACACGAGCCGACGCGTCGAGATCCCGCCGAGGACGTTGTTGCCCGGCTCACGCGCGCGGACGAACATCACGAGCAGCTGCTGCCTGCCCGTGGCCGGATAGCCGCGCAGGCGGCCCATGCGGAGCTCCGCCCAGCCGTCGGCGCCGGTCGGCGTCTCGTTCGGCACGGAGAACTGGTTGTACGGCACCGCGGTGACGTAGACGAGCGCGCCCTGCACCGGCTTGCCGCCGCACGCCGAGACGTGGAAGCGCACGACGAGCTCGTTCGTCGAGCCGCCGACGACGGGTGGCGCGAGCGACTGACGATCGACCGAGAGCCGGTTCGGCGCGTCGATCTCGCCAACCGCGATCGGGCCCGGAGCCCTGGCGGTCGCAGCCTGTCGCGGGGCCCGGAGGCGTCGGCGCCTCGCGGATCACCGCGGTCGGGGACCGTGGTCGCGGTCGTGCGCCCGTCGGCGTTCTGTGCGGTCACACGCACCCGGATCGTGTTGCCCTTGTCGACGTACTTCAGGATGTACGTCTTCTCGTTCGCGCCGCTGATCAGGGAACAGCTGCCGCCGTCCGTGTCGCAGCGGCGCCAGGCGTAGTCGTAGTCGGTGGGGTTGCCGGTCCACGAGCCCTCGTTCGCCGTGAGCTTCTGGTCGACCTCGGGCGTGCCGCGAGATCGTCGGCGGTTGCTGATTCTTCGGCTTCGCCGCCGTGGCGGCAGCACCGGTACCGGTGCTGCCGATCACGACGCCCACGAGGGCCGCCCCGAGCACGAGCACGGCAAGGGTTGCGAGGCGTTGCAGCTTCGGTTTCATGATCGACTCCCTTCGAGGTTCGGAAACGACACCTCGTCGTACCCTGTTGTCTGTCCGGATACGCCTTCGGAGAGAGAGGCTCACGGTTCCCTTACACACCCGCCGGCGCCGTGCGGGGACGCCTCAGATGGCGCGCGAGCAGCTCGGAGACGTCCGTGACAACGGCGTCCGGACGACGCGATGCGGGAATCTCCGAGCGAGCGACCATCCCGCTGATGCCGCTGCCGACCAGGACGGTCTTGCGCTCCGCCCATCCGGCCCAGCGCGATGTCCATTGTCACGTCGTCTCCGATCACCGCGAGCTCCGACGAGGGGACTCCGAGACGCTCTACGACGGTCTCGAGCGCGGCGCGGGACGGCTTGCCGACGACCCGCGGCCGCGCGCCGCTGGCCTTCGCGAGCGCGGCTGTGAGCATCGCGCCCCGACTGAGGATCGGGCCGTCGGCGCCCGCGTAGGCGGCCGCGTAGCTGCCCGTGAGCAGGGGTGCCCCGCGCATGATCGCGCGTGCCGCCCGCTCGAGCGATGGGAAGTCGACCGCATCGGCGTGCGCGACGAAGACGGCGTCGGCGTCGGACGCGTCGTCGGCGACCGCGACGCCCGCCGCCTCGAGGTAGTCGCGGGCCGCCTCCGTGCCGAACAGGGTCACGGTCTCGAGGCGGCGCCGCCGGAGGTGCGTCAGCACGCTCACGAGCGGCGTGAGCATCGCATCGTCGGCGACGGGGAGGCCGGCTTCCCGCAGCCCCTCGGCGAACGCCGCGGGCGCGACGTGGCTCCCGTTCGTGAACAGCGCGAAGGGACGGCCCGAGTCGCGGATCGCGGTCAGGAGCTCGAGGGCCCCGGGAAGCATGCGCACCTCGTCGCCGGCCCGGTGGACGAGCGTGCCGTCGACGTCGAAGACGAATCCGCGGACGTCGTCAAGTCGCACGGCGCCACACGACGAGGTCGTCTCCCTTCTGCACGCGCAGGTGTCTCACCGAGCTGCGCTTCGCGACCTCCTCGAGCAGCGTGACGACGGGGTGCCGGTCCGGCGCGGTCGCGGTGTGCGGTGCGCGCCCATCGCCGGAGGCGGCCGCGAGCATCGCCGCGTCGACCTGCTCCGCAGGCATCGTCAGCCGCAGGAGGAGCTCCTCGTCGGAGATCCGCCGGCCAAGACGCGCACGAGTGCCCTCGAGGTGGAGCGGCTCCAGGTCGCGCAGCTCGCGGGCGCGGGGCAGGGAGAGCACGCGCGCCGCTACCTCGCGGTCGACGGGCGCGGCCGGCTCGCCGTAGTGGCCGAGGAAGTAGCGGATCGTCTCGTCGGAGACGTTCGTCCAGCGCTCCGCGTCGATCACGTTCCGCACGGACTGGGTCGCCACGAGTTGCGAGACGGGCGTGACGATGATCGGGTAGCCCATCTCGGCGCGTACGCGGCCGACCTCCTCGAGCGTCGCGTCGAAAAGCTCCGGCCGGCGCAGCTCCTCGAGCATGCGGCGCGTCGTCGAGACCATGCCGCCCGCGAGCTGGTGGTGGTAGTACGTCGCGTCGAACTCCTGCGGCGTCCCGACGGGAAGCCCTTTGGCGAGCGCGAGGTCGCGGAAGTAGGCCGACACGGCCGCGAGCGCGTCGAGGTCGAGTCGGTGGGAGAAGCCCTCGGCCTCCAGGTCGCGCAGGGTCGTCTCCGCAGCGGGGTTGGAGGTGCCGCGCGCCAGCGGAGCGACCGCCGTATGGAGCACGCGGAATCCCGCGCGCAGCCCCTCCAGGTATACGAGCGGCGCGAGCCCGATCGTGCAGTGGCTGTGCAGCTCGGCGGGCCGCGGGCCGGCCGCCCGGACGAAATGCGGTGCGAGCTCGCGCACCGCGTCGGGCGTGAGGAGGCCGCCTGGATCCTTGAGGTAGAGCGCGTCCATGTCGGCGCAGTCGGCGAGCGCGGCGGCACGCTCGGCGTAGTACGCATGGGTGTGCACCTCGCTCACCGAGTACGTGAGCCCGATCACGACCTCCTCGATGCCCTCCTCGTGCGCGAGCCGCGCGATGCGCCGCAGCCGGACGGGGTCGTTCGACGGGTCCGCGACCTGGAATCGGCGGATCCCGTTGCGTGCGACGCAGCGGTACGCGAGCCGCATCACCTCCTCGTCGGCCGGAACCCAGGTGATGAAGCGCATGCCGGTGGTGATGAAGCTCAGCGGTGTCCGGGGCATCGCCTCGCTCACGAGCCGGAGCCGTTGCCACGGGTCCTCGCTGGTGGAACCGGACTGCGACCGCCATGTGCGTGCTCGAGGTGAAGTCCGCGGCGCGGAAGCCGACGCGGTCGAGCGTCGGCGCGATCGCCACGAGATCGGACGTCGTCAGGCCGGTCGCGCTCCACAGGCTCTGGTTCCCGTCGCGCGTCGTCGTGTCGACGATGTCGACGACGCCGGTCACGAGTCGAGGCGTACCCGGAACAGAGGGTCTCCGACCTCGACGAGCTCCGCGTTGGCGGCGCAGACCTCCGTGATCGTCCCGACGACACCGGCGCGGACGGCGTTCATCATCTTCATCACCTCGATCAGGCACACGACGGAGTCCTCGTCGACGCGCACGCCGACGTCGACGAACGGCGTCGCTCCGGGCGCCGGCGCCCGGTAGAACGTGCCCAGCATCGGTGCCGGGATGTGGGCGAGCCCGTCCGCCGCGTCGCCGTCCTCCGGCGTGTCCTGCCGCCAGGTCTCCGTGGTCGGGGCGGGGTCGGCAACGGCCGGGTCGCCCACGCGGTCCCTGACGACGTGGATCAGCAGCCCCTCGGTCTCGACGCGCACCTCGGCGGCATCGGACTCGTCGATCAGGCGGAGGATCCGGCGGACGTCGTCGTCGCTCAGCGGCATCGGCGCCCTCAGGACCGCCCGGGCTGCCCGGGTCGCGCGCCGAACGTGCTCAGCACGAGCGACAAGGCGGAGCCGGTCGGCTTCGTGGTCTTCTCCGGCAGGCTCGTCACGGGCCGTGCCTGGAGGATGTTGACGCTGCCGGCGTGGCTCCGGCCGCGGGCGAGCGCCCACTCGACGTCCTGGTGCGAGCCGAAATGGCTCTCCACGGCCCGCGCCACGTCCACGAGCGCCGCGAGCGCGTCGTCTTCCAGGCACGGAACGTCGCGTCGCTCCGGCGGGACCTCGCGGCGGACCGTGCCGCCGCCCGACTCGTGCGGGACGTGCTCGACGTCCTTCGAGTGGACGTCGCAGCGCACGAGCTCGCCTGTGATCTTGCTCACGAGGTAGTGGTCGGGAGTGATCTCGCCGGCGACGACTGCCGTGCCGAGCCCCCAGCTGGCGTCGACGGCCACCACGCTCGGGTCGCCGCTCAAGGGGTTGCAGGTGAACAGCACCCCGGAGACCTCGGCGTCGACCATCACCTGCACCGTGACGCCCATGGCCGGCTCCTCTCCGCCCGTGCCGAGCGCGGCCCGGTAGCCGATCGCCCGTGCCGTGTAGAGGCTCGCCCAGCAGTCACGCACCGCGTCGCAGAGCTGCTCGAGGCCCCGGAGCCAGAGGAAGCTCTCCTGCTGGCCCGCGAACGTCGCGTCCTCGCTGTCCTCGCCGATTGCGCTCGAGCGAACCGCGACGTGCGGCTCCTCGCCGCCGCACGCGCGGACCAGCTCCTCGTGCCGCTCGGCGAGCTCGTTGCGAAGCTGCTCGGGGAGAGGAGCGAAGCGCATCGCCTCGCCGATCGCCTTCGAGGCGGCTGCGCCGTCGTCGACCTCCCCGCTCGCCGCGCGCGCCATCGCCGTCGCGATCGTCCCGTCGAGCCCGGTCGTCTCGAGGAAGTCCCGGAAGGCGCCCGCGGCCACGGCGAAGCCCGGAGGGACGTCGAGCCCGGCCGAGAGGAGCTCGCCGAGGTTCGCGCTCTTGCCGCCGTACTCTGCGGCGTCCGAGCGACGAAGCTCGTGCAGGGGCCGTGTGTGCGTGCGGGGCGCGGACATCCGTCTACGAGCCGACGACGGTGACGACGCCGGTCGAGCCGTCGACGCGGATCGTCTGGCCCGTCTCGATCTCCGCCGTCGCCCGGCCGGTGCCCACCACCGCGGGCAGGCCGTACTCGCGGCAGACGATGGCGGCGTGCGACATCACGCCGCCGATGTCGGTCACGACGGCCCTCACGTTCGAGAAGATCGGTGCCCAGGCAGGAGACGTGATCGGGCACACGAGGATCTCGCCCTCGCGCACCCGCGCGATCTCTTCCACGTCGATCACCACGCGCGCCACCCCTTCGACGACGCCGGGCGAGGCCGCCGCCCCGGTGATGCGCCCGCCGCCCTTGTCCGCGCTGGCCCACTCCTGGACGCGTTCGGTGGTCACCCCCCAGAGCATGATCACGGCGGGGTCGGTGATCGCGTCGGGCGTCGCGCCGACCGCCGGCGGCGGCGTCCACTCTCCGAGGCGGGCGAGGATCTCCTTGCGCCGTGTGACGATCGGCGGCCAGTGCGCCGGTCCGAGAGGGGCGCCGCCCGTGGCCCACGTCAGCACGAGCTCGTCGAGCGCCTGCGCGACCTCGTGGCGGCCGAGCTGGAAGACGTCCTCGGCGTCCTCGAGGAAGCCGTGCGCGGCGAGCAGCGCGCCGAACTCGCGCAGCTTGTTGAACCAGCGCGTGAGGAACCAGTAGTCGCAGAAGAACTTGTGCTCCTCGACGTACGGGAAGACCGTGCGCGAGAGCTGGAGCAGCTCGTCGAACGTCCCGCGCGCGTCGTCGTCCAGCAGCTTCCCGTACTCCTCCGCGAGGCGGTCGCGCTCGCGTGCGATCTCGTCGATCGGGCGCTC
Organism: uncultured Actinomycetes bacterium; assembly: GCA_963712915.1. Classification (GTDB taxonomy): domain Bacteria; phylum Actinomycetota; class Thermoleophilia; order Gaiellales; family Gaiellaceae; genus Gaiella. The sequence goes on from CAVQJQ010000006.1 coordinate 327,016, forward strand.
GACCTCCTCGCCGTCCTGCAAGGCGCGCACGTGCCCGACGAGGGAGGCGTAGGCGATGCTGGGATCGTCGTACCAGCTCCGGTAGAAGTGGTACAGGCCGTCTCCCGTGGCCATGTTGAACCACGGGTCCTTGATCCCCTCGAGCGCCTCGAGCCACAGCTTTCCCTCGTCGCTTCCGGCCAACTCGGCGTCGATCTCGGCCGGCGAGCGGCCCTCCACGAACGCGCCCGCGACACCCGTGTCGATCGCGAGCTTCGCCAGCTTGCGCAGCTCGGCGCTCGGCTTGAAGAGCAGCACGTCGATCCCCGCGATCATCTGCGCCACGTGCTGGTCGGGGATGTCGGGCAGCTGGCTCTTGCAGAACTCCGAGAAGGTCATGTAGGCGCCGTACCCGAGCAGGAGGAACTCGAAGTGGTGCTGCCACATGAGGTCGCCGCAGCGCAGCGTGCGCTGGTACGCGTCGAGTACCTCGTAGACGCCCGTGTTCGCGCGTCCTCGAACGCGACCTCATCGGGCTCGTACTCCGGGAGGTCGGGCACCTCGAGCTCGGTGATCTCCGCGATCAGCGCCCGCATCTTCTCCTTGAAGCGCCCGTAGAGCTCGTCCCAGTGCTCGTAGTAGTAGCCGGCGCGCCGCTGGAAGAACTCCGCCCGCTCGGCGATCTTCTCGGGATCCGTGACCGGGTTGCCGGAGATGTAGACGTAGCCGTTCAGGATCCGGTAGTCGATGCCCATCGCGGGCGGCACCGCGAAGACGCGGTTCTGCCAGACGCCGATCGCCTGGTACGGGGTGTCGATGCAGTGGACGTCGAAGGCGGGCATCGGGACCGGGAAGTGCATCGAGTTCCAGAACCAGAAGCGGCCCTCGTCGGCCTCGCGGCGCGCCTCGTGGAACAACGCGTGGTACGGGTACATCTCCTGCCAGCCCTCGCAGCCGGGCGGGGTCTCGACCTCGTACGGGCTCGGGAACGCGGAGCTCGTCTGCGTCGGCGCGGCCATGGTCCTCCTCCGTCGGGATCCCTCGGTGTATACAACATCGTCGTTCAATGGGAGACGACGGATGACACCCGACCGCGCAGTCCCCTCCGGCCCGACGATGCGCACCGTCACGCAGCGCACGCTGGGCGGCCCGGAGGTGCTCGAGCTCGTCGACGTTCCCGTCCCCGAGCCGGGGCCTACCGAGGTGCTCGTGCGCGTCTCCGCGGCCGGGGTGAACCCCGTCGACTGGAAGACGCGGATCGGTGGCGGGTTTCTCGGCGAGCCGCCGTTCACGGTTGGCTGGGACGTGGCCGGAACGGTCGTCAGGCCTGGACGCGGCGCGACCCGCTTCGCCCCGGGCGAGCGCGTCTTCGGGATGCCGCGCTTTCCCGCCGAGGCGGCGGCCTACGCCGAGTACGTGACGTCGCCCTCGCGACAGCTGGCCCGTATCCCGTCAGGGCTCGGCGACGTGGAGGCGGCGGCGCTCCCGCTCGCGGGGCTCACCGCCTGGCAGGCGCTCGTGGAGACGGGGGGCGTGGAGCGCGGAATGCGTGTCCTCGTGCTCGGCGCGGCAGGCGGCGTGGGGCACTTCGCCGTGCAGGTCGCGAAGGCGCGCGGCGCGTCGGTGATCGGCACGGCGCGGAGCGAGAAGCACGGGTTCCTGGAGGAGCTCGGCGTCGACGAGACGGTCGACTACACGCGCGAGGACGTCGGCGCGCTCCGCGAGATCGACGTCGTGCTCGACGCGGTCGGAGGCGAGACCGGACTGGGCGCGCTCGGCGCCCTCCGCGACGGTGGGCTGCTCGTCACGCTCTCCGGAGCCGCGCTCGCGCAGTTGCGCGAGGCGGCCGGCGGTCGGGTGCGGGTCGAGGGCCTCCTGGTGGAGCCCGACCGGCGTGGGCTGGAGGAGCTCGCCGGCGCTCGTTGCGCGCGGCGAGCTGCGCCCCCACGTCGAGCGGACGTTCCCGCTCGAGGAGGTGCGAGCGGCGCACGAGGCGGGGGAGACGGGCCGCACGCAGCGGCAAGCTCGTGCTCGTCACCGCGGAGAGCGGCTGATGGCCCGCTTCGTCCTCGTCCACGGTGCGTTCAGCGGCGCGTGGGCCTGGGAGCGGATGATCGTTCCGCTCGAGGCCGCCGGGCCACGTCGTCGACACGCTCGACCTCCCCGGCTCCGGCGACGACCAGACGCCGGTCGAGGAGGTCACGCTCGCACGCTACGCGGCAGCGCGTCGTCGAGGTGCTGGAGCGCCGTCCCGAGCCGGCGGTCCTCGTCGGCTGCAGCATGGGCGGGGTCGTGATCACACAGGCGGCCTCGGACGCCCCCGGGAGAGTCGCCTCGCTGATCTTCGTGTGCGCCTTCATGCCGGCGAACGGACAGAGCCTGCTCGACCTCACGCGCCTGCCGGAGGGCAAGGACGACCAGATCCAGGCGAACCTCGTGATCAGCGGCGACCCACCGGTCGCGACCATGGCGGGCCCTGCGGCGGCCGCCGCCGCGGTCTTCAACCGCTGTACGCCCGAGCAGACTGCGTATGCGCTCGCCCGGCGGCGCCCCCAGCCGGTTGCGCCGTTCGTCGACCCCGGTCGACGTCGACGAGGCCGTGCTCGCAGCGATCCCGCGCTCGTACGTGCTCACGACCGCCGACCACTCGCTGCCGCCGGCGCTCCAGCGCCGCATGGTCCGCGAGCAGCCCTGCCGGCGGGTGGTCGAGCTCGACACGGGTCACGCTCCGTATCTGTCGATGCCCGACGAGCTGGCGGCCGTGCTCTCCGCGCTCGCGGCGGAGACGGCCGCCGACGGGACGTCCCGCCGGCCGGGCTGACGCTCAGGGAGGCGGCTCGACCGGGGGCGTGCCGTAGGTGTGGAAGCTCTCGATCGTGTGCACGCCCCAGAACTGCCCTCGGGCCCGTTCCGCGGCCGTCCACGTGACGGGCTCGTAGTCGGGGTCGTAGACGAAGTAGCCGCCGGTCGTCACCTCGACCCGGTTCCCGCCCGGCTCGTAGCCGTAGAGGAAGAATCCCGCCGCGACCGCGTGCTTCGAGGGCGCCGCCTCGATGTAGACGTCGTTGTCGACGAACAGGTCGGCCGCCCGGAGGCATTCCTCGCGGGTGTCGACCCAGAACGCCAGGTGGTGCAGCCTCCCCGATGCCCCGTACGCGTCCCGCACGTAGATCAGCTCGTGCGCGGCGATCGAGAGGCTGAGCCACGCCCCGGTCTCGGTCCCGTCGTCGAGCTCGATCCGCTCGTAGAGCCGGTAGCCGAGCACCTCCTGGGCGAACGTGCGGTTCGCGCGGACGTCCGCCGCCAGCACGTTGACATGGTCGAGGCGCTTGACCGCGGCGCCGCGGCCGACGTAACGCTGCGGCTGGTTCCTCCACGACGGCCGCAGGTGCTCGGGCGGGACGTAGCGCTCGGCGTCGTAGAAGAGCTCGAACACGTGCCCGTCGGGGTCGGTGAACCGGTAGGCGGGACCGTGCCCGACGTCGCCGTCGGTCCAGCCGAGGCCGAGGCCCGTGGCCTCGATCGCGGCCACGCGGCGGTCGAGGGCCTCGGGGCTCCAGGCGCGCAGCGCCATGTGGCCGAGGCCCGACTGCCAGGCCTCGGTCAGCTTGAGGCTGTAGCGCAGGTAGTCCCCCCAGCCGCGCAGGTAGACGGAGCCTCCGTCACGGGCCTCCTCCTCCATTCCCATCACGTCGACGAAGAAGCGGAGGCTCTCGTCGGGCTTCGGCGTGAGGAGCTCCGCGTGGGCGATCCGCGCGACGTCGTGCATCGGCTCGGGCATGGCACTCGACCCTATCGGCCCCGACGCGTTCGCAGTTGACGAGGAGCGACCGCTAGCTCGGTCGAGTCGGCCGCGAGCTCCGCGAGCACGGAGGCGCTCGCGGACGCGATCCGCGGCTCGACCCCGAGCTCCTGGAGCAGCTCGGCCGCGGCCGTCATCTCGTCCACGCGCCGGGCGGCGTGCGCCTTGCTGCCGGTGAGGAGGCGTTCCAGCAACGGCCGGCCGATCACCTCCGCGATCTCGCCCTCGAGCCAGTCCGCGTGCCCGGCCGCCTCGGCGGCGTCGAGGCTCTCGAGCGCGGCGGCCGCGAGACCCTTCATGAAGACCGAGCGCAGGAGCTTCAGCGCCGCCGCGTCGCCTGGTGTGCTCCGAGACCACCTCGACGGGCATCCCGAGCGGGGCCATCCGGCCGGCGAACTCGCCCGCGGCCGGGCCGGCTGCGAGCGCAGGGGTGTGGAGGCCGCGCGCGGGCACCGGGCCGAGCAACGCGACGTCCACGAAGCGCGCGCCGGTCGGGGCGACGAGCTGCCTCGAGCCGCCGCTTCAGCTCGCGGCGAGCGGCGGTGCTGAGATCGGCGTAGATCATGTCCGACCCGAGGCCCGCCAACGCTCCTTCGGCCGCCTCGACCGCGGCCGCGGCGGGGGTGACGTTGAGCACGACGTCGCTCGGCCCGCGACCGCGGAAACGGGGTCTGGCCGCCGGTCGGCGACGCCCGCGCCCCGCGAGGGGTCCGGGTCGTAGCCGCGGACGTCGGCGCCGGCGGCTTCCAGATCGGCGGCGAGCCGGCTCCCGGCCTCGCCGAGGCCGAGCAGCGCGATGCCGGGCGGCGCCGCCCCGTGCCCTGCTCCCGCCATCGAACGCGGCCCGACCGCGGCTCAGAGCTGCTCGAGCGCGCGTCGCACGAGCACCTCGGCGAGGTGCGCCCGGTACGCGGAGCTCGCGGCCACGTCGCTCGGGGGCTCGGTTCCCTCTCCCGCGCGCTCGGCCGCCTCGCGCCGGTGACGCGCCGCCCGCGAGAGCGTCCTCGACCCCCGCCGCACGAAGCGGCGTCGGGCCCATGCTCGTCAGCCCGACCCGCGTCGTGCCGTCGACGCGTGCCGCCGCAACGCCGACGAGAGCCCACTCCTGCGCCCTGCGCGTGTGCTTCAGGTAGATGCCGCCGGCGACGGTCGGGACACGGATCTCGGTCAGCACCTCCTGCGGGCCGAGAACGGACGCGAACGGCCCGTGGAAGAACTCGGTCGCCGCGATCGTCCGCTCGCCCTCCGGCCCGTACGCGACGAGCTCCGCGTCGAGCGTGACCATCAGCGTCCCGAGGTCGGAGGCGGGATCGGCGTGCGCGACCGAGCCGCCGATCGTTCCGCGATGCCGGACCTGGGGATCGCCGATGCCCTCCGCCACGTGCGCGAGCAGGGCGCACCGCTTCGCGATCACCGGGTCGCGCGCGACGTCCGCGTGCCGCGTGAGCGCGCCGATCGCGATCCGGTCGCCGTCCTCGCGCACGTAGCGGAGGTCGTCGAGCCGGCCGATGTCGACGAGGAGCGACGGCCGGGCGAACCGCAGGCGCAGCGCGGGGATCAGCGAGTGGCCGCCGGCGAGCAGCTTGGCGTCCTCGTCGGCGAGCAGCTCGATCGCGTGCTCGAGCGACTCTGCCCGGGCGTACTCGAACGAGGCGGGGATCATGCGCGGGCCCTCGCCGCCGCCTCGACCGCCCGGACGATGTTGTGGTATCCGGTGCAGCGGCAGAGGTTCCCCTCGAGCGCCGTGCCGGATCTCCTGCTCGGACGGGCTCGGGTTCTCCTCGAGGAGCGACACCGTCGCCATCACGAAGCCCGGCGTGCAGTACCCGCACTGGAGTCCGTGCTGCTCGTGGAACGCCTGCTGCACCGGATGCAGCTCGTCACCGTCTGCGAGACCCTCGATCGTCGTGATCTCGCAGCCGTCCGCCTGCACCGCGAGCACCGTGCACGACTTGACCGACTCGCCGTCGAGCAGCACGGTGCATGCGCCGCACGAGGAGGTATCGCAGCCGACGTTCGTCCCCGTCAGCCCGAGCTGCTCGCGCAGGAAGTACACGAGCAGGCGCCGCGGCTCGACTTCTGCCTCGCGGCGCTCGCGGTTGACGTTGAGCGCGATGCTCGTCATGCCTTCGCCTCCTGGAGGGCCTTCCACACGTTCTCGCCGTTGCAGGGCAGGTCGACGTGGCGGACGCCGTGGGGCTGCAGTGCGTCGACGACCGCGTTGTGCACCGCCGGCGTCGAGCCGACGGTGCCCGACTCGCCGATTCCCTTCACGCCGAGCTCGTTGGCCGGGGTCGGCGTCACCATCTCGACGCGCTCGAACGACGGAAGCTCCGCGGCGGAGGGGAACGCGTAGCCGACGAACGTGCTCGTCAGCGGGTCGCCGTCCTCGCCGAAGACGACCTCCTCGTACAGCGCCTGCCCGACCCCGAACGCGATGCCGCCGTGCACCTGGCCGTCGGCGACCACCGGGTTGATCAGCGTGCCCGCGTCGTCGACGGCGACGTGCCGCCGGAGCTCGACCTTGCCGGTCTCCGTGTCCACCTCGACGACGGCGACGTGGACGCCGAACGGGAACGTCGGCGGCGCCTGGAACTCGTGCGAGACCTTGAGCTCGCGGAGACGCCCGTCCGCGACCGCGCGCGAGGCGAGTTCGGCCCAGGAGAGCGACGGCTCGGGCGTGCCGGCGACGTGGAAGCTGCCCCGGCCGAGATCGAGGACGACGTCGGCGGCGCTCGCCTCGAGGTAGTCGGCGACGAGCCCCTTCGCGTGCTCGACCACGCCTGTCCGCCGCGAAGCCGCCCGGCGACGCCGCCGATCTGCGTCGACTTCGATCCGAACGTCCCGGTCCCCTGCGGCACCTCGTCCGGTGTCGCCCTTGATCACGGTCACCCGCTCGAGCGGAGAGCCCGAGCCGCTCGGCGGCGATCATCGCGAACGTCGTCTCGTGTCCCTGGCCGTGCGAGAACGAGCCGGTGCGCAGGATCGCGTCGCCGTCTTCCGTGATCTCGACCTCGCCGAACTCCGCCTCGCCGAGCCGGGTTCGTGATCTCGACGTACGCGGAGAGGCCGATGCCGAGCTCGACCGGCCCGCCCTCGGCGCGCCGGCGCCGCTGCTCCTCGCGCAGCTCGTCGTATCCGGCGGCGCGCAGCGCCAGGTCGAGCGCGCCGCTCGTAGTCGCCGGAGTCGTACGTCGCGCCGGTCGGCGTCGTGTACGGGAACGCGTCGCTTCGCGATGAAGTTCCTGCGCCGGAGCTCCGCCGGGTCGATCTCCGACCTCGCGCTGCGAACAGGTCGATCGCCCGCTCCATCGCCTGCGCGGCCTCCGGCCGCCCGGCGCCGCGGAGCGACGGTCGTCGGCGTCGTGTTCGTCACCACCGACGCCGTCTTCGTCTCGACCCTCGGGATCGCGTACACCTCGCTCGCCATCAGCGCGGTCAGGTTGGGCAGGAACGCGCCGAGGATCGGGTAGGCGCCGGCGTCGGCGAGCACCTCGAGCCGGTAGGCGAGCAGCTTCCCGTCCCGTGTCCCGCCGAGCGAGAACGCGAGCCGCTGCGCCCGACCGTGCAGGAGCCCGAGCATGCTCTCGATGCGAGTCTCCGTCCAGCGGACCGGCCGCCCGAGCGTGCGCGCGAGCCATGCGACGAGCACGCCCTCGGGCTCGAGCATCTTCGCCCCGAACCCGCCGCCGACGTCCTGGCTCGACGACGCGAACGTGGCCCGGGTCGAGACCGAGCATGCCGGCGAGCATCATCCGGTCGGTGTGCGGGGTCTGCGTCGTGCCCCAGTACGTGAGGCGTCCGTCGTCGTCGAACTCGGCGGCCGCCGAGCGCGGCTCCATCGGCGCGGCGGCCATCCGCTGGCTCCAGAAGGTGTCGGAGACGACCACGTCGCAGCCGTCGAAGAGGCCCTCGTCGAGCTCTCGAGGATCGGGCTCGGGGAAGTTCGCGATGTTCGTCCCGAGCTCGGGGAAGAGCAGCACCTCGCCCTCGAGCGACTCCTCGGCGGAGAGCACCGCAGGCAGCGGGTCGTAGTCGACCAGCACGAGCTCGGCCGCGTCGGCGCCGGACGCGCGGTCCTCGCTGACGACGACCGCGACGATCTCGCCTGCGAAGCGGACGACGTCCTTCGCGACGAGCGGCCGCACCATCCCGGGGTTGATGTTCCAGTAGGGCGGGGGGCCGAACGGCGGCGCGTCGACGTCGGCGCTCGTGAAGACCCGGACGTTCGGGAGCGCCTCCGCCTCCGACGTGTCGATGCTCGCGATCCGCGCGTGCGCGATGGGCGAGCGGACGAACGTGACGGCCTGCGCCCCTTCGAGGGGCATGTTCTCGAGGTAGCGGCCCTCGCCGCGGAGGAAGCGCGGATCCTCCACGCGAAGCACGCGGTTGCCGAGGATGCTCATGGGAGCGAGCCTACCGTCACGGCTCCGCGGCCGACAAGCGGGAAGAGACGGCTCATGCAGGCGACACGTGTGACCGCCGCAGAGTCGCGCGCACCGCGTCGACCACGTCGGCGCGGCCCGGCAGGTAGGCGTCCTCGAGCGGGGGGCTGAAGGGGACCGGCGCGAAGGGTGCCCCGACGCGCTCGAGCGGGGCGTCGAGCTCGTCGAACGCCGCGGCCTGGAGCTGCGCGACGAGCTCGGCGCCGAATCCGCCGGTGCGCACGGCCTCGTGCGCGACGACCAGCCGGTGCGTGCGCCGCAGGGAGTCGACGATCGTCTCGAGATCGAGCGGGACGAGCGTGCGCGGGTCGATCACCTCGACCTCGATGCCCTCGGCGGCGAGCTCCTCGGCGGCGGCGAGCGACTCGTGGACGAGCCGTGAGAGCGCGACCACGGTGACGTCGCGTCCGGGTCGCACCACGCGTGCGCTGCCGAGCGGCACCGCCGGGGGGTCGTCGGGCAGCTCCTCGCGCGTGAAGTAGAGCGTCTTGTTCTCGACGAACACGACCGGGTTCGGGTCGGCGATCGCGCTCCGGAGCAGGCCGGCGGCGTCGGCGGCCATGCTCGGCATCGCGACCTTGAGCCCCGGCACGTGCAGCAGCCAGGCTTCGAGGCTCTGCGAGTGCTGCGCGGCGCCGCGCTGGCCCGCCCCGCCCTGGGTGCGCAGGACGAGCGGCACCTCGAGCTGGCCGCCCGACATGAAGTGGGCCTTCGCGGCCTGGTTCACGAGCTGGTCGAGCGCGAGCGTGAGGAAGTCCACGAACATGATCTCGAGCACGGGCTTGAGGCCCGACTGCGCGGCGCCGACGGCGATCCCGCAGACGGCCGCCTCGCTGATCGGCGTGTTGCGGACGCGGTCCGCGCCGAACTCGTCGGCGAGCCCCGCGGTGACGCCCCACGGGCCGCCCTCGGCGACGTCCTCGCCCAGGACGAGCACCCGCGCGTCGGCGCGCATCGCGTCGGCCAGCGTCGCGGTGATCGCGTCGCGGTAGCTCGTCTCGGTCACGCGTACACGAGCTCGGAGGTGAGCGACGTGTCCGGGAACGGGCTCGCGCGCGCGTACGCGACCGCGTCCTCGACGCGCTCGTGGGCCTCCTGCTCGAGGCGGGCCACGTCTTCCTCCGTCAGCCAGCCCTCCGCGAGCCCGCGCCGCCGGAGACGGAGGATCGGGTCGAGCCGCTGCCACTCCTCCGCCGCGAGCGCCTCCCGGTACTGCTGCGCATCGCCCTCGTAGTGGCCGCGCAGCCGGTGGGTGAGGCACTCGAGCAGCATCGGCCCGCCGCCGCCACGCGCCTGCTCGAGGAACCCGTCGAACGCGTTTCGCACCGCAGTCACGTCGTTGCCGTCGACCGTCTCCCGCGCGATGCCGTACGGCGCGACGACGTCGCCGACGCGCTCGACGGTCGTGTGCGCGGAGCGCGGCGTGAACTCCGCGAAGCCGTTGTTCTCGCAGACGAGGATCGCCGGCAGCCGCCACAGCGTCGCCAGGTTGACGGACTCGACGAAGACGCCGCTCTGCACGGCGCCGTCGCCGAAGAAGACGACCGCCACCTGGTCGCCGCCGCCGAGCCGGAGCGCGAGCGCGCTGCCGAGCGCCAGCGGGACGTTTCCGCCCACGACGCCGGTGGCGCCGAGAAACCCGTGCTCGCGGTCGACGAGGTGCATCGAGCCGCCGAGGCCGCGGCAGAGGCCATCGCGCCGGCCCATCAGCTCGGCCAGCACGCGTTCGGGCGGCGCGCCCTTGGCGAGCGCGTGGCCGTGCGCACGGTGTCCGCTGTAGACGACGTCGTCGTCGCGGAGCGCGCCGCAGACGCCGACCGCGACGGCCTCCTGGCCGACGCTCGAGGTGGACGAGCCCGTGTACCTCGTCCGCGCGCGTGAGCGCGCCGACGCGCTCCTCGAAGGCACGGATCAGCGACATCGCGCGCAGCAGCTCGACGCCGCCGGTTGCCGCCGCTGCGTCGTTCCCCACGTGCGTCGTCAGGCTGCGACCGGAGCCGAGCCCACGACCTGCTGCACGGCGGCGACGATCTTCGCCTCGTCCGGCAGGAGGTAGTCCTCCATCGGCTGGCTGTAGGGGATCGTCGCGTCGAGCGCGGTCACGAGCCCGACCGGCGCCTTGAGGCTCGAGAACCCCTCGGAGGCCGCCTCGGCGGCGATCACCGCCGCGGCCGACCCGTGGCGCGTCGACTGGTCGACCACGACCAGCCTGCCGGTCTTCGCGACCGACTCGAGGATCGTCGCGGTGTCGAGCGGCGCAAGCGTGCGCGGGTCGATCACCTCGGCCTCGATGCCCTCGCCGGCGAGCTGCTCCGCGGCCGCGAGCGCTCTGCCGACCAGCCAGCCGATCGCGACGATCGTCACGTCGCCGCCCTCCCGCACCACGGATGCCTGCCCGAGCGGGACCACGTGCTCGCCCTCCGGCACGTCGCCGTGCTCGAGCGTGAGCAGGTAGTGGTGGAAGAAGACGACGGGATTGTCGTCGCGGATCGACGCGGTCATCAGCCCCTTCGCGTCCGCCGGCGTCGCGGGCACCGCCACCTTCAGCCCCGGCACGCCCATGAACATCCCGTAGATCGAGCCGGTGTGCTGCCCGGCCCAGCCCGCGGTGAACCCGTAGCCCGCCTGGAGCACGATCGGCACGGTCACCTGGCCGGCGGTCATGTAGTGGAAGCGCGGCGCCTCGTTGACGACCTGGTCCATCGCCACGAGCATGAACTCGGCCATGTAGAGCTGCACCACCGGCCGGTAGCCGGCGAACGCGGCCCCGACGGCCATGCCGATCTCGGCGGTCTCGGAGATCGGCGTGACGCGCACCCGGTCGGCTCCGAACGCCTTCAGGAACGGATCCTCCTCGCTCGTGGCGAGGTTCTGCCCGAAGTAGAGGACGGTGGGGTCGCGCTCCATCTCGAGATGGACCGCCTCGCCGATCGCGGCGATGTACGGAAGCTCGCGTGCCATCGGTTCTCCTTCCCTCAGGCGTAGACGTGGTCGACGGCGCGCTCCGGAGCCGGGAACGGGCTCTCGAGCCCAAACGCGACCGCCTCGTCCATCTCGGCGCGTGCCGCCTCGGCGATCGCGTCGGCTTCGTCCGTGTCGAGCGTGCCTTCGGTGACGAGCCGCGCGCGGAAACGTGGCACCGGGTCACCGCGCTTCGCCGCCTCGTACTCCTCCGCGTTGCCGAAGATCGTGATCGCCTCGTGCTCGGGGAAATGGAGCGGCACCCCCGGCGGCGCGATGATGTTCCCGTGGGCGCTCAAGCGGTAGACGCGTGACTCGACGAGCGTCGGCCCGTCGCCCGCACGCGCCCGCTCGACCGCGGCCGAGACCTGCTCGTACACCTCGACCGGGTCCCCGCCGTCGACCGTGATGCCGGGCATGCTGTACGCCGTCGCCTTCACCGCGAGCGGCTCGCCCGCTGCCGCGTTCGCGTCCTCCTGCTCGACCCGCGTGTAGACGTTGTAGTTGTTGTTCTCCATCACGAACACGATCGGCAGCTTCCAGAGCGACGCGATGTTCATGGTCTCGTGGAACGCGCCCTGCTTCGAGGCGCCGTCGCCGAAGAACGAGAGCACCACCTGGCCCTGGCCGCGGATCTGCGCCGCCCACGCCGCGCCCGCCGCGTGCGGGATGCCCTGACCGACGATCCCCGACGTGCCGAGGAACCCGCGGCCGACGTCCGTCAGGTGCATCGAGCCGCCGTAGCCTCCGCAGAGGCCCGTCTCGCGGCCGTAGATCTCGGCCATCATCGCCTTCGAGTCGGTGCCCAGCGCCAGGGGATACCCGTGGCAGCGGTACGTCGTCAGCAGCTGGTCGTCCGGGCGCAGCGTGGCGATCGAGCCGACGATCGACGCCTCGGCCCCGTCGGCGAGGTGCGTATGGCCGCGGATCACCCCGGGGTGCTCCTCGAAGGTCCGCTTGACGCGCTCCTCGAACTCGCGGATCCGCGTCATCTGCGTGAGCATCCAGGTCAGGCGTTCCTTGTCGAGGCCGTTCTCAGGCACCACGCCTCCTTTCGGTCTCGGTTGACGGGGTCGGGGCCGCACGCGCACCCTCGGCGACTCACCGGCAAACCTAACGTCACGTCCCTGCTCCCGCCAGGCGGCCGGAAGGCAGGTTGAGCTCGATCCGCACGCCGTTCGGGTCGTCGAGGAAGAGCTGGCGGAGACCGGGTCCCGGGACGTTCTCGGTCACGGGGATCCCCGCGGCCGCGAGCCGCTCCGCGAGGCCGTCGTCCTGCGCCGCGAATGCGACGTGGTCGACGGGCGCGGTGCCGGTGTCGAGGCCGAGCGACGCGGCGTGCGCCGCATACTCGGCGCGGTCGGCGACGTGGAGGCACGGGACGCCCTCGAGGTAGAGCCAGTACCCGGCGAAGGGCAACGGCGGCCGCTCGCCGAGCTCGAGCCCGAGGACGTCGCAGTAGAGCGCGCACGTCGCCTCGAGGTCGTCGGTGAGGACGAGAACGTGGTCGAGCCGGCGGAGCGGCATCACGTCTGCGCGCCGGAACCCCTCGCGCGCGCGTACTCGGCGAACGGCGCGATCGCGTCGGGGTCGACCAGCGCGTCGCTCGCGGCGACGTCGGAGACCTTCGCGCCGGTCAGGATGCGCTTCACCGGCACCTCGAGCTTCTTCCCGGTGAGCGTGCGCGGGATCGCGGGCACCGCGACGATCGAGTCCGGCGCGTGCCGCGGCGAGAGGGAGGTGCGCAGCGCTCTCTTGATGCGGGCGTCGAGGTCGGCATCGAGCTCGACGCCGGGGCGGAGCACGACGAAGAGGAGCAGCTCGTCCTCCTGCTCGAGGTGGACGACGAGGCTGTCGAGCACGTCGTCGAGCTCCTCCACGACGGAGTCGATCTCGCTCGTCCCGAGCCGCACGCCGCCGCGGTTGAGCGTCGCGTCGGAGCGTCCCGTGATGATCGAGCTCCCGCGCTCCGTGAACAGGACCCAGTCGCCGAACCGCCAGACACCAGGGAAGTGGCCGAAGTACGCCTCGCGGTAGCGCGTGCCGTCGGGGTCGTTCCAGAACGCGACCGGCATCGACGGCATCGGCTGGCGGATCACGAGCTCCCCGAGCTCTCCCACGACCGCCTTCCCGTCCGGGCCCGTACGCGACGGCGTCGACGCCGAGGCACGGCGCTGACATCTCGCCCGCATAGACGGGGAGGAGGGGATACCCCTGGACCAGCCCGGTGCACACGTCGGTGCCGCCGCTACCGACGTTCAGGTACACGTCGGGGCCGAGCTGCTCGTACAGCCAGTCGTAGGCCTCCAGCGGCAGCGGCGAGCCGGCCTCGCACACCATGCGGATCGACGAGAGGTCGAACCGCCGTCCCGGCTCGACGTCCGCCTTGCGACACGCCATCGTGAAGGCGGGGCTGAGGCCGAAGAACGTCGGCCGCGTCTGCCCGGCGAGCTCCCACTGGAAGCTCAGATCGGGATACGCGGGATTCCCGTCGATCATCACGATCGACGCGCGCAGCAGCAGCGTCGAGACGAGCGCGTTCCACATCATCCATGCGGTCGTCGTGAACCACTGCAGCCGGTCGCCCGGGTGGAGGTCCCAGCTGAACGCGTGGTTCTTCAGGTGCTCGAGGAGGATCCCGCCGTGGCAGTGCACGATCGCCTTCGGCAGCCCGGTAGTACCCGACGAGAAGAGGACGCACAACGGATGGGAGAAGGGCAGCGGCTCGAACGCCAGCTCCGCAGGCTCACCCGTGAGCTCGTCCCAGGGGACTGCGCCGGTGAGCACGTCGTCCTCGCCCCCGCCGTAGGGGACGTGGACGATCGTCTCGAGGCTCGGTAGGCCGGCTCTGATCTCGGCAACCTGCTCCCGCCGGTCGATCTGCTTGTCGCCGTAGCGGTAGCCGGCCACGGCGAGCAACACCTTGGGCTCGAGCTGCCCGAGCCGGTGGAGCACGCTGCGGATGCCGAACTCGGGCGGGCAGGTCGCCCAGACGGCCCCGAGGCTCGCGCTGGCGAGGAACCCGACCAGGGCCTCGGGGATGTTCGGGAGGTAGCCGACGACGCGGTCGCCGGGACCGACGCCGAGCCGCTGGAGCCCCGCCCGGGCGCGTGCGACCTGGTCGCGCAGCTCGCCGAACGTGAGCTCGAAACGGTCGCGTGTCTGGGAGACCGCGACGATCGCGACGGCGTCGGCGTCCTCGTCCCGTCCGACCATGTGCTCGGCGTAGTTGATCCGGGCCCCGGGGAACCACTCCGCCCCGGGCATCTCGCGGGAGCCCAGCACCCGCTCGTACGGGGCGTGCGCCCGGATCTCGAAGTAGTCCCAGATGGAAGCCCAGAAGCCCTCGAGGTCGGTCACGGACCAGCGCCACAGCGCGTGGTAGTCGGAGAAGGCCTGCCCGCGCTCGCGCTCGAGCCACGCTCAGGTAGCGGCCGAGCTCGGTTCGCTGCCGTGCATCCGCGGCCGGCGACCACAGGACGTCCCCCCGGGCGAGCGTGCCGTCCGTCAGGGGAGCCATCGCCTCGATCCTACTGGCTCGCCCGTGAGGGAACGTGCCGCTGCGCGAACGGCTGTCGCGCTCCTCGGGGGACGCTCCGGCGACCCGCTCACGCGCCGCCGGCGAGGACGAGCGTGCCGCCGTCGACCAGGTACGCCGCCCCGGTCATGAAGCTCGACGCGGGAGAGGCGAGCAGCAGGACGAGGCCCTTCAGCTCGTCGGGCTCGGCCATCCGTCCGAGCGGCACGGTTCTCGACCACATGTGCTCGAGCTCCGGGGTCGGGTCCTGCGTCACGCCGCCTCCGATCCGCGTTCCCTTGAACGGCCCCGGGCAGATCGCGTTGACCAGCACGCCGTGCGGGGCGAGCTCGAGCGCCGCCTGCCGGACGACGTTCAGGATCGCCGCCTTGCTCGCGACGTACCCGTAGCAGACCTCGGGCTCGGGGCGCAGCCCAGCGTTCGAGGAGGTGACGACGATCCGGCCGGATCCCTGCCGGCGCATCACTCCGGACACGTGCTTGAGCGTGTGCAGCACCCCGTTGAGGTTGACGCCGAGCACCTTGTCCCAGTCGGAGCGCTCGACCGTGTCGAGTCGCTGACCTCCTTCGACGGCGAAGCCCGGAGCGGCCGCGATGCCCGCGTTCGCGAAGACGACGTCGATTCCGCCCTCCGCGGTGACGACGTCGTCGACGAGCGCCCGAACGCTTGCCTCGTCCGAGACGTCGGTCACCACCGAGCGTGCGTGCAGGCCGAGATCGACGAGCGCGGCGGTCGAGCTCGTGAGCCGCTCGGCGTCGATGTCGGCAAGCGTCACGCGTGCGCCGCACTGTGCGAGCACCTCCGCCATCGCGAAGCCGAGGCCGCTCGCCGCGCCGGTCACGACGACGCGCGTGCCGCGCACGTCGAAGATCTCCTGGCAGACGAGGGCGGCGTCCATCGCGCGTCCGGCCCTACGCCGCGAGGTAGCCGCTCGAGTCGCCGTCGAGGTGCTCGGCGAGACGTGTCGCGAGCGCCATGATCGTCAGCGACGGATTGACCGAGAGCGTGCGCGGGACGAGCGACCCGTCGCCGACGAAGAGCCGCTTCACGTCGTGGGACTCGCCGTTGCGGTCGACGACGGAGCGGGCCGGGTCGTCACCCATCCGACAGGAGCCCTGCACGTGTGTCGACGCGAGCCCCGACCAGCAGACGCGGCTGGCGCCCGCCGCCTCGAGCACCTGGCGGCTGAAGCGCAGGCCGCCGTCGATCCGCGCGCGGTCGTCGCCGGTGAGCTCGACGTCGAACCGTTCGCCGCCGTCCTCCTCGACGACGACGCGGGAGCCGTTGTCGTCGTTCGCCATCGCGAGCAGCCCCACCCAGTTGCGAAACGACCGCACGGCGTCGACGAGGCGCTCCCCCCAGAGCGGCCCGTGCTCGTCGCAGAGGGTGGCGGCGAACGAGATCGGGTCCTGGATCGTGGTCGCCTCGATCACGAAGCCGCCGTCCTCGTCGTGCTGGTGCTCCATGCAGTGCGCGGTGATCGGGTAGACCATGTGCGCGTCCTGCGGCTCGTCGAACAGCCCGTACACGAGGCGGACCGGATGGACGCCGAGATGGCGCCCGATCGTCGCCGTGCTCGGCGAGTCGTGCTCTCCGCCGCCGAGACCCGAGCGGATCAGGAGTTGGGGCGTGTTGAGCGCGCCCCCGGCGACCACGACCACCTTCGCGACGACCGCGACCCGGGCGCCCTCGGCGTCGACGTACTCGACGCCGGTCGCCCGCAGCCCGTCCGCCTCGTTCTCGATCACCACGCGCTCGACGACCGCGTCGGACCGCAGCTCGAGCACGCCGGCCGCGCACGCGTCGTGGATGTACGTGTTCATGGTCGACTTGCCCGCGTTCGTCGGGCAGCCCTGCAGGCACGAGCCGCAGCTCATGCAGTTCGAGTCGGTGTACGAGCGCACCGGCTCGAGCTCGGCGCCGAGCGCCGTGAAACCGGGCTGGACGGTGTACACGCTCTTCTTCCAGTCGCGGCGCTCGCGCACGCCGAGCATCGCCTCGACGCGGTCGTAGTAGGGGTCGAGGTCAGCGGCGGCGAACGGCGTCGAGCCGTCGCTCGTCAGCCCTGTCGCCGCGTGCCACTTCTCGACGTCGCGCTCGTGCGCGCGGAGTGCGACCTTCGTGTTGATCGTGGTCGTGCCCCCGACGCAGCGGCCGCCGAGGAACGCGATCGCCTCGCCGCCCGGCAGCGGCGCGAGCCTGAGCGGCCACCAGAAGTCGTGAGCGGCCTTCGCCTCCCAGCGCACGAAGTCCGCGGCCGTGACGTGTGGGCCCGCCTCGAGCAGCAGCACGTCGCGGCCGCGCTGGGCGAGCTCGGACGCGACGACGCCGCCGCCGGCGCCCGAGCCGACCACGACGACGTCGAACGCCGTCTTCACGCGACCCCCAGGTACGACCAGTCCTTGCGGAGCCGCTGGGCGAGCGGCGAGTTGAAGTCGATGTCCGCCCAGGCGCCTTGCGCGTCGCTCCCCGGCGCGACGAAGTCGCTGTAGTACGCCTCGATCGCGAGCGCGCGGACGAACGCGAACTCAGGGGTGCGCTCGTGCTCGGCGAGCGCCTCGGCGCCTCCCGCCGCGGCAGGCGCGAGCGTGTCGATCGCGGCGAGCGCGCCGTCCCGCACGGTGGGAGGCATCGCGGTCAGCGCCGCGTCGACGTAGACGACGGGACCGACCCCCGCGGAGCCGGGCACGATCAGCTCGCAGAGCGTCTCCAGCGCCGCGGCGCGCGCCGGGTCGAGCGTGCGGAGCGAGGTCACGCCGGCTCCCCGGAGTCGAGCGTCCCCTGCTCGTCGTGCTCCCGCAGCAGGTACGCCGAGTGCAGGCGCTCCGGCTGCTCGCGCAGCTCCTGCGCCGTGCCGTGGTCGCGGATCCGTCCACCCTCGATCACGTACGCGGTCTGGGCGACGGCAAGCGCGACGTTCGCGAACTGCTCGATCAGCAGGATGCCCACGCCGGACTCGGCGACCGTCTGCAGCGTGGGGAGCAACCGCTTCACGATCACGGGGGCGAGGCCGAGCGAGAGCTCGTCGACGAGGATGAAGCGGGGGTGGGAGACGAGCGCCTGCGCGAGCACGACCATCTGCTGCTCGCCGCCGGAGAGCGAGCGCGCGGATGCCTTCCAGCGGCGCTCGAGCGCCGGAAAGAGCTCGAGCGCGTAGTCGATTCCGTCCCGCGCCTGCGAGCGCGCCAGGGTGTAGGTCGCGACGCGGAGGTTGTCCTCGACCGAGAGCTCCCCGAGCAGGCGACGTCCCTCCGGCACGATCGCGACACCCGCACTGCGGATTGCCTCGGGGCGCCGGCGAGTCAGGTCGAGGTCGTCGACGAGCACGCGGCCGGCGGTGGGGCGGAGCACGCCGCCGACCGCGAGCACGAGCGAGGACTTGCCCGCGCCGTTCGGACCGAGAAGCGCCGTGATGCGCGTAGGCGGGGATCTCCAGCGACACGTCCCGGACGACCGGCCGTCCGCGCGAGACGCAGAGCCCGTCCAGCCGCAGCACGGAGGTATCGTCCTTGCGCGGCGCGTCTGCGGTCGTGCTCATTCCTCCTCCGTGGTGCCGAGGGGGGTCGCCTCCGGTTCCTCGGTCCCGAGGTAGGCCTTGATCACCTGCTCGTCGCGGAGCACGTCGGCGGTCGGGCCGAGCGCGATCAGCTTGCCGAAGTCGAGCACCGCCGTCGTCGTGCAGCAGCCCGAGACGAGGCTCATGTCGTGGTCGACGAGGAT
Organism: uncultured Actinomycetes bacterium; assembly: GCA_963712915.1. Lineage (GTDB taxonomy): Bacteria > Actinomycetota > Thermoleophilia > Gaiellales > Gaiellaceae > Gaiella. The sequence continues at coordinate 345,461 of CAVQJQ010000006.1, forward strand.
CGTGAGCGCGCCGAACGCGTCAGGGATCTTCCGGATCACCTGGGATAGGTGCTCGGTCTCCTCGTCGGGCAGGCCCGCGGCGGGCTCGTCGAGCAGGACGAGCCGGGGCCGGCCGACGATGGCCCGCGCGACCTCCACCAGCCGACGCTCCCGCGCGCTCAGGCCACCGACCTTCGTCTTCGGAGGCATGGTCAGCCCGACGAAGTCGAGCGCCGCGAGCACGTCCGCGCGGCGCGTGGAGCGCTTTGCGCCGGAGTGCTCGTGGATCATCGCGACGTTGTCGTAGACGGAGAGCTGCTCGATCGCCATCTCGGTCTGGAACGTGCGCCGCAGGCCCCAGCGGGCCCGCCGGAAGTCGGCCATCTTCAGCAGATCCTCGTCGAAGGCCGTGATCGTCCCCGCGACCGGCTTGACGAACCCGCTGAGCACGTTGAAGAACGTCGTCTTGCCCGCGCCGTTCGGTCCGATCAGGCCGCATGTCCCCACGGGGAAGACGAGGCTCACGTCGTCGATCGGGGTGATCCCCGAGAAGCGCACGGTCAGGTCGCTGACCGCGATCACTGCGTCCCCTTCGACCCGAAGAGCGACCGGAAGCCGCGCCACACGAGACGCCCGAGGTTCGCCATGTCCCGGGGGAACTGCTGCGCCAGCCCGCCGGGCGCGGTGAGCAGCACCTGCAGGAGCCCGACGCCGAAGAGGATCAGGAGGAAGTTCGTGTCGATCCCCCACTGCGCCTGGAACAGGAACGGCAGCACCTGGTTGAAGACCGCGGCGACCACCGCGCCCCAGATGCTGAAGACCCCGCCGATCAGCGCCGTCGCCGCGAGCGTGAGCGAGTCCTGGGTCTTGAACGTGATCACGCGCGGCACGCCCACCTGCGACGCGAACAGGCAGCCCGCCACTCCGGTCATGAACGACGCGAGCGCGAAGGCCCACATCTTGTAGAACGTGATGTTGACGCCGGCCGCGAGCGCCGCCGGCTCGCTCTCCCGGATCGAGGCCCATGCACGCCCCGGCTTCGACGCCACGTGGAGCAGCGCGAGGAGGAACATGATCGCGGCGACGATCACGATGTAGCGGTAGAAGGCGACGTCGCCTTCGGCGATCGACGGTCGTCGCACCGGGGGCGTCTCCGTCGTCAGCGCGCCGGTCGCGGACCTCCCCTTGAAGCCGCCGGCGCCGTTCGGGAAGTCGGTCACGGAGAGCACGATCGTCGTCGCGCCGGCGAACATGAGCGTGATCAGGGCGAGGTAGAGACCCGAGAGCCGCAACGACGGCAATCCCACGAGCGTGCCGACCACGCACGTGAGCGCGCCCGTCGCGAGCAGGAGGATGGGGTACGGCATGCCGGTCCCGTAGGCGAGGCGGGCGCCGATCCAGACGCCGACCGAGAGCAGCGCGACCTGGCCCAGGGAGATCATCCCGACTCGGCCGTAAAGGATCCCGAACCCGAGCGCGACGATCGCGTAGATCGCGGTGCTCGCGAACGTCGTCAGCCAGTCGGAGCCGACGAGGGACGGCAAGGGGACGATCACGAAGACGAACAGCGCCGCGATCACGACCGCCCGGATCGCGAGCGGCAGGTCGATCCCGAAGCGCGCGCGGGCGCCTGCCTCCTCCGAGCTTGCTGCGCGAGCCGTCGTCACGCCTCAGTTCGCAGTACGCGAGATCGTGACTACGCGATGCCGCGAGAGCACGAGGAGGGCGATGATCGCGAGGACGAACGGGGCGGCCGCACGGTACGCCGAGAACGACGCGTACGGCGTCAGCACCGCCTGGGCGAGACCCACGGCCATGCCCCCGAAAAACGTCGCCCAGAGCGACCGCAGACGGCCGATCAGCGCGGCCGCGAGCGACGAGATCACGAGGAACGTGAGCGCCGCGTAGTCGAGCGACGTGAGCAGGTCGGGGAGGAGGAGACCGGCCGCGCCGCAGGTGATGCCCGAGCCGAACCAGGCGACCGCCTCGACGCGCCGCACCGGCACCCCGAGCGTCGCGGTGATCTCGCGGTCGTTCGCGAGGGCCCGCATCGCGGTCCCGAGGCTGGTCAGGCGCAGGAAGATCGTCACGCCCGCGGTGAGCGCCAGCGCGAGCGCGACCGAGATGATCTGCGTGAGGTTCACGGACGTGCCCGAGATGAAGTAGTGGTGCTCGGAGCTCGGCAGCGGCAGGAAGCGGGCGAACGCGCCGCCGGCCGGCGCCCGCCAGCCCATCAGCCCGAGCAGGATCAGCGCCAGCGCGAGCGTGCCCATCATCTTCACGAGCGGGTCGCGGCGCGCGAAGGCGGGCCCGAAGATCGCCCCGTAGGCGAGGTTCAGGACGCCGCCGAACAGGACGCAGATCGTGAACGCGAGCCACTCGGGGCAGCCCGTGTGGTTGATCAGGTAGTAGGCGATCAGGGCGCCCGCGGCCCCGATGGCGCCGAACGCGAGGTTCAGCACCCCGGTGGCCCTGTACAGCACGACCAGCCCGACGCCCGAGAGCGCGTACACGCCCCCGAACGCCAGGCCGATCACGATGAAGGGCTTGAGGAGCTGCCAGTCGACGCCGAACACGCTCACCGCGAGCGGGTCAGCCACCGAGGCCTCCGGTCACCCTGATCGTCATTGCTCGATTTCGTCGCCTCTGTCTACTTGCCGGTGTTGAGCTTGAACTTCTTCTCGAACGCCCGGGTCTGCGCGATCGCCTTATCGACCGCCTGGAAGGGCGTGCACCCCTTCTTCACGATCACGTTGCCGTTCTTGTAGTCGACGACGATGTTCGTGTTGTTCGGGATGTGGAACGGCAGCGCGCCGACGTAGTACGGCTTGCAGAGCATGTCGGTCTTCTGGTTCTTGAGCTGCCGCACCGCGGCGTTGTACGACTTCGCGGTGATCGGCCCCTTGACGCTCAGCAGCGCGTTCGTCGCGAACTTCCCGGCGAGGAAGCCCATCTGCGCGAACGCCTGCGGGGCAATGCTCGGGGCGTACTTCTTGAGGATCGCGAACATGAGCGCCGAGTCGGGCCCGACCTTCGGGTCGACGTTCGAGAACTCGTTGTCGATCCACAGCCGACCGTCGAACGCGGGCGAGAACTGGCTCGCCATCAGCGTGTTCGCGATCGGGGTCGACGAGCCCCAGAGCACCTTGTCGACGATGCCCTGCTGCTGAGCGGCCTTCATGAACGCCGGCGCGGTGTCGGGGGTGAAGTCGATCAGGATCGCGCCCCCGTCGCCGACGAACTGGTACATCTGGATCAGCTGCGAGGTCGCGTCGGTGACCGGCAGGTGCGTCGGGTAGACCTTGACCGGGATGCCGGCCTTCTTCGCGACCAGCGCAGGACCGCCGTCCGCGTAGGCCGAGATCGTGTCCGGCGACGCGATCGCGAGCTTCTTCGCGCCGGCGGCGATCAATGCCTGTGCGGCGCCGACGTTCGAGTAGCGCGGGCCCGAGTTCACCTCGGCATAGGACGGCGTGCTGTAGCACTCCGCCTGCACGCCGGCGCCGATCACGATGAAGCCCTTGCTCTTGTAGTACTTCCAGTTCGTGCCGCACTCGGCGAAGCTCGTGTTGCCGACGACGCCGACGACCTTGTCGCCCTCGATCATCTTCCGCGCGAGCGCCTTCTCCTGGTTCGGGTCGAGCGCCTCGGTGTAGAGCTTGTAGCTGATCGGACGACCGTTGATCCCGCCGTTGTCGTTCACGCACGCGAAGTACGCGGCGGCGACCTTGCCGATCGTGGTGAAGTCGACGCCCGGGATCAGCATGTCGAGACCGGCGAGCTTGATGGGCTTCCCCGTCGCCTTCTTGCCGTTCCCGAGACCGCAGACGCCGAGCGCGCCCTGCTTCCCCTTGCCCGGCGGGGCGGCGTTCGGACCTGCGCCCGCGCCGGTGACCGCTATCGCGGTGGCCAAGAGCGCAGCGACCCCGCTCACGGTGAGTGCCCTCCGAAACGTCATCCGCATCCTCCCTTTCTCTGGCTCTCCGTCGAGCCGTTGGAGTGGGGCCTCCCGGTGTGTCCGAGTATGTGGGACATTGCTCCGCATACCCGACGAGGAATCTTTAGTGCCTTCGGATCCCAATTGCAAGACCGTGTGACCCCCACCGCTTTCGCCGGGCGTCGTCGCCCGTCGTCCCCGTTTGTGACGTGTCTTGCAAGCGTTGGGTTAGATGGCATGCGAGGATCGCCGTGATGGACGACCCCGCCGATCTCGGCGTGCTCGAGGCTTCGCGCCTCCTCGCACAGCGGACGCTCTCGGCCCGCGAGCTGACGGAGGCGTGCCTCGCCCGCATCGGGGAGCGCGACGGGGCGCACAGCCACGAGGGAGATCCTCACTCCGTCAACGCGTGGGTCCGCGTCTACGAAGCGGACGCGGTCGCCGCAGCCGAGGCCGCCGACGAGCGTCTGGCGGCGGGCGAGGCGCCGCCGCTCTGTGGGATCCCGGTCGGCCTCAAGGACCTGTACGCCGTCGCGGGCAAGCCCCTCACCGCCTCGAGCCGTGTGCTCGACGAGACGCCCGAGCGCGACTGCGACGCCTGGGCGAGCCTCTCGGCAGCGGGCATGGTCCTCCTCGGCCACCTGCACACACACGAGTTCGCCTGTGGCGGGACAACCGACCAGGTCGGCAACCCATGGTCGCTCGAGCGTTCGGCGGGCGGCTCGAGCGGCGGTTCCGGGGCCGCGCTCGCGTCGCGTCAGGTGCCGGCGGCGACCGGGACGGACACTGCCGGCTCCCTCCGGATCCCGTCGGCGGAGTGCGGCACGTCGACCGTCAAGCCGACGCGCGGCCTGCTCTCGCTGCGTGGGATCGTGCCGCTCGCGCCGAGCTTCGACCACCCGGGGCCGATGGCGCGTACGGTGGGTGACTGCGAGCCGCTCCTGGCCGCGCTCGCCGGGGTCGACCCCCCGCCCGAGCGCCGGCCACTCCGGCGGTACGCGGTCTCTCCACGCATCGCCGATCTCGACCCGGATGTCGCCGACGGCTTCGAACGGGCGCTCTCGGCGCTCCCCGGTGAACGGGTGGAGCCAGCGCCGCCCTCGGCGCGGCTGGACGTGGTCGGCGAGTTCTTCGACCTCGTGCTGACCGAGATGCTGGTCTACCACCGCCGCTTCGACGACCGGCGGGACGACTACCGCTTCTCCAACCGGGCCCGGCTCGAGCACGCCGAGCAGCGGGCGATGACGGCCGAGGAGTACGTCGCCGCTCAAATGCGCAGGGCCGAGGACACCGCCGCGTGGCGCGACTGGCTGGCCGAGCACCGGATCGACGCCGTCGTCGAGCCCACGCTCCCGATCGTCGCCCCGCTCCGCGGCAACGGCTACGAGGAGCCCTTCGGCGATCTCGACGATCTGTCCCTGACCTACTACTGGGACTGGACCGGGTTCCCCGTCGTCGCACTTCCGTCGGGCGTCGGAGCGCGGAGCGGCCTGCCGACGAGCGTGTCGCTCGTCGGCGCACCGGGCGCGGACTGGCATGTGCTCGCGTGGGGAGCCGCCCTCCAGGCGGAACTCGGTACGGTCTCGCCGTGATCGACCTCGCCTCCGTCGCCGCGGTCGACGTGCACGTGCACACGGAGCGCACGCGGGCAGGGCACGACCCGATGCCGGCGCACCTGCGCGAGGCCGCGAGGCGGTACTTCGGCAGCGATCACCCGCTGCCCACGATCGACGACGTTGCGGACTACTACCGCGAGCGGGGCCTTGCGGCGGTCGTGTTCACGGTCGACTGGGAGTCGCGCAGCGGTATCCCGCCGATCCCCAACGAGGAGATCGCCGAGGGCGCCGCCGCCAACGACGACGTGCTGATCGCGTTCGCGAGCGTCGACCCGGCCCGCTCCGACGCAGTCGCCCGCGCGCGCCGGCTGATCGACGAGCACGGCGTCAAGGGCTTCAAGTTCCACCCGAACCTGCAGGGGTTCTTCCCGAACGACCGCGCCGCCTATCCGCTCTACGAGGTGATCGCCGAGGCGGGGCTCCCGGCGCTCTTCCATTCGGGGCACTCGGGCATCGGCACCGGCCTGCCCGGAGGGGGCGGCCTGCGGCTCAAGTACTCGAATCCCATGTGCCTCGACGACGTCGCGGCCGACTTCCCGGATCTCCAGATCGTGCTCGCGCATCCCTCGTTCCCGTGGCAGGACGAGGCGATCTCGATCTGCCTGCACAAGGCGAACGTCTGGATCGACCTCTCGGGCTGGTCGCCGAAGTACTTTCCCCCGCAGCTCGTGCGCTACGCGAACACGCAGCTGCGCTCGAAGGTCCTGTTCGGCTCGGACTTCCCGCTGATCACGCCCGACCGCTGGCTCGCCGACTTCGCCGAGGCGGACTTCAAGGACGAGGTGCGCCAGCTCGTCCTCAAGGAGAACGCCGCCAGGCTCCTCGGCCTCGGCCTCGGCTGAGCGGGCCCGGGCCGCCTCGCTTGCCGGTTGTGGCGCGGGGGGCGCGGGCAGTAGGGTCGAAGCGCGTGTCGGAACGGAAGGACAACGGCGTCGGCGTGTACCTGCAGGCCCTGCCGATGGAGCTCACGCTCGACTTCGCCGGACGCGCCGAGGCCGCGGGGTTCAGGAACATCTGGCTGAGCGAGATCATCTTCGGCGACGCGGTCGTGCCGGCCGCCGCGATCGCCTGCAACACGAAGACGATCGGGATCGCAACGGGGATCATGGGTCTCTGGGCCCGCTCGCCCGTCACTACGGCGATGACCGCGGCGAACCTGCACCGGCTCTCGGGCGGCCGTTTCGTGCTCGGGGTCGGGCTCCAGTCGCATACCTACGTCGCGAACTGGCACGGCCGGACATACGAGCGGCCGCTGCGGGCGGTGCGCGAGTACCTGACGATGATGCGCAGCCTCGTCGACGGCGAGCCGACGACGTACGAGGGCGAGATCTTCCGGGTCGAGCAGTTCCAGTTGATGATGCCGCCCGCCGAGACGCGGCTGCCGATCTACCTGGCGGGGATCGGGCCGAAGATGGCGCAGCTCGCGGGCGAGCTCGCGGACGGGATCCTCGGTTACTGCTACTCGGAGCAGTACCTCCGCGAGGTCGTCGTGCCAAACGTCCGGATCGGCGCGGAGAAGGCCGGGCGCTCGCTCGAGGGCTTCGATCTCGCGGTCGGCTTCCCGTCGGTCGTGACGAGGGACATGGCCGGCCTCGTCCAGGCGAAGGGACAGGTCGTCATGTTCGCGACAGCGACGAAGTCGTCCGTCTCGTACCAGACGAGCATCGCCGCTGCCGGGTTCGAGCCCGAGATGCGCGAGATCCAGGAACGCGTGGGCGCGGGCGACATGGACGGGGCGATCGCCGTGGTGCCGGACGAGCTGGCCGACGCGATCACGCTCAGCGGCACCCCGGAGCACGTGCGCGAGCGGATCGACGCCTACCGGGCAGCCGGGGCGACGACGCTCGTCCTCAACCCGTCCGCGCCGAATGCGTGGTTCCCGCTCTACCAGGGCCACTTTCCGGACGGCGTCGTGCCCCCCGAGTTCGACTTCCCCGCCTACCTGGACGTGATCGGGACGACGATCGAGGGCCTCGCCGCCTGACGGGCCCGGCGGCGTCTCTAGAAGGTCGTGGGTCGGGTCTCCGGATACGATCCCCGCGCTGCTTCCTCGCTCCCGAGAGGTGCATCGCGAATGACTCCCGTCCGCGTCAACGTCGACAACTTCGCGCGAGCAGAGAGCGACCGGATGCTGTCGGCCGCCGCAGCCGAGGCGGGCGGAGTGAACAGGTGGATGCACAGGCGGGAGCCGACGGCGCTCGACGAGCAGACCGTAATCCGCATGAATCGCGACACGCTCTACAGCATGGCCGTCGTCGACATCTCCGAGGGAGCTCGGTTGACGATCCCCGACGCAGGCGACCGGTACATGTCGGTCATGGCGGTCAACCAGGACCACTACGTCAACCGCGTACTGCGCGATCCGGGCGGGCACGAGCTCGGCATCGATGAGTTCGACACCCCTTATCTCGGGCTTGCAGCCCGGATTCTCGTCGATCCCACCGACCCCAGCGACGTCACGACCGTGAACGAGCTCCAGGACCAGTTCCTCGTCCAAGCGGCGTCTGGTCGCCCGTTCGCGACGCCCGAGTACGACACGGAGAGCCTCGACGCGACCCGGAGCGCCCTGCTCGAGCTCGCGCGAGGGCTCGGCGGATTCCAACACGCGTTCGGTGCCAAGGACGCCGTCGACCCCGTGCGCCACCTCGTCGGCACCGCCGCCGGCTGGGGCGGGCTGCCCGAGCAGGAAGCCTTCTATCTCAACGTCGAGCCGCACCTCCCGGTCGGCGAGTATCAGCTCACCGTCCGAGACGTCCCCGTCGACGCGTTCTGGTCGATCTCGCTCTACAACGCCGACGGGTTCTTCGAGCCAACCGAGCGTGGCCTCAACAGCGTCAACAGCGTCACCGCTGCGAGAAACGACGATGGCTCCGTCACGGTTCATTTCGGCGGCTGCTCGGACGAGCGCCCGAACTGCCTCGCGCTCATGGACGGCTGGAACTACGCCGTCCGCCTCTACCGCCCACGGGCTGAAGTCTGCGACGCAAGCTGGTCGTTCCCGGAGCTCACCGGCCGCTGAGTGGGCATCCGTCCGTCGTGCCGTACTGCGGTTCCGGATCCTCGGCGCCCTAACCGGCGACGTCTGTCCTCCAATGTCATCGACGTTATCCGAAGACGGGCTTCCGTCACCATTGCCTCAGCGGTACACGAAGGTGGCGACCGCGAACGTCAGGTAGCGGTTGCCGACCCTCAGGTCAAAGCGCCGCCACCGTTGAACTGCTCGAGATGGTTTGCCGATCCCGCCCGTGGCGTCGAGCGACGGGTACTCCCTCAGGAACGTGGTTACCCGCCGGCGATCGTCGCCCACCAGTTCGGGTCAGGACGGTACGGCGTGGCGGGGCGTCCGGTCGTATCCGTATCGAATCGGTAGCCAAGTCCGGCAGCGGGCTCGGTGCGACGTCGCTCGTCGCTCCAGCCCTCGGTTGCCGTGGTGACATAGAGCCAGCTCAAACGCGGCCCCGCAAAGGCACAGGACGTGCACTGCTCCGCGGGAACGGCCAGGACCTGGCGCAGCACACCCTCGGGCGAGTAGCGGTGGATCCGCCCACCGCCGTACACGGCGACCCAGAGATCACCGGCTACATCGACGGTCATTCCGTCGGGGGTTCCGACCTCCTCGGCGACCGTGATCAGGACCCGCCGACTCGAGATCCGACCGTTCTCGGGCTCGAACGCGAATGCGTAGAGGACGCGAGGGCCACTGTCGACGAGGTACATCGTCCTGCCGTCTGGGCTCCAATCCAGTCCGTTGGGGATTGTCAGATCACTCAGCATCGACTCGGTCCGGCCGATGCGATCGAGTCGATAGAGCGCTCCTCCCCTGGCGTGGTGGTCGTCGGCCAGCGTTCCCGCCCAGAGCCTCCCCTGCGGATCACAGGCGGCATCGTTCATCCGGGTTCCCTCGGGTGCGACCTGGGCGACCGTTCGCAGCGATCCGTCCGGCCGCAGATGAAGAAACCCGCGACTCGCGGCAAGTAGCCAGCCATCGTCGCCCTCGACAGGGGTGATCGCACCACGGTGCCGGCCACCTCATACGTCTGCACGGGGACGAGGCCACCGTCGATGTCGACCTGGTCGCGGTAGACACGTCCGGCGAGGATGTCGACTCGCAGCAGCTCGCCTCGCCGCGTGTCCCACCGGGCGGCCTCGCCGAGGAGCGTCTGCTCGGTCGTGCAGACCACGGCGACCCCGTGCCCGCGCTCTTTCGTGGAGCGACCTGTCAGCTCGGCACCCCCGCGAGTGTCTTCGGACTCGCGTTCGCGAGGATTGCGTGGGACAGCATGCCGCCGGAGACGACTCGCGCGTCGAACCCCTCCTGGAGGAGCATTCGTGTGGCGTAGTAGGCACGTTGCCCCGAGCGGCAGATGACATTGATCTGCCGGTCGTCGGGGAGTTCGTCGAGACGCGTCCGGAGTTGGCCGAGCGGGATGTTGATCGCTTCTGCGTCCGTCACTTGCTCGACGGCGAGTTCGATCGGTTCGCGTACGTCGAGGAGCAAGCCGCCGTCGAGGGAGTCCCAGTGGCTCACGGGCATGTCGCCGCGGAGGACGCCGGCGGCGACCATGCCGGCGAAGTTGATCGGGTCCTTCGCGCTGCCGAACGGAGGCGAGTAGCAGAGCTCGACCTGTTCGAGGTCGTAAACGGTTGCGCCCAGCTGGATTGCCATGGCGAGCTCGCTGATGCGCTTGTCAACCCCGTCCTCGCCGACCGCCTGCGCTCCGAGCAGGCGTCCGTCGGAGCGCCGGAAGATGACTTTCATCGCGATTGGCTTCGCGCCGGGGTAGTAGCCCGCGTGCGAGTTCGGGTAGAGATAGATCTTCTCGAAGTCCGTGTCGTTTAGCCGCACGAGCGTCTTCTCGTTGACCCCTGTCCAGGCGACCGCGGCGCCGAACAGCTCGACGACCGACGTGCCCTGGGTGCCACGGAAGCGCGAGTCGCGACCCGCGATCACGTCGGCGGCGATGCGGGCCTGTCGGTTCGCCGGTCCCGCGAGCGCGATCAGGCTCCACTCGCCGGTGACGAAGTCCCTGACCTCGACGGCATCGCCGACGGCGAAGATGTCGGGGTCGCTCGTGCGCATCTGCTCGTCGACGCGGATCCCGCCGTGCTCGCCGACCTCGATCCCGGCCATGGTCGCAAGCCTGGCATCGGGTCGCACGCCAAGCGCGAGGATCACGAGGTCCGCTGGGTAACGACCCCCGGACTGCGTCCAGACGGTGATGGTCTCGTTCTCGGACCGCTCAAATCCGGCAACGCCGTCGCCGAGCACGACGTGGACGTCGTGGAGCTCGAGGAAGTCCGCGACGAGGCGCCCGTACTCGGGATCGAGCGGGGCGAGGACCTGATCCGCCAACTCGACCACGGTCACGTCGAAGCCGCGTTCGACCAGGTTCTCGGCCATCTCGAGGCCGATGAATCCGCCGCCGACCACGACGGCGTGCCGCGCGGGCCGCACCGTCTGGAACCCGGAGTAGCGCTCCATCCCCGAGAGGAAGCTCGTCCCCCGCTCGATCCACTCGCGGATCTCTCTCGCGTCGGGCACCGTCCGCACCGGAAAGATCCCGGGCAGGTCGATGCCGGCCAGTGGCGGCCGGATCGAGGCCGCGCCTGGCGAGAGGACGAGCTTGTCGTACGACTCCGTGGTCACCTTGCCCGTCGCGACGTCGCGCAACTGCACGGTCTTCTCCTCCGGCGAGATCGCGATCGCCTCGCAGCCTGTCCGACAATCGACCGCGAACTGCTCGCGGAACACCCGCTCGTTCGCCACAAGCAAATCCGACTCGTGCTCGATCACGCCACCGACGTGATATGGCAGCCCGCAGTTCGCGAACGACACGTACGGCCCGCGCTCCACCATCACGATCTCCGCCCGCTCGTCGAGCCGACGCAACCGCGCCGCACACGACGCCCCACCGGCGACACCGCCGACAATAACCACCTTCATCGTGCTCACCTCACCGTCCTCGTTTGACCCTCAGTCGATCGAGGTTCGTGCCATCACGCATCGGGGTGACCCCGATCCCCCATCCCCGGGGAACTACCGATGCGCCCGACACGGACGAGCAGCGCGGGGCCGGGCGTGCGGTTCTCAGCTATCCCCGATAAGGCGACGAGCGGATTCGAACCGCTGTACGAGGCTTTGCAGGCCTCTGCCTAACCACTCGGCCACGTCGCCCGGAGGAGGCATCGTAGCCCCGGTCAGGGAAGCGGCACGCGTGGCACGCGTACCACGCCGAGGCGCGCGAAGATCGCATCGCTCTCGGTCCGCGCGTCCTCGTCGCCCGTCACGTCCGCCAGCGCGAGGAGCGTCAGCGCCTCCTCGTAGGTCGCGCCGAGCTCGCGTGCGAGGCGCAGGCTCTCGTCGAGATGCGGCCGCGCGTCGGAGGGCTTCCGCGCCTGGCACAGCGCGTACCCGTGGAGCCGCTCGATCATCGCCTCGAGGCCCCCGTAGGTGAAGGGCGCCGCCGCCTCGGCGAGCCCCACGAGCAGGTCGAGCGCCTGCGCGTGCGCGCCGGCAAAGACACAGCACTCCACGACCCGGGCCCGCGTCTCGATCGCGAACCGCTCGGAGCCCATCTCGACGAACCCCGCGAGCGCCTCGTCGTACAGCTCGTGCGCGCGGTCGAACCGGCCGCCGCGGGCGGCGACACGCGCCAGGTTGCCGAGACCCACCAGCGCGCCGAACGTGTAGCCGGCCGCGCGCGAGACCCTGACCATGTCCTCGAACAGCGGCTCCGCCTCGTTCAGGCGCCCCTGGTCGGAGAGGATCTCGGCCTCGTTGTTCATCGGGATCGCCGCCCGGATCACGTCTCCCGCGCGCTCGCAGGCCTCACGGCTCAGGCGGTACGCCTCAGCGCTCTCGTCCCAGTGCCCCTCGGCATACCGCTGCACGCCGACGTTGTTGAGCGCCCTCGCATGCCCGACGAAGTCGTCGCGTTCGTCGAAGATCGCAATCGCGCGCTCGAGGTCGGGGATGCCGTCCTGTCCGACGTCCGAGAGCGCGCCCCCGCGCAGATACAGGGCGTGCGCGAGCGCGCCGCGGTCGCCGGCCGCCTCCGCGTGGGCGGCCGCCCGGTCCGCCCAGACGACCGACTCCTCGTACTGCGCCTGCCGATAGAGGACACCGCCGCGCCCGAGCTCGAGCGCGGCACGTGTGCCGTTCGACTCCGGCTCGTCGCCGAGCCCGGCAAGGGCCTCGTCGTACCGGGCGAGAGCCAGGTCGTAGCGTCCCGCTTGCTCGTCGAGCACGGCGAGCTTCCCCCGATCCGGGCCGTCCCCTCGCGCTCTCCCGTCAGTTCCCGGAGCGCGCGCTCGTACGCGGCTGCGCTCCGCTCGCCGTCGGCAAAGCGCTCGCAGACGTCCCCGAGCGCCTCTGCGACGCGGGCGATCTCGTCCGCGGGCACCGTGCCCGCGGCGTCCGCCGACGCGAGCGCGCGCTCGTAGAGCCCGGCGGCGACGACGTTCGCGAATCCCGCCGCGGCCCGGTCGGCGGCGCTCGTCGCGTAGCGCCAGGCCTTCTCGTGCAGACCCGCCTCGTGGAAGTGGAGGGAGAGGATCGCCGCGTCGTGCTCTCCTCCGTCGCCCGCACGACGCTCGAGCGCCGCACCCACGCGACCGTGGATCTCTCGCCGCCGGCCGAACGAGAGCCCTTCGTAGGCCGTGACGCGCACGAGATCGTGGCGGAAGCGAAAGCCCGTCCCGTCCGGCTGGACGAACTGACCGAGCGCCTCCCAACGCGACGCCCCGTCGAGCTCCTCGGCGAGCACCTCCTCGACGAGCGACGCGTCGAACGACGGGCCCACCACGGCGGCGTGACGGAGGAGCATCCGGTCGGCCGGGGCCAGCGTGTCGATCAGCGTCGTGAGGAGGCTCTCGACGGTCTCGGGGAGCGCGTCGACCGGCTCACCCGCCGCGGCCGCCAACACCAGCGCGCGCACGAACAGCGGATTGCCCCCCGCGCGCGCGACCAGCGCTGCGACCGTCGTCTCCGGCAAGGGAGCGGCACTCGCGCCGAGCGCGAGCGCCGACGACGCCTCGGCGTCGAGGGGCGCGAGCTCGATCCTCGTGAGAGGGCTCTGCTCGCCGCCGAGGCTCGGCGCGCCCGGCCGGCTCGCGGCGAGGACGACCCACGGCCGGGCCGCGGGGCGCGCGACGAGGTTCGTGAGGAACGCGCGAGACGCGTCGTCGAGCCAGTGGGCATCCTCGACGACGATCAGCGTCGGCATCATCAGCACGCGCTCGAGCAGCGTCGCCAGGACGTCGTGCAGCCGCTCGTAGCTCGTCGCCGGGTCGAGCGATTCCGGCAGCGACCCCTCGACCGCGGCGTCGAACGGCATCGCGAGCAGGGGGAGCCATTGCGCGACGTCCGGCAGCGCCGAGCCCACGAACGTCGACAGCTGGATCCCTGCGTCCGCTCGTGACGCATCGGCGGTGATACCGAGAAGCTGGCGGAGCAGCCCGCGGACGGCCGCGAACGGGTCGTTCGTCGTATACGGCTCGCCCGCCGCCTCGAGCTGCTGGAAGCCGAGCGCGAGCGTCCGGGCTTCCGAGATCAGGCGGCTCTTGCCCATGCCGGGCTCGGCGACGACCTCGAGGAGCTGGAGCTCGCGGCTGCGGGCCCGCTGAACCGCATCCGCCACGACCTCGAGCTCGGCCGCGCGCCCGACGATCGGCCCGACGTCGACCGCGGCCGTTCGCCGCGTTCCTGTCGGCGAGCCGAGCGTGTGGGCCATGATCGCCGCCTCTTTGCCTTTCACGAGCAGCGGCTCCGTCTCCGTCGCGTACGCCGTCCAGGCCCGGTCGAGCACCTCGGAGGTGACGAGGATCGTGCCGGGTCTCGCCCGGGCGACGAGCCTGGCCGCGAGGTTGACCGCGTCCCCCATCACGGCGTACGTCCGCCGTGTCCGAGAGCCGATGTCACCGGTGAACACGCGACCGCGGTTGACGCCTGCGCGGAGGGTGAGGCCCTCGATCTCGCTCTCGACGACGTCTCGGAGGGCCCGCAGCATCGACTCCTCGTCGTGGCCTGTGGTCGCCGGGGCGCCGCCGGTGAGGTACAGCTTGATCGCGTCTGCGTCGATGTCCGACTCGAGCCACGTGAGGCCGTAGCGCTCGCAGGCCGTGGCGGCCGCTGACGCGAGGGTGTCGAGCGTCCCACTCATCGCCTCCGGGTCGTCGTCCGCGGCGTCGGTCCCCGTCGCCTTCACGAACGCCACCGTCACCTGGCGGTGCTCAGCCTCGCCGCTCGCGACGGCCAGGTGGTCGCGGAGCGACGCGGGCACGTACGCAGCGAGCTCGTGCCCCTCGACTGCCTCGGGTGGTGGGATCGGGCTCGAGCCAGGCTCGAGCGCGCGCAGGAGGAGGCCGTCGCCGCGTGCGCCGGCGAGCCACGACGGCTCGACGCGCTCCGCCGTCTCCGCGCTCACCACGATCTCCCCGGCCTCGGCGAGGTCTTCGAGCGCGAACACCCGCGTCGCCGCATGTCCCGCCACGAGCAGCTCGCGATGTGGGACCTCGGTCATGAACACCTGCACTGCACCCGAATGGACGCCGCACGCCATCCGGAGTTCGACGGGCCCGGCGGAGGTCTCGCGGCGCCCCAGCGAGCCGATCGCCCCCTGCATGTCGGCCGCCGCGCCGCACGCGCGCGCGGGGTGCTGGTCGTCGCGGAACAGGAGCAGGAGGGCGTCGCCGCGGAACTTGAGCACATCCCCGCCGTGACGCTCTGCGGTCGCGATCAGCACGTCGAACACATCCGAGATCGTCCGCACGAGCTCCTCCGCGCCCTCACGGCCGCGGGTGGCGAGCCTCTCGGAGAGCGCGGTGAACCCCGACACGTCGACCGACAGCAGGGACCCGTCGATCGACCGCGCGCGGCGTCCCGGCTCGAGGCTCCAGGCCCGGACGAGACGGGGGAGATAGGGGGCGAGCTCTGCGTCTGAGGTAGTCACCGGGGCGTCGAGGTCGTGCTGCGCGGGGATCGGATTGTGCCTCGTTGACATGCCACGACGTCCGGCCGTAGAGTCCCGGGTCCAATTCAGGGGGTTCGAGGGTGCGGCGTTCCGTTCGGGCGGTAGGGGTCTGTGTCGTGCTGGCTGCGCTCGTGCTCGCGGCGGCCCCCGGCGTGCTGGCGGCGACGTTCACCGTCACGACCACGAGCTTCGCCGACACCGGCGGCTGCGACGTGTCCTCGTGCAACCTCGTCGAGGCGATCCAGGCGGCCAACGGAAATCCCGGCGCGGACGTGATCGAGCTGCCGAACCTCGGCGCGCCCTACTCGCCGACGGCCGGGCTGCCGACCCTGTCGGACGTCAGCCTCGTCGGCACCGGAAACCCTGGGCCGCGAATCGACGGACAGCTGGCGGGCAACTCCGACGGGCTCCTGTTCATCGGGGCGCCGGGGGCGAGCAGCGTCACGAACGTCACGATCACGAGGTTCCAGGCCCAGGGCATCTTCGTCGCGCCCTCGCAGAGCGTCACGATCACCCACAGCTTCATCGGCACCGATGCCTCGAACAGCCTGGGACTCGGCAACGGCGACGGGATCATGCTCAACAGCGCGAGCTCGATCGTCGGCGGCACGAACGCCGGTGACGGCAACGTCATCTCGGGCAACACCGGCTGGGGGATCATGCTCCAGCAGAGCACGGCGTCGGGCAACAAGATCGTCGGCAACGTGATCGGCACGTCGGCCGACGGCTCGACGGCTCTGCCGAACGGCTCCGGTGGCATCTGGGTGCTGGACGCGCCGAACACGACGATCGGCGGCAGCGGCGCGGGCGCCGGGAACTCGATCGGGGGTAACGGCGGCTCGGGCATCGTCGTCGAGGGCTCGTCGAGCACGGGCGGCGTCATCCAGGGCAACGAGATCGGCGTGTCGCAGCCGAACACCGCCGACGGCATCCACGTCGGCAATGGGGTCACGGCGCTGACGATCGGCGGCGACGCGGGCAACACGATCCGCTCGAATGCCGGCGCCGGGATCGCGGTCTTCGGTCCCGACCACCCCGGCGACCGGCGTGCGCATCTCTGGAAACGGCATCGACGGCAACGGTGGTCTCGGCATCGATCTCGGCTCGGACGGCGTGACGCCCAACGACACGTCCGACGACGACTCCGGCCCGAACCTGTTCCAGAACTTCCCGGAGCTGAGCCACGTGGAGGTGGGCCCCGACGTCACGAACGTCGAGGGCTTCCTGCCCGGCTCGGCCACCGGCCTGTATCGCCTCGAGTTCTTCTCCTCGCCGGCCTGCGACGCGAGCGGGAACGGCGAGGGCGCGACGTACCTCGGGTTTGGCACGCTCAACGTGACGAACCCCGCGTTCCGCTCGTTCAGCCTCTACCCCACGACAGAGGCCGCGCCGGGCTCGTACGTCACCGCGACCGCCACCGATCCCGCCGGCAACACCTCCGAGCTCTCCGCCTGCTTCCAGGTCCCGACGGGCGGAGGCGGGACGCTCACGGTCACGACGACCGCCGACTCCGGCCCGGGGTCGCTCCGCCAGGCCATCCTCGACGCGAACGCGCAGGCGGGAGAGCAGACGATCGGATTCTCGATCGGCGTGCCCGAGGTCGGGCCGAAGGTGATCTCGCTCGCCTCTCCGCTCCCGGACGTCACCGGCCCGGTCACGATCGACGGGACGACACAGCCCGGCTACGTCGCGTCGCCGAACACCCCGATCGTCGTCGTCGACGGCAGCTCCCTGGTCGAGAGCGACGGCCTGACCTTCGCCCCGGGTGCCGGCGGCTCGATCGTGCGCGCTCTCTCGCTGACGAACTTCGGCGGTGGGCCGCCGTACGCCGCGATCCGGGTCCTCTCCGGCGCGGACGACGTCGGGATCTACGAGAACTTCATCGGTGTGCGCCCGAACAAGACGACCGTCGGTCGCAACGGGATCGGGATCCTGACGGCCGGTGTCGGCACGCTGATCGGCTCGGAGGCGGCGGCAGACGCAAATCTCGTCGTCGGCAGCTACGGCGCCGGCGTCGACCTCGTGAACTCGGGTGCGGAGGTCAGGCGCAACGAGATCACCGACCTCACCGACGTCGCCGACTCGGCAAACGGGATCGGGGTCCTGAACGACGGCGCCACCTCGACGACGATCGAGGGCAACACGATCCGCGGCGCCTCGGCGGACGGAGTCCAGATCCTCAGCCCGAGCACCGACGTCGACGTCGTCTCGAATCGCATCTGGTTGAACGGCGGGCTCGGGATCAACATCGGGTCGGACGGCGTGACGCAGAACTCCGGCGACCTCGGGCCGGTGTACTGGGAGTACTTCCCCGAGAACCTGAGCGCCACATCCGTTCCCGGCGGCCTTCAGGTGAGCGGTGAGTTTCACGCGCGCGCCGGTGCCGGTGCGGGCAACCAGGACTACCTGATCGAGCTCTTCCGCAACGACGCGTGCGATCCGAGCGGCTACGGCGAGGGTCAGAACGTGCTCGCGCAGCTTCCGGTGACCACGAACTCGGCCGGGCTCGCGTCGTTCAGCACCACCGTCCCGGGCACGACGACCGGGGCGATCACCGCCACCGCGACCGCGCTCGACCCCGGCTCCGGCCGCGCGACGTCGGAGTTCTCGGCCTGTTTCGTCGTCGGCGGTGGGGCGGGCGGCGTGACGCTCGACGCGGTACAGACGAGCGTCCCGTCGACCGGCGCGGTGCCCCTCGCGAGCGTCGAGGGCGCATCGCTCCTTGCCGCCACCGGCGCAGCCGAGTCCGCGCCCATCACGAACATCCCGATCAAGAACATCCCGATCAAGAACATCCCGATCAAGAACATCCCGATCACGAACATCGGCTTCTCCGATCCGTCGATCCTCCCGCTCCTCTCGGTGTTCCCGCTCTCGAGCGTGCCGCTCCTGCGCACCGGCGGCTGGCAGGCGGCGCTCGCCGGGTCGGCGTTCTCGACGACGCCGCTTCAGAACGTCTCGCTGGGCGACGCGCTGCGCCTGCCGTCGATCGCGGCGCTCCAGCTGACGCTCGACGACCTCGATCTCTCGCGGACACCGCTCGGTCAGCTCCCGGCGGTCGCGACCGTGCTCGGCACTGTCCCGCTCTCCAGTCTCCCGCTGCCGGGCGGTGCGGATTGGTGCTCGTTCGTCGGCCCCGGTGTCGAATGCTCGGGCTCGAGCAGCGTGCTCTCGATCGCGATCCAGGGTGCGCCGATCACGAACATCCCGATCACGAACATCCCGATCACGAACATCCCGATCACGAACATCCCGATCACGAACATCCCCATCACGAACATCCCGATCACCAACATCCCGATCAAGAACATCCCGATCACGAACATTCCGATCACGAACATCGCGGGCTTCGCCGGGCTGATCGACTGCGGCGCGCATCCGTGCGCGGGCAGCACGGTCTACGACGCGCTGGTCGGCGGCTGGTTCCTGCCGACCGCGACCCTCGGCGACCTTTTGCTCGCGCTGCCGGAGCCGAACGACGTGACACTCGCCGACGTGCTGATCCTCCTCTTCTCGAGCACCTCCAGCGTGGGCTGGGAGCAGCTCGACCTGGACACGGCCGGGCTCCAGGCGGCTGCGGGCGGCGGCAACGCGATCGACTGGCATGCCGACGTCCAGTTGACGGGCGGCTCGACCCACCTCGTCGTGAACCTCCCGCACGGGTTCGTCTTCGACACCGCGACGACGCCGACGAAGCAGCAGCTTCCGGCCGGCACGGCGTCGCCGCTGCCGGCGCCCGAGCTCGGCGCGGACGCCGATGGGCACGTCACGCTCGGCTGGACCGTGACCGGCGTCCCGGGTACCACGGTACGCGTCGCCTTCCGCGCGTTCCCCGCCCTGCGGGTCGGCCCGCAGGCCGCGACGGCGGTGGTCTCCGGTGGCGGCGCGGCCGTCACCTCGAATCCCGCCTCCGTCTCGGTCACCGACACCTTCGAGCCGAACGGCGAGGCGAGCGCCCAGCCCGTCGATCCCGGCTCGCTCTATCTTTCCTACGCGACCTCGGCCGACGACCTCGACTACTACTCGTTGCCCGCTCCGCCGGTCGGCTCGACGATACGCGTCTTCCTCAGCCATCTGCCGGCCGACTACGACCTCGCCGTGTACGCGCCCGCCGACGCCGCGCTGCGTCCCGCGGTGGCGGGCACACAGCAACTCGACTCGCCGCCGCTCGTGGACACCGGCGTCCCGCTCGGCACCGAGCAAGCCGCGCTGCCGCCCGAAACGCTCGACGACCTCCGCATCGACCAGTCGCGACCGCTCGTCGGCGTCTCCGCCAATCGCGGTACCGAGGACGAGGCCGTCGTCGCGGTCTCCGGCGGCGGCTCCGGGAACTACCTGATCCAGGTCACCCCGTACAACGGCGCGACGAGCGAGGAGCCGTACATGCTGCGGGTCGAGGTCGACCCGCCGCGCACGACGCCCAGCGCCGCCCCGCTTCCCCCCGCGAGCGGCACCGCGGGCACGATCCCGGCCACGCTCCCTGCGGGGACGAACACACTGTTCCTCTGGAACCGCAGCCAGCTGACGAGCCTGTACGGGGCGACGTCGGCGACGAGCGTGCTCACCGCGATGCAGGCGACGCAGACGCAGCTGACGAGCCTCGGCTTCCCGAGCGCGATCGTGGGCGTGGACGGCAACGCAGCGGTCGCGAGCGCGTACGCCGCGTGGAACGCCGACCCGGGCGATCCGGACAAGGCGAACGCGGTCGTCCGCGCGATCAACGCGGTCGTGGACTCCCTGCGGGCGCAGGCCAACGGGGCCGGCATCAAGTACCTCGTGCTCGTCGGCGGCGACCGAGCGCTGCCGTTCGCGCGCCTCGAGGACTACGTGACGATCTCGAACGAAGCCGACTACGCGCAGTCCGTGGGGACGAACAACGAGCTCTCGGCGGCGCTCGCTTCCGGGAGGATGCTGAGCGACGACCCGTACGCCGCGACGCGCCCGATCCCGTACCTCAACCGCCAGCTGTTCGTTCCCGACCTCGCCGTGGGCCGCCTCGTGGAGAGCCCGGACGAGATCGTGGCCGCCCTGGCCCGCTATCGCACGTTCGGGGGACGACTCGACCCGGCGACGGGGCGAGCCGCGGGCTACGACTTCCTCCAGGACGGGACGGACGCGGTGCGCTCGGCGCTCGCGCAGCGCCAGGGGCTGACGATGCCGGCCGAGCCGCTTCTGATCGGCAACGGCTGGACGCACGACGATCTCGCGAATGCGCTGCTGCCCGCGACCGGCACGTCGCCGCAGATCGCGTCGGTGAACGGCCACGCCGACCATTCGCGCCTCTTGCCGCCCGCCGGCGTCGGTGGCGCCGCGCCGATCCCGTTCTCGACCGGCGATCTGACGGCGACAGCCGCCCCGAACCTCTCGAACGGCGCTCGTCTTCAGCATGGGGTGCCACGCGGGTCTCGACGTGTCCGACGCGATCGTCGGCGTGCAGACCCTCGACTGGCCGCAGGCGTACGGCCGCGAGGGCGCGACGTATCTCGGGAACACGACGTTCGGCTACGGCGACACGGACACCGTCGCGTACTCGGAGGAGCTCAACCGCCTGCTCGCGGTGCAGGTGGCGAACGGCGGGACGATCGGTGACGCGCTCAGGCTCGCGAAGAACCAGTACTTCTCCACCCGCGGCGTGCTCAGCGTCTACGACGAGAAGGCGATGGCTGGCTTCACGCTCTACGGCCTCCCGATGTGGTCGATCGGGGCGCCGGTGCAGACGCAGGCCGCCGCCGGCGAGCAGGGCGCGCCACACGTCCTCTCGACGTCGGGCAGCGCCTCGACGCTCGCGATCCCCACGACGACGACCGGCACCGACCCGATCACCGGCCTCGCGGTGGAGCGGTTCGACGCGTCCCCGTCCTTCCAGAGCGTGACGACGCCGTCGGGCACCGGGACGTACCTGCGCGGCGACTCGGGCGTGCAGGTGAGCCACCTCCGCCCGATCCAGCCGAAGCTGGTGGTCGAGCTCGGCGGGACCGACGCGCACGGGGCGCTGATCACAGGCCTCTCCTCGTCCGACCAGGGCGGCGTCAACCCGGTCTACGCGCGACCGGTCGTCGACCTGACCGCGAACGAGCCGGAGCTTCCCTTCAACGACGTCGCGTACCCGTCGAAGCTCTTGACCGTGCGCTCGTACCTCGCCGCGGACGGCGGGCACCAGCGGCTGGTCGTCGGCACCGGCCAGTTCTTCGGCAATCCCACGACCGTGGACGCGAACGGCACCGGCGTCCAGCGGCGCTACACGCGCGTCGCGGGCGAGGTGTACCGCTCGACGAGCAACGACAGGGTCGCGCCGACGTTCACCCACATCGACGCGTTCGTCGTCTCCGGCAACGCCGCGTTCAGCGTCTCGGTCGCCGGCGGCGACGCGCGCCGGGTCGTCGCGAGCTACCGCTCGGGCAGCGCGAGCGCCTGGCAGTTCGTCGATCTCGCGCACGGCAGCGGCAGCACCTGGTCCGGAGGCGGCCCGGTCGCCGCGAACACGTTCGAGTACTTCGTCCAGGCCGTCGACGAGGCCGGGAACGTCGGCGTGAGCACGAACAAGGGCTTCTACTTCGAGGGCGCCCCGCCGCCGGCCGACCAGAACCCGAACGGCCCGCTCGAGCTCCATCCGCCCGCGCCGACCGGCGACAACGGCTGGTACACCGGCACCGTGCCGGTCGGGGTCGTCGGGCCGCAGGGCGTCCCGGTGCAGGTGAGCGTCGACGGGGGTCCGTTCCAGTCGCCCGGCGCCGACGACAGCGTCACCGTCACGGGCGACGGGGTGCACGTCGTCGATGCGCGTGCGGCGACGGGCGAGACCGATCGCATCGTCGTGCCGATCGACACGACCCCGCCCAGCGTGGTCTTCGCGACGCCGGCCGCCGGCGCGGTGTACGAACCGGGCTCGTCGCATCCCGCTGGGTACCAGTGCGTCGACGGGGGGTCGGGCGCGACCGCGTGCAGCGGCACCGTGGCGGTGGGGGCACCGATCTCGACGACACCGGGCTCGAAGACGTTCAGCGTCACGACCCGCGACCGTGCGGGCAACACGGCGACGCGCTCGGTGACGTACTCCGTCGCGTATCGCAAGATTCTCTTCTCGAGCACGCGCTCGGGTCTCGGCGACATCTACGCGATCGCCCAGGACGGCTCGGGTCTCACGCGGCTGACGAGCGACCCCGCGCCCGACGTCGAGCCGTCGTGGTCACCCGACGGCACCCGGATCGCGTTCGCCAGCCGTCGCTCGTCGGTTGCGCTCGACGTCTACGTGATGGACGCCGACGGCTCGCACGTCCAGCGTCTGACGACCGCGAAGGGCGACGACACGGCGCCTGCCTGGTCGCCCGACGGCTCGAAGATCGCGTTCGTGTCGTCTCGCGACGGCAACGCTGAGATCTACGTGATGAACCCCGACGGATCGGGTCAGACCAGGCTCACCAGCGACAAGAACGACGACGCCTCCCCGACGTGGTCACCCGACGGCTCGAAGCTCGCGTTCTCACGCGGGACGGCGCTCGCATCCGACCTCTACACGATGAACGCGAACGGCTCGGGCGCCACGCGCGTCGTCAAGGACGGTTGGGATCCCGACTGGTCGACCACCGGCAAGATCGCCTTCCGTCGGAGCCTCGTGGGGCCGTTCGTGTGGGAGATCTTCTCGATGAACGCGAACGGGACGGCCGTGACCCGGCTGACCAGCGTGCGCGGGCCCGACCTCGATCCCGCGTGGTCGGGCGACGGAGCGAAGATCGTGTTCACCAGCGGTCGCGACGGCGTCCTCAACAGCGAGCTGTACGTGATGAACGCGGACGGCAGCAACCAGACACGGCTCACGACCCGTTCGGGGCTCGACCGCACGCCCGACTGGTAGACCTCTCCCCATGGCGGACGATCGGGTCGCCTCGCTGCTCGACCACGCGGCCGACCTCGAGCGGCGCGACGAGGTCGTCGCCCGTGAGCTCGAGACCGTGGAGGGCCTCGCCAACCGTGCGGGCGCCGTGCGCTCACGCGCCGAGGAGGTGCGCGAGGAGCTGGAGCGGATCCCGGTCGAGCTCGGGGAGCTCGAGCGGCGCACGCAGGCAGCCGCGCGCGAGAGGGACGAGGCGCGGGAGGAGCTCCTTCTCGCCGACGAGCGGCTCGAGAGGCTCGAGCGCAGCCGGCGCCGCAAGCGCGAGGAGACCGAGCGAGCACGGCGGGAGGCGGAGACGGCGCGGCAGCGGCTCGTGGACGTCGAGGCGGACGTCGTGCGCCTCCGCGAGAGCGGTGAGCAGCTCCGCCTGGCCGAGCGGGAACTGCACGACGAGGCGCGGGCGCTCACGCGGAGCGCGGCTGCGATCGCCCTCGACCTCCGTCGCGTCCCGCGCGTGACTGAGGATGCGGGCCGGGAGCCGGAGACGTTCGCGGGGGTCGAGGACTGGGGTCAGCTCGTCCGCTCGGCGCTCTTCGTCGTGCGGGGCACCCTCGAGGCCGAGCGCGAGCGGATCGTCACCGAGGCGAACGTCCTGGGCGCGTCCGCTCTCGGCGAGACGCTCGGCGCCACGAGCGTCGCGCTCGTCCGGCGGCGCCTCGAGCGCGAGCTGGCGTAGGCCCGGGCCTTACGGGAAGCTGCCGTCGCCGGGAGTCCGGTCGAGCGCGCCGCCCTCACGGCACGACACCGGGAGCGCGTAGGCGGCGCGGATCGCGCTCCGCTCGGCGAGCCGGGCCTCGTACGCAGCGTGCAGCAGCGTCCGCGCCCGTGACTCCGTCACGCCGAAGCGGACTGCGAGCGGCACCGCCTCCTGGAGCGCAACGCACTCGGTCACGGCCTCGCGCCGCTCACCGCCGAGGTGGATCGCCTCGTGCGCGAGCACGACGAGCGCGTCCGCCTGCTGCTCGCCCGCACGGCCGTTCGCGAGCAGGTCGTGGAGCGTCCGGCAGATGCTCGGATCCAGATAGGCGATTCCCGCGGCGGGAAACGCGATCCCCAGCGTGTCGCTTCCTGCGCCGGTGAAGGAGTACTCCTCGTCGCAGCGGAGCGTCACCGGTCGGCGCGCGATGAGCGCCGCCTCGGAGGCGAGACGGTCGACCGTGCGTGTCCGCTCGGTGGGCGACAGTGCCTGCCACGTGTCTGCCTCGTCCGTCCGCGCGGCGACCACGAAGAGCGCGGCCGCGGCGACGACGCCCGCCGCCCAGGCCGCTCGTCGCAGTCGTGGCGGATCGGGGCGGGGCGGCGGAGGGAGGAAGCGGATCCCCTCCTCTTCCTCGACGAGCTCACCGAACCCGAGGTCGGCGTCCTCGGGGCCCGGTGGGGCGCGCCGGTGGGCCGGCCGGCGTGGCTCGCCCCGGCCACGGAGGACGAACTCCACCTCGGTGGCGACCAGGACCGCGAAGGCGAGCCAGAACGGCACCGCCGCCTGCAGTCCGTCGACGAACAGCCACGCGAAGACGAAGCACAGCGCGCCGATCCGCACCGCCGTCTGGAGAGACGAGCGGCGGCTCATGTGGGGTAGAGGGAGGGCACTGCGAGAGTTGTAACGCGCGCGCCTCGCGCCGCCGGGCGAGGACGCCCGAGTAGAGTCCGCGGCCGTGGCGGCGACGCTCATGGACGGAAAGGCGCTCGCGGCCGAGATCCGGGCGGACGTCGCCCGCGAGGTGTCCGAGCTGGGCCACGTGGGGCTCGCGACCGTGCTCGTCGGTGACGATCCCGCCTCGCACGTCTACATCGGGCTGAAGCACAAGGCCGCCGTGGAGGCGGGCATCGACGCGCGCGACATCCGCCTGCCGGAGGACGCGTCCGAGGACGAGGTGCTGGCGCTCGTCCACGAGCTCAACGCCGACGACACGATCGACGGCGTCCTCGTGCAGCTGCCCCTGCCCGCGCAGATCGACGAGACGCGGGTCACGTACGCCGTCGCGCCCGAGAAGGACGTCGACGGGATCCACCCGGTCAACGCCGGGAACCTCTACCTGGGCACGACCCTGCACGTGCCGGCCACCCCTGCGGGCTGCATGGAGCTGCTCGCCGCCTACGGCGTGGACCCGGCCGGCAAGGACGCGGTCGTGCTCGGCCGCAGCGAGATCGTGGGGCGACCGGTCGCGATGCTGCTCCTCCGCGCGAACGCCACCGTGACCATGTGCCACTCGAAGACGCGCGACCTCGCCGATCACGTACGCCGGGCCGACGTGGTGGTCGCTGCCGTCGGCGTGCCCGGCATCGTCACCGCGGCGATGGTGAAACCGGGTGCCGCCGTCCTCGACGTCGGCCTGACGCGCACGGAAGAGGGCATCCGCGGCGACGTCGACCCCGCCGTCGGCGAGGTCGCCGGGTACCTCACGCCGATGCCCGGAGGCACCGGCCCGATGACGATCGCGCTGCTCCTCCGGAGCGCGGTCAAGGCTGCCCGTTTCCGGCGCGGGATCCTTGCATACCCGACCCTCTGACGATACGTTGTCGAGCGTTCGTGTACCTGCGTCGGACGGCTCCGACGCTTCTTTCCAGGAGGACGTCGTTGTCTGAGGTAGAGACGGGTACCGTCAAATGGTTCTCGAACGAGAAGGGATTCGGCTTCATCGCGCGTGAGAGCGGCGACGACGTCTTCGTCCACTACACGGCGATCACCATGGACGGCTACAAGTCCCTCGCGGAGGGGCAGAAGGTCCAGTTCGAGGTCGTCCAGGGCCCGAAGGGCGCCCAGGCCGCGAACGTGACGGCTGTCGCGTAGGGCGGCCGCGCCCTACTTGCCTGCGAGCGTCCGTTCCGCTCGCGCGGAACGGACGCCGCACACTCCCTCGCTCACGGCTGATGCCGCGACCGGGGGGCAGATCCCTGAAGCGGACTGCCGCCGTCGGCGGCGTCCGGGGCAGGGATGGGCGTCGGCGAGTTTCGATCTGGAAGGATGGTTGGCGGTGTCGATCTCCCGTGAACAGGTGCTCCACGTGGCGCGGCTCGCGCGGCTCGACCTCTCCGACGAGGAGCTCGAGCGCCTCACGGCGGAGCTGGGCGCGATCATCGAGGCGGTCTCGAAGGTCTCGGAGCTCGACCTCGCCGACGTCCCGCCGACGTCCCACCCGCTCGCGCTCGTCAACGCCTGGGCGGAGGACGAGCCGCAGCCGTCTCTGCCGCTCGAGGACGTGTTCGCGAACGCGCCCGCGCGCGAGGGAGACCTCTTTCGCGTGCCGCCGACCGGATGAGCCGGGTGGTGGACACGCTGCGGCTGACCGCCGAGGACGCGCTCGGCCTCGTCGAGCGGCGCGAGCTCTCCGCCGCCGAGCTCCACGACGCGTACCTCGACGCGATCGGCGAGCGCGACGGCGAGCTCCACGCGTACCTGCGCACGGTCGACGAGGCGGACGGCACGAGCATCCCGATCGCGCTCAAGGACGTGATCTCGACCCGCGGTGTCGAGACGACGGCGGGCTCGAGGATCCTCTCCGGCTACGTGCCGGTGTTCGACGCGACCGTCGCCGCACGCTGCCGCGCCGCGGGGCTGACGCTTCTCGGCAAGACGAACACGGACGAGTTCGCGATGGGCTCGTCGACGGAGAACTCGGCGTTCGGCCCTTCGCGCAACCCGTGGGACCCGAGCCGTGTCCCGGGCGGCTCCGGCGGCGGAACCGCTGCGGCCGTGAGCGCAGGTCTCGCCCCGTGGGGTCTCGGCTCCGACACCGGCGGCTCGATCAAGCAGCCGTCGGCGCTCTGCGGGAACGTCGGCCTCCGCCCGACGTACGGGACGGTCTCCCGCTACGGCGTCGTCGCCTTCGCCTCGAGCCTCGACCAGGTCGGGCCGGTGGCGAAGACCGTGCGCGACGTCGCGCTCCTCTACCGGATCATCGCCGGGCGCGATGCGCAGGACTCGACCACCGTCGACCTCGCGAGCCCGGTGGAGCTCCCGGACGGTGATCGGCTCGACGGCGTGCGCATCGGCGTCCCACGCCAGGCGATGGCGCTCGAGGCGATCGAGCCCGGTGTCCGTGAGGCGTTCGAGGCTGCGCTGGCGCGGCTCGAAGAGCTGGGCGCGGGAGTGGGGGAATGCGAGCTGCCGCTCTCCTTCGACTACGGGCTGCCGTGCTACTACCTGATCTCGCCCGCCGAGGCGTCGTCGAACCTCGCGCGCTACGACGGCGTTCGTTACGGGCCGCGCAGCGAGGCGGCGACCTACCGGGAGATGGTCGAGCGCACGCGCGACGACGGCTTCGGGGACGAGCCGAAGCGGCGCATCATGCTCGGCACCTACGCCCTCTCCGCGGGCTACTACGACGCCTACTACGGTCAGGCGCAGAAGGTGCGGACCCTGATCAAGGCGGAGCACGCGGCCGCGTTCGAGCGCTTCGACGTGCTCGCGACGCCGACCTCGCCGACGGTTGCGTTTCCCGTGGGCGACAAGGCGGCGGACCCGCTCGCGATGTACGCGTGCGATTTGCTCACGATCCCGTCGTGCCTCGCCGGTCTCCCGGGCCTCAGCGTGCCGTGCGGCTTCTCGCAGGGTCTTCCCGTCGGGCTCCAGCTGATCGGGGCGCAGCACTCGGAGAACACGCTCTTCCGCACGGGGCACGCGCTCGAGCGCGCGCTCGACCTCGATCTCGTCCCGGAGCGCCTGCGATGAGCGGCTGGGAGCCGGTGGTGGGGCTCGAGATCCATGTCCAGCTGAAGACGCGGACGAAGATGTTCTGCCGCTGTCCGGTCGGCTTCGGCGCCGCGGAGAACACGCAGACGTGTCCTGTCTGCCTCGGCTTCCCCGGCGCGCTGCCGGTGCCGAACCGGACGGCGATCGAGTGGGTCGTGAAGCTCGGTCTCGCGCTCGGCTGCGAGATCGCCCCGCGCGCCGTCTTCGCGCGCAAGAACTACTTCTACCCGGATCTGCCAAAGGGCTATCAGATCTCCCAGTACGATCTACCTTCTTGCATAAAAGGCAAGATGATAGTTCCGTTGCAAGACGGTGAACATGAGGTAGGGTATCGTGCGCGCGCATCTCGAGGAGGACGCGGCGAAGAACGTCCACGTCGGCGGCCGCAGCGGGCGGATCGGGGGCGCCGACTACACGCTCGTCGACTACAACCGCGGCGGGACGCCGCTCGTGGAGATCGTCACCGAGCCGGACATCCACTCGGCCGACGAGGCGAGGCGGTTCCTCCAGCTGCTCCGCCAGACGATCGTCGCGCTCGGGATCTCCGACGCGGAGATGGAGAAGGGCACGCTCCGCGTCGACGCGAACGTCTCGGTCCGGCCTGCCGGGAGCGATGAGCTGCGCACGCGCACCGAGATCAAGAACATGAACTCGTTCAACCACATCGGCCGCGGGATCGAGGCCGAGGTCGCGCGCCAGGTCGAGGTGTGGGAATCCGGCGGCGCCGTGGAGCAGCACACGTACGACTTCGACGTGGCGACCGGAACGCTCACCGCGCGGCGCGAGAAGGAGGAGGCCGACGACTACCGGTACTTCCCCGAGCCGGACCTCGTGCCGGTCGAGCCGCCCGCAGAGCTCGTCGAGCAGCTTCGTGCGGAGCTGCCCGAGCTGCCGGCCGCGCGGATCCGGCGCATCGGCCAGGAGCTCGACCACGAGCGGGCGCTCGTGCTCGTCACAGGTGGGCTCGACGGCTCTGGGAGGCGACGGTCGCCGCAGGCGCCGAGCGCGTCGCGGCGGCGAACGTGATCGCCAACCAGCTCGTCGGCGCGGGCGTCGACCCGGCCGCCGTCGACGCGGCCGAGCTCGCGCGGCTCGTGGAGGCGCGCGAGCGCATCCCGCGGCAGGCGTTCGCCGAGGCGATCGCGCACGTCGGCGACGCCCGGCTTCTCGGCCGACCCGTACCTCGCACAGCAAGCGGTCTCCGACACGGCCGAGCTCGAGCCGATCGTCGACGCGATTCTCGTCGCGCACCCCGGGCAGGTGGAGCAGTACCGCGGGGGGAAGGAGGGGCTGCTGGGCTTCTTCGTCGGCCAGGTGATGAAGGAGACGAAGGGCGCCGCCGACGCCCGCGCCGTGAACGAGCTCGTCCGCGCGAAGCTCGAGGGCTGACCGGCGGCGGCTCGGTGCGCTAGCGTCGGAGGCGATGTCGGTTTCGTCCGATCCCGGGATCAGCCTGGACGAGCTCCGCCTCGCCGCGCGCAACCACGGCATGCCCCTCGAGGCGCTTCGCTGGGACCTGACGCCGGTCGGGCTCCACTACCTCCTGATCCACTACGACGTGCCGCTCGTCGACCCCGCGGCCTTTCGGCTCGAGGTGCGCGGCGCGGTCGAGCGCCCGCTGACGCTGACGCTCGACGAGCTCCGTGACCGCGAGCCCGTCGAGGTCGTCGCGACGTTCGAGTGCGCCGGCAACGGGAGGGCGCTGCTCGAGCCGCGGCCGGTGAGCCAGCCGTGGCTCACGGAGGCCGTCGGCAACGCGCTCTGGCGCGGCGTGCCGCTCGACGCGCTGCTCGAGGAGGCGCGCCCGGCGCGAGACGCCGTCGACGTCGTGTTCGCCGGGCTCGACCGCGGGGTGGAGGGGGAGATCGACCAGCGCTACGAACGGAGCCTGCCCGTGGCGGAGGCCGTCGGGTCGGGCGGCGTGCTCGCATACGAGATGAACGGGGCGCCGCTGCCGCCGCAACACGGCTTCCCTCTCAGGCTCGTGGTCCCAGGCTGGTACGGGATGACGAACGTCAAGTGGCTGACGGCGATCACCGTGCAGGATGAGCCGTTCAACGGCTACCAGGTCGCGAACGGCTACCGGATCCGACAGCACGAGGACGAGGACGGCGAGGCCGTCACGCGGATGCGACCCCGCTCGCTGATGGCGCCACCCGGCATCCCGGACTTCCTCACGCGCGACCGGATCGTCGATGCCGGGCCGATCGTGCTCGAAGGCCGGGCTTGGTCGGGTCGGGCCCCGATCGAGCGCGTCGAGGTGTCGGTCGACGGTGGAGGGACCTGGGGCGACGCCGAGCTCACGCGCCGCTTCGAGGATCCGTACGCATGGTGTGGCTGGTCGTTCCGCTGGGAGGCGGTCGCGGGCGACTACGTGCTGTGCTGTCGCGCGACCGACGGGGCGGGGGAAGCGCAGCCACTCGAGCCCGCGTGGAACCTCGGCGGGTACGAGAACAACGCGGTTCAGCGCGTGCGCGTTCACGTGCGCTGAGCTCGCGCCGCGCTCGGCGGACCGCGACCCCTGCGCGGCCCCGGTGGCATGATCTGCCGACGTGGGACGTCGCGCCCTCGCCTGGGCTCTGGTGACGCCTGTCGCTGCGGCAGGCGTGCTTGCTACCCACGCGCTCGCGTACCGTCTCACGGGCAGCCCACTGGGCCCGACACACGACTACCTCGAGCACGTGCCCCAGGTCGTGATCGTGCTCGCGTCGCTCGCGCTGCTCGGGCTCGGGCTGCAGGATCGGAGCCTGAGCCAGCTCTCGCCCTGGTGGGTCGCGCCGCTCGCGCCGGCCGGCTTCGCGTGTCAGGAGCACATCGAGCGACTCGTCCACACGGGGCAGATGCCGTTCCTGCTGACCTCGCCGACGTTCCTCCTCGGGCTCGCGCTCCAGGTGCCGGTGGCGCTCGTCTGCGTCGCCCTCGTGCGGCTCGTGCTCGGGAGGCTGCGCGAAGGCGTTCGCCGCCGCCCCGGCCTCCTGGGACGGCGCCCTGCTCCCGCTCACCGCGGTCGCGCCGGTGCTCCTGCGCGCGTCGCAACCCCCCCGGCCGACCGGTCGTGGGCCGCCGCTGCTGATCGGCCCCTGAGTACCTGCCGCGCGGCGCGCGCGGCCGATCCGAGGAGAACCGATGAGAACAGCAGTCATCGTGGCTGCCTGCGCAGCGTGCGTGATCGCGCTCGCGGGCTGCGGCGGCAACAGCACGTCGGCCGCCGAGACGAGCTCCACCGAGACCGAGACCATGCCGGCCACGACGGAGAGCACGAGCACGTCGACGACGGCGACGACGGCGGCGACCGTGATTCCGATTCGTGTGGTCAACGGCGTCCCGCAAGGCGGCATCCAGCGGCCGACCGTCCGGCAGGGCGACAAGGTCGTCCTCGTCGTCCGCACCGACTCGGGCGAGGCCGTGCACCTCCACGGGTACAACATCGAGAAGGACGTGGTGCCCGGTAAGCCGGTGCGCCTGCCGTTCACGGCGAGCATCGCAGGGCGATTCGAGGTCGAGCTGCACCCGACCGACACGCTGATCGCCGTGATCGAGGTCAAGCCGTGAGCCGTTCCGAGCGCCGGCTCTGCCGGCCGGCTGCGGGGCGAGGCAGGAGCCACGCGTGACCCGTCCGTACTTCGTCGCGCACGGGATCGGGGGGATCCAGGATCTCCCGGTCCCGACGTGGCTCTTCTACTGGGCTGGCGCGACCGTGCTCGTCGTCTCGTTCATCCTGCTCGGCGCGCTATGGCGTCGGCCTCTGCTCGGGCCACACGCGCGGGGAACGCCCGTCGCCGAGTCTCTGTCTGCGCTCGTGCTCGGGCCGTTGCGCATCTTCGCGCAGACGCTCTCGGTCGCGCTCTTCGTACTCGTCTGGATCTCCGCGATCCTCGGGAACAAGGACGCCTACCGGAACTTCGCGCCGACCTGGATCTACGTGATCTTCTGGGTCGGCGTCCCGCTGCTCTCCGTCGTGCTCGGCAACGTGTGGCGCGGGCTCTCGCCGTGGCGTGCCCTCGCGGACTTGTACGTCTGGCTGCGAGAGCTCGGCGGCGCGCAGGCGCGGCCGCTCGCCGAGTACCCGGAGAACATCGGTCGGTGGCCGGGCGCGGTCGTGCTGTTCACGTTCGCCGCGCTCGAGCTCGCCTACTCCGACCCCTCGAGCCCGCGAGCGCTCGCGTTCGCGATCGCGATCTACACGTACATCGCGCTCTTCGGTATGGCCGCCTTCGGGCGGGAGACATGGTGCCGCTACGGCGAGGGGTTCGCCGTCTACTTCGGGCTGCTCGCGAAGATCGCGCCGCTCTACGCTCTGGACGGGCGACTCCGGCTCCGGTGGCCCCTGACCGGGCTCGCGGGCAAGGACACGACCCCTGGCGCGGTCGCGTTCACAGGGGTCATGCTCGGCACCGTCCTCTTCGACGGGTACTCGCGCACGTCGACCTGGCAGGACCTGATGGCGCATCTCGAGGCGCCGTACGTCGTCCATCGACCGGGGCTCGGGCAGCTCCTCGTGACCCTCGCGAGCCTCGGTGGCCTGCTGACCGGCGTCCTGCTCATCGCACTCGCGTTCGAGGCGGCGACGGCGGTCGCCCGGTGGACGGTCAATGCGCCGCGGTCGCTCGTGCCCGACTTCGTCCTCTCGCTCGTCCCGATCGCGTTCGTCTACGTGATCGCGCACTACTCGACGCTGTTCCTCGTGCAAGGGCAGTTCACAGTTCCCCTGCTCTCCGACCCGCTCGGACGCGGGTGGAACCTCTTCGGGACGGCGCACGTGACGCCCGATCTGACGGTGATCTCGCCGAACACGACCTGGTACGTGCAGGTCGTCGCGCTCGTCTCGGGTCACGTCGCGGGGCTCGCGATCGCGCACGATCGCGCCGTGGCGCTGTTCGTCGACCGTCGCGACGCGCTCCGCTCGCAGTACGCGATGCTCGCATTGATGGTCCTGTACACCGTTGGAGGCCTATGGGTGCTTTCCCGCGGGTGATCGGGCACCATCTCGATCCGCTCACGCTCACGATCGAGGGGGTGATCCTCGCGCTGGTCGTGATCGGGCTCGGAGTGATCTGGCTGCGGGAGCGCCGTCGCCGGGTCAACCCGGACCGCCGCGTCCCGAAGCTGCGCGACTGACGGCCTGGCGAGGCCCGGGGATCACCTCGCAACGGTGTGACAAGGCCGTCTTTCGCCTCAGCGAGGCGACACGAACCCGGCGTAGAGCAGGCTTGCCGCGACGATCGTGAAGACCGAGCCGCCCCCTGCGCCGAGACCGGCGACGGCGCTGCCCACCGCCGCCGCGACGACGCCGGCGACGATCAGCGTGTTGCCGAGCGGTCGGCGGCGGATGCCCGTCAGGGCCACGGCGACGGCGGCCACGGTGCCCGTGACGTTGCCCGCCAGCGCGACGACCCTGGCCGGCACGAACGCGAGATGGTCGGCGGCGTCGGGAATGCCCGTGCCGGCGACGGACGGGTCGATCGGCATCGAGACCGCCACGCCGACTGCGAGCCCGACGTAGAGGAGCACGAGTGGAGCGGCGACCCCGAGCCGGGCGCGCAGCAGCGAGCCAGCCCCGAGCAGGGGAGCGGTCAGCAGCCCTCCGAAGAGGTAGTAGACCCGAAATGCGCGGTCGTCCCACCCGGCTGCCGCGCCCCACGCGAGCACACCCGAGGCAGCCGCGAAGGCCGCCAGCGAGCCGCTCCAGGCGAGGAGCTCGGGGATGCGCCGCAGGCGCCACCGCCGGAGGAGGTCGGCGGCGAGGCGCAGCGAGACGAGCGCCGCGGCGAAGGGGAGCAGGACGTCCATCGAGCGGGAATCTACGGCGCGGCCGGTCCGGGCGGCGCTGTACGCTCAGGCGGTGGCGCGCCCTCAGCAGTTGATGACACCCGGGCCGACCGCGGTGCCGCCGGAGGTGCTGCGCGCGCTCGCCGAGCCGGTGCTCCACCATCGCTCGCCCGACTTCTCGGAGGTCTTCGCGCTGGCGCAGGAACGGCTCCGCGCCGTGTTCCGCACCGAGCGGGAGGTGCTGGTGTTCACCTCCTCGGGGACGGGCGCGTTCGAGTCTGCGGTCGTCAATCTGCATTCGCCGGGCGACCGGGTGCTGGCGGTCTCGCAGGGCGAGTTCGGCGAGCGCTGGCAGAAGCTCGCGACGGTGTTCGGCTGCTACGTCGTCCCGCTCACGTACGCGTGGGGCGAGGCGCCGACACCCGACGACCTGCGGCAGGCGCTCGCCGAGAGCGGCGCGCGCACGGTGCTGCTCGTCCACTCCGAGACGTCCACCGGCGTGGTGTGCGACCTCGAGCCACTGCTCGGCGTGTGCCGGGAGTCGGGCGCGCTGTCCGTCGTGGACGCTGTCTCGAGCCTCGGCGCGGTGCCCCTGGAAACCGACGGCTGGGGCGCGGACGTCGTGGTCACCGGCTCGCAGAAGGCCCTGATGACGCCGCCGGGTCTGGCGTTCGCGGCGGTCTCCGATCGCGCCTGGGAGCGCTCGGCATCGGCCTCGCTGCCCCGCTTCTACTGGGATTGGGAGCGCCAGCGGCGCGCCCAGGCGAAGGGCTCCACGCCGTCGACTCCCGCCACGTCCCTCGTCGTCGCGCTCGTCGCGGCGCTCGGCCTCGTGCTGGAGGGCGGGCTCGAGCATGCGTTTGCGCGGCACCGGGCCCTGGGACGGGCCTGCCGCGCCGGGATCAAGACGATGGGTCTGGAGCTCTACTCGCCCGACGACGACAGCGCGGCGGTGCTCACGGGCGCGCTCACCCCGGAAGGCATCGACGCGGTCGCCCTCCGTCTCGCGCTGCGAGATCGGCACGGGATCACGATCGCCGGGGGGCACGGTGACCTCGTCGGCCGGCTCTTCCGAATCGGTCACATCGGTCACGTCGGCATCGAGGAACTCGCGGGAACCCTGACCGCGATCGAGGAGGAGCTCGTCGCCGCCGGCGCCGACCTCGAGCCCGGTCAGGCCGCTCCCGCGGCGTACGACGCGTTCGGCACCGTCGCGATCGCGTAGGGAGCGGGAGGCGTGCGCGTCCTCGTCCGGGAGCCGATCGCGGAGGCGGGTGTCGCGCTCCTTCGCGAGCGCTTCGAGGTGGACGTCGACGCGGACTCGCCGCTCGAGGAGATCGTCGACCGCTACGACGCGATCGTGATCCGCTCGGCGACGCGGATCACGGGCGAGCTGATCCAGCGCGCGTCGAGGCTCAAGGTGATCGGGCGCGCGGGCGTGGGAGTCGACAACGTCGACGTCGATGCCGCGACGCGCCGAGGGATCGTCGTCGCCAACGCGCCCGAGTCGACCGTCGTCTCGGCCGCCGAGCAGACGGTAGGCCTCATCGTCGCGCTCGCGCGCAACATCCCGCAGGCGCACGCGGCGCTCAAGGCCGGACGCTGGGAGCGCTCGCGCTGGGGCGGGATCGAGCTCGCGGGCAAGTCGCTCGGGGTGATCGGCTTCGGCAGGATCGGGCAGCAGGTCGCGCGTCGAGGGGTCGGGCTCGGGATGAACGTGCTCGCGTACGACCCGTTCGTCGGCGACGAGCGCTTCCGCGAGCTGGGTGTCGACAGGGCCGAGACTCTCGATGAGATCCTCGCCGGCTCCGACGTCGTCACGCTGCATTCGCCGCTCACCGACGAGACGCGGTGCCTGATCGACCGCGAGGCGATTGCGAAGATGCGTGACGGCGCGCGGCTCGTGAACGCCGCCCGCGGGGCGCTCGTCGACGAGGAGGCGCTAGCCGAGGCTCTTCGCTCGGGCAAGCTCGCGGGCGCGGCGCTCGACGTGTTCTCGGCCGAGCCCTACGACGGGCCGCTGCTCGAGCTCGACCAGGTCGTCGTCACACCACATCTCGCGGCGTCGACCGGCGAGGCGCAGGACAGGGCGGGCGTGATCGTCGCGGAGCAGGTCGTCGCCGCCCTCGACGGTGGCATCGTCTCGAACGCCGTGAACATCCCGGTCGTCGACCAGGCGGACCTCGAGGTGCTCGGACCGTTCATCCCGCTCGCGGCGCAGCTCGGACGGGTCGCGGTGGCGCTCGCCACGGGACGGCCGCACCGGATCGTGGTCGCCTCGCGTGGGCCGTTGTCCGAGTACGACACGCGGCTCCTGACCGCGGCCGCGCTCAACGGCGCCTTCCAGGAGCGCGTCGACCAGGTGGTGAACGTCGTCAACGCCCCCGTGATCGCGGCCGAGCGGGGCATCGAGGTGGTCGAGGAGCGCAACCGGGGATCGCAGGGCTACACGAACTCCGTCGAGGTGACGATCGTCTCCGACGGCGAGGAGGTGACCGTCGCGGGCACGACGATCGGGCCCGAGCCCCGGCTGTTCCTCGCCCGCGCGCTCGGGTTCGGGATCGACCTCGAGATCGCGCCGCACATGGTGTTCGTGCGCTACGAGGACCAACCCGGCGTGATCGGACGCGTGGGCTCGATGTTCGGCGACGCGGGAGTCAACATCGCCAACATGGCCGTGTCGCGCACCACTGAAGGCGGCGAGGCGCTGATGGTCTTCTCGATCGACACGCCCGCGACCGAGCAGCTCGTCGACGCGCTGCACGAGGTCGGGTTCGATGACGTCCGCTTCGTGGAGCTGGGGTGAACGGCCGCGGCGGCGGCTGGGTCGCGGCCCAGTTCGCCGTGATCGCTCTCTGTCTGGCCGCGGTCGTGATTCCGCCGGACTGGCCTGCGCGGATCCGCGGTGCCCTGACCGCGATCGGCGCCGTGCTCGCCGTCGCAGGTCTCGCTGTCGCCGTCTGGGCGTCGCGGGCGCTCGGCCCTGCGTTGACGCCGTTCCCCCAGCCGGCGGAGGGCGCGGCGCTCGTCTCGTCGGGACCGTACGCCGTCGTGCGTCATCCCGTGTATGCGGGCGGCCTGCTGTTCTTCGCGGGGTGGTCGCTGTACGCCGGACCCGTGGCGCTCGCGCTCACGTGCGTGCTCGCGGTGCTCTGGGCGCGGAAGACCGTCGTCGAGGAACGGCGCCTGGACGCGGCCTATCCGGAGTACGCCGCCTACGCGGCGCGGGTGCGGCGTCGGCTCGTGCCGCGGATCTACTGATGGTCTGGCCCGCGCCGGTCGAGCGTGTGGCGTCGTTCCTCCGCGCAACCGGTGCCGAAGCCCGGATCGAGGAGTTCGGCGTCGACACGCCGACGGCCGAGGCCGCGGCAGACGCGATCGGCTGCACGCTCGGTCAGATCGTGAAATCGCTCGTGCTGACGTGCGACGCCGTTCCGGTCGTGGCGCTCGTGCCGGGTGACCGCCGGGCGGACAGCGGCAAGGTGGCAACGCTCGCCGGCGCGCGCCGTGCGACGATCGCGAGCCCCGCCGAGGTGGTCGACGCAACCGGCTTCGAGCCGGGCGCGGTCGCGCCGTTCCCGCTCGAGCGCGTGTCCCTGGTGCTCGTCGAGCGGACGTTGGTCCGGCACGCGATCGTCTGGGCGGGCGCCGGCTCCGAGCACCACATGGTGGCCCTCTCGCCGCGGGAGCTCGTACGCCTGACGCGCGGTCGGCTCGAGGACGTCGTGCGAGATTCACCATAATCCGGGTACCGGCCCGCGAACCGAAGGGGTAGTCGATGCAGGAGACCGCGAAGATCTGGATGAACGGCGAGCTCGTCGACTGGGCGGACGCCACCGTCCACGTCGGTGTCCACGGGCTCCATTACGGCTCGGGCGTCTTCGAGGGGATCCGCGCCTACGAGACCCCGCGCGGACCGGCCGTCTTCCGGCTCGCCGACCATCTCCGGCGGCTCCACGACAGCGCGAGGCTCCTCTACATGGACCTGCCGTTCACCGTCGAGGAGCTCCGCGCGGCGACGCACGATCTCGTGCGCGCCAACGGGCTACCTTCCTGCTACATCCGCCCGATTGCGTTCTACGGCTACGGCTCGCTCGGCGTCCACACCTCCGGGAATCCCGTCGAGACCGTGATCATGAGCTGGCCGTGGGGCGCGTACCTCGGCGAGGACTCGCTCAGCAAGGGCATCACCGCGAAGATCTCGAGCTGGTGCCGCGTCGGGCCGAACGTGATCCCGCACGTCGCCAAGGCGACCGGGATCTACCTCAACTCGATGCTCGCGACGACCGAGGCGAAGCGGGCGGGGTACGACGAGGGCATCCTCCTCACCGACAACGGCTTCGTGGCCGACGGGCCCGGGGAGAACATCTTCGTGGTCAAGGACGGCCGCATCACGACACCGCCGCTCTCGACCTCGATCCTGCCGGGCGTGACGCGCGACTCGATCATCCAGATCGCCCAGGAGCAGGGTTACGTGGTCGAAGAGGGAGACCTCATCCGGACCGACCTCTATCTCGCGGACGAGGTGTTCATGACCGGCACAGCCGCGGAGGTGTCGCCCGTTCGCGCGATCGACGACATCGAGCTCGGCGTCGGCCCGGTCACCCTCGAGCTGCAGAAGGCCTACCTCGACACGGTCAACGGGCGCACCGACCGCTGGAGCCATTGGCTCGACGTCGTCGAGGTGCGAGACACGGCGACCGCGTAGCCTCCCCAGCTCGCGCAGACAGGCCACGGACATCGGCCGCCGGCGCGAGGGCGGGCGGACAACGCTTGTGTTGATTCAAGACAAGCTCGTCCACGAATCGGATCACGCGCGGGTCTGCAGGATTGCCGCCACCACCCGGTCCTGGTCTTCCTCGGTCAGCGAGGAGCCGCTCGGCAGGCAGAGCCCCCGCTCGAAGAGCCGCGCCGAGACGGCGCCGCCGAACATGCGGTGCGAGGCGAAGATCGGCTGCAGATGCATCGGCTTCCAGACCGGCCGTGCCTCGATGTCCTCCGCCTCGAGCGCGAGCCGGATCGTCTCGCGGTCCGCCCCGAGCATGTCCGGGTCGACGATCAGGCAGGTGAGCCAGGCGTTCGTCGTCCCGTACGGCGCCTCGGGCATGAACGTGATCCCGGGGACGTCGCCGAGCAGCGCCACGTACCGGTCGCGGATCTGCCGGCGCCTGGCGACCCGCTCCGGGAGCGACTCGAGCTGGCCGCGACCGAGGGCGGCCAGGAGGTTGCTCATCCGGTAGTTGAAGCCGACTTCGACGTGCTCGTAGTGCGGGACCGGCTCACGCGCCTGTGTCGAGAGCTTGCGCGCGTGCTCGATCCAGGCGCCGTTGCGGGAGACGAGCGCGCCGCCGCCGCTCGTCGTGATGATCTTGTTTCCGTTGAAGGAGAGCGCGGCGAGCGCGCCCTGTCCGCCCGCCGGAGCACCGCGATACGTCGCGCCGAGCGACTCGGCCGCGTCCTGCACGAGCGCGACGTCGTGTCGGTCGCACACCGCGCGGAGGCTGTCGTAGTCGCAGCACTGGCCGTAGAGGTCGACGGCGACGACCGCGCGGACACGGCCGCCGGCCGCACGTCGGCTCGAGAGCGCGTCGTCGAGCAGGCCGGGGTCGATCGTCCATGTCGCCGCATCGCAGTCGACGAAGAACGGCGTCGCTCCGGTGTACGTGATCGCGTTCGCACTGGCGGCGAACGTGAACGCGGAGCACGCGACCTCGTCGCCGGCGCCGACGCCGAGCACCACGAGCGCCAGGTGCAGCGCCGCGGTGCCGCTCGAGAGCGCGACCGCGTGTTCGACCCCGGTCGCGGCCGCGAGCTCCTCCTCGAACCCGTCGACGTGCGGCCCCAGCGGGGCGACCCAGTTCGAGGCGATCGCATCCGCGACGAGCTCGGCCTCGCGTCCGCCGATGTGCGGGGGGGAGAGGTAGACGCGTGGCACGGCCCGTCGAGCCTACCCACGCTCGGGTGACGGCTC
Source organism: uncultured Actinomycetes bacterium (assembly GCA_963712915.1). Lineage (GTDB taxonomy): Bacteria > Actinomycetota > Thermoleophilia > Gaiellales > Gaiellaceae > Gaiella. The sequence continues at coordinate 385,288 of CAVQJQ010000006.1, forward strand.
GGCGATACTTCCGGCGTGGCGGGGCACGGGATGGTGTTCCTCGGATTCGGCAAGTACGTCCGTGCCGATCGGATCTACGCGCTCGAGCCGATCGTCGGGTCGGAGCGGGGGAGCGGCCGGCGCACGCTCGTCTGGGTCGAAGGCATCGCCGACCCCGTCGTTGCCTCGAGGACCCAACAGACGATCCTCGACGAGATCGAGGAGGCGGGCTCGTCCGGCGCCGGTCGCGGGCGGATGACGCGTCGGCCGGGGGTCGGCCAGCCGCAGCTCTTCGACGGCGAGTGACGTTCGCCGGCCTGGTCGCCGGGAGCGTCCACGAGACCGCTCCGGCGCTCATCGGGTGGACCCTGCTCGTGGGCGGAGTGGGCGGCCGTATCGTGGAGCTCGAGGCCTACGAGGAAAGCGACCCGGCGAGCCACTCCTTCGGCGGGCCGAGAGGGCGCAACGTGGTGATGTTCGGGCCCCCCGGCCGCCTGTACGTCTACCGCTCGTACGGGCTCCACTGGTGCGCGAACATCGTCTGCGAGCCCGAGGGACACGGGGCTGCCGTGCTGCTGCGAGCGCTCGAGCCCACCCACGGGCTCGAGGCCATGCGCGCCCGACGCGGCCTCGACGACATGCGGCTCCTGTGCGCCGGCCCGGGGCGGCTGACGCAGGCGCTCGGAATCACGGGCGCGGACAACGGGGCCGACCTGTCCGGTCCCCCGTTCGAGCTGACGCCCCCTGCGACATCGGTAGCCGTCGAGCGGACGACCCGGATCGGCATCAGCCGCGCGGTCGAGCAGCCCTGGCGTTACGTCGAGGCGGGCTCTAGCTTTTCGAGCCGTCGCCGACGAGCAGTGTGATCGGGAGACCGGGGCGCACGGCGATGCCGGGCTCGAGACTCTGCCGCAGCACCGTTCCGGAGGGGCCGCCCGCCGCGTAGCGGACGCGCACCGCGAGCTGCAGCTTGCGGGTCCGCTTCCGTGCGTCCGGCAGGCTGGAGCCGACGAGGTTCGGGACGAGCCCGTCCTGCGCGAGGGAGACGAACAGTCGCACCTTGTCGTTCGCGGACAGGTACCCGCCGCGAGGCTCCTGGTTGACGACCTGGCCGGGTCGCGAGCGCGGCTTGGCCGGGACGTAGACGAGGTCGGGGGTCAGCGGGACGGACTGCAGCACGGCCTCTGCCGACTCGGCCGAGTGCCCGACCACCACCGGCACCGTCACCTCGTTCGCGTAGCACTTGGCGGTCGAGGCAGGGGCCTGGCCGGCGAAGTACGCGGTCACCCGGGTCCCCGGGCAGAGGCCGTTGTCGAGCTGCCACCTGCCGCCCCGGTGGACGACCCGCGTGTCGTACGCGGGCAAGTACGGGGCCGGCGTGAAGCTCTGAGCCGGCTCGTCGCCCAGGGCGCGGGTCATGAACGCCTTCCAGATCTCGGCCGGGAGCGTCCCCCCGGCAACGGGCTCGCCGCCGAACTCGGTGCGCATCGGGCGTAGCGCGTCCGGATACCCGACCCAGACCGCGACGGCGAGATCGGGCGTATAGCCGACGAACCAGGCATCGCCGTAGTCGTCCGTCGTGCCGGTCTTCCCCGCCACCTCTCGTCCGGGGATCGCGGCGCGGCGACCGGTGCCCTGCTGGACGACGTCCTGGAGGATCGACGTGAGCGTCTCGGCCTCGGCCGGCGGCAGCACCGCGTGCGCCACGGGCTCGTTCTTGCGCACGCTGCCGGTGCGCCGGGACCGCACGGATTCGACGACACGCGGGCGGTCGCCCATCAACGAGCCGTCGACGCGCTTCCCGTCGTTCGCGATCGTCGCGTACGCGCGGGTCATGTCGAGCGGGTTCACCGCAACCGAGCCGAGCCCGATCGCGAAGTACGCCGGCAGCTTCGACTGGATGCCGAGGGCATGAGCCGTGTCGACGACGTTCTTCGGGCCGACGACCTGCGTGAGCTGCGCGTAGACGGAGTTGTCGGAGACGACCATCGCCTGGTGCAGGTCGATCTGGCCGAGGTACGACCCCTCGTAGTTCGATACCGACCAGATTCGGTCGCCGGCGTCGATCTTGACCGGTTTCGAGACGAACTCCGTCGAGGGCGCGATCCCGCTCCGGAATGCGCTAGCGAGCACGATCGGCTTGAACGACGAGCCCGGCTGCCTTTCCGCCTGGGTCGCCAGATTGAATTGGCTGCGGCGGTAGTTCGTGCCGCCGAACATCGCCTTCACCGAGCCCGTTCGCGGGTCGATCGCGACCAGCGCCGCCGCAGGCCCGTCCGGGCTCTTGAGAATCTCCTCGATCGCCTGACGTGCCTTCTGCTGCAGGTCGAGGTCGATCGTCGTGGTCACCTCGAGGCCGCCGCCGAACACGCGCTCCGCTCCGTAGCGGCTCACGAGCTGGTCGGTCACGTAGTTGACGAAGTACGCGGCGGGCCCCTGCGTGCCCGGGAGATGGACGTCGTCGGGGCGCGGAAGCGGTGCGGCATTCGCCTTGCGCTGCTCGCCCCGGGTGATCCGGCCCTGGTCGTAGAGCAGTTGGAGCACGTACGCGCGGCGCGCCCGCGCGGCGGCCGGGTGCTGGACGGGGTCGTAGTACGTCGGGCTCCGGGGTAGGCCGGCGAGGAGCGCCGCCTCCGGGAGGGTGAGCTCCGAGGCGCTCTCGTCGAAGTACGTCCTCGCCGCCTGCAGGATGCCGTAGGCCCCGTTGCCGAAGTAGATCGTGTTCAGGTAGGCGGTGAGGATGCGATCCTTCGACCAGCGCTGCGAGAGCTGCCACGCGAGTGCCGCCTCGCGCACCTTGCGGGCGATCGTGTCCTGGTTGCGGCTGTACGCGTTCTGCACGTACTGCTGCGTGATCGTGGAGCCGCCCTCGACGACGCCCTGGCTGCGGACGTCCGCCCAGAGCGCGCGCAGGATCGCGTGTGCGTCGACGCCGTTGTGCTCGTAGAAGCGCTTGTCCTCGACGGCCACGATCGCCTGTTTCATGATCGGCGCGATCTGGTTCGAGGCGACGAGCACCCGGCTCTCGTCGCCGCGCAGGATCGCGAGCACGCGCCGCTGGCCCGACGCGTTCGGCGCCGAGTAGATCACGGTGTCGATGTCGTCGTGCGGGCTGGCCGGATCGAGCGCGACGAGCTCGCTCCGGATCGCGATCACGAGGCCGTAGCTGAACGACGCGCCCGCGAGCGCCACGAGCGCGAGGAGGAGCACGACCAGCCGCAGCTTCCGGATCCGGCCGCGCTTCCGCGGCACCTCCGTACGTCTTCGAAGCCGCAAAACGTCGTCAAGTGTAGCCCCGCTTCGGGGCCGGTCAGCCCGTTGCGAGCAGGGCGAGCAGCTCGTCGCCGTATCGTTCGAGCTTGGCGGGGCCGAGGCCCTTGACCGCCGCGAGCTCGCCCTGCGAGCGGGGCCTGCGCGCCGCGAGCTCGTCGATCGTCGCGTCGTGGAGCACGACGTACGCCGGAACCGCGTCCGCGCGGGCGCGCCGGCCACGCCACGCCCGCAGCTCGGCGGCGAGCGTCGCGTCCGCTGGAGCACCGGGGCGTCCGCCGAGCTGGGGGAGCGTCGCATCGACGTTCGCGCGGAGCACGACGAAGCCGTCGGGGGTCGTCTCCTCCACGAGCGCGCCCGTCGCCTCGAGAGCCCGCACCCAGCGTCCGACCTCCGCGTCGGAGGCGGCCGCGAGCGACCCGAACGCGCGCGACCGGCGCGCGGACGGCGGGGCCTTCACCGACCCGCGCAGCATCGCGACGAGGCTCCGCCTGCCGAGGGGCCACGTGAGCGAGGCCACGGCGGAGACGATCGTGCCGGCGGGATTCTCGGGCAGCGGGGCGACGATTCGTGTGACGCCGCTCCGACCGCGTCGAGGGGCGCAGACGTCACAGGCGCCGCAGGGGCCGTCGAGGGTCTCTCCGAAGTACTCGAGCACCTGGAGGTGCCTGCACCGGGCCGTGTCGGCGAACGACACGATCCGGGCGCTGCGCGCGGCCGCGCTCTCGGCATAGCGAGAGAGCAGCGGCTCGACCACGGCGCCCGCCTCGTGCGCCACCGGCCGCAGCTCGATCCGCAGCGCCCGGCCTTCGTCGTAGCCCCGCACCCAGATCCCCGCGTGCTCGAGCATGCCGACGAGCACGCGAGGATCGTGCTCGTCGTCGACTGCGTGCGCGAGCGCGTCGGGCTCGACGAGGCCCCCTGCGTCGCGAACCACCCGGTACACGCGGCGAAGGAGCTCCGCAGTCGGTACGGAGCGCTGCGCGAAACGCCGCAGCGAGGCGGCGTCCGCATCGCCGGCGAAAAGGACGGTGTCGCTCGTGCCGCCGTCCCGGCCCGCTCGGCCGACCATCTGGACGTAGCTCTCCAGAGAGTCCGGGAAGTTGAGCAGCGCGACGAGGCGGACGTCGGGCTTGTCGATGCCCATCCCGAAGGCCGTCGTCGCGACCACGACTGGCGTGCGGCCCGCAGCGAAGCTCTCCTGGACACGCGTCCGCTCGTCGGGCTCGAGACCTGCGTGGTAGTGCTCGGCGACGACCCGGTGACCCTGGAGCATCCGGGCGACCTCCTCGCACGAGCGGCGCGAGCGGGCATAGACGATCGCCGCTTCTCCCTCGTGCTCCGCGAGCCGTGCCAGGAGCGCGCGGAGCCGCTCCTCGCCGTTCTCGGCGCGCTCGACGTCGTAGCGCAGGTTCGGGCGGTGGGCGCTCGTCCGCACGAGCTCGAGCCTCCTGCCCAGGGCGTCGCCGATCGCGGTCGCGTCCGCGGGCGTCGCGGTCGCGGTCATCGCCAGCACCGCCGGAGAGTCGAGCTCCTCGAGCGCACGCCGGATGAAGAGGTAGTCGGGTCGGAAGTCGTGACCCCACATGCTCACGCAGTGCGCCTCGTCGACGACCACGAGCCCGATACCGACCCCGCGTAGGGTCTCGACGAACGACCGTTGCCGGAGACGCTCCGGTGCGGCGTAGAGGATCCTGGTCGTCCCGGCCGCGAGCGAGCGGAGGCGCGCCGATGCCTCGTCGTGGTCGAGCGACGAGTTGACGAAGGTCGCGGCGTGCGCGACCTGCTCCGGCAGCTTGTCGACCTGGTCCTTCATCAGCGCGATGAGCGGCGAGAGCACCAGCGTCGGCGACGGCCGCAGCATCGCAGCGAGCTGGTAGGTGAGCGACTTGCCGGCTCCGGTCGGCATCAGGGCGAGCGAGTCGCGGCCGTCGAGCGCCGCCCGGACGACGGCCTCCTGACCGGGGCGGAACTCGGCGAAGCCGAAGAACTCCTCGAGCGCGGGACGGAGATCGTTCACCCGAACAAGTGTACGAGTCGGCTCGGCGGGCACCGCTCGGCGCCGGCTTGGATGACCGCCGGGTGGCGTCGCATACTCGGGGCGTGTCGTCGGGGGCCGAGGTTCGGGAGCGCGACCTGCGGGTCGTCGCGGGCGCGATCGGCCTCTCCGCGCTCGGGGACGGGATCGCGCTCGTGGCGCTGGGGCTGCGCGCGAACTCGCTGGGTGGCGGCGCGATGGGGAGCGGGCTCGCCGTCGCCGGGATCTTCGTGTGCCTCTGGGCCCCGGTCGTCGTCCTCTCGGGTCACGTCGGCCTGCTCGTCGACCGCCTGGAGACCAGGAGGCTGCTCGTCGTCGTCTCCGCGGCGCAGGCGTGCGTGGCGCTCGCGCTCGGCTTCGTCGGCTCGCTGGGGCTCCTGTTCGGGCTCGCGGTTCTGCTCGGGGCGGGTATCGCGATCGCGCAGGCCGCCGAGTTCGCGCTCGTCCCGCTCGTCGGCGGCACGCGGCCGCTGCAGGCGGTGAACGGCGCGGTGGAGACGGCGCGGGCGCTCGGGTTCGCGGTCGGGCCCGTGTGCGGCAGCCTGCTCGTCACGGCGGGCGGGACGATGACCGCGATGGTCGCAGATGCGGTGTCGTTCGTGATCGTCGGCGGCGCCGGGCTCTCGCTCGCCGTCCGGCGCCGACCGGAGCCGCAGGCCCGCGAGGAGCGGCGCCGGGCCCGCGACGGCATCGGGTTCCTGTTCGCCGACCGGCTCGTCGCGCTGATGGTGGTCGTCGTCTTCGTCTCACTCCTCTTCATGTCCGCGTCGATCCCCGCCGACCTCGTCTACGTCCAGGACGTCCTCGGCGTGCAGGACATCGGGATCGGGATCGTCCTCAGCTGCTGGACGGTGGGCATGCTCGTCGGCTCGAACGTCGTCGCGCGGCGCGTCTCGTCGGCCGGCCTCGCGGGCGCGGCCCTGGCCGGCGTCGTCGTGCAGGGGCTCGGGAAGTTCTTCGCCCCGTTCTGGCTGGTCTTCTGGTTCATGCTCGTGACCTACGCGATCGGCGGCGTCGGACACGGCGTGAAGAACGTCACCTCGCGAACCCTGATCCACATGCGGGTGGCGCCCGACCGGCACGGCCGCGCGTTCGCTGCCTGGAACGGGGTCCGGAACGCCGCCGAGCTCGCAGCGCTCGGCGCGGGCGGCGTCTTGGTCGGCGCGCTCGGCGCGCGCGAGACGCTGTGGCTCGCCGGAGGTCTCTCGGCGCTCGCCGGCCTCGTCGGCCTGGGCGTGCTCGCCGGCTGGAGGGGACGCGAGGCGGAGCCGGAGCCGGAGGTCGGTACGATCGGCTCCCCGTGAGCACGGACGTCGAGCGCCTCGCACGAAACGCCGTGCATCTCCTGCCCGAAGGCGGGCTGGAGGAGAAGCTCCGCGCAGGCAGGCCGTTGCGGGTGAAGCTCGGCATCGACGTCACGTCGCCCGACATCCACGTGGGCCGCGCGATCCCGCTGCAGCGGATGCGCGCGTTCCAGGACGCGGGCCATTTGGGCGTCCTGATCGTGGGGGACTACACGACCCGGATCGGCGACCCGTCCGGCCGTTCCGCCGAGCGGCCCGTGCTCTCGACCGAGGAGATCGACGAGAACGCCCGCACGTACGTCGAGCAGGCGATGATCGTGCTCGATCCCGCGCGGACCGAGGTGCGCTTCAACGGCGAGTGGCTCGCCGGACTCGACTTCGCAGAAATCCTGCGGCTGACGCGCACGACGACCGTCTCGCAGATCCTCGAGCGGGACGACTTCGCGAAGCGCTACCGCGGAAACCGACCGATCTCCGTGTCGGAGCTCCTCTACCCGCTCATGCAGGCGTACGACTCCGTCGCCGTGGAGGCGGACGTCGAGCTCGGCGGCACCGACCAGCTCTACAACCTGCTCGCCGGGAGAACGGTGATGGAGGCGTACGGCCTCGAGCCGCAGATCGTGTTGACGACGCCGCTGCTCCTCTCGTGGGACGGGGCGAAGATGAGCTCCTCGGTCGGCAACAACATCCCCCTCACGGCCCCGCCGGAGGAGCAGTTCGGGCGCACGATGCGCATCCCCGACGAGCAGCTGCCCGAGTGGTGGCGGCTCGTCGCAGAGCGTGAGCCGCCCGCCGGCGATCCGCTGGAGGCGAAGCTCGAGCTCGCGCGCCTGATCGTCCGTCGCTCGCACGGCGAGGAGGCGGCCGCGCAGGCCGAGGCGCATTTCACCCGGGTCGTCCGGGAGGGCGGGACGCCGGAGGAGGTGCCGGAGATCGTGCTGCCCGCGGGCGACCCCGTCCACCTGCCCGCGCTGATCGCGTCCGGGTTCGGTCTCTCGACCAGCGAGGCGCGCCGGATGATCGCGCAGGGTGGCGTCAAGGTCGGCCGCGTGGTCGTCGCTGAGCTCGACGTCCCCCGGAGCTCGCTCGACGGCGTGCTGCTCCAGGTCGGGAAGCGCCGCTTCGCCCGTCTCCATGGGGATTCTTGACACTGCAGGGGGCTCTGCTACACTCCTTCGGCCGCCCGAGAGGGAGGCGACGAAAGTCCTGCAACCCGACCAGGAGCGCCTTCCGCTCGAACAGGATACGACCTCTTCGTAGCCCGTCGATCTGAAGGCCTCTGGCGCGAGCGGAGGCCTTTTCGTTGCTTGCCCCTCACGGCACCGATCCTTGAAAACTCAACAGCGTGCGTGTGCGACGAGAAGCGGCGTCGCTCCGTCCGTCTTCGTCCGCCTTTCGGGGCGGTTCGGTGCGGGTGGAAGACGTCGTTACCCGTCATCTCGTTCCGACCTTCCCGGTTGGGACGGGACTGACGCCTTTTGAGCGACGTCCTGCTCTCGGCCTTGGCCGGCGGCAGGCGTCAATTACGGCTCGAAGGGAGACACAAGTTCGCCTGGGTTTCTCCCAGGCAGCCTGTTTCTTCACGGAGAGTTTGATCCTGGCTCAGGACGAACGCTGGCGGCGCGCCTAACACATGCAAGTCGAGCGAGAACCGGGGCTTCGGCCCCGGGGACAGCGGCGAACGGGTGAGTAACACGTGGATAACCTGCCCTCGGCACCGGAATAGCCCGGGGAAACTCGGATTAATGCCGGATGGCCCCACATCCCTGCGGGGAACGTGGGAAAAGGTAGCTTCGGCCTCTGGCCGGGGATGGGTCCGCGGTGGATTAGCTTGTTGGTGGGGTAATGGCCCACCAAGGCGACGATCCATAGCTGGTCTGAGAGGACGATCAGCCACACTGGGACTGAGACACGGCCCAGACTCCTACGGGAGGCAGCAGTGGGGAATCTTGCGCAATGGGCGAAAGCCTGACGCAGCGACGCCGCGTGCGGGAAGAAGGCCTTAGGGTTGTAAACCGCTTTCAGGAGGGACGAAGCCACTCGGGTGAATAGCCCAGAGGGTGACGGTACCTCCAGAAGAAGCCCCGGCTAACTACGTGCCAGCAGCCGCGGTAATACGTAGGGGGCAAGCGTTGTCCGGATTCATTGGGCGTAAAGAGCGTGTAGGCGGCCAGGTAGGTCGGTTGTGAAAACTGGAGGCTCAACCTTCAGAGGTCGACCGAAACCATCTGGCTAGAGTCCGGGAGAGGAGAGTGGAATTCCTGGTGTAGCGGTGAAATGCGCAGATATCAGGAAGAACACCCGTGGCGAAAGCGGCTCTCTGGAACGGTACTGACGCTGAGACGCGAAAGCGTGGGGAGCGAACAGGATTAGATACCCTGGTAGTCCACGCCGTAAACGATGGGCGCTAGGTGTGGGAGGTGTCGACTCCTTCCGTGCCGCAGCTAACGCATTAAGCGCCCCGCCTGGGGAGTACGGCCGCAAGGCTAAAACTCAAAGGAATTGACGGGGGCCCGCACAAGCAGCGGAGCATGTGGTTTAATTGGATGCAACGCCAAGAACCTTACCAAGGCATGACATGTTCGGGAAAGCTGGAGAAATTCGGCCCTCCTTCGGGACCCGATCACAGGTGGTGCATGGCTGTCGTCAGCTCGTGTCGTGAGATGTTGGGTTAAGTCCCGCAACGAGCGCAACCCCTGTCCCATGTTGCCAGCGAGTAATGTCGGGGACTCATGGGAGACTGCCGGTGACAAATCGGAGGAAGGTGGGGATGATGTCAAGTCATCATGCCCCTTAAGTCTTGGGCTACACACGTGCTACATTGGCCGGTACAAAGGGCTGCAATACCGTGAGGTTGAGCGAATCCCAAAAAGCCGGTCCCGGTTCGGATTGGAGGCTGCAACTCGCCTCCATGAAGGCGGAGTTGCTAGTAATCGCGGATCAGCAACGCCGCGGTGAATACGTTCCCGGGCCTTGTACACACCGCCCGTCACACCACGAAAGTCGGCAACACCCGAAGCCGGTGGGCTAACCCCTCGTGGGAGGCAGCCGTCGAAGGTGGGGTCGATGATTGGGGTGAAGTCGTAACAAGGTAGCCGTACCGGAAGGTGCGGCTGGATCACCTCCTTTCTAGGGATTCCGGAGCGATTACTCCGGAGGCCGCTCGACTCGTTGATGTCCAGGGCTCGTGCCCTGCTCGTCCGATGATCGGGTTCGCCTAGAACAACGTCGACCTCGTCCACGAGTGTTCGCACGCTGTTGAGCTTTGAGGGATCGGCGGCCCGCCTCGTGCGGGCCGGCGGCCTTCGTGAGGGGCGTGCTCGAGATGCCCGCGCGAACCTTGAAAACTCCATAGCGACATCAACGTGTTCTTTCCGAATCAAGAGAACAAGGGCACACGGTGGATGCCTTGGCGCCAAGAGCCGATGAAGGACGTGGGCGGCTGCGATAAGCCCGGGGGAGGTGCTGACCGACCTTTGATCCCGGGGTCTCCGAATGAGGAAACTCACGCGTGGTAATGCGCGCGTACTCCCGCCTGAATCCATAGGGCGGGTAGAGGCAAGCTGGGGAACTGAAACATCTAAGTACCCAGAGGAAAGGAAAGAAACCTCGACTCCCTGAGTAGTGGCGAGCGAAAGGGGAAGAGCCCAAACCCGGGCGATGTGATAGACGGCAGTCGTTGTCGTCCGGGGGTTGTAGGGCCCGTCTCGATCCGTCTGCCGGCGGGTCGGCGAGTTACAAAGGCACGTCGTAGCGGAAGCGGATGGAAAGCCGCACCACAGCGGGTAAGAGTCCCGTACGTGAAACGGCGCGTCCTCGCTGGACGGGTACCTGAGTACGGCCGGGCACGGGAAACCTGGTCGGAATCCGCGGGGACCACCCCGTAAGGCTAAGTACTCCTTGGCGACCGATAGTGAACAAGTACCGTGAGGGAAAGGTGAAAAGTACCCCGCGAGGGGAGTGAAATAGCACCTGAAACCGCGTGCTTACAAGCGGTCGGAGCGGCCTCGTGCCGTGACGGCGTGCCTTTTGCATAATGAGCCAGCGAGTTGCTCTTCAACGGCGAGGTTAAGGAAACGGAGCCGTAGCGAAAGCGAGTCTGAACAGGGCGTTCAGTCGTTGGAGGCAGACCCGAAACTGAGTGATCTACCCATGGGCAGGTTGAAGCGGGGGTAAGACCCCGTGAAGGACCGAACACACGTCGGTTGAAAACGGCGGTGATGACCTGTGGGTCGGAGTGAAAGGCTAATCAAACTCAGAGATATCTGGTTCTCCCCGAAATATATTTAGGTATAGCGTCGCGTGTTTATTTCTGGTTGTAGAGCACTGCTTGGTCTAGGGGGCCTACCAGCTTACTGAAATCAGGCAAACTCCGAATGCCGGGAATCCAGAGCGCGGCAGTCAGACTACGGGGGATAAGCTCCGTGGTCGAAAGGGAAACAGCCCAGACCGTCGGCTAAGGCCCCTAATTCCATGCTAAGTGGCAAACGATGTCTGATTGCACAGACAACCAGGATGTTGGCTTAGAAGCAGCCACCATTCAAAGAGTGCGTAACAGCTCACTGGTCAAGTGATCGGGCGCGGATAATTCAACGGGGCTCAAGCATGGAGCCGAAGCCACGGACTTCACGCTTGCGTGGAGTGGTAGGGGAGCGTTCCCACTGCAGCTAAGCGGTGGCGGAAGCCGCCGTGGAGCGGTGGGAAGTGAGAATGCTGGCATGAGTAACGAAAGAGGAGCGAGAAACTCCTCCGCCGAATGCCCAAGGGTTCCTGAGTAAAGCTAATCTGCTCAGGGTTAGTCGGGACCTAAGCCGAGGCCGAAAGGCGTAGGCGATGGACAACAGGTTGATATTCCTGTACCACGTCACCGTTTGCTTGACCGAAGGCGGGACGGGGTAGGCTAGGGAAACCCAGGCGATGGTCGACCTGGGGTAACCGCGTAGGCCGGGTGATAGGAAAATCCGTCACCCATCAAGGCTGAGACGGGATGCCGAGCCCGCATGGGCGAAGTTCCTGAAGCCATGCCTCCAAGAAAAGCGTCTAGGGAGAACGGGCGTGCCCGTACCAAAACCGACACAGGTGGGCAGGTAGAGAATACCAAGGCGATCGGAAGAACCCTCGTTAAGGAACTCGGCAAAATGGCCCCGTAACTTCGGGAGAAGGGGCGCCTCGGTAGGGTGACGATCCTTCGCGGATCAGAGCTCGAGGAGGCCGCAGAGAAACGGCCCAAGCGACTGTTTACCAAAAACACAGGCCTCTGCTAAGTCGCAAGACGACGTATAGGGGCTGACGCCTGCCCGGTGCCGGAAGGTCACGAGGAGAGGTTAGCCTTCGGGCGAAGCTTTGAATCCAAGCCCCGGTAAACGGCGGCGGTAACTATAACCGTCCTAAGGTAGCGAAATTCCTTGTCGGGTAAGTTCCGACCTGCACGAATGGCGTAACGACTTGGGCGCTGTCTCAACGAGGGATCCGGTGAAATTGTAGTCTCGGTGAAGATGCCGAGTACCCGTGGCTGGACGGAAAGACCCCGTGAACCTTTACTGCAGCTTTGCGTTGAAGTCTGGTGTTCGCTGTCCAGGATAGGTGGGAGGCTTTGAAGCGGGGGCGTCAGCTCTCGTGGAGCCAACCTTGGGATACCACCCTTCGGATTCTGGGCTTCTAACCCGATGCCGTGATCCGGGTCGGGAACAGCGTGAGGTGGGCAGTTTGACTGGGGCGGTCGCCTCCTAAAATGTAACGGAGGCGCGCAATGGTTCCCTCAGCACGGTTGGAAATCGTGCGTAGAGCGCAAAGGCATAAGGGAGCCTGACTGCGAGACTGACAAGTCGAGCAGGGACGAAAGTCGGCCTTAGTGATCCGGCGGTTAAGAGTGGAATTGCCGTCGCTCAACGGATAAAAGGTACTCCGGGGATAACAGGCTTATCCTCCCCAAGAGTCCACATCGACGGGAGGGTTTGGCACCTCGATGTCGGCTCGTCGCATCCTGGGGCTGAAGCAGGTCCCAAGGGTTGGGCTGTTCGCCCATTAAAGCGGCACGCGAGCTGGGTTCAGAACGTCGTGAGACAGTTCGGTCCCTATCCGCCATGGGCGTTGGGAGCTTGAGAGGAGTCGTCTCTAGTACGAGAGGACCGAGACGAACAGACCTCTGGTGTATCAGTTGTCCTGCCAAGGGCATTGCTGATTAGCCACGTCTGGATGGGATAACCGCTGAAAGCATCTAAGCGGGAAGCCCACCTCGAGATGAGGCTCCCCATCACTTCGAGTGAGTAAGGGCCGTGGGAGACCACCACGTTGATAGGCGGGCGGTGCAAGCGCAGCAATGCGTTCAGCTGACCCGTACTAATTGCCCGAGGTCTTGATTTTGAACACGTTGGGTTGCTATGGAGTTTTGAAGGTATCGCGAGCGCGGCCGCCGGCCGCAGAGCGCGACCTTTGACAGTTCGGCGGTCATAGCGACGGGGAAATACCTCTTCCCATTCCGAACAGAGAAGTCAAGCCCGCTCGCGCCGATGGTACTTGGGGCGCAAGCTCCCGGGAGAGTAGGACGCCGCCGGTTTTTCTTCGTAACGGACGCGGGCGGCGTCGTCTCGGGCGAGGCTGAAGCTACGCCCGTGCGCGAAGCCACGGCCCATGCCTCCCCTGCCCTGCTCAGCCGCGGAGCCGTGCGACACGTGCGGAGACCGTCGGGTGCGTGACGAACATCCGGGCGACCCGGTCCGTGTGGTCGAAGGGACTCACCGTGTAGAGCGGCTCGGTGGTCGGGGAGGCGTGGAACTCCACGAGCTCGGCCGCTCGATCGAGCCGGAGCAGCGCGTCGGCGAGGTCGTGGGGGTCGACGAGACGCGCGGCGGCGGCGTCCGCCGCGAGCTCCCGCCGCGGCGAGAGCACGAGGTGCGTGAACGCGGCTGCGATCGGTGCGAGCACCGCGATCAGGAACCGCGTCAGGAATCCGCCGACGCGTGTCAGCTCGAGCAGTGTCGTCGCCAGCAGCACCGCCTGCGTCTGAGTGAGCACGTCGCGCGCCCGGACGTGCGCGAGCTCGTGTGCGATCACCGCCTCGAGCTCGGCGGGGGCGAGTGCGCCGAGCAGACCGGTGCTCACGGTGAGCGTCGCGCTGCGTGGGTTGCGGCCGACGACGAATGCTCGAGGGAAACCGTCGTCGATCAGCTGCAGCCTCGGCGGCGCGACGCCGATCCGAGCTGCGAGCGTGTCGACCGTAGAGCGGAGCAGCGGATCCTCGGCGAGCGCGAATTGCCGTGCGCCGAGCATCCCGAGGAGCGCCCGATCGCCCATCGCGTACGCGCCGGCCGCACCGAGCAGCGATGCGAAGCCGAACAAGCCGGCCCCGCGAGTGCCCGCAAGGAGCCATCCGACCCCGGCGAAGACCGCGGCGAGGATCGCGGCGAGGATCCAGACCTTGACGATGTTGCGTGCGGCCGCACCGCGCACGCCGCCCCCCTCAGCCTTCGTCTTCCTCGTCCTCCGGCCGGTCGTCGCGGTCGAGCTCCTCGAGGCCGCGAGGCGGCCAATCCGGCTCCGGCGCATCACAGCGGCTGGAGCAGTGGAGGCTGGCGACGTTCTGGAGAGGGACGAGGATGTGACCGTTCAGCTCGACGTGAGGGACGTCCTCGATCGAGCAGTACGCGGTGAGCACGCCTTCCTGGTACTCGCCCCCGAAGAGGGCGAGCTCGACCTGCTCGCCCTTGTACTTGTTCGTGTAGTCCTCCACCGCGCGCAGGCTAGCTGTTGCGTCTTCGGCGCACGGAGGTCCGCGACGAGCACCACCGTCGCCGTCCCGTTGGTCGCGGTCTCGTGACGCTCGCGCAGCCCGACGCCGGGACTATGCGCCCGGTCGTGCGTCGGGCCCTCGACGGGCGCGCACGCCGCGTGCGACGAGCTCCCAGCCGAGCGCGACGAGCGAAGTCGACATGACCGCGAGCGCGCCGGCCGAGAGCCCGTCGATGTTGGCGGCGAGCTCCCCGACGATCACCACGACGAACGCGACGGCCAACACGAGCGGCTTGAGGCGCAAGATGCTCTCCCAGCGGCCGCCGTCCCGGGGCGGCGACGGCTGCTCGACGACGACGTCGGCGGCCGCCGCGGGTGCGGGTTCGAGTCGCCCGTGGCGGATGACCCCGTCGAACTCGGTCAGCGCTTCCCGGAGGGTGTCCTCGGCGTCGCGCAGGAAGGAGTGCTGGCGCATGGCGCTCATCCATCGGCATGAGCCCCGAGTCGCTTGAGAGCACCGGCCGATCAGTCCCTCGGCCCGGGGATGCGGGGTCAGCCCGCGTCGTCTCCCTCGTGCCACGCGTCGTCGAGCAACCTGTTCCGGAGAGACACGAGGCCCGACGGAGGAACGTCGAGCACGTCGATGATCGCGACGCGATCCTCGTCGGGGAGCGTGATCACCGGGCTCGATGTGGCGATCGCAGCCTGCAGCCGGTCGGCGGCCGCGTCGTAGCCTGCGCGACGAAGCCTGTCGGCCAGCTCGAGGACGAGCACGTCGGAGAGTTGGATGCCTGCAAGCTCCATCTCGGGGTGCCAGGTCTTCCCGGCCGGACCCGCCGTCAAACGGTCGACCGCCAATTGTCGTCGACGACGAGCACTCCCTCGACGAGCGCGAGCGCGAAGGCGGCGCCGTTCGCGAGCGCCTCCCCGGGGTGACCGGCGGCATGGCGCCGAAGCGCCCGGATCGCGCCGCCGTGGGTCACGACGAGCACGGCCTGCGCGGGGTGCTGGTGGGCGATGGACTCGACCGCCGCGACCACCCGTGTCTCGAGCTGTTCCCGGGTCTCGCCGTCGTGACCGATCTCCCCGGCCTGCCAGCGGGCGAACCCATCCGGGAAGCGCTCGCGGACCTCGTCTCTCGTCAGCCCCGACCACGAGCCGACGTCGATCTCGCGCAGCGCGCGGTCCTCCCTCACCTCCAGCCGGAGATGGGCTGCGACGATCGCGGCGGTCTCGCTCGCCCGTCTGAGGTCGCTCGCATAGACCGCCGAGATGCCGTCCCCGCTGAGCTGCGCGGCGAGTGTCTCGGCCTGGCGGCGCCCCAGCTCGTTGAGCGGCGGGTCGGCGTGGCCCTGCCAGCGTCCGAGCCGGTTCCACTCCGTCTCGCCGTGACGCGCGAGCAGGATCCGGGTCGTCGGCACGCGACTAGGCTAGCCCCATGGACCTCGGGCTGACCGGCAAGATCGCGCTCGTCACCGGCTCGAGCCGCGGCATCGGCCGTGGGATCGCCACGCGACTCGTCGAGGAAGGGGCAGACGTCGTCTTCTGCGCGCGGGGCGAGGAGGCGCTCGGGCGGGCGGTGGAGACGGCGACGGGGCCCGGGCGAGCACATCCGGTCGTCGCGGACGTGGCGACGCCGGAAGGGGCGGCAGCGGTCGTAGACGCGGCCGTCTCGGCGTTCGGCGGGCTCGACATCGTGGTCAACAACGTCGGCGGCTCCGGGGCCTCGACCTTCGACGACATGGATGCCGCAGATCTCGAGACCGTGCTCGGCAAGAACGTCTTCCCGGCACTGCACGTGTCCCGCGCGGCGGTGCCCGTGCTGCGCGGGCGGGGCGGGGGAGTGATCCTGCTGATCGCGTCGATCTTCGGTCGCGAGAGCGGCGGCGGTCCGGCGTACAACCTTGCGAAGGCCGCCGAGATCAGTCTCGCGAAGACGATGGCGCGCGACCTCGCGCAGGACGCGATCCGGGTGCTGAGCGTGGCGCCCGGCTCGACGCTCTTCCCGGGCGGCAGCTGGGATCGGCGCCGGCGCGAGGATCCCGAGGCGATCGCCGCGTTCGTCGCGCGCGAGATCCCCTGGGGCCGATTCGGCAGCGTGGACGAGATCGCCGACGTCGTCACGTTCCTCGTCTCCGAGCGGGCGTCCTGGGTGGTCGGCACATCCGTCGTCGTGGACGGCGGCCAATCCCGATCGTTCTGATCCCCGCGCTCGGACGACAGCGAGCCGGCCAAGGCGTGCAACACAGTGTTGCGAGCTCGGATCGCGCGCCGGGGCTGCGACTACCCTGACGTCATGGAGGTCGTCGGACGGGTCGCGGACACGTTCGCGCAGCGTGTCCGGGCGCTCGAGGAGACGACCCTCGCCCCACGAGCGGTCCGCTCGTACGAGACACTCGGGCGCGCGACCGAGGAGAACGAGTGCAGGCTCCGCACTCCCTTTCAGCGCGACCGCGATCGGATCGTGCACTCGAAGCCGTTTCGGCGGCTGAAGGGGAAGACGCAGGTCTTCATCGATCCGGAGGGCGACCACTACCGAACGCGCATGACCCACGCGCTCGAGACGACCGCGATCTCGCGCGTCGTCGCGCGCGCCCTCCGCCTCAACGAGGATCTCGTCGAGGCGATCGGCCTCGGGCACGACATGGGCCACACCCCGTTCGGCCACGCGGGCGAGCAGGCGCTCGACGCGGCGCTGCGCGAGCGGTTCGGCGGTGGGTTCCGGCACAACGAGCAATCCCACCGGATCGCCCTCGGCCTGAATCTCACGCACGAGGTGTGCGACGGCATCCTCACGCACACCGGCCCGCAGGACCCGGCCACGCAGGAAGGGCGGATCGTCCGCATCGTCGATCGCATCGCCTACGTGAACCACGACATCGACGACGCGCTGCGCTACGGGTTGCTCGGCGAAGGAGACCTTCCGGCGGACGAGCTCGCGCTGCTCGGTGCGACCGGTTCGAGCCGGATCGACACCCTCGTCCACGATCTCGTGGAGTCGTCCGAGGCGGCCGGCGAGATCGCGCAGAGCGACGAGGTGGGGGAGGCGATGCTGTCGCTGCGGGCGTTCATGTTCGAGCGTGTGTACCTCGGCCCGCACGTCGCGCCGCAGCACCGCGAGGCCGAGCGCGTCGTCCGTGCGATCTTCTCCGGGCTCGCAGACGAGCCACGGCTGCTCCCTCCGGGGGAGGGCACGCTCGCGGAGCGGATCACCGACTACCTCGCGGGGATGACGGACCGCTTCGCGCTCGCGTACGCCGCACGCCTTGGCGCGGAGTAGGCTCGCCCGGGTGGCGCGGATCGAGGACAGCTGCGTCGCGGAGGTCAAGGCGGCGGCCGACATCGTCGAGGTCGTCTCCGCCCGGACGACGCTGAAACGCGCGTCGAGCTCGCGCTTCACCGGCCGCTGTCCGTTCCACGAGGAGCGCACGCCGAGCTTCTCGGTCGATCCCGTGGACAAGCTCTACTACTGCTTCGGCTGCGGCAAGGGCGGTGACGTCGTCCGCTTCGTCCAGGAGACCGAGAACCTCGACTTCGCCGGCGCGATCGAGTGGCTGGCGGAGCGGTTCCGCGTCCCCCTCAGGTACGAGGAGACGTCCCCGCAGCAGGATGCAGCCCGCCGCCGGCGGGAGCGGCTGACAGCGGTCCTCGAGCAGTCGACCGCGTACTTCGAGCGCCTGCTGTGGGACACCGAAGCGGGTGCGCCCGTCCGCGACTACCTCTCCGGGCGAGGCCTGCGAGAGGAGACGGCGCGTGAGTTCCGGCTCGGCCTCTCGCGGGGAACAGGCCTCGTCGCCAAGGCGCGCGAGCGCGGGTTCACGATCGACGAGCTGCGCGCGGCCGGCCTCGCCAACCGACGGGGCGGCGACTACTTCCCGTTCCGGCTGATGTTCCCGCTCGCCGACGCGCGTGGGCGCGTGATCGGCTTCCAGGCGCGGAGGCTCCGCGACGACGACCCGCTGAGAGGCAAGTACGTGAATACGCCCGAGGGGGAGCTCTTCAAGAAAGGCCATGTCCTCTACGGTCTCCATCTCGCGCGTCCGGCGATCGCGAAGCAGGACCGCGCCATCGTCGTGGAGGGCAACACCGACGTGATCGCCCTCCGTCAGGCGGGTATCGAGCCGGTCGTGGCGTCGATGGGCACCGCGCTCACGGAGCAGCAGCTGCGCGAGCTCGGACGACTGACGAAGCGGCTCTTTCTCTGCTTCGACGCGGACGCCGCCGGTCAGGAAGCGACCCTGCGGGGGATGGAGCTCGCGGTGCGGCAGGGGCTCGACGTGCGGGTGGTCACGCTGCCCAAAGGAGAGGATCCTGCCGACTCGCCGGACTCGTTCGCAGGGCGGCTCGGGTCGGCCGAGAGCTATCTCCACTACCGGGTGCGGATCGCCCTCGAGCAAGCGGAGGACCGGCAGGAGGCATTCGTGAGGGCGCGCGAGATCCTCGCGCCGTTCGAGGACTCACCCGAGCGTCAGGAGGCATTGCGCCTCGTCGCGGATCGCCTCGACCTGCCCCGCGAGACGCTCGCCGGCCTCGCGCCGGCGCACACCCGCGCTGGAGCGGGGCCGACGGCCACGCCGCGGCTGCTCGAGGCAGGCATCCAGCGCGAGCGCGACCTGCTCGCCGCGGTCGTGCGCAATCCGCAGCTGGTCGACGAGCTCGCCGCGTTGACGCCCGACCACTTCGACGACCTGCTGCATCGGCGTTTCCGCGAGGTGCTCGTCGCGGGTGCCGCCGAGGACGACGAGCTCCTCGCCCTCCGGGCGGAGCTCGGGGCCCGCGCCGACCGGGACGAGATCGACGAGCGCACGGGCAAGGAGCTGATGCTGCGTCTCCACGAGCGTCGCCTGCGGCGCGAGCTGCAGGGCGCCGACCTCGTACGCGCGACCGAGCTCCAGGCACGTCTCACGAAAGTGCACTCGGCGCTCGCCGAGCTCGTCTGATCCTCCTGGCTCTCGGAGGTGGCCCCCTCTGACTACTGCCTTGCGTACTGCTCGGCGGCCGTCTGCTGGAACTCGAAACCGACGTACGATTCCTCACCGAGGACCTCGGCGTCGTGCCCCGGCTCGATCACATAGGCATCGCCCGGGCCGAGCTCGAGCACGGTGCCGTCCTCGTGGGTGACGCGCATCCTCCCCGACTGGACGACGCCGATGTGCCGGTGCTGGCAGCTGTCCGTCCCTGCGACCGGCTTCACGCACGCCGACCACGTCCATCCCGGCTCCATCAAGAGCCGTGCAGCGCTGGTACCGCCCATGTTCACGACATCGACTCTCGTCTTGTCCGGGGTGCGAGTCTCGGTCGGGGGAGTCGAAGCTCCGCTTCTCGACACCGGCCATCCCTAACCTCCTCGGTCGCAGTGCCGTCGCACGCGGTTCCACACGTGACGGCCGATTGGCCGCCGGAGTATGTCCCGCCCGACTCGGCGGGTCAACGCTCCAGGCGGACGACTCGGTGGTCGGCCGCCGCCCATGGCCGGGTTCGAGGCTCCCCGGGTTGGACTCGAACCAACAACCCTCCGGTTAACAGCCGGATGCTCTGCCAATTGAGCTACCGGGGAAGGCAGCGGTCGGGAAGTGTAGCCGCCGTCGCCGCGACACCCCCGGACGACGCCGTCGCCGGCACCGGGGAGGAGCACGCACGGCGGAGGAGAACTGAGGAGGTCCCCGTGCGCCGAACCCTCGTGATCGTCTTCGCGGCGGCAGCCGCCCTGGCGCTCGCCGGGCCCGCCGCCGCCTCCCAGAGCGCCAGGATCGCGGCGCTCCAGGTCGCGCTGCGCGCCCACGGGCTTTATCCGGGGTCGGTGGACGGCGTCTCGGGCCCGCTCACCCGCAAGGCTCTCCTGACGTTCCAGCGGAACCACGGGATCCGCGCGACCGGCAAGATCGGCATGGCGACCCGGTGCAAGCTCGGCACGCTCGGCTCGCCGCTCCTCGGCCAACGGGTGCTCTCGGGCGGTCGGGTCGGCTGGGACGTCGCGTCGCTCGAGTTCCAGCTGCGGCCGTTCGGCCTCCCGGCGAAGCGGGTCGACGGGCGCTTCGACGCCGCGACCGCGGCGGCGTTGCGTCGGTTCCAGCGCGCGCACGGTCTCCAGCCGGACGGGATCGCGGGAGTGAAGACCTTCAAGGCGCTCGCCCGGGCCCGCACGGCGAGCCGAACGAAGACGACCGGGGCACGGAGCTCCTCCAGGGTCGCTCTCGTCCACACGGTGCAGGCGGGCGAGGGATTCACCCAGATCGCGCGTCGCTACGGCGTGAACGCGGCGAAGCTCGCGGCGGCGAACAGGCTGACGCTGCGCAGCGTGATCGTCCCCGGTCAGAAGCTGCGCGTCCCGGGCCGCACCGCGCCGTCGAAGGCGGCCATGACGAGCACCGCCGCCCGTGGTCGTCCACACGGTGCAGCCGGGGGAAGGATTCGCGGTGATCGCGCGGCGCTACGGGGTGAACGCGGTAAAGCTCGCGGCCGCGAACGGCTTGTCGCTGGACAGCGTGATCGTCCCCGGCCAGAAGCTGCGCGTTCCGGGCGCCAAGGTCGCCGAGGCGCCGAAACGCCAGGCGAAGACCGCGGCGCCGCGGCTCACGCATACGGTCGCTGCGGGCGAGAGCTTCTTCTCCATCGCACAGCGCTACCACGTGAGCCCGTGGCGGCTCGCGCAGGCGAACAAGCTCCGTCTGATGTCCACGATCGTCCCGGACCAGCGGCTCACGCTGCCCGCATCGGCACATCTCTCGTCGACGGGCCCCGCCGTCGGGCAGAGCGTGGTGCGCGAGGCGATCGACCGCTGGGCCGGGTACTACGGGGTCGATCCGAAGCTCGCGCGTGCGCTCGCGTGGATGGAGTCCGGCTTCCAGGAGGACGTCGTCTCGAGCGCCGGGGCGATCGGG
This sequence comes from uncultured Actinomycetes bacterium, assembly GCA_963712915.1. Taxonomy (GTDB): domain Bacteria; phylum Actinomycetota; class Thermoleophilia; order Gaiellales; family Gaiellaceae; genus Gaiella. Next base: position 406,488 of record CAVQJQ010000006.1, read on the forward strand.
GTGATGCAGCTCCTGCCCGAGACCTGGAGCTGGGTGGACACCGTGCTGCTCGGCGAGGCCACGCCGCGCAGCTACAACGGAAACGTCCGTGCCGGCGTGCGCTACCTGCGCTGGCAACTCGACCAGTTCGGCGGCGACGTGCGCCGCGCTCTCGCGGGCTACTACCAGGGCGCGCGCGCGGTCAGGCAGCGTGGCCTCTTCGACGACACGAAGCAGTATGTCTCGGTGATCCTCGGGCTCTACGGCTCGGTCTGATCCTCCACGCCGAGGGCGAGCCGCTCGAGGCGCGCGAGCCGCTCAGGCTCGTCTGCGCGCAGGTTCGGGTCGTGGGAGAGTGCGCTCCAGGCGCGGGCGAAACGCGGGCGGGCATCGGCCGGGCGGCCGAGTGCCAGCAGACATTCGCCGAGCTCCTCGTGCACGTACCCGTCGGTCTCGCCGAGCGCATCGAGCTCGGCGAGGAGGGTCTCCTGCTCCCGCAGGGCCTCGGCGGCGTCACCGCGCGAGCGCAGGCAGCGGGCGATCGACCACCGCGCGATCCTGGCGCGGCCGATCCGCCCGTCGGCGACCCACTCGTCACGCGCCAGCTCGAACAGGGCGATCGCGCCGTCGTCGTCGCCCGCGTGGTGCCGCGCCCATCCCATGTTGCTCGCCAGCGACCCGACCCAGCGGCGTGCGAGCGGATCGGCCGACGACCGCGCGAGCGCCATCGCCCGCTCGTTCCACGCGTGGGCGAGCTCCGGCTCCTCGACGATCCCGAGCATGTGCGCGGCGTCCACTGCGAGCGCGTCCTCGCCGGCCTCGCGGGCCCCGTCCCACGCGCTGAGAAACGCCGCACGACCACGATCCTCCCGCCCGGAGGTGTTCGCGATGCGCCCCCGCTCGAGCAGGACACGGACGCGGGCGCGGGCGTCCTCCGGAGCGAGCACGCCCTCCGCCTCGCGGATCGTCTCGTCGGCCTCCGCGAAACGACGCTGGAGACCCTGTGCGCGCGCGATCTGGCTGAGGAGCTCCGCGAGCACGCCGCTCTCGGCCCGTGTCCGCGCGCGGGGCAGGAGCGAGCGGAACCGGGCCTCGCTCGCCGCCGGGTCGTCGAAGTCCCAGAGGGTGCCGAGCTGCTCGAGCGCAATCGCGTCCGGAGCCGGTCCGGTCATACGAGCGCGGAGACGGCCGCGTATGCGCGGCGGGCGGCCTCCTCCGGCGCCAGCGCCCAGAAGCCGTCCGGCGTGGAGAAGATCTCGACGTCGAGCGTCCCGTTCCAGCCCGCAGCCCGGAGCGCGGCGACGAAGGCAGCGGACTCCCCGCGCCCCTCTCCCGGGAGCACGCGGGCGTCGCGCCCGAGGTCCTCCTTCGGCCAGTCGGCCAGGTGGAGCCCCGTCACACGGCCGGCCACCCGTGCGATCGCGTCCGGGCCTTCGGCGGCGAGGTTGTAGCTGTCGGCCATCAGTCCCACGTCGTCGAGACCCGCCTCCGCGAGCACCGAGAGCGCGTCCGCGACCGAGCAGACGAACGCGGTCGACTCGCGCTGCGCGGGATGGATCGGCTCGAAGCCGAGCCGGACGCCCTGCCTCACGCGCGACGGCGGCCGCCTGCCGCAGCCCGTCGACGAGGACCGCGCGGCCTCGCGCTCCGAGACGAGCGCCGAGCGGGCCGCTCAGGACGACGATGCTCTCCGGCTCGTAGGCCGCGAGCCGCCGGATCGACGCGCAGATCGCGGCGATCCGCTGGGCGGGGTCGGCGGGGCCTTCCATCCCGGGGATGCCCAGCTGGAAGAACGTCGGCACCGTGGGAATGCAGTTCGCGACCGCGAGACCCGTCGAGCGGAGCAGCTCGCGGTTCGCGACGTCGTCCGGCGGGAGCTTCATCTCCCACAGGCCGATCGCGTCGAAGCCGGCGGCGCGATACGCCGCGGCGTCGTCGGCGAACGACGCGTTCACCGTCGAGATCGCCGAGAGCCCGAGCCTCACGAGCGGCCCGGGAGCTTCCCGAGCACCCGGCGCGTCAACGGCGGCTTCGTGAGCTCCTTCGCGACCAGGTAGCCGGAGCCTGCGCCGAGCCCCGGGCCGGGATGGGTGCTCGCGCCCACGTGCCAGAGCGCCTCGACGGTCGTCCGATGTCCCGGCGCGGCCGCGAACGGCCGCCAGAGGAGGTTCTGGTCGAGCGCGCAGCTGCCCGCGTAGATGTCGCCGCGGACGAGATTCGGGTTCAGCGCCTCGAGATCCACGGGAGAAAGGACGACGCGCTGCAGCGTCGCGGACGAGAGGTTCTCGATCGCGTCGCCGAGCCGCGCCACGATGCGGTCGGCGTAGCGCTCCCGCAGCTCCTCGGTCCAGCTGCCGTCGCCCACGTCGAGCTCTCCCGCCGCGTCGCCCCTGACGCGACCCGCCGGCAGCTCTTGCAGCTGGATCCACACGATCCACTTGCCGTCCGGCGCACGTGACGGGTCGACCGCGCACGGCTGCCCTGCCACGATCGTCGCCTCCGCCGGGAGCAGCCCGCGCTCGGCCTCGTTGACCGCCCGCGAGACGCCGTCGAGCCCGGGCGTGAGATGAACGATCGCGGTGCGTGCGAGACGCTCGGCGTCTGCTCCTCTCCAGCGCGGCGGCTCGTCCATCGCGATGTGGATCTGCATGCCGGCGCGCCCGTACCTGTACCGCTCGGCGGCCGCGCGGACGTCGTCGTGCACGTCGGTCGGGGCGAGCAGGGCGCCGTACAGCTGGGTCGGCGTCACGCCCGCGATCACCGCGCGCGACGCGTGCACGATCTCCCCGCCTACGAGGACGACACCGGTCGCGCGGCCCGAGGAGACGGTGATCCGCTCGACCGCGGCGCCGACGCGGAGCTCACCTCCCGCGTCCCGGACGATGCCCGCGAGCGCCTCCACCAGGCGGACGCCACCACCGACAGGGACGGGCATGCCTCCCAGCTGCACCGCGCACGCGATCACCTGCGTCATGAATCCCGAGACGGCGTTGTCCGGTCCGAGCCCCGTGTGCAGCACCCACGGGGCGAGCAGACCGTGCGCCTCGTCGGAGCGGAACGTCGTCGTCGTCCAGTCGCGGCACGTGCCCAGCGCATGACCGGCGAACTCGAGCAGGCCGCGCCGGCCGAGTGTCCGGAAGAGCCGCTGCCCGAGCCCGAGCCCCGACGACGACCAGAGCTCGGTCGAGAGCACGCCGAAGCTCAGGTCGGCGTGGGCCATGAACTCCTCGAACTGCCGCCGCCAGGCTGCGCCGTCGCCCGCGGCGAAGCGCTCGAACTCGGCCACGTTCGCCTCGAGCGAGGTGTGGAGGAAGATCGCCGAGCCGTCCGGATACGCGGTCGCGGTCGGCAGCTCGGTGTTCACGTACTCGAGGCCGCGCGCATGGAGGTCGTCCGCGAGCTCCGCGTAGGCGGCGGAGCCCTGGAAGAGCGGGTGCCACGAGCTCATCACCTCGTGGGTGAAGCCCGGGAGCGTGTAGTCGCTCTCCGTGCGGATCGCGCCGCCGAGCGCGTCCGAGCGCTCGAGGACGCAAACCTGCCATCCCTCGCGCGCCAGGAGCGCCGCGGCCGTGAGCGTGTTGATGCCCGAGCCGACGAGCACCGCGTCGCAGGTCGCCACGCGGCGACGCTACCACGCGGGCTCTCTCCGGCCTGCGAAAGGGCAGACACCTTCGCGGAGCGCTCCCGCCGGCGATCCTTGCGGCACGCTGAACCTTCTCTTACGAGTGTGCGAACAACGGCCTGGTGCGGGCCGGGCGACGGCATCCTCGTCCAGACGCACTTCCCTACGCCGAACGGAGGAACGGATGCTGCTCGCTCTTCGACTCGCAACCGTCGCGCTCGTGGCGACGGCGTTACTGCCGGTCGCCGCGCTCGCGGGCGACGCCGGAATGGCACGACCCGCGATCGAGATGAAGTCGAATCTCGCCGGCAAGAAGGTGATCGCAACGCCGAAGGGGATCGGCATCTACTACTGGGACACCGAGAAGAAGGCCGGCGGGAAGATCCGCTGCACGGGCGCCTGCCTGAAGCAGTGGCCGGCCGTCTACGTCGCCCACAAGGTCGACAAGCACGTCAACGGAGTGATGGCGACCTTCGGGACGATCAAGCGGGGAAAGAAGCTGCAGCTCACGGTCAACGGCCTCCCCGCGTACACGTACGCGGGCGACACGCGCGGGATCGTCAAGTGCGACGGCGTCGACGGCTGGCACGTCGTGCGCGCGGGCTGAGGAAGCGCCCGAGCTCGGCCCGGAGGGCGCGCGGGGCGCCCTCGCGGGCCGGCGCGCACCGTCCCGTGCGGGACGCGGTGGTGCGCGGAGCGGGCAGTCCGGCCGGTCATTGACATGTCACACGGGCGCGTGTGTCAGAATCGCCTCGATGCTGCTGCGAGAGGTCTCCTACGCGCGCCCCGGGTCGATCGAGGAGGCGGTGGCGCTCCTCGCCGAGTACGACGGGGCCCGCGCGCTCGCGGGGGGCCAGACGCTCCTCAACGTGATGAAGCAGCGCGCCGCGTCGCCGGACGTCCTCGTCGATCTCGGCGGCCTCGACGACCTCCGCACGATCTCGGTCGTCGGGTCGTCGCTCGAGATCGGCGCGATGACGACGCTCTCCGCGATCCTGGCATCCTCGGAGGTCGAGGTGACCCGGCCGATCCTCGCGGAGGTGGCCGCCACCGTCGCCGACGTCCAGGTGCGGAACCGTGGGACGCTCGGTGGGAACATCTGCGTCAACGACCCGACGAACCATTTCCCGCCGCTGCTCGTCGCGCTCGACGCGGCGATGACCGTCGCGGGGGTGAACGGCGAGCGTGTCGTGCCGGCCGACGAGTTCTTCGTGGGCGTCTTCGAGACGACCGTGCGCGAAGGCGAGCTGCTGACGAAGATCGCGATCCCCGCTGCGGGGCGGGCGGCCGGCGACGGGATGGCCGGCGTCACGCTCGGGGTGCACGGCACGTACGTCGCGAACGCGGCGGCGTCCGTCGTCGACGGCGCCTGGCGGATCGCGCTCGGGTGCGTCGCCGCGGTTCCCGTCCGCGCGACCGTCGTCGAAGAGGCGCTCTCGAGCGGGTCAGTCGACGAGGCGTCGGTGCGCGCCGCGGTGGACGGCTTCGGCGCGAGCCTCGACCCGCCGTCGGACGTGCACGCCTCGGCGGACTACCGGCGAAGCCTCGCGGAGACCTCGATCGTCCGCGCGGTGCTTCAGGCACAGGATCGAGTGAGGGGGTAGGCGTGTCCGCACTGCCGTCCACCAGTGTCTTCGTCGACGTGCGCGTCAACGACGAGCGCTACGAGCGGGAGGTTCCCGCGCGCCGGCTGCTCGTCCATTTCCTGCGCGACGACCTCGATCTCACCGGGACGCACGTCGGCTGCGACACGGGCAGCTGCGGCGCCTGCACCGTCCACCTCGACGGTGTGCCGGTGAAGAGCTGCTCCGTGCTCGCCGCCCAGGCGCACGGTGCGTCGATCACGACTGTCGAGGGTCTCGCAGGCGACGAGCAGACGCCGTTGCAGCGCGCCTTCGCCGAGCACCACGCGCTCCAGTGCGGCTACTGCACGCCCGGGATGCTGATGAGCGCGACCGCCCTGCTCGAGCAGAACCCGAGCCCGACCGCGGACGAGGTGAAGGTCGCCCTCCAGGGGAACCTCTGCCGCTGCACGGGCTACTGGAACATCGTCGAGGCGGTCGTCGCCGCGGGGAAGGGAGGACACGCATGACGACCGTCGAGACCGAGGGCACGACCACCCTCCAGAAGGGCTTCGTCGGCCAGAGCGTGCCACGCAAGGAGGACCGGCGCCTCGTCGAGGGGCAGGGCGTGTTCTTCGACGACGTGAAGCGCCACGGCATGGGCTACCTGCATTTCGTGCGGTCTCCGTACGCGCACGCACGGATCACGTCGATCGACGTCTCGCCGGCGCTCGAGCTGCCGGGCGTCTACGGGACCCTGACCGGCGACGAGGTCGCGATCCTGACCGACCCGTTCTTCCAGATCGCGGCGGAGCCGGGCGGCAGCGTCAAGGACTACGCGCTCGCGGTCGGGAAGGTGCGCTACGTCGGCGAGCCGGTCGCGGCCGTGGTCGCGGAGACCCGCGAGCTCGCCCGCGACGCGTCCGAGCTCGTCGTCGTCGACTACGACCCGCTCGACGTCGTCGTCGACGCGCGCAAGGCGCTCGAGGACGGGGCGCCCGTGCTCCACGAGGAGTGCGGCGGCAACATGTCCTACACGGGCGTCTGGGAGTGGGGCGACGTCGACGCCGCGTTCGCCGAGGCCGACCACGTGGTCAAGATCTCGGAGCTCCATTTCGACCGCTTCAACTCGACCCCGCTCGAGCTCGACGGTGCGCTCGTCGAGTTCAACCGCGGCACCGGTCAGTGGACGATCACCACGAACAACCAGTTCCCGGGCTTCGCGGTGATCATGATGGCCCCGGCGATGCGGGTCGGCACCGACAAGCTGCGTCTCGTCACGCAGGACATCGGCGGCGGCTTCGGCAACAAGATCACGTCCCACCCGCAGCTCGTCGCATGCTGCCTCCTCGCGCGCAAGCTCAACCGGCCGATCCAGTGGACCGAGTGGCGCACCGACTTCCACCAGTCGATGTCGCACGGGAACGAGCGCTGGTTCCTCGACACCGAGGTCGCGGTCAAGGCGGACGGCACGATGACCGCGTTCCGCACGCGGGCGGTCGACGACGCGGGCGCCTACCTGCGCTACGAGCCGCTCGGCGGCGTGATCTGGTCGCAGGTCGCGCCCGGGCTGTACGGCTGGCGAAACATCCGCCTCGAGTTCACGCAGGCGATGACGAACAAGGCGCCGGTCTCGCCGAACCGCGGCTACTCGCGGATGCAGCAGCTCTGGTTCACGGAGCGGATCGCGGACATCGTCGCGCAGGAGCTGGGTTTCGACCGGGTCGAGCTCCGGAAGCGGAACTACATCCAGCCGGAGCAGATGCCGTACGAGACGCCTAACGGCTGCGTGTACGACTCGGGTGACTACCCGCGGGCACTCGATCTGGTGCTCGAGCTGATCGGATACGACACGCTCGAGGCGCGTCGCGAGGAGGCCGCGTCACGCGGGATGCTGCTCGGCGTCGGCATCGGCTCCACCCTCGACTCCGGCACGAACAACTTCGGGCAGTCGCAGCTCCTCAATCCCGACCTGCAGTTCTCGGGCAACAACGAGGTGGCGACGGTCAAGCTCGACATCTTCGGCGAGGTCGTCGTGACTCTGGGGACCACGCCGCAGGGCCAGAGCCACGAGACGACCGCCGCCCAGGTGGTGGCCGACATCCTCGGCTGTGACGTCGACCTCGTGCACGTGCGCGCGGGTCACGACAGCTACTGGAACTCGCACGCAGGGTTCTCCGGGACCTATGCGAGCCAGTTCGCCGTCACGGGGCTGAGCGCGGTGAAGGGCGCGGCGGAGATGCTCGCGGAGCAGATGAAGACACTCGCCTCGATGGTCTTCCAGTGTCCGGTGGAGGCGATCGAGCTGGCCGACGGCTTCGCGCGGATCGCCGACAATCCCGAGGCGGCCCTGCCGTTCATGGCGCTCGGCGCGATCCCGAACGCGAACAACGCGGGCTTCTCCGTCGACCCGCCGCCGATGAACGCCCGCTACGTCTACCGGCCGCCGTTCGACGTGCCCGACAAGGAGCGCAAATTCGGGAACCTGACGCTCACGTACGCGATGCAGATCCACGCCTGCGTGGTCGAGGTCGACCCCGAGACCGGGGTCTACGAGCTCGTCGACTACGCGGCCGTCGACGACTGCGGCGTGCGCGTGAACCCCAAGATCGTCGAGGGCCAGGTGATGGGCGCCACCGCCCATGCGATCGGCGCCGCAATGTTCGAGTCGTTCCCGTACGACGACGACGGGAACCTCCTGACGCCGAACTTCTACGACTATCACGTCCCGCACACGCTCGACATGCCGCCGCTCTCGACCGGGGCGATCGAGTCGCCCTCGCCGTTCACGCCGCTCGGGACGAAGGGCATGGGCGAGGGCGGCGGCGGCGGGATCCACTGCATCTGCGCGGCGCTCCAGGACGCGCTCCGTGCAGCCGGTTCGGCGATCGTGACGGACAGCCACAATCCCTATCACCGTGTCTTCGAGTTGCTCCGGCACCCCGAGACGGCGCGGGCGAAGGTCGAGGTGAGGAGGGCGACATGAAGCTCGAGGGCACGAGGGACTTCGACGCACCACGCGAGGTCGTGTGGAGCGTGATCAACGACCCGTCGAAGATGGCGAAGACGATGCCCGGCGTCGAGAGCTTCGAGATCGCGGACGACAGGCACTGGAGCGCCAAGGTGAAGGTGCCGCTCGGGCTCGGCGGGCTGAAGATGTCGATCCAGTTCGAGAAGGTCGAGGAGCGGCCGCTCGAGTTCGCGTCCCTGCACGCGAAGGGGACCGGCGTCGGGGCGCTGATGAACATGACGACGTCGTTCACGCTGAGCGGCGAGGGCGAGCACGACGTCGATGGCCTGGGAGGCCGACGTCAAGATCGCCGGCCCGGTCGGCTCGATGGGGCAGCGGGTCCTGCAGCCCATCATCAACCAGCAGGTCGGGAACGTGCTCACGGCGCTCGACGACGAGGTCCAGGCCGAGAAGGCGGAATCCGCGTAGGCCCGGCGGCGAGGGCCGCTCCGGGCTCGGCGATACGATTCGTAGAGCCGTGGAGCGCCCAATGCGGGACCGCACCCAAGCGCTCGAGCAGGGTCGCGAGGCCTATGCGAGGCGGGCCTGGCTCGACGCGCACGACTTCCTCGTCAGCGCGAACGAGCGGGGGCTGCTGGACGCTCCGGAGCTCGAGCTCCTCTCGACCGCGTCGTTCATGCTCGGCCGCGACGGCGACTGCGTCGCCTGGCTCGAGCAGGCGCATCAGCGGCACCTCGACGACGGCGAGACGCTTCGCGCCGTCCGATGCGCAGCGTGGGTCGGCCTGAATCTCGCCTCACGCGGCGAAATCGGTCCGGCGAGCGGCTGGCTCGGACGGGCAGAGCGGCTCGTCGCCTCCGAGGGAGAGTGCGCCGAGCGCGGCTACCTGCTGCTGCCGGGCATGTTCCGGCACGAGGCCGCGGGCGACTACGCGGCTGCCGCGGATATCGCCGCAGCGGCCGTGTACGTCGCCGAGCGCTTCGGCGACCGCGACCTGTTCGCGCTCGCGGTCCATGGGCAGGGCCACATGCTTCTCCGCTGTGGCCAGGTTGCCGCGGGGCTGGCGCTTCTCGACGAGGCGATGGTCGCCGTCACGGCGGAGGAGCTCTCGCCGATCGTCACCGGCATCGTCTACTGCGGGGTCATCCTCGCGTGCCAGGAGGTCTACGAGGTGCGACGGGCGCGCGAGTGGACGCGCGCGCTTGCCGACTGGTGGGCGCTCCAACCGGAAATGGTCGCGTTCACGGGCCGCTGCCTCGTCCACCGAGCAGAGATCTTCCAGCTCGACGGCTCCTGGCAGGACGCGCTCGAGGAAGCGCGACGCGCGGCCGACCGCTTCGTCGAGACGCGGAATCCCGCCGCGGGTCTCGCGCGTTACCGCCAGGGCGAGCTCCTGCGGTTGCGCGGTGACTTCTCGGGCGCGGCCGAGGCGTACCGGGCGGCGAGCACGCTCGGCTGGGAGCCTCATCCCGGCCTTGCCCAGCTTCGTCTCGCGCAGGGGCGGATCGATGCCGCGGTGGCGGGCATCACACGCGCCGAGCCGCGGCGTCGACCGCGCCGCTCGACCGGGCGCGCCTTCTCCCCGCCTTCGTCGAGGTGATGCTCGCCGCGGGCGACGTCGAGTCCGCGCGACGCGCCGGCACCGAACTGGAGGAGATCGCGCGCGGCTTCGAGAGCGCGATGCTCCGGGCGATGGTCGACCACGCGCGCGGCGCCGTCCATCTCTCGGAGGGTGCACCGCGCGAGGCGCTCGTCTCGTTACGGAGTGCAGCCGAGGTGTGGCACGCGCTCGACATTCCGTACGAGACGGCCCGGACCCGGGTCCTCGTCGGGGACGCCTGCCGCCTCCTCGGCGACGACGAGTCGGCGACGCTCGAGCACGACGCGGCGAGAGACGTCTTCGAGCGGCTCGGCGCGGCTCCGGACGCGGCGCGGCTCGGAGCCGAGAAGGGCGACCACGGGCTCTCGCCGCGCGAGGTCGAGGTCGTCCGCCTCGTCGCCGCCGGGAGCACGAACCGCGAGATCGCCGCGTCGCTCGTGATCAGCGAGCACACGGTCGCCCGCCACCTCCAGAACATCTACGCGAAGCTCGGCGTCTCGTCGCGGGCCGCCGCCACGGCGTTTGCGTTCGAGCACGACCTGGTCTGAGTTCTGAGCCGGCCCGTGGTTGGAATTGACCACGCCGGCGATGCGGGCAATTGGTGGATCCGCGCGATGCCGCCGCGTCGAGCCGGCCCTACCGTCGACGGAAACGACGGAGGAGGCAGAGATGACGACCGAGACCTTCGAGACCGTCATCGTCGGCGGGGGACAGGGCGGGCTCGCATGCGGATACCACCTGCAGCAGCACGGCCGGGAGTTCGTGATCCTCGACGCGAGCGAACGCGTCGGTGACCCGTGGCGCAAGCGGTGGGACTCGCTTCGACTCTACTCGCCCGCGAGCCACGACGGGCTCCCGGGCATGCGATTCCCCGCGAAGCGCACGGCCTACCCGACGACACACGAGATGGCCGACTACCTCGAGTCCTACGCCGCACGGTTCGAGCTGCCCGTCCGCTCGAGGACGACCGTCGACACGCTGTCGAAGGACGGCGACCGATTCGGGCTCACATGCGGCGACCGGACGTTCGAGGCCGAGAACGTCGTCGTCGCGACGGGCGTGATGCAGAGGTCGTACGTGCCGAGCATCGCCTCGGGGCTCGACCCGCGGATCACGCAGCTCCACTCGAGCGACTACCGCAACCCACGCCAGCTCCAGCCGGGGGCCGTGCTCGTCGTCGGAGCGAGCCACTCGGGCGCGGACGTCGCGTTCGAGGTCGCGTCCGATCACCACACGATCCTCGCGGGCCCCGACACGGGGCAGATCCCGGCGCCGGTCGACACCCGGCGAGGTCGGATGGGCTTCCGACTGCTCGCCTTCGCCGGCAAGCACGTCATCACGATGGACACGCCGGTTGGGCGCAAGATGCGTCCTCACATCCGGCACGGCGGGGCGCCGTTGCTCCGCCACCGGGGGAAGGAGCTCCGCGCGGCCGGCGTCGAGCGAACGCTCTCGCGTACGGTCGACGTCGAGGCGGGCCGCCCGATGCTCGACGACGGCCGGGTGCTGGACGTGCGGAACGTCGTTTGGTGCACCGGCTTCCGGCCCGACTTCTCGTGGATCGAGGTGCCGTTCGACCGGGAGGACGACGGCTATCCGGTGCAGTACCGCGGCGCCGTCGCCTCGGCGCCGGGGCTCTACTTCGTAGGGCTCCTGTTCCTGCACTCGTTTACGTCGATGCTGGTTTACGGCACGGACAGGGACACGAGGCGCGTCGTCGAGCACCTCGTGTCGAGGACCGCCGGCCGGACGTCTGCGGCGCCTACGCCTGCAGCGGTGGCGACGTGAGCGACGAGCGCGGCAGCGAGGCCAACCGTCGGACGCTGCTCGTCTGGAACGGACGCGTGGCGCGACTCGAGGAACGCCGAGGGCTGGTACCGCAGCTGCCTGTCCCCCGTAGCTCCGGGCATGGCGGACCGAGAAGCCACGGGGGCCAGACCCCTGCGGGGTCAGATCCCGCTGCCTCGTCGCAGGGTGTCGAAGGGAGTGTTAATGTCCGTGACATGTCACGGAAGCGGAGCGAGAGGCGTAGAGCGTGACGGTTCCGTTTCGCATCGGCGTGATGCAGCTCACGATGGAGCCGCTCGACGAGATGCTCGCGTCGGCCCGGGCAATGGACGAGGCCGGGATGGACACGGTCTGGCTGGCCGAGGCGTATCCCTGGTGGCGGAAGCACGGGATGGAGGCGCGCAGCTCCACCGTCGTCTCTGCGCTGATGGCGCGCGCGACGACGACGCTGACGATCGGCTGGGGGATCATCTCGCCGTTCACCCGGCACCCGGTGCAGGTTGCGATGGACGCCCGGGTGGTGCAGGAGGCGGCGGGGCCGGGGCGGTTCCTGCTCGGCTTCGGGACCTCGAAGATCTTCCTCAACAACATCCGCTCGCAGACGAGGAAGACGCTCGGCCCGATGCGCGACGCGGTCACGATCGTGCGCGGCGTCCTGGGCGGCGAGGCGTTCGAGTACGAGGGCGACACGTGGGGCGCTTCGGTGCCGGCCCTCCAGGAGAGCGCGCACACACCGCGTGACGTCCCGCCGGTCTACGTCGCCGCGACCGCGCCGAAGATGCAGGCGCTCGCAGGAGAGATCGCAGACGGCTGCCTCACGCCTTCGATCACCACGCCCGCGTTCGTCCGCTACACGCGCGAGAACGTCGCCGCGGAGATCGACATCGGCTGCACCGTCGTCGCCTCGATCCACGCGAGCGATCGTGAGCGCGGGCGGGACGGGGCGCGCGAGATCGCGGGCATGTACCTCGCGAACAAGGTGCAGAACATCCAGGGCTCGGCGGACGTGCTGCTCGAGCTCGCGGGCATCGAGCAGGACGAGATCAGACCCGTCGCCGACGCGATGGAGCGGGGCGGACGCCTCGCCGCGAAGGCCGAGGTCTCCGACGCGCTGCTCGACAAGTGCAAGCCGATCGCCGGCACGCCCGCCGACTGCATCGCGGCGATCGAGGAGTACCGCGACGCGGGCTGCACCCACGTGATGCTCGAGCTCTGGGGAAACGACCGCCACGAGCAGATCCGCCTGTTCGGCGAGCAAGTGCTACCCGCCGTACGCGAGCGATGACTGGCACTTTTCCGCGGGGCGGAAACGTGCCTCTGCCGATAGACCGAGATCGGCTCGTGGAGACCGCGAGCCGGATGATCGGGACCCATTCCTTCACCGGCGACGAGGAAGCGATGGCGCGGCTGATGGTCGAGCTCTTCGAGGCCCGCGGGCTGCAGGTGCAGTGGCAGCAGGTGGAGGACGGACGGGCGAACGCGCTCGGGACCTGGGCCGGTGCCGGCGGCGGGAAGAGCCTCATGTTCAACGGCCACATGGACACGTCGTACTCGGGCCGCGAGCCCTGGCTCCGCAACGTGCGAGGTTTCCAGCCGTCGGCGTTCGTCGAGGACGGGAGGCTCTACGGGCTCGGGATCTCGAACATGAAGGGCGCCCTCGCGTGCTACGTCGAGGCCGTCTCCGCGCTCCAGGACGCAGGTGTTCGGCTCCGCGGCGACGTGCTCGTCGCCGCCGTCTGCGGCGAGATCGAGAAGACCCAACACGGCGAGGCGCAGGGTGCCCAGTACCGTGGCTACGCGGCCGGCTCCCGGTACCTCGTCACGCACGGCGGCGTCGCCGACATGTGCCTGCTCGGCGAGCCGACCGAGGGCAAGGTCGTGCTGGGCCATTTCGGTGCGTTGTGGGTGAAGCTGCGCGTGCACGGCAACTTCGTTCACACCGCGTTCAGCGAGGGGCGGCGCGATGAGAACTCGATCCTTCGCGCGCACGAGGTGCTCAGCGCGATCCTCGAGTGGATCCCGACCTGGGAGGACGACCCGGCCAACGCGTACCGGGACGCGAGGGCGATCGTGAACGTCGGTGCGATCGAGGGCGGCTTCGGCTGGCGCGTCTCGCGCACGCCGCACCACACGGACGTGTTCCTCGACGTGCGCGTCCCCCCGACGAAGCAGATGAGCACCGCCCGCGGCGAGGTCCTGGAGATGGTGCGCGGGCTCGCGGCGCGCTTCCCCGGGTACGGGATCGAGGGTGAGGTGTACGTGACCGCGCCGGGCGCAGAGATCGACGAGGGGCACGCGCTCGTTGCCGCGATCGACGCGGCTCACGAGGCGGTGTACGGCGAGTCGCCGGGGCGGGACGTGACGCGCTGGTTCTCGGACGCGTCCGCGCTGACCCGCTACGGCGTGCCCACTGTGAACTACGGGACGTCGACCGGGCTGATGGACGTCGCGCTCGGCGAGAACCTCGAGATCGACGGCCTCGTGCGCACCGCCGAGGTGTACGCACGGGTGGCGCTGGACGTGTGCGGCGTCGCGTGAAAGGGGGCGAGGCTGAAGCCGCGCCCCGCGGGTCTGGCGGGTGGTCGGAGGGCGTGGCTTTGGCTTCGCCCTGCGGGTCTGGCGGGTGGTGGTCGGGGGGCGTGGCTTCAGCCTCGCCCCTCTTGTACTCGAGGAGGACGAAGCGATGAAGCTGGTGACGTTCGGCGAAGACAGGCGGGTCGGTGCACTCGCCGGCGACGAGATCGCGGTGCTCGACGTGCCCACGGCGAGAGAGTGGTTCGAGCGGGGCGGGGCCGACGAGACGGGTGAGCGTGTCGCCCTGGCGGACACCCGGCTCCGGGCGCCGATCGTGCCGAAGAAGTTCTTCCACACTGCCGGGAACTTCCGCGAGCACGAAGAGGAGTCGAAACAGGTCGACTGGTCGCACCAGATCGCTCCCTGGATCGTGTTCTTCCAGAACGTCGACGCGATCGTCGGTCCCGACGAGCCGGTCGTGTATCCCGAGCATCTCACCGAGGAGCTCGACTACGAGCTCGAGCTCGCGGTCGTGCTGAAGAAGGCTGGGAAGTGGTTCTCACCCGAGGAGGCGATGGACTACGTCGGCGGCTACGTGATCTTCGACGACATCACCGCGCGCGACATCCAGCGGCGCGAGATGGTGTCCGGCGTCTTCTCGTTCTGCAAGGCGATCGACACGTTCTGCCCGTTGGGGCCGTGGATCGTGACGCCCGACGAGGTGCCGGACCCACACGACCTCGCGATGACGCTGCGCGTGAACGGCGACGACCGCCAGGTGTCCCACTCGAGCCGGATGAGCGTGACGATCCCGGAGATCCTGAGCCACTACTCGGCGCTCGGCTACTCCGCCGGCGACGTGCTTTCGACCGGCACCGTCTCGGGCGTCGCCGGCTTCTCGCCCGATGCCGCGTCGCTCTACCTGCGGCCGGGCGACGTGATCGAGTGCGAGATCGAGCGGATCGGCGTACTGCGCAACCCCGTGATCTCGTGGCAGGAAGCGCACGGCACGCCGCCGCCGGAGCGGGTGCGCTGGTAGAAGAGGAGCATGATGGCAGCCCGGACGACCCCTCCTTTCCGCGCCGACCACGTCGGCAGCCTGCTCCGTCCTCCCGCGTTGCTGCAAGCGCGCGAGGACGCCGCGGCGGGAACGATCGACGCCGAGGCGCTGCGCGCGGCCGAGGACGAGGCGATCCGCGCGGCCGTCCGGATGCAGGAGGACGTCGGGCTCCGCTCGGCGACCGACGGCGAGTTCCGGCGCAGCTCGTGGCACATGGACTTCATCTATGCGCTCGACGGGATCTCGACCGCCGACGACACGGTCAGGCTCGCGTTCCACAACGAAGGCGGAGACGTCGAGTTCGTGGTGCACGCGCTCCACGTG
Organism: uncultured Actinomycetes bacterium; assembly: GCA_963712915.1. Lineage (GTDB taxonomy): Bacteria > Actinomycetota > Thermoleophilia > Gaiellales > Gaiellaceae > Gaiella. Next base: position 421,908 of record CAVQJQ010000006.1, read on the forward strand.
AGCGGCAAGGTCGGCCTCTCACAGACGATCTTCGGCGACGCGTTCGCGTTTCTGCAGGGGTGTGTCACGACGGCGACGCCGAAGCTGACGATCCCGTCGCCGAGCATGGTCCACTACCGCGGCGGCCGTGCGGCGATCGACGAGGGCATCTACCCGGGCCTCGACGGGTTCTGGAGCGACCTGACTGCCGCCTACCGCGACGAGGTAGGCCGTCTCGGTGAGCTCGGCTGCACGTATCTGCAGCTCGACGACACGAGTCTCGCGTACCTCAACGACCCTGCGCAGCAGCAATACGTCGCCTCCATCGGCGGTGACCCCGAGCGGCAGCACGTCGAGTACATCCGCCATCTCAACGAGGCGCTCGAGGGCCGGCCGGCAGGGATGACGGTGACCACCCATATGTGTCGTGGCAACTTCCGCTCGTCGTGGTTCGCCGAGGGAGGGTACGACCACGTCGCCGAGGCGCTCTTCAACGAGCTCGATGTCGACGGCTTCTTCATGGAGTGGGACGACGAGCGCTCGGGTGGCTTCGAGCCCCTCCGCTTCGTCCCGCGGGGGTCGAAGCAGGTGGTGCTCGGCCTCGTCACGACGAAGCGTGGGGCGCTCGAGTCGAAGGACGAGCTCAAGCGACGCGTCGAGGAGGCGAGCCGCTACGTCTCGCTCGACCAGCTCTGCCTGTCGCCCCAGTGCGGCTTCTCGTCGACGGTCGACGGGAACGCGCTGAGCTACGACGAGCAGATCGCAAAGCTCCGGCTCGTCGTCGAGACCGCCGACGAGATCTGGGGCGCGTAGCCCTTCAGGCTCCGAGGAGCGGCGCCGTCGGCCGGTAGCCGAGCTGCGCGGAGATCTCGCCGGCGACGCGCTGCATGGTCGGGCCGAGGCGCTCCACGAGGTCGTCGATCGAGACCATCGCGCTGTGTGCCGCGAGGTTGACCGCCGCGGCAGCCTCGCCGGACGCGGCGAACACGGGGACCGCGATCGAGCGCAGGCCGTAGGCGAGCTCCTCGTTGTTGACCGCGATACCTGCCGCCCGCACCCGCGCGAGCTCCGCGACCAGCCCGCTTCGGCTGGTGAGCGTGTTCGGCCCCCGGCGGGCGAAGCTCACCCGGTCGAGCAGCTCGTCGCGCCGGTCGTCCGGGAGATAGGCGAGCAGCACCTTTCCGAGCGAGGTGCAGTACGCGGGCAGGCGGGAGCCGACATGGAGGTCGAGATCGATCTCGTTCTGCCGGCTGCGAGATGCCCGGACACGCTCGACGTACACGATGTCGGCCTCGTCCAGGATCGCCATGTTCACGGTATGCCCGGTCTCGTCGCAGAGGCGGCGCAGGTGCGGCGCGGCGACGTGCCGGAGCTCCATCGAGTTGATCGCGGTGAACCCGAGGTCGAGCACCCGCGGGCCCAGCCCGTAGCGGCGCGTGGTGGGATCCTGCTGCAGGTAGCCCAGCCGACTCAGGGTCGTGATGTAGCGGTGCGCGGTGCTGCGCGTCAGCCCGAGCTCGCGCGCGACCTCGCTCGTCCCGATCAGCTGGCGCCCCGATGAGAACGAGGAGAGAATCGCCAGGCCGCGCTCGAGCGACTGCGACGTCCGCGTGTCGTGATCGCCTGCCACGGCGCATGTTCTACATAGTCGGACAGCGTCTTGACAACTCGACAGCGCCTGGCGTAGCGTCGCTGCCGCGTGCGTTCCCCGTGCGAGACAAGCGAGCGGCGGTGAGACGCGGAGGGATCGGCGTCCCGGCCACCGCTCTCGCCCCATGGCCGAGCGGGTCGCGATGAGCGTCGACACGCTGGTCGACCCGGCGGCCGCAGTCGCCCACGTCCGCTCCGGTGACGTCGTCATGGTCGGCGGCTTCGGGCTGGTCGGCGCGCCGCTGACATTGATCGACGCCCTCGTCGAGCACTCCGACGCGACCGACCTCACGATCGTCTCGAACAACATCGGCGAGCCCGGACGTGGTCTCGGCAAGCTGCTCCGTCAGGGGCGCATCAAGCGCGGCATCTCGTCGTACTTCACGTCGAACCCCGAGGCGGTCGAAGCCGTCAACGCCGGGGAGATCGACGCGACGTTGATGCCCCAGGGCACGTTCGCGGAGGCGATCCGCGCCGGGGGCGCCGGGATCGGCGGCTTCTTCACCCCGGTCGCGGCCGGCACGCTGCTCGCCGAGGGAAAGGAGCAGCGCGAGCTGGACGGCGTGACGCACGTGCTCGAGTTGCCCCTCACCGCGGACGTCGCGCTCGTCTACGCGGCGCGGGCCGACCGGCTGGGCAACCTCTGGTACCGGCACACCGCCAGGAACTTCAATCCGTTGATGGCGACGGCGGCCAAGACGACGATCGCGGAGGCGGGGGAGATCGTCGAGGTCGGCGAGCTCGAGCCGGAGTCGGTGCAGACCCCGCATCTCTACGTGGACGTCCTGGTGGAGCGAGCGTGAGCGACGACCCGAGACTCCGCATCGCGGAGCGTGCGGCGCACGAGCTCGCCCCCGGAGAGGTCGTGAACCTGGGCATCGGGATCCCGAACCTGATCCCCCGGTACCTCGCGGCCGGGGCGAACGTGTTCGTCCATACGGAGAACGGGCTCCTCGGCGTCGGCCCACCGCCCTCCGACGAGGAGCTCGACGAGGACCTGATCGACGCGGCGAAGCGCCCGGTCACGGCGCTCCCGGGCGCTGCGTACTTCGACAGCGCGCAGAGCTTCGCGATGATCCGCGGCGGGCACATCGACGTGGCGGTGCTGGGGGCTCTGCAGGTGAGCGAGGAGGGGGACATCGCCAACTGGGCGGTGCCCGGCAGGGACGTCCTCGGTGTGGGCGGCGCGATGGATCTCGTGGTGGGCGCGCGCCGGGTGATCGTGACGATGACGTCGCGCTCGTCGAGCGGCGAGCCGAAGGTCGTCGACCGCTGCACCTACCCGCTGACCGCTCCCGGCGTCGTCGACACGATCGTGACCGAGCTCGCGGTGTTCCGCCGCACCGGAGGGCAGCTCAGGCTCGTGGAGCTGCTGGACGGCGCGACCGTCGAGGACGTCACGGCGGCTACCACGGCGCGTTTCGTGGTCGACGTGGCGCCGGCCGTCGGGAGCGTGTGACCCTCGCCGGGGTGAGCTCGACGGCAGAGGCGGCACCGGGCGAGAATGCACGGCGTGATGCGGACGCAGGTCGGGATCGTCGGCGCCGGGCCGGCGGGGCTGACGCTCGGTCACCTGCTCCACCGCGCAGGCATCGAAGCGGTCGTGCTGGAGAACAGGAGCCGCGAGTACGTCGAGGCGCGCATCCGGGCGGGCGTTCTCGAACACGACGTCGCGAGCCTGTACGAGCGAGCCGACGTCGGCGAGCGGCTGCAGCGCGAAGGTCTCGTCCACGCGGGTGTCGAGCTCCAGTCGGAAGGCGAGCGCCACCGGATCGCATTCGAGGAGCTCACCGGCAAGGCGATCGTCGTGTACGGCCAGACGGAGGTCGTCAAGGACCTGATCGCGGCACGCGTCGCGTCGGGCGCGCCGCTGCTCTTCGAGGTCGACGACGTGTCTCTCCACGAGCTCGAGAGCGAGCGGCCCCTGATCCGCTTCACCCACGAGGGCGAGCACAACGAGCTCGAGTGCGACGTCGTCGCGGGCTGCGACGGCTTCCACGGGGTCTCGCGGCAGGCGATCCCCCGAGACACGCTGCGGGAGTTCACCCGTGACTACCCCTACGGCTGGCTCGGCATCCTCGCGGCGGTCGCGCCGTCGAGCGACGAGCTCGTCTACGCCCACCACGAGCGCGGCTTCGCGCTGCTCAGCATGCGCTCGCCCGAGCTCTCGCGCCTCTATCTCCAGTGCGCGCCCGACGAGGATCTCGCCGCCTGGCCCGACGACCGGATCTGGGAGGAGCTCCACGCGCGACTCGCGGTCGACGGCTGGACGCTCGCCGAGGGACCGATCCTCGAGAAGGGCGTCACCCCGATGCGCAGCTTCGTCGCCGAGCCGATGCAATGGAACCGGCTCTACCTCGCCGGTGACGCGGCGCACATCGTGCCGCCGACCGGTGCCAAGGGCCTGAACCTCGCGGTGCGGGACGTCGCGGTGCTCGCGGACGCGCTGATCGCCTGGTACCGCGACGGCGACCGGACGCTGCTCGACGGCTACTCGGAGACCTGCCTGCGTCGTGTCTGGCGTGCCGAGCACTTCTCGTGGTGGATGACCACGATGCTGCACCGCCGGCCCGACGGCGACGAGTTCGACCTCCGTCTGCAACGGTCCCAGCTCCGCTATCTGCGCACGTCGGAGGCCGCCGCGACCTCCTTCGCCGAGAACTACGTCGGGATCGAGCGCGTCTGAGCAGTGACATGACAGAATCGGCTCATGCCCTGGCCGCGTGACGAGGCGAAGCTCGATCGCGTGCGGGCGCTGATGGCGGAAGAGGGCATCGACGCGATCGTCGCCCGCGCGCCCGACAATGTCGTCTACCTGAGTGGGTTCTGGGGGATGAAGGGCTTCGACGCGGTGGTCTTCCCTCGTGAGGGCGAGCCGACGCTGTTCTGCCTCGAGGCGTCCGCCGACGACGCCGCGCGGACCGCCTGGACCGGCGACGTCCGTCTCGTCGACGGCTACCTCCCGGACGATCCGCGGCCTCCCGTCGTCCGCACTCTGCAGCTGGCCGCGGAGCGCGCCCGCGAGTACGGCACGGTCGGGCTCGAGCTGACACTCGGCACGCAGGCGACCGACCGCATGGTCGGCGAGCCGACCACGTACACGAAGGCGTGGTTCGACGCGTTCCCCGGCGCCGCGGACGCGACGCCGCTGCTCGTGCGGGCACGGGCGGTCAAGAGCGAGCAGGAGATCGAGCGGATGCGCCTCGCGAACGAGATCGCCGCGGCGGCGATGGATCACGTCTGCGGGGTGATCAGGCCCGGTATGACAGAAGCGCAGATCGCCGCCGAATGGCTCGGCTTCGTCCACGGCGAGGGCACGGGCTGGGCGGGACGGGTCGAGCTCGCCCTCGGCTTCTCCCTCGTGTGGGCGGGCCCGGGGATCAAGACGTTCACCGCGACCAGCAATCGACCCGTGCTCGAGGGCGAGCCGACCCTGTTCGAGATCTGGGTGTGCGCCGACGGCTACTGGGCGGATCACACGAAGAACGTCGTCGTCGGCGAGCTGACCGGCGCGTACCGCGAGCTCGAGCAGGGCCTGTGGCAGGTCTACGAGGAGGCAGTCGCGTTCTGCATGCCGGGGGCGAGCCTCGCCGAGCTCGACCGGCGCACCCGCGAGGGCATCGAGCGGATCGGCTTCCCCGGGCAGCCGACGCACCCGATCTGCCACGGGATCGGCGCGCGGGCGCACGAGCCTCCCTATCCCCACCAGGCCGCCGGCGGCGAGCTCGAGGCGGGCAACGTGCTTGCAATCGAGCCAGGATGCTACTGGGCGGGCGGCGGCGGACTGCGCCTCGAGGACAACTTCCTCGTCACGGACGCCGGCCCCGAGAAGCTCTCCCCGTTCCCCGACGGCATCGTCCAGGCGGGCGGGTCGTCGACATGACGCTCGACCGCGCAAAGGTCTGGACGGGGACGATCAACGAGCAGGCGCTCGACCCGCAGCCGCGCGCCCCGGTCGGCCTCTACGACACGACGCTCCGTGACGGCGAGCAGACGATCGGCGTCGTGCTGACGCCCGAGGACAAGCTGGAGATCGCGCGCGCGCTGGACGCCGCTGGCGTCGATCGAATCGAGGCTGGCTTCCCGCGCGTCTCCGAGGACGACTACCGGGCGGTGCAACTGATCGCCGCAGACGGCCTGCGCGCCGAGATCTGGGGGTTCTCCCGCGCGGTGCAGGCCGACGTCGACGTGCTCGTCGAGCTCGGCGTGCGTGCCTCGGTGATCGAGAGCCCGATCTCGGACGGGAAGCTCGACGCGCTCGGCGTCAGCCGCGAGACGATGCTCGAGCGCATCAGGGGCGCGGTCGGGTTCGCCGCGGGGAACGGGATCCGCGTCGCCTTCTTCGGCGTCGACTCGTCCCGGGCGTCGCTGGACTTCTTCGACCGCGCCTACGCCGCCGCGGTGGAGGCCGGAGCAGACGAGGTCGTCGTCGTCGACACCCTGGGGATCGCGACGCCCGAGGCCGCGGCCCTCCTCGTCTCACGTGCGCTCGACCGGCTCGACGTCCCCGTCCACTGGCACGGCCACGACGACTTCGGCCTCGGCACCGCCGCGGCGATCGCCGCCGTGCAGGCGGGCGCCACCTGGGTGCAGGGCACGATCAACGGCATGGGCGAGCGGGCGGGCAACGCCGACCTCGTCGAGGTCGCGCTGGCGCTCGAGGCGCTGTACGGCATCCCGACGCGGCTCGATCTGACGCAGGCGCGCGCGCTGTCCCGGCTCGTCGCCGAGCGCGCCGGGACGCCGTTGCCGCCGTGGAAGGCGGTCACCGGCGAGGCCCTGTTCACACGCGAGTCGGGCGCGGTCGCGGCGCAGTTCCACGATCCGCCGGCGATCGAGCCCTACGCGTCCGAGCTCGTCGGTGCCGAGCGGGGCATCGTGCTCGGGAAGAAGAGCGGGCTCGACTCGGTCCGGATCACGCTCGAGCGCCTCGGGCTCGACGTGCCGGAAGCGCAGCGGCCGGCGCTCCTCGCCGACGTGAAGCGCCGTGGGACCGCGACCCGGAGCCTGCTCGCGGACGCGGACTTCCGCCGTCTCGCACGCAAGCACGCGGCCCCCGCGGACAAGCCTGCCGCGGAGGGTTAGACCGTGCCGATCGACCGGCAGTCGTTCTTCGACGTGATGGCGTCGTTCCCCTCGGGCGTCGCGATCGTCACGACGACGACGCCCGACGGCGTCCCACGTGGGCTCACGACGACCGCGGTCTGCAGCGTCTCGGCCGACCCGCCCACCGTGCTCGTGTGCGTCGACCTCGCGTCACGGACGCTCGCGGCGCTCCGGGAGAGCAAGGCGTTCGCCGTCAACTTCATCGGTGAAGGGCGGAGCGACCTGTGCCTGCTCTTCGCCTCGAAGGAGCGGGACAAGTTCGCGCGGGTGGAATGGACCGAGAGCGAGCTCGGCCTGCCGCTGCTCCACGCCGACGCGCTCGCATGGGTCGAGTGCACGACCGTGCACGAGCTCGAGATCGGCGACCACGTGCTCCTCGTCGCCCTCGTCGAAGAGGGCGGCGTGCGGCCCGAGCTCGAGCCGCCCTTGATGTACTACCGCCGTTCGTGGGGCGTGTGGTCTCCGGTGCACGAGAGCACCGAGCCCGAGCCGATGCGGATCCGGGAGATCGAGGTGAGCGGCCGCGACCTCCGCTGGCGGGGCGCGGAGTTCTGAGCGCGGCCCGGATTGACTGACATGACACCCTGCGGAATACTCGACGAATTGACATGTCACCGGGAGGGAGGTCGGTAGATGCGCTTCAGCCTCTACACGGAGATCCAGCTCCACGACGGCAAGACGCCGCAGCAGCTGTACGGGGAGGTGCTCGAGCAGATCGAGAACGCCGACCGCCTCGGCTACGACTGCTACGCCTCGATCGAGCACTTCTTCTTCCCGAAGTTCTCGATCTCGGCGAACCCGACCGCGCTCTTCGCAGCCGCCGCGCAGCGGACGCGGAACATCAACTTCCGGACGATGCTCCACGTGCTCCCGTACCACAACCCGATGGTCCTGGCGTCCGCGATCGCGGTGACGGACATCCTCACCGGCGGCCGCTACGAGTGGGGTGTCGGCCGTGGGCACGGGTGGATCCCCGAGAAGGCCGGGGTGCCGCTCGACGAGGACGCACGTCCGCGCTACGAGGAGGCGGTCGACCTGCTCTTCACCGCGCTCGGGAACGAGCGCTTCTCCCACAGCGGGACGTACTTCGAGGTCGCGGACTCGCACATCGTGCCCTTCCCGACCCGGCGCTTCAGGATCTTCGTGGGAGGCACGTCCGACCGGACCTACGAGCTCGCGGCCGAGCACGGCTGGGGTGTCGCGGTCCCGCCCCTCCTTCCGTACAAGGCGCTCGAGGAGCAGCTCGACCTCTACCGTGCGAAATGCGCGGAGCACGGGACGACGCCGGACATCGTCTGGATCCATGCCTGCCACCTCGACGACGACCGCGAGACCGCGCTGCGCGAGGCGCGCACCTGGGTTCCGGGCTTCATCTACGGCAACAGCTCCCCCCTCCTCGAGTACGAGAAGCCGGCGGCGGACGCGCTCGGCAAGGCGGGGTACGGGTTCTACGCGTCGGGGATCATGGAGCAGCTCGCCGAGGTGCCGTTCGAGCAGCTCGTCGAAGACGACTACGTCTGGGTCGGGACGCCGGACGACATCGTCGAGCGCATCGAGGAGACGAAGAAGGTCTGCCCCGGGATCACGGAGATCGGCATCACCGTCAACGCCGGCGGCGCACCGCACTGGATGGCGATCAAGAACCAGGAGCTGTTCGCCTCGACCGTGATGCCGCGCGTCCGCTCGTCGGCGCCGACCGAGCTCGCACAGGCCGGTTGATGACCGCCCCGGGAAGCGACCCGTGATCGAACGTGTCTGCGTGATCGGGGCGGGCGTGATCGGGAGCCTGTACGCGGGCCATCTCGCGTCGGTCGCCGACGTCTCGGTCCTGACGCGCCGCCGGGAGCACGCAGAGGCGCTCAACCGCGATGGGCTGCGCGTCACCGGCCGGAGCGACCGGCACGCGACCGTGCTCGCTGCGGCGGATCCCGACGAGCTGCCCGACTTCGACCTCGGCATCGTCGCCACGAAGGCGGACGGGCTCGAAGACGCGGCAGCCTCGCTCGAGGGGCGGTTTCCGGACGCGACGCTCATGACGACGCTCAACGGACTCGGAGCGGAACAGGTCGTGCGCGCCCACGGCGACTGGCAGCTCGTCTCGGCGGTGACGTTCATGTCCGGGACGAAGCACTCGGACACGGAGGTCGAGTACATCCTCGACACCGCCACCTGGATGGGGCCGTACGAGGACACGCCGGTCGAACGGGTCGAGGAGATCGGCGACCTTCTGCGACGGTCCGGTCTCGAGGCCGAGGCGTTTCCCGACCTCAGGCCGGCCCAGTGGTCGAAGTTGATCTTCAACGCGACCGTGAACGCCGTCGCGGCACTCACCGGCCTCCCGCACGACGAGCACTTCGCGCGGGAGGAGACGCCCGCCGACCTCGGCCACCTCGTGCACGACCTGATCGACGAGGGCGCGGCCGTGGCCGCGGCGGCCGGCATCGAGCTGTACGAGGACCCATGGGAGATGAACGTCCTTGCCACGCGGCGTGGCTACGCCCACTATCCCTCGATGCTGGAGGACGTCGAAGCACACAGGACGACCGAGATCGATCTGATCACCGGCTCGCTCGTCCGCGAAGCGGAGCGACACGGGGTCCCGGTGCCGCTGCACACGGCGTTGCTCCGCCTCGTGAAGGCGAAGGAAGAGTCCTGGCCCCAACCGTCCACCCGTCAAGCCCAGGAGGCGTGATGAGTCACAGGAAGAAAGCGGACGCTCGCGGCGCTCCTCGCGATGCTCGCGGCGGTCGTCGCGGTGAGCGCGGCGACGGCGCCCGCGGCCCAGTCCAAGCCGATCGTGATCGGCTGGGCGTACGACAGCAAGGGCAACATGTCGCCGTTCGACAGCCCGGCGCTCGCCGCGGCCAAGGTCCGTGTCGACCAGATCAACGCGAAGGGCGGCGTGCTCGGCCGCAAGCTCCAGATCCGCACCTGCGACACGCAGAACAACAACCCGGCGAAGGCGAAGTCGTGCGCGGCCAGCCTGATCGGGGGCGGCGCGGACATCATCTTCACGACCTGCGACGTCGACTACGCGACGCCGGTCGTGCAGGAGTCGATCGACAAGGGCCTCCTCACGGTCGCGCCGTGCATCGGCACCGACCAGATGGGGCCGAAGCGCTTCGGGGCGAAGGGGAAGCTGGCCTTCAGCTTCGGCAACGTCGCCCAGGACGAGGGCTCGGCCATGGCGCAGTACGCGTGGGGCCGCGGCTGGAAGACCGCTGCGACCGCGACGAACACGCTGCTCGTGTACTTCAAGAACGTCGTGCAGGCGTTCGAGGCGCGGTTCACGCAGCTCGGCGGGAAGATCGTCGACCGGGAGAGCTATGCGACCGGCGCGAACAACGTGAACAACGCGGTCAGCCGGCTGAACGGCGTCGACGCGGACGTGGTCGTCAGCTCGACCTCGTTCGGGGAGCTCCCGGCACTCGTCGCGGGTCTCAGGTCGCTCGGCAACGACGTTCCGGTGCTCAACTCGTGGGCCGGCGACGGCACCTACTGGCTGCCGAAGAGCCCGAAGATCTCGAACTACTACGCGGTCACCTACGCGTCGGCGTTCGGGGACGATCCGAGCAAGGCCGTCAACGCGCTCGCGAAGAAGGTCAAGGCGGGCACCGGCGGCTTCGTCACCGGCGCGGCCGCGATCGACGGCGTCGTGACGGCGATCAAGCGGGCGAAAGGCTCGACGAACGGCGCCCGGCTCGCGGCCGTGATGCAGAAGTTCCACAACGTCCCGACGATCTCGGGGCTCGTGAGCTTCTCACCTCAGCTGCACACGGTGTTCGGTCGCCAGTACCGCGTCCTGCGGATCCAGGACGGCAAGCCGAAGATCGTCGCCACGGTGAAGGCGAAGGTCGTTCCGAAGATCTAGCGCTTGCACGAGACGAGCCGGTCAGACGAGGAGCGGTGGCCCGGAGCAGCACTCCGGGCCACCGCCGTGTCGCGCTCGTTCGAGGGCGTCCAGGCGCTCGACGGGGTCACGGTCGACCTGCGCCGCAACGAGGTGGTGGGCCTGATCGGACCGAACGGCGCAGGGAAGTCGACGCTCGTGAACGTGCTCAGCGGGTTCGACGCGCCGACCTCCGGTCGCGTCGAGCTCGACGGCGAGGACGTGACCCGCTGGCCGGCGCACCGGAGGGGGCGCGCCGGTCTCGCGCGCACCTTCCAGCACAGCCGCTCGTTTCGCAGTCTGAGCGTGCGCGAGAACGTCGAGATCGCCGCGATCGGCACCGGCACGTCACCACGCGACGCACGGCGTCGTACGAACGGTCTGCTCGAGCTGCTCGGCCTCGACCGGCGGGCGGACGAGCCCGCCTCTTCGCTCCCGCACGGCGACGAGCGTCGTCTTGGCGTCGCTCGTGCGCTCGCGACCGAGCCTCGCTACGTCCTGATGGACGAGCCTGCGGCGGGCCTGACCGAGGCCGAGGTGCCCGCGTTCGCGGCGGTCGTCCGCTCGATCCGGGACGACCACGAGGCGGGGGTGCTGCTGATCGACCACAACATGGCTCTGATCATGGACGTCTGCGACCGCATCCACGTGCTCGACCAGGGCAGGATGCTCGCCGAAGGCACCCCTGCAGACATTCGCGGGAACCTCGACGTCGCGGCCGCCTACCTGGGCGAGAGCGCGCTCGCGGAGGAATGACGCCCGTGGAGCCTCCGGTGCTCGAGCTCGAACGCCTCACGGTTCGCTACGGAGGTGTCGCAGCCGTCCGCGGGCTCAGCCTCGAGGTGCGCCGCGGCGAGATCGTCGGGCTGATCGGTCCGAACGGCGCCGGGAAGTCGACGACGCTGCACGCGATCATGGGCGCCGCGCCCGTGCACGAGGGGGACGTGCGGGTGGCGGGCCGCTCCGTGCGCGGGCGCTCGCCGGAGTCGATCGCGCGGTCCGGCGTCGCGCTCGTGCCCGAAGGACGCAGAATCTTCGCCGAGCTGACCGTGGAGGAGAACCTCCGGCTCGGCCTCAGCGGACGGCGGGGTCGCGGTGGAGAGGAGGAGGCGATCGAGGAGGTGCATGGGCTGTTCCCGATCGTGAAGGAGTTCCGGCGAAGGCAGGCGGGCGCGCTCTCGGGCGGTCAGCAGCAGCAGCTCGCGATCGGGCGCGCGCTCGTCGCAGGACCGGATCTCCTCCTGCTCGACGAGCCGTCGCTCGGGCTCGCCCCGCGCGTCGTCGACGTCGTGTTCGACGCGCTCGCCGAGATTCGGAGACGCGGCATCACCGTCCTGCTCGTCGAGCAGCGTGCCCAGCGGACGGTCGCGTTCGCCGACCGGACGTACCTGATGGCCAACGGCGAGGTGCGGCTCACGCTCGAGCCCGCCGACGCGGCGAACACGGAGGCGATGGTGCACGCCTACCTCTCGTGAGCGGCGCTCCCCTGGCAGCGCTGGATGCGCAGACGATCGTCGACGCGATCGGCCTCGGCGCCGTCTACGCGCTGATGGCGGTGGGGATCGGCCTCGTGTTCGGCGTGCTGCGGCTCGTCAACTTCGCCTACGGCCAGATCGTGATGGCAGGCGCGTACACGCTCGCGTTCACGTCCCAGGCCGACTGGCCGACCTGGGCCGGGGTCGCGATGTGCGTCGTGGTCACGGTCGCGTTGTCCGGCGCGATGGACCGCCTGGTGTTCCGCCCGTTACGGACGCAGTCGCCCGCAGTGATGCTCGTGACGACCTTTGCGGTCGCGTTCCTGCTCCAGAACGTCGCGCTGCTGATCGACGTGCGCGACGACACGATCGGCGAGCCGGCCTCCTCCGTGGCGACGCTCAACCGCGCCGTCACCGTGTGGGGTGTGGAAGTCCGCAAGGTGACGATCGTCGCGATCGTGGTGGCGGTCGTGTCGCTCGGGCTGCTCGCGCTGCTCCTCGCGCGCACCCGCATCGGCCTGCAGATGCGCGCGGCGGCGACGGACTTCGCCACCGCTCGACTGCTGGGAGTGCGGGCGAACACCGTGATCAGCGTCGCGGTGCTGCTTTCCGCGCTGCTCGCGGCGGCGGTCGCAGTGATCCTCACCGTCCAGAATCCGCTCGTCACGCCGGACTTCGCGCTGAAGGACACGATCATCGTGCTCGTCGGCGTCGTCGTGGGTGGCATCGACCGGCTCTGGACCGCGATGCTGGGCGGGTTCGCGATCGGCTTCGCGACGGGCGTGATCAACGGCGCGCTGCCGACCGACAAGACGGTCTTCCTGCCCTCGGTCGTGTTCCTGCTGGTGATCGCCGTCCTCCTCGTGCGGCCCGCCGGCCTCTTCGCCCGCGGCCGCAGCAGCCTCGTGGAGCGCGTATGAGGCGCCTCGACGTGCCCGCGCAGCTCCTCGCGCCGGTCCTGCTCGTCGTCGCGGCCGCAATCGTCGGCTCGTTCACGTCGCGCGCGACCGAGATCTACTTCCTCACCGCGATCATCTCGGTCGCGATCGTGGTCGCGATCTACGTGTTCGTCGGAAACTCGGGCGTGCTCTCGTTCGGGCAGATCAGCTTCGTCGCCGTGGGCGCGTTCGCGGCCGGCGTGATGACGATCCCGCTCGAGTCGAAGACCGGCGTGCTCCCCGACCTCTTCCCGCTCCTGCGCGACCACACGATCGGGAACCTGCCCTCGCTCGCGCTCGCCACCGCGGTCGGGGGAGTGTTCGCGTTCCTCGTCGGAGTGCCGCTGATGCGCCTCTCCGGGCTCGCAGCGGGAATCGCGACGTTCGCGGTGCTGGAGATCACGCACAACCTGCTGCGCGAGTGGACGAAGATCGGCCCGGGCGCGACGACGTTGCCGCTCATCCCGGAGTCGACCGGGCTCCTGCAGGCGGCGGTCGGGACGGTGGTGGTGATCGTGATCGCATTCGTGTACCAGCGGAGCAGGCTCGGGCGGTCGCTTCGCGCGACGCGCGAGGACCCGGCCGCGGCGCAGGCCGTGGGGATCGACGTGCACCGCCAGCGGCTGTGGGCGTTCACGCTCTCCGGCTCGCTCGCGGGGCTCGCCGGCGGCCTCTACGTGCACATGCTCGGCTCGATCACCGCCGACCAGGTGTACCTCGAGCTGACGTTCATCACGCTCGCAATGCTCGTGATCGGCGGTGTCTCGAGCCTCTGGGGGGCGGTCGTCGGAGCGCTGGCCGTGAGCGCCCTCGACTCGTTCCTCAGCGAGGCCGAGCAGGGTGTCGGCGTCGGGTTCACGATCGACCTGCCCCAGGGCGCGCGGCTCGTGATCCTCGGCACGCTGATGGCCGCGGTCCTCGTCCTTCGGCCGAGCGGGATCACGGGCGGGCGGGAGTTCTCGCTCCCGCGGCTGAAGCGGTCGTCGGCTGCGGCCGCGCCCGCGCCGGAAGGTGGGGCGCGTTGAGGGTCTGCGTCGTGGGCTGCGGCGCGGTCGGCTCGTTGTTCGCCGCAAACCTCGCGACCCTCGAGGAGGTCGAGGTGTGGGCGTACGACCTCCACGAAGGTCACGTCGCCGCGATCGCCGAGCGCGGGCTCCGGCTCGTCGGCGCCGGCGAGGTGGTCGGCCACCCGAACGCCACGACCGACTCCGACGGCGATCCCTCCTTGCGAGTTCGGCATCGTCGCGACGAAGGCAATGCACGCCGACGCGGCGATCTCCGCCGTCGCCGGCGTGTTCGCGGACGGCGGCGCGGTCGCGACCGTGATGAACGGGGTCGGCAACGAGGAGGTGCTCGCGCGGCACGTCGAGCGCGTGATCCGCGGCACGACGTTCCCGGCGGGCAAGGTGCTCGAGCCGGGCGTCGTGCAATGGGACGTGAAGGGCGAGACGACGTTCGGACCGTTCGAGCCTCGTGCACTCGCGCTCGCTGCGATCGAGCCTCTCGCCGCTGCCTGCACGCGGGCCGGGATGCCTGCCTCGGCCGTCGCCGACGCGCGCCCACCGCAGTGGCGCAAGGTGATCTTCAACGCGGCGACGAACCCGATCGGCGCGCTCACCGGGCTGACGCACGGTCGCGTCTGCGAGCGCCCCGACCTGCGCGCGCTCGTCTCGGGGCTCGTCGACGAGGGGAAGGCGGTCGCGACGGCGCAGGACATCGTCCTCGACGCGGATCCCGAGGAGCTGATCGACCACGCCGCGCGTCCGGACGTGGCGTACGGGCACAAGGCGTCGATGCTGCAGGACGTCGAGGCCCGTCGGATGACGGAGATCGACTATCTCAACGGCGGCATCGCCCGCTTCGGCCGCGAGCTCGGCGTCGCGACGCCGCTGCACGACGCGGTCACCGCGCTGATCAAGGGAGTGGAGGCGTCATGGCAGTGAACAGCAGCGTTGGAAGCGATGTGGGGAACAGGCTGGAGCCCGGCACCCACGCCGTCCCTGTCGACGAGCTCGAGCGGAGGCTCGCGAACGTCCGCGCGGCGATGGCCGCACACGCGCTCGACGGACTGGTCGTCGCGGGAAGCGAGTACTCGGGCTTCGAGGGGGCGGTGACGTACCTGTCGGGCTTCCAGATCGTCCACCGGTACGCGTACGTCGTCGTGCCCGCCGAGGGCGACCCCTTCGTCGTGTTCCCCGCCGAGGCCCGCTACGTGGGCGAGCACGGCACAGCGCAGCTGGAGCAGCGATTCGATCCGCTGCCGGGCAACGCGATCGCCGACCATGCGAAGGACCGCGGCTGGCGGCGGATCGGCGTCTACGGGCTCGACTACGTGATGACCGTGCGCGACTACCGGGCGCTCGAGGCGTTCGACGTGGTTCCGTTCGACGTCGAGTTCGACCTCGCGCGGGCGGTCAAGAGCGACGCCGAGCTCGAAAGCGTCCGAGACTCGGTGCGGATCAACCGACGCGGCTTCGAGCTGTTCGCGGAGGCGTACGCGCCCGGTCGGTCGGCCGCCGACGTGATGGCGGTCGCCGAGGAGTACTTCGTCGCCGAGGGCTGCGGCAGGCTGACCATGAACATGGTGCTGACGGGGCCCGGGCGATCCGGCCTCGCGCTGCCCGAGTTCAAGATCGCGCGCAAGGACGAGATTCTCGGCGACTTCGTGCTCCCGTCGCTCGAGATTGCCGGCCCGGGGATGCACTGGGTCGAGGTCTCGCGCGCGCTGACGGCGCCTGGCACGACGCTCTCGGCGGACACGGCGGCGATGGCGGACGCGTACGGCGAGTACTACGAGGCGGCGAAGACCGCGATGCGTGCCGGAGCGTCGTGCCACGACGTCCACGTGGCGGTCTCGCGGGGCTTCCACGAGCGGGGATACCACCTCGGTCACGTGACCGGTCACTCCATCGGCATGACCATGATCGAGTTCCCGAAGATCGGCGAGGGCGTCGAGACCGAGCTCGCCGAGAACATGGTGCTCTCGATGCACCCGCATGCGATCGCCGCCAACGGGCAGGACTGCCTCTACATGCAGGACACGTGGCTCGTGACCGAGTCCGGCGGTGTTCCGCTCGCCGACCTGCGGATGGAGATCGTGGTCGCGGGCGACGGCGGGTAGTCGTGGCACCGCTCCTCGACGGGCTCGTCGAGAACGAGGACGGCGTCACCCGCTGCTGGTGGGGAGGAGGGGACGACCTCGGCTACCGCGCGTACCACGACGAGGAGTGGGGAACGCCCGTCATCGACGACGTCCGGTTGTTCGAGAAGCTCACGCTCGAGGGCTTCCAGGCGGGTCTCTCCTGGCTGACGATCCTGCGCAAGCGCGAGGCATTCCGGCGCGCCTTCTCCGGCTTCGACTTCGCGCGGGTCGCGCGCTTCGGCGCCCGCGACGTCGAGCGGCTGCTGGGGGACGCCTCGATCGTCCGGCACCGCGGCAAGATCGAGTCCGCGATCAACAACGCTCGTCGTGCGGAGGAGCTCGTCGAGGAGGCGGGCTCCCTGGCCGCGTTCGTCTGGCGCTTCGAGCCGTCGGAGTATTCACGGCCGGCGGCGATCACCCGCGAGGCGCTCGCCGGGCTCGGACAGACGCCCGAGTCGCGCGCGCTCGCGAAGGAGTTGAAGCGCCGAGGCTGGACGTTCGTCGGCCCGACGACCGTCTACGCGTTCATGCAGGCGATGGGGCTCGTCGACGACCACCTCGAGGGCTGTGACGCGCGCCCTCGTGTCGAGGCTGCGCGCACCGCGCTGGCGCGGCCGGCGTGACCTCCCACGGGAGAGCGCGAGCCACTAGAATGTCGAGACGTGAGCTGGCCGTGGATCGTCCTGCTCGCCCTCGGCGTCCTCGTGGTCGTCGCCGCGGAGTGGCCGAGGGTCTCGGGCTTCGTTGGCGCCGATGCGCGCCGCCGTCGTGAGCGCGAGCGGCGGAAGGCGAAGCTCCGCGTCGTGAGCCCCGAGGACGACGACTTCGTCGAGAGCGTGACCCGCGACCTCGACGCGCTGCCGACGATCGAAGAGCCGCGCTCCAAGCGCCCCTGACGCTCAGGCGGCGGGGCGGATCCGCACCGACGTGACGACGACGCGCGTGTTGGGAAGGATCCGGGCGACGTTCTCCATGTTCCTCGTCTCCTGGTAGTCGGAGAGCCGCAGCCGCAGCCGGTGGGTCCCCGGCGCGACCCCGCGGTCGACACGCGGACCTGGCCGCCGCGGAGCACCGCGGTGGTCGACTTGCCGTCGATCGTCGCGTCGAGCGAGAGCGGATCGACGCCCGAGGCGGCGTCCGCCACCTGCACCATCAGCGGAAGCCCTGCACGCACGGCGCGCGCCGTCGGCCTCGCCGTCGGGGGCGTCGTATCGTTGGTCCAGAAGCGGAACCGGAACGCGCCGGCTCCCGCCTTCGTCGGGCTGTCGAAGACGATCGCGTACGTGCCGGGCGCCGGCGAGATCGCACCGGCGACCGGAGTGGGATCCTCGAACTCCGACATGTAGGGGTTGAGGTTCAGCGGTAGAGCGGCATAGCCCGTGAGCCGGTTCTCGTCTCCGTCGACCACGATGCGCGGCTGCACGCGGACTCCCGGAGCGCGCCACGTGATCGCGACGCCGAGGTTCGCGACCGGCTTGCGGAGCACGACGCGGAACACCTGCTCGGGCCCGGCGAGACGGTTCGACACGATCCCGCCGGCGGGCAGGTCCGGGTACCTGTACCGGACGACACGGGACGCGCGGCCGCGCGTGTCCCCCGCGTAGACCCCGGTGCGGGCGAGCGTGCGGGCGCCGGCCATGCGCGAGGTGGGGCGCGGCGACCCGGCCCCAGATGGGAATGCGTCGGGCGATCCCGTTCCGACGTAGGACGACGATGCCGCCGAGCTCGCCCTCCGCTGCGCCGGCCGCGAGCTCGACCGTCAGCGTGCCCGGGACTGCGATCTGCGTCGGGAGGGCGACGCGCGCGCCGGCCGGGGCCTGTGCGGTCTCGTAGCCGACGGCCCACGTCCCGGCGCCCCCGCCTGCGTCGTCGAGCGCGATCTCACGGTGGAGGGAGCTCCCCGGCCGGACGAGCCCGAAGGAGACGGCGGTGGGAGTGGGGTGGACGAGCGGCGTGTCCGCCGCGGCCACGTCCACGAGCCCTGCGCCGGAGCGCGTCGGGGCGACGTTGGCCGTGCCGTTCCGGACGGGCCGCGCGGTGACGGTGAGCGCAGCCTTCACCTGGAGGGGCGTCCAGTCCGGATGACGCTGGAGCAGCAGCGCGGCCGCTCCGGCGACGTGCGGCGTGGCCATGCTCGTCCCCGACAGCTCGCCCCACCCGCCCGGCTCCGACGAGAGGATCGAGCTGCCCGGCGCGACGACGTCGGGCTTCAGGCGCAGCGAGACGGGCGTCGGGCCCGACGAGGAGAAGCTCGCGATCGTCGGCGCCGTGCCCGAGGTGGTCGCGCCGACCGTGATCGCGTCCGCGGCGCTTCCGGGCGACGTGAGCGACCCTGCGCCGAACTCGGTGTAGTCGTTCCCTGCCGCGACAACCGGGACGACGCCCGCCGCTGCCGCCCCGTCGAGCGCCAGCGCGACGACGTCGTGCTGCGGCGCGATCTCCGGCTCGCCGATCGAGAGGTTGATCACGTCCATTCCGTCCCGCACCGCAGCGTCGATCGCCGCGACGATCTCGGGCGCGTTGCCGTCGAGCCCGACGTCCGCGTCCGTGGGCACCGTGAGCGCCTTGTAGTTGCCGATGTACGCACGCGGCGCGATGCCGCTGATGCGGGCTCCCTGGGCAAGCGTGTTCGCGTTCCCGGCGGCGATCCCCGCGACGTGCGTCGCGTGACCGGACTGCTCGGGGTCGAACGGCCGGTCGGCGTAGCGCCACGTCGTCCCGGGCGGCGGGAACGCGCGCGCGACGATCACCTTCGCCGTCGTGTACGCCGTCTGTCCCTTCGGGAAGCCCGCAGGCATCGTGTAGCTCGTGGGATCGAAGAACGGGTGCGTCTGGTCGACGCCGTCGTCGATGATCCCGATCTTGATCCCCTCGCCGGTGGTCGCGGTCGGTGGGCTCGGAAGTGCCTGCGCGTCGATGGTGGCCGCGTCGGGCCCGGCGAGCGCGTGGTAGCGCGTCCCGCCGCCGTACACGGCGGTGACGCCCGGGAGCGTACGGAGCCGGGCCACGTCCGTGGGCGGGAGCGAGACCGCGAAGCCGTTCGCGACAGTCCGGTAGCGCCAGCGAACGGTTGCGCGCGGCAGCGTGCGGTGGAGCACGGCGACGAAGCGTCGCTGCTGTGTGTCGAGCCTCTTTCGTGCGGCGCGGGTGTGTACGTAGGCGAGCGACGGTCCCCCGAGTCGCACGACCACCTCGGTCGTCGCGCGCGTCGTGGTCGTGGTCGCTCCGGCACCGGCCGGCAGGGACGCGCCGAGCGCCGCGGCCGCAGCGAGGACGAGGAGGGAGAGGGCGAGCGCGCGCGTCACGACCATTTGGACGCCTGCGCCAGCCAACGGTCGGTGGTGCCTGCGTTATGCGGATGAGAGGACTTGAACCTCCACGCCCTTACGGGCACACGGCCCTGAACCGTGCGCGTCTACCAATTCCGCCACATCCGCGCGGAGGGTCAGTGTAGCCCGCGGGCGTTGCCGGGCCCGGGCGCTTCCCGCTGCGCGAGAAGCGCCAGATCGAGAGGGTTTCCTGGCACTTTCTCGCGTCAGCGAGAAAGTGCGTCGAGCACCTGATCGGCATGCTCGTCGGGCTTCACGTCGTGGAAGATGCGCGCGAGCGTCCCGTCTGCGTCGATCACGAACGTCGAACGGTGGACGCCCATGTACGTCTTGCCGCCGAACGACTTCTCGCCCCAGACGCCGTACGCCTCCGCCGTCTCGTGGTCCGTGTCCGCCAGCAGCGTGAAAGGCAGCTCGTACTTCTCCTTGAACTTCGCGTGCGACGCCTGGTCGTCGGGGCTGACGCCCAGGACGACCGCTCCCGCCTGCTCGAATTCGCCGTATGCGTCGCGGATGCCGCATGCCTGTGCGGTGCATCCGGGAGTGTCGTCCTTGGGATAGAAGTACAGCACCACCGGCGAGCCCTTCAGCGAGGCGAGCGAGACCATCTCACCCGCGTCCGAGGTGAGCGTGAAGTCCGGAGCCGGGCGTCCCTCTTCGACTGACAAGGCGTTTCCTCCGTTCGTGCGGTTCGTGCGGTTCGAGCGGTTCGAGCGTATCTCAGCGCGTTCGGCCCGAGCGCTGGGAGCGGCCCGCGGCGCGGAGCACACGGCGTGCAGCGTCATCAGCTCGTTCGGCCCGGAGCCCCAGTCGACGACCTCGACGTTGCTGCCCTTCGAGCCGGGCGGCCTCCACCAGCGGCCACCGGGGCGCCAGCGGCCGTCCGCGAGCCGGCGCTCCTCGAGCAGGTCGAGGCCGTCGGCCGCGCGGGGATCGTCCGCGAGGCCCATCCGGGCGAGCACGACGAGGGCCTGGAAGAAGTCGTAGTGCCAGTACGGCGGCGAGTGCATGGTCACGAACGACTCGCGGATCGGCTCGCCGGTGGCGAGCGAGCGGAAGAGGCGGTGGTCGAGGAAGAGCTCGGCCGTTCGCACGCCTGCCTCCCGCGCGCTCTCCTCACCGGTCGCTGCCCAGTACTCGTGCAGCCCCCACATCGGCGCCAGCGACTCGTTGAAGGAGGAGCGGTAGCCGCTCGCCTGCTTGTCGCAGTTCCAGCCGCCGTCGGGCCACTGCCACTCGACCAGCGACTCCGCGAGCAGGCGGACGCGCGGATCGTCGGCGAGCCCGAGCCGGCAGCCGACCGCCAGCGCGTTGCCCTCCTGCGACCCGCACCGGCGCGTGAGCCCGTCGATGACCTGGATGCGGCCGCGATGGCCCTTGCCAGTGAGCCAGGCGAGCACGGTCTCCGCGGCCGCGAGACAGTGCGGCTCGCCGGCCGGGACGCCGAGCTCGACGAGCGAGACGAGCCGCCAGTGGGCGCCGCCCCACTTCCCGTAGACGCCGACGCCGAACCCGCCGTCCGGCTGCTGGCCCGCGAGTAGTCCGCGCAGCTCGGGACCCTCGAGGATCCGCGCGGCCTCCTTCGGCGCCGCCTCGTCGAGCAGGTCCCGCTTCGCCTGCGCGACGATCCCGGGCTCGTCCGATGCGAGCAGCCAGTCGAGGGCCGACAGAGTGACGCTCACGCAGGCTGCCCCTCGAGTCCGCGCCGGGTCCCTCGAGCCAGACCGTGCTCGAGCCCTCCAGGACGGGCGACTTCTCGCCGTCGCTGCGCAGCAGCACGGTGCCCCACGAACGGGGGAGCGCGCACGGCTCCGCACCGAAGTTTGTCGCGACGACGAGCCCTCCACGGCGGTATGCGACGACGTCCCGGCGGCCCGGCGCTTCGAGCCACTCGACCGCTCGCGGAGCGCCGACGACTCGCTCGCGGCGGAGCGCGAGCGCACGGCGGTACAGCGTGAGCGTCGAGCGCGGGTCGTCCTCTTGTGCATCGACGGCCAGCGGGACGTACGAGGGCGGCTGGGGCAGCCACGGCTCCGCAGGCGATCCGGCCGGCGAGAAGCCGAACGTCGGGGCGTCGGCGTTCCAGGGAAGCGGCACCCGACAGCCGTCGCGACCGAGGTCGGCGCCGTCTCCGCGGCGGGCGATCGGATCCCATCGACGGTCGGCGTGGAGGTCGAGCACCTCATGGAGACCGAGCTCCTCCCCCTGGTAGAGGTACACCGGCCCCGGCAGCGCCAGCAGGAGGAGCGCCGCGGCGCGCGCGCGCGCCCGTCCGAGCTCGACGTCGACGCTGCCCCTCGGCCGGACCGCGGCCGCGTGCGGGTCGGAGGGGACCGGCCGTGCCCGCTCGAGCAGTCCGTACCTGGTGACCGAACGGAAGACGTCGTGGTTGTTCAGCGTCCACGCGAACTCTCCGGCCCGGTCGGCATGGCCGGGCGGGCTGATCGCCGCCAGGGCGGCGAGCCCTTCCTGCACGCTCTCACGGAACTCCGCGGCGTCCCACGGGCGCATGACGAGATC
Organism: uncultured Actinomycetes bacterium; assembly: GCA_963712915.1. Lineage (GTDB taxonomy): Bacteria > Actinomycetota > Thermoleophilia > Gaiellales > Gaiellaceae > Gaiella. The sequence goes on from CAVQJQ010000006.1 coordinate 443,936, forward strand.
GAAGTAGAAGGTCTCGTCCAGCTCGTCGGCCCGCACGTACGTGGCGGCCTCTACGGCGCTCGGCGCCCACGCCTCGGCGACGAACACGAGCTCGCGGCGTGGCTGGTAGCCGTCCGCCAGCGCACGCCAGGCGCGGTAGACGTCGTGGACGTCGGCCTGATGCAGCATCGGCGTGGCGGCGTCGAGCTCGGGGTCGTAGTCCGGCAGCCCGGGCGCCTTGAGGAGGCCGTGCGCCACGTCGATGCGGAATCCGTCGACGCCGCGGTCGAACCAGTGCCGCAGCACCCGCTCGAAGTACGCCGGCAGCTCCGGGTTCCTCCAGTCGAAGTCGGCCTGCCCGGGGTCGAAGAGGTGCAGGTACCACTGCCCCGGCGTCCCGTCGGTCGCGCCCACGCGCGTCCACGCGGAGCCGCCAAACACCGACCTCCAGTTGTTGGGAGGCTGGTCCCCGTTCGGCCCGCGCCCGTCCCGGAAGAGAAACCGTCGCCGATGCGGTCCGTCCGGCGGCTCCCGCAGGGCGGCCCGGAACCACTCGTGCTCGGTCGAGCAGTGGTTCGGGACGAGATCGAGCAGGACACGGAACTCGCGTGCGTGCGCGGCGTCGACCAGTCGCTCGAGCGCCGCGTCGCCCCCGAAAACGTGCGCGACCCGGCAGTAGTCGGCGACGTCGTAGCCACCGTCCCGGTCGGGCGACGGGTAGCACGGCGTGAGCCACAGGGCATCGACGCCGAGCGAGACCAGATGGTCGAGGCGCGCGGTGACTCCGTCGAGATCGCCGACGCCGTCGCCGTCGGCGTCCGCGAACGACTTCACGTAGATCTCGTAGACGACGGCCTCGCGCCACCACGGGTCACGCCGGGAGCGGTCGTCGGGCGCCACGTGGTCACACACTGACAGACGGTCGCGGCTGCGGCGCCGGGTCGCGTTCGCCGTCGGGTCGTTCTGCCGGCCGGGCTCGACGGGAAGCGTCCGTCCAGGCGAGCAGAGGACGGGACCGGAGCGCGGCTCGGCCACGTCTCTGGTTCGTGCTCGGACGCCGGCGCACGTGAGCGCCTGCGCCGGCGCCCGCACGGATCGGCACGCCGCGGTTCGTGCCGCGTTTCGGTGACCGTGACCACCGGGTACGAGGGCGACCGTGGCACGACGGGGTGGATGGCGCCGACTGGGGCGGCGACGGTTCCGCTACGTCGATGCCAGGGGGCGGCCGATCGAGGACGATGAGCGTCTCGACCGTATCCGCTCGCTCGCGATCCCGCCGGCGTGGCGCGACGTGTGGATCTCGCCGAACCCGGGTGCCGACCTGCAGGCGACGGGAACGGACGCCGCCGGCCGGCGGCAGTACCTCTACAGCGAGCGGCACCTCGCGGCACGCGCCCGCGAGAAGTTCGACAGGCTGCTGCACTTCGCCGAGAGGCTGCCGGTGCTTCGCGCCCGGGCCGAGAGAGACCTCCGGCTCGGCCCGTACGAGCTCGAGTGGGCCTGTGCGATCGCGGTCGGGATCGTGAACAAGGCCTGGTTCCGCGTCGGGACGGACAGGCACGCCCGCGCGGCGCGGACATACGGCGTGACGACCCTGACGAAACGGCACGTGGAGATCCAGGGTGACGCGATCCACTTCCGCTTCAGGACGAAGAACCGGGTGCTCGTCCGCCGGACGCTCCGCAGCGCACCGCTCGCCCGCGAGCTCGACCAGCTCGTCTCGCTGGACGGCTCGCGAGTGTTCCGCTTCGAGCGGGACGGAGAGCTCGCGAACCTGTCGGCGCGGCTCCTGAACGAATACATCGGTGAGCACCTCGGGAACGGCTTCACCGCGAAGGACTTCCGCACCTGGGGCGGCACGCTCGTCGCGGCGAGCGAGCTCGCCCGACGCGGCCCGGCCGAGAACGAGGCCGACGCGAGGCGCATGCTCGGGCTGGCGATGCGCAAGGTCGCACGGGAGCTGGGCAACACGCCGGCCGTCGCGCGGGCCTCGTACGTGAGCCCCGCGGTCGTCGACGCGTACCTCGCGGGTCGGACGATCGGCGACTTCGCCACGAACGGGTCGTCGTCCCACGCGGCTCTCGGCCGACGAGCGGGCGTTGCTCCGTCTCCTGCGCGCCGCGCGCCACTGAGCGTCGTCCCCCGAGCGGGAGCCGAGGGTTTCCACCGGCCCGGCGCCGGGAAGCCTCAGCACGTCACCGAGGAGGTTGTCATGGATACCTGGATATGGATTGTCATCGCGGTCGCCGCCGCAGCGGTCGTCGTCGCCCTGCTTGCCATGTGGGCGGTGCGCAGACGCCGCCGGGCTCGTCTCCGCGACCGGTTCGGCGGTGAGTACGACCGGGCGGTATCGGAATCCAGCCGGCGGAAGGCCGAGCGCCGGCTCTCCGAGGTCGAGAGCGAGCACGACGAGCTCGAGATCAGGCCCCTGTCGGAGGCGGCGCACGAGCGCTACCTCGAGGAATGGCGGGTCGTCGAGGCACAGTTCGTGAACGAGCCCGAGGAGGCGGCCCGCTCCGCAGAGCGGATCGTGCTGCGGGCGCTCGAGGAGCGGGGCTACCCGACCGACCGCGACGCGGCGCATCGCACGGCGCACCTCGCCGTCGACCATCCGGACGTCGTGGAGCGGTATCGCCACGGCCGGGCGATGCTCGGCGAGACCCGTGCCCCGGAGGGGACGGAGAACCTGCGCAAGGCGATGCTCGACTTCCGCGCCGTGTTCGAGGAGATCGTCGAGCGCGAGCGGTCGGCGGCGGCCTGACCTCCCGCGTCGATCGGTGCCCGGGCGGCTCCCGCGCCGGGAGCCGCCCGGGCTGGCACGGGTTGGTCGCGTGCGCCTGCGGGGTCCGCCACCCTCGGTGGGCGAACCCGGCGCACAGAGAACGAGGCGCGGATGAGCCCCGAGGCTGCGAGTGCGCTCTCCACGGTCACCGCGGGCATCCTGATGCTGTACCTGGGCACGAAGAAGCGGATGATCGACCTCCGCGGCATGTATGGTCCGGTGTCCCGCCTGCGGCAAGCTCTACCGCCGCGGCGGCGCGTGTCCCTGCTCCAGATGCTCAGCCCCGACGCCTCGGCGTCGACTTCTGCGCCGGCGAAGGCGTCCACTCCGCGCGGGCGACGAGAATCCTGGAGGGGAGGAGGCTCCGGCGGATGCAGGGAACGCACCCGCCGGAGTGTGTGCTCGAGACCTCAGACGGTCGAGCGGTTGAACGCGCCGAACAGCGCGAGGACGAGCGCGACCACGAGGATCAGGAACAGGAACTTCGAGAGTGCGATGCCGCCGCCGACCGCCAGGATCACCAGCAGCAACACGAGCAACCAGATCAGCATCTCACGTCTCCTTGTCGGTGGTGCACCGGTATTCCCCGCCCGCGAGACGACCAACCCCGCGCTCGCCTGCCCGGCTCCCGTGGCTCACATCAGGCGTGGCTCACATCAGGCTCTCGTCCGGCGGCCGGGTGCCATAGTCCGGCTCGCGGTATCCCGTGCCGTCGTCGTAGTAGGAGCCGCTGCACGTGGTACGAGTCGTCCGAGGAAGCGACTCGTCGTACTCCGGGGCCTGCCGGATCTCGTCCTTGGTGCGATCGACGAAGACCTTCTGCTCCTCCTCGTCGATGCGGTGCACGATGCCGGCCGGCAGCATGACCTTCTTGCCGAAGATCCACGGCCCCGTGTCGACGACGAGGTAGCTGCGACCGGTGTCGTACGTCGCCTCGTCGACCTTGCCGATCGAGCCGTCGGTCGCCTCGACCTCGAAGCCCGTCACGTCCCTCTCGGGGGTCCGCGACCGTCGCTCCGCGCTCGAACTCACGATACGACCACACGTCCATGCCGTGCCTCCTCTGCCGTGGGATGGTGGGGCCGCGGGAGTACCCCGCAGCCGAACGGCGGAAACGCGCGCCGAGGGGGTTTCCGTGGGTGTGGGGCGGGTAGGGAGAGACCCGTGGTCAGGCCGGCCGACAGACGCGTGGGTGAAGGTCGACCAGAAGGCGCGCCTGCGCGTCGTCGAGGTCGACGCCGACCTGCGCGCGGACGTGGTGCGGCGCTTCGCGATCCGGGGTTCCCGTCGCTCGTCCTGCTCGACGGCGACCGGATCGTCGCCCGTCTCGAGGGCCGCGCCACGGGGAACGAGATCGACGCGCTGCTCCAGACACACCTGCCGGCGGCCTGACCCTCCCGCGCCGGTCGCCGCCACGCCCTTCTCGCTGTCGCGCTGCCAACAGTCGTCGCGCGACGCGCGAGGAGCGATCCCCGACCCGCCGCAGCCCGCCGGGCGAGGGCGTGCATGAGGGGCACGAACATGTATTGGGTCCTCTCTCGGTCCAGATGGCTGGAGTGACCTTTGCTGGCGTCGGGAAGATCCTCGGCAAGCTCGGGCGCACGCTGGATGGCGGACACATCGGCGGGTCCTCGCCGTCGGTCACGTACCTCCGCAAGAGCGCGCCGGCGTACTAGCGTCCACGTGATTAGGGGGCGTTCGAGGCGGAGAGCGGCGAGCGCTACTGGGTCTTGGCGACCTGGCGCGGGAGATTCGCGTTGTCGCCATTGGTCGATTTTCTTTCGTCCTCTGCCATGACATAATCGCGGTCCGTGGTACTTGTTGCTTCTCTTTGGGGGGCGGGTGCGCCCGGGACGGGGTCGGTGGGATCCCTGGCGTGCGCAGTCCACGATCCTCGGAGCTCTGTCGTCACGATTGGATACAGCCTTGAGGGCTGTAGAAAGGATGTGTGAACACGTGAAACGTCGAGTAGCGCTTCTCCTCGGGCTGACCGGAGCGTTGGCCCTGCTTGTAGCGCTCACGATTGCCGGCCCCGGAAGCGCCGGGACGGCAGCGCCTTCAGCGGCAGCGGCGACCATCAAGGCGCCGCCCGTACCGAACGCGAAGGCCATCAAGCAGAAGTACGGCGGCCAGTCGATCACGTTCATCGGCGACTCCGTCGGCGGTAGTCACAACCGTGACCTCGCGCTCGCGAAACAGTTCACGAAGAACACCGGGATCAAGGTCAAGGTCGTTCCGCACCCGTCGGCGTCCGATGCGTCGTACTCGCAACTCGTCCGCGTCTTCTCGTCCAAGTCGTCGTCGTTCGACGTCGCGATGATCGACGTCGTGTGGCCGGGCGCCCTGGCGCCGTACCTCGTCGACCTGAAGCCGAAGCTCGGCAAGCAGGCGAAGCTGCATGCGGCGGGCATCGTCCAGAACGACACGGTCGACGGGAAGCTCGTCGCGATGCCGTGGTTCGGTGACTTCGGGATCCTGTACTACCGCACCGACCTGCTGAAGAAGTACGGCTACACCGCCCCGCCGAAGACCTGGGCGCAGCTCTTCGCGATGGCGAAGAAGATCCAGGACGGCGAGCAGGCCGCCGGGAATCAGAACTTCTACGGCTACGTCTTCCAGGGCAACTCGTACGAGGGCCTGACCTGCGACGCCCTCGAGTGGTACGAGTCGGCCGGGGCCGGCGGGTTCATCGACAACGGCAAGGTGACGATCGACAACCCGAAGGGGGCGGCGATCCTCATTGATGGCCTCCCAGATCGGCAAGACCACGCCCCGCGATGTGACGACGTACCAGGAGGGCGAGGCCCACACGGCGTTCGTCGGCGGCAATGCGGCGTTCATGCGCAACTGGCCGTACGCCTACTCGATCGGAGCCGATCCGAAGGAATCGAAGATCGTCGGCAAGTTCAGCGTCACCGTGCTGCCGCACGCCGGCGGGAAGTCGGCCGGCACGGTGGGAGGGTGGCAGCTCGCCGTGAACAAGTACTCGAAGCACGTCGACGCGTCGATCGAGTTCGTCCGCTACATGACGAGCCCGTCGGTGGAGAGGTTCAACGCCATCACGAACTCGAACGTGCCGACGATCCCCGCCGTCGCGCAACTCGCGGCTGTCAGGAAGACGAACCCGTACCTGAAGCCGGAGATCGCCAACGTGATGCGTGTCACGCGGCCCGCGAGCGACCTCAAGACGCACTACAACGAGGGCTCGAAGGCGATCTACCAGGGGATCAACCAGATCCTCAACGGCAGGTCGGCGAGCAGCGTGCTGCCGTCGATCCAGTCCAAGCTCGAGCGGATCATGCGCTAGCGAGGCGACCCCGTTGCGGGGGAGGATGGCATCTGCCATCCTCCCCCGCTCCGACTCGATGTCGACTGCCGCGACCCCAGCACCAGCTCCGCGCCGCCGGCGCAAGACGACCAAGCTCAAGCGGCGGCAGACGCGGCTCGCGTGGATGCTGCTGCTGCCATCGCTCGCGGTGGTCGCGTTCGTCGCGATCTACCCGCTCGGCAAGACGATCTACCAGAGCTTCACCGACCAGCAGTTCCTCGCGCTGGAGCCGGCTCAGTGGGTCGGCTTGCAGAACTACCGCGACCTGCTCGACGACACGATCTTCCGCGACGCCGTCTGGACGACGATCAAGTTCACGCTGATCACCGTCGCGTTCGAGTTCGCGCTCGGGTTGACCATCGCCCTCGTCGTCAACTCGCGGTTCAGGGGCCGCGGCATCATGCGCGCGGTGATGCTCGTCCCGTGGGCGATCCCGACCGTCGTCGCCGCCCAGATGTGGAAGTCGATGCTCCAGTCGAACGGCGTCATCAGCGACGCCGGCACACGGCTTGGCATCCTCTCGCACCCGCACGCCTGGATCGCCGACCCGGCAACAGCGCTCGGTGCCATCGCCGCCGTCGATATCTGGAAGACCGCGCCGTTCGTCGCGCTGCTGCTGCTCGCCGGGCTCCAGGTCATCCCCGGTGATCTGTACGAGGCCGCCGAGGTCGACGGCGCCAATCAGCTGCAGCAGTTCTGGAAGATCACCCTGCCGCTGCTCGCGCCCGCGATCTTCGTGACGCTGGTCTTCCGGACGCTCGACGCCCTCCGCGTGTTCGACGTCTTCTATGTGTTCTTCGGGAACCGGCTCGGCACACAGTCGATGGCGATCTACGCGCAGAGCACGATCGTCAGCGACGGTTACGTCGGCTACGGCGCCGCGGTCAGCATGGCGATCTTCCTCATCATCGCGCTGTTCGTCGTGATCTACGTCACCTTCCAGCGGGTGGCGATGCGGTGAGCGTCGCCGCGGAGACCACGACGCGCGTCGTCCGTCCCGTGAGCCGGAGCCGGGCGTTCTGGCGCAGCCCGATGGGGCGCCTGGCCAAGAAGGTCCCCTTCTACACGCTTGTCGTGCTGATCTTCGCCTACTGCCTCTTCCCGTTCGCCTGGGCCCTGCGGTGCGCGTTCACGCCCGAGAGCGACCTGTTCTCGACCCCGCTCCAGTACGTCCCGGAGCACCCGACGCTCGACAACTTCCGACAGGCGTTCGAAGCCGAGTTCTTCCGGCGCGGGCTCATCAACTCGGCGATCGTCGCGGGTGGGGTGACCCTGCTCTCGCTCGTGATCGGCGCGCTGGCGGCGTTCGCGCTCGGCCGTTTTCAGTTCCGCGGCCGGTCGTTCGTCATGTACCTGACGCTCTCGATGACGATGTTCCCGTCGATCGCGATCCTCGGTGCGCTCTACACGATGATCTCCGGCTTCAACATCGGGCCGATCCAGTTCCCGCAGATCTACGACACCCTGTGGGCGCTGCTCTTCACGTACCTGATCTTCACGCTCCCGTTCACGATCTGGGTGCTGACGAGCTTCATGCAGGCGCTGCCCGGCGATCTCGAAGAGGCGGCGTACGTCGACGGCGCGACGCCGTTCCAGGTGTTCTACAAGGTGCTGCTACCGCTGATCCTCCCCGGCCTCGTCACGACCGGGCTGCTCGCGTTCATCTCCGCCTGGAACGAGTACCTGTTTGCGCTCTCGTTCATCCAGGACCCCGACAAGTACACGGTCCCGTTGGCGATCACGTCGTTCGTCGGCGAGTCGGGCAGCTCGTTCCAGCAACCCTGGGGCACGATCATGGCCGCGACCATCGTCGTCACGGTGCCGCTGGTCGCACTCGTGCTGATCTTCCAGCGCTACATCCTGGCCGGTCTCACTGCCGGCGCCGTGAAGGGTTGATCCTTCGTCCGACGGCTCAGGCGCCGTCGCCGTAGACGCCCGCGCCGCTCTCGACGTCGAAGAAGTGCAGCTGGCGTGTGTCCACGGCGACGTCGATCTGCTCGCCCGGCTTCACGCGGGAACGGGCGCCGAAGCGGCCGACGATGACCGTCGAGCTTTCCTTGGCGTGCGCCTCGAGGCGGTCGGCGCCGCCGAAATCCTCCGCGAGCTCCTTGACGTCCTCCGTCAGCGCGGCCGGCGCGTCGACCTCGAAGTGCACCATGATCTCGGCGCCGAGCGCCTCGCGCAGCGTCACCGTTCCCTTGAGCCTCCCGCCGTGTGCCGTCTCGCCGGCGAGACCGTAGTCCTCGAGATCCTCGGGCCGGATGCCGAGCACGATCTTCCGGCCCTCGTAGCCGTGTAGTGCCGGCCGCTGGCTCAACGTCTCCTGGCCCAACGAGATCTCTAGCGAGCCCGTCACGACCGTCATCGTCCCGTTGTCGCGCTGCAGCGTCGCCTCGAGCATGTTCATCGCCGGGCTACCGATGAAGCCGGCGACGAAGAGGTTGACCGGATGGTCGTACAGCTCCTGCGGCTCCGCCGCCTGCTGCAGCTCGCCCTTGCGCATCACGGCGACGCGGTCGCCCATGGTCATCGCCTCGACCTGGTCGTGCGTCACGTAGATGGTCGTCACCCCGAGTTTGCGCTGGAGCTCGCTGATCTCGGCTCGCATCTGGACGCGCAGCTTGGCGTCGAGGTTGGAGAGCGGCTCGTCCATGAGGAACGCCGACGGCTGGCGCACGATCGCACGGCCCATCGCCACGCGCTGCCGCTGGCCTCCCGAGAGCGCCTTGGGCTTGCGCTTGAGGAACGGCTCGAGATCGAGGATGCGCGCTGCGTCTCGCACCCGCTTGTCGATCTCGGCCTTCGGCACCTTGTGCAGCTTGAGGCTGAACGCGATGTTGTCGTAGACGGAGAGGTGTGGGTAGAGCGCGTAGCTCTGGAAGACCATGGCGATGTCGCGCTCGCGCGGCGTCAGGTCGTTGACGATGCGGTCGCCGATCCGGACCGTGCCGTCCGAGATGTCCTCCAGGCCGGCGACCATCCGCAGGGCGGTCGTCTTCCCGCAGCCGGACGGTCCGACGAGGACCATGAACTCGCCGTCCTCGATCTCGAGGTTCATGCGGTCGACGGCGCGGGTGCCGTCGGGGTAGACCTTGCTCACACTGTCCAGCGACACCTCGGCCAAATCCGCCTCCCTCGTGGGCGTGCCACGTGCATCGTAAGGGGTCGAGCGTCGATCTGCGATCAAGAAGTCTCCCGCGCCCGCGCCGTCTCGCTGGCGATCCCGCTCGTGGTGTTCTTCGCGTTCCAGCGTTACTTCGTCCAGGGGCTCCTGGCGGGCTCGGTCGAGTAGCGCGGTCGCGCGGCTCGGGTACGCTCGCGCGCATGGCGGGTATCCATCCGTGGCTGGGCGGGGCCGCGATCGCGGTCTGCCTCGCAGCGGCGTTTCTGGGCGGCGTCCTGTACTGGCGGGGAAGGGGGGCCGGGCCGCTCACCACGCATCTGCTCTCGCTCGCGCAGACGCTGCTCGTCGCCCAGGTCGGCGTCGGACTGCTTCTGCTCGCCGACGGCCGCCGCGCGCCCGAGGAGCTCCACTATCTGTATGGGACGCTCGCGCTCGCGGTCGCTCTCGCGCCCTGGTTCTACGCGCCTGCGTCGGGCTCGCGACGTCTGCTCTGGTTCGCGGCCACGACCGGGGTCGCGGGGGCGCTCGCGCTCCGCGCGTTCATGACGGGGACGTCATGAGGAACCTGTGGGAGAACCGGTTCCTGCGCGGGCTCGCGGTGGTGGCGCTCGTCTCGCTCGCGATCGTGGCGCTCTCGCTGGAGGAGTCGCTGCAGACCGCAGGCGCGCTCCTTCGCGTCGCCTTCTTCCTCGCGATCGCGTTCTTCGGGTTCCTGCTCTGGCGCGAGCGCCGCTCGGAGCTCGAGGTGTGGTCGGATCTTTCTCGGCGCACGTTCTACGGCGCGATCGTGCTGGCCGTCGTGGCGATCGGCGCGCTGATCGGGCTTGCGCCGCGGGGTGCCGACGTGATCGCGTTCGTCGCCGTGTTGGCCTGCTGTGCGTGGGCGATCCTGCGCGTCTGGCGGCGCGAGCACCGCTACGTGTAGGAGCGCGCCGCGGGAGACACCGCTTGTGTCGACTCAACACAAACGGTGTCCGGCTCAGCGGGTCGGCGCGGGATACGGGCTGCCGTCCGGCGCCGTGTAGAGCGTCGAGGCGGCGGGAAGCTCCGTGACGGCCCCGTCGAGCGCGTCGAGCGCGTCACGGACGTCGACGAGCTTGCCGACGAAGATCGGCGTGTCACGTTCCGTCCAGCGTGACGCTTCCGACTCGCGCAGGGTCATCATCAGGTGCATGAAGTCGGCCGGCTCCTCGGCCTCGAAGGCGGGGAGGAACTCCTGGTCGTCGATCCCGAACGAGTACGTCGTGTGGTTCGTGATCGTGACGAACCTCGCCCCGATCTCCGCGTGCTCGCGCATCGCCGCGACGCGTTCCTCGAACGGAAGGAAGTACCAGGGCCGCACCTTCACGAACGGGTACACGATCAGGTACGGCGCGTTCCGCGGCGCGACCCGGCCCTGGCGGACACGCTTCTTGTCCGTGTAGACGGACGGCTTGGTCGTGCCGAGGAACGAGTGCGGCGTCGTCAGCCACGCGCCGAGCGGTGTGCCGTTGAGCGCGGCGCCGAGCTCGAGAAGGTCGTCGTACCGTTCGGTGATCGACCAGAAGAAGAGGTCGGCTTCGGGCCGCACGCCGACCGTCGAGTACACGCGGAGGCCCTCCATCCGGCCGGCGAACTCGTCCACGACGTCCGCAACCGCGTCCTTGCCCGCCCGGCGCTCGTCGACCGGCAACCGGCGCCACGCCGGATCGACGGCGAAGAACCGGTAGCCGACGTATTGCCCGACGTCGACGCCCTCGATGCGCTCGTAGTCGTCCGCCATGGCTCGAATGGTACGCGGACGGGCGCTCAGGCTGGGCGGAGGACGCCGCTGACGACCGAGGCGGGGGTGCCCGGGTTGACGGGGTGCACGACCGTCAGGCGCAGCCTGACCGGAGCGCCCCCGAGCTTCACCTTCCCGAGCGAGGCGAGGAGCTGGCGGCCGGCCGGGCCGTACCCGCGCACCCGCGCCGCGACACCGCCGGTCGTCTTGACCGCCTCGAGTGTCCAGGCGCAGTCCAGCGGGCAGCGGAAGCGCACGTTGCCCGTCCCGCGCGCGAACGCGGCCGGCCCCGGGAAGCGGACGCCGACGGGGGCCACGTCGAGCGCCATGCCGTCGCAGTGGGCGATCGACCCGCCGCGCACGCGCGCGAGTGAGTCGCGGACGGCCCAGAAGCTCGACTTCGGCGTTCCGTCGGCGTAGTACACGCCCGACTGCCAGCTGAGCAGCGCCTGCTCGTCCTGCGAGTGGAAGAGGAGGATCCCGGCGACCGTCGGCTGGCAGAACGCGAGCCGCAGCCCGAGATCGTACGCGGCCGCCTGCCGGCGCTCGTCCACGGGCTTGGTCGTCGTCGGCTCGTTCCCCGTGTACAGGCTGCGCTTGCCCTTCGGGACGGTCGACTCGATGCCGAACTCGTCGTAGAGGATCGGGAGGGAAGAGCCTGCCTGCGCGGTGCCGTCGAACGCCTGGCCGAGGAGCCCGACGAGCTTGCCGTAGTCCGCGAGCCCGATCGAGGTGGAGCGCGGATGCGCGAAGTCCGGGCTCTGCGAGGAGTTGTCCGGGTACGGGTGGATCGCGAGCCCGTCCATCACCGGGAGCGCCCGACCGCTCGCCCGGTAGGCGGCGCCCAGCGCCTGGATGAACGCGGTCGGTGACGAGGTCGGCCGGATCCCGCCCGGCCGGTCGCTGCCGCGTGGAGCGAGCGCGCCCCCCCAGACGGTCGCGGTCGGGTCGACGGCCTTGATCGCGTCGTACGTCTGCGCGAGCAGCCCGAGGTACGCGGGAGCCGACGCGTTGGAGCCGTCGGACGCGAACTGCGGGAGCCAGAAGCGGTTCAGATTCGGCTCGTTGCCGACGATGATGTCGTCGAAGCTCGGCATGTCCGCTGCGATCGTGGCCGCGTACTGCGCGAACTCGGCCTGCGCCGTGGGGTCGAGTGGTGTGGTCTTCTGGCCCGGGTTGTAGACCGAGACGTACACCCTGACGCCGTTCAGCTGCGCGGCGGCTTCGACGTTGCGGAGCTCGCGCAGCTCGTCGGCCGTCGGTGCGACGAGCCCCGGCAGCCAGTTCGACGTGATCCGCACCGCGGTGAACCCGGCGAGCCGGAGCTGGGCCATCTTCGCCTCGGCGGTCGGGAGGTCGGGCGCGCGCACGGCGTCCTCGGCGACGCCGAGCGTCATCGACGGCCCCTCGCCGCGTGCGTGCCCGCTCGCGGCGGCTCCCGCCGCGGCGAGGAGCGAGACAGCGAGGAGGAGGCGACGGACGGTCATCGTGATCAGTGAGACGTGCGGAGCTCGAATCAGGTGAAGCTCGTGCCACCGGGGCCTCGAACCGTCGTCCGGATTCGAGCTCCGGCGGCCGGATACGCTAGACGACGTGGACGATGCCGTCCGAGAGCAGCTGCGACGGCTGCCGCCGGGCCCGGGCGTCTACCTCTTTCGTGATGCGCGCGACGAGATCCTCTACGTCGGCAAGGCGAAGTCGCTCCGGGCCCGCGTGCGCAGCTACTTCAACCGGGGCGCCGACCTGCGCATCGGGATCGACCGCATGGTCCAGCGGATCCGCCGGATCGAGGTCGTCGTCACGCAGAGCGAGGCAGAGGCCCTCCATCTCGAGCAGAACCTCGTCAAGCGGTACCGCCCGCCGTTCAACGTCCGGCTGCGCGACGACAAGTCGTTCCCGTACATCGCGGTCACGGTCTCGGATCCGTACCCACGCGTGATGTTCACGCGAGAGCGGCGCCGTCGCGGCACCGTCTACTTCGGGCCGTACGCGAACGCGAAGAAGGTGCGAGAGACGCTCGACGTCCTGAATCGCGTCTTCCAGTTCCGGCCGTGCGAGGGGCCGAAGCCCGGGCGGCACTCGGGGATTCCCTGCCTCGACTTCCACATCGAGCGCTGCACCGCGCCGTGCATCGGCGCGATCTCGCAGGAGGACTACGGGCAGATCGTCGAGGGCGTGATCGAGTTCCTCTCCGGGGAGACGCGTCCGATCCGCCGCGCGCTCGAACGGAGCATGCGCGAGGCGGCCGCCGAGGAGCGCTACGAGGACGCCGCGCGCTACCGGAACCGGCTGCGCGCGATCGAGAGCCTCGCCGAGCGGCAGGCCGCGGACAAGCGCGCGGTGGGCACGGTCGACGTGATCGGGCTCGCGATCACGGGAGACCGGGCGGCGGTGCAGCTCTTCCCGCTGCGGGACGGGAAGATGGTCGACCGCTTCGCGTTCCACCTGGAGAACGTCGAGGGGCTCGACCGGGCGACGATTCTCGAGTCGTTCTGCGTCGAGCATTACGGCGGCGCGCCCGCAGTGCCGCCGCAGGTCGTGGTGCCGCCCGACATCGACGATACGGAGGCGCTCGCCGCGTACCTCGGTGACCTGCGGGGCGCACGGGTCGAGGTGCGGGCGCCACAGCGAGGGGAGAAGCTCCGTCTCGTGCAGCTCGCGGAGGAGAACGCCCGGCTGGCGCTCGAGCACGACGCCTCGGCGGCCCAGCAGCGGCGGCAGCGCCGGGTGGAAGCGCTCGAGCAACTGCGGGAGTCGCTCAACCTCGAGAGCCTGCCGACGCGCATCGAGTGCTTCGACGTGTCGAACATCCAGGGGCGCGAGATCGTCGCCTCGATGTCGGTGTTCGTCGACGCGCAGGAGCGGCGCGGGCACTACCGCACGTTCGCCCTGCACGGCCTTGAGGGGCAGGACGACTTCGCGTCCATGGCGCAGGTCGTCTCGCGTCGCTTCGCGCGTCTGCGGGACTCGGCGTCGCCGGAGCGGTACGACGAGAGCTTCGCGCAGATCCCGAACCTCGTCGTGATCGACGGAGGCAAGGGCCAGCTCGCCGCGGCGCTCGAGGCGATCCACTCGACGTTCGACGTCCCGCGCGTGGCGGTGGTGGCGCTCGCGAAGCGAGAGGAAGAGGTGTTCGTCCCCGGCCGCACCGATCCCGTCCGTCTCGACCGTCACGACCCGGGCTTGCAACTTCTCCAACGTGCTAGGGACGAGGCGCATCGGTTCGCGGTCGGCTTTCACCGGCGCCGGCGCGACACGCGGGCATTCGAGTCGATCTTCGACGGCCTCGAGGGCATCGGCCCCGCGCGGCGACGCGCGATCCTGCGCCATTTCGGCTCGGCCGAGGCGTTCCTCGACGCGTCGCGCGAAGAGCTCGAGGGCGTTCCCGGGCTCCCGGCGAAGACCGCGCGTGCCGTCTACGCGCAGCTGCACAAGGCGGGCAAGGGCTGAATCAGGTGGGGGGCGGGTTTGCGTCCGGCGGGGGCTGCACGACGCTCCGGAAGCGGACTGTGCCGAGCGTGAGGAAGATCGCCGTGAAGCCCAGCACCGCGTTCACGACCGTGAGCGTGAGCTTCATGCCCACGCTGAACGCGAGCAGCGTGGTCTCGGCGATGCCGGCGTTGCGGAAGGCATAGACGATCAGCGCCTGCTCGGTGCCGATCCCACCGGGGGTGGCGGGCACGAGCGTCGAGAGGCTCATCGAGGCCTGGACGAGCAGGACGTTCGTCACGCTCTGGTGGATCCCGAAGGCGCCGAGGAAGAACCAGATCGTCGTCAGCCGCAGCGTCCAGTCGGCGAGCTGCCAGACGACGACCGTCCTGACGTACCGCTGGGGTGGGTCGAACACCGCGAACGCCTGCTCGACGCGGGCCCGTAGCCGGGCCCAGTACCGGTCGAGGAGCCAGAGCGCAAGCGCGCCGACTGCGACGATCGCGATCACGACGCCCGGATGGATCACGCCGTCCTGGAACGCCCACGAGTAGTCGAACGACGGGAGGCGCGAGAGGACGTCGATCGACGGCAGCAGCCCTTGCGTGACCGCCCAGACGAACACGACGAGCGAGAGCACGAGATCGACGAACGTGAGGACGATCGTCGACGAGATCACCGTCGTGTACGAGCTGCCCGGGATCGCCCGGTGCGCGAGGTAGACACGGACGACGTCGCCGCCGCGCGCGGGGAGGATCGCGTTGACGCCGACGCCGGCGACGTATGCGGCGCCGATCGGCGGCCACGGCACAGGCCGGTCGGGATAGGCGGCCGCGAGCACGTTGCGCCATGCGCGGCTGGCGCACGCGAGCTTGAGCACCTGGCACGCGATCGCGGCGAGCAGCGGGAGCAGGGCGATCTCGGCGAGGAAGTCCCAGAAGTGCTCCGTCGCCGTGCGGATCGTCTCGATCACGGGGTCACGGTAGCCGCGCCTCCGGCGTCATCCCGGTCTCCGTGCCCGTCTGTGGAGCAACCGGCACACGATCGGCACGGTTTGCCCTTGACGGCGAACGGTGTCTGACACCGCGGCCGTCCGACCACCCCGCGACGGGGTGGCCATACCGGCATATTTCGTCGCGGCGGATTTGCGGTTGACGGCGAACGGTGTCTGACACCGTCGTCGTCCGGCGGCCGCCGGACGGGTGGCCGTACCGGCCTATTCGTCGCCGGCCAGGAACGGGTAGCGGTAGTCGGTCGGCGGCACGAGCGTCTCCTTGATGGTGCGGGGGCTGACCCAGCGGATCAGGTTCCACAGCGAGCCGGCCTTGTCGTTCGTCCCCGACGCGCGCGCCCCACCGAACGGCTGTTGCCCCACGACCGCGCCGGTGGGCTTGTCGTTGACGTAGAAGTTGCCCGCCGCGTAACGGAGCTCGTCGTGTGCCTGCCCGATCGCGTCGCGGTCGTTGGCGAAGACGGCGCCCGTCAGCGCATACGTGCCCGTCGAGTCGACGAGGCGGAGCGTCTCGTCCCACCTCTGCTCGTCGTACACGTAGGCGGTCACCACGGGACCGAAGAGCTCGTCTCGCATCAGGCGGAACTCGGGGTCCTCGGTCTTGATCACGGTCGGCTCGACGAACCAGCCCGTGCTGTCGTCGGTCGTCCCACCCGTGACGATCTCGGCTCCGGTCTGCCGTGCCTCCGCGATCGCCGCCTCCTGCGTCGCGAACGACGACCCGTCGATCACCGCGCCCATGAAGTTCGTGAAGTCCCGTACGTCGCCCATCCCGAGCGAGGGAACGTCGCGCTCCAGGTTCGTCCTGACCTCGGCCCAGAGGTTCGAGGGGATGTAGAGGCGGGACGATGCCGAGCATTTCTGACCCTGGTACTCGAACGACCCCCGGACGATCGCCGTCGCGACCGCCTCCGGATCGGCGGATGGGTGCGCGAGGATGAAGTCCTTGCCGCCGGTCTCGCCCACGATCCGCGGGTAGTTGCGGTAGCGGTCGATGCCACCTCCGACCGTGCGCCAGATCGACTGGAACACGCCGGTGGAGCCCGTGAAGTGGACGCCCGAGAGCTCGGGGCTCCGGAGCGCCGCGCCCCCAGTTCCGCGCCCGATCCGAAGACGAGGTTGATCACGCCGGGCGGGAGCCCCGCCTCCTCGAGCAGCCGCATCGTGTACCACGCGGACAGCGCCTGCGTCGAGGCGGGCTTCCAGACGACCGTGTTCCCCATCAGCGCGGGCGACGTGCTCAGGTTCGCGCCGATCGCGGTGAAGTTGAACGGGCTGATCGCGAGAACGAAGCCCTCGAGCGGCCGATACTCGAGCCGATTCCAGACCCCCGCGGACGAGATCGGTTGCTCCTCGTAGATCCGCACGAGGTACTCGGGGTTGAAGCGCAGGAAGTCGATCGTCTCGCAGGCCGCGTCGATCTCCGCCTGGTGGGCAGTCTTGGACTGGTTGAGCATCGTCGCGCCGACGAGCGTCGAGCGCCAGGGGCCGGCGAGGAGCTCCGCGGCGCGCAGGAAGATGGCCGCACGCTCGTGCCACGGCGTCGACGCCCAGCCCGCGTGCGCCGCGCGTGCCGCCGCGATCGCGCGCTCCATGTGCGACGCGTCGCCTTTCGCGACGTCCGCCAGCACGTGCCGGCGGTCGTGGGGCATGACCGCCTCGAACGTCTCGCCGGTCTCGACGCGTTCTCCACCGACGACCAGCGGGATCGCGATCCGCTCGCCCACGAGCTCGGCGAGCCGCTGCTGCAGCTCAGCTCGCTCCGTCGTGCCCGGCGCGTACGACTTGACTTCCTCGTTGACCGCCGGCGGTGGCCGAAAGATCCCGGGGCTGCTCACCGGACCGATTGTAGAGTCGGCGGAGTGGAGGCGACGCGGCATCGCTACGCGGTGGCCGGTTGGGGCGTCGGCGAGATCGTCGTCCGCGACGGCGCTCTCGTCGCCCATGCGCTCCCCTCACGGCACAGGAAACTCTCCCCGCGGCCAGGGGGTCCCAGACGGGGCGCAAGTGCCCCTGATGCCACGCTAGCGAACGATCCGTCACAGCTGGGTGACGCCTTCGTCGCAGATCTGTGCCGGCGGTTCGAGGCGCACCTCGGCGGCAACGAGGTCGCGTACGACGACGTCCCGGTGGACGTCCCGGGGATCAGCGGCTTCCATCGCCGGCTGCTCCGCGCGGCGCGGACGATCGGCTGGGGAGATGTCGTCACGTACGGCGGGCTCGCGGCGCTCGCGGGGAGCCCGCGGGCGTCGCGCGCTGCCGGCAGCTTCTGCGCCTCCAGCCGGCTCTCCCTCGTGGTGCCGTGTCATCGAGTCGTCGCGGCGGGTCGCGGCGAGCCGTACGAGATCGGGGGCTACGGCGCCTCCGGCGCGTCTCTCAAACGGCGCCTGCTCGGGCTGGAAGGCACCGTGCTGTGATCGCCACGCCGCTGGCGGCGGCCGCACGCGCCGAGCTCGCGGCGCTGGCGCCCGAGCGGCGCTGCGACCGGCTGGCAGAGATCTCGGCGCTGTTCCACACTGCGGGCACGGTGCACCTGCTGGGCCGGGGCGCGCTGTCGTTCCACCTCGACCTCGCGGAGTCCGCGGTCGCCCGGCGCGCGTACTCCGTCCTCAAGGCCTTGAGGGTGGATTCCGAGATCCGCACGTACAACCGCCGGGCGTTCGACCGGGCCGCCCGGACGCAGCTGCTCGTCGCCGGGTCGGCGCACGCGATCGAGACGCTGAGGCAGGCGGGCGTGCTCGGGGACGACGGACTGCCGCTCGACCGGCCGCCCGGGAAAGTCGTCGCGCGGCAGTGCTGCCGGGCGGCCTACCTCCGTGGCGCGTTCCTCGGCGCCGGATCTCTGAGTGGGCCGGCGTCGCCGCACCTGGAGATCCGGACGCCGCTCCACGCCGGCGCGGCGTTCGTCCGCAGCGTCGCGTCCGCGGCCGGGATCCGCATGCGCGTGGCGGACCGCGAGGCTCATTCGATCGCGTACGCGAAGAGCTGGGAGGGGATCGAGTCGTATCTCTCCGTCGCGGGAGCCGTGGAAACGGTGCTCGCGCTCGAGGAGCGCGGGCTCGTCGCGCAGCTACGGGCCGAGGCGAATCGCCTGGCGAACGCGGACCACGCGAATCTCGTCCGCCAGAGCTCCTCCGCACGGGCCCAGCTCGACGCCGTGAGGTCCTTGGAGACGGCCGGCGCGTTCGGCGCCCTCGCACCCGCGCTCCAGGCGGCGGCCGAGCTCAGGCTCCGGTATCCGTCCCTCTCGTCACGCGAGCTGGCGGCACGAGCGGACCCGCCCGCCACGAAGGCGGCGATGGCAGGGCGGCTGCATCGTCTCGTGGCTCTCGCCGCCGAGATCGCGGACTTGCACGGTCCTGCGGCTTGAGCGAACGCCGCGTAGCGCCCATACTCCACTCCGGTGGGCTCGCGCTCCCGGGTGGCGGAACCAGACCCCGTCCACCGCCCGGTGCCGGAGCGCGCACGTGGGGGAGGGGATCCCTCGGAGCCCCTCCCTCAGCCCACCGCCAAGGTCCGGTCGCCCAACCGGCGCCACTAGACTCGCGCGAAACGAGACAACGGAGGTCGAGAACGGTATGGCAACCCGGGTCGGCATCAACGGCTTCGGCCGGATCGGCCGCAACTTCTTCCGCGCGCAGCAGCAGCTCGGCGCGGAGATCGAGATCGTCGCTGCGAACGACCTCGGCGACGCGAAGACGATGGCGCATCTCCTGCGGTACGACTCGACGCTCGGGCCGTTTCCCGGCGAGGTCGAACTGGGCGACGGAGTGATCCGTGCGGCCGGCGAGGAAGTGCGCTGGCTGTCCGAGCGCGACCCGGCGAACCTGCCCTGGGGCGAGCTCGGAGTCGACGTGGTATTGGAGTCCACCGGTCTGTTCACCGACAGGCAGGGGGCGCAGAAGCACCTCGCCGCGGGCGCGAAGAAGGTCGTGATCTCCGCTCCCGCGACCGACCCGGACGTGACGGTCGTGCTCGGCGTGAACGACGGCGAGTACGACGCGAGCCGTCACGACATCGTGTCGAATGCCTCGTGTACGACCAACTGCGTCGCCCCGCTGGCGAAGGTCCTCGACGACCTCGCCGCGATCGAGAGCGGCTTCATGACCACGATCCACGCGTATACGCAGGATCAGGTGCTCCAGGACGCGCCGCACAAGGACCTGCGGCGCGCCCGCGCTGCGGCGATCAACCTCGTGCCGACGTCGACCGGCGCCGCGAAGGCGATCGGCCTCGTCCTTCCGCACCTGCAGGGGAAGGTCGACGGCATCTCCGTCCGCGCGCCCGTGCCGACGGGCTCGCTCACCGACCTCGTGGTGACGCTCGGCCGCGAGGTCACGGTCGAGGAGATCAACTCGGCGTTCGCATCGGCCGCGTCCGACGGCGCGCTCCGCGGCTTCCTCCAGTACTCCGACGATCCGCTCGTCTCGACGGACATCGTCGGGAACAGCCACTCGTGCATCTTCGACAGCCTGCTCACGATGGCGCACGGCAGGACCGTGAAGGTGTTCGGCTGGTACGACAACGAATGGGGCTATTCGTGTCGGCTGGTCGATCTGGCCGGAAGGCTTCTGCCGTGACGACGAAACGGGGGAAGAGGAGGGGGCTCGTGGGGGAACCATGGGTTCCCCCACGCGGAACGAACTGGGGCTATTCGTGTCGGCTGGTCGATCTGGTCGGAAGGCTCCTGGCGTGAAGCGCGCCAAATGAGGCACCCGCGCTCCGTCGAGACGGCGGACGTGGAGGGAAAGCACGTCCTCGTCCGCGCCGACCTCAACGTTCCGCTCGAGGGCGGGGCGGTGGCGGACGACACGAGGATCCGGGCCGCCGTTCCGACGCTGCGGATGCTGCTCGACCGCGCTGCCGCCGAGGTCGTCGTGTGCTCGCACCTCGGCCGGCCGAAGGGGCCCGACCCCGCGTTCGCGATCGCACCGGTTGCGGCCCGGCTCGAGGAGCTCGTGCCCGACGACCGTCTCCGGGTGCTCGAGAACACGCGCTTCGATCCCGGCGAGACGAAGAACGCTCCGAGCTTCGCACGCCGGCTCGCCGACGGGATGGACATCTACGTGAACGACGCCTTCGGCTCCGCACACCGCGCGCACGCGTCGACAGAGGCCGTAGCGCATCTGCTCCCCGCCTATGCAGGGCTGCTCTTGCTCGCGGAGCTCGATCATCTCGGACGCCTGCTCGGCGACGTCGAGCGGCCGTTCGTGGTCGTCGCGGGCGGTGCCAAGGTCGATGACAAGCTCGGCGTCCTGCGCAACCTCGGCGGTCGCGCCGACACCGTCGTCATCGGCGGCAAGATGGCCGAAGAGCTGCGCGACGGCCAGGCGCTTCCGTTTCCCGTGGAGCTGCCGCTCGACGTGGTCGCCGCCGCCTCGTTCGACGCGGACGCGGAGGCACGCGTGACCCCCTACGACGACCTTCCCCAGGGCTGGCTGGGGCTCGACATCGGCCCGGAGACGCGGGAGCGGTTCGGCGCGCTGATCGGCGCCGCGAAGACCGTCTTCTGGAACGGCCCCATGGGCGTCTTCGAGTGGACGCGCTTCGCGGAGGGCACGAAGGCGGTCGCCCGCGCGGTCGCGGATGCGGCGGGCTACACGGTCGTCGGCGGCGGCGACTCCGTCCGCGCGATCACGGAGCTCGGGCTCGACCGCGATGTCTCGTGGGTCTCGACCGGGGGCGGCGCGTCGCTCGAGCTGCTCGAGGGCAAGGAGCTTCCGGGCGTGGCCGCGATCCCGTCCGCGTAGGCGCTCACGCGACCGCGTACATCCGCCAGACGCCCGGAACGCCCTTGAGCTCGTGCTCGCCGCGGGCGACGAGCGCGATCCCCGAGCCGGCGACGAGGTCACGCACGGTCTGTGAGACGAGCACCTCGGAAGGCCCCGCCAGCGCGGTCACGCGGGCGCCGATCGAGACCGCGAGCCCGCCGATCTTCTCGCCGACGACGCGGCACTCGCCGGTGTGGATCCCGGCCCGGACCTCGATGCCGAGTCGGTGGACGCCTTCCACGACCGCCTGCGCGCAGCGGATACCGCGCGCCGGGCCGTCGAAGGCCGCGAAGAACCCGTCTCCCGCCGTGTCGAGCTCGCGGCCGCGGTAGCGAGCGAGGCACGCGCGGACGACCACATGGTGCTCCGCGACAAGCTCTGCCCAGGCGCGGTCGCCGAGCTCCGCCTGCCTGGCGGTCGAGCCGACGATGTCGGTGAACAACACCGTAGCGAGGACGCTTTCGAGCTGGGCCTCCTCGGCGCGCAGCTCGTGGGCGAACGACACGGTCGCATCGACGTACGCCTCGGTGTGCTCCTGCATCACGGCCGGTTGCGTACCCGGCATCGTCTGCAGACGTGCGCCCGGGATGAGCGCGGCGAACGCCCGGGCCTGCCCCTCCATCGCGCCGCCCCGGGTGAGCAACAGCGTCGGCACGCGGATCGTGCCGAGCACGTCCCTGACGTCGGACTCGTAGAACATGCGCGTGAGCGCGACCGCGTCCGACCGGGAAGCGGAGAGGTGCATCCACTCGAGCACCCAGTCGACCGCCTCCTCGCGGGTCATCGAGGGCATCGGCCAGGGCGCCCACCGCTCGGCGTACGCACGGGTGCCCCAGCCGTGCTCCATCTCGTCGAGCTCCCGCTCGAACTCCGGGCGAGGCGTGCCCCACGGGTAGTCGGGCGCCCACGCGATCCGCGGGGCGGTGTTCATGAGGACGAGGCCGAGCACGCGCTCGGGGTAGGTCGCAGCGAAAAGACATGCAAGTGGACCGCTGTCCGCTCCTGCGACGACGAGCGCACGCCGCGACCCGGCAGCGTCCAGCACCGCGCGCACGTCGTCCATCCGCTCTTCGAGCGGCGGCAGGCGACGGTCGTGCAAGCGGTCGGAGAGGCCCATGCCGCGGCCGTCGAAGACGATCGTGCGACCCAGCCGCGCGAGCCCGTCGTTCATCAGGCGCACCGACGGCGGGTGTCGCAGCGCCAGGCTGAAGACGTACGCGCCCAGCCGCAGGACGTCGATGCCGCCGGCCCCGTCGCCCGTCACCCGGTAGGCGATGTGGTACTCGCCGCTCTTCGTGTACTGGATCTCGCCTGCGGACATCCGGGAGCCTCTCCGCATAACATCTTCCCTCGTGCTGGTCGCAGGCAACTGGAAGATGTTCAAGGGGCCGGCCGAGACCGTGGCCTTCGTCGAGGCGTTCGAGCCGCCGGTCGGCGTCGAGGTCGTGCTCTGCCCGTCGTACACGTCGCTCTCGCTCGCGGTCGGACACGGTGTGCCGGTGTACGCCCAGAACGTCCACTGGGCGCCCGAAGGCGCATTCACCGGCGAGATCTCCGCCCCGATGTTGCGCGCGCTCGGTGTCGAGGGCGCGATCATCGGTCACTCGGAGCGCCGACAGCTCTTCGGGGAGACCGACGAGACCGTGCGTATGCGGTGCGAGGCGGCACTCGGGGCAGGTCTGCACGTGATCGCGTGCGTCGGCGAGACCGAGTCCGAGCGTGAGGCAGGGGAGACCGATGCGGTGCTGCGACGACAGGTCGCGGCGATCCCTCGGCACGAGGCGCTGGTGATCGCCTACGAGCCGGTCTGGGCGATCGGCACCGGGAAGACGGCGACGCCCGAGCTGGCCCAGGAGGCGCACGAGACGATCAAGCAGCTCCACGAGACAAGGGTGCTCTACGGCGGCTCGGTGAAGCCGGAGAACGCCCCCGCGCTGATGGCGCAGCCCGCCGTCGACGGAGCGCTCGTCGGGGGCGCGTCGCTCGAGCCCGAGTCGTTCGCGGCCATCTGTGCCGCAGCAGCGACGTGAGTCGAGTCCCGCTCGTCACGCTCGTGATCCTCGACGGCTGGGGCATCGCCCCTCCGGGCCCCGGCAACGCGATCACGCTCGCCCGCACCCCGGTCTTCGGCGGGCTCTCGGTCCGCTACCCCTCGTCCGAGTTGCGCGCGTCGGGCCCTGCCGTCGGCCTCCCCGAGGGGCAGATGGGGAACTCCGAGGTCGGCCATCTGACGATCGGGTCGGGACGGATCCTGCTCCAGGACCTCGTGCGGGTCAGCCGGGCGGTCGAGGACGGCTCGCTCTTCGCGAACGACGCGCTCCTCGGAGCGTTCCGTCGCGCGAAGGAGCGTGATGCCGACGTCCATCTGCTCGGGCTCGTCTCGTCGGGCGGGGTGCATTCGCACATCGATCACCTGCGCGCGCTCCTCGAGCTGGCCGAGGACGCAGGGATGGGAGAGCGAACCTGGGTGCACGCCTTCACGGACGGTCGCGACGTCTCTCCGTACGCTGCGATCGACGACATCGCCGCGCTGCCGCCCGAGCGGATCGCGACGATCGTGGGGCGCTACTACGCGATGGATCGCGACGCGCGCTGGGAACGCACCGACCGCGCCGTCGACGCGATCGTCGGAGGAAGGGGGGCGGTGGCGGACGATCCCGTCGCGGCGATCCGCGCGAGCTACGAGGCGGGCATCACCGACGAGTTCGTCGAGCCCGTGGTACTCGACGGGCGGCCCCGACTCGATCCGTCCCGCGACGCGGCGATCGTCTTCAACTTCCGCCCCGACCGCGTCCGGCAGCTGACCAGTCGCCTGCTCGAGGCCGTCGTCGACGTCGTCACCATGACTCGGTACAGCGAGGACTTCTCCTGTCCCGTCGCGTTCGACGAGCAGCGCGTCCCGGAGACGCTCGCCGAGACGCTGGCGGGCGGGGGGCTCCGGCAGCTGCACGCGGCGGAGACGGAGAAGTACGCACACGTGACGTACTTCTTCAACGGCGGGGTCGAGGACCCGTGGCCCGGAGAGGAGCGAATCCTCGTCCCGTCGCCCCGCGACGTCCCGAGCTACGACCGCAAGCCCGAGATGTCGGCGCCCCAGGTTGCCGCGCGGGTCGCGTCCGCGCTGGCCGAGCCACCCGCATTCTGCGTGGTGAACTTCGCGAACGCCGACATGGTCGGCCACACGGGGGTGATTCCCGCGGTCGTCCGGGCCGTGGAGACCGTCGACACGTGCCTCGGGGAGGTCGTCGAGGCGACCCACCGGGCGCGGGGCGTCTGCCTGGTGACCGCCGACCACGGGAACGCGGAGACCCTTCTCGAGGCCGACGGCGCGAGCCTCCACACGGCGCACACGACGAACCCGGTACCGTTGCTCGTCACGAGCGAGGGGGTCGACGTGCGCGACGGCGGCGAGCTCGCAGACCTCGCGCCGACGATCCTCGAGCTCCTCGGCATCGCAAAACCGAAGCTGATGACCGGTGCGAGTCTCATCACCGCTGATCGGTGACACTTCACGGTCGTAAATAGTTCGTGAATTGACCTCATCCGTTTGTATGCTCGCGGAGTCGTGGCCCTGATACAGCCCGATCCCGGCGTTCTTCGCAAAGCCAAGCGTGGAGACGAGCGGGCGTTCTCACTGATCGTCAGGGCGTACGAGCAGCCGGTCTACAACTACGTCCTGCGTCTCGTCGGCGATCGGAGCCTGGCCGAGGACCTCACGCAAGAGGTGTTCTTGCGCGTCTTCCAGGGCCTGAAGTCGTTCTCGGACCGCTCGCGGTTCACGACCTGGCTGTTCCAGGTGACGAAGAACCGCGTGCTCGACGAGCTGCGCGCGCTCGAGCGCCGCCCGCGGGCCGTCGTCGCCCTCGACGACATCCCGCCGCTCGAGGTCGTCGACCAGCCGTTCGAGCGGACCGAGACCATCGACGCGGTCTGGCGCGCCGTCGAGGACCTGAACGTCGATCTGAAGATGGCGCTCCTCCTGCGGGACGTGGTCGGTCTCTCGTACACCGAGATCGCCGATGCGCTGGAAATCACGCTCGCCACGGTGAAGTGGCGGATCTACAAGGCGCGCGAGGAAGTCGCCGCCGCGCTGGCGCGCGACGGCATTACCGCGCGCACCGCGACCACGACGCGCTCTCCCGCCGCCGTCCCCGCGAAGTAGCGCGCATCCCGGCCGCCCGGCGCACCGGGCGTCCGTACGATGCCGACGTGCCGGACATGGATCCGATCGAGGCGCTGACTCGCGCGCTCGCCGGCGTCGCCGGAGTGGACGTCGAGCTCGAGCGGCCCGCCGACCCGACGCACGGCGACTACGCGACGAACGTCGCGCTGCAGCTCGCCGGTGGGCAGCGCCGGTCGCCCCGAGAGGTCGCCGCCGAGCTCGCGCCCGGCATCGCAGCTCTCGACGGGATCGCGGACGTCGAGGTGGCCGGCCCCGGCTTCCTCAACATCACCGTCGACGACGGCTGGCTGGGCGCGGGTGTCGCGGCGCTCCTGGCGGCGGGTCGCGGCTTCGGCGGCGGCACGGCAGCCTCTCCCGAGCGGGTGCAGGTCGAGCTCGTCTCCGCCAACCCGACCGGGCCGATCACGGTCGCGGCCGCACGGAACGGTGCCTACGGCGACGCGGTCGCGAGGCTGCTCGCGTACGCGGGCCACGACGTCGAGCGTGAGTACTACTACAACGACGCGGGGGCGCAGATGGAGCGCTTCCGCGCGTCGGTCGAGGCGATCCGCAGCGGCGAGGACCCGCCGGAGGACGGTTACCGGGGCGCGTACGTCGCCGAGTTGGCGCGCGAGGAAGGCGATCCCGTGCCGCGCATGCTCGAGCGCATCGAGGCCACGCTCGCGCGCTTCCGGGTGCATTTCGACTCGTTCGAGCGCGAGAGCGCGGTCGAGGGGGAGATCCCGGCCGCGCTCGCGGAGCTCGACACGTACGAGTCGGAGGGAGCCCTCTGGGCCCGCACCGAGGCGTACGGAGACGACAAGGACCGCGTCGTCGTCCGCTCGGACGGAACGACCACGTACTTCGCCGCAGACGCCGCCTACATGCGGCGGAAGTTCGCGCGCGGCTTCGACCATCTCGTCTACGTGCTCGGCGCCGATCACCACGGCTACGTCTCGCGCCTCCAGGCGCTGGCCGAGATGCTCGGGCATCCCCGTGAGGCGGTCGAGGCCCTCATCTACCAGCTCGTCAACCTGACCCGGGGCGGCGCGAGCGCCAAGATGTCGAAGCGACGCGGTGACGTGGTGTTCCTCGACGACTTCCTGGACGAGATCGGCGTGGATGCCGCCCGCTGGTACCTCCTCTCGCGCGGTCACGACCAGACGATCGAGATCGACGTCGACCTCGCCGCCGAGCGCAGCCAGAAGAACCCCGTGTACTACGTGCAGTACGCGCACGCGCGCGTCGCAGGGATCCTGCGCAACGCCGACGGCCGACCGGTCGACCCGGCTCCGGCCGATACGCTGGCGCCCGAAGAGCGTGAGCTCGTGAAGCGCCTGCTCGAGCTGCCTCACGTCGTCCGGGAGGCGACGGAGCGGCGTGCTCCGCACGCGATCCCCGCCTACGCGATCCGGGTCGCCGACGACTTCCACCGCTTCTACCACCATCACCGGGTGCTCGAGAGCGAGCAGGAGGCGTTCCGGCTCGCGCTCTGCACCGCGACCCGCGACGTCGTCGCGACCTGCCTCGACCTGCTCGGCATCGAGGCGCCCGAGCGCATGTAGGGGTCGGCTCGGGCCGGGGTAGGATCGCCCCAACCGGATGAGCGCCGATCCCGCCAGCCTGCCGCCCGACCGCAACCTCGCCCTCGAGCTCGTCCGTGTGACCGAGGCCGCCGCGATGGGCGCCTCACGCTGGATCGGGCGTGGCGACAAGAACGCCGCCGACGAGGCGGCCGTCGACCTGATGCGCCTGATGGTGAACACGGTCTCGATGCGCGGCGTCGTCGTGATCGGGGAGGGGGAGAAGGACGAGGCGCCGATGCTCTTCAACGGCGAGGAGATCGGCGACGGAACCGGGCCGGAGGTGGACGTCGCGGTCGACCCGCTCGAGGGCACCCGCCTGACGGCGCTCGGGATCCCGGGGGCGATCTCGGTGATCGCGCTCGCGGAGCGCGGCACGATGTTCTTCCCCGGCGCGGCGGTCTACATGGACAAGATCGCGGTGGGGCCGCAGGCGGCCGACGCGATCGACATCGACGCGTCCCCGAGCGAGAACGTCGGGCGAGTCGCCGAGGCGACCGGCAGGGCCGTGAACGAGGTCACCGTCGTCGTCCTCGAGCGCGAGCGCCACGACGGGCTGATCGCGGAACTGCGCGAGGCGGGGGCGCGCGTGAATCTGATCCGGGACGGCGACGTCGCGCCCTCGATCGCCGCCGCCCAGCCGGGTACCGGGGTCGACATGGTGATGGGCATCGGCGGCACACCCGAGGGCGTCATCTCGGCGGCCGCGATCAAGTGTCTCGGCGGCGCGATCCGGGGGCGTCTCTGGCCTCGGGACGATGCCGAGCGCGCGGCACTGGTCGACGCGGGCTTCGACGTCGATCGCGAGCTCACGGAGGACGACCTCGTGCGGGGCGACGACCTGTTCGTTGCCGCGACGGGCGTCACCGGGGGGCCGCTGCTCCGCGGCGTCCGCGTCGGAGAGGCGGCGATCGAGACGGAGTCGATCGTGATGCGCTCGCGCTCCGGCACCGTGCGGAGGATCTCGGCCCGGCATCCTTCGGGCAAGGTGAAGAGGTTGCGAACGGAAGGAGGCGGCTGATGGCCGTACAGGAGCTGAACGCGATCGCACGCGCGATCGTCGCCGACCACAAGGGCGTGCTCGCCGCGGACGAGTCGACCGGGACGATCAAGAAGCGCTTCGACTCGATCGGCGTGGAGTCGACCGCGGAGAACCGGCGCGCGTACCGGAACCTGCTGTTCACGACGCCGGGCTTCGAGGAGTACGTCGGCGGCGTGATCCTCTACGACGAGACGATCCGTCAGGCAGCGGACGACGGCACGCCGTTCGCGACGCTGCTCGAGTCGAAGGGCGTCGTACCCGGGATCAAGGTCGACACCGGCGCCCA
Source organism: uncultured Actinomycetes bacterium (assembly GCA_963712915.1). Lineage (GTDB taxonomy): Bacteria > Actinomycetota > Thermoleophilia > Gaiellales > Gaiellaceae > Gaiella. The sequence goes on from CAVQJQ010000006.1 coordinate 472,196, forward strand.
GGACCTCGCCGGCCACCCCGACGAGAAGGTGACCGAGGGGCTCGACGGCCTGCGGGCGCGGTTCGCGGAGTACCACGAGCTCGGGGCGCGCTTCAGCAAGTGGCGGGCCGTGATCACGATCGGCGACGGGATCCCGACCGATGCGTGCATCGAGGTGAACGCCCATGCGCTCGCCCGCTACGCGGCGCTCTCGCAGGAGGCCGGCATCGTGCCGATCGTCGAGCCCGAGGTGCTGATGGACGCAGACAACACGCTCGACCGCTGCCACGAGGTGACCTCGCACACCCTGCACGCGGTCTTCGACGAGCTCGAACGGCAGGGTGTCGCGCTCGAGGGAATGCTCCTCAAGCCGAACATGGTCATCTCCGGCAAGCGGTGCCCGACCCAGGCGTCGTCGACGGAGGTCGCGGAGGCGACGATCGACTGCTTTCTCCGTCACGTGCCCGCGATCGTGCCGGGGGTGGTGTTTCTCTCCGGCGGTCAGTCGGAGGTCGAGGCGACCGAGAACCTCGACGCGATCAGCCGCGCCGGGGGCCCGTGGCCGCTCTCGTTCTCGTACGGCCGCGCGTTGCAGGCCTCTGCCCTCGAGACGTGGGGCGGCGACGCTGCGAGCGTCGAGGCCGCCCAGGGCGCGTTCCTACATCGCGCGCGGATGAACGCCCTCGCCGCCGCGGGGGACTGGAACGCCGACCTCGAGCAGGCCGTCACCGCATGAGCTCGTAAGCATTGCGTTCGGAGAGCCGCCCTGCGGCTCTCCGGCAGGCGCGGGTCGATACCCTCGCCTGCGGGATGGCGATCCGTCACGCAGCCGTCGCGGCGGTCGCCGCGCTCGCCTTGCTCGCCTCGCTCGCCCTCGCCGAAGGCGCACCGGCCCGTGCGGACACCGCCGTCAGGGTGACGATCTTCGGCGACTCGGTCGCGACCGCGATGGAGTACGACCCCTCGGCGAAGAGCGCCCTCGCCCGCGGGGTCGATCTCCAGCTCGAGACCGCGGCGTGCCGACGGCTGGGGGACACGAGCTGCCCGTACGACGGCGTCCGGCCGCCGAACGTGATCGACCGGGCGACCCAGCTCGGGGCGCAGATGGGCCCGGTGGTCGTGGTCGCGGTCGGCTACAACGACTACGAGGCGAACTACGCGAAGAACATCGACGACGCGATGGCCGTGTTCCGCAAGGCGGGCGTCCAGCACGTCCTCTGGACGACGCTCCTCGAGGAACGCCAGAGCTGGGCGGACATGAACGACACGATCAGGGCCGCCGCGCGCAAGTACCCGGAGATCACCGTGATCGACTGGAACGCGGTGGCGAAGCAGCAACCCGAATGGATGCAGCCCGACGGCGTGCATCTCACGGCCGCCGGAGCCGAGGGAATGGCGGCGACGATCGAGGCCACCCTCGTGCAGCTCGGCATCGCGCCGAGGGCGCAGCCCGCCTTCGCGGCACCGAAAGCCCTCCTGATCACCTCGCGTACCTTGCCGCGCGCACACGTGCGCCGCTCGTACGCGGCGCGTCTCAAAGCGACCGGCGGCAAGGCGCCCTATCGCTGGGTGAAGATCGGTGGGACACTGGCGCCCGGTCTGCGTCTGACCACGAGCGGCCGCCTCGCGGGCGTGCCGAAGCGGACGGGGACCTTCGCAGTGCGGATTCGTCTGGTCGACGGCGCAGGCACCGCGCGGGCGCGGACGATCGTGCTCCGCGTCCTGTAGCCACGTTGCAGCCGGCAGTGGGCCGTCGGTGTAGCCTCCCGCGACCGACACGAAGGGAGCCCCCATGCCGCTGACCGACGTCCAGCGCCAGCTCTGCGAGTCGAGCCCGTTCGACTTCTCCGACCTGCACGCGCTCTACGTCAACTGCACGCTCAAGCCGTCACCCGAGCTCTCGCACACACAGGGCCTGATCGACGTGTCGGTGGCGATCATGGAGGCCAACGGTGTGACCGTCGACCAGTTTCGCGCGGTCGACCACGACCTCGCGCCGGGCGTGTACCCGGACATGCGGGAGCACGGCGCGTCGAGCGACGACTGGCCCGCGCTCTACGCCCGCGTCCAGGCCGCCGACGTGCTCGTGCTCGCGACGCCGATCTGGCTCGGCGAGAAGTCGTCGGTGTGCACCCGCATGGTCGAACGGCTCTACGGCAACTCGTCCCAGCTCAACGAGCATGGCCAGTACGCGTACTACGGCAAGGTCGGCGGCTGCCTCGTGACCGGCAACGAGGACGGCATCAAGCACTGCTCGATGAGCGTGCTCTACTCGCTCCAACACCTCGGGTACCGATCCCGCCGCAGGCCGATGCGGGGTGGATCGGCGAGGCCGGGCCGGGACCGTCCTACCTCGACCCCGGCTCCGGGGGGCCCGACAACGACTTTACGAACCGGAACACGACGTTCATGACGTGGAACCTGCTCCACCTCGGCCGCCTGCTCAAGGACGCGGGAGGGGTTCCGGCGCACGGCAACCAGCGCTCGCTGTGGGAGGCGGGCTGCCGGTTCGACTTCGCGAACCCGGACTACCGCTAGGCCGCGGGCGGGCGGATCTGCCACACCTCGCCTGCGTCGTACATCGTCACCCAGGCGTCACCGGCCCAACCGGCGACGACGGCGGGGTTCTGCGCGGTGTGGATCACCTCCTGGACCGTCGCGCTCTCGCGGTCGATCCGGGTGACGACGTCGGACGTGTCGTTCGGCACCCAGACGTCCGGGCCGACGACGTCGAGGTTGACCGGCACGGAGTCGACCGCCACGGTCGCGGTGACCTTTCTCGTCGCGGTGTCGAGACGCTGTACCGAGTCGTCGTAGATGTTCGAGAGCCACAGGACGTCGCCGGACGACGCGAGCCAGGCGGGGCCGAGCCTGCCGGTCGTGACCGCGACTGCGCGGTTACGGCGAGGGTCGATCCGGTAGATCGCCGTGCCCTGGGTCTGCCCCGCCCAGACTGCGCCGCCGGCGGCCGTGATCCCCGAGGCCCCGCCGCTCGCGCGTGGCAACGGGATTCTCCGGGCGACGCGGTTCGTGCGCGGGTTGACGCGGATCACCGCGCGCCCGCTGTACGAGACGACCCATACCGAGCCGGCCGCTGAGACCACGTCGACGAGCTGGCCGTGAACGGGGATGCGGGCCGTGACCGCGCCCCGGGTCGGGTCGACGCGGTAGAGCACTCCCGTGCGGGACGGCGCCCAGAGCGCGCCGCGCGCGTACGTGAGCTCGCACACGCTGCGAATCCCGCGAACCTGACCGACGACCGTGGCTGTTGCGGGGTCGATGTGCACGATCCGGTTGCCGCCGTAGTCGGCCACCCAGATGCCGTCGGGCGTCCCGACCACGCCGCACGGCTCGCCGCCGACCTCCACCTTCGCGACGACGGTGCTGGCCCCCGGCGCTGATCCGCCCGTCGCGGCGAGGACGCACGAGATCAGCGCGAGGAGGACGGCGACGGCGATCGCGGTGTGGAGGCGCGGCACGCGGCGAGCGTAGGGAGCTCGGTTTGCTGGACGCAACAAATTCTCCGATGAGAGAATCGGAACAGCCCATGGCGATCCGCTTCCAGGCTCGAGAACGGCAACGCGCGCGCGGTCCGCTTCGCCGTGTCGCCGCTCGTCGAGGCGCTCTTGAGCCTCAACGCGCTCCTGTTCCCGCGGGAGCGGGGGCTCCAGCACGGCTGGATCCGGCGCGATGCGCGAGCTGCCGCCGTCGTTGCGCCGGGAGATCGCTGCCTTCTCGTTCGTGCTCGACTACGCCCTGCCGGACTGCATCCTCCCGCGACCGGGCCGCCGCACCGCCGTGAGCTGGGACGACGAGCTCGCACGGATGGCGTCGCTGAGCCCGGACGCGGCCGGCTACGAGCTGGTCCGACCCGCGTTCCACTACGCGCTCGACGCGCCGCGGGGGCCGAGCGCACTCGAGCGCGCCGACGTGCAGGCGTACGTCGAGAGCCGGGCGGGGTACTACGGCGCCGAGGCCGTTGCGCTCGCTCGCCTCGCCTGGGGCGACCCGGCCCGGCTGCTCGGCCGCTTCGTCCGGCTGCTCGAGGGCTACTGGGAGCACGCGTTCGCCGCGGAGTGGGCCCGGCTCGGGCCGGCGGCTCGAGACCGTCGCGCGTCGAGACGCGCGCACGGTCGCCACGCGAGGTGTGTACGCAGTGCTCGACGGCCGCTTCGCGGACACGGTCGTCGACCCCGAAGCGGGGTGGTTTCGTCCGCCACTCGCCGCACGAGCACGAGGTCTCGCCTCGCGCCGCCGCCCGGTGACGTTCGTGCCGAGCGTCTACGTCTGGCCGCACGTCCGCGTGAACTGCGACGCACCCTGGCCGCTCGCGGTGATCTACCCGCCGGCCGACGTTCGCGCGGGCGCGCGCGCGGAGCCGGTACCGCCGCAGCTCCGACGGGCGCTCCGTGCGGTCGCCGAGCCCACGCGCCTCCAGCTCCTGCGGGCGATCGCGGCGCGGTCTCGGACGACCGAGGAGCTCGCGCATCTCGTCGGCCTGAGCACCGCCGGCACCTCGAAGAACCTCACGCTGCTCGCAGAGGCGGGCCTCGTTCGCCGTCGCCGGGACGGCTACTACGTCCTCTACGAACTCGAGCCGGACGCGCTCTCCGGGCTCGCCTCCGCGCTCGGCGCGTACGTGCACACCGGGGGCAGCACGAGCCGCACCCGCGGCCCGGCGGTGTGAGACGCTCGGCGCGACAGACGGTCACGAGAGGAGACGCACATGACGGCGCCGGTTGCCACCCTGCACCGCTGGACGAGCTGCCCAGGGAGACGTTGAAAGCCGGCGTCGACCGGCGGCTGATCAGCACGGAGCGGATGATGATCGCGCACGTGTACTTCGACGAGGGCACCGGTGTGCCACGGCACGCCCACGAGAACGAGCAGCTGACCTACATCCTCGAGGGAGCGCTGCGGTTCTGGCTCGGGGAGGACGAGACGCAGGTCGTGGACGTTCGCGCCGGGGAGGTGCTGCACATCCCCTCCTGGCTGCCGCACCGGGCCGAGGCGCTCGAGGCGACGCTCGACGTCGACATCTTCTGCCCGCCGCGGCAGGACTGGCTCGACGGGACGGACGCCTACCTCCGCGAGGAGTGAGCCTCGAGGCATGGATCGCCGGCGGGCGACGCCCCTGCCGATCACGCGGCCGGCGCGAGCTGCTTCTCGAACCAGTGGTGGGCGTAGGTCTCGTCGTTGAACGGCGCAACCTCGACGTACCCGGTGGAGCGGTAGAGGGCGATCGCCTCGCTCAGGGCACGATTCGTCTCGAGGCGCGTCGCGGTCGCACCGCGTCGCCGGGCATGCTCCTCCAGCTCTCGGAGCAACCGTCGTCCGAGCCCGAGCCCGCGGGGCTCGACGAGCTCGCGGGCGTCGGCGGAGATGCTTCGCCGTGGATCGAACCCTGCCTCGAATCGCTCGTCCAGCTCCGCGAAGTACGACAGGAAGCAGAATCGGGCCGCCTCACTCGTCGGCTCGGCCGCCGCGACCTCGGCGGATGCCAACCCGTCCCGACGAGAACGTCCGGCGCTCAGTCCGCGACGAGCTCGGCAAAGCCCGGCTCGTCGCGGATCGCGTCGAAGTCGGAGTCGTCCCGCGCGTACGGGCGGAATCGATCCGACAGCTCCACGGCGCGGCGGAGATGCTCGAGGGCGTCGGTCGTCCGGCCCGTCAGGCTCTCGCAGCAGGCGAGGTTGTAGTGGAGCAGGGCGTACTGGGGGTTGGCCTCGACCGTCGCGCGCCCCTGCTCGACGACCGCCTCGTAGTCGCCCGCCTCGTAGAGGGGTCGGAGCTGGGCCCAGAGCTCCCAGCCGACGGGGCGGTACGGGCTTCCCGGCGTGGCGCCGACCGCGACGATCGTCGTGCCGGGCTCCGCCGCGAACGCCGTCCGAGTGACCGCGGGTGGGACGAACACGAAGGTGCCGGCGGGCGCATCCACCCGCTCGCCGTCGAGCTCGAACGTCGCACGACCCTGCTGGACGAGGTAGAGCTCCTCGTCGCCGTCCTCGCCGTCCGACTCGTCGTGCTCGTTGATGAGCCGCTCGCCGGCCGCCGCGGCCGACCAGGCGTTGACACCGAATGCGCTGATGCCGAAGTGGTGGCGAACCGGCCTGTACGGACAGCGGCCGTCGGTCAGCTCGTCGATCTCCTTCAGGTGCGCGACCGCGTATCCGCCCATGGCTCCTCCTCGACGTCGTCGTTCGATCCGTCCCGCCGAGTGTACGAGCCACGCTGGCGCCGTCGAACTGCGACGGTCCCGCCTCGGTCCTGCTCTACTTCGGATTCGACGTGGGCGACGCGGCCCTTTGGGGGAGCGCGCCTCGCCTACCGTCGGTGGAAGGTGTGGGGCGTGGCCGCCTCGTTCCGAGTCGGGCGGCCGGACTGCCTGTCTCTCCTTCCCAGGCAGTCCGGCCCGACCTCGCACGCCTGTCCCGAGGTGCCGGCTCCGCCGGCGCGATCGGAGCATTGCATCGCCGTCCAGGTGCGGTGCACAATCACCGGGCGGCCGTCTGGGCCGCTGGTCGAGGGTGAGGAGGCGGCGATGGCGCTCGCGCGCGTGGTGACGTTCGAAGGAGTCGGACCGGACCGAGTCGAAGAGGTCCGCGCGCAAGTTCAGGGAGACCCACCCGAGGGTCTGCCCGCGACGGAGATCATCGTCCTCCACGATCCGGATGCGCAGACCGCCCTCGTGATCGTGTTCTTCGAGGGCGAGGACGACTACCGTGCGGGCGACGCGGCTCTGAACGCGATGCCTGTCGGCGACACGCCGGGGACGCGCACGTCGGTCGCGAAGTACGAAGTCCCGATTCGCAGAACCGTGTAGTCCGGCTCCCCGGTTCCGCTCACGGAGCTCGGTCGGGCGGGGCTGCCCCGGAGGGACGCTTCAGCGATAGGGCAGCCCCGGCCCGGATCTCGACGATCATCCGTGCGGCCAGCCGGCACCGCCTCCGACCGATTGCAAGAACGGCGGCACTGGCCTGCGGCGTAACCGCATCATCGATCATCGATGGCACTACTAGAGCAGGACCGCGAAGGTCTGGGTCGCAGTCGGAGCGCCTGCCGTAGTGACGACGGCCGGGGCACGCCAAGTCGCCGGCGAGACGTCGAGGTTCAAAACCGCCCTGAGTCGCCGCGAAGATCGAAGCGGGCGATGGGGCTCGAACCCACGACCCTCAGCTTGGGAAGCTGATGCTCTACCAACTGAGCTACGCCCGCGAAGCCACCAGCCTAGCCATTCTCCGGCCAATCCAGATGGAGACAAGCAAGACCGATCGTCGACACGCCTGCACCAGACGACGGGGTCTGACAGTCACATCTGCGCCTCGGACCGCCACCCCGATAGGCTCGTCGGGTGGGTGACGGCGGCGGCCACAAACGGCGAGAGTCGATGTCGGCCGTGACCCGGCTCCTCTGGGCGCTCGCCGTCGGTATCGCGCTCACGATCGTCCTCGGCACCGTCCTGCACTGATCGTTGCTGCTCGCCGGCATTCGAAGGTCGGCACGGTCGCCGTTTGCGGACGGCCGTCAGTCGTGGCCCGCCCGGGCGCAGGTCAGGGCGAGGCGTCGCGGTGGGGTGGGCGGCGGGAGAGCGCCTCGCCGACCGCCTCGACGACCTGGGGCGCGGAAAACGGCTTTTGCAGGCAGAGCACTGCGCCTGCCTGGAGCACGTTGTCCGCGAGCTTCGACGAGCGCCCGGTGAGCGCGACGATCGGGATGTCGAGCTCCTCGAGGATCCAGCGCGTGACCTCGACGCCGTCGAGCCGCGGCAGCCCCAGGTCGAGCACGACGAGGTCGGGCCGGTGCCGACGGGCGAGCGCGACCGCCTCGAGCCCATCGGTCGCCTCGGCGCAGACCTCGTAGCCCGCGTCCTCGAGGATGAGACGCAGGTCGGCGAGGATGATCGTGTCGTCCTCGACGGTGAGGATCTTGCCGGTTGCCGTGCTCATCGAAGCCCTTTCGCCGGAAGCACATCCGCCCGACGTCGCGCGTGGAATCCCGGGGGCCTCGGCGCCGATGCGACCGGTGGGGCAGATCCGATCGCCCTTCCGAGGGTATCGGATCGCCCGGGCGCACGCTGCGTTCTGGCGTGAAGGGGGCGGGCTTCGCGAGCCTCAGCGCGTGCTCGCGGCGCCGTGCTCGAGGCGGTCGCCCCAGGTCTCGGCGCGGTCGCCGGCGGATCCGGTGACGGCGAGATACAGGAGCGCGATGCCGACCAGCTGTGCGAGGTGGTACGCGGAGTCGGGATCGAGCCCCGCCGACCGGAGGAGATCGGCATTCGGCAGCTTGACCGCAGCCGCGGCGATGCTGGCGCCGATCGCGACGAGCGTCGCCGGCGCGAGCGGATGTCCGCGCCGGGCCGCCCACACCCACAGCACCAGCACGCTGAGCATCGTCAGGCTTTCGCACGCCAGGATCGAGCCGATCCCCGCCCGGCCGCTCACGGCCAGAAGCACGTACGCGGCCAAGCCGACCGAGCGGAGGAGCCAGAACGCCCGTGCGTGTCCGGGACCGAGGACTTCCGCAACCGTCGCCGCGAGAAGGTACGAGACGGCGACGACCACCATCACGCTGATCACGGCCCAGCTCACGTCCGCTGCCCGTGGAGAGCGCACGATCACGCCGTGATAGGTAGCGCCGGCGAGGGCAGCGGCCCCGAACCAGGAGAACGCCGTTCGCCAGTGAGCGGAGATGCCGGGCGTTCGCCGGAGCCTGAGCGCGAGCACCACGGCGACGATGCCGAGCAGGAGGTCGGTCGTCGACTGCGCGGGCTCGGCGAGCACTTGCGCACGGTAGCGCCTGCGCACCCGGGGGCGGGCAATGACGGCCGCTGCTATCCGACAGCCGGCGCCGGCGTCTCATTGGGTGAGGCTCGGACTGCCCCTGGGAGGGCAGAGGGGTCGGAGCCTCGTCCCGACCGTCGGGGTGCAAGAGAAGGCCCTCCAGCTCCCCCCGGGGAGGGCCTTCTCCATCTCTGCGTCCGTCGGCCGCCGTGGACCGCAAACGCGGCGCGCCGCCGTTCCGGCTAGGACGGATACCGGGCGTCAGGCACCTGGTCGGCGCCCGGTGGGGCCGAGAAGATCTCCGTGACCACGCCGAGGTCGCCGTCGGTTCCCAGGTAGGCGAACGTGACGCCGTTGTACTCGCCGCCGAACACGACCTCTCTGCCTGCGCCCTCGAGCTCGCCGATCGCGGCGGCGTAGTCGGGAACGGCGACGCCCACGTGATGGACGCCCTCGCCGTGTTCGGCCAGGAAGCGCGCGTAGATGCTGCGCTCGTCGAGCGGCTCGATCAGCTCCCACTGCAGCCGGCCGACTTCCGCGAGCGCGAGACGCCAGGAGCACTCGACGGGCCGGGCGCGCTCGTGCATCCCCCGCACCGTGTCCGGGTTGAACTCGTAGATCTCCCAGGGGCCGATCCCGTACTGCTCGACGTACGTGCGCATCGCCGCCTCGAGGTCGTGGACGACCACGGAGATCTGGAGCGTGTCGGTGAAGAGGGGGTCACGCACGCGGCCATCCTATGCCGGTCGCGCCTCTCAGGGGCCGCCCGGTGCCGAGAGCGGCGCGGCGACGGGCGTGCCGTGGAAGCACCCGAGCGTGTACGGGTACTCGAGCGTCGCGTTGTAGTGGTAGACGCGGACGCGCTTGCCCCGGAGCGTCACCCAGCCCACGTGACCGTGGCAGGCGTCGAGATCCGCGTTCTTGAGGAGCTTCCCGTCTGCGTCTCTCGGGCCGAAGATCGGGTAGCCGTCGAGGGCGTACCCGACGAGCTTCTCTTGCGCCTTCACGCTCGTGCCGCTGAGACAGGATGGGATCGAGTGGTAGTGGTAGACGCCGCGCATCTGCGGATGACCTTCGCACGAGTCCTGCGTCTCGTGGGCCAAGGCGTCGCGGTTCGCGTCGTCGAGCGCGTCGAAGAGGGCGACTCCGTTCACCGCGATCCCGATCATTCCCAGCGGGAGGCAGGACGGGGTCGCGGCCGGCTTCGGGTCGAGCGGGAGGGAGAGCAGGACGTTCTGCTGCTCGATCGCGTTCGGGTTGCGGTCGTAGGCGTAGGCCGGATCGCTCGGCGAGATCGGAAAGCGGCCGGTCGCCGTCTTGACGGGCAGACCGTTCCCCATCACGAGCAGCCTCCCGTTGCGCGCGGCGAAGCGCACCCGGCCCGGCCAGGGCACGTGTCCGGAGACCACCACCTTCTCGGTCAGATCGAACGTCGACCCGTGGATCCAGGGGCCTCCGTGCGCGGCGCCGCCGCCGCGACCCGGGCCGCGGCGGCAGGTGAAGACGTTCCCGCGGCTCGGGGAGCTCGACACGTGGCCGTCGCCGAGCGGCAGCCTCGTGATCGCCGTCGCCGAAGGGCTCGTGCCGGCCTCGGGGGTGAGCGGCACCACGGCGGCGACGGCGAGTGCCAGAACGACGAGCGTCGGTCCCGCGAGTCGCCGCGCGAGATCTCCGCTCCGACTGCGTGTCCCGGGTGTCTCGTTGCCTCGGATCAACGGCCTCTCGAGCCTCCTTCGCCGCCGGCCTCGCGCACGATCCTCCCGTACCCGTGTACGGAGCGGGTTTCCGTGCTGTAAGCCGGACGCAATCTCAAGGATCCATCACACACGTCGCGTAGCCTCCTCTCGCTCATGCGCTCGACCGCCTTCGTCCTGCTCGTCGCGACGTTGCTCGTAGGGGTCGTCGCAGTCGAGTCGACCCAGGGCCGTGCCGCGCCCGCGCGAAGGACAGGGGTCGAGGTGTTCCAGGGGCTCGGGACGTGGATGGACGTCTACGACACCACCCTCTACGCGTCCGCAGACGCCGTCGCGACGAGGCTCGCCGCGCAAGGCGTGGGCACGGTCTGGATCGAGACGTCGAACGACGGGTCGAAGACCGACATCGTGCAGCCCGCAGGGCTGGGGCGGATGGTCGACGCGTTGCACGCGCAGGGCATCTCCGTCGTCGCCTGGTATCTGCCCGGCCACGACCGCACCGGCAAGGATCTCCGTCGTGCCCGGGCGATGCTCTCGTTCAGATCGCCGAACGGCGATGCCTTCGACGGCGTCGCCCTCGACATCGAGTCGTTGCACACGAAGAACGTGAAGCAGCGGACGACCAGGATGCTCTCCCTGCTCGGCACGCTTCGCGGCGAGGCCGGCTCGACCCCCGTCGCCGCGATCACGTACCCGCCCCGTGCGTTCGAGCGGCACCTCAGCTGGTGGCCAGGGTTCCCATGGGCCGCGATCGCCAGGCAGGTCGATGCGATCGTGCCGATGCTGTACACGGGCGGCGGTTTCAAGGGCTACGACGCAACGTACGGATACGTGGCCCGCTCGCTGCGGCTGCTCCGAGCGGCGGTCGGCGACGAGATCCCCGTGCACGCAGCGGGCGGCGTCGCGAACCAGATGTCGAAGGAGGAGTTGAAGGCATTCGACGACGCGGTCGTCGACGACGGCACGGCCACCGGCTGGAGCCTCTACGACTACCAGACCATGACGCCCGCGGCCTGGGCTGCCATGGCCCGTCTGAGCGAGGCGCTGGGCTAGGCAGCCCGGTGGTTCCAGGCGGCGCGCAGGCGATCGCGCGTGGCGAGCAGGTGCTCCGGGACGACCTTGATGTCCGCGAGCACCGGCATGAAGTTCGTGTCGCCGGCCCAGCGTGGCACGACGTGCTCGTGCAGGTGGCCCGCGATCGAGCCGCCTGCCACCTGGCCGAGGTTCCAGCCCACGTTGAACGCGTCGGGTGCATAGACCGCGCGGAGCGCGGCGATCGCCCGCGTGGTGAGGTCGTGGATCTCGGCCGCCTCCCCCGCCTCGAGGTCGCCGAGCTCGCCTACGTGGCGGAGTGGTGCGACCATCAGATGCCCGGAGGAGTAGGGGAACTTGTTGAGGAGCGCGAAGGCCCCCTCTCCGCGGGCGACGGTCAGGCTCTCGTCCTCGCCGAGCTCTCCTGCGGCCTCCAGGCAGAACACACAGCCCTCCTGCCTACCGGCCTCCTCGATGTACTCGAGGCGCCACGGAGCCCAGATCGGCCTGGTCATTCGCCCATCCTCGCAGCCTCCGCGACCGCAGCGGGCACGTGCCCGCGCGCGAGCTCGTCGCGGACCCGCTCCCTCGTCGCCGCGAACCGGAGCACCTCGTAGACGATCAACGAGCAGAGCAGCCCGAGGACGAGTGCGATCGTGACGAGCGCCGGGACGTGCAGGGCAACCGGGTAGAGGAGGACGGCGACGAGGGCGGCGAGGGCACGCTGACGGCTGAGGGAGTGAACCTGGCGCCACCGGAACGCGACGTGGCCGAGCAGGTAGAGCGCGACGCCGCCGACGAGCGCCGCGGCCGGGACGGAGTCGAGCGGGTCGCCGACGTGCTCCACCGTCACCTTCAGGCCGAACGCGGCGAGCACGATGCCCGCGACCATCGGGAAGTGGATGAGCGAGTAGGAGTCGCGTGCGAGCTCGTTCTGCTCCTTGCCGGGCGGCGTCTGCGAGAGCCGTTTCTCGCCGAGCCAGACGATCACGTCGAAATAGAGCCACCAGAGCGTCGCGGCGATGCCGACGCCGACGACCGAGGCGGTCACGACGCCGAGGTCGACGACCTCGTGTGCGCCGACGCCGATCGCGACGATGGACTCGCCGAGCGCGATGATCACGATCAGCCCGAACCGCTCCGCGAAGTGCGCGGGCATCAGCCGCCAACCCTCCGCCCAGAAGAGGAACGGGGCACCGACGTCGAGGGTGATGGCGAGCCCCCAGAGCGCGCCCTGAGGCACGCCGTCCGTGAACGAGGCCGCAACGAGGAGGGAGACTCCGATCGCGGTGCTGCCGGCGAGCCCCGTGACCGACCGGCGCAGGCCGGGGTCGTCCCGGCTCGCGATCGTGAACAGCCAGATGTGGGCGAGCCGTACGATCCCGTACGCCGCGGCGAACACGAGCGCGTCGTCGCCGAACGCGTTCGGGACCGCGAGGGCCGCCACGAGGAACGCTGCCATCGCCGCGAAGATCGCGATCCGCACTGCGCCCTCTTCGGGGTCGACGACGCTGGTCAGCCACGCGTAGCCGCCCCACGACCACCACAGGACGGCAAGGACGAGGAGCGCCTGCACGAGACCGTCCCAGGTCGGCGTCTTCGCCATCAGCGTCGTGCACTGCGTCAGCGCGAGCACGAAGACGAGGTCGAAGAACAGCTCGAGGGCCGTGACGCGATCCTCCTCGCGCCGCACTGCGGTCAGGCGATGAGTACGGCCCGCCTCCACGGTCACGATCCTCGCACGCCGGAGAGGGAGGGAGTATCCTCGCGCGGCTGCGGCGTCGTTCCCGGGAGAGGTCGGTGGCATACCCCTTCGTCGAGAGCCCGAACGCGACCCGCGCGACCCGCCGGCCGATCGACGTCGTCGTGATGCACACGATGGAGATCGCGGAGCGCGCCGACGCCGCGCAGATCTGCGCCCGCTGGTTCGCGACCCCCGTCGTCGCAGGTGTCGGCGCACTACTGCGTCGACGCGGAGGCCGTGATCCAGTGCGTGCGCGAGAAGGACATCGCGTGGCACGCACGGGGAGGCAACGCCGCCTCGATCGGGATCGAGCTCGCGGGCTTCGCGAGCCAGACGCGACGTGACTGGCGGGACGAGTACTCCAGCGCGCTGCTCGCGCGCGCCGCGGCGCTCGTCGCGGACGTCTGCCGGCGGCGGCGCGTCCCGGTGCGGTGGCTCGTCGCGGACGACCTGCTCGCGGGTCGGCGAGGCATCACGGGTCACGCCGAGGTGAGCCGCGCCTACGGCAAGAGCGATCACTGGGATCCGGGGGACGGGTTCCCGGTCGAGGCGTTTCTCGACCGGGTTCGCGTCCTGCAGCAGGCGCAGCGGCGCGCCAAGGCGACGCAGACGGCGCGCGTCTGACCCGACGTCAGGCGGCCGCGCCGTCGTCGAGCGCGGCGCGCAGGGCTTCCACGAGCTCCGCGAGCCCGGCCTCGTCGATCACGAGCGCGGGGGAGATCTGCAGGCCTCCGCCCACGAGCACGCGGGTGAGCACGCCGTGGCGGCGGGCGGCGAGGCACACGCGGTCCGAGAGCGCCGGCTCGTCGGCGAGCGCGTCGGGGGAGATCTGCACGGCGGCGAGCACGCCGAGCCCGGCCCGTATCTCGGAGACGAGTGGGTGCGAGGCGAGCGGTGCGAGGGCCTCGGCGAGCTCGGTCTCGAGGACGAGCGCTCGCTCGGGCAGCGACTCGCGCTCCATGATGTCGAGGTTCGCGTGGGCGGCCGCGGTGGCGGTCGCATGGCCGGAGTACGTGTAGCCGTGTCGCCAGACGCCCGCGCCCGGAGTCCAGAACGGCTCCCGCACGCGCGGCCCGACGATCACGCCGCCGAGCGGGACGTAGCCCGAGGTGACGCCCTTCGCAAAGGTCACCGCGTCGGGCTCGAGACCGAAACGGGAGCTCGCGAACCAGTCGCCGACGCGGCCGAACCCGCAGATCACCTCGTCCGCGACGAACAGCACATCGCGCTCGCGGCAGATGCGCCTCGTCTCCTCCAGATACCCGGGGGGCGGCAGGAGCACGCCGCCCGCGCCGACGATCGGCTCGCAGAAGAACGCGGCCACGTTCTCGGGGCCCGCGCGGTCGATCGCCTCGGCGAGCGCGGCCGCGTCGTCCCAGGGCACGCGCAGCGTGCCGCCCGCGAGCGGGCCGACCCCGACCGTGAATGCGTCCGTGCCCACGATCGAGGTGCCGTACCCGGCGAGGCCGTGATACGCCCGCTCACGCGAGATCACGACGGATTTCGATTCCTGGCCGAGCAGGCTCCAGTAACGACGCACGAGCTTCACGGCGGTCTCGATCGACTCGCCGCCGCCGCTCGCGAAGAACACGACCGCGTCGTCCATCGGCGCGATCCGGGAGATGCGCTCCGCGAGCTCGGTCGTCGGCCGCGACGAGACGTCGCCGTAATGCGAGTACGCAGGGAGTCGGCGCATCTGCGCGGCGGCTGCGTCGGCGATCTCGACTCGGCCGTAGCCGACGCTGCAGTACCAGAGCGCCGCGGTCGCATCGAGGTAGCGCTTGCCGGCCTCGTCCCAGACGTGCACGCCGTCGCCGCGGTCGAGCAGCAGCTCGCCGGACGCTTCGACCGCGGACATGTCCGCCACCGGGTGCCAGAAGCGCGTCATTCGCGCGAGCCTACCGTGGCCTTGCCGCACCCTGTTGCAAACCCGATTTGGGCGTCGGCGGCCGTTCGGCGCCGGGCGAGTCAGCGTGCCAGGGGCGGGACGAAGTCAGCGTGCGAGCGTGACCTTCGCGAGCCCGTGCGGCGCGTCCGGGTCGAGCCCCCGCGCGCGCGAGAGCGCCCATGCGAACAGCTGGCCCGGCACGACGGAGAGGAGAGGGGAGAGGAGCTGCGGCGTCGGTGCCGGTACGGGCAGGACGTATTCAGCGCCCTCGAGCTCCGTCGCGGCGGTGCCGCTCGCGACGAGCGTCGCGCCCATCGCCCGCGCGCGCGAGGCCGCCTCCTGCACGGGGGCCAGAGTCGCGTCCGGTGACGCGATCGCCCAGACGGGAAAGAGCGGGTCGAGCGCGGCCACGGGACCGTGCGCGAGATCGGTGGCGGTGAGGGGCTCGGCGGCGATGCGGCACGTCTCCAACAGCTTGAGGGCGATCTCCCGCGCGGTCGCGAACTCGACGCCCCGTCCGATCACGAACATGCGGCCCGTGTACGCGAACGGCAGCGCGATCCCGGCCGCCGCCTGCTCGAGGGCGGGCAGCACCTCGGCGAGCTGGTCGGCCGCCCGCCGGATTCCCTCGGAGAGCTCGGCGCCTCGGCCGGCCACGTGACCGGCGAGGAGGGCGAGCACAGCGAGTGTGTTCACGTAGGTCTTCGTGGCTGCGACGGCGAGCTCGGGCTCGGCGCACAACGGGATCGTGAGCTCCGCGGTGCGCGCCAGCTCCGCCGTCGGGTCGTTGGTGACCGCGATCGTGAGCGCCCCGGCTGCGCGTGCGCGGGTGACGTATTCGACCACGTCCGGCGTCTGGCCGGACTGGGAGAGGCCGATCACGGTCGAGCCGCTCAGGTCGAGAGGCGTGTCGTAGTGGACCGTGAGGGTGATCGCGTCGCGCATCGCCGTCCAGCGCGGGAGCAGCCCGAAGGCGTAGATCCCGTACGAGGCGGCGTTGTCGGAGGAGCCGTGACCGACGAGGCGGATCAGGCGTGCGTCCCGGGCGACCGCAAGAGCCGCGGCGCGCGCGATCTCGTCTTCGTGCGCGAGCACACGGGCGAGAGCGGCGGGTTGCTCGTGGATCTCCGCGAGGAAGCGCGCCCCGGGACCGGGCGGTGGAGGCTCGTTCTCAGCCGGCGACACGCGTCTCGCCTCCCACGATCGCGCGTACGACCTCGAGCCGGTCGTCGAGCACGGTCACGTCGGCCGGTGCGCCCGGGCCGAGGCGTCCCAGGTCGGGCATGCCGAGTACGCGGGCGGGGACGGTCGCGGCCGCCTCGAGGGCTTGCTCGAGCGGCACGCCGGCGGCGACGAGGTTGCGCATGGCCTGCGGCATCGTCAGCGCGCTCCCGGCGAGCACGCCGTCCTCGCGGCGGACGACGTCTCCGGTGACCGTGATCTCGATCTCGCCCAGCGCATAGGTCCCGTCACCGAGCGCCGCGCCGGCGGTCGCGTCCGTGACGAGGGCGAGCCGCCCTGCACCGACGGCCCACAGGAGCCGCACGATCTCGGGGTCGAGATGGACTCCGTCCACGATCGCCTGGAGCACGACGTCGGGGCGGACGAGGGCGGCGCCCACGATCCCCGGGTCGCGATGGGCGAGCGGGCGCATGGCGTTGAAGACATGGGTCACGGTACGGACGCCGCGGTCGAACGCCGCGTTCGCCTCGGCTGCCGTCGCGTCCGTGTGACCGAGCGAGACTCGCACGCCGCGCGCGAGCAGCAGACCGATCAGGTCGAGTGCTCCCGGAAGCTCCGGCGCCAGGGTCATCAGGGTCACGGGGCCCGCGTCGAGCAGGCGGTCGAGCAGCGCCGGGTCGGGATCCCGCCGCGCACCGAGGCTGTGGGTACCGAGCCGGGCGGGGGAGAGGAAGGGGCCTTCGAGGTGGACGCCCAGGATCCGCGGGCCGCGCCGCGTGGCGGGCACCGAGCGGAGCGCGTTGACGAGATCCTGCTCCGGGGACGTGATCAACGTGGGGAGGTATGCGGTCACGCCGGTCTCGAGCAGCGCATCTCCGGCGGTCGCGAACCCGTCTGCGTCCGCACCGAGGAAGTCGACCCCGGCGAATCCGTTCACCTGGAGGTCGACGAAGCCGGGTGCCGCGATCCCCTGGCCGGCCCCGTCCAGCCCGACCTCGGTGACGATGCCGCCGTCGATCGCCACGTCGCCCGGCACGAGCGTGCCGTCGACGAGCGCCGCCTCGACGCCGAGTCTCACCCTAGCGCCTTCCGGACGTTGCCCCCGGCTGCGCGGAGACGTTCCCTGGACGTTCCTGCGTCGACGTCGGCGATGAGCGAGACGATCGCCACCTTGGCGTCGCCGTCCGCCTCTTCGAGCGCCGCGTCGACTCGCTCGGCCGACGCGCCGCTGGCGACCGTGACGATCCTGCGCACGCGCGCTCGGAGCTTCTCGTTCGTCGCGACGACGTCGACCATCAGGTTGCCGTACGTCTTGCCGAGACGGATCATCGCGATGGTCGAGATCATGTTGAGGACGAGCTTCTGGGCGGTGCCGGCCTTGAGCCGCGTCGAGCCGGCGATCACCTCGGCTCCGACGAGCACGACGATCTCGTGGTCGGCGAGCGCGCCGAGCTCCGAGCCCTCGACCGAGACGAGCGCGACCGTGACCGCGCCGGACTCGCCCGCCTCCGCCAATGCGCCGACTGCATACGGCGTGCGACCGCTGGCGCTGAGCCCGACGACCGCATCGTCCACGCCGACCTCGAGCTCGCGGATCGCGGCGACGCCGGCGTCGCGGTCGTCCTCGGCCTTCTCCTGGGCAGGCCCCGCTGCTGCGGGGCCTCCCGCGATCAGCGCGACGACTCGGTCCCGTGGGATCCCGAACGTCGACTCGCATTCGGCAGCGTCGACGAGCGCGAGGCGGCCGGACGTGCCTGCGCCGACGTAGACGAGCCGGCCCCCCGCCGCGAGACGCTCCGCGAGCGCGTCGATCGCCCGAGCGATCTCCTCTCCCGCCCGCGCGACCGCGGCGGCGACGCCTGCGTCCTGCTCGTTCATGAGCCGGACGAGCTCCACGGTCGAGCGCAGGTCGAGGTCCGCGGCAGCGGGGTCGTGCGCTTCGGTCGCAAGTCCGTCGAGCGTCTCGTCTCCCACTGTCCGTCCAGACACTGCGGGCAGTCTACGCACCGGACACTTGAGTGGTCAAGACCAATATGCGATACTGCCCTCCACGCTGGTCATGAACTGTTCGGAGGACGAAGATGCGGGACGCACGCTGAACCGATGGCCGAGATCGAGATCGACCACGTCACGAAGGTCTTCGACAACGACGTCGTCGCGGTCGACGACGTCAGCCTGAGGGTCGACGACGGCGAGTTCCTCGTCCTCGTGGGGCCGTCAGGCTGCGGCAAGTCGACCTTGCTGCGCATGCTCGCCGGGCCTCGAGGAGGTCACGGCCGGCGCGATCCTGATCGACGGGCGTGACGTGACGGATCTCGAGCCACGCCATCGTGACATCGCGATGGTCTTCCAGAGCTATGCGCTCTACCCGCACATGACCGTGCGCGAGAACCTCGGCTACGGGCTCAAGGTGCGCAGAGCGCCCAAGGCGGAGTCCCGGAAACGTGTGGCGGAGGTCGCGGAGCTTCTCGGCCTCGAGGAGCTGCTCGAGCGCAAGCCGGCGCAGCTCTCTGGCGGGCAGCGTCAGCGGGTCGCGATGGGTCGGGCGATCGTCCGCCAGCCACGGGCGTTCCTGATGGACGAGCCGCTCTCGAACCTCGACGCGAAGCTGCGCGTGGGCATGCGCGCATCGCTGGCGCAGCTCCACGCGCGCCTCGGCGTGACGACGATCTATGTCACGCACGACCAGACGGAGGCGATGACGCTCGGCCAGCGCGTGGCCGTGCTGCGCGACGGGGCGGTGATCCAGGTCGACCGCCCGCAGGAGCTCTACAGCCATCCGCGCGACGTGTTCGTCGCGGCGTTCATCGGCGCCCCGTCCATGAACCTCGTCGAGGCGACCCTCGAGGACGACGCGGTGCGCTTCGGCCGGTACGCTCTCCCGCTCGATCCGGCGTGCCGGCCGGCGAGGAGCGGCCGCGTCGTGCTCGGCGTGCGTCCCGAGGCCTTCGCGGCCGGCGCCGAGGCACCGCCGCGGCTGCCTCGCATCGGGGTGGACGTGGAGGTCGTCGAGGAGTTGGGTGCGGACACACACGTGTGCTTCCCGGTCGAGGCGCGCAGGCCTGCGCTCGAGGCCGGTACGGCCGAGCGCGACGACGCATCGCTGCTCGCGGGGGAGACGACGCTCTTCACTGCACGCGTCGACCCGCGCTTCGCGCCGAGGCCGGGCTCCCGCGTCGAGCTCGCCGTCGACACGACGCGACTCCACTTCTTCGACGGCGCCGACGGCACTGCGCTGGCGACGAAGGCGCTCGAAGCCGCGGAGAGGGTGTCGGCCTTGGCGGCCGAATAGTGGTATTGACCACGACGTGGTTGGCGGTACGATGACGCGACGATCGAGGAACGGGTGATGACGACAGTCGGCGGGGCGAAGCAGGTCGTGACGAAGCAGAGCGAGGCTCGCAGCCGCGTGCTCGACCTGATCGAGCAGCTCGAGGTGGGGGACGCGATCCCGTCCGAACGGCAGCTGACCCAACAGCTGGGGGTGTCACGCCTCACGGTTCGGGCAGCGCTCGACGAGCTGGTGCGCGAGGGGCTCCTCGTACGGCGGCACGGAAGCGGCACCTTCGTGAGCGAGCCGAAGATCGCCCAGGAGCTCACGATGACCTCTTTCACCGAGGACATGCAGCGGCGCGGGATGGTGCCCGGCAGCCGCACCCTCGGTCTCCGCGTCACGCCTGCGGGCGCGCATCTCGGGCGGTTGCTCCACGTGTCTCCCTCCGAGCCCGTGCTGATCATCAGTCGATTGCGGCTCGCCGATCGCGAGACCATGGCGATCGAGACACTGCACGTCCGCGAGTCCCTCGTCCCGGGGCTCGCCGCGCCCGAGCTGGAGGAGCGGTCGTTCTACGCGATCCTCGAGGACCGCTTCGGCATCACGATCGTCGGGGGACATCAGACGATCGAGCCGACTGTGACGAACGAGGAGGAGTCGGCGGCGCTGGGCGTCCCGCTCCATTCGCCCGCGTTCCTGTTCGAGCGGACGACGCAGTCGGCCGACGGAGAGATCGTCGAGTACGTCCGCTCGCTCTACCGCGGCGACCGATACAAGCTCGTCACGCAGCTGAACCGCGGCCGCCGGCAGTAGCGAACCGATTTGGTCAGTACCACCTGACCGAGAACGGCGCAAACATGGACTTGCGCCGTTTTCATCTTCGGCGAGCAAACATGCGGCTTGAAAGAGAACTTCGGGCGACCCAGAGAGCCCAAAGTGGTCTTGACATCCTCGGGCGCCTGTGCGACTGTTCCGAATCGTGGCAAAGTGGTATACACCAGTAGGCGGGTCCGGCGTCCGTTCCCCGCGAGCCACAGGGGAACCCGGAGCGACGCGCACCGCCTCTCGACGCGCTTGGGGGAATCGCCCATGAGCAGAGCACGCATGATCGGAGCCGTCGTCCTCGTCGGCGCCGCCCTCGCCGCGATCGCCTCCACCGCCTCCGGTGGAACCGCGGCCGACAGCATCACGGTCTGGCTGCAGACCGACGCACAGTCCGAGAAGTGGCAGCCGATCGTGGACGCCGCGACGGCGCAGTTCGAGAAGCAGCATCCCGGCGTCACCGTGGACGTCCAGTACCAGACGTGGGGCGACCATCTGAAGAAGTTCGACGCCACGCTCGCGGGCGGCGGCGCGCCCGACGTGATCGAGATGGGCAACACCGAGATGACGAAGTACATGGCGGCGGGCGCCTTCCAAGACCTGACGTCGCTGAAGAGCGGGTTCGCCAACTCGTCGACGTGGCTCGCGGGCCTCGCGGCCGCGGGCGTCTACGACCACAAGGTGCTCGGCGTTCCGTACTACGCCGGCTCCCGCGTCGTGACGTACCGGACCGACCTGTTCCGCAAGGCGAAGCTCAAGGTGCCGCGGACGCTCGCCCAGTTCACCGCAGAGGCGAAGAAGCTCGGCACGCTGAACGCCGACAAGGGCTTTTCGCCGGTCTACATCGCGGGCACCGACTGGTACGTCGCGATGAGCTTCGTCTACGACTACGGCGGAGGCATCGCGACCCAGGTCGGGAAGCGCTGGCGCGGCGACCTCGCCTCCCCGAAGTCGATCGCGGGCCTGACCGCCTACAAGAACTTCTTCCTGGCGGCCTCGCGGGCCTCGAAGACGACCGACGAGACGCATCCGAACCCGTACGACGTCTACGCGCAGGGCAAGGTCGCGTCGATGGTCGGGCCGGGCTGGTTCACCTGCTGCGTCGGGAAGAAGTACACGAAGCTGACCGGGCAGTTCGTGATGCCGGGTCACAAGGCCGGCCAGTCGATGCCCGGGTTCCTCGGCGGCTCGCTGCTCGCCGTCCCGGTGGGGGCGGACAAGACGCTCGGCGCAGACTGGATCAAGGCCTACACGAGCAACCAGTCGATGACCGCGCTACGCGCGATCGGCAACATCCCGAACACGACGAGCCTGCTCGGCAACAGCGTCAACGAGCGCGCCGCGAAGCGGAGCTGGTTCGTCCCGACCGCAAAGAACTGGGTGAACGTCGAGAACGGGAACATCCTGCGCAACATGCTCGCCCAGATCCTCACCAACAAGCTGACCGTGACGCAGGCGGCGCAGTCCGCCAACGACAACATCGTCCGCGTGCTCAACGCGGACGTCTGAGCACCCTGATGCGGGGCGGGAGACGCGTTGCGACGTAGTCCCGTCCCGCAGACCTCTCCGGCCGTCGCCGCCGCGCCCACCCTCCGGGCCCGGCGGCGGCGGCCGCTCTCGCTCTCGCGCGTCGCGCGCGGGTCAATTCCGTACCTGCTCGTCCTGCCCGTCGTCGCCGCGATCGTCGCGATCCTCGGGTACCCGCTGTACAACCTCGTCACGCTCTCGTTCCAGCGGTACGGGCTGCCGGAGCTGATCCAGCGTCACGGCGAATGGATCGGGCTCGAGAACTACCGCTCGGTGCTCTCGGACCCGGTCTTCTGGCACACGCTCGTCAGGACGCTCGTGTTCACCGCGGTCAACGTCGGCCTGACGATGGTGCTGGGCACGTTGATCGCGCTGCTGCTCGTCCGGATCGCGGCGCCGGTCCGCATCCTGCTGATGACGGGCCTCGTGCTCGTGTGGGCGATGCCGGCCGTGGTCGCCGTGCAGGTCTGGTACTGGATGACGAACTTCCAGAACGGGGTCGTCAACTACATCCTGACCGAGCTCCACCTCGGCGACTACTCCCAGCACGACTGGTACGCGACGACGTTCTCGAAGCTCGCGATGGTCACCCTCCTGATCGTCTGGGGCGCGCTTCCGTTCGTGGCGATCTCGATGTACGCCGGTCTCGCGCAGGTCCCGCACGAGCTCGTCGAGGCCGCCCAGATCGACGGCGCGAGCCCCTGGCGGGTGTTCCGGGACATCACGCTGCCCACCCTCCGGCCGATCGTGTTCATCCTCACGAGCCTCTCGGTGATCTGGGACTTCGGCGTCTTCACGCAGCCGTACCTCCTGATCGGCTCGTCGCACGTCGACTCGTCGAACTACCTGATGGGGGTCTACGTCTACATCGAGGGCTACGCGCATTCCGATTTCGGCCGCGGCGCCGCGATCTCGATCCTGATGCTGCTGATCGTGGCCGCGCTGTCCGTCGTCTACGTGCGCGGCCGCGTGCGCATCGAGGGAATCTCGTGAGCTCGGTGTCCGTGTCGCGCCCGCGCCGCCGGCGCACGTGGCGCCGCGTGCGCCGCGGCGGCTGGAACATCGTCGCGATCCTGCTCTTCGTCGTGCTGGTGTTCCCGGTCTTCTGGATGATCTCGACCGCCTTCAAGCCCGACGACGAGATCAACAGCGCCACCCCGACGTGGTTCTCGCTCTCCCCGACCCTGCAGCACTTCCGCGACGCGATGAACCGCCCCTACTTCTGGGACACCGTGCAGAACAGCCTCATCGTGGTCACCGCAACGGTTGCCGCGTCGATCGTGCTCGCCTTCCTCGCGGCCGTCGCGCTTGCGAAGTACCGCTTCACGGGCCGGCGGGTCTTCATCGTGCTGATGATCGGGATCCTGATGCTGCCGGCCGTCGGGCTCGTGATCCCGCTCTACGTCGTGCTCGCGCGCTACCACCTGACCAACGCGCTCACCGGCGTCGTCCTCACGTACCTGACCTTCGTCCTGCCGTTCGCGGTCTGGACGTTGCGGGGGTTCATCGTCGGGATCCCGCCCGATCTCGAGGAGGCCGCGATGGTGGACGGCTCGAGCCGCCTCGGGGCGTTCCTGCGGATCCTGCTACCGCTCGTCGCGCCCGGTCTGGTCGCGACCGCGGTCTTCGCGTTCATCACGACGTGGAACGAGTACATCTTCGCGAGCGTCCTGCTCAGCGACCAGTCGAACCAGACGGTCACCGTGTGGCTCTCGTACTTCTACGGGACGAGCCGCAACACGGACTGGGGGGGCCTGATGGCCGCATCCGCCCTGACGGCGATCCCTGTCGTGGCGTTCTTCCTGCTCGTCCAGCGGCGAATCATGTTCGGGCTCACGTCCGGCGCCGTCCGCGGATGAGCGGCCCCGCGCCGGCCTTCCCGCCGCTGATCCCGAAGCCGCTCGCCGTCGCACCCGAGCGCGGCGTGTTCGAGCTCCTGCCCGGAGGGCGCATCGTCGTGCTCGACGACGCCGACGAGGCGAGCGGGGTCGCCCGCCTCCTAGCCGATTTGCTGCGCCCGGCCACGGGATACGTGCTGCCCGTTTCGCGGTCTCGCCGGCGCGTGCCCGACGGAAGCGTGGTGCTTGCGCTCGTGCCAGGCGACCGCTCGCTGGGCGACGAGGGCTACCGTCTCGAGGTCGGCTCGGATCGAGTGACGCTCTCCGCGCGACACCCTGCCGGGCTCTTCTACGGGACGCAGACGCTCCGGCAGCTGCTTCCGCCGGCGATCGAGTCGCGCACGGCCGTCGCAGGGCCGTGGCTCGTGCCACGCGGGGCGATCCACGACCGGCCGCGGTTCGCCTGGCGCGGCTTCATGCTCGACGTCGCTCGCCACTTCTTCCCGGTCGAGGAGCTCGAGCGCCTGATCGACGAGTTGGCGGCGCTCAAGCTCAACCGGCTGCACCTCCATCTGACCGACGACCAGGGCTGGCGCATCGCCGTGCGCCGATGGCCACGCCTGACCCGCATCGGAGGACGGAGCGCCGTCGGCGGCGGGCGCGGCGGGCACTACACGCAGCGCGACTACGCGCGGATCGTCCGCTACGCGCGGCGGCGCTACCTCGAGGTCGTGCCGGAGATCGACATGCCGGGTCACGTGAACGCCGCGCTCGCGTCCTACGGGCAGCTCGCCTGTGACGACGTTGCGCCGGGGCCCTACACGGGGATCGAGGTCGGCTTCAGCTCCCTCTGCATCCGCCGGGAGGCCACGTACGCGTTCGTCGACGACGTCGTGCGCGAGGTGGCGGCGCTCACGCCCGGCCGCTACCTCCACATCGGCGGCGACGAGGCGCTCTCGACCGACGCGGAGGACTACCGCTACTTCGTCGGGCGCGTGCAGCGGATCGTCCGGGCGCACGGCAAGCGGATGGTCGGGTGGGAGGAGACGGCGCGCGCCCCTCTTCGACGCACGTCGGTCGTGCAGCACTGGCACGACGCAGGTCTCGCGGCCCGGGCCGTTGCGCAGGGCTCGAGGGTGATCCTCTCGCCCGCGACCCGCGCCTACCTCGACATGAAGTACGCGCGCGGCTCGACGCTCGGGCTGAGCTGGGCGGGGACGACGAGCGTCCGCGACGCCTACGAGTGGGACCCGGCGACGCTGCTCGA
Organism: uncultured Actinomycetes bacterium; assembly: GCA_963712915.1. GTDB lineage: Bacteria > Actinomycetota > Thermoleophilia > Gaiellales > Gaiellaceae > Gaiella. The sequence continues at coordinate 497,223 of CAVQJQ010000006.1, forward strand.
CGGCGTCTCGGAGCAGGACGTGCTGGGCGTGGAGGCCGCTCTGTGGTCGGAGACGATCGACACCCGCGCCGGCATCGACCACCTCGCCTTCCCACGGCTCCTCGGCCTCGCGGAGCTCGCGTGGTCACCGGGGGCGGGCCGCAGCTGGCGCGAATATCGGAGCCGGCTCGGCGCGCACGGAGGACGCCTGCGGGCGCGCGGGGTCGGGTTCTTCGAGGCGCCCGGCATCCCCTGGGCCTAGGCGGGGCCCGTGAGCGAGCCGAGCCCCGGGTTCAACCGCGCGCTCGGGCAGGCGCCCCAGAAGCCGCGCTGCTCGGCGCGCGCCGCATCGGCCGCGTCGAGGAGCGTCTCGGCATGGCGTCCGCGCTCGCCCCGGTAGAAGTACGGCGAGGCCGCTCCGCGACGGACGAGCGCGACGTTCACGTCCGTGTCGCCGACGAAGACGTAGCGCAGCAGCCGGCCGTAACGGTCGCGGTCGTCGAGCGCGGGATCGCCGACGAGCCGCACGCGCGTCCCGGCAGGGCGTCAGCTGCTCGAGCGCCCGCAGCGCCGGGCGGCCGTAGCAGTCGGTCGTCAGCTCGGGTGCGTCGATCTGCAGCAGACGTACCTTCGCGCCGTCCCTCAGCGTCAGCGTGTCGCCGTCGTTCACACGTGCGACGACCTCGGTCTCGGTTGTCCCCGCGGGCTCTCCGGTCGTTCCCCCGCTGCAGCCCGAAGCGACGAGGAGGGCCGCCGCCGCGGCCGCGGCGGTCAGTCCGCGGGTACCCACACGAGCCGGGTCTCGACGACGCGCACGTCGGTGGCCTCGAGCCGGATCGAGAGCGCGTCGACGTCTCCTGCCGCGGTGCGCCAGCGGCGCGACGCCGCGCTCGAGCCGACCACCACCTCGTCGGCGCCCGGCTCGCAGGTCTTCGGGTCGATCGCGCGCCCGAGGTGGAACGACCCGCGATCCGCCATCGCGACGGAGTCTAGACGGCCACCGTCGCGGCGCCGGGCCCTGGAACCCCCCTCGTTCCAGTGTCCCGACGCCGGAATCGGCCGCCCCGATCCCGGCGTCGGGACGGGCTCAGAGCAAGATGCGCGCCGCGAGCGCCGGTGGGCACCCACGGTCGACGAGCTGCACCGCCTCGTGGAGATCGACCTCGACGTTCGCCGCGATCAGCGCGGCCGCATCGAGATCGAACCCGGAGCGGCAGAGGGCGTCGAACCGCCAGGCGAGCACCTCGGCCGCCTCGTCCGTACGCAGGTCCTCGAACTGTGCCGCCGTCATCAGAATCCCCCTCTCCCGAGGGCCGCCCCCGCGACAATCCGACCCTCATCCGACATGCGCTGAGCATCGGCGGTCGGCGATATCCGTCTCTTCCCCCGCGAGACGAGATCTGCCTAGCCGTTCGGGTGGGCGGGTTCGAGGCCATTTTTGCCTGCGCACCGCCCGAATCGGGCCAGATCGGGACGCCGGGCCGCCGCGGCGGGCGGCCAACCGAGCCGCCCGGGAAGCTCTGGAGCGTCCCCGCGCCGGGCCACCCGAGGTGGCGTCACGTCGTCAGCACGGGCTCTCGAGACCCGACCTCGACGACCACCCAGCCGTCGAAGTCGCGGAGCCGGTACGGGGCGTTGAGCGGCACGGTGGTCTGGCCGTTCCCGACCGCGAACGTGCCACAGGGCTCCGCGAGCCGTCCCGCGCGGGTGAGCCAGAGCCCGTATTTCCCTGCGGCGAGCCCGGTCACGTCGAGGCGCATGGGCCAGTTGCCGGCAGAGTCCTGCGCGTAGATCTCGAGCGTCGCGGACGCCGCGCCCGGGCCGCTCATCGACACTGTCCTGGCCGCGTCCGGGCCGTGGCTGCCTGCGACGTAGCCGAACGCGAAGAGAAGGATCGCGGCCGCCGCCGCGCCTGCGGCCGCGAGGTAGCGGTAGCGGCGCGGGAACGTGATCACCTCCGCGAGCGGTGTCGGGGCGCGCTCGAGCGCGGGGGAGAGGGGTGGCGGCGGATCCGCCCGCTCGAGGAGCGTGTGCACGCGCTGGAGGCGGTCGAGCTCCTCCGGCTCGAGATCGCCGACGAGATCACGTACGTCGCTCATCCCAGCTCCTCTCCGAGCTCGTCTGCGAGTCTACGAAGCGCCGAGCGCGTACGGGTCTTGACCGTACCCAGAGGGAGGCCGAGGCGCTCGGCGATCTCCGACTGGGAAAGGCCGCTCCAGTACGCGAGCTCGACGAGCTCTTGCTCGTGTCGCGGCAGAATCTCGAGCGCGCGGTGCACGCGCCACGAGACCCACTCCCGTTCCGCGGCATCGTCCGGGCGTGGACCGGTGTCCGGGAGCTCGGGGGGATCGGCGATCGTCGCCTCGGGCCGCCGGCGCAAGCCGTCCACGATCGCGTTGCGGGCGACCGTGAAGAGCCACGCTGTCGCCTGACCACGAGACGGGTCGAAGCGCGACGCGGAGCGCCAGATCCTCGTGAACGTGTCCTGCGTCGCATCCTCCGCGCGTCCCCGATCGCCGATGCGTCGCAAGGCGATGCCGAGCACCGAGCGCGCGTAGCGCCGATGAAGCTCCTCGAAGGCACCGTGATCCCCGCTCGCGACCAGCGCGAGCAGCTCGGCATCCGTGCGGGTATCGGAGTCCACCGTCCGGATGCTGGCCCTCGGGCGGTCGCGGGACAAGTCGGCGCGCGCAGCGATTGCCGCGTTCATGACGGGAGATACGCGCGCGTCGGCAGATCGGATTCTCGAAAACCGCTCGAGCGAGTTCCACGTAGCCCTTCGAGTCACGCGTCATACGACGGCGAGGAGGTAAGTGCGATGGTGAGAAGGTCGATGCACGCGGGCCGGCTGAGGCGCACCGGCGCGATCCTGGCCGCGGTCGCGGTCGTGGGCGCGGTCGGCGCGGCATCCGCGTTCGCGTTCAGGGGAGCCGCCGACCGCACGACCAGCGGGTCACTGGTGAACGTCCGCAAGACAGGGCTCGGACACGTCCTCGTCGATCGGCGCGGCCGGACGCTGTACCTGTTCGAGCCCGACCGGTACGGACAGAGCGTCTGCTACGGGAAATGCGCCGCAGCGTGGCCGCCGCTCCTCACCACCGGAAGCCCGCGGCCCGGCGCGGGCGTCCAGGCGGGACTGCTCGGGACGACGAAACGCAAGGACGGAAAGCTGCAGGTCACCTACCAGGGCTATCCGTTGTACTCGTTCGTCAAGGACACCCGGCCCGGACAGACCTCGGGTCAGGGGCTGGACGGCTTCGGCGGCGAGTGGTACGTGCTCGACGCCCGCGGTCGCAAGGTCGAGGACGGGCGCCACGGCGGCGACCCCGCGATGGTGCAGGCCCACGAGACCGACCTCGGCAAGGTGCTGACCGACGATCGCGGACGCGTGCTCTACCTGTTCGAGGCGGACACCGGCCCGACGAGCGTCTGCTACGGGCAGTGCGCGGCCGCGTGGCCCCCGCTGCTGACGACGGGCAAGCCGCAGGTGGGCACAGGTGCGCTGGCAGGACTGCTCGGGACGACGAAGCGGAGGAACGGAGCGCTCCAGGTCACCTACGGTGGTCAGCCGCTGTACTACTTCGTCCGCGATACGCAGGCCGGCCAGACGCTCGGCCAGGGCATCGACGGCTTCGGCGGTGAGTGGTACGTGCTCGACCGCGCAGGGCACAAGCTCGAGACGCACGGCGGCGGGGGAGACGACGGCTCGACGACGACCCCGGCGGACGACCCCGGCGGCGGCTACGGCGGCGGCTGAGGCCGGCTGCACGGGTGGCGGGCGCGGCCTCGTGCGCCTGTCACAGCCAGCGCTTCCAGCGGAAGAAGCCGATGCTGGCCCCAAGCGTGACCACGAGCGCCGCGAGGATGACCCAGAACGCGGCGCTCGTGTTCTCGCCGGGGTAGAGCACGTTCATCCCGAACACGCCCGTGAGCAGCGTCAGCGGCAGCATCGTCACGCTGATGATCGTGAGGAGGCGGAGGACGTCGTTCTGCCGGTGCGAGATCACGGACTCGTTCGTGGACTCGAGCGCCTCGACGACCTCCTTGTAGTTGTCGAGCTGGTCCCAGATGCGCTCGACCGCGTCGTTGATGTCGTCGAAGTAGAGCTCGAGCTCCTCCGGCAGGAAGCGCGCGACGCGGCGCTCGAGCACGCGCAGGGTCGAGCGCTCCGGCTTGACCACCTTGCGGTAGGAGATGATCTCCTGCTTCACGTTCGAGATGTCGCGCACGACGTCCTCGGCGGCGCCGCCGAACATCTCGTCCTCGATCGTGTCGAGCTTGTGGCCGATCTTGTCGAGGATCGGGAAGCAGTAGTCGAACAGGTCGTCGAGCACCTCGTAGAGGAGCCGGCCGGAGCCCTTCGCGAACAGCTGCTCGCGGTACGCCTCGTCGTCGGAGCACCGAGCGAAGAGGCGGGTGACGGGCAGGAGCTCGCGGGTCGGGAGCGTGACGAGGTAGTCCTGCCCGATGAAGACATCGAGCTCGGTGGCGTTGAGCCTCTGCACGGTCTTGTCGTAGACCGGGAAGTGGAGCACCGCGAACAGGTACCCGTCGTCCTCGTAGTCGTCGACCTTGGGGCGCTGGCGCTTCGAGACGATGTCCTCGACGTCGAGAGGGTGCCAGCCGAAGCGCTCGGCGAGCATCTGCGCCGTGCCCAGGTCCGAGCCGACCGCGTTGACCCAGGTGAGACCTGCGGCGGTGAGCTCAGCGACCTGGGTGGCGCGCGCGACGTCGTCCGCGGCGGGGCGCGGACGGATGCTCCTGCGGATGCGGGGCAGGCTCGGCATGGGGACTGAGCGGGTCGTCGGTCGCTGGCGCCATGTTCGGCATTGTAGTCGCGCTGCCTGCCGGGGGCCCGGTTTCGCGCCGCTTTCGCCCCGGGATCGCAGGTGCCGCTCGATCGTGCCCGCGACGAGAACGCTTCCTGCAGGCGCTGTGCCGACTTCGCGCCGACTCTGTGCCAATTCGCGCATCCCCCCTTTCGCCTGATCTGGCAACACGATATGACGGACGTCGTCACGTCCCTCTCCGATCGGAGCACCGCATGCATCGACTTCTCGTTCCCGTTCTCCTCATCGCCCTCGCCGCGGCGGGGGCGTTCGCCGTTACCGCGCGTAGCGCGTCGCCCGACATCGTCGTCAGCCAGGTCTACGCCGGCGGAGGAAACGCCGGCGCTCCGTTCGCAAACGACTTCGTCGAGCTCTTCAACCGAGGCTCGAGCGCGGTCGACCTCGGCGGCTGGTCGGTCCAGTACGCATCAGCGTCCGGCAGCACGTGGCAGACGACCTCGCTGAGCGGCTCGATCGCACCCGGTCGCCACTATCTCGTGCAGCTCGCCTCGGCCGCAGCAGTCGGGGCAGCGCTCCCGACACCCGACGCCACGGGCACCACGAACCTCGCAGTCTCGGGCGGGAAGGTCGCGGTCGTGCGTGACTCCACCGCCCTCGGTTGCGGCGCCTCTGCCGGGAGCTGCGCACTGGTCGGCTCGGTCGCGGACCTCGTCGGCTACGGCGGCGCCGTGGACTACGAGGGGAGCGGCCCCGCAGCCGCGCTCGACAACGCGACCGCCTCGGTACGCGTCGGCGAGGGGTGTACGGACACCGACGACAACGCCGCCGATCTCCCGACCGGGTCGCCGAGTCCCCGCAACGCGGCGGCCGCGGTCACCGTGTGCGGAACCGAGCCGCCTTCCGGTGGCGACGTCTCGCAGTCCGCCACGGTCGACGTCGACGTGCAGTCCGTCCTCTCGATCGCGCTCGAGCGGCCGAGCGTCAGCTTCGGCAGCGCGACGACGGGAACCACGCCGGCGCCGGTCTCCGACCAGGTGACGGTCGTCAGCAACGTGGCGACGGGGTACGCGCTCACCGTCCACCGGACGGCGTTCGCCCCCGCCGACCTGCCGCTCGGCATCGCCGGTACGGCGCCAGGCGGCGGCCAGATCGGCGCGGGTCTCGCGGGCGGGGCGATCGCCGCGCTGCCGATCACCCCGGCGACGGATCTGCTCGTCGGCACGACCTCGGCGCCGAGCGCCGGCGCGGGCGACGTCTGGGCAACGCGGCTCGGCTTCGTCACACCGCTCCCGGCCGTGCCGGCGGGGCGGTACACGGCCACGGTCACGTTCACGGTGATCGGTCGATGAGAGCTGCGGCCGGCGCCGTGCTGGTTGCCGCCATCGTGCTCGCGTCTGCTCCGGCGGACGCGAGCACGACCCGCCCGCTCCTGGGTCTCACCGCGACTCCTGCACGCGTGGAGCTCGCGGGCTCGGGACTGGCGCTCGTGCGGATCGCGAACCCGGGCAGAACCGCGGTCGTCGTCGACGTCGCCCGCGCCGGCTTCTCGCTCGACCGGCGCGGTCGGCCGCACGTGAGCGCGCACGGCGGCCCGCGGTCGGCGCTCCGATGGCTCTCCGTCCGCCCTCGGCGGTTCGCCCTGCGTGCCGGCGGAAGCCGGCTGCTGCAGGTGAGGTCGCGGCTGCCGCGACGCGTCGAGCCGGGCGACCACGACGCCGTCGCGTTGCTCGTCACTCGTCGCGTGCGTGGGCAGGCGGTCGCGCTGCGGATGCGGATCGGGATCGTGGTCGTCGTTCGGGCGCCGGGTCGGGTCGTGCGGCGGGTGGTGCCGCGGCGGCTCCATGTGCGGCGTGCCGGCCGCAGGCGCGTGCTCGAGTTGCTCGTCGTGAACCGCGGCAACGTGACGGAGACGCTCGACCGGAGCACGGTGCGGGTCGTGCTGCGGCACGGCTCGACCCGGGCCCGGCTGCGCCCAGAGGCGCGCGAGCTGCGGCCGCGAACGAGCGGCCTCGTGCAGGCTCCCTACCGGGGCCGGCTCCGTGGGTGGGTGACCGCCGGTGTCCGGATCACCGCGGAGCCCGGTGGTCGCGTCGTCGCGCGGACCTTTCGGATCAGGCTCTGACGACGGGAGTGCGCCCGGAAGGATTCGAACCTTCGGCCTCGCGCTCCGGAGGCGCGCGCTCTATCCCCTGAGCTACGGGCGCGGGGATGCGCAGTGTAGACGAGGCTCGGCACGCAGCCTCGTCACTGGCGGGCTCCGAGTAGGCTCGCTCCTCGATGGACGTCCGCGCGGGATCCGTCGGATGAACGTCCGCGCCGAGATCGTCCGGCTCGAGCTCGCGCAGACGTTCGTGATCAGCCGCGAACAGCAGGACTGGGCCGACGTCGTCCACGTGACCGTTTCGCACGATGGGGTCGAAGGCCGGGGCGAGGCGGCGCCGATCGACCGCTACGGCGAGACGGCCACCTCGGCGCTCTCGTTCGTCGAGCGGCACGGAGCGCTCGTGGGAGACGATCCGTTCGCGCTCGAGGAGATCGGAGCTCGGCTCGCCGGTGTGCCCGGAGAGCAGGCTGCGAAAGCCGCGCTCGACGCGGCGCTCCACGACCTGCAGGGGAAGCTGCTCGGCGTCACGGTCAACCGGCTGCTCGGGCTCCCGCGCGACGGCCCGCCGACGTCGTGGACGGTCTGGCTCGGGGATCCGGACGACATGGCGCGGCGGGCCGAGCGGGCCGCGGGTCGGTTTCGCCGGCTGAAGCTGAAGCTCGGCGGCGGCGACGGCCTCGACGTCGAGCGCGTCCGTGCCGTGCAAGGCGTCACGGATCTGCCGCTGCAGGTGGACGTCAACGAGTGGTGGTCGCTCGACGAGGCGCTCGAGGCCTGCTCGGAGCTCGCCACGCTGGGCGTCGAGTACGTCGAGCAGCCGCTCCGCGCCGGCGATCCTGGGGGCTCGGAGCTGCGGCGCCGCTCGGCGGTACCCGTCTACGTGGACGAGGACTGCCACACGCTCGCCGACGTCGCCCGCTGCGGAGAGCTCGCCCACGGGATCACGATCAAGCTCGCGAAGTCGGGGGGAATCCGCGAGGCCGTCCGCATGGCCCATGCGGCGCGTGCCCTCGGGCTGGGCGTCATGCTCGGCTGCATGATCGAGTCGGGCCTCGGGATCGCGGCGGGCTGCGCGGTCGCGCCACTCTGCGACCACGTCGACCTCGACGGCAACCTGCTGCTCGCCCGCGACCCGGCGCCCGGCCCGGTGTTCGAGGACGGGGTGCAACGCGCGTCCGAAGGGGTGGGACTTGGCTGCGGGTGAGCCGACCGTGATCCTGGCCGAGGGGTTCTCGGCCGACACGCACTACGGCAAGACCATGCGCGGTGTTCTGCGCTACCGCCGGGAGGACGTGGTCGCGATCGTCGACTCGGCTCGCGTCGGGGAGCACGAGTCCGGTGTGCCCGTCGTCGGGGACGTCGAGACAGCGCTTGCCTTCGCCCCCCGCGTGGCGCTCGTCGGCGTCGCGACCCAGGGCGGCCGGTTTCCGCCCGCGTGGCGGACGCTGCTGGCCGACTGCATCCGCGGCGGTCTCTCGATCGAGAACGGCCTCCACCAGATGCTCGCCGAGGACCCCGAGCTTCGGCCGCTCGCCGACCGGCACGGGGTCGAGCTGCGCGACCTGCGGCGCCCGCCCGACGACCTCGACTGCCCGACCGGCGAGAACCTCTCGGTGCCGTCGCGAATCGTGCTCACGGTCGGCTCGGATTGCGCGATCGGGAAGATGACGGTGGCGCTCGAGCTGGATCGTGCGGCGCGCGGTCGTGCTCTCGCGTCGGTGTTCGTTCCGACCGGGCAGACGGGGATCGCGATCGCGGGCTGGGGGATCTCGGTCGACGCGGTGATCGCGGACTTCGTCGCAGGTGCGACCGAGCGCCTCGTGGTCGAGGGACACGCCCGGGGAGGCGGGCTCCTGTGGATCGAGGGACAGGGCTCGCTGGTCCATCCGGCGTACTCCGGCGTCACACTCGGACTCCTCCACGGGTCGGTGCCGCACGCGCTCGTCCTGTGCCATCGGGCCGGAACGAGGGAGGTCGAGGGATACCCCGGACACCCCTTGCCGCCACTCCGGGAGCTCGTCGAGCTCCACGAGCGAATCTCGCTCCCGGCCCGTCCCGCGCGGGTCGCGGCGATCGGGCTGAACACGGCCGGGCTCGACGCTGCGGACGCCGAGGCGGCCGTCGCAGCCGCTGCGGACGAGACCGGGCTGCCTGCTGCCGATCCCGTCCGTCATGGCGCCGAGACGATCCTCGACGCCGTGCTCGCCGTCACGGGTTGACCTCCGCGGCCGATCCTTTAGGATCGGCGCCCGCTCCCGACGAGGAGCGTTCGGACACGGCGACGGAGAGGACTGCGGCGAAATGGGGTGGAGGGGGACTGCGTGCGTCCTCACAGCGCTCGTCGGGACGCTTGCGTGCGTGGGTGGTGCGGCGGCGGCGGACATCGGCGCGAACGACGACACCGGGAAGTACGAGCCGGATGCCGGCGCGGCGATCTACAACGAGATGGCGGCGGTCGGCCTGCGGGAGACGGTGCTCACGGTGCGCTGGCAGCCGAGCGACCCCCTCGCTCTCGCGGAGCGGCCGCTGCTCGACCTGACCGTTGCGGCGGCGCGCGCGGCCGGGCTCCAGGTCGTGTTCGCCGCGTACCCGTATCCGCCGCGCGAGGTCGCCGACGGGACCGCCCGTCCGGAGGGGTTCGGAGCCTGGCTCGCCGAGCTCGCGCGCTCGTATCCCGACGTGCGCGAGTTCGTCGTCGGCAACGAGCCGAACCAGCCCGCGTTCTGGCGCCCGCAGTTCTCGGGTGCGGCGCCGCTCTCGGCGAGCGCGTTCGGGCCGTTCCTCGCCTCGGGCTACGACGCGCTGAAGGCGGTCGACCCCGACCTCACCGTCGTCGGCGTGGGGCTCTCCCCGCGCGGCAACGATCGGCCCGACGCCCGCAGCAACGTCTCCACGTCCCCCGTGCGGTTCCTCGCCGCGCTCGGCGCCTGGTATCGCGCGAGTGGCCGCGACCGGCCGCTGATGGACGGGCTCAGCTTCCACCCGTACCCGAACAGCGCCAGGGATCCACTGAGCCGCGGATACCCGTGGCCGAACGCCGGCTTCGCGAACCTCGATCGCGTCAAGCAGGCGTTCTGGGACGCGTTCGCCGGGACACCCCAGCCGACGACCCGCGACGGCCTGCGCCTCTACCTCGACGAGGTCGGGTGGCAGGTGGACACGACCGGCCGCGACGACTACACGGGGGACGAGAACGTGCCGGTCACCGACGAGGAGACGCAGGCGCAGGTCTACGGCGACCTCGTCCGCGCGGCCGAGTGCGATCCCGACATCGCCGCCGTGAACCTGTTCGGCTTTCGCGACGACGCGCTCCGCACGGGCTTCCAGGCCGGCCTCTTCCGTGCCGACGGGTCGCCCCGCCCGGCTCTCGATGCCGTGCAGAGCGCGATCGCGTCGTCGCGGTGCGTCGCCCGCGTGGGGGGATGGAAGCCCGCACGCACCGTGCTCGGCGCGCGCAAGCCGCAGGTCGTCCTCGGGCGTGCGGGGATCTCCGTGACGCTCAATGCCGCCGAAGGCGCCGACGCCCGCGTCTGCCTGCTCTCCGGCACACGCAGCCCGGCGGTCGCCCTGCGGGCGCTGTCCGCACGGCGCGCCGGAGACCGGAGCTGCGCGGCGGCGCTCGTCGCCGCGAACCGGCCGACCACGGTCAGGCTCGTCCCGCGAGCCGGTCTCCAGACGCTCGCGGTGCGCCTCTCCGCGGAGGCGAACCCGTCCCGGACGACGACCCTCGTCAAGCGAATCGACAGCTGCTTGACACCGAACACGTGTTCTGGCACTCTACGAACAGATGTTCGCTCTCGCCTTCCTCGGACGGATCGCGCTGCTCGCGCTCGCGGTGCTGTTCCTGTGGGCGCTCTTCGCGGGTGAGGGCGGTGCCGGCGGTCCCGAGCGGCACTACCGGGTGCGACCGGGCGACACGCTCTGGTCGATCGCGGAGCAGACGCACGGCGGGGACCCGCGCGAGGCGATCTGGAAGATTCGCGAGCGCAACGGGCTCGGCTCGGCCACGATCGTGCCGGGCCAGGTCCTGCTCGTCCCGTCTTGAGAGCTCGTGCCCGGTCGCATCTCCCTGGTCCGGCGCGGAGCGCCGTAGACTCGGGCCGAGTCCCGCGACGCGATCGGAGAGCGCCATGGCGAGCGAACGCATCCTCGAGCTTCTGCAACGACAATCCGACCCTGCCGAGCACGAGGCGATCCGCGAGCTGTGGAAGGCGCACTCGATCGCGGAGGACAACCGCGACCTGCCCGGGCTGATCTCGACGCTGACCGAGGACTGCGTCTACACCGTCGCCGGCACCGGCGCCCGCTGGGAGGGGCACGAGGGTGCGGCGCGCTTCTACACCGAGCTCCTGACCGCGTTTCCCGACATCCACTTCGACCTCGACTACATCGTGATCGGCCCGCAAGGGGTCTGCGAGGAGGCGATCGTGACCGCGACGCACGAGGGGCGCTGGCTCGATCACGAGCCGACGGGCGAGCGGCTCGAATGGCGCAACGCGATCTTCTTCCCGTGGGACCCGGTCGCCCGCAAGTTCAAGGGCGAGATGGTCTACACGGACCTCGCCTTGCCGTCGTAGGCGTGGGGTCCGCGCGCCGGGCCTCGCTTAGCATCCGCGCCCGTGGACCTCGATCTTCTCTTCCTCGGGACGGCGGGCTCGGCGCCGACCGCGTCGCGCGGCGCCTCGGCGACGCTGGTCCGGCGCGGTGGCGACCGCCTGCTCGTCGACTGTGGCGAGGGCACGCAGCGGCAGTTGCTGCGCTCGGACGCGGGCCTGTTCGACGTCGAGCACGTGTTCCTCACGCACCTGCACGGGGATCACGTGCTCGGTCTCCCCGGCATGCTGAAGACCTTCACGCTGCGCGACCGGGCCGCGGCGCTCACGGTATACGGCCCCCGCGGGACGCGCGCGCTCTTCAGCGCGCTGCGCGTGCTGATCGGGCGGCTCACGTACACGCTCGACGTCGTCGAGCTGGAGGCGGGCGACGAGGTCGCGCGCAGCGGCTACCGGCTCGTCTCGTTCGCGGTCGAGCACGGCGGCACGGCCCTCGGATACGCCCTGCGCGAGGAGGCGAGACCGGGGCGGTTCGACGTGGAGACGGCGGACGCGCTCGGCGTGCCGGACGGGCCCCTCCGGGGACGCTCCAGGCCGGCGAAAGCGTCACGTTGCCGGACGGACGTGTCGTGCGCCCCGACGAGGTGCTCGGAGCCGCCCGCCGGGGGCGCTCGGTCGTGCTCACCGGGGACACGGCCCCCGCCGCCACCGTCGTCGAGGCCGCGGCGGGGGCCGACGTGCTCGTGCACGAGGCGACGTTCCTCGCGGGCGAGCGCGAGCGGGCCCGTGAGACGGGCCACTCGACCGCGGGCGAGGCGGCGCTCGTCGCCCGCGAGGCCGGCGTCGAGCTGCTCGCGCTGACGCACGTCTCCGCCCGCCATGCCGGCTCGGAGGTCGAGGACGAGGCCCGGCAGCTCTTCGAGCGGACGGTCGTGCCGCGTGATTTCGACGTCGTCGACGTCCCGTTGCCCGAGCGCGGCCCGCCCGCGCTCGTCCCGCGCGGCGGCAGACGCGCGCACCGAAAGGATGTAGGGTCCGGGCCGTGAGCGAGCTCGTGCAGGTTGCCGTCGCCGGCACCGTGGACGAGGCCGAGGAGCTCCAGTCTCTGCTCTCCCGGGCGGGGATTGCCTCGACGCTCGAAGGCGCTGTCGAGGAGCATCCGGGTCAGCACGGCGACGTCCCCGTCCGCCTGCTCGTCTCCCCGGGCGACCTCGACGCGGCGCGCGACGCGATCGAGGCGCTCACCGAGCCGGACGACCCGTATCCCGGCTGAGCGCCGACGCCGGGCAGGCGTCAGGAGGGTGTGAACACGATCGCCGTCGAGCCGGCGAGCCCGTCCGTCTGCAGCTCGTAGCCGCACGCGTGGGTTCCGTCCGCGTACGGCGGGCGCCGGGATCTCGTGGACGGCCGACGTCCCGGCAGCCGTCTGCAGGGTCGCCACCTCGATGCCGTCCACGAACGCGCGCACGGGGTCGCCGCTCTTGCCGAGGATCGTGACGTCGAGTGTCCCGGGCCGGCAGCCGTACACGGTGACCTGGGCCGACCCCGAGAAGTCGCCGTTCGGCATGAAGCCGTCGCGTCGCATCTCCAGGCGAAGGGGCTCTTCTGGACGCCAGACGACCAGGCCGGGTACCTCGCTGTCGCCCGCCGGACGCGTCGCGATCGCGTCGCCCGAGAGCGTGACGGTCTCCGGCGCGACGACGAGCGGCCGCGAGAGCTCGCTGCCGTCCGCGCTCCGGAGCACGCCGTCGGCGCCGACGTCGACGGGCGTGGTCGTCGGGGGGAAGGGCGCCGCGGCGGACGACACGCGCAGGACCTCGTGCACCGAGCGGTTCCAGAACACCGAGCGCGCGACGGATGTCCAGCTCCGGTCGCCGGTGATCAGGTAGGTCGCGTTCCCGGCATGCAGGTCGTCGAGCCACGTCGGTGACTCTGACCCCATCGTCACGCGCGTCTCGTGCTCTGAGGCGTCCGCGATCCGACGGGCCGTGTCGACGGAGATCAGCATGAGGCCGGTACCGACGACGGCGGCGCAGAGCCAGGCGACGCGGCGCGGGAGAAACAGGACGAGCGCGCCCGCCGCGAGCGCCGCGGCGACCAGCACGACCCGAGCCCAGGTGGGGTCGAGCGCGGCAAGCGGTGCCGACGTGAGCGTGTTCACGAGCGACCCGAGCGAGACGAGCTGATCGACGGGGACGACCAGCGCCAGAGCGACGAGCAGCCCCCAGACGGGCGCGACGACGACGCGTTCGCGCGGCGCGCCGCGACCGATCCAGGCGCAGAGCGCGATCGTGAGCAGCGGCAGCAGCGTGAGCAGATAGCGCTCGGCGACGTGACCCACGTACACCGAGGAGAAGAGGCCGACCTGCACCACGAGCAACGTCGCGTAGCCGAGCGTGGTCGATACGAAGGCGCGCAGCTCCGGGTCGGGGTCGCGGCGGCGGAGCACCTGCGCCGAGAGGGCCGCGAGCGCCAGCACGGGCACCCCGAGCCCGAGCACCGCGACGTCGAAGGCGTGCCAGACGATCTGCGGCAGGGCATGGCCTCCCGCAGGGGCGGTCTCGCCGAGCGGCGTGTACGCGCCGAGCACGCTGCGGCGGGAGATCTCACCGCCCGTGGCGACGACGATCGCCAGCACGACCAGCACGACGAGCACGGAGACGGCCCCCAGCCCGACCAGCGGCCGCAGGCGCCTCCGGTCGCGGGCCGCGAGCGCGTCCAGCACCGCGGCGAGGAGAAACGCGGGCAGCAGGACGAGCGCCTGCAGGCGAACAGCTGCGGCAACCGTCGTCCACGCGACGAACACGCCGTACCGCCACGTCGTCGGCTCCTCGAGCGAGCGCGCCAGGGCGAGCAGCGCGACCGTCACCGTGAGCAACGTCAACGGCTCGGTCATGAGGAAGCCCGAGTAGTGGAGCGCGGGCGCCACGAGCGTGAGCGCGGCGGCGGCGATCGCCCAGCTACGGGACGTGAGGCGGCACGCCCAGACGTAGGTCGGGACGGCGACGAGCGACATCGCGAGCGCCTGGAGCAGGCGCGCCCACTGGATCCCCTCCGCGAGGTCGAACGCCGCGAGGGGAGCACCGACGAGCGCGGGCGTGAGGACGCTGTAGTACGGAGCGTCGAAGCCGCGCAGGGTCAGCGTCCCGTGCGACCAGAGCGACTCGCCGATCATCCCGTACACCATCTCGTCGGGCGCGATCCAGGGTGTCGTGAACGCCTGCGCGACGCCGAAACGGACGAGCGTCGAGGCGACGACGAGCCCCGCCACGGCGAGCGCCGGACGCGACAGGCGCGGTCGCGGCCGCGCGGCCCACCGCGGAGCGGGCGTCGCGGCCGTTCCCGCCTGTGGCGAGCGTGGTGTGAGAGCCGTTCGTCATTTGCCGTTCGTCCGACGTCGTGCGGCCAGGGTAGACTCGCGGGCGTCCCTTTAACCCGGTCCAGCGAGGCCGGAAAGGAGCGATCGGTTGGAGAACGGCTCGTTCGCGCCCGGCAGGGAGCGCGAGATCCTGGATGCGGACGCCTTCGCGCGGACGCTCGCCCGACTTGCGCACGAGCTGATCGAGCGCAACGACGACCTCGACGCCCTGGCTCTCGTCGGCATCCATACCCGCGGCGTGCCGCTCGCACGGCGGCTGTGCGGGCTCGTCGCCGAGCGGAGCGGAGTCGAGCCTCCCGTGGGCGCCGTCGACATCTCGTTCCATCGCGACGACGTGCTCGTCCGCGGAGGCGGCGCGCCGCTCCGTGCGCAACCGGTGGTGCGCGGCACCGAGCTCGACTTCCCGCTCGAGCAGCGGACCTGCGTGCTCGTCGACGACGTGCTCTTCACCGGTCGCACGATCCGGGCGGCGATCGAGGCGCTGCTGGACTTCGGGCGACCGGACCGCGTTCAGCTCGCGGTGCTCGTCGACCGTGGTCATCGGGAGCTGCCGATCCGGCCCGACTACGTCGGGAAGAACCTCCCGACCGCGCTCGGCGAGCGGGTGCGCGTGGAGCTCCAGGAGACCGACGGCGTCGATCGCGTCGTGCTCGAAAGCGCCGGCGCGGTGCCCGCATGACAGCCGCACCCCGCCGCCACCTCCTCGGGCTGGCCGACCTGACGCGGGCCGACGTCGAGCGGCTGCTCGACACCGCCCGGGCGCTCGAGCGAAGCCTCGACCGCGAGGTGAAGAAGTTGCCCGCGCTCCGGGGACGTCTCGTCGTGAACCTGTTCTACGAGTCCTCGACCCGGACGTTGGCGAGCTTCGAGCTCGCCGCGAAGCGCCTCTCCGCGGACACGATGACGTTGCGCTCCGCGGGATCGTCCGTCGACAAGGGCGAGTCTCTGCGCGACACCGCCTCCACGCTTGCGGCCTATGACCCCGACGTGATCGTCGTCCGGCACCCGGGGATCGGTGCGGCCGGGCTCGTCGCCTCGGCGACCGAGGCGCACGTCGTGAATGCCGGCGACGGGAAGCACCAGCATCCGACGCAGGCGCTGCTCGACCTCTTCACGATCCGGGAGGCGCTCGGCCGGCTCGAGGGCGTCACGGTCGCGATCGTCGGGGACGTGCTCCACTCGCGGGTCGCGCGCTCGCTCGTCGAGGCACTGCGCCTGGTCGGCGCGGAGACGATCCTCGTCGCCCCCCCGACGCTGCTGCCGCGCGGGATCGAGGAGATGGGCTGCGAGACGACGGCGTCGATCGCCGCGCTCGCAGACGTCGACGTCGTCTACGTGCTGCGGATGCAGTCCGAGCGGATGCAGGCCGGTGCGGCCTTCGTGCCGTCGCTCCGCGAGTACACCGCGCTGTACGGCGTGACGCCCGAGCGGGTCAGGACAGGCCAGGTGGTGATGCACCCCGGGCCGATGAATCGCGGCATCGAGATCGACCCGCGGGTCGCCGACTCGGGGGCGTCGCTCGTCACCAACCAGGTGCGCTCGGGCCTCGTCGTGCGGATGGCGGTGCTCTACGACCTGCTCACCGCACCGGGCTTGCACGTCGCCGGCGCCGCGGTGCTCGAGGTCGCGTAGTGCCCCTCGCGTGCCGCAACGGGAGGCGGGACTCGCTCACGATCCGCGCCCGGATCCTCGACCCGCGAGAGGGGCTCGACACGCAGGGGACCGTGACGGTCGAGGACGGGATCGTCGCCGCGGTGGAGCAGGGCCCCGCGGCACCCGCCGGTCTCGTGCTCGCGCCCGCGTTCGTCGACCCGCACGTCCACCTCCGCACGCCGGGGCGGGAAGACGAGGAGACGATCGCCTCGGGGACCGCGGCGGCGGCCGCCGGCGGGTACTGCGCGATCGTCGCGATGCCGAACACCGAGCCCGTCGTCGACACGGCGCCGGTCCTGCAGGCGCTCGTCGAGCGGGCCCGTGAGGAGGCGCTCGTCCCGACCGGCTTCACGGCCGCGATCACGAAGGGGCAGCGGGGAGAGGAGCTCGCGGAGATGGCCGAGCTCGCCGCGGCGGGCGCGGTCGCGTTCACCGACGACGGCCGCCCGGTCGCATCGGCGCTGCTGATGCGACGGGCGCTCGCCTACAGCGCCGTCGCCGACCGTCCGCTCGCGCTCCACTGCGAGGAGCCGACTCTGACGCGCGACGCTCACATGCACGAGGGAGCGGTCTCCGCCGAGCTCGGGCTGGGCGGCTGGCCGTCGGTGGCCGAGACGCTGATGGTCGAGCGCGACCTCTCCTCGCAGCCTATGAAGGACGGCCCGTGCACCTGCAGCATCTCTCCGCGCGCGGCTCGGTCGACGCCGTGCGGCGCGCCCGACTCGCGGGGGTACGGGTGAGCGCCGAAGCGAGCCCGCACCATCTCTGCGCGACCGACGAGGCCGTGCGCTCGCTCGACCCGAACCTGAAGATGAATCCACCTCTCCGCTCGGAGGAGCACCGGCGGGCGCTGGTCGAAGGGCTCCTCGACGGCACGATCGACTGCATCGCGACCGACCACGCGCCGCACGCCCGTGAGGAGAAGGACGTGCCCTTCGAGGAGGCGCCGTTCGGGGTCACGGGGCTCGAGACCGCCTTCGCCGCGCTCAACACCTTTCTCGTCCGTGAGGGCGAGGTGCCGCTCGAGGTCGTGCTCGAGCGGCTCTCCGCCGGGCCTGCGCGCGCGCTCGGCCTGCCCGTGCCGCGCATCGCGGTGGGCGAGCCCGCGAACCTCGTGCTGCTCGACCTCGACGCCGAGTGGACGGTGCAGGAAGCCGGGTTCCGCTCCCGCTCGGTGAACTCGTGGCTGCTCGGTCACACCCTGACCGGCGCGGTCGTGAAGACCGTGGCGGACGGCCGGACGGTGTTCGGCGCGTGAGCGGGTTCCACGGGTACCTGGTGCTCGAGGACGGCACCGTGTACCGCGGACGCTCGGTCGCGGCCGCGGGCGCCGCGTTCGGGGAGGCCGTGTTCACGACCGGGATGACCGGATACCAGGAGACGGTCACCGACCCGAGCTTCGCCGAGCAGCTCGTGTGCTTCACCGCTCCGATGATCGGCAACTACGGGGTCGACGACGGCCGCCTCGAGTCCGCGACGCCTCATGCGCGCGCCGTGCTCATGCGACGGCTCGGTGGGGAGGGCTGGGCGCTCTGGCTCGCCGAGCAGGGCGTCGTGGCGCTCGACGAGATCGACACGCGGGCCCTCACCCTGCGCCTGCGCGAGTCCGGGGCGATGCGGGCGGCCGCGGTGTCGGACGGGCGTGTCCTCGCCGTCGACGACGCGCTCGCGCAGGTCCGGGCCTTGCCGGCGATGGAGGGGTCCGCCCTCGTCGCGCAGGTCTCGACTCCCGCGCCGTACGTCGCCGAGCCCGAGGGCGCGGTCAGGGTCGCACTCGTCGACTACGGCGCAAAGCGGTCGATCGTGCGCCGGCTGTCGCGCGCGGGTGCAGCGGTGACGGTCTTCCCGAACGTCTGCGACCCGGACGAGCTCGCGTCGCACGACGGCGTGCTCCTCTCGAACGGGCCCGGCGACCCGGCGCCGCTCGTCGAGGAGACCGAGGTCGTGCGCGCGATCCTCGGCCGCGTGCCCGTGCTCGGCATCTGCCTCGGCCATCAACTGCTCGGCCTCGCAACCGATCACGAGACCGTCAAGCTCCCGTTCGGCCATCGCGGCGCGAACCACCCCGTGCTCGATCGGCGTCGCGGCCGGGTGCTCGTGACGAGCCAGAACCATGGGTTCGCGGTCGTGGCCGCCGAGACGAGCGAGGCGACGCACGTCTCGCTCTACGACGGGACCGTGGAGGGGTTCGAGTTCCCCGAGCTGCGAGCGGCGAGCGTCCAGTTCCACCCCGAGGCGGGCCCGGGCCCCCACGACGCCTGGCCGGTGCTGGAGCGGTGGGTCGCAGAGCTGGGGGGCGGGCCCGATGCCGGCTAGGCGCGACCTCCGCTCGATCTGCGTGATCGGCTCCGGCCCGATCGTGATCGGGCAGGCGTGCGAGTTCGACTACGCGGGCTGCCAGGCGCTGAAGGTGCTGCGCGAGGACGGCTACAAGACGATCGTGGTGAACTCGAACCCGGCGACGATCATGACCGATCCGGGCTTCGCCGACCGGACGTACATCGAGCCGCTCGACCTCACCGGGGTCGCGGACGTCCTGCGCCGGGAGCGGCCGGACGGCGTCCTCCCGACGCTGGGCGGCCAGACGGCGCTCAACCTCGCGATCGAGCTCGAGACGGCCGGCGTGCTCGAGGAGCTGGGGGTCGAGCTGCTCGGCGCGAGCGTCGACGTGATCCGCCGCGCCGAGGACCGGGAGCTGTTCCGGGAGGCGGTGCAGAGCTGCGAGCTCGCGGTGCCGCGCTCGCGGATCGTCGAGTCCCTCGACGACCTCGACGAGAGCCTCGTGCCGGCCGTCGTGCGTCCCGCGTTCACGCTGGGCGGCCACGGCGGAGGGTTCGCGGACGACCTCGAGGCCCTGCGCCGGCAGGTCGCGCGCGGGCTTGCCGAGAGCCCGATCGGGCAGGTGCTGGTGGAGGAGTCGATCCGCGGCTGGGACGAGTTCGAGCTCGAGGTGATCCGCGACCGAGCGGACAACGTCGTGATCGTCTGCTCGATCGAGAACCTCGACCCGATGGGCGTCCACACCGGCGACTCGGTCACCGTCGCGCCGCAGATGACGTTGCCCGACGAGGCGTACCAGGAGCTGCGCGACGCGGCCGCGAAGGTGATCCGGGCGGTCGGGGTGGAGACGGGGGGGTCCAACATCCAGTTCGCCCGCAACCGGGTGACCGGCGACCTGCGCGTGATCGAGATGAACCCCAGGGTGTCGCGGTCGTCCGCCCTCGCCTCGAAGGCGACGGGCTATCCGATCGCGAAGGTCGCCGCCAAGCTTGCGGTCGGCTACACGCTGGACGAGATCCCGAACGACCTGACGAAGACGACTCCCGCGAGCTTCGAGCCGACGCTCGACTACGTCGTGGTCAAGTTCCCTCGGTTCGCGTTCGAGAAGTTCCCGGGCGCGGACGCGACGCTCGGCACGCAGATGAAGTCGGTCGGCGAGGCGATGGGAATCGGCCGCACGTTCAGCGAGGCGTTTCTCAAGGCCTTCGGCTCGCGCGAGCTCGACCCGGGCTCGCCCACGCCCTGGGCGACGATCGACGATCTGCCCGAGGGCCTGCATCCCTGGTTCGTCGAGCAGCTCGAGGCCGCGAAGCGGGAGCTCCGCACGGGAGACATCCGCCGCGCGAAGCGCGCCGGCTGGGGCGACGACTCGATCGGCGCCGCCTGGGGAACGTCGGGCGACGACGTGCGTCGCACGCGCTACGCACGCGGGATCCGGCCGTCCTACCGT
Source organism: uncultured Actinomycetes bacterium (assembly GCA_963712915.1). Lineage (GTDB taxonomy): Bacteria > Actinomycetota > Thermoleophilia > Gaiellales > Gaiellaceae > Gaiella. The sequence continues at coordinate 517,411 of CAVQJQ010000006.1, forward strand.
CGCGTGGACTCGTGCGGGGGCGAGGTCGAGGCCGGCTCGAACTACTTCTACTCGACCTGGGACGAGGAGGACGAGGTGCCGCCGGCGGGCGACGCGCCACGGGTGGTGATCCTCGGCTCGGGCCCGAACCGGATCGGCCAGGGGATCGAGTTCGACTACTGCTGCGTCCACGCCGTGCAGACCTTCCGCGCGCTCGGCTACGAGGCCGTGATGGTGAACTGCAACCCGGAGACCGTCTCGACCGACTACGACACGTCCGACCGCCTCTACTTCGAGCCGCTCTCGCCCGAGGAGGTGCTCGCCGTGCTCGACCGCGAGCGGCCGCACGGCGTCGTCACGCAGTTCGGCGGCCAGACGCCGCTCACGCCTCGCGCGGCACATCGAGGCGGCGGGCTACCGCATCCTCGGCACGCCGCACGCCGCGATCGACCTCGCCGAGGATCGCGAGCGGTTCGGGGCGCTCGCGCGCGAGCTCGGTGTCCGCTGCCCGCCATGGGCGACGGTCGAGAGCGACGAGGAGGCGCTCGCGGCCGCACGGGAGATCGGCTACCCGGTACTCGTCCGCCCGTCGTACGTACTCGGCGGGCGGGCGATGAGGATCTGCGACGACGAGGACGAGCTGCGCGCGGCGATGGCCGCGGTCACCGGCCCGGTGCTCGTCGACCGCTTCGTCGAGAACGCGATCGAGATCGACGTGGACGCCCTCTGTGACGGCGAGGACGTGTTCGTCGCTGCGGTCATGCAGCACGTCGAGGAGGCGGGCGTGCACTCGGGCGACTCGTCGTGCGTGCTCCCCGCCCAGTCGCTCACGCTCGCGAACGCGCTGGAAGTCGAGCACGTGGTGCGCAGGCTCGGCCCCGCCCTCGGCGTCGTCGGCCTGCTCAACGTCCAGCTCGCGATCGCGGACTCCACCGTCTACGTGCTCGAGGCGAACCCCCGGGCCTCGCGCACCGTGCCCTTCGCGAGCAAGGCGATCGGCGTCAACCTCGTCGAGGCTGCATGCCGGCTGGCGCACGGCGACCGCCTCTCGGACCTGGGGCTCCGTACGCCGCGCCCCACCGAGGTCAGCGTGAAGGCCGCGGTGCTCCCGTTCGCCCGCTTCCCCGGAGCCGATCCCGTGCTCGGCCCCGAGATGCGCTCGACCGGCGAGGTGATGGCGACGGCCTCTGACCTGCCCTCCGCGTTCGCGAAGGCGGAGCGGGCCGCCGGGCGGCCGCTGCCGACGTCCGGCGTCGCGTTCCTCTCCGTCCGCGACGGCGACAAGCCCGGCATTGCGCCGATCGCCGCCGCGCTGGCCGGCCTCGGCTTCGACCTCGTCGCGACCACCGGGACCGCGCGCACCCTGCGCGCAGCCGGTCTGGACGTGGACGAGGTCGGGAAGGTCGCGAACGCGACCGACGGCGAGCCGACGGTGGTCGACCTGATCCGGGAGCACCGCTGCGACCTCGTCGTGAACACGCCCCAGGGTTCGGGCGCCCGGGCGGACGGATACCTGATCCGCGAGGCGGCGCTTGCTGCCCGGGTGCCGTGCGTGACCACCGTTTCCGGCGCCGCCGCGGCCGTCCACGCGATCGCGAACGCGCGCGCCGAGGCGACCCTCTCCCTGCAGGAGCGGATCGGAGTGGGCGCGTGACAACGCTTGTGTTGAATCAACACAAGGCGACCTGACATCGTGCGCAGCGAGAAGCTCACGGTCGTCGCGAACGAGGCGGTCGGTCCGTACGCGCTCGTTCGTCTGGGGCGTGCCGGGCTCGACCCCGGAAGGCCCGGGCAGTTCTTCATGCTCGAGGCGCCCAGGCGCGTCCTGCCGCGGCCGTTCAGCCTCTGCGTCGCGCCGTCCGGCGAGCTCGGCTTCCTCGTCGATCCGATCGGCCCGGGGACGACGGCGATCGCAGGCGTCGAGCCGGGCGCCGAGCTCCGGGTGACAGGGCCCCTGGGGCGAGGCTTCGACCTCGACGTGGAGCGCCCGCTCCTCGTCGGTGGCGGCATCGGGATCGCCCCCCTCCCGTACCTCTCGGAGTGCCTGGGCGCACCGCCGGCGCTGCTTGGCTTCCGCAGCGCAGCCCATGCCGAGGCCGCCGCGCTCGTCCCGAACGCCACCGTCGTCGTCGACCCGGTGCTCGTGACCGAGGCGCTCCCGGCCGATCCGGGCGACGTCCTCGCCTGCGGGCCCGAGCCGATGCTCGACGCCCTCGCCGACCTCGTCCCGGGAGCCCAGCTGGCCAGGGAGGCGCCGATGGCGTGCGGCTACGGCGCCTGCTACGGCTGCGTCGTCGAGAGCGGCGGCGCCTATGTCCGCCTCTGTGTCGCAGGGCCGGTCGTGCGAGAGCCGGTCGCGATCGCATGAGCGTGCCGCTGCTGAACGCGTCGGGCTGCCTCGACGCGCTCGCCGCTCCCGAGGTCGCACGCTCGCTCGACGCATTCGTCACGAAGACGATCACTCCCGAGCCTCGCCTTGGGAACCCGCCGGTGCGGATCGCGGAAACCGCCCACGGCATGCTCAACTCGATCGGCCTCCAGGGGCCCGGGATCGAGGTCTTCGTCACCGAGCACGTGCCGCGGCTGGAGACGCTGGGCGTGGAGCTCTGGGTCTCTGTCGGCGGGTTCTCCGCCGGCGACTACGCGACCTGCTGCGCCCGGCTCGACGGGTTCGACTCGGTCGCCACGATAGAGCTGAACCTCTCGTGCCCGAACGTCGAGGAGGCGCCGGAGACCGCAGCAGAGCTCGTCGCGGCGGCGCGCCGTGCAACGAAAAAGCCGCTCTATGCGAAGCTTTCTCCCGCCCAGTGGGACGTTGCCGCGGCTGCCCGCGCCGTCGTCGCGGCCGGCGCCGACGGGTTGTCGCTCGTGAACACGATTCGTGGGCTCGCGCTCGATCCGGCCACGCTGCAGCCGCGTCTCGCCCGTGCTGTTGGCGGCTACTCGGGCGCGGCGCTCCGGCCGATCGCGCTGGCGTGCGTGTTCGCGTGCGCGAACGCGGTGGACGTGCCCATCGTCGGGATGGGCGGGGTCTCCAGCGGCCTCGACGCGCTCGAGCTCGTCGCTGCCGGGGCGAGCGTCGTCGCGCTGGGCACGGTGCTCTTCTCGGATCCCCTCGCGCCGGGGCGGGTGAGGGACGAGCTGGCCCGTGAGGCAGCCGCCCGCGGATTCGAGGACCCGCTCGACGCGCGTTCAGCGGCTGTTGCCGGTTCAGAAAAATCCCTGCAAATCAGCTCGAACAGTACTGCTTGATTCGCGCTCGCAGCTTGCTAGACTCGTCCGCTCAATGGTCACGTCGAAGACGCACGCCCAGGCACCGGCCCGCTCGCTCGATCAGCGGATGGAAGCCCTCCAACGTGCGAACGACATCCGTGTCCGCCGTGCACAGCTGAAGCGTGACCTGAAGGACGGCCGGGTACAGATCGAGACGATCCTGCTCGACCCGCCCGACTACGTGTCGACCGCGAAGGTCTTCGACATGCTCATGGCGGTGCCGAAGTTCGGACGCGTGAAGGCCGCGCGGCTCCTCAACCAGTGCCGCATCAGCCAGTCGAAGACGGTGGGCGGGCTCTCCGAACGGCAGCGCGCGGAGCTCGTCAATCTGTTCAACCACCGGTGAGCCCCGGCGCCGCCGGCAGCACCACCGCCGGCGGTCGGCATGGGTGATCCGGCCTCCGTCTTCGTCGTGACCGGTCCCTCCGGGGCCGGCAAGGGGACCCTCATCGGGGCGCTCCTCGAGCGGATCCCCCGACTCGAGGTCGCCGTGTCCGCGACCACGCGCCCACTGAGGCCCGGCGAGGCGGACGGTCGCGAGTACTGGTTCCTCAGCGAGGAGGAGTTCACGCGCCGCGTGGAGGAGGGTGGCTTCCTCGAATGGGTCGAGTACGTCTCGCACAAGCGGTACGGGACGCTTCGCTCGGAGATCGACCGGATCGCGGCCCACGGCCGAGTGTGCGTGCTCGAGCTCGAGCTCGAGGGTGCGCTGCGTGTCCAGGCCGAGTCGCCGTCCGCGTGCACGATCTTCATCGCGGCCGACGTCGCGGAGCTCGAGCGGCGGCTGCGGGAGCGGGCCACCGAGTCGACCGGGGAGATCGAAGACCGCATCACGCTCGCCCGCTACCAGCTCGAGCAGGCGCACCGGTTCCGCTACATGGTGCGCAACGACGACGTGACCCGCGCGAGCGAGGTGCTGGCGGCGATCGTCGAGCGGGAGCTCGTGCTCGCGTCCGAGCGCTCGTCCATCTCCGGCGGCACGGTCTAGGCCACGGGCGTCCCGGTCGCAGGTACCATGGCGGGCCGATGATCGAGCCGCGCATCGACGAGCTTCTCAGCCAGACGCAGAGGGACGGCGACCCGTCGTCCCGCTATGCGCTCGTAATCGTCTCGGCGAAGCGCGCGCGGCAGATCAACAACTATCACCACCAGCTCGGCGAGGGAATCGGGCTCGAGGACGCGCCGCCGCCGCTCGTTGAGTCGCGCTCGAAGAACTACCTCACGATGGCCATGGAGGAGATCGCGCGCGGCAAGCTGATGTTCTCCTACGGCCAGACGCCGGCGCAGTAGGTCGGGCCTCACGCCGGTGCGCGTCGCGGACGCGCGCCCTCGGCGCGGGCACAATGTGCTCGTGGCACGCATCGCGGTGGGGGTCACGGGTGGCATCGCTGCCTACAAGGCGTGCGAGCTCGTGCGCCTGCTCGTCGTGGCCGGACACGACGTGACGCCGATCACGACCGAGGCCGCCGAGCGCTTCGTCGCGCCTCGGGCACTGTGGGCGCTCGCCCGCAAGGAGCCGGCCGCCACGCCCTACCCGCACCTGGAGTCGGCCGACGTGCTCGTCGTGGCGCCGTTGACGGCCAACACGCTGGCCCGCCTCGCCCATGGGCTCGCCGGCGACCTCCTCACGGAGACGGCGCTCGCGCACCAGGGCCCGCTCGTGCTGGCGCCGGCGATGAACACGGCGATGTGGGAGCACCCCGCAACACAGGCGAACCTCGCGCTGCTCGTCGAGCGCGGCGCGGTGGTGGTGGGGCCCGACGAAGGGGAGCTCGCGGAAGGGCTCGTCGGTACGGGGCGCATGGCCGAGCCGTTGGAGATCGCGCACCGCGTCGAGCAATGTCTCGGCGAGGCCCCGGGTGGGTCGAGCCTCGCGGGGCGGAACGTGCTCGTCACGGCAGGGGGGACGCGCGAGCCGCTCGACCAGGTGCGATTCGTCGGGAATCGCTCCTCGGGGAGAATGGGGGTCGCGCTCGCCGAGGTCGCACACGAGCAGGGCGCAACCGTGACGTTGCTCGCCGCGAACCTGCAGGTGCCGCCACCAGACGGCGTCGAGGTCGTCCAGACGCCGACCGCCGCGGACCTGCGACGCGAGGCGCTCGCCCGCTCCGAGGCGGATGTCGTGCTGCTGGCCGCGGCGGTGTCGGACTATCGGCCGGCGGAGCCGATCGCGGGCAAGCGGCCGAAAGACGGAGAGCCGTGGAGAGTCGACCTCGTGCCGACGGCCGACGTCGCCCGCGCGCTCGGCGCCGCGCGGCGGGACGGGCAGCTGCTCGTCGCGTTCGGGGCGGAGAGCGGCCCCGAGGGGCTCGAGCGCAAGCGGGCGATGCTGGACGACAAGAACGTGGATCTCGTCGTCTACAACGACGTGGGGCGCGACGACATCGGCTTCGAGGCGGAGGACAACGAGGTGCTGCTGATCTCCCGCGGCGGGGAGCGCCCGGTCGCGAAGGCCTCGAAGCGGGCGATCGCGCGCGCGATCCTGGACGAGGTCGAGCGGCTGCTCGCCGAGCCGGCATGAGACGGCCGGCGCCCGCCATCGAACCGCACGCGGCCGCGGGCCGGGGTTGCCCGTGAGCGAGCGGACGCTTCCGCACCCCGAAGCCGCGGCCGGCGACGCTTCCGCGCTCGCAGAACGCGTCGTCGCAAACCTCTCCTCGGCAGTCCACGCCGCGCCCGAGACGCTGCGCCTCCCGCTCCTGTGCCTGCTCGCCGAGGGCCACGTGCTCGTCGAGGACGTTCCCGGCGTCGGCAAGACCGTGCTCGCGAAGGCGCTCGCACGGTCGCTCGAGCTCCGCTTCCAGCGCGTGCAGTTCACGCCCGACCTCCTCCCGGCGGACGTGACCGGGGTCAACGTCTACGACCGGCAGAGTGCGACGTTCCGCTTCCGGCAGGGGCCGGTCTTCGCGAACGTGCTCCTCGTGGACGAGATCAACCGGGCTTCGCCAAAGACCCAGTCGGCGCTCCTCGAGGCGATGCAGGAGACCCAGGTGACGGTCGACGGGGCGACCCACGCGCTCGAGCGGCCCTTCGTCGTGATCGCGACGCAGAACCCGGTCGAGTACGAGGGCACCTACCCGCTGCCGGAGGCCCAGCTCGACCGCTTCGCGGTGCGGATGGCGATCGGGTACCCGCCGGCCGGCGACGAGTCGCGGATGCTCGCCGAGCAGACGACGGAGCCGCCGCTCGAGCACCTCCGTCCGGTGGCGGGCCACGTCGAGCTGGTGGAGGCGATCGATGCGGCGCGGCGAGTGCACGTGGAGGAGAGCGTGAACCGCTACGTCGTCGCGCTCCTGGGACACACACGGGAGAGCACCCGTCTCGCGCTCGGTGGCAGCCCGCGCTCGGGCATCGCTCTCCTGCGGCTCGCAAAGGCGCGGGCGCTCACCGAGGGCCGCGGCTTCGTGCTGCCGGAGGACGTGCAGGCGCTCGCCCAGCCGGTGCTCGCGCACCGGCTGATCCTCGCCCCCGAGGCGCGAGCGACCGGCATCACGGCTGCCGACGTCGTCTCCGAGGCCCTCGGGGCGACAACGGCGCCGGTGTGACCGGAGTGCGCACCGGCGGACGTGTCGTCGGCGGGGTCGGCGCGCTCGCGGCAGGTGTGCTGGTCGGGGCATGGGTGCTCGGCGCGACCGCGCTGGCGATCATGGGCGTGGGCCTCGCGCTGGCGGCGGCCACCGCGCGGCTCTGGGCGTGGCGCGTGACGCAGAGCCTCGACGTCGAGCACCTGCCCGGGACTGCGCCCGTGGTCGAGGGTGAGCCACTCCGGCTCGGGGTCGTGCTCCGCGGAAATGCGTGGCTCGCCTCGCGGATCGAGCTGCGCGAACGCATCGGCCCGCTCGGTGAGCGGCGAGTCGCTCTGCGCAAGGGGCAGATGGAGCTCGCGCTCGGCGCGGCGCCGAGGGGCCGTTACCGCCTCGGTCCCGGACGGCTGCTCGTCGACGATCCGCTCGGCCTGACCCGCGTCATCCTGGACGTGCCCAGCGCCGGCACGCTGCTCGTGCGGCCGCGCGTGCCGGAGCTCGGGCCGCTCTTCAGCGACGCCGGCGGCCGGGGCGAGGCGGGGCGCGGAAGGCCGCTGCGGCGTGTGAGCGGGCTCGAGCCGCACGGGGTGCGCGAGTACGTCGAAGGCGAGCCGCTGCGCGCGGTGCATTGGCCGACGTCGGCGCGGCGCGGCCAGCTGATGGTGCGCGAGCTCGAGGACTCTCCGCGCGACGGCATCGCGATCGTGCTCGACGTCGAGCAGGCGGCCGTGGCGGGGCAGCCCGGTGACTCCAGTCTCGACGACGCCGTCCGCGCGGCCGCCGGTCTCGTTCGCGCGCACGCTCTCCGGGCGCGCGACGTCGTGCTCGTGATCGGCACGCCCGCCCCGGAGGTGCATCGCGTCCGTACCCTCGGGCCCGACTGGGAGCAGGCGCTCGACGCATTGGCCGGCGTCGAGCCCGTCGCCGGCGCTCCGCTGCAGTCGCTCCTCGTCGCGCGCGGGATGGTCGCCGAGGTCGTGGTCGTGACGGCGAGGCCCGAGGCCGTCGCGACGTCGCTGGCAGGGCGCGCCGCGGGTAGCGGCGGCGCAGCGCTCGTCTCGGTCGATGCGCCCACGTATGCGGGCAGACCCGCTACCGGCGCATCTCCCGCGCTGTTGCGGCTCGCTGCCGCCGGCGTTCCGGTGGCGGTCCTGCGCCACGGCCTACCGCTCGAGGAGGCGCTCGGCGGTCTCAGGGGAAGGGCGGTTGGCTAGGGCCCGGCAGCTCCGCTTCGCTCTCGCCGCAGCGCCCGCGGTTGCGACGATCATGCTCGCGTGGGCGCTGCTCGAGCGCCCCGTCTCGCGCACCGTGTTCGCGGCCGCGGTGCTCCTCGCGCTCGCGCCCACTGTCCCGCGTGGCCGGGCCGCGCGGACCACCGTGGCCGTGGGCGCCGTCCTCGCCGGTCTCGTGCTCTCGTTCCGAACGTGGCCGCATCGCGCGCTCGACGACGTCTGGGCCGCTCTCCACGATGCGCCTGCCGTCCAGGCGCCGTTCGCTCCGGGTGGCTTCCCGCTCCTGCACGGGCTCGTCGTCTGCATCGCCCTCGGGCTCGCGCTCGCGGCGTCGCTCGCGGTGGCGCAACGGCGGGTCGCCTTCCTCGTGGTCGCGGTCGCGATCGGCGTCGGCTTTCCGGCGACGCTGCTCGAGGACGCCCACGCGGAGCGGCTCGGTGTGCTCGCGCTCGGAAGCGTCCTCTGGGCGACCGTCGTGCTGCGCGCGGCGCGATTGCGACGCGTGGCGCCTGCCCTCGGTCTCGCCTCCGCGCTCGTGCTCGCGGCCGCCGCGGCGGCGTCCGGCGGCATCGCGCCGGGCGCGACCCATGTCGACTGGCGGGGCTGGGACCCGTTCGCCCGGGGGGGCGGCGCGGGCGACTTCCGGTTCGTCTGGGATGCGAGCTACACGGGGATCACGTTCCCGCCCCGGCCGACCGTCGTGTTCCAGGTGCGCGCACCGAAGCGGGCGCAGTACTGGCGTGCGTCGACGCTCGACACGTTCGTCGCCGACCGCTGGATCGAGAACCTGTATCCGGTCGACGCGGGGACGGCCGGCGGGCCGCTGCCGGACGATCCGCTCGTGCCGAAGCGCGACGCCCACCCCGATGCCTGGCTTCGGCAGGAGGTGACGATCGACGGATACGAGGACGATCACGTCGTTGCCGCGGGCGCCCCTGCCCGGATCGACGGGCCGGCCCTCGGACGGGTTTCCTTCCTCAGCGGCGGCGTGATGCGAACCGCGACGCCACTGGCGTCCGGCACGACGTACTCGGTGTGGAGCTACGCGCCCGAGCCGGTGCCGCGTCAGCTCGCCGCCTCTCCGCCGAAGTATCCGGCCGCGGCGGCCCGGTACCTCGACCTAGATCGTGCCGGGTTTCCGGGGTTCGCCGTCCCCGGTCGTCAACAGAGGATCGCAAAGCTTTTCAGGGACGACCGCTATCAGGCGATCTGGGCGTACCGCCCGCTCTGGCGAGACGCGAGACGGATCACCTCGCGTGCACGGTCGCCGTACGAGGCGACGCTCCTGCTCGAGCGCTGGTTCCGGCGCGACGGGAACTTCACGTACGACGAGCAGCCGCCGGTGTCGGCCGGACAGCCGCCGCTCGTCGCGTTCGTCGAGACCACGCGAACCGGCTACTGCCAGCACTTCGCCGGCGCCATGGCCGTCATGCTGCGCATGCTCGGGATTCCGGCGCGCGTCGCAGTGGGCTTCACCGCGGGAACGTGGAAGGGCGGGGTGTGGACCGTGACCGACTACCAGGCGCACGCCTGGGTGGAGGCATGGTTTGCGGGCTACGGCTGGCTGACGTTCGATCCGACCCCCGGCCGCGGAACACTGTCCGCCGTCTACACGCTCGCGTCGGATTCCGCCGACGCGGTCGCCGCGCTCGGAACCGGGAGGTTCCTCGACTTCGACCAGGTGCTCCGCGACGCCCAGCGGCAGACGGTCGCGCCGATCGCACGGGTCGCGCCGTCCGACCGTCATCCGGTCGCGTGGTGGGTCGTGCTCGTGCCCGTGCTCCCGTTCGTGGCGGCCGCTCTCGTCGTGTGCGCGAAATGGGCCCGTCGAGCCCGCCGGCTCCGGCGTCGCGACCCCCGGCGTCTCGCGTGGGGCGTCCGAGCCGAGCTCGTCGGCGAGCTCGTCGACCGCGGCGTGTCCGTCGAGCCGGACGCCACGACGACCGCGCTGCAGCGCACCGCGGAGCGAACGCTGGCGGTTCCGTGCGGAGCGCTCGCCGCGGCACTCGCGGAGGCCCGCTACGGGCCCGCCGGGGGGATGGAAGGTGCCGCGCGGCGGGCACGGGCCGAGCTCGGGCGGACGCTCGCGTTCGCGCGTGCCCAAGAGCGCCCCAGCCGCCGTCTGCGGCGCCTCGTGTCGCTCCGGTCGCTGCGGCCGGGCTTGACACCGTCTGCAAGGTGAGAGTGTGAGCGCGGCCTACGACCTCTACCAGCAGGGACGGAGCCACCTACGCGACGGTATGCCCGCACAGGCCACGGTGGCACTCGAGAAGGCGAAGCGGCTCGAGCCCGAGAAGGCGTCGATTCGCGAGGCCCTCGGCATCGCGTACTTCCGCATCAAGCGCTGGGCGGAGGCCGAGGCGGAGTTCCGCAAGGTGCTCGAGATCTCACCGGCCGACGACTACGCGCACTACGCCCTCGGCCGGGCGCTCAAGAACCAGGGGCGTCACGGCGAGGCCGTGCGGCACCTCAAGCTGGCACGGTCGCTCCGGCCGCGTGCCACGGAGGGCGAGCTGGCCGAGCCTCAGGACGACTCGACGTCGGCCACGAGCGACGCGTAGCGACCAAAACGCCGCTTCACGGCGGCCGCGAACGTGCGCCGGTACGCCTCGGCATTGTGGTCGGCGAGCGTCGCCGCGTAGCTCTCACGCAGGTCGAGCAGCCGATCCGCGACCGCGTCGACGACGAGCTGATAGTCGCCGTACGCCTCTTCGGCGCCCTCGCGACGCGACCGGATCCACGCCTCCTCGGCGTCCTCGGCTTCTCTCAGCAGAGCGGACTCGTCGGCCTCGAACAGCGACAGCTGCTGGTCGACGAGGTCGTCGAACGGCCGGCGTCGCAGCCTCATGCGAGCTCGGCGTAGAGAGCGAGGTGGGCCTCCGCGGCCGAGTCCCAGGTGAGCGTCTCGCGCGCCGCCGCGGCGCCGGAACGTGCAGCGGCGAGGGCGTCGCCGTCGTCGAGTAGCTGCCGAAGCGCCACACGGAGGCCGGCGACGTCGCCCGGCGCGACGACTCGCCCCGCGTCAAAGCGCCGCACGATCTCGCCGAGGCCGCCGACGTCGTAGACGATCGCGGGCACACCCGCCCCGAGCGCCTGCAGGAGCGCGCCGGACTGGTCGAGCTCGGCTCCGTACGGGAACACCGCCACCGTCGCCTCGGACAGCGCCCGCTCGAGCTCGAGGCGGCCGAGGTATCCGAGCCGCCACTCGACACGGGCGCCTCCGGCGGCGCGTAGCGCGTCGAGCGGGATCCGCGGATCGCCGGCGACGAGGAGACGCGCGCCCTTCAGGCCGAGCACTGCCTCGACGGCGTCGGGAAGCCCTTTGTACGGGCGGATCACGCCGAGCGAGAGCACGGTGCGGCCGTCGTCGGAGCGTGGCACGTCGCTGCGGAAGACCGGATGCGGGACCACGCGCAGCCTCTGCGCGGGAACCCCGAATGCCACGAGCGTCTCCCGGCCGCGCTGCGAGTGGACGACGATCCGGTCGAAACGACCGAACAGCGTGCGCCACATCGAGCTCCGTCGTGCCGTCCGGCGAGGCAGGAGGTCGTGCGCGGTGAAGACCAGCGGCACCCGGGTGCGCAGCAGTACCCGATCGAGCTCGGGGAGCCCGAGCCACTGGAGGTGGAGGACGTCGGCCGACAGGCCGAGCAGGTCGTGCATCGCGAACGGGTGCTCGAGCACGCGGAGCGGACGCCGCAGCGCATCGCGCTCGACCCGGCTCGAGCGGGGGTAGAGGCGCTCGTCCAGCTGGTAGCCGTCCGCCTCCGGCCGCCGGCCGAACCGGAAGACGGATGTGACGAGGGTGACGTCCGCGCCTGCGCGGGCGAGGGCCGAGGCGAGCTCGTGGTCGTAGGGCGGGGTGAACGCCGGAGGGTCTGCGAGGACGACGCGCATTGAGATGCGTGCAGGATGCCCGGTCGACACGCAGCGAGGGGCAGTGCTCGGCTGCAGACCGCTGCGCGTATCCGTAGCCTCGACTCGTGCGTCTGCTCGTGAGGAGCTGGAATGTGTTCCACGGCAACGCCGACCCGCCGCGCCGGGTTGGCTTTCTGCGACGGATGATCGAGCTCGTGACCGCGGACGCCCCCGACGTCGTCTGCCTCCAGGAGGTGCCGGTGTGGGCACTGCACAAGATCGACGACTGGTCGGGCATGAGGCGATTCGACGTGGTCACGCGTCCGCCGCTCTGGCCGGGCCCTTTCTCGACCTGGGTGACCCGGATGCATCAGGGCTTCTTCCGCTCGGGCCTGGCCGGTCAGGCGAACGCGATACTCGTCTCGCCGGCACACGCCGCGACCGATCTCGGCCACGCGCGGGTCAGCGAAGCCCGACGCGAGCGGCGGCTCGTGCACGCCGTGCGGATCGCCGGCCGGCCCGGCATCACCGTCGCGAACCTCCACGCCTCGAACGAGTTCGTGCGGACGGAGGTGCCGCGTGACGAGGCGGCCCGCGCGGCCGCGTTCCTCCAGGGGGCGGCGACCCCCGGCGACGTGCTCGTCCTCGCCGGGGACTTCAACCACGTGCGGCCGGTGCTGGAGGGCTACACGCAGCCGGGCGAGGGCATCGACCACGTCCTCGTGCGGGGTGCCGACGGGTCGTCGGTCGTCGTCTGGCCGCGCGGGCGGCGTGAGCAGAATGGCGTGGTGCTCTCCGACCATCCCGTCGTCGAGGCGCGCGTGGATGTGGGCCAGCGATGACGCTCGCGGAGGCACGCGCGCTCTTCCCCGTGCTCGAGACCGTGGCCTACCTCAATGCGGGAACGTTCGGCCCGCTCGCGCGACCCGTCGCGGACGCGCTCGCCGCGGGGATCGAGCACGATCTCGTGCACGGGCGCGCGGGCAAGCCGTACTTCGAGGAGACACTGACGCTTCGAGCGGAGGCGCGCACGGAGCTCGCCCGCCTGGTCGGGGCGGAGCCGGAGCAGCTCGCGCTGACCGCTTCCACGACAGAGGGGTGCGGGATCGTGCTTCGCGGTCTCGGCCTCACGGCCCGAGACGAGATCGTGACGACGACGGACGAGCATTTCGGGCTCCTCGGCCCGCTCGGGGCGTCTCCCGCGCGCGTCGTGGTCGTGCCGGCCGACCCGGAGCGGATCGTGGCGGCCGTCACGCCGAGGACACGCTTGATCGCGACGTCTCGCGTCCTCTGGACGACCGGCGCGGTGCTGCCGCTGAGGGAGCTGCGGGAGCAGACCGGGGTGCCTGTGCTGGCGGACGGCGCGCAATCGGTCGGTGCGATCCCGGGCGACGCGCAAGGGCTCGACTTCCTCACGGTCTCGGGCCAGAAGTGGCTCTGCGGTCCCGACGCGACCGGCGCCCTCGTCGTCCGCGAGCCCGACCGGCTCGCGCTCGTGTCACCGAGCTACTTCGCGCAGACCGCGTACCGGCCGGACGGCGCGTTCGACCCGCAGCCCGGCGCCCGCCGCTTCGAGGCGGGATGGTGGTCGCACGGCACGCTCCAGGCGATGCTCGCGGCGCTCGCGCTGCGGCCGGACTGGTGGTTCGAGCGCGCGCAGGCGGCCGCAACACGGTGCAAGCAGCTCCTCGAGTCGCGCTTCGAGCTGCTGGCGCCGGAGTCGAGCTCGACCCTCGTCTCCTTCCGCTTCGAGGCCGATGCGGCCGCCGCGCTCGTCGAGCGGCTGCGCGAGCGGCGGGTCGCCGTTCGCGACATCCCCGGGCGCGGGATCGTGAGGGTCTCGTGCGGTTGGTGGACGAGCGACGACGACCTCGATCGGCTCGTCGGCGCCCTCGACGCGTGACGGCGCGTCGCGTCGCGGAGAGGCCGGCACGACGTGTCAGGCACGACGCCATGTCCGTTTTCGACGCGTTCCTCGAAGCGCGTTCAGCGCGGAGTGAGCAGCTCCGCGAGATCGCGAACCTGGGCGGCGTAGAGCTCGGCCCCGCGCGACCCTCGTCCGTACAGCGCCCGGACGCGGGCCGCGGCGAGGAAACGGGGACAGCGCTCGAGGCCTGCGGTCGGGCGAAAGCTGCTCCAACTCCAGTCCGCCGGATCCGCGCAGAGTCCAGCTCGCACGGGATTCAGGACGACATATGCAAGCGCGCTGGTCAGGTGCTCCGTCGTCTCGATCGTCCGCGAGTGGAAGCGCGACTCGAACAGGTGACCGACATGTCCGTGACGCTCGTTGAAGCGGAGTGCGTAAAGCCAGTTGAGGCGATGCATGCCCACCGAGAGATTCGGCTCGGTGAGCTGAACGATGACGTGATAGTGGTTTGCCATCAGGCAATACGCGAGACAGATCCATCGTCGACGGTGGATCGATTGGGCGAGCAGGGCCATGAACATGGTTCTGTCCTCGTCGTCCGCGAAGATCGGAGCGCGGCGGACGCCGCGGGCAGTCAGGTGCACGATCCCGCCGGCCGATTGAGCCCGAGGCGCCCTTCCCACGTCGGTCGCGGACGGTAGAGGCTGCGCACTGGCGTGACCAGTCTCGATTTCGGCGGCGTCCGATGCGGACGTGTCTTTGTGCCTGACACGACTTGTTCGCCGACATCGCGGCGCTCGCCGAGCGGAAGCACCGCACGCGCGCCGCGCAGCGGCGTCGTCGAGCCGAGGTGGGGATGCTGTCAGGCAGGAGCGTCGGCGGCAGTTCGCAGCCCGAGCTCGGGCGCGATCGGCTGCAGCGACGCGATCACGTTCGCGATGTGCTCGTCGAGCTCGAGCTCGAGCAGCTCGGCCCCGGCGTAGACCTCGTCGCGATGGACACCGGCTGCGAACGAGGGCGTCTTGAGCTTCTTGCGCACGGACTTGGGCTCGAGCCCGTCGAGGCCGGTCGGGCGGACGAGGCCGCACGCGTGGACGAACCCCGAGAGCTCGTCGCACGCGAACAGCGTCTTCTCGAGCCTGGTCTCGCGCGGGAGCTCGAGATGCTCGGCGTGCGAGAGCACGGCACGGATCACGACCTCGGGATATCCCTCGTCGCGCAGGATCGGCGCACCGTCCTGCGGATGCCGGTCGAGCGTGGGGTGGATCTCGTAGTCGAAGTCGTGCAGCAGCGCGACCGCGCACCACAGCTCCTCGTCCTCGCCGAAGCGGCGCGCGTAGCCGCGCACGGACGCCTCGACGGCGAGCGCGTGCCGGAGCAGCGACTCGCTCGTGGTGTAACGGGTCAGCGTCTCCCACGCCCGCTCGCGGGTGACCTCCGGCCCGGACGTCACCCGGAGGCCTCGACCGCAGGGGTAATGCAGGGCACGAGCACGGGCCGGGTACGATAGCGCCCCGCATGCAGTCGTTCGTGATCGAGGGCGGGCGTCCGCTGTCCGGGACCGTTCGCGCCGCCGGCAACAAGAACGGCGCGCTGCCGATCCTCGCCGCCACCGTGCTCGCCTCGGAGCCGGTCGTGCTCTCGAACGTGCCGCGCATCCGCGACGTCGAGACCATGGTCGAGCTGCTCGCGGCCCTCGGCGCCGACGCCGTCTGGACGGATCCGAACGAGGTGACCGTCGACTCGTCCGGCGTCAGCCGCACTGCCCTCGACCCCGAGCTCGGCCGGGAGATCCGCGCGTCGTTTCTGCTCGCCGGGCCGCTGCTCGCGCGCTTCGGCCGCGCGACCGTGCCGCCTCCGGGCGGCGACGTGATCGGCCGGCGCAGGCTCGACACGCACTTCCATGCGTTCGCGGAGCTCGGAGTGGAGGTCGAGCTGAACGGTGACTACGACCTCCGCACGGACGGTCTGCGGGGCAAGCGCATGTTCCTCGACGAGGCGTCGGTAATGGCCACGGAGAACGCCGTGATGGCCGCCGTGCTCGCGGAGGGGGAGACGGTCGTCGGGCACGCCGCCTGCGAGCCGCACATCCAGGATCTCTGCAGATTCCTCGTCGCGCTCGGCGCGCAGATCGAGGGGATCGGCTCGAACGTCCTCCGGATCGTCGGAGTCCCCGAGCTGACGGGGGGGTCGTACCGGATCCGCTCGGAGCACGTCGAGGTGGCGAGCTTCGCCGCGCTCGCCGCGGTCACGGGCGGAGAGGTGACGATCGAGGACGTGGAGCCCGACGACCTGATCTCGATCGTGCCGGCGTTTCGCAAGCTCGGGATCGAGCTCGACGTGACGGAGACGGCCGTCCGCGTGCCGCCGGGCCAGGCGCTGCGCGTGGTCGACGACTTCGGCGACCAGATCCCGAAGATCGAGAGCGGCATCTGGCCCGCGTTCCCGGCCGACCTGACCTCGATCGCGGTCGTCGCCGCGACGCAGGCGACCGGCACCGTGCTCGTGTTCGAGAAGATGTTCGAGAGCAGGCTGTTCTTCGTCGACAAGCTCGTCTCGATGGGTGCGCGCATCGTGCTCTGCGACCCGCATCGGGTCGTGGTCACCGGGCCGGCGCGGCTCTACGGCCAGCGCCTCGAGAGTCCCGACATCCGCGCGGGCATGGCGATGGTGATCGCCGCTCTCTGCGCGGAGGGTCTCTCGACGATCGGCAACGTCGGACAGATCGATCGCGGCTACGAGGCGATCGACGAGCGCCTGCGCGGCCTCGGTGCCGCAATCGAGCGCGCCGACCTGTGAGCGGCGCGCGCATCTCGCCGGGCACGGGAGCGATCAACGTCGCGACCGGCGTCCCGGTGCTCGATCACCTGCTCACCCAGCTCGCGCGGGCGGGAGGGTTCGACCTGACGCTCGAGATCGAGCCGGACGACCCGGAGGCCGAGGTGGACGCCGCCGGGACGCGCGCTCGGCCGGGCCATCGCGCCGCTGCTCGTCGACGGCGCCCTCGGCGAGGCGACGGTTCCCGCCGACGAGGCGCTCGCGATGGTCGTCGTCGAGCGCGCCGACCGGCCGCTCGTCGCGTCGAACGCTGACCTGACCGGCGCCGGCGGGCTCGGCAGCGACCTCGCCGCGCGCTTCCTGCGGCGCGTCTCCGAGGAGGCCGGGTTGACCGTGCACGTGCGGTTGATGGAGGGCGAGGACACCGGGCACGTGCTCACGGCGATCTTCAAGGCGCTCGGGGTCGCACTCGCCCGCGCCGTCACCGGGTAGCGAGACGAAGGGAGTTCGATGGAGAAGAGCGTGGTACGCACCGAGGCGGCGCCTGCGCCGTTCCAGGGCGCCCCGTACAACCAGGCGATCGTCGCGGGCGGGTTCGTCTTCGTCGCAGGGCAGCTCGGCCTGCGCCCGGGCGCCACCGCGATCGAGGGCGAGATCCGGCAACAGACCGAGCAGGCGCTCGCGAACCTCGCCGCCATCCTGGAGGCGGCGGGGAGCTCGCTGGAGAACCTCGTCAAGACGAGCGTGTTCCTGGCCGACCTGGACGACTTCCAGGGGATGAACGAGGTCTATGCGGCGCGGGTCGGCGAGCGGCCGCCCGCGCGCTCGACATTCCAGGTCGCGAAGCTGCCCTCGGGGGCACTGGTCGAGATCGAGGCGATCGCGCACCTCTAGGAACTCGCCCTCTCGCCGCCGGTTGCGGGAAAATCGCGGCGTGCCGACCGTGCTCCGCCGTTACGTCCGCTCACTCGGCCTCGACGCGTACGTCGTCGGCGGCGCAGTGCGCGACGAGCTGCTCGGCATCCCGCACGCCGACGAGGACTTTCTCGTTCCCGCCGTCGATCATGCGCAGCTCCGTGCCGCCCTCGAGCCGCACGGGCGTGTCGAGGACATGGTGGTGCACGGGCAACTGGTCGGGGTTCGGTTCCACCCGGCCGACCCTTCGATCGCCGCGCTCGCGCCACGGGGGATCGAGTTGACCCCGCCGCGGATCGAGCGGAGCACGGGACCGGGCCACCACGACTTCGAGATCGTCGCCGACGCGTCCGCGTCGATCGAGGACGACATGCGGCGTCGGGACTTCACCGTGAACGCGATCGCGCGCCGGCTCGAGACCGGGGAGCTCGTCGACCCGTTCGGCGGCGTTGCCGACCTCGAGCGGCGGCAGCTGCGGACGGTGACCGACGCGAGCTTCCGCGAGGACCCGCTGCGAATCCTGCGGGGCCTGAGGCTCGTGTCGCAGCTGGCGTTCGCCCTCGCACCCGAGACGGAGGCGCAGATGCGGGCCGAGGCGGAGGGGCTGCGTCATGTGTCCGGCGAGCGGATCGGGGGAGGTGTCGCGCTGGACGGGCTCGGCGAGCTGTCGAAGCTCCTGCTCGGCGAGCGGCCCGCGGAGGCGCTGCGGCTCGCGCGGGACACCGGCGCGCTCGTCGAGGTGATCCCCGAGCTCGGCACCGCGATCGGCTACCGCATCGACTCCGCGCGGCAGCCGCTGCCACTCGACGAGCACCTCTTCGCGGTCGTTCAGGCGACCGCGGACGCGGGTGCCTCGCTCGCGGTCCGCCTGGCCGCGCTCCTCCACGACCTCGCAAAGCCCGGGACGGACGGCACCGAGGCGGAGCACGGCGCCGCCGGCGCCGCGGTCGCGGCGCGGATTCTCCGACGCCTGCGGTACCCGAACATGCTGCGGGAATCGGTCACGAGGCTCGTCGCCGCGCACGGCTTCCGCCTCGACGTCGAGGTCGACGCGGTGTTCGCACGCCGCTTTCTGGCCTCCCACGGTCTCACGGGCGCACGGGAGCTCGTCGTGCTCAAACGCGCCGACCTCGCCGTGAAGCACGTCTCGGAGGACGAGCGCGACCGGCTCGAGCGGCTCGCAGCCGAGCTCGAGGAACAGCGCGAGAGCCCGTACCGACTCGCCGAGCTCGCGGTGGGGGGCGACGATCTGATCGCGCTCGGCTACCGCGAGGGCCCGGAGCTCGGCGCGGTGCTCACGCGGCTGCTGGACGACGTGATCGACGATCCGGCGCTGAACAGCCGCGAGACGCTCCTCGCGCGCGCCGAGGAGCTGCCTCGGTGAACGCCGCGACGATCCGCGAGCGCTACACGCGCCTGCGGGACGAGGCGGGCCCCGGCGTCATCGTCGTCGTCGCGACGAAGTACGTCTCGCTCGAGGAGCTGGCCGTGCTCGTCGAGGCCGGGGTGGAGGTGGTGGGGGAGAACCGCGCGCAGGATCTCGTCACGAAGCACGAACGCTACGGGGACGCGTTCCGCTGGCATTTCATCGGCCATCTGCAGTCGAACAAGGTGCGTTTCGTGAACGGCATCTGCGAGCTCGTCCACTCGCTCGAGAGCGAGTCCGCGGCACGACGCCTGACGGTGCCGGCGCTGCTCGAGGTGAACCTCTCCGGCGAGGCGTCGAAGTCCGGCGTCGCCCCCGCCGAGATCCCGGGCTGGCTCGAGCGGATGCCGACGCTGCGCGGCCTGATGACGATGCCACCGCTCGCGGACGACGCCGAGGCGTCGCGTCCCTGGTTCCGCCGGCTGCGCGAGCTCGCCGAAGCCCACGGGCTCGCGGAGCTCTCGATGGGAACCTCGCAGGACTGGCGCGTCGCGGTCGAGGAGGGGGCAACCCTGATTCGCGTGGGAAGCGCGCTCTTGCGCGACTGATCGGGACGG
The DNA here is from genome assembly GCA_963712915.1 of uncultured Actinomycetes bacterium. Classification (GTDB taxonomy): domain Bacteria; phylum Actinomycetota; class Thermoleophilia; order Gaiellales; family Gaiellaceae; genus Gaiella. The sequence continues at coordinate 536,820 of CAVQJQ010000006.1, forward strand.
CAGAAGCGACCTCGCACCGGGTCGGCGTCCTCGGACGGGGTTACGATACGCGCCGTCATGGGCCTGGCCGACGTCTGGAACCGGACCCTCGTCTACTTCGGGATCGCCGAGGACGAGGAGTGGGACGAGGACCTGTCCGTCACCGACGAGGAGGTCGAGCGCAGCTACCGCCGACGCGAGCGCGCGAACGTCCGCCGTTTGCCGAGGCGCGACGAGCAGGAGCCCTGGTCGGAGGCCGACAGCGTCTCCGAGCCAGAGCTCGAGGCGTCGCCGACACGCTCGAGCGGCCGCCGCTCACGTCTGCGCGGGGTCGACAGCGGCGGGCAGGTGCGCGTGCATCTCGTCCTGCCGCGCAGCTTCAACGACGCGCAGCAGATCGCCGACCGGTTCAAGGACTCGGTCCCGGTGATCCTCAACCTGCAGAACGCGGACACGGAGCTGTCGAAGCGCCTGATCGACTTCGCGAGCGGCCTCACGTATGCGCTCGACGGCAGCATGCAACGGGTCGCCGACAAGGTCTTCCTGCTCACCCCGCGCAACGTCCAGGTGTCGGCCGAGGAGCGCGCGCGCGCGCTCGACCCCGCCGGCGGCTTCTTCAACCAGGCCTGACGGGCACCTGCCCGCAGGAACGCCTGCAACCAGCGAGAATCACTCGACGTGGGCGTCGACGTCGTCGGCTCTTGGCTGCTTGCCGATACGGCGGCGTCGTTGCAGCGGTTCGTCTCCGTCTTCGTGGGCGTCTATGTCCTGTTGATCCTCGCCTACATCATCGCGTCGTGGTTCCCGCCGGGCGCGTCGGCGACCATGGAGTCGATCCGGCGCTTCCTGATGGACGTCTGCGAGCCGTATCTGCGCCTCTTTCGCCGCGTCATCCCGCCCGTCGGGCCGCTCGATCTCTCGCCGATCATCGCGGTCTTCGCGCTCTACCTCGCCGAGCGGGTCGTGAACACGATCATCGGACGGGTGCTCTGAACGCCGCGCTCGCGACAAGGCTTCTCGCGCTCGCCGTCGAACAGCGGGGGAGAGAGGAGGGGTGGTCATGACATTGACACCCGTCGAAGTACGACATCTGGAGCTGCGTCGCGGGCTGCTGGGGTACCGGCGCTCGCAGGTGCAACGGACGATCGACGAGATCGCGGACAGCTTCGAGGCCGTGTGGCGGGAGCGGTCGGAGCTGACCGAGCGCGTTCACGAGCTCGAGACGGAGGTCGCGCGCCACGTCGAGCTCGAAGCGCTCCTGCGCTCGACGCTCGTCTCCGCCGAGCGGGCGGCACAGGACATGAAGGAGCAGGCACGCCGCGAGGCCGACGTGATCGTCGCCGAGGCCGCCGCCGAAGGCCGGCAGCTCGTCCGCGACGCGATCGTCGAGAAGGGACGGCTGCTCGCGGAGACCCGCCGGATCCGCTCGATCATGCGGTCGGCGCTCGAGGTCCTCTCGGAGGGTGAGGAGCGCGACGACGAGGACGACGACGGGGACGCAGCCGAGGTCACCGAGCATCCGGCAGCTCGGCCGGACGCCGACCGGCTGGCCGGATAGCCGAGCTCGTCACGCCCCGCCCGGGCGCCGGCAGGTGCCGATCGACCTCTGCACGGCGGACTATCCTGTGGCGATGTCCGTCGCCCAGGTCGTGTCGGTGCTGCCGTCGCTCGTCACTGCGCATGCGTCTCCGGGGTCGCGCGCATGAGCATCGACCTCGGTCGCCGCCGCGCCGAGCTGCTCGATTTGCGCACGCGCGTCCTCGGCGCGGCGCAGGACATCGTGGAGGGCGACGTCGACGACAGCGAGCTGTCGAGCGCGGGCGGCGACCAGCACATCGCCGATCACGCAGGAGACCTGCTCGATCGCGAGGTGGACGAGTCGCTCGGCGAGAACGCGGACCAGATCGTGCGCGAGATCGACGAGGCACTCGGGCGGCTCGACGAGGGCTCCTACGGGTCGTGCGCGCGTTGCGGGCGGCCCATTCCCGAGGATCGGCTCGACGCGGTGCCGTACGCGACCCTGTGTGTCACCTGCAAGCAGATCGAGGAGCGAGAGTGAGCGAGCCCGCACGCGCGGTACCTCCACAGCAACGTCTCGAGGTGCGGGTCGGCTCCGCGACGAACGCCCTCGAGCCGATCCCGGGGGCCCGGAGATCGCTTGCGGCAGGTCTTGCGCAGTGGCTGGCGCTCGCCGTCGTGGCGCTCACCGCCGCGGCCGCGGACCAGCTGACGAAGTACCTCGTCGTCGGCACGCTCGAGCTCGGCGACTCGGTGCACATCGTGGGGCCGCTCTCGATCCACCACGTCCGCAACACGGGGATCGCGTTCGGGCTCTTCTCCGACGCGACCGGCGTGGTGATCGGGCTCACGTCGATCGCGATCGCCGCGCTCGTCGTCTTCTTCGCACACTCCGGCAGCCGCCACCCGCTCCTTCCGGTCGCCGTCGGCCTCGTGCTCGGCGGAAGCCTCTCGAACCTCGTCGACCGCCTGCGGCTCGGCCACGTGACCGATTTCATCGACTTCGACTACTGGCCTGCGTTCAACCTCGCCGACACGTTCATCGTGGTCGGCGTCGGGCTCCTGTTCCTCTCGTTCGTGGCCGCGGATCGCACGAGCGCCGCCGTTGGCACGTCTCCGCTCTCGCGTTTCTGAGCAGGACGCGGGCCGCCGGCTCGACGCGGTCGTCGCTGCCTTACCGGAGGTCGGCACACGGACGCTCGCCGGGCGGCTCGTGCGCTCCGGGTCCGTGCTCGTCGACGGGCAGCGCCGGCCGAAGAGCCACCGGCTCGAGGGCGGAGAGGCGCTCGAAGTCGAGCTGCCGGAGTCGGCGCCGTCCGGCGGCCCGGCGCCGTTGCTCTCGGTCGTTCATCAGGACGAGCAGCTGCTCGTCGTCGACAAGCCCGCGGGTCTGGTCGTCCATCCGGCGCCCGGCCACGAGGGCACGACCCTTGTCCAGGGGCTCGGGGCGTTCGGCGCGGCAGGCGGCGATCCAGAGCGGCCGGGGATCGTCCACCGCCTCGACCGCGACACGTCCGGCCTGCTCCTCGTGGCGCGAAGCGACGCCGCGTTCGCCGCTCTCTCGGAGGCGATCCGGGAGCGGCGGGTCGAGCGCAGATACCTCGCGCTCGTCCGCGGCGCACCTCGGTCGCGGACGGGCAGGATCGCGGCGCCGATCGGACGCGACCGCCGCGATCGCACGCGGCGCTCGATCGACACCGACACGCCGCGCGAGGCCGTGACGTGGTTCGACGTGCGCGAGCGTCTCGGCGGGCGGACGCTGCTCGAGGCGAGGCTCGAGACCGGACGTACGCACCAGATCCGCGTCCACCTCGAGGCGATCGGGCTCCCGGTCTCGGGTGACCCGGTCTACGGAGCCGCAGGCGACCTCGGGCTCGAGCGGCAGTTCCTGCACGCGCACTCGCTCGCGCTCGACCACCCGATCACGGGCGAGCCGCTCGAGTTCTCTTCGCCCCTGCCCGCCGACCTGGCGGACGCCCTCGAGCGCGCGCGCGCACCCGCTGCCCACTAGCGGCACTACGCGAGGCGACGTGCCCGACGGACGCTACAGTTCGCCGACCGACCCACTACCCGGCGACGCCTCCGGACGGGGGTGCCTGGGCCTCCCCCAGGTTCCGTCCGCGCGCGCCGGCGCATCGCAACCCAACCGAAAGGACTGATCGTGGCAGTCGTCTCCATGAAGGAGCTGCTGGAGGCCGGGGTGCACTTCGGCCACCAGACGCGCCGCTGGAACCCGAAGATGAAGCGCTTCATCTTCGACGAGCGCGGCGGCATCTACATCATCGACCTGCAGCAGACGCAGGCGCTGCTCGAGGAAGCCTACGACTTCGCGCGCAACGTCGCCGACCGCGGAGGGACGATCCTCTTCGTCGGCACGAAGAAGCAGGCGCAGGAGGCGATCGAGCGCGAGGCAACGCGTGTCGGTCAGCCCTACGTCGCGCACCGCTGGCTCGGCGGCCTGCTCACGAACTGGCGGACGATCGCCGACCGCATCTCCTACCTGCAGGAGCTCCGGCGGCTCCAGGAGGAGGGTCAGCTCGAGCTGCTCCCGGCCAAGGAGCGCATCGCGATGACGGGCGAGCTCGCGAAGCTCGAGGCGAACCTCGGCGGCGTCGCGAACATGAAGCGCCAGCCCGATGCGGTGTTCATCGTCGACCTGCGCAAGGAGCAGCTGGCGGTCCGCGAGGCGCAGCGCCTCGGCCTGCCCGTGATCGCCCTCGTCGACACGAACTGTGACCCGGACGAGGCGACCTACGTCGTCCCCGGCAACGACGACGCGATCCGCTCGTGCTCGCTCGTGATCAGGGCGATCGCGGACGGGATCGCGGCCGCGCAGACGAAGGTCACCGAAGCGGAGCTGAACGGCGCAGCGACACCCGGCGAGAACGGGACCCCCACTGCAGCCCAGGAGACGGCCCCCGCCGCCACCGATGCAGGGGAGGCGCCCGCCGACGCCGAGGCGGCGCCGACGGAGGCCGAGGGAGGTGCGGAGGCGTGACCCAGATCTCGGCCGCCCTCGTCAAGGAGCTCCGCGACCGCACGGGCGCGGGGATGATGGACTGCAAGCGCGCCCTCGAGGAGGCGAGCGGCGACGTGGAGCTCGCGACGCGCCTGCTGCGCGAGAAGGGGATGGCGAGCGCCGCGAAGCGCGCTGGGCGCGCGACCACCGAGGGTCGTGTCGCCGATCGCGTCGCAGCGGACGGCTCCGCAGGCACGATCGTCGCGGTCGGCTGCGAGACCGAGCCCGTGTCGAACAACGGCGACTTCCTGGCCTTCGTGGAGAAGGCGCTCGACACCGTCGAGCACGACGGACCGGGTCCGAGGCGTCGCTCGAGGACGAGCGGGTCGAGCTGAGCGCGAAGCTCGGCGAGAACATCGCCGTCACCGGCGCGGCCCGGTTCGAGGCCGTCGACGGCGCGCTGATCTCCTCGTACGTGCACCCGCCCGGGAACAAGCTCGGGGTTCTCGTCCAGGTCCGCGGCGGCTCGCCCGACCTGGGGCGGAAGCTCGCGATGCACATCGCGGCCTCGTCTCCCGAGTGGATCGGCAGGGAGGACGTGCCGGCGGAGGTCGTCGGCTCCGAGCGCGAGATCTTCGCCGGCTCGGACGAGGTTCTCTCGAAGCCGGAGCAGGCACGTGAGAAGATCGTGGACGGCATGCTCCAGAAGCGCTTCTTCGCCGCGCGGGTGCTCGTCGACCAGCCGTGGATCCACGATCCTTCGGAGACGGTCGGTCAGGTGCTCACGGGCGAGGGAGCCGAGGTGCTCGAGTTCGAGCGGCTCCAGCTCGGATGAGCACGACCTCGTCGCGGGAGGCTCGCTCGGGCACCGGCCCCACGGCGCGCGGATTCGCGCGCATCCTGCTCAAGCTCTCGGGCGAGAGTCTGATGGGTGGGCGGGACTACGGCGTCGACCCGCGCACGGTTTCGACGATCGCGCGGGAGGTCGTCGAGGTGCAGGAGACCGGCACCGAGATCGCGCTCGTCGTCGGCGGCGGAAACTTCTACCGGGGGATGAAGGCCGCGGCGGAGGGCATGGACCGGGCGACCGCGGACTACGCGGGGATGCTCGCCACGCTGTTGAACGCTCTCGCGCTCCAGGACGCGCTCGAGCGGCTCGGCGCCCAGACGCGGGTGCAGTCGGCGGTCACCGTGTCGGAGGTCGCCGAGCCGTACATCCGACGCCGGGCGATCCGGCACCTCGAGAAGGGGCGCGTCGTGATCTTCGCGGCGGGTACCGGCAATCCGTTCTTCACGACCGACACGGCGGCGGCGCTGCGTGCGCTCGAGATCGGCGCGGAGACGATCCTGATGGCGAAGCACGGTGTCAACGGCGTCTACGACGGCGATCCGCGCACGGAGCGCAACGCCCGCTTCCTGCCGGAGCTGACGCATCTCCAGGCGATCGAGCGCGGACTCAAGGTGATGGACAGCACGGCGCTCTCGCTCTGCATGGACAACGGCGTCTCGATCCACGTGTTCGAGCTCGCGGACGGAAACATCGCCCGTGCCGCGCGCGGCGAGCGGATCGGCACGCTCGTGAGCACGCCGGCACCGGAAACCGACGACGGGTAGGAGGCGCGGTGGCACCGATCGAGGACTTCCTGGCGGACTGCGAGCGGCGGATGGACGGGTCGATCGAGCACACGCGCACCGAGTTCAACTCCGTGCGCACGGGCCGAGCCTCCACCGCGCTGCTCGACCGGATCACGATCGACTACTACGGCACGCCCACGCCGCTCTCGAACATGGCCACGATCAGCACCCCGGAGGCGCGCCTGCTCTCCGTGCAGCCGTACGACCCGACGCAGATCAAGGCGATCGAGAAGGCGATCATGGAGTCCGACCTCGGCCTCACCCCGTCGAACGACGGGAAGCTGATCCGCCTGCCGATTCCCGCCCTCACCGAGGAGCGGCGCAAGGAGCTCGTCAAGGTCGTCCGCCGGTACGCGGAAGACGGCAAGGTCGCCATCCGCAACGTGCGCCGCGACGTCATGCGCCACCTCGAGGAGCTCGTCCGGAACGGCGACGTGGGCGACGACGAGGAGCGGCGCGCCGAGACGCAGGTGCAGAAGCTGACCGACGCGCACGTCGGGCTGATCGACGAGCTCCTGAAGCACAAAGAAGCCGAGATCATGGAGGTTTGACGCCTGACGGCGGCAAACCCCTAGGCGAGGGAGGGAACGATCTCCGGTTCTCCTAGTCCGCGGGACGTCCCGCGGACCGTGGCGATCATCATGGACGGGAACGGCCGCTGGGCGGAGAGCCGAGGGCTGCCGGTCGAGGCGGGTCACCGTGAGGGGACGCGGGCCCTGCGCCGTACCGTCGAGGCCGCGATCGACCTCGGCATCTCGACGCTCGTCGTGTACGCGTTCTCGACGGAGAACTGGACGCGACCCGTGGGCGAGGTCGCCGACCTGATGGAGATCCTCTCCGAGACGATCGACCGCGAGCTCCCCGACCTCGCCGAGCAGGGCGTCCGGACGAGGTTCCTCGGACGTCGCGATCGAGTCGAGACGTGGCTGCAGGACAAGATGGCCGGCCTCGAGCAGCGCACGGCCCACCTGCACACGCTCGACCTCTGGATCGCCTTCGACTACGGCGGCCGGGCCGAGCTGGTCGAGGCGGCCCGCAGGCTCGTCGGCGACGGCGTGAACCCCGAGCGCGTCGACGAGGCTGCGGTGACGGCCCGTCTCTATGCACCGGAGCTCGGCGACGTGGACCTCCTCGTCCGCACGTCGGGCGAGCTCCGGTTGTCGAACTTCCTGCTCTGGGAGGCGGCGTACGCCGAGCTCGTGTTCACCGACACGCTCTGGCCCGATTACGGCGCCGACGACCTCCGGGCCGCGGTGGAGGAATACGCGGCCCGCACCCGCCGATTCGGCGCGAGAGAGCACGCGTGAGCTCGTTCCTCTCGCGGGTGCTGGTGGTCGTCGTACTGCTGCCCGCCGTGCTCGGGATCGTCTGGGCGGGCGGGTGGTGGCTCTTCGTGCTCGCGCTCGCGGGCGGTCTGGCGGCCCTCCACGAGCTCTTCCGGATGGCTCGCGGCCTGCATCCGATCGTGCTCGGCGGATACGTGGGCTTCGCGCTCGCGCTGCTGGGCGCGCAGCTGGGCGGGCTCGTCTGGCTCTTCGCGGGGATCCTCGCGACCCTGCCGGCGGCACTCGTGGTCTTCTTCGTCTCGAGCCTGAGGCAGAACGCGGTCGCGGCGTTCGCCACGACGCTCCTCGGCGTGCTCTGGGTCGGCGGTGGGATCGGATACCTCGTGCTGGTCCGCGACATCCCGGAGAACGGCAGGTTGCTGGTCTTCACCGTGCTCCTGACCGTCTTCGCGGACGACACCATGGCCTTCTTCGTGGGGCGGACGATCGGCCGGCACCGGCTCGCGCCCGCGATCTCGCCCGGGAAGTCGTGGGAGGGGTTCGTCGGCGGGACGATCGCAGGCGTCGCCGTGACGTTCTTCGCGCTCTACGAGCAGGACGTCGTCTCGACCGGGCAGTCGCTCCTGCTCGGGCTCGCGATCGCGGTCGCGGCGACCCTCGGAGACCTCTTCGAGTCGGCCGTGAAACGCGACCTCGGCGTGAAGGACTCGGGCCGGCTGCTGGCCGGGCACGGCGGGATGCTCGATCGCGTCGACTCGCTCCTCTGGGCGGGGCCGGCCGCGTACTTCGTCCTGCTCGCGCTTGGATGATCCGGCCATGGCGCGCCGCCCCACGTCAGGCATGCTTCGCGGGGTGAGACGCGTCGCCCTGCTGGGAGCGACCGGCTCGATCGGCCGCCAGGCGATCGACGTCGTCGCCGCCCATCCCGAGCTCGAGCTCTGCGCGCTCCACTCCCACGTCACCCCTCTCGGCGACGTCGCGGCGACGCACGGCGTGGAGCACGCCGAGGTCGGCGGCGATCCGGTGGCGCTGCTCGAGCGGAGCCGACCCGATGTCGTGTTGAACGCGATCGTCGGGTTCGCCGGCGTCGAGGCGACGCTCTGGGCGCTCGAGGCGGGCGTGACACTCGCGCTCGCGAACAAGGAGAGCCTCGTCGCGGCGGGCGAGCTCGCCACCGCCGCGCAGGAGCGGGGAGGGGGTCTCCTGCTGCCGGTCGACAGCGAGCACTCCGCGCTCCATCAGTGTCTCGAGGGGAAGGCGCCCGACACGGTGACAGGGGTCGTGCTCACCGCCTCCGGCGGCCCGTTCCGCGGCTGGACGCGCTCCGCGCTCGCCGACGTGACGGCCGAGGAGGCGCTCGTGCATCCGACGTGGTCGATGGGCCCGAAGATCACGATCGACTCGGCGACGCTCGCGAACAAGGGTCTCGAGCTGATCGAGGCCCACTGGCTCTTCGGCCTCCCGTACGAGCACATCGAGGTCGTCGTGCACCCGTCCTCGGTCGTGCACGGGCTCGTACGGTTCCGCGACGGCGCGCTCCTCGCGCACGTCGGCCTACCGGACATGCGGGTGCCGATCTCGTACGCGCTCACGTACCCGGAGCGGGCCGCGACGACGGTCGCCGAGCTCGAGCTCGCAGGCCTCACGCTCGCCTTCGAGCCCGTCGACGACGACGCGTTCCCCATGCTCTCGCTCGCACGCGAGGCCGGGTTGGGCGGCGGGACCCTTCCCTGTGCGTTCAACGCGGCGAACGAGGTCGCCGTGGCGGCCTTCCTCGAGGGTCGCATCGGCTTCCTCGACATCGCGGAGGTCGTCGCCGCAACCCTCGCGACGGTCGACGGCGCGTCCGCACGCGATCTCGGCGAGCTCGTCGAGGCCGACAGGGAGGCCCGTGGCCTCGCAGCGCGAAAGCTCCAGCCGGCATGACGATCCTCGTCGCGATCCTGGGGCTGGGGCTGCTCGTATTCATCCACGAGCTGGGCCATTTCGTCGTCTCGCTCGCCCTCAAGATGCGGCCGCGCCGGTTCTACATCGGGTTCCCGCCGCCGATCTGGAAGACGACGCGCAACGGGATCGAGTACGGGATCGGCGCGGTGCCGCTCGGCGGCTTCGTGAAGATCCCGGGCATGCACCGGCCGGCGCCGGTGGACGTGGACGCGGGCACGGCGCGGGCCCTCCAGGAGGCGCCGTCGCTCGGTGGCGCCGTCAGCCGCCTGCGAAACGCGCTCGCGGCGGACGACCACGCGGCCGCCCGCGACGCGCTCGCCGTCCTGCGCGAGCTCGCCGCCGAGCGACCGCTCTCCGCGAAGGCGTCGCTGTCGCTCGAGCGGTCGCTCTCCGACCTCGAGGACGCGCTCGGCCCCGATGCGTACTGGCGCGCGCCCACGTGGAAGCGAGTGGCGGCGATTGCCGCAGGCCCCGCGGCGAACATCGTGCTCGCGCTGGTGCTGTTCACAGGGCTCTACATGACCTCGGTCGGGAGCGCGACGACGTCGGTCGACCAGGTCTCACCCGGCTCGCCCGCCGCGGCGGCGGGGCTTCACCCGGGCGACGTGATCGTCTCGATCGGCGACACCCACGTCGATGCCGGCGACATCTCGAAGCTGATCGCGGACTCCAACGGGAAGCCGCTCACACTCGTCGTCGCCCGCAACGGCACCCTGGTCGTCCTCCCGGCGGCGAAAGCGCGGGAGAGCGACGGCAGGTACCGGCTCGGGTTCGTCCTCGCCGGCAAGGGGCTCCCGTTCGGCCAGGCGCTGGGGCAGTCGCTCAGCCTGACCGGGCAGGTGACGAGGGAGATCGGCGCCTCGCTCGGGCGCCTGGTGACGGGTGAGGGCCGCAAGGACATCTCGAGCCCCGTCGGCATCGTGCAGGGCTCCTCCGACGCCGCGAAGCAGGGCACCGAGAGCTTCCTGTTCGTGCTCGGGCTGATCTCGCTCTCGATCGCCCTGCTCAACCTCCTCCCGCTGCTGCCGCTCGACGGCGGGCACATCGTCTTCGCGATCGCCGAGGGAATCCGCGGCCGTGCGGTGCGGCGGGAGATCTACGAGCGCGTCTCCGTGGTCGGGATCGGTCTCGTGCTGGTGCTCTTCCTGATCGGGCTCACGAACGACATCGGCAGGCTCTCCTGACGCGTTCGCGTCAGGAGAGCCTAGGAAAACACGGGACCGAGACCGAGCGCGACGCTGAGCCGGGCGCGGTATTCGGCCCGGGTCAGCTCGATCGCGCCGAGCGCCACGAGGTGCGGCGTCAGCCACTGGACGTCGAGCAGGCGCCGGTCCGCGCCGCCCGTCGGCACCGAGACGCTCGACGAGCGCGACGAACGCCGCCTTCGACGCGTCCGCGCGCAGGTAGTACATCGACTCGGCGGCGAACAGGCCCCCGAGCTCGACGCCGTAGAGGCCACCCGCCAGCCCGTCGGCGTCCCAGGCCTCGACCGAGTGCGCCCAGCCGAGCTCGTGCAGCGCGCCGTATGCGGACGCGATGCCCGCGTCGATCCAGCTCTCCGGATCGCCGGGTCGTGCGCAGCCGGCCACCACCTCGGCGAACGAGGTGTCGACCCGGATCTCGAACCTCCGTGCCGCGCGCCGGAGCGAGCGCGAGGGTGCGAAGGTCTCCAGCGGGACGATCGCGCGGCGAGCGGGGGAGAACCAACCGGTTCGCGGGCCGACGGGCATCGGAAAGAGCCCGAGCCGGTACGCCTCGAGCAGCGTGCCGGGCTCCAGATCGGCACCCACGGCCCAGAGGTCGTGCGGATGATCGTCGGGAGCGGGCTCGAGCTGCCACGGTCGTCGGGGAAGGGGTCTCTGGCACGTCTGATCGTGTGTCCTCGCGATCGGCGCACTCCTGCGCGAGCGACCATTGCAGCACGTCGTGGCGCGGCGCATGATCCCCGTGCTCGCGTCGAACCGGGACCAAGGAGTACTCGATGACGCCGACCCGCCTCGCATCCATGCTCGTCGGGCTGCTCGTCCTCGCGTTGCTCGCGTCGTCGGGCCCCGACGCATCGCGGGCGGCCGATCGGGGAAGCGTGCCGCCTCCCCGTTTCTCCCGACGCCGCCGCTCTCCCCGCCCAGGCAGCGCGTGTTCTACGGCCACGCGAAGTCGCTCGTCCGCCGTGGCGGTCATTGGGAGCTGCGGGTCGACCCTGCGGAGTTCCTCTCGGGCCTGACCGCGAACCGGGCGGCGGTGGAAGATGGGGCGATCGCTCCGGGCGATGCGGTACCGAACGACTACTACGTCCGGGACGAGGGGCACCGGCTGCTCACGTTCCGAGCTCCGGTCGGCACTCCGATCACCGTAGTCACGCTGGGCATCAAGGCGACACGCATCACCGTCTCCGCGCTTGCGAGAGTTCTCGCGGGAAAGCCGACCCCGCGGCGGCTGTTCGAGCCCGGGGCGGGCTTCTGGATCCGGGTCGCAGGCGACACGGTGCGCGCGATGGACCAGCAGTATCAGCCCTGAGCCACGGTACCCTGGACTCCGCATGCCGAGCGCGCACCGGATCAGGGTCGGCGGCGTCGCGATCGGCGGCGGCGCACCCGTCGTCGTCCAGTCGATGACGCTCACGAAGACGCACGACGTCGAGGCGACGACGGCCCAGATCGCGGCGCTCGCCTCGGCCGGTTGCGAGATCGTGCGTGTGGCGGTGCCGAAGCGCGAGGACGCCGAGGCGCTGCCGCTGATCGTCCGCTTCTCGCCGATCCCGGTGATCGCGGACATCCACTTCAACGCCTCGCTCGCGCTCGAGGCGATCGAGGCGGGAGTGCACGCGGTGCGGATCAACCCCGGCAACATCGGCGGTCCCGACAAGACCGAGCAGGTCGTGAAGGCGGCGAAGCGGGCGGGGATTCCGATGCGGATCGGCGCGAACGCTGGCTCGCTCCCGAAGCACCTCGAGGAGCTCGCGCGCAAGGACACCGCCGAGGCGCTCGTCGTCGAGGCGCTCGAGCAGGTCGCGATCCTCGAGCGGCTCGATTACCGCGATTTCAAGATCTCCGTCAAGGCGTCGCACGTGCCGACGATGATCCGCGCGTATCGGATGCTGTCCGACCAGGTTCCCTACCCGCTGCACCTGGGCGTCACCGAAGCCGGCACGCCGTTCGCCGGGGCGATCAAGAGCGCGGTCGGCATGGGCTCGCTGCTCGACGGACGGCATCGGTGACACGATGCGCGTCTCGCTGACCGCCGATCCCGTCAAGGAGGTCGAGGTCGCGTGGGAGATCCTCAAGGCGCTCGGGTTGCGCGAGCGCGGGCCGGTGATGATCGCGTGCCCATCGTGCGGCCGCGACAACGTCGGCGTCGAGAGCCTCGCGGTCGTCGTCGAAGAGCGGCTGCGCGGCTACCCGCAGGCGTTCGAGGTGGCGGTGATGGGCTGCGCGGTGAACGGCCCGGGCGAGGCGGGTGACGCGGACTTCGGCATCGCGGGCGGCCGTGACGTCGGCTTCGTCTACGCGCACGGACGCGTGCTGAAGAAGGTTGCCTCCGACGTCCTCATCGACGAGCTCTTCGACGAGATCGACAGCTGGATCGAGGCGGGCATGCCCCGCCCCAAGCGCCTCAAGCTCGCGAAGCCGGCGGCGCTCGCGATGGCCGAGGCGAGCCTGATCCCGCTGGAGTCGACGCCCGCCGGGCGCTAGAAGCACCCAGTCACCCGCACTGCGACCCACAGGACGGCCTGGCGGGCGCGCCGTTGCGTGCAAACTGCGGCCGCAACGCCTGGATTCTCGCTCGAACGTGCGCGCAGAGGACCGAATTGTGTGCAATGATCACGGCAATGGCGACGCGTACGCTCGACCAGGGCGGCTTCGCGCTCGAGCTGGGGCCGACGACGCAGCTCCGCTTCGAGATCCTCCCGTTCGGGAAGGGCATCGAGCAGGCCTCGGAGGTGGAGCAGGCGCTCCACCTGACCGTGACGACGTCGCCCAAGCACGGCGTCGACCGATCCGTCGACGTCGCTCTGGCTCTGCGCGAGCTCGGGCACACCGTGACGCCGCACATCGCCGCCAGGATGGTGCGCGGAGCCGATCATCTCGCCGAGATCCTCGAGCGCACCCGGGCCGCGGGGATCGACGACTTGTTCGTGATCGGCGGCGACGCGGAGGAGCCGCTCGGGCCGTACACGTCGGCCGGAGAGCTCCTCGCCGACCTGGCCGCGCATCCGCTGCGCCCGTCGCGGATCGGGATCGGTGCGTACCCGGAGGGCCACCCGCTGATCGAGCCGGCCGTGCTCGACGCGGCGCTCGACGAGAAGTCCCGGGTCGCCAGCTACGTCGTCACGCAGCTCTGTTTCGATGTAGACACACTGCGCTCGTGGATCGAGGCCGTGCGCGGACGGGGAATCGAGCTGCCGATTCTGCTCGGCGCGGTCGGCCCCGTCGAGCGGAGGCGCCTGCTCGAGATCGCGACGCGCATCGGCGTGGGCCCCTCGCTGCGTTTCGTCCGCAAGCAACGAGGGCTGACGCGTCTCTTCCGCAGCCCGGTGCACTCGGCCACGAGGTTCTACGACGAGGCGTTGCCGCTCGTCGACGACCCCGCGCTGGGCATCGCAGGCTTTCACTTCTTCACGTTCAACGACCTGACCGGCACCGTGCGGTGGCAGGATGAGCGACGGATCCACGCACGCGCGGCGCAGCCGACGACCGCCGAACAGACGACTGTCACGGAGGAGCCATGACCCCGACGAATCTCCAGCAGGTCCTCGACGCGAACGACACGGTAGAGCTGCTCCGCAACTCGCAGATCGGCGCGTACGTCTACCCCGTGGTCGCCGCCGAGTTCACGAACTGGCGGCGCGAGCAGCGAGGCGTGGCGCAAGACCGCCGTCCTCTACGACCAGTCCCACCACATGGTCAACCTCATGCTGCGCGGCCCGGGCGCGATCGAGCTGATCACGGCTACCGCGATCAACAGCACTGAGAACTTCCCCGTCGGCATGGCGAAGCAGTACGTGCCGACCACCCCGGCCGGGTACGTGATCGGCGACGGGATCCTGTTCCACGAGGACGAGGAGGAGTTCACGTTCGTCGGGCGCGCGCCCGCCTCGAACTGGCTGCGCTACCAGGCCGAGACCGGCGGCTACGACGTCGAGGTCGAGCTCGACGACCGCTCGCCGATGCGTCCGCAGGGCAAGCAGGTGACGCGCAAGCTCTGGCGCTTCCAGATCCAGGGGCCGAACGCGTGGCCGGTGATCGAGAAGGTCAACGGCGGCCCGATCGAGGACGTGAAGTTCTTCCGCATGGGCTGGATGAACGTCGGCGGGCAGCAGGTGCGCACGCTGCGTCACGGCATGGCCGGCGCGCCGGGGCTCGAGCTGTGGGGCCCGTACGAGACGTACGACGAGGTCCGGGAGACGATCCTCGAGGCCGGGCAAGAGTTCGGGCTCGAGCCGGTCGGCTCGCGCGCGTACTCGTCGAACACGCTCGAGTCGGGCTGGATCCCGTCGCCGCTGCCGGCGATCTACACGGGCGAGGAGCTGCGCGGCTACCGCGAGTGGCTGCCGGCGGCCGGAGCTACGAGGCGACCAACGCGCTGGCCGGGAGCTTCGTCTCGGACGACATCGAGGACTACTACCTCAACCCCTGGGAGCTCGGCTACGGGCACATGGTGAAGTTCGACCACGACTTCATCGGCCGCGAGGCGCTCGAGCAGATCGATCCCGAGACGCAGCGCAAGAAGGTCACGCTGGAGTGGAACACCGAGGACGTGGCCGAGATCTTCGCCTCCCTCTTCTCGCCCGAGGGCGAGGGCTACCAGTTCTTCGACGTGCCGAACGCGAACTACGGCTCGTCGAACTTCGACTCGGTGCTCGACCCCGACGGCAACGTCGTCGGCCTGTCGATGTTCACCGGCTACAGCGCCAACGAGAAGCACGCGCTCTCGCTCGCCACGGTCGACCACGACGTCGAGATCGGATCGGAGCTGCGCGTGATGTGGGGCGAGCCCGACGGCGGCACCCGCAAGGCGACGGTACAGCCGCACCGCCAGAAGGACGTGCGGGTGATCGTCAGCCCCGTGCCGTACTCGAAGGTCGCGCGGCTCGAGTACGCCCCCACGGGCTGGCGCTCGGACGGCTAGCGAACGCGACGCAAGGGCCGGTCAGCCGACGGGCTCGTCGGCGGCCGGCCCGCCCACGTTGAGCAACGGCGCGCCGGGAAGGCGATCGAGGATCTCACGCCGCTCGAGCACGAGATCGAGGTTCCTGCGCGAGAGCAGCGCGTGCTCGCGCGCGATCTGCTCGGCCCGCGTGCCGTGCCCTGCGGCGATCGCCTCGAGCAGCGAGCGGTGGTGGTGCTGGGCGACGACCAGGCTTCCGCGCCAGTCGGGCAGCTCCGCGAGCGATGCGAGGAGGGCGGCCGGTGACGCGAACGGCAGCGCAGTCGCGTGGTCGATCGCACGCTCCACGAGCTCGCTCTTCGCCAGAGCGACGAGCTGGGCGTGGTAGGCCTCGTTCAGCTCGACGTACGCGACGATCGCCTCCGGCGATTCGTCGCCGATCGCCGCGTCGAGCCGGGCCGTGATCTCGCGTAGCTCGTCGAGCTCGCCTGCCGACTCGAGTCGCTCCGCCGCGAAGCGCGCAGCCGTGCCCTCGAGCACCCCGCGCAGCTCGATCGCGTCGTGGATCTCCCCGAGCGTGAATGCGCGCACCGAGAAGCCGCCACCCGGGAGCGAGCGGACGAGTCCCTCGTGCTCGAGTGTCGTCAGCGCGACGCGGAGCGGGGTGCGCGAGACCCCGAGGCGCTCGACCAGCGCGAGCTCGACCAGCCGCTCGCCCGGCCGGATCTCGCCGTCGAAGAGGAGCTGGCGGAGCCCGAGCGTCGCCTTGACCGTCTGGGCACTGTCTCCGCGTGGCACGTCCCGAGAATACTGACGCCCCTGCGTTGCATGCAATCGCGCAGCGGGTTCTAGCCGACGACGAGCACGACGAGGTCGCGCGGGCCGTGGACGCCCTCGACGCGGTCGAGCTCGATGTCCGAGGTCGCCGACGGGCCGGAGACCAGCGTCACAGGCACGCCCGGTGTCGCGTACGGTGGCGGCGATCAGGCGCATCGCCTCGGGCACGCCGCCGACGATCTGGTCGAGCAGGACCACGCAGACGTGGTGATCGGGGACGAGTGAGAGCGCGCGCGGGCCCTGGCGGGCACCGCTGTCGAGCACGATCGTGCCGGTCTCGGCGATCGCATGGGCGCAGCCCGTCAGCGCGGCGTCGACCGCGTCGAGCTGCCGTGGGGTGAGGTCGTCGGCCGGCACCGCCTCGACGCCGTCGGGAAGCCATTCGGCGGGGAGGTCCGAGGGGACGGCGAGGCGCTCGATCCCGCGGTCGCGGCAGACCTCGCCCACGACCACGGCGAGCCGGTCGGAGTCGACGCGGCGGACGTCGGCGTGGTACTCGGAGACGCGCTCGACGAACCGTTCGACGGCGTCGTGGGGCTCACCGAGGAGGTAGCCGCGCTCGACGGGCACGTCGGCCGGCCGCTCGTCGGCAGGCACGTCGGCGAGCGCGGCGGCGATCCGCCCGAGGATCTCGTCGCGGGCGCTCACCGGCGTGCGCGCCACCAGGCGCGAAAGGACTGTCGGCGGCAGGGCGGGAAGGTCGCGCGCTCGCGTCCAGGCACCCAGGCCAGGAGCACGTCTCACGCGGCCGCCGCGCACGAAGGGACGCTGTGCGAGGCGGCCGAGCTGCTCGGTGCGGGCGAGGCGCCCGGGACGGCGAAACACCCAGGCGAGGGCACGCATCGCGAGCCTCTCGCGCGCGGCGTCACGGCGCTCGCTCACGACACGCCCGCGCAGGTGGACGAGCACCTCCGGGATGTCGATCTTCACCGGGCAGACGTCCGCGCAGGCGCCGCAGAGAGTCGACGCGAACGGCAGCGAGCCGGCGGCGTCGACGCCGCGCAGCTGGGGGGTGAGGATCGCGCCGATCGGGCCCGGGTAGACGGAGTCGTATGCATGGCCGCCGGTGCGGCTGTACACGGGGCAGACGTTGAGGCAGGCGCTGCAGCGGATGCAGGCGAGCGTCTGGCGTCCCACGGCGTCGGCGAGCACGTTCGTGCGCCCGTTGTCGAGCAGCACGAGATGGAAGCTCCGCGGCCCATCGGCGCCGACCCCCGTCCAGAGCGACGTGTAGGGGTTCATCCGCTCTCCCGTCGACGAGCGCGGCAAGCAGCTGGAGGAACACCTCCAGGTCCTCGAGCGTGGGGACGAGCTTCTCGATCCCGAGCACGGTCACGAGCGTGCGCGGCAGGGTCGTGCAGAAGCGCCCGTTGCCCTCGGACTCGACCACGCAGATCGTCCCGGTCTCGGCGACGGCGAAGTTCGCGCCGCTGATCGCGACGGAGGCGTCGAGGAACCGCTCGCGCAGGTAGGCGCGGGCGGCGGCGGTCAATCGCGGCCGGGTCGTCGGAGAGGTCCGGGCAGACCGAGCCGGTCGCGGAACAGGTCGCGGATCTCGCGGCGGTTCTTGTGGATCGCGGGCACGAGGATGTGCGACGGCTTCTCACCCGCGAGCTGGCAGATCAGCTCGGCGAGGTCGGTCTCGATCGGGTCGACGCCGGCGGCGACGAGCGCCTCGTTGAGCCCGATCTCGTCCGTCGTCAATGACTTCACCTTGACCACCTCCGAGGCACCCGCGTCGCGGACGATGCCGACGACGATCGCGTTCGCCTCCTCGCCGTCGCGCGCCCAGTGCACGACCCCGCCGGCCGACTCGACGGCGGCCTCGAGCTCGACGAGGTATCGACCGAGGTGGCGCAGCACCCGGCGCTTGAGCCCTTCGCCCGCCTCCCGCAGCGCCTCCCAGTCCGGCCGCTCGCCCGCAGCGACCGAGCGCTTGGCCCGGATCGTGCCGGTCGCGTGCCCGAGGTTCCGCCGGAGCTGCTCGTCACGGAGAGAGATTCGCGCGAGCGTCCGAGAACGTCTGTGTCACGGAGACTCCGCGAGCAGACTCGGCCATGTGCCGGACCTGCACCTTTGCCCCCCGTCGTGACAGGGCGCCGCCGATCTGCATCAGGCACGACATGTCGGCGGCGGTCACGATCTCGGCGCCCGACGCGAGCACGGCGTCGATCTTGTCGTCGAGGATCGCGCTCGAGGTCTCCGGGTTCTTCACGGCGAACGTGCCGCCGAACCCGCAGCACTCGTCCGCACGTGGGAGCTCGACGAGCTCCAGTCCGCGTACGGCGCGCAGGAGGCGGATGGGCGCGTCGCCGATGCGGAGCGAGCGGAGCGAGTGGCAGGTCGGGTGGTACGTCACGCCGTGCCGGAAGCGCAGCGCCGACGTCCTCGAGCCCGAGGCGTCCGACGAGGAGCTCGCTCAGCTCCAGCACCCGCGGCGCGAGCGCCTCCACCTCGCGCGTGAACGACGGGTCGCCGCCTCGCGTGCGAGGTACGGATAGAACTGCCGCACCATCGCGACGCACGAGGCCGACGGCGCAACCACGAGCTCCGCCCCCCGGAAGATCTCGGCGAAGCGCCGAGCGAGCCCGAGCGCCTCGTGCTGGTAGCCGGTGTTGAAATGCAGCTGCCCGCAGCAGGTCTGCTCCTCCGGGAACGAGACCGTCGTGCCCGAGCCGCTCGAGCAGCTCGACGGTGGCCACCCCGACCCGGGGATAGAGCGCGTCACCGAGGCACGTGACGAAGAGGGCGATGCGCACGTCCGGGCTCGCTCAGCCCTGCTCGTAGGCGCTCTCGACCGAGGCGATGCCGCGCTCGGCCATCCGCTGCTCCGCGAAACCGCCCTCTCGGAACGCGGTGACGGGATCCTCGGGCAGGCCGGCCTGCCCGCGATAGCGGGCGAGGAGCGGGCGCACGTCTGTCTCGTACGCCTCCAGCAGGATGCGATGCGCGCCGAGCACGTCGCCCGCCCCCTGGGCCTCCCCGAGACGCGCGCGGTCGATGAGGAGGGCCTTCGCGTATGCGGTCTGGATGTTTACGACCGACTGGATCATCGCGTCGATCTTGCCCTCGATGTTGTGGGATTGGTCGATCATCAGCGCGACATCGTCGAGCTCGTCCCCGTGCGTGAGCTCGGCCATGATCCGGAAGAGCTCGAAGGGGTCGACCGAGCCGACGATGAGGTCGTCGTCCGCGTACTTGCGGTTGTTGAAGTGAAAGCCGCCGAGGAGGTCCTCCGCCAGCAGGCGGGCGACGATCTGCTCGATGTTCGTCCCCTGGGGGTGGTGGCCCGTGTCCACGAGCACCTTGGCGCGTGGTCCGAGCCGCCGGCACAGCAGGGCGGCGGTGCCCCAGTCGGGTAGGTCGGTCGAGAAGAAGGCAGGCTCGAAGAACTTGTACTCGACGAGGAGCGTCATGCTGGGCGTGAGGAGCCCGTAGGCCTCCTCGAGGCTGGCGCCGAGCCGCTCGTAGCGGCTCCTCAGGTCGTCCTGGCCCGCGTAGCTCGTGCCGTCCGCGAGCCAGAGGCTGATCGCGTCCGAGCCGACCTCCCGTGCGACCGTGACGCACTCCGCCAGGTGGCGGAGCGCCAAAGCCCGGACGCCCTCGTCGGGGCTGCACAGGCTGCCGAGCCGGTATTCGTCCTCGCCGAACAGGTTCGGGTTGACGGCGCCGATCGCGACCCCCTCCGACTCGGCGAGGCGTGCGAGCTCCCCGTAGTCGTCGACGCGATCCCATGGAATGTGGATCGCGACGCGAGGACAGCATCCCGTGAGCCGGTGGACGAGGGCGGCGTCGGCGATCCGCTCGTTCGAGTTCCGGGCGGCCCCCGGCCACGGGTAGACGTGAAAGCGTGTGCCGGAGTTTCCGTAGCCCCACGAGGGCGTCTCGATCTGGAGCCGGTCGAGTCGTGCGAAGAGCGCGTCGTCGTCCATGGGGCGCGAGTCTGCCTGATCCCAACGCGAATTACGAGCTACTTTCGTTCCTCTCGAATTCGAAAGCCGGACATAGGTATTGACTTCCGCGAACGCGGGTCGTATCGTGCCGCGCTATCGACGACGTGGTCGACCTGACCAACCTCTCGCAGGCTGAGCGGATGCAGTACGTCCTCCGCCTGCTCGAGACGCGGGATTCCGTACAGGTTGCGGAACTTTCGCAAGCCTTCGCAGTCTCGGAGGTGACCGTGCGCAGCGATCTGGGGCAGCTGGCGCGCCAGGGTCTCGTGGCACGGATCCGGGGCGGCGCGCGGGCGCTCCAGCAGGGGCAGTCCGAGGTCGGGTTCGACCTACGGATGCGGCTCGAGGTCGAATGCGAAGCGCGCGATCGCACGCGCCGCCGCGGAGATGGTCAACGAGGGGGAGGCCGTCGCGCTCGATGCGAGCACGACCGCGTACTACCTCGCGCTCGAGCTGTGCTCCAAGAAGGAGCTGGTCGTCGTCACGAACGGCCTGCTCGTCGCAACCGCGCTCGCAGACGCGCCGGGGATCACCGTGCTCCTGACCGGCGGCGTCCTGCGCCTCTCCGCCATGTCACTCGTCGGCGACCTCGGCACGGACGTTCTGCGGACGACGCGCATCAACAAGGGCTTCCTCGGCGCGCGGGGCCTAGAGCCTCCCGCGCGGGCTCATGGATCTGAACCCCGATGAGGTGCGGATCAAGCAGGAGATGGCCGACGCCTGCGACCAGGTGTATGGCATTTTCGACGGAACGAAGTGGCACCGCAGCGCGCTCCTCGCGTTCGTCGCGGTCGAGGAGCTCTAGCGGGATCGTCACGGACTCGACCGCACCCGTCTCGACGACGTCGAGGCCTGGCGCGCGGCAGGTGTCGACGTGATCACGGTCGACCCCGGGGCGGAGGAGCCGCCGCTCGTGCGTCCGCGCGACCTGCGCCGCCTGACCACCGAGCGACGAGGCCGTCGCGTGAGCAAGCTCGCCGATGTCCTGTAGACCGGCATCCAGGGCGCCCGCAGACCTCTGGAACCCGGCTGCGGCGCACGACGCTGAGCGCCCTGGCCGCGCTCGTGTACCGCTCGAACCTGCTCGGCACGGATCGCGCCGTCGCGAACCAGGGCGGCGGCAACACGTCGGCGAAGGGCGTCGTCATCGACCACACGGGCCGCGAGCAGCGTGTCCTGTGGGTGCAAGGGCTCCGGGACCGACCTCGCCACGATCACCGCCGGCGGCTTCGCAGCCTTGCGGTTGGACGAGGTCGAGCCGCTCCGCGCGCGGGAGGCGATGGACGACGCGTCGATGGTCGACTACCTCCGTCGCTGCGCGGTCGAGCCGGACCAGCCGCGCCCTTCCATCGAGACCCTCCTGCACGCGTTCGTGGGGGCGGTGCACGTCGATCACACGCATCCCGACGCGATCATCGCGCTGACGTCGACGCCCGACGGGCGCGCGCTCGTCGCCGACGCGTTCGGCGACGAAACGGTGTGGCTCGACTATCAGCGGCCGGGATTCGACATGTCGAAGCGGATCTCCGAGCTGCTCGACGCGAGAGCCTGTCGGCGCGGGCCGTCCTGCTCGAGCGGGGCACGGCCTCGTCACGTGGGGCGACACGGCGGAGGAGGCGTACAAGAGCGACGATCGAGTTCGTCACGCGAGCCGCCGAGGTCGTCGACCGGGCAGGCGCCGGGCGATTCGGGCTGGGGGGGGTTGCGATCCCCGAGCTCTCGGCCAGCGATGGCCTCGACCCTGCTTGCAGAGGCACTTCCCGGCCCTCCGCGGCGCGCTTCTGGCCGACGCGGGCAGGCGTCGTGCTCGAGGTCGACCGCAGCCCGGCGGCGGTGGCGTTCGTGTCTTCGGCGCGGGCCGCCGAGGTCAGCCAGATCGGCGCGCCGTGCCCCGATCACCTGATCAACACGAAGCACAAGCCGCTCGTGGTCGCGTTCGATCCGGCGAAAGGCGACGCCGCCGAGCTCAAAAGGGCACTGCGCCGGGGCGTCGAGGAGTACGGCGCCTGGTATCGCGCCTATTACGCGCGGAACCTCGACGACGAGACGCGTCAGTTCCCGATCGACCCCGTCGGCCCGCGCGTGACGCTGATCCCCGGCGTGGGCGTCGTGACGAGTGGGCTCGACGCGGCGAAGGCGCGGACGACACGGGATCTCTACCACCGTGCGATCGCGGTCGAGGACGCGGCGGACGCGCTCGGCGGATTCCGCTCCCTGAGCGAGGAAGGAGGCGTTCGCGATCGAGTACTGGCCGCTCGAGCGATACAAGCTTGCCCAGGCGCCCCCGCCGCAGGAGCTCTCCGGTCAGATCGCCGTCGTCACCGGCGGCGCGAGCGGGATCGGCCGTGACGGCGCGACTGCTCGCGGCGCACGGCGCGCACGTCGTGTCGCCGACCTGAACGTCGAGAGGGGCACGGGCGGTCGCGGAGGAGCTGGTCGGCCACCAGCGGCACAAGGCGCGCGGCTCGCGGTCGAGGTCGACGTCACCGACGAGGATCGGCGTCAGCGACATGGTCGGACCGGACGGTGCTCGAGGATGGCGGTCTCTACATTCTGGTCGCGTCCGCAGGGCTCGCGACGAGCGCGGCGGTCACCGAGACCACGCTCGAGGACTGGGAGCACAGCTTACGCGGTGCTCGCGCGTGGCTACTTCCTCGCCGCGCGGGAGGCGTTCCGGGTGCTGATCGAGCAGGGCTGCGGCGGGTCGATCGTGTTCGTCGGCTCGAAGAACGCCCTTGTCGCCGGGTCGGAACGAGGCCGCCTACTCGTCGGCGAAGGCCGCGGCGCTGCATCTCGGGCGCTGTCTCGCCGAGGAGGGCGGCCCGCACGGGATCCGGTCAACACCGTCAACCCGGATGCGGTGATCCAGGGATCGAGCATCTGGTCGTCCGACTGGAAGGCGGAGCGCGCCAGCACGTACGGCGTGCTCCGAGGACGACCTCCAGACCTACTACCAGGGCCGCACGAAGCTCGGGGTCGCCGTGCTGCCCGCGAGGACGTCGCGGAGGCGATCGCCTTCCTCGCCGGCCCCCGATCGTGCAAGTCCACCGGAAATGTCGTCAACGTCGAAGGCGGGGTGACCGCCGCGTATCCGCGGTAGTGCGAAAGGAGGCGCACACCGCCGGCCGGGTTCCTGTCCCCTGACTTCCACGCGAAAGGATCCATCATGCAGAAGGGCAGATGGGCGATCTTCGCCGCGGCCTTCCTCGTCGCAGGCGTCGCCGTCGCAGCCTCGTTCGCCGGGCCGACGCGGTCGACGGCAGGCAAGACGTTCTATTTCATCCCAAAGGACACGCTCAACCCGTACGAGGTCATCGCGGACCGCGGCGGGAAGATCGCGCTGAGCGCAGCTCGGGAACAAGCAGGTGCGTGCAGTCGGGCACCGAGGACGACGGCGGCCGCGCAGCAGCCGGCGGTCCAGGCGGCCATCCAGTCGGCACGCCGCGGGCATCGTGATCGCGGGCAACGACCCGGACGCTTTGTGCCCGGCTCTCAAGCAGGCACAGGCACAGGGGACGCACGTCATCGCGTTCGACTCCGACGTGAGCTGCCGTGAGCTGTTCATCAACCAGGCTGACACCGAGACGATCGGCCGCAGCCAGGTCAAGCTGCTCGCGAAGCTGATGGGCTACAAGGGCGAGTTCGCAATCCTGTCGGCGGCGTCCACGGCGACGAACCAGAACGCCTGGATCAAGTACATGAAGCTCGAGCTGAAGAAGCCGGCCTACAAGAACATGAAGCTCGTCAAGATCATACTACGGCAACGACAATCCCGCGCAGTCGCGGCAGGCGACCGTCGCAATGCTGCAGGCGTACCCGAACCTGAAGGGGATCGAAGTCTCGCGAGCCACGGTCGGCATCTCCTCGGCCGCGCAGTACCTGTCCACGTCGAAGAAGTACAAGAAGAAGATCGCGCTGACAGGCCTCGGTCTGCCCAGCCAGGATGAAGAAGTACGTCCACGACGGCACCGTGAAGGCGTTCGCGCTCTGGAACCCGGAGGATCTCGGGTACCTCGCGGGATACGCCGTCTCGGCGTTCGCGGACGGGAAGATCAAGGGCAAGGTCGGCGAGACGTTCAAGGCCGGCAAGCTCGGCACGTACAAGATCATCCTCGGCCCCGAAAAGAGGCCGCAAGGTGATTCTCGGACCGCCGTACGTGTTCACGATCAAGAACGTCGACAAGTTCAAGTTCTAGATCGACGTGGGGGCGCCACGGCGCAGGCCGCGGCGCCCTCTTACGTTTCGCTACACCGACCCGTGACGACACCGCACCCCGCGCCCCTGATCTCGCTCGAGCACGCCCGAAAGAGCTTCGGCGCCGTGCATGCGCTCGAGGACGGCGACGTCGAGCTGTTCGGCGGCGAGGTGCACGGGTTGGTGGGCGAGAACGGCGCCGGCAAGTCGACGCTCGTGAAGATCCTCGCGGGCGTGCATCAGCCGGATGCCGGCCGGATCGTGCTGGGACGGGGAGGAGGCGATCTTCGACGACGCCAAGCAGTCGCAGGCGGCCGGGATCGCGATCATCTTCCAGGAGCCCATCCTCTTTCCCGACCTCACCGTCGCGGAGAACATCTTCGTCGGGCGTGCAGCCGCTGAAGCGCTTCCGCCGGATCGACGTGCGGCGGATGCGGCGCGAGGCGCGCGAGCCCTCTTCGACGCAACTCGGCGTGAAGCTCGAGCCCGACCAGCCTGGCACGAGGGCTTTCGATCGCCGACCAGCAGCTCGTCGAGATCGCGAAGGCGCTGACGATCGAACGCCCGCGTGATCGTGATGGACGAGCCGACTGCCGCGTTGACCGACGAACGAGGTCGAGCAGCTGTTCCGCATCGTGCGAGACGCTCCGTGGCACGCGGCGACGCGGTGCTGTTCATCTCGCATCGCCTCGAGGAGATCTTCGCGATCTGCCAGCGCGTGACCGTGATGCGCGACGGTCGGCACGTCTGGACCGAAGCCGATCGAGGAGCTGACCGTCCCGGACGTGATCCGTGCGATGGTCGGCCGTGACATGGATGCGCTCTTCCCCAAGGTCGGAGACCGAGCCTGGACGAGGTCGTGCTGCGAGGTCGACCGGCTCACGCGCGAGGGTGACTTCACCGACGTCTCGTTCGTCGTCCGCAGCGGCGAGATCGTCGCGCTCGCCGGGCTCGTCGGCGCGGGCCGGACGCGAGGTAGCACGTGCGATCTTCGGCATCGACCGCTGCGACGCCGGTTCCGTCGAGGTGCGATGGGAAGCGACTGCGCGCCGGGTCCCCGACGGCCGCGATGGCGGCCGGGATCGGGCTCGTCCCCGAAGATCGCCGCCAGCAGGGCCTCGTGATGGAGCTTCTCGATCGAGCGCAACGTCGCGCTCGCCTCGCTCGGCACGCGCTCGGCGGCGGCCGGCTGATACGGCTCGGCGCCGAGCGCGAACTTGGCTCGGACTGGGCCGAGCGGCTCCAGCTGAAGTACGCGCAGCTGACGCAACCCCGTCTGGACGCTGTCCGGCGGGCAACCAGCAGAAGGTCGTGCTCGCGAAGTGGCTCGGCCGCAAGCCGAAGGTCCTGATCGTCGACGAGCCGACGCGCGGGATCGACGTCGGCACCAAGGCCGAGGTGCACCGCCTGCTGTCGGAGCTCGCGGCGCAGGGCGTGGCCGTGCTGATGATCTCCTCCGAGCTGCCCGAGGTGCTCGGCATGGCCGACCGCGTGCTCGTCCTGCACGAGGGCCGCGTCACGCGCGAGCTCAACGCGCGTCGAGGCCGACGAGGACAACGGTGATGCGCGCAGCGCACCGGGCATTGAGTCGACGAGGCCGCGTGACCGTCGGTCGCGCAGGCAGCAGCAGGTCGTCGAGCCGGCGCTCCGCGTCGCACGCACGCCGGCCGAGTGCCGCGCACGCTTCCGCGAGAGCTCGGCCTCGCTACTCGCTGCTCGCTGCTGGTCGTGCGGTGTCGACGACGCTCGACGACCCCTCTATCCTCAGCGCCGCAGAACATCCAGCAGACTCCTCGCCGGCGTCGGCGATCGTCGCCCTCCTCGCGGTCGGCCAGACGGTCGTGGTCATCACGCGCAACATCGACCTCTCGGTCGGCTCGGTGCTCGGCATCACCGCGTTCGCCACCGGGCATCCTGTTCGTCGCACCACACCGCACGCGCGCTCCCGCTCGTGTTCGTCGCTCGCGCTCGCTGCTCGGGCGCGTTCTGCGGGCTCTGCAACGGCGCGATCGTGGCGTTCGGGCGCGTGCCGTCGCTGGTCATCACGCTCGGCACGCTGTACGTGATCCGCGGGATCGACTTCGCTGTGGGCGAAGGGGCGCCAGGTCAACGCGGCCGACATGCCGGACGGCTTCACTGAACCTCGGCAACGCAGACGGTGCTCGGGATCCCGGTGCCTGGCGCTGATCACGGTCGCGGTGATGATCGTGGTCGGCCGACGTCTATGCGCAGCTTCCGGATGGGTCGCGAGCTGTACGCGATCGGCTCCGATCCCGATGCCGCGACGCTCGCCGGCATCCGCGTCGAGCCGCCGCGTGCTCGCGCGCCTTCGTGGTCAGCGGCGGCGCTCGCCGGGCTGGCCGGCGTGCTCTACGCGGCCGCGCTTCGGCACGCTTGACGCCAACGCCGGGCGCGGGCAGGAGCTCGCACGTCGTCGCCGCCGTCGTGGTCGGCGGCGTGGCGATCTTCGGCGGCTAGCGGCACCGTCTACGGCGCGGCGCTCGGCGCGCTGCTGCTCTCGTGCATCGGGTCGGCGCTGGTCGTGCTGAAGGTCAACGCAGTTCTGGGAGCAGGCGATCGACGGGCTTCCTGCTGCTCGTCGCGATCGGGCTCGACCGGCTGCTCGCGGCTACGGGTGGCGGCCGCGACTGCGCACACGGAGGAGTGCACGTGGCTGACCCCGATGCCACCGTGCCTGCGGTCGAGATGTCTCAGCGGTGGTATCGGCACCTCACCGGCCGCTCCGCTGGGAAAGCGTCACCGTCTTCCTGCTGCTCGCCTCGATCCTGTACGGCGCGACGAGCGCCGACGGCTTCGTCAGTCGAGCAGAACCTGAACTCGATCTGTCTCAACGTCGCCGAGATGGCGCTGATCGCGCTGCCGCTGACGCTGTCATCATCGCCCGGCGGAGATCGACCTGTCGGTGGCGTCGATGCTCGGCCTGACGGCGGCGCTTTGGCTCGGCTATCTGTGGAACCACAACTGGCCGATTGGCAGATCATCGTGCCGGTCGTGCTGTCGTCGGCGGCGTGCTCGGCGGCGGTCAACGGGTTCCTGATCACGCGGCTGGGATTGCCGTCGCTGGCGGTGACGATCGGCACGCTCGCGCATCTATCGCGGCCTCGGCCTTCGTGATCCTCGGCGATCAGGCGGTCACCGACTACCCGCAGAAGTCTCCTCGACATGGGGTCAAGGCACGTTCGCGGGCACCGAGATCCCGCAACCCGACCGTGATGTTCGCGGTGCTGGCGGTGCTCTTCGGAATCACGCTGCATCGCGACCGGCGTCGGGCGCGCGATCTTCGCGATCGGGCGCCAACGAGGAGGCGGCGCGCTTCGCCGGTCTCCGCGTCAAGCGGGTCAAGTTCTGGCTGTTCGTGGTCTCCGGCGTCATCTCGGCGCTCGCCGGGATCATCTACAGCTTCCGCTTCGGCTCCGCCCGGGGAGACAACGGGCACGGGCTGGAGTTGTCGGTCGTCGCCTGTCGTGCTGCTCGGCGGCGTCTCGATCTTCGGCGGCCGCGGGACGATCGTCGGCGTCGTGCTCGCGGTCGCCGTGCTGGGCTGTCTGCAAACTGCGATGACCGCCGACCTGATCCCTGCACAGGACCAGAACATCGTGGTCGGTGGGCTGCTGCTCGCCAGCGTGATCGTGCCCAACGCGGGAGACATGTTCCGGCGCGGCCGCGCCCGGCTGCAGGCCGTGCTCGCCCGCCGGCATGCCGCCGCAGTCGTCACGCGGGAGGAAGTGACCTGATGCGCGGCGCCCGGCCCCGCGTCGCGATCTTCGGCATCGGGCTCGCCGCTTACTGGCCGCAGTTCGAAGGGTTGCGCGCACGGCTCGAGGGATACCAGCACGAGATCGAGCGCCGACTCGACGAGCTCGGGGCGGACGTCGTCTCGGCCGGGCTCGTCGACACCGCCCAGGCCGCGCGTGCCGCCGGGGAAGAGCCTCGCCGCGGCGCGGCCGCAGCTCGTGCTCGTCTACACGGCGACCTACGCGACGTCGTCGCAGGTGCTCCCGGTCTTGCAGGCCGTCGACGCGCCCATCGTCGTCCTGAACCTCCAACCGACGCGCACCGTCGGACTACGAGGCGATGACCACCGGCGAGTGGCTCGCCAACTGCTCCGCCTGCTGTGTCCCGGAGATCGCCGGGGCGCTGACGCGTGCTGCGCGCCGGTACACCACCGTGACGGGGATGCTCCTCGACCGGCGATCCCGCCTGGGACGTCCTCGGCGAGTGGCTCGATGCCGTGCGTGCCTTGCGACGACCTACGCGTCGCGCGCATCGGCTTCCTCGGACACACGTATCCCGGGGATGTTGGACATGTACTCCGACTTCACGCAGGTGCACGCGCAGACCGGCGCGCACGTCGAGGTGCTCGAGATCGACGACCTCGCCGCACGCGTCGAGTCGGCCGACGACGCCGCGATCGCGCGGAAGGACGACGAGATCCGCGAGGTCTTCGAGCTCGCGGACGCCGGCAACGACCCGATCGCCGGGGAGATCACGCCCGACGTGTTCTCGTGGTGCGGCGCTCGTCGCCGTCGGTCTCGACCGGCTGGTCGCGGACTTCGAGCTCGACGCGCTCACCTACTACTACCGCGGCGTCGGCGGCAACCTCGCCGAGCGGATCAGCTCGGCCTTGATCACCGGCAACTCTCTGCTCACCGCACGGGGCGTGCCCGCCGCCGGCGAAGGCGATCTCAAGACGAACGTCGCGATGCTGCTCCTCGACCGGCGCGGTGCCGGAGATTCGTACACCGAGTTCTACGCCCTCGACTTCGACGAGGGGTTCATCCTGATGGGGCACGACGGCCCCGGCCACCTCGCGATCGCCGAACAGGCGACCCGTCGCGCGCGCGCTCAGGCTCTACCACGGCAAGGCGGGCGCAGGGTTGTCAATCGAGATGAAGGTTCGTCTCGGGCCCGTGACGATCCTCGGCCTGACCCAGACGGCCGAACGGGCGGCTCAAGCTGCCTCGCGTCCGAGGGCGATTCGATGGCGGGGCCGACGTTCCGCATCGGGAACACGAAGCTCGCGCATCCGCTTCTCGCGCCGGCCCGCCGAGTTCTTCGACGACTGGTGCGCTCGAGGGGCCGACCCACCACGTCGCGCTCGGGATCGGCCGTCATCTCAGCCATCTGCGGAAGATCGCCGTGCTGCTCGGTCTCGAGCTGACCGTCGTCCCGTGACCCGGCCGGCATGGTAGAGCTCGATGCGCGTCACGGCCGTCGACATGGGCGCGACGTCCGTTCGCATCGCGGTCGTCGACCTCGACGCCGATCGTCCCGTCGTCGACGTCGTCCACCGCTGGTTCCACGAGCCGACGACGAGGCCCGACGGCTCCCTGCGCTGGCGCTAGGACGAGCTGCTCGGCAGCGTCCGTGACGGGCTCGAGCGTGCGCGGGACGCAGGCCCGCTGTCATCGATCGGAATCGACGGTTGGGCCGTCGACTATGGCCTCCTCGACGAGGGCGGGCGGCTCCTGTCCGACCCGCACAGCTACCGCAGCCCGCGCACCGAAGGCTGGCGCGACGTGGCCCGGTCGATCGGCGAGGTCGAGCTGTACCGGAGAGCCGGGATCCGACTCCTGCCCATCAACACGATCTTCCAGCTCGCTGCGCACGCCCGCGACGAGCTGGCACAGGCACACCGGCTCGTGATGCTGCCCGAGCTCGTCGCCTTATGAGCTCACGGGTGAAGCAGCCTGTGAGCGGTCGAACGCCGGCACGACCGGCATTGATCGACGTCGCGACGGGCGATTGGGCGACGGATCTCGTCGAGGCGATCGGCGTCGACCCCGACGTCCTCGCGACGCCCGAGCCCCCCGGCCGGCTCCTCGGCGAGCATCGCGGCACGCCCGTCCATCTCGGTCGCAGCCCACGACACCGCGTGCGCGTTCGCCGCAAGCCCGCTGGACGGAGACGGCCGCACATTCGTCTCCGCGGGAACCTGGTTCATCGTCGGTGTGCGAGCGGGCGGAGGCCGACACGTCCGACGCGGCGCGCACGGCGAATTTCTCGAGCGAGCCTGGGGCGCTCGGCGGCTTCCGCTGCCTGAGGAACGTGACGGGCTTCTGGCTGCTCGAGCAATGCGCCTCCGAGTGGGACACCACCGCACGTCGAGCTCCTCGAGCGCGCCGCGGACGCGCCGGAGGCGCCGGTCTTCGACGTCCGCGACGAGCGGTTCCTCGGGCCTCGGCGGATGGGCGACGAGGTGCGCGCGGCAGCCGGCCTCGACGCCGGCGCGTCTGCTGCACTCGTTCGCGCGGTCGATCGTCGAGTTGGTCGCGGCCGCAGTCGCCGGCGTGGTGGACGACCTGCGCCGGCAGGCGATCCCCGTGCGCGAGATCGCGGTCGTCGGCGGCGGGGCGCCTCGCAGCTCGTCCGGGATCGGATCGCCTCCCACACGGGCGTCCGGGTTCGTCGCGGGCTCGACGGAGGCCACGGCGCTCGGCGACGCGATGCTGCAGGGCATCGCGTGCGGACGCTTCCGTGACCTCGCCGAGCGCGCGGGCCTGGGCGCGGCGGAGCTGAGCACGGGCCCCGCGAGACGCGGTCAGTCGAGCCTGAAGACCTCGGGGAGAGCCGATGGGCCGCCGTCGGGCACGCGTTCCTCCAGCAGCTTTGCCATCGCGCTCCTGCCAGCGCGCGTTGACCGGCTGCGCGGCCATGTAGCGCCCGGCGGCCTCCAGGTCGTCCGCCTCGAAGTAGCCGAGACACGTTCGTCCCGTCCCTGAAGATCGATGTAGTTGCGGATCCCCGGCACCCCGAAGGGCGTCGAGCATCTCCGGCCAGACGGCGCGGTCGCGCCTCGACGTACTCGTCGATCCGGTCCGGCTTGATGCGAAGGACGAAAGGCGCTGCGTCGGGTGATCTGTGCCGCTTCGATTCCCTCTACCCGGAGCATCTCCATGCGCGTGGAAGAGAAACCACTCTCGAAGACGGCCGCGCGCGCCGATACGTTTCCTGTGATGCGGCGTACGATCCAAGCGCTCGCGGCTGCTGGCCGCGGCTTCGAGCCTCGCCGCGGCAGGCTGCGGCGGCACCGCCCAGCCGGCCGGCGCCGTGCCCGAGTCGGCGTCGCTCGCGCCGGCGGACGCGCTCGCGTTCGCGACCATCACGACCGACGAGTCCTCCGAGCAGTGGAAGCATGCACAGAGCCTCCTCGAGCAGTTCCCCGGCGCGCGGGACGATCTGTCGCAGCTGACGGACTCGCTCGGCGGCAAGGGCCTCACGTGGAAGGACGACGTCGCGCCCGCGCTCGGCCCGGAGGTGGTGCTCGTCGTCACCGCCGGCCAGAAGGAGATCGTGCTCACGAAGCCCGACGACGAGTCCAAGCTCATCGCCCTGCTCGCGAAAGTCGGACACGCCGGTCGCACACATGTCCGTCGACGGCTGGGTGGCCCTCGCCGAGCACCAGGCCGACCTCGACGCCTACCAGGCCTCTCTCGCGCAGGGGCTCGCTCGCCTCCGACGAGCGGCTCGAGGCCGGCTTTGCGGCGTTGCCCCCGGAGGCGCTCGCCCGCGCCTGGGTCGACGTCGCGGCGCTCGCCCCTCAGCTGCTCCCGCAGACCGGCACGCAGGGCTCTTCGAGCGTCGACCTCGGTCTCGACTGGCTCTCGACGGCGGTCGCCGCGGAGGCCGACGGCGTGAAGGTCGTCGTGGGTGTGCGCACCCCCGGTGGGAACGGCACGGACTACGCGCCGGAGCTCTTCGGCCACGTCCCCGCCGACGCGGTCGCCGCGCTCTCGTTCGGGGGCACGCAGAAGCTCGTCGACCAGCTCGAACGCCGGATTCCGCTCGGCGACATCGCGAAGCAGGTGCGAGAAGGCGACGGGCGTCTCGGTCGGCGGCCTGCTCGATGCGTTCTCCGGGGAGGGCGTCCTCTACGTCCGTCCCGGCGGGCTCCGCGCCCGAGGTGACCCTCGTGCTCGCGCCGCCGGACTCCGATTCGGTCTGGAAGACGGTCGACCGGCTCGCGCACACCCTCGCCGCGCAGGCGGGAACGACGGTGCGCACCGTGACCGAGGACGGGAGGGAGGTGCACGTGATCGCCGCACAAGGGCAACGGTGCGGTACGCGCGGCTCGACGGCGGCACCGTGATCGTCACGAGCGGCGATCAGGGCATCGCCGGCTTCACGGAAGACGGGCCGAAGCTCGAGTCGAGCGACGCGTTCCGGCGTGCGGCCGACGAGGTCGGGCTCGGCGACCGGACGGGCGGCTTCCTGTACGTCGACCTCGACGGTTTCCTGCCGCTGGTCGAGGGTGTCTCGGCGGTGGCCAGCTGCCCCCGGACCTACGCACGCAGATCGACCGACTCGACTCGTTCGTCCTCCAGGCCTCGGGCGGCGGCAGCGGCACGACGGTGCTCAGCGGCTTCCTGCGGTTGAACGGCTGAGCCCGGCTGGGAGCCACTAGGGTTGGCGCATGCTCCAGCGCCAATCGACGCTGTTTCTCCCGACTCTGCGCGAGGACCCGTCCGACGCGGAGGCGGTCTCCCACAAGCTCCTCGTTCGGGCGGGGCTGATCCGGCAGCTCGGAGCCGGGTTGTGGACGTACCTGCCGGCCGGCTGGCGGGTGCACGAGAACGTCGTCCAGGTGATCCGCGAGGAGATGGACGCGATCGGCGGCCAGGAGATGTCGATGCCGGTCCTCACGCCGGCCGAGCTCTGGGAGACGACGGGACGCATCCGCATCGCCGCGATCTTCCACGTCGCCGACCGCGCGGGACGAGAGTTCGTCCTGCCCCTCACGCACGAGGAGACCGTCACGTTTCACGCGCGTGAGCTGCGCTCGTACCGCGACCTGCCGAAGATCCTCTACCACTTCCAGACGAAGGACCGCGACGAGCCACGTCCCCGTGGGGGGCTCCTGCGCGTCCGCGAGTTCGTGATGAAGGACTCGTACTCGTTCGACCGCGACGAGGAGGGGCTCGACGTCGCGTTCCGCGCCCATGCGGGCGCGTACGAGCGGATGTTCGAGCGCTGCGGCCTCGATGTGGTGGCCGTGCAGGCGGAGTCCGGCATGATGGGGGGGACCGAATCGGTCGACTACCTCGCGCCGTCGGGCTCGGGGGAGAACACCCTCGTCACCTGCGAGCGAGGTGACTACGCCGCAGACCTCGAGGTCGCACGCGGAGTGCCGCGCCCCGCCGAGCTGCCCGAGCCCCTCGACGCGCCGACTGAGGTGGAGACGCCCGGCATCGAGACATGCGAGGACCTCGCGCGCTTTCTCGGCCTCGACCTCGCCGCCACGTCCAAGGCGATGCCTGTGGTCGCGGACGACGCGGTCGTCCTCGCGCTCGTGCGCGGCGACGACCGCCTCGAAGAGGCGAAGCTCGCTTCCGTCCTCGGCGCGGAGACCCGGCCCGCGCACCCTGACGAGATCAGGCAGGCCTTCGGCGCCGAGCCGGGCTCGCTGGGCCCGGTCGGGTTCTCCGGCCGGATCGTGCTGGACGAAGCGCTGCGCGAGGGGCAGTACGTCGCAGGCGCGAATCGGACCGGCTTCCACCTGCGCGGGGTGGAGCACGGTCGCGACTTCGAGGCCGAGATCGCAGACATCCGGGTTCCGAAGGAGGGCGACACCTGCCCCGCTGCGGCGGCGCGCTCGTGTTCCGCGCCGCGATCGAGGTCGGTCACATCTTCAAGCTCGGCACCGACTACTCGGTGCCCCTCGGAGCGATGTACCTCGACGAGCAGTCGGTCGAGCGACCGATCGTGATGGGCAGCTACGGCGTCGGCCCGGGGCGTGTCCTCGCAGCCGCGATCGAGCAGCGACACGACGAGAAGGGCATCGTCTGGCCCGCGTCGATCTCGCCCTACGACATCCACGTCCTGTCGCTCGGAGGCAACTCGGCCGACGTCGAGGCGCTCGCCGAGTCGGTCGCCGACGAGCTGTCGGGCTCCGGGCGCGCCGTGCTCCTCGACGACAGGGACGCTCGGCCCGGGGAGAAGTTCGCCGACGCCGACCTGCTCGGCGTGCCGCTCCGGATCACGGTGGGCCGCAAGAGCCTCGACGACGGCGCCGTCGACGTGCGGCGCCGGTCCGACGACGGGGACACACGCGTCGAGCGGGCGTCTGTGATTGACTGGATCGAGAGGGACTGATGCCGGCCAGGAAGCGCACCTACTCGAGCGAACCGCTCGGCCCGACGATCGAGCGTCTGATGGCCGAGACCGGGATCACGTACCGCGCGCTGGCGGACAAGACGGGCCTCTCGGCCGGCTATCTGAACCACATCGTCCACGGCAACCGCCCGGTGCCCTCCAACGACGTGCTCGCGCGGATCGCGAAGGCGCTCGGCGTGAAGCCGGACTACTTCCGCGAAGTACGCGTCCGGGTGATCACCGAGAAGCTCGAGCAGACGCCGGCGCTCGTCGAGCGCCTCTACAAGCGCCTCGCCTAGCCGCTCGACGATCGACCTGGGGCTTTCGCCCTATGCCCATCGCGTCGGGCGGCGTACCGTGTCTCACACGAGCGTCGCGCGGCGACGCGGAGGCAAACGAAGGAGGAGAGATGCTCCTAGCAACCACGAAGGTCGAGGATCTCGATCGTTTCATCGAGGTCTTCTCGAACCGGGGGGCGGACAAGCGGCAGCAGCACGGATCGAAGGGATCCGCGGTCTTCCGTGATCCTTCGGAGCCGGATCGCGTCTGGGCCGTGTTCGACTGGGACGCGGAGGGCTGGCAGAGTTTCGTCTCGGATCCTGATGTCCCGCCGATCCTCCAGGCCGCGGGGCATGTCGGGAAGCCCGAGGCCGCGGAGTTCGTCGGAAGCTACTCGGCCTAGGCGTCCGCGTGCACCGCCCGCTGCCGTCGCATGTCCGGGTGGCAGCGGGCAATGCTCTGGAGCAGAGCCCGGTCGCGGAGCAGGGCCTCGAACCGAGAAATCAGTCTTACGCCCAGTCCTCCTCCCCTGGCCAGGCGTCAGGGTCGACCTCGAGGCGGCAGTGAAGCGTCTTGCTGATCGCGCTGGTCTCGGTCTCCGAGTTGGCGTCGTTGTCTTCGACTCGTTCGATGAACAGACGACGGCCTACGCGCTCGAAGATGTCCCCGGCCTCGAGATCTTCTTCGGACTCGAAGATGTACTCGGCATCGCCGGGGATCAACGAGGCGGGCTCGATCTTGTACACGAATCTCTGCACGGACCGATCATCGCATGGAGCGAGCGGCGTCCGGCTTGCGAGCTCGTGACCGTAGCTCCGTCGGAGTCCCTTCGGCGTGTCGCCACGTCGTGCTCTTTTCCAGCGTGGCTCGTGGACGCTGGCCAAACGCGGGCGGGTGGCTGACAACGCTCTGGGCGTGCAGCTGAACCGCGCCATGTCCTGCGAACGGCCGCGTTCGCACCGAACGACCCACTCCTTGCCGCGGATCACGTACGTCTCGCCGTCAACGATGGGCTTCCCGTGGATCGTGGGCTCGCCGCCGCGGTTGTCGTTCCAGACCTCGGTCCGTTCTCCGTCGCGCTCACGGAAGATCAACTGGTACCGAATCATCGCTCCTCCTTTCTCGCCCACCCAGGCGCGGTGGCCGGGAGTGGTCAGGGCGAGAGGACGAGCTGTTAGCTCGTGCCAAGTCTACTCGCGTGTCGTGCGTTCATGGCACTGGCATCCGCTCGCTAGCATGGGCGCGCACGGGGCGTGGCGCAGCCTGGTTAGCGCGCTAGTCTGGGGGGCGAACGCACGGCTCCCCTCGGTTCCCCCCGTGCCCCGCTACGGCTTGAAATCGCCATTCTCGCGAGCGCGTTTCCCCTGGGTTCCCCCCGATTCCCCGCTAGCCGTTGCCATTTTTGTTGCCACTCACAGGGGAGGACTGATCGGCTAACGTCGCGTCGTCGAGCTAGAGGACGCTGGCCCAAGGGGAGGTTGTACGCCACTCGGGCTGGTACCTGCCAGAATGAACGCAGGATGACCGACGCCATCAACATCTGGGACGACGTTCCAGACTGGGGCGGAATCGGCGCGCGGAAACTCGTACGGGCATGCGACGGGCTTGGCGCGTCGATTTGGGAGATCCACCCAGGAGGCGACTACTGGCGGCACTTCCATTACGCCAGCGACGAACTCCTCGTGGTGCTGCGAGGACGACTGAGGATCGCAACGCCAGCTGGGACGCGCCAATTGAATGAGGGTGACGTGCTACCGCTGCCGCACGGCCCGCAAGGCGATCGGGCGATCACGAACGAGACGCCGGATGTGGTGCGTATCCTGATGATCTCCACGAACATCGACCCAGAAGTCGCCGAGTATCCCGATAGCGGCAAGGTCGGTATCTGGATCGGTGAACACGGACGATTCTTCCGCACCGCCGACGCGCTCGAACACGCAGGCCCCGAATAGAGTCGCCACGCGCCGGGGTCGCCCCCTAGCCCCTCAGGGGACATTTCCCTTGGCACTGGCCCAGGCGATTATCGTAGGGTCACGCGCCGAATCCGGCTTGCGCGAGCTTCGCTCCGAGGCTTTCGCGCTGCGTCTCGAGCACGTCGGCGCAGACGCTTGCGGTGTCGGCGGGGGAGGCGTGCCGGGCGAGCCGTGAGGCCTCGGCGAGCGTGAGTCCGGCGTCGAGCGCGTTCGCGACGAGCGAATGCCGTAGGTCGTGCGCGGTGACATGCCCGAGCTTCGCGTGGACGGCGGCCGTCTGGACGGCGCGTAGCGCGCTGCGCTGATGGCGAGGGCTCCCGGTCAGGGTTGAGAACGCGAACGCGTCAGCTCGCACTAGGTGGATGCCGAGAGCGGCTCTACACGTCACCAAGGCTGATCGGCCAGGGGACGTGCACGATGCCGAGGTCGTCGCCCGAGAGGTC
Organism: uncultured Actinomycetes bacterium; assembly: GCA_963712915.1. Classification (GTDB taxonomy): domain Bacteria; phylum Actinomycetota; class Thermoleophilia; order Gaiellales; family Gaiellaceae; genus Gaiella. The sequence goes on from CAVQJQ010000006.1 coordinate 574,045, forward strand.
GTGCACGCGGACGGGGACGCCAATCGTCATGTGGGGAGCGTCGCACCTGCGCCACGCTTGGCGCTACTCAGAATGTCGACTACCGCCGGCGTTAGTCGGAGGGCCGCTTGACGTACGACTGAAAGCGCACGAGGATCGGGACGCGACGAAACCGTTGGCAGACGTGACGCCCGAGAACTTGATACAGGACGATTGGCAGCCAGCTCGGCTGATCCCGGTTGCTGGCATCCGGGGCCAGGATGAGCAGGAGGCTCGGGCGACCTCGGCCTTTCTTGCCGTCCTCTCTGTAGTCCCCGCGTTCGCTCACGCCATCCTGGGGTCGTTCGGTGCGCCACGTGGACAGGTCGTGACCTTCTCAGAGGTGAGGTTCAAGGATTCGAACGGCAAGTCGCACCGGCCCGACGGGGCGATCGTTGCGACGCGTGGGTCGAAGTCATGGTGCGCGCTCGTCGAGGTCAAGACGGGAACGGCGTCGATCGCGGAGGATCAGGTAAACCGCTACCTCGACCTGGCTCGCGAGAACGGATTCGACTGCGTCGTCACGATCTCGAACGACATTGCCGCTTCGCCCACCGAGGTGCCGTACTCCTACGACCGTCGCAAAACACGCCGTGTCGACCTGTACCACCTTTCGTGGTGGCGGATCCTCACGATGGCCGTGCTCAAGCATCGCCATCACGGCATCAGCGACCCCGAGCAAGCCTGGATCCTCGGAGAGTTGATCGCCTACCTCGACCACGAGAAATCCGGTGCGAGCGGTTTTCAAGACATGGGTCGCGACTGGGTTGCGGTGCGCGACGGGACGCGCCAGGGGACGCTACGGGCGAGCGACCCGGGCGTTCGCAAGGTCGCGCAACGCTGGGATCAGTTGGTCGACTACTTTGCGCTCGGGTTGTCTCAGGAACTCGGCCGCGAGGTTGAGCCGGTTCGCCCGCGTAGGCAGACCCAGGCCGAGCGTGTCGATCTGTCCGTCAAGCGGCTCGCGACCTCAGGCGAGCTCGCTGCCGCCGTGAAGGTTCCCGACGCGATAGCACCGATCGACGCCGTCGCCGACCTCCGCTCGCGGCAAGTCACCTCAAGTGTCGTAATCCAGGCACCTGGCGACGGTCGACAACAGACTCGGGTCAACTGGCTTCTGCGGCAACTCCGAAGCGCCGACCCTCGGCTCCGTGTGACTGCCTCGTTCGCAAACACACGAGAGACGAGCAGCGTCCTGCTCGGCGAGGCTCGCGACGACTCTGAGCGGCTCCTGTCCGCGACCGACCGCCGGCGGGAGATTCGAAGCTTCGAGGTCGCGCTTACTCGGCCGATGGGCCTCAAGGCCGGCCGTGGTGCAGGCAGCTTCGTCGGCGACACCCGTGCTCAGCTATTTGCGTTCTACGGGGAAGTCGTGCAAGACCTCGTGGCATGGCAACGGAAGGCACCCCGGCTACCCGAACCGCTCGACGTGGAGGAGGTGGCGGACGAGCCACCCGTCGTCGAGCCAAGCGCGGATGTCGACCGGCCGGGGATCGCGACCCCCGAACTCGACGGCGACACTGAGCAGCCGCCCAGCTTTCCACACCCTCCCCCCGCGTCGTCATGGCGATCGGCACCGGCCGAGGACGAAGCTGAGCGGCCTACAGGCCAGCCCTCACACCCAACGTCGGCCTAGGCTCGACCAGGTCGCATGTCGGGCGTGACATTGGCATTCCGTTGGCATTCGCCGTGGTCGCAGCGAGCGGGGAGGGGGCGCGCTCGCCCGATTCGCCATGCTCGCTAGCATGAGCCGATCGCGGGGCGTGGCGCAGCCTGGTTAGCGCGCTAGTCTGGGGGACTAGAGGTCCCGAGTTCGAATCTCGGCGCCCCGATGGCAGAAAGCCCCGCAAAAGCGGGGCTTTCGTCGTCTAACGAGCCAACCCCAACGGTCGACTAGCGTCCCCGAGGTGACGCCCCTCGCACATGAGCTTCCGCTCGTCCGCCTCGAGGCGTTCAGCTACCTCGCTTCGGCGACCGGACGTGGCCTGCCGGCCGACGCGGTCCGGCTCGCATGGGGACGTCGGTGAGCGCCCGCTCGCGGGCCGCCGCCGCCGGCGGGCTCGCCGCCGCGGTGTGGGCGCTCCAGGAGCCGCTCGACAAGCGGTTGTTCGGCTGCGACTACTCCGACGTCGCCGTGCTCGGCAAGGCGGTCACCCGGAGCCGTGCATGGCGGCCGATCGGCATCGGGCTCCACATCGTCGACGGCGTCGTGTTCGGGCTCGTGTTCGACGAGGTGCGGAAGCGCCGGCAGGTGCGGGAGGAAGGTCTCGCGGTCGCGATGGCATTGGCCGAGCACGTCTCGCTCTATCCGCTTTGCGCGCTCGTCGACCGCTTTCATCCGGCGCGTGGCTCGGACGGGGTCCCGCCGCTCCTGACGAACCCGCGAGCCTTCGCGCAGGCGACCTGGCGCCATGCGCTCTTCGGCCTCGTGCTCGGCCGGCTCGCCTGAGCTCGACCACCTTGGGGTCGCGCGCCTACCGTGGCAGTACCGGTGTCTCCTGCCGGGCGGCGCGGAGGGCGGCGACGGGACGCAGGGTGCGGAACAGCACCATGGTCGCGAGGAGCCCGAGCGTCGTGTTGATGAGGGTCACGGTTGCCTGCATGCCGAGCGAGAACGAGATCGCCCCGGCTGCGGTCAACGTGCCCTGGAGCGCGTATGTCGAGAGCAACTGTTGCGCACCTGCGCCGCCGGGCACGGGCACGGCTGTCGAGAGCCCGCCCAGGAGGACGAGGAGGACCCCGGTCTCGACACTCGCGTGGACGCCGTAGGCGCCGAGCACTGCGAGCATGACGCCGATGCGGCAGGCCCAGGCCGCGAGCTGGAGCGGCACGACGGTAACGAGATAGCGGCGGGGCGTCCGCAAGACCGAGAAACCCTGCAGCGCGTCGGAGGCAATGCGACGGATGCGTTCGGATCGCAGACCGAGCAGCGCGCCGCCGCCTCCGAGCACGAAGACGCCGAGCGCGCCCAACACGAGCGGCACCGGACCGACCGCGAGCGACGGCGTCGGGAGCGTCGGCAGCGCGCCGAGCGCCCAGAGCACCACCACGAGGATCGTCCCGAGGATCGCGTCGAAGATCGTCGCGATCGAGAGCGACGCGCCGATCGTCGGCACGGTTGACCCGGGGATCTGGGTGCGCGCGAGGCCGACCTTCGCGAGCTCGCCTCCACGAGCGGGCACGAAGCCGTTCATGGCGACGCCGGCCGCGTACGAGCACCCCAGCCCGAAGATCGGAACCCGCGTCTCCGGATAGGCGGCTACCAGGACGTTGCGCCACGCCAGCGAGCGGAAGACGAGGATGAGGATCTGGAGGCCGAGCGCCACGGCGAGGTAGCGCGGGTCGACGTCGCCGACACGATCGAGCGCGTCGTCGATCGCCTGCGTCACGGTCGTGGCGGCGCTCACGTCGCGGCCAGGCCGAGGCCGCGGAGGATGTGGGCGGGCTCGTCGGAGATCAGGCCCTCGACACCGAGCCCGAGCAGCTCCGTCGCGCGCTCGATCGTGTTCACCGGCCACGTCATGATCAGCCCGCAGACCTCGCGCAGGCGGCCGACCGCGACCCGGTCGAGCAGCCGCGCGTGGATGCTCACGCCGTCGAGCGCGCCGTCGGGGAAGCGTCGCGCCACGGCGCGGAGCTGTCGGCGCGAGCCGATAGACGCGACCCGCGCGACGGGAAGGTCTGCGAAGTGGTCGAGCAGCGGCCACGAGCGGGCACACACCGTGATCTCGCGTAGCCCCGTCTCGAGCGCGATCGCCTCTCGGGTGAGCTCGGCGACGCGGCGGCTCGATCCCTTCAGGTCGAGCAGGAGGGGCGTCCCGGTGGGGACGCACTCGAGCACGTCGAAGAGCGTTGTACGCCGGCGCCAACCGGGCGCGAGCGCCCAGAGATCCCAGAGGACCGGCAGCGGCCCCATGCGCTTCATGTGGCGGGCTTCCAGGCGCGCATTGACGAGCCGGACGTCGGCCTCGACGACCAGCCCTGCATGCTGCGCCGCCTCACGGATCGAGTCGAGCCGGTTGCCTGCGCGATGCGCTACGACGAACGGTCGCGCGGGGGTCGGGCCGGACGCGGCCGAGGTCGAATTCACAGGCGCCCAGTGTAGCCGCGCCGCCCGCGGAGACTGACAGCGCGATCGTGGACACGGCGAGTATGAGCGCGCTGACGATCGAGCTTGCCGGGACGCTCGCACACGGGTCGACGTGTGAAGGAGACCGCGGACGGCCGCGAGCTCGGACCTCGTTACACTTGCAACAGCCCGCCGACGCGATTAGTACAGTGGGTAGAGATGAGCCTGGGGAGGCTGAGGTCCGCGGGGGGCAAACGCTCGCCGAGTACGCGATCATCGTCGCGGCGATCGCCGTGGGGTGTGCGATGGTCGTCCTGTTCGTGAGCGGCGGCGTCGGCGGACTGTTCGACACGTCCTCGAAGCCGCTCAAGCCCGGCGCGCTCGTGCCGCCGTTGCACGGTACGCCGTTCGGCGACCCGAAGACGGTCAAGGACTGCCAGCACGGCGGTTGGGAGCTGTACAACTTCCCGAGCGAGCAGGCGTGCATCGACGCCATCCAGAGCGCCCCGTAGCCCGACAGGGCTGACCCCTTGACGATCCGCCGGCGCGATGTCGGACGTCGGCTTCAGTACAGCGCGCTCGCGAGGCGCCGGCGGTAGCCGGAGACGAGCGGGTCGTCCTGGCCGAGCCGCTCGAACAGGGCCACCGCGACGTCTCGGAGGCGCTCCCGCTCGTCGCCGGTCGCCGCCGGGACGGCGTCGACCAGCAGGTCGAGCGCGCGCTCGACGTCACCTGCGTCGAGCGCCGCAACGACCTCCGGCAGCTCGCCGCTCGCACGCAGCTCCTCGACCAGCGCGTCGGCGCGCGGCGGCGCGAGCAGGTCGTCGAGGAACGCCGACACCGAGGTGCGGCGACTGCGCGCCGACGAACTCCTTCACGATCCGCCGTCGCGGAACGCCTTCACCGCAGGGATCCCGCTCACCCCGAACTGCTGCGCGAGCCCGTGTTCGCGTCGACGTCCACCTTGACGAGCTCGACCGCGCCGCCCGCTCGGCGACTGCGGACTCTCGAGCACGGGTGCGAGCGCGTGGCACGGGCCGCACCAGTTCGGCCCAGAAGTCGACCACGACCGGCACGCTCGTGCGATCGCGCGAGCACGACGTCGTCGAAGGTCTGCTCCGTGGCGTCCATGCGGCCAGGCGTACCGGCGGCGCGCCCCGCTCAGGCGGTCGGGCGAGGACGACGTCCGCGCCGCAGCCGGCGAGAAGCGCCGCGCGGAGGTGCTCGTCGGCGACGCAGTCGAGCGAGGGGTGCGCGGTGATCGACCTCGATCTCGCCCGTGTCTCGCGACGCCGAGCGCACGGGCGCCGTCGCGCCGGCCGATCGCCCACAGCTCGTCCGTCGAGAACACATCGCGACGACCGTCCTGCCGCCGCGCGATTCCCTCGAGCTGCGCGCAGCTCCTCGAACGGATCGATGCGGACGTTCGAGTCCGAGCCGATGCAGAGCGGGATGCCGCGATGGCGGACGCGGACCGCGGGCAGGAAGCCGTCGCCGAGGTCGGCCTCGGTCGTCGGACACGCGCAGATCGTCGAGCCGCTGTCACGCAGCAGATCGAGCTCGGCGCCGTTCGCGTGCGTCGCGTGGACGACCGTCGTCCGCTCGCCGAGGCACCCGCAGTCGGCGAGCAGCTCGATCGGTCGCATCCCGTGCTCGGCGAGGCACTCCTCGACCTCGCGTGGCTGCTCGTCCGCGTGGACGTGGAGCGGCAGCTCGCTGTCACACGCGTAGCGCCCGAGCTCGACGAGCCACTCGCGCGGGCACGCCCGCACGGAGTGGGGGGTCGACCCCGACCGCGACAGCCCTCGGTCGCGCAGCGTCTCGAGCTGGCCGAGATACTCCGTCACCGAGTCCTGTCGCATGCGCGGGACCCCGCCGCGGCGCGTACGCGACGTGCAGGCAGACGAAGCCGATGCCCGGCCTCCTCGGCCGCCTCGGCCGCCGCGAGCGCCGTCTCGAGCGCCGAGGTAGTGGAACTCGCCCGACCGCGGTGTACCCGGCCGCGCGCATCTCACGGTAGGTCCGCGCGTACAGCGCCCGCACCGTGTCCGCGCGTCTGGCGCTCGGCCTCCGCGAGCATCCCGTCGCGCCAGACCCAGAAGTCCCGCCCGGCAGCGCGGCCCCGGAGCGCCCGCTGGAAGGTGTGGGAGTGCGCGTTGACGAATCCGGGCAGCCTGAGCGGTCGCGTCACGGCCGGCCACACTAACCTAGTGGCATGGCGTACGAGACCTCGGTCGCCGCCCCGCTGCGACAGATCCCGAACGCGCTCACGGTCGCCCGCTTCGTCGCGATCCCGCTCTTCGTGGTGCTCCTCGTCCGCGACCAGGACGGGCCGAGCTGGCCCGCGGGGATCGTGTTCGCGCTGGCCGCGATCACCGACCAGCTCGACGGCTGGCTCGCGCGCCGCTGGCAGGTGGAGTCGGCGTTCGGCAAGGTGGCCGACCCGCTCGCCGACCGGCTGATGATCGACGTCTGCGTCGTGCTGCTCGTCGTCTACGACAGGCTCCCGTGGGTCGCGCTCGTGATCCTGCTGCGTGACGTGCTGCTGGTCGGGGGGTACAAGCTCGTCGTGCCCCGCGGATACGAGTTCGAGGTCTCGCGGCTCGGCAAGATCGCGACCTGGGTGCTGTACGCGTCGCTCGCGCTCGTGCTCGTCACGGAGCGCGGCACGTGGTGGCCGCTCGCGATCTTCTGGGTCGGTCTCGCGCTGGCCGTGATCGCGGCCGGGCAGTACGTGCTGAAGGCGCGGAGAGAGGTGCGGAGTTGAGCGTCCGGAGGGAGGTCGCCGGGTGAAAGCGGTCGTGATGGCGGGTGGGGAGGGAACGCGGCTTCGGCCGCTGACCTCGAATCAGCCGAAGCCGATGGTGCCGATCGTCGGGAAGCCGTGCATGGAGCACGCGCTCGATCTCCTCCGGCGGCACGGGTTGACCGAGGTCGTGGTGACGCTCGCGTTCATGCCGCAGGCGATCCGCACGTACTTCGGCGACGGCGAGTCGCTCGGGCTCGAGATGGACTACTCGGTGGAAGAGCAGCCGCTCGGCACCGCGGGCTCGGTCGCGCTCGCGAAGGAGCGCCTCACGGAGACGTTCCTCGTGATCTCGGGCGACGCGCTCTGCGACGTCGACCTGACCGGCCTGATCGACGCGCATCGCCGAAACGGGGCGGCGGTCACGATCGGGCTCAAGTCCGTCGACAACCCGCTCGAGTTCGGCATCGTCGTCACGGACGACGACGGGCGCGTCGAGCGCTTCCTGGAGAAGCCGTCCTGGGGACAGGTGTTCTCGGACACGATCAACACCGGCATCTACGTGCTCGAGCCGGAGGTGCTCCGGCACGTGCCGGACGACCGGCCGTTCGACTTCTCGAAGGAGCTCTTCCCGCTACCTGCTCGAGATGGGGCGGCCGATCTACGGACACGTGCTCGACGGCTACTGGCAGGACGTCGGGACGCTCGAGCAGTACCGGCAGGCGAACTTCGACGCGCTCGACGGGGCCGTCCAGCTCGAGATCCCCGGTCTGCGCCTGCGCGGGAACGTCTGGGTCAGCGAGGACGTCGACATCGACCAGCTGGAGCCGATCGTCGGACCGGCGTTCGTCGGCGTCAACAGCCGCGTGGCCGACGGAGCGTCGATCGGTGCGTACACCGTGCTCACTCGAGGGGTGATCGTGCGCGACGGGGCACGCATCTCGCGCAGCGTCGTCGACGCGGGGACGTACCTCGGCCGCAGCTCGGTCGTCGAGGGCGCGATCCTCGGCCGCTCGTGCGACGTTCGCGACCACGCACGGATCCACGAGGGCGTCGCGATCGGCGACGAGGTGACCATCGGGGCCGAGGCGAGCATCTACCCGGGCGTCCGGATCTACCCCTTCAAGGAGATCGAGACCGGCGCGCAGATCCACGAGAGCATCGTCTGGGAGCGTCGCGCCGCGAAGAGCGCGTTCGGCCGGGACGGCGCCACCGGTCTCGTCAACGTCGACCTCACCCCCGAGACCGCAGTTCGACTCTCCGCCGCGCTCGGCACCGCTCTGCGCCGCGGCAGCCGCGTGGTCGCGAGCAGAGGCTCGGCGGACGCGTGCCGCCTGATCCAGCGGGCCGATGATCGCAGGGCTCACGTCGACCGGAGTGCACGTCGCCGACCTGCGGATCTCGCCCGCAGCCGTCACCCGCCACGTGCTCAAGACCCAGGGGCTCGCGGCGGGCATCCATGTCGGCCGCTCGAGCCTGGACCCGGAGATGATCGAGGTGCGCGTCTTCGAGTGGCCCGGCATCCAGATGAGCGACGGGCTGCGCAAGGAGGTCGAGAAGCACTTCTCCCGGCAGGAGCTTCGACGGGCGACCTTCGCGGACGTGGGGGAGACCACGTACCCGGCGCGCGTGCGGGAGAGCTACGCCCAGGACATCCTCGACGTGCTCCACCTCGACCGCATCAGGTCCCGGCGGTTCCGGATCGCGATCGACTACGGGCACTCGGCCGCCGCGTTCACGCTTCCCCTCGTGCTCGGCCCGCTGGGCGTGGAGGCGGTCGGCATCCGGGGCTCGTACGCCGAGGACGCGCCCTCGGAGCTCGAGCCGCTCGACGCCCGCCGCGTCGTGACCGGCGTGGGCGGGGACTTCGGCGTCGTCCTCGACCGGGCGGCCGAACGCCTTCTGCTCGTGGACGAGCTCGGCGAGCCGGTTCCCGCCGACCTCGGTCTCCTGCTCTTCGTGCGGCTGCTCGTGCTCGCCGGGCAGTCGGGCGAGATCGCCGTCCCCGTGACCGCGACGGACCTCGTGGAGGAGCTCGTCGAGGGCTCGGCGCTGACCGTCGTACGGACGCCCGCCTCGCTCAGCGATCTGACGCGCGCCGCGACGAAGGACGGGGTCGTGCTCGCGGCCGCGCCGACGGGTGGGTTCGTCTTCCCGGACGTCGTGCCCGGGTACGACGCGGTGACCGCGCTCTGCAAGCTGCTCGAGCTGCTCGCCGGACAGGAGGAGCGGCTCTCCGCGCTCGTCGCGGGTCTGCCCCGGCCAACCCTCGTCCACCGTGAGCTGGCGTGTCCCTGGGGGCGGAAGGGGCTCGTGATGCGTCTCCTGAACGAGCACCTCGCTTCGCGCCGGCTCGACCTCCTGGACGGGGTGAAGGCCTACGACGAGCGAGGCTGGGTGCAGGCGCTGCCCGACCAGGACGAGCCCGTCGTACACGTCTACGCCGAGGGCGAGACGGCCGAGCTCTCTGAAGAGCTCGCTGACGAGGTCGGGTCGTGGGTCTCCGCGATCGTGGAGGGAGACGAGCTTCCGGCGCGAACTGTGGAGCAAGCCTCAAGCTGAGGTTGACCCCTTGGCGGCGCGGCTGCTTCAATCGGTTCTTCCGTCTCCGTAGAAAGGGCCTTCGATCGCACCGTGGACGCGTTCCCCGATCTGAGCACGACCGACGACGACGACCTCGAGCAGCTCCTCCGCGCCTCGGAGGAGGAGGCCGACGCGATCTCGGCGCGGAGGCGAGCGCTCCACGGTCGTATCGACGCGCTCAGGCACGAGCGCGTCGAGCGGATGCGGATGCAGGCCGCGTCGGGCACGCTCGAGGTGCACACGCCGACGACGTTCGAGCGGCCGATCTTCGAGGGGACAGGCGAGCTGCCGGAGGATCACGATGCCGCCGCAGTCGATTTCCGGGAGTTGTCCGACGACGAGCTGCGCGAGCAGATCATGGAGCTCGAGCGGGAGGAGGACGACATCTCGCTCCGCCGGCGCATGCTGCACGGCAGGATCGACATGCTGCGGGCGGAGCGCGAGCGACGCCGCCGAGGCCTTCATCTCGGCCCCGACGAGCTCGGCCCGATCCTCGGCGGCAAGCGGCAATGAGCCATGACTACTGCCCGGAGTGCGGCTTTCAGAACCCCGAGGCCGCGAACTACTGCGCCCGCTGCGGCGCGTACCTGAGGCGCGACGAGCAGGGCGAGACGACCCTCAGCCTCGAGCCCGACGAGGTGGTGGACGACGCACCCGGCGTGCTCGCCCGCGGCGTTCCCGCGCTCGTCGTCCGCGCCGGCGGCGGGCGGGCGGGGGAGACGTTCGAGACCGCAGGGCTGCGGACGCTGATCGGCCGCTCGCCCGAATGTCACGTGTTCCTCGACGACGTAACCGTCTCGCGGCGGCACGCGGAGATCGTCCACGAGAACGAGCAGTACGTGATCCGCGACCTGGGCAGCCTGAACGGTACGTTCGTCAACCGGCGCAGGATCGAGAGCGCCGCGCTCTCGGCCGATGACGAGGTGCAGATCGGCAAGTACCGAATGACGTTCCTGCTGCCATGAGCTCCACGACCAGCCTTCGATGACCACGACCACGACACCCGAGCCCGCCGCGCAGCCCCGTCTGCACACGATCGGCGCCGTCTGCGCGCGGCTGCGGGCGGAGTTCCCGGACGTCTCGATCTCGAAGATCCGCTACCTCGAGGATCAGGGGCTGCTCAGACCGCGACGCACACGGGGCGGCTACCGCCTCTTCTCGGACGGCGACATCGAGCGGCTCGAGACGATCCTGCGCCTGCAGCGGGACGAGTTCCTGCCGCTGCGCGTGATCCGCCAGACGCTCGACTCGCAGGCGCCGGCACGTACGAAGCGCCGGCCGCCGACGCTGCGCCACCCGGGCGCCGAGCTCGACCTCGCGGAGCTCTGCGAGCGCACCGGGATCACCCCGGAGTTCGCGCGCCGGCTCGAGGAGTACGACCTCGTCAGCCCGAGGATCGAGGCGGGAGAGCGGGTCTACCGCGACAGCGACGTCGAGATCGCCACGGCGTGCGGCCGTCTCGCGCACCACGGCCTCGATGCGCGCCACCTCCGGGCCTTTCGCACCGCCGCAGGGCGTCAGTCGGCGCTGCTCGAGCAGCTCGTCGCAAGCGGCCTGCGCTCCCGCGACCTCGAACGCCGCAAGGCGGCGCTCGAGGATCTCGAGACACTCGCCGCCATCGCGACGGAGCTCGCGCAGCACCTGCTCGTCCGCGACCTGAGGGAGGCATCCGAGCGATGACGATGACCACCGCCGAGCTGGAGGCCCTCGTCCGCGACGTGCCCGACTTCCCGCAGGAGGGCATCGTGTTCAAGGACCTGATGCCCCTGATCGGCAACGCTGCGGCGCTGCACTCGACGATCGAGCATCTGGCGGAATGGGCGAGGCCTAGGAGGCCCGACGTGATCCTCGGCGCGGAAGCGCGGGGTTTCATCTTCGGCGGGGCGCTCGCCTACGAGCTCGGGTGTGGCTTCGTGCCCGCACGGAAGCCCGGGAAGCTCCCCTGGGAGAAGATCCGCGCGACCTACGAGCTCGAGTACGGGAACGACGCGCTCGAGATCCACGCCGACGCATTCGCGAACGGCGCACGGGTGATCGTGCTCGACGACGTTCTCGCGACCGGTGGCACCGCGCAGGCGAAGATCGAGCTCGTGGCGCAGCTGGGGGGCGAGATCGTCGGCGCGCTGTTCGTGATCGAGCTCACGTTCCTGCATGGGCGCGAGCGGCTCGCGGGCACCGACGTGCACGCGCTGATCGCGTACTGAGGGCCGCGCCACCCTCAGCCGGCGAGCGGCTGGAGGGATCGGCGGTTGCCGTTTTCGTGCGCGGGCTCGTTCGGCCCCGGGCGCAGGATCAGCATCTCGCTCGGGGCGTGCGTGAGCATCCAGGTGAGGTCCTTCGGCGAGAAGCCGGGGTGGCCCGGCGCAGGCGCGGGCACGACGATCCTGTCGAACCATTCCTCGTTCCAGAGCCGTTGCAGGACGTCGGTCGGCGTTCTGCCGCGTTCCATGCGCGCGTCGACCGGGACACCCGCGCGCCGCGCCGCAAGCTCGACCGCTTCGAGGATCGGCATCGCGTGCTGGAGCTCGCCGTGCTGGATCGGCGCGTCGAGACCGAACTCCAGCGGGACGACGAGGAGGTACGCCGGGACGAGTACGGCATTCTCGGCGCGCGCGATCCGCAGAGCGGCGTCGAGCACCGTCGGGTCGAGGTGGCGCGCGATGAACGGCACCAGCAGACGCGGGCGCCCCGGCCCGGCGAGCGCGGGCTTCCTCGGCCAGATCCTCATGGCTTCAGCTCGTCGCGCAGCGCACGGTGGGCGACCACTCGGATGTCGATGCCCGGGAGCTCGCGGATCATGCGTGAGACGAGCGAGCCGCGAACGATCTCGATCCAGCGCCGTTCGTCCGGCGTGCCGACGAACACGTACGTGGAGCCGCGCTCCGCGGCGATCCGCCGCACCGTGCGCACGAGGTCGTCGCCCTCCTCCTCGAGGAAGTGGACGCCGAGAATCGAGGCGAGTCGCCGAAGGGCCGCGAGCTGGGTCGCGTCCTCGGGCGAGAGCTGCTGACCCGGGCGGCGCATCCACAAGGCGTCGATCTCCGCCCCGAGGCGCTGCGCAGAGCGCCATGCGCGCCGCAGGACGCGCTGCGAGCGCGGCTGGGGCTCGACGAGGGCGAGAACACGCTCGGCAACGGCCTGCTTGCTCAACGGGTCGAGGTCCGCCGCGCCACGCTTCGCCTCCACGTCCTCGGCGACCTCGCGCAGCGCGAGCTCGCGCAGCGTGGAGAGATTGTCCTGGCGGAAGAAGTTCAACAGGGCGCGCTCCGCCTGACCACCCGGGTATACCTTGCCGGCCCGGAGCCGCTCCTGAAGCGCCTCCGGCGAGATGTCCACCAGCACCACCTCGTCGGCCTCGTCGAGCATCCGGTCGGGAAACGTCTCGCGTACACGCACGCCTGTCAGCTCGAAGACCGCGTCGTTGAGGCTCTCGAGGTGCTGGACGTTGACGGTCGAGATCACGTCGATCCCGGCGCCGAGGATCTCGTCGATGTCCTGGTAGCGCTTCTCGTTGCGCGAGCCGGGCGCGTTCGTATGAGCGAGCTCGTCGACCAGGGCGAGCTCGGGCGCCCTGCGAATCACCGCGTCGACGTCCATTTCCCCGAGCTCGAGCGATCCGTGCCTGACCTGCCTGCGAGGCACGGCCTCGAGCCCTTCGGCGACGGCGGCGGTCTCCGGCCGGTCGTGCGGCTCGAGGTAGCCGATCACGACGTCACGACCGTCGGCCTGCGCCTGCCGGCCCTCCTGGAGCATCCGGTAGGTCTTGCCGACCCCGGCTGCCATCCCGAGCAGGATCCGGTAGCGACCGCGCATCGACGAGAGTCAAGCACCGAAGAGGTTGTGCACCACGAGGTCGATCAGCTTGATCCCGATGAACGGCGTGATCATGCCACCGAGCCCGTAGATCAGGAGGTTCCGCCGAAGGAGCGCCGTGGCCCCGATCGCCCGGTACTTGACGCCGCGCAGCGCGAGTGGGACGAGCGCGGGGATCACGAGCGCGTTGAACACGATCGCCGAGATGATCGCGCTGTACGGCGTGCCGAGGTTCATGAGGTTGAGGCTGTCGAGGGGGCCCCGGGCACCCGGCGTGGACGCGTACGTGAACGCGAAGATCGCAGGGATGATCGCGAAGTACTTCGCCACGTCGTTGGCGATCGAGAACGTCGTCAGCGCGCCGCGCGTGATCAAGAGCTGCTTCCCGACCTCGACGATCTCGATCAGCTTCGTGGGGTTCGAGTCGAGGTCGACCATGTTGCCGGCCTCCTTGGCGGCCGTCGTGCCGGTGTTCATCGCGACGCCGACATCTGACTGCGCGAGTGCCGGGGCGTCGTTGGTGCCGTCGCCGGTCATCGCGACCATGCGTCCTCGCGCCTGCTCCTCGCGGATCAGCTCGAGCTTGCGTTCCGGAGTCGCCTCCGCGAGGAAGTCGTCTACGCCTGATTCCCGCGCGATCACCGCGGCCGTGACGGGGTTGTCGCCGGTGATCATCACCGTGCGGATCCCCATTCGCCGGAGCTCGTCGAAACGCTCGCTCATGCCGCCCTTGACGATGTCCTTGAGATGAACGACGCCGAGGGCCCAGTTGTCCTGGGCGACGACGAGTGGTGTGCCGCCCGACTGGGCAACGCCGTGGACGAGCGTGTCGAGCTCGTCGGGCACCCGTCCCCCGTTGTCCGCCACGAACTCCTTGACGGCTTCGGCGGCGCCCTTGCGCAGGCTCTTGCCGTCGAGGTCGACGCCGCTCATTCGCGTCGTGGCCGAGAACGGGACGAATGTGTGCTCGCCGAGCTCTTGCTCGCGGAGGCCGAAGCGCTCCTTCGCGAGCACCACGATCGAGCGGCCCTCGGGAGTCTCATCGGCGAGCGACGCCAGCTGGGCGGCCTGCGCGAGATCGAGCTCCGCCACGCCGCTCAGTGGGAGAAACTCGGCCGCCTGACGGTTGCCGAGCGTGATCGTCCCCGTCTTGTCCAGCAGCAGCACGTCGACATCACCGGAGGCCTCGACCGCCCGACCGGACATCGCGAGCACGTTGCGCTGCACGAGCCGGTCCATCCCTGCGATCCCGATTGCCGAGAGAAGCGCGCCGATCGTGGTCGGGATGAGCGCGACGAGGAGCGCGATCAAGACCGTCTGGGAGAGGTTCGTCCCTGCGTACAGCGCATACGGCCGCAGCGTCACCGTTGCGGCGAGGAACGTGATCGTGAGGGCCGCGAGCAGGATGTTGAGCGCGATCTCGTTCGGCGTCTTCCGCCGCTCCGCTCCCTCGACGAGCGCGATCATGCGGTCGAGGAACGACTGGCCGGGGTCCTGGGTCACCTCGATCACCAGCCGGTCCGATAGGAGCCGCGTCCCTCCGGTCACCGCGGAGCGGTCGCCGCCCGCCTCGCGGATCACCGGTGCGGACTCGCCCGTGATCGCGGACTCGTCGACGGAGCCGACGCCCTCGAGGATCTCTCCGTCGGCCGGGATGACCTGACCGGCTTCCACGACGACGACGTCGCCCCGCCGAAGGTCGGGCGCCGGCACCTCCGCGAGCTGGCCCGACTCCAGGCGGCGGAAGGCCGTCGTGGTCGTGCGCGTGGCGCGCAACGCGTTCGCCTGTGCCTTGCCGCGGCTCTCGGCGATCGCCTCGGCGAAGTTCGCGAACAGCACGGTCAGCCACAGCCAGACGGAGACCGTGCCCGTGAACCACAGTGGCTCGCTCTCGCCCGAGGAGAGGGCGTCCCGGACGAAGATCGCGGTCGTGATCACGCTGGCGAGCTCGACGATGAAGATCACGGGGTTGCGGAGCAGGGTCCGCGGGTCGAGCTTCAGGAACGAGTCACGGATCGCTGCGAGCACGATGTCCCGAGAGAAGATCGTGGTGCTGGGCCGGGTCACGAGGTCTCCTGGTCGAGGGCGAGGTTCAGCTCGAGGACGTTCACGCCCGGCTCGCCGAAGATCCCGAGCCAGCGACCGTCGGTGTGCTCGTCGATCAACTGGGAGACCATGTCCGGCGAGAGACCTCGCACGTTGGCGACACGTGCAGCCTGGAGGCGTGCGTTCGCCGGCGAGATGTGCGGGTCGATCCCCGAGGCCGACGTCGTGACGGCATCGACGGGGATGTCGCCGATCGTGAGCCCCGGGTTGTAGGGCCGCTCGAGCTTCAAGATCGCGAGCGCGCGCCGGCGGACGGCCTTCGCGAGGTCCGGGTTGGTCGGGCCGAGGTTCGCGAACGTCGTCGACGCCGCGTTGTATGCAGGTGAGGTGGCAGAGGGGCGAGGGTGGAAGTACCCGGGCTTCGTGAACGCCTGGGCGGCGAGGCGCGAGCCGACGACCTTGCCGTCGCGCTCGATCAGGCTCCCGTCCGCCTTGTCGGAGAACACGAGCTGCGCGAAGCCCGTGAAGACGACCGGGTACGCGGCGCCGAAGACGAGCGTCAGCACGACGACCGCAATCACCGAGCGCCCGAGGAGCTTGATCATTGGAGCGCCTCGACGAGCGGCCCGAGGGTCAGCGCGGGGAAGATCATCAGCCCGGCGGTCAGGATCACGACGCCGACGAGCAGCACGACGAACGTCCCGCCGTCGGTGCGGAACGTCCCCGCCGATGGGGGCACGGTCTTCTTCGCGGCCAGGGAGCCGCCGAGCGCGAGTGCGGCGACCAGCGGCGCGAAGCGGCCGAGCCAGAGCGCGACGGAACCGAGCAGCGCAGAGAACTCGGTCGCGCCGTAGCCGGCAAAGGCACTGCCGTTGTTGTTCGACTGCGAGTCGTAGGCGTAGAGGGTTTCCGAGAAGCCGTGCGCGCCGGGGTTGAAGATGGATGCGAGCCCGCGGCTGGTCGAGATCGCGATCGCCGTCAGGACGAGCACCATCGTCGGCACGAAGAGCGCCCCGACGGCCGCGAGCTTGATCTCCCTCGCCTCGATCTTCTTGCCGAGGTACTCGGGGGTGCGCCCGACCATGAGCCCGGCGACGAAGACCGCGATCACGATGTAGAAGAACATCCCGTAGAGGCCCGAGCCGACGCCGCCCCAGATCACCTCGCCGGTGAACATGTTCGTGATCGGCACCGCCCCTCCCGCTGCCGTGAGCGCGTCGTGGCCGCCGTTGACCGAGCCGTTCGAGGCGTTGGTCGTCGCGACCGCCCAGTTGACCGTGGAGGCGATCCCGTTGCGCACCTCCTTGTCCGACAGGTTGCCGCCGCTCGAGCCGTTGCCGGCCGTGATGTTCACGCCGGAGCCCCGCAGGACCTGGGAGCCGTGCTGCTCGGCGGGGAGCGCGACGGCGAGGCCGATGACGGTCATCGCCATCATCGCGGCATAGATGGGCAACGCCTGTCGGCGGGACCCGACCATCCGGCCGAACATGAAGACCTGCGCCGCGGGGATGAGCAGGATCGCCAGCATCTCGAGCAGGTTCGTGAAGTCGTTCGGGTTCTCGAACGGAACGGAGGAGTTGGAGTTGTAGAAACCGCCGCCGTTCGTCCCGAGTTGCTTGATCGCGATCTGCGAGGCGGCAGGGCCGCGCGCGATCGCCTGCTGTCCACCCTCGAGCGTGGTCGCGGTGGCACCTCCGTGGAACGTCTGGACGACGCCCTGCGAGACGAGCAGGATCGCCAGGATCAGAGCGAGCGGCAGGAGGATGTAGACGAGCGACCGGTAGAGGTCGACCCAGAAGTTCCCCACGGTGCCTGCAGAACGCCGCGCGAAACCCCGGATCACGGCCGCGAGCACGGCCATGCCGATCGCCGCCGAGACGAAGTTCTGCACCGCGAGCCCGCCCATCTGGCTCAGGTACGACATCGTGGTCTCGCCGCCGTAGTACTGCCAGTTCGTGTTCGTGACGAAACTCGCGGTCGTGTTCATCGCGACCCACGGGCTCACGGACGCGAGCCCGTCGGGGTTGAGCGGCAGGTGTCCCTGCATGCGCAGCAGGAGGTAGAGGAGCACCGCGAACACGGCCATGAAGACGAGCGACGTCTTCGCGTAGCCCCTCCAGCCCTGCTCGGCGTCGGCGCTCGTCCCGACGAGCCGGTAGAAGCCGCGCTCGGGTGCGGCCAGCCACCGCGGGATGCGCAACGAGCCCGAGTAGACCCGTGCCATGTACGTCCCGAGCGGGTAGGCGAGCACGGTCAGGATCACGAGATACAGGACGATCTGCGTGATCCCGTTGGCGGTCACAGCTTCTCCCCCCGGAACAGGACGTAGACGAGGTACGCGAGGACCACGAGTGACACGATCAGGCCGAACACGTCTCCGCCGGACATCAGACGCGCTCCAGCAGGGCGATCAGCCCGATCGCGGCGCCGAAGCACGCGAGCGCGATGAGAATGCCGAGCAGCTCGACCATCAGCGGGGCTCCAGTGCGTCACGGGCGCTGTCGAGGTACGAGCGCAACGTGTCCCGCCGGTCGCTTGCGTAGAGCGGACTCGAGCCGTCCACGAGCAGTTGCTCCACGAGCAGGACGCCGCGCGGCGCGACCGGAGCCGGGCCCTCGAGGCGCCTCGCGATCGCGAGCATGCGAGACGCGTCGCCGCGAACCGCGGCACGATCGACCGGCGACGCGGTTGGAAGGTAGCGTGCCTCCGCGGAGGCGACGACGTCCCGGAGCGAGCGGGCGAGCTCCACGCGGTTCTCGCGCGCGACGACCTCGTTCGCCCGCCACGCGAGGAATGGCGAGATCCACTCGCTCTGGAGGAGCTCCTCGTCGGCCTTCCTTCGCTCGGCGCGAAGGCGCCGGCGTGCCTTCACTTCCCCCGGCAGGATGGCGGTGAGAGACGTCCGGGCGCGCGCGAGCAGACCCGTATGGGCGGCAACGGGGTGAGCGCTTTCGGGCACGGCGCCGACGGTAGGGCCGCGCCTCTGAGGGCGGTCTTAGGACTCGGGGCGGGGCGCTAAGGGTTGTCTAAAGCCGGCTCCGGGTTCACGAGGCGGTATCCGACGCCTGGCTCGGTGAGGATGTACCGCGGTCGGGCGGGGTCCGGCTCGAGCTTGCGCCGGAGCTGCGACACGTACACGTGGAGGTAGCTCGACTCGAGCTGGTAGGCAGGACCCCACACCTCGCGCAGGATCGTCTTGTGGGTGAGGAGCTTGCCCTCGTTGAGCGCCAGGAGGCGGAGCACGTCGAACTCGTGTGGGGTCAGTCGCACCGGCGCTCCCGCGATCGCCACCACCCGCTTCTCGAGGTCGATCACGAGCCGGCCGATCTCGAGCACCGGCTCCGTCTGCGGCGTCGCACGGCGGAGGACCGCGCGCAGCCGCGCCAGGAGCTCGCCGATTGCGAACGGCTTCGTGACGTAGTCGTCGGCGCCCGCGTCGAAGGCGGCGATCTTCTCCGCCTCGTCGCCGACCGCCGAGACGAGGATGATCGGAGCCTCCGTCCATTTGCGCAGCTCCGTGCAGACCTCGGTGCCGCGCGCGTCGGGGAGAAGGAGATCGAGGATGATCGCGTGCGGCGGCCGGAGGCCCGCCGCGGCGAGCGCCTCCTCCGCGGTGGTGGCGGTCGCGACCTCGTAGCCGGCGCCGCGGAGGTTTGTCCGCAGCGCACGGAGGAATTGCGGCTCGTCGTCGACGACGAGGACCCGTTCCCCGCTCATACCGGCAGCTCGACCGGCAGCTCGACCGTGGGGAGGGCGAGCACGAACGAGGCGCCCTGACCCGCCCGCGACTCGAGCCAGAGGCGGCCGCCGTTTGCCTCGGTGAACCCGCGGGCGATCGCGAGCCCGAGCCCGGCGCCCGGCTGGCGCGACGGTCCGGCGATGCGGTGGAACGGCTCGAAGACCCGTTCCCGCTCGCCCTCGGGCACTCCGGGCCCGTGATCCGTGACGCGGACGAGGAGCTCCTCGCGCGTCGCGGTGACGCGCACGTGCACGGGCTCCCCCGGAGGCGACACCGCGAGTGCGTTCTCGAGCACGTTGACGAGCACGCGCTGGATCTGGATCGCATCCACGCTGACCGGCGGGAGATCCGCGCGGGCGCTCACCACGACCCGCTCCGGGCAGCCGAGCTCCTCGACGGCCTGCGCGACGAGCGCCTCGCCGGTCCAAAGCTCGGGAATCGAGCTCGCTGCACCCGCCTGGAGGCGCGAGAGATCGAGCAGGTTCTCGACGAACCGCTTGAGACGCGTGTGCTCGATGCGGATCGTGTCGAGCAACTCGGCCCGATCGTCGTCGGAGAGGTCGAGCACGCCGCTCTCCAGGCCGTCGAGTGCCTGCTCGATCGTCGCGAGCGGGGTGCGCAGGTCGTGGGAGACGGCCTGGATCACGGCGGTCTTGATCGAGTCGCTCCGGCGCAGCGCCTCGGCCTCGAGGGCGTCGCGGGCCAGGCGCTCTCGCTCGCGGGCGACCGCCAGCAGCGACGCCAGAGCGGGGAGGAGGCGCAGCCGGACGCCGAGCTCCGGCTCCTCCCGCTCGGGCGTGTAGAGGGTCCCGACCGGAACGGCGTCGATCTCCAGCGGGTACGGCGCCTCGCGCGACGTTCCCCGCGTGGCGCTCCCGAGGACGATGCGCGCCGACGAGACGCCCAGCACGGCTGCGGCGCGCCCCGCGATGCTCTCGACCTCGTCCTCGAGCCGCGTACCCCGGAGCAGCTCCGCGGCGATGTCGGCGAGCAGCGCAGCCTCCCGCTCGCGCTGCTGTGCCTCGTCCTGCTGCCGCCGGGCGCGCGACGCGAGCCCGCCCGCGACGAGCGCGGCCGTCAGGTAGACGGCGAGAGCGAGCCAATTGCGACGATCCGCGAGGTCGAAGGTGTGGAGCGGCGGCAGGAAGAGGAAGTTGAAGACCAGCATGCTCGCGATCGCCACGCCGACCGCGTACGCCGATCCCCACACGACCGCGACCGGCAGGACGGCGAGGACGTACAGGGCCCCGAGGCTGAGCACAGGGACGAACTCGTCGAGGACGGCGACCGCGCCCGTGACGGTCGCGACCGCCAGCACGCTCGCCGCGACGCCTGCCCACGGGCGCCTCAGCCGGTCACGAGCCCAGCGCATTGCCAGCGAAACCTAGCGGCGGGCGCGGTCGAGCCGGGACGCACGCATTGCTCCGTTCACTCCCGGGAGGGATGGCCGGATACCGGGCATTCCGCCGATCATTGGGGCATGGACTCAGCCGTCGAACACGACCCCCCGGCGGACACCGACGTGTCCAGCCTGCACCTCCTGCGCGACTGCCTCGCGCTGGGCCAGCCGACGAGTCGGCGACTCCCGGCGAAGGCGCGTCTCGAGGAGGCGCTCGGCCCCGAGCTGACGCGCAAGCTGCTCGAGAGCCTGGAGAACGACGCCGACCAGGTGTAAACGCCGCAACGTGCGCGCGGGGCGGCGCGCCGGGTTAGTCCCGGTCGAGGGGGTCGTCGCCCCCGCGCGTGCGCACCAGGAGAAACACCCCGAAGCCGACGACGAGCGAGATCACGAGCGCGGTCCCTTTCGAGACCTCGATCGCGACCATGCCGAAGTAGAGGAAGAGGAAGAAGACGACGGCCCAGATAAAGCTCTGAACCCCCCGGTCGATGCTCGGCAGTCGGAGGTGCACGGCCACGATGCTAACGCTTCCGCTTCGCGGAATCGCCAGGGATCACGCGCAACGCTCGGCTCCCACGCGGAGTCGTCGCGGCGCCGAAGGCAGCCGCCTTCAGGGGTTTGCCCCGCCGCAGGCGGGGGATCGCCCGCGGCAGGATTCTGCTTCGGCGGAATCCTGCTTCGCGGACCAAAAAAATTCACCGAGCCGGTGACGCTTTCGTCCACCTGCCACGTCGACCTTCCGCTTGCGCGTACTGCCTGCGTGACGGGCTTCGACCTACTCACGTCCCGTGCTCGGTGCACGGGCAAACCTACGGGGTGGGGAGGGGGCGGTCAAGTCACGCGGGAAGGCCTTTGCCGCAATTTGCGGAGAATCCTTTCATGGCTCGGGTCGGAGCGATCCGCGCGTAGGATGCGCCGGTGCGCCGAGCGGTCGTCCTCACCATCGCAGGCGTCGCCCTCGCGCTCGCTTTCGTCCTGGCGCTCGGCGGCGTGGGGGACGATCCGAACAAGCTGACGAACTGGCAGGCGCTCGCGCTGGGCGTCGTGCAGGGCTTCACGGAGCTTCTCCCGATCTCGTCGTCGGGGCACCTGATCCTCGTTCCCTGGCTGTTCGACTGGACGTATCTCGAGGAGAACGACGCCTTCAACCAGACGTTCGACGTCTCGCTCCATCTCGGCACGTGCATCGCGGTGGGCGCGTACTTCTGGCCCGAAGTCGTCGAGCTCGTTCGCGCCTTGATCGGCAGCCTGCGGCAGCGGAGCATCTCGAATCCGTCGGCGCGGCTCGCGTGGGCCGTCGTGATCGGCACGATCCCTGCGGCGCTCGTCGGTTTCGCGCTCGAGGACCCGATCGCAAACCACCTCGGCGACCCATGGCAGATGGCGATCCTGCTCGCCGCCTTCGGGCTCCTGCTCGGCTGGGCGGACCGGCGTCCGGGCCCGGACAAGCTCGAGGACGTGACCGTCCGCAAGGGGCTCTGGGTCGGGCTCGCCCAGTGCCTCGCCCTGATGCCGGGCGTGTCGCGCTCGGGGATCACGATCACCGCGTCGCGGTTCCTCGGGCTCGACCGCGACGCGTCGGCTCGCTTCTCGTTCCTGCTCCTGCTTCCGATCACGCTCGGAGCCGTGCTGTTCAAGGGGCTCACCGACGTCGTGCTCGCCGACCTGCCCTCGGGAACGGCGGGGCCGTTCGTCGTCGGTGTGCTCGCCTCGCTGGGGACGGGCCTGATCGCGATTCTCGGTCTGCTCGACTACGTCCGCCGGCACACGTACGACGTCTTCGTCGTCTACCGGCTGGTGCTCGCGGTCGCGATCCTGCTGCTGATCGTGAGCGGCGCTCGCAGCGCGAGCTTCTAGGCGGCTCGAGCCTGCGAGGTGGGATTCCGCTCTCGCGGAACCCCACCCGCAAGAAACCATCCCCGCCGACGGCAGGGCACACCCCTGAAGGGCTACCTTCGGCGCCGCAGCGCAGGGGACAGCGCGCGTGGTGTTGGCAAACTCCAACTCGACATAACGCGCGTTATCGTGCGTCGGGTCAGCCCGGGGGCTCTCAGCGCGTTGCGCGACGCGACGAGCACGCCGGACAGTGCGGCTGGAGCTGCCCGAGCGCGTCGGCGTGGAAGCGCCACCCCGACTTCTCGGCGGCGGTCTCGTTCTCGACGATCACGCCGCACTCGACGCAGCGGACGAACCACTCGAGCATGCGGAGCGCCGACGCGCAGCTCAGGCAATAGCTTCCGGGCACCTCCGCGGCCGGTGGGCTGACGGCCCATCCGTAGCGGTTCATCTCGGTCTCCTCGGCGCTTCGACCGCACCCGTCGCAACGCGCCGGCGGCCGTCGCCGCTCGATGTTCCCCACGTCCGTCATCCCCGTCCCTCTCACAACCTATGCACGTTCTTGCGCCGTTGCCAGAGCCGGTTCCCCGGAACAGGGGCTTGACCAGCCCTTGGGGGCTGTGGGAACCTCGTACCGGACCCGTCGGAAGCTTCGCGCCTCCTTTCCCCATGACGACGGTAGACATCGAGACCCTGCTCGCCCAGGACGACCTGCGCTCTCTGATCGAGGCGTGTGAGCACTTGGGCGCGATCCGCGCCCCCGAGGTGAGCGAGATCGTCGAGACACACGAGCTGGACGGGCTCGAGCAGGAGGCGCTCGTGCGCGAGCTCGAGAAGCGCGGCATCGAGATCGTCGACACGCCGCCGGCCGACGTCCCCGCGGCCGACACGCGTCCCGAGGCGGCGACGGCCCCCGCATCCGTGGAGTCGACGACCGATGCGCTCCAGCTCTTCCTGCGCGAGGCGAGCCGGCACCGCCTGCTGACCGCGGCGCAGGAGGTGACGCTCGCGAAGCGCATCGAGCGGGGCGACGAGCTCGCGAAGGCCGAGATGATCCAGTCGAACCTGCGCCTCGTCGTCTCGATCGCGAAGAACTACCGCAACCAGGGGCTGCCCTTCCTCGACCTGATCCAGGAGGGGACGCTCGGTTTGATCCGGGCGGTCGAGAAGTTCGACTGGCGCCGGGGCTTCAAGTTCTCGACGTACGCGACGTGGTGGATCAGGCAGGCCGTCGCCCGGGCGCTCGCGGACAAGGCGCGGACGATCCGCATGCCGGTGCACATCGTCGAGCGGCTCCAGAAGATCAACCGCGCCGAGCGGTCGCTCTGGACTCAGCTAGGGCGCGAGCCGACGCTCGACGAGGTCGCCGACGAGGCCTCCCTCACTCCGCAGCAGGTGCTCGAGGTGCGGGCCGCGGCGCGCGCGTCGGCGAGCCTCGACGCGCCGATCGGCGACACCGACGACGCGGTGCTCGGCGACTTCGTGGCCGGCACCGAGCCGCTTCCCGAAGAGACCGTCGAGACCCGTCTCCGCAAGCAGGCGCTCCGGCGGGCGCTCGGCGCCCTCCCCGCCCGCGAGCGCGAGGTCGTGACGCTGCGCTACGGCATCGACGGCAACGAGCCACGCACGCTCGAGGAGATCGGTCGGCGGCTCGGGCTCACGCGCGAGCGCGTCCGACAGATCGAGCTCGACTCCCTCCGGCGCCTCTCGCTCGCGCACGAGATGCAGTCGGTTCAGGGCTGATCGACGCGCCCGCTCAGGTGCGGAGGTACAGCTCGAGCGACGGCGCCACCTGACGCAGCTCCCGCAGGGCCCGCGTCTCGAGCTGCCGGACGCGCTCGCGCGTGATGCCGAGCTCGACCCCGACCTGCTCGAGCGTCCGCGCCGCCGAGCCGTCGAGCCCGAAGCGGAGCACGAGGACTCGCTGGAGGCGCGGCTTGAGCTGCGCGAGTGCCTGCGCGAGCTCGGTCGACCGCAGCCGCAGCGCGGTCTCCGCCTCCGGCTCGATCGCCGAGGTGTCCTCGATCAGGTCGCTCATCACGCTCTCGCCGTCCCCGACGGGCATCTCGAGGCTCACGTGGTCCTGGACGAGGTCGAGCAGCTCCTGGACGCGGAGCGGGGTCAGCTCCGTCTCCACGGCGATCTCGTCGATCGACGGATCGCGGTTCAGCTGCTGCCCGAGCGCGCGCCGCGCCCGCTGGATGCGCCGGACCTGGTCGGCGATGTGCACCGGCAGCCGGATCGTGCGGCTCTGCTCGGCGAGGGCCCGCTGCACCGCCTGCCGGATCCACCACGTCGCGTACGTCGAGAGCTTGTAGCCCATCGTCCAGTCGAACTTCTCGACCGCCCGGATCAGGCCGAGGTTGCCCTCCTGGATCAGGTCGAGCAGCGGCACGTCCGCACGCGTGTAGTTCCGTGTGATCGACATCACCAGGCGCAGGTTCGACTCGATCAGCTTCTGCTTCGCGAGCTCGTCCCCCTCGTCCTTGCGCCGCGCGAGCTCCCGCTCCTCGACCGGGGTCAGCAGCCTGCCGTCCCCGATCGCCCGCACGTACAGCTTCAACGGGTCCTGGACGGCTGCCCCGGTCTCGGGCTCGTCGTGCTCGCCAATGGCGTCGAAGAGCGGTCCCGCCGCATTCTGCTCCACGGGAGACCTATCGGCTGCACGCGTCCCCCGCTTGAGGCATTTGTCGAATTGGCCCCACGAGGAGTGCCGTCCGCATTTCCGAACAGAATGCTCACCAGCGGCTCAGTACGCTGGAGCAAAGACAGATCTGCGGCTCGGAGGAGACAGGCTCGAAGTGTGCGGCATCGCTGGCTACAGCCTCGGCAACGGCTCGGAGGTGAGTCGCACGCTGTCTGCGCAGGCGCTCCTCGCCGGGATCGCCGAGCGCGGCGCCGACGCGGTCGGCTACGCCTATCGCGCGGAGAGCTCCGTCGCGGTGCACAAGCAGCAGACAGGCGCGAGCGCGCTGCTCGACTGCGTCGCGCTACCCGACACGACCGACGAGGTGCTCCTCCACGTCCGCGACTACACGAAGGGTCACCCCTCGATCGTCGCGAACAACCACCCGATCCGACATGGAGACGTCGTCGGCGTCCACAACGGGATCATCGCGAACGACGACGACCTTCTCGCGCACCACGGCCTCGAGCGCGAGCAGCCCGAGATGACCGTTGACTCGGAGGCGATCTTCGCGCTCGTCGACGCCTTCGGCACGTCGGCGGAGACGCTCGAGCAGCTCGTCGGCACGATGGCCGCCGCCTGGGTCGACGAGCGAGAGCCGGACAGCCTCCATCTCGCCCGCGGTGTCGGCCGCCCGCTGTGGGTCGCGCGTGGCCGTCACGAGGTGTTTTTCGCGTCCACGCGCTCTGCGCTCGAGATCGTCGAGCGCACTCTCCGTACGACGTACCTGAAGTCTCAGGTCGAGGAAGGCAGGTTGCTCACGCTTCAAGGCGGGACGATCACCGCGACGCGGCGGTGGTCGCCGGACACGAGCTACCGCGAGGAGCGCTCGCTGCCGGCGGTGAGGGCGCCGCACGAGGGACGTTCCTGCCTCGCGCTCCTCTCGGCGCTCGTCTCGCCGGCCTGAGCCGTCTCAGAACGGGTTGACGCACCGAAGCGGCTCGAGCACCGCAGCGGCCTGCTCGCTCGCCGCCCCCGCCTCGGTGACCCGGCCGGCGGTCGCGAGCGCCGTCGCGACGTCGACGTCGAGGCACGCTGCCCGGTACGCCCACCCCAGGCGCCGCTCGTGGTCGGCCGCCGACTGGAGCTTCGCAGCTGCCTCGTCGGCGCGATCCTCGGCGAGCGCGAGCAGCCCCTCGGCGACGGTGGCGCCGATCGCGATCCGCGGAGCATCGACGTCGCGGCTCTTCGCCCGCAGGGCGGCAGCGGTCCGGTCGAGCAGCTCGATCTCGCCGGCCCGGGCCAGAGCTCTCGGAATTGCGCTCGTGTTCAGCTGCGCCCATTCCCGGTCGGTCGTCCCGAGCACCACCTCCGCGAGCTTGCGAACGGTCTCGAAATCCCCGGTCAGCGCGGCGTACGGCATCACGATCGACGCCATCGGCAGTAGGCGCTGCGGCTCGCCCGCGGCGGACGCGAGCGTGCGCAGGGCGTCGAGAGGCTCTGCTGCCGCCGCGAGATCGCCTCGCCGCAGCGCCATGCCGCCCTGGAGCTCGTTCGACAGCATCCGTGCGCCGGAAAGGCGGGACTCGCGGAATTCGACCCCCCGCGTCAGCAGGCGCTCGAGCCGCTCCCAGCGCCCTGCGGGCACGTCGACGAGATGCGCGTACGACAGCTCGAAGTAGACGTCGAGGCCCTCGACCTCGGGCACGCCGGCGACCAGCTCGCGCAGGCTTTCGATGCCGCGCTCCAGGTCTTCGCGTGCCAGGTGCGCCTGGGCCATCCAGAGCGAGTTGACGAGACATCGCTGCGCCTCGAGCGCGTCCCCGCTGGCGACCGCGAGCCTGATGATCTCGCGCGACTCCGTCAGATCGAGCACGACACCCCGGTTCGTTCGCGTCACGAGCAGGTTCGAGCGCGCGTTCAGCTCCGCATGCAGGTCGCCGGCCCGCCGCGCGACCGCGATCGCCTCGAGCGCCCGCTCCTCGGCGCGCGGCAGGCCGTTCAGCATCTCGAGCTGCGAGAGCCGGGCAAGCGATCGAGCCAGCTGGTGGGAGTCGTCGAGGCCCGCGAGCGCCTCGACCGCCGCCGTCGCCTCCGGCAGCGCATCCTGCCAGCGGCCGGTCACCCAGCTCGCGCGGGACAGCCAGCTCAGTGCTTCGGCGAGCAGGCGGCGATCGTCCAGCTCGGCCGCGATGTCCCTTGCCGCGGCGAACTGTGCGTGCGACTGGTCGACGTGCGCCGACATCAGGCTCGCCCGGCCGTGGCCGAGAAGCGCCCGGAATCGCCGGCGCGGCTCGTCTGCGAGCTCGACCGCCCGCGCGAGCAGTCGCGCAGCGGTGTCGGCGGCGACACGAGCCAGCGCGGCCTCACCGGCGACGAGCAGCAGCTCGCAGCACCGCGTCCGCACCTCGGGCGACGTCTCCCCGTACTCGAGCGCGCGGTCGAGGTGGTACGCGGCGAACTCGGCCATCTCGGACTCGCGGCCGGGCGCGACCACCTCGACCCAGGCCCCCACCTGGCGGTGGAGCACGCGCCGTTCCGCGCGAGGCAACGTGGAGTACACGACGTCCTGGGTGAGGGCGTGCTTGAAAGCGAACTCGCGCATGCCCTCGATCGTCGAGTCGGGATGCTCGTTCACGAGGGCACGGCGGGCGAGCATCGCGATCAGCTCGTCCTCGACCCCGACCGCGCTCGGCCAGAACACACGCCCCATCACCGAGCAGCGCCGGAGCGCATCACGCGACGCTGCGTCGAGCAGGTCGACCCGTGAGGCGATCACTGCGTGGATCGAGTCGGGCAGCTCCACCTCGTCCAGGCGGCCGCGGATCGTCCACCCGCCGTTGTCGCGCGCGATCGCGTCGCGGTCGATCAGCATCTGGAGGATCTCTTCCACGTAGAACGGATTGCCCTCCGCCCGTTTCACGATCCGACGGGTCAGGTCCTCGGGGAGGCCGCCGGCGCCGACGAGCGCCTCCACGAGCTGCACCGACTCGTCCACGGGAAGCGGCGCGAGCCGGATCGACGTCGAATCGCGCAGCCCCCCGCCCCAGGCGCCGCGCGTCTCGAAGAACTCGGGTCGCGCGGTACACAGCATCAGCACAGCCGTGTCGACGAGGGAGTCGCTCAGATGGTCGAGCAGCTCGAGCAGAGGCTCCGACGACCAATGCACGTCCTCCACGACGAGCACGGTCAGCTTCTCCTCCCCGAGCCCCGTGAGGAACCTGCGCCAGCTCTCGCGCAGCATGCCCCGCACGTCGAGGTCCTCGTCCTGCGGGAGCGTCAGCCCGATCGTCCATGCGATCGCCTCGACGACGCTCGCGACGTGGTCCGGCGCGACGTGCGGGGCGATCGCCGACCGGAGCTTCGCGAGCGCGACGTCCCCCGGGTCGGTGTCGAGGATGCCCGCGTACCCCTTCGCGGCCTCGCCGAGCGGCCAGTAGGTGATCCCCTCGCCGTACGCCAGGCACCGTCCCTGGAGGAGTCGCACGTCCGGCAACGCGCTCACGAACTCGGTCTGGAGCCTCGTCTTGCCGACGCCGGCGTGACCGTAGATCGTCACGAGCTGCGGCGCACGCTCGCGCTCGACCCTCGCCGTGAGCGCTCGCAAGACGGCCAGCTCCTCCTCGCGTCCGATGATCTCGGCCGTGAGCCCCTCCACCCCCCGCTGACCCGGCAGCGCGACGATCGCGGCCGCCTCCCATGCCGGCACCGGTGCATCCTTTCCCTTTGCCGGTGCGGCCCCGACGCTCGTGTAGCGAATCGCGCGGCGGGTCGCGACCTGTGTCCGCTCACCGACGAGCACCTGCCCGGGCTGCGCCCGCTGTTGCAAGCGCGCCGCGACGTTCACGGCGTCGCCCGTGACCATCAGCTCACCGCGCGAGACCGCCTCGCGGCCCGCGACCACCTCGCCGGTGTTGACGCCCAGCCGCAGGCCGACTTCGATCCCGTGCCGCTCGCAGACCCCGTGGGCGAACTGCGCGAAGCGTTCGCGCACGGCGAGCGCGGCGCGGACACCCCGCTCCGGGTCGTCGTCGTGCGCGAGCGGCACGCCGAACACGGCGAGGACGGCGTCGCCGACGAACTTCTCGCTGATTCCGCCGAACCGCACCACCTCTGCGTCGACGAGCTCGAAGAGCTCCGCCTGCAGCGTCCTCAGCTCCTCGGCGTCGATGCGGGAGCCGAGCGCAGTCGACCCGGCGAGGTCGGCGAACAGAACCGTGACCACGCGCCGCTCCTCGTGCTCCTCGACCGCTGCGCGCCCGACCCCGGGGCGCAGCGCCGTCCCGCACGTCGCGCAGAAGGCGGCGTCGGCAGGGGCCTCGGTTCCGCAGGCAGGGCAGACCTGCAGCAGCACCGCGCCGCACGCGCTGCAGAAGCGGCCCCCGGCGGACTGCTCGGCGCCGCACGAGCCGCACACGAGCGTTCCCCCCGAGCCAGGGTCGGCGCTCACGCGGAAAGGCCCTCCACCGACCCGTCCGGCCGGACCTCCACCCCCTCCTCGAGCAGTCGCTCGCGGACGAGGTACTGAAATGCCGACCACGCCCCCGGATGCACGTCCACCATGCGGTACACCTGCCATTCGGAGAGGAGATTCGCGTCTCGCGCGCGTGCGGATTTCCAGTCGGCCATCTTCGGCAGGCGTCCGAGCGCCCGTGCGAGCGCGGCGCCGTCGGCGACCGCCCGCTCGAGCCGCTCCTCGCCGAGCGGGACGTCGAACCCGGCCTCGCGCAGCGCCGCGGCGAGCGAGCCGAACGTGTGCCAGATCAGGGACTTCGAGGCGATCCGCCCCCTCCGCTCCTCGATGTCGCGCACGGTGGGCACACGCCCGAGCTCCTCCCCGAGCTCGCGCAGCTGTCCCAGGAGCTCGTCGCGGCTGATGAATCGCCGCGGCGTGAGGCCCGCGGCGCGCTTCGCGGCGTTCCACGTGCCGAAATGCTCGATCACGGTCTGCGGGTGCACCGCGGCGTCCGGGTCCGCGGCGAACTCGCGCATCGTCGGCGAGCGCCCCAACCGCGCGGCGGAGGCCTGCAGCTCCGCCAGGATCTCGTCGTCCGTGTAGCGCCGTCGGAGGCCCGTGCGAAAGGCCTCGAGCGCGTCCTCGTCGATGCGCTCGAGCGCAGGGTGACGCCGACGCGCCCTGGCCATGCAAACATGGTAGATCATTTGCGACGAGTCTGCAAGCTCGGCAGAGCGAGACGCGAACGCTAGGCTCGCCCGCATGTCGGCACGCATCGCGCTCGAGAGCTCGGCAGCCCGCCTCGTCGGACGGCTCTCGCGCGCGACCGGTCGTGGCGGCGGCACGACGATTCCCGGGAAGCTCGTCTGGAAGCTCGATCCGGGCGCGCTCGACCTCCTCGCGGCCCGCCTCAGCGCCGGAGTCGCAGTCGTCTCCGCGACGAACGGGAAGACGACGACGACTGCGATGGCGAGCTCGATCCTCTCCCCCCTGCGGCGGCTCGCCTGGAACCACTCGGGCGCGAATCTCGCCTCCGGCGTCACGTCGACGCTGCTCGCGGCGCGCGACGCCGAGCTCGGGCTGCTCGAGGTCGACGAGTTCGTGCTGCCGGAGGTGATCCGCCGCGTGCGGCCGCGGGTCGTGTGCCTCGGCAACCTCTTCCGCGACCAGCTCGACCGCTACGGGGAGCTCGAGCACATCGCGGAGCGCTGGCAGACGGCGGTCGCTGCGCTGCCCGCCGAGACGGTGCTCGCCGTGGGCGCCGACGATCCACTCGTCGCAGAGCTGGCGGACGGCCGGGCCGCCGCGCTCCGGTTCGGCGTGGACGATCCCGCACACGCCCGACCTTCGCTGCAGCACGCGGCCGACTCGAAGTACTGCGTCCGTTGCGGGGCCCCGTACCGGTACGAGGCGGTGTACGTCGGACACCTCGGCGCGTACCGCTGCGACGCGTGCGGGCATGCCCGGCCTCCCCTCGACGTGGCGGCACGCGAGATCGCCTCGCACGGGCTCGACGGCGTGTCGTTCTCCCTCGTCACCCCGGGTGGCACAGCTCGGGTGCGGCTCTCGCTGCCCGGGCTCTACAACGTCTACAACGCGCTCGCCGCCGCGACCCTCGCGCTCGCGCTCGAGGTTCCGCTCGCGGAGATCGTGACCGGGCTCGAGCGGTTTCGCGCCGCCTTCGGTCGCTTCGAGCGCTTCGCGGCGGCCGACCGGCAGGTGCTCCTGCTCCTCGTCAAGAACCCCGCCGGCGCGAACGAGGTGATCCGGACGCTCGAGGAGGGAGACGTGCCCGAGACGCTCGTGGTCGCGCTGAACGACCGGATTGCGGACGGGCGCGACGTGTCTTGGATCTGGGACGTCGACTTCGAGCCGCTGCTCGCACGCGCCGGCAGGATCGTCGTGAGCGGAGAACGGGCTGCGGAGCTCGCACTCCGCTTCGCGTACGGCGGCTTTCCCAGAGAGCGGCTCGAGGTCGTCCCACCCCTCGAGCAGGCGCTGGACCGAGGGCTCGAGCTGACCGACCCCGGGGGCGAGCTGGTGATCCTGCCGACGTACACCGCGATGCTCTCGCTCCGCGCGATTGCCGCCGAGCGCGGTCTGGCGCGTCCCTACTGGGAGCGCGCCTCGTGAAGCTGCGCGTGGGACATCTCTACCCCGAGTACTTGAACATCTACGCTGACCGCGGCAACATCGCGGTGCTCGAGCGTCGAGCCGCCGCCCGCGGACACGAGCTCCTGATCGACCCGGTCACCGTGGGAAAGGCGCTCGAGCCCGGCGCCCACGACCTCTTGTACGTCGGCGGCGGGCAAGATCGTGAGCAGGCGATGATCGCCCCCGACCTCGCCGCACGACACGAAGCCGTACGCGACGACGTCGCCGGAGGCACCGCGCTGCTCGCGGTCTGCGGGGGCTACCAGCTCCTCGGCCGCGGCTATCGGGGCCGCGACGGGTCGTGGATGGAAGGCGTCGGCCTCTTCCCGCACGAGACCGTCGCAGGCGACACGCGCATGATCGGCGACGTCCTGCTCGAGAGCTCACTGCCGGAAGCGCATGGCCGAACGATCGCGGGCTTCGAGAATCACGCCGGGCGCACACTGCTCGACGAGGGCGCGCTCCCGCTCGGACGCGTGGTTGCGGGGTACGGCAACGACGGCTCGTCGGGCGTCGAGGGCTGTCGGGTCGGGACGGCGCTCGGCACGTACCTGCACGGCCCGTTGCTGCCTCGCAACCCGTGGCTCGCCGATCTGCTGCTGGCCTGGGCAATCGCGCACGCGACCGGCGAGGAGGCGGAGCCGCTCGTCCCGCTCGACGACGAGCTCGAGCGCGCCGCGCATGCCGTCGCCGCCGCCCGCGCCCGTGCCCGAGGTGGCAGACCCGCCTAGTCGGCGCGTCGCAACTCTGCGGCTCGACTCACTCCGTCCAGCGAGCGCCGAGATAGACGCAGGGGTCTCCCGGCTCGTAACGGCGCAGGAACCGGGCGATCGGAGGATGGATCGTGATCGCGTCGAGCTCGTCGAGCTCGAACAGGCGGTGGCCGCGCACGGCCTCGTCCTGTGAGCTCACGTCGGCGAGCGAGCCGTCGAGCTGGCCCGCGAACACGACGTGCACGACGTGTTTCGACCAAAGGCTGCGCTCGGGCGAGATCGACTCGACGATCGCGACCGGTCCTTCGACCGGCATCGCATCGTCGAGCCCGACAAGGCCCGTCTCCTCCGCGAGCTCGCGCTGGAGCGCCTCGACGAGCGTCTCGCCGCTGCGCACGCCGCCGCCCGGGAGCAGCCAGTGCTCGCGGCCGCGCTTCTCGTGGCGGCAGAGCAGGATCCCACCGCGCCACCGCAGGAGCGCCGACACGCGGATCCGGGGCTCGGGCCGCATCAGTGCCCCGAGGAGCCGAAGCCCCCTCCGCCCCGCTCGGAGGGCGGCAACTCGTCCACCTCGACGAGGGTCACGGACGGCAGCTCGACGATCACGAGCTGGGCGATGCGCATTCCCGGCTCGACGACGAACGGCTCGTCCCGATCGGTGTTGAGGAGGATCACCTTGATCTCGCCCCGGTACCCCTCGTCGATCAGACCCGACGCATTGACGTTCCCGAGCCCGTGGCGGGCGGCGAGCCCGGAGCGCGGCAGGACGAGGCCGGCGTGACGCGGCGGGATGGCGACGGCGATCCCCGTCCCCACGACGGCTCGGGCGCCGGGGGCGAGCTCCACGCGCTCGCATGCGCTCAGGTCCAGGCCGGCGTCACCGTCGTACGCGCGTTCCGGCAGACGCGCCTCCGGATGGAGCCGGGTGATCCGAACCGCCGTCACGCGCCGCGGAGGCCCTCGACGTCGACGCCTGCGACGAGGTACGGCGCGAACCGGCGGACGTCGCGATGCGGCAGCCGCGCGCGCACGACGACGCCCGAGGCGGTGTCGGTCCGCTCGTCGATCGGCGCGCCGAGCGCGTACAGGTCGGCGAGCACGGCGCCCTTGTCGTACGGCACGAGCAACCGCACCTCGTCGTAGCGGTCGGCGAAGCGCTCGGCCACGCGTGCCTTGAGCTCCTCGAGCCCGGTGCCGTCGGCGGCAGAGACCTGAACCGCACCGGGGAAGCGGTTCGCGACGCGCCTGCACGCGAGCGGGTCGAGCATGTCGACCTTGTTCACGACGAGCTCGACCGGCACCTCGCCCGCGCCGATCTCCGCGAGCACGCGCTCGACCGCCTGCACCTGCTCGCCGAGCACCTCGTCCGAGAGCGAGCCGTCGACGACGTGCAGGATCAGGTCGGCCACGAGCGTCTCCTCGAGCGTCGACGCGAAGCCCTCCACGAGCTGCGTCGGCAGGCGTCGGATGAAGCCCACCGTGTCGGTCACGAGGTAGCGCTTGCCCGCATGCTCGAAGCTCCGCGTCGTCGGGTCGAGAGTCTCGAACAGACGGTTCTCGACCGAGACCTCCGCGCCGGTCAGCGCGTTCAGGAGCGTCGACTTCCCGACGTTGGTGTACCCGGCGAGCGCCACGGTGGGCGTCTCGGCGCGCCGTCGGGCCTTGCGACGGGTTGCACGGTGCTCGCCGACCTCGCGCAGGCGGCGGCGCAGGAGCGTGATGCGCCGGTTCGCGAGCCGGCGGTCGGTCTCGAGCTGTGACTCGCCGGGCCCGCGGGTGCCGACCCCTCCGCCCACCTGCGCCGTGCCGCCGCCGCCGGCGAGGCGTTCGAGGTGCTTCCACATGCCGCGCATGCGCGGGAGGTTGTACTCGAGCTGGGCGAGCTCGACCTGCAGCTTCCCCTCGGCCGAGACTGCGTGCTGGGCGAAGATGTCGAGGATCAGCTGCGTGCGGTCGACGACGCGGGCGGAGAGCGCGTCCTCGAGCGCGCGCTGCTGTGGCGGCCGTAGCTCGTCGTCGACGAGCAGAACCTCGGCCCGGGCCTCGCCGTACGCAGTCTTCAGCTCCTCGAGCTTCCCCTTGCCGACGTACGTGCGGGGATCGGGGCGCGCACGGTGCTGCACGACGTGGCCGACGGAGGCGACTCCTGCGGCGTGCGCGAGCTCGGCCAGCTCCGCCAGCTCGTCCGCATCGTCTGCCCCGTGCGGGAGCACGGCGAGCAGCAGCCCGCGCTCGGGCTCCGGCTCGAGCGGGCGCTTGGGATTCGCCTGCGGCATCGCGGGAAGTATGCCCCTCGCCCGGCCCACGGTAGGCTCGCCGGACATGAGCGCGCTCGCCGATCGTCTCGCCCGCCGCACGCTGGAGCTCGTCGACGTGATGTCGGAGAGCCGGCACGAAGCCGCGGTCCGCGAGCTCCTGCGCGGGCTCGTCCCGGAGGCGTTCCCCCCGGTCTTCGAGGGTGACGAGGCGTTCTTCTGGGCACGCGAGCGGCGGCCGGGAATACCCCTGCTCGTGCTTGCCGGCCACTACGACACGGTGCCCCCGCAGGGGAACCTGCCCGGGCGGATCGAGGACGGCGTGGTTCACGGCTGCGGTGCGAGCGACATGAAGGGGGGCGTCGCGGTGGCCGTAGAGCTCGTCCGCGAGCTCGCGACGCTGGAGCCCGGCCCCGTGGACGTCGGGCTGCTCCTGTTCGGTCGCGAGGAGCTGCCTCCGGAGAACAACCCGCTGCCCGCGCTGTTCGACGGCTGCCCGCTCGTGTCGGGCGCCGACCTCGCAATCCTCCTCGAGCCCACCGACCTCGCGATCCACGCCGGATGCGCAGGCGCGCTCACGGCGCGGGTGAGCTTTCACGGGGTCAGTGGCCACTCTGCGAGGCCTTGGCTGGCCCGGAACGCGCTCCATGCCGCGGTCGAGGGGCTCGCCAGGATCGCGACGTTCGAGCGCCGCGAGGCGCGGATCGAGGGGCTCGTCTTCTACGAGGTCGTGTCCGTCACCCGCCTCGAGTCGGGTGTCGCCGACAACGTGGTGCCCGACCTCGCCGTCGCGACGATCAACCTGCGCTATCCCCCCGACCGCACTCCGGAGGGCGCCGAAGAGCTGCTTCGCTCGCTCCTGCCCACCGACGCGACGATCGAGGTGGTCGGCAACTCTCCCCCGGGCGCCGTCGCGGTGGACGCGCCGCTGGCGCAACGGCTGCAGGTCGCCGGCGACCTGGGGATCGAGGCGAAGCAGGCGTGGACGAACGTCGCGGACTTCACCTCGCGCGGGATCCCCGCGATCAACTTCGGCCCGGGCGCGACGCGGTATGCGCACCGTCGGGACGAGCTGGTCGAGATCGCCTCTCTCGAACGCGCCTACCTCGCGCTCCGCGGGGTCGTGCTCGGCGAGCGCGACGTGGTCTAACGTCCCGGCGTGCCCGTCTCCCCCACCCTCAAGGCGCAGGCGACGTACCCGTTCGTACGGCTGAACGAGGCCGTCGCCCGGCGGCGCGCGGAGGGTCTCGAGGTGATCGACTTCGGCATGGGCGACCCCCGCGAGCCGACGGATCCCGCGATCCTCCAGGCACTCCGCGACGGTGTGCGGGAGCGCATGGGCTACCCGACGGCGGTGGGACTGCCCGAGCTTCGCGATGCCGTCGCCGCCTGGACGGCTCGTCGCTTCGGGGCCGCGCTCGACCCGGAACGGAACGTGATCCCGACGCTCGGCTCGAAGGAGGCCATCTTCTCGTTCGCGCAGGTCGTGCTCGACCTCCCGGCGGGCCGGGACAGCGTGGTCGTGACCGAGCCCGGCTACCCGGTACCCGCCCGTGGAGCCGCGTTCGCCGGCGCCCGTGTCGTCGAGCTGCCGCTCCTCGAGCGGAACGGCTTCCTTCCCGACCTCGACGCGGTCACGGACGAGGTCTGGAGCAGGGCGGCGCTCGTCTGGCTCAACTCCCCGAACAACCCGACCGGGGCCGTCGCCCCGCTCCCGTTCCTCGAGCGGCTCGCGGCGCACGCACGCGAGCACGGGTTCGTGCTCGCCGCAGACGAGGCGTACAGCGAGCTGTGGTTCGACGAGCCGCCCCCGTCTGCGCTCGAGCTTCCCGATTGGACGAACGTCGTCGTCTTCAACACCCTCTCGAAGCGCTCGTCGATGACCGGCTTCCGGAGCGGCTTCGCCGCGGGCGACCCGGAGCTGATCGCGGCGCTGCGCCACTACCGGCCGAACGTCGGCACGGCGCCGCAGGAGTTCGTGCAGCGAGCCTCGATCGTCGCGTGGGGCGACGAGCGGCATGTGGATCGCGCCCGCGCGGCGTACGGGCGCAAGCGCGCCCTCCTCCTCGACGTGCTCGGCCGGAAGGGCCTGCGCGACGTGGGCGGAGCCGCGACGATGTACCTCTGGATCGCCGTCCCGCCCGGAGAGACGTCGGAGCGGCACGCGGCGCGGCTTCTCGAGCACGGCGTCCTCGTCGCGCCGGGCTCGTACCTCGGCCCGTCCGGCGAGGGCTTCGTGCGCTATGCGCTCGTCCCGACCGAGGAGGAGTGCGTCCGCGCCGTCGAGATCCTGGAGGATGCGCTGTAGCAATGGAGCTGCAGGCGCGGATCGAGGAGCTGTGGGCCGCCGGTGAGGTCGAGGCGGAGCCGATCGAGGAGACGGTCGAACTGCTCGATCGCGGGGAGCTCCGGGTCGCAGAGCCCGGCCCGTCCGGGTGGGTCGTCAACGAGTGGGCGAAGAAGGCGATCCTCCTCTACTTCAGGCTGCGCAAGGTCGAGCCGATGGAGGTCGGCGGGCTCCGGTACCTGGACAAGATCCCGGTGAAGCGCGTCGACCCCGGCCTCGGTGTGAGGGTCGTGCCTCCGGGAGTCGCGCGCCACGGCGCGTATCTCGGGGAAGGTGTCGTCCTGATGCCGGGCTACGTGAACATCGGCGCGTGGGTCGGCCCGCGGACGATGGTCGACACCTGGGCGACGGTCGGCTCGTGCGCCCAGATCGGCGCGGACGTGCACCTCGCCGGCGGGGTCGGGATCGGCGGCGTGCTCGAGCCTCCTCAGGCGGCGCCCGTGATCGTCGAGGACGGCGCTTTCATCGGCTCCCGCGCAGTGATCGTCGAGGGGGTGCGCGTCGGGGCAGGCGCCGTGATCGCGCCGAACGTCGTGCTGTCTGCGAGCGTGCCGATCATCGACGTCACGGGACCGGAGCCCGTCGAGCACCGCGGCGAGGTGCCGCCGCGCAAGGTCGTGCTCCCGGGCGTGCGCCAGAAGGAGTATCCGGCCGGCACCTACGGCCTCCAGTGCGCGCTGATCGTCGGCGAGCGGAGCGCGTCGACCGACCTCAAGACGTCGCTCAACGACGTGCTGCGCGAGTTCGAGATCGCCGGCTGAACCGGTCCGGGCGAGGCGGTCGAGCCGTCAGAGCGCGGTCGTGCCCGCGCAGATCTGCTCGGCCGGCCCCGTCAACACGACCGAGCTGCCGGAGACGGAGACGAGCAGCTCCCCGCCGGGCATCGCCACGCTGACCGGGCTCGCGCACCAGCCGCGCGCCACCGCGGCCGCGCCGACTGCGACCGCCGACGAACCGGAGGCCGACGTCTCTCCCGCGCCGCGCTCCCACACGAGCGCGTGGACGAGCCCGCCCGCGCCCGGGCGTGCGAGCTGCACGTTCGTCCGCTCGGGAAACCGGCGATGCGTCTCGACCGCAGGTCCCAGGCGTAGCAGGTCGTCACGTGAGAGAGCGTCGCGCCGCACGACGGCATGCGGGTTGCCGACGTCGACCGGGATCACCGTGACGCGCTCGCCGGAGAGATCGAGCTCCTCGTCCCCCCCGACGGAGACATCGTCGATCTCCTGCCGCACGAGGCCCTCGGGAGCGGCGACGGAGCGCACGAGCCTGCCGCCGACGCTCACCTCGACGGTGTCCCCGTCCAGGTCACGGAGGAGCCAGGCGGCCGCGATCCGGGTGCCGTTCCCGGACATCTCCGCCGTCGACCCGTCCGGGTTCCAGATCACGATCTCCACGCGCACCTGCTCGCCTGCGACGACCTCGACGACGCCGTCGCTCCCGATTCCCGTCCGCGTGTCGCAGAGCCGCCGTACGCGCTCCGGGGTGAGGGGGCCCGCATCCGGCTGCGACACGAGCACGTACGCGTTGCCGAGCGCGTGCCACTTCTCGAACCGCATCGCGCTGAGGCTAGCGGCCTAGGCGCTCGTGGCGCGCGTGACGCGATCGAGGCCCGCGCGTGTGACGACGTCGGCGGCGACCACGTCGGCCTCCCGGCTGCCGTCCAGCGGCACGATGCCGGGGATGCGACGCATCCATTTCTGCTGATAACGCGCGTAGCGCCTCGTCCGCGTGACGAGCCGCTCGAGGGCCTCGGCGGGCTCGAGCGTGGCGATCTCGCGCAGGCCGAGCGTCTTCTCGACCGAACGCGACAACGGTTGCTCCAGCACCGCCCTGACCTCCTCGACGACGCCGGAGTCGAACATCTGCTGCGCGCGCTCGGCGATCCGCCGGTCGAGCTCCCGGGCGGGGAGCACGAGGCCGACGACGAGGGTCGGCCTGCGCGTCTCGATGCCCCAGAGCCGGTCGACGGCGCGCGCGAGCGAGCCGCCGGACTCCGCGAGCGCGAGCGCCCGGACGAGCCGCTGCCGGTCGTTCGGGTGCACGACGAGCGCCGCGGCCGGGTCGAGCTCGGCCAGCCGTCCGTGGGCTGCCGTCGCATCCCGGTCGACCTCGCGTTCGACCCGCCCGAGCGTGGTCGCGTCCACCACGGGCGGGAGCTCGAGGTCGGTCAGCGCCGCCCGGAGGTAGAGACCCGTGCCGCCGGTGACCACCACGACGCCGCGCGCCGCGACGAGCGCATCGATCTCCGCGTGCGCGAGCGGTGCGAACTCCCCCACCGTCATCTGCTCTCCGGGCGCTCGGATGCCGACGAGCCGAGTCGGAGCGGAAGGCTGGTTCGTGAGGATC
Source organism: uncultured Actinomycetes bacterium (assembly GCA_963712915.1). Taxonomy (GTDB): domain Bacteria; phylum Actinomycetota; class Thermoleophilia; order Gaiellales; family Gaiellaceae; genus Gaiella. The sequence continues at coordinate 613,191 of CAVQJQ010000006.1, forward strand.
GGCAGTCCGCGGTAGACCTGCAGCGCGTCGGCCGAGACGACCTCCGTGCCGAGCCGCGCCGCGATCGCCTCCGCGATCGCGCTCTTCCCGGACGCAGTCGGGCCGAAGACGGCCACCACCTCCGCCGGCGAAGTCCCGTGTCGCTCGGACGTGTCTCGCTCGGACGTGTCGCTATGAGACATGGCGGGGCGGCTCATTGTCGGGCCACCGACCTCCTCCCCACATTTCGAGCCTAACCGCGAAACGGAGACGGAGGAGTGTCGACTTCGCGTCGAGTGTGTGCCGGTCGCCCCATACCGGCCCAGGCGGTCAGGCAACGACGAGCGACGCGGCACGCCCCCGGAGCGTCGTCGATGTGGCGCTTTCGATCAGCACCGGAACGAGGTCCCCGGGCCCTGCGTCGCCGGCGAAGTTGACGGTCGTGTTCCGGCGTGTGCGGCCCCGCAGGAGAATCGCGTCGGTCCGACTCGGCCCCTCGACCAGCACCTCCTCGACGAGCCCGACCCGGGTAGCGTTCCGCGCTGCGGCGATGCGCTGAACGACGGCCACGAGCCGCTCCATCCGCTCGCGTTTCACGTCGTCGGGCACCTGGTCGGCCAGCGCGGCGGCCTCCGTGCCGGCCCGCGGGGAGTACACGAACGTGAACGCGCTCTCGTAGTCGACTTCCTCGACCACCTCGAGCGTCTCGCGAAAGTCGGCCTCCGTCTCGCCGGGGAAGCCGACGATGATGTCCGTGCCGAGCGCGAGGTCGGGGATCGCGTCGCGAAGCTCGGTCACGAGCCGCAGGTAGCGCTCGCGGGTGTACGTCCGCCGCATGGCCTTGAGGATTCGCGTGGAGCCGGACTGGAGCGGAAGGTGGACGTGCTCGCACACCGCTCGCGACTCCGCGATCGCGGCGATCACCGGCGGCCGGAAGTCCTTCGGGTGCGGGCTCGTGAACCGGATGCGCTCGATCCCGTCGACCGCGTCGCACGCCCGGAGCAGCTCGCCGAACTCCGTTCGGACACCCGGCGCGAGGTCCCGGCCCCACGAATTGACGTTCTGGCCGAGGAGCGTGACCTCCCGCACGCCCTCACGGACGAGCGCCTCGACCTCCGCCACGATCTCCCCGGGGCGCCGGCTTTGCTCACGCCCACGCACCGCGGGCACGATGCAGTACGAGCACACGGAATTGCAGCCCATCGACACCTGCACCCACGCCGAATGCCGGCGCTCGCGGTGCATCGGGAGCGTCGCCGCGAACGTCTCGTGGCTCCCGAAGCTGCCGCGGGGAACGGCCCTCCCGCCCGCCTCGATCCAGTCGCCGAGGTGGGGGATCGAGCCGGGGCCGAACGCGACGTCGACGAACGGGTAACGCTCGAAGATCCGCTCGCGCTGCGCCTCCGCATAGCATCCCCCGACCGCGACGACGAGCTCGGGCCGGCGCCGCTTGCGGGCGGCGGCCTCGCCGAGATAGGCAGCGAGCTTCGTGTCGGGCTTCTCACGAATCGTGCACGTGTTGAACACGAGCACGTCGGCGTCCTCCGGGGCGACGGCCTCACCGAGCCCGAGCGATTCCAACATGCCCTTGATGCGCTCCGAGTCGTGGGCGTTCATCTGGCAGCCGAACGTCGTCACGTGGTACCTGCGCACGGGCGTAGGGTAGCCGGGCAGCCTCGAACGCTCGGTCCGGGAGATGTGACAGCATTGGAAGCCTGCCGATAGACGGACTCACCGCGTATGCCCACGTCGCGGACGTGCAGCGGTCGATCGATTTCTACCGCCGCGTGGGCCTGCAGCTGCGAAACAGCCACGAGGAAGATGGCGTACTCGTTTGGGCGTTCGTCACCAGCCCTGCGGCAGATCCCAACGACGCGGGAGCGCGCTTGATGGTGGCGCTCGCCGATGCTGCCGTCGACCCCTCGCAACAGGCGGTGTTGTTCTACTGCTGGTCCCCGGACATCGAGGCACTTCAGGCCGACCTCCGAGAAGCCGGCATCGTCGTCGGCGAGATCGAATACCCGTTTTACATGCCCGGCGGCGAATTCAGGGTGGTCGATCCCGACGGATACGTCCTGCTGGTCGGACAGCTGAATACCGCAGACGGCTGAGCGCTCCTCGCTCGAAAACCGTCTCTCATCTGGCGAAGCGAGGTCACGTGGTCACGTGGTACCTGCGCACGGCTGTCGATGGTACCGGCGGGTGTGCGCTAGACGAGTGCGCGCAGCACCGCGAGCTCGTGAGGGTCACGGCGGAGATAGGAGCCACGGATCACGGCCCACGCGCGCATGCGGCCGTCGTCGAGCCCGCACGCGGCAAACGCGCGGAGCCGGGCCTCGGTCGCGTCGAGTCGCATCCGCGAGCCGAGCGGGTTCCAGAGGAACGGCGCCACGTCGAACTCCGGCTCGCCCAGCATCGGCTTCGGATCGATCGCGACATGACGCGGGCCGTGCGCGAGCACGTTGTGGTGGTGGAGATCGCCGTGGACGAGCGTCGCGCGGCCTACCGCCAGCGTCGCATAGAGCGAGCGAGCGAGCGGGGCGAGCGGGCGACCCGCTCGCTCCGCGTCGTCGAGCCAGTGCGGGACATGGTCGCCGATCCAGCGGAACGGAGTCGAGGCGGGTTTCCAGAGCCGATCCGCCACCTCGAGCGCCACGGAGCACGCCTCGTCCTCCCCGAGCGCGGCGAGGTCAGAGCCCGGCGTGGCGCGCTCCAGCAGCAGGGCATGCCGACGCAGATCCTGGCGCAGGAGCCGGACGGCGCCGTCGCCCGACCAGCGCTCGAGCGCGTCCGCCTCGTGGAGCGACTCGTCGTCGTCCGGCAGCCGCACCTTGAGCACCGCGCGCTCCCCCGCGGGGGCGACGTAGGAGTGCCGACTCGCGGCGTACGGTGGCCCGAGCTTGACGCCCCATTCGGCTGCAACGTCCACTGCGACCGCCGCGAGCGCGGCGACGCGACCCCGAGCGGGCGCTACTTCGCTACCTCGACCGAACGGGACTCCCGGATCACGATCACCTTCACCTGACCGGGATACTCGAGCTGGTCCTCGATCTGCCGCGCGATCTCGTACGAGAGCAAGGCCGTGCCGTCGTCGTCGACCTCGGACGGCTCGACGATCACGCGGATCTCGCGGCCCGCTTGGAGGGCGTATGCCTTGGCAACGCCCGGTTTCGAGACGGCGATCTCCTCGAGTGCCTCGAGCCGCTTGATGTAGTGCTCGAGGCTCTCTCCTCGTGCCCCGGGCCGCGAGGCCGAGACCGCGTCCGCAGCGATCAGGAGCACTGCCTCCACCGTTTGGGGCTGCACCTCGTAGTGATGCGCCTCGATCGCGTGCACGACCCCGTCGGACTCGCCGTAGCGCCGCGCGAGCTGCGCCGAGACGAGCGCGTGCGAGCCGTCGACCTCGTGTGTCATCGCCTTCCCGAGGTCGTGGAGCAGCGCCGCCCGCTTCGCGGTCTTGACCCCGGCGCCGAGCTCCGCAGCCATGATCCCAGCAAGATGGACGACCTCCAGCGTGTGCTTGAGGACGTTCTGGCCGTAGCTCGTGCGGAACCGCAGCCGGCCCAGGATCGTGACGAGCTCCTCGTTCAGCTCTCCGCAGTTCGCCTCGTAGACCGCCTGGGCGCCCGCCTGGTGAACCTGCTCCTCGAGCTCCGCCTTCGACAGGTAGTACATCTCCTCGATCCGTGCCGGATGGATCCGCCCGTCCTCCATGAGCTTCTCGAGCGTCAACTTCGCGACCTCACGACGGATCCCGTCGAACGACGACAGCACGACCGCGTGGGGCGTGTCATCGACGATGAAGTCCACGCCGGTCAGGTGCTCCAGCGCGCGAATGTTGCGTCCTTCGCGGCCGATGATGCGCCCCTTCATGTCGTCGCTCGCGAGCTCGACCACGGTCACGGTCGTCTCGGCGGTGTGGCTCGCGGCGACCCGTTGGAGCGCGTCGGCCACGAGCGCCCGCGCTCTCCGCCGCGACTCGGTCCTCGCCTCCTCCTCCATCTGCCGCACGGAGCGCGCCAGCTCGTGGCGGACGAGATCCTGCGAGCGCTCGAGCATCGCCGCCTTGGCCTCTCCCAGCGTCATGCCCGACGAGCGCTCCAGCTCGACGAGGGCGCCGTCGCGCGCGGCCTTCAGCTCCTCCTGGAGCTGCTTGAGGTGCACCTCACGATCGCCGATCCCCTGCTCGCGGCGGGTGAGCTCGACGAGCTTCAGATCCAGCTCGCCCTCCCGCTGGGCGATCCGCTCCTCGACCTTCGCGCTCTCCACACGGCGGTCCTGCACCTCGCTCTCGACCTCCGCACGGAGCCGAACCGCGAGCTCGCGCGCCTCTACCTGCGCCTCCCTGCGAATCGTCTCGGCCTCGCGTTCCGCGTCGGCCACGAGCCGACGCCGCTCCTCCTCGCTTCGGCGAACGAGCGAGGCGCTCGACGTGCGCAGCCAGACGGCCGTCGCGATGGCTCCCAGCCCGAGCCCGACGAGGACAGCGACCACCGTGAGCATTCGACTCCTTCCGGAGTTGACCGGTTTGCCGCGACGATCGCCGCGGCAGCTCACCTCCGGCACCTCCCCACCCGTGGCGGGGTCCCGGCTCCGCTGCATTGCGTGGCTCTAGGCCGGCGCGGCCTCCCGCGCGCGCGACGGACGCGCCCGCTTTGTCATGAGGCCGGATATCGACACGAGGATCACAGGCTCAACGGTTTCGGAACTACGCTGGTTGCAGGAGATACCCGAGGGTGAAGCCCCATCATGGTAGCGCCCCGTTCTCCAGCTCCGCAATCAGGTCGTCGAGGCTCTCCGGATCGAATCCACGCGAGGCGAGGTAGCGCAGCGTCCGAGCCGACCGTCCACGCAGCGCGAGGAGCCGGGCGGCGCGCTGCGGCTCGGGCTCGAGCTCCGACAACGCCGCCCGCGCGAGGCTCTCGTCCACTCCGTGCCGTACGAGCTCGTGGAGCACCAGACGGTCGCCGGCGCCACGCTGCGCGAGCGTGCGGGCTCGGGCCACGGCGAAGCGCTCGTCGTCGACGAGCCCGGCCCGCGCGGCCCGCTCGAGCGTGTCCTGTCGCTCGGCGGCACGGACTCCCGCCTGCACGAGTCGCTGCTCCAGCTCGAACCGCGACCGGTCGCGACGCGAGAGCGCCCGTACCGCGACCTCGCCGGCGCGATGGCGCCGGAGCGCACGCGCGAGCATCCGCACACGCTCCCGCTCGAGCCGCGTTCCGACCGCGAGCCCCGCCTGGGCGACGGCCTCCGTCGGCAGCGTACGCCAGTGCAGGCCGTCGAGCTCGACCTCGATGCGACCTCGCCGGTCACGCAACGCGGTGACGACGGCGGTCACGACAGCTCTAGGCCTCGGCGGTGACCTTCCCGTTCTCGACGGGGACCTCCTCGGACACCGCAGGCTCGGCGGGCGCCGCGTCGTCCGGACGCGGGAGCAGGCGCGCAGAGACGATCTGCTCCTCCCCCGCTTCCGCCTGAACGCGCGCGAGGATCGCCTGCACGAGATCCGGGTTCTCCTGGAGGAACGCGGTCGCGTTCTGGCGACCCTGGCCGAGGCGCTCGTCGCCGAACGAGAAGTACGAGCCCGACTTCGCGACGATCTTCCGCTCGAGCCCCACGTCGAGCACGGTGCCCTCCCACGAGATTCCCTGCCCGTAGATCACGTCGAACTCGGCCTGCTTGAACGGCGGAGCGACCTTGTTCTTCACGACCTTCACCCGCACACGGTTGCCGATCGCCTCCGTACCCTCCTTGAGCGTCTCGATGCGGCGGATGTCGAGGCGTACGGACGCGTAGAACTTCAGCGCGCGGCCACCCGGGGTCGTCTCCGGCGAGCCGAACATCACCCCGATCTTCTCGCGGAGCTGGTTCGTGAACAGGCAGATCGTGTCGGTGCGGTTGAGCGTCCCCGCGAGCTTGCGTAGCGCCTGGCTCATCAGCCGCGCCTGGAGGCCGACGTGGCTGTCCCCCATCTCGCCCTCGATCTCTGCCTTGGGTGTGAGCGCGGCGACCGAGTCGACGGCGACGACGTCGACCGCGCCGGAGCGGATCAGGAGCTCGGCGATCTCGAGCGCCTGCTCGCCGGTGTCCGGCTGGGAGACGAGCAGGTCGTCGATGTTCACCCCGATCCGTCGGGCGTACGTCGGGTCCATCGAGTGCTCCGCGTCGATGAACGCGCAGATCCCGCCGCGCCGCTGCGCCTCGGCGATCACGTGGTAGACGAGCGTGGTCTTCCCGGACGACTCCGGGCCGAAGACCTCGACGATCCGTCCCCGCGGAAGCCCGCCGATCCCGAGCGCGAGGTCGAGCGAGAGGGAGCCCGTCGAGACCGCCCCGACCGAGACATGGGCGGCGTCGGTCATGCGCATCACCGAGCCCTTGCCGAACTGCCGCTCGATCTGGCCGAGCGCGACGTCGAGCGCTTCCTCTCGGTTCATCGGTTCATCCTCCTGCGTTCAGCGAGACAGCTTCGAGCACCTCGTACCGGGCGCCGGACGGGTGCAGTCGGGATAGGTAAGCAGCGGCACCGGACGGAACGAATGTTCCCGTCCCCGGAAGCGGTGGCTCGAGGCGCGGCCGCCGCCGGAAGCGCAGCATCGTGACGTGCGCCAGCCACGGACGCGTCTCGGGCCGGTAGACGTCGAGCTGCTGGAGGCGGTCGTGCAGCCGGCGTGCGAGCACGCCCGCCTCGCCCGTGACGTCCCGCAGCACGACCATCCCGACGCTCCGCGTCTCGCGCCACGCCTCGGGCTCCAGCCCGAGCCGCCCGGCAGACGCCGCAACCTCCGCGAGGGCTCCGACGATGGACGGCAGCTCGGAGGCCGGGCGGTTGCCCAGGAACGCGAGCGTGACGTGGAGCTGCTCGCGCTCCGCGAGCCGGTCGCCGGCGAGGTGCTCGTCCCGCCAGCGCTCGAGCACGTCGAGGGTCTCATCGGGAAGCTGGAGCGCGAGAAACAGTCGCAGCCGCTCATCTCCCCCGACGCTAGCCGCCGAGGTCATGTGTCTTCGTGCCGACTCCGTGTCAAGACTCGCCGCGCGAGGTGGAGCGCTGCGGCAGTCGCACGCGAGCGGACCGTCTCGCGATCGGCGGGGAGCGAGAACTCGCGGCCCTCCTCCGTCGTCGGCGTGCTGACGTGGTAGTAGACGAGCCCCACCGGCTTCTCGGGTGTCCCGCCGCCCGGCCCGGCGACGCCCGTGACCGCGATGCCGACGTCGACGCCGAGCCGCGCGCGCACACCGGCCGCCATCGCGGCGGCAACCTCGGGGGAGACCGCCCCGTGCGTGTCGAGCAGGTCCTGCGACACACCGAGCTCACGCGTCTTCACGTCGTTCGCATACGCGACGACGCCGCCGGCCAGGACATCGCTTGCACCCGGGACCTCCGAGAGACGCGCCGCGACGAGCCCGCCGGTGCACGACTCGGCTGTCGCGAGCCGCAGCCCCTCGGCGCGGCACAGGTCGAGCACGATCGCGGCGATCGTGCGCTCGTCCTCCGCGAACAGGTGGCGCACGAGCGGGCGCCGCAGCGCGTCCGCGAGGGCCGCGCCGCGGTCCTCCGCGCCCGGCTCCACGACGAGGTCGACGTGGATCTCGAAGTCGCGCGCGCAGATCGTCGCCTCGACGCCGTCGCCGTCGCCCCCCGCCTCCGCGAGCACCCGTGCGACGGCGGACTCGCTCGCGCCGTAGAAGCGCAGCACACGGCGCGACGGAGCCACCGTCCGCGCGAGCACCGAGCTCAGGGCGGCGCTCGCGATCGCGGCCGGCCAGAGGCGACGGAGCTCGCCGGGCGGCCCCGGGAGCACGACGAACACGCATCCGCTCCCGCCCCGCAGCACGAGCCCCGGCGCCGTGCCCGCGATGCCGATCACCTCGGCCCCGTCGGGTACCGTGGCCTGCTTCGTCACGCCCGCAGCGAAGTCCGCATATGGACGTCCGAGCCGCTCGGCGACCGCCCGAGAGACCGTGCCGATCTGCTCCTCGAGCGCCGTGTCGACGCGCAGGGACGCATCGGCGACGCGCGCGACGAGCTCGACCGTGCGGTCGTCGTGGGTCGGCCCGAGGCCGCCGGAGACGAGGCACACGTCGGCCTCTGCGCCCGTCCGCAACGCCGACTCGAGATCTGCCGGGTCGTCGCCGACGATCGTGATCTGCTCCGGGACGAGGCCGAGCGAGAGCGCCTCTCGCGCGTAGAACGGGCCGTTGCGGTCGGTGCGCTCGCCACGGACGAGCTCGCTGCCCGTGACGACGATCGCCGCGCGGGGGCGGCTCACCCGGTGACTGTCGTCGCCCCGGACACCGTCAGCCGGCCGCTGGGGCTGAGCGCGATCCGCTGTCCGTCGACCTTCACGACCACGTTGCCTGGCCGCGCGACGGAGAGGAACAGCGCCTTCTGCGTGAACCGCTGCAGCTGGCCCTGCTCGAGCGTTCCGGTGTAGAGCGGCGTGCCGCTCTCGCTGTGGGTGCGCACCTCCATGAACGACGGGCCGCGAACCGCGCGCACCGTGAGCGTCACACGTTGCTGCGCCGAGCGCTGCTGCGTGGAATGGGTGCTCGCCGTCGTGCGGGCCGCCGGAGGGACGCCGTCGACGCGTGGCGTGTCGTGGCCTCCGAACCGCCAGGCTGCGATCACGAGCGCCGTCAGGACCAGGATCGCCGCGAGCGCGATCGCGACCGTCCTCGTCTCACGCCGCTCACGGCGTCGTCTGGGCGCCCGTGCCGGCCCACGCGGCAGTCGCGGCGACGCCTCGTCCTCGCCGGCCACGTAGCGGGAGTTGTACTCCTCGACGTAGAGCGCGCCGTCGAGCCCGAGAGCATCTGCGTAGACCTGCAGGAACCCCTTCGTGTAGGCGTGCCCCGGCAGCTGCTCGAAGCGCTCGTCCTCGAGCAGGCGGAGGTATTTCGCACGCACCTTCGTGCGCTGCTCCATCTCCTCGAAACCGAGATCTTGGCGCGTGCGCGCATCCTGCAGGCTCGAGCCGATGTTGAACATGGAGCGGCCAGTCTAGACGCGATCGCCGCGTGGGCGAGAACCGCCCCTAACGATTGCCGAGATACGTCAGGAGCCCGTAGACGGCGAGCGCGACGAGCCCCGTCGAGGCGAGGGCGATCCCGAGGACGCCGAGCGCCCGGCCGAGCCGAGCCACGCGGCGCCCACCGGCCCGTCCGAGCCGCGCGTCGTCGTGCCGGAGCGCGCCGCGCGCCAGCCAGATCGCGAGCGCGCCGAGCACGATCGCGAGCGGGGTCGCGAAGCCCGCGTGCAGGAGCTCGTACCTCCCCGAGTAGCGCGTCCCCGCGATCGCGACCGGCATCGTCGCCGTCGCGAGCGCGCCCAACGCCAGCGCGCCCAGAGCGCGGCCGTTCCGGGCGGAGCGGGTCGCCTCGCCGAGCGCCGCCACTACTGCTTCTGGTACGGCCGCCCGTCGGCGGCGGGCGGGATCGAGCGCCCGATCACTCCCGCGACCGCGATCAGCGTGAGGACGTAGGGCAGCGCCTGGAAGAGCACGGCCGCGGACTCCGAGTACTCGGGGAGCCGCTGCGCGAGCGCGCTCGAGAAGCCGAACAGGAGGCATGCGGCTGCGGCGCCGAACGGCCGCCAGTTACCGAAGATCACCGCCGCGAGCGCGATGAACCCACGTCCGGCGGTCATGTTCTCGTTGAACGAGTTGACGAACCCGATCGAGAGGAACGCTCCGCCGGCTGCCGCCAGCATGCCGGAGGCGATCACGGCGCCGTAGCGGATCCGGTAGACGTCGATCCCGACCGTGTCGGCGGCTCTCGGATGCTCGCCGACCGCCCGGATCCGCAGGCCGAGCGGCGTCTTGAAGAGCACGAACCAGGAGATCGGGATCAGGATCAGCGCGATCCAGATCATCAGGTTGAGGTTCCCGAAGATGTCCCCGATGAACGGCACGCCGGCGAGGAACGAGAGGTGGACGTTCGGGATGCTCGGGATGTCCGTCGGCGTCCCCTCCTGGCCGTAGATGTCGATGAAGAGGTAACCCGTCAGACCCAGCGCGAGGAAGTTGATCGCAAACCCGCTGATGATCTGGTCGACGCGCAGGTGCACCGCCCAGATCGCGTGGAGCAGCGCGGCTGCGCCGCCCGAGGCGACCGCGACGAGCAAGCCGAGCACCCACGAGTCGAGCTTGTCGGCGGCCATGATCCCGAAGAAGGCGCCCATCAGCATCATCCCCTCGAGCCCGACGTTGACGACGCCCGAGCGCTCCGAGAACATCCCGCCGAGGGCGGCGAAGATGAGCGGCGTGGCGTAGCGCAGCATCGCCGCGAACAGCGCCGACCAGACGACGACCGTCTCGAGCTTCCCCACCTCGGAGCGCGTCGCGAGGTACGCGAGCCCGAACCCGAGCACGGCCGCGGTGAGCGCGTAGACGCCGAAGCGCCGCTCGCCCCGCGTGATCGCCCAGACGCCGGCGAGGGCGGCGAGCAGGCCGATCAGCAGGCTCCAGACCCACGAGCGTGCCGTGATCGGCGGCAACGCCACGAATGCGGCGAGGAGCCCGAGCACGATCCCCGCCCATGCCAGCGCGCGCAGCGGGTTGCTGGATTCGGCGGCGGGGCAGTGCGAGGCTCGTCATGCGGCGGCGGACCTCCGGCGGAACCGCCCGAGGACCCAGAGCACGAGCACGTCGACGCCGACGAACAGCACGACGAGGCCCTGGATCAGGAGCGTGAGGTTCGAGGCGAGCTCCGGCTGGAAGACGTCGGGGTCGAGGTTCCTGGTCGAGGTGCCCGTGAAGAGCGCGGCGAAGAGGAGCGCGGCGAGCCCGGTGCCGATCGCGGTGTTGCGGCCGAGCAGCGCGACCGCGATGCCGGTGAAGCCGACGACCGACGTCTGCACGTCGCCGGTCGAGAGCCGGAACTGCCAGCCGAGGATGTCGATCGCTCCCGCGAGCCCCGCAAACGCCCCCGAGATCGCCATCGCGAGGAAATAGTTCCGGGCGACGCTGATCCCGCCGTACCGTGCCGCCTCGGGGTTGAACCCGACCGCCTTGACGCCGTACCCGAGCGTCGTCCGGTTGAGGATCACGGTGTAGACGACGAGTGCGCCGAGCGCGAAGAAGATCCCGATGTGGAGCCCCTGGAGCAGCGGGTCGCCCCAGAACACGTGCAGCTTCGCCCCCTCGGCGACGTCGTTCGAGACGGGCACCGACGACTGCGTGCCGTTCTGGAGCGGTCCGCCGAGGCCGAACAGGTACACCCCGACCCAGAGCACGATCCAGTTGAGCATGATCGTCGAGATCACCTCGTGCGCGCCGACGGTCGCCTTGAGGAAGCCGGCGATGCCCGCGATCAGCGCCCCCGCCAGCGTGCCGATCAGCATCGCGAGCCCGACGTGCAGGTACGGGTTCATGCCGTTGAACGAGGAGCCGATCCACACCGCGAGGATCCCCCCCGCGAGGTACTGGCCCTGGCCGCCGATGTTGAACAGGCCACAACGGAACGCGAACGCGACCGCCAGTCCGACGAGGATGAACGTCGTGGTCTGGATCAGCGTCTGCCCGAGGTTGTACGCCGCGATCGATTCCGTGGTGTTGAAGTTCCACGGGATCTCGAAGAACCAGTTCAGCCCGGCGCCCTCGAAGATCGCGCGGTAGGTCTCGATCGGGTTCTTCCCCGTCGTGACGAGCACGACGAGGCCGCCCATCACGAACGCGATCACGACGGTGAGCAGCGGGGCGACGAGCCCCCCGCCCGCTGAGCGAGCGCGAGACGCTCCGAAAAGCTCTCGGCCGGTTCCGGCGGGAGCTCCTGCGGCTGGCCGTACGGCTGGACGGGAGGCGTCCCGCCCGGGGGCGTGCTGCTCACCCGCGTCCCCCACGGGGCTCGCTGCGGTTCACGCCGCGACCCCGCTGCGGCGCCCGCCGGTCATGGCGATCCCGAGCTCCTCCTCGCTGGCCGTGGGCGGGAATTCGCCTGCGATCTCGCCCTCGAACATCACGAGCACGCGGTCGGAGAGCGACAGCACCTCGTCGAGCTCGAGCGAGACGAGCAGGATCCCGCGTCCCTCGTCGCGCTCCTCGATCAAGCGCCGGTGGACGAACTCGATCGCGCCGACGTCGAGCCCGCGCGTCGGTTGGGCAGCGACAACAACTTCGGGTTCCGGTCGATCTCGCGGGCGAGCACGACCTTCTGCTGGTTTCCGCCGGAGAGACCGCCCGCTCGGGTCGTCGGTCCTCCGCCGCGCACGTCGAATCGCGGATCAGTCCGCGGGCCCGCTCCACGATGCGGCGCGGGAACAGCCACCCGAGGCGCGAGGCGGGCGCCGATCGGAAGTCGTGCAACGCGACGTTCTCGGCGATCGAGTACTCGAGCACCAGACCGCGACGCTGTCGGTCTTCGGGGATGTGCCCGAGCCCGGCTTCGAGATGCCCGCGGGCGGACTCCGCAGTGACGTCTTGGCCTGCGACGCGCACGACCCCGGACTCGACCGGGTGGAGGCCGGTCGTCGCGTCGATCAGCTCGGTCTGCCCGTTGCCGTCGATGCCTGCGATGCCGACGATCTCGCCGGCGCGCACGGCGAGCGAGATGCCCGCACCTTCTCGATCCCGCGCTCGTCGACGACGCGCAGGTCCTCGACTCGAGCAGCGGCTCGGCCGGGTGCGCGGGTGTCTTCGCGACCCGCAGGAGCACGTCGCGGCCGACCATCAGCCGGGCGAGGCTCTCCTCCGTGGCACCCGCCGCGGGCAGCGTCTCGATCAGCTTTCCGCGGCGCAGCACCGTGATGCGGTCGGCGATCGCGAGCACCTCGTTCAGCTTGTGCGAGATGAAGACGATCGACTTTCCGCGCTCGGTGAGGCTGCGGATCACGCCGAAGAGCTCCTGCGCCTCCTGCGGCGGTCAGCACCGCCGTCGGCTCGTCGAGCACGAGGATGTCGCGCCTCGCGGTAGAGCGCCTTGAGGATCTCGACGCGCTGCTGCTGGCCGACCGAGATCTCCTCGACCCGGGCATGCGGGTCGACCGCCAGCCCGTAGCGGTCGGAGAGCTCCCGCACGCGGCGCTCCGCCTCCCGCGTGTCGAGCACGAGCCCGCCGTCGTCGGCTCCTGGCGCGAGCACGATGTTCTCGGCGACCGTCATCACCGGGATCAGCATGAAGTGCTGGTGCACCATCCCGACTCCCGCGCGTGATCGCCGCGTTCGGCGACCCGAGACGCACCGGCCTGCCGCGGATCAGGATCTCCCCTCGTCGGGGTGGTAGAGGCCGTAGAGGATGTTCATCAGCGTCGACTTGCCGGCGCCGTTCTCGCCGAGCAGCGCGTGCACCTCGCCCTCGCGGAGGTCGAACCCGATGTCGTCGTTCGCGACGATGCCGGGGAAGCGCTTCGTGACGTGCCGCATCTCGAGGACCTGCGCGCGCTCCGGCATTCGCGGGATTCTATGCGGCGGGGCGCGGCGGATGGGCCGCCGCCGGCGACCGCCGCACGTCAGCTGCGCGGGACCCGATGTCGCCGCCGGCGATCTGCTCGGCGACGTCGTCGAGCGTCGCGATCAGCGCGTCGCGGTCGGGGGCGTCAGGGCTGACCTTCCCGTAGCCGACGCCGCCGTTGGCGACGTCGTACACTGTGTCGCCCCGCCCTCGAAGGCGCCCTTCTGGACGGAGTCGACGGTGTCGAACACCGCCACGTCGACCTTCTTGGTCGCGCTCGTGAGGATGTGCGGCCCGAGGAACGACTGGTCGCTGTCGACGCCGATGCCCCAGACGCCGCGCTCCTTCGCCGCCTGGAGGGCGCCGAGGCCGCAGCCGCCCGCCGCCGCGAACACGGCGTTCGAGCCGCGCGCGATCTGCGTGAGCGCGAGCTCCGTGCACTTCGCCTGGTCGACGAAATCCTGCGAGTAGCCCTGAAGCACCTTCATCTCGGGCGCCGTCGCCTTCACGCCCGCGCGGTAGCCGGCCAGGAACGCGACGACGGCGGGCACCGCCTGGCCGCCGACCGCGCTGACCGAGCCTCTGCCGGCGACGGTCGCCGCGGCGACGCCGACGAGGTACCCGGCCTGCTGCTCGGCGAACACGAGCCCGCGCGCGTTCTGCGGCTTGTCGGGGAGCGCCGACCACGAATAGTCGACGATCGCGAACCTCGTGTCGGGGAACTGGGCCGCGACGCTCGACAACGCGTCGCCCATCAAGAAGCCGACGCCGATCACGAGGTCGTAGCCGCCGCGCGCGGCCTGGGAGAGGTTCGGCACGTAGTCGCTCGCCGCGTGGGAGATGAAGACGCGGCCGTCGATACCGAGCTGCTGCTCGGCGCGCTCGAGCCCCGTGTTCGCGAGCGCGTTGAAGCCGCGGTCGTTGAGGCCGCCGATGTCGGTCACGAGCGCCACCTTGAGCGCACCCGTCTCGCCGCCTCCCCCGTTTCCGCTCCCACCCCCGCCGCAGGCGGCGGCGATCAGCGCGAGCAGGCCGATCGCGACGAGCTGGGGTATACGGCGGCGGAGCATCCTGCAGCTGGGCTACCCCGGCGTCCGCACCCACAAACACGCGGTGGGCGGGCCCGAGAGCCCGCCCACCGGCGTGACGTCCTTGCTGCTGCGCTAGCCCTTGAAGGTGCGCGGAGGCTTGACCTTGCCCGAGGAGAGCAGCTTCTGCCACTTGCCGAGCAGGTTGATCAGCCCGTTGCGGTTCGGGGCGGCCGTGCTCACCTTGCCGAACCCGACACCCTTGTTCTTCGCGTTGAAGAGGCTGTCGACGCCGCCCTTCCACTTGTTCGAGCCGGCGAGGGCGATCGTGCTGAACACGCCGACGTCGACCTTCTTGAGGGCGCTCGTGAGGATGTGCTTGCCGAGATAGCCCTGGTCGGCATCGACGCCGATGCCCCAGACCTTGCTGTCCTTGGCCGCCTGCAGGGCGCCGAGACCGCAGCCACCGGCAACCTGGAAGACGACGTCGGACTTCTCGCCGATCTGGTTGAGCGCGACTTCCTTGCACTTGTCCTGCGCAACGAAGTCCTGCGAGTAGTCGTTCAGGGTCTTGATGCTCGGCTTGACCTTCTTCGCGCAGTACCGGTAGCCGGCGATGTACGCGACGACGGCCGGCACCGACTGACCGCCGACCGAGCTGATCACACCGGTCTTCGACTCTCGCGCGGCCGCGACGCCTGCGAGGCAACCCGCCTCCTGCTCGGCGAAGACGATCCCGCGCGCGTTCTTCGGCGTGCCCTTGAGGGCGGCCGCCGGGTAGTCGACGATCGCGAACTTCGTGTCCGGGAACCGCTTCGCGACGGCGGCCAGCTGATCCCCCATCAGGAAGCCGACGCCGATCACGAGGTCGTAGCCCCGCGCCCCGGCCGTGAGGTTCGGGATGTAGTCGGCGGAGCTCTTCGAGATGAAGACCCGTCCGTCGATCCCGAGCTTCTTCTGGGCATCCTTGAGGCCCTTGTACGCGAGCGCGTTGAAGCTCTTGTCGTTCAGTCCGCCGATGTCGGTCACGAGCGCGACCTTGTAACCGGACATCGCCTTCGCCTGCGCCGGCTGCGCGGAGCCGGACGAGGCGATGGTCAGCGCGAGCGCCGCGCAGAGCGCGAGCGACGCGACGACCGTCCATTTGCGAATCGCCACATTCCCTCCTTGGTGGTGCATTGACGCTGCTCCCCGCACTTTGACGCGGGATTCAACACGAAGTTGGACCCGTGCCGCAACCGCGAAAGCGTAAAGGCTCTCCGCAGCCAAAATTGTTAGGGTTCGCGCCCCCCAAACGGCCCGGGAAGCTAGGCGCGCGGGCCGATCAGCGTGGTCAGCTGGTGTTCGTCGACGAGCACGCGACGGGGCTTCGAGCCCTCGTACGGGGAGATGATCCCGCGCCGCTCGAGCATGTCGACGAGCCGTCCGGCACGCGTGTACCCGACCCGTAGGCGGCGCTGCAGGAGAGAGACGGAGGCGGTCTGGGTCTGGACGACGATCTCGATCGCCCGGTCGAGCAGCGGGTCCTCGTCGGGGTCGAACTCGTTCTCGTCGCCGTTGTCGTCCTCGAACGCAGCCTCGGGCAGCTCGAGCAGGCTCTCGTCGAGCTCCTGCCCCCGCTGCGCACGGCACTGCTCCACGATCAGCGCGATCTCCTCCTCGCTGACGAAGGCTCCCTGCACGCGCTGGAGCCGTGACGTGCCGAGCGGCTTGAACAGCATGTCCCCCTGCCCGAGCAGGCTCTCCGCGCCGGAGCCGTCGAGGATCACCCGCGAGTCCGTCTGGCTGGAGACCGCGAACGCGATCCGGCTCGGGACGTTCGCCTTGATCATCCCCGTGATCACGTCCACGGAGGGACGCTGCGTCGCGAGTACGAGATGGATGCCGACCGCGCGCGACTTCTGGGCGAGGCGGATGATCGCGTCCTCGACCGCTTGCGGCGAGACCATCATCAGGTCGGCGAGCTCGTCGATCACCACGAGGAGATACGGGAGCGGGTCCTCGCCGCGCGCGCGGAACGTGCGGTTCGCCTCGGGCAGGTTGCGCGCCCGGACGAGTGACAGGCGCTCGTAGCGCCGCTCCATCTCCGCGACGACGTTGTGCAGCACCGCCGAGGCCTCCTTCGGGCTCGAGACCACCGGGGTGAGCAGGTGCGGGATCGACTCGTAGAAGTTGAGCTCGATGCGTTTCGGGTCGATCAGGATCATCCGGACGTCGTCGGGCGTCGACCGCAGGAGGATCGAGGTCAGGAGCGTGTTGATGCACCCTGACTTGCCGGAGCCGGTGGTGCCCGCGATCAGGAGGTGCGGCATCCGCGCGAGATCCGTCCACACCGCGTTCCCGGAGATGTCCTTGCCGAGCCAGACCGAGAGCGGACTTGCCGTGCCGGGCAGGTCGTCGAAGATGTCGCCGAGCGTGACCATGCGCGGCGCGAGGTTCGGCACCTCGACACCGACCGCCTGCTTGCCCGGGATCGGGGCGAGGATCCGGATCTCCGTCGTCGCGAGCGCGTACGAGAGGTCGTCCTTCAGGCCGGCGACCTTCGAGACCTTCGTGCCCGGCGCGAGCTGCAGCTCGTAGCGCACGACGCGCGGCCCCGCGATCGTCCCCACGATCGTCGCCTCGACGCCGAAGTTCCCGAGCGTCTCCACCAGCAGCCGTGCGGTGCGCTCGCTCACGTCCGTCGCGTCGTCGCGCGCGGGCGGGCTCGACCGGAGCGCGGTGCGGTCGGGGAGCCGGTACTCGCCGGCGCCGGCGGGCTTGTCGAACACGAGCAACTCGTCCTCTCCCGTCGAGACGTCGTCGGGCTCCGGGGGCAGGAGCGGCGGCGGCTCCGCCGAGAGAGGCGTCGTGGCGACGACGTCGGGGAACGCCTCGACCCCGTCGACGGGCGCCCGGGACGCGCGGCGACTCCGGGTGCCGCGGGCGCGGAAACGGGCTCCGGATCCGGCTCGCCATCGCTCCAGTCGGCCCATTCCAGGCTCTCCAGCGACCGTCGCGCCGCGGTGCCGGCGCGGCGGACGGCGGTTCCCGAGCTGCGCAACAGCGCTCCCGCCGAGGCGCCCGTGACGAGCAGCGTGCCGGCGACCACGAGCGCGGTACCGACGATCAGCGCTCCCGCCTCGCCGATCACGCGCGCGAGCCCGCCTCCGAGCAAGGAGCCCGCTCGGCCGCCGTGCTCGGCGCCGAGCGCGACCAACAGGCCCACCGCTCCGATCGCGAGGCCCGTCCTGAAAGGTCGCAGGTCGACGAGCGCGCTGCGCACGAGCATGAGGCCGCCGATCCCGAGCAGCGCGAGCGGCACGAGCTGGGCGGCGACCCCGAGCCCCTCGTCGAGCCAGTCGCTGACGCGGGACCCGACCGGTCCGCCGTCCCAGCCGAGCCAGAGCACGGTCGCGAGCACGAGCCCCGCGGCTGCGAGGCCGAGCCCCCACAGCTCGGGATGCTGGTGCCCGCGTGTCTTCCTCGCGCGCTTGCGCACGCGCGCAGGCGACCGGGGCTTACGCCTCGGTGCGGGGCGGCGCTTCTTCCTCGTGGCCATGGGCTTGCAGCTTCTGCGCGGCCGCGCGCACTCCTGCGGCTGCGGCCTCTGGCTACGCCGAACCCGTCGCAGCCGCGCGGCCCCGCGCGTCCTCGACGATCTCCTCGGCCTCACTGCGGTTGCCGTACCCGCCGGTCTCGACCTTCTCGCCCTCGAGGTCCTTGTAGACCTGGAAGAAGTGCTCGATCTCGTTGCGGAGCTCCGGCGGGATGTCGTGCACGTCGTGGATCCTCATCCAGGCGGGGTCGCGGAGCGGGACGCAGAGGATCTTCTCGTCCGGGCCCTTGGCGTCCGTCATGTGGAAGACGCCCACCACCCGCGCGACGATCCTGCATCCCGGGAACGTCGGCTCGCCGACCAGGCACAGCGCGTCGAGGGGATCGCCGTCCTCGCCGAGCGTGCCTTCGACGAAGCCGTAGTCCGCGGGGTACGACATCGAGGTGAAGAGCGCGCCGGTCGAGGACGAGATGCCCCGTCTCCGCGTCCACCTCGTACTTGTTGCGAGAGCCGGACGGCACTTCGACGAACATCGTCACCTCGGCCACGGCGCGAGCCTAGTCGCCGAGGCGTCCGATCCGCTCGACGAGGAGATCGAAGAACCCCTCGGCATCGAGGTCGACGCCGACATGGGCGTTCGGCGGGCGCTCCGTCCGTCGCCAGAGGTCGACGACGGTGCGCCCTCGGCAGAGCTCGGACACGAGCTCTATCTCGACATTGCGGAGCTTCGTCTCCACGAGCCCCGGTCTCACCACGTGCGCGACCGCGACCGCATCGTGGATCGGTGATCCCTCCCAGCCGTACGTCTCCCGGTGGAACACGTTGAAGAAGTCGACGAGCTCGGCGACGAACGCGCCGACCGTGCCCGAAGCCCGCAACCGCCTCTCGACATCGCGGCTCGTGACGGCGCGGTGGGTGACGTCCAGCCCGATCATGGTCACGTCGAGCCCCGCGTCGAAGACGATCTGCGCAGCCTCGGGATCGGCCCAGACGTTGAACTCCGCCGCAGGCGTCATGTTCCCCTCGGCGATCGCCCCGCCCATCAGCACGATCCGCCCGATGCCCGCCGTGCCGCGCTCCTCGAGATAGCGGGCGACGTTCGTCAGTGGACCCGTGGGGACGAGCGTGACCGGCCCGTCCGCCATGGCGACGGCAGACGCGAGCCACTCCAGCGCGCCGGCGGCCGTCGGCTTCGCCCGCGGCGACGGCAGGACCGGGCCGTCGAGGCCGCTGTCGCCGTGCACGTGAGCGGCGACGGCGAGTGGCCGCGCGAGCGGGGCAGTGGCGCCACGGGCCACGGGCACGTCCGTGCGCCCCACGAGCTCGAGGACCCGGAGCGCGTTGTGGGTCGTCTTCTCGAGCGTCTGGTTGCCATACGTCGTCGTGACCCCGAGAAGCTCGACCTCCGGGCTCGCGAGCGCGAGCAGCAGCGCGATCGCATCGTCGTGCCCCGGGTCGCAGTCGAGCACGATCGGCGTCGGCATGCCGGGAGTATCCCCCGCCTGTCGTGCGCGAGTGACGGCGGGCAACGCTTGTGTTGATTCGACACAAGCTCGTTTCTCCGCGCAGTCGCGGCTCAGATTCCTAGGACGAGAGCAGGGCGTCGATCTCGGCCGCCGTGGGGAGCGACGGCTGCGCGCCGAAGCGTGAGGCAGCCAGGGCGCCGGCGGCGCAGGCACGCTGCAAGGCCTCGGCCTCGGCGCGCCCCTCGAGAAGCGAGACCAGCAGGCACGCGGTGAAAGCGTCGCCCGCGGCGGTGCCGTCCACCGCCTGGATGGACGGGGGCTCCGCTCGGGCGAGCTCCTCTCCGTCGTCCAGCAGGACGGCGCCCTCCGCGCCGAGCGTGAGCGCGACGAGGCCGTCGCGCCGCACGAGGACGTCGAGCTCGTGCCGGTTCACGACCGTCAGATCCGCATCGACCGAGATCGGCCGCGCCGGGGCGGCGTTGAGGCAGAACGTGCCGGACGCGCCCTCCCAGGCGGAGTAGACGGCGGCGTCGGGGATCTCGAGCTGGCAGAGCACCGCGTCGTGCGGCGGCAGCTCGAGCGCGCCCAACGTCCCGTTCGCCCCGGGAGCGACCGCAATCGTCGTCTCCCCCTCGGCGTCGACCTGGATCAGCGCGACGCCCGTGTGCTCGTCGTGCTCCTCGAGAAGCAACGTCACGCCGGCCTCCCGGAGACCGGTGAGCGCGTCCGCCGCGCTCGAGTCCCGGCCGACGGCCGCAATCAGCGTCACGTCGACGCCGAGCCGCGCGCAGGCAACCGCCTGGTTCGCGCCCTTCCCGCCCGGGATCTGGGCGAACGAACCTCCGGCGACCGTCTCACCCGGCCTCGGCAGCCGCTCCACCCGAACGACGAGGTCGAGGTTCACCGACCCGACGACCACGATCCGCGGGCCGTCCATCGTCGCTCTACGAGCCGCCCACGACGAGCTCGACGAGATCCCACTCCCGCATCCGCGAAGGAATGGTCGCACCGCAGGTCGGCCGTGGCATCGGCTCCGACTCGCGCTCCCGGAGCACGACCCTCACGCTGCCCTCGCCGTGCGCCAGCGTGACGACGGTCTCGTCTGCGGCGACCTGCTCGGTCCGCACCGGTTGCAGCGCGTCGATCTCTTCCACCGCGAGCTCGAGCCGCGCGAAATGCTGGGCTGCCTGCACCGGCGGCGGAAAGCACGAGCGCCCCCGGAACAACGGCAGCGTCAGCCGCCCCTCGACGTGGCGCTGCGCGACCGCGGCGGCGACGCCCGGGGTCATGCGCCCGTAGTAGACGCCGTGGGGCAGGGCGACGACGTTGGCCGCGAACCGATCGCCGCCGACATGCGAGCACTGCCACGACTGTTCGGGGAACACGGCCGTCAGCGCGACCGCGACGGGCCAGCCTCGGGTCGCGCAGCACGGGTCGCGTCTGCCGTGCGTGCAGACGAGGAACACGGGCCGCGCCGACGGCGCTGCGGGAAAGCGGGTGGGGTCGAGCTCGCCCAGCTCGACGTCGTGCTCGAAGCTGCCCCAGGCAATCGCCTCCCGCCCGGGCCGCACGTCCGCAACCGCGTACGCGCGCGCGCTCGTCGGATCTCGGTGGGCGCGCCGCACGAGGAGCAGTCGGGCATCCGCCGCATGACAGCGCGCCAGGAGCCGCGCGAGGATCGGAGCGGCGATGCGGGAGTCCCGCAGAGCGTTTCGCCCCCAGGCCCCCGGCTGCTCGACGAGGACGAACCGCTCGGCGGGCGCCGCAGTCGCCAGCAGCGGGTCCCCGCGGCGCTCGGACGCCGGCGCGCAGCGCTCCAGTGCGTTCCTCATCCGGACGGCTTTCGGCTCAGGATGCCGCAACCAGCACGCCGCGTGCGAGCAGGGTGCGGACGAGCTCCATGACCGCCGCCGGAGGCCCGTCGAGCTCGTCGACGAGGGTCTCGCGACCGTCCAGCAGCGTCCCGACCGCCGCCGCGAGAGCCGGATCGACGGCGACGCTCGTCCAGGAGGTCCGCAGCGTCACACCGTTGCCGCCGGCGTCGAGCCGGGCATCGGCTCCGCTCCGCAGCCGAACGCGGTCACCAGGCGCGAGCCGTGCCGCGGCCGCCGCCTGCCCGAGCGGTGCGAGCGGCTCGGGTCGCATCGAGTTGCGGAGCGCCGTGTCGAGCCGCTTCGCGACGGCGTTCGGGTCGACGTCGACGAGCCGGGCCACGAGCGTCTCGACCGTCACGCGTACCTCCTCCTCGAGCACCCCGGGGTCGGCGAGATCGAGACCGACCGGCAGAGACCGGCGCAGCTCCGGCTCCTCCTCGACCTCGGCGAGGAGGGCCTCGGCCAGCGCGTGGCGCGTGACCACGTGGATGCCGACCGTGAGATGGGCCGACACGTCCCCCAGCGACTCTGCGGAGTGCACGAAGCCGCGCGGGAGGTACAGCGCGTCACCGGGACGCAGCACGACGTCGACGACCGCCGGTGTCTCTGCCGCGGCATGGCCGACCGCGTTTCGATACCGCGTCCACGGCTGCGTCCGCAGTGGCCAGCGGTGCACGGGCTCGTGGACGATCCACCGCTTCTCGCCGGCGAGCTGGAGGACGAACACGTCGTGGACGTCGTAATGGGCGGAGAAGCCGCGTGACGACGGCGGCGTGACGTATGCGTTGACCTGTACCGGATGGCCGAGCTCCTCCCGAAGTCGTCCCGCGAAGTCGATCACCGGCGACCACAGGCGGTGCAGCGCCTGCAGGACGATCGTGGTTCCGTCCGAGAACAGCTGCAGCACGGCCGCGTCGTCGACCTGGTCGGCGATCTGCGCGCCCACACCGCCCCCGCGCGTGAATCGCGCGCTGTCGACGACGACGCCGTCTTTCGCCATCCGCAGGAACGGTGTGCGGAGCCCGCGGCGCGAGAGCAGCTCGTCCACTGCGTCCAGGTCGAAGAGATCGCCGAACCCGGCGGGCAGCTCGGCCGCCGACGCGTGGAGCGGGCGGACTCCCCACGCCTCGGCGAAGCCGTCCGGGTCCGCGACGCAGCGCGCGAGGGCCCGGACGTCCTCGCCCGGGCCCTCCACCTTGCGAGACGCCTTGGAGGCGACGCTCATGCGCCGTGTCTAGGCGGCCCCCCCGTCCGCACCGCCGTCCGCGCCACCGTCGGCACCGCCGTCGGCCCCACCATCCGCGCCGCCGTCGTGCTCGCCCGGGACGCCCTCGGCACCGCCGTCCGCAGGCCCGTGTGCACCGCTGTCCGCGCCACCGTCGGCCCCGCCGTCGTGCTCGCCCGGGACGCCCTCGGCACCGCCGTCCGCAGGCCCATGCTCATGCTCGGACACGTCGTTCCTCCTCTGTCGTGAGCTTGGCAGCCCGATCGTTCCCCTCGCAAAGGTGAGCCTAACGCGACGCGACCGTCAGGCGGCGAGCGCGCGCAGGTCCTCGACCGTCGCCGCGAAGAGAGTGTCGCGGAGGTCGAAGAGCCCCGCCCAGAGCGACGAGCGATCGGGCGGCGCCTCGAGGCGTGCGGCGTCGTCGAGGCCCTGCAACGCCCGGACGAGCACTGCGAGCTCGAGGTACACGGCCGTGACCCGGTCGGGGCAAACCGGCACACCCGCCCGCTCCAGCACCGGTCGCCACTCGACGAGCTCGCCGGGCCCCGGGCCGCCGTACCACGAGCGCCCTTCCGCGCGCTCGGGCTCGAGCTCGAGCAGGTAGGCGGAGAGCGGAGCCTCGAGCCCCGCGAGCGCCGTCTCGATCCGGTCGGCCGCGTGGCGGAGCGCCGCTGCACGCGAGCCCGGGGTGGCAGGCACCGCGTCGCCTCTGCCCCACCGCTCCAGCAGCCGGCAGAACGCGATCGCA
The DNA here is from genome assembly GCA_963712915.1 of uncultured Actinomycetes bacterium. Taxonomy (GTDB): domain Bacteria; phylum Actinomycetota; class Thermoleophilia; order Gaiellales; family Gaiellaceae; genus Gaiella. Next base: position 636,435 of record CAVQJQ010000006.1, read on the forward strand.
GCGGCCTCGCACGCCCGGAGCTGAGCGACCAGCCTGCGCGCCGTCCGCGGCGACGAGGCGTGGGACTCGATCACCTTCGCCCAGCCGGTCGTGACCACTAGACCTCGATCACGACCGGGAGGATCATGGGCCGCCTTCGCGTCCGGTCGTACACGGCCTGGCCGATCGCGTCGTGGAAATGCTCCTGCACGAGCTTGATCTCCGCGAGGCCGTTGGCCGAGAGCTCGGCCGCGATCCGACCCGCCTCGACCCGCAGCTCGTCGACGAGCCCCGAGTCCTCGCCCACGCCGCGCGCGATCAGCTCCGGCGGCGACACCGAGCCGCCGTCCTCCAGCGAGACCGTGGCGACGACGATCAGCACGCCGTCCTCGGAGAGCCGCCTGCGGTCGCGGAGCGCGACGTCCTCGACGTCCCCGACGCCGAGGCCGTCGACGAACGTCACGCCGGACGCGACCCGGTCCACGAGCCTCAGCTCGCCGCCGGAGAGCTCCACGACCGATCCGTTCTCGGCGATCACGATCCGCTCGTCGGGCACTCCCGCTTCGCGGGCGAGCTGAGCGTGCGCCGCCAGCATGCGGTACTCGCCGTGGACGGGCATCACGGTTCGCGGGCGCACGAGCGAGAGCAGCGTCCGAAGCTCCTCCGAGCACGCGTGCCCGGAGACGTGCACGGGCGCGATCTCCTGATGCAGGACCTCGGCGCCGAGCCGCGCGAGATGGTTGATCGAGTCGTGCACCCGGAGCTCGTTCCCGGGGACGGGCTTCGCGGAGATGATCACGGTGTCGCCCCGCTCGACGGCGACGTTCGCGTGATCGCCGTAGGCGATGCGCGTGAGGGCCGACATCGGCTCGCCCTGGCTCCCGGTGCAGAGCACGAGCACCCGGTCGGGCGGCAGGTCCATCGCCTCCTTCGGGGAGACGATCGCGTCGTCCGGGAGCTCGACGTACCCGAGGTTCCGCGCGATGTTCATGTTCTTCCGCATCGATCGTCCGACGACGGCCACCTTGCGGCCTTGCGAGATCGCCACCTCGGCCGCCTGCTGCACACGGTGGATGTTCGAGGCGAACGACGCCACCACGATGCGCCCGGAGCGCAGCGGGATCAGCTGCCGGAACGCCTCCCCGACGAGGCGCTCTGAGCCGGTCATGCCGGGGCGCTCCGCGTTCGTCGAGTCGCCCAGCAGGAGGTCGACACCCCGGCTGCCGAGCTCCGCGAGCGCGCCGACGTCGGTCTTCAGGCCGTCGACGGGTGTGTGGTCGAGCTTCCAGTCGCCCGTGTGCAGCACGAGCCCCGCAGGGGTGTCGATCACGATCGCCATCGCGTCCGGGATCGAGTGCGCCATCCGCACGAACTCGAGCCGGAAAGGGCCGAGCTCGAACACGGGCTGACCGGGCGCGACCTCGGTGAGCACCGTCGTCGCCCCGAGGCGGTGCTCGTCGAGCTTCGATTTCACGAGCGCGAGGGTGAGCCGCGTGCCGATCACCTCGCCCACGTCGAGGCTGCGCAGCGCGTACGGGAGCCCGCCCACGTGGTCCTCGTGCCCGTGCGTGAGCACGATCGCGCGAAGCCCGCCGTCCTCGAGGTACGAGGTGTCCGGGAGCACGAGGTCGACGCCCAGGTGCTCGTCGCGTGGGAACGCGAGGCCGGAGTCGATCGCGATCCGGTCCTCCCCGTACTCGAGCACGGTCATGTTCTTGCCGACCTCGCCGAGCCCGCCGAGCGGGAGATCCTGAGCGGAGTGGTCACGAGCCGGAGTCTACGGACGAGTCCCGGGACGATCGGCGCAGCCGGTGCTATGCGACTGCCGCGAGCAACCCGAGCCGCTCGAGGCAGCCTCGGATCGCCGCGGTCTCCGTCTCGTCGGCCTCGACGAGCGGCAACCGGAGCCCACCCACGTCGTGACCGAGCAGCTGCAGCGCCTTCTTGATCGCGATCGGGTTCGACTGGACGCGGAGGATGTCGATCGCCGGCCGGAGCTCCGCATCGAGGGCGCGGGCGCCGTCGACGTCCCCCTGGCGGAACCGCGTGATCAGCTCCTTCACCCGCGGGCCTACCACGTGCGTGTGCACGCAGATGCCGCCGACGCCTCCCACCTCGAGGAAGGGCAGGATCAGGTCGTCGTCGCCCGCGTACAGGTCGAGCCCGCACGCGACCACGTTGCGCGCCGCCTCGAGGCTCGGCTTCGCCTGCTTCACCGCGCGGACGTTGTCGATCTCCGCGAGCCGCGCGATCGTCGCGGGCTCGACGTCGATCACGACGCGCGACGGGATGTCGTAGAACACCACCGGCCGGTCCGTGGCCGCGGCGACCGCCTCGACGTGCGCGACGATCCCCCGCTGCGGAGGCTTGTTGTAGTACGGCGTCACGACGAGGAAGCCGTCGACCCCGAGCGCGTGCGCCTGCTCGGTGAGACGGATCGAATGGGCCGTCGAGTACGTCCCCGTGCCGGCGATCGACGGTGCCGTGGTCGCCGACCTCCTCGACCGCGGCCTCGTAGAGCGCCAGCCGCTCGTCGTCGGAGAGCGTCGGCGCCTCGCCGGTCGTCCCCGTGACGACGAGCCCGTCGGAGCCGTTCTCGAGGAGGTGCTCGCAGAGCTCCCGGAACGCGTGGAGGTCGACCTGTCCGTCGTCGTCGAACGGCGTCACGATCGCGGTGAGCACCTCGCCGAGCACACGACGAGTGTACTTGCTCGTTTCGCGATAAGGATTGCGTCCGGGACGGAGACCGAGAGCGGGAGGAGATCGCGATGCTGAAAGAGTTCCGGGACTTCCTCGACACGCGGAAACATCGTCGAGCTGGCCGTGGCGTTCGTGATGGGCGTCGCGTTCGCCGCAGTCGTCAACTCCCTCGTGGACAACCTCGTGCTGCCGATCGTGGCGATGATCCTCGGCAAGCCCGACTTCAGCGACCTGACGTTCACGATCAACGACGCGGTCTTCCGTTACGGCGCCTTCCTCACGGACGTCGTCAGCTTCCTCGCGATCGCGGCCGCGGTGTTCTTCTTCATCGTCAAGCCGCGCGACGCGATCGCGTCGCGCAGGCGCCGGCCCGAGGCGGCCGAGGAGGTGTCGGACGAGGAGCGGCGTCACCAGGAGCTGCTCGCCGCGCTTCGGGCGCGCGCGTAGCCGCCGCTCCGCTACAGGAGGGTCTCGAGGCCCACGGTCGATCCGGGAGGAAGCATCCGTACGGCGTCGACCGCCCGCAGGACACCGGGGACGAACGCCTCGCGGGAGGTCGTGTCGTGGCGGATCGTGAGCGTCTCGCCCGGGCCGCCCAGGATCACCTCCTGGTGCGCGACGAGCCCCGGCAGACGCACCGAGTGGATCGGCACGCCCTCCCCCATGCGCGCCGCCGTCGCCTGCGCGGTACCGGAGGGCGCGTCGAGCTTCGTGTCGGCGTGGAGCTCGACGATCTCCGCGCGCGGAAACGCGCGTGCCGCCTCGACGGCGAAGCGGATCATCAGCACCGCCCCGACTGCGAAGTTCGGCGCATAGAAGCACGGGACGCCTGCCTCGCGGGCGTCCGCGTCCAGCCCCTCCGTGTCGAACCCGCTCGTCCCGATCACGAGCGGCACCTGCGCCGCGAGGCACGCGGCGGCGTTCTCGAGCACCGCGTCGGGGCGCGTGAAGTCGATCGCGACGTCGCAGCCGCCGGGGCCGTCGGCACGGCCGTCGACCACCTCGTGACCGGCCGCCAGGAGCGCGGGTCGCAGGACTGCGCCGACCTTGCCTCCGGCGCCGTAGAGGCAGATTCTCACCGACCCTCCGCGAGCGCCGGGTTCACCCGCCCGACCGCCCTCCGGAACCGCGCCTCGCGTGGGCCGATGCCGGCGGCCGACAACCGCGCGGGCGCGAAAAGATCGCGCGCGGCGAGGGCGACGTCGTCCTCGGTGACCGCGCGGACACGCCGGAGCGTCTCCTCCAGCGAGACGATCTCCGTGTCGGTGACGAGCGCCTTGCCGAGCCGGCTCATCCTGTTCGACGTGCTCTCGAGCGAGAGCAGTAGTCGCCCCTCGAGATTCTCCTTCGCCCGGTCGAGCTCGCCCTCGCGCAAGCGCCCCGCCCCGACGTCCTCGAGCTCCGCGGCGATCACGTCGAGGCACTCGTCGAGGTTCTCCTCGCGCGTCCCGACGTAGATGCCCACCTGCCCGGTCTCCTCGTACTGCGAGCCGAACGTGTACACGCTGTAGGCCATCCCCCGCTGCTCGCGGATCTCCTGGAAGAGGCGCGACGACGCCGAGCCCCCGAGGATCGCGTCGAGCAGCGAGACCGCATAGCGCCGCTCGTCGCCGTGGGCGATGCCCGGCGCCGCGAGCACCACGTGGTACTGCTCCGTGCCGCGCCGCAGGAACCGGTACCCGAGCGGGGCAGTCGCCGCAGCGGGCGGCGTGCCGGTGCCGGCGGCGCTCCGTTCCGCGTCGAACGCATCGCCGCGAACGCCTCGACGAGGCGCTCGTGCGAGACGTTTCCGGCCGCGGCGAGAACGATGCGCGGCCCCACGTACGCGCGCCCGTGCCACGCGCGGAGCGAGCGGGGCGAGACGCCCGCGATCACGTCCGAGCTGCCGATCACGGGACGGCCCAGCGGATGGCCGGCGAACACCGCCTCGGAGGCGAGGTCGTGGACGAGGTCCTGCGGGTTGTCGTCGACCATCGCGATCTCCTCGAGCACGACCTCGCGCTCGGAGTCGACGTCGGTGAACGTCGGCGAGAACGCCATGTCCGTCATCGCGTCGAGCGCGTCCGGCAGGTGGCCGTCCGGGATGCGCGTGTAGACCACGGTGGTCTCCCGTGAGGTCGCCGCGTTCAGCTCGCCGCCCATCGCGTCGAAGAGCTCCGCGATGCGTTGCGCGCTGTAGCGCGCGGAGCCCTTGAAGAGCAGGTGCTCGATGAAGTGGGAGACGCCCGCCCGAGCCGGGGTCTCGTCGCGCGAGCCGGTCGCGATCCAGAGCCCCAGGGAGACCGACCGCACGCCCCGCAGCCGGTCCGTGACGACGCGCTCGCCGCCGGGCAGCGTCGTGATCTCGGGCTCGCCCACGGCGCGATCGTAGCCTCGCGGGTCCCTGCGGCCGGAGATCCTCGGCAAAAAGCGGTTGCGGCGCCGCAGGCGACCCCTTCAGGGGTGTGCCCGCCGCAGGCGGGGATCGCGCGGTGGGAATCCGCGCGAGCGGATTCCCACCGCGCGGACGACCTCAGTCGCGACGGCGACCGCGGTCGCGGCCCCGGCCGCCACGATCCTCCCGGGGCGGGCGAGGCTCGCGGGGCGGGGCGTCCTTCGCCCGCTCGACGAGCGTCTCCGGCGAGACGAGGTCGCCGTTCTCGTGCTTCGCGACGAGCTTCAGGCCGATGCGGCCGCGCTCCTTGTCGACCTCCTGCACGAGCACATCGAGCGTGTCGCCGCGGGCGAGCACGTCCTCGATGTGCGCGACCCGGCCGGGGCCGACGTTCGAGACGTGCAGCAGCCCGTCGGTGCCCTTCTTCAGCTCGACGAACGCGCCGAAGTCGGTGGTCTTCACGACACGACCGGTGTACGCGTCCCCCACCTCCGGCTCCTTCGTCATCGCCTGGATCGCCGAGATCGCGGCGTCTGCGTTCGTGCCCTCCGTCGCGTAGACGAGGATCGTGCCGTCCTCCTCGATGTCGATCTGCACGTCGTAGTCGGCCTCGAGCGAACGGATCGTCTCGCCGCCCTTGCCGATCACCATCCCGATGAAGTCCGGGTTGATGCGGATCGACGAGATGCGCGGCGCGTGCCCAGCAAGCTCCGCGCGCGGCGCCGAGATCGTCTCGAGCATCTTGTCGAGGATGAACGCACGCGCACGCTTCGCCTGCTCGAGCGCCGTTTGCATGATCTCCTGCGTGACGCCGGTGATCTTGATGTCCATCTGGAGGGCGGTGATGCCGTCGGCCGTGCCGGCGACCTTGAAGTCCATGTCGCCCAGGTGGTCCTCCGCGCCCTGGATGTCGGTGAGGATGACGTAGTCGTCGCCTTCCTTGACGAGCCCCATCGCGATACCCGAGACCGGCGCGAGGATCGGCACGCCCGCGTGCATCAGCGACATCGTCGATCCGCAGACCGAGCCCATCGACGAGGAGCCGTTCGACTCGAGCGTCTCGGAGACGAGGCGGATCGTGTAGGGGAAGTCCTCGATCGGCGGAATCACCGGCTCCAGCGCGCGCTGTGCGAGCGCGCCGTGCCCGATGTCGCGGCGCTTCGGGCCGCGCATGAAGCCCGTCTCCCCGACCGAGTACGGCGGGAAGTTGTAGTGGTGCATGTAGCGGCGCTCCTGCTCGAGCGAGAGGTCGTCGATCCGCTGCTGCTCCTTCGCGGTGCCGAGCGTGCAGAGCGTCAGGATCTGCGTCTGGCCGCGCGTGAAGAGTGCCGAGCCGTGCGTTCGCGGCGCGACGTCGACCTCGGTCGTGATCGGACGAATCTCCTCCGTGCCACGCCCGTCCGGCCGGCGCTTCTCGACCGCGATCTTCTTCCGCACGAGGTCCTTGTAGACGGCGTCCGCGGACTTCTTCACGTACGACCGCACGAGCGCGTCCCTCGCCCCGTCCTCGCCGTCCCCCACGGGGAACGGCAGTGCGACCTCGTCCTGGATGCGCCCGACGAGGATCTCCCGCTTCCGGGACTTGAGCTCCTTCGAATCCTGCTCCGCGTCGGTCAGCGCACGCAGCTCGTCCTCGAACTGGCTCCGTACGGGACCCTCGACCGCCGCGAGCCGCTGGCTCTCGAGCAGTGCCTGGAGGCCGTTGCGCACCTGCATCTCGCGCACGATGTCGTCCTCGGCCGAGTCCATCGTGATCACGGGGGCGTTCTCGGCGAGCAGCTCGTCGACGATCGCGCCGGCGTCGCGGAGACCGACCTCGGAGATGCGCTGGGCGATCGCGGCGCCGTGGCGCTCCGAGAGCTCGGCATTGAGGTCGACGTCGATCCACTTCGGCTTGCCGACCTCCCGCGCGAGCTCGTCGATCGCATCGCAGATCCGGATGATCTCGGAGTGCGCGAGCGCGAACGCGTCGAGCATCGTCTGCTCGGGGACCTGGTCGCCGCCCGCCTCGATCATGGTCAGGGCCTCGCGCGTGCCGACGATCACGAGGTCGAGCGCCGACTCCTCCAGCTGCTGGAACGTCGGGTTCACGACCATCTGTCCGTCGATCAACGCGACCCGCACCGCCCCGACGGGGCCGAGGAACGGCAGCGGGGAGATCGCGAGCGCCGCCGAGGCGCCGTTGATCGCGAGGATGTCGTGCGGGACGACCAGGTCGGCCGACAGCACGGTGCAGATCACCTGCACCTCGTTCTTGAACCCCTTCGGCCAGAGCGGCCGGATCGGGCGGTCGATCATGCGCGCGGTGAGCGTCGCCCGCTCGGTCGCGCGGCCCTCGCGCTTGAAGAAGCCGCCGGGGATCTTTCCGGCGGCGTACATCCGCTCCTCCACGTCGACCGTCAGCGGGAAGAAGTCCGCATCGGGCCTCGAGTCGCGGCGTCCGACCGCGGTGGCGAGGATCATCGTGTCCCCACTCCGGACGACGACCGCGCCGTCCGCCTGCTTCGCGAGCTTGCCCGTCTCGAAGCGCAGATCGCTCGCGCCCACGTCGACGGAAACCGTGGCCTGTCGCCCGGTTTGCATCGTGCTCATTCCGTGTCCTCCGTCTTCTCTCTTCCGATATGGCGGAAGGTGGAGGTTTGAGCCAGCTTCGCGACCCCCGCGCGAAGCTCGATCAAACGTCCACCTCCCGTCCCGTCACGTCCGGCTCGTCTCCTACCGGCGGAGACCGAGCTCCTTGATGAGGGCCCGGTAGCCCTCGAGATCCTTGCGCTGCAGGTAGTCGAGGAACCGCCGCCTGCGACCCACGAGCTTCAGGAGCCCGCGCCGCGAGTAGTGATCCTTCGGATGCGCCCGCAGGTGCTCGGTCAGCTCCTCGATGCGTCTGGTCAGCATCGCGACCTGCACCTCGGTCGACCCCGTGTCCTGGCCGTCCTTGCCGTGCTTGTCGATCAGCTCCTGCTTCGCTTCCTTGGTGAGGCCCATGGGTCTCCTCTCGTCGATTCGTCTCCGCGATCCCCGCTCGGCGTGAAGGAAGGACACGCACGGCCGCGATCGCGGTCGTCCGCAAGGGTAGCAGCGAGACCGCTTCCACTCGGCGGATCCGGCTCGGAATGGTGCTACAACAGGATCGACGTGAACGGGTCGACGTGAGCGGATCGAGCAGCGAGGCGCATCAGCGTACGAGCCCGCAACTCGACCGCCTCCGGGTGCTCGTCGACGCGGGCATCTCGCTCTCCTCCGAGCTCTCGCTCGACGCGTTGCTCGAGCGGATCGTCCGCACGGCCGCGGAGCTCACAGAGGCCGGCTACGCGGCGCTCGGCGTGATCGACCGCACGGGTCACGGGCTCGAGCGCTTCTACACGACGGGCATCGACCCGGAGACGCACTCCGCGATCGGCGAGCTGCCGCGTGGCCGGGGGATCCTCGGCGTCCTGATCCGAGACCCGTCGCCGCTGCGGCTCCACGACATCGCGGAGGACCCACGCTCCGCCGGCTTCCCGCCGAACCACCCGCCGATGCACACGTTTCTCGGCGTCCCGATCGTGTTGCGGGGCATCGCGTACGGCAACCTCTACCTGACCGAGAAGGCCGACGGGGCGCAGTTCACCGCCGAGGACGAGGAGCTCACCCAGCTGCTCGCCGCCCAGGCGGCGGTCGCGATCGAGAACGCGCGGCTCTACGAGTCCTCGACCCGCTGGCTGCGCCAGCTCGAGACCCTCAACGAGATCGGCAGCGCGCTCGCGTCCGAGGTCGAGCTCGAGCCGCTGCTCGCGCTCGTCGCGCGGCGCATGCAGGAGCTCGTCGGGGCACAGCGGGTCCTGATCGCCCTCCCGAACGCGCAGGGAACGGTGCGCGTCCTCGCGGCGTCGGGCGCCGACGAGCTCGTCGACACCGAGCTGCAGGTCAGCCCCGCCAAGGTGCGCCGCGCGCTCGAGCAGGGGCACACCGAGCGCATCGACTCGGTCATCGACGATCCGGAGGTCGACCAGCGCGTCGCGCGGGAGCTCGCTGTGACCTCCGCGATCTACCTCCCGCTCCTCGTGCGGGGCCGTCCCTTCGGCGTCGTGGTCGCGCACAACAAGCTCGGCTCGGAGCCGCGGTTCGAGGAGGGAGACATTCGTCTCGCCGAGTCACTCGTGTCGCGCGCCGCGATCGCGGTCGATCTCTCGGAGCGCGTCTCGAGCGACGCCCTCCGTCGGGCGGTCGAGGCCCAGGAGGTCGAGCGGGCCCGGCTCGCCCGGGAGCTCCACGACGAGACCGGTCAGGCGCTGGCGTCGATCCTGCTCGGCCTCGGCCATCTCGAGGAGGCGGTCGAGACCGATGAGGCACGGCAGGCGGCCGCCGAGCTGCGCGAGCTCGTGGTCACCACCCTGCAGGACGTGCGTCGGCTGGCCGTCGAGCTCCGGCCGAGCGCGCTCGACGACTTCGGGCTCGTGCCCGCTGTCGAGCGTCTCGCAGCGACGCTCGCCGAGCAGGCAGGGCCCGTCGTCGACGTCGAGGCCCAGCTCGGTGACGCGCGGTTGTCGCCCGAGGCGGAAACGGCTCTCTACCGGATCGTCCAGGAGGCGCTGACGAACGTCGTCAAGCACGCATCCGCGCAGCGTGTCAGCATCACGCTCGTGCACAAGGGAGCGACAGCGGTGGTCGTCGTCGAGGACGACGGGAACGGGTTCGATCCCGCCGAGACGCGTCCCGGGGCGCTCGGCCTGGTCGGGATGCAAGAGCGCGTCGCGCTCGTCGGCGGGCGACTGACCGTCGAGTCCACGCCCGGCGGCGGCACGACGCTGGTCGCGGAGGTGCCGGTGGAGGACACCGAGGACCCCGGCCTGTGACGATCCGCGTCGTCATCGTCGACGACCACGCGATCCTCCGCTCCGGCCTTCGGCGCGTGCTGGACGCCGAGCCGGACATCGAGGTCGTCGGCGAGGCGGCCAACGCGGAGCGGGCGGTGTTCGAGGCACTGGCGGGGAAGCCCGACGTCGTCCTCATGGACGTCGTGATGCCCGGCAAGTCGGGGATCGACGGGATGCCCGCCGTGCTGCAGGCCGTCCCGGAGGCCAAGGTTCTGATGCTCTCGATGCAGGACGACCCCCACTACGTGCGCGAGGCGTTCGAGGCCGGTGCGTCCGGATACGTCCTCAAGGAGGCGGCCGACACCGAAGTCGTGGGCGCGGTGCGCGCGGTCGCCGCAGGCGAGCGCTACGTCCATCCTGCGCTCGGCGCCCGCCTGATCGCGGCGGACGCGGCGGACCGGCGGAAAGCCGAGGAGGACCCGCTCTCGGAGCGCGAGCGCGAGGTCCTGCGGCTCCTGGCACTGGGCCACACCAACCAGGAGATCGCGAAGCTTCTCTACATCTCCGTGCGCACGGCGGAGACGCACCGCGCGCACATCATGCAGAAGCTCCGGCTCTCGAGCCGGGCGGAGCTCGTGCGCTATGCGCTCGAGAACGGCCTGATCGAGGCGACCGGCTAGGAGACGACGAGGACGTCGCACGGGGCGCCGAACACGACGTCCGAGCTGACGGAGCCCAGCGGCACTGGCGAGAGCGCCAGGTCGCGGCTGCGACCGACGACCAGGAGATCTGCGCCCGCCTCGTCGGCGACCTGGACGAGCGCGAGCGCCGGGTCGCCGTGGCGCTCCAGGTACGTGGCCTGGATCTGACGACCGACGAGGCGCTCCCGTGCGTGCGCGACGGCATCGCTTGCGGAGGCGCCGTTCTCGGCGACGCTGACGACCGTCAGGATCGACCCGTAGCCCGTCAGGTCCCGCGGCCCGCTCGAGTGCCCGGCGGGAGGTGCCCGAGTCGTCGTAGCCGACGACGATGTTGCGTGCGAGCGCCGTCATGTCCCGCGCATCGTGCTCTCGCGCCGCCGTGCCGACCTCGGGGCCGGCACGGTCCGCCCTGCGGAGAACTACCGACGGGGACAGTGAACGGCGAGGGCGGCCCTGCGGGCCGCCCTCGCTGCTCACTCCGGGAGGTCGGAGCGACTCAGTGGCCCACAGAGGCCACTCTCGTCGTGACCCCGGGCTGCGTCTCGACGGCCTCCTTGAAGCGTCCGCCGAGCACTGCCAGCGCCAGGATCAGCAGGCCGATGCCAGTCAGCAAGAGCGCCACGCCGACGACGATCCCGAACAGCGCGAGCTGCTCTGCCATGTAGCTCACGTTGAGCGCCGTCGAGAGCGCGGTCTCCGTCACCCACGTGTTGCGGGCGGCGTTCGCGACCGGTTGGCCGTCGACCTTCGCGGCCGCTGCCTCGTCGTTCGTGCCCTTCGGGTCGCTCGGATTCGACGCGAGCTGGAACCGGCCCATCTGGGCGTACGTGAGGTCGCCACTGGCCTCGAGCGCGTGCATCCGCATGATCTTCGCGAACGCGCGTGCCTGGTCGCCCGTCAGGAGCTGCTGTCCGGCCCACTGGCTCGCGTACTTCGCGACCGCCGGGTCGGACGTGTCGCCGAAGTAGATCTGCTCCTGCTTGAGGCTGTCGCCGACGGTGCTCCGCCCGTCGACGCCCATGTAGACGGCGACGGCCCCGAACGCGATCAGCATCGCGCCGGCGACGATGCCGCCCCACTCGAGAATCCTCCTGCTGGTCATCGCTCCTCCTCCCGATTGACGCCTTCTCGGCGTCTTGCATTGACACGCGGAGCATCGTTCGAGCCAGGCCGACAGCCATCGGTGTTCGGGCGCCCCTTCGCTGCGCCGATCCCGTCGTCGTGACTGTGGGGAACTACCGAGCGTTGCGGCGGGCCGGACTCACCACGACTTCGTGCGCACGACGGTGCCCGGCGCACGCACGCGCACCCTCGCGTCGACCGCGACGCACCGGTCGGGCGACGCGAGGACGGGGTTCAGGTCGAGCTCGGCGACTGCGGGGAAGTCCTCCCCCAGGCGGGCCAGGCGCTGGACGAGCTCGACGAGCGACCGCCGGTCGGCAGGAGGCGCGCCCCTGAAACCCGCGACCAGGCGCCCCGCCTTGCCCTCCGTGACGAGCTGCTCGGCGTCCACGTCCGTCAGGGGTGCGATGCGGAACGCCGCCTCGCCGATCAGCTCGGCGTAGACCCCGCCGGGGCCGAAGGCGACGAGCGGACCGAACACGGGGTCCTGGACGACGCCCGCGAGGAGCTCCGCGCCGCCGGCCAGCATCGGCTGCACGATCACCGGCAAGCCGATCCTCGCGACAGCGGCGGCGACTGCCTCGGTGCTCTCCAGGTCGAGAGCGATCCCGCCGGTCTCGGTCTTGTGCGCGCCCGGTGCCGCCGTCTTCACCACAGCGGGCAGACCCAGCTCACTGGCAGCCGCGACGGCGTCCTCCTCAGAGGTCGCCACGCGCTCGGGCACGAGCGGGATGCCGTACGCGAGCAGGAGCTCGCGTGTCGCAGCGGGATCGAGCCAGTCGTCGCTCGAGCGCTCCAGCGCGTCTGCCACGACCGCCGCAGCGCGTCCGTGCTCGATCCCGCCGACGTCTGGGAGGACACCCTGCGGGCGGCGCAGCCATTCGGCGCGGGCAGCGACGCGCCCGAGCGCCCGCGCCGCCGACTCCGGATAGGCGAAAGCAGCCACGTGGCGAGAGACCCGCAGCGCCTCGGGAACCCCCTCGGAGCTCATGATCACGGCGAGCACGGGCTTCTCCGTGTCGGCGCGCTGCGCGGCGGCGGCGACCGCCTCGGCGACCTCGTCCGCGGTCGCGCTGACCGCGGGCACGAACAGCACGACCACTGCCGAGACGTGTGGGTCGGCGAGCAGGAGCGGCAGCGCCTGCTGGTAGGTCCGCGCGGTCGCGGACCCGAGCATGTCGACCGGGTTCGCGACGCTCGCCTCGGTCGGGAGCAGCTCCCGTAGCGCGGCCACCGTCGCGTCGCCCAGAGAGGGAAGCTCGAGGCCCGCGGCATCACACGCGTCAGCGCAGAGGATCCCCAGACCCCCCGCGTTCGTCAACACCGCAACGGCACGGCCGTCGAGGTGGGCCCCGCCGGAGAACAACGCCGCGACGTCGATCAGCTCCTCGAGCGACGCTGCCCTGATCACGCCGGCCTGGCGGAACAGCGCGTCGACCGCCGCCTCCGAGCCCGCGAGCGCTGCGGTATGGGAGCTCGCGGCGCGTTGCCCGGTCGCCGACGTGCCGCTCTTGAGCGCGAGGATCGGCTTGCGCCGAGCGACCCGTCGCGCGATGCGTGCGAACTTGCGCGGATTCCCGAAGGACTCGACGTAGAGGAGGATCGCTTCCGTCGCGTCGTCGTCCTCCCACCACTCGAGCAGGTCGTTCGTCGAGACGTCCGCCTTGTTGCCGATCGAGACGAAGGCCGACAGCCCGAGTCCGCGGGTGACGGCCGCCTCGAGCAGCGCGAGCCCGAGCGCGCCGCTCTGGGACGAGAAGCCGATCGTGCCGGAAGCGGCGGAGCGTGACGCGAACGTCGCGTCGAGGCCGCGCCCCGGCACTGCGATCCCGAGGCAGTTCGGCCCCACGAGCCGGGCCCCGTGCGCGCGCACGAGCGCGAGCAGCTCTTCCTGCCGCTCCACGCCCGCTCGTCCCGTCTCCGCGAAGCCGGCCGAGATCACGACGAGCGCCCGGACGTGGGAGCGAAGTGCCTGCTCCGCCGCGGGCAGGACGGCCGCGGCGGGCACGCAGAGCACGGCGAGGTCGACCTGGTCGGGGATCTCGGCGATCGACCGGTAGCCCCGGACGCCCGCGACCGAGGCGCCGTCCCGGTTGACCGGGTACGCGGCTCCCGCGAAGTCCGCCCGGATGATGTTCCGGAACAGCTCGCCGCCGATCGTGCCCCGCCGACGGGAGGCGCCGACCACCGCGACCCCGGTGGGCTCGAAGAACGGGCGGAGCGACGCGGTCACCGCGACGTGGTCGCGCTCGGAGACACGCTCCTCGTACCGCTCGGTGCGTGCGATCGGGAACGTGATCTCGACCTCGCCCCCGGCGAGCTCTCGCGTCAGCTCGAAGCCGAGCGACTCGAACACGCCGAGCATCTTTCGGTTGTCCGAGACGACCTCCGCCACGAAGCGGTCGATCCCGTGTCCGGCGGCGCGCTGCGCCAGTTGCTCGACGAGCCGCGTGCCGATGCCGCGCTGCTGGTAGGTGTCCGCGACCGCGAACGCGCTCTCGGCGATAGTCGGGTCGCGGAGCCGCACGTAGCTCGCGAGCGCGACGACACGCTCGCTGCCGTCTTCCGCGAGAGAGCCGAGCAGTGCTCCGCGCTCCGTCCAGTCCGGGTCGATCACCTGCTCGACGAGCGTGGGGCCGAGCCGCGGGAAGCCGTGGAACCGCAGATAGAGGCTCTGCTCCGAGAGGCTCCGGAAGAACTCGAGCACCGCGTCGGCGTCACCGCGCTCCGGCGGACGGAGCCTAAGCGTGCTCCCGTCCCGCAGGATCACGTCGGCGACGTCGCGCACCATCCCGCCATTCTCGTGGAAGCGCCGCCGGCCGGGCATTCGTAGTTTCCCGCCGCGCGATCCGCCACGCCCCCGGACGCACGCGGCCCGGCGGTCCGCGAAGCTCGTCTCGTCCAACCCCAGGAGGTGTGTGCCGTGTCCGCCGTCCCGTCCTCTCCCGTGCGCCTCGAAGGCGAGCTACAGCCCGACCTGAGCCGCTGGCTGTGGCTCGTGAAGTGGCTGCTCGCAATCCCGCACTACATCGTGCTCGCGTTCCTCTGGCTCGCGTTCGTGCTCGTGAGCCTCGTCGCGTTGATCGCGATCGTCGCAACCGGCCGCTACCCGCGGACGTTGTTCGAGTTCAACGTCGGCGTCCTGCGCTGGACGTGGCGCGTTGCGTTCTACACCTTCGGCGCGCTCGGCACCGACCGCTACCCGCCGTTCTCACTCGGCGAGGTGGCCGACTATCCCGCCTCGCTCGAGGTCGCGTATCCCGAGCGGCTCTCGCGCGGGCTCGCGCTCGTGAAGTGGTGGCTGCTCGCGATCCCCCAGTACGCGATCGTCGGCGTCTTCACGGGCGGCGGGGGTTGGGCTGCCGAGCGCCAGGGTGACTGGCAGGGCACGGGGGGCCTCAACCTCGTCGTGCTGCTCGCCGTGATCGCCGGCGTGGCGCTGCTCTTCACGGGGCGCTACCCCCGCGGGATCTTCGAGTTCGTGCTCGGCCTCGACCGTTGGGTCGTCCGTGTCGCTGCGTACGCGGCCCTGATGACCGACGCGTACCCGCCGTTCCGGCTCGATCAGGGCGGCCACGAGCGAGAGGCGGCTCCTGCTCTCGAGACGTGAGCGGGGTCGGCCCGAGACCATCTGAGCCGGTCTAGGCGGGCGGAGCCGCGAGGGCGCCCACTCGACCCGTCCTCTCCACGAGGTCACGGAGGAGGCCTGTCATGCCTCCGGCCGCGAGCGCCGCGCGCTGCCGCGCCGCGCCGCCCGCTTCGAGAATCAGGTTGACGCCGTCGAGTGCGTCCTCGTCACCGGCCTCCCGCGCGATCGGCCGGAGTCGTGCGACCGCGTCGCGCGCGACGTCGGCGAGCGGGCGCGGCGACCCGCCGTCGAGGACGATCGCCGACGTCCCGTCGCGCGCCGCGCGGAACGCAGACCAGTCGAGCGCCTCGCTCGGCACCTCGGCCGCGGGAGGAGCGTCGGCTGCCTCGACGACCAGCGCGCGGACGAGCGCTCCGAGCGCGGCGACGTGCTCGAGCGAGGACTGCGCGTCCATCTCGCGCAGCTCGAGGGTGCCGTACGCGGGGTGGAGACGCAGATCCCACCACAGGAACGTCGCGTCCGGGACCCCGGCGGCGGCGAGCGTCGCGGCGGCGAGCTGCTCGAGGTCGCCGGGATCGCGGACGTGGCGGGGAATGCGGCGGCCGGGGTACGCGCGGCAGAGCGCAAACCGCGCGCTCGCGAGCCCCGAGTCGGCCCCGTGCCAGTACGGGCTGTTGGCCGCCAGGCCGTGTAGGAGCGGAACCTGGAGTCGGAGCGCGTTGAACACGCGGATCGCGGTCTGCTCGTCCGGCAACCCGACGTGGACGTGCAGAGCGGACTCGGGCGTTCGGCGCAACAGTCCGCGCAGCTGCTCGGCGACGACCTCGTAGCGACTGCCCTCGACGAGCTCGGCCTCGCCGAACGGCGCGTCCGGATGCAGGCCGCTGCCCAGCAGCGTCGCCCCCGCGGCACGCGCCGCGCCCCGCAGCCGCGCGAGACGACCCACGGCTTGCCCGGCCGACGCGGACGGCGGCGAGCGCAGCTCGATCTGCGCCGCGTACGCATCGTGACCTGCCTCGCGCGCGTCGACCCGCATCGCCGCGAGCAGGTCCTCGGTGACGGGAGCGAGCGCGAACGTTCGCGGGTCGACGAGCAGGAGCTCCTCCTCGAGGCCCACCGTGAAGTCCGAGCCGAACGCGCTCACCGGCTCTCCAGCGCCGAGGCGGCGGCGATCCGGCCGAGCACGAGCGCGGCGGCCAGGCCGCTGGCGTAGCCGCCGGTCGCAATCCCCCCGACGTCGCAGCCGGCAGCCCACACGTCCGGCGCCGCCCGCCCGCTCGTGTCGACCGCGAGCCCGCCCAGCGTCGTCGTGATGCCCGCGACCACCGAGACCTCGACCTCACCCGATCCGCGGCGCACGGTGCCGCCTACCCGTTCGGCCGCCGCGACCATCTCGCCGATCGTACGCCGAGCGACCCGCTCCGAGAGCTGCTCTTCTGCGACCCGGTACGTCGCCCGGGCGGCCGGCTGGCGTGCCGTCCACTGGACGACGTCGATCTCGGACCAGGTCTTGGTCGCGAACCGCTCTCCGTCCGCGTTCTCGACCACCGCCTGGTGCGCATAGAGCTGCGCGAGCGGGACGAAATCCGACTCGCCGACCCGCGCCGGGGGCGCGGGCATGTTGCGCCCGTAGAACTCATCCATTCCCTTGGTCGTCGTCCCCCCCGCGGCGAGACCGAGCGTCAGCCCGTCCCCGGTGCTCCACGGCGTCGCCCGTAGGAGCAGCGACCTTGCTTGGGGGGTGATCCACTCCTCCACGAGGGAGCTGCTCGCCTGAAACCCTCCAGTCGCGAGCACCACAGGCGGCGAGGGGAGCTCGCGCAGCGGATCTCCGAGCCGGATCTTCCCCGCCCGGCGCGCGAGCGCCTCGGTGAGCGAGCGCGTGTCGAACCGGAGCCCGATCGTGCGGGGGTTGCCGGTCGAGCGCTCGACGACGCGCGCCCCGAGCGACTCCAGCCATGCGAGGTCGGCGTCGAGGCGCTCATGGACGAGGCGCTGCAGCGCCGGGTCGCCGCCGGGGCATTCGCGCACGAAGTCGCCCAGCTCCCGGTGGCGCCAGACGACACCGCTCGAGAGGAGCATCGAGCCCCCTGGACGGTCGCCCTTCTCGTGGACGACGACCCGGGCACCGCGTTCGGTCGCCTCGGCCGCGGCGACCAGGCCGGCCATTCCGCCGCCTGCGACGACGAGGTCCGGCACGCCCTACTCGAGGGCGAAACCCGGCTTGTGCTCGACGTACTCGAGCCGGAGAGAGTCGGGTCCCCGCAGGAAGACCGCGAGCGTGTTGGGGGCGTCGACGACGTCCTCGACCTCGAGCCCGCGATCGCGCGCCTCCTGCTCGACGTGCTCGGCGCTCGCGACGAGAAACGCGAGGTGGTTGAGCAGCGGCCGATCGCCCGTCGGCCCATCGCCGCGCTCGAGCACGACGACTCGATTCTCCACGCGCAGGTGGCCGTCGTCGCGCTCTAGGCCCAGCTCCGCCAGAGCGGACGCAGTCGTCCCCGGATCGGGCACCCGCAGCACGACCCCGTCCAGATCGACCAGAGGAATGCCCGGCCGGCCGACCACGGCGAGGCGGACGCCGTCCGGCCCGTCGAGCACGAGGTCCTCTCCGTCGTGCGCGACGTGGTGCCCGGCCCCCTCGAGCCGCACGCGGACGTCGTCGAGATCCGGGACGCGAACGACGATCCGCTCGAGAACGCCGCGTTCCCGCGGCCCCTCTGCGGCGAACAGCGTCACCTTCCCCTGCCGGGCGTCGCCTCCGACGAGGGTGAATGCGTCGGTGCGCGAGATCACGTGCATCCCGCAGCATGCGGTCAGCACGTCCGCGAGCGCATCCCGTTCGGCGGTCCAGAGCGCCACGTGGTCGAACGACTCGACCTCCATCGCCCGAATCTACCCGCGGGAAGGCACCCTGGGCCGCCCGTCTCGGCAGACGGCGGCTAGGTCGCTCGCGCGAGCACCGCCGCCAGATCGAGCGTCGAGAGGACGCCCACGGGCCGCCTGAGATCCGGCGAAAGGACCAGGAGGTGGGTGACGCCATGCTCGACCATCAGATGCGCCGCGTGCAGGAGGCTCTCGTTCGCCCCGATCGTGACGACCGTCGAGTGGGCCGCACCGACGGCGGAGCTGGCGAGCGTATCCTCTCGGACCGCCGCGGCGACCAGGTCGACGTCCGACACGACGCCCCACACGCCTTCCGAGTCGTCCTCCTCGTCGCCCCAAACGACGACCAGGTGGATGCCGACATTCGCCATCGTGCGGGCGACGTCCCGCAGCGTCGAGCTCGGGTGGCACGTGATCACGCCGTGGTGCATCGCGGACGAGACCGCGCGCAGCGCGAGCCCGTGCTGTGCGGACGAGACGGGCGGGAGGGCGTGGGGAGAGATGGGCTGATAGAGCTCGAACTCCTCGCGACGCTGCTCGAGCCACCCCGCATGCTCGGTCGTGTAGTCGAAGGTCGGCAGGAATCGCGCCTCGATCTCGGCCGTGTCGAGCGGCCCGCAGCTCCCGCTCACGAGACCGTCGTCGAGTTCCACGGCGTACACGCGACCGCCGCCCGGCTCACGCCAGAACTCTCGCTCCTTCATCGTGCTTCGCCTCCCTTCCACGTGCGGGCCGCGTCGAGCAGGACGCGGCGCTCTGCCGCATCGATGAGGTGCCGCGTGCGCTCGACGACGTCGAGATTGACCGAGATCGCGTCGATCCCGGCACGGACGAGCAGCTCGGCGTACTCCGCGTGAACGCTTGGTGCTTGGCCGCAGATCGAGGTTCGCAGCCCGAGCGCGCGGGCGCGAGGAATCAGCTCTCGCAGGTAGGCCACGACCGCCGGGTCGCGCTCGTCGAGCTCAGCGAGGAGCCCGGAGTCGCGGTCCGCGCCGAGCAGGAGCTGCGTCAGGTCGTTCGAGCCGATCGAGATCCCGGCGATCCCGAGCTGTGCGTAGGGCTCGAGATTGAACAGCACCGAAGGCACCTCGGCCATGATCCAAAGCTCGAAGCCCTTGCGTGTCGGGAGACCGGACGCCGCGACGAGCTCACGGCACGCCGCGAGCTCGTCGACCGTACGGACGAAGGGAAGCATGACGTGCAGATTGGTGTGGCCCGCATCCCACACACGCCGGATCGCGTCGAGCTCGAGCGCGAACAGATCGGGCTCTCGCACGTAGCGAAGCGCACCCCGGTATCCGATCATCGGGTTCGCCTCTTCGGGCTCGAAGCGATCCCCTCCGCGCAGCCCGCGGAACTCGTTGGTGCGAAAGTCGATCGTCCGATAGGTCACCGGCCGCGGCGCGAACCCGACGGCGAACGTGGTCAGCGCGTCGGCCATTCGGGCGACGAACTCGTCGCCGTGCCCTTCCTCGAGCAGCTGCCTGGGATGCGTCCCCTCGAGCGCCTCGAGCACCATTAGCTCTGCCCGCAGCAGCCCCACGCCGTCGACGTCGAGTGTCGCGGCACGATCGACCTGCGACGGCTCGGAGAGGTTCAGGAGCAATGCGGTGGCGGTCGTCGCCGCACCGGCGACGCGAACAGCGCTCGGCTTGGGGGCTGTCCCCGGAAGGCTCGCCCCCTCGAGCACGAGCCCGTGCGTCGCGTCGACGGTCACGAGCTCGCCGTCCCGAAGCGTCTTCGTCGCATCCTGCGTGCCGACGACGCACGGGATGCCGAGCTCCCGCGAGACGATCGCCGCGTGGCAGGTCATGCCGCCGGAGTCGGTCACGATCGCTGCGGCACGGCGCATCAGCGGCACCCAGTCCGGCGCCGTCATCCGTGTCACGAGGACTGCCCCGTCGGTGAACTTCCCGGACTCGGAGAGGGCGGCGAGCAGCCCCACCGGCCCGATCGCCGAGCCCGGCGCGGCGCCGAGGCCGCGCAACAGGGCGATTCCCCGACTGTCCCCCACCTCGGGCTCGTCGCGACCGACGGCCGTCACCGGACGCGACTGGAGCATCCAGGTCTTGCCGTCGCGGTCGATCGCCCACTCGGTGTCCTGCGGAGCGCCGTAGTGGCGCTCGACGCGAATGCCGAGCTCGGCGAGCGCGCGAGCCTCTTCGTCGGTCAGCGTCGGCCGCATGGCCTCGTCGCCACCGACCTCGCGCACCGCGGTGCCCCCCTCCGCGCGACTCACGATCTCGGCGGTCTTCGGGTGGATCTCGCGCGCGCGAATCGCGAGCGTGCCCTTGTCGACGACGTAGCGGTCGGGCGAGACACGCCCGCTCACCACCGCTTCGCCGAGACCGAACGCGCCCTCGATCACGAGGTGGTCGGTCGCCCCCGTCGACGGATCGATCGTGAACATCACGCCGGCACGATCGACGTCGAGTTGCCGCTGGACGACCACCGCGATGTCCATCTCCGCCTGCCCGAAGCCGCGCTTCGCCCGGTAGAAGACGGTGCGCGCGCCGAACAGCGACGCCCAGCAACGGCGCACGGCGTCGACGACCTCGTCGGCGCCGCGGACGTTGAGGTAGGTCTCGTTCATGCCCGCGAACGACGCGGCCTCGGTGTCCTCGGCCGTCGCCGACGAGCGCACCGCCACCGGGAGGTCGCCGGCACCGATCAGCGCGGAGAGCGCGGCACGGAGCCCCTGCTCGATCTCCTCGGGGACCGGCTCCTGCGCGACCATCGCCCGTACCTCGTCCGCCGCGCGTTGGAGCGCGTCGGCGTCGTCCACGTCGACACCGGCGAGGTGCTGCGCGATCCTCTCGCGGAGGCCTCCCTGCGTCACGAAGAGCGCGTACGCCGGCGCGCCCACGACGAACCCCGGTGGCACGTCGAACCCGGCGCGCGTCAGCTCGCCGAGGTTCGCTCCCTTCCCGCCCGCGTAGTCGACATCCTCCCGGGCGAGATCCGAGAAGCCGCGGATCAGCCGCGTCGCTCTCCGTTCCGTGACGTCGGAGATGGCCATGACCCCATGGTCGACGAGGCCGCCGGTTCCCGGCGTCAGGGGGCTGTACGCGTCGTGTTTCGGTCAACTACGCACCGTAGTTCCCCGCGTACACGTTGCCCTCGTGTCCCGATGCACCTCGTCGTCGCACGTGCTGTGCTTCGCTCGAGAAAGGAGGTGTCCGATGACAATCGTGCGCTGGTCTCCCTTCCAGGAGCTCGACACGATCGATCGGGGCATGCGTCGGATGTTCGACCAGATCGGCGTCGTCCCCGCGTGGCCCGCCGCCGACGTGTACGAGTCGAACGGCGAGTACGTCTACGAGCTCGAGGTTCCAGGCTTCGGCGAGAAGGAGCTCGCCGTCGAAGTGCGTGACCACACGCTCACCGTCAGGGGTGAAAAGACCGAGAAGACGAAGGCGCAGGACGAGAAGGAGAAGACCTTCTACCTCAACGAGCGGCTCACCAGGTCGTTCGAGCGCCGCTTCGAGCTTCCGGCCGAGGCGGTGGCGGGGAAGGTGGCCGCCGACTTCGACCATGGCGTCCTCGTGGTGCATGCACCGAAGGCCGCCGAGATCGCGCCAAAGAAGATCGCGATCAAAGCTTCCAAGTGACCGACGCCCGTGGGGGCGCTCGGCGCCCCGCGGGAACGCTCGGTCGAGGGCCGCGACGAACGTCGCGGCCCTCGCGTTTCGCTTCTCTTTGCTCGATGGCCCTCAGCCGCCACGCACGACCACGACCACTCCTCCGGCGTGTGTTGCGCAGTACTGGCTGACGGAGCCGAGGAGGAGGCTCTGGAATCCTCCACGACCGCGCGACCCGACCACGAGCAGGTCTGCGTCCGTCGCAGCCGATACGAGCGCGGGCCCCGGTGACGCCAAGATGCTCTCGACGTCCACCTCCGCGTCCGCGGGACACGCAGCGCGGACGTCCTCGAGGATCTCCTCCGCTCGGCCGGCGAGGGCCTCTCGTACCTCGAGACCCGCCCCTGCGCTCGCGACGACGCTCGCGTAGAACTCCCACGGCTCCTGATACGCGGTCACGGCGTGAAGCGCGCTGCCACGGAGCCGTGCCTCGGCGACCGCCCAGTCGAGCGCCGCGGAGGCACCGACCGACCCGTCGACGCCGACGACGATGCGGCCCCGCTCTCCGTGGTGGGCGACGTGTACGACGGCCACCGGGCACGAGGCGTGTTGGAGGCACGCGCGCGAGACCGAGCCGAGCACCGCGCCCGCGAACGCACCCCTGCCCCGGGAGCCGACGACGAGCAGGTCGGCCTGGGCGGACAGCTCCACGAGCCCTCCGGCGGCGTCGCTCCGGAAGGGTCGTCGCTCGATCTCGACACCATCGGCGCCGACGGTCTCGAGCTCCGCGTCGATCGCCTCTGCGGCTGCCTGCGCCAGCTCGATCTCCAAGCGTTCCAGCGCCGGGATGATCCCGATGCCGGTCGCGGTCAGAGGCGGCACGGCCCATCCAAGCCCGACGCACAGCGTCGCCCCGCGCAGCCTGGCCTCGGAGAGAGCGAAGCGAAGTGCCTCACGCCCTGTCGCGGAGCCGTCGATCCCGACGACGATCGTTGCCATCTCGAAGGCAGTCTCGCCCTCCAGGTGACCGAAAGCGTCGGCACAAAGATCCGTCGTGCATGCGGCTTTGCCGCAACGCGCCGACCACCCGACGTCAGAAGCCGAGCCCGACCGCCAGGCGCGCCGACCCGCTCCGCGACCGCGTCACGTCGCGAAGGTCCACCATGCCGACGACCTCCTCGTCCTCGACGACGGGGAGGTGATGGATCCCGTGCGCGATCATCGTGTCCGCGGCCACGTCGAGCGGCGTGTGCGGCACGGCGGTGATGGGCGCCGCGGTCATCCACGATCGTGCATGAGCGTCGGCGGGGCTCACGCCTCCTGCGACTGCTCGGAGCACGTCCCGCGCGGTGAGGATGCCGATCAGCTGGCGGTCGTCGACGACGAGCACGCTGCCACGGTCGTGCTCGCGCATCGCACGCGCGACCGCGTCCAACGTCGAGTCGGACCCGACGGTGATCGGCGTCCGCATGACTGTCCCGACGCTCTCGGATCCCGCGCTTCCCGGTTCCACCTCCTCGTCGCTCGCCGCCGGTAGCTCGAGCCGGTGGGCCTCTGCGCGGTCGAGCTCGACGTTCACGTCCACCATCGCGACGTCGGGCAGCTCAGGCTCCGACTCACCCGTGACCGAGGCGAGGAACGGTGTCAGCCGCCTCCCCACGATCTTCGTCGGCGGCCACCAGATCGGTGCAGCGCTTGCCCATTCCGAGTCTCGGAGCGCGAGGTCGCGCCGGAGGTATCTCGGTTCGGCCCCGGTGAGCAGCAACCCTCTCAGGACCGGCCGGAACGGGCGCGGCACGAGCGTCGCGCCGGCAAGCACCGCGATCGCCTCGGCTGCGACGACCGCCTGTTGCGCGGCGATGCCGCCCTGCTTGATCGGGAAGCTCGTGATGTCACCGGCCGCGAACACGCGCCCGGCCCCCAGGGCCTCGCAGTGCTCGTCGACGGGGATGAAGCCCTCCGCCGTCTGCGCGATGCCGTCCAGGCGTTCACCGCGCAGCCTGGGTAGCGCGACCACACGATCCGCGGGTAGCGCCCCCGTGGACAGGATCAGCTGCCCGTCCTCGAGCCTGAGCGCGGCGGTGCTACCGACGAACTCGATCCCGGCGTCGGCGAGGAGCTCGCTCACGGCGTCGCTCGCCGTCCGACCGAACAGATGGAGAGGCTCCGCTTCGGGCGTCACGAGGCTCACGTCGATCTCTCGACCGAGTGCCGCAGCCCTGCGGGCGGTCATCAGCGCGAGCTCGTAGGCGGGCAGCGGCCACGTAACGCCCCACGGCACGACGAACGCGATGCGGGAGGCGACTCCCTCCTCGAGCTCACGCAGCAGGCCGCCGAAGCGCTCGCCGTCGGCAGGCCCACGGAACGTGAGCGCGCCCGGCAGAGCGTCGATCGGGATTGCGCCGCACGCGACCAGCAGCGCGTCGTACGGAATCTCCGTACCGCCCGTCGTCCGCGCGATCCGACGCTCGGCGTCGACGGCAGCGAGCGCGCCGAGCGTCATGACGGCGCCCGCCCGCTGCGCCAACGCACCGAGGTCGAAATGCCGCACGGTGCCGAGTCCGAACGGCTCGGCGACGGCCACCGGGCGGTACCAGAAGACCGGCTCCGGGGCGAGCAGCTCGACCTCCACCCGGCCTTCGGCCACCTCGCTCAGAGTGAGTGCCGCCTCGAGTGCCGCAACCCCCCCACCTGCGACGAGTACCGAGAACGTCCGGCTGCTCATGGATGGATCGTGCATGTCTTCCGGGGGGCTCACATCAGGAGATCACACGGCCGCCGAGGGGGTTATTACGGATCCGAGGCCCCTGGAGCCGCGAGAATCGCGGCGTGCTGGGTGTCGGCGGCCTACGGGTGCTCCGTCTCGCGAATCCGCTCGTGCGGCGCGTGCTCGACTCGCCCGCTCATCGCCTGCTGAGCAGCCAGCTCCTCGTGCTCGCGTACCGCGGCAGCCGCACCGGTCGGATGCATCGGATCCCGCTCCGCTATGCAGGGACACCCGCGGGCGAGATCGTCGCCCTCGCCCTCGCGCCCGAGTCGAAGCAGTGGTGGCGGTCGTTCGCAGCGCCGCGGGCCGCGACGATCACCGTCCGCGGCGCCCGGATCACCGTCGAGGGTGCGCTCTCCGAGGGGAACGGGCGACAGCAGGCACTCGCCGCGTACACCGCGCGCTTCCGCCTCGGCCCAGAGCTCGCTGCGACGGCGGCGGTCGTCGTCTTCACGAGGCACGGATAATCGCGGAGTGCGCCTCTACGGCGATCTCGCGCCCTGGTTCCATCTGCTCACCGCACCCGAGGACTACGCGGCGGAAGCCGAGCGGTATCGCCGCCTGATCGTCGGGGCGGTCGCCGGACGCCCACACGTTGCTCGAGCTCGGATCCGGAGGTGGGAACAACGCTGCCCATCTGAAGGCGGAGTTCGCGTGCACGCTGTCGGACGTCTCTCCGCAGATGCTCGATCTGAGCCGGACGGTGAACCCGGACTGCGAGCACGTCCTCGGCGACATGCGCACGCTGCGGCTGGGACGGACGTTCGACGCGGTGTTCGTGCACGACGCGGTCGCGTACATGGCCACCGAGAGCGAGTTGCGCGACTGCCTCCGCACGGCGTTCGCCCACACGCGGCCGGGCGGCATGGCGTTGTTCGTTCCCGACTACACGCGGGAGACGTTCCGGCCCTCGACGTCGCACGGCGGGCACGACGGGTCGGACGGCAGGTCGCTGCGCTACCTCGAGTGGTCGACCGACCCCGACCCGGCCGACACCGAGTACGAGGTCGACTACGCGGTCGTTCTCCGGGAGCCCGGCCACGAGCCACGCGTCGTCCACGACCACCACCTCGAAGGGCTCTTCCCCGAGCACACGTGGCTCTACCTGCTCGAGCAGGTGGGTTTTGCGGTCACCGTCGACCACGGGTCGCCGGATCCCGACGACGACACCTCGCAGACCGTGTTCGTGGGGCTCCGCGCGGCCGGCTAGGTGGGACGAACCGCCGACCGCGTCGCCTCGACGTCGCGAGCGATCTGCGCGACGAGCTCCTGCTCCGAGCCGAACACCGCCTCGTCCCGCAGCCGCTCCCACAGCTCGACCACGAGACGCTTGCCGTACAGGTCGCCCTCGAAATCGAGCAGGAATGGCTCGATGCGACGCTCGGTGCCGCCGTAATGCGGGTTCGTCCCGATCGAGACCGCAGCCCGGTGTCCCAGCGCCTCGCCTGCGTAGATCCCGTACCGGGGACAGACGAGCTGGGCGTCCATCGCGATGTTCGCCGTGGGGTAGCCGAGCGTGCCGCCGCGCTGATCGCCGGCGACGACCGTGCCGTCGAGCTCGAAGGGCCGGCCGAGCATCGCCGCCGCCGCGGCGAGCTCGCCGTCGCGGACGGCGTCTCTGATCCGAGTCGACGAGACACCGGCGATCTCCTCCACCTCGAGCACCTCCAGTCCGAGCTCCCGCAGCGTCTCGAGGCTCCCGGCCCGCTTGCTCCCGAAACGGAAGTCAGCCCCGACCGCCACGGCCTCGGCGCCGATCGCGCCGAGGTACGTCTCGACGAACTCTTGCGGGGAAAGCCGCATGAACTCGGGCGTGAACGCGGTGACGAGCGTGTCCGCGACGCCGGCCTCCTCGAACAGCTCCAGCCGACGCTCGAGCGTCGTCAGCAGCTCGACGCGGTTGCCGAGCACGATGCGCGGATGCGGATCGAGCGTGATCACCGTCGGCTCGAGGCCCGACTCCGCGGTCGCACGGAGCACGGATCGGTGCCCGCGGTGCACCCCGTCGAACGTCCCGATCGCCACTGCTCGGGGTCGGCGGTCGAGCTGGGACGGCGCGTGGGCGATCCGCATGGCGCCCGTCAGTCTCGCACTCCGGCCATGCGCGACAGAGCCTCCTCGAGGCCCAGCACTCGTGTCTCGTCCGCCTCGTCGACGTGAAACGGGCCGGTCTCCGTGCGACGCAGCGAGACGCAGTGCCCGCCGAGCGCGTCTGCGAGCGAGCGCACGTACGTGCCCGAGCCGACGAGTGCCTCGAGCCGGGCACGGGCGCCGTCGTAGGAGACGAGCTCGAGAGCGTGCACCTGCATCACCCGCGTCGGCATCTCGAGCGCCACCCCCTGCCGGTGCAACCTGTACGCGCGCTGACCGCCGATCTTGACGGCGGACGCCGCCGGAATCGGCAGCTCGACCGGTCCCCGGAGCCGGGCGAGCGCCTGCTCGAGGTGATCCAGCGTCGGAGGCTCGTGCTCGTCGAGCAGCTCGCCCTCCGGGTCGCCGGTCGTGGTCCGAGCGCGTAGGTCGATCTCCGTCACGTACCGCTTGTCGAGCTTCGTGAAGCGGTCCTGACTGGCGGTCGCGCGGCCCGAGAGCAGGATCAGCAGGCCGGTGGCGAACGGGTCGAGCGTTCCGGCGTGCCCCGTCTTCGCCCCGGTCCGCGCCCTGACCCGCGCCACGATCGTGAACGAGGAAGGCCCGGCCGGCTTGTCGGCGAGGATCACGCCGGTCGGGTCGAGCCCCTTCGGGACCGGCACGGGCCGCTACGCCCCGTCGCGGCCGTCCACCGCCACGAAGGCGTCGACGATGCGCTGCGTGATCTCGTCCATGGACAGGTCGGTGGAGAAGCCGGCCGCGCGCCGGTGGCCGCCGCCGCCGAAGCCCCGAGCGATCGCCGAGACGTCGACCCCGTTCGGGTGCGAGCGCAGCGATCCCTTTCGCGTGAGGACGATCCCCCGGGAAGCTCGCGCACGAGCGCGACGAGCTCGGCCCCGTCGACGGCACGCAGGTGGTCGATGATCCCCTCCGAGAACGGCTCGTCGGCGCCTGCCGGCGTCGAAGTCCTCCCGCGTGAGCTCGGAGACGACGATCCGGCCGCCCTCGAGCTCGGTCGCGTGCTCGAGAGCGCGGGCCAGGAGCTTGAGCTTCGGAAACGGCGTGGACTCGTACACCTCGACGAAGACCTTGCCGACGTCGGCGCCCTCCTCGACGAGCCGCGCCGCCAGCCGGAGCGCCTTCGGCGTCGTGTTCGAGTACTGGAAGCGTCCGGTGTCGGTCACGAGCCCGGTGTAGAGCGCCTCGGCGAGCTCGGGCGTGGAGACGGCGCCGAGCCCGTCGAGCACGTCTGCGAGCACCTCGGCGGTCGACGACGCGTCGTCGACGACGAGGTTGACGTGGCCGAAACGGGTGTTGTCGTGGTGGTGGTCGATGTTCACGGTCACCGGCGCGGACGCGATGAGCGTCGGCTCGACGATGCGGCTCTCCTGGGCACAGTCCACCGCGACCAGCACCCGCCGCGCGGCGTCGGCGGGGGCGGTGCGGAGGAGACCGCGTGCAGCGAGGTCGAGGAACCCGTATTCGGGCGGGAGCGGTTGCGCTCCGCCGAGCACCATCACCGAGTCCTTACCCAGCGACTCGAGGGCGAGATGCAGCCCGAGCAGCGAGCCCAGCGCGTCGCCGTCCGGGTTGTCGTGCGACGTGACCACGAAGCGGTCGTGGGTACGCAGCGCCTCGACGACCGACTCCATGTCACGCTGTTGCATCGTCGTCTCCGTCGGGCGGCGCCAGCTCGTCGATGAGGCGGGTCATCCGGACGCCGTGCTCGACCGCGCGATCGTAGACGAACTCCAGACGGGGCGTGCGCCGGAGACCGAGCTCGCGACCGAGCCGCGCCTGCAGCACACCGGCGGCACCCTCGAGCACCCGGAGCGTGCGCTTCCGCTGCGTCTCGCTGCCGAGCACGCTCACCCAGACCTTCGCGTGGTCGAGGTCCCTCGTCGTCTCGACCGTGGTCACGGTGACGAAGCCGAGCCGAGGGTCCTTGAGCGTCGGGATCGCCTCGGAGAGCACCTGCTTGACGGCCTCGTCGACCCGCCGCATGCGGCCGCCCGGGCTCATGCGCGCCCCTGGGCGGCGGTTGCTCCCGCCCGGCGGAGCCGGGCTCCGCGAGCGAAGATCGAGGCCGTGCCTCTCACGTTCGCTCACCGTCCTCGAGACACACGAGCTCCCGCTCCCGGAGACCGAGCTCGAATGCCTGGCCGGACAGCCAGCGCTCGGCCTCGTCGAGCAGGCGCGTCGCATCGTGGGCCTCGCGCGTGACGCACGCGAGCGTCAGCCGCGCCCGCTGCCACACGTCGTGGTGGTCGACCTCGGCGATCGCGCAGCCGATCCGGTTCGCGAGCTGCTGTTTCACCGAGCGCAGATGCATCCGCTTCTCCTTGAGCGAGTGGCTCTCGGGGAAGTGGAGCTCGAACGAGAGGATGCCGACGTAACCGGTGGACATGTTCGGATTGCGTTCGCGACGCCGGGCAGGAACGGCTCCAGGCCTACCGTAGACGATCGCATGGCTCGTTCCCTCCGTCTCGTCCTGCTCCTCGGCGCGCTCGGATGCACGCTCGTCGCCGCCTCGGCGTCCCCCGCAGCCGGCAGTCGCAGCGTGCTCAGCTACGGGGACTCCCTCTCGGTGGGGACCGATCTCTACCTGGGCACGTACCTGCACGGCTGGAACGTGCGCTCGCTCACAGCCGTCTCGACGCACGCCGATGCGGTCCCGGCTGCGCTGCGGAGCTTCGGGCGGTCGCTTCCCCGCGTGGTCGTCGTGAGCGCGGGGACGAACGACGACCCTGGCCGGGTGTCGGGCTTCGCGCGGCTCGTGCGCGAGTCGCTCGCGATCGCAGGCCCCCACCGCTGCGTGGTCTGGTCGACGATCGTGCGCCCGCCGTACGCCGGGGTGTCGTACTCGGGCTACAACCGCGCGCTCGCGGTCGATCGCACGGCAGCCATCCGACCTGCACGTCTTCGACTGGGTGTCGATGGCGCGATGCGCACCCGTCCTGGTTCGGCTCGGACGGCGTCCACCCGACCGATGACCGGCTACCGCGCGCGGGCGGCGGCCATGGCGCCGCTCGTGCAGAGCGTTGCTCATGGCACTTTCGCGGAGCGAAAGTGCCCGCTCACTCCGCAGCGGTCGCCGAGAGCTCGGTTCGCTCGACCTCGCGGGTCTCGTAGACCTCGAAGACGTCGCCTTCCTTCACGTCGTTGAACCCGTTGAGCAGGATTCCGCACTCGAATCCCTCGGTGACCTCCCGCGCGTCCTCCTTGAACCGCTTGAGCTGCTCGATCGAGGTCTCCTGGACGACGGTGCCGTCGCGGACGACGCGGACGTTCGCCCCGCGGCGGACGAGGCCGCTCGTCACCATGCAGCCGGCGATGGTGCCGAGCCGTGAGACCTTGAAGAGCGCGCGCACCTCTGCCTCGCCGAGGATCTCCTCGGTCGTGACCGGCGAGAGCATGCCGACGAGCGCCTGCTCGATGTCCCCTGTCAGCCGGTAGATCACGCGGTACGTGCGGATGTCGACGCCCTCGCGCTCCGCGAGCTGCCGGGCCTCGGCGCTCGGGCGCACGTTGAACCCGATCACGAGCGCGTTCGACGCGGACGCGAGGTTCACGTCGTTCTCCGTGATTCCGCCGACGCCCATGTGGATCACGTTGACGCGGACCTCCGGGTGCTGGATCTTGCCGAGCTCGCCGACCACCGCCTCGACCGACCCCTGGACGTCGCCCTTGAGGACGATGTTCAGCTCCTGCACGGCGCCCGCCTGCATCTGCTCGAAGAGCGTCTCGAGCGAGACGCCGCCGCCCGCCGAGCGCTGTGCGAGCTGCTCGCGTCGCAGCCGTTCCGCGCGCTTCTCGGCGATGTCCTTCGCCTGGCGCTCGTGCTCCACCACCCGCGCGAGCTCGCCTGCCGCCGGCGGGTGGTCGAACCCGAGGATCTCGACCGGCTCTCCCGGGCGCGCCTCCTTCACGCGCTCGCCGCGGTAGTCGTAGAGCGCCCGCACCTTGCCCGCCGCGTCGCCGGCGACGATCGCGTCGCCGACCCGGAGCGTGCCGCGTTGCACGAGCATCGTCGCGACGGGGCCGCGGCCGACGTCGAGCCGCGACTCGACGATCGGGCCCGAAGCATCGGCTTTCGCGTTCGCGCGCAGATCCAGCTCCGCGTCCGCGACGAGCAGGATTCGCTCGAGCAGGTCGTCGATGCCGGTCTGCTGCTTCGCCGAGACCGAGGCGAACTGCGTCGTCCCGCCCCAGTCCTCGGGCTGCAGCCCCTCGGAAGCGAGCGCGGTCTTCACCCGGTCGGCGTTCGCGTCGGCAACGTCGATCTTGTTGATCGCGACGACGATCGGCACCTCCGCCGCGCGCGCGTGGCTGATCGACTCCTTCGTCTGGGGCATCACGCCGTCGTCGGCCGCGACCACGAGCACGGCGATGTCCGTCACCTTCGCCCCGCGGGCGCGCATCGCGGTGAACGCCTCGTGTCCCGGGGTGTCCAGGAACGTCAGCTTGCGGCCGTCGACCTCCGCCTGGTACGCGCCGATGTGCTGGGTGATGCCACCGGCCTCCGTGTCGACCACGGAGGTCGAGCGGATCGCGTCGAGGAGCGTCGTCTTGCCGTGGTCGACGTGGCCCATGATCGTGACGACCGGGGGCCGCGCGGTGAGGTCGGCATCGACGTCCTCGACGACCTCGACCTCTTCCTCCTCGTCGGCGGCGTGCTTGATCGTCACCTCGCGCCCGACCTCCGCGGCGATCAACTCGACCTCGTCGTCGGACAGGGATTGCGTCGCGGTCCGCATCTGACCGAGACCCATGAGGATCTTGATGATCTGCGACATCGGCACGCCGAGCGCGCCGGAGAGGTCCTTCACCGTGACTCCCGACTCGACCGTGACGGGGCCGGTCGGGGGCGCGGGCGCCTGCGCGCGGGGAGGAGCCTGCTGCGCCCGGTCGCGCGCGGCGCGCGCATCGCGTCCACGGGCCGCGCCGCCCTCGATCACGACACGGCGGCGCCGCCCTCCCGCGCCGCCGCCCCGCGGGCGGATCGGGCGGTTGGGTCTGTTCGGTCCGTCAGCCATGCGACACCTCAGTGTAGAGACGCGCGAGCCCCGACTCGACGAGCACGGGGCGGCGCAGCGACCGGGCGAAGGCGCGCCGGGCGACGGCGGCCTCGAAACAGGCCAAAGCGCGGCACGTATAGACGCCCCGCCCGTGCGACGCCGGCGCTCGTCTCAACTCGCCGCCCTCCTCGGTGAACCGGACGAGCTCGTGCTTCGGCGCCTTGCGGCCGCACCCGACGCACGTCCTGAGAGGAGTCGCTCGCTCACCGCTCGTCGCCGTCCCCCTCGACGCTCTCCTCGACCGAGACGTCCTCGACGATCGCGATCTCGACCGCGTCCTCGATCACCTGCTCTGCGACGTCGGCCTCCTCGACCGTGAGCTCACCGGCCGCGAGCGCCTCCTCGATCTCCCCGATCGCCTCGGTCGCGACCGCCACCTCGGTCGCGACGGCGACTCCCGCCTCGGCCGCGAGCTCGGTCGCCTCGCCGGACGCGTCCAGCCCGCCGTCCGAGAGCGGCACGGCGGCGCCGCGGTCGGCGGCGGTGGGATCGTCGGCGAGCGCCTGGTGCGCGGGCACTCCGCAGTACCGCGAGCCGGGGAGCGCGGCGTTCGGGCAGCGCTTCCCGTTCGAGAGGAGCGCGGCGCAGCGGCCCGAGAAGTCGCCGCCACCCTCGTCCGCGCCCGCGAACGCCGCCGCGGCCTCCTGCTGGGCGAACTCGCTGTCGGACTTGATGTCGACCTTCCACCCGGTGAGGCGCGCCGCGAGGCGGGCGTTGAGGCCCTCCTTGCCGATCGCGAGCGCGAGCTGGTCGTCGGGGACGACCACGGTCGCGTCGCGGCTCTCGTCGTCGATGTACACCTCCCGGACCCGCGCCGGCGAGAGCGCCTTCGCGACGAACCGGGCGGGCTCGGTGTTCCACGGGATGATGTCGATCTTCTCTCCGCGGAGCTCCGAGACGACCATGCGGACGCGCGAGCCGCGCGGACCGACGCAGGCGCCGACCGGGTCGACGCCCTGGACGTGCGACTCGACCGCGATCTTCGAGCGGTAGCCCGGCTCACGGGCGACGCCGCGGATCTCGACGAGGCCGTCCGCGATCTCGGGCACCTCGAGCTCGAACAGCGCCTCGATCAGCTGAGGCGCACGGCGCGAGAGGATCACCTGCGGCCCCTTCGTGCCCGAGCGCACCTCGATGATCACGGCCTTGATCCGCGAGCCCTGCTCGTAGCGCTCTCCGTCGACCTGCTCGGAGCGCGGCAGCAACGCCTCGACCTTGCCGAGGTCGACGAGCACGTTGTTGCGGTCGCCCGCCTGCTGGACGATGCCGGTCACGACCTCGCCCTGGCGGTCGACGTACTCCTCGTACATCATCGCGCGCTCGGCCTCGCGGATCCGCTGCTGGATCACCTGCTTGGCGGTCATCGCCGCGATGCGGCCGAAATCGTCCGGCGTCGCGTCCGTGCGGTCGACGAGGTCGTCGGGGACCTGCTCCCAATCGAGGTCGAGCTCGTCGTCGACGATCAACGTGTGCTGCTTCTCGCCCGTCTCCTCCTCGATGCGCTCGAGCTCGTCGATCGCACGCTCACGCGCCTCGTCGAGCAGCCGCTCCTCGAGATCCGACGGGATGTCGAGCGCGTAGACCCTGAACTCGCCGTTGTCGTCGAGCTCCACGGTGGCGTGGCGCGCGGCGCCCGGCGTCTTCTTGTAGGCGGCGAGCAGCGCGTCCTCGAGGGCGGCCACGAGCGTGCCGGTCTCGATGCCCTTCTCCCGCTCGATCGTGCGGATGCCTTCGATGATCTCCTGGCTCATGACTCCCGTCCCTCGTCGATCAGGTTGCCCCGGACGATCTCGTCGACCGGGATCTCGAGCGACGAGCCGTTCACCGCCACGGTCACGGCGTCGTCGCCGGCCGCCACGAGCGTTCCCTTGAAACGCTTCGCCGAGGCCGTCTTCAGCTTCACGGTGCCGCCGATCGCCCGGCGAAAATGCTCCGGCCGGCGGAGGGGCCGCTCGGGGCCGGGGGACGACACGTCGATCGTCCAGTCCGAGCGGTAGTCGTCGAGCAGCCGCGTCACGCGCTCGCAGAGTGCGAAGTCGACGCCCGCCGGGTGGTCGACGTAGACGCAGAACCGGGCCGGGGAGAGCAGCTCCACGGCCAGCACCTCGACGGCGGGCAGCGTCGACTCGACGAGCGGCGTGATCGCCGCCGTCAGCTCGCGCTCTCTCTCGTACGTGCCGGTTGCCATCGAAATCGCTCCTTACAACACGAATGGGCGCGACCCGCGCCCATTTCGCCTCACCGGTGAAATGTGGTGAACGAAGAATAGCACTGCTTGCACGGCTTTCCGGCGCGCCGTCAGAGCTCGAGGAGGATGGTCACTGGACCGTCGTTGACGAGCTCCACCTCCATCCGCGCGCCGAACACGCCGGTGTCGACCGGAATGCCCAGCGCACGGAGGGCCTCGGCGAAGGCCCGTACGACGGGCTCGGCCGCGTGGGGGTGCGCGGCGCCGGTGAAGCTCGGGCGGCGTCCCTTCCGCGTATCCGCGAGCAAGGTGAACTGGCTGACGACCAGCGCCTCGCCGCCCGTCTCGAGCAGCGACTCGTCGAAGCGGCCCTCGTCGTCCGGGAAGATCCGGAGGTGCGCGACCTTCGCCGCAAGCCGTGCCGCGCTCTCGGGGCGGTCGCCCGCTGCTATCCCGAGGAGCACGACGACTCCTCGCCCACAGCCGGCCACGGTCGCGCCGTCGACCCTGATCTCGGCCCGCGAGACACGCTGGACGACCCCTCGCATGCGGAGATTCTCTCCGAGATGCACGTGCGAGACTCCACGTCGTGGACGTGCCACAGACGCGCTACGCCCGCAGCGGCGATGTGAGCATCGCGTACCAGGTGATCGGTGACGGGCCGTTCGACCTCGTTCTCGTGCCCGGGTTCGTCTCGAACGTCGAATACGGCTGGGAGGACCCGCACCTCGCCGGGTTCCTCGCCTCGTTCGCGTCGTTCTGCCGTCTGATCATCTTCGACAAGCGCGGCACGGGGCTCTCCGACCGCGTGCGAGGAGTCCCGACGCTGGAGACGCGGATGGACGACGTGCGCGCGATCATGGACGACGTCGGATCCGACGAGGCGTCGCTGATCGGCTACTCGGAGGGGGCGTCGATGGCCACGCTCTTCGCGACCACGTACCCGGAGCGGACCATCGCGCTCGTGATGTACGGCGGCCTCCTGACCTGGGACTGGATGGCCGACGCCCGCTTCGAGATACGACACGAGTCGGACCAGGCGGCGCTCGAGGAGATCGAGCGCCGGTGGGGCACGCCCGGGTTCTGCGACGAGCTGCTGGCCGAAGACGCGCCGAGCATGCTCGGGAACGCCGAGTTCCGACGCTGGTACGCGACCCGGCTGCGCCTGAGCGCGAGCCCGCGGGCGGCGGTCGAGCTCCAGCGCATGAACATCGAGACCGACACGCGGGGGATCCTCGGGGCGATCCGGGTCCCCACGCTCATCGTCCACCGCGACGGCGACCGCAACGTCGACGTGAAGAACGCCCGCTACGCGGCCGCCCACATCCCCGGCAGCCGCTACGTCGAGCTTCAGGGAGACGACCACCTGCCCTGGGTCGGCGACTCCGCGGCGATCATCGACGAGATCAGGACGTTCGTAACGGCGGCGTGGACGGCCCGGCGGGCGGACGATCGCGACCGTGTGCTCGCGACCGTGCTCTTCACCGACATCGTCGACTCCACCACGAAGGCGGTCGAGCTCGGCGACGCCCGCTGGCTCGAACTCGTGTCGGAGCACCACGCGCGCGTGCGGCGGGCGCTCGTCGCGCACCGCGGCGTCGAGCTCGACACGGCCGGAGACGGCGTCTTCGCGAGCTTCGACGGGCCCGCCCGTGCCGTCCGCTGCGCGTGTGCCGTGCGCGAGTCCGTCCGGGAGCTCGGCCTCGAGGTGCGCGCCGGGCTCCACACGGGCGAGTGCGAGCGGATCGACGGAAAGGTGGGCGGCGTCGCGGTGATCACCGGCGCGCGCATCGCAGCGGCCGGCGGCGCGGGCGACGTCCTCGTCTCGTCGACGGTGCGCGACCTCGTCGCCGGCTCCGGAATCACCTTCGAGGAGCGTGGCTTGCACGCGCTCAAGGGGCTGCCGGAAGAGCGCATGCTCTACGCGGTCGTGTCGGTCGATGCGGACCCCTAGCACGGCGGTCGAGGTCGTGGAGCTCGAGGACCGTGAGGCGATCGCGGCCTTCCTCCGGCGCCGCCCAGCCGTCCACGCCTACGCGCTCGGCGACCTCGACGACTTCTTCTGGCCCCACACACGGTGGCTTGGCCTCGTGCTGGACGGTCGGCTGACGCAGGTCGCGCTCGTCTACGACGAGCCCGACCCGCCGGTGCTGCTCGCGCTCGCCGAGGAGCCCGAGGAGACGATGGCGCAGCTTCTCGTGACTACCGCGGAGCGGCTGCCGCGGACCCTCTATGCCCACGCGACGCCGTCACTGATCGCGGGAATCCGGTCCGTCCTCGTAGCCGCGACCGAGCCCGTCGCGCATCGGAAGCTGGGCCTCGTCCGCCCCGGGGCGCTCGCGGCCCATGACACGCAGCCCGTCGACGGCCTCGGACCGGCAGACCTCGCAGACGTCGAGCGCTTCTACGCGCAGGCCTATCCGGGCACGTGGTTCCAGGCGCGGATGCTCGAGACGGGCCGCTACGTCGGCATCCGCCGCGACGGCGAGCTCGTGTGTGTCGCCGGTGTCCACGTGTGGTCGCCCGTCTGGCGCGTCGCGGCGATCGGGAACGTCGCCACCCTGCCCGACGCGCGAGGCCGCGGCCTGGCCACCGCCGCGTGCGCTCGTCTCTGCCGCGTCCTCCTCGACGACGGCATCGACACGATCTCGCTCAACGTCCGGGCCGACAACCTCGCGGCGATTAGGGCCTACGAGAAGCTCGGGTTCGCGCACGCCGCCGACTATGTCGAGGTCGTGCTCTCCTCCCCCACGATCGTCGACGATCCAGGCCCGTGACCGCACCGGAACCCGTGTCGGTCTGCGTGGTCGGCGGCGGTGCGGCGGGCCTCGCGAGCGCCGCGATGCTCCAGCGAGCCGGAGTGGACGTCACGGTGCTGGAGCGGGAGGAGGTCGGCTCGTCCTGGGCGGCCCGTTACGACTGTCTGCACCTGCACACCGTGCGCTGGCTGTCGGGGCTTCCCGGGTACGGGATCCCGCGCTCCTTCGGGAAGTGGCCCTCGCGTGACGCCGTCGTGGCATACCTGCGTGCGTACGCGAGCCGGAATGCACTGGAGGTGCGTACGCGGTCGCCCGTCGAGCGGCTCGAGCGAGACGACGGCGGCTGGACCGTGCGCGTCGGCGACGATCGGATCCGTGCGCGGCGGGTCGTCCTCGCCACCGGGTACAGCAACGTGCCGTTCCTGCCGGACTGGCCCGGGACGTTCCGCGGCGAGCTCCTCCACTCGTCCGAGTACCGCAACGGGGGTCCCTACCGCGGCCGACGGGTGCTGGTCGTCGGCGCGGGAAACTCCGGCGCCGAGATCGCGCTCGACGTGGCGCGCGCGGGAGCGAGCGACGTGCGGCTCGCGGTCAAGACGCCGCCTGCCGTCGTCCGGCGCGACACGCTGGGCGTGCCGAGTCAGCTCCTCGGGGTCGCGAGCGCGCGTTTGCCGCCCGGGGTCGTCGACAGGATCGCGGCGGCGCTCCGGCGGGTCGCATTCGGCGACCTGTCGGCGGTCGGCCTTCCGGCCCCGGAGCGGCCGTACTCCGAGTTCCTCCGCCGCCGGGTGATCCCGATCGTCGACGTCGGGCTCGTCGGAGCCGTGAAGGAGGGCCGGGTGACGGTCGTGCCCGCGCTCGAGCGCTTCGCGGACGGGATGCCGGTGCTGGCCGACGGCCGGGTCGCGGACGTCGACGCGGTGATCGCCGCGACGGGGTTCCGTACCGGGCTCGAGCCGCTCGTCGGGCGCCTCGGAGTGCTCGACGAGGGCGGCGTGCCGCTCGTCCACGGCGCCGACGAGCATCCGTCGGCCCCGGGCCTCCACTTCGTCGGCTACCTCGTCACGCTCGGCGGCACCCTCCGGCTGATCGGGAAGCAGGCCGAGCGGCTGGCGCGGGTCGCCGCCTGAGCTCATCTGTGGCCGAAGTGGTGGGCGCGCGGGAGTGCGTTGACGACATCCGGAGTCGCCGCGACGCGGCGGGCGAGCGGCGAGAGGCTCTCGAGCTCGCGCACGAGGATGTTGCGGTTCCGCTCGACCCGCTCGTAGCGGCCCCGGACGAGCACGAGCGGCTCCCCGCGGACGACGCCCCGGTGCCGCTCGTAGACGTCCTTCGGGACGATCAGGTTCACCTGGCCGTGCTCGTCCTCGAGCAGCATGAACACGATTCCCTTCGCGGTCGCCGGCCGCTGCCGGGCGATCGTGAGCCCGGCGAACACGACCGCCGAGCCGTGCCGCGCAACGTGTAGCTCCGAGCTCGAGAGCGTGCCGGAAGGCAGGTGCCCGCGGAGGAGCGCGAGCGGGTGCGTTCCGACCGAGAGCCCCGTCTCCCGGTAATCCGCGAGCATCCGCTCCCAGCGGGTCAGGTCGGGCAGCGGGGGCGTCTCCGCCGTCGGGTCGAGGGGCAGCGGAAGCTGTTTCGCTTCTCCCCGCGTCCCCGCCACCGAGCGCGGCCGGGTCGCGAGGCCGAGCTCCCAGAGAAGATCGCGGCGCCTTCGGCCGAAGCAGTCGCAGGCACCGCCCCGGACGAGCGCCTCGAGCGCCTCGCGCGAGACCGCCGCGCGCCGGGCGAGGTCGCCGACGTCGCGATACGGCCCGTTCGCCGCCCGCTCCGTCTCGAGCGCCACCGCGTCCTCTTCCCCCACCGACGAGACGTACGCAAGCCCGACCCGGACGGCGTACGAGGGCGCTGGAGGCGTAGGGGGAGTAGGGGGCGAAGGGGGCGCCACGCCCCACGCCACGCCCTGCTCCAGGCTGCAGCGTGCCTCGCTCAGGTTCACGTCGGGCGGGCGCACCTCGACCCCGCGCCGCTGCGCGTCGCGGACGAGGCTCGCGGGCGGGTAGAAGCCCATCGGCTGCTCGTTCAGGAGCCCGCAGAGGAACTCGGCCGGGTAGTGGTGCCGCAGCCACGCCGACTGGTAGGCGAGCAGGCCGAACGCGGCCGCATGCGCCTTCGGGAACCCGAAGCCCGAGAAGCCGACGAGCGTGTCGTAGACCCCCTCCGCGACCTCCTCCGCGACGCCCCGCCCGACCGCTCCCTCCACGAAGTGGGCCCTGTGCGCCTCGAGCGCCGCGAGGCTCCGCTTGCGGCTCATCGCGCGCCTGAGCGCCTCCGCCTCGCCGATCGTGAACCCGGCGAGCGCGATCGCAACGTCGAGCACCTGGTCCTGGAAGACCACCACGCCGAGCGTCGCGGCGAGTGGCCCCCGCAGCGACTCGTGCGGAACGGGGTAGACGAACGACGGGTCCTCGCGCAGCCGGCGCCGGTGCTCGATGTAGGGGTGCACGGCCTTTCCCTGGATCGGACCGGGCCGCACGAGCGCGACCTGGATCGTGAGGTCGTCGATCGTCTCCGGCCGCGTGCGCAGCAGGCTCTGCATCTGCGCGCGGCTCTCGATCTGGAAGACGCCGACCGTGTCCGCCGCCTGGATGTCCGCGAACACGTCCGGGTCGTCGAGGGGGACCCGGGAGAGGTCGATCGGCGAGCCGTGCAGCCGCGCGATCCGGTCGACGCACTCCTCGATGCACGAGAGCATCCCGAGCCCGAGCAGGTCGATCTTGAGGAACCCCGCATCGGCGCAGGAGTCCTTGTCCCACTGGCAGAGCTGCCGCCCCGCCATCGCGGCCGGCTGCACGGGAACGAGCTCGACGAGCGGTCGTGAGGAGATCACCATCCCACCGGGGTGCTGCGAGACGTGCCGCGGCAGGCCCGCGATCTCCCCGGTGAGGAACCGGAACGCGCGCCAGCGTCTCGAGAGGAGCTTCTGCTCCGCGTCGGGAAGGGCAGCGACCTCGTCCGCGACCCGCTCGGCGTGCCAGCCGTCGGTGACGCGGGCGAGCCGCTCGAGCTCGGCATGCGGCAGGCCGAGCGCCTTGCCGACGTCGCGGATCGCTCCGCGCGAGCGGTACGTCGCGAAGCTCGCGACGAGCGCTGCGTGCTCGTGCCCGTAGCGCTCGGTGACGCGGACGATGAGCTTCTCGCGGATGTCCCGCGGGAAGTCGAGGTCGATGTCGGGCACCGACGTCAGCTCGTGATTGATGAAGCGCCCGAGCGAGAGGTCGTGCTCGACGGGGTCGACGTGCGAGAGCCCGGTCAGGTAGCAGACGATCGAGCCGACCGAGCTCCCCCTCCCCCGCCCCGGCGGCAGGAACATCCGCGGCGAGTCGCGTCCTCGCACCTCGAGCGCGCACTCCCTGGCGAGCTCGAGCACCTCGTGATGCAGGAGGAAGAACCCGGCGAGCCCGAGCGTGCCGATCAACTCGAGCTCGCTCTCCAGTCGGGCGCGCGCCCGACCTCGCAACACGCTGTTGCAAGCGTCGTACCGCTCGCGGAACGCGTGGTCGCAGATCGCGGCCAGCTGCCGCGTGGCGGGGTCGACGCGGTCGGAGAAGTCGGGGTAGCGGTAGCCGAGCTCAGCAGTGAGATCGAACGAGAGTCGCTCCGCGAGCGCGCCCGTGCGCAGGGCGGCGGCGCGGTCGATTCCCGCGAAGCGCTCGACCATCTCGGCCGGTGGCCGGAGCACGGCCTCGCGGTTCCCGCGCCGCTCCCGCTCGCAGCCGTCGAGCGAGGTGCGGCAGCGGATCGCGACGAGCGCGTCCTGGAGGAGGGTGCGCCGGGGCGCGTGCGCGTGGACGTTTCCCGTCGCGATCGTCTCGACACCGAGGTGCGCGGCGAGGTCGCGCAGCGTCGTGTGACGACGCGCGTCCCCGCGCTCGTACGGGCGCTGCAGCTCGACGAAGAACCGTTCTCGGCCGAACGCCGCCGCGAGCCGTGCTGCGCCGCGCTGGTCGTGGAGCGCGAGCCCGTCGCGCGCGCAGCCGGAGAGGCAGACGAGGCCCTCGTTCAGCTCGACGACGGTCTCGAGCGGGACGCTCGGGGAGAGTGGTGCGCGATACCCCGCTGGGGGAACCTCCCGGTTTCCGTCCTCGCGCCCCGGTCGCTGTCGCGGCGGGCGGCGTCGCCGCCGGTTCCCGGGCCTCCCGGCCGGGGCGCTCGTGCCCGCGTGCGCGGCGTCAGGATCCGGCAGAGGTTCGCGTACCTCCCGCCTCGCAGAGCAGCGTCACGTGGAACCCGCCGATCCCCGCTCCGGCACCGGCGAAGCCGGTACCTCCGCTCCCGGGCGGCTCCGTCGAGCCTACGCCGCTCGTCCCCGCTCCGGCACCGGCGAAGCCGGTACCTCCGCTCCCGG
The DNA here is from genome assembly GCA_963712915.1 of uncultured Actinomycetes bacterium. Taxonomy (GTDB): domain Bacteria; phylum Actinomycetota; class Thermoleophilia; order Gaiellales; family Gaiellaceae; genus Gaiella. The sequence continues at coordinate 677,454 of CAVQJQ010000006.1, forward strand.
GCGGCTCCGTCGAGCCTACGCCGCCGAGCGTCACCTCCGCGCCGGTGATCGGGCGGACGCCTGCGTGCTTCGCGGCGTAGGCGAACTCGAGCGAGCCGTAGACGCCGTCGTGGTCGGTCAGCGCGAGCGCCGGGTACCCGAGCTCGGCCGCCCGCGCGACGAGCTCCTCGGGCAGCGAGGCGCCGTCGAGGAACGAGTAGGCGGAGTGACAGTGCAGCTCGACGTAGCCGCGCACTACGCTCCGCCGACGCGTTCTTCGTCGTCGAGGGCGAGCTCGAGCTCACCTTCGAGGACGGGTCGCTCACGGCGCCGGCCGGGACGTTCGTACTCGTCCCCCCGGACGTCGTCCATTCGTTCGACAACACGAGCGGCGCCTCGACGCGCTTCCTCGACGTCCATGCTCCGTCCTGCGGTTTCGGGGACTACCTGCGTGGCCGGAATGCCGGCTTCGACCAGCACGAGCCGCCCCCGGCCGGCGGCCTCGACCCGGCGAACGTCGTCGCCTGCCGCCTCGGCTCCTGAGGTCATCCGAGTCACACCACGTCAGGCGCGCTGGGTGAACCAGCAGCGCCGCTCTCCGTCCCGGTAGACGCACACGTTGCGGCCGGTCTCGAGCACGACCTCGAAGTAGCGGCGGTCGACCGGCTCGTCCGTCCACCAGCGGTCGACGACCCGCCACTCCTCGCGCACCACGGTCACGAGCTCGCGGTCGACGACCCGCGGCTCTCCCCCTCCGGCCGTCTCGACGAGCGCCGGCCGGGGCGCGTTGAGGCGGCCTGCGACCCCGTACCCGGACGTACGGGTGCTCCGGACACCGCTCATCACGTGCACCGGGTGGATCGCGTGCGCCCCCGCATGCGACCGGCGACCTACCGGACATCCCGCGGCACCACGAGCGCGCGCGTCTCGGGGATGCGCGACCACGGCGCGATCTCGACCACCGCTCCCACCGCGCCGCCGCCTGCGCTCGCACGCACCTGACGGAGGCCCTCGCGCAGGAGCGCGTCGGTCTCCTCCCCCTCCGGCCGGAGGAGCGCGAGCTGCTGTCCCACGTGTTCCGCGAGCTCCACGGCCTCGAGGCGCAGCTCGACCACGGGCGCCGGGATCTCGGTCAGCTTCGGCCCGAGCGCCGCCCGCAGCCTCCCTCGCTCCGCGGTCGCCTCGCGCAGAGTCACCGTGCGCCGCCACGACCCGCCGCCGACGAGACGGGCTGCGAGCGCGAGCTTCCGGAACGGGCGCCGCTCCCGCTCCGGCCGCGCGAGCAGCCGGTCGAGCAGGGCGCCGAATGCGCGCCGCAGGGTGAGCTCGTTCGCGACCGCCTCGGGGAAGGAGAGCGCCTCGACCAGCTCTGCCGCGGGTGATCGCCCGCGCACGCGCCGGCGCTCCCCGCCGCGCGCGAGGCTCCACGCCCGCTTCCCCTCCGGCCCCAGCCGCTCGGACACCGAGCCTCCCGGCAGGGAGGCGAGCGCGCCGAGGGTGCGCACGCCGAGCCCCTCCAGCTCGGCGTACCGCCCCTCGTCGAGCGGTAGGAGCGAGAGCGGGAGCGGCTCGAGGAACGATCGCTCCTCCCTCCCCTCGACGATCACCGCCTGTCCCGGGCGCGCCACGCTCGCCGCGGCGAGGGCGACGAAGCGCCGCCCGCCCGCGCCGGCCCGTGGGTCCCAGGCAGGCCCGACAGAGGCGAGCGCCTTGCGGAGCGCCGCCTCCACCCCTCCGTAGAGCCGCTCGACGCCGCCGGTCTCGAAGACGACCACGCCCGGCTCGACCGGTTCCACACCGAACCCCGCGTCCTCGAGGCGTCGCAGCACCCCCTCCCACTCCCGCTCGACCCCCGCGGGGTCCGGGTCGACGAGCACGAGCTGGGGGCAGGTTGCGAGCGCCTCCCCCAGACGCATCCCCGGCGTGACGCCGAGCGCCTCGGCGGCCGCGGTCACCGGGCCGACGAGCTGCTCGCGCCCGGGCTCGGGCGCGAGCGCGGCGGGGACGACCGCGAGCCTCGGCCGGGAACGGAGCGCCGCACGGAGCTCGAATCCCGGGATGAGAAGGCACGCGATCATGGGGAACAGGTGTTCTATCGAACACGTGTTCGCGTGTCAACCCTGGAGCTCCTCCCGGACAGCGCTACCCCCGCCGTGCGGCGCGAAAGCACTCCGTCACGTACGGCAGCACGAGGACACCACCCGAGGCATGGGCGTCGAAGAGGGCGTCGACGTGCTGGAAGATCGGCGCCCGTTCCTCCTCGGAGAGCACGGCGCAGTAGCTGCGCGAGAGCACGAGCGCGCGCAGCGTGTCGCGATCGACCTCGTGCGCATGCTCGAAGGTCTCGTGCTCGACGGCGCCGTAGAGGCCGCTCTGCCCGATCGGACCGGAGACGCCGCGGCCGATGCCCGTGCGGCCGACCATCGCCTCGCTCAGCTCGGAGACCCAGGGGACGCGCTCGTCGCGGATGTTCCAGACGAGCGCCACCCTCCCGCCGGGTCGGAGGACGCGCGCGATCTCCGCGAGTGCGCGTTCCTGGTCGAACCAGTGGAACGCCTGCGCGCAGGCGACGACGTCCGCCGTCCCGTCGGGGAGCGGGATCGACTCCGCGGCGCCGGCGACGGCCGTGGCGTCCGGAACGGCCGCCCGCAGGCGATCGAGCATCTCGGGGAGCGGCTCGACCGCGACGACGCGGTGGCCGAGCGCCACGAGGGAACGGCTGAGCTTGCCCGTGCCGGCGCCGAGGTCGACGACGTCGCAAGGCTGCTCGCCGGTGAGCCAGCGCACGGCCTCGTGCGGATACCCGGGCCGGGCTCGCTCGTACGCATCCGCCACCCGGGCGAACGAGGCTGCCCGCTCGGCTCGCACCTCCCGAGGCTACTCGTCCTGCGGCGTCGGCAGCTCACGCAAGCGCGGCACGGGCGTGGGCAGGAGCAGGAGCACGGCGAGCAGCGCGCCGCCCGCACCGACCCACAGCGTCGGCCGGAGGCCGATCGTGCTGCCGAGCAGCCCGCCGAGCAGGGATCCACCCACGCGGACGCCGTAGTTCACGAACGTGTACGCACCCGAGACGCGCGAGCGCAGGCGGATCGGGATCACGGCGGCGAAGATCGACCCGGCGCTGATGTCGAGCAGCATCACGCCGAAGCCCGAGCCGAGCTCGGCGAGGAAGAGGCACCCGAGGACGACCGGCTGGGGTCCCTGCGCGAGCGGGACGAGGAGGAACGGGGCAGAGAACACGAGGCAGCCGACGACGAGCGTCGGTCCGATCCCGATCCGGCGGGAGACGGGGGTCGTGGCGACCGAGCCGACGAGACCGCCGACAGCGCCCGCGCCGAGCACGAGTCCGAGCGTCCCCGGCGAGACGCCGAGTGCCCGGGTCGCGTAGAGCACGAACAGGGCGAAGAAGACGAAGTTGAAGAAGTTGATCGTCGCGGTGGCGACGAGCGTGGCGCGCACGATCGGCGAGCCGGCGATCCAGCGGAGGCCGGACGTGATGCCACCCTGCGCGTCGTCAGCGGGTGGCTCCTCGGGTCGGATGCGGCCGAGCAGCGCGCCCGAGCAGAGAAACGACAGCGCGTCGGCGACGAGCGCGCCCGGGGCGGTCACCGCCCGCACGAGGAAGCCCGCCACGGTCGGACCGGCGACGAACGAGAACGCGCGGCTGCCGTTCAGGAGCGAGCTCGCTTCTACGAACCGCTCGCGGGGGACGATCGTCTGGAAGAGCGACGCGTCGGAGACGTTGAAGACGACGGCGAGCGCGCCTGCGCCGAACGCGACCGTGTAGAGCTGCGCAAAGCCGAGGGCGCCGAACGCGTAGGCGACCGGGACGCTGACGAGGAGCGCTGCCCGTCCGAGGTCGCAGGCGATCATCGTGCGCCTCCGACCCCCGCGTCGATCGACCCAGGCCCCGGCGTGCAGGGCGAAGAGGAGGTTCGGAGCGAGCGCGACCGCGGTGAGGTACCCCATCTGCGCGGCGCTCGCGTCGAGCGTCAGCACCGCGACGAGGGGGATCGCGAGGAACGAGACCTGGTCGCCGAACAGCGACACCGTGTGGGCCCCCCAGTAGCTGCGGAACACCGCGCTCTCGCGCAGCAAACGCGGCATCGAGAGCCGCGCCCGGCGCACCGCTCGCGGCGCGTCGACGATCATGCGCCGTCGTCCGGGAACGCGATCTGGAGGAAGGTCACGGGCCTCGCTCCCGGCGGTCTCAGCTCAGGATGCTGGAGCCGCTCGAGGTACGGCTCGGAGAGCGCTCGGAGGGCGTCGCGCAGCGCCGCGAGCTCCTCGACGTCGAGGTAGAGCAGCGTGTCGCCGAACGAGGCGGCCTCCCCCCACTCCGGCGGCTCGTCGGCTCGCCGCTCGAACCACCGCTCGATCTTCTCGAGGTGCTGCATCACCACCAGACGGTCGAGGAGCAGTGACGCCTCCGCGAGCTCCTCGCTCTCCGGGACGTTGGGCCAGGACGTGAACAGCGACGTGGCGCGCCACGGCCGCTCGCGGCCGCGGCCGCCGCCGTCCTCCTCTACAAGCCCGAAGCGGGCGAGCTGGCGCAGGTGGTAGCTCGTGCTGCCGGAGCTCTCGCCGAGCCTCCGGCCAGCCTCCGAGGCGGTCAGCGGCCCTTCGCGCCGGAGCAGCCCGACCAGCTTGATCCGCACCGGGTGCGTGAGCGCCCGGAAGGCGGCGGGGTCACGGAGCTCGACGACACGTTCCATGCAAAGAAATCTTTGCAAAGACTTCTTTGCATGTCAACTGGCGGCGACGATCTCTGCCGCGACGCCGTGCGTCCCGGCGAAGCGGGGGACGACGTCGAGCACGCTCTCCTGGGCGCACCACGGGATGTCCGCTTCGAGCTCCGCCCCGTGGTTGATCAGGTTCCGACCGGAGCGCGACGCGCGGAACGCCTCCTCCGCGCTCCCGTAGGAGCGGGCAAGCCGCACCGCCGCCTCGGCGGCGTCGGTGCGTGTGAGGCGTGCGGGGCGTGTGGGGCGTGGCTTCAGCCTCGCCCCTCTTGGTCGCAAAGGGGGCGAGGCTGAAACCACGTCCTTCCCCTCGCCGAGCCCGTCGACGATGCGGCCCGCCACGTACGCGTCGTCGAGCGCGAACGCCCCCTTCACTCCCGCGCAGAACACCGCGACGTCCTCTCCGTGCGCCGCGGCCGCGTCGGTCACCGCCGCGAGGTTCAGGAGCGAGGCGATCAGGACGCGGTCGCAGCGCTCTGCCGCGGTCACGATCGCACGGGTCCCGTTCGTCGTCGACATCGCGAGCGTCGGCGTCCGCGGCTCGAGGTACTCACGGGGCGAGTTCCCCAGGTCGAAGCCTTCGATGCGGACGCCGAGCCGCTCGCCGCCGAGGGTGACCTCTGCTCCGGCGAGCGAGCGTGCGTCCTCCACCTCCGCGGCGCACCAGACCCGCTCGTAGCCCGACGAGAGCGCCTGGCAGATCGTGGACGTGGCGCGGATCACGTCGATCACGACGCCCGTCGGCGCCGCCGCAGCCTCGTCGGGAGTGAACGCGACGTGAACGCGCACGCGGGTACGCTAGCCGTCCGTCTTGGCTGAGACTCCGCACTGCTATCGGCATCCCGACCGCGAGACCCTGGTCTCGTGCTCGGAGTGCGGGCGACCGATCTGCGAGGAGTGCATGACGTTCGCGCCGGTCGGGATCAAGTGCCCCGAGCACGCCGGCGTGCGGCGCAAGCCCAGCCGTCCCGCGGCCCAGCGCACGGTCCGCCAGGCGCGGTACACGGTCGCGGGGCTCGACGCCCCCGCCACCGTGGGCCTCGTCGCGCTGAACGTGCTCGTCTACCTCGTCACGGTCGCCCAGGGCGCAGGCATCAACGAGCCCGGTGGGAAAGTCTTCAACGACGGCGCGCTGATCGGCGCCGCGATCTACCAGAACGGCGACTGGTACCGCCTCGTGAGCGCGATGTTCCTGCACGCGGGTCTCCTCCACATCGCGTTCAACATGCTCGCCCTCTACTGGATCGGGACGGTCGTCGAACAGGCGCTCGGCACGTGGCGCTTCCTGCTCGTGTACTTCGTCTCGGGGCTCGCCGGCTCCGCCGGAGCGCTCTTGCTGACGAGCCCGGTTCAGCCCACCGTCGGTGCGTCGGGCGCGATCTTCGGGATCCTCGGCGCTCTGCTGGTGCTCGAGTACGTCGCGACGGGCACGTTCGCCGGGCAGGCGTTGACCCTCATCCTCCTCAATCTCGCGCTGACGTTCGCGTTCCGGAGCACGATCTCGGTCGGCGGCCACCTCGGCGGTCTCGTGGGGGGCATCCTCGCGACGTTCGCGCTCGTGCACTTCCGCCACGCGCAGCCGCGCCTCCTGGGACCGGCGCTCGTCGTGCTGGTCGGCGTCGCAAGCGTCGTGGTCGCGTACGTGCGCGTCCAGAGCTACGTGTAGCGCGAGCGCTCGTGTTGAATCAACACAAGCGTTGTCAGCCGCCGACCGCGACGGCGGTGATGCCCGACTCGGCGAGCGAGGCCTGCGCCGCCGCGAGGCGCGCGAGCGGGACGCGGTAGGGCGAGCAGGACACGTAGTCGAGCCCGAGCGAGTGGCAGAAGGCGACGGAGCGCGGCTCGCCGCCGTGCTCGCCGCAGATCCCGAGCTTGATCCCGGGCTTCGCGCCGCGCCCCCGCTCGACCGCGATGCGCATCAGCGCGCCGACGCCCTCGACGTCGAGCACCTCGAACGGGTTCCGCTCGAGCACGCCCTGCTCGAGGTAGTACGTGAGGAACTTCCCCTCCGCGTCGTCGCGCGAGAACCCGAGCGCTGTCTGGGTGAGGTCGTTGGTGCCGAACGAGAAGAAGTCCGCCAGCTCGGCGATCTCGTCGGCGCGCATGCAGGCCCGCGGCAGCTCGATCATCGTCCCCACGAGGTACGCGACGTCCGCCTCCTCGGCCGCGACGCGCTCCGTCAGCTCACGCAACCGCCTGAGCTCCTCGCGGAAGCCGACGAGCGGGTGCATGATCTCGACGAGTGGCGCCTCCCCGGTGCGCTCCTGCACGGCTCGCGCCGCCCGCACGATCGCGCGCACCTGCATCTCGTAGATCTCCGGGTACTGGAGCCCGAGGCGGCAACCGCGGGTGCCGAGCATCGGGTTCGCCTCGCGGAGCTGCTCGATCCGGCGGCGCATGGCGTCCGAGGTCGCCTCCTCCGCCGGCGGCAGGAACTCGTGCAGCGGCGGGTCGAGGAGCCGGATCGTGACGGGCAAACCCGCCATTGCCTCGAAGATCCCCTCGAAGTCGGACTGCTGCACGGGCAGAAGCCGGTCGAGCGCCGCGCGTCGCGCAGGCGTGTCGGCGGCGAGGATCATCTCCTGCACGATCGGCAGTCGGTCGGCCTGCATGAACATGTGCTCGGTGCGGCAGAGACCGATGCCCTCGGCGCCGAACTCGCGCGCCTTCGCGGCGTCCTCGGGCGTATCGGCGTTCGCACGCACCCCAAGCCGCCGTACCGAGTCGGCCCAACCGAGGATCGTCTCGAAGCGCTCCTCGATCTCGGGCGGGACGAGCGGCGCCGCGCCGACGATCACGCGCCCGGTCCCCCCGTCGATCGTCAGCTGCTCGCCCTCCGCGAGCTCGCGGTCGCCAAGGCGGATCGTTCGCGCCTTGATGTCGATCGACAGGCTCTCGCAGCCCGCGACGCACGGCTTGCCCATGCCGCGCGCGACGACAGCGGCGTGCGAGGTCATCCCGCCGTGCGCCGTGAGGACGCCACGGGCGTGGATCAGCCCGTGGATGTCGTCCGGGGTCGTCTCCCACCGCACGAGGACCACGTCTTCGCCCGCCCGTCCACGTTGCTCGGCGAGGTCGGCGTCGAGGACGATCGCGCCGGCCGCCGCTCCGGGGGACGCGTTGAGCCCTGTCGCGACGACGTCCAGGTCCGCCTTCGGGTCGATCATCGGGTGCAGGAGCTGGTCGAGCTGCCCGGGATCGATGCGCGCGACAGCCTCCTCACGCGAGATCAACCCCTCCTCGGTCATCTCGACCGCGATCCGCAGCGCAGAGCGGGCCGTGCGCTTCCCGGTACGCGTCTGGAGGAGGAAGAGCTCGCCCTCCTCGACCGTGAACTCGACGTCCTGCATCTCCCGGTAGTGCTCCTCGAGGTGGTCGAGCGTCTCGACGAGGCTCCCGTACACCGCGGGCAGGAGGGTCGCGCATCCGCTCGATCGGCTCCGGCGTGCGGATGCCGGCGACGACGTCCTCACCCTGGGCATCGACGAGGAATTCGCCGAACAGGCGACGCTCCCCGGTCGACGGGTCACGCGTGAAGCACACGCCGGTGCCCGACGACTCGCCCTTGTTCCCGAACACCATCTGCACGACGTTGACCGCGGTGCCGAGGTCGTCGGGGATCTCGTACGTGCGGCGGTAGACCTTCGCGCGCGGCGAGTCCCACGAGTCGAAGACCGCGCGCACGGCCCGGCGGAGCTGCTCGCCCGCGTCGGTCGGGAACGGGGCGCCCGCCTCCCGGCCGTAGATCTCCTGGAACGTCGCGATCAGGCCGCGGAGGTCGTCGGCGGTCAGCTCCACGTCCTGCCGCACCCCGCGCTGCTCCTTGAGCTCACGCAGCTCGTCCTCGAACGAGTGGGCATCGATCCCGTCGACCACCTCGCCGAACATCTGGATCAGCCTGCGGTACGAGTCGTACGCGAACCGCTGATTGCCGGTCGCAGCGGCCAGGCCTTCGACGGCGGCGTCGTCCAGTCCCAGGTTGAGGATCGTGTCCATCATCCCCGGCATCGAGATCGCCGCACCGGAGCGGACCGAGACGAGCAGCGGATCGTCGGGGTCCCCGAAGCGCTTCCCGGCCCGTTGCTCGAGCCGTGCCACGTGCTCGTCGATCTCCGTCCAGAGCCCATGCGGTACCTCGCCCGAGCGCATCACCTCGCGGCAGGCGTCGGTCGTGACCGTGAATCCGGCCGGCACCGGAACGCCGAGCGCGGTCATCTCGGCAAGGCCGACGCCCTTGCCGCCGAGCAGCTCACGGCCGCCGGGCGCCTCCTCGTCGAACGCGTAGACGAACGCCATGCTCCGATCCTATGCACACCCCGCCGGCAGGTCGCGCCGGGACGCACGGTAGCCGGGTAGCCTTTTGGCGATGGGTCGCGGACAGCTCGCGAGTCGTGCTGCCGCCGTTGCGACGGTCCTCGTGGCGGGCGCGGCGCACGGCGCCGCTTCCACCCCGCTCTCACGTGCCGCGAACCGGGCGAACAGCGCGGCGCCCGGCCCGGTCACGGTGCGAGTCGTGGCGAAGGACTTCTCCTTCACGCTCTCGCGACGCACGGTTCCGAAGGGCGTGCAGGTGACGTTCCTCGTCCGCAACGCGGGCGCGGTCGCCCACGATTTCGTGATCGCGGGCCGGCGGACCCGCCTTCTGCAGCCCGGCCAGTCGGCCACGCTGCGGGTGCGGTTCACGCGCAAGGGCCCGAAGAAGTACGTGTGCAGCGTCCCCGGGCACGCCCGTCTCGGGATGAAAGGCGTTCTCGGCGTGTCGACACCTCCGCCGACGCAGACGCCGCCGAGCACCCCGCCCCCGGTCGTCGTCTCCGGCACCGCGCGGCTGACGAAGATCGGCGACTTCCAGCGGCCCGTGCTCGTCACCGCACCACCCGGTGACGCCCACGACGTGTTCGTGGTGGAGCAGCCCGGAACGATCCGTGTCATCCACGACGGCGTGCTGCTGCCGCAGCCCTTCCTCGACATCCACGACCAGGTCTACATGACGAACGAGCCGGGGCTCCTCTCGCTCGCGTTCGCCCCGGACTGGTCGACGAGCCACCTCGCGTACGTCTTCTACAACCAGCGAAAGGGCAACGGCGACTCGCGTATCGCAGAGCTCAGATCGGTCGACGGCAACCCGCTGGTGGCCGACACGGGGTCGATGCGCACCGTGGTCGAGGTCGTGAAGCCGTGGGAGAACCACAACGGCGGCATGCTCCAGTTCGGCCCCGACGGCGACCTCTACGCGTCGATCGGCGACGGCGACTCCGGCGTCCGCAACAAGCCGGGCGCATTCGCGCAGACGCTCGACGACCTGCTCGGCTCGATCATCCGCGTCGATCCCCGCGGCGGATCGCCCTACGCGATCCCGGCCGGGAATCCGTTCGTCGGCACAGCCGGGGCACGTCCCGAGCTCTGGGCCTATGGCCTGCGGAACCCGTGGCGTTTCTGGATCGATCCGCCGACCGGCGACATGCTGATCGGAGACGTCGGCCTCGGCAACCGCGAGGAGCTCGACCTGATTCCCGCAGGCACGAGCGGGCAGAACTTCGGCTGGCCATGCCTCGAGGGCACCCTCCCCTTCGACGCGACCGCCCATTGCGAGAACCCCGTCGCGCCGATCCTCGACGTCTCCCACGGCACCGGGGCGTGCTCGATCATCGCCGGCGTCGTCGTGCGCGATCCACGGCTCCCGGCGCTCGCCGGACGCTTCCTGTTCGGCGACTACTGCACGGGCGTGCTCGAGGCGGCCGAGATCGAAGGCGGCATGGTCGTCGACCGCGCGCCGCTCGGTCTGACCGTGCCCGAGCTCTCGAGCTTCGGCGTGGACGGCCTCGGTCGCGTGTACGTGACATCGGCCGACGGGCCTGTCTACCAGCTCGACCCCTCCTGACCACGCTGGGCGAGCCGCGCGCGGAGCTCGGCGATCCAGGCGGCGGCGCGTAGGCCGAGCCACACGGGCGTCAGGACGACGTAGAAGAGGACGATCGCGATGCCGAGCGCGCCCCACCAGAGCACCCAGTAGCGCACGGGCACCCAACCCTTCTCCGAGAGGTCGCGCCGGACACCCCGAGCGAGCAGGCCGTAGCGCGCGTTCGGCTCCGTCACCGCCGAGCACCCTCGTGGCGACGGGCCCGCTCGGAGACGAGGCGCACGATCCTGAGCGCGGTCTCCTCGACCGACAGCTCGGAGACGTCGATCACCGGACAGCCCAGCCGGCGGTGCACACGCGAGGCCGCGTCGAGCTCCTCGAACACGGCCTCGAGATTCGCGTACCGGCGCCGCGGCGCACCCATCGAGCGCACGCGCTCCTCGCGGATCTCCGCGAGACGCTCGGGGTCGATCGTGAGCCCGACGATCTTCCGGCGGTCGATCTCGAAGAGCGCGGCGGGCGGCTCGACGTCCTTCACGATCGGGACGTTCGCGGCCTTGTGCCCGAGGTACCCGAGGAAGATCGAGAGCGGCGTCTTCGAGGTGCGGGAGACGCCCACGAGCACGATGTCTGCCTCGTCGAACCCGCCCCCCACGCCGTCGTCGTAGCGCACGGCGAACTCCATCGCCTCGATCCGCTTGAAGTACGTCTGGTCGAGCGGCGCCCGCGCGCCGGGCTCCATGCGGGCTGCCACTCCCGCCACCCGCGAGATCGAGTCGATCGGATGGCCGAGGAGGTCGCAGTAGTGCAGGCGCGCCTGCCGGCAGAGCTGGCGCATCGACTCCCGGAACCCCGGCTCGACGAGCGTGTAGACCATCACGGCGGGGCGGCCCCGCGCGCGCTGGACCGCGAGCGCGAGGTCCTCGACGGACTCGACCCGCGGGTGTCTGACCTCCTCGAACGGCAGATCGGGGAACTGCGCCTCGAGCGCGAGCGCGAGGCGCGCCGCGGTCTCGCCCGTCGAGTCCGAGACGATGTGGAGCTCGACCGGGACCTGGTCGGTCACGGCCGGGAGGGTAGATGATCGATTCCGGATAGGCGCGAACCGGATGACGCCCCCGGACGTCACGCCTATCCGGAATCGATCATCACCGGGTAGCGTTGTCGCCCCAATGGCGACCGAGGTCACGATGGAGAAGATCGTCTCGTTGAGTCGCCGGCGCGGCTTCGTGTTCCCGGCGTCCGAGATCTACGGCGGGCTCGGCTCCTCGTACGACTACGGGCACTACGGCGTGCTGCTCAAGGACAACGTGAAGGCGCGCTGGCTCGAGGCGATGGTGCGCGAGCGCGACGACATCGTCGCGCTCGACTCGTCGATCATCCTCCACCCGAGGGTCTGGGAGGCGTCGGGACACGTGTCGGGCTTCACCGACCCGCTCGTGGACTGCCGCACGTGCAAGCTGCGCTTCCGCGCCGACCACCTCGCCGACCCGACGCACGACGAGGTGCGCTGCGGCCGCAAGCCGAGCAAGCGCCCGGGCGAGACGCCCGACTGCGACCTCACCGAGGCGCGCAGCTTCAACCTGATGTTCGAGACGCGCATCGGGCCGGTCGAGGAGACGGGCCAGCAGGTCTACCTCCGGCCCGAGACCGCGCAGGGGATCTTCGTCAACTTCAAGAACGTCGCGCAGCTCGCGCGCCGCAAGCCTCCGTTCGGGATCGCGCAGATCGGGAAGTCGTTCCGGAACGAGATCACGCCGGGGAACTTCATCTTCCGCACGCTCGAGTTCGAGCAGATGGAGATGGAGTTCTTCGTGCCGCCGGACGCGGCGGACGACTGGTTCCGGTACTGGGTCGACGCGCGGCGCGACTGGTACGTGCGCTACGGCATCCGTCCCGAGAGCCTGCGCGTCCGACCCCACGACGCCGAGGAGCTGTCCCACTACTCGAGCGCGACGAGCGACATCGAGTTCCTCTACCCCATCGGCTGGTCGGAGCTGGAGGGCGTCGCGAACCGCGGCACGTTCGACCTCACCCAGCACACGAACGCGTCGGGGACGACGCTCGAGTGGGTCGACGCCGGGACCGGCGAGCGCTTCGTCCCCGCCGTGATCGAGCCGGCCGCGGGCGTCAACCGCGCGATGCTCGCGTTCCTCTGCGACGCGTACGACGAGGAGGTCGTCGCGGGCCGCGACCGCACGGTCCTCCGTCTCCACCCCCGGCTCGCGCCCGTGACGACCGCGGTGCTGCCGCTGATCACGAAGGACGCGGCCATGGTCGAGAAGGCCCAGGCGCTGCGCGACGAGCTTCGGCGCCACATGAGCGTCGAGTACGACGACGGCGGACAGATCGGGCGCCGCTATCGCCGCCAGGACGAGATCGGGACGCCGTGGGCGCTGACGATCGACGAGCAGACCCTCGTCGACGACACCGTCACCGTGCGCGACCGCGACTCGCTCGAACAGGAGCGGATCGGGATCGCGCACGCGCGGGAGCACCTGCTCGACCGGCTCGCCGAGGCGTGGGCCCCACCCGAGCGGGCCGTCTGGAGAGAGGCACTTTCCGGCGTGCCGGAAAGTGCCAGACCCTAGGCCAACGTTCTCAATCGGAACCCCCCGTGGTGTTCGTACGACGACGTCACGACCGCAAGCGCGTCCCTCGCGGCGCGGTCGCCGATCCCGAGCGCAGGCGCCTCCGCGATCGGCGCGCCGACCAGGCCCACGAGCCCGCGCAGGCCCTCGGGCGTGAGCTCGATCGCGCCGCGGTCGCAGCCCGCGCAGACCGCGCCGCCCGCCGTGGGGTCGAACCCGACCAGGCCCGTTTCGGCGCCGCACTCCACGCAGCTCGAGAGATGCGGCAGGAACCCGGACAGCCAGAGCAGCTTCAGCTGGAACGAGAGCACGAGCGGGTCGAGCGCCGCCCTGGCGCCTCGCTGAGGCTCTCTCTCGTCGAGCGCGTCGAGGAAGCGGGTGAGCGCGAGGAACGCCCGGTCGTTCCGCTCCTCCTCCGTGAACAGGCGGAGCATCGCCTCGAGCCCGACGAGCCCGATCGCGAGGCGCCGCCCGTCCGCGCGGACGCGGTCGTGGGAGCGGACGAGCGACGCGCCCGTCACGGTCGCGAGCTCGCCGCGTCCGCGATGGAGGCTCAGCTCGACGTGCGAGAACGGCTCGAGCCGGCCGCCGAAGCGGCTCTTCGTCCGTCTCACGCCCTTTGCGATTGCGCCGATCCTCCCGCTCGCGGCCGTGTAGACGTGCAACACCCGATCGGCCTCGCCGAACGGGAACGAGCGCAGCACCACCGCCTCGGTGATCGTCGTCGCCGCCATGCACCGAGTGTACGAGCCGGGCTGGACACTCGATTCCGGCTAGCGACGTTGGCAGTGCGGGCAGAACCAGGTTCCGCGGCCCGCGACCACGATCCGCTCGATCGGCCGGCCACAGCGGTCGCAGGGCTCGCCGAGACGCCCATAGACGTGGAACTCCTGCTGCATGCCGCCGTCGTCCCCCTCCGGTGTGACGTAGTCGCGCAAGGTCGAGCCTTGCAGCTCGATCCCCTTTCGCAGGACCGCCCTGAGCGCCCGGTGGAGGCTCGTGACCTCGCCCCGATCGAGCGTCCCCGCGGGCCGGAGCGGGTGGATCCGGGCGCGCCACAGCGCCTCGTCGGCGTAGATGTTCCCCACCCCGGCGACACGCCGCTGATCGAGCAGGAACGCCTTGACCGGCGCGCGCCGCCCGGCCAGGAGCACGCCGAGGCGCGACGCCGTGAACGACGCGGCAAGCGGCTCTGGCCCGAGCCGTGCAGAGAGGTACGGGCGCAGGTGCTCGGGCTCCAGCAGCTCCCAGGTCCCGAAGCGCCGCACGTCGCGGTACCCGACCCGTGCGCCCGTGTCGAAGCCCAGCGTCGCGCGCCGGTGGGCGTCGTCCGGCAGCTCGCCAGTTGAATGCCGGAGGGAGCCCGTCATGCGGAGGTGCACGACGAGCGTCCTTCCGCTCCCGAGCCGCCAGAGCAGGTACTTGCCACGCCGCTCGAGGGCGATGACGCTCTCCCCCACGAGCGCCTCCGCGACGCGCTGCGGGTCGACCGGCCGCGTGAGCCGGGGGTCGACGATCTCGGCGGACTCGATCGTCGCGCCCTCGAGCACCGGCGCGAGCCGGCGGCGGATCGTCTCGACTTCGGGCAGCTCGGGCATCCAGCCATCGTAGGGCCGCGACCGCGGCGGTAGGCTCGTCGGCGTGGAGCGCTGGGCGACGTTCGACTGCTACGGCACGCTGGTGGACTGGAACGCGGGGCTCGCCGTCGCCCTCGGAGACGCGTCGCTCCTCGCCCGGTACCACGAGGTCGAGCCCGCCGTGCAGGCGGAGAGCCCCGGTCTCTCCTACCGGCAGGTGCTCCGCGAGACCGCACGACGGCTGGGCGCGGAGGCCGACCCCGCCGAGACGCTGCCGGGCTGGCCGGTGTTCGAGGACGTGCGGCCCGAGCTCCTGTCGGCGCGTGCGCACGGATGGCGGCTCGCGATCCTCTCGAACTCCGACCGCGATCTGATCGACGCATCCATCGCCGCGATCGGCGTCCCCTTCGACCTCGCGATCGTCGCCTCGGAGATCGGCTCGTACAAGCCGGCCCACCGGCATTGGGAGACGTTCGCGGAGACCACGGGGCGCTTGCCGGACGTGCACGTGGCGCAGAGCCACTTCCACGACGTCGTCCCGGCCGTCGCGCTCGGAATCCCGAGCATCTGGATCAACCGGCTCGGGGAGGCCGCCGAGCCGGCCCCGACCCGCGAGCTCGAGGGCCTCACGGGGCTCACCCAGGTGCTCGACGAGCTCGTGCCGGTCGCCTGACTCCGGTCGACGCTCCTCAGTCCAGAACCTCGAGCAGGATCCCGCGCTCGGGCGGCGGTTCGTCGCCCAGCTCGTAGGCGGCGAGCACCGCGGCGGTGGCGCGCTCGGCGGTCGCCTCGTCGCGCGCGTGGACCTCCGCCAGATCGTCGCCCTCGAGCACGGTGTCCCCGCGTTTCGCGAAGCAGAGCACGCCGACCGCGTGGTCGACGGGGTCGGCCTTCGTCCGACGGCCTGCACCCAGCTCCAGCGCGGCGACACCGACCGCGCGCGCGCCCAGCCGCGTGACCACACCGCCGCCCGGCGAGGTGACGGGCCTGCGGATCGGCGCGCGCTCGAGCGAGGCGGGGTCCGGGTCACCGCCCTGGGCGCGGATCCACCGCTCGTAGACGGCGAGCGCGCTGCCGTCGGCTACCACCTGCTCGGCGCGCCGTCGTCCCTCCTCGACGTCCACCCCGAGGTCGGAATGGGCGAGCAGCCGCGCGGAGGCGTCGAGGACGAGCTCGGTGAAGTCCGCGGGCCCGTCGCCGCGAACCGTGTCGCGCGCCTCGTCGATCTCGAGCGCGTTCCCGACTGCGCGTCCCAGCGGCTGCTCCATGTCGGTCAACAGGCACGTCACCTCGCGGCCGGCGCGGACGCCGATCTCGCGCATCTGCCGTGCGAGCGCGCGTGCGTCGTCGAGCGTCCTCATGAACGCGCCGTCGCCGACCTTCACGTCGAGCACGATCGCGTCGGCGCCCGCGGCGAGCTTCTTCGACATGATCGAGCTCGCGATCAGTGGCAGGACGTCGACGGTCGCGGTGACGTCGCGCAGCGCGTAGAGCTTCCTGTCGGCGGGGACGAGATCCGCCGTCTGCCCGACGATCGCCATGCCGACGTCCCGGAGCTGCGCGACGAGCTCGTCGGTCGTGAGCTCGACGCGGTATCCGGGGATCGACTCGAGCTTGTCGAGCGTCCCGCCGGTATGACCGAGGCCCCGCCCGCTCATCTTCCCCAGCGGCACCCCGCAGGCGGCGACGATCGGCCCGACGGCGATCGAGGTCTTGTCTCCGACCCCGCCGGTCGAGTGCTTGTCGACCACCTTGCGACCGAGCGCGGCGCCCAGGTCGAGCGTCTCTCCGGAGCGGATCATCGCGTCCGTGAGCGCATCCGTCTCGGCTGCGGAGAGGCCCTGGAAGAAGACGGCCATGCACCACGCGGCCATCTGGTAGTCCGGCACCTCGTCGCGCGCGTACCCGAGGATCAGCTCCGCGAGCTCGGCGGGGTCGTGCTCGCCCCCGTCGCGCTTCGCCTCGATCAGCTCGGCCGGCCGCATCACCTCGCCTCCGGCGCGGCCGGGTCGGCGATGCTCACTTCTCGACGATCGGCCGGCCGGGCGCACCCTTCCCCGGGTGCTTGGCGCCGAGCCACCCGGAGACCGTCGCACCCACGTCGCCGAACTCCCCGTCCTCGTGGATCCGGCCCGCGGCATTCTTGCCCGCCGCGTAGGCCAGGAGCAGGGCGTGCTCGCGCGAGTGATCCGTCGAGGGGGTGGTCGGGTCGCAGCCGTGATCGGAGGTGAGGATCAGGAGGTCGCCGTCGCGGAGCGCGTCGAGGATGTCCGGTAGCCGTCGGTCGAAGTCCTGTAGGGCGCGGTGGAAGTTGACGGGGTCGTTGCGGTGCCCCCACAGCTGGTCGGTCTCCACGAGGTTGACGAACACGAGCCCCGAGTCGAGGTTCTCGAGCAGCTCGATCGTCCTGTTGATCCCGTCGACGTTCGACTTCGTCGGAAACGACTCGTCGATGTCGCACCCCGCGAAGATGTCGGAGATCTTCCCGACCCCGTACGTCGTCTGGCCCGCCTCCCGGATCGCGGTCAGGTAGTTCGGCCGTCGCGGCTCGAGCGAGAAGTCGTGCCGGTTCGGCGTGCGCTCGTAGTGCCCCGGCTCCCCGACGAACGGGCGGGCGATCACCCTGCCGACCGCGTGCTTGCCGGTGAGGATCTCGCGCGCCACACGGCAGCCGGCATAGAGCTCCTCGAGCGGGATCGTCTCCTCGTGCGCGGCGATCTGGAAGACCGAGTCCGCCGACGTGTAGACGATCCACTTGCCGGTGCGCTGGTGCTCCTCCCCGAGCTCCTGGATGATCTCGGTCCCGGACGCAGGCTTGTTGCCGATCACGCCCCTTCCGGTTCGGTTCATGAACGGGTCGATCACCTCGTCCGGGAAGCCGTACGGGTACGTGGGAAACGGCGTCGGGGTGACGACGCCCATCAGCTCCCAGTGCCCCGCCGTCGTGTCCTTGCCCTTCGAGCGCTCGATGAGCCGCCCTGCGACCGCAGGCGCATACGGCTGGGGCGGGCAGCCCTCGAGCTCCTCGACGTTCCCGAGCCCGAGCGCCTCGAGGTTGGGCAGGTCGAGCCCGCCCACCGCACGGGCGACGTTCCCGAGCGTGTCGGAGCCCACGTCGCCGTAGTCCGCCGCATCGGGGAGCTCGCCGGCGCCGACGGCGTCGAGCACGATCACACAGGCACGAGGCATGGCCGAGCTATCCTAGTTGGGCGATGCACACGCTCATCGGCCTTGTCGAGCTCGCCCTCTACGTGCTGGGGGTGCTCGCGCTCTCGATGGTTCTCACCTGGGTGGTGATCAAGATCTCCCCCTCCGAGAGCGCGAAACAGCAGCGCGCCAAGGCCGAAGCCGAGAGCTAGAACTGCCCGGAGGGCGTGCGGCCGGCCGGTCAGACGAGCGCCGTGTGTGCGTCGGCGAGCGGCGTGTACGGCAGCCCGTGTGCCTCCGCCACCGCTTCGTACGTGAGCTTCCCGGCGAGCGTGTTGACGCCGCGCGCGAGCGCGGGATCGTCCGCGATCGCGCCGGAGAGGCCCTTGTCCGCGATCGCCTGGACGTACGGCAGCGTGACGTTCGTCAGCGCCTTCGTCGACGTGATCGGCACCGCACCAGGCATGTTCGCGACGCAGTAGTGCACGATCTCGTCGACCACGAACACCGGGTCGTCGTGGGTCGTGGCGTGCGATGTCTCGAAGCAGCCGCCCTGGTCGATCGCCACGTCGACGAGCGCAGCGCGCGGGCGCATGAGACCGAGCATCTCGCGGGTGACGAGCTTCGGTGCCCGCGCCCCGGGCACGAGCACCGCACCGATCACGAGGTCGGCGTCCCCGAGCACCTCCTCGATCTGCAGCCGGTTCGACATCGCGAGCGTCACCCGTCCGTCCAGGGCGATCTCGAGCTCCCGCATGCGGTCGACCGACGTGTCGAGCACCCAGACGTCCGCCTGCATGCCGAGCGCGATGATCGCGGCGTTGAGCCCGACGACCCCGCCGCCCAGCACGATCACCTTGGCGGGAGGCACGCCCGGCACGCCGCCGAGCAGGATGCCGCGTCCACCCTGCGCCTTCTCGAGGGCCCAGGCCCCCATCTGCGGCGCGAGCCGCCCCGCGACCTCGCTCATCGGCGCCAGCAGCGGCAGGCGCCGATCGGGAGTCTCGACCGTCTCGTACGCCACCCCGGTGACACCGGACTCGAGCAGGGCCCGAGCGAGCGGCTCGTCCGCAGCGACGTGGAGGTACGTGAAGAGCGTCAGCCCTTCGCGCAGCCGCGGGTACTCCTCGGCCACCGGCTCCTTCACCTTGAGCAGCAGCTCCGCCGTCCCCCAGACCTCCTCCACGGTCACGATCCGCGCACCGACGCGCGCGTATGCCTCGTCCCGGAACCCCGACCCTTCACCCGCGCCTCCTTCGACGAGCACCTCGTGCCCGTGGCGGACGAGCTCCAGCGCGCCGGCCGGGGTGAGCGCGACACGGTGCTCCTGCGACTTGATCTCTCTCGCGACGCCGATGCGCACGGCGCGCGAGACGATAGCGCACGATCGTGGGCCTGCCGGCCCACCGGACGGCTACCCGGACGCCAGGCGGCCCGCCGCGAACGCTGCCGCGAAGAACCAGGGGTCGTCCTCGGCTCCCCGCCCCATATGGGACAGGGGGAGCGACGCGCACGCCGTCTCCCAGCCGGAGACGTCGACCTCGACCACGTCGATCTCGTCCGGTGGAGCCAGACCCAGCGGCCACGCGACCGACACCTCGCCCAGACAGAGCTCGAGCGCGGAGCGCGTGTGGTGCGAGAGGCCGCGATGCCGGTCGCGCGCCTCCGCGAACGAGACACGCGGAGCCACGATCGGACGGCCGTCGAGCGCCGAGGCGACGTTTGCCGCCTCCGCCACCGCGAGCCCGCCGTGCCCGAAACGGGATCCCGTCCCGACGATGCCCGGCCCGATCCCGCACACGACGGTCTCCGCGCCGCGCGCGGCCGCCTCCGTCAGCGCGGCCGCGACGGTCACGCACTGGACGTCGCCGTCCAGGCACGGGGAGACCGCGATCGTCTTCTCCACGAGCCTCTTCTCGCGAAGAGCGCGCAGCGTGTCCGACAGCGTCAGCGGGAGCGCGCCGCCGCCGAGCTGGACGTAGACCACGCGACGTCCCGCGAGGGCCGCGCAGACCGGCGCGAGCTGACTGTGGAGGCCGGTGCAGACGACCGGGAGCCCCGCCAGGCGCTCGACTCGTTGCGCCGACCCTTCCTCGGCGAAGCGCGCCGCGAGCTGGCCCGGCGTGTACGGGAGCGCGATCACATGCGCGTCCTCGGCAGGAGCGAGCCGGAGGCCACGTGTCAGGTTGGCGTAGAGCACGTCGAACCCGCCGGAGCCGAGCTCGAGCTCCGCCGCCTGCGCGTTCACGATCACGACGTCGCCCACCTCGACCGGCCCCGTCAGGCGTGTGTAGGCGACGCACGCCCGGCCGTCGACGTCCAGCCGTGCGAGCCCGTCGAGGCGCTCGGTGACCGCGTCGACCGTGCCCCAGCGAAGCCCGAGGGGCATCAGGCTTCCGTCAGCTCGCGTGCAGCGTCGACGATCCCGAGCGTGACCTCGACCATCCGCTCCAGGTCCTCGACCGCGATCCGCTCGTCGGCGGTGTGGATGTCGATCATCCCGTTCGCGAGGTTCACGCAGGGCAGGTCGCGCTCGTTGAAGACGTTCGCGTCGGCGGCACCGCCCGAGAGCACGAGGCGTGGCTCGACCCCCGCGCTCCGCAGGCCCGCATCCGCCAGCCTGACCGCGAGCGCGTCCGGCCGCAGGCGGTAGCCGCGGTACTTCGGCTCGATCGCGGTCTCGAGCGTGCAGTCGGAGACCGCGGCCGCGTAGGCCGCGGCGTCGACGATCTGCTGGACGACCTCGCCGACCCGGCGGTAGTCGTGTGAGCGAACCTCGGCCTGCAGCTCGCACCATTCGGGGACGATGTTCCGGGCGGAGCCGCCGTGCACGAGCCCGACGTTCGCGCTCGTCTCGTCGTCGATCCGGCCGTGAGGCATGTCGACGATCGCCCGTGCCGCGGCGACGACTGCGGAGCGGCCCTCCTCCGGGTACATCCCTGCATGCGCAGCGCGGCCGTGGAAGCGGAGCACGAGCTCCTGGGCGGACGGCGCCCCGACGACGATCTCGCCGACCGGCGCGGCCTGGTCGTAGACGAATCCCGCGCGGGCGCGCAGCTCGGACACGTCCAGCTCGGACGCCCCGAGCAGGCCGATCTCCTCCTTCGGCGTGAACACGAGCTCGATGCCGGCATGTGCACGCCCTTCGGCGACGACGCGCCGTGCAGCCTCGAGCATCGCGACGACCGCGGACTTGTTGTCGGCGCCGAGAATCGTGCCGCCTGCGTTGCGGACGACGCCCTCCTCGACGACGGGCTCGAGCGCCCCGTCGAGCGGCACGGTGTCGAGATGGGCGCAGAAGAGCAGCGGCACTCCTTCGTCGACCGTCGGGGGAATGCGGCAGACGAGGTTCCCCGTGCTCGACCCGAGCCGCGCCGCAGCGCCGTCCTCGTGCCATTCGAGCCCGAGCCGGTCGAGCTCGTTTCCCACTCGGTCGGCAACGAGCCGCTCCTCGCCCGGCGGGCTCGGGATCGCGCACAGCTCGAGGAACAGGTCGACGAGCGGCGACGTCAACGGCTGCTGCTGCACCACCCGATCCTACGACCGGGCAGGCTCGGAGGCCGACGGCTCTCGAGACTATGCGGCGGTCGCGCGCACTCCCGCGCGCGACCGGGCGCGCTCGAGCGCGGCGGCGACGAACTCGCGGAAGAGCGGCGCGGGCCGGGTCGGGCGCGACTTGAACTCCGGATGGAACTGGCTCGCGACGAACCACGGGTGGTCCGGGAGCTCGACGATCTCGACGAGCCGACCCTGCTGGAAGGTCCCGGAGACCACCAGCCCATGCTCGACGAGCTGGTCGCGGTACTGGTTGTTGACCTCGTAGCGGTGGCGGTGCCGCTCGTGGACGACCGCCTCGTCGTAGATGTCTCGCGTGCGGGTGCCCTCAGCGAGCTCGACCGCCTGCGCGCCCAGCCGCATGGTGCCGCCGAGCTCCTCGATCTCCTTCTGCTCGGGGAGGAGGTCGATCACGGGGTACGGGGTCTCTGGATCCATCTCGGTCGAGTTGGCGCCGTCGAGCCCGACGACGTGCCGCGCGAACTCCGAGACGGCGACGTGCATGCCGAGGCAGATCCCGAGGTACGGGATTCCCCGCTCACGGGCCACCCGGCAGGCGAGCAGCTTCCCCTCCCAGCCGCGTGAGCCGAACCCGCCTGGGACCAGGACTCCGTCGACCTGCTCGAGCTCACGGGCGGCTTCCTCGTACGACATGTGCTCCGCGTCGACCCAGGTGACGCCGATGCGCGCGCCGCACGCGACACCGGCGTGCTTGAGGGCCTCGTGGACGGACAGGTACGCGTCGTGGAGCTTCACGTACTTCCCGACGAGCGCGATCCTGACCCCCTCGTGCTGTTCGGCGATGCGCGCGGTGAGATCGCTCCAGTCGGCGAGGTCCGCGGGCGCGGTCGAGAGGCCGAGGCGCTCGCAGACGTACGCGTCGAGCCCTTCGGCCTGGAGGTGCTCGGGGACGAAGTACACGTCCTCGAGGTCGGGTGACGAGAAGACGGCGTGCGGGTCGATGTCTGCGAACAGCGCGATCTTGTCCCGGATCTCCTCCGAGAGGAGGTCACGAGAACGGCATACGACGGCGTCGGGGTGGATGCCGATGCGGCGCAGCTCGTTGACCGAGTGCTGCGTCGGCTTCGTCTTCAGCTCGCCGGCGGCCTCGATGAACGGGACGAGCGTCACGTGCAGGTAGAGGACGTTCTCGAGGCCGACCTCCCGGCGGAACTGCCGGATCGCCTCGAGGAACGGAAGGGACTCGATGTCGCCGACCGTG
Organism: uncultured Actinomycetes bacterium; assembly: GCA_963712915.1. Classification (GTDB taxonomy): domain Bacteria; phylum Actinomycetota; class Thermoleophilia; order Gaiellales; family Gaiellaceae; genus Gaiella. The sequence continues at coordinate 700,127 of CAVQJQ010000006.1, forward strand.
CCGCCGATCTCCGTGATCACGACGTCCGCCGGGTCGGACCGCGCGCTGCGCCGGATCCGGCTCTTGATCTCGTTCGTGATGTGGGGAATCACCTGCACCGTGGCGCCGAGGAACTCGCCCCGGCGCTCCTTGCGCAGCACCGTGTCCCAGATCGCCCCGGCGCTGTGGCTCGCGTTCCGCGAGAGGTTCTCGTCGATGAACCGCTCGTAGTGCCCGAGGTCGAGGTCGGTCTCCGCCCCGTCCTCGGTGACGAACACCTCCCCGTGCTGGAACGGGCTCATCGTGCCCGGGTCGACGTTCAGGTACGGATCGAACTTCTGCGCCCTGACGCGCAGCCCGCGCGACTTCAGCAGGCGGCCGAGCGAGGCGGCGACGATCCCCTTGCCGAGGGCCGAGACGACGCCCCCCGTGACGAAGACGTAGCGCGTCGCCGGCCCGTCGCTCACGGGTACCGCCCGAGGGAGTCGAGGGTCCTGAGGACGGGTGTGGACTCGATCGCGTTGCCGAGGGAGCGACGCTCGCCGAGGAGCGTGAGGGCCGCAAGGACTCCGATCGCCCCCATCCTCCGCGCGCCGGTCAACCGCCTCACGGAACGCAAACCTAGCACGGCCCCCAGCGCGTTCGAGCCTCCGTCTCCGAGCATCACCATCTCTCGGTGATCGTACGGCGACAGCAGGACGGCGACTGCGAGCGCTCCGCGCGGCACGCCGCGGATGACGAGCGAGCCCACGACGAACGCCTTGAGCGCCCTCCCCGGCCGGGTGTCGAGCTGGTTGACGAGGTTCGCGCAGAGCGCGACCAGCACCGCGCCCGAGACGGAGCGCGTCCGCCACAGCGCCCAGAGCGGGATCCCGACGAGCTTGAGCGTTCCGGTGGTCGCGCCGGCCCGGAGGTGGGCACGGAACCCGCGTTCCGGGCCGCTCCAGAGGTCGTCCGCGAGGCCGAGCGCCGCTACGGGCGCGACGGACGGCGCGGCGAGGCCGACCACCGACCCGACGAGGGGAAGCCGCAGCCCGCGGAAGCTCCGACCCTGTGGGAGGAGCGTCGCGAGCCCGAGGTCGCGCAACTGGAGGCCGCGGTGGGCGAAGCCGGCGACGTCTCGGCTCGTCGCGCGGTGCGAGAGGTCGAGCTCGACCTCCACCACGTCGAGCCCCGCACGCAGCGCGTCGATCGTCATGCGGGTCTCCGCACCGAAGCCGGCCGCGACCGGGAAGACGCAGGAGCGCGCCCGCTCGGAGAGGAACCGCTGGCCGGAGAGCGGCTCGGCCATGCGTCGGCCGCCACGCGCCTCGATCAGCACGCGCGCGACGCGCTTCGCGATCCCGAGCCCGCCGCCGGCACGGCGCGCGAAGACCGCAACGGCGAGATCCGCCCCCGGCCTCACGAGCGGCCGGAGGTCGCCCTCGAGATCCGCGTCGCAGAGCAGCAGCGGGCCCGGGGCGCACTCACGCTCGCCGAGCGTGAGCGCCTGCCCCTTGCCGCGTCTCGGAAGCCGGACGACCGTCGCGCCCGCCGCGCGCGCAGCAGCCCCCGTGCGATCGCGCGAGCCGTCGTCGGCGACGACGATCCCGGCGTCTGGAAACGCCGCCCGCAGGCGTCGTACGGTGTCGCCGACGCGCTCCTCCTCGTCCCGCGCCGCGAGGAGGACGGTCGGGCCGCTCACTCGCCGGGCGCCGCGGCAGGCGCGGCCGGGAGCACTCCGTCGACCGCGTCGCGACCGAGCCCGTAGCTCCCCGGCCGGGCACCGTCGAGCAAGAGCACGAGCCCGACCTGGCCGACGGTCGTGTCGAGCGCGTCCACGGTCGCGAGGCCGCTCGCGCGGAACGGCGGGATCGCGCTTCTCCGCGCGCCGGTCTCCTCGACTCCGACGGTCGGCACCGCCGCCGACGCGAGACCCGAGTAGAGGCCGGAGAGGAAGTCCTCCGTCTCGCCCTCCTGCGGCCGGGCCGACCGAGCGATCACGAGCGCGCCGAGCGGCGACCGGGAGAGCCCCAACTGCTCCTCGACGAGCACCGACGACAGCCGGTCGAGGACCGTCGTCTGACCGCCGACGACCAGCTCTCTCGCGATCTCGCCCCCGAGACGGCTCCTGGCCCCGGCTCCGGCGAAGTCACGGGTCTTCGGGTCGGAGGAGAGCTTCTTGTCGACGGCCTGGGGGTCGAGGGGAACGCGGAGCGCGCGGAGGCGCACGACCCGGCCGCCGGCGTCGGTGATCGTCCGTCGGAGCGTGCCGGCCAGGCTCTCGTCGACGGAGCCGACGAACACGATGCCGACCGCCGTGCCGGCGAGCCGCTTCCGGACGAGGCTCGTGTACGTCGCGTTCGCGAAGTCGTCGAGGGCGTCACCACGTCGCTCCGCGCTCGTCGCGCGCGCGTTCGCGGAATCGCGCTCCGTCCGGAGCTCGTCGATGCGCGCCTCGAAGTTCTTCCGCTCCGCGTCGTTCACGAACCCCCGCCCGGAGAGGCCGACCCCGACGAAGATCCCGATCACGAGCGCCACGAACACGGCGGCGAGCGACGCGACGTGATAGCGGAGGTCGAACACGGCGTCAGTCTCGCAAAGCGCGCTTTCTACAGGCCGAGGCCGCTCGCGACCGCACGCGAGACCGACTCGATCACGTTGCGCAGCGCGGGCGACGCGACGACCGCCCCGACGATCGCGAGCGCCCCGAGCACGCCGAAGACCGCGAGGGGCCAGATGCCGACGTGCGGGCTGACGAGGCGGGAGACACCCTTTGCGTCGACGAGCGACTCTCCAACCTTGAGCCGCGTCACGAACGTCGACGCCATCCCCGCACGGTCCCGCTCGAGGAACTCGACCAGGTTGAAGTGCGTCCCGACCGCGACGATCAGCGACGCCCCCTTCTCGTGGGCGAGCAGGAGCGCGAGGTCTTCGCTGATCCCGGGCGCGCAGACCGTGAAGAAGTCCAGCCCGAGCCGCCGCAGCCGCTCTGCACCCGGCGCGGTCCCGTCCGCGTAGGCGTGCACGACGAGCTCGGCGCCGCCGGCGAGGGCCTCGTCGGAGACCGAATCGAAGTCGCCGACGATCACGTCCGCGTCGAGCCCCACCTCGCGGAGGGCGTCCGCGCCACCGTCCACCGCCACCACGACGGGCCGGAAGTCCCGGATGTAGGGGCGCACCATGCGCAGGTCGGACTTGTAGCCCGGGCCGCGCGCGACGACGAGCGTGTGCCGGTCGCGGAAGCGCGTGCGGAGCTGTGGCAGCGGAAGCCCGGCGGCGAGTCCCTCGGCCTCCCCGCGCAGGTGGAGCAGCGTGTTCTCGGCGAACGCCTCGAGGGCTTCCGAGAGGCGACTCTGCTGCTCGACGAGCGCCACCTCGAGCGAGGTTGCGTCGAGCTCCGTTCCCTGGACGAGCTTCTCCCCCTCGTGCCAGATCGCGCCACCCTCGACCTGGACGAGGTCCCCGTCGGAGAGCGCCTCGAAGAGCTGCGCCCCGGGCGCGTCGACGAGGCGCACCCCGGCGCGAGTCAGCTCGAGCGGCCCCGGGTTCGGGAAGCGCCCTGTCGACGAGCGTGCCACGTTCACGACCAGACGCACGCCGCTCTCGACGAGCTCCTCGGCCGAGACGCGGTCGAGGTCCGCGTGGTCGACGATCGCGATGTCCTCCGGCCGCAGACGACGGACGAGATCCTTCGTCCGCCGGCCGAGCCGGACGGGGCCCGTGATCGCGCCGTTTGCCCGCGATCCGGAACGCGCGCCGCCCGCGGGTACGCCGGGCGCACGTCCCCGGAACAGATCCGACGCGTTCACGTCACGAGTCCTCGGCCGTCACGGCTGAGACGAACTCGCCGCCGCCCAGCATGCGTTCGAGCTCGTCGCGGCGCTCGGCCGACCCCAGCGTCGTGATCCGGGTGTGAGTCGGATCGCCCGGCAGCTTCTCGACCCGCAGATGCTGGTCGGCGACGCTCGCGATCTGCGGCAGATGGGTGATCGTCACCACCTGGGCCCGCTCCGCGAGGCGGCGCAGCACCCCCGCGACCCGATGGGCGGTCTCGCCTCCGACGCCCGCGTCGATCTCGTCGAGCACGACCGTCTCGCCGCCCGCCACCGCTGCGATCGCGAGCGCCACGCGAGAGAGCTCGCCGCCCGAGGCGGTCTCCGCGACGGGTGCGAGCGGCAGCCCCTCGTTCGGCCGCACGAGGAACACGACCTCGTCGGTGCCGGTCGGGCCCGGCTCGCGTGGGCCGAGCTCGACCCTGAACTCCCCTTCCCCCATGCCGAGATCCGCAAGCTCGCGGGCGACCGCGTCCGCGAACGGGAGCACGGCACCCCCGCGGGCGGCAGCGAGCTCCTCCGAGGCGCGGGCAAAGCGCCCTCGTGCGGCCTCGAGTTCGTCGCGCGCACGATCGAGCGGATCGCCGCCACCGTCCATCGCCTCGAGCTCCGCGACTGCCGCCGCACGCCGCTCGAGGAGCTCCTCGAGGACGGAGGCTCGGTAGCGGCGACGGAGCTCGGCGATCCGGTCGAGGCGCTCCTCGATCTCGCGCGCGCGGACGGGATCGGAGTCGAGGGCGGACGCGAACCGCCGCAGGTCGCTTGCGACCTCCGCGAGCCGGAGCCCCGCGTCGCGCAGCTCCTCCGCGGCCGCGTCCAGCTCGGGCGCGATCTGCCCGGGGCCTGCGAGCGCCCGCTCGGCAGCCGACGTGAGTCCCCGCGCGCCCTCGCCTTCGTCCGGGTCGATCGCCCCGAGCGCCGAGGCGACGCCCTCTGCGAGCTCGGTCACGTGGCGCCCGCGCTCGCGCTCGCGGCGGAGGACTTCCTCCTCCCCTGCGGAGAGCCCGGCGGTGTCCTCGACGAGCGCTTCGAGCTCCGCGAGCCGCGCACGCTCCGTGTCGGCGCCCTGCTCGAGCTCGTGCGCCCGCTTCGACGCCGTCTGGAGCGCGCGCCAGGCGTCGCGGGCTACCTGGCGCCGCTCGGCCTGCTTCGGCCCCACGAAGGCGTCGAGCACGTCCAGCTGGTACGCGGCCCGCCCGAGGCGGCGCTGCGCGAACTGCCCGGAGAGCGCGAGCAGGCGGTCGGTGGCGGCGACGAGGTCCTCCCGTGCAACCGTGCGACCCCATGCGTACGCGCGCGAGCGGCCGTCGCCCCCGACCCGCCGAGCCACGACGAGCCCCGGCTCGTCGTCGGGCCGGAGGTCGCGCAGCGTCTCGAGCCCGTCCTCGTCGAAGAAGCCGTCCGGCACGTCCAGCTCGGCCTCGACGAACGCCTCGGAGCCGGCCGCGCCCACCGCGGCCGCGTCGCCCTTCGCCCCGAGGAGCAGGCCGATCGCCTGCGTGACGATCGTCTTGCCCGCACCGGTCTCTCCGGTCAGCGCGACCAGGCCGGGGTCGAGCTCGAGCTCGGCCTCACGGATCAGGACGAGATTCTCGATCCGCAGCCTCCGCAACACGCCGTGATCGTAGACAGGCCGCTCCACCCGGGACAGGTGTCCGCTGCGGCCGTCACGCCGTTAGGTGGAGAAGCTCTCGCGATAGCGGCGCACGAACGTGGCCTCCGGGAGCGTCGCGAGGAGCGAGCGAGCGTCCCCGAGACGGATCGTGATGCGTCCTCCCGGGCCCGATTCGCCCACCCGGTGCCCGTCGACCAGCTCCACGACGGGAACGTCGGCGGTCCTGTTCCAGATCACGACCTCCTTGCCGCGCGGGACGACGAGCGGCCGCGCGTGCAGCGAGTGCGGAGCCACGAACGTCGTCGCCATCGCGTCGAGGCCCCACATCAGCACCGGGCCGCCGTTCGAGAGGTTGTACGCCGTCGAGCCCGAGGGCGTCGAGCAGATGATCCCGTCGCAGGGCACGCGCCCGAGATCCTCGCCGCCCACCGCCCACTCCAGCTCGACCATGCGGCCGAGCTCACCGGACGTGACCACCACGTCGTTCACCGCAACGTGGGTCGCGCCGACCTGTCCCTCTCCCACCTCGACCTCGAGCGTCGGCAGCTCGACGGTCTCGAGCTCGCCCGCGAACGCGCGCGCGAGGCCGTCCTCGAGCTCGTTCGGGGACATCGAGCTGAGGAACCCGACGCGCCCGAAGTTCACTCCGAGCACCGGGATCCCGGTGCCGAGGTACAGGCGGAGGGCGCGCAGCATCGTCCCGTCGCCGCCGAGCACGACGGCGAGCTCGGCATCGGCCGGGTCGCCGTGCGCCTCGAGCGCGTGCTGGTGCGCCTCGTCGGGCGTGACGATCAGCTCGACGCCGGCCCGCCGCGCGACCGCCACGAGGCGCTCGACGCCGTCGCCGACCCGCTCGGGCGTGCCGTGGGTGAGTAGCGCCGCGCGGGCGACGGGGTGCGGCTCAGGAGACGGCCGCGTCGATCCAGCGCTCGAGCTCATCGGGGTCGACAGGTGTCTGGCTCACGATCAGGTGGACGACGAACTCCCGGTTCCCCTTCGGCCCCGGGTGACCCGAGTCTACGATCCCGGCCACCTGCGCGCCCCACGCCTCCGCGGCCTCGCAGAACGCGAACAGCACGCGGCGATGCACCTCGGGGTCGCGCACGACGCCCTTGGGCGCCTCGGCGCGTCCGGCCTCGAACTGCGGCTTGACGAGCACGAGAGCCTGCCATTCGGCCGCCGAGAGGGGGAGCGCCGGCGGCAGGACCCTGGTCGCGGAGATGAACGAGACGTCGCAGGTGACGAGCTCCGGCGCGAACGGCAGCGACTCGAGGCGTCTCGCGTTGACGCGTTCGAGGACGACAACCCTGTCGTCGGCGCGGAGCCGTGGATGGAGCTGTCCGTGGCCGACGTCGAGTGCGATCACGCGGGCCGCGCCCCGCTGCAGCAGACAGTCGGTGAAGCCGCCGGTCGAGGCACCGATGTCGAGGCAGTCCCGGCCGGCCGGGTCGACGCCGAGCGCGTCGAGCGCGTGCGAGAGCTTCTCGCCGCCGCGCGAGACGAATCTCGGCGGCTGCTCCACCTCGAGCTCCGTGTCGTCCGTCACCTGCTGGCCGGGCTTGGTGAAGCCGGGCACGAGACCCGCCAGCACGAGGGCCTGCGCCTGGGCGCGGCTCTCCGCGAGCCCCCGCTCCACCAGCAGCACGTCGAGTCGCTTCCGCTCCATGTGCAGATCATGGACGGCGCTCGGCGCCCCGTGCCAAGATGCGGGCGTGCAGCGCGCGCTCGCCCTTCCCGTTGTCTCCCTGGTGATGCTGCTCACGGTGCTCGCGGCCGGCTGCGGCGGCGACGACACGTCGAGCGCAGAGTCCTGGGCGAACGACGTCTGCACCGAGCTCGACACCTGGGCGAGCAGCATCACGACCACCGTCAAGGGTGTGATGTCGCAGGGCACCAGCGTCACGGGAACCGACCTGCAGGCGGCGGCCAACCAGGCGTCCACGGCCACCTCGGACCTCGTCGACGGCCTGCAGGAGATCGGCCCGCCCGATACGGATTCCTCCGATCAGGCGCAACAGCAGGTGAGTCAGCTCGGAGACCAGCTCCAGCAGGACGCGGACGAGGTGCGCGGCCTCGTGCAGAGCGCCCCGAGCACCGTGGCCGGCCTCGTCTCGACCGCCCAGTCGGTCCTCGTGCACATCGGGACCGCGGCCGATCAGGTCAAGGCGACACTCACGTCGCTGCAGGAGCTTGGCAGCGACCTGAGCGACGGCATCCAGCAGAGCGACGCCTGCAACGACCTGCGCAACAAGGACTTCACGGGCGGCAGCTAGGCGGTTCTGACCGCGAGCCCGTCGACGAGCTCGGCGAGCACCGACGTGTCGGCGTCGAGCGCATCGAGGCGCTCCAGGGCGCGGCCCGCCGTGTCGCGCGCGAGGCGCCTGGCTCCGTCGGCGCCCAGCTCGATCGCGTAGCCGTCGCCGTCGAGGACGTCGTCGACCGCCTGGAAGAGGATGCCCAGCTCTGCGGCGAACGCGCGCCACGGTCCCTGCGCCGCCTCCGCGACCCCGGCCGACCAGAGGCCGAGCCCCACGGCGGCCGCGAACAGGCGCCCCGTCTTCAGCCGGTGCAGGGCGTCGAGGGGCACGTCCGCGGCCGTGACGTCGAGGTACTGACCGCCGATCATCCCGAGCGTGGCCTGCGCGAGCTCGCGCGCGATCGCGGGCGGGTCGCAGCGGGCGGCGAGGCCGAGCGCCTCGGCGAGCAGCGCGTCCCCCGCGAGCAGCGCGACCGCCTCGCCGAAGGCGACGTGCAGGCTGGGGCGTCCGCGTCGCTCGTCGTCGTCGTCGAGCGCCGGCAGGTCGTCGTGGACGAGCGAGAACGTGTGCACGAGCTCGAGCGCGGCTGCGGGCTCGACCGCGTCCGCGACGTTCCCACCGGCTGCCTCGCAGACGGCGAGACAGAGCACCGGCCTGATCCGCTTGCCGCCGCCGGAGAGCGCGTAGCGAATCGGCTCCTCGAGCGCGCCGAGCGACGGGTCGAGCACGAGCCCGGCGAGCGATGCCTCGACGACCTCCCTCAGGTCGTCAGGAGCCCGCATCGGCGGCCTGGCGCGCGCGCTGGAGCTCGGCCTCGATCTCCCGCGCCAGCTCCGCGATCTCGGCGAGCCCGTCGACGGCTTCGTCGACGTCCCCGCCGGTGTCCGCGCTGGCCTCCAACGCGTCCACACGCGTGCGCAGCCGCTCGAGCAGTCCTTCCGCCCGTTCGAGAAGCTCGTCCGCCTCGCTCACGTCACGCCACCTCGCGGCGGATGCGCGCGAGGACGCCGTTCACGAGGCGGCCGGCGTCCTCGCTCGCATAGCGCTTTGCGAGCACGACCGCCTCGTTGATCGCAACCTCCGCGGGCACGGTTCTCTCCTCGAGCTCGTAGACCCCGATACGCAGGATGTTGCGCTCGAGCGTACCCAGACGATCGGCCGGCCACTCCGGCGAGGCGGCCGAGATCCGCAGGTCGAGCGCGGGCGCCTCCGCCGCGACCGCACGCGCGAGCGCGGAGGCGAACTCGTCGGGGGCACCGTCGAAGAGCGTCTCCAGCGGTCGCTGCGTGAGGTCCCACTGGTAGAGCAGGAACAGGGTCTGCCGTCGCGCCTGCCTGCGGCCCACGCGTTCCCGTCCGGCTGCCGCCTCGGCCGGGCCGGGCCCGGACCCGGGTCGGGTCGCGCCGCCCGTCATGCGGGGCCGAGCGAGGGCAGATAGGGCTCCATCTCGTCAAGGTAGCCGGTCGAGTAGTCGCCGGAGGCGAACCCGGCGGAACGGAGCACGTCGAGCGCGAGCTCCCTGGTCGTCGGGATGCCGACGACGTCGAGCTCCTCGAGCGCCCGGATCGCGCGCGCGATCGCCGCGGGCCGGTCGTCGTCGACCACGATCACCTTCGCGATCAGCGAGTCGTAGAACGGGGGGATGGTCATTCCGTCCTCGATCGAGGTGTCGACGCGGACACCGGGGCCGAGCGGCGGGCGGAATCGCTCGACGCGACCGGGGGTCGGCACGAATCCGCGCGCCGGGTCCTCGGCGTTGATCCGAACCTCGATCGCGTGCCCCCGCCGCGGCGCTCGACCCGTGAGCCCGAGGGGCTCGCCGGCCGCGACGCGGAGCTGCTCGCGCACGAGGTCGATGCCCGTGACGAGCTCGGTCACCGGGTGCTCGACCTGCAGGCGGCAGTTGACCTCGATGAACGACGGCGCGCCTTCGGGGCCGAGCAGGAACTCGAACGTGCCCGCGCCGAGGTAGCCGACCGCCGCACAGGCGCGCGCGACCGAGGCTTCGAGCTCTTCCCGGGTCTCCGGCGTGACCGCCGCGGAGGGCGACTCCTCCACGAGCTTCTGGTGGCGACGCTGGATCGAGCACTCGCGCTCACCCAGCGTGAGGACGCCGCCCGCCCCGTCGCACATGACCTGCACCTCGACGTGCCGGGCAGGGGCGACGACCTTCTCGAGGTAGACCGAGCCGTCACCGAACGCGGCCTCGGCCTCGGCCGCCGCCGCGCCGTACGCCTCCTCGAGCTGATCCGCGCTCGCGACGCGCCGCATGCCGCGGCCACCACCGCCCGCCGTCGCCTTGAGCAGCACGGGGTATCCGATCTCGGCTGCGGCGGCCCGGATTTCCGCGAGCGACGCGGGCCCGTCCGTGCCGGGCACGAGCGGAACTCCGGCGGCGCGCATCTCGTCCTTCGCCTGCGCCTTGTCGCCCAGCCGCTCCATCACCTCGGGCGTCGGGCCGACGAAAACGAGGTCGCTCTCGGCGCAGGCCCGTGCGAAGGCGGGGTTCTCGGCCAGGAAGCCGTAGCCGGGGTGTACCGCTTCGCAGCCGGTGGTCACCGCCGCCGCGACGACGCTCGGGATCCTCAGGTAGCTCTCGGCCGCGGCGGGCGGGCCGAGACAGACGGCCTCGTCCGCGAGCCGCACGTGCAGTGCCTCGCTGTCGGCGGTCGAGTACACGGCGACCGCCTCGATGCCGAGCTCGTGCAGCGCCCGGATCACGCGAACCGCGATCTCGCCTCGGTTGGCGACGAGGACCCGCGAGAACACGGCTCAGAGGACCGGGAGCGCGGAGAGCGGCTCGAGCTCGAAGAGCAACGTGCCGAACTCGACCGGCTGGCCGTTGTCCGCGTGAACGGCCCGCACGTGGCCGTCTATCTCCGCCTTGAGCTCGTTGAAGAGCTTCATCGCCTCGAGCATGCACAGGGTCTGCCCGGCGGTGACGACGTCGCCGACCTCGACGAAGGGCGGCGAGCCGGGTTGCGGCGCCCGGTAGAAGATGCCCACCATCGGCGACTCGACACGGATCGTCGACTCTGCCGACGCGGGGAGCGGGGCGCCGTCGGCCGGCGCCACCGCGACGAGGCCGGGCACGGCAGCGACCACGGCCCCGGGCTCGTCTGCACGGCGCACGGAGACACGCATGCCCTCGTCCTCGATCTCGATCTCCCCGACCCCGGACTCCTGGACGATGCGGACGAGCTCGCGGATCCGCTCGGCCCGCTGCACGTCGACGTCGCCTCCCAGGAGCGTTGCCTCCCGGGAATGCCGCTGGCGGATCGAGCGGAGCAGGGGCTCGGCCTCGCCGCCGAACATCGCGAGCAGCACGAGGTCCTCCTCGGAGGAGGCGAGACCCTCGGCCGCCTCGCGCACGTCCTCCGCGCTCGGCGGGTCTTCCTCGAGCGCCGGCGCGCCTCCGCCGAGCAACTCGACCGCGCGGCGGATGCCCGGCTCGATGGGCGCCGGCGGCGTGCCGTAGCCACCGGTCACGAGCTGGCGGAACTCGTCGAGCACGGTGCCGTAGCGGCGGGCCGAGAGGACGTTGAGCAGCGCCTGCGACCCGAGGATCTGACCGATCGGGGCGGCGAGCGGCGGCCAGCCGGCCTCCTCGCGGATCCGCCCCACCTCGACGAGCGCGTCGAGGAGGCGGTCGCCGGCGGCGTGCGCACGGAGGTGGACGTCGAGCGCGGCGACGAGCCCCGCAGGCAGGTCGTACTCGGCGGCGCGCACCGCGATCCGGGGCGCGAGCGGCGCGAGCGGCTCGTCGCCGATGTGGTCGTCGACGACGTCCGACGCCTCCCAGAGCGGCGCGATGTCGACGCCCGTCTCGCGGCCGAGCCCGTGGAGCGCCTCGACGAGCGACTCGGCGGCGATCCGGTGGAGCGCGAGCCCGAGCGGGTAGACGGCCGTCGCGACCAGGTCGGCCCCGACACGGGTCGCGACGAGCGCGTTCGCGAGGGCGGTCCCGGCTGCCGCCTGGACGTGCAGGCCGACCGGGAGGCCGCTCGCCTCGCCGAGCCGCTCGACGAGCTCTTGCGTGACGTGCGGCAGCAGCGCTCCGGTCGGGTCGTTCAGGAGCACGCGGGCGGCGCCGAGCTCGCCGACGCGCTTCGCCTGCTCGACGAGCGCGTCCGCCTCCCCCGTCCTGCCCGGGCTGTAGACGAGCCCGACGTGCAGCTGGCGCCCCGCGCCGACGATCGACTCGCCCGCCTCCTTCAGGTTCGAGACGTCGTTGAGCGGGTCGTGCAGGCGGAACACGTCGATCCCGTTCTCGGCCGCGCACGCGACGAACCGCCGCACGATGTCGGTCGAGACGGGCTTCGACCCGACGAGGAAGCGGCCGCGAAGCGCCATCCCGAGCGGGGTCGTCGTGCGCGAGTCGATCGCGCGGATCCGCTCCCAGGGGCTCTCCACGCCCTGCCGCACGGCGGCGTCGAACACGCCGCCCCCCGAGACCTCCAGGCACGCGAAGCCGGCACGGTCGAGGATGCCGGCGATGCGGAGCACCTCGCCCGTCGGGATCTTCCCTGCGAGCGGGTCCTGGGAGAGCAGGCGGATCGTGGTGTCGACGAGCTGCGGCACGGCGGGAGCCTAGCGCCTTGCACGCGGGGCGATCGTCGGGCCACCTGGCCTTCGACCAGGTGCCAGGAACCCCATCAGGCTCTGGAGATGTAGCGGGCCTCGCGGGGATCGACCTTGACGCGCTCTCCGATGTTCACGAACAGCGGCACCTGGACGACGGCGCCGGTCTCGAGCGTCGCCGGCTTCGTCACGTTCGACACCGTGTCGCCCTTGACGCCGGGCTCGGTGTCGGCGACGGCGAGCTCGACTGACGCAGGCAGCTGGATGCCCGACGGCTTCCCGTTCACCTGGAGGATCTGCACGGTCGACGACGGGAGCATGTACGCGAGCTCGTCCGCGATCTCCGTGCGCGGGAGGCCGAACTGCTCGTACGTCTCCTCGTCCATGAAGTGCGCCTCGGTGCCGTCGTCGTAGAGGAACTGGACGCTCTTCACCTCGGTGTGCACGCGCGGGAACTTCTCGCCGGCGCGGAACGTGTCGTCGACGACTGCTCCGGTCTCGAGGTTCTTCAACTTCGTGCGCACGAACGCGCCGCCCTTGCCCGGCTTGACGTGCTGGAACTCGACGATGCGCCAGACCGCGCCGCGGTGCTCGATGTGCATCCCGTTGCGGAACTGGTTCGTGTTGACGATCTCTGCCATGACGCGCGCCAGGCTACCTAGCCGACCTGGACCGCCTCCTTGCTCACCGTCGTCAGCCGCTCGCAGCCGTCCTCGGTGACGACGACCGTGTCCTCGATGCGCACGCCCGCTTCTCCGGGGAGGTAGATGCCCGGCTCCACCGTGACGACATTGCCGGCTGCGAGCGTCGCGCTCGACTCGGGGCGGAGCGTCGGCTCCTCGTGCACCTCGAGCCCGATCCCATGCCCGAGGCCGTGCCCGTAGCGCTCCGCGAGGCCCGCGTCCTCGATCGCAACGCGGGAGGCGGCGTCGACCTCACGCCCCGTGGCGCCGGGCCGCACAGCAGCCAGCCCGTCGAGCTGCGCCTCGAGGCAGAGCTCGTAGACCTCGCGCAGCCGACCTTCCGGAGCGCCCGTGAAGAACGTGCGCGTGCAGTCGGACGCGTACCCGCCGACCGCGCAGCCGGCGTCGACGACCACGAGCGTTCCCTCGGGGATTGGCTCCCGCCGCACGGTCGCGTGCGGCCGCGCGCCGTTCTCGCCGAACGCCACGATCGCCGCGAAGGACGGGCCGTCCGCGCCCGCCTCGTGCCAGGCCTGCTCGATCCACCACGCGAGCTCTGCCTCCGTGCGGCCGACGAACGGCTCGCGGGCGAGCTCGCCGAAAACGCGATCCGAGATCTCGGCCGCGCGACGCATGTGCTCGAGCTCCTCCGGCTCCTTCACCGCACGCAGCGCCTCGACGAGGCCGCTCGTCGCGACGAGCTCGACTCCGCCGGCACGGAGCACGTCGGCGCTCGCGAGCGTCAGTTGGCTCGACTCCACGCCGATCCGCCTGCCCGAGAGCCGCTCGGAGAGCGCGCCGACGACGCCGCGCGGCGTCAGCTCGAACGTGACGCCGGCGACCTGGCTCGCCGCTTCCGCATAGCGGAAGTCCGTGTAGAGCGTGGCCTCGCCGGCCGGATCGACGAGCAGCGCGGCGTTCGAGCTGGCGAAGCCGGTGAGGTACCGGACGTTGACGGGGCCGGTGACGAGCAGCGCCTGCGAGAGGCCCGCGGCGAGCCGCTCGATGCGCGTCACGCGTCCCTCCGCTCCGCGAGCAGGCCGAGCGCCTGCCGGTAGCCGTCGAACCCCTGTCCAGTGACCCGCCCGGCGGTGAGCCCCTCGAGCACGCTCGCGTGGCGCCATTCCTCGCGCTGCTCGACGTCGGAGAGGTGCACCTCCACGACCGGGCCGGTGAAGGGCTCGAGCGCGTCTCGGATCGCCCAGCTGTAGTGGGTCCACGCACCCGGGTTGAGCACGAGGCCGTCCGCGCTGTCGAGCGCGGCGTGGAGGAACTCGACGTACTCCCCTTCGTGGTTCGTCTGCCGGCAGCGCGCCTGGAGATCGAGCTCGAGCGCCCACGCGTAGATCCGCGTCTCGAGGTCCCGGAGCGAGTCGCTCCCGTACAGCTCCGGATCGCGGCGCCCCAGCATGTTCAGGTTGACGCCGTTCAGTACCTCGATGCGCACGGGCCCGATGCTAGAGGCTTTCAGGCGATCAGCCCGGCGAGAGCGCGACGGACGTCGGTCTCTGGAACCTCCACACCCCACCGCGGACGCCCGGGGCCGTCGAGCAACACGAGGCGCGGCGTTCCACGCCGTGCCTTCTTGTCACGTGTGAGCGCCGCCCAGGCCGCTTCGGGATCGACGGCGACGGGCTTCGGCGCGAGCAGCTCCTCCACGAGCCGCCGCTCGTCGTCGAGCCCGGAGAGGCGGAGCGCGGCGAGCAGCCCGAGCGAGACGGCGCGGCCGTGCGGTAGGTCGTAGCCCGCCGCGGCCTCCAGCGCGTGGGCGAACGTGTGCCCCAGGTTCAGCTGGGCGCGAAGCCCGTGCTCATGGGGGTCCGCAAGGCAGACGCCGGCCTTGAACGACGCGCAGGCCCGCACCTGCTCGGGCTCGGAGAGCTCCCAGATCTCGCTACCGGCGAGCAGACCGGTCTTCACGACCTCGGCGAGACCGTTCTTGCGCTCGAGGTCGGGCAGCGTGGTCAGGAGCGAGGGATCGCAGACGACCCGCGCGGGCCAGTGGAACGCGCCGACGACGTTCTTCCCACCGGGCAGGTCGATCGCGGTCTTTCCGCCGATGCCTGCGTCGACCTGGCCGACGAGCGTCGTCGGCACCGCCGTCCAGGCGACGCCGCGCATGTACGTTGCGGCGGCGAAACCGGCTACGTCCGTCGTCGAGCCGCCGCCCAGGGCGACGACCCCGCCGTCCCGCCCGATCTCGAACCCGCTCCAGAGCCGCTCCAGCACCACGCTCGCCTTCGCCGCCTCTCCCGCGGGCACCTCGTGCAGCGCGATGTCGCGCGTGCCGAGCGCGACCTGGGCGCGGACGCCGTGGATGCCGGAGACGTGCTCGTCGGCGACGAGCTCGACCGGCCCGTCGCCGGGCACGAGCTCGCCCAGCTCGTCGAGCGCGCCGAGCTCGACGTGCACCGCCGCCGCCGCGAGGATGATCGAGTCGACGTCGCGGGCGAGCGCGTCGGCGACCTCCTCGTAGACGGGTCGACGATCGCGATGGAGGGCGTGGAACGCCGCCTCGTCCCGCGCCAGCGGCCGGTCGCTGCCCGCGACCCGGCGCCAGGCGAGCTCGGGCTCGACGTCGATCAGCACCGTGAACGCACGGGCGGCGAGCTCGCCGCGTGTCCGCTCCGACAGCACCGCGCCGCCCCCGAGCGCGATCACGAGCGGTGCGCCGTCGCGCAGCACATCGCTCGCGATCGCCTCCTCGAGCTCGCGGAACCCGGTTTCGCCCCGCGTCGTGAACAGCTCCGCGACGCGGGCGCCACTTCTCCGCTCGATCTCCTGGTCGAGATCGACGAAGGGTCGCCCGATCCGCGCCGCGACCTCGGCGCCGTGACGCGTCTTGCCGGAGCCCATGAACCCGGCGAGCGCGAGATGCCGGCCGAGCGCGCTCAGGTGCGTGGACGCCATCGGTCGCCGATCCGAGCGAGGTACGCGTCGCGAGCTGCGAGCACGTCGGCGAGGGCGTCCCCACCGAGCTTCTCGAGCGCCGCGCGGGCGAGCTCGAACGCGACGGCCGCCTCCGCGACGACGGCGAGGGCTTCGACCGCCTGGACGTCGGAGCGCTCGACGAGCGCCTGCGCCGGCTCGCCGGTCTCGAGGTCGACGGAGTCGAGTGGGCGCATGAGCGTCGGCAGCGGCTTCATCGCGGCTCGCACGACGACCGGCTCGCCGTTCGACATGCCGGCCTCGAGCCCGCCGGCCCGATTCGTGCGCCGCGCCAGGCCAGGGTCGATCTCGTCGTGCGCCTCGGTCCCGCGGCGACGGGCGAGCGCGAAGCCATCGCCGACCTCGACTCCCTTGACCGCCTGGATCCCCATCAGAGCCGCAGCGAGCCGCGCGTCGAGGCGCTCGCGCTTCTCGGCATACGACCCCAGTCCGGGCGGGACGCCGGTCGCGACGACCTCGACGATCCCGCCGAGCGTGTCGCGGTCCTTGCGCGCGGCATCCGTCGCGTCGCGCATCTCCTGCTCCGTCGTCGCGCCCCCGATCTCGACCGGTCGTCCCTCGACCCCGATCCCGAGCTCGCGCAGCAGCGCCTTCGCGACCGCACCTGCCGCGACGTGCACCGCCGTGTGACGCGCGGACGCCCGCTCGAGCGCGTTCCTCACGTCGTCGTGGGCGAACTTGAGCACGCCCGCGAGGTCGGCGTGACCCGGCCGGGGCAGCGTGACGGGCTTCGTCCCCTTGCCTCCGGGCTCGCCCTCAGGGGGCCACGGGCTCATCCCCCACGTCCAGTTCCGGTGGTCGCGGTTCCGGACGACGAGCGTGAGAGGCGTCCCGAGCGTGAGCCCGTGTCGCAGCCCGCTGAGCACCTCCACCTCGTCGGACTCGAGCTTCTGCCTGGGGCTGCGGCCGTACCCCTGCTGGCGCCGCCGCAGATCCGCGTCGATGGCCTCCTTCTCGAGCCGCAGACCTGCCGGAAGCCCGGTGACGATCGCCGCGAGGGCGGGCCCGTGGGACTCCCCGGCCGTGACGAGCTCGAGCGCCATGTCGCGATCCTAGAGGGCCTCGAGTTGGAGGCCGCACCTTGCTCCTCCTGCCCGCCTCGCGGCCGTGGACGCCGCGTTGGTAGCCTCGACTCGCGCGATCCTGCGCAACGACCGGAAGGAGGTGCGTGCGATGACTCGTCAGTTCTCCGTCACGCGCCGCCCGCACGGTCGCGCACGCGGCTGAGCCAGGCGTCGCGTGACGGTCCGATCCGTCACGAAGGAGACTCATGACCCAGCATTCGTACCGCGTCGGCCGCGAGACCGCCGGCCGCCTTCACGTCGAGCACGCGGGGGCCGGCCGGCCCGCCGTCCTGCTCCACGCCGGGATCGCAGACTCGCGGATGTGGGACCCGCAATGGACAGCCTGGCCCGCGCGGCTGGCCGTGACGCGGCTCGACCTGCGCGGGTTCGGCCGCTCCGGGCGCCCCGTCGGGGCATTCAGCCATGCGGGTGACGTCCTCGCCGTGCTCGACGCATGCGAGATCGACCGCGCGCTGCTCGTCGGCGCCTCGCTCGGCGGCCTCGTCGCGCTCGACCTGGCGGCGGCGCGTCCGGAGCGGGTGCGAGGGCTCGTGCTCGCCGGCCCGCCGCTTCCTGGCTATGCGTGGTCGGCCGAGATGCGGGCGTTCTCGGAAGCCGAGGCGGCGGCGCTCGAAGCAGGCGACCTCGAGGCCGCCACCGAGGTGAACGTCGATTTCTGGCTCCCGACGGCGTCCGAGGAGGTGCGCGCCACGATCCGCGCGCAGCAGCTCGGCGCGTTCCGCCTCCAGGTGCCGGACGAGGCGGACGAGTCGCTGCTCTGCGAGGACCTCGTCGAGAGCCTGGCGACGATCGCGTGTCCCACGCTCGTCCTCACCGGCGCGCACGACCGATCGGACTTCCAGGCGATCGCCGACCTTCTCGCGGCGACGTTGCCGGACACGCGGCGGACGACGGTCGCCGACGCCTGTCACCTGCCGAGCCTCGAGCAGCCCGCGGCCTTCGAGACGCTCGTACTTCCGTTCCTCGAGGGGGTGGCGTAGGCGCACGGATGCCCCCCTCTCTCGTTGCCGGGGCGCGATGAGCGAGTGCGCTGCTCAGCGCCACACGGCGGCACAAGGCGTCATTCTGAAACGAGTTCTCAGACCGCCTTCCAGAAGATCGTCGTCGCGCACGGGCGGCCGTCGGGGTAGAGCGCATAGCCCGGGATCACGCCGACGCGCGTCCAGCCCATCCCCTCGTACAGCGACTCGGCGGGGTCGCCCGTGACCGTGTCGAGCACGAGCAGGCTCTTCCCCTCCGCCCGGGCCTCCGCCTCCGCGCGCGCCATCAGGAGGCGGGCGATCCCCCGCCTCCGCGCGGAGCGCCGGACGAGGAGCTTCGCGACCTCCCCGCGGTGCGGCTGGTTCGGGGGCAGCGCGAGCACGACCTGCACCGTGCCCACGAGCTCCTCACCGGCGAACGCGGCGAGGACGAGCCTGTGGCCTCGCCGCGCGTCGGCGACGAACCCCTCGAACGCGGCGCGCGCGTCGGCGTGCGAGAACGGCGCCATGTAGCTGACCGACGCGCCGCCCTCGACACAGTCGACGAGGACGGCGGCGAGGCCGTCGAGATGCGCGTCGGCATCCCCGTCGTCGAGCCTCCGAATCTCGATCGAACCGTCTCCGGGCGCCAATGTCGTGTCGAGCGGCGCCGTCGGGCCGGGCCCGCTCAGACCTCCACGACCACGTTCGGGCCGTACACGTCGGCGAACCTGTCGAGCACTCCCGAGGCGAGGAGACGGTTGCGCGCTTCCTCGGCATCCTCTGCAGTGCCGAACTCGAGCAGCACGAAGACCTGGGTCGGGTCGTCCATCGTTCGGAACACGCGCTGCACGGTCGCCCTCTCGCGCGCCCGCGGCACGTCCTGCTCGTAAAGGCGCCTCCACGTGTCGTAGTCGTCGACCTGGATCCGGGTGATGATGAACGCGGGCACCGGCTTCTCCTTTCGACTACCGCCCCGGGGCGCGGCGGCGAACCGCGCGGTGCTCACCACGGCGCGACCGTGACGCCGCCCCATTCCTCCGGGGAGGTGTCGCGCACGGTCTGGGTGAGCTCCCACCGATGCCCGGCGGGATCCTCGACGACGCCCGACCGCTCCCCGTACTCGTACGTACGGAGCTCCTCGACCACTCTGCCACCGTGCTCGCACGCCCGCGCAAACGCGGCGTCGACGTCCACGACGCGCACCTTGACAAGGTGCGTCACGCCGCCGCCCACCGGTGCAACCCGCTCACCGCCGACGTCGGCGACGACGATCGCCCCGTCCTCCCCGACTCGGAGCTGCGCGCGGTGGTCGTCGCCGATGCGTACGCGCTCCTCGAACCCCAACGCCCCCTCGAGCCACGCGACCGCCGCGCGGACGTCCGGGTAGCAGAGAACCGGTGTCACGGTGACGGGCGGAGCGGAGCGGTTCGTGAGCACGGACGGACAGTAACGCGGGACCGAGTCGCATGACGGCGCCGCGTTGACGCCCGAGCGAGGCGTTGAAAGAGTTGCCCTCGATGCACTGCTCGGTCTGGCGGTTCACCGGCGATCCCGACGATCTGGAGGCTCGGTACCTCTCCATGATCGCCAAGGTGCCGGAGTCGAACCACATGCTGCACGCGGCCGCGAGGACTCCGGAGGGCCTGCTCGTCTTCGACACCTGTCCGTCCGAGGAGGTGTACCGGTCCTTCTTCGAGGGCCCGGGCGCCGCGCTCTTCGAGCGGCACGGCCTCGTCCCGACGAGCCGGGAAGACCACCCCGTCATCAGGGCCTACGGCTCCGGCACGCGCCTCGACAACCGAGACCCCTAGTTTCCACCTCTGCCGCGCCGGCGACCTGCTAGGTTCGGGTCGCGATCCACCTCGTCGGCCTGCTTCCCCTTCCTTGACGTCGGTGGGCACAGAGGACAACTCGGGGACGGACGGCCTCGACCAGGGCACTGTCGTCGCGCTCGGCGCGATGGCACTGGCAGTCTTCGTGGTCGCCAACGACTTCACTGCGCTGTCGGTTGCGTTGCCTCGCATCGAGGCCGACTTCGACTCGGACGTGAGCACCGTCCAGTGGGTCGTCAACGCGTATGCCCTGGTGTTCGGTGTCTCGATCGTCACCGCCGGTCGTCTCGCCGACGTGCTCGGCCGCAAGCGGCTCTTCCTGATCGGCTCGGCGATCTTCGCGGTTTGCTCGGTGCTCGCAAGCGTCGCACCGGACATCGGTTGGCTGATCGGCACGCGGGCGCTGATGGGTGTCGGCGGCGCGATCATGTGGCCCGCGACACTCGGCCTGACGTACTCCTTGTTGCCTGGCAAGAGGGCGGGTCTCGCAGGCGGCCTGATCATCGGATCGGCGGGTTTCGGCAACGCGGCAGGCCCGCTGCTCGGCGGCATGTTCACGGATTGGCTCAGCTGGAGGTGGGTGCTGCTCGTCAACCTGCCCATCGCAGCCGTCACGGCTCTCGTCGTGTGGAGGACCGTCCCCGAGAGTCGCGGCGCAGCCGTGGACCGACGGGTCGACGTCGCAGGGGTGGCGACGCTCTCGCTCGGACTCGTCGCCGCCCTGCTCGCGCTCGACGTCGGATCACAGGCCGGCTGGGGCTCCGCCCCGGTCGTCGTGCTCCTGATCGCCTCGCCCGTGCTGCTCGCGGCTTTCGTCTGGGTGGAGCGCCGTGGCGGTGAAGGAGCGTTGTTGCCACCCGACGTCCGGCGGAGTCGACGGTTCCAGGTCGTGTGCCTGTCCGTCCTCCTGATGTCACCGACGTTCTTCGCCGCGCTCGTGTTCGTGCCTCAGTACCTCCAGAAGATCCTCGGCTATTCGGCGCTCGGGGCAGGAGCAGGCCTTCTGCCGCTGATGCTCGTGTTCGCGGTGGTGTCCTTGTGGGCGGGGACGCTCTACGAGCGGCTGGGCGCCAAGCCGATCGTCTCCGCCGGCGCCTTGTCGATCTGCCTGGGGCTACTTCTCGTGTCGCTCGTGGGGACGGGCTCGGCGTATGCGGCGCTGGTGCCGGGCCTGGTCGCGATGGGGATCGGCGTCGGTCTCTACTACTCGACGATCACGACGGCCGGTGTGACGGCGCTCGACGCGTCACGCTCCAGCCTCGCGGGCGCGGTCGTCTACATGGTGCAGATCGCGGGCGGCTCGATCGGGCTCGGCCTCACCACCGCGATCTTCACGGGCGTCTCGCAGGCCACGCTGCGCCGCGACGCATCCGAGCTCGGCATCGCCGCGAACGCCGAGGACCTCGACGCCGTACACGGAATCCTCGCCGGCACCGATTCCGCACGGCAGGTGCTCGCGTCCCATCCACAGACGGTCGCACACCAGCTCGTCTCGCTCGCCGAAGATGCGTTCGTGGCAGGAATGCAATGGGCGCTTCGCGTGGACGTCGCGCTCGCCTTCGCCGGCTTCCTCGTCGCACTGTTCTGCGTCGGCGGCTCGATACGGGCGCTTCGGCTCCCTCACGAGGAGTCCGCGCGGATCGAGTGAACCTTCGTGAGCAGGGCGGCGGCGCCTCGGCCGGGCGGGTCACGCGCCGGCGCACGCCGCGCGGTACTCCGCCTCGACCCGAGCGGCCTCCTGCTCACGACCACGGTCACGCGCGGCACGAGCGACCGCCGCAACCGCCTGCTCGATCGCGGCGGAGGCGCGCGCGTCGCCCGAGGCGTGGTGCGCGATCTCGGCGAGCGTTCCTGCATCGCGCTCGAAGCTCCCTCCCAGGAGCACGACCTCGACGCCGTCGCCCACGACGAGGCCACGGCGCGCCGGCAACGAGAGCTCCTCGATGAGGGCTGCCCTCACATAGGCGATGCACGTGATCGCCGTCGTCGGGTCGTTGATCCCGGGCGAGAGGGCCCGGATCGCGACGTCGGCCAGCTGGCGGATCCCGAACCCCGGATCGTCGTGCAGATCCCGCTCGTTCGCGACGAGGATGCCGGCGAGCAGCGCGTCCGAGACCTCGTCGTCGCCCATCGGCTCCGCTTCGGGCGACGCGTCCCTCCACACCTCCGCGACGGGCTCGTCGGGGACGACGAGGTCTCCGGGCCGAGCAAGGAGCAGGACGCGCGCACGAGCGACGCTCAGCCGGCGCGTGATCGTGTCGGCGTCGACGGCGCGCAGGTATCCGGCTCGCGGGACGTACACCCGTAGTCCCTGCCGCGCCGATCGCCAGATCCGCGGGCGTTCTCCCGCGTTCCCGAGCTCGTCCGCCTTGTCGGCGAGCCGGCGAAGCTCTGCGGACGTGTCCTCGCCGATACGCGCGGCCAGGTTCGACACCTGGATGAGTTGCGTGACGTGGTCGATGAAGACCAGCAGCAGGACGAGGGCGACGAGCGACAGCACGATCGCCACGGACACGCCGAGGGAGGGAACGAAGCTGTCGGGTGCGTCGCGGACCGATCGCAGGACCACGAGCGCGTACGCGAAGACCCCGATGAACGTACCGGCCGTGAGCTGGGTGACCCGGTCCGCGAGGAAGCCGCGGAGGATCCTCGGGCTGTACTGCGACGACGCGAGCTGTAGGACGACGACCGTGAGAGAGAAGGTGACGCCCGCGACCGTCACGAACGAGCCGGCGATCGCAGCGAGGACGTCACGCGCAGCCGACGGGCCGCCGCCGAAGCCGACGTCCGTGCGGCCGAGCCCGCGGTCGGCCTGGACCACGACGAACGCCAGCCCGATCAGGGCGGCGACGATCAGGCTCGGGAACAGCCAGAGGCCGCTCCGCAGATCGCTCCAATGGGCCCTCGGCCACCCCATGCGGTGGTCCTAGCAGGTCGCTCGTCGTCGACTCGTCGGTCGGCTTCGAACGGTCGTGTGGCCACGCCCGGCCGCGGCACGCGTCGTGCGGTCTCCGGCGACCCAGACGAATAGCCCGGGCCGAACGACCTTCGACCGGCTAGTGGAAGCGCTTGGTGGAGTTGGTCGAGCGCGCCGGCAGCAGCGACTTGCACTGCTCGAAGGCGCTCTTCAGCTTCGCCTTGTCCTCATCCGACAACTTCGAGCCACGCGCAGGCCGCGCCGGCAACCCCTGCTGCTTCAGACAATCACGGTACTTCGCGAACGCATCCTGCGCCGCCTTCACCGGCGCCGGCAACGCCGACTTGCACGCCTCGAACGCCGCCTTCAGCTTCGCCTTGTCCTCATCCGACAACTTCGAGCCACGCGCAGGCCGCGCCGGCAACCCCTGCTGCTTCAGACAATCACGGTACTTCGCGAACGCATCCTGCGCCGCCTTCACCGGCGCCGGCAACGCCGACTTGCACGCCTCGAACGCCGCCTTCAGCTTCGCCTTGTCCTCATCCGACAGCTTCGAGCCACGCGCAGGCCGCGCCGGCAACCCCTGCTGCTTCAGACAATCACGGTACTTCGCGAACGCATCCTGCGCCGCCTTCACCGGCGCCGGCAACGCCGACTTGCACGCCTCGAACGCCGCCTTCAGCTTCGCCTTGTCCTCATCGGACAACTTCGAGCCACGCGCAGGCTTCGCGGGAAGCCCCTGCTGCTCGAGACAGTCGCGCCAGGCCGAGAGGTCGGCGCCGCCCCCGCCCAGCCGAAGGCACCGAGCCGAGCGCCGTGACCGTGCCCACCGGAGCCGTTCGCGAGCGCGACCGCGGCCAGGGACAGGGCGAGGGCGCCGACGGCGAACGGGACCAGGATCCGCTTCATGCGCGCATTATCGGCGAACCGCGCAGGAACGCAATGACTCGACCGAGGGCGCGTCAGACGGCGGCGTGGCGAAGTCCCTCGGACATCGCGGCATACGGCGCGGGCACTCCCGTCCAGCGCTCGAAAGATGCGGCACCCTGGGCCAGCAACACGTCGAGGCCGTCGACGATCGTCTCGCATCCGGCGCGGCGCGCGGCTGCGACGAGCGCGGTCGGCGATCCGTCGCGGTTGTACGCGAGGTCGACGATCTGCATCCCCGGGTAGGGCGTGACGATCACGTCGTCCTTCACGGGCGTGCAGTTCACGAGCACGTCGATGCCCTCGCCGTCCGGTGGCCACCCCGCATCGCGCCGGGAGACGGTCGACACGCTGCGCGCGCCGGCGCGCTCGAGCGCGTGCGCGACTGCCTTCGCGGCTCCACCGGCGCCGAGCACGAGCACGGTGCGGTCGGCGACGTCGGTCTGGGTCGTGACCGCGAGGCCGTCGGTGGACGACCCGAGCACCCGCTCGTCCCGGATCACGAGCGTGTTCACCGATCCGGCACCCTGCGCGACGTCGTCGAGCTCGTCGCAGAGCGCAATCACCGCTTCCTTGTGCGGGATCGTCACGTTCGCGCCGGCGAAGCCGGTCGCGACCAGACCGCGAACAGCGTCGGCGAGCCGCTCGGGCGGCGTCGGCAGCGGCACGTACGATCCAGTCCAGGCCGAGCGCGGCAAAGCCTGCGTTCTGCATCGGGGGCGAGAGCGAGTGGGAGGTCGGCCAGCCGAGCAGCCCGACGAGCGTCGTCGTCCCGCGGACCGGCGTCACGTGACGAACGAGCGGTCGAGCTCCGAGACGCCTCGCGCCCCTGCGAGCGCCAGGGTCAGGTCGACCTCGGCAGCGAGCTGCGTGATCACCGCCTCGACCCCGGCCTGTCCGCCGACCGCGAGCCCGTAGACGTACGGCCGACCGACCAGGACCGCGTCGGCGCCCAGCGCGACGGCCTTGACGACGTCCGCACCGCTCCGGACGCCCGAGTCCATCAGCACGGTGACGTCGGGGCCGATCGCGTGCCGGACCTCGACGAGCGCGTCGAGCGCGGCGACGGAGCCGTCGAGCTGGCGACCACCGTGATTCGAGACCACGATCCCGTCGACCCCGCACTCGAGCGCCCGGCGCGCGTCGTCGTCGCGCAGGATGCCCTTCACGAGCAGCGGCAGCGAGGTCCACTCACGCAGTCGAGCCAGGTCGTCCCAGGTGAGCCCGAGGTTCGAGAAGGCGGCGAGGGCCATCAACGAGGCGGTCGCCGGATCCTCTTCCGGCGGCTTCTCGAGCCGCGCGCGGAAGACCGGGTCGCTGAAGAACTGCGCCACTCCCTCCGCCCGCAGGAAGGGGAGGTACCCGTTACGCAGGTCACGTGGCCGCCACCCGAGCGTGAGCGTGTCGAGCGTGAGCACGATGGCCCCGTACCCGGCGGCCTCGACCCGCCGGACGAGGCTCTCCGCGAGCTCGGGGTCACCCCACCAGTAGAGCTGGAACCAGCGCGGCGGATCGACGCGCGGCGACGTCCTCGAGCGACGTCGACGCGGCGCTGGAGAGCACCATCGGCACGCCGGTCGCCTTCGAGGCGCGCGCGACGGCGAGCTCGCAGTCCGCGTGCACGATCGAGAGCACGCCGACGGGCGCGAGCAGGAACGGCACGGGCGAGCGCAGACCGAGCACCTCGACCGACGTGTCCCGCTCCGCCGTCCCGGCGAGCATCCGGGGCCGCAGGGCGTGCCGCCGGAACGCGTCGCGGTTCGCACGGACGGTCTCCTCCGCCCCCGCGCCGCCTGCGACGTACTCGTACGGGTCGTGCTCGAGCACCTCCTCGGCACGCGCCTGCCACTCCTCGAAGCCGACCGGCCAGGGCGTGCCGCCTGCGAGGTAGATCGCGTTCTGCGCGAGGTTGCCCGGCTCGAGCGCCACGCGCGGATCCTACGGCCGCCCGCGCCTCAGTCGCAGGCGTAGCCGTACTCGCAGACCTTGTGCAGGAAGTCGCTCTCGCTCGACGTGAAGTAGTGCGAGAGCGAGTGTGGCTTGCGCACGTAGTAGAGGTAGTCGACGTTGCGGGCGGGGTTCGCGGCGGCGCGGATCGAGGCGAGGCCCGGGTTCGCGATCGGCGTCGGCGGCAGACCGGGCCGGAGCCGCGTGTTGTAGGGCGAGCCCGAGCGCAGCGCCTCCTTCGTGAGCGACTTCGTGCCCGGGATGCCGAGCCCGTAGCGGATCGTCGCGTCGATCCCGAGCGGCATGCGGTTGTGGAGCCGGTTGTAGATCACCGCCGACACGAGCCGCCGCTCGCGCGGCAGCGCGGTCTCCTTCTCGATCATCGACGCGATGATCAGCACGTCGTACGGAGTGAGGTTCTTCGACCGCGCGTACCGCAGGTCGACGCCGCGGAACCGCTGCCGGAAGGCGCGCAACTGGTCGGCGACGAGCTCGCGGGCGGTGGTCTCCTGCGTGAAGTCGTACGAGGCGGGGAACAGGAAGCCCTCGAGCGAGTCTCGCTCCATGTCCTTGCGGAAGCGTGACGGTGCGACCGCCCGCTCGACCGCGCGCAGGTACGACTGCTTGGTCAGCCGGGGCGTGACGCCGCGCTTCGCGATCGCGATCTGGCGCACCACCGCGACCCGGTTCGCCATGTCGGCGACCGTGAAGCCTTCCGGAAAGATGATCTTCAGCTGGGCGAGCGGCGGAGGCCCGGTCTCGGTCGGCGGAGGCGGCGCCGCGTCGTGCTGGCCGCCCCTCACCCACGCGGACAGCGCGAGCGCTGCGACCACGATCACGGCCCCCACGGCGACGAGCGCGAGCCGTGCGTCTCATCGCGGACGCTCCAGCCAGCCCTGCAGCAGGTGCGCGGCGGCAACGGCGTCCTCCGGCGCGCGACCGGCGGTCTGCTGCGCGAGCGCCGTCGTGAACCGCTCGTCGAAGCGCTCGACCGGGACGGCGAGGCGGCCGCGAAGCACCTCCACGAATGCCTCTGTCTCCCGTGCCTGCGCGCCGTGCTCGCCGCGGAGGGTCAGCGGCAGGCCGACCACGACGAGCTCGGCGTCGTAGCGCGAGACCAGCTCGGCGATCCGGCCGAGACCGGTGTCGCTCGCGGCTTGCTCGACGATCCCGACAGGGCTCGCGATCGTGCCGGTCGCGTCCGAGACGGCGACGCCGGTACGCGCCGAGCCGTAGTCGAGTGCGAGCACCCGCATCCGATCCGCTAGAGGGCTGCGCGGATCAGCCGCTCGGCCTCCGCGAGCGCCTCGGGCAGCCTCTCCGGGTCCTTTCCCCCCGCCCGCGCCATCGTCGGCCGGCCGCCTCCTCCGCCGCCGACGAGCGGTGCGGCGCCCCGGATCACGTCCGACGCGCTGATCCGCTCCGCGACCGCAGGGTCGAAGTTCGCGACGAGGCTCACCTTGCCGTCACCCGCCGAGCCGAGCACGACGGCGGCCGGCGCGTGCCGCTGCTTGAAGCGGTCGGAGAGCTCGAGCAACGCATCTCCGTCGACGCCCTCGACGGCGTCCACGACGAGGTTCACGCCGTTGACCGCTTCGACCCGAAGCTCGGGGTCCGGCCGCGCTGCCGGAGCGGCGGCAGGCTTGCGCTTGAGCTCTCTCCGCACCGACTCGAGCTCCGCTCGGAGCTCGTCTCCCTCCTCGGCGCGGGCGCGGAGCGCCGCCCATGCCTCTCCGGAGGTGACCGCCTCGATCCGCCGCGCGCCCCCGCCGACGGAGCCCTCGGAGAGGATCGCGAACAGGCCGATCTCCGCGGTCGTGCGGACGTGCGTGCCGCCGCACAGCTCCGTGCTCGTCTCGGGCACCTCGACGACGCGGACGACGTCGCCGTACTTCTCGCCGAAGAGCGCCATCGCGCCGAGCCCGCGGGCCTCGTCGAGCGTCGTCTCGAACGTGTGCACGGGCCGGTTCGCGAAGATCGCCCGGTTGACGTGCTGCTCCACCGCCTCGCGCTCGTCGGCTGTGAGCTGCGTCGCGTGGGTGAAGTCGAAGCGGAGCTTGTCGGGCCGCACCGCGGAGCCGGCCTGCGTCACGTGCTCGCCGAGCACGTGGCGGAGCGCCGCCTGGAGCAGGTGCGTGGCGGTGTGGTTCGCCATCGTGGGAAAGCGCACGCCCCACGGCACGACCGCCCGGACGCGGTCGCCGGCGGCGAAGCCGTCGCCGCGGAAGACGAGCGCCTGATCGGCGTCGAACCGGTAGGCGTCGACGAGCTCCGCCCGCACGGACGCGTCGCCGTCCTGCTCGATCCAGCCTTGATCCGTGACTTGGCCGCCGCCGGCGGGGTAGAACGGCGACTCCCGCAGCTTCGCGAGGAACGTGCCGTCGCCGAGCTCCTCGAGCGCACCGATCTGCGTGAGCACGTCGACCTTCGCGTAGCCGACGAACTCGCTCTCGAAGCCGGCGTCGCGTGCGAAGTCGGCGGCGCGCTGCGCGGTGCCCTTCTCCCCCGTGCCGCGCGAGATCTCGCGGTGGTGCCCCATCTCCGCCCGGAAGCCGTCGAGATCGACCGGCTGGCCGCGCTCCTCCGCGAGCTCGACCGTGAGCTCGATCGGGAAGCCGTAGGTGGCCGCGAGCGTGAACGCCTGCTCGCCGCTGATCGCCGGCTCGCCGGCGAGGTCGTCGAACAGCTTCATTCCGCGCTCGAGCGTCTCTGTGAAGCGCTCTTCCTCCTGCCTGACGACCGTGTCGATCGTCTCGGCGTGCTCCCGCAGCTCCGGATACGCCTCGTGCAGCTGCTCCGCGACGACACCGGTGAGGCGGTGCACGCGCTCGAGGCCGATCGCCCGTGCCTGCTGGACGGCGCGGCGGATGATGCGGCGCAGCACGTACCCGCGACCCTCGTTTGCGGGGAGCACGCCGTCTCCGACGAGGAACGTCATGCCGCGGCCGTGGTCGGCGAGGATCCGGTGCGCCTTTGTCGCGACCGGCGAGTCGCCGTACGCTGCGCCGGACTCCGCTGCGATCCACGACATGATCAGCTGGTAGCCGTCGGTGTCGTACACGGACGGCACCTGCTGCACGATGCGGGCGGTCCGCTCGAGGCCCAGGCCCGTGTCGATGTTCTGCTTCGGAAGCGGGGTCAGCGTCCGGTCGGGGTGGAGCTCGTACTCCATGAAGACGAGGTTCCAGAACTCGAGGTAGCGCTCGCAGCGCGAGCAGCCGGGGAGGCAGTCGGGCGTGCCGCAGCCCGCCTCCTCGCCCCAGTCGTAGTAGATCTCGGAGTCGGGGCCGCACGGCCCCGGGCCCCCGACCGACCAGAAGTTCTCGCTCGACGGGAGCGGCACGATGCGCTCGGCCGGCATCCCGATCTCCTTCCACAGATCGATCGCGACCTCGTCGGGCCCGAGCCCGAGCTCGGGGTCGCCGGCGTGCACCGTGGCCCAGATCCGGTCCCAGTCGAGCCCGAGCCGCTCACGGACGAACTCGGTCGCGTACTCGATCGCTCCCTCCTTGAAGTACTGGCCGAACGAGAAGTTGCCGAGCATCTCGAAGAACGTCAGGTGGTAGGTGTCGAGCCCGACCTCCTCGATGTCCGGCGTCCGGAAGCACTTCTGCGCGGTGGTGGTGAGCGGCGCGGGCGGAGGCTCGAGCCCGAGGAAGAACGGCATCTGCGGCTGCATCCCGGCGCTCGTCAAGAGCGTCGAGCGGTCGTCTGCGCGCGGGACCAGGGACGCGGAGGGGCGGCGGAGGTGGCCCTTCTCCTCGAAGAAGGCGAGGAACCCCTCGCGGAGCTCGGCGGTCGTGCGCATTCCGGCGATCGTAGCGGCGGGCTACCGGAGATCCAGGCCGTCCAGCCAGGTGACGGTGAGGTCGCCGGCGCGCGCGCCCAGATCCGCGAAGACCTGATGCCGGCAGCCCGGCCGAAGCACCTCGGTCTGGGGAACTGCGTCGAGGAAGCGGGAGAGCAGTCGCTCGTTCGCCGCACGCGCGTCGGGCGGTTCGGTCGCGAGCACGACAAGCGTGGGGACGCGGCCGGCGGCCAGTTCGGACCAGCGCCCGCTCGGCCGCCCCCGCATGGCCTGATACGCCGCAGCACCCCGAGCCTCGGCGGACGCCCGCACCGCGACCGTTCCGTCGGGGCCGATGGTCGTCGCGTCGCGCCACGCGTCCAACGTCCACGGCTGGTCGAGCTTTTCGGCGCGCAGCAGCTCGACGAGTCGATCCCAGCTCTCGGCGCCCGAAAGCTCACGTTGGGAATCGATCAGCTGCTCGAGGGTCGCGTCGAGATCGGCGAGTGGGTGATCGGCGAAGTCGCTCGTGCCGCTGTCGTACAGGACGAGCGCGGCGGTGCGATCCGGACGCGCGGCCGCGGAGAAGACCGCGACCGATCCGCCCCAGGAGTGTCCCGCCACGACGACGCGCTCGATCGCCAACGCGTCGGCCACGGCCCACACGAGCCTCGCGAGCTCGTCGAGCGCGTACTCCTCGTCGCTCACACGCGGCGAGCGGCCGAAGCCCGGCGCGTCGATCGCGAGCACGCGGTACCCGGCCCGCGCCAGCGGCTCGGCCGCGACGGCGAACGTCGCGCCGCTGTGGCCGGGCCCGAGCCCGTGCCAGAACACGATCGGTATGTCGTCGGGCGCGCCCAGCTCCCGCACCGCGAGGGATCGGCCGTCCGCGTCGACCTCGCGGACGAGCACGCGTTAAAAGCGCTCTTCGGGCGGGATCGGAGCCGGGTCGGGTCTCGGCGTCGGGGGCGGCTTCGGCGTCGGATCGGGCTTTGGCTGGGGCGGCGGCGGAGGCGTGGGCGCAGGTCGTTCGGTGGAGAGCGGGGTCGGTCCCGCCCCACGCAGATCCTCGGCGAGGTCCTCCTGCCGCCGCCGCGCGGCGTCCTTGCCCGCCCCCATCGCGTCCGAGACGCTGCGGGTCTTCTTCAGCGACGAGAACCCGTGCGCGATCCCCGCGGCGAGCCCGGAGACCTTCTCGACCGGCGTCGAGATCGCCGTCGAGACGGCCCGCACGGCGGTGTCCGCGCTGTCGGCCATCGAGACCGCGCTGTCCGTCACCGTGTCGAGCTTGTCGAGCTGGTAGTTGACGCGGTCGACGGTGCCGCCGGTCTTCACGAGCACGGGGAGCAGATCGCGCTCGGTCCCGCGGACGAACGACGAGAGCCGGTCGAAGAGCCGGCCGAGCTTGACGAACGCGAGGAGCGACCCCACTCCGACCAGCACGAGGAAGATCGCGAGGCCCCAGTACGCGGCATCGCCGGCGGAGAAGGCGACCGTCATCGCGCCCGATCCTACCCTGTCCTCCTCGCGCCTACGCCTCGACCCGGTCGGCGGGCCGCGCGGCATCGGACCTCAGGCGGGCGTAGCGTCTGCGATCAGACCGGCGCCGACGACGGCGTCGCCCTCGTACAGGACGGCCACCTGTCCCGGGGCGACTCCCTCGACCGGCTCGTCCAGCTCCAGCGCGAATCCCTTCTCGAGCGGCACCACGGTCGCGGCCACCGGCTGGGACCGGTAGCGGAGCTTCGCCTGGGCCCGATCCACCGGGAGATGCAGCCGTCCGACGGTCGACACGCGCCGCACGCCGAGCGCGCGCCGCGGGCCCACGACGAGCGTGTTCGTGGCCGGCTCGGAGCGAAGCGCGTAGAGGGGCTCCGGCGACCCGACGCCGATTCCGCGCCGCTGGCCGGGCGTGAAGCGCCAGAGTCCTTCGTGGCGGCCGAGGACGTCTCCGTCCTCGTCGACGATCGCGCCCGGCATCGACGACACACCGTTGCGCTCGAGGAAGGAGCGGTAGTCGCCGCCCGCGAGAAAGCACGCCTCCTGGCTCTCGGCGCGGCGGGCGACCGCGAGGCCGGCGGCTGCCGCCTCGGCCCGCACCTCGGCCTTGCCCGAGGCGCCGAGCGGAAACCCGACCCGGTCGAGGAGCGCCGGGTCGACCGTCGCGAGCATGTACGACTGGTCCTTCGCGTCGTCGGTTGCGCGCGCGACGAGCCGCAGGCCTTCGCGCTCGACGATGCGGGCGTAGTGCCCCGTCCAGAGGACGCCGGCGCCTGCGCGCTGCGCGAAGTCCGTGAGCGCCGCGAACCGGAAGGCGCCGTTGCAACGCATGCAGGGGTTGGGCGTGATGCCCGCGGCGTAGCCGTCGACGAACGCGCGGACGACGGTCTGGCGGAACGGTCCGCGCAGGTCGAGCGTGACGTGCGGCAGCCCGAGCGCATGGCAGGTCTCGCGGGCACGGACGACTGCCTCCGGCGAGCAGCAGGCACGCTCCGCGCTCGGGCCCGCCGGATCGAGCCACAGTCGCAGGGTGACGCCGAGCGCATCCGGCCCGGCCCGCAACAGCGCGACCGCGCTGTCGACGCCGCCGCTCATCGCGACCGCGATCCGGCCGCGCCTGGGCGCGGCCGCGAACACCTGTCCGAGCGCGTTCGCGACGGCGTCCGCCGCGAGCGTCTCCCCCGGGATCGCTGCCGCCTCGAGCAGCGTCAGCCCTTCGAGCGGCCGCGCCATGCCGGGAGCGTCGGCCTCGACGATCAGCTCGCCGTCGACCACGAGGCGGGCATGCGCATAGCGCTCGCCCCGCGCGGAGTCCCCGAGCACCTCGACTGCCATTCGACCCAGGCTAGCGTTGCAGTCGAGCATGCCCCGTCGCCGTGCGCCCGGGGGACCGACGGCTGGACGCCCCGGTCTCCCCCCGATCGCGCCGACGGACCGTTCCGACGCCCCAACTGCCCCCAGGGGCACTCCCGTGTCCCTGTAGGCACGGTAGCGAGGAACCAGTGACGAGAGCGTGCCGAGTTTGTGCCGTCTTCGCGTCGAGGTCACCCCCGGCGCGGTGCCGAGCTGCGCGAGACCGGGACGGGCATGCCTGCCCGAAGAAGATCCGGGGGAGCCGGTGATGCCGGCTCCCCCGGGAATGCGGCTTACCCGTGCAGGTTGACCTTGAACGAGAAGAGCCGGCGGGTGGAAACGCCGCCCAGCGGGTCTTCGCCGTTCTTGCGGGCACGCCCGAAGATGACGAGCAGCTGCTGCTGGTTGCTCGCCGGGAAGTAGCGGAGCTGCCGCATCGTCAGCACGGCCCGTCCGTCCGAGCCGGTGGGCTGCTCGACCGCGGAGAACTGCTGGTACGGGACGGGCGTCGCGTAGACGAGCGCGCCCACGACCGAGCGTCCACCGCAGGCGGTGACGCGGAAGCTGACGCGGATCACCTGCGTGCCGCGCGTCACGACCGACGGCGTGATCTGCTGACCGCCGATGCTCAGCCTTGCGGGCGGCTGGAGGTTCGCGACGTTGATCGGCCCCGTACCCGCCGGGCAGCCCGTGGACGACGAGCCGCCGGTCGGTCACCGTGGCCGTCTTGTCCGAGGTGACGCTGTTCTCGCCGGACGAGTCCTTCCCCGTCACCTGGACACGCAGCGTGTGTCCCGCGTCGGCGTCGACGAGCTTGTACGTCGTGGCGGTCGCACCGCCGATCGTGGCGCAGTTCGCACCGGCGGTGTCACACCGCTGCCACGCGTACGCGTATGTGATGCCCGTGCCCGTCCACGTACCCGGGCTTGCGGTCAGGGTCTGATCGACGACTGCCTGGCCACTGATGGTCGGCGGCGCCGTGTTCGGCGGGCCCTGTTGCGCCGTGACGAGGCTCGTCGCGTTGGACGCGGCGGTCTGTGGGCCGTCGCTGTTGGAGGCGGTGACCCGGAACCGAAGGCGGTAGCCGACATCCGCCGACGAGACCACGTATCCGGTCGTCGTTGCCCCGCCGATCGAGTTGCAGTCGGAGCCGTCCGGGGCTCCGCCGCTCGAATTGCAGCGCACCCACTGGTACGTGTAGGACGTGGGGCTGTTGTCCCAGGTGCCCTGCGTCCCGGTCAGCGTCTGACCCACGGCCGCGGTGCCGGAGATGCTGGGCTGGGTGGTGGGGCTGGGGGCAGCCTGCTGCGCTCCGAGCCCGACGGGTACGAGAACCGCGAGGACTGCTGCGCCGACGAGGGCGATCACTGCAGCGCGACGGGTGGCCACGCGCCGCACAAAGCGTGCAATGGGGGTCATGGCGTCTCCTTGTCTTGTCTTGAACGGCCTGGAGATTCTCCCGCGCGTTTGTGTGGGGGACGTGAAGAAGCCCGATCCGACGGGATCAGACGAGCAACTCGAGTCGGTTTCCCCATGGATCGACGGTTTGTAAACGCGCCGTACCGGGCATTTCGGCCGGATCGGGGCGTGAGACCGGATGCCGTGCCCCTCCAGCAGCCCCGCGAGCCGCTCCAGCTCGGCGCGCGAGGAGACGCGAAATGCGGGGTGCGCTTTCGTCGAGGGCGCGAAGTCGACGCTCACCCCGACATGGAGCTCGTGCAAGCCGGCGCGGAACCACACGTCGCCTCTGCGCTCGAGGAGCGGCGGCTTCTCGAGCTCGTCGAGCCCAAGCCAGCGACCGTGGAGCCGGCGGGCGTCGTCCTCTCAGCCGGGAGGCGCGGCGACCTGGACATGGTCGAGCCCGACGATCACGGACACAGCCCGGGCTGCTCGGCGCTCCGCGTGACCCCGGGCCGGAAAAGCGAACCCGCTTCTCCAGGTGGGTGCCCTGCCGGGCTCCGGCGACGCCGTTACCCGGACCCGAGCTCCCTTCGTGTGATCGTTGGTTCACGTTGAGAGCCCGAGGTCACGCGCAGCGCCGAGCACCCACAGTGTAGTCGCCCGCCGCGCGAGCGACTACCTGGTCGCGTACCGCCACTCGACCGACTGTGTCCCGTCGAGGCCGATCAGCCGGGCGAGGCGCGGCGTGAGCTCGAACTCGCGCCCAGCCTCCTTGAGCTGGTTGTCGATCACCTCGGTGAGGACCGTCTCGCCTCCGTAGCGGATCAGGATCTTCGCGCCGCACGGCAGCACGGGATGCGTGACGCCGAGCGACCGGCTCGTGACGATCAGCCCGCAACCGGTGCGTTCCGCGTCTTCGCCCGGAGGTCGGGGTGCTGCGAGCGCGTCGTACCACCCACCGCCCGCGGCGGTCGCACCCTCCGTCGCCGCCACCGGTGTCTCCTGCCGGCGATCGACGACCGCGACCGCGACGAGGCCCGCGAGCAACGCGACGGCGGCGAGGGAGAGCAGTCGCTGGGCGACGCGCGCGCTCACGACGGCGCCTCCGGCTCGACGACACGCAGCCCGAGCTCCTCGAGCTGCTCCGGGCCGATCTGCGTGGGCGCGCCCGACATCGGGTCGAGGCCGGCCTGGTTCTTCGGGAACGCAATCACGTCGCGGAGATTCGGCTCGCGTGCGAGCACCATCGTCATCCGGTCGATCCCGAGCGCGATGCCGCCGTGCGGCGGCGCCCCCATTGCGAGCGCGTCGAGCAAGAACCCGAACTGCGCGCGCTGCTGCTCCTCCGAGAGCGCGAGCAAGGCGAAGACCCGCGCCTGGAGGTCGGGCTCGTGGATCCGGAACGAGCCGCCGCCGAGCTCGTTCCCGTTCACGATGATGTCGTACGCCTCGGCCACCGCCGCGCCCGGGTCGTCGTCGAACCGGTTCCGCCACTCGTCGTTCGGCCGCGTGAACGGATGGTGCACGGCGTTCCATCGGCCTTCGGTCTCGTCCCACTCGAACATCGGGAAGTCCGTCACCCAGAGAAACGTGAAGGCATCCTCGTCGATCAGACCGAGCTCGCGCCCGAGGTGCAGCCTCAGCGGCGCGAGGACACGCGACGTCATCGGCCGCTCGTCGGCCGCGAAGAGCAGCGTCTCCTCGGGCCGTACCGCGAGGCCCTCGACCTCGCGCTCGGAGAGGAACTTCGCGATCGGCGAGCGCAGCTCGCCCCGCTCGTCGCGCGAGAGGTACGCGAGGCCCTTCGCGCCCCACTCCTTCGCGATCTCCTCGAGCCCCGCGATCTCCGCGCGCGAGAAGACCCGCGGGACGCGCAGGAACCGGACGGCCGCGGCGTTCGCGAACACCCCGAACTCCGAGCCCCGCGTCAGCTCGGTTGCGTCCTCGATCTCGAGCCCGAACCGCGTGTCGGGCTTGTCGGTGCCGAAGCGGCGCTCGGCCTCTGCGAAGGTCAGTCGCGGCCAGGGCCGCTCAATCTCGACTCCCACACACTCGCGCCAGATCGCCGCGAATGTCTCCTCCATCAACTCGAAGAGCATCTCGCGGTCCGGGAAGCTCAGCTCGACGTCGAGCTGCGTGATCTCCTGGACCCGATCGGCCCGGAGATCCTCGTCCCGGAAGCAGATCGCGATCTGGTAGTAGCGGTCGAAGCCCGCCACCATCGTCAGCTGCTTGAGGGTCTGGGGGCTCTGCGGCAGCGCGAAGAAGCGGCCCCGGTGCAGCCTGCTCGGGACGACGAAGTCGCGCGCGCCTTCGGGCGTGGACTTGTAGAGGATCGGCGTCTGGATGTCGAGGAAACCGGCGGCCTCCATCTGCCGGCGGATGATCCCGACCATGCGTGCGCGCAGGCGCAGGTTTCGCTGCAGCTTCTCGCGGCGCAGGTCGAGCCAGCGGTAGCGAAGACGCAGCGTCTCGTCGACGTTCTCCTCGTCCAGCTGGAACGGCAGCGGCGTGGAGCGGGAGACGAGCACGAGCTCGTCGACGGCGAGCTCGACGGCGCCGGTCTCCATCCGCGGGTTCACGGTCTCGGGCGAGCGGGCGACCACCGCGCCACGCGCCTGCACGACGAACTCGTTGCGCAGGTCGCCGGCGAGCTCGGCCGCCTGCGGCGCTCGCTCCGGGTTCACGACGAGCTGGGTGACGCCGGTGTGGTCGCGGAGATCGACGAACACGAGACCCCCGTGGTC
Organism: uncultured Actinomycetes bacterium; assembly: GCA_963712915.1. Classification (GTDB taxonomy): domain Bacteria; phylum Actinomycetota; class Thermoleophilia; order Gaiellales; family Gaiellaceae; genus Gaiella. Next base: position 736,465 of record CAVQJQ010000006.1, read on the forward strand.
GCGGCGACGCGCGACCCAGCCCGCAAGCGTGACCGTCTGGCCGACGTTCTCGGCGCGCAGCTCCCCGCACATGAGGTCGCGCCAGTTCACGGCGTCAGCCTCGAGACGACATGGTCGAACGCGAGCGGCTCATCGGCGCTGCCCGGTGTTCGAAGCGTGGCGGATTCCTGCCCGACGATCACGGTCCGCACCGCCCCGAGCCGTCCTGCCTGGGTCAGCTGGCCCTTGAGCGAGCGACCCGCGTGGTCTCTCTCCGCCGCGAACCCGGCGCGCCGGAGCTCGGCGACCCAGCGCGCGACGAGCCGCCGGGGCGCCCCGTCCTCGAGCACGAAGAACACGTCGGCGGCCGGCGGCGACGGCGCCTCGATGCCTTCCTCTTGCAACGCGATCAGGAGCCGCTCGATGCCCGCGCCGAAGCCGATCCCGGGCGTCGGCGGCCCCCCGATCTCCTCGATGAGGCCGTCGTAGCGACCTCCTCCTGTGATGGTCGAGTTCTGGTTCTCGAGCGGCCCGACGAACTCGAACGTCGTCCGCGTGTAGTAGTCGAGGCCGCGCACGAGGGTCGGCACGAGCTCGTACCCGACGCCCGTCGCGTCGAGTTCCTCCCGGACCGCGTCGAAGTGCGCGACGCACGCCTCGCAGAGCGACTCGCCGATCTTCGGCGCCTCGTCGAGCGCCTCGCGCACCGCGGGCGGCTTCGCGAGGTAGTTGTCGAAGACCCGTAGCGGGCTGACATCGACCTTCGCGCGCGTCTCGCCGTCGAGGCGTTGGCCGTTCTCCGCGAGCCAGGCGGTCAGCCGCGCGATATACGCCGGCCGGCACGTCGCGGCAGCCGATCGAGTTCAGCTCGAGGTGGTAGCGGGTAACCCCGAGACGTCCGAGCAGACCGTCGTAGAGCTGGATCAGCTCCGCGTCGAGCGACGGGTCCTCAGAGCCGAGCGCCTCGACGGATGCCTGCCAGTGCTCGCGATAGCGGCCGCGTCCCGGAGCGCCGTAGCGGTACATCGGCGCAATCGTGTAGAGCTTGACGGGCTGGGGGTCGCGGTACATCCCGTGCTCGACGTAAGCGCGGCAGATCGGCGCCGTACCCTCGGGGCGCAGGGTGAGCGAACGGTCGCTGCGGTCGGTGAAGGTGTACATCTCCTTCTGCACCACGTCCGAGCCCTGACCCGCCGTGCGCGCGAAGAGCGCGGTGTCCTCGAACACCGGCGTGATGATCCTCCGGTACCCGTAGAGCCGGCACAGGCGCTCGAGCTCGCCGGTGACGCGCTCCCAGAGCGGCATCTCGGAGGGGACGACGTCGTGCGTGCCGCGCGGGCGCTCGATGCGGGCCACACCGCTCACCGGCTCGACACGTTCTCGTCCCGAAGCTCTGCCAGAAACGGGTTCGCCGCCAGCTCGGCGCCGAGCGTTGTCGCCGGGCCGTGGCCCGGCCGAACGATCGTCTCGGGCGGGAGCAGAGCGAAGAGCGTACGCAGCGAGTCGAGGAGCGTCGGCCAGTCGCTGCCGGGGAGATTCGTGTTGCCGACACTGTTCGCGAAGAGCACGTCCCCCGAGAACACCGTGCCGTCCGTGACGTACGCGAGGTGGCCGGGCGAATGCCCCGGCACGGCGACCACCTCGAACTCGAGCCCCGCGAGCGCGAAGCTCTCCCCTCCCTCCAGCGATACGTCGGGCACGCAGGGCCGGACCGTGATCTCGGGCGGCGTGAAACCCGCAGGGCTCTCGAGCAGCATGCGCTCGGCGGCCGGTGCGTACACCGGCGCGCCTGTCCCTTCAGCGAGGTCGGCCAGGCCGACGATGTGGTCGAAGTGCCCGTGCGTGACGAGGATCGCGGTGCAGTGGGATCCCCTGGACGCGAGCTCGAGCCGGATCTCGGCGGCCGACCCGCTCGGGTCGACGACGACCGCTTCGGCAGCGGTGCGAGAGGAGCGCACGACGTAGCAGTTGGTCGCGAGCGGGCCGAGCGTGAGCACGTCGACGGCGGGTGGCACGACCGCGAGTCTACGGACGACCCGAGCCGACGCTGCACACGCAAGCACGATACGTTGCCCCCGTGCAGTCCTGGAACCTGACGGAGCTCGAGGCGCCCGGCGGTACGGTCGATCCCGAGGTACTGACTACCGACGACGGCGCACGCGCGATCGCGATCCGCCTCGAGGCAGGACAGTCGATGAGCGACCACCAGGTGCGGGAACGGGCCTGGCTGGTCGTCGTCGAAGGCTCGGTCGAGATCACGAGCGACGACGACGTCGTGCGCGGAGGCATCGGCACGCTCGTGACCTTCTCCCCCGGCGAGCGCCACGCCGTCTCGAGCGGCACGGGCGCCAGAGTGCTTCTGCTCCTTGCCCCCTGGCCGGGCGAGGGTCACTACCTCGACGGCGAGTCCCGCCGCTAGGAGGAGTCGAGTGCCGCCGTAGGTCCTAGCGCCGGTCGCGCGCCAGGCGCTTCTGCTGTGACCGCCACATCAGACGGTCCATGAAGTAGCTGAACGGCACGAAGACCGCGAGGAGAAACAGCGTCTGGATCGACCGCACCGACAAGCGTCAGCCGCCCCCCGCTGAGGAGCATCACGGTCACGAGGAAGATCGGCGCGAAGAGCGCGCCCCGCTTCAGCACCTTCGGCCAGGACGGAGGCTGCGCGCCTCCTCTCCCGCTCCTGCCGAACGCCGACCGGCGACCTCTGCCGGACGAGCTCGAGCCCTTCTCCGGGGTCTCGGAGCGAACCTCGCTCGCGCTGAGCACGGTCTCGTTGCCCTCGGCGTCGATCTCGACGAGGTCGTACTGGTGACGCTTCTCCTTCGCCCGTCTCCGACGCTGCTTCTGGCTCGCCACACCTCGATTATGCCCGCGATACGACGACCCGCCCGTTCCGCAGGACGGTGTGCACCACGTCGCCGGCGAAGTGGTACGCGAGGTGCCGCCAGTCGGATGCGTCGATCAGGACGACGTCGGCCCGGAGCCCGGGCTCCGAGTCGTCCGCGGTCGGCGAGCCCGAGCACGTGTGCCGCGTTCACGGTCAGCGCGCCGAGCGCTTCTTCGGGGCTCAACTGCAACTGCGTGCACGCCAACGTGGACACGACCGGAAGGCTCTCGCAGAACGCGCTTCCGGGGTTGAAGTCGCTCGCGAGCGCGACGACGGCGCCGGCGTCCACGAGCGCGCGCGCCGGCGGCATCGGGCGGCCGAGGTAGAACGCAGCCACGGGGAGGAGCACGGCGGTGACGTCGCTCGCCGCGAGCGCGGCGACACCCTCGGGGCCGGTCTCCTCGAGATGGTCGACCGACCGTGCCTGCAGCTCGACGGCGAGCGGCACGGCGCCGATCTCCGAAAGCTGATCGCCGTGGAGTCGCAGCGCGAGGCCCGCGTGCCGGCACGCGTGGAGATACCGCCGAGCAGCGTCGACGCCGAACGCTCCGCGCTCGACGAAGACGTCCGCGGCGATCGCGATGCGGGAGGCGTCGGGGAGCACCTCGGCGATCGCCCAGTCGACGTACGCGTCGGCGTCGGATGCTCGGGCGGCACCGCGTGGGCACCGAGCCACGTCGGAACGCCGTCTGCTGCCGCTATCGCCTCGAGCTGCCCGAGCTCCGTGTCGCGATCGAGGCCGTAGCCGCTCTTCCCCTCGAAGGTCGTCGTGCCGTGCGCCGTCATCGCGTCCCGATGGCGCACCACGATCTCGCGCAGGGCCTCGGGTGCCGGCCGCCCGGGTCGCGCGCGTGGTCGAGAGAATGCCGCCTCCGGCAGCAAGCAGCTCCTCGTACGTCGCACCGCGTGCCCGCAACGCGAACTCGTGCACGCGGTCGCCCGCGAAGGCCGGATGCGTGTGACAGTCGACGAGGCCGGGCACCGCCGAAAGCCCCGCGCCGTCGATCTCCCTGAGCTCGCCGTCCAGCGGCGGCAGGTCGCGCATCGCGCCGACCGACTCGAGCCTCCCGTCTGCGCCGACCACGACGTGCGCGTGCTCGACCACCGCCACGTCGCCCAGAGCCGAGCCACGGCGCGGGCCCGCGGGCCCGCGATGCGTCGCGACCTGAGCGAGGTCACGGATCAGGAGCCGCGTCACGGCGTGGACGGGAGATCGAGGCCGGCCGCGCGGACGACCTCGAGCGCGTCGGGGTAGCCGGCGTCCGCGTGCCGCATGACCCCGGTGCCGGGGTCGGCGGTCAGGACGCGCTCGAGGCGTGTCGCCGCATCGTCGCTGCCGTCGGCGACGACGACCATGCCGGCGTGGATCGAGTTCCCGATGCCGACGCCGCCGCCGTGGTGCACGCTCACCCACGTCGCCCCCGCCGCGGTGTTCAAGAGCGCGTTGAGGATCGGCCAGTCGGCGATCGCGTCCGAGCCGTCCTGCATCGCCTCCGTCTCCCGGTACGGCGAGGCGACGGAGCCCGAGTCGAGGTGATCGCGACCGATCACGACCGGCGCGGAGACCTCCCCGGCGCGGACGAGCTCGTTGATCGCATGCCCCGCTCGCGCGCGATCGCCGTAGCCCAGCCAGCAGATCCGGGCCGGAAGCCCCTGGAACGCGACGCGCCCGGGTGCGAGGGCGAGCCACCGCTGCAGGAGCGCGTCGTCCGGAAACAGTGCCTTCAACTCGGCGTCGATCCTCGTGATGTCGTCCGGATCGCCGGAGAGCGCAGCCCAGCGAAACGGTCCGATGCCACGACAGAACAACGGTCGGATATAGGCCGGGACGAAGCCCGGGTATGTGAAGGCGTCGCTCAGCCCAGCTCGATACGCCTCACCTCGCAAGTTGTTGCCATAGTCGAAAACGTAGCAACCTTGCCGGACGAACTCGATCAGCGCACGGACGTGCGCGACGATCGACTCGGACGCGAGCCGGAGGTAGCGCTGCGGATCTCGCTCGCGGAGCGCAGCAGCCTCCTCGAACGGGACCTCGGCGGGCACGTAGCCGGTCAGCGGGTCGTGCGCCGCGGTCTGATCCGTGACGAGGTCGAAATGCTCGCCGCGGGCGGCGAGCTCGGGCAACACGTCCGCAGCGTTCGCGCAGAGGGCGACGGAGAGCGCTCGGCGACCGGCGGCGGCCGTCTTGACGCGGGCGAGGGCGTCGTCGAGCGTCTCGGCCTGCTCGTCCACGTAGCCGGTCGCCAGACGCCGGTCGATCGAGCGCTGGTCGACCTCGACGCACAGGATCGACGCGCCGGCCATCGTCGCGGCGAGTGGCTGTGCGCCGCCCATTCCACCGAGGCCGGCGGTGAGGATCGTCCGTCCGCTCAGGTCGGGCGACCCGAAATGGGTCTCGCCCGCAGCGCAGAAGGTCTGGTAGGTGCCCTGCAGGATCCCCTGGGTGCCAATGTAGATCCACGAGCCTGCGGTCATCTGCCCGAACATGGTCAGTCCCGCCGCCTCGAGACGCCTGAACTCGTCCCACGTCGCCCAAGCCGGCACGAGGAGGGAGTTCGCGATCAGGACACGGGGCGCCGCGGCGTGCGTACGGAAGACACCGACCGGCTTGCCGGACTGGACGAGCAGGGTCTCGTCCTCCTCGAGGCGGAGCAGGGTGCGGACGATCGCCCGCAACGCCTCGTGCGAGCGGGCGGCTCGCCCCGACCCGCCGTACACGACGAGGGACTCGGGATGCTCGGCCACCTCGGGATCGAGGTTGTTGAGCAGCATCCTGAGTGGCGCCTCGGTCTGCCAGGAGCGCGCGTGGAGCTTCGTCCCGCGCGGAGCGCGGACCGCCGAGAGGTCGCCGACGAGCTCGTCGACCAGCTGCTCGCTCATCGCTGCTGCTCTTCCGCCGCGCTGCCGCGCGCCCGGCGGGCGGCTCTCCACGTGCGCAGCCAGCTCCACCCTCCCGCGAGCACGAAGTACAGGGCCGCGACTCCGAGCGCCCTGGCGAGATGCCCGCCCGAGAAGGCGACCACGATCATGATCCCGACCGCGATCAAGGCGTGGAGCGAGAGCGAGGTGCGCAGCGACTGCGCGGGCGGCGGCAGATCGCTCACTCGATCTCGACCCCCAGCGCTGCCTCGACCGTCGCGAGCAGTGTTCCGTCGCCCACGGCGGCCGCGACGCGCTCGATGTCGCCTGAGAGCGGCCGGTCTTCTCTGACCCGCTCCGAAAGCGTGCGGACGAACGCGCGCGCGGCACGGACGCCGATGCCAGGCTCGAGTGGCGCGAGGAACTCGACGGCCTGCGCACCGGCGAGCAGCTCGATCGCGAGCACGCGCTCGGCGTTCGCGACCACCTGCAGGGCCTTGAGACCGGCGCCGTTGCCCATCGAGACGTGGTCCTCCTGACCCGCGCTCGTCGGGATCGAGTCGACCGAGCCGGGATGGCAGAGGGTCTTGTTCTCGGAGACGAGGGCCGCAGCGACGTACTGGGTGATCATGAAGCCGGAGTTGAGCCCTTCCTCGCGGGCGACGAGGAACGGCGGCAGCCCGTCGGACAGGCCAGGGTTCACGAGCCGCTCCGTCCGCCGCTCGCTGATGTTCGCCAGCTCGGCGCACGCGATCGCGAGGCAGTCCAGCGCGATCGCGATCGGCTGGCCGTGGAAGTTTCCGTTCGAGACGATGAGCCCCTCGTCGAGCAGGACGAGCGGGTTGTCCGTCGCCGCGTTGAGCTCGACGGCCACCGTCCGCTCGACGTGGTCGAGCAGGTCACGGCTCGCGCCGTGCACCTGGGGTGCGCAGCGCAGCGAGTACGCGTCCTGCACCTTGTCGCACCAGCGATGCGCCTCGACGATCGCGGAGCCGTCCAACAAGGCACGGAGCGCGGCGGCGCTGCGGGCCTGGCCCGGCATGGGGCGCGCCGCGTGGATCGCGGGATGGAAGCTCGTCGGCGTCCCCTGCAGGGCCTCGAGCGACATCGCGCACGCGACGTCCGCCGCGCCGGCGAGCCGCTTCGCCCTGCTCAGCGCCAGCGCTGCCATCGCGGTCATGAACTGCGTGCCGTTGATCAGCGCGAGCCCCTCCTTCGCCGCGAGCGTGACCGGGCCGAGCCCGGCCTCGCGGAGCGCCTCGAGCCCCGGCAGCCTCCGGCCTCCGAGCGTCGCCTCGCCCTCTCCCACGAGCGGAAGCGCGAGATGCGCGAGCGGCGCCAGGTCGCCGCTCGCCCCGACCGAGCCTCGCGACGGGACGCTCGGGACGATCCCTGCGCCGAGCATCGAGACGAGGAGCTCGATCGTCTCGACGTGGGCCCCGGAATACCCCTTCGCGAGGGTGTTCGCTCGGAGGAGCATCGCCGCCCGGACGACCTCGTCCGGATACGGGTCGCCCACGCCGCAGGCGTGGCTGCGGAGCAGGCGGAGCTGGAGCTCGGCCGCCTGGTCGCGGGGGATCGACTCCGATACGAACCGGCCGAAGCCCGTGTTGACCCCGTACGTGTGGTCATCGGCGTGGGCATCGAGGAACGCGCACGCGGCGGCGGCGCGCTCCTTCCCCCGCCTGCCCAGGATCACAGGACGGCGGTCAACTGCGACATCCCAGACGTCCTCGATCGTGAGGTCGTCACCGGTGAGCTCGACGGCGGCCGGCACGGCGCGAGTCTAGTCCCGGCCCGAGCGGACGGCATCGGGGCGAGGAGCAGCGGCGCGAGGAGCGCACCTTGCCCGCCGGTCCCTCCGCCTACCAACCCGTCGGCGCGGGCGAAGCCGCCCGGCGCCGACCGGTAGCGCGGCCCCCCGGCTCGGGGGTCCGAAACCCCCTGCGGACACGGTACCCCGCCACACATCACGAATGGGTGCCGGCTTCGTGCCGCCTTGGTGACCGTCCTCTGGGCGCCGCGGGCCCGTTCGGCGATCAGGCGGCGCCGTCTTGCCGCCCCAGGTGCCACTCGAGCACGCGATCGGCGTCGAGGCGCTCGAGGCGAAGCGCCCGAGCGGCGGCTGCGAGGGCGGCGTCGGTCGGCAACCCGCGGTCGTCGAGCACCTCGTCGACGCGCCCGGCGGCCTCCGCCGCCGCGACGACGCATCTCCGGGGAACCAGCCCCACGAGCTCGCCGCCACCCGCGCGCGCGCCACGTGCCTCCGCCTCGGCGACGATCCGCGCTACGAGAACGTGCAGCGCGGTGGCCTCGACGTCGACCAGGTTCGTCGAGACCTGCACCACATCGTCCCCCAGGGCGAGCCCGAGGGCCTGGACCCCGGGCAGCCCACCGGACGACTCGCGGACTGCCTCCGCGACCTGACGCGCGATCCCGAGAGAGCCCTCCAGGACGACGTTGTAGGCGACGAGCAGCGGTCGCACGCCGACCAGCACAGCTCCGGAGCGAGGGTCGATGCGGTCCGGCCCGTGGGACGGCCGCAGCTCTCCGGTCGCCAGGCGCTGCTCGAGCTCGGCGAGCCCGCCACGGCGGTAGAACGAGGGACGCCGGTCCTCACCGATCGCTCCGTAGAGGAAGACGGGGAGTGAGAGCTCGGCGCCGACCCTCCGCGCGACCGCGACCGCAACCGCGTCTGCACGCGCGCGATCCGCGGCCGAGAGCGGTACGACCGGGACGACGTCTGCCGCCCCGACTCGCGGGTGCACACCCGCGTGGCGGCGCAGGTCGATGCGCCGGCCTGCCTCGGCAATGCCCGCGACGAGTCCGTCGACCAACTCCTGCTCGTCACCGACGAGGGTGATCACCGAGCGGTTGTGGTCGGCGTCCGTGTGGACGTCGAGCACCCCTGCGCCCGCTCCGCCGAACGCGCGCGCAATCGCCTCGACGACCTCGGGATCGCGTCCCTCCGACACGTTCGGCACGGATTCGAGCAGAGGCACGCGCCTACCCTACGGTTGATGCGCGAACCGACCGCCCCCGCGTACTACGACCGCCGCGCATCGGAGTACGACGACTGGTACCTCGGCCGTGGAGGTTTTGCGGCGCGCGAGCGGCCGGGGTTCGCCGACGAGCTCGAGCGCGTCGTCCGTACGCTCGAGCGCCTGCCTCCGGCGCGGACGCTTGACGTCGCCTGCGGCACCGCCTTCCTCACGCGGCACGTGCGGGGGACGATCACCGGGCTCGACCAGAGCCGGCGGATGCTCGCGATCGCCCGAGAGCGGCTGCCCGGAGCGACGCTGGTCGAGGGGGACGGTCTCGCGCTCCCGTTCGAGGCCGATGCGTTCGACCGCGTCTTCACCGGCCACTTCTACGGCCATCTGGATGCGGCGCAGCGCGCGCGCTTCCTGGCCGAGGCACGCCGCGTCGCGCCTGAGCTCGTCGTCGTCGACGCCTCCCGCGCGCACGCGGAAGTCGACGAGGAGTGGTCGCGGCGCATCCTCGACGACGGCTCGGCCTGGGAGGTCTACAAGCGCTACTTCACCCCCGACTCCCTCGTTGCCGAGCTCGGCGGCGGGAACGTGCTCTACGCCGGCGCATGGTTCGTCGTCGTCAGGGCGCACAGGTGACGGCGGCCTCTCCGCCGTCCGCCGCGACCCTCGCACGTCATGCGGTCGCATAGGATCGCTCCATGAGCATCGGTACCGTGCTCGACGAGTCCTGGACGCTCTTCACGCGCTTCTTCATGCGGTTCTTCCTGATCGGGCTGATCGTGTTCGCGGTCGTGAACCTCGTGTACGCGCTCGTGGTCGAGGCGATCTCGGACGACGCCGCGGCAGCGGAGGCGGTGCTCACCGTCGTCGGGCTCGCCGCGGCGGTGATCGGGACGACCTGGCTGCAGGGCGCCTTCGTCTACGCGGTGCAGGATGCCCGCGACGGCACGCTCGACTCGAGCCTCCGCGAGGTCTTCGCCCGTGTCTCGCCTGCGATCCTGCCGCTGCTCGTGGCCGGCCTGCTCGCCGGCCTGGCGATCGGCATCGGATTCGTCCTCCTCGTCGTCCCCGGGCTGTACCTGCTCACGATCTGGGCCGTGATCGCGCCGGTGATCGTGATCGAGCACACCGGCGCGCTCGACGCGTTCGGCCGGTCGCGCGCGCTCGTTCGCGGCCACGGGTGGACCGTGTTCGGGATCGTGGTGATCACAGGCCTCCTCTCGGGCATCGCGAGCGCGCTGCTGCGGGCGGCGTTCTCGTTCCTGCCGCGCTTCCTCGAGATCTTCGTCGGCGGCACGATCGCGCAGGCCGTGGTCGCGCCGTTCGTTGCGATCGCGCTCGCGATCACGTACTTCCGCCTCCGCGAGGAGCACGAGCCCGGACAGTCCGCCCAGGCCGTCGCAGAGTCGTGACGCTGGATCCCGAGAGCCAGCGCCGCATCGAGGAGCCCGGGTCGGCGGACGCAGTCAAGGAGGCGCGCCTCACCCCCGCCGAGGCCGTGGAGCACATGCGGATCCGGCTGCCGGAGCGAGGCAACAAGACGCTCCGCCGTGTGCTCGAGCGGGCGAACAACGACCGCCAGCTGAAGGCGTGGTGGCACGTCTCGAACGTCAACGCGGCGGTCCGCCTGGAGATCAACGACCACTCGTGGGTTCACATCCAGATCGTCGCGAACATCGCGCTGAAGCTCCTGCGGGAGCTGACGAAGAACGGGGTCGAGCCCTCGGTCGTGCGCGACTACGGGATGACGAACGACGACGCGGAGATCGTCGTCGTGCTCGCCGCGCTGACCCACTGCATCGGCATGTCGGTGCATCGGCGCGGGCACGAGGACTGGAGCCTCTTCCTCGCCGAGCCGAAGCTCCAGACACTGCTCGACGGGATCTACGACGAGCCGGACCGCAGCGTGATCGTCTCGGAGGTGCTCCAGGCGATCACGAGCCACCGCGCCGACGGTGAGCCGCTCTCGCTCGAGGCCGGGATCCTCCGCGTCGCCGACGCGCTCGACATGGCGAAGGGTCGCTCGCGGATCCCGTTCGAGAAAGGGCAGGTCTCCATGCACTCGCTCTCCGCCGCGGCGATCGACACGGTCGTGATCGGGGACGGGGAGGACAAGCCGGTCCGGATCGAGATCGTGATGAACAACTCGTCCGGGCTCTTCCAGGTCGACGGACTGCTGAGGGCGAAGCTGCGCGGCTCGGGCCTCGAGCCCCACGTCGAGGTGATCGCGCACATCGATACCGCGGACGAGAAGCGCCTCGTCCCCGAGTACCGGCTCGAGATCTGAGGCCCCCGGAGCGGCGGGGTACAATCCGGCCGAGCCCTGCGGGATCGTCTAATGGTAGGACGCCGGATTCTGGCTCCGGAAGTTGGGGTTCGAGTCCCTGTCCCGCAGCTCCAAGGCGCCCCGCGAGGGGCGCCTTCGCATGTACCGGCGACTCGCTTCGTTGTTCCGACCGACAACGATTGTGACACTTTCTTTGAAGGTTTCGTAAGCGTTCGAGACAACCTTTGTGCGCCGTTGCTAGCCTCGCTCGCACCGATGGATACGAACGGCAGCGCCGGGGCCCGATAGCCGAGCCCGACCCGGCGCGCCCTGTCCCTGTCCCCCACGCGGAGGTTTCCCCTGCGAGCCCTCGTCATCGCCCTGTGCGCGATCGGCCTGTGCGCGACGCCTGTCGTCGCGAGCGCAGGATCGTCGACCGCCGGCGGCGACCCCCGCGTCTCCGCCGCCTCCGAGGTCGCGCCTCCCGCCGACCCGATCCGCAAGAGCGCCTCGGTGATCCGGTTCTTCGAGCACCACCGCTGGCTTCTGCGGGACGCACGCTTCTCGCAGGAGGCCACCCGCACGCTGACCGCCGCCCGCTCGTCCCTGTCAGCTGCGCGGGCAGATGCGGCGCGGGCGCGCGCGCGAAGCGCACGCACGGAGCACGACGCCGCGCAGCGGCGCCTCATGGCCACGGTCGCGCGCTCGCCCAGGAAGGCCGTCTGCTACGTGTTCGGCGACTACTGCGGCCAGGCGCTGCACGTCGCGCGTTGTGAGTCGGGACTGCGCACCACCGCGGAGAACGGCCAGTACCTCGGCCTCTTCCAGATGGGCACGACGGAACGGCGCCTCTTCGGCCACGGCCCGACAGCCCTCGCACAGGCCCGCGCGGCCTACCGCTACTTCGTCCGCTCGGGCCGCGACTGGAGCCCCTGGTCGTGCAAGCCGTGGTACTGAGCGCCAGCCACGTTTCCTGCGCAAAGTGCGGTTCCCGGGAGTATGTGCGGGTTCCCACGAAGCGCGAAGGCTGATAGAGAGCGATCGTGCCCTTGTGGCGGAAGGTCGACCGGCTCCGCACCCTCGACGAGGCGGCCGCGTACGCGCGGTGTCACGGGGACCGCGACGACTCGGTGCGGGTCGTGAAGCTCCCGCCGCGGCGGGCCCGTTACGACCTGCTCGCGACCGGCGAGGAGATCCGCAGGCGTCTCGAGGAGCGCATCGACGCCCGCGACGCGGACACGACGCTGACCGCGAGCCCCACGCCTATCGTCTGACGACCACCTCGTCGGCGGCCTTCTTCTCGATCACCGGAAGCATTGCGTCCTCCGCCGGGTAGCCGACGGCCAGCAGCAGGTACGGACGCTCGTTCTCCGGGCGCTCGAGGATCTCGGTGAGAAAGCCCATGGGGCTCGGCGTGTGCACGAGGCTCGCGAGGCCGGCGTCGTTCAGCGCCGCGATGAGGAACCCGACTGCGATGCCAACGGACTCCCGCACGTAGTAGTGCTTGACCTTCTCCCCTGAGCTCGACAGGCCGTACGCCTGCTCGAACACGACGATCAGCACCGGCGCGTCCTCGAGGTGCGGCTTGTGCGCGTCGGTGCCGAACGGCTCGACCGCCCGGAGCCACTCCTCGGGCATGCGCCCGCCGTAGCTCCGACGCTCCTCGTCCTCGGCGGCGGCCCGGATCTCCCGCTTGCGCTCGGGGTCCGTGACGACGACGAACGTCCAGGGCTGCTGGTTCGCGCCCGAGGGCGCGGTCGCCGCGGCCGCGATCGCGTTCTCCACGACGTCGACGGGGACCGGCTCCGTCGAGTAGCTGCGGATCGTGCGCCGGCGCCGGAGCGCCTCGAGGAACGCCGCCGAGCGGCGGCGCATGACGTCCTCGGGAAGCCGGTCGAACCGGTGCGGGACGAAGCGTGCGGCCACGTACAGACGATACGCCCCCCGGCTGGGCCGGATCGAGGGTTCGCTACACTCGTTCGTCGCCACGGCCCATTCGTCTAGTGGCCTAGGACACCGCCCTCTCACGGCGGCGGCACGGGTTCGAATCCCGTATGGGCCTTGCCACAGAAACCCCGGGAGTGCAGGGGTTTTCGCGTATCTGGCTCCCCGAACGGCGAGGCTAGAGGAGTCCTTGGCACCGCGGTGTCCCGCCGTCATCACCGCGGGAATGCCACGACCGCTCGGGAACTCGTGTATACCGACCCGCGGATGGCAAACAGGCTCCCGCTCGTTCTGGCTGCGGCGCTGGCGGCGCTCGTCGTCGCGGGCACGCCATCGTCGCGAGCGGCGCCGTCGAGCGACATCGTCGGCATCACGGACCTCGGCAGTGGCGCGAACGAGACGTGGGTGATCGCGGCCGGCGGGGCGCGGTCGATCGTCGTATTCCTGCACGAGCGCGGCGACCCGATTCCGCAGAGGTATCTCGGCTGGCTCGACCACCTCGCGGCGGACGAGTCGGCGGTCGTGTTCCCGCGTTACGAGAGCACGGCGAGCCGCACGCCGCAGCGGATGCTGCGCGCCCTCCGCACCGCGGTGACGACGGCCGAGCACCATCTCGCGGGTCTGCCCGTCACCGGCTTCGGTGGCGGTCCAATCAAGGGCGTGCCGGTGATCGTCGTCGGCTACTCGTACGGCGCCACGCTCGCCTTCTACGTCGCCGCCCACAGCGCACGCTGGGGTCTGCCGACGCCAAGCGCGGTCGTCAGCATCTTCCCGCGCCCCGGGCGGTTCCCCGGGATCGCGCTGCCGCCCCTCGCCCGCTCGACGCGTGTCGTCCTCCAGGTCGGCGATGCCGACACGACGTCCGCGAAGCGCGCCGCGACCGACCTCTGGCGGGCGATCGAGCGCCATCCGCGCACACGGAAGCGACTCGTGACCGTGCACAGCGGCGACGGCCTCCGCGCCGACCACGGAGCGCCCATACGCACGACGACCGCCGCCGTCGATGCCTTCTGGGCGCCGCTCGACCAGATCATCTATGACGTGCGGGGCGGCTGACGGGCGAGTGCTGGCGAACCACGATCGACCCAGGATTGAGCTACCGCGTAAGAGCGTGCCGGCGGAGTGTTCGCTGACGCCCCCGCTGCACACGCGCGGCTCCACGAGCGTCTCGTAGCGAGCCCACAGAGGGCCCGTCGGGGGCGGGCCCTCTTCGTGGCCGTTCTCGGCGCTGTCGCGCCGGGCTACGTCGTCAGTGCTGCACGAGCGACGCGCACTCGCCGAGGGCCCTGCCGCCGACGACGTTCGGGTCTCTGCCGAGCGGCCCGGCGTCGCCGATCTGCGCGGCGGGGGTGTTGCCGAAGCAGATGAGGTTGCCGGAGATCTCGTTCTCCGCGACCTCGCTCGAGTCCGGGTCGGTCGCGCTCGAGTTCCTCGCGAAGATCACGTTCCCGCCGACCTGGTTGCCGAGCAGGCCGATCCAGTCGCCGTTCCAGCCCTGAACGAGGAGATTCCCGTCGATGACGTTGTCCTTGATCGGGAAGTTCCGCCCCGTGCCGCTGCCGCCGAGCGAGGTGAGGTTGCCGTGGACGGTGATCGCGCTCAGGTAGAGGCTGAGCGGGCGGATCGCGGTGATGTTCCCGTCGACCACGGTGCCGGTCTGCGTGGCGCCTCCGCCCAGCGGGCCGTACGTCCCCAGGCCGAGGACCGCGTCCTTGCCGACGATGACGTTGCCCGTCACGTGCACCACCGCAGCCGGCATGGCGTGATCGTTCAGGATCGCGCCGCGGGTGAGGAACAAGTTGCCGTGGATCGTCACGTCGCCCGTGAACCAGCAGACGCCGGTGACGGTGAACCCCCTGTAGCTGCCCGGGGTGATCGCTCCGCCCGAGCACGTCCCGGCGCCCGGCCCGCCCGCGAGTGCCGAGCCGACCAGCGCCAGTGCCAGCAACGCCATGACCGGGCTGAGGACCATGGTCGTTCTACGCATGGAGACACCTCCTTCTGCGGACCGCGATGCAGCCCGCACGGAACCGGATTACGAATGGACGAGCCGGCTACCCCGGTCCCTCGGCGTGCACAGAGGCTTCGCGCCGAGAGATACGACTCCCGCTCGTTCGGCGAGAACGTACAAACGAGGCGATCGACGCCGCATGGGCAAAAGCACCCATCTTGGCAGGGACGCACGCCGACTTTCGGCAACCGGTCCCGCGCCGGCCGGACGCGCGGCGAAGGTGTGCGAGACGGTCGGCGGCCGCTGCAGTCGGCCGCCGGTGCGCCGCTCAGCAGCAGTCGTCGCCCGAGCAGCAGCCGTCGTCGCAGCACGAATGCGCGTCGAATGCCATGCGCTTCCTCCTTTCATCGGCGAACGTCGATGGAATGATATATTGAAGTCGGTCGATGAATACGCAGCTGCCCGTTCTCCAGCAGCTCTGCTGCGCGCCGGGGGCGCCGACGATGGACGAGGAGTCCGCGGCGGCCCTGGCGACGACGTTCAAGGCGCTCGCCGACCCGACCCGGGTCGCGATCGTCAACCAGCTCGCGTGCTGTGAGGAGTGCTGCGTCTGCGATCTGACGGCGACGTTCGACCTGGCGCAGCCGACGGTCTCGCACCACCTGCGCATCCTCCGCGACGCCGGGCTGGTCGATGTCGAGCGGCGCGGCACCTGGGCGTTCTACCGGCTGGTGCCCGACGCGATCGACCGACTCCGGCACGTGTTCTCGCCCCTGGTCCCCGCAGCCGTCTGAGGCGCCCGAGATGCAGATCGGGCCCGAGGTGCTGTTCGTGTGCGTCCACAACGCGGGACGCAGCCAGATGGCGGCCGCGCTGCTCGAGCGGCGCTCCGGAGGCCGCATCGCGGTGCGCTCGGCGGGCAGCGCGCCGTCCGAGGAGGTCAACGCGGTCGTCGTCAGCGCGATGGCCGAGCTCGGCATCGAGCTCGAGTGACGCCCGCCCGAAATCGCTGACCGAGGCGGCCGTCCGCGCATCCGACGTCGTGGTGACGATGGGCTGCGGCGACGCCTGCCCGATCTTCCCGGGCACGCGCTACGAGGACTGGCAGATCGACGACCCGGCGGGCCAGGACATCGATACCGTACGCCGGATCCGCGACGAGATCGACGCACGCGTGACGACGCTCTCGACCGAGCTGCTGCCGCCCGCGTGACGATCCCTCCGCTCGCGCGATCGCTGCTCGCGGAGACGATCGGCGCGTTCGCGCTGGTGTTCGCCGGCTGCGGGGCGATCATGGTCGACGCCGAGACGCACGAGCTCGGGCACGTCGGCGTCGCGCTGAGCTTCGGGCTCGTGATCACGGTGATGATCTACGCGCTCGGCCACATCTCCGGCGCGCACTTCAACCCGGCGGTGACGCTCGCGTTCGCGCTCACCCGCCACTTTCCACCGGCACGCGTCGTCCCGTATTGGGCCGCGCAGCTCTCGGGCGCCCTCGCCGCTGCTGCAGTCCTCCGTGCCTCGCTGGGTGACGTCGCCGATATCGGCGCCACCACTCCCAGTGGCTCCGACGCGCAGGCGTTCCTCTGGGAGACGATCCTCACGTTCTTCCTGATGCTCGTGATCGTCGCCGTCGCGACAGATACCCGCGCGATCGGAGAGGCAGCCGCGATCGCGATCGGCGCCACCGTAGGGCTCGACGCGCTCTTCGGCGGCCCGATCAGCGGCGCGTCGATGAACCCCGCACGCTCGCTCGGCCCCGGGATCGTGGCCGGAGACCTCCACTCGATCTGGGTCTACCTCGCCGCGCCCGCGCTCGGGGCCGCGGTCGGCGCGGTCGTCTATCGGGGCCTGCGTGAACCGGTGACAGGCGGCGCGGTGAGCCGCAGCGGCCGAGACGTAACCCCGCCGTAAGGTTCTCCCTGCAGAGTGCTGCCCAGGCGACGCCGGGGGGTGGTGGGTACGTCGCCTGTGGGGGCCGCGCTCGGCGAGTCTCTCGGACGGACCCGAAGAGGATCCCGACCAGAGACCGTCGTGCGCAGGCCGCACCCGCGCCGAGCATCGCAGATCGTCGCCTCGGCTGCGCCGGTGTGACTACTCGAGTGTCCGCCCCGAAGAGGTCCGGCGCGGGCCGCGCGCCCCCGCACGGCCCGAGCTCGCCGGAATCCCCCTTTGCCCAGAGCAGCGTATGGACCCAGGGATGTCTCCGTGCTGGCCGGACGTCCAGCGTGCAGCCCGACCAAGGTGGGGACGTGCCGCCGTCCGGCGGCGCGTGCGTAGGTTCGCGCAGCGCCGATCCGGGCCGTCCCCGATTCTCGCCAGCCCGGAACGTGCGACCGTCGAGACGTGGAAGGAGGTGCGAGGTGTCTACGGTCAACGAGTCTACGAGGCTTGGCTTCGATGCCCGCAGGTGGTCGGAACGGCTCCTCGTCCGGGAGATGTGGGCGTCGCTCGCGATCTCGACGATGTGGCTCGCGGTGATGCTCGACTCCCTGCTCGGTCCCGACATGGTCTTCACGGACAGCACTCCGGGCGTCGGCAGCACCGCGACGATTCCGTCGGGCGTCGTGCTCGCGCTGTTCGCGTTCCTCGGGACGTGGGTCGTCGCGAAGCACGCATTCGGTCGTCCGCGTCACGAGCGCGAGTAGCAACCGGTCGGCCCGCGAGTTCCTCGCGCGCGAGGGATCGGCCGCCCGCAGTCAGGCGGGGGCCGGCATCTCGGAGACGAGGTCCCGTCCGAGACGGTCGACGAGCTTCATCACGTCGGGATGCGCTTCGGGCTCCCAGCCGTCGAGCAGCTCCCGCAAACGCGCGCAGCGCAGCTCCACCAGGCGCTCGTGGACGTCGGCGCCCGCGGCCGTCAGCGCGACACGCCCCTCGTCGTCGCGCACCAGCCCGCGCCCACGTAGGTCGGCGAGTTGCGTCGCGAGCTCGGCGGCTCCCGCGCCGAAGTGAGCCGCCAGCTCCGCCTCGGTCATCGGCGCCCGCTCGCCGATGCGCGCGAGCAACCAGAGCACAGGCGGGGAGAGATCGACCCCCGTGCTCTCCGCCGCACGCTCGTAGAGGCCCCAACGCTGCTCCCGGCCGGCGAGGAGCGACAGCGCCCGCGCCAGCTCGCGCAGCCGGTCGTCCTCGTGGGCGGCCTGGAACCCGTCGCCGATGTCCGGTGCCTTCGCGGTGGTCTTGAGCGGCACCTCGCGCAGGAGCCAGGTGAGGAGGAACGCGACGAACGCGATGCCTGCGGCGGTGAGGAACACGGGGGTGAGCGCATCCGTCAGCGCCGTGACGAAGATCTCGTGCACGGCGGCCGGAAGCTCCTTGATGGTCGACGGATCGGCGGCCGCCGGCGGCTTCGTCCCCGGTGGGAGCGCGCCCGCGAGGTTCGCCGCAAGCTGGTTGGCGAAGATCGCGCCGAAGGCCGCGACGCCGATCGAGCCGCCGATCTGGCGGAACAGCGTCGAGCCGGACGTCGCGACGCCGAGCAGCTCGTAGTCGACCGCGTTCTGCGCGGCGAGCACGAGCACCTGCATCACGAGCCCGAGCCCCAGGCCGAGCACCAGCATGTACAAGCCCGCGACGCGCCGTGGGCGTGTCGACCGCGAGGCGCGAGAGGAGCACGAGCCCCAGGGTCGTGATCGCGGTGCCGGCGATCGGGAACGGCCGGTAGCGGCCGTACTTCGTGATCAGTTGGCCGCTCGTGATCGACGTGATCAGGACGCCGGCCATCATCGGCGTCAACAAGAGGCCGGCGGTCGTCGCGCTGTGCGCCCTTCACGTCCTGGAGGTACAGCGGGAGGTACGTCACCGATCCGAAGAGGGCGAGCCCCACGACGAAGCCGACCGCGCTCGTGACGGTGAACACGCGGTTGCGGAACAGCTGCAGCGGGAGGATCGGCTCGGCCGCGCGGCGCTCGGCGAAGACGAACGCCGCCAGCAGCACCACGCCGAGCACGAGCGTGGCGATCATGCCCGCCGAGCCCCACGGATACGTGGTCCCGCCGAGGCTCGTGTACAGCACGATCGCCGACAGTCCGCCCGCGAGGAGCACGGCGCCGAGGTAGTCGATCGTGTGCCGCACGTGCTCCGCCACGGTGGGGAACGCCGCGGCGATCACGGCCAGCGCGACGATCCCGACCGGAAGGTTCACGTAGAAGATCCAGCGCCACGAGAGGTGGTCGACGAAGAAGCCGCCGAGCAGCGGCCCGACCACGGTCGCCACGCCGAAGACGCCGCCGAAGTACCCCTGGTACCGGCCGCGCTCGTCGCGGCGGGACGACGTCGCCGATCGCCGCCACCGCGACCACCATCAGGCCGCCGCCGCCCAGGCCCTGGAGCGCGCGGAAGCCGATCAGCTCGAGCATGCTCTGGCTGACGCCGCAGAGGGCCGAGCCGAGCGAGGAAGATCACGATCGCCGTCTGCAGCACGATCTTGCGGCCGTAGAGGTCTCCGAGCTTGCCGTAGAGCGGCCCGACGACCGTCGAGGCGAGCAGGTACGCGGTCACGACCCACGAGAGGTGCTCGATGCCGCCGAGATCGCCGACGATCGTCGGCAGCGCGGTCGAGACGATGGTCTGGTCGAGTGCCGCGAGCAGCAGGACGAGCAGCAGCGCGGCGAAGATCAGCCGGACCCGCGGCGCCTCCATCGTCTCCGGCTGGGCGGGCTCCCGGGTCAGGTCGGCGGGCGTCTCCACGGCCTGGTGACGATACCCAGCGACGCCGGTCGCCTGACACGTCCACGGCCCCGTTCCCCACTTGCGCCGCGCCCGCGCGATCGATGAGGGTCCCGGGGAGCCGGTTCCGCCTCGACCGACGGCAAGGAGGGTGGGGCCGGCTCCCTCCCGCGCGCCGTCAGCGGGCGCAGCTACGGGCCGCCGCGGACGTACACGACCTGGCCGCTGACGTACGCGGCGTCGTCCGAGCAGAGGAACGCGACGACACCCGAGACGTCCTCGGGTTGTCCGACCCGTCCGAGCGGGGTCTGTGCCGCACCCGCGCGCCTGGAAGTCTTCGAACGAGAGGCCGAGGCGCTCCGCCGTCTTCGCGGTCATCGCGGTGACGATGAACCCGGGCGCGACGCAGTTGACGCGGATGCCGAAACGGCCGAGCTCGAGCGAGAGGGTCTTCGCCAGACCCTGGATGCCCGCCTTCGCGGCCGAGTAGTTGGCCTGGCCGCGATTGCCGAGCGCGGAGACCGACGAGATCAGCACCATCGAGCCGCTCTTCTGCTCGACCATGTGCGCCTGGGCCGCGCGCGCCGCGAGGAACGTCCCGCGCAGATGCGTCGCGATCACCGCCTCCCAGTCCTCGTCGCTCATCTTGTGCACGAGGTTGTCGCGGGTGATACCCGCGCACGTGACGAGGATGTCGAGGCGCCCCGTCTCCGCCGCCGCCGCGACTGCGGCCTCGACGTCCTCGCGCGAGGTCACGTCGCAGCGGACGGCGCGCCCGCCGATCCGCTCCGCCGTCGCCGCGGCCGTCGCCTCGTCGAAGTCCGCGATCACGACGTGCGCGCCCTCGGCGGCGAGGCGCTCCGCCGTCGCCGCACCGATGCCCTGGGCGGCGCCGGTGACGAGCGCGGTCTGGCCCTCGAAGCGCTTCAATGGATCATCCTGAGCACGAGCTCGGCGACGCAGACGGGCTTGTCTCCGCCGTCTCGCTCGACGGTCGCGAGCACGACGCCCTGCTCGCCGCCGGCGACCTCCTCGACCGACTGGACCGTGAAGCGCGCGCGGATGCGCGAGCCCGACGGGGTCGGCGCGGGGAAGCGCACGCGGTTGACGCCGTAGTTGATCCCCATTCGGTAGCCGCTCAGCGAAAGCGTCTCCGACATCAACGGGACGCAGAGGGAGAGCGTCAGGAACCCGTGGGCGATCGTCGTCCCGAATGGCCCCTCGGCCGCCCGCTCTGGATCGGTGTGGATCCACTGCGGGTCGTCCGTGGCCCGCGCGAACTCGTCGATCCGCTCCTGGGTCACCTCGAACCAGTCCGTGGGGCCGAGCTCGCGGCCGACGAGATCCGTGAAGGCGCTCATGCGGGTCCCCACCCTACGACGCTCGCGGCCCACGTGTAGCCGGTACCCGCCGCGAGCAGCAGCACGCAATCCGGGTACGCGGTTGGCGGGTCGCGCGACGACCGCGCTCAGGCGCCGACCATCTCGTCTACGAGCGGGCCCGTGTCGAGCGGGTCGTAGCCGAGGCGGGCGGCGATCTCCTCACTCGTCGGTTGCGTGCCCTCGCGGAAGAGCCCGCGCAGGAGCTCGCCCGTGCCCGGGAGGCGCCACCACTCCCGGCCGACTTCGCGCCTCAGGTACGCACGCAACTGTGCGCTGCGGATCCACGCCCGCAGGTAGTCGGCGGAGTAGAAGCCCGCATCCATGTCCGCGAGGTGGTTGGCCGCCGGATAACGGATCCCGGTGGCCGCTGTGAGCCGCTCCTCGTACCCCTCCGCGGTGCCGCCGTCGACGGGGAACCGCGCCCAGAACTCGAGCTCGAAGCCGAGCTTCGCCGAGTAGCGACGGAAGAGGATCGTGTTCGAGAACGCCGCAGCCTCGGCGTTCTCGCGTGCCCGCTCGGCGTCCAACCCGAAATGATCCGCGTGCCAGTCCGGCTCGCGCGAGACCGAGTCGAGCAGGAACGAGTAGATCTCGGTCAACGCATGGTCGCGGGAGAGACGCCGGAACGAGAGCGGCAGCGCCGGATCGCAGCCCGCGTAGTGCAACGCGTGCCCCGCTTCGTGCAGGAACGCCTCGTAGTCGTGCAGGCCCCCGAGCGCTCGCGTGATCAGGTGCACGAGGCGGGGAGGGTCGGTCGCGATCACGCATGCGCGAGGCGCCTTCTGCGGGCGGTCCTCGAGATCGGTGCGGATCCCGGACTCGGACTCCAGGTCGAACCCCATCCCGCGCAACGTCGCGAGGCACACCGGCACGCTCCGCTCCTTCGTGTACGTCGCCTCCAGCGGAGACATGCGGCGGATCCACGCCATGTGCGCGGAGGCGGGGGTCTCGTCCCGCTCCGGGCCGAGCAGGCGGTCGAGCCACCGCTCGCGGGACGGGCCGAACGCGGCGGTTGCCTCCACCCGCGCGGTGTCGACGGCATCCGCGACCGGCCGCAGCAGGACGTCCTTCTCCGCCTCGTTGCGCGCGACGGGGTCCGCGATGCCCGTGACCCCCGCCTCCAGCTCGTTCCGAGCGGCCAGCAGCGCGCGACGGTCGTCGTTGAGCAGGCCGGAGGCCTCGAGCACGGCGGAGCCCAGTGCGTCTCGGCGCCGGTAGTCCGGCTCGGTGGCGAGACGCGCCTGCGCCGCCCGCAAGGGCAGCTCGTCGCCGTCCCATGCGACGCGGGAGCCGAGCAGCGCGTTCTCGAGCGCGTCCTCCTGCTCGGCGAGCTCGCGGGTGACGACACCGTCCTGGCACGCGAGGCGCAGCCGGGCGACGGACTCGCGTTCCGCACCCGCGGCGTCCGACTCGGCTGCGTGCAACGCGTCGAGCTGTCCGCGCGTGAACAGGTCGGCGTAGCGGGCGACGATGGTCGCCTGCTCGGACGTCTCCTTCTCGCCCACGCGAACGGCCCGCGCCTCCTCCGAGCGCTCGATGCCGTACTGCTCGAGTCTCTGCTCGAACGCGTCGACGGAGAGCGAGGTCACGCTGCGAGCTCCACGCCGCGCCGCAGCCGCTCGAGCGAGCGCTCCCGGCCGAGCAGCTCGAGCGACTCGTAGAGCCCGGGCGAAACCTTCGCCCCGGTCACCGCGACCCGGATCGGCCCGTAGACCGTCCGCGGCTTCTCGCCCAGCTCGTCGCAGAGTCGCTTGAGCGCGGCTTCGATCTCGGCAGCCGACCAGCTCTGCACGTCTCCTAGCGCAGCCTCCGCGGAGCGGAGAATGCGCTGGTCGAGTAGCGCGGGATCCGGCTCGACGTCGTGGAAGAGGAATCCTGCGAACCCCGGGATCTCGCCGAGCGTCGCGACCTTCTCCTGGACGATCGGCGCCATCGCGCGCACGCCGTCCTCGGGCCAGTCGATGCCCTGCTCACGAAGGTACGCGAGCACCGTGTCCGCGTATTCCCCTGCGTCGAGCGCGCGCAGGTAGACCCCGTTCATCCAGTCGAGCTTCGCATAGTCGAAGGTCGCCGGCGCACGCCCCACCCGCTCGAGGGTGAACCGCTCGACGAGCTCTTCACTGCTCATGATCGTCGTCTCGCCGTCCGGCGCCCAGCCGAGCAGCGCGAGGAAGTTCATCAACGCCGCCGGGAGATACCCGGCGGCGCGGAACTCGTCGACCGAGACGGCGCCGTGGCGCTTCGAGAGCTTCCTGCCGTCCTCTCCGAAGACGTTGGGGACATGCGCGTAGACCGGCGGCGCCGCTCCGAGCGCGGCGAGCACGACGAGCTGCTTGGGGGTGTTCGAGACGTGGTCGTCGCCCCTGATCACGTGCGTGATCCCGTCGGCCCAGTCGTCGACGGGGTTCGCGAAGTTGTAGGTCGGGCCGGCCGTCCGAGCGGACGAGCACCCAGTCCTCCAGCTCCGCGGCGGGAAACTCGATCGGCCCCTTCACCGCGTCGTCCCAGCCGACCGCGCCTTCACGGGGCATGCGGAGTCGGATCGCGCCGTCCTCCTCGTACGCCTTGCCTTCCTCGATCAGACGGGCCGCCTCCTCGCGGGCACGCTCCGCGCGGTCGAGCTGAAACCGCGTGGGCCCGTCCCACTCGATCCCGAGCCATCGCAGGGAGCGCTCGATCTGCGCCGTCGCGTCCGCGACCTCGCGCGACGTGTCGGTGTTCTCGATCCGCAGCAGGCACTCCCCACCGCGCCCCCGCGCGAACAGCCAGTTGAAGAGGAACGTCCGGACGCCACCGATGTGCAGGAGCCCGGTCGGCGACGGAGCCATGCGCACGCGGACGCTCATCGCAGGTGGATCGTAGTCGCGCCCCGGCAGGACAGGGCCCGAGCGGCCACTTGACGGCGAACGGTGTCAGACACCGTTTTTCGTCAAGGGCAAAGCCGTGTCGATTTCGTGCCAACTCGTCCACGCGTCGAGGCGGCGGCCCGACCCGAAGCCGGATGAAGCGCGCGGGTAGCGTTGGGGTGTGCTCTTGGGCGCGCACGTCTCGTCGGCGGGAGGCATCTCGAAGGCGATCGACCGGGCGGAGGAGCTCGGGTGCGACGCGGTGCAGGTGTTCACGCAGAGCCCCCGCATGTGGCGGCCGACGGCTCACGGCGACGACGAGGTCGCCCGCTTCCGCGCACGGCGCGAGGAGGCGGGAATCGGGGCCGTCGTGTGCCACGCGCTCTACCTCGTGAACCTCGGCAGCCCGGACCGGACGCTCCACCGGAAGTCGCTCACCGCGATGCGCGCGTCGCTCGAGACGGCCGCCGCGATCGGCGCCGAGGGAGTCGTCTTCCATGTCGGCTCGCATCTCGGAAAGGGCCTCGAGGCCGGGTACCGGCGTGCGGTGCCCGCGCTGCGCGAGCTCCTCGACCTGACCGACGAGCGTCTCTGGCTCGTGCTCGAGAACTCGGCCGGCGCAGGCGGCACGATCGGGCGCTCCGTCGACGAGCTCGCGGCGCTCTGTGATCGGCTCGATCGCCACCCGCGGCTCGGGATCTGCCTCGACTCGTGCCACTGGTGGGTCTCGGGCGTGGACGTCACGGATCCCGAGTCGCTCGACGCGGCCCTCGGGGAGCTCGACGAGAGGATCGGGCTCGGCCGGCTCCGCTGTCTGCACGTGAACGACGCGGCGGCTCCGCTGGGCTCGAACCGCGACCGGCACGCGCCGCTCGGCCTCGGCGAGATGGGTGACGGGCTCGCGACGTTCGTCGCCCACCCGGCGTTCGACGCGCTACCCGCGATCCTCGAGACCCAGGGGCCCGACGGCGGCTACGCAGGCGAGCTGCGCCTCCTGCGCGAGCTCCGCCGCAAGGGACGCCGGAGGCTCGCCGCCCGGGCCCGCCGAGGAAGCCGCTCGAGCTAGTCGGCGAGCTGCGCGAACACGCGGAAGCTGGGGCTCGCGAGCGGGACCTCGAAGAACTCCGGGTTCCGGCAGCCGAGCTCGTCGCTGCGGTGCTCGTAGCAGGACGAGATCTCCGAGTGGCAGATCGGCAGCGGCGCCCTCGTCGCCTTCACCGCGCCGAAGCCCTGCGGCCGGGCCTCGAGCTCCGTGAGCACGTCCACGTCGATCTCGACGTCGAAGACCTTCTGCACGCAGCCCATGTACATGTGACCCCACGCCTCGTACACGTACACGAAGGGGCAGCTCCGGGCGATGCAGGCGCCTGGATGCACGACACGATCGCAGTGCACCTCGCAGCGTCGGCATTCGACCTCGTCCTGGGGACGAAGCGGGATCTCCTCCGGTGCCACCGGTGCCGGAGCCACGTCACTCATGACCGGATCGTCGCAAGCCCCGCCCCGCCCGCGCAAGACTTGACGTTCGCATCGCGAACCGGTAGGCGCAGGAAGGAGGAACTCCACCCCTCGGTAGGGTTCGCGCCCGTGGTCCGCCGGGTGCTCCTCGCCGGCCTCTTGCTGGGGCCGACTGTCGTCGTGCTGCATCACGTCGCCCACCTCGGCGCCACGACCGAGTTCCTGCTCTCCGCGCTCGCGCTCGTCCCGCTCGCCTGGCTGATCGGCGAGGCGACCGAGCACGCAGCCGACCGGACAGGGCCCGGGATCGGCGGCTTCCTCAACGCGACGTTCGGCAACGCGCCCGAGCTGATCATCGCGCTCCTGGCGATCAATCAGGGGCTCACCGAGGTCGTTCGGGGGTCACTGACGGGCTCCGTGGTCGGCAACCTCCTGCTCGTGCTCGGCGTCTCGCTCCTGTTCGGGCCGTCGGGAACGCTCGACAGATGGTCGAGCTTCCTCTCGCTGGGGATGATCGGCATCGCCGTCCTGCTGTTCCTCGTGCCGGCGATCCCCTCCTGGAGCGGCGACCCGGACCGGCAGGAGATCGTCGACCTGTCGGTGCCGGTCTCGGTGGTGCTGCTCGCCGTCTACGGGATCACGACGTACTACTCGCTCAGGCGCCACCGCACGCTCCAGGGCCCGACCGACGACGACGTCGCGGCATGGTCGCTCACCCTCTCGCTCGCGGTGCTCGCGGCCGCCACCGTCGTGACCGCGCTCGTCGCCGAGGTCCTGGTGGGCTCGCTCGAGACCTTCGCCGAGCGCGTCGGACTGTCCGACTTCTTCGTCTCGGCGGTGATCGTGGCGATCGTCGGCAACGCTGCCGAGCACGGGGGCGCGGTGGTGGTCGCCCACCGGGGCAAGGTCGAGCTCGCGGCGGAGATCGCGCTCGCCTCGGCCGCCCAGGTGGCGGTGTTCCTGATCCCCGCTGGTCACGCTCCTGTCGTGGTTGATCGAGCCGCTCGCGCTCGGGTTCCGCGAGGTGGAGATCGCGGCTCTCGCGGGTGGTCTCGTCGTGACCACAGCGACGCTCTTCGGCGGACGCGCGTCGAAAGGCCGCGGGGTCGTGCTGGTCGCCGCGTACCTGCTCGTGGTCGTTCTCTTCTACGCCGCCGGGAACCGCGACGGCGAGTCGACCGCGTCCGCCCAACTGCCGGGCACCCTGCTGGGGGTAGTCGCCTAGCGCAGCTCAGGCGGTCACGGCTGCGAGCGCAGCGGGAACGAGCTCGATCGCCTGCTCGATGTCCTCGTCGCCGACGTCAAGGTGCGTGACCGCACGCGCGATCGCCGGGTGGATCGTCGACGAGAGGCCGACGCCGGCCGTCCGCAGTCGGGCAAGGGTCTCGTCGCGCTCGAGGCCGAGCGCCCCGACGTCGAGCTGCACGAAGTTCGTCTCCACCTGCTCGAGGTCGACCGCCAGGCCCGCCGCGTGCCAGCCCTCCGCGAGCCGCCGCGCGCGAGCGTGGTCGTCCGCGAGCCTGTCGACGTGATGCTCGAGCGCGTAGACGCCGGCCGCGGCGACGATCCCCGCCTGGCGCAGCGCACCGCCGAAGAGATGCTTCTCGCGCCAGGCGCGCTCGATCGTCTCGGCCGGGCCGGCGAGCAGGGCACCGAGCGGGCAGCCGAGGCCCTTGGAGAGGCACAACGTGACGGTGTCGAAGAGCCCGCCGAGCTCGGAGGGAGGCACGCCGGTCGCCACGGCCGCGTTGAGGAGACGAGCGCCGTCGAGATGGGTCGCGAGACCGCGCTCGCGGGCAGCCTCCGTGAGCTCCCGGAGCTCCGCGAGCGGCCAGCAACGGCCGCCCGACGAGTTGTGCGTGTCCTCGACCGCGACCACCGCGGCCCGCTGGTCGGCGACCTTCGTGCTCGGCGTCGTCACCGCGAAGAGCTCGTCGGGGCCGAAGCGGCCGGCGCGCCCCTCGATCGGCTCGATCATCAGACCCGCGTGAACGGCCGGTCCACCGTACTCGTAGATCACGACGTGGGCGTACCGCTCCGCGACCAACACGTCGCCGGGACGCGCGTGGAGCTTGAGCGCGATCTGGTTCGCCATCGTCGCGGTCGGCAGGAACACGGCCGCCTCCTGCCCGAGCAGCGCCGCGACGCGCTCCTGGAGCAGGTTCACGCTCGGGTCTTCGCGCCGCTGCTCGTCACCCACCTCGGCGGAGGCGATCGCCGCGCGCATGCCCTCGGTAGGCCGGGTCGCGGTGTCGGAGCGCAGATCGATCACGGTTCCGCACCCTAGCGGCGGCCCGAGGGCTACCGTTGCCGCATGGACCTCGACCTGCTCGAGCGGCGCGTCGCCGAGCTCGGCGAGCCGTCGTACCGCTCCCGTCAGGCCTGGGAGTGGACGGCGCGCGGCGCGGCGGGGTACGAGGAGATGACGAACCTCCCGCTCGCGCTGCGCGACGCGCTGGCGTCCGCCGTCCCGTTCTCGACGCTGAGCGCCGACGCCGAGCAGCGCTCACGAGACGGAACCGTGAAGACGCTGTTCCGCACCGCCGAGGGGCACCCCGTCGAGGCCGTGCTCATGCGGTACCGCGACGGACGGCGGTCGGTCTGCGTCTCGTCGCAGTCGGGCTGTCCGCTCACTTGCACGTTCTGCGCCACCGGCCGCATGGCCTTCGGCCGGAACCTGACCACGTGGGAGATCCTCGACCAGATTCTCCATTTCCGCCGGACCGAGCCCGTCGACCACGTCGTCTTCATGGGAATGGGAGAGCCGCTGATGAACGTCGACGCAGTGCTCGAGGCGGCTCGGCGGCTGCCGGCGCTCGGGGTGACGCACCGGCGCACGACGATCTCGACGGTCGGCTGGATGCCCGGGCTGACGCGCTTCGTCGAGGAGGTTGCGGAACCGATCCGCCTCGCGCTCTCGCTTCACGCTGCCGATCCCGACCTGCGCAGTGAGCTGATGCCCGTGAACGAGCGGTATCCGCTCCCCGACGTGCTCGCGCTGTGCCGCGCGCACTGGGAGCGGACACGACGGAGGGTGTACGTCGAGTACGTGATGCTCTCGGGCGTGAACGACGCGCCCGCCCAGGCGCGTCTGCTCGGGACGCTGCTCGGCCGCGAGGCGTTCAAGGTGAACCTGATCCCGTACAACCCGACCGGGATGTACGACGGGTCTTCCCGCGCCGCGATCGCCGCGTTCAAGGCCGAGCTCGATCGCGCGAGGGTTCCCGCGACCGTCCGGTTGACAAGGGGCCGCGACATCGCGGCCGCCTGCGGGCAGCTCGCCGCGCCCCCAAGGTCCCGCGTACGTCCCCGCGAGGCCGCGCGGTAGCCTCGACGAGCATGTACAGGCTCTTTGCAGGGACGCTCCTCGGGGCCATCGTGCTCGCGGGCTGCGGTGGCTCTCCCGACGGAAACGCGGAGCGAGCCTTGACCGTGCCG
This sequence comes from uncultured Actinomycetes bacterium, assembly GCA_963712915.1. Classification (GTDB taxonomy): domain Bacteria; phylum Actinomycetota; class Thermoleophilia; order Gaiellales; family Gaiellaceae; genus Gaiella. The sequence goes on from CAVQJQ010000006.1 coordinate 765,139, forward strand.
AGGTACGGGCCGTTTCCCGCGATGACCGTCCCGGTGACTCGAGGAACGCCGGCGACGTGCCGGGCGGAGGCGGAGGCTTTCAGCCGGGCGGCGGCCGCATTCCTGCGCCCGTTCCCGTCGGACGCCGACAACTACCGGGTGCTCGCGCGCGTGCAGTTCACCGCGTTCGAGGCGCACCAGTGTGACACGGCCGTTCTGCGCGAGGCGCTCTCACGTCGCCTGACCGCAGAGCAGCTCCGCGTCGTCCTCTCGTTCTTCGGCTTCATGGGCGGGACGGGGCGAGAGCTCGCGAGCGGCCCGCGCTACTGAGCCGAGAGACGCTCAGAGCCTGCGCACCGCGTCGCCGACCCGCACGGTGCCGGGCTCGACGATCCGGGTGTTGATGCCGCGCAGGTTGAGCGCGAGGCCCTCGTCGGTGGAGAAGAACTTCAACGCCTCGAGCCCGAAGCGAGCGGCGAACTTCTTGCAGCCCGTGTGGGGCAGCGCGCTGACCTCGAGCACGGCGCCGCCGACCGCGAAGCGTGTCCCCGCCGGGAGGTTTTCCTGCGACACGTCGAAATCGACGTACAGCTGGTCGCCGGCGAGCGGCCAGCGATCGCGCTCCCGGGCGACGAGGTCGATCGCCCTGGAGCTCGTGACGGTGATCTGCGCGTCGACGCTCGACGGGCGTCCGCCCGAGCGTCCACGGCTGCCCCAGCTGTCGCCCACGAGCCCGAGCTCGAGATCCAGGGTTGCCTCGTCGACGACCTCGCGCTCGTCGACCGTCGGCCGGCGCACGATCAGCTCGAGGACCCCGACGTCCTTCGGCGCGGCGAGCACGTGACCCAGCCCGTGCTCGAGCTCCGCCGGCTCCGCGAACACCCTCATCCGCCCGCCACCGTCGCGTGGCGCCGCACGATCTGCCAGCGTCCGTCACGACGCGTCCAGATGTCCGTCACGTTCAGGTCGCCGCTCAGGTCACGGTCGCCGAGCTTTGCGACCTGCCGGTAGCGCGAGACGAGCACGGCGGTGTTGCCGTATACCTCGGGGTCGATCTCCTCGTACGAGAACTCCTCGATCTCGTACGGGCCGGCGGCCGCAGCGAGGAACTCGTCACGATCGAGCTGCCCGGCGGCGCCCTGCAGCGTGAACTCACGCGCGAGCAGCGCCTCGAGCTCGGCGAGGTCGTGCTCGGAGACCGCGCGGGCGAGATCGTGCGAGAGCTCGACGAGCTCGTTGGCGACGACGGCCGTCATCCGGTCTCGATCCTATCGGGCGCCCCCGCTTCATCGAACGCGTAGCGGACGACGGGCTCCCTCGCCGCTTTGACCTCGTCGAGCCGACGGACGGGTCGTGTGCGCGGGGCCTCCTTCAGCGCGTCCGGCTCGCTCGCCGCCTGCGCCGCGATCGCACGCATCGCCTCGACGAACGCATCCAGGCGCTCCTTCGTCTCGGTCTCGGTCGGCTCGATCATCAGCGCCTCGGGCACGACGAGCGGGAAGTAGATCGTCGGGGGGTGAATGCCGTGATCCATCAGGCCCTTCGCAACGTCGAGGGCGGTGACGCCGTGCTCGCGCTTGAGCGCGCGGGCGGAAAGCACGAACTCGTGCATGCAGAGCCGGTCGAACGGGAGGTCGTAGACGTCTTTGAGCCGTGCGAGCAGGTAGTTCGCGTTCAGCACCGCCGTGTCGGACATGTCGCGGAGAGCAGGCCCGTACGCGCGCATGAACGCGTAAGCACGCACGAAGACCGCAAACGGCCCGGCGAAGCCGCGGACGCGCCCGATCGACTTCGGTCGGTCGTGATCGAGCCGGAACAGGTCGCCTTCGCGCGCGACCGTCGGCGCCGGAAGGAACGGCTCGAGCTCCTGCGTGACCGCGACCGGCCCTCCACCAGGCCCGCCGCCCCCGTGCGGCTGCGAGAACGTCTTGTGCAGGTTGTAGTGGACGATGTCGAAGCCCATGTCGCCCGGGCGCGAGCGTCCCACCACCGCGTTCAGGTTCGCGCCGTCGTAGTAGAGGAGGGCGCCGCGAGCGTGGAAGATCTCGGCCACCTGCTCGATCCCCTCGTCGAACAGCCCGAGGGTGGACGGGTTCGTCAGCATGAGTCCCGCAGTCCGCTCGTCGACCTTCGCCCGCAGGTCGTCGAGGTCGAGATTGCCGCGCTCGGTCGTCGCGACCTTCGCGAGCTCGAACCCCGCCATCGTCACGCTTGCCGGGTTGGTGCCGTGCGCGGTATCCGCGGTCACGATCACGTTGCGACCGGGCTCCCCGCGGTCGGCGAACGCGGCCCGCATCAGCATCAGCCCGGTGAGCTCGCCCTGTGAGCCCGCGGCGGGCTGGAGCGTCACCGCAGAGAGCCCGGCGATCTCGACCAGGGCCTGCTGCAGCTCCCACATCAGCTCGAGCGCGCCCTGTGCGCCGTCCTCCTCCTGCAGCGGGTGGAGGTCGCGGAAGCCGGGGAGCGCCGCGACGCGCTCGTTCACGCGCGGGTTGTGCTTCATCGTGCAGCTCCCGAGCGGATAGAAGCCGGTGTCGATCCCGAACGTGCGGTCGGCGAGCGCGGTGAAGTGCCGCACGAGCTCGCTCTCGGGAACCTCGGGCAGCCGCGGCGCACGTGCGCGGGCGAGCTCGGGGGGCACCTCGGGCGCGGGCAGACCGTACGAGGGGACGCGGCCTGCGCGCCGACCCGGCCGCGACTTCTCGTAGATGAGGTCGGTGTGTGCCTTTCGCCTCGTCCCGCTCTCCGCCATGCTACGAGCACACCTCCGCGAGCACCTCGGCGAGACGGTCGACGTCCGCGGGGGTCCGCTTCTCGGTGAGCGCGACGAGGAGGACGTCGTCGAGCCCGGGGTAGTCGCACCCGAGCGGATAGCCGGGGTGAACTCCGTGCTCGCGCGCGCGGCCGACGACCTCGCGCGCGGGAAGCGGCGTGCGGAACGCGACCTCGCTGAACGTCGGGCGGTCGAAGGCGACCGGCAGGGGCACGCGCTCCCTCGCGTACGCCGCGAGCGCGGTGCACGTCTCGCCGAGCTCGCGAAGCCCTTCCGGGCCGAGCCAGCAGAGCGTGATCAGGCCGGCGAGCGCGAGGAGGGTCTGGTTGGTGGTCATGTTCGAGGTCGCCTTCTCCCGCCGGATGTGCTGCTCGCGCGTCTGCAGCGTGAGCACGAAGCCACGCTCGCCCTCGAGATCGGTCGTCTCCCCCACGATCCGCCCGGGCATCCGCCGGATGAACTCGCCACGGGCGGCGAGGAACCCGTAGTGCGGCCCGCCGTACGACTGGTAGTTGCCGATCGACTGCCCCTCTCCGATCGCCATCGCGCAGCCGTAGTTGCCGGGCGCTTCGAGCAGCCCGAGCGAGGCGAGGTCGACGTGTGCGACGGGCAGAGCTCCCCCTCGCTCGCGGCCGCGGCGAGCTCCGGCGCGGGCTCGAGGCAGCCGAACGCGTTCGGCTGCTGGAAGATCGCGACCGCCGCACCCCGCGCGGCGTCGCCGAACCGTTGCGGGTCGGTCGTGCCCCCGTCGTACGGCACCTCGACGACCTCCATCCCGAAGCCCGGCGCGTAGGTCTTCACGACCTGCCGCACCATCGGGTGGAGCGTCTCCGCGAGCACGATGCGCTCGCGACCCGTATGGGCGCGCGCGATGAAGCATGCGTCGGCCGCGACCGTGGTCCCGTCGTAGCCCGACGCGTTCGAGACGTCCATTCCCGTCAGCTCGCAGATCGCGGTCTGGTACTCGAAGATCGCCTGGAGCACGCCCTGGCTCATCTCGGGCTGATACGGCGTGTACGCGGTGAGGAACTCACCGCGGCCGAGGAAGGTGTCGACGACCGCCGGCACGTAGTGGTCGTAGATCCCCATGCCCAGGAAGCTGAGCTCGTGGGACGTGTCCGCGTTCCGCCCCGCGAGCTCCTCGAGATGTCGCACGAGCGCGGCCTCGGGCAGCGCCTCGGGCACGTCGAGCGGCCGGTCGAAGCGGAGCCGCTCCGGGATCTGCTCGAACAGCTCGTCGATCGAGGAGACGCCGATCGCCGCGAGCATCGCTTCCCGGTCGGCCTCGGTGAGCGGGAGGTAGCCGGGAGCGCTCACTGCTCGGCGACGTGTGCCGTGTACGCCTCGACGTCGAGGAGACCGCCGATCTCGCCCGGGTCGGCGACGCGGATCCGAACGAGCCAGCCCTCGCCGTAGGGATCGTCGTTCACCGTCTCGGGCTCGTCGACGACCTTCTGGTTGACCTCCAGCACCTCGCCGGAGAGCGGGGCGATCACGTCCGACACGGCCTTGACCGACTCGACCTCGGCGTAGACGCCGTCCTTCGCCAGGGTCGCGCCGACCGACGGCGCCTCGAAGTGGACGAGCTCGCCGAGCGCGTCCTGCGCGTACCAGGTGATCCCCAGCACGGCCTCGTCGCCTTCCACCCGGGCCCAGTCGTGCTCCGGGTGGTAGCGCAGGTCGTCGGGGTAGCTCTCGCTCGCGGCCACGGCGCTTCACGGCTCCTTCCGGTAGATGGGCTTCTCGACGGTGCGGGCGCGCCGCGGCTTGCCGCGGACGTCGATCTCGAGCTCGGTCGCGGGAGCGGCGTGCGCCGCCGGGACGTAGCCCATGCCGACGCCGACGTCGAGCGAGGGAGAGTGCGTGCCCGAGGTCACCTCGCCGCCGCCGGCGATCGTCATCCCCTGGCGGGGAATCGCCCGCTCCTCCATCACGAACGCGGCGAGCCGGCGCTCGGGCCCCTCGTCCCGGACGCGGCGGAGCGCCTCGACGCCGGTGAACCCCGTCTCCAGCGCGCACGCCCAACCGAGCCCGGCGGAGATCGCGTCGGTCTCCTGCGTGATGTCGTTCCCGTGCAGCGGGTAGCAGACCTCGAGGCGGAGCGTGTCGCGCGCCCCGAGCCCGCAGGGGGTCGCGCCGAGCTCGAGCGCCGCGTCCCAGAGCGTCTCCGCGTCCTCCGCGGCGCAGAGGAGCTCGACGCCCTTCTCCCCCGTGTAGCCGGTCCTGCAGATCATCGACTCGACCCCGCCGACCTCTCCGAGGGCGTGCGTGAACGCCGGCCCGTCGTCGAGCCCGAGCAGCTCGAGCGACGCCGGCCCCTGCACGGCGACGAGGCGCGTACTCGTCCGAGGCGTCGCGCACCTCGGTGCCGCGCGGCTCGCGCTCCTTCAGCCACTCGTATGCGATTCCCCGGTTGCCTGCGTTGACGACGAGCAGGAAAGAGCCGTGAACCAGCCGGTAGACGATCAGGTCGTCGACGATTCCGCCACGCTCGTTCGTGAGCAGCGTGTACTGGGCCTCGCCGTCTGCGATCCGGTCGACGTCGTTGGAGAGCACGGACTGCAGGAACGCCTGGGCAGCCGGGCCGTCCACGTGGATCTCGCCCATGTGCGAGACGTCGAACGCGCCGGCGCGCGCCCGCACCGCGAGGTGCTCGGGGATCACCCCCGCGTACTGCACCGGCATCTCCCAGCCGGCGAACGGGACCATGCGCGCTCCGAGCGCGACGTGCGCGTCGTGGAGCGGCGTTTGCCTGAGGGTCGCGCTCACGCGCGCGACAATAGCTCCGATACCGCGGCCTGTGACCGGGAAGCGGCCCCGACCGCGGGGCTCAATCCCGCAGGAAGCTCGGCACGTCGATCTCGCCCTCGTCCGAGCGCGGGCGAGGGTCGAAGCTCGGCGCGGGAGACTCCGAGGAGCTCGGGGCAGCCGACGCGGAGGCGACCTCCGGCCTGCGGCGACGGGGACGGGCGCCGCCGAAGCCCGTCGCGATCACCGTCACGCGGACATCCTGCCCGAGCGACTCGTCGATCACGGCTCCGAAGATCACGTTCGCGTTCGCGTCCGCGTGACCCGTCACGACCTCGGCGGCCTCGTTCACCTCGAAGAGGCCGATGTCGCCCGGGCCGGTGATGTTGAGCAGCACGCCCGTCGCGCCGTCGAGCGTGGTCTCGAGCAGCGGCGACGAGACCGCCGCGTTCGCGGCCGCGGTCGCGCGCCCTTCGCCGCGGGCGGTGCCGATGCCCATCAGCGCGGAGCCGGCATCGCGCATGATCGTGCGGACGTCGGCGAAGTCGAGGTTGACGAGCCCGGGCACCGTGATCAGGTCGGTGATCCCCTGGACGCCCTGGCGCAGGATGTCGTCCGCGATCCGGAACGACTCGAGGATCGGGGTCGTCTTCTCGACCACCTGCAGCAAGCGGTCGTTCTCGATCACGATCAGCGTGTCGACCTGCTCGCGCAGCGCCTCGATCCCGCCGGTGGCCTGCTCCGAGCGTCGGCGTCCCTCGAACCCGAACGGCTTCGTCACGACACCCACGGTGAGGGCCTCGAGCTCACGGCCGAGCTCGGCGACGGTCGGGGCAGCGCCCGTGCCCGTCCCGCCGCCCTCGCCGGCGGTGACGAACACCATGTCCGCGCCCTTCAGCGCCTCCTTCAGCTCGTCCCTGCTCTCCTGCGCGGCGGCGAGGCCGACCTCCGGGTTCGCGCCGGCTCCGAGCCCGCGCGTCACCTTCGAGCCGATGTGGATCTTCACGTCCGCGTCGGTGTCGAGGAGCGCCTGCGCGTCGGTGTTCACTGCGATGAACTCCACCCCGGTGAGGCCCGACTCGACCATGCGGTTGACGGCGTTCGTGCCGCCTCCGCCGACGCCGACGACCTTGATCACTGCGAGGTAGTTGCCGTTCTGGGTGCTCATCTCGACCTGCCTGAGGGTCAAGCTCTCATCGAGCTACTGAAGTGGCTGAAACGCCTGATTCGAAGCCAGGGTACGTAGTCCTTGTCGGCAGTGTCAACGGAACCCTCAAGGGCTGCTGGAGGTCGAATCCTGAACCTCTACTTGAGAGTCGAGGGTTGTCGGACCGGCGACGGGGCGCTCGGGGACGCTGACGTCGAGGTAGCCGGCTCCGGCAGGGAGCCGAGGGATCACCCGCGCGGCGACCGCGAGCTTCAGCCCGACATCCCGGAGGCCCCCGAGCCGGAGCTCCAATCCGGAGCGCAGCTTGAGCGTCAGCTGGTCCTTCGCGGTCGTCAGCGAGTCGACATGCCCGGGAAAGCGCACGCCCGCGAGCGGCGTGACGGCCTCCACAGCGACGCGCACGTCGCCCTCCACGGTCACGCCGGTCTGCAGCGGGACCTCCCTCGAGACCCAGATGCGGGCGAGGCCCGGCCGCGCTCGGCGGTCGACCCGCGCGATCACGCGACCGCGCTCGGAGACGACGAAGGCCGTCGCCCCCTGGCGGAGCACGGCGACCGGACGCTCGGGCACCACCGAGACGCGGAGGGTGTGCGGAAACGCGCGGTCGAACGAGACGCCCGCCACCGTCGAGAGCGCGAGCACGTCGCGACGCGCAGCACCGAGATCGAGGCCCACGAGGCTCGACCCGGTCCGGTCGGCGAGCGCACGCTCCACCTGGCGGGCGACCAGAGGGCGCGCACCGCTGACCTCGACTTTGTCGACGCCGAAGAGGCTCGTCTCGCGAGCGACGAAGAACGCGAGCAGCAGGCCCGCGAGGCCGCCGAACGCGAGCAGCAGCACGCGGCCGGAGGGGACGAGCCGGCCGAGATCGAGGCGATCGCCGGAGACCGTGCGCGGGAACGGGACAACGACGCTCGCCGTGCGCGCACGCGGCCGCTCGCGCCCTGCTCGTCCCCTGCTGGCCACAGGACGGGCTTCGCCCTGGCGCGTCGCTCTCCTGCGGAGGGCGAAGCGCCTCTCGCTGCCTACTCGAGCAGCGAGAGCTCTCCGAGGAAGACGACCTCGTGCTCGAGCTCCACGCCGAACTGCTCGCGCACCCGGTGCCGAGCTTCCACCATCAACGTGACGCAGTCCGCGCTGGTCGCGCCGCCCGCGTTCTCGATGAAGTTCGCGTGCCGCGGCGACACCACGGCGCCACCGACGGTGTGACCCTTCAGGCCGCACAGCTCGAGCATCCGCCCCGCGCCGATCTCGCCGGGCGGGTTCTTGAACACCGAACCGAAGGTCCGCTTCGTGGTGGGCTGGGTCGCCTTGCGCTGCGCGACGAGGTCCGCGACGACCTCCTTGATCTCCGTGACCGGCCGCGGCACGAGCCGGTACTCGACCGCGGCGACCACCTGCCCGGCCCCGACGGCCGAGCGCCGGTACTCGAGCCCGAGCTCGTCCGTGTCCAACCAGCCGCCGCCCTCTGCGGAGACGACGAGCGCCCGCACGAGGATCGTCTTCCAGTCCGACCCGTACGCGCCGGCGTTCATGCGCACGCCGCCGCCGGCGGTGCCCGGGATCGCGCAGGCGAACTCGAGGCCCCCGAGGCCCGCGTCGCGGGCCCGGTGGAGGCACACGGCGTTCGTCGCCCCACCGCCGGCCCGCAGCAGGTCGCCCTCGACCTCGACCCGGGCGAGCTCGCCGCCGAGTCGGAGCACGAGCGCGTCGACACCCGCGTCGTCCGCGAGCAGGTTCGATCCGAGCCCGACCGTGCGCACCGGGAGCCCGCGACTCCCCGCCCACGCGATCGCCTCCTCGAGCTCGCCGAGCGACGCGGGTCGCGCGAATGCCGTCGCCGCGCCCCCGGTCCCGATCGTCGTCAGGCCGGCGAGCGAGTACCCGGTGAGGATCTCCATCCCCCTCCTAGCCCTCCCCGGCAGAGCCGGGAAGCTCCTCGAGGATCTTCCGTGCCGCCCGCCACGGCTCGCCCACACCGAGCGTGACGACCGTGTCGCCGGGCCGCAGGACGTGGAGCGCGAGTCGGGCGCCGTCCTCGAGCGTCCGCGCCCACAGACGACGGGTCGGGTCGGGCACCGCGTCGAGCACCTGACGGGCGCCCACCCCCTCCCGGAGGGGATCGCGTCGCCCGACGAAGTCGGTCACGATGGCGACGTCGGCGAGGCCGAGCGCCTCGCCGAGCTCGCGATGGAGCTGCCGGGTGCGCTCGACGACATGCGGCACGTACAGCGCGACGACTCTTTGCGCCCCGCGGTCGCGCGCGGTCACGAGCGCGGCGCGCAGCTCCGTTGGGTTGTGGCCGTAGTCGTCGACCACCGTGATCTCGCCGCGCGTCCCGAGCACCTGGAAGCGCCGGTCGACCCCCGCGAACGCGCCGAGCGCGGCGCGTGCCTGCTCGGGTGGGAGACCCGCGAGGACGAGGGCGGCATGTGCACACGCCGCGTTCCGCCGGTTGTGCTCTCCCGGCACGGCGAGTGGGAACGTCGCCGGCTCGAGGGCGACGCCCCGTACGACGTCGGGGACGAGGGCCAGCCATGAGTCGAGGGCGCCGTCCAACTCCGCGAGCGAGCCGTAGCTCGCATGGTGGTCGAGCTCGACATTCGTGAGCACCGCGATCTTCGGCCGCAGCTCGAGCACTGACCGGTCCGACTCGTCTCCCTCGACGACGAGCCAGCCCGCCCCGGCGCCCGCGTTGCCTCCCAGCTGCGGCACGACACCGCCGATGATCCAGGCGGGGTCCTCCCCCGCCGCGCGCAGCGCGTAGGCGATCATCGCGGCGGTCGTCGTCTTGCCGTGCGCCCCGGTGACCACGATCGACGGACGGGACGCCACGAGCTCCGCGAGAAATGCCGCGCGCGGCGTACCCGCGATCCGGCCACGGTGGGCGGTCGAGACGACCGTCTCCCAGCCCTCCGGGGGGTGCGGGTCGCCCCCGAGATCGACATCGATACCGTCGAGCGTCTCCGAGAAGATCGTCTCGTGCGCGTCCCATCCGCGCACCTCGGCCCCCCACGCGCGCGCGATGTTCGCGTACGCCGACAGGCCCGACCCCGCGATGCCGACGAAGTAGAGCCGCCTGCCCGCGAGCGGCTTGTGTTGATTCAACACACGCTCACCCTCGCCGCCTCCCGGCGAGCGCCACGAGCTCGTCCGCGACGGCGTCGGCGGCGTCGGGCCGCGAGAGCGAACGCATCGCGTCGCGCATCGTCGCGAGTCGCTGCGGATCGCCGAGAAGCTCCTCGACGAGCGCGGGCACCCGGTCGACCTCGGCGTCGGGGACGACGATCGCCCCACCGCCCCGTTCGAAGTGTCGCGCGTTGCGCGTCTGGTGGTCGGCGGTGGCGTGCGGGTACGGCACGAGGACGGACGGGACGCCGGCCGCAGCAAGCTCCCAAACGGTGCCTCCCGCTCGGGAGACCGCGAGGTCGGCGGCGGCGAGCGCGTCGCCGAAATGGTCGGTCTGCGGGACGAGCGCATAGCCGTCGCGGGAGACACGCCCCCGCAACGACTCGTAGTCGCGCTCGCCGCAGACGTGGAGCACCCCCGGCCCAGACTCGGCCCAGGCGGCGAGCGCCATCTCGTTGAGCGAGCGCGCGCCCGCGAGGGCACCGAACACCGCCACGACGGGGCCTTCTGCGGGGAGGCCGAAATGTCGTCTCCCGTCGGGCCGCGAGCCGTCGCGGTGCGCGTGCGGGATGGGGCGGCCGACCACCCGAACCTTCTCGCCTGCACGACCCGGGATCTCGTACGCGAGCAAGAGCCGCTGTGCAAACGGCGCCGCGAGCCGGTTCGCGAGGCCGAGGTGCGCATCGGCCTCGGTCAACGCGGCGGGGATCCGGAGCAGCCGTGCGGCGACGATCATCGGGCCCGCGACGTAGCCGCCCGCCCCGAGCACGACGTCGGGCCGCCGGCGGCGGAGGATCGAGAGACAGTGTGCGGGCGCCGCCGAGGCCCGCCAGGCTGCGCGGAGCTGCGCCGCGCTCGGCGTCCGGGGCAGGCCGTCGACCGGGAACGTGTCGAGCGGGAAGCCCGCCTCAGGCACCAGCCGCGACTCGACGCGGTCGGGCGTGCCTGCGAACGTCACCGTCAGTCCGCGTGCGCGCAGCGCTTCGCCGACTGCGAGCGCGGGACGAACGTGACCCGCCGTTCCTCCGGCCGCGATCACGCACGCGAGCTTCGACGACGCGCTCATTGACCGCGATGTTAAGGAGCACTCCGACTCCGCAGAGCATCACGAGGAGCGACGAGCCGCCGTACGAGACGAACGGGAGCGGGATCCCGGTCAACGGAGCGAGCCCGAGCACGGCCGCCAGGTTCACCGCGGCCTGGCCGCAGACGAGGGTCGTGATCCCGGCGGCGAGCCGCTTCCCGAAGGGGTCCCGGCACTCGAGCGCGATGCGGAACCCGACCCATGCGAAGACCGCGAAGGCGCCGATCAGGAACATCGAGCCGATCAGCCCGAGCTCCTCGCCGACGACGGCGAAGATCATGTCCGTGTGGGCCTCCGGGAGGAAGTTGATCTTCTGGATGCCCTGACCGAGGCCCTCGCCGGTGATCCCGCCGGAGCCCATGCCGATGATCGCCTGGACATTCTGGAAGCCCGCGCCCTCCGCGTCCTTCCACGGGTCGAGGAAGCTGAACAGGCGCGCGCGTCGGTAGGGCTCCGCGTAGATCGCCGCAACGCCCGCGCCCAGCGCCAGCGTCGTGGCGAGCGCGTAGAGCCGGATCGGGATCCCGGAGACGAGCAGGATCCCCGAGACCATCATCGCGAGCGCGATCGTCGTGCCGAGATCCGGCTCGATCACGATCAGCACGCAGAACAGCCCGACGACGAGGCCGACCGGCCGGACCAGCTCGCCGAGCGACGTCGGCACCGGGCGCCTCGCGAGCACCGCGCACACCCAGATGCACACCGCGAGCTTCGCGATCTCAGCCGGCTGCACGCTGACCGGGCCGAAGACGAACCAGCGGTGGGCGCCGTTGATCATCGGCGCGGCGACGAGCACCCCGGCACAGAGGACGAACGCGCCCACGAGGAGCAGCGGCGCGAGCGGGCGCAACAGGTGGTAGTCCATGCGGGAGCACACAGCGAGCAGGACGAGCCCGGCGACCGCGTAGAGACCCTGCTTGACGAGGAAGCGCATGGGGTCTCCCTCGCCGAGGGTGGCCGACGCGGACGTCGCGCTGAACACCATCACGAGCCCGAAGGCGACGAGCCCGAGGGTGACCAGGACTAGGAGTCGCTGCTCGAACTGGCCCCGGTCCGCACGTCGTCTGTTCCCCACCCCGGGAGCTTCTGCACGAGCCGGCGGAACTCCTCCCCACGCTGCTCGTAGCCCTCGAACTGATCGAACGACGCGCACGCGGGCGAGAGCAGCACGACATCCGGGACAGCTGCGCTGCGCGCCGCAGCTGCCAGGGCTCGGTCGAGGGTTCCGGAGACGACGTACGGCACGCCGGCGGGATCGAGCGCCCCCGCCAGATCCTCCGCGGCCTCGCCTATCAGGTACGCCCTGTCGCCCTCGGAGAAGGCTCCTGCGAGCGCGTCGTACGGCTCTGCCTTGCCCCGCCCACCGAGGATCACGTGCAGGCGGCGCCCCGGGAACGAGGCGAGCGCGCGTCGCGCCGCCGCCGCATTCGTGGCCTTGGAGTCGTTGACGTAGAGGACGCCGTTGCAGGTCCCCACCTCCTCGATGCGGTGCTCGACACCCGGAAAGCTCTCGAGCGCACGGGCGATGGGCTCGTCGCCGACACCGACGGCCCGGGCCACGGCGGTCGCGGCGGCCGCGTTCTCCCGGTTGTGCGCGCCGCGGATCCGCGGCTCCGCCGGCAGCGGGTCAGCGGCCGTGAACTCGACCCGCCGGCCGGCGCCCGGCACCTCGCCGAACCCGCGCGGCACGACGGCCACGTCCTCCCCTCGCTGGTTCTCGAAGACGCGCAGCTTCGCGGCGGCGTAGGCGTCGAACCCACCGTGCCGGTCGAGGTGGTCGGGCTCGAGGTTCGTCAGGACGGCGACCCGCGGGCGGAGTGTCTCGACGTCCTCCAGCTGGAAGGAGGAAAGCTCGCACACGACCCAGACATCGTCGGCGACGGAGCCGACGAGCGACGTCAGCGGTCGGCCGATGTTGCCTGCGACCTCGACGGGCATCCCGGCGGCATCGAGCATCGCGCCGACGAGGGCGGTCGTCGTCGTCTTGCCGTTCGTGCCGGTGATGCCCACGAGCGGGTTGGAGAGGAGGCGCGCGCCGAGCTCGATCTCGGAGATCACCGCGACGCCGTGGGCGCGCGCGGCGACGACGGCGGTAGCGTCACCCGGGACGCCGGGGCTCTTGACGACGAGCCCGGCGCCGACGAGCAGGCTGTCGTCCCAGGGGCCGAGGCGGACGTCCGCCTCGAGCTCGCCCGGCTTCGCGGACCCGTCGACGTCGTGGGCGACGACCTCGACGCCCTGCGCCGCGAGGGCGGCGACGGCCGCGCGCCCCGAGCGCGCGAGGCCGAGCACGACGACGCGAGACGGGAGCCCGGACACGCCCGAAGCGTAGGGCGCACCGATCATTCCCGGCGAGCGACGGCGACCCCTGCGAGCACAGCGGCCGCGCCGACGGCGAGCGCAGGGCTGAGCCGCTCGCCGAGGATGAGCGCCGCCAGGACGAGACCCGAGATGGGCTGCAGGAACATCAACGGCGCCATCCGCATGATCCCTCCGCGTGCGAGCGCCCAGTACCAGCCGATGTAGGCGACGATCGACACCAGCACCGCGAGGAACACCACCGCCACCCAGGATCTCGCGTCCGCGTGCGGCACGTGGCCGCCGGCGGCGAGGCCGAGGCCCAGCGGCGCGAGCACGATCGCGCCGAGGATCACGCCCCAGTACGTCGTCGTGGCGCTCGACACCCCGAGCGGCACGAGCGTCGCGCCCGCCACGTAGCCCGACGAGACGGCAAGCGCAGCGCCGAGGACGAGGAGATCTCCGCCGAGCGTCGCTGGGCCGTCGGCGCCGCCCGTCCGAACCACAATGATCACCCCCTCGCCCGCGAGCGCCAGCGCGCAGCCGGCGAGCCACCACGTCCCCGGTCGGCGCCGGCTGACGAGCGCGGCCCACAGTCCCGTGAACACCGGCAGCCCGGCGAGGATCGCGACACCGTGCATCGCCGACGTCCGTTCCTGCCCGATCGTGTAGACGACCGGGAAGACGACGAACGCCGAGGCGGCGGAGACGGCGAGCAGCAGGCGCGGCCTCCGCGCCGACGGTGGGCGGAGCCCGCCGGCGGAGACGAGCGGCACGGCGATCACGCCCGCGAGGACGGTGCGGAGCACGGCGACCACGAGCGGCTCGAGGTCCTCGGTCGCGATCCGGGTCGCGACCGGGCTCGCCCCCCAGATCACCATGCAGAGCACCGACACGAAGACGGGTGCGGCGAGCACCGGCGCCGACCGGCCGAGAAAGCGGGCGGTGCTCAGAGCGGTGAGCGGAGGTCGTCTGTCACGCCGGAAGCGGAGCGCGGGTCACAGCTGGAAGCGGAGGTAATAGCGGTAGTAGAGCGCGAACCCGATCGCGCAGAGGATCGCGCCGACGATCCAGAAGCGCACCATGATCTTCGTCTCCGACCACGCCTTCATCTCGAAGTGATGGTGGATCGGCGCCATCAGGAACACCCGCTTGCCGGTGCGCTTGAAGCTCGCGACCTGGATCATCACCGAGAGGATCTCGATCAGGTAGACGCCGCCGATGAACACGAGCAGCACCTCGGTCTCCGTGAGGATCGCGAGGGTCGCGATCGCTCCGCCCAGCGCCATCGAGCCGGTGTCCCCCATGAACACCTCTGCGGGGAAGGCGTTGAACCAGAGAAACCCGATCACGCCACCGATCAGCGCGGCGGCGACGATCGCCATGTCGAGGTACTCGTGGCTTCTCGCGGCGACGGTGTCGGCAGAGCGGAGCCAGTCGATCAGCGCGATCGCGAGCAGCGTGATCAGGGAGATCGCACACGTGCCCGCGGCGAGGCCGTCCAGACCGTCGGTCAGGTTCACGCCGTTCGCGGTCCCCGCGATCACGAGGAAGAGGAACGGGAAGTAGAGCCAGTGCAGGTCGATGTTCACGTCGACGAGCGGGAAGTAGATCTCCGTGTCCATGTAGCCGACGTGGGTGGTCGCCCAGCCCACGCCCGCGGTGATCACGACGAGCCCCACGAGCTTCCACCGACCGTTGAGACCGAGCGAGCGGCGCCTGCGCACCTTGAGGTAGTCGTCCGCGAAGCCGATCACGGCGCAACCGAACGTCGCGAGGATCACGGTCAGGCCGGGGACGGTGTAGAAGGAGACGACGAGCGCGGGCGCGAGCGCCGCGACGAGGATCAGCAGCCCGCCCATCGTGGGCGTCCCGGCCTTGACCACGTGCCCGGCCGGGCCCTCCTCGCGGATCTGCTGCCCGATCGACTGGCGTTTCAGCCACGCGATGAACTGGGGCCCGACCGCGACGGCGATCACCATCGCGATGAGCCCCGCGATCAGGACTCGTGCCATGCCTGGGAGTGTTTCTCGATCAGCACGGGGATGCCTTCGAGCCCCACCGCGCGGGACGCCTTGACGACGATCGCGTCGCCGGGATGGAGCAGCTCGAGCGTCGTCGCGTCGAAGGACGAGGCGCCTGCGACGAAGCGGCCGTCCGCGACGTGGGCGAGATAGGCGCGCGCCGGTTCACCGACCGCGATCACGAGCTCGATGCCGAGCTCGCCGAGCAGGGTTGCGATCTCGGCGTGGTAGCGGCCGCTCTCCTCACCGAGCTCGGCCATCTCGCCGAGGATCGCGACGCGGCGGCGAGCGCCGGCTCGCTCCGCGAGGTCGAGCAGCGAGGCGCGCATCGAGACCGGGTTCGCGTTGTACGCGTCGTTGACCACGAGCCCGCCACCGGGCAGGGACTTCGCCTCGCCCCGCCAGCGGCTGAGGCTGATCGCCCCTGCCCCTTCCGCCGCGCGGTGGAGCGGCAGGCCGAGCGCGTCGTAGGCGGTCAGCGCTGCGAGCACGTTCCCGGCCAGGTGACGCTGAGCGAACGGCAGGCGCAGGCGCACCGGCTCGCCGCCGACGTCGAAGCGCCACGCGTCGCCGTCACGGGTCACGGACGAGGCGTCGAAGCGCCGCACGCGGATGTCGTCACGGCCCAGGTACGGCTCGAGGAGGGGCTCGCCCGCGGGGACGACGGCGACCCCGCCGGGTGGGAGCGCCTCGATCGCCTCGGCGTTGGCGCGCGCGACGTCCGCGACCGTCCCCACGAGCTCGAGGTGCTCCGGCCCGATCGACGTGACGAGCGCCGCCGTGGGTCGCGCGACCGCGCAGAGGTCGGCGATCTGCCCGAGCCCGCGCATGCCCATCTCGGTGACGAGCACCCGGGTGTCGAGCTCGAGCCGCAGCACCGTGAGCGGCAGGCCGAGCTCGTTGTTGCGGCTCGCCTCGGCTGCGACCGTCGGCGTGACCGCCCCACAGAGCGCGGCGAGCACGTCCTTCGTGGTCGTCTTGCCCACCGACCCGACGATCGCGACGACCGACGCGTCCGAGCGGTCGCGGACGAGGCGCGCGAGCGTCGCGAGCGCAGCCTCCTGGTCGTCGGGAACGAGGGTCGCCGCACCGCGCGCGAGCGCGTCCTCGACGAACCTCGGCCCTGTGTTGAGCGCGACGAAGAGGTCTCCGGGTCGCGCGTCGCGCGAGTCGTCGTGGATCCGACGGACGACGCGGCCGGCCGGCGCACCGCGCAGCTCGCCGAGCCCGAGCGACTCGATCTCCTCCCAGCCGAGGGGGATCACCGCTGCGCTCCGGCTGCCGAAGAACGCTTGTGTTGAATCAACACAAGCGTTGTCACTCCGCTTCTCGCCGTCGTCTCAGGGCCTCTCGTGCCACCTCGCGGTCGTCGAAGGGGTGCACGACGCCGGCGATCTCCTGGCCCTGCTCGTGCCCCTTGCCCGCGATCAGGACGACGTCGCCCGGCCCCGCGCCGGCGATCGCCGTCTCGATCGCCGCGCCGCGGTCGAGGTCGATCTCGACGTCGGTGCCCGCGCCCTGCAGGATCTGCTCGACGATCGCGAGAGGCTCCTCCGAGCGCGGATTGTCGCTCGTGACGATCACCCGGTCGGCGAGCTCGCGCGCGATGCGCCCCATCTCGGGCCGCTTGGCGCGGTCGCGGTCGCCGCCCGCGCCGAAGACGACCGTCAGGGCTCCGGCGCCGAGCGTGCGCGACGCGCGCAATGCCGAGCCGAGCGCGTCCGGCTTGTGCGAGTAGTCGACGACGACGGCGAAGTCCTGTCCCTCGTCGACGGCCTCGAAGCGCCCGGGAACCCCGCGCACGGCCTGGATGCCGTCCACGATCGCCTCGTCGTCGACGTCCAGGAGCATCGCGGAGGCGACGGCGCCGAGCACGTTTTCGACGTTGAAGATGCCGAGCAAAGGCGTCTCGATCGCAAGACCGGCGGCCGTGAACTTCGAGCCGTCCGCGCCCAGCTCGAGCGAGTCCGCCCGCACCTCGGCCTCGGGCCGCAGCCCGAACGTGACGAGTGGCGCACGGTGAGCGCCCGCGAGCTCGTCGGCCAGCCGACGCCCGTACGGGTCGCCGATGTTGACTGCCGCAGGCGGGGGCGCGACCGCGGTGAAGAGACGCCGCTTCGCCTGGAAGTACTCCTCCATCTCGCCGTGCAGGTCGAGGTGCTCCGGCGTGAGGTTCGTGAAGCAGAGTGCCGAGAAGCGGACCCGGTCGAGGCGGCGGTAGTGCGACCCGTGGGAAGACGCCTCGAGCGAGACCGCGTCGTCGCCCCGGTCGAGCATCTCGCGGAAGAGCCGTTGGAGATCGATCGCCTCGGGCGTCGTGTGGGGAGCCTCGCGGGGCTGTCCGCCGACGATCCACTCGACGGTGCCCACCAACCCCGTGCGTCGCCCAGCCGCCTCGAGGATCGCGCGCAGGAGGTACGAGGTGGTCGTCTTCCCGGCCGTGCCCGTCACGCCGGCCACCGTCAGCTGCTCGGTCGGAGCGCCGAAGAAGACGTCGGCGCCGACCGCCATCGACGCCCGCACCGACTCGACCACGAGCTGCGGGACCGCCGCCTCGACCGGGCGCTCGACGACGAGCGCGACCGCACCCGCGGCCACGGCGTCGCCCGCGAGATCGTGCCCGTCGCGGGTCGCTCCGGGCACGCAGAAGAACAGCGTCTGCTCGCGCACCCGGCGGGTGTCGTAGGCGAGGTCGAGGATCTCGACGGATCGTCCTCCGATCACGTTGCCCGGCGCGAGCGCGCGGATCAGCGCGTCGAGCTCCATCGGCGCGATTGTAGGGGTGGGGGTTCCTCCGCCCCGCCGGTTGCGCTCCCCGCGGAGGAGGCCCTCACCCCCGAGAGCTCGTTTCAGAATGAAGCCTTGTGCCGCCGTGTCGCGCTGGGCGGCGCGTTACGGCGTGACGAGCGACGCGACCAGCGACGACGAGCGCTTCGTCTCCGGCGCGTCCGGAGGCACCTCGAGGTACTGGAGGGCGAAACGGGCGATGTCGCGGAACACGGGTGCGGCGACGGTGCCGCCGTAGATCTGGCCGTGCGGCTCGTCGACCATCACGAGGATCGCGAGGCGTGGCTTGCGGGCGGGCACGACGCCGACGAAGGAGGCAACGTACTTGTTCACGTAGTGCCCGTTCTCCGCCTTGTTCGCGGTGCCGGTCTTGCCTGCGACGGTGTAGCCGGGGATCGCCGCCTCGGTACCCGTGCCCTCGAGCACCACGTCGCGGAACATCGCGATCATGCGATCGGCCGTGAAGCGCGAGACGATCCGCCGGCCCTGGCCGTGCGAGACGCGCTTGCCGCCGATCTTGTCGATCACGTGCGGAGTCGCCATCACGCCGCCGTTCCCGATCGCCGCGTAGGCGCTGATCATCTGCAGCGGCGTCACCGCGATCCCCTGGCCGATCGGCACGGTGCCGATCGTGGAGCCCGACCACCGGTCGTAGGGCAGCACCATGCCCGGGCTCTCCCCGGGGAGGTCGCTGCCCGTCGTGTGCCCGAACCCGAAGCGGTCGATCCAGCGCGCGAGCTCGTGACCGCCGAGGCGCTCCTTGGCGATCGTGACCGTGCCCACGTTCGACGACTCGGCGAGGATCTGCCGAACCGTCATCCGCTCCGCGGGACGGTAATGGGAATCGTGGATCACGCGGTCGGCCACCTGAATCGTCGGCTGGAGCCAGAACGACGTGTCGGGGGTCACGACGTTGTCCTCGAGCGCTCCTGCGATCGTCACGATCTTGAACGTGGAGCCCGGCTCGTAAACGTCGGTCACGGCCCGGTTCCGGCGCAGATCGGCCGGCGCCGACGCGAAGTCGTTCGCGTTGAACGTCGGCGCGTTCGCCATCGCGAGGATCGCGCCGGTGTGCGGGTCCATCACGATCGCGGTCCCGCCCTTGGCCCCGTAGCGGGAGACGGCCGCGGAGAGCAGCTGCTCCGCGTTCGCCTGGATCTGGTGGTCGAGCGTGAGCACGACGTTCTTCCCGTTCCGCTCCTGCCGCGACTTGACCACGTCGATCGCCTGGCCGGCCGGGTCGCGCACGACGATCTCGTAGCCGGGCTTGCCGGCGAGCGTCTTGTCGAGCGACCGCTCGAGCCCGTCGAGCCCGAAGTTGTCCGTGCCCGCGAAGCCCAGCACGTTCGAGGCGACGCGACCCTGGGGATACGTCCGGCGCTCCTCGGGATAGAACCCGAGCCCGGCGACGTGCATGTGCTCGAGCGTCCCGGCCTCCAGCGCGTCGGCCTTGCGCTCGATGTACACGAACTGCTTCGCGCGGTCGCGCAGCTTCGGGTAGAGCTCGTCCGCGTTCAGCCCGAGGGTCTGCGCCGCCTTGACAGCCGCCTTCTTGGGTGCGACGACGTTGCGTGGGTCGGCGTATACCGTGATCGCCTGCTCGCCGATCGCGAGCGGCTCACCGGTGCGGTCGTAGATCGTGCCGCGTCCCGCGGGGATCTCGATCGTCTCCCGGTGCTGACGCGAGGCCATCGCCTCGAAGCTCGGCGCGCGAACGACCTGGATCCACGCGGCGCGGGCGAGCGTCACGGCGAACAGGATCCCGAAACCGACCAGCAGCAGGCGGATCCGCGTGTTCGCGCGCCGGTGGCTCATTTCGGGTCGAGCCGGAGGTAGGTGGTCGAGTTCGGGTCGGCGGGCACGAGCCCGAGCTTCGAGGCCGCCTCGCTCTCGATGCGGGCGTTCGACGAGGCGCTCGAGAGCTGTGCCCTCGCGGTCGCGATCTCCGCCTTCAGCTCCGCCCGCGTGTGACGGAGCTCGTCGAGCTGGACGTTCAGACGCAGCACGAGCACGTTGACCGCCACCACCCCGGCGAGCAGTGCGCCGATCACCACGATCCACAGCACGCCGCCGCCGAGGGCGCCGCGAAACGAGCGGGCGGGGCGGGCGCGACGGAGGGCGGGTTCTACAACAGTTGACATCAGGTCTTCACCGCCGCGCGCAGACGGGCGGAGGCAGCGCGCGGGTTGGCGTCGACCTCGGCCCGCTCGGGACGGACGGGCTTGCGCGTGAGGGCACGCAGCGTGGGCTCCTTCCCGCACACGCAGACGGGGAAATCGGGCGGGCACGTGCATCCCTTCGCCTGCTCGGCGATGAAGCGCTTCACGATCCTGTCCTCGAGCGAGTGGAACGCGATCACCGCGAGGCGGCCGCCGGGACGGAGCATCCGGAGGGCCGCCGGCAGCGCAGCCTCGAGCGACGTGAGCTCGTCGTTGACGGCAATTCGGAGCGCCTGGAACACGCGCTTCGCGGGATGGCCCTCCCCGAACCGCGCAGGCGTCGGGATCGCGAGCTTGATCACGTCGACGAGCTCGCTCGTCCGCGAGAACGGCGCCGTCGCGCGGTGCCGCACGATCGCCCGCGCGATCGGCGTCGCGTAGCGCTCCTCGCCGTAGCGGCGGAAGATCGTCGCCAGCTCGCGCTCGTCCCACGTGTTCACGATCGTCGCCGCGTTCGGCTCCGAGGCGGGGTCCATGCGCATGTCGAGCGGCGCGTCGGTCGCGTAGGAGAACCCGCGCTCCGGACGATCGATCTGCATCGAGGAGATCCCGAGGTCGAGCAGGATCGCGTCGGCCCGGACGTCGTTCGCCGCGAGCTGCGTGAGCACGACCGCGAAGTCCCCGCGCAGGAAGCGGACGTCGACACCCGCGCCCGCCCGGAAGCGGTCGAAGAACGCCTTCGCCGACGGGTCGCGGTCGATCGCGACGAGCTTCCCGCGCCCCTCCAGGTCCTGCGCGAGCAGTCGGGCGTGGCCCCCTGCCCCGAAGGTCGCGTCGACGACGGTCTCCCCGGGGCGCACGCCGAGCAGCTCGCGCACGCGCGCGGCGAGGACGGGGACGTGGTCAGCTTCCGTGTGCGGCAAGACGTTCGGCAGCATGTTCGACGCTCCCTTCGACGGCGTTCAAGTGCTTCTCCCAGGCGGTGGGGTTCCAGAGCTCGAGATGGTCGTAGTTGCCCGCGACGACGACCACACGCTCGAGCCCCGCATGCCGGACGAGCGGTGCAGGCACGAGCACGCGGCCGGAGCCGTCCACGTCCGCCTCGCCCGCGCCGGAGAAGAAAAATCGCCGGAGCTCGCGGGCCTCGCGCGACAGAGGGTCGAGAGCCGAGATGCGCGCCTCGACGACCACCTTCCAGGTCTCCCGCGGATAGACGGCGACGTTCCCGTCGATCCCGCGTGCGAGCACGACGCCGTCGCCGAGCGCATCACGGAAGCGCGCCGGGAGCGTGAGGCGGCTCTTGTCGTCGATGGAGTGCTCGTAGGTGCCGATGAACATCGCCGTGTCCCGTGGTCGATCGTGTCCATGATCCCCACGATTCCCCACTTTATGCCACAGAGCCCCACTTGGCAAGTGCGGTGCGACACCCAGGCCGGCGCTCGTCCGCAGAGAAGGGGCGATCGCGCGGCGGCGGGGCTCGAGACCGGCCGGATGATCGACGTGAATCCGGTGCCCCGAGGGGTCGGCTCAGGTCGAGCCAAGCCGCGCGCGAATCTCGCGGCCAGCCGCTAGGAGCGCAACGTGACGTGCCGGGGCGAGACGCCTCTGCCCGTGAGCGCGCCCGCGCCGCAGCGCGCCGCGAAGCCGACGGCCTCGGCGGAGGGCAAGCCGGCGCCGAGCGCGTACGTGAGCCCGGCCGCGAAGCTGTCGCCGGCGCCGTACGTGTCGACGACCTCGCCAGGCGGCGTCGCGGCGGTGAACGGCCCGCCGGGCCGGGCCCATCCTCCGAGCGAACCGGAGGTCGTGACGACGAGCCGGGGCTCGGGAGTCGATGTCGCCCGGGCGGTACTGCTCGGCACGGTCCTCTCCACTCCCCACGAGCGCGTCCAGCTCGATGCCGGCGCGGCGGAGGACATCCAGCTCACGCGGCGTCGCGGTGAGCACCGGTGCACGGCGGGCGTGCACGAGCGCGTCCACGTCACCGGCGACGAAGAACACCGCATCCATCTCCGCGAGCGCGTGCCACGGCAGCGACTCGTCGTGCCCGCGCGGGACGAGCTTCGGGCCGACGGTGGTGATCGTCCGCTCGCCGCCGTCGTCGATCTGGGTGAACGCCCACCGCTGCGGCCGCGCGTCGGTGCCCGCGTGCACGACGACCCCGCGGCCCTCGAGCTCACTCTTCGCGCGACGACCGAGCTCGTCGTCCCCGAGCACGGTGAAGAGCGTCGCCTCGTCGGCCAGCAGCGCGAGCTGCACCGCCGCGACGGCGCCGGCGCCGCCCGCCTGCTCCCACTGGTCGAACGAATGGGCGATCTCGCCCGGCGCCGGGATCCGGTCGACGCGCGCGAAGCGGATCCACTCGACGTGCCCGACGACGGCGACGCGCATCACGGGAGTGTGACGCATCGTCCCTTCCGGGGTCCGCGGACGGGAGGGGCGTCTCACACATCCGGCGCTCCGTGCGTTTCAGATGATGATGGAGGCCGTGGCGCGAATCCCCCCGTTCGAGACGTTCTACGCCGAGCATGCCGACGAGGTGCTCGGCCTGCTCACGCGCAGGCTCGGCAGCGACCGCGCGGAGGATGCGTTCCAGGAGACGTTCCTCCGGGCGCTGCATGCGTACAACCGGCTGCGCCACGGTGAGCATCTCCGCTCCTGGGTGCTGACGATCGCGTCCCGCGTTGCGATCGACACCCACCGCAGGGCGGGAGAGCCCGCGGTCGAGCTCCCCGAGCTCGTCCACGCGGACGACAGACCCGCGTACGAGGAGCTTGCGGCGCTGACCGACGCGCTGCCGTCCAAGGAGCGGGCGGCGGTCGTGCTCCGTTACGGCTACGACCTCGATTACGAGCAAATCGCCGCCGTGCTCGACTCGAGCCCGGACGCCGCCCGGCAGGCAGCGTCGTCCGGCGTGCGGCGCCTACGAAGGAGGGCCCGATGACCGTTCCCACAGAGCTCGACCGCCGTTTCCGTGACGCCGCCGTCCAGGCGGGGATGCTCGACGCCGGCTACGACGTGGTCGAGAGCCCGGTCGGCCCGCTGCTCGTCGCCGCCACCGACCACGGGCTGCTCCGCGTCTCGTTCGACGGCGGCGCCGATCCGCACGAGTCGCTCGAGCAGATCGCCCGACTCGCCGGCCCGCGGGTACTGCGAGCGCCCCGCGCGATCGGCGCGGCCCGGCTCGAGCTCGACGAGTACTTCGCAGGACGCCGCCGCGCGTTCGACCTGCCGGTCGACCTCCGCGGCCAGGCGCCGTTCGCGGTCGCCGTGCTCGGCGAGCTCGCGAAGGTGCCGTACGGCCACACACGGACCTACGGCGAGCTCGCCGAGCGCGCCGGGAACCCGAAGGCGGCCCGGGCGGTCGGCATGGTCATGAATCGCAACCCGGTCCCGATCGTGCTGCCCTGTCACCGGATCGTGGGCGCCTCCGGCAGCCTCGTCGGCTACGGCGGCGGCCTCGAGCGAAAGGAGCTGCTGCTCCGCCTCGAGGGCGCGATGCTGTGACGTCGACGAGAGGAAGGAACGACGATGCAGGCCCGCATCGGGTTCGTGTCGTGCTCGTGCCGAGCCGCTGGCCGGACGACGTCGACGAACAGCCCTACGGCAGCAGGCGATAGCCGACTCCCCAATCGTTGACCACGACGCCGGCCGCGCCCGCCGCATGGAGCTTGCGCCGCAGTCGAGAGGCGTGCGAGTCGACGGTGCGCGTCCGGATCCCGGCTCCGTGGATGCCCCAGACGTCCCGCAGCAGCTCGCTCTTCGTGAAGACGCGCGTGGGGTCGCTGGCGAGCTTGCCGGCGAGCTCGAACTCACGTCCCGAGAGTCTCACGGCGGTCTCGCCGACGCGCACTTGCCGCGCGCGGTGGTCGACGACGAGCGGGCCGGCCTCGACGAGGTCCGCCTGCCCCAGCGTCGTCCTGCGCAGGAGCGCGCGCACCCGCGCCAGCAGCTCGAGATAGACGTCACGGGGCACGACGTCGTCCGCGCCGCTCTCGAGCGCCCGCACGCGCACGATCGCGTCCGCGTCGGGCTCGGTGAGCACGATCACCGGGACGTTGCGGTCCCAGGTCCGCCCTGGCTCGCCGGCCCGGAGCCTGCGGCACAGCTCGGCGTCGCCCGCGATCACCACGCTCGGAAGGAGCCGTTCGGCGAGATCCAGCGCACGCGACGTCCACCCCGCACCGAAAACCGTGAACCCGTCGTCGCGCAGCTGCCGCTCCATGTACTCCCTCGAAGCGGGCTCTTGCTCGGCCAGGAGGATCGCGTTCGCGTTCACAGGGGCGACGCTAGAGCCCCGCGGCACGGCGCGCCAGATGTCCATTGGGCCGTCTGTGTGACGATTCGCCCACAACCGTCCCGAGGAGCCATCGATCGAGACGCTCGTCCTCACCGCGAACGGGATCACCTTCCACGCGCTCGCCGACGGCCCAGCCGACGGCCCTCTCGCCCTCTGTCTCCACGGCTTCCCGGAGCTCGGCCGCTCCTGGCGACACCAGCTCCCCGCGCTCGGCGAGGCCGGCTACCGCGTCGTCGCGCCCGACCTGCGCGGCTATGGGCAGACGGAGCGCCGGGGCCCCTACGACGTCCGCACGCTCGTCGACGACGTCGCCGGGCTCGTCGCCGGGCTCGGCCGCGAGCGGCCGGTGCTCGTCGGGCACGACTGGGGCGGCGCACTCGCCTGGAGCACCGCCGCGCTCCGCCCTTCGCTCGTCGAGCGGCTCGTCGTGCTGAACTGCCCTCCGCCCGCCGAGCTCTTCCGGGCGATGCTGCGTTCCCCGTCCCAGCTCCGCCGTTCGTGGTACATCGTCTTCTTCCAGCTGCCGTGGCTGCCCGAGCGCCGCCTGGCGGCGAACGACGCGGAGGTCGTCGCGCGTGCGCTCGTCGGCGGCTCTCACCGCCGCAGCGTCTGGCCCCCCGACGAGATCGCGGCCTACCGTGCGGCGTTCGCCCGGCCGGGACGCGCGAAGGCGGCGGTCGATTGGTACCGGGCGGCCTTCCGGAGCGCGGTGCGACCGCGCCGACATCGGCCGGCGCCGCGCGTCGACGCTCCGACTCTCGTGCTGTGGGGCGTCGAGGACCGCTTCCTCGGCCGCGAGCTCGTCTCCCCCGCCGCCCTGCGGCGCGCGCTCGCCGACGACGCCCGCGCGACCGTGGTCTGGATCGAGGACGCGGGGCACTTCGTGCAGAACGAGGCGCCGGAGCGCGTGAACGCCGAGCTCCTCGCCTGGCTCGGCCCGGCGCCCTGAGCCCGCCTCGCTAGAGACGCCCGCTGCGGACGACGCCCCAGAGCAACCAGAGGCCGAACGCGCCGGAGATCAGGAAGCCGACCACGGAGATCAGGTGGAGGCCGAGGAGATGCGGCCCGCTCTTCGCGAGCACGCCGATCAGCGACGAGCCGACGAGGCCGCCGAGGATCACGAGCGCGACCGCGATCCTGTTGACCGCGACGTCGATGTGATGGGCGAGGTCGTCGACGCCGGGGTTCGAGATCTTCACGAGGAACTCGCCGTCGACGAGCTCGCCGAGCACGTCGTGGATCTGGCGCGGCAGCGCGAGCGCGATCTCGCCCAGCTCCTGCGCCTCGCGTTGCGTGCGGAGGGCCAGCCGGCGCGGGGAGAGACGGTCGGCGACGAGCTGCCGGGCGTACGGCCTCGCGACCTCGAAGACGTTGAAGTCCGGGTAGACCTCCGCGGCGACCGATCCGAGGGTCGCGATCGTCTTGTCGAGGATCACGAACCGCGTCGGCAGCCGCAGGTTCATCGTGTAGATCAGGTCGAGGCCCTCGCGGATCGCCTCGATCGGGTCGATGTCGGAGAGCCGGGTGCCGTAGTAGCGGTAGTAGATCTCCTCGAGGCGCGAGCGCAGCTCGTCCTCCCGCTCGCGCGGGTAGCGCACACCGAGGTCGGCGAGGCGCCGCGGCAGCGCGGCCACGTTCTCCGTCGCCGCGTCGACGAACAGCCTCGTCAGACGGGACATGTCCGCGTCGGTCAGACGGCCGACGAGGCCGAAGTCGACCAAGCCGAGCCGGCCGTCGTCCAGGCGGAGGATGTTGGCCGGGTGCGGGTCGCCGTGGAAGAACGCGTGGCGAAAGATCATCGTCATCCAGGCATCGGTCAGCCTGTAGGCCAGCTCCCGCCGGTCGGAGTCGTCCCAGCTGTCGAGCTCGAGGTCGCGCACGTGCGTCCCGTCGAGCCGCTCGAGCGTGAGCAGGCGACTCGTCGTGTAGCGCCACCAGACCCGCGGTACGACGACGCGCTCGTCGCCCGCGAAGTTGCGCCGAAACGCCTCGGCGTTGCGTGCCTCCTGCTGGTAGTCGAGCTCCTGGCGGATCGAGCGGGCGAACTCGTCGACGAGCTCACCCGCGTCCACGAAGTCGAGCTGGCGGACCCGCTGGCGGAGGACCCGGGCGACCGAGGCCATCAACCTCAGGTCCGACTCGATCTGCCGCGGGGCAGTCGGGCGCTGCACCTTCACGACGACGTCCTCCCCGTTCGGGAGCGTCGCCCGATGCACCTGGCCGATCGAGGCCGCCGCGACCGGCCGTTCGTCGAAGGAGAGGAACGCCTGCTCGATCGTCAGGCCGAGCTCCTCGCGCACGACGCGCGCGACCTCCTCGACCGGGAACGGCGTCACGTCGTCCTGCAGCTTGCGCAGCTCCGCGATCATGTCCGGCGGCACGACGTCGGGACGGGTCGAGAGGAGCTGGCCGAACTTCACGAACGTCGGACCGAGCTCGTCGAGCATCTCCCGTAGTCGGCGTCCGCGTTCTCCGTCGAGCTCGCCGTCGACTGCGCGTCGGCGCTCGAAGAGGTACCCGAACCCGTGCCGGGTCGCGACGCGGCTGATCTCCGTGACGCGGGCCAGGTTCCGCTGCGAGCCAGCGGCCAACGCTATCCCTGGGTGCCGCCGCCCTCGAGCAGCCGCAGGCGGTGCTCGAGCTGTGCGACGCGGAGCTCGAGATCCTCGAGCTCCTCCCGGCGCGCGACGCCGGTCAGCTGCAGCGAGCGCTCGACGACCTCGTCGCGGCGCTCGCCGAGCCGCTCTGCTTCTGCGCGCCACGCGGCGAACGTGTCGCGGACGGCCTCACGCATCGTGTCGCGCTCGATGCTCACCCGGCGCGAGATGTCGTCCGCGAGCCGGTCGGCGGTCTCGGCGCCGAGGCTCGCGAGACCGAGCCCGGCGAGCAGGAGCTCTGTCACGGGCCGAGGGCCGACGTCGCGGCGGGCGTTCACACCGCGCATTCTACGGCGGTGTCAGCGGGCGCGGCCGTGTGGGCGGCCGCTGCGGCGCTGCCGGCGGCGCTCGCGCTTCGCGGCCGCCGAGGCCGAGACGGGCACGTCCGCCGGGACCGGCGCGGGCGCCGTCGGGGCTGCCGCCGCCACGGGCTCCGGCTCGCGCTCCTCGACGGGCGCGAGCAGCGCACCGCCGACCGAGACTTCGACCGTGTGCTCGTCGTCGCGGCGCCGCGCGTACTCGGGCTCCCGCTCCTTCAACATCGCGAGCAGCGGGGCCGCGACGAAGATCGAGGAGTAGGCGCCGGAGCCGATCCCGATCAGCAGCGCGAACGCGAAGTCCTTCAGCGTGTCGCCGCCGAAGAGGAGCAGCGAGACGATCGGGACGAGCGTGATGAACGTCGTCGCGAGCGAGCGCGGGATCGTCTCCCAGAGCGAGACGTTCCCGATCACGCGGAACGACGCGCGTTTCATCAGCGTCATGTTCTCGCGGATGCGGTCGAAGATGATGATCGTGTCGTACATCGAGTAGCCGAGCACCGTCAGCACAGCGGCGACCGTGGCGGTCGTCACCTCCTGGCCGAGGAGGGCGTAGATGCCGATCGTGATGAGGACGTCGTGCGCGAGCGCGACCATCACCGGCACCGCGAACGTCCACTGGAAGCGCAGCGAGATGTACGCGACGATCAGGAGCAGCGAGACGATGATCGCGAGGATCGCCCCGCGCGCGATCTGCCGCCCGAAGCTCGCCGAGACGTTCTTCACCCCGAAGGACTGGGCGTTCAGGGCCGACGTGAGGTCGGACTGGAGCGCCTGCACCTCGTTCGTCGAGAGCGACTCGGTGCGAACCTGGAAGCTCTTGTACGCGCCGCCGGAGGACGCACCACGGCCCTGGATGACCGCGTTCGCCTGGCCGATCTTCGCGGCCTGCTCGCGCACCTGGTCGAGCTGCACCGCCTGCGGGGTCTCGAACGCGATCTGTGTTCCGCCCTCGAAGTCGATGCCGAGGTTGAGCCCCTTGAACGCGAGCGCGCCCAGCGAGATCACGACGACCGCGCCCGAGATCGCGAACCAGAGCCTCCGCTTGCCGATGTAATCGAGCTTCAGCCAGCGCGGGATGCCGCCGCCCGCGGCGCCCATCAGGCGCGGGCTGTCGAGCACGTCCATGCCTGCGAGCACGGCAAGGAATGCACGGGTCGCGAGCACCGCGGTGAGCATCGAGATCGCGGTGCCGATCAGCAGCATCAGCGCGAAGCCGCGCACGCTGGCGGTCGCGACCGCGAACAGCACGAGTGCGGTGATCGCGGTGACGACGTTCGCGTCGACGATCGTATGGAAGCCCTTCGTGTACCCGGTGTGGATCGCGGCCCGCACCGAGCGCCCGGCGCGCACCTCTTCCTTGATGCGTTCGAAGATCACGATGTTCGCGTCGGCGGCCACCCCCAGCGTGAGCACGAGGCCTGCGATGCCCGGGAGCGTGAGCGTGACGTTGAAGAGGAGGATCGCGGCGTACAGGATCGCGGCGTAGACGCCGAGCCCGACGACCGCGACGAGGCCGAGGAACCGGTAGAAGAGGAGCAGGAAGAGCGCGACCGCGATGAGCCCGACGACCGCGGCCTTCTTCGCCTGCTGGAGGGAGTCGCGACCGAGCGTCGCGGAGATCGCGGTCTGGTCGAGCGTGCGGAACTCGACCGGCAGCGCGCCGGTCTGCAGCACGAGCGCGAGGTCCTTCGCCTCGCCGATCGACCCGAGGCCGGTGATCTGCGCGCCGTTCGAGCCCGAGATCCCACCCGGGTACTGCTCGAAGTCGATCGAGGGCCACGACTTGATCTCGCGGTCGAGCACGATCGCGAAGTGCTGGAGGTAGTTCTGGTAGTCGCCCTGGCCCGCGCCGACCGTGTTGTAGAGGAGCTTGCCGCGGATCGCAATGTCACGGGTGATCTCCCCGAACGTCTTCTGGCCCTTGCCCGTGAAGTCCATCAGCACCACCGGCTGGCCGGTCGTCGGGTCGAAGTCCTGCCGGGTACCCGAGAGCTTCAGGTCGTCACCGGTCATCTCGGGGACGCTCGGCGGCGTGTACCGGAGGAGGTACCAGTAGGTCTTCGTCGGCGGCGACTCGGAGACCCCCGGGCAGACGACCTCGGACGGCCCGCAGCGGACGACGACCGTCTGCGGCGGCACGGCGAGGAGCTTGTACCCCTGCGGCACCTTCCCGCCCCACTTCGCGAGCGCCGACTGCCGCGTCTGCACAGGGCCGCGGACGAGCGTCTTGCCCTTCGTGCGGAACACGTAGTACGACTCCGGCTCCCCCTTCGCGGCGAGCGCCTGCTGGCCGACGAGGAGGTCGTAGAGCTTCGCAGTGGCGATCGGCTGCTTCGTGCGCGCGTCGACGGACGGCGCGACGAGGTTCTTCTCGAGGTCGAACAGCTCGAGCTGCGCGGTCTTGCCGATGATCTGCGCGGCGGCCGCCGGATCCTTGACGCCCGGCAGCTGGATCGCGATCTGGTCGTCGCCCTGGGTGCGGATCTCGGGCTCGGCGACGCCCAGCTTGTCCACGCGGTCGCGCATGATCGAGACGGACCGGTTGAGGTCGTCGCGCGTCAGCTTCCGGTCGTGCGGCGGCACCGCCTGGAGCGTCACCTCGAGCCCGCCCTGCAGGTCGAGGCCGAGGGTCGGTCGCCGCTCGAGCGGCGAGCCGGGGACGGCCAGGAGCGCCACGCCGACGAGGGCCGCCACGACGAGGCCCACGACGAGGAATGCTGCGCGACGCGTCACGGGCCGCTCAGGTTAGCGGCGCTCGAGGGCTGCCGGGCTCTCCGGATCCCTGTCGCTCACGAAATCCTCGGAGTCGTTAACACCATCTTCGCCTCCGGACGCCTCCGGATCGTCCGCAGGGGCCTCGTGCTCGTCTTCCTCGTCCTCATCCGGCTTGACGACGCCCCCGACCGCGCGTCGCGCGATCCGCACATGGACGCCGTCGGCGACCTCGACGATCAGATCGTCTTCCTCATCGATCTCCTGGACGATCCCGTAGAGCCCACCCACGGTGAGGATCTCGTCGCCCGGCTCGATCGTCGAGAGCAAGTCGTGCTGCTGGCGCTGACGGGTGCGCTGCGGGCGGATCAGCAGCGCCCAGAGCAGGACGAGCATCGCGACGACCAGAATCAGCTGGGCCAAGATCCCTCCTCCGGGCCGGCGGCGAGCGAGGCGAGCGCGTTCGTGCGGTACTCCTCGAATGCTCCGCGCGTGATCGCGTCCCGCGCACCGGCTGTCAATCTCACGGTGAACCACAGATTATGCAGGGTCAGGAGCCTGAGCCCGAGGAGCTCGCTCTGGTTGACGAGGTGCCGGACGAACGCGCGCGAGAAGCCGCCGCCGCACGCGGGGCAGCCGCAGCCGTCCTCGAGCGGACGCGGATCGTGCGCGAAGCGCGCGTTGCGGAGGTTCAGCCGGCCGCGTGCCGTGAGCGCCGATCCGGTCCGCGCGGTGCGGGTCGGCAGGACGCAGTCGAACATGTCCATCCCCCGCCCGATCACCTCCAGGATGCCCTCGGCGTCGCCGAGGCCCATGAAGTAGCGCGGCCGCTCGGCGGGGAGCGCGGGCGCGGCCCAGGCCACGGTGTCGAGCATCGCGGCACGCGACTCGCCGACGGCGAGCCCGCCGAGCGCGAACCCGTCGAAGGGCAGCTCCACGATCCCCTCGAGCGAGCGGGCACGCAGCTCCGGATCGGCGCCCCCCTGCGCGATGCCGAAGCGCAGCTGACCGGGCGCCCTGGCTGCGTCGACCTGTCGCTCGGCCCACAGCTGCGTCCGCCGCACCGCCTCCTCGTGCACGCGCCGCGAGGCGTCCGCCGGCGGGCAGATGTCGAGGCACATCGCGATGTCCGAGCCGAGACGACGCTGGATCTCCGCGACGAGCTCGGGCGTGAGGCGCTCGGGACGCCCGTCGTAGACCGAGCGGAACGTGACGCCGTCGTCGTCGACTCGCACGAGCGTGTCCCTCAGCGAGAAGACCTGGAACCCGCCCGAGTCCGTGAGGATCGGCCCGCTCCAACCCGTGAACGCGTGCAGGCCGCCGAGCTCTTCGACGACGTCCTCGCCCGGCCGGAGATGCAGGTGGTACGTGTTGGCGAGCACGACCTCGGCGCCGAGCCCTCGCACCTCGTCGGGGAGAAGGGACTTGACCGTGCCCTTCGTCCCGACCGGCATGAACGCCGGCGTGTGGACCGGGCCGTGCGCCGTGTGCAGGACGCCCGCGCGAGCCGCACCGTCGGTGGCCTCAAGGACGAAGCGGCTCATCGCGCGAATCTAGCCCTCGGACGCGGCGACACCGCCTCAGAGGACCAGCATCGCGTCGCCGAACGAGTAGAAGCGGTAGCGCTCGCGGATCGCGATCTCGTACAGCTCCCGGGTCTGCTCCACGCCCGCAAACGCCATCACGAGCGCGAGCAGCGTCGTCCGCGGCAGGTGGAAGTTCGTCAGCAGCGCGTCGACGCGGCGGAACACGAAGCCGGGCGTGACAAAGAGGTCGGTGCGCCCCCCGAGCGGCCCGCCGCGGGCGAGCGTCTCGAGCACGCGCGTGGTCGTAGTCCCCACCGCGAGCACGCGCTCGGCAGCCGAGATCCGCTGCCAGGCGCCCGGCTCGACGTGATAGCGCTCCCCGTGGAGCCGATGCTCCTCGAGCGTCTCGGCGGTGAGCGGGCGGAAGGTGTCGAGTCCGACGTGCAGCGTGACGGACTCGTGGTCGAGCCGCGCGATCAGCTCGCGGCTGAAGTGGAGCCCCGCGGTGGGCGCCGCGGCCGATCCCGCCTCGTGGGCGTACACGGTCTGGTAGCGCTCCGGATCGGCCGGCGTCTCGTGGATGTAGGGCGGGAGCGGCACCTCGCCGTGCGGCTCGCCCTCGAGCCGGACGACCCAGCGGCCCTCCCCGAGCACCGCCACGAGAACGACCGATCCCGCTCGTGACACAGTGTTGCGAGGTCGGAGCCGCTCGCCTTCGCGCAGCCGGCGGGACGGGCGCGCGAGGGCTTCCCACGCGCCGTCGCCGCGGGGCTCGAGGAGCAGGACCTCGACCTCACCGCCGCTCTCGCGTCGCAGCGGCAGCCGCGCGGGGACGACGCGGGTGTCGTTCACGACCACGAGGTGCCGGTCGAGCTCGGCCTCGAGCTCGGCGACCACACGGTGCCGGACCGCACCCGTGGCACGGTCGAAGACGAGCAGCCGTGCCGCCTCGCGCGGCTCGCGGGGCGTCTGCGCGATGAGCTCCGAGGGGAGCGCGTAGTCGAGGTCGTTTGATCTCATCCGGCCGCGAGCGTAGCCTTGGGGTCATGGACGAACAGGCACTGGAACGGGCGCGGAAGCGGATCGCCGAGGCGCGGACGGAAGGCGCAGCCGGCGCTCGGCTCGACGCAGCCCTGGAGCGGGCCCGCGCGGAAGTCATGCGGCTCACGCAGGTGGCGGACGATCTCGAGGCGTCGCTGCCCAAGCAGGTCTCGACTGCGGTACGCGACGGGATCGCGCGAGAGGTCGTACCGGTCAGCCGGAGCCTCGCCGAGATCCGCGGAGGCGTGAACCAGGCGCTGAGGCGGCTCGAGCGGCTCGAGCAGGAGCTGATCGCGGAGCGGAACGCGAGGATCGAGGATCTCGGCATCCTCGTCGATCTCGTCACGTCCGGCTGGAGCGGCGTCGACGCCCGCCTCCGCCGGCTCGAGTCCGGGATCGAGGGTGTCGTCGTGCCGCTTCCGACGGAGCGGAGCGACGCTGCGCCGGCCGAAGAGTCGCACGCGGCCGACAACGCCGCGGTCGCGTAGACCCCCTCAGCCCGACGCGACCACAACCGCACACACGGCCGCCCAGAGGGCGACCGTGATCAGGATGGGCAGATCCGTGACGAGCACCGCCTCGGGCTCCTCGCCGAGCCCGCGGCGGTGGAGCAGGCGCAGGTAGCGGCCGAGCCCGAAGACGACGAGCGGCACGGTCACCACGAGCCAGGGCGATCCGTGCGCGGTCAGCGTGTAGGCCGTGTAGGCGACGACGGTCGCCCCGGCGACCACGCCGAGCAGCCGGTCGAGGAGCGTGCCCGAATAGTTGTTCAGGGCCGGCCGCGCGCGGGGTCCCTCGAGCCGTAGCTCCGCACGGCGCTTCGCGAGCGCGAGGAACAGCGCGAGCAGGAACGTGCAGAGCAGGAGCCACGGCGAGATCCGCACGTCCACCGCGATCGCGCCGGCGGCGGCGCGCAGCACGAAGAGCGCCGCGATCGCGAGGACGTCGACGAGCTCGACCGACTTCAGCCACAGCGAGTACGCGCCCTGGAGCAGCAGGAAGGCGGCCATGCACGCGAGCGAGCCGGGCCCCAGGACGGCCGCCGCGACGACGGCGAGCCCGGCGAGCGCGGCCGCGAGCGTGAGCGCTCCCCCGGGGGCGAGGTCGCCACAGGCGACCGGCCGCAGCCGCTTGACCGGATGGAGGCGGTCGGAGCGCGCATCGCGCACGTCGTTGACGAGATACGCGGCGCTCGAAGCCGCGCAGTACGCCGCGAACGCGATGATCGCCGCGACCCAGCGCCCTCCGTCGTCCAGCTCGGCCGCGAAGACGATGCCCGCGAACAGAAGCAGGTTCTTCGACCATTGCCGCGGGCGGAGCGCTGCGACCACCGCGCCGAGCCGCGTGCGCGAGCGGGGAAACACGGCGACGTGTGCGGTGAGGGGCTCGGCCACCGCCGTGACTCTATTCGCCCGCGAGATGCCGTTGCGCGCGGCAAGCGGGGCGGTACGGACGGCTCGCAGGCGAACCTACGGCGCGCGGGAGGGCAGCACGAGGCGGAAGCGGCTGCCGCGGCCGAGCTCGGTGTCGAGCTCGATGCGCCCCCCGAGTGCGCCGGCGAGCTCGCGTGCGATCGGGAGCCCGAGACCGGTGCCCTGGACGTCCGTGGAGACGAACGGGCTGAAGATGCGTCCCGCGTCCTCGCTCGAGATGCCGGGGCCGGTGTCCGAGACCTCGACCCGCACCGTGCCGTTGGACGTCTCGAGGGCGAGCCCGATCGCACCACCGTCCGGGGTCCAGCGAAATGCGTTGTTGAGCAGGTTCGTGACGACCTGGAGGACCCGGTCGCCGTCCGTGATCAGGGTGGGGGCGCCGTCCGCGCCCTCGACCGTGAACGCGATCTCGCGGCGCCTTGCCTCGTCACCGAAGGAGCCATATGCGTGCTCCACGAGACGGCCCATGTCGACCTCCTCGGCGTGCACCGTGAAACGGTCGGCGCGCAGCTTGGCGAGGTCGAGCACGTCACCCACGAGCCGCTCGAGGCGCGTTGCCTCGTTCGCGACGACGTCGAGCGAGGCCGCCACGAGCTCTGGGTCATCGATCAGGCCGTCGCGGAGCGCGTCGACGTGCCCCTTGATCGCGGTCAGGGGCGTCCGCAGCTCGTGCGAGACGGACATCAGGAACTGCCGCTCGCGCTCTTCGGTCGCAGCGAGCCTCGCGGCCATCTGGTTGAACCGCTCGGAGAGGTGAGAGACCTCGCTCCCGCCCCGCCCCACCGGGACGTGCACCGCGTAGTTGCCGGACGCGATCTCGTCCGATGCGGCGGCGAGCGCCTGGATCGGCTTGCTGATCCTGCGTGAGAGCCACGCCCCGAGCAGCCAGGCGAGGAGCCCGCCGATCGCGATCGCGGCCGCGAGCCTGCCGACGAGCGGCACCCACTGGTCGCGGACGACGTCGCCGGACTTGGCGACGACGATCGCGCCGAGCACCGGCCCGTCCGCCTCCAGGCGCAGCGGCTGCGAGACCGCGAGGAACGTCCGCGCCTCGCCGGGCGGCCGGAAGTCGAACCGGAGCTGCCCGCCCTGCCCGAACACGGCACGGGGCACGGCGGACTCGGGCAGCCGCAGGAGCCCGGAGTCCTGCCCGGGAAACGCGGGGGCGCCCACGTAGAAGAGCCGATCGCCGGTAGCGAGCTCGAGTGCCTCCGGCGCGAAGTCGGGCGCGGGCGTCCCCTCCTCGGCGGCGCGCAGAGCCGCGTCGCCGTAGAGCTGCGCGATCCCCTTCGCCTCCCGGCCGAGCTCCTCGTACGAGGACTCGCGCGAATAGCCCTGGAACAGCCGCAGGGCGACCACGGAGGACACGACGCCGGCGATGACGATCCCGAGCAGGAACAGCGCCGGCAGCCGAAAGCGCAGCGAGCCGGGCATCACCGGGAAGCGTACGCCGAGACGCGGACCTCCGAGCCGGGTGCGGGGCGCCGGGGCGACCAGCCGCACGGCCCCGCGTTCGCGCGGGTGCAGCACCTACGCGGCGGGAGCGGTGCTGCGCTCGGTCGCGACCTTGTAGCCGACGCCCCATACGGTGACGATCGGCGAGGCGTCACCGAGCTTGCGGCGGATCTGCCGCACGTGCACGTCGACGGTGCGGGTGTCGCCCGCGAAGGTGTAGCCCCAGACCCGCTCGAGGAGCTGGTCGCGCGTCAACACGATGCCGCGGTGGTCGAGCAGCTCCCAGAGCAGGTCGAACTCCTTCGGCGCGAGCTGGATCTCGTCGTCACCCACGAGCACCTCACGGCGGCCCGAGTTGATCAGCAGGTCACCGTGGCGGATCTCGTCGCCCTCGTCGATCCGGCGGTCCGACGTCGCGCGGCGCAGCACGCTCTTCACGCGGGCGACGAGCTCGCGGGGGTTGAACGGCTTCGTGAGGTAGTCGTCCGCGCCGACCTCGAGACCGATGATCTTGTCGACGTCCTCGTCGCGTGCCGTGAGCATCAGGATCGGCACGTCGGAGCTCTTCCGGATCCGCCGGCAGATCTCGATCCCGTCCATGTCGGGCAGGTTGAGGTCGAGCACGATCAGCGAGGGCATCTCGGCGGCGACCGCGTTGAGCGCGCCTGCGCCCGTGCCGGTCGCCCGAACCGCGTACCCCGCGTTCTTCAGATAGAGGGAGACGAACGACGCGATCGACTGCTCGTCCTCGACCACCAGCACCGACTGCACGTGTGAGCTCATGGGCTTAGTTTCGCAGGCTCGAGCCGCGCCGCCCCGAAAGTCACGCGCTCTGCGCCGACGGGCAGCGGCGTCGGGTCGAGATCGCCGATCGCGTACGTCCCCGTCGCGCCCGTCACGTCCGGGTTCCCGTCGAGGACCGCGTTGCCCTGACCGCGGGCGGAGATCGAGAAGCCTTCGCCGCGGACGGTGATCCGGTAGCGCCCGCCCGGGATGTAGAAGTTGACGTCCTTGCCGCGTGTCCAGACAGTGCGACCGCGTGGCACCCCGTTCACGCGCGGGCTCCACTGGTCGAGCGGAGTCAGGTCGACGACCTGGATCTCGCCCTTGTCGAGCCGTCCGATCACGATGCCCGTGCCCCGGATCGTGACCACGCCGCGGGCGTCCTCGACCGAGAAGGTCTCGGCCGTCGGAGGCGACGTGGGTGTCGCAGCACGGGCCGCGGGCCCGGCGAGCGCGAGCACGACGAGGATGACGAGCGCGAGGCGCATACGTGACACCAGTATCGGCACGACGCGTGGGTGCAGGGTGAGTCGGGCGTAAGGAAAGTGTAAGTGCAGGGGTTCATGCCGCCTCACGCCGTCCCGCCGCTTCCGCGGACCTTCGGTCGCCCTCGACGGGCGGCCATCGCTCACCGAGCGCGAACGCCACCAGCTCGGCTCCGGACTCGTCCGAAAGCGAGCGGTGGGATCGGCGGTGTCTACTTCAGGAACCATCGGTTTGCGTCGAGCAGCGTGTGCCCGACCACCTGACCGCCCGGGCGGTCTTGGTACTGCTTGCGCCCGGACGCGCCAGGCCCCGACTTGTACTTCGGGTCGAGGAGCGGACCAAGTTGATCGAGCGGCCTCCAGCTCCATCCCGCACGCATCCCGTTCCGGGAGTTGCCGCCGACCGAGGTCAGCTGCACGAGGTCGAGGAGCGTCACGCCGTGGTCGATGTGGTTCCGTACGAACCTCATCCCGCGCACGATCAGGCCATCCGGGGTCTCCCCCGTGCGTGCCCATACGCCCGCGCATCGCGCTCGCTGGCAGGCGATCTCCCCAGCGCCCGGCCGAGAGCGACGCCCCACCACACCGCTTCCGCGACCGCGGTGAGAGAGCGTCCTCGGCGTTGCCAGTGAGCCGACCCGAAGCGCACCAGTGCCCCTGCATCCCGTGCAGCGAGTGTGAGAGCTTCCCGGCCCGAGGATCGCTCGCGTCCACCCCGGCAGTCTGCTTGGGCTGCGCCCGTCTTCTGGGGATGTGGCGGCGTCGACGCTGCTCGCGGAGGGCGCGTCAGTCGTCTACATCTCCCGTAGGCGTGGTGGCCGGGTTCGCGTGCACGAGTACGCCTGCGTGCGCTACCAATCGGGTACCACGCCGTCGGAGCCCCCTATCCATGCGGCCTGGGCAGCGCACCGGGAGAACGGGCTGCTCCCCCCGGAGCCCCGAACCCGCGGCGCCGGTCGGCGTCGAGACAGGGTCGCCGATGGCCGTTAGCGACTGGGCGCGACACTACCGACGCGCTCGACCTCACATCATCCCGTACCGAGGATTACAGTGGAGGGTCCGCAGCCGCACAATCGCGTCTGTCTCGTCGTTCCCGACCAAGGAGACAAACATGGAAGTCGGCCCAGTCGACGTTTACATCATCGGCTTCCCCGGCAACAAGTTCACTGGCCGCATCGCACCAGCGATAAGGGAGCTCGTGGACAACGGGACGATCCGCGTCCTCGACCTGCTCTTCGTGATGAAGGACGCGGACGGCGTGATCACGACGCTCGCGATCGAGGATCTCGACGCGGATGGCGCGGCGTTCGCGGAGATCGACATCACCGAGCCGGGCTCGCTGAACGAGGAGGACGCGGAGGAGCTCGATGAGGACCTCCCGCCCAACAGCTCGGCGCTTCTGATCGCCTTCGAGAACGTGTGGGCCCGGAAGGTCGTTGACGCACTCGCGGCGGCCGATGCCGTCCTGATCGACTCGATCCGGATCCCCGTCGAGGTCGTCCAGGCCGCGATCGAGGCCGGGTAGCCCCGCCACTTCACCGAACGAGAGGAACGAGATGGGACTCTTGCGCATGGCAACAAGGACAGCCGTCGTCGCCGGCACCGCGACCGCCGTGTCGGGCCGCGTCGCACGGCGGCAGGACCAGAAGTACGCGGCGCAGGACCAGGCCGCCTACGAGCAGCAGACGGCGCAGCAGCCGGCCCCCGCGGCTCCGGCGGATCCCGACCCGAACGCCGAACTCGTGAACCTGGCGAACCTCCACGCCCAGGGCGTGCTCACGGACGAGGAGTTCGCAGCCGCGAAGGCCAAGATCCTGGGGCTCTAGGGCCGCCGCGCCCGCCTGGCCCCGCGTGAGTCGCACCGAGGCGTATACGCGACTGGCAGGGGTCTACGACGAGATCGTCGTCGATCCCTGCCACGGCGCCCTCGCCTCGTTCCTCGACGCACTCTGGCACGCCCAGGAGGGCGAGGTGCACGACCTGCTCGACGTCTGCTGCGGCACCGGCCTACTCGCGGCCGAGCTGGCCGCGCGGGGGTACCGGGTGGTCGGCGTCGACGCCTCGACCGACATGCTCGAGCGCGCGCGGCAGCTGCTCGGCCCCGAGATCCCTTTGATCAGGACGACGCTCCCGGAGCTTGCGGTCGAGGGCACATTCGACGCGGCGGTCTGCACGCTCGACGGGTTCACCTATCTCACCCCGGACGAGCTCCGCCTGACCGTGGCCGCCCTCGCGGGCCGGCTCCGGGCAGGAGGCCTGCTCGTCTTCGACGTCCACACTGACACGATGATGGCGTCGAGCGCGGCCGCGCCCGTCGTCACGGGCGAGCAGGACGGGCACCACTTCGTGATCACGAGCACCGTCGACGCGGCCGCCCGCACCGCCGACACCTGCATCGAGGTCACGCCGCCCGGCGGGCAACCGTCATTCCGGGAGCACCACCGGCAGCACTTCCACCGCCCCGCGCAGATCAGAGCCGCGCTGGCCGACGCCGGGTTCGAGGTGACCGCGGTCAGAGACGGATATTCCGGGCGGGCAGCTGACGCTTCCACGCCGAGCGCCACCTGGATTGCCCGCCGGCTCGGACCGTAAGCGCGCGATGGGGGCGTCGTGGAAACGCGGCCGACGATCGCCTCCCGCCGCGACCAGCTGCTCGACTTGATACACCGCGCGAGCGCCACTCCTGCGCCCGCAGACGAGTCGAAGGCTCCGTCTGCACCGAGAGAGCGGGAGCTCCGGCTGGTGGGCGGTTCGAAGACCACCCCCACACCCCGGTCGCCGCGTCTGTGCAAGATCCCTCGGACGATGGACGACCTCCTCGACTTCGGCACCGTCGTCCTCGTCGCCTCGGCGGGGCTCGTGCTCGCGATCGGCGTGCGCGTCCTGGCGAGCCGTCTGGGCATCCCCACCGCGGGTCTGCTGCTCGTCGCGGCCGCGCTGGCCTCCGACCTCGTCGATCGGCTGTCGACCATCCTCACGTTCCAGGACGTCCAGCGGATCGCGACACTCGCGCTCGTCGTGATCCTCTTCGAGGGCGGCTCGAAGATCGGCATGCGGCGCTTCCGCGCGGCGGCCGCGCCGATCCTCGCGCTCGGCGTCGTCGGCACCTTCGCCACGGGCGCCCTCCTCGCGCTCGCGTCACACGTGCTCCTCGACCTGTCGTGGACCGCGTCGAGCCTGATCGGTGCGGCACTCGCGCCGACGGACCCGGCGGTCACGTTCTCGGTCCTCGCGGGAAAGGAGGTCGAGGGGCGCTCGGGAACGATCCTCGAGGGTGAGTCGGGCTTCAACGACCCGGTCGGCATCGCGCTGATGATCGGGATGATCGACCTCGCGACGAGCGACCACGGCTCGAAGGTCTCCGTGGTCTGGGAGTTCCTGCGCGAGATGGGAATCGGGCTCGCGGTCGGGATCCTCGGCGCGGCTGCGATCGCGCTCGTGATCCGCTGGGCACCGTTTCCCGACCGCAGGCTCTACCCGGTCGCGGTCATCCTGATGGTGGGCACCATCTACGGCGCGGCCACGGTCGCGCGCGGCTCGGGGTTCCTCGCGGTGTTCGTGGCGGGGATTCTCGTCGGCGACATTCGGTTCGAGGCGCGGCGGGCAGTGCGAGTGTTCAATGCGGCGCTCGGGGAACTCGGCGAGCTCGCCGCATTCGTCGCGCTCGGGCTCACGATCGACCTCGCGCTGATCGGGGACGAAGGTCTCTGGTGGCGCGGGCTGGTGATCGCGGTGCTCCTCGGCTTCGTCGTGCGGCCGCTCGTCGTCGGGCCGCTCGTCTCGCTCGTCGACCTGACGTGGGGCGAGCGGAGCTTCATCGTCTGGAGCGGCCTCAAGGGCGCGGTCCCGATCCTGCTCGCCTCGCTGGCCGTGGTCGCGAACACCGAGTATGCGCCCGAGATCTACGGGATCGTCTTCGTCGTGGTGCTGTTCTCGGTCGTCGTCCAGGGCTCGCTCGTCCCGAGCGTGGCCCGACGGGTCGGCGTCCCACTCGAGGAGACCGCGCCTCCGGCGCCGTCGTCTCAGTCGTAGGTGTAGAAGCCGCGCCCGGACTTCCGCCCGTGGAGGCCGGCGTTGCGCATCGCGACGAGCCGGGGCGGCGGGGCCATGCGGGGCTCGCGCAGCTTGTCGTACAGCGCCTCGGACGCGTGGACGTGGACGTCGATCCCGACGAGATCGACGAGCGTGCACGGCCCCATCGGCCAACCGGCGCCGTTCGTCATCGCGGCGTCGAGCGCCTCTGGCGTCACTCTGGCCTCGTCGAGCACCCGCACGCAGTCGTTGAGCAGCGGGATCAGGACGCGGTTCACGACGAACCCCGGCGTGTCGTGACAGGGCACGGCGACCTTGCCGAGACGCTCGACGACCGCGAGGGCCGTTTCCACCGCGTCGTCGGAGGAGAGCTCCCCACGTACGACCTCGACGAGCGGCATCAGCGGGGCGGGATTGAAGAAGTGCATGCCGACCACGCGGCCGGGTGTGCCGGTCGCCGAGGCGATCTCCGTGACCGAGAGCGCCGACGTGTTCGTGGCGAGCACCGCATCGGGTCGGCAGATGCGCTCGAGCTCGGCGAAGAGCTCACGCTTCGCCTCGAGCTCCTCGACGATCGCCTCGACCACGAGGTCGCAGTCCGCCAGCCGTGCGAGGTCGGTGGTCGTGGCGAGCCCGGCGACCGCCCGGTCACGCTCCTCCTGGGTGCGCTGCCCCTTCTCGACCTTGCGCGTGAGGAAGTGGCCGATCCTGCCACCCGCCCTCTCGCCCAATTCGTCGGTCACCTCGCGCCCGACGACCTCGAATCCCGCTTCGAGGGCGACCTGCGCGATGCCCGCCCCCATCGCGCCGAGCCCGACCACGCCGATGCGCTGCACGCCCACGGCGGCGGAATCTACCGCGTCGCCCGAGCGAGCGGGCGCCTGGCGTCAGCCGTGGTAGCGGCGGCGGCGCGCGGTCTCGTCGATGCGCGAGTCGCGCCCGCAGAGGAGCGCGAGCGGCCCGACGACGAGGAGGAAGACGAGGAGTGCGATTTGCATGACCGTAGTGTGGCTGCGCAGGTACTATTAGGACAAGTCGAGGTTTTCATGACAACTATTACAGAAACTGATCAATGGCTCGGCGTCGAGGTTCGGCACTTCGCCGCGCTCGACGCGGTCGCCCGTGAGGGGTCGTTTGGCCGGGCCGCCGAACGGCTCGGCTACACGCAGTCGGCGGTCAGCCAGCAGATCGCGACGCTCGAGAGGATCGTCGGCGAGACGCTCGTCGAGCGCCCCGGCGGTCCGCGGGCCGTCTCCCTCACGGACGCGGGCGAGCTGCTCCTCCGGCACGCGGAGGCGATCGTCGCGCGCATCGACGCCGCACGCGCCGACATCGCGTCGCTCCGCGCGGGCGAGACCGGCACCCTCCGTGTGGGTACCTACCAGTCGGTCGGGGCGCGCGTGCTCCCCGGCGTCATGCGGCGGTTCCTCGCCGATTGGCCGGGCATCGAGCTCGGTCTCTCGGAGCCCGCCACCGACCCGGAGCTCTACGGGCTGATCGAATCCGGCGAGCTCGACCTCGCGTTCTGCAGCCCACCGCTGCCGGACGGGCCGTTCGAGGCGCTCGAGCTGATGAGCGATCCGTACGTGCTGCTCGTCCCCGCCGAGAGCGACCTCGCCAGGCGGACGTCCGCCTCGCTCGACGACCTGGGCGACCACGTGCTGATCGGGTCGAACACGTGTGCGAGCGGGACGGTGGTCGAGAACGCGCTGGGCGAACGCGGGTACGACGTCGACTACGCGTTCCGCTCCGACGACAACGGCACGCTCCAGGGTCTCGTCGCAGCTGGGTTCGGGGTCTCCCTCACGCCCCTGCTCGCCGTGGCACCCGGCGACGAGCGGGTGCGCATGCTGCGCCTCGTACCCAAGGTGCCGCGCCGCGCGATCGCCGTCGTCTGGCATCGCGACCGGCATCGGTCACCGGCCGCGCGCGCGTTCGTCGAAATCGCACGTGAAGTCTCTGCCGACGTCGAGCGCGACCTCGTCGAGCCGTAGCGCGAGGAGCTAGAGGCGCTCGAGCACGGCCGCGATCGCCTGGCCTTGCCCGATGCACATCGACGCGAGCCCGTAGCGGGCTTCGCGCCGCTCGAGCTCGGCGAGCAGGGTCGCGGTGATCCGGGCGCCGGTCGCACCGAGCGGGTGGCCGAGCGAGATGCCGCCGCCGTTCGGGTTCACGTCGCCGGCGACCCAGCGCTCGTGGAGCCCGGTGTCCTGCAGGAACTGGAGCACGACGCACGCGAAGGCCTCGTTGACCTCGATCACGGCCATGTCGTCCCAGCCGAGCCCCGCCTTCGCGAGCGCACGCTCGCACGCCTGCGGGTTGCCGTGCAGCATGCGGTAGGGGTCGACACCGGCGAGGCCGAAGGAGACGAACCGCGCCCGCGGCTCGAGACCCAGCCTCGTCGCCGCCTCCTCGCTCGCGACGAGCATCGCGGCCGCGCCGTCGACGATCGCGCTCGAGTTCCCGGCCGTGATCCTGCCGTCCTCCTTGAACGCGGAGGGAAGCGCGGCCAGCTTCTCGGCCGAGGTGTCGCGGCGAGGGTTCTCGTCCACGCCGACGAGTACCGCAGCGCCCGCGGCGCCGACCTCGACGGGCACGATCTCTCGCTCGAACCGCCCCTCGTCGATCGCCGCGACGGCGCGGCGGTGCGACTCGAGGGCGTACGCGTCGAGCTGCTCGCGCGCGAGGTCCCACTCCTCCGCGATCACCTCGGCGGAGATCCCTTGCGGGACCACCTCCCACCGCTCGTACAGCTTCGGTGAGAAGCCCTCGAAGCCGCCCGCGGTGAGGTTCGAGCCCATCGGGACCCGCGACATCGACTCGACGCCCGCTGCGACGACCACCTCCAGGTGGCCCGCCTGCACCGTGGCCGCTGCGTTGAACGCGGCCTGCATCGACGACCCGCACTGCCGGTCGACCGACGAGCCGCAGACCGTCTCCGGCCAACCGGCGACGAGCGACGACATCCGCGCGACGTTGAGCGCCTGCTCACCGACCTGGCTGACGCAGCCCATCTGGACGTCCTCGATCTCGCCCGGCTCGAGGTCCAGGCGCCCGACGAGACCGTTCAAGGCCTGCGCCGCGAGCTCCTCCGCGCGGACGTCCGCCAACGCCCCGTTGCGCCTGCCGATCGGGGTGCGAATCGCCTCGACGACGAGCGCGGAGCGCACGCCCGCACGGTATCACCGACCCCGTAGACTGCCCGCGTGGCCTCGACCGCGATGGAGCGGAAGGTGCTGGTGGACGGTGAGTGGATCGCCGGCAGCGACTGGATCGCCGTCCGCTCGCCGTATGACGGCTCCACCGTCGCACGCGTCGCCAAGGTCGGCGCCGACGAGACGCGGGCCGCGATCGACGCAGCCGAGCGAGCGATGCGCGACCCACTGCCCGCGTACCGGCGCGCCGAGATCCTGACGGGGGTCGCGGACGCGCTCCTCGACCGCGCCGACGAGGCCGCGCGACTGATCTGCGCCGAGGCGGGCAAGCCGATGAAAGCGGCCCGCGTGGAGGCGGCGCGTGCCGCGTCGACCTACACCGCTGCGGCGGTCGAGGCGCGCAAGCTCGCGGGCGAGATCGTGCCGATGGACGCGTCGCAGGCCGGCGCAGGGAAGCTCGCGTTCACGCAGCGTGTCCCGGTCGGCGTGGTCGGTGCGATCAGCCCGTTCAACTTCCCTCTCAACCTCGTCGCCCACAAGCTCGCGCCGGCGCTCGCCGCCGGCTGCGCCGTGGTTCTCAAGCCTGCGACCCAGACGCCCCTCTCCGCGCTCTTCCTCGCCGAGCTCGAGTTGGAGGCCGGTCTTCCGCCCGGCTGGCTCAACGTCGTCGTCGGGTCGTCCGCGGAGATCGGAGACGTGCTCGTCGAGGATCCCCGCATCGCGCTGATCACGTTCACGGGCTCGGGCGCGGTCGGCTGGAAGCTGCGGGAGCGCGCGCCGCGCAAGCGGGTCAACCTCGAGCTCGGCAACGCGACGCCCGTGATCGTCGAGCCAGACGCCGACCTCTCGCTCGCGGCGTCGCG
Organism: uncultured Actinomycetes bacterium; assembly: GCA_963712915.1. Classification (GTDB taxonomy): domain Bacteria; phylum Actinomycetota; class Thermoleophilia; order Gaiellales; family Gaiellaceae; genus Gaiella. The sequence continues at coordinate 810,047 of CAVQJQ010000006.1, forward strand.
CTGCGCCGCGAACGCCTTCTCCTTCGCCGGGCAGAGCTGTATCTCCGTGCAGCGTGTCCTCGTCCACGAGGACGTCTACGAGGCATTCCGCGACGCGTTCGTGCCCTTAGTGGAGGCGCTCGTGGTCGGCGATCCCGCCGACGAGGCGACCGACGTCGGGCCGCTGATCGCGCCCGCGGAGCGCGACCGCGTGCTCGAGTGGATCGAGGAGGCGCGCGCCGGCGGCGCGGCGATCCTCGCCGGCGGGACGGTCGAGAACGACCTCCTCCGCCCGACGGTCGTCGAGGGCCCGCCTCGCGACTCGCGGGTCGCGTGCGACGAGGTCTTCGGCCCCGTCTGCACGCTCGAGCGGTACGGCACGCTCGACGAGGCGATCGAGCGGGCCAACGCGACCCGCTACGGGCTCCAGGCCGGCATCTTCACGGCGGACGTAGGCCGGGCGCTCTCCGTCGCGACACGACTCGAGTTCGGCGGTGTCACCATCAACGAGGCGCCGACGTTCCGTGCCGACCAGATGCCGTACGGCGGTGTCAAGGACTCCGGCAACACGCGCGAAGGGCCGCCCTGGGCCGTCCGCGAGATGACGGAAGAACGCCTGGTGGTGGTCCAGCTCTAGCCGGGCACTTCTGCCGCTCCGCGACAGAAGTGCCAGGGAATGTCCATCTGGCACTTCGGGCGTCAGCCCGAAGTGCCCTCTATCCTCAGCGCGATGCCGATGTTCAGCCGCAAGCCCGCCGCACCTGCCGCGAGCGAGTTGCGACGGGAGCGCCGGGTCCTGCTCCAGATCCGCGAGGATCGCCTGCGCGACCTCGGCGGACTGACGTTCGAGATGTACCGCCGCGATCAGTTCAACGAGGCGCTCGTCGTCGAGCGCTGCGCAGAGCTCGTCGCGATCGAGGCGCGCATCTCGGAGATCGACGCGATCGTCTCCGGTCTCGGCCTGCGCCGGCGCCAACAGGCGATCTGCACCTGTGGCGCGCCGCTCCTCGTCGGCGCGCGCTTTTGCCCGAGCTGCGGCCGCAGACTCGACGACGACGAGGACGACGACGACGACGGTACGGCGGCGTGAGCGCCGTACCGGCTACCCCCTGTCCCCGCTGCGGGGCGTCGCTCGGGGGCGGGCAGGAGTACTGCCTCCAGTGTGGGCTCCGCCAACCGGGCCGCTGGCGTGTGGGTCCCCCTCCCGCCGACGCACGGGGCTTGCGGCTCCGCATCGGCGTGCTCGCCGCCGTGGCCGTCGTGGGGGCCGCGGCTGCGATCGCGATCGCAGCGAACGACTCCGGTTCGGAGGCGGTGCGCACGGCGCTCGGCGGGAGCGCCACGGTGCCCGCGTCGCCGGTCGCGCCGAACCGGCAGCTCGTGCAGTGGACGCGCTCCGAGAGCGGCTGGACGATCGTGCTCGTCTCGGTGCCGAAGACGCGCGGGCGCGACAAGGCCGTCGCCGTGGCACAGGAGGCCCGCTCGCGCGGGTTGAGCCAGGTGGGCGTGCTCGACTCGTCGCTGTTCGCGAGCCTGCACCCCGGCTACTGGATGACGTTCAGCGGCAAGTACGCGAGCGAGGCCGAGGCGACGAGCGTGCTGCGCCGCGCCCGAACCGCGATCAAGGGCGCACGCGTCGCGCAGGTCGCATCCTAGTCGCGCTCGTATTCAACTGCGACAACGATCGTGACTGAGTTTGTAACATCGCGCTGGTCCCGCTAGACTCGCACCCAAGGCCCGCGGGAGCCCCCGATTTTGAGCCCCGCGGCGAAGGCAAACGACGGACGGGAGACGGATCCGTATGGAGGCCAACCTCGCGCAGCTGCAGTCCTGCATGTACCAGTACTCGCGGGCGATCTACCGCTCGATCAAGGACTTGATCGACCCGTACGTCGACCAGCACACCCGGCTCGAGTTCCGCCGCGCCGTGCTCTGTGAATGCGAGGAGACGATGGCTCGCCTCGCGCAGGATCCGCACTACTTCGCGAGGCCCGACCGGACGCTCTTCCACGACATCCGCCGCTACTTCCCGATCACCGCCCAGGCGAAGGTCGCGTGGGCCGTCCGCGAGGGCGTCTCGGCCGCCGTCGCGTTCATCGAGGCGCAGCTGGAGGCGGGCCTCCTGGACGGCGGCGTCAGCCGCTGCAAGGCCACGACCCGCAAGGGCAAGGCGTGCCAGCGGACGCCGCTGCCCGGTCGGGACTACTGCCCCTCGCACCAGCACCTCGAGACGGCGCCCGCCACGCGTACGGCGGTCGTCGCGTAGGCACTTTCGCGGCTCCGCCGCGAAAGTGCCAGAGATGCCTCCTGGCACTTTTCGCGCATGCGAAAAGTGCCCCGCGGTAGGGTAGGCCGTCGTGTCGCACGACGCCGACAAGCTGATCCGCCAGCTCTCGCTCGTCGCGTTCCTGATGGCAGAGCGGCGTCCGCTCACCGCCCGGGACGTGAAGGGCAACGTGGAGGGGTACTCGGAGATGTCCGACGAGGCATTCGCCCGTCGGTTCTACTCCGACCGGGCGGAGCTGACGGCGCTCGGGATCCCGCTCACGTCGCAGCGTGACGAGTTCACGGGCGAGGAGCTGTACTCGCTCCGCTCGGAGCACTACTTCCTCGGCCAGCTCGACCTCGACGAGGACGAGCTCGCAGCGCTGCAGACCGCCCTCTATGCGCTCGAGGGAAAGTTCGCCTACGCCGAGCCGCTGCGGCTCGCGCTCCAGAACCTCGCGCTCGGCCGGCCGGGCTTCCAGCACGCGCCCACGGCGACCGCGGAGCGGGTGCGCGTCACCGCCCCGGACTACTCGCCGGAGCTCGCCGCGCGGCTCTCGAAGCTCGAGTCGGCGATCTCGAAGCAGCGCACGATCCAGTTCCGCTACTGGTCTCCGGCCCGGGAGCGCGAGACCGAGCGGCGGCTCAACCCCTACGCGCTGCGGCTCGACGAAGGCGTCTGGTACGTGGTCGGACACGACCTCGACCGCGAGGCGACCCGCACGTTTCGGGTCTCGCGCATCCGATCGGACATCCGCTTCGCGACCCGTCGAGAGCGCGACTTCCGGCAGCCGGCGGACTTCGACGTCGACCTGCATCGCGTGCAGCGCCCGTGGCAGATCGGCGAGACGGGCGGTGTCGCGCGGATCGAGGTCCAGGGCGACACGGCCTGGTGGGTGCATCGCACGCTCTCCGATGCCGGGACCGTGACCGACGGCGTCTTCGAGACGAGCTATTCGCAGCTCGGGCCGCTCGTCTCGTGGATCCTCCGACAGAACGGCCGTGCGCTCCCGCTCGAGCCGCCCGAGCTCCGCGACGCGACCGCCGAGGCGCTGCGCACGCTCCGCGAGGGTCACAGCGGCGCGGCACCGGAGACCGCCAAGGAGCGCAGGGCCGAGCGGCGGCCCGCCGCACCCGACCGCCAGCCGGCGGGGCCGGTCGCACCGGAGCGCTTCGGCCTGCTCCAGGCGCTCCTCGCGTACCTGCTCGCCGCGTGCGGCGAGGAACGGGGCACGACCCTCGACGCCGACGAGCTCGCCCAGCGGTTCACGATCCCGCGCGAGGAGCTCCAGGAGACGCTCTCGCTGCTCAACCTCGTGAACTTCGGCGGCGGCTGCTACACGGTCTACGCCGAGGTCGACGACGAGACCGGGCGCGTCCGGGTCGACAAGGAGCTCTACGGAGACGTCTTCCGCAAGGCGCCGAAGCTGACGCCGCTCGAGGCGCGCGCGATCCGCCTCGCGATCGAGTACGTCGGACCCGCGATCGCCGCCGACGCGCACACGCCGCTCGCCCGCGTCCGGCGGAAGCTCGAGGAGACGTTCGGCCAGTTCGAGCTGGCGCCCTCCGGAGCCGTGCGCCCGGGCGACGACGAGGAGGCGCTCGTGCGAACGCTGTCGGAGGGCGCGGAGAAGCGGCGGCTCGTCGAGCTCGAGTACCTGAAGGAGGGCGAGGAGGAGCCGGCCAACCGGATCGTCGAGCCGTACACGATCGAGAGGGAGCTCCCGTTCTGGCGCGTGCACACGTGGGATCGGACCGTCGACGGCCCGCGCACCTACCGGCTCGACCGGATGCGTTCCGCGACGCTCACCGGCAAGCGGTTCGAGTCCCGCCAGGGGTTCGACCCGAACTACCTCGTCGAGCCGGCCGTCGCGCGTCTCTGGCACTCGCCGACGATCGCGCGCTGGAAGCTCGAGCGCGGCGCGCGGCCGTTGACCGACAGGTCGGCGGTCTCCGAGGTGACGTTCAAGACGGAGGAGTGGCTGCTCTCCGAGGTGCTCGCCGACCGGGGCGAGACCGTCGTGCTCGAGCCCGTCCCGATGCGCCGCGCAGTCGCGGCGAGGGCCCGAGCGCTCCAGACGGAGCTCGGGCTCGGCGCTAGGCGGAAGCGGACGGCAGAGAAAGCCTGAGCCGCCCGGATGGCCCCCCGTCCTCGAGCACCTCGAGGGAGCCTCCGTGCGCGACCGCGATCGTCCTGGCGAGCCAGAGGCCGTACCCCGTCGAGCCCGACCCGCTCGCACCTCGCACGAAGGGGTCGACCTCCGGCGCGAACCCGGGCCCGTCGTCCGTCACGACGAGCTCCACGCGTCCTGCTCGTTCCGCGACCTCGACCGAGACGTGCGCGCCGTGTCGCAGACCGTTCGCCACGAGGTTCGCCACCGCCTGGCGCAGACGGGTCGGGTCGGCCCGGACGACGTGCTCCCCCTCTGCGCCGACCGTGACCGCGGGTCGCGCGAATCCTCGCACCAGCTCGGCGAGGTCGACCCGCTCGAGTCGCAGCGAGCTGAGCTCGGGGTCGGAGACGATGCGCTCCACGTCGCGGGCGGCTGCGATGCCGAGCTCGAGGAGGCGACGCAGGATCGCCTGATCCGCGGTTCCCGATGCGGCTTCCGCGAGCGCGTCCAGCGCGGCCACGGGACTGCGCAGCTCGTGGACGACGATGCGCAGCCGCTCCGAGGCCATATCGCTCACGGGCGCCCCGCGAGGCGCGCGGAGACCCGTGCGGCCGCCGCCGCGAGCGCCGGTTCCGGGTCGTCGAGGAACGGCTCGGCGAGGTCGCCCTCCCCCGCCTCCTCCCCGTTCCCGAGCGCGACGAGAGCGTTCCGCTGCAGCCAGCGAGCGTCGTTTCGCGGCACGAACAGCCGCTCGAGCTCGTGCCCGAGCTCGGCCGGGTCGCGTGTCAGCCAGTCGGCGAGCGAGATCGTCGGTTGCGCGTCGTCGGGCAGCGGCTCCGCCGCCCGCCGCGCGGCGACGCCGGTGTTCCAGGGGCAGACGTCCTGACAGATGTCGCAGCCGTAGACCCGGTCGCCGAGGGCGTCCATCACGTCGTCCGGCATCTCGTCGGCGGTCTGTGTCCAGTACGACAGGCAGCGCGTCGCGTCGAGCACGCCAGGCTCGTCGCCGAGCAGCGCGTCGGTCGGGCACGCGTCGATGCAGAGCGTGCAGCTGCCACACCCGGCGGCGACCGGCGGGGTCGGCTCGAGGAGGACGTCGGTGACGAGCGTGCCGAGCACGACCCACGAGCCGTGCGTCCGCGTGATCAGCATGGTGTTCTTGCCGATGAAGCCCACGCCGGCGCGCTCCGCGCCCGCCCGGTCGACGTGCTGGTTGGCGTCGACGAGCACCCGGTAGCTCCCGCCGAGCCGCCGGCCGAGGGCATCGAGCCGCTCGCGCAGGAGCGCGTAGTGGTCGCGCCACGCATAACGGGGCAGCCGACCCTCGCCTGTTCCCGGCTCGGGGCCGGGCGTGTAGTAGCAGAGCGCCGCCGAGACGACCGTGCGAGCGTCTTCGAGCAGCGTCTCGGGGTGACAGGACACCTCGGGCTGGGCCATCGTGAAGCGCATCGAGCCGAAGAGCCCTCGTCGGCGACGCTCGAGGATGTGCTGCTCGGTGTCCGTGTAGGACGCGACGGGCGCCGCGCCGACGACGTCCAGCCCGAGGCCGTCCGCGATCTCGCGCAGCTCCTCCGCGGTCGTGACGCGTCGCGCCGCAGGCTTCTCCGTCCTCATGCGAGGATCGTGCCATGCTCGCCGCGCGCATCCACGAGGAGGGCGACCCCGACGTCGTGGTCGTCGAGGAGGTGCCCGACCCCGTTGCGGGGCCGGGCGAGGTGCTCGTCCGGCTCCACGCCGCGTCGCTGAACCACCTCGACGTCTGGGTGCGCCGTGGGCTCCCGTCCGTTCCGAAGCCACGGATCCTCGGCGCCGACGGCGCCGGCGTCGTCGAGGCGCTGGGCGACGGCGTCAGAGGCTTCGCGGTGGGCGACCGCGTCGTGCTCAACCCCGGGCTCGTGCACGGCGACCGGGTGACGGTGATCGGCGAGCACTTCGACGGGACCCACGCCGAGCTGATCGCGATCGCAGCCGAGCAGGTGTTTCCGCTCGACGACGCGATCTCGTTCGAGACCGCCGCCGCGTTCCCGCTCGTCTACGAGACCGCGTACCGGATGCTCGTGACGAAGGAGGCCGTGATCGAGGGCGACTGGGCCCTGATCTGGGGCATCGGAGGCGGGGTCGCGACTGCCGCGTTCGAGATCTGCCGTGCGTTCGGCGTGCGCACGATCGTCACCTCCGGCAGCCAGGAGAAGCTCGCGACAGCGCGCGACTGGGGTGCGGACGTCGTGGTCGACCACCACGCGGACGACGTCGTCCAGTCGGTCAAGGACGCGACGGGCACGGGCGTCGACGTCGTCGTCGAGACCGTCGGGGACGCGACCTGGGCGCGCACGCTCGCGGCGGTCCGCCCCTTCGGCCGGGTCGTGGTCTGCGGCGCGACGACCGGGCCGAACCCGCCTGCGCAGCTGCATCGCCTCTGGTGGAAGCAGCTGACCGTGATCGGATCCACGATGGGCGACCGGGAGGACTTCCTCGGCGCCTACGAGCTCGTCCGGATGGGCCGCGTCCGGGTGCACGTCGACAGCGTGTACCCGCTCGCCGCGGCCGCGGCCGCGCACGAGCGCCTGGAGAGCGGCGCGCAGCTCGGCAAGGTCGTGCTCGCGATCCCCGAGTGAGGAACGAGCGCCCAGGGACAGGCCGAACCGTGACGGATGAGCCTTTCCCGCGCTCGAGGTCGTGAGCCAGCCGCCTGTGTTGAATCAACGCAGGCGTTGTCAGGCCGGGGGCGCCGGCGGCGGTTCGCTACGGTACGACGATGGTGACGAAGGACGACGTGGTCGAGGCACTGCACTCGGTCGAGGACCCCGAGCTCGGGATGGACATCGTCGAGCTCGGTCTCTTCTACGACACCGAGATCGAGGGGCCGCGGGTCAAGATCGTCCACTCGCTCACCTCGATGGGGTGTCCCGCGGGGCCGATGATCCAGGAGTCGATCCACGAGGCCGTCGCCGCGCTGCCGGGGGTGGAGCAGGTCGAGGTCGAGCTCACCTTCGACCCGCCCTGGACGCCCGACCTGATGTCGGACGACGCGAAGTTCATCCTCGGCTTCGGCTGAGCCGGTCAGCCCACCTGCCAGGCAGGGATCACGACCGCTCACCGTCTCGGTCGGTGACGGTCGCAGCCTCCACCTCTGCGAGAATCGAGCCCGTGTCCAGCCCGGAGCAGCAGCCGCGCCGCTCGAGGGCCGTCGGCGCGCGGGTCGGCCTCTGGGGGACGTTCGACGTCGACAACTTCGGCGACCACCTCTTCCCGCGCATCTTCGAGCACGAACTGAGCCGCCGACTCCCGGGCGTCCAGGTGACTGCCTTCTCTCCGCTTGGGCACCTGCACCCGGTTCCGTTCGCGGGTGGACTGCACGTCGAGCCGCTCGGGGCATGGTCGCCCCAACGACTCGAAGAGCTGGCCCAGGAGTACGACCTCATCGCGATCGGCGGCGGCGAGATCGTCCACGGATTCGACGACTCCTATGCGCGGTACTACGGGACGAGCGTCGACGAGGCGCGTCGTCTCCGCCCGGGCTCGTTCTTCACCGGCGGGCTCGGGCCCGAGCTGGAGAGGGCGCATCCAGTCGCGTGGCACTCGGTCGGGATTCCCTTCGACCTGGAGGGCGAGCTCGCCGACAGCACGCGTGACGTCCTCGCCAACCGCGCCTACGTGACGGTCCGAGACCCGATCTCGCGCGAACGTCTCGAGCGAATCGGCGTGACGCGCGAGATCGTCGTCGTGCCCGACTCCGCCTTTCTCGTCGACCGCATCGTGACGCGCGACCAGCTCGAACGGCGGCTGCGCTACCTCAGAGAAATCGGGTCGTACCCCGCCTCCGACCGGCCGCTCCTCGTCCAGGGGAGTCGGGTGCTCCTCTCTCACGTCGATGCGATCGCGGCCGCCCTCGACGAGGCCGCCGGCGTGCCGCTCGTACTCCTCGAGACGGGCGGATGCCACGGCGACAGGGAGTTCGCCGACGCGCTGCAGGCGGCTCTCGGGGCTCCGGTGCACCGGATGCCCGAAAGCCCGACCGTCGAGGACGTGGTTGCTGCGATCGCCCACTCGCGTGGATTTGTCGGCATCTCCCTCCACGGCAACGTGGTCGCGCGCGCCTACGGGCTCCCGAGCGCCATCCTGGATCTCGGCGCGGGGTACTCGAAGCTCGCCGGCTTCGCGGCGGTGGCGGGCTGCGAGGAGGCGCTCGTGCTCGAGCCGGCATGGCTACCGGACGCCGTCCGGCGGACCCTGTCGACCCGTCCTGCCGCCGGGAGCCTCGACGAGGTCGTCGCCCGAATCGACGACCACTTCGACCGTCTCGCCGACCTCGCGTCACGGAACGGCCATGGCCGGCGACTCCTTCGCGATTCGGACGAGACGCAGCTCCGGCGGGCGTTCGAGGCGCGGGGGCGCCGCATCGTGGCGCAGCGGCTCCGGCTCGGGGAGGAGATCGTCAGGCTCGAAGAGCGGCAGGCTGAGTGCGAGCGGAAGCTCGCTGCGGCGACCGCCGAGCTCGATGCGTTGCGGAGCAGCTCGGCGAACCGCTTGGCGGAACCCATTCGCCGGGTCCGTCGGAGACTCCGACGACGGCAAGCGTGAGCTCGCTGCGGTTCCCGGCACCGCGCGCGCCGACGGTCTCGATCGTCATGCCCACCTTTGGGCGTTGGGAGTGGACGGCGGCGACGCTCGGAGCGTTGCTCGCGAACACCGAGCCGTGCTACGAGCTGATCGTGGTCGACAACGGGTCGCCCGACGACACCGTGAAGAGACTGATGGGTCAGACAGAGAACGTCCGGCTGGTGCAGAACTCGAGCAACCTCGGCTTCGGAGTGGCGTGCAATCAGGGAGCGTCGCATGCGCGAGGAGAGTTCCTCGTCTTCCTGAACAGCGACGTGCTCGTCGCTCCGGGCTGGCTCCGCCCTCTCGTCAGCCGGGGAGCGTCTGCGCGCGTCGGCGCCGCCGGCCCACGGTTTCTCGATCCCGACGGGACGGTGCAGGAGGCAGGGCCGCTGCTCTACCGCAGCGGCATCACGTCCCCACACGGCCGCGCAGAGGTCGACGCGCAGGGCTCACGGCGTCCACGGATCGTCGACTACGTGTCTGCCGCCTGCCTGCTCGTCCGCCGACGGGCGTTCGACGACGTCGGGGGGTTCGACGCCGCCTACGGCGCGGGGTACTACGAAGACGTCGACTTGTGTCTCGCGCTCGCGAGACGCGGGTTCCTGACGGTCGTCGAGCCGCGCTCGACGGTGACGCACGTCTTCGGGTGGAGCGCACGTGCCGACCGCGATCTTGCGGCACTCGAGAGGAACCAGGGGCATCTCGCCCAGACGTGGCACGACGTGCTCGACGCGAGGCCCTCGAGAACCGGGCGCACGAGAGAGCTCCTCGCGGCGCGCGACGCTCCGGCGGAGGATCGCCTGCTCGTCGTCGACACGTCACCCGCCGGAACGTCGACCGCGCGCCGGCTCGCAGCGCAGTGCCCAACCGCCCACGTCGCGTTGCTCGGATCCCAGCCCGAGCACGGCGACGACCTCGTCGAGGAGGGGATCGAGGTGTTCACGCTCTCGGACGAAGCGGAGACTCTCGAGGCCTGGCTCACGCGCAGACGCTTCCACTACGACGTCGTCGCCTCCCCCGGCCGCCTCCCGAAAGGGATCGAGGACGCGATCCGCTCGACACAACCGCAGGCGGCCTGGATCGACTCCACCGAGCGCATGTCGCTGATCGAGGTCGGCGTCGACGTCGCCCCGGACAGGGGTTCGACACCGATCAGTCTCTAGACGAGTGGAGCGAACGCCGACGGTTCGTCGAGCGACCGGCGAGGTTCCCTACGTGCCCGGGTCGTCGGTCAGGAAGAAGGTCGCGACCGAGCCCGTCATGCCGGCCACGAAGATCACGCCCCAGAACTCGAACATGATGTTCAGGATGCGGCCGCCGGTGCTGAGCGGGTTCCGGAGCGAAGAGGAGACCTTCAGCAGCTGCACCGTGGTGAAGTAGAAGGCGTCCCACACCGTCGTGATCTCCGTGTCCGGTGCGTCACGCTCCAGGAAATAGACGGCCACCGTGCCGGCGAGCGCGATCGCGAACGTGATCACGACGAGAAAGCCGAGCCGAGCGGCGAGCACGCGGTGCCTGTCCTGCCATGTGAGGATCCGGCGCCACTCGCCAGCAGCGAGAACACACTGCAAGTCTCACACTCGCTGCAGACAAACCGACCGCACCGTTCTGTTCAACGAGCGCGGTTGGCGAGATCGGGGAGAGACTCGCGGATGGCAACAGCGGCCTGCGCCGTCACACGCCCACCGAATCGCTCGACTGATGCCGTGCCTGGCGCGAGGCTCGCGCCGCGTCGTCGTGCATGCCCAGTGCCGTGAAGGTCGCCGCGGCCGAGAGGGACAGGCGCTCTGCCCGCGCTGCACGGCTCGGCCCCCCGAGGGCGACTAGCGTCCGGGCATGCTCTTCCTGTGCGTGTGCCAGCCAGGGCCGTGCCCCGATCCGGTCGTTGGTCTCGATCGCTGCCGCAAGGTGGCCATCTGCCTCGATCCACCGCCCGAGCGCCATCGCGAGAAGCCCGAGGTAGCGGGCGACCGAGCCCGCGCTGATCTCGGGGGTCGCGACCGCGACGCGATCCTCGTAGGGCGCGAGCGCCGCATAGAGAGTGGTCGCGCCGCTCTCGTGACGGAGCAGCGCGGCAGTCTCGGCCAGGAAGCTCATGCTGCCGAGCCACATCTCGTCCATCGGGATCGCGCCGAACGAGCTCGCCGCGAGAGCGTCGAACGCCGCACGTGACTCGGACTGCTGCCCGAGCGTGGCGGTCATGTGCGCGAACACGCAGCGCCAGATCGGATACGTCGGGTACGCGGCGACCGATCGTCTGACGTCCTGCTCGACCTCGGCGAGTCGTCCCTGGTGCCGGCGAAGCATGTACAGCTGCAGCCCGTGCGAAACCGTCGCGCTCCAGCTCTCGGCCCTCCGGCCGAGGTCGAAGGCAGCGGCGATCAGACGCTCTGCTTCGTCGAATCGGCCTTCGAGCAGCGCGTGATGTGCTCGGATCTCCGCGACAAACCAGTCTTGCGACGGCTGACGCAGCTTCGCCGCGACCCGCGCCATCTCGTCGACGTCGGCCTTGGCCCCACGCATGTCTCCGAGCTCCAACAGCCCTTCGGCCCGATGCTCGTACCCCTCCACGGCACGCTCGAGGTCGCCCGCGTCGAGAGCGGAGTCGACGAGCTCGGTGGCGAGCTTCACCTGCTCAGAGGTGTGCTGCGGCGAGTGATGGGCCGAGATGTAGCCGGCGAGCGCATACGCCAGGACGCTCGGATCACCGAGTCGGCGGGCAATGTCGAGCGCTTCGGCGCTCAGTTCCGCGCGGCGGATCGGTGACGACGTGGAGTCTCGGAGCGGGCCGCCCGCGAGCCGCGCGAGCACGCGCGCGCGCAGCGCCGTGTCGTCCTCCCCCAGCGCGACGAGCGCGCGCTCCAGCAACTCCGCAAGGGTGTCGTCGTCTCGTGAGACGCCCCAGGTGATCCGTCCGCCGTAGCCCAGGGCGGCTCTCGCGAGCTGGTCGGCCGATCCCTGCCGCTCCGCGAGCGCGGAGGCCTCCCGGAAGGTCGTTCTTGACGCAGGGGCTTCTCCCGACCTCGCTTGCGCCTCCCCGAGCGCGAGCAGTAGCTCGCCTCGGACCGGGCTCTCGTCGGCGAGAGAAAGCGCCAGCCCGTAGAGCCGCACCGCCTCTTCATGGGCGAGTTGAGAACCGGCGAGATCACCCGCTCGAGCGGCGTACTCGATCGCCTTCTCGGCTCCCCCGATCGGGCCGGCTGCATGAAAGTGGAGAGCGAGCTCCGCGAGATGGGGCTCGGGGTCGGCTGCGTAGGCGCGCTCGAGCGCCTCGCCTGCCCGAAGGTGCCACTGCATCCTGTGCAACAGGGTGAGCTCGTCGTAGAGCGTGTCCCGAATGAGAGCGTGACTGAACCGGAGTCGACCCGTCGCTCCCGGCACCTCACCGACGAGGCGCTCCGTCATCGCCTCGTCGAGGGTGCTCACCACCTCTCGGGCCGACGTGCCGCTGAGCCGGGCCAGGGCGTCGAGCCCGAACTCTCGCCCGAGCACGGCCGCCGGAACCAGGAGATCCTGGCACTCCGGCGACAAGCGGCTCACCCGCTGTCCGATCACCGCACGGAGTCCCGGCGGGATCCGGAGCCGCGACTCCGACCCGACGAGCCGGAGGTCCGTGTCCAGGAGACGCAAGACCTCACCGACGAAAAGCGGGTTGCCGTCCGTCTCCGCATGAATCGCCGAGACGACCTCGGGAGCCGGACGCCTTTCCGCCGCGAGCTCGATGAAGCTCCCCACCCCGCCCAGCGTCAGCCCTTCGAGCGCGAGCTGTCGAACATGGCGCTCACGCAGGAGGTCGCCCACCGTGGATGCAAGCGGGTCACGCAACGTCGGGTCCACGTCTCTAAAGAGCCCCAGGATCAGCACTCGACCGACGCGGACGTCACGTGCGACGAAACGAAGCGTGAGGAGCGTAGGAGCGTCTGCGGCGTGGAGGTCGTCGAGGACGAGCACGACCGGCCGCCGCTCCCCGAGAGCCCGGAGAAAGCCCGCCACTCCCTCGAACAGCCGGAAGCGAGCACCGTCCGAGTCGAGCGCGAACGGCTCGGGGAGCTCGGGGAGGAGCGTCCGAAGCTCCGGCAGGACGGGGACGAGATCCGATGCTGCGTGCCCGAGCCGGGCGCGCAACTCGGATGCGTCGAGGTTCGGCAGAGCGCTGCGCAGCGCCTGAACCCACGGCCAGAAGGCCGGGGCTCCCCCCGCCTCCCAGCACCGCCCGACGAGCACCTCCGCGCCGCGCCCCCGCGCATGAGCGAGCAGTTCCTCTGCGAGACGGGTCTTGCCGATCCCAGGCTCACCCGTGACGAGGACGACACGACCGCGACCCGTTGCGGCCTCGTCGAAGGCCGCGACGAGTGCGCCGAGCTCCTCCTCGCGGCCGACGAGCCCGCCCGGCGAATGGTCGGCGGCGGCCACGGGTTCGACGACGTCGAGCTCGGGGTCCTGTCGGAGGATCGCCCGCTGGAGCTCTCGGAGCCGGCGCCCGGGCTCGATGCCGAGGTGGTCGACCAGCGCCCCCCGCGCGACTTGGTACGTCGCGAGCGCGTCGGCCTGCCGCCCGTCGCGATACAACGCGAGGATGAGTTGACCGACGAGACGCTCCCGGAGCGGGTGCTCTGCGACGAGCCGTTCCAGCTCGACGACCGCCTCGGCATGACGACCGAGCGAAAGGCGCGCGTCGAATAGCTCCTCGACGCAGGCGAGCCGCAGGTCATCGAGACGGGCGATCTCGGGTTGAGCGACGTCGTGGTAGGCGAGATCCGAGAGCGGGGGTCCACGCCAAAGTGCGAGCGCGTCCGAGAAGGACCGTTCTGCCTGCGCGGCATCCCCGGCGGTCGAAGCGGCTCGACCTGCTGCGAACAGGCGTGCGAATCGGTCGGCGTCGACGTCGTCGGGACCGACCTCCAGCACGTAGCCGCCGGCACGCGTCTGGAGCACATCGGTCCCGAGCGACCTGCGGAGTCGCGAGATGTGCGCCTGGATGCTCTTCCCGCCCGTCGCCGGCTGGTTGGCACCGTAGAGGTGCTCACGTAGCCGTTCGAGCGGAACGACCTGGTTGCGCTGCAGGACGAAGATCGCGAGCAGCTCCCGCGCGCGAGCACCGCCGAGCTCGACGGCTCGAGTGTCGTCGGAGACTTCGAGAGGTCCGAGGATCCGATAGTCCATTCGCCGCCGCACTCGTTTGTAAACCCCCTGCAACTTCTTCGCAACCGCCGTGTACGACGCTTCTGGCGTCGATCGCACGAGGCGATCCCGAGCAAGGAGAGACGCCATGAAAGACCGGAGAAGGCGCTTGCTGCCGACCACGCTCACCGTTCTTCTCGCGGGAGCTGCGCTCGCCGGCCCGGCGGCTGCGCAGCGGCCGGACGATCGCGCAGGACCGCTGGGTGTCGGCGCAGTCTCGAACCCGATCACCTCGGCCGAACGGCCGGACGACCGAGGAGGCCCGCTCGGAGTCGGGGGCGTCGCGGGGGGTGTCGTGCCCTCGGCTGCCACACGACCGGACGATCGAGACGCCATCCGAGGGCCCGTGCTGAGCGGCTCGCCCCCAGCGGCCACCGCGGTGCCCCTGCGTCCGGACGACCGTGACGGCCTGCGGGGGCCCGTGTTGGGCGAGACTGCCACAGCGCCCGCCGCCACGATGAGCGACGGCTTCGCGTGGCGAGACGCGTTCTTCGGTGCGGGGGCGACGCTCGGACTGGTCATGCTCGCCGGGCTGGTCACACTCACGGTGCGCGTGCGCGGCCGCATGGTCACCCCCTGACGCCCGACGCCGCCAGTCGCCTGGAGCGACGCCGCGCGCGTCGCTCCAGGCGGCGGCCCTCGTCGATCGAGCTAGCCGAGCAGCCTGACCTCCTCGCGGCGGTCGCGCGCGAAGAAGTGGATCCCATCCGTAAACCGGACCCAGTTGCAGCGCATGCACATCACGAGCGAATGCGTCCGGGCCGAGTCGGCCATGAACCGCACCCCGCGCAGGAGATCCCCGTTCGTGACGCCCGTCGCGACCACGATCACGTCGCCGCGCGCGAGATCCTCCTCCGTGAACACGTGCTCGACGTCCTCGATCCCGACCGCCCGCGCGTCCTCGATCTGACTTCGCGTGGTCGGCCAGAGCTGCGCCTGCATGCCGCCGCCGAGACAGCGCAGCGCCGCTGCCGTGAGGACCGCCTGGCGGGTGCCGCCGATCCCGATCGCGAGATGGTCGTTCGTCCCGCGAATCGCGGCCGAGATCGAGGCGGTGACGGTGCCGTCGCCGATCAGCTTGATCCGCGTGCCCGCGCTCCGCAACTCCTCGATCAGGTCGTGATGGCGCGGACGGTCGAGCACGAGCGCGGTGATGTCGAGCGGCTGGCGCCCGAAGCTCTCTGCGACGTCGCGCACCGTGTCCGCGACCGGGCGATTGAGGTCGATCACCGAGCGCGCACGCGGCCCGACCGCGATCGACCGCATGTACATGTCGGGTAGATGGCGGAGGGCTCCTTCGGGCGCGACCGCGAGCATCGCCATCGCGCCGACGCCGCCGCGCGCGACGACCCCGCGCCCCTCGATCGGATCGAGTGCCAGGTCGACGCGGTCGCCCCCCGCTCCGACCCGATCGTCGGGCGAGAGCACCTCGCCTGCACGGGCGCCGATCACGACCCGGCCGTCGATGGGTAGCTCGTCGAGCGCGGCGCGCATGCCGTTCGCCGCCGCCTCCTCCGCGGCCTCCTCATCCGCGCGTCCGAGCCAGCGGGCGCCGGCGAGCGCCGCCCACTCGGTCGCTCGCGCGTACTGGGTGCACAGGCAGTCGGCCACAGGCGTGCTACGTACGGACGAGTCGGTCCGCAGTCGAGAGCACGACGTCGAGCACCTCGCCCATCGCCTGGTCGAGGTTCGTGTTCCGGATCACCGGCACGTCGAACCGCTGGGCGCGATCGACGAGCGCGTCCTGGATCCGACGGATCTCGGGCATGCCGTCGATGTACTTCTCGAGCGGCCGCAGACCCTCGGTCGCGTAGTCGCGAACCCAGAAATGGCTCCGGTGGAGGTCCTCGTCGTCGATCGCGATCACGCATTGCACGACGATCGCACCCTCGCGATCGAGGTCGACCATTCCCGGGACGAGGTGCACTCCTTCCAGCACCATCGACCAACGCTCGGCGAGCGACCGGTCGATCGCCGCCTCGACGCCCACCAGCACGTTGCGGGTCTGGTCGAGGAACCCGAGCAGGTGCGCGTCGCCTGCCTCCTCCTCCTCGGCCTTCGTCAGCCCGAGCCCTGCCTCGAAGCTGGAGTAGTGCACGGACGGCATGAACTCGGGCGAGAAATACGCGCGCAGGGTCTGTCGGATGAAGTCGGTCGAAGTGACGCGCGTGATGCCGAGCCGGTGCGCGGCCTCGGTCGCAATCGTCGACTTGCCCGTGCCGGTGGCGCCTCCGACGAGCAGGACGATCGGAACGTCGAGCTGACGGAGCGCATGGAGCCGGCGCAGCCGCCGCATCGTGCGCGCGCCCTCGGTCTCGCCGAGCACCTCGGCGGCCAGCTCTCCGAGACGGTCCAGGTCGAGCCGGTCCGAGCCACGCTCCGCGAGGTCGGCATCCGCCCGCAGCGCGAGCTCGTACGCGCGCGTCGCGTTGAGCCCCGTCGCGCCGAGCGCGCGCGACAAGAGGCCCTTCGACCACGGCGGGCCGTCCTCGCCGCCGAGCGGCAGCGGCGACAGGTAGCGCCGCTCGCTCACGTGACCGCCTCCGGCGCGAGGTCGACCGCCTCGGTCGCGAGCCGCTCGAGCTCGGCGTCGAGCTCTGGCTCTCCCGGCAGCGGCACGACGTCGTTTGCAGCGATCACGACGCGAACCCCGCGCTTGCGGGCCTCCTCGACGACGACGTCGACCGCCGCGGCCTTCAGCTCGACCACGAACACCTCAGCGCGGACGTCGAGCAGCTCCTCCCGGAGCCGGCCGCGGTCGGCCAGCGCACCCGAGACGTGCACGACCCGCGCCCCGTGCCGCTCCTCGAAATGCGAGCCGAGCGCGTCGCGTGCGGGCTCCGGCGCGGTGCAGAAGAACGCGATCCGCTCGCCCTCGACCGGCTCGAGGGGCCGCGGCCGCAGCACCGCCCTGATCACGGGCGTGCCGGGACGCGCGCGCGCGCGAATCGCCCGCGCGAGCACGTCGTGCGGCGCGGCGGGCTCGGCCATCGTCACGAGCACGAGGTCGGAGGTGAGCGCCCTGTACGTGTTCAGGTACCCGGCCGCGACCTCGACCGGCTGCGACGCGGACGTCACGAGCAGCGTGCGCCCTGCGGCGACCGGCGGCAATGCGGCTCCGCTGCCGTCGAGCACGAGCAGGTCGGGCCCGATCCGCGCGGCCTGCGAGATCCCTTCGAGCACGTTCGAGACCGCCACCGCTCCGGCGAGGCCCCCGCCACAGCGGCGGCAGCCGACGGTCGGCACCCCGGCTGCGAGCGCCGTCTCGAGATGGTCGGAGGCAGCGTGCCGTCCGCTCCGCGAGAGCTCGAGGAGCGACTCGATCGTGGGGGGTACGAGCACGGTCTCGGGGTCCGGCGGACCGCCGCGTCCCATCGCGACGACCGCTATCCGGCGTGTCGCGGCCAGCCGCCGCGCCACGTACCCGGTGATCGCGGTCTTGCCGACCCGCTTGCCCGTGCCGATCACCGCGAGCGTGGGAACGTCCACGTGGGCGGCCGGGGGCGGATCGAAGCGGAAGTCGGGCCCCTCGTAGGGAACGCCGAGCGCGAGCACGCGGCTCGCCAACGCGAGCCGCTCCGGCGGCCCGAGCACGGGCTCGTCCGAGAGGTCGATCACGACGTCGGGGCGGTGCTCACGCACCGCGGCCTCGACGGAGGGCTCGAGCGGCACGCCGTAGCCCTCCCCGCCACGCAGCTTCTCCGTACCCCCGACGAGCACCGCGGCGACGACCTCGGCGTCGACGTCCTGCAGCGCCTGTTGCACGACCGGCGGGTAATGCTCACCGTCGATCACGACGATCGCGCGCCTCATTTCCGCGTCGTCACCTCCCGGTCGATCCGGCCCGTGTACTTCTCGTACTCGAAGGTCTCGGTCGAGAATTCGATGATCCGCTCCTCGCCGTGGAAGGGGTGACGACGGGAGATCGAGACGTGGTGGCCGACGATCTCGACCACGTTGTAACAGGGCCTCGTGTTCCCACGGAGGCGCAGCGACGAGACCGTGCCCGTGTTCACGACGAAGAGGTTCTCGAGCCGCCAGGCGTACGGGACGTGCTTGTGGCCCGACAGGACGAGGTGCACCCCGGCGCGCTGCAGACACTCGATCGCGTCCCCCGCGTCGTAAACGACGTTCCGCTCGCGCCCCGTGCCGGGCACGGGCAGGAGGTGGTGATGCAGCACGAAGATGCGCAGGTGGGAGGGCTCGCTCGCGAACTCCGCCTCGATCCACGGGTACCGTCCACGGCCGATCTGGCCGTGATCGAGATCGGGCTCGGTCGAGTCGACCGCGACGACGGTCACCCCGTCCTTCCGGAGGACGGAGTTGCGCTCCCCGAAGAGCTCCTCGAAATGGACATAGCCGACGTTGCGCGCGTCGTGGTTGCCGGGGACGACGACGAACGAGTTGCAGTCGATCCGCTCGAGGTACGAGCGCGCGACCTTGTACTCGTGCTTGAACCCGAACGTCGTCAGGTCGCCCGAGCAGATCACGATGTCGGGGCGGAACTCGTTGACCTCCGAGATCGCCCGCTCGAGCAGGTTCGCCTCGAAGTACGGCCCGCCGCAATGCAGGTCGGAGATGTGCGCAATCCGGAACCGGCGTTCTGCGACGGCCATCGCCAGCAGTCTACGGTCGCCCCCTCCGGCAGTCACGCCGGGCGGCTCGTCGGACGCGCGAACTCGTGCTCGGCGGACCCGCACCGGCGACCGCGCAGCCGGACGCCGCAGGCCGCCGCCTCCAGGGATGTGCCCCTCCGCAGGCGGGGATCGAGCGCCGGGAAACCGCTCGTGCGGATTCCCGCCTTCGCGAACGAGAAGACGAGGCTGTCCGAGGCGAACGCTACCCTCGGGACGGTGCGGGAGACGACCGCGGAAACCGCTCGGTTCCAGGCGTATCGTGGCTCCGAGCCGCCGCGCTTCGTCAACGGCGCAGAACGTGAGTGCGCCCGGATCCTCGACTGGTACGGGATCGCGTGGGAGTACGAGCCCCGCTCGTTCGTGCTCCGGCGCGACGCGGAGGGTCGCGTCACGAGCGCATTCACGCCCGACTTCTACCTGCCCGAGCAGGATCTCTACATCGAGGTCACGATGATGAAGCAGTCGCTCGTGACCCGCAAGAACCGCAAGCTGCGCGAGATCCGCCGGCTGTACCCCGATGTTCGCATCAAGCTCTTCTACCGGCGCGACATCGAGCGCCTCGCGCAGCGCTACCGCCTGCGGATCGCCTCGTGACGGCAGCCGAGCGCCTTCGCGCGGAGGGGCATCCGATCGGGGACGTGTACCTGACCCGCGAGGCGATCGCCGAGCGGGTGACGGAGCTCGGCGGCACGCTCGCGGCCGACTACACGGGCCGCGAGCCGCTCCTCGTCGCTCCGCTCAAGTCGAGCGCGGTCTTCCTCGCCGACCTGTCGCGTGCGCTCGACGTCGACCACGAGCTCGACGTGATCGAGCTCGCGCCCTACGGGAGCGGTCGCGGCGGCGGCGGCGTCCGCCTGCTCAAGGATCTCGATCGCCCGCTGGCCGATCGTCACGTCCTGATCGTCGAGGACGTCGTCGACACGGGGCTCACGCTCGGGTTCCTCACGCGCTGCTTCAGCGAGCGGGCGCCGGCGAGCCTGGCGGCGGTCACGCTCCTCGATCGCCCGTACCGCCGGCTCGTCGACGACGTTCCGCTCGAGCACGTCGGCTTCACGGTCCCGGACGAGCTGTTCGCCGGCTATGGCCTCGGGCTGGAGGAGCATTGGCGCGCGCTCCCCGACATCCACGTCGTCGTCGCCGACGAGCTGCCGGCCGCGATCGACGCTGCGTCAGGACCCGTTCCGACCTTCAGCTGACGACGCGCAGCCTGCGCGCGATGCTCCGCTCCTCCAGCAGCGCCGCGAACTCGGCGGCCGGCAGCGGGCGGGCGAAGTAGTAGCCCTGGGCGAAGCCACACCCGAGCGCGCGGAGGGAAGCGACCTGCGTGACGTCCTCCACGCCCTCGGCGATCGTCTTCATCCCGAGGTGGTGCGCGAGCTGCAGGATCGCCTTCGCGAGCGCGGGCTCGTCGGGATGGCGTCCCAGCTCGACGACGAAGGCCCGATGCACCTTGAGGATCTCGATGGGGTATCGCTGCAGGTACCCGAGTGACGAGTAGCCGGTGCCGAAGTCGTCGATCGCGAGCCGGATGCCGAGCTCCCGCAGCGCGCGGAGCCGGTGGACCGCCTCGTCGGGGTTCTCGACGAGAGAGCTCTCGGTCAGCTCGAGCACGAGCTGACCCGTGGCGAGCCCGTGCTTCGCGACGATCTCGGCCACGTCGCTCACGAACGGGCGGTCCTGGAGCTGCCGGGCGGAGACGTTCACGCTCAGCGTGAGCGGCCCGAGCTGCGGCCAGCGCCTACCCCACTCGACGGCCTGGCTGCACGCCTCCGCGAGCACCCAGCGACCGATCGGGACGATCAAGCCCATCTCCTCGGCGAGCGGGATGAAGTCCCTCGGCGGGATCTCGCCGCGCTCGGCGTGCACCCAGCGGAGCAGCGCCTCCGCGCCGGCGATCGACTCGTCATCGAGCCGGACGTAGGGCTGGTAGTGCACCTGGAGCTCGCCGCGCTCGAGCGCGTGCCGCAGATCGCCCTTCAGCTCCATGCGCTTCACGACCGCATGGCGCATGTGCGGCTCGAAGACGACGAACCCGCCCTTGCCGTATCCCTTGGCCGCGTACATGGCGACGTCGGCGTCCCGCATCAGGTCCTCGGGCCGAGCTTCGGGGCTCTGCCCGAGCGAGATGCCAATGCTCGCGCGGACCGCGATCTCCATCGCGTCGATCTCGAACGGCGCCTCGAGACGCTCGCCGACCCGTTTCGCGACCGCGATCGCGGCGTCCCTGTCGTCGAGCTCCTCGAGCAGGATCGCGAACTCGTCGCCCGCGAGCCGGGCGAGCGTGTCTCCCGGGCGGACGCACGAGCGGAGGCGTGCGGCGACCGCGACGAGCAGCTCGTCACCCGCCGCGTGGCCGAGGCTGTCGTTGACGGTCTTGAAGTCGTCGAGATCGAGCAGCAGGACCGCGACGGTCATCGTGGACGACTCGCTGCGGCGGCCGAGCGCGGCTGCGACGCGATCCGTGAACAGGGCGCGGTTCGCGAGGTCGGTGAGCGGATCGTGGAACGCCTGATGCGTGACGGCCTCGAGCGCCTTGCGCTCCGACATGTCCCGGACGAACGCATTGATCCGGTGGGCCCCCTGGCTGACAGTCACCCAGACGGACAGCTCGACGGGGAACTCGGAGCCGTCGCTCCTCATCGCGCTGACCTCGAGCGTGCTGCCCGCGACCGAGTCGGCGCCCAGGTGCAGGAAGCGCTCGAATCCGCGTTCGTACGTGGAGCGGTAGCGCTCGGGGACGACGGCGCCGACGAGCGGCATCCCGACCGCCTGGTCTCTCGACCAGCCGAACATCTCCTCCGCCTTCCGGTTCCACTCGACGATCGTCCCGTCCTCGGCGAGGCTCACGAACGCGTCGCTCGCCGTCTCGATCACCGTGCGGTACCGCTCCTCGCTCGCCCGCAGCGCCTCTTCCATCGCCCGGCGCTCGGTGATGTCCGTCAGCACGCCGCTCCAGACGAGCTCGCCGTCCTCGGTCGCGACGATCGACGCGGCGTCCCGCAGCCAGCGGCTCTCGCCGGCGCGCGTGAGCAGCCGGTACTCGGACTCGTACAGCTGGCCGCGCGCGTACGAGCCGAGGTCCTCTTCCTCGCTGAGCACGCGGGCACGGTCCTCGGGATGGAGCTGCCGTGCCCACAAGCCGGGGTCCGCGCTCCACTCCGCCGCGGTGAAGCCGAGGATCTCCTCGATCTGCGGGCTGACGTACGTCCAGCGGCCCTGCGGCCCGAGCTCCGAGATGTAGATGATCCCCCGGGCGCCCGCCACGATCGTCTCGAGCCGGTCGTCGCGGCGCGGTGCCTCCTGCCCTGGTGCAGGGTCGATCACGCCGAGCCCGAATCCGCGACCGAGTGCCGCCAGCCGGGGTCGGCGCCGGATCCAGGTCGCGGCGCGCTGCACGACCTCTGTATCGGAAACGGAGCGCGGCTGCTTGACGGGCACTTTCCGGCTGCGCCGGAAGATGCCAGAGGCGCTGGCACTTCGAAGCGGTGCGGCGAATTGCCTACAGGTAGCCGAGCGGGTCGACCGCGGTACCGTTCACGCGGACCTCGAAGTGGACGTGCGGGCCGGTCGAGTGGCCCGTGGAGCCCGAGTACGCAACGACCTGGCCTCCCGCCACGCGCTGCGCGACGGGACGAGGCGAGCGACGAGTTGTGCGCATAGGCGGTCGAGAGTCCGTTGCCGTGGTCGATCACGACGAGGTTGCCGTAACCCTCCATCCAGCCCGCGTAGATCACGGTGCCCGCGGCCGCGGCATGGACGGGCGTTCCCTGGCCGACCCCGATGTCGATCCCCTCGTGCATGTGGCCCCAGCGCATTCCGAAGCCGCTCGTCACCGGCCCCGAGACCGGCCACGAGAGCTGCCCCGTCCCGGCGGTGACAGTGGAAGCGGTCGTGGCCGAGCTCGAAGCGGCCTGCTGCTGCGCGGCACGGATCTGCGCCCCGAGCGCCGCGCTCTGCGCCTCGAGGTCGTCGATCTCCGCGAGCACCGCGGTGCGGTCGGACCGGATCGACGCGAGCGTCCGCTGCTTCTCCTGTTGAGCCGCGACCAGCGCATCGCGGCTCGCGACGAGGCGGCCGACGAGACCGCGCTGCTCGTTCGTTGCGGCAGCGGCGGCGGCTTCCACACGCACGGCCTCCTGCCGGGCCGCCCGGCTTCGGCGGCGAGCGTCGGCGACGCCGTCGCGAGCGTGCTTCACGCGCGCGGCTATCTGCTCGTCCTGCCGCCCGATCCGTCCGAGGAGGTCGAGGTTGTCGAGCAGGTCCAAGAACGACGCGGTGCCCAGCACGAAGGAGAGCGCGTCGGGCCCGTCGGTCATGTAGAGCTCGCGAACGCGGCGTTCCAGCCGCCCGAGCGCGACGTCGTAGTCCCCGCGGAGCCGCGTGAGGCGAACGGTCTGCTCGGCGATCGTCTGCTGGAGCGACGCGAGGTGCGTGCGCGCGCGTACGAGCCCCGATTCGAGCACCGCGAGGCGCGCCCGCTGGGCGTCGACACCCGCCTGTAGCTCCCGGACCCTCGCCGCCACCACGCTGAGCTCGGAGGTGACCACTCCCGCCTGTTGGGACTGCTCGGCCGCCTGCGCGCGGAGGCCGCCCAGACGGCTGTCGAGGCGTGCCTTGTCGGCGCCGGGGTCGCCAGCGGCAGCGGCGGCGAGAAGGGCGGGGACTGCGAGCGCGAGCACGACGGCGACGACAGCGGCGCGGCCCGCTCGGCGACTCATCCCTCGATCTTCGCCTCCGCGTCGGAAGTCCCTTCGTCGAAAGTCCCTGCCCTGAGCCGGTCGAGCGTGCGCAGCGCGTCGGCCGCGTCGCGTCGCAGCACGCCGACGACCGCCCGGTAGTCGGCGTCCGAGATCCGCCCGTTGCGATGGTCGGCCTCGAGCTCCTGGAGCGCGCCGAGCGCGCGGTCGCGCTCCTCCTCGGCCGCGAGCATCCGCCGCTCGGCAGGTTCGAGCTCGTCGAGCATGTCCGAGGCAGGCGCCGGCTCCCGCAGGAACGGGAGCGCGACCGCGACGACCACCGCGACGGCGAGCGCCGCCGCGAGGACGACCCACACGCTCACGCGGGCTCCCGGCCGACGGCCGCTCCCGCCCCGCGGAGCAGCGCTCCGCCGCGGCCTGCCGCCGGTCGTCTCAAGTCGTGGCGGGTGTGTCCGGGCGCTCCCCGGCGCGCGCATAGCGCGTCGCGAGGCGGCGTTCCTCTCGGGCGTCGGGCCAGAGGGTGATCACCGAGCCGAGCACGAACACGAAACCGGCGAGCCAGATGAGGTTCACGAGCGGCTTCACGAAGATGCGGAAGAACACCGCCCCGTTGTCGTCGACCTGCTCCGCGATCACGAACAAGTCCTCCCCGGTGAGGTAATCGGTGCGGATCCCGACCTCGTTCGACACCTGCTGCTCGACGCTGTAGGCGTTCTTGCCCGCCGAGACCGTGCCCAGGTCCTTGCCGCCGCGCCTGACGCCGAGCACCGCCCGCACCTCGGTCGCATTGGGGCCGTCGTGCTCGCCCAGCGACCGGTACGTGAGCGTGTAGCCCCCGACCGAGAGCGACTGACCCCGCGTGAGCTTTCCCTCTGTCACCGAGTCGTACGCGCTCGAGCCCGCGACCCCGATCGCCAGGAGGACGATCGCGGCGTGGACGATGTACCCGCCGTAGCGGCGCCGGTTCCGCCCGATCAACCGTCCGAACGCGGTCGGCACCGGCTCCCCGGTGAGCGCGCGCCGCGCCTGCGTCCCGCGCGTGAACTCGAGCGCGATCGTCGCGAGCACGAACGCCGAGAACGTGTACGCGACGAGACCGGGGATCGAGCTGCCGGCGCCGAGCGCGATCAGGAGCACGCCCGTCGCGAGAGCGACCCCCGCGGGCCACGCGAACGTCCGCAGCAGCCCGCGCAGCGAGGCGCGCCGCCAGGCGATGAGCGGGGCGATCCCCATCAAGAGCAGCAGCGGCAGGCCGAAGATCCGCAGGAAGAAGTCGAAGTACGGCCGCCCGACGACCACCGACTCCCCGCGCACGGCCTCGGAGACCATCGGCCATGCCGTGCCCCAGAGGATCGTGAGGCAGAGCGCGACGAGCAGCAGGTTGTTGTAGAGGAACGCCGCCTCGCGCGACACGAGCGACTCGAGCTTCGAGGTCGTCCGGAGCAGCGGCAGCCGCAGCCAGATCATCCCGACCGAGAACACGACGGCCACCACGATGAAGCCGAGGAACCACGGCCCGATCGAGCTCTCCGTGAACGAATGGATCGAGGTGACCACCCCGGAGCGGGTCAGGAAGGTCCCGAACAGCGAGAGGCAGAACGCGAGGCTGACGAGGATCACGTTCCAGACCCGCAGCATCCCGCGCTTCTCCTGGATCATCACGGAGTGGAGGAAGGCCGTGGCGGCGAGCCAGGGCATGAGCGCGGCGTTCTCGACGGGGTCCCACGCGTAGTAGCCGCCCCACCCCACCTCCACGTACGCCCAGTGGGCGCCGAGCAGCTGACCGACGCCGAGCGCGGTCCACGCGATGATCGTCCAGCGACGCGTCGCGACGATCCACCGCTCGTCCGTCCGGCCGGAGAGCAGCGCGCCCATCGCGAATGCGAACGGCACCGCGAGCCCGACGTAGCCGAGGTAGAGGGCGACGGGGTGGATGACCATGTACGGGTTCTGCAGGCTCGGGTTGAGGCCGCTTCCGTCGGCGGGGGCGGCGCCCACGTCGAATGGGCTCGACACCGCGACGAGGAGCCAGGCGAACCCGACCGCGATCCCCCCGAGCACGGGAGTCACCCAGACCACGAGGTCCCGCGCGCGCTTCCGTGCGAGCCAGACGGCGAGCGCCGCGTAGCCGTTCAGCACGAGCAGCCAGAGCAGGAGCGAGCCCTCCTGCCCGCCCCAGAAGGCCGACAGCTTGTAGGGCGTCGGCAACGCGCGGCTCGAGTGCCCCGCGACGTACGTGAGCGAGAAGTCGTTGCGCAGGAAGCCGGCGACGAGCACCAGCGCGGCCACGAGCGTCGAGAAGAACGACGCGATCAGCGCGTTCCGGGCAGAGTCGGCGAGCCGCCGCCGGCCGAGCCACGCTGCGAGCCCGCCTGCGACGAGCGCGTAGACGGAGAGCCCGAGTGTGACGAGGAGCGCCGCCCGCCCTAGCTCAGCCATCGCTCAAGTGGACGAGTCGGCGGCCTGGTACTTCGACGGGCACTTCGTGATCATCGAGCCCGGCTTCGTCACGAACAGGCCGTCCGCACGCTGCGTGCCGGTCACCACGACGTCGCGCCCGGTGCGGAACATGTCGGGCACCGAGCCCTTGTAGAGCACGGTGACCCGCTGTGTGCTCCCGCCCTTGATGTCCTGGACGGCGAACCGCATCCCGGAACCGTGCGGGTCACCGGTCGGCGTGCCCACGACCTTGCCCGCCAGCGCGACCTCCCCGGTCTTCGTCGCCAACTCGCTCGGCGAGACCGAGGGGGTGCCGCCTCCTGCGAGGGACGTGTAGAGCAGGAAGATCGCGAGCACCGCGGCGACGGAGAGCGCGATCACGAGGCGGGCAGGAGAAGACTTCCGTGCCACCCCGACAGTCTAGAGACGACCGCCGGCCGGCCGCGCGGGTGCGGTCAGCCGCGGGCCGCGTCGCGCTCGCGCCGCCTCGGGACGTCGTATCCGTGCTCGAGACACAACGAGCCGGGCGCGTCCTCGGTCAGCGCGTCGCAGTAGCCCTTGCCGTACGCCGCCCGCATGAACGCGGAGACGACCTCGAGATTCCACTCGGAGACGTCCGCCGCCTCGCGCCACAGCTCCGTCAGACGGAGGTCGATGTCGAGCTCCAGGAGGTCGATTCGGGTTGGCTGTTCCATGCCTTCGAGCGTACGGACCCGGTCGGACGGAGGACCGCGCGCACGGCGTGGTGCCATACAGTCGCCGCATGGCGCGCCTCCTCCGAGTCGGACCTGCGCACATCCCCGACCGCGACAGCCCGGAGGCCGCAGTCGCGCTGATCGTCGAGCGCGGCTACGACGCATGCGAGATCGACTTCGAGTCGGGATTCTGGATGGACTACCCGTGGGCCGAACGGCTCGGGGAGCTCGCGCGGGAGCACGATGTCGTGCTCTCGGTGCACGCCCCGCTCTTCGGCTGGGTCGGGCACCTCGAGGCGAGCGGGCGAAAATGGTCGTCGGCGGTCGGCGCGCTCGATCGGAGCGCAGGAATCGCGACCGCGTGCGGCGCCGAGCTCGTCGTGTTCCACCCGGGCTTCCTCCTCGGCCGGAGCCGCGAGGCCGCGATCGACTCGGTCGTCGAGCAGCTCGGCCTCGTCCGCGAGCGGCTCGTCGGGAAGGGCCGCGGCGTGCCGTTCGGGATCGAGGTAATGGGCCGCGTCCGCGACCTCGGCTCGCTGGAGGACTGCGTCGAGATCAGCCGGCGCGCCGGTTGGGTGCGGCCCGTGATCGACTTCGCACACATGCACGCGACATCGGACGGCGCCTTCACGGAGCCCGAGCCGTTCCGCGAGGCGCTCGAGCTCGCCGACGGCGTGCTCGAGCCCGGGGCGCCGTTCCACATCCATTTCTCCGACATCCAGTTCGCGAACCGGAACGAGACGAAGCATCTGCGCTACGGCGAGGGCACGCTGCGTGCCGAACCGCTGCGGGAGGCGCTCGCCGGCTTCGACCGGCCGGCGACCGTGATCTCGGAGTCGCCCGACGAGGAGTCGACTCAGATGATCCGCGCTGCGCTTTCCGGCTGAAGCAGCGCGTCGATCCGCTCGTCCAGCAGGGCGGCCTCGTCGCCACGGCCCCGCTCGCGCAGGAATCCGGCGAGCGCGGCGAGCGGCTCCGGCTCGGAGTTGCGCAGGTCGGTGGCGGCGAGCAGCTCGACCGCCTCGCGGAGCAGCAGCTCCGCCTCGGCGTCGCGTCCCTGCGCGGCCCGGACGAGGCCGAGCACCATGTTCACGTTCGAGCGGGACATCAGGTCCTGCATCCCGACCGACTCGACCGCGGACAGCGCCCAGCGCTCGGCCTCCTCGACGTGCCCCTGTGCGAGCACGATCTCGGCAAGCGTTCGCTGCGCCTCGACGATCTTCCCACGCTCCTGCAGCGCGAGCAGCGTCCGGACCGCCTCGCGGACGAGCGTCTCGGCCAGCTCCGAGTCGCCCGCACGCCAGATCGCGACGCCCTCGAGCTGACGCGCACGAGCAGCGTCGGGCCCCGCACCGACCTCGTCGAACAGCTCGTACGAGGCGTGGAACTCCGCCGCCGCCTCGTCGAATCCTCCCTTGCGGAGCAGGATCGAGCCGCGGATCCGCGCGCTCCACGCCCGCGCCGAGAGGCTGCCGCTCTCGTCCGCGAGCGCTGCGGCGTCGGCGAGTGCCGCCTCGGCGCCGGCGAGGTCGAGCCGGGCAAGACGGGCGCCGGCGATCTCGACCAGTGCCAGGCTCTCGAGATCGGAGCGCCCGCCGCGGATCTCGAGCGCCTCGTTCGTATAGCGCTCGACGCTGTCGAGGTCGCCCTCCCACCAGCCGACGCTCGAGAGCAGGCTGAGCACCTCGGCGCGCGCCTCCCCCGGAGCGTCCGAGAGGAGCTCGTCCGCCTGCATCCCGAGCCTGCGTGCCTGCGAGACGTCCGCGTTGCGGTTGAGCGCGATCTCCGCGAGCGCGGTGAGCGCGAGCCCTTCGATCGTCCGCTCCCCTGCCTCGTGCGCGCGCTCCCGCGCGAGCTCCATCTCGTCCGCGGCGGCGGGCAGCTCCCAGAGGCGCCATGCCGCCCGGGCGGCCTCGAAGCGACGCTCGAGCGTCGGATCGAGCTCGATCGAGCGCAGCAGCAGCCGACGCGCCGTGCGGTTCGCCTCCCGCGCGAGGGCACGTCTGCCTGCCCGTTCGAGCGCCGCCCCGGCCTCCGCGCGCAGGTCGTCCGGGACCTGGCCGTCGAGCTCCGCCGTGAGCGCGGCAGCCCGGTCGAGGTGGTAGGCGTGGGTCTCGACGAGCTCCTCGGGCGAGTGGGCGCGGAGCCATGAGGCGAAGACGCGGTGGAGCCGTGCGCGCTCCGACTTCGTCAGCCCCCTGTAGGCGACGTCGCGGATCAGCACATGGCGGAACCGGTAGGCGACCTCGTCCGTGACGGTCGAGAGCGGCTCGCGGGTCAGGAGCTGGCGGTCGACCAGGTCGGCGAGCGCAGTGTCGACGTCGAGCTCGGGGTCGAGCTCGCAGACCGCACCGCGCCAGAACACCCGTCCGACGACCGACCCGTGGCGCAGGACGGATTTCGAGCCGGGTGGCAGCCGGTCGATACGCGCCGCGATCAGTGCCTGCAGCGTGTCGGGGATCCGGACGGCCGTGCTGTCGCCCTCCTCGACGAGCAGCCGCACCGTCTCCTCGACGAAGAGCGGGTTCCCTTCGGTCTTGTCGAGCAGCGCGGTGCGCAGGTCGTCCGGGAGCGGCGCGTCCTGCACGAGCGCGTCGACCAGCATCCCCGTCTCGCGATCGGGGAGCGGGCCGAGCTCGATCGTGACCGCGCGGCGCCGCCCTCCGCCCCATCCCGCCCGGGCGTCGAGCAGCTCGGGCCTGGCGAGACACACGATCAGCACCGGCGCGTCGTCGATCCGGTCGGCGAGATGCTCCACGAGATCGAGCAGCGGCTCCTCCGCCCAGTGCAAGTCCTCGAAGCCGAGCACGAGGGGCTGGGCCTCGGCGAGGCTCGTCGCCCACTCGTGGGCTGCCCACGCGATCTCCTGGCCGCGGCGCTCGCCGGAGACGGTGTCGAGCACGCCCGAGGCGAGCCCGAGCAGATCGGCGATCGCGTCGCTCGAACATGCATCGCGAAGCTTCTCGATCGCCTCTTCGGGGGAGTCGTCCTCCGAGATTCCCGCGGCGTCCTGCACCATCTCGGAGAGTGGCCGGTAGACGAGGCCCTCGCCGAACGGGAGCGAGCGGCCCGTGAGCACGGTCGTTCGCTCGAGCCCCGAGAAGAACTCGCGCGCGAGCCTGCTCTTCCCGATGCCGGGCTCGCCGAAAATCGTCACGAGCTGGGCGCGCCGGTCACGGACGGCTCGCGCGTACGCGTTCTGCAGGAGCTCGAGCTCCTCCTCGCGGCCGATGTACGGGGCCGCCACGCTGAGAGGCCGGCCGGCGCGTCCGTCCGCGCAGACCACCCGCCAGACGGGTAGCCCGGCGGGCAGGCCCTTGAGCGTCCGCTCCCCTGCTGGCTCCACGACGACCGCTCCGATCGTGAGCCCGTGGGCGGTCGGCCCGACGAGGATCTCTCCAGGGGCGGCGCACTGCTGGAGGCGGGCAGCGACGTTCAGCGCCTCGCCCGTCGCGAACGTGGAGTCGCCGTCTTCGGCGACGACCTCGCCGGACTCGATGCCGATTCGGACGGCGAGCCCGTCCTTACCCGTCTCGACGATGGCGGTCGCGGCGCGGACGGCGCGCTCGGCGTCGTCCTCGTGCGCGGTGGGGACGCCGAACACCGCGACGACGGCGTCGCCCGCGAACTTCTCGACCGTGCCTCCGTAGGCGGCGATGTGCCCGGCTGCGCGGTCGAAGAAGCCGGTCACGCGACGCCGGACGACCTCCGGGTCGTTGCCCGAGACGAGCGAGGTCGAGTCGACGAGATCGACGAACATCGCCGTCGCCAGCTTGCGCTCCACACTCCGAGTCTAAGCAGGACGGGCGTCGTCGAGCGGGCGGTTTTCCGCACCAAGTGCTCGGCCCGCAGACACGACTACGATGCGCCCCGTGCTCGACCCCAAGGTGTTCAAGGCGTACGACGTGCGCGGGATCTACCCGGGCGAGATCGACGAGGACGGCGCGTACCGCATCGGCCGCGCGTACGTGGAAGAGTTCGAGCCTCGCACGATCGCGGTCGGCCGCGACATGCGTCTCGCCTCGCCGACGATGGCGGCCGCGGTGACCGAGGGCGCGGCCGACGGTGGAGCGGACGTGCTCGACCTCGGCCTGGTCGGCACCGAGATGCTCTATTACGCGGTCGGCGAGCTCGGGCTCGACGGCGGCGTCTGCGTCACCGCATCCCACAACCCGCGCGAGTACACGGGCATGAAGATCGTGCGGCGCGGCGCGCTGCCGGTCGGCGGCGACTCCGGGCTCGACCAGGTCCGCCGTCGGGCGGAGGCCGGTTTCGGCGCGGTATCCCGACGCGGCGACGTGCGTCCGACAGACGTCTGGGACGGGTTCGTGACGAAGGTCCTCTCGTTCGTCGACGCGTCGGCGATCGCACCGCTCCGGATCGTGGTGGACGCCGCGAACGGGATGGCCGGCCGGATGTTGCCGCCGGTGCTCGAGCGGCTCCCCCAGCTCGACGTCGTCCGCTGCTACTTCGAGCCCGACGGGTCGTTCCCGAATCACGAGCCGAATCCGCTCCTGCCCGAGAACCGCGCCTTCATCGTCGAGCGGATGCGTGTCGACGGCGCAGCTCTGGGCGTCGCGTACGACGGTGACGCGGACCGCTGCTTCTTCGTCGACGAGACGGGTGAGTTCGTCCCCGGCGACTTCGTGACCGCACTGCTCGCCAGGGCCATGCTCGAGAAGGAGCCGGGGGCGCGGATCATCTACGACGTTCGCGCGAGCTGGGCGGTCCCGCGCACGATCGAGGAGGCCGGCGGCGTCCCGCTCGTGAACCGCGTCGGCCACGCGTTCATCAAGCAGCGCATGCGCAAGGAAGACGCGCTCTTCGCGGGCGAGGTGTCCGCGCACTACTACTTCCGCGCGTTCTCGCAGGCCGACACCGGCGTCGTGCCGTTCCTCGTCATGCTCGAGCTCCTGTCGCGCGCGGAGCGGCCTCTTTCGTCGATGCTGGCGCCGTTCCGCGAGCGGTACTTCCTCAGTGGCGAGATCAATACCCCGGTCACCGACGTCGCGCTCAAGCTGCAGGAGCTGAAGGAGCGCTACGCCGCCCAGGGTGGCGTCGTCTCGCACCTCGATGGCATCTCGGTGGAGTTCGACGACTGGCACTTCAACGTGCGCCCTTCGAACACCGAGCCGCTCCTGCGGCTCAACCTCGAGGCGCTCTCGGAGCCCCTGCTCGAGGCGAAGCGCGCCGAGGTGCTCGACCTGATCCGGAGCTGAGCATGGAGGCCAGCCTCGAGCTCGGCCGGATCACGGAGCGGCGGCCGCCGTTCAAGTACTCGGCGCTCGCGCGCGTCTGGTTCTCCGACACCGACGCCCAAGGTGTCGTCTACTACGGCCGGTACCTGCCGTACTTCGACCATGCGCGCACCGAGTACCACCGGCACCTCGGCCCCCTTTTCCTCGACGACGCGGAGTTCGTCATGCGTGCCTCGACCGTCGAGTACCACGCGCCAGCCCGCTTCGACGACCTGCTCGAGGTCTTCGTGCGGGTCGGCCGCGTCGGCAGCACGAGCCTCTCGTACGAGCTCTGCGCGGTACGCATCCCGGACGACCTCCTGTTGGTCACGGCGACCCAGACCCTCGTCTTGATCGAGCGGAAGACGCGGCGACCGACGGCGATCCCGGAGCGCGCGCGCGGGCCGATCCGCGCCTTCGAGAGAGTCGACCTCGTCGAATGACGACGGGCGCCTTCTCCGCGATCGACGCCGCTCTCGCAGAGGAGCCGGACGCCGACGACGGCCTGCGCAGGGTCGTGCGGGTGCTCGCCGACCTGCCGGGGGTCGCGTGGGCCGGGATCGCGTTCCTCGAGGCGGGCGAGCCGGTGCTCGGCCCGACCGCCGGCGTCCCAGACGAGGCGCACAGGACGCTCGTAACAGTCTGTTACAAGGGTGACGCGGTCGGCGAGCTCCAGGTCGACGGCGACGCCGACCCGGCCTTCCTCGCCGCGGTCGCGGAGCGGATCGCCGCGCACGTCCTGCTCGGCTGGGACACCGCCGGTGAGGCGTGGGAGCCGTGAGGCGGCCTCGCGGAGGCCGGGGCGTGGCCGCAACGCCGGCGCGCCCGCCCGGTTGCCCGGACGGGCGCGGCACGGCTTCCCCTCCCCCACACGCGTTGTAATCACCCCTGCGGGACGGGTCATCCCTCGTGTCAGGGATGTCCTTGCCTCGATCGAGGTACCCCACCCGAACGAGTGACGACCCCTCGTCCGAGTGACTCGCTCACCCGCACGGGAACGGCCGCGGCCACCGGCTCGACGGCATACACGGGCCTGCTCGTCTCGTGCCGCGCCACCCAGGAGCCGTCGTCTATCGTCGAGCGATGACCGAGCGCTGGAGCTCGCTGCGGATCCCCGAAGTCGCGCCGATCCCGGTCGCCGGTGGGCTCCGCTGGCGGCCGATCCGGCGGACGCTCGGCATCCAGGCCTTCGGGATGAACGCGTACACGGCCGAGCGGATCGGCGACGACGTGGTCGAGAGCC
The DNA here is from genome assembly GCA_963712915.1 of uncultured Actinomycetes bacterium. GTDB lineage: Bacteria > Actinomycetota > Thermoleophilia > Gaiellales > Gaiellaceae > Gaiella. The sequence continues at coordinate 843,136 of CAVQJQ010000006.1, forward strand.
ACACCGAGCAGAGCCTCGGGCATCAGGAGGTCTACGTCGTGCTCACCGGCCGCGCGACGTTCGAGCTCGACGGTGAGACGCTCGACGCGCCGGCCGGCACGATCGTGTTCCTCGCCGACCCGACCACGCGCCGGTACGCGCGCGCCGCGGAGCCGGACACGACGGTGCTCGCGATCGGCGGGAAGCCGGGCGAGGCCTACACCCCGTCCGCCTGGGAGTGGTACTTCGAGGCGGAGCGGTTCCGCGACCCGCTCGATCCCGAGGCGGCGCTCAGGTTGATGGACGAGGCGAACGAGCTGTTCCCCGACCAGCCCGGTGTCGTCTATTCGACCGCCTGCTGGCTCGCGCTCGCGGGCAAGGACGACGAGGCGCTCGCAACCCTGCGCCGAGCGATCGAGCTCGACCCACGCGCGGCCGAGTGGGCGGCGAAGGACGACGACCTGAGCTCCGTGCGCGACCGGCTCGAGCCGGTGCCCGACGCGGGCTGAGCGCGGTTCCGGCCGCGGACGGCGTCAGGCGGTGGGGCCGCCGGGGGTCATGCGGTAGGCGTCGAACACGCCGTCGAGGTTGCGGAGGATGCTGAGCAGCGCGCGCAGGTCCTTCACGTCGCCGAGCTCGGCCGTGTACCAGTTGCGCGCCATCCCGTCCTCGACCGAGCCCCCGTAGGCGACGATGTTCGCGCCGTGCTCGGCGAACGTCCGCGCGACGTCCTCGAGCAGGCGCGCGCGGTCCCAGGCGTCCACCGCGATCTGGGCGCGGAAGCTCGCCGACGTCGCATCGCCCTCCCATTCGACGGGCGTGAAGCGCTCGGGATTGCGCATCAGCGCCTTCACGTTCGGGCAGTCCGCGCGATGGATCGTGATCCCGCGGCCGAGCGAGATGTACCCGCGGATGTCGTCGCCGGGGACGGGCGTGCAGCACTTGGCGAGGCGCACGAGCACGTCCTCGACTCCGGGCACGACGACGCCGAGCGACTGCCCCGAGACCGTGCGCTTGTGCACGGTCGGCTTGATCGTGACCGCGCTCTCCTGCGGCACCTCGTCGGTCTTGAGGCTGTGCAGGACCTTGTTCACGACCTGACCGGTACCGATCTTCCCGGCCCCGAGCGCGAGGTAGAAGTCCTCGGCCTTCTTGAACCCCGTCTCGCGAATCACCGATGCGAGCACGCTCGACCCCTGGAGCTTTCGGTACGGGAGGTTCTGCGCTTTCAGCGCCTGGTCGAGCGCTTCGCGGCCCTTCTGCTCCGTCTCCCCCCGGGTCTCCCGCTGGAACCACTGTCTGATCTTGTTCCGCGCGCGTGACGACGCGGCGAGCGAGAGCCAGTCGCGCGAGGGGCCGCGCCCCGACCTCGAGGTGAGGATCTCGACGAAGTCCCCGTTCTTGAGCCTGTAGTGGAGCGGCACGATCCGGCCGTTCACCTTCGCGCCGACGGTGCGGTGGCCGACGTCGGTGTGCACCGCGTACGCGAAGTCGATCGGGGTTGCGCCGGCCGGCAGCGTCTTCACCTCGCCCTTCGGCGTGAACACGTACACCTCGTCGTCGAAGAGATCGGTGCGGAGCGTCCGCATGAACTCCGCGGCGTCCTGCTCGTCCCCCTGCCAGTCCATCAGCGAGCGCACCCACTCGAGCCACTCGTCGTCCTGCTTGCCGATGCGGCCGCGCTTGTAGAGCCAGTGCGCCGCGACGCCCAGCTCGGCCTCCTCGTGCATCTCGCGCGTCCGTACCTGGATCTCGAGCGGGCGCCCCGACGGCCCGATCACGGTCGTGTGGAGCGACCGGTAGCGGTTCAGCTTCGGCATCGCGATGAAGTCCTTGAAGCGCCCCGGCATCGGCTTCCACAGCGAGTGGAGGATCCCGAGGGCCCCGTAGCAGTCGCGCGTGCCCTCTTCCCCGGAGCGCTCGACGATCACGCGCATCGCGGTGAGGTCGTAGATCTCGTTGAACTCGCGGCCCTTCTTGGCCATCTTGTCGTAGATCGAGTAGAAGTGCTTCGCGCGCCCGGAGATGAGCGCCGGGATGTCGGCCTTCTCCAGCTCGAGGCCGAGAATCGTCGCCGCCTGCTCGACCTGCTCCTCGCGGTCGGCGCGCCGGTCGGCCACCATCGCCTTGATCTCGGCGTACTTCCGCGGATGGAGGATCTGGAACGAGAGGTCCTCGAGCTCCCACTTGACCGCGTGGATGCCGAGCCGGTGCGCCAGCGGCGCATAGACCTCGAGCGTCTCCTTCGCCTTCTGCACCTGCTTCTGCTTGCCCAGGTACTCGATCGTCCGCATGTTGTGCAGCCGGTCGGCGAGCTTGATCAGGATCACCCGCACGTCCTGGGCCATCGCCACGATCATCTTCCGGTAGTTCTCGGCCTCCGCCTGCTCGCGGCTCGAGAACTGGATCCGGGTCAGCTTCGTGACGCCCTCCACGAGCTGCGCGATCTCGGCCCCGAACTCGGCGCGCAGCTCGTCGAGCTCCGCGTCGGTGTCCTCCACGACGTCGTGCAGGAGCGCCGCCGCGATCGTCTGCTCGTCGAGGTGGAGCTCGGCGCAGATGCACGCGACGCCCCAGGGGTGGTGGATGAACTCCTCGCCCGAGCGGCGCACCTGGCCGCGGTGGCGGGTCTCGGCGAGCTCGAAGGCCCGCCGGATCAGGTCGTGGTCGACGTCGGGGTTGTACGCCTCCACGCTCGTGAGGAGCTCCTCGACGAGGCTCTCGTGATGCGACTGGGTCCCGACGACCGCCATGGACTCAGTGTACGGGCCGACCCCTGACGTTCCCTCGTTCGGGAGGTAGGCCAGCCGCGAGCGAGAACCGATAGGAACGCCATGCGGCTGATTCAGGAATACCTCGAGCGACGCCGGCTGCGCCGGATGCTCGTTCTCCTCACGACGACGACGCGTCGCTGACCCCTCGGGTCGGCCCGGGTTTTCGCCCGTTTTCGGAGCCGGCTACTGGACGCGGCCGGCGACGACGACGTCGCGGAGGCTCCGCGGCGGGGTGCCGGTCAGCTCCTCGACCACGCCGGTGACGGTCTCGAGGAGCCCCGCGCGCGCCGCCGCGGCGAAGCTCGCGAGCGCGCGGGCGCGGGCCTCGGGCAGCCCTGCCGCGACCCTGCTCGCGATCAGCGCGTCGTCGTCGAGCTCCACGACCTCCACCGCGGTGCCGCCGAGCTCGGCGGCCAGCGACGCCACGCCCCGCGGCGAGACTGCCTGCGGCCCGGTGACGTCGTACGCCTGGGACGCGTGTCCATCACCCACGAGCACCGCCGCGGCGACCGCGGCGCAGTCGTGGCGCGAGACGTACGCGACACCGGAGTCTGCGGCGCTCGTCGCGAGCCGCCCGCTCTCGATCGCTTGCTCGACGACCGGGATCTGGAACTCGGCATACAGGTTGTTGCGGAGAAACGTCCACGCGAGCCCGCTCTCCTGCAGCGCCTGCTCGGTCGCCCGATGGGACGGGACGACCACCGCCGGGTTGTCCTCGCTCGGCGCCGGGATCGAGGTGTAGATCACGTGCTTCACTCCTGCCGCCACGGCCGCGTCGATGGCGGCTCGATGCTGGGCGGTGCGGCGCTCGAGATCGAGCGCGCTGATCAGGAGCGCCCGGTCGACGCCCGCGAACGCGGGCGCCAGCGTGGCGGGCTCGTCGAAATCCGCGCAGCGCACGACGGCGCCGCGCTCCGCGAGCGCGCCGAGCGCGTCGGGCGTCCGGGTGAGCAGCACGACATCGGCCGGGTCGATCTGCTCGAGGATCACGTCGGCGACCTTGCGGCCAAGCTGGCCGGAGGCGCCAGTCACGGCGACGGTCATCGCTCCTCACTTTCGCTCGGGACGGCTCCAGCCCAGAACCTACGCGCGGCGCCGCGGCGCCGGAGGATCAGGCGGCCTCGGGCAGGGCCGTCTCGTGGCGGTCGAGCATGGCCCGGAACGTGTCGGACTCGAGCAGCTCGCGTCGGGCGACCCCGCTGCCGAGCGCGAGCTCCGCGAAGATCCTGCGCGCCTCCGGCGAGCGTCGCGCCTCGTCCGAGCGCCATTCCTCGACGAGCCAGGCGCGCAGATCCTCATAGGTGTCGGGCGCGTCGAACAGCCTGCGCACGACCAGCTGGGGAGCCACGGTGCCGTTCCAGCGGTTCTGCTGGAGGCGGAATGCGAGATCGAAGCGCCGGCCCTCCTGCTGCACGCGCTCCAGGACGGTGCCGTAGCCGAACGCGATCGCGGAGCCCCCGTCGCGCCCGTGCTGGCGGACCCGGAAGCGCAGATGCCGACCGTCACCCACGGTCGCCGGGGTCGCAGCTTCGATGTTCGCCACGAGCAGGGTCGGCTCGGGGTTGCCGAGCCCGAACGGCGCCAGACGCTCGAGCTCGTGCGCGAGCTCGAGCGTCAGCCCGCTCGCAGGGACGATCGCGTCGACGACCGTCAGCGGGCGCAGGTCGATCTCCGCGAGGGCGGTGTCGGCGTGACGAGCGAACGCCTCGGCGAACGGCTCCAACTGCTCCTCGGTGATCGTGAGGCCGGCTGCGGCCCTGTGCCCGCCGAACGCCTCCAGCTGCCCGGCACAGGCGGCGAGGCCACCGTGGAGATCGAACTCCGCGATCGAGCGTCCGGAGCCCTTCCAGCCGGCGGCGCTCGGCGCGACCAGGACGACGGGGCGGTGGAAGCGCTCCACCAGCCGGGAGGCGACGATGCCGATCACCCCCTCGTGCCAGCCTTCGTGCCAGAGCACGTAGCCGCGGCGCGCGCGACGCGGCTCCGGCCAGGACTCGACGAGCGCAAGCGCCTCCCGCAGGATCCGCTCCTCGACGCCCTGCCGCTCGCGGTTCAGATCCTCGAGCTGCGCGGCGAGCCGGTCGGCCTCGTCCCGGTCCTCGGTGAGCAAGAGCTCGAGCGCCAGGTCGGGCCGGCCGAGCCGCCCGGCCGCGTTGATGCGCGGCGCGAGCCGGAACGCGACCGACGCCGAGTCGACGGTCGCCGGGTCGACGTACGCCGCGCGCATGAGCGCCTGGAGACCGGGCCGGCTCGTGCGGGCGAGCGCGCGGAGCCCAGCGGCCGCGAGCGCGCGGTTCTCGTCAACGAGCGGGACGACGTCGGCGATCGTCGCGAGGGCGACGAGGTCGAGCGTGCGCGCGAGCGCGGGGTGGTCCTCGCCGAGGAGCGCCCGCGCGAGCGTATGGACGACCCCCGTGCCGCACAGCTCCACGCATCCGTACGACGAGGGGCGGGTGGCGACGACCGGACAGTCGGGCAGCGCCTCGCCGGGCCGGTGGTGGTCAGTGACGATCACGTCGACGCCAAGGGCACGCGCCCGCGCGACCTCGGCCACCGCGGTGATCCCGCAGTCGACCGTGAGGACGAGGTCGACGCCGTCTGCCGCGAGCTGCTCGATGGTCTCCGTGGCGAGCCCATAGCCCTCCTCGAAGCGGCTCGGCAGACGCCATTCGACGTCGGCGCCGAGCTCGCGCAGCGTCAGGAGCGCGACGACGGTCGCCGAGATCCCGTCCACGTCGTAGTCGCCGTGCACGCAGATCCGCTCGCCACGCTCGCACGGCGCCGCGGATCCGCTCGACGGCCGCAGCCATGTCGCCGAGCAACAGCGGGTCGTGGCGCGGCGGCTCGGCGGCGAGGAACGCGCGCGCGGCGTCGGGCTCCCCGAGCCCGCGCCGCACGAGCACGGTGGCGGTCGTCTCCCCCACTCCGAGCTCCCGCGCGAGCGCGTCGACGCGCTCCCAGTCGCACGGTCTCGTGGTCCAGCGGCCGTCCTGCATGGCCCAGCCGACGGTACGGGCGTCGTCGGACGACGCCCGCCGCGCGCCCCTGCCGGCGGATCGCGGCGAGACGCCGGCAGTTCTCAGACCGGGCGGCGCTCGCGCCGCTCGCGCAGCGCCTGGAGGATCACCTTCACCCAGAGCACGACGATCGCGGCGCTCGCACCGACGACGCAGACCGCGAGCGGGGCGAACAGCGCCATCTGCTCGAGCGTGTACCGGGTCACGGCGGTGCCGACGAGCCAGATCACGACGACCGCGACGATCACCCCGGTGTAGAGCTTCCAGTTGCTCACGCCCGGAGGCTAGCCTCTGCTCTGTGTCAGGGGAGACGCGCAACTACTCGTCGGGCGACGCCTACGCGCTGGAGTTCCTCGGCTACCAGTTCTCGTTCGGGGAGCGTGACTTCGAGGAGCGCGTCGCGGCCGCGGCGGTGAAGCTCGGCCTGATCCCCTCGAACGACCTCGACGCGGACGAGGCCGGCGACCTCGTGGAGCTCGCCGCGGACGCGCGCATCGCGGAGCCCCGCAGCCCGCTCGGCGCCTACCTCGTGCGCCACTGGGAGCGGCTCGCGCTCGTGGACGGGGAGTCGCTCGTCTATTGGCTGCGGAAGCTCGTCTTCCGCAGCGCCTACCTCGACCACCGCGTCAAGGAAGGGCTGCTCGACGTCACGTGGGACGACTCGAGCGGCGAGTTCGCGTACGCGGAGCCGGAAGGCGGCAGATCGCTCCTCGAGCTCGCACCGACACCCTCCTGGCACGCGCTCCAGTACCGCCGCTGACAGCAGCTAGAACAGGCTGCGCTCGTCGGGAGCCGACCCGAGGTGCTCCCGGCCGAGGGCAGTGATCACGCGGCCGCGCGGGGTGCGCTGCAGGAAGCCGAGCTGGAGGAGGTACGGCTCGTACACCTCCTCGATCGTGTCGGGCTCCTCTCCGAGCGCCACCGCGAGCGTCGAGAGCCCGACCGGGCCGCCGCCGAACTTGGTCGCGATCGCGTCGAGCAGCTCCCGGTCGATCCGCTCGAGCCCCTGCTCGTCGACCTCCAGCAGCTCGAGCGCCTCCTGGGCGACCCCGGGCGTGATCGACCCGGCGTGACGGACCTCCGCCACGTCGCGCACGCGGCGCAGGATGCGGTTTGCGATCCGCGGCGTTCCGCGCGAGCGCGTCGCGATCTCCTCTGCCGCCTCGTCCGAGATCTCGACGGCGAGGATCGCGGCGGAGCGACGGACGATCGTCCCGAGCTGGCCGGGGTCGTAGTAGCCGAGCCGGAACGTCATCCCGAAGCGGTCGCGCAGGGGCGTCGTCAACAGGCCGGTGCGGGTCGTCGCGCCGACGAGCGTGAACGGCGGCAGGTCGAGCGTCAGCGTGCGCGCGGCTGCGCCCTGGCCGAAGACGATGTCGAGACGAAAGTCCTCGAGCGCGGGATAGAGGATCTCCTCGGCGGCGCGGTTGAGCCGGTGGATCTCGTCGACGAACAGCACGTCCTGCGGCTCGAGCGCCGTGAGGATCGCGGCGATGTCCTTCTTCTCGAGCGCCGGCCCGGCCACCGTGCGCAGGCCGACGCCGAGCTCCTCGCGGACGATCTGGGCGAGTGTCGTCTTGCCGAGGCCCGGAGGGCCGGCGAGCAGGACGTGGTCGAGCGCCTCGTCCCGGGCCTTCGCGGCCTCGAGCGCGATCCGGAGCTGCTCCTTGACGCGCTCCTGCCCGACGAAGTCGTCGAGCCGGCGCGGCCGCAGCGAACGCTCGGCCTCGTCCTCGTCCGGCCGCAAGACCGGCGCCATGAACTGGCTCACGCTGCGGCCCCCCTGAGAGCGAGCCGAACGCGCTCCTCCGCGGGCAGGTCCGGGTCGACGTCCGCGAGCGCGAGCTCGGCGTCGACGAGGGAATATCCGAGCTCGACGAGCGCGTCGCGCGCCACGATGTGACCCGGCGTGTCTCCGACCGCGGCGAGCGACGGCTCGCCGGCAGCCCCGAGCTTCTCCCGCAATTCGAGCACGATTCGCTCCGCGGTCTTCTTGCCGATCCCGGGGATCGCCTGGAACCGCGCGTGGTCGCCGAGCACGATCGCCTTGCGCAGCTCGCCCGCGGGCGAGCCGGAGACGACGGCGAGGGCGACCTTCGGCCCGATGCCGCTGACGGTGAGCAGGTGCTGGAACAGCGCCCGCTCCTCGGCGTCCGCGAACCCGTAGAGCTGGAGCGCGTCCTCGCGCACGTGGAGGTACGTCTCCACGGTCACCTCGGCACCCGCTCCGGCACGCCGGAGCACGGACGGCGTCGCCGCCACCAGGTAGCCGACGCCGTTCACGTCGAGGACGAGCCCGTCGGCCGTCCGCCCGGCGGGCCGGCCGCGCAGGCGGGCGATCATGCCTGCCTCCTCACGACGCCATCCGGGCGAGCGGCGGTGTCATCGCGTGGCAGATCGCGACCGCGAGCGCGTCCGCCTCGTGCGACGTCGCCGGCTCCTGCTCGAGGCCGAGCAGCATCCTCACCATGCGCGCGACCTGACCCTTGTCGGCTCGCCCGTAGCCGCACACTGCCTGCTTCACGCGGGCAGGTGCGTACTCGGTGCACGAGATCCCGGCGGCCGCGGCGGCGACGAGCGCGGCGCCGCGCGCCTGCCCGACGAAGAGCGCGATGCGGGCGTCGGCACCGACGAAGGACTCCTCCAGCGCGACGGCGTGCGGCCCGTGCTCCGAGATGAGCATGCCGACGCCGTCGAAGATCCGTCTGAGCCGCAGCTCGGGTCGCTCGCGCGCGCCGGACGTCCAGCATCCCTGGGCAAGCGCCCTGATGCGCCCGTCGCTTTCGTGGACGATCCCGTACCCGCACGCAGCCGTTCCTGGGTCGATGCCGAGGACCTTCACGTGAGGAGGGTACGCAGCCCTCCGGACAGCCTTCCCGCGCGTCGAGGCCCGGGACGGATCTCGAGAGGGGCGGGTCAGCCGGCCGCGACGGTCTCCAGCACGGCCTCGGGGATGTCGAAGTTCGCGTACACGTCCTGCACGTCGTCCTGGTCCTCGAGCCCCTCGACGAGCCGCACGACCTGTTTCGCGGTCGACTCGTCCGCGATCGCGATCGTCGTCTTCGGCACCATCGAGAGACCCGCCGCCTCGAGCTCGAGCCCCGCCGCCTCGAGCGCCTCCCGTACCTGCGCCAGCACTTCGGGCGCAGACGAGACCACGAAGGTCGAGCCGTCGCGCTCGACGTCGTCGGCGCCTGCGTCGGCCGCGGTGAGCACGAGCTCGTCCTCGTCGACCCCGTCGACCGGCAGGAGCACGACCCCGCGGCGCTCGAACTGCCAGGCAACCGCGCCGGTCGCGCCCAGGTTGCCGCCGTGCTTCGTGAAGAGGTGCCGGACGTCCGATGCCGTCCGGTTCCGGTTGTCGGTCAACGCCTCGACGAGGACCGCGACGCCCTCCGGGCCGTAGCCCTCGTAGACGACGGTCTCGAAGACGGACCCGTCGGCCCCCTCGCCGGTTCCCTTTGCGATCGCGCGCTCGATGTTGTCCTTGGGCATCGAGTACGAGCGAGCCTTGTCGATCGCGTTCTGGAGGGCGAGGTTCGACGCCGGATCGGAGCCGCCCTCCTTCGCGGCGACCATGATCGCGCGGGAAAGCTTCGAGAACAGCTTGCCGCGCCTCGCGTCGGCGGCGCCCTTCTTGTGCTTGATCGTCGACCACTTGCTATGCCCTGACACTCATCGCCTCCGTCACGAGTTGGAGGAACCGCTCGTGGATCCGGGGATCGTCCGTCAGCTCGGGGTGGAACGTCGCGAGCAGCACCCGACCGTCCCTGACGAGCACCGGGTCGTCGTCGAGCCGTGCGAGCACGTCGACGTCAGGGCCGAGCTCGCACACACGGGGCGCACGGATGAAGACGCCCCGGAACGGCCGCTCGTCGCCGTCGAGCTCGAGATCGGCCTCGAAGCTCGCGATCTGCCGGCCGTACGCGTTCCGGTCGGCAACGAGGTCGACGAGGCCGAGATGGGCTCGGTCGAGCAGGATCATTCCCGCGCACGTCCCGAAGATCGGGCCCGGTGAACGCCCGGATCGCGTCGTCGAGCCCGTAGAGGGACGCGAGCCGCAGGATCGAGGTCGACTCGCCTCCCGGGATGACCAGCGCGTCGACGTCGTCGAGCTGCCCGGGCAGGCGTACCTCGACGACGTCCGCGCCCACCCGCCGGAGCGCGCGCGCATGCTCGCGGAACGCCCCCTGGAGGGCGAGAACACCGATCCGTGGGCCGACGGCTCATACGCCGACAAGTGTAGATCCGGGCTGTGCATCCGGGCCCTTGCGCAGCAAGGGCCTTACCAGCCGCGGACCTCGAGCCGGTCAGACTCGTCGAGCGTGCTCGAGGAGATGCCGACCATCGGCTCGCCGAGCCCCGTCGAGACCTCGGCGAGGATCTTCGGGTCGGCGTAATGCGTGGTCGCCTCGACGATCGCCTTCGCACGCCGCTCGGGCTCGCCCGACTTGAAGATCCCCGAGCCGACGAACACTCCGTCCGCGCCGAGCTGCATGCAGAGCGCCGCGTCGGCGGGCGTCGCGATCCCCCCCGCCGTGAACGTGACCACGGGGAGCCGGCCGTGCTCGGCCACCCAGCGGACCAGTTCGTAGGACGCCCGGTGCTCCTTCGCCGCCGCGTACAGCTCCTCGTCCCGGAGACCCTGCAGCTGGCGGATGCCGCCGAACACGGCACGCATGTGGGTCTCGGCGTTGACGATGTCGCCGGTTCCCGCCTCGCCCTTCGTCCGGATCATCGCAGCACCCTCCGCGATCCGCCGGAGCGCTTCGCCGAGGTTCGTCGCGCCGCACACGAAAGGCACTGTGAAGGCGTGCTTGTCGACGTGATGGGAGAGGCTCGCCGGCGTCAGCACCTCCGACTCGTCGACGTAGTCGACCTCGAGCGCCTCGAGGATCTGCGCCTCGACGAAGTGCCCGATCCGGCATTTCGCCATCACGGGGATCGTGACGGCCTCCTGGATCTCCCGGATCTTGCCGGGGTCGGACATGCGAGCGACGCCGCCGTCGCGGCGGATGTCGGCCGGGACGCGCTCCAGCGCCATCACCGCGCACGCGCCCGCCTCCTCCGCGATCCGGGCCTGCTCTGCGTCGACGACGTCCATGATCACGCCGCCCTTGAGCATCTCCGCGAGCCCGGTCTTGACCCGCAGCGTGCCGATCTCCGCCATGCGCGGAGTGTATCCCGCGGCCTCTCCCCGGCCGGCGAGGAGAGACCGGGGCGAACGAGGACTACGAGCTGCTCGGTGCGTCCGGCTCGTCGGACGAGGGCGCAGCCGGCTCAGCGGGAGCAGGCGGCTCGGGCGCGGAGGCCGGAGGCGCCGTCGAGGCGGGCTTGTCGTCGCGCTCGACCGCTCCGCGGGCAGCCGCCGCCGCACCGGCGACGGACGCACGGACGTCGCCGAGGCTCTCACCGGAAGCCTGCATGTTCATCCAGGCGCCGACCACCACGATGATCGCGAACGCCAGGCCCAGCCAGGACCAGAACGTCCGGCCGACGTAGTCGCCGCCCGGCTTGTCGATCCAGCGGATGAACGCGAAGATGAGCAGGAGGATCGCGAGCGCGGCCGTGATCATCGAGGGCGTGACGCCGACCTCGAACTGGATGTTCGCGAGACGCACCGCCTGCCAGACGAGCAGCGCGATCGCGACGAGCCCGGCGACCACGCCGACCCCGTGCCACATCGTGATTCCGGTGTCCGCGCCGATCGCGCTGAGTTGGTCGCTCCCCGGCCCGTTGTAGTCGAACCAGGTGAAGAACGAGACGATCAGGAACGCGATCGTCGCCCCGAGGACGACCTTCGCGCCGGTGGTGAGGTCGTTCATCCTGTCCATTTTGCGCCCATTTCCTTTCCGGAGCCGGAGGATTTCCTCGTAATCGTCCGCAGAATATGACACTGATACGTCGACTGCGGCGCGACTCCTCTCCCCCTCGGGTGGGAACGCCCGCCCGATCCCGACGTTGCGCCGCGAGAAGGGGGCCCGTCGTGGGGGTCCCCTTCTCGATTTCCAATCAGAAGACGGCCGGGGGCGCCGCACCTCAGGGGAGGGGGTGGCGGCGCTCCCCGGCCGTCGCTCGAGACGCAGGCGTACCCGCGTCCCACGGCCCACGAGAAAAAGGGAGCCGCACGCCTGAGTACCGCCTCGGAGCTCCGGTTCCTCCGCAATTGGGGCGAAAAACCCCTTCTCTTGTGTGCGTCGTGTAACGATCTATTCGCCTGCTGTAAGCACGTGTGAGGGTTTCCTCGTATTCCGTTTGGGCGCTCGGCAGACGGCGTATAGAGGCACCACGTGCATTCGACAGACGGAGGAGGGCCTTATCCCCATGGACCCGAGACGAACTACCTCGGCACGACGCTGGAGCGCGCTCGCGAGCGTCGTGCTGGTGGCCGGCGCAGTGCTGGTCGCAGTGATCGCGAGCGGTGCGGCGAGCGCGAAGTCCCTCGCTGCCCCGGTGAACACGTCGCAGCCGACGATCTCGGGCAATGCGGCGATCGGCCAGACGCTCACGGGCACGAACGGAACGTGGAACAACAGCCCGACCTCGTACACGTACCAGTGGGTGCGCTGCGGGACTGACGGCGGGCTCCCGGACGGCTCCGACTGCGCCTACATCCCGGGCGCGTCGACGACCGGCTACGTCGTCTCCTCGGCCGACGTCGGCTATCGGCTTCGCTTCCGCGTGACCGCCTCGAACGGCGACGGGCCACAGACAGCGGCGTCGAATCCGACCTCCCTCATCTCCTCCGCTCCGATCCACACGTCGGACCCGGTCATCTCGGGCACGGCCGTCCAGGGACAGACCCTGACGACGACGAGCGGCGGCTGGTCGAGCAGTCAGCCGCTCACGTTCCACTATCAGTGGGTTCGGTGTGGAGCCGACGGTGGTGCCGCGGACGGCTCGAACTGCCCTGCGGCGACCGCGACCTTGGAAGGGGCGTCCGGCCAGAAGTACACGCTCGTCGCCGCCGATGTCGGTCATCGGATGCGCGTCCGCGTCGTCGCGACGAACAGCGGCGGCAACACGGGCGCTGCCTCGAACGCGACGGCGGTCGTCCAGGCCTCCAACGCCGCGGCGCCGAAGAACACGAAGGAACCGTCGATCTCCGGGAACACCACGCAGGGTCAGACGCTGACGGCGAACCTCGGCAGCTGGAGCGGGCCGGGCCCGATCGCACTCCACTACCAGTGGGTCCGGTGCGCCGCAGACGGTGGGGCTGCGGACGGCTCCAACTGCCCTGCGGCGACCGGGACACTCACGGGAACCACCGGCCAGAAGTACACGCTCGTGGCGGCCGACGTCGGCCACCGGATGCGCATCCGCGTCGTGGCGACGAACAGCGCTGGGAACACGGGCGCTGCCTCGAACGCGACCGGGGTCGTCCAGGGCGGCGGGCCCGCGCTGCCCGCGGGCGCGATCAAGCTCCCGAACGGGAAGTACTCGATTCCGGTGACCAGCGTGGCGCTCCCGCAGCGTCTCGTCATCGACAGCATCAAGTTCACGCCCAGCGTGGTGCGCTCACGAGCGACGACGATCGATCTTCGCGTTCACGTGTCCGACACCCGCGGCTTCTACGTGCGTGACGCGCTCGTGTTCGCGCGCTCGACGCCGCTCGTGACGACTGCGGGCGGGGAGCCGAAGACCGCGCAGGACGGATGGGTGACGATCCGCTTCAGGCCGAAGACGAACTTCCCGCTCAAGAACGGCTACAGCGTGCAGTTCTTCGTGCGGGCCCGGAAGCAAGGCGAGAACGTCCTCGCGGGGGTGACCAACCGGCGACTCGTGCAGGTCAGGACTGCCCGCGGCTGAGGACGACGGGCAGGTCCGGATGTGGGCCGCGCGGCTTGTGGGGAGGCCGCGCGGCCCACACGCGTGCTCATGCGCCGCCTCGGTGAGGCGGGTCGGTTAGCGTCCCCGGCGTGAGCGAAGGCGGTCAGGACGCGAAGACGCCCGCGGCGGAGTACGAGCCGCCCGCGGGCGCGGAGACGAGCGCGACCTGGAGCGGCGGCGCGACACCGCTCGACTACACGGCGACCGCCCGCTGGGTCGTTCTCCGCAAGAAGGACAAGCCGGCGGCGGAGATCTTCTCCGTTGCCTACGTCGCAGAGGAGACGGATGCCCGGCGGCCCGTCACGTTCGTCTTCAACGGCGGCCCGGGCGCCTCGTCGGCCTACCTCCACCTCGGCGCCGTCGGGCCGCGACGGGTCGCGTTCCCTGCCGACGGCTCGCTCCCGGAGATGCCGCCGCGCCTCGTGCTAAACGAGTCTTCGTGGCTCGCGTTCACCGACCTCGTGTTCGTCGACCCGGTCGGCACGGGCTTCAGCCGCGTGATCGAGCGCGAGCAGGGGAAGGACGAGAAACAGGGCGACGGCAAGGGCGACGACGCCGTCGACCCCAAGGAGTTCTTCGGCCAGAAACGCGATCTCGAGTCGCTGTGCGAGTTCATGGGCCGCTGGCTGTCGGGGAGCGGCCGCTGGGGGTCGCCAGTGTTCATCGCGGGAGAGAGCTACGGCGGCTACCGCGTCGGGCGGCTCGTGCGCATGCTGCAGGAGAGCGCCGGGATCGGGCTCAACGGGGCGATCCTGATCTCCCCCGCGCTGGAGCTGGCGACCCTCAGCCCGACGGACTACGACATCCTCGGCTGGATCGACACGCTCCCCACGATGGCGCTCGCGGCGGCCCACCACGGCCGCTCGCGCGTGTTCGGGCCCGACGCCCCGCTCGAGGATGTCCAGGTCGAGGCGGAGCGGTTCGCCACCGGAGAGCTCGCCCCGTTTCTCGCCGGAGGCGCCGCGACCGGCGCCGACGAGCGCGACCGTGTCCTCGGCCGGCAAGCCGACCTGCTCGGCCTGCCGCTCGAGCTCGTGCAGAGGGCGGAGGGGCGCATCGGCATCACGACGTTCGCGCGGGAGCTGCTGCGCGACGAGCGGCGGGTACTCGGCCTCTACGACACGACGATCACGACCGTCGACCCGTTCCCCGACCGCGATGCGTTCGGCGGCCCCGACCCCACCCTGTCGGGGATCAGCCCTGCGTACACCATGGCCGTGAACCAGGTGCTGCGAGCCGAGATCGGCGTGCAGACCGAGCGCGAGTACACGCTCCTCAGCTACGAGGTGAACACCGCCTGGAAGGACGACGTCGAGCGGCACGCGTTCCACCCTCCGGTCGGCGCGACGGACGACTTCCGCTACGGGATGGCATTGAACCCGCACATGAAGGCGTTCATCACGCACGGTCGCTACGACCTCGTGACCCCGTACTACGCGAGCGATCGCCTGCGGAACCTGATGCGGCTCGATCCACAGGTGGCCGGCCGGGTGACCGTGCGTCACTTCGGCGGCGGCCACATGTTCTACGCCTGGGAGACCAGCCGCCGTGCGTTCGGGGAGGCGATCGGCGCATTCGTCGCCGGCGCGGCCGGCGCCTAGAGACGTTCACCCGGGTGAGGCCGGCGGCGGCGGCCGTTCGCCGCGCGAACGGCTTGGTAGCGTCGCTCCGGGACCGCAGACGCCCGCGCGCGACGCGGTGGCGAGCGAGGCGGCGCCCGCCCCAGACCTGTTCAACGGCAGCGCGCAGGAGGTTCGTCGATGGCACTCAAGCACCCCCACGTGCCGAGCACCGGGAAGCCCCACCTCGGGATCGGTCATCTGTTCTCCCGTGAGGCGGGGACGATCCCGCGGTACCGGCTGGCGGAGCAGGAGATGCCGGCCGACATCGCCTATCAGATCGTCCACGACGAGCTGATGCTCGACGGGAACGCGCGGCTCAACGTCGCGACGTTCGTGAGCACGTGGATGGATCCGCAGGCCGAGCGCCTGCTGGCCGAATGCCTCGACAAGAACATGATCGACAAGGACGAATACCCCCAGACCGCCGAGCTCGAGCTGCGCTGCGTGACGATCCTGAGCGACCTCTGGCACGCCCCCGACGGCGACGAGGCGACGGGTTGCTCCACGACCGGGTCGAGCGAGGCGGCGATGCTCGGCGGCCTCGCGCTCAAGCGGCGGTGGCAGAAGAAGCGGGCGGCCGAGGGCAAGCCGGCCGACCGGCCGAACATCGTGATGGGGATCAACGTCCAGGTGTGCTGGGAGAAGTTCGCGAACTACTGGGACGTCGAGATGCGGCTCGTGCCGATGGAGGGCGACCGCTTCCACCTCTCGGCCGAGGAAGCCGTGAAGCTCTGCGACGAGAACACGATCGGGGTCGTCGCGATCCTCGGCTCGACCTTCGACGGCTCGTACGAGCCGGTGCAGGAGATCTGCGCTGCGCTCGACGCGCTCGAGCACGAGACCGGGCTCGACGTCCCCGTGCACGTCGACGGCGCGTCCGGCGCGTTCGTCGCGCCGTTCCTCGACCCCGATCTCGTCTGGGACTTCAGGCTCCCCCGTGTCGCCTCGATCAACGCGTCGGGCCACAAGTACGGGCTCGTCTACCCGGGCGTCGGCTGGATCGTGTGGCGTGACGCAGACGCGCTGCCCGAGGACCTGATCTTCTGGGTCAACTACCTGGGCGACAACATGCCGACGTTCGCGTTGAACTTCTCGCGGCCGGGCGCGCAGGTGGTCGGCCAGTACTACAACTTCCTGCGCCTGGGCTTCGAGGGCTACAAGCGCGTCCAGGGCTACGCCCGAGAGGTCGCCACCCAGCTGTCCGAGCGGATCGCCGAGCTCGGCCCGTTCGTGCTCCTGACGCAGGGTGACGAGCTGCCCGTCTTCGCGTTCGCGCTCCGTGACGACGTGGACAACTTCACCGTCTTCGACGTCTCCACCGCGCTCCGCGAGCGAGGCTGGCAGGTGCCCGCCTACACTTTCCCCGAGAACCGCACCGACCTCGCGGCGCTCCGGGTCGTCGTCCGCCGCGGGTTCACGCACGACCTCGCCGATATGCTCGTTCACGACCTCGAACGTCAGCTCCCGCGGCTGCAGAGCCAGCCCGCCCCTGTGCACGATGCGGCGACCGGAACGACGTTCGCCCACTGAGATGGCTGCCGCCGATCATCACAGCGCGTATCTCGCCCGCGCGCTCGCAGCGCTCACTCCGCCGGGTCAGGCGCGTGTCGACGAGCTCCTGGAGCAGCTCGCCGAGGCCGTCGGCGGCCGGGAGGCGCTCGTGCGCTTCGCCCGGGTACGTCGGGCCGAGGCGGACCGGGCACCTGCCGACGCCGGCGAGCCGGCGCTGAGCGAGGCGGAGCTCGACGCCCTGCTCGGGGGATTCCTGCGGATCCGCGACCAGGAGCCGCTGGACGACGTCGCCGACTGGGCCAACGCCGTCGTGGCGCTCCTCGAGGACGAGCTCGCTAAGCGAAGACGTTGACGGCGCGGGCGATCACCATGCCCACCACCGTCAGCGAGATGATCGACTGCAGTGCCATCGTCAGCTTCGCCCAGCGTGAGAGCGGCATCACGTCGGTGGGGCTGAACGCGGTGCTCGTGGTGAGGCCGAGGATGAAGTAGTCGACGTAGTGCGGCCGCCAGCCCGGAGGCGCGAGCTCGGGGCTCATCTGCTGGGTGAACGCGAAATCGAGGAATTCGCGCTCGCCCACGTAGCGCGCGTAGGGGCCGCCGCTGTCGAGCAGCCAGTACAGGAGGCCGAACACCAGGCAGTTGCCGAGCCAGACGATCGCGCCGGAGGCGAGCAGCGAGCTCGCCTCGTTCGTCACCGGTCCGCCCTGGATGAGCTCGACGATCAGTACGACTGTCGAGACCAGCGCGGCGACTGCGAGACCGCCGACGAGCGCGATCGACAGCGGTCTCAGCCAACGCCGGCGACCGTCGATCGTGGCCGGATCGGCTGCGATCAGGACGAGCAGCAGCACGATCTCGATCGCGGGGACCAACCACGTGGGACCGAGCGCCTCTCGATGCGGCTCGGCGACCCGCAGCACGACCGAGATCACGATGAACGACGCCAGCGCGAGCGCGACGGGCCAGCGCGGCTCGACCGTGACCCGCTTGTCGGACGCGCCGGGAACGGCGGCGGACGGCGTGGGTGTGTGGTCGACGCCGGTCATCTCTCGGTCTCGTCCTGCAAAGCGTCTCCTGCTCGGGAGACCGGATTCTGTCACTCGGGCAGCGGGCTCGGCGGACCCGCGGAGGTCGCCCTCGATCCGCTAGCCTCGGCGAGTGGCCGGTCTGGCGCGGCTCGTGATCCGCCACCGGCTCCTCGTGGTCGGCGCGTGGATCGTACTCACGATCGTGGGCGCCGCGTCCGCGATGCGGCTCTCCGACCGCTGGTTCGAGTCGTTCTCGATCCCCGGCTTCTCGGCCTACGAGGCGAACCAACGGACGCTCGAGACGTTCGGCTCCGGCGAGCAGCCGCCGCTCGTCCTCGTGTTCAGCTCTCCCGACCGGGACGTGACGAAGGTGCCCGGCATCGAGAGTGCGATCGGTGCGACGGCCGACGTCGTGAAGGGCAGCCGCGTCGGCTCGTGGTTCGAGACCCGCGACCCGATGTACGTGTCACAGGACCACCACACGATGGTGGCGACCGTCTACCCGGCGGGCAACGCGACGTTCTCGAGCCTCCCCCCGATCGCGGCGGCGCGGGCAGCGCTGAACAGGACCGCGCCTCCCGGCGTCTCCGCGCACCTCACGGGTCGTGACGCGATCTACCAGTCACAGGGCGGTGAGTCGGGCCCCGGAGTGCTGACCGAGACGCTGATCGGTGCCGCCGGCGCGCTGATCATCCTCCTGTTCGTCTTCGGCACGTTGCCCGCCGTGGCAATGCCGCTCGTGATGGCGGGCGCGTCGATCATGACGACGTTCGCGTGTGTGCTCGTGCTCACGTACGTGACCGACGTGTCGATCATCGTGCAGTTCCTCGTCGCGCTCGTCGGCCTCGGCGTCGCGATCGACTACGCGCTCCTGATGACCTTCCGCTTCCGCGAGGAGCTCGCGAACGGACGAGCCCCGGACGACGCGTTGGTGGAGACGATGACCCACGCGGGGCGATCGGTGATCGTCTCGGGCTCGACGGTCGCGATCGGCTTGCTGAGCATGGTCATCCTGCCGCTTCCGTTCATCCGCTCGATCGGTTTCGGCGGCATGCTGATCCCCGCGGTCTCGGTCGTGGCCTCGATCACTCTCCTGCCGGCGCTGTTCGCGCTGCTCGGCCACCGGATCAACAGCATCCGCGTGATGCCGCGGCGCTTCGTCGACCCGCCACCCGAGGGCGCGGGCTTCTGGGGCCGCTGGGCGCGTCTCGTCACGCGGCGGCCGCTGCCGATCTTCCTCGCCGGTCTCGCGATCGTGGCGGTGATCGTCTTCCCGGCCCTCCACCTCAACCCGAGCGACGCCGAGCTCCGCAACGAGCCGGGCAGCGGCGACGCCCAGGCGGGACGCGTGGCGATCGAGCGCGCGGGCATCCCCGACGGCGTCTACCTTCCATACGTCGTGCTCGTCGAGCACGGTGCGACGCCGTCCGCACTCTCACGTACGGCCGACGCGGTCGCGGCGGCGGACGGGATCGACGGCGCGTCGGCGCCCCCCTCGTGGCGCAAGGGCTCGACGGGCCTCGTCGAGGCCTTCGGGACCGACGACGGAAACTCGCGGCCTGCGAAGCAGACGATCTCGAACCTGCGCAAACACGTGCTGCCGACGGTGGAGAACGAGCTCGGCCAACCGACCCAGGTCACGCTCGGCGGCGTGGCTGCCGAGGGCCGCGACTTCATCAGCGCCGTCTACGGCACGTTCCCGTACGTCCTCCTCTTCGTCCTCGTGCTCACGTTCGTGCTGCTGATGCGGGCGTTCCGCTCGATCGTGCTCGCGGTCAAGGCGGTCTTCCTCAACCTCGTCTCGCTCGCGGCCGCGTACGGGATCATCGTGTTCGTCTTCCAGGACGGGCACGGCAGCGACGCGATCTGGGGCGTCCCCGCGACGGACGCGATCATCTCGTGGATCCCGCTGATGATCTTCGCGTTCCTCTACGGGATCTCGATGGACTACGAGGTGTTCATGCTCACCCGGATGCGGGAGGCGTACGAGGAGACCGGCGACACCCCGCGTGCGATCGAGCTGGGCCTCGAGCGCACGGGCAAGCTCGTCACGAGCGCGGCCCTCGTGCTCATGTTCGCGTTCTTCTCGCTCTCGACGAGCCCCGGACCGGACATCAAGCAGTTCGCGATCGGACTCGCGGCCGGTGTGATCTTCGACGCGACCGTGATCCGGGCCCTGCTCGTCCCGTCGCTGATGCAGCTGCTCGGCCGCTGGAACTGGTGGCTGCCCGCGTGGACGGCGCGGCTCCTCCGCACCCGGCCGAGCCCGCTCCGGCCGGCCGCGGCGGAGGACTGACCCGGCCGGAAAGCGTCGCTCAGTGGCTGACGAGCAGCTTCAGGCCGACGAGCACGAGGCCGAGCGCCAGATTCGCGGCGACCAGGCCGACCGTACCGATGACCCCGAGCCGCTCGATCCGTGCGACCACGACGCCCTGCGCCGCGAGCACGATCAGGCCGAGCGCGAGCGCCGCCCAGACTGCCGTCTGTGTCGAGATCACGCCGAACGCGCCGAGCGTCAACGCGGCCGCGGGCGGGACGGCTGCCTCGACGAGCGAGCCCTCGCGGCGGGCGATCGTGCCGAGCGCGGCGAGCGAGAGATGGCGATCCTCCGCCACGCTGTGCGCGATCCCCTGCGCGTAGACGTGCGCGAGCCAGAAGACGATCGAGGTGACGACCACGAGCACCGCGATGTTCCCGGCGGAATGCGGATACGTCTTCGAGCCGGCGACGACCACCGCGAGCACGACGATCGTCCCGTAGACGAAGCCGCCGAGCCGCTCGCCCTGCGCCGCGCGACCCAGGTTCGCAGCCCGGTTCACGTCGTTGTCGCGCGCCACGGCCCTACTTGCTCCGATCCGGAGCGTCGCCGGCGCCGAAGCGGTCGAGGACGACGCCGTGCCGGAGGCCGTGGTCGCTGACGACGAGGGCGTCACAGCGAAGGCGCGCGAGCACCGTGCGCACGATGCAGGCGCCGGCGAGGATGATCTCGGCCCGCTCGGGCTGGAGGCCCGGGATCGTTCGCCGCTCGTCGGCGTCGCGCGTCCGGTAGAGCTCGATCTGACGATCGAGCTCGGCAACACCCAGCAGGCTCCCGTGGACGACGTCGGGATCGTAGGTGGCGAGCCCGTGCCGCACCGCCGCGAGGTTCGTCACCGCTCCCCCCATGCCGATCACGGCCGCCGGGACGGGTCGGCCGTCGAGGCGTGCGAGGTCCTCGGCGATCGCGGCCAGCGCCTGCTCGACGGTCTGCGCCTCGACGGCGCCGTCGAGGCGGAACCGCTCGGTGACGCGGACCGATCCGACGTTCAGGCTGAAACGCTCGTCGAGCTCGTCGCCGCTCCAGAACGAGAACTGCGAGCTGCCGCCTCCGCTGTCGAAGACCACGACCGTGGCGTGGTCGAGCTCCACGGCCGCGCGTGCCGCGAGTGCGGCGAGGTGCGCCTCGTCCTCCCCGGAGATCACGTCGATGCTGACGCCGCAGCGCTCACGCGCCTGCGCGAGCAGCTCGCCGGCGTTCGGGGCGATCCGCAGCGCCGCCGTGCCGACCGCGACGATGTGCTCCGCGTCGAGCTCCCGCGCCTCCGCGGCGAGCTCCGCGACGGCGTCCGCGGTGCGCATGATCGGCTCCGGTTGGAGACGACCGGTCTGGTCGAGGCCTTCCCCGAGTCGCGTGACGACCGCGCGATCGGCAACGGCCCGCCAGCGTCCGTCACGCCCCCGCTCGGCGACGTGGAGCTTGACGGAGTTCGTGCCGACGTCGATCACCGCGACTCTTCGCGCGGCTCGTCGCAACAGCGCCCGGAGCCCGCGCGCGTAGTTGACGTTCGCACGGCCCTCCAGCCCGAGCGCGCGGAGCGCCGCGACGACGAGCTGCGGGTGCTCGGACTCGACGGCGACCGTGTGGGTCGAGCCGTAGGGGGTCTCGACCGTGGTCGACTCGGCCGCGCAGCCGCCGACGACATGCCGCCGGCGCCGCTTGCGCACCTGCAGCATCCGGAGCTCGGGGTGCGGGCGCACCACATGGTCGAGCAGCCGGCCGAGCGCGTAGGGATCGGGGTCGAGGGCCTGATCGGTGATGCCGAGCCCGGCCAGGGCACGTGCGGCATCCGCGGCGCTCACCGGAAAGGGCGCCTTGAGCGCGGGCCGCCACTGCTCGAGCCCGGCCTCGTCGACCTGCTCGAGTTGCTTCACGTCGAGTAGCCCGTCACGTACCTTGACGATGTCTCTTCCGGCAACGGACAGCAGGTAGAGCTCGTCGCTTTCCTGGATGCTTTCCGGCTCGAGCCCCGCGAGCACGTCTCCGAGCTCGTCACCGAACGCACGCCATTCCCACCGCGGCGTGCTCGCCGGGTCCTGCAGCTGGGGTTGGTCCTGCCGGTCGTTCACGCGGCGTCCTCGAGATCGGTGGTCGTCCCGCCGAGCCTAGGTCACAGCGCCGCGATCCGCCTCGTCTGCCCCGCCTCGCGCGAGGCGGTAGAAGCCGTGCTCCAGCCGTTTCAGCCGACGCGCGCGAGCGACCAGTGGGCGACGACGAAGCAGACCGCGACGGCGACGGCCGGGAAGAGGAGCACGAGCGTGGTCGCCGCGATCCGCCCGGGGTACCAGCGCGAGGCGGAGGCGAGCTGCCGCCGGTGCTGCTCGGGCAACAGGTGACCGTTGCGCTCCGCGGCGAGTCGCTCGATCTGCCACCACGCGGGCGAGAAGCACGTCGCAAGCCCTGTCGCGAGCGCGCCGGCCGCAACGATGCCCAGCAGCCTCGTGTCGATTCCGATCGCCGCTGCCCCTGCCCCGGCCGCGACGAGCGCGAGCGCCCAGCGCGCCGTCTTGACGAACCCGACCGCGAACAGCCCCGCGAGCAGCGCGCTGGCGCCGGCTCCGAGCAGCAGACCCTCCGCCGGGGTGACCGTGATCATGTCGACTCCATCTGCACACGGGCGACCCCGACGCCCGGGTCTGGCCGCCGGGTGAGGCCGTGCTCCGTCTTCTCCCAGTAGAACGGGTTTCGGACGAGCTGCCAGATGGCCTTGTAGGCCGCGATCGAGTGCAGGATCCAGTAGGCGGGCGCGAGCAGCGCGAACGGCGTCAGCCAGTACATGTGCCGCCGCGCGACCGCGATCAGGCTGAGGTACACCATCATCGCGTTCGCGGCGAGGAGGTTGACCAGGCTGGCGACGAGCAGCCAGTGCGGCACGATCCCTCGGACGACGGGCGGCCAGACCAGGCTGAGCACCGTGAACGACCAGAGGATCGGCGCGAACAGGAAGGTCAGGGGCGTCCCCGCGATCAGCAGCCCGAAGGCGAAGGTCTGGCGCAGCCCGATCGCCCGGGCCAGGCGAACCGGGTGGCGCGAGTGGACCAGGGCGGTCTGCATGTAGCCCTTGATCCATCGGCTGCGTTGACGGATCCAGTTGCCCAGCTCCATGTTCGCCTCCTCGAACGTCGTCGAGTTGACGACCGCCACCCGCCGGCCGCGGACGGCGGCGCGGATCCCGAGGTCGGCGTCCTCGGTCACGTTGTACGGGTCCCGACCCGCCGAGCTCCCGCAGGAGGTCGGTGCGGAAGTGGTTGCTCGTGCCTCCGAGCGGGATCGGCAGGCGGAACCGATCGAGCCCGGGCAGCATGTCGTCGAACCAGGACGAGTACTCGAGCGTGAACATCCGCGTGAGCAGGTTCTCGTCGGCGTTGAAGTAGTTGAGCGCCGCCTGGACGCACGCGAGGTCCGAGCCGTTCTTCCAGAACGCGATCAGCGCCTTCTTCAGCTGATCCGGCTCCGGCCGGTCCTCGGCGTCGTAGATCACGACGTACTCGCCTCGCGCGAACGCGAGCCCGATGTTGCAGGCCTTCGGCTTCGTCTTCGGTGTCGCGTCGGGGATGACGAGGAAACGAACGAGATCGGGAGGCGCGGCCGCCTTGGCCGCGGCGAGCGTCTCCGGATCGTCCTCCTCGAGGAGGAGCAGGATCTCGAGCTTCTCCCGTGGGTAGTCGAGCGCGCCGAGGTTGCGCATCAGCGTGCCGATCACGTTCGCCTCCCGGTACGCAGGTACGAGCACCGTGTAGTGCGGCAGGTCGCGGTCGACCAGTGCTGCGACCTCCTCGTCGGTGACCGCCTCGGTGTGCTCGACGGAGAGGCCCAGCACGCTGACGAGCAGCTTGAAGCCGACGAACACGGTGAACGAGAGCGTCATCACCGCGAGAACGGCCGTCAGCGTGACCCGCGGCGCGAACACCGCGGCGGCCGCGAGCACGACGGCGGCCCCGACGAGTGCCCAGATCTGGCGCCGGTAGAAGACGCGAGAGGCCGACTCGTCGGGATGCCTGAGCGCGAGGCCCGAGACAGCATGCTCGATCAAGTGCTCACGCCAGGTGGTCCGCAGCGCCCGTCGGACGTCCCAGTCGGTCGTCACGACCTGCTCGACCTGCTCGAGACCCGTCACCGACCTCACCGTTGCCGCGATCTCCTCGCGCGGCCGCCCCGCCACCGCGACCAGCACCTGCCGAGTTCCCTCTCCGCCGTCCTCGACGCGGACGGGCACCCAACCCTCCCGTGCGAGCTGATGCGGGTCGAAGCCATGCGCGAGGCTCTCGTCGATCTCCTCCACGTCGGCGACGGGCACGTCCCACAGCTCGCCGAGCGCCTCGTACAGCGCGCGCCGGGAGATCAGGCCGGAGGCGAGCAGCACCTGGCCGAGCGGCTCGCCGACCCGCCGGTGCCGCTCCAATGCGGTCTCGAGCTCCTCTGGCGAGAGCAGCCCACGAGCGACGAGCAGCTCACCCAGGCTGTCGGCGACAGCCGGGGTCTCCGTGCGCGCGGACGAGATCGCTGACGTGAGACGGCTCGGTGACATAAGTCGAAGGCAACCCGCCGACCGCAGACGCGGCGGTGGTCTCTCTTCGGCCGTCTCGACCCCCGACGAAAGACGCGATGTCCCTCGAACGAGGGAGTCACCCGACGAGCCGCGCCTGGAGCGCCGGGTGCGAGTGGGCCCGCCTGGACTCGAACCAGGGACCTACCGATTATGAGTCGGCTGCTCTGACCAGCTGAGCTACGGGCCCGGCCCGGCAATCATGCGGCACAGCTTCCCGCAGCGGCGACGCAACCGACTATCGGGCTACGTCTGCGGGCCGCGCCGCCACAGCCTGGGGATCGCGGCGCCTGCCGCGACGACGAGGGCGAGCCCCGCGGCGATCGCATTGGTCTGCACGCACGTGCGGCAGGCGTTGCAGCACGTGGCAGCCATCGGGGCGTTCTCGCCGTACCTGGCGAGGGTCTGGTTGATCCGTCCTGTGGAGACGACCTTCACGCGACAGAGCGTATCGCGCGATCCCGGCGGGATCAGAGGACGCGCTCGGGGTCGCGGCGGGCTTTCTCCTCCGCAACGATCGAACGCACCGTTTCGGGCGACAAGCCGACGACCTCTCCGATCACCCGGAGGCTCGAACCGGCGAGCCGGGCAGCGAGGATCTCGCTGCGCAGACGCTCCAGCGCCGAGGCGTGAACCCGGGCCGCTCGTTCGAGTGCCGCGAGCCCGCCGGGTTGCACCTCTCTGGGCCGTCCCACCATTGCGTCCAGATGTTAGACAAAAACACGGACGCCCGCCAATCCTTGCGCGCTCAGACCAAGAAGAGCGTCGGCGAACGTACGGCCGGGCGCTGTCAACGGCGGACGCGAAGCGCGAAGACCTTGCTGATCGGCGCGCCGTTCGGCGAGAACGCAAACACCTTCAGGTGGTAGACGCCCGTCTTGATGAGCGTCCCGCTGAGACGACCGGTGTCGTCGACCTGGAGGCCCGGCGGGATGTCGCCCGCGACTGCGAACTCTGCGGTCGCGGAATCCTTGCCCCGCACCGGGATCCGCGCGGAGTAGGGGCGGTCGACGTGCCCGACCGGTAGTCCCTTCCCCTTCGTGAAGTCGAGCAGCGGCAGGATCGTGATGTTCCAGTCGACGGCAGCCTTCGCGCCGGTCCCGTCGGTCACGGTCACGGTGAACGGGTAGCGGCCGGCGGCGGTGCCCGACCCCGTGATCTTTCCGGTGGCGGCGTCGAGGGCGAGCCCCGGAGGGAGCGTGCCGGTCGCCGTGAACGTGTACGGAGGCCGTCCGCCGACGGCCTTCACGCCTGTGATGAGCGGTGCGCCGACGAGCTTCTTGGCGGTCAAACCACGCTCGGGCGGCGTCTTGTTGACGAGCGTCTGCACCGCGAGCGGCGCGAGCACGAACAGCGACAGCTGCTTTGTCGCGTTGACCCCGTTGCCGTTCGCCTGCACCGTCACCGTAAAGTTGCCGCTCTGCGTCGGAGTCCCCGTGATCACCCCGTTGGAGCCCAAGGTCAGCCCCGCCGGCAGCGCACCACCCGCCAGCGACCACGAGTTCACCGCCGACCCCGTGGCCGCCAACCCCGGAGACGTATACGGCTGATTGATGTTCCCATCCGGCAACGACGGCGTCGTCACGACGAGCGTCGGCTTGGGCGGCGCAGGCGCGCCACCCGGATTGGCGTTGATCGCTAGCGTGAACTCCCTTTGACTTCTGTCGCCACGGCAATGCGCAGGATCGTCGGTCGGTTCTCGCATCTCGAGGAAGAACTTCCACACACCGGCTGTCGTGGGAGTCCCGCTCAGCGTCCCACTGGTAGCGAGCGTGAGGCCCGGGGGCAGCCCGCCCGTGGAAAGGTAGAACGTCTGCAAGCCGGGTCCGCAGCCCGAGCCTTCGCGCTCCTTGAAGGTGATCGAGTAGGAAACTCCTACCGTTCCCGGGGCGCAGGTGGCCGTGTTCTCCCCTGCAACATCCGGGCACACGCTGTCGTCCCACGCCAGCGAGGATGCGGTCGCGGCGAGGACACTCGCGACAACCAAGGCGAGTCCAACGAGGAGTGCGAGCCGCTTCGAACGAGGGCAACGGTTAAGAAAGCGAGTCATTCGGCGCATCGTGCTCCCTTCGGCGGCGATCACGCGCCGGTACGAAGAGCCCGGCGCAGAGCAGGCATGGTCGAGGCGGGCATGGTCGAATCGCCCGCCAGGCTACTATCGCAGTACGAAGTTTCCGTAAGAATCGCTACGCTGGCTGCACGAGCGTTCGCACCAGCCCCCAGCGAATCGCACGTCGTGCTGCACGCGTGGCCGTGCTCGGCTACGTCCGAGCGCGAACGCGCTCGTGGCCGGATGCATCACGTCTGTTCGTCGTCGGGGACGGGTTCTCGTGGTCGATCGACGAGGACGCCCGCTTCGTCGCCTCCACCGCGCAGCGGCTCGGCTATGCGGTCGCACCGGCCCGGTGGGCGACGCACACGAGCCGGCAGACGGTCTTCTTGCCCGACCATTTCAGCGCATTGGACCCGCGCTGGCTCCAGACGACGCACGAGCTGGGACTTGCGTACTTCCACGGTCGACCGGGCACGATCGGCTATCCCGAGTTCGACCTCGCATTCGAGCGCCTCCGTCGAAACGCGGAGCGCGTCGCGCGGATCCAGGTCACGCACGATGAGATGCGCGAACTCGTTCTGGAGGCGGGCGTCGACACCGAGCGCGTGTTCAAGATCCGCCTCGGCGTCGATACCGACCGTTTCACGCCCGTGGACGCCGAGAGCCGACGAAGCGCGCGGCGGCTTCTGGGCGTGCCCGAGAGCGCGTTCGTCGTCGGCTCGTTCCAGAAGGACGGCGTCGGCCTCGGGGAGGGATCCGAGCCCAAGCTGATCAAAGGCCCGGACGTCCTGCTCGGGACGCTGGAACAGGTCGCCGAGTCGGTTCCCGACCTCTTCCTGCTGCTCACGGGTCTTGCGCGCGGGTATGTCCGGGCCGGGCTCGAGCGGCTGGGAATCCCGCATCGGCACGTGCTCTTCGCAACTCACGCGGAGCTCGCCCGGGCGTACCACGCCCTCGACGCGTACCTCGTGACCGCGCGTCAGGAAGGCGGGCCGAAGGGGCCCCTCGAGGCGATGGCGACCGGTGTCCCCGTCGTGACGACACGCGTCGGTCAGACGCAGGAGATCGTCCGAGACGGCCGGAACGGCCTGCTCGCCGATGTCGAAGACGCCGACGCGCTGGCGCACGGGCTGGTACGCCTCTCCGAAGATCGGCAGTTGAGCGCAACGCTTGCCCGAGAGGGTCGGCAGACCGCGGCGGCCCATGACACGGCGCACCTGGTCCCCGAGTGGGGAGCGCTGCTGAACGGCTTCGTGCGCGAGCCCGCCGACTCCGTCGCCGGCGCGCCCGCCCAGCGTCCGCCCTACCCTGCCTGGCATGCCCAGCTTCGGCGACGCAGGCGCTTCGCCCTGATGGGGGCCGCGCTGTTCATGCTCTGGTGGCTGTTCATCACGCTCCCGGAAGAGCTCGGTGACAAGCCGTACGATCCGAACGGCCTCGTCCATCTCGTCGACCGGCTGTCCGAGCCCGTGCGGCACCCTGCTGCCGACATCTAGTCGCGGCGACAGACGTGAAGCTCGAGCTCCCGCGTCAGCTGTTGCCGTGGAACGTGATCGTGTTGCTCGGCGCGGAGGTGTTCCCCGCGGCGTCGGTCTGCTCCGCCCGCGCGCTGTACGTGAGGATCGCCCACAGGTCGCTGCTGTCGGTCTGGAACGACCACGACGTGGAGGTCGGGGTGAACGTGTAGGTCTGAACCGAGAGGAAGCCGAGCCAGTAGACGTGGATCGTGATCGGGCCCGTCAGCTCGGTGGTCGTCCCCGTGAAGATCTCGGTCCCGCCCGGGCCGTCGTCGACGGAGGTCAGCGTCACGGTCGGCGCAGTGCGATCGACCTTCACGGTCGTGCCGATGCTCGACGTGTTGCCGACCTTGTCGGTGCCGGTCAGCGTGTAGCGGTAGCACCCCTCGGAGAGACCGGACTGGGTCGGGCTCCCGGCGATCGTCGCCGGTGTGCCAAAGGCGCCGCACGTCGTGCCGTCGGCCGCGAGGGTCGCGGACTCGCTCGTGAGCACGCTCGTGGCGAGCCCGGAGCCGGCGTCGGCCGAGTAGTCCGTCCGCGTGCCGATCGCGAAGCTCCCGTCGCCGTCGAGGCTGCTCGTCCCCGCCGACGAGGCGGCGGTGCCGTTCACGACGAGCGCCCCGCCGGTCGGGCCGGTCACGTCCGGCACGAACGTCAGCGACGTGCTCGTGGCGTTCCCGACGCCGTCGGTCGCGGTGACCGAGCCGGTGGGAGTTCCGGCCCCGCCCGTCCAGCCGAACGGGCTCGACGTGTAGGCGATCGTGGGAGCGGTGCCGGATCCCGCGGTGACGGTCTCCGCTGCGTGCGTCCAGCCGCTCGCGGCGATCCCCGGGAAGGTGACGGACGCCGGCCCGACCCCCGTGTCGTTTACCGAGTCCTGCAGCGTGAACGAACCGGACGCGTTCGCCTTGAAGTAGAGCGTCGCACCGCTCAGGAACGCGCCGGTGGACGACGCCCCGAGCGAGAGCACACCGGTCGGAGCCGTGGAGTCGTTCGCGAACGTGAGCGACTGAGAGGCCGTATTGCCTGCCTGGTCCGCGGCGGTGATCGCGTACGCGGCGGGATTCGACGCGGACGTGGTCCACGTGAAGGGACTCGAGTCGTAGACACCGCCGCCGGGAGTCGTCACGGGCCCCTCGGCGGCGTGCGTCCAGCCCGTGGTGGCAATCGCCGGGAACGACGCGGACGCAGGCTGCGACGTGGCGTCGGCCACGGTGGCGCGGAGCTTCAGCGTCCGATTCGCAGACACGGTGTCGCCCCGCCTGTAGGAGATCGTGCTTCCCGAGGCGAGCGCGCTGCCCGCGGCAGTGAGCGACACCGAGACGGTCGGTGCGACGTTGTCGAGCTTCACGTGCGTGGTGTGGACGGACTCGGTGTTCCCGGCGCTGTCCACCGACCAGTACGTGACGACGTGGTCGCCCTGGGCCGCGATCGTCACGGCGCTCGCGTACGTCTGGGTCGAGCCGCCGTCGATCGTGTAGAGGCGCGTCGCCACCCCCGAGGTCGCATCGGTCGCGGAGAGGGTGAAGGCGACGCTCGCCTGCCGGAACCAACCGTTCGACCCGTCCGGGGTCCCGGGCGTCGTCGCCAGCGTCGTCACGGGCTTCGTGCTGTCCAGCTTCACGTGGGTGGTCGCGTGCGTGCTCGTGTTGCCCGCCAGGTCGACCGCCCAGTACTCGACTGTGTGGTCGCCCTGGGAGAGCGAGACCGGCCCCGTGTACGTCTGCGCGCTCGCGCCGTCGAGCCGGTAGAGGCGGCTCGCGACACCGGAGGCGCCATCGGTGGCGGAGAGCGTGAACGACGCACTCGAGGTGAACCACCCGTTCGCGCCGTCCGGCGAGGCTGGGGTGGTGTCGAGGGTCACGGACGGCGCCGCGTTGTCGAGCTTCACGTGGACGGTGTGCGTCGCCTCGACGTTGCCCGCGGTGTCCGTCGACCAGTAGGCGATGGTGCGATCCCCCTGGGTCGAGACCGCGACCGGCCCCGTGTACGCGAGCGTCGGCCCTCCGTCGAGGCTGTAGCTCGTCGCCGCCACGCCCGAGGTCGCGTCCGCGGCGGCCAGCGTCACGGTCACGCTCGTCTGCCGGAACCAGCCGTTCGACCCGTCCGGCGCGGCCGGCGTGGTCGTTGCGGACGTCGCCGGGGCGGCCGCGTCGAGGCGAAGGTGCGCCGTCCCGGGCGCCTCGGTGTTGCCCGCCGTGTCGACCGCCCAGTACGTGACGACGTGGTCGCCGGGCGTGCCGACCGTGACGGGGCCCGAGTAGACCTGGGCCGCACCGCCGTCGATCGTGTAATGGAGCGAGGCGACGCCCGACGTCGTGTCCGAGCCCGCGAGGGTGAAGGAGACGCTCGTCTGCCGGAACCAGCCGTTCGAGCCGTCCGGGCTCGCGGGGACGGTCGTGATCGTCGTCGACGGTCGCACCGTGTCGACGCGGATCGGCGACGTCGTATGCGCGGTCTCGACGTTGCCCGCAGCGTCGGTCGACCAGTACGCGATCGTGTGCTGCCCCACGGGCACGGTGACCGGAGATCCCGGATACGTCGTCGCGGAGCCACCGTCGACCCGGTAGCTCGTGGTCGCGACGCCGGAGGTTGCGTCTGAGGCGCCGAGCGCGAACGTCGGGGCCGTCGTGTACCAGCCGTTCGCGCCGCCCGGCGTGGACGGGCTCAGCCCGACCGTGGTCGCCGGGTCGACACCGTCGAGACGCACGTTGGCGGTCTTCGGCGTTTCCGCGTTGCCCGCGTTGTCGACCGACCAGTAGACCACGGTGTGCACGCCCTGGGCGCCGAGCGCGGCGGGGCCGGTGTACGCCTGCGCCGAGCCGCCGTCGACCCGATACCAGGTTCCCGCGACACCCGAGCCGTAGGGGACCTGGTCGGCGGCCGCGAGCGTGAAGCCGACCGTCGCCTGGCGGAACCAGCCGTTCGATCCGTCCGGTGACGCGGGCGTCGTCGTGATCGAGGTCGACGGCGCGTCGACGTCGACCGTGAAGGTCGCGGTCGACGTCGCGCCCGGTGCGGAGTCGTTGCCGTGCGTGTCGCTCGCCTGGACATGGACGACGTACCGGCCACCCGTCGAGATCGCGAGCGGCAGCGACCAGTTGGTCGACGTCGCCCCCGGCGAGAGCAGGTTGGCATGGTGGAAGACCTCGCTGAACCCGGAGAAGCCGCTGCCCGTCCAGTACCCGACGCCGAGCTTCTGGACCGAGACGCGGACGACGTCGACCCCCGAGACGTCCTGGGCGCTCCCGCACAGCCCCACCGGGAAGCAGCCGGCGGCGTATCCGCTCGCGGCGTAGGACGCGCCGTCGGACGGAAAGGTCAGCGCTGTCGTGGGCGGGTCTGTGTCGGCCACGACCGCGAGCGTGACCTCGTTCGAGATCGCGCTCCAGGCGCTCGAGTACCGCGCCACCACCCGATACGTGTAGGAGCCGCTCGCGCCGGGCACGTCGACGCAGGAGCTCGACGCGTAGGGCAGCGATCCTGCGCACGTACCGCTCGAGAGGGGTGCAAACGCGCCCGCGCCGATACGACGCTCGACCGAGTACGTGATCCCGCCGGTCGCGGAGGCCGGCGTCATCGCAGCCTGCGCGTCCCAGGTGAGCGTCACCGACCCGGTGCCGGAGACCGCCGCGGAGATCGATGCGGGATCGAGCGTCCCGACGCTCGCGCTCGCGCTTCCCGTCCCGCCGGCCGTCCAGAGCGCAAGCGCGCCGACGACGCCGACGAGCGCGGCGAGGGCCACGACCAGGGCTGCGAGCCGGCGGGTCACGGTTTGCTCGCGCTCCCGTGCAGGACGAGCCCGAACGAGCGGTTCTGGCAGGCGTCCTGGTTCGTCCCGGTGTCCTTGAGCCGGATCAGCGGCTGCCCTGCGGCCGGCACCGGATAGGCGACCGCGGCCGCGGGCACCGTGAACGGCGCTCCAGCGGGACGCGTCTCGAAGTTCGCGGCGGCGGCGCAGCCGTTGCTGCTCCCGGTGACCTCGACCGTGAGCCGCGTCACGCGGATCGGCGTCGGGTTCGGGTTCGTCACCTCGACCCGGACCGATCGCCAGACGCCGACGACGAGGCCGCTCACCGAGCCGTCCAGCCTGAATGCCGCCGGCTGCCCGACGGACGCCGTGGGCGGGGCGAAGGTCGGCTGGTCGACCGCCGGTGTGAGCGGGCCGCCGGTTCGGCCGGTCAGCATCGAGATCGCGAGCACGCCCAGCACCACGAGCAGCACGGCGATCGCTGCGATCTTCGTCGTGACGCCTCTCCGCTGTTCGCTCATCGGGTCGTGTCCTCGTCCGGTCGGGGTGATGTGGTGGAGGGCCGGTCGTCCCGGCCCTCCACCGACGGCCGTCCTAGCTCGCGCTGTACGCGAGGTCGACGGTGACGTTCTTGCAGGCGTTCTGGTTCGAGCTGCTGTCGACCATGCGCAGCGTGAGACCGCTCCACGAGCCGACGCCGTTGCCCGAGGGGATCTCCCCCGGCGTGGTCGAGGAACCTTCGACCGCGAAGTCCGCGGCCGTGCAGCCCCCGTTCGACGTGCCGGCGACCGACGCCGAGACCGAGCCGACGTAGACCGCGCCACTGTTCGGGTTGTCGAAGTTGCCCGAGAGCGGGACTGCGGGCCCGCCCGGATACAGGTCGCTGACCGTCGAGGTCTGGTGCACGACCACCGCGCTGACGTCACCGGTCGTGGCCGAGCCCGAGCCCGATCCGCCGGCCGTCCAGTACGCGTAGCCACCCACCGCCGCGACGACCGCCACTGCGACGACCGCGAGCAGAATCCATGCCTTGGTACCGAATCGCTTCATGCGTTCCTCCTCCTCCCGTCGGGAGACTTGTGAGATGCCGGGCGCCGTGGTCGCCGCGCGCAGGACTGCCGCAGAGCGCGTGGCCGGTGCCGGTGCCGCCGGCGTCACAGGATCTCCCCCCTCCTGGTTTCCCCCCGCGGCTCGTGGTTTGCGTCTACCCCGTTCGGGTTAGCCGCTATCGGTGACCGCACCGTACGCAGGGAGGGTCCGTGCGCTCCCCCCTGAAGGTCCAGTCCCCCCTATCCCCTGAAGGGACCGGCCTCCCCGGGGAGCCTCGGCACGCCTCGCCCGTTGCCGCCCGGGACGGTTCGCCAACCACTCCGGCTGTGTGGCTGCCACAATTGACTCGCAATGGCGAGCGCACCCGAGGCGACCACCGCGAGCCCGGCGGGCAGCCCCACGCCCGGCGGCCCCCTGAAGACCTTCCACCGCGAGGCCACCCTCCGCACCGCGGGCGGGCTCACGGTCACCGACATCACCGAGCAGGTGCAGGAAGCGGTGCGCCAGAGCGACGTGCGGGACGGCATCTGCTGCGTCTACTCGCCGCACACGACCTGCTCCGTGCGGGTCAACGAGTACGAGCGCGGGTTCCTCGAGGACTTCTCCGTGCTCCTGCGCAGACTCGTGCCGACGGAGCACTACTACGCACACGACGACTGGGATCGCCGCACGGAAAACGTGTCCGAGGAGGACATGGGCGCGTCGAACGGCCACTCGCACTGCATGTCGATGCTGATGGGGCCGGCCGGCGAGTCGATCCCCGTTCGGGACGGCGTGCTCTGCCTCGGGCGCTGGCAGCGGGTGCTGTTCCTGGAGCTCGACCGGGAGCGCGACCGGCGCTGGCTCGTGCACGTCGTCGGCGTCTGAGCTGCGACCGAGGGGCCGTACGGCAGGTCAGGGGCGGCGCTCGGCCCGGTACGACCGTGCTTCGTCGACGAGCGCCGCAAAGAGGCGCTTGTCGTCCTCCATCTCCGGGTGCCAGAGGACGGCGACCGCGAACCGTTTGGCGGGGTCTTCCAGCCCCTCCAGCGAGCCGTCGGGCGCCCACGCGCTCTCGACGAGACCGTCTCCCACCCGCGCCACGCCCTGGTGGTGGCTCGAGTGGACCCCGTCGTGCCGCTCACCGAGGATCCCCGCGAGCCGTGTACCCCCTTCTACCTCGATCGGGTGCTCCGAGAAGCGGCCCGGCTCCTCACGATGGCCCTCGTGCCCGACGCTCTCGGGGAGGTGCTGTACGAGGTCGCCGCGACGCAACACGTTCAGCAGCTGGAACCCGCGGCAGATCGCGAGCGTCGGCATGTCGCGCTCGAGCGCACGCTCGAGCAACGCGAGCTCGCCTGCGTCGCGCCGGGTCTGCGCCGCGTCGGTCATCGGGTGCCGCGTGGCGCCGTACGCCGCCGGGTCGATGTCGATCCCGCCCGAGACGACGAGGCCGTCGAGTGCGTCGAGCGTCTCGTCCACGGCGTCGGTGCTCGGCGGGACGAGGAGCGCGCGCCCACCGGCCTGCTCGACCGAATCGACGTAGTGGAGGGGCACGAACGCAGCGGGCAGCTCCCAGGCGCCCCAGCGCGCCGGCTGGGCGTACGAGGTGATGCCGATCAGCGGGCGCGCCACCACGCGCACGCTACCGAGGCGTCCCGTCGGGCGCCGACGCGTCCGCTCCGACCGGGAGGGCCGCGACGAGCCGCTCGCGCTCGGACGCTGTCAGCGGCCGCGAGGAGCCGCTCGCGCGGTCGCGCGCGACGATCACCGACTCGGCCTCCGCCGCGACCGTGCCGTCGAGCTTGCGCACTTCTTCGCGAAGCGCGAAGCTCGAGGAGCCGATCCGTGCCAGCGTCGTGCGCACGACGACCGCTTCCTCGTCGAGACCGATCTCGCGGCGGAAGTCGATCGCGACCCGCGCGAGCACGTAGTCCCACATCGCGGCGGCGTCGCCGAGCGCCTGCTCGAGCCACCCGTCCCTGCACTCCTCCAGATACGTCGCGTAGACGGCGTTGTTCACGTGCCGGAGCGCGTCGACGTCCCGCCATCTCACCTCGATGCGCTTCTCGAACGTCACCTCGGTCTCCTCCAACGTCAATACGCGAGGCCCTCCCCGCGCAACATCGTCCCGAGGGTACGCCACAGGATGCGCAGGTCGTGCCGCACGATCTCGCGCGCCCGGCGCGTCGCCAGGAGCTCGACGTAGTCCTCGTCCAGGCGCTCGAACTCCGCCCCGCTGCCTTTCGCGACCTGCGCCGGCCCGGTCCAGCCCGCTTGCACGAGCAGGCGGTAGTCGACTCCGCGCGCGAGCTGACGCTCCACGAGCTCGGGCGGCCAGGGCCGCGGGCCGACGAGGCTCATGTCGCCCCGCAGCACGTTGACGAGCTGCGGGAGCTCGTCGAGGTAGAAGGGCTTGAGCACGCGGCGACCCGCCCAGGTCAGGTTCCCCTCCTCCGCCTCGTAGGGCCGGACGTGGCCCGCAGCCGCGACGAGCACTTCCTCCCGCAGCGTACGCAGCTTGACGAGCTCGAACACGCGTCCGCGGGAGACCCTGGGCTCGCGGTAGAAGACGCGCCCCCGGTCGCGCCGGCAGCGGAGCATGTCGACGCCGACGGCGGCGAAGACGACCGTCCAGACCGGTGTGAGGGCGATCAGGAGCGCCGACGAGAGGCCGACGTCGAGCGCCCGCTTCGCGACCGGGATCGGAACGGGCGCAGCGACGCCGGCCGCTGCGCCGCCGGTCTCGGCGGGCGGACGGTCGCTCATCCCATCCACGCGCCGCCGTTGTGGTCGATCGCCTGTCCCGTGACGCCGCGGGCGTCCGGCGAGAGCAGCCACGCGACGGTGCCGGCGATCTCCTCGGGCTGCGTCATCCGGCCGGCCGGCACCTCACGCATCGCGTCACGGTACGCAGCCTCTCGCGTTCCGCCGGTCACGCGCGCGGCGGCGTCGAGACCCAGCCAGGCCATGTCCGTGTCGACCCAACCCGGGCAGATCGCGTTCACCTGGATCCCGTCCGGCGCGAGCTCCGCGGCGAAAGAGCGTACGAGGCCCAGCAGACCCGCCTTCGACGCGCTGTAGCCCGTGTACGACGGGGACGGCGATCCTGGCGAGGATCGACGAGAGGACGACGAGATGCCGGAGCGACGGCCCGCCGGCGAGATGGCGGAGCGCGGCGCACATGCAGTAGTAGGTCCCGTTGAGGTTCGTCGCGACGAGGTCGTCGAAGCGGTCACCGCGCTCGTCGTCCTCGCCGTTCGGTCCGCCTATCCCGCTCGCGGCCACGAGGGCGTCGATCGGGCCGAGCACCGCCGCGGCCTGCGCGAAGGCCTGGTCGACCCGCTTCCGCTGGCGGATGTCGCAACCGGCGACATGCGTGGGGCCGTCGATCCGGGAGGCGGTCTCGCGCAGCCGCCCTTCGTCCCGCGCGAGGAGGGTCACCGCCGCTCCGTCCCCTCCCAGGCGCAGCGCGATCGCGCGCCCGATCCCGGTTCCCGCGCCCGTGACCACGACGTGTCTTTCGGCCATCATCCCTCGCTCGTTCGCAATTTGCGGCCTTTCCGTTGCCGGATCCCCTTGCACGGCACGCCCGCCAAGCGTAGATTGCCGCTGCGCCGAGCACGGGACGCGACTAGGACGAAGCTCTCCCGGGAGGCCGTACGCGGAAGCGGAAGGTCAGCCGGGGAAGTGGACGAAAGCGTACCCGGCTCGGCGAATTCTTGGTCCTTTCTACGTCTAGAGCATACGCGGTCGAACGCAACACCGTGTTGGGCGTAAAGAAAAGATCGCAAAGAGCGACTCTAGGGTTCGGTTCCCACTTGACGGAGCGGCTGGCGGGCCGTAGTGTCCCGCGTGCACCGAGGACGGAGCGCCCGAGGTTGATGGCCCTCCGACAGGCAGTCGCCTTGGCGGCGGTCGGTCGGGAGGTCGGACGAGGGAGCCACCGACTCGGTGCATTTTTGTGTTTCGAAGGACAAATGCGAGCTCAATTGGGCAGCGAATGAATAAAGACGCTATTTGCGGCTTTATCCGTCATCTGGATGCTTGACGCTCGGCAACGTCCCCGGTAGGTTTCCGAGTGCACCGAGCACGGAGCGCCGAAGGTTGAAGGCTCTCCCGCCCGGCAATCGCTTCGGCGAAGGTCGATCGGGTGAGTTGGACGGAGGCGAGACCGGTTCGGTGCATTTCTTTTTGCGCGTCCACGGCTCTCCGGTGCGCAGCGAGCACGCGCGTATTCTCGAGCCGTGCGCCGGATCGTCGCCCTCACCGGATCGGTCGTGTTCCTGGACGCGATGCTGTTCGGAGCGGTCATCCCGCTCCTCCCCCACTTCGCCGACACCTTCTCGCTGAGCAAGTTCCAGGCCGGGCTGCTGCTCGGCGCCTACGGCGCCGGCGCGCTCCTGGGCGGAATCCCCGGCGGGCTCCTCGTGGGCCGCATCGGGCCCAAGCGTGGAGTGCTCGCCGGCCTGACCGTGCTCTCCGCTGCGAGCCTCGCGTTCGGGTTCGCCGGTGGGCCGGTCGCGCTCGGGCTGGCACGGTTCACGCAGGGGCTCTCGAGCGCCACCACCTGGGCCGGTGCGCTCGCCTGGGTGGCGGTCAGCGTCCGGCGCGACCGGCGAGGCGAGGCGCTCGGCAGTGTCTTCGGGCTCGCGGTGCTCGGCTTCGTCGTCGGGCCGCTCTTCGGCGGGATCGCGGCCCTCGTAGGGATCCGAGCCTCGTTCGTCGCGATCGCCGTCGTCGCGGCGGGGCTCGCCGCCTGCCTGCTCCCGGTCGAGCCCACCGCGCGCGAGACGCAGGCGCCCGGTGCGATCCGCCGCGCGCTCCGCGACCGCGCGTTCCTCGGGGGCCTCTGGCTCAACACCCTGCCCGCGCTGTTCTTCGGCGTGCTCGACGTGCTCGTGCCCCTCCGCTTCGACGCCGCGGGACACGGTGCGCTCGCGATCGCCGTGGTGTTCGTGGTCGCAGGCCTGGTCGAGGTCGCGATCAACCCGGTCGTCGGCCGCATGTCGGATCGCTACGGGCGCATCGTCCCGGTTCGGCTGGCGCTAATGGCATCGATCCTCGTCGCGGGCACGATCGCGTTCGCGACCGAGCCGATCGTGATCGCGGTGCTCGCGATCGCCGCGTCGGTCTCCTTCGGCGGCTTCTTCACGCCCGGCATGGCGCTGGTCGCCGACCACGCCGATCGGGCTGGGCTCTCCCAGGGGATCGGGTTCGGCATCACGAACACCGCCTGGGCAGTGGGCGCGCTGCTCGGCCCGGCGATCGGCGGCGGGCTTGCCCAGGCGCTGGGCGACCCGGTGCCGTACCTCTGCTGCGCCGGGCTCTGTGCGCTGACGCTCGTCGCGGCGACGCGCCACCGACGCGTCGGTGTGCGAGCCGTGTGACGCAGGTCACGCGGCGGCGGCGTCCTGCCATACGTCGGGGTGACGGGAGAGCGCCCATTCCCCGTCGAGCGGGCGCAGCCGATAGTCACGGCCGTTGACGAGGACGTAGTCTCCGCGCCGCGGATCCATCGCCAGCCCTGACTCGACCGGGTACCAGCGGTTGTGCCGCTCGATCAGGTCGTTCACCTCGTCGAATTGCCAGGCGTGCGCCACGGCACGCCACGCCGCCGGGAACCGCTGCGGCGAGAGCCTCCGCGCGAGCAGCGCACGCTCCGCCTCCAGGGCGTCGTCGTGCGCCTCGATCAGCCTCTCGATCTCGCGTAGGCGAAGCATGTACGGCCGCGGTCCGCCGAGCGAAGCGAGGTAGCCGTCGGCCTCCGGCCGGAAGTTCCTCAGACGCAGCGGCAGCGGCGACCCGCGCAACGGGCTCGCGTCGAGATCCTCGCGCAGGCTCTCCAGCTCGCGCCGCTCGCGCGCGGTCTGCGCCCTCGACACGTCTTCGCGGAGCAGCGCGTCGCGCTCGTCCTGTCTCATGCGCTCAGTACAGCAGAGCGTGTGCGACCACGGTCAACGGCCGAGGAGACGAGTGAGCCATCCGGGTTCGTCCGGCGCAGTCTCGGGGGGCGTCGGCACCGGCTCGTCCCGGACGCTGCGCTCGGGCTCCTCGGACGCCGGGAGCTCCTCGTCCGCGGCGTCCTCGTGCTCCTGCGGCACGAGCGAAGCCGCCACGCCGCGCGCCCGCAGACGCTGGAAGTCGCCGCGTAGCGCGGCGGACATCTCGTCCTTGTGGCTCTGCTCCTTCACCCGCCGGGCGGATTCCCCGCCGCTCGGGAAGACTCCTTCCCCCCCGCGGTCGGGCGTCAGCCAGCGCCACGCGCCGATCGTGACGAGACCGAGGAGCAGCGTCGGCAGCACGGTCAGCGCGCGGTAGAGGAGCACCGCGGCGACGACCTCGGCGTTCGGCCCACCGAATCCGACGAGGATCGTCGTCAGGCCCAGCTCGACCGGGCCGACGCCGCCGGGGGTGAGTGGGATCAGCTGGAGCGCGCGCGCGAGCGCCCAGCCGGCGAACGCCTCGATCCACGTCACCTCCGAGGCGTCCGTCCCGACCGCGCGCAGCGAGACGAGCAGCACGGCGAAGACCGTCAGGTTCCCCACGATCGCCGCCGCCGTCAGCCAGGCCCAGCGCCGCCGGATCAGGTCGACCGTGCTGCGCCTGAACTCGAGGAAGCTGTCGCCCCACCCCTCGACGGGGCCTTTGTGCACGATCGCGAGCAGACGTGTGGACACACGCGCGGCGAGGTCTCCCACGGCACGGGCGAAGCTGTCCCTCCACAACACGACCGCGAGCGCCCCGACCGCTACCGTGAACACGCACGCGCCGACTACGGCGACCGTCGTGAGCAGGGCGTCGCGGCCACCTTCGACGCTGAGCAGAGTCACCGCGATCACCGGCAGGAGCAGGTTCGCAAGCTGGTTCCAGACGCCTGTCAGCGTGACCGCCCGGGCAACCTCGTTCGAGCGGAAGCCCCACGTGCGCAGGAGGCCGTACGACCCGGCCATCCCGACGAGACCACCCCCCGGGGCGACGTAGGTGAAGGCTGTCGACGCCTGCGTGAACGGCAGCGCCTGGCGAAAGCGGAGCCCGGGGAGCGCGAGCATCCACGGCGGCGCCATCGTCACGATGTTGAGGACGACCGCGACCGTGAGCGCGGCGATCCAGACGCCGTCGAGCGTCTTGAGCACTCGCCAGACATCGCCGTAGCTCGCGATCCGCGGGAGCACGACCGCGAACGTGACGACCACGATCGCAAGCCCGATACCTCCGAACAGCAGGTTGCGGGTCCTCGCGCTCATGGCCCGCAACCCTATGCGACGTCAATCGAGCAGCGAGGACGCCTCGCGGAGCACCGAGAGCAGCAGCCCGAGCGGCAGGTGCTCTGCCGCGAAGCGCAGCGCGCTCGCCGTTCCGGTGCCGACGAGCCCCTCGCTCTGCGCCTGGGCCACTGCGTGGATCAGCCCATCGCGCAGCGCCTGCTCGAGATCGTCCCGCGAGTGGCCCGACCGGTCGGCCAGGCTGTCGAGGTCGTCGACGCTGCGTAGCGCGAGCACCACGTCCTCGCGCGAGACGCCGAGCTTGCACGCCGCCGCATCGGCCGCGGCGAGCACGACGTGCTCCAGTCTCTCGTCGGTGCCGGTCGCCGGCGCGGTCGCCCGCGGCAGGCAGGGGTTCGCCACCGGCGTCGGCTCGTACGACGTCCCTCCGAGCGCGACGTAGACGACGACGAGCGCGACGGCGACCGCGCACGAGAGCACGAACGGAACCGCCTTCACACGCTGACCCTCCCGCGCGAGAACGCGATCGGGACGAGCGCGGCGAGGGCGAGCACCGCGGCGAGCAGGAACGGCCTGGCGAATGCGGCGGTCACCGCCCGGTCGAGCTCCGAGACGAGCGTCGCCTCGAGCATGCGGTACGCGTCGGTGTCCGGCCGGTCGGCGAACGCGTCGCGCACGTCGGGCACCTCGCGAC
This sequence comes from uncultured Actinomycetes bacterium, assembly GCA_963712915.1. Lineage (GTDB taxonomy): Bacteria > Actinomycetota > Thermoleophilia > Gaiellales > Gaiellaceae > Gaiella. The sequence continues at coordinate 884,034 of CAVQJQ010000006.1, forward strand.
CGGAGGCGTGCACGATCGCGAGTACGTCCTGCGCGAGCCCGAGCTTCTGGAGAGGCGGAATCGAGCTGTCGATCACGGCCGCTGCGCCGGCGCGGAGCGCCCGTTGCTCGTTGCGGTCGAGGGCCGTGGTGAAGACCGGCGTGAGGAGGAGGAGGCCGATCACGACGCCCGCGTGACGCGCCGCGATCGTCCAGCCTCCGTGCACGGCCTGCGGCGAGCGACCCTGTAGCGCACGCTCGGTGAGCGCGGACAGCGCCAACCCGAGCCCGGCGCCGACGAGTACCTGCGGCGCGATCGTCCACAACCACGACGACCCCGGCAGCACGCCCAACGCGGCGAGTCCGCCCGCGATGAGCACGGCACCCGACGCCGCGCGCGTGCGGGAGCCGCCGAACCGACGCGCGACCCGCCCGGTCGCGATCGCCGCGGCCGGCAGGACGGTCACGATCACGCCGGCGACGGCGGGATCGATGCGCCAGCCGTCGACGAGGAGGAGCACGAGGAGAAACAGCGCGGCTGTGAGCGCGCCGGAGATCAGAAGCAGCGCGATGTTCGCCGGCACGTTGGGCCGCCCGGCGGGTCCCGGAACGGGCCGGACGTGGAGCCCGACGAGCGCGAGCGCCGTGATCAGAGCGAGCGGCGCCTGGACGAGGAAGATCGACTCCCAGCCGAGCGTCTCGGTGAGGATGCCGCCCGCTGCCGGGCCGAGCGCGGCCCCGACCACGCCCGCAGCCGCCCACGTCCGCACCGAGCGCGTGTCCGAGCCGTCGATCGCGGTCAGCAAATCGAGCGCGGCGCAGACGAGCAGCGCCCCTCCGATCGCCTGAACGCCGCGTGCCCCCACCAGCACGCCGAACGAGGGCGCGAGCGCGCAGGCGAGCGACGCCGCCGCGAAGACGAGCGTGCCCGCCGCGAATGCCGCGCGCGGACGGCGACGCGCGACGTACGCGGCCGGGACCGCCGCCAGCGCGAGCCCGAGGTTGTAGCCGGTCAGCACCCAGGCGACCTGCGGGATCTCGACGTCGAACTGCCGCAGGATGTCCGGCAGCGCGAGGGTCACCACGGACGAGTCCGCGAGCGCGAGCCCGATTCCGAGGCCGACCAGGGCCCGACGACGCGCCGCGCTCATCGTCGCGAACTGTAGGGGTCCGGGGAGCGCGTCGACGAGACGGAGCGACCTGCACGCCGGTACGATCGCGCGGTGCCGTTCTGGGCCTTCATCCCGATCATCGTCCTGCTCGTCCTGCTGGTGCTGCTCGGCAGCGTGGTGCTGCTCGGGCGGATCGACAACGGCCGCCACCTGCGGCCGGTCGTGGCATTCCTCTCGAAGGTGCCGTTGTTCAAACGCTGGTTCCAGCGCGCGTCGATCGCGGCGCTCGAGCGTCAGAACCCCGAGCTCGCGTCGGCGATGAAGAAGATCCAGGCCTTCGGGGAGCCGAAGACCCCCGAGCAGGCGCAGAGGATGTTGAACCTGCTCACGCCCGCCGAGCGACGTGCCTACATGGCGGCGGCGGGCGAGGAGACTCCGACGCAGGAAGGCGCGAACCGCCAGCTGCGCCGGCGCATGGAGCACGGCGGCGCCGGGATGCCGGTCAGCACGAAGCAGGTGTCGCAGCGTCCGGGCTCGTCGGGCCGCAAGAGCGGCAAGAGCGCCAAGAAGAAGCGCTAGCCGCCGCTGTGCGCCAACGCCCGGCCCGCCTCGAGCGCGAGGCGGACGAGGGCGCTGACGTCGTCGTCGGTGGTCCGGTAGTTGACGACGCACGGCCGTAGGCAGACGACCCCGTCGACCCGCGCAGGCGCCACCCAGACGTCGCCGTTCTCCTGCAGCGCGGCGGCGAGCCGGGCGTTGTGGGCATCGAGGTCGGCGACGCCGGCCGGCACGTGGCGGAACGGCACCACGGAGAGCGGCGGCTCGCCGCAGAGAAGCTCGACGTCTTCGTGCCGGGCGAGCTCGGCATGGAGAAGTCGCGCCTGGCACAGGTTCCGCTCGATCGCCGCCCGGATCGCGTCGGCGCCGTGTGCTCGAAACGCGAGCCAGAGCTTGAGCGCACGGAACGGCCGAGAGTACTCGAGCGTGATGTCGACCATGTGGTGCGCGGGGCGCTCGTGCGGCATGTAGTCCTCCTCGTGCGCGAGGGCCCCGTGCAGGTCCTCGCGCCGGCGCACGAGCACCACTCCGCACGCCTTGGGCAGGAACAGCCACTTGTGCGCGTCGAGCGAGACGGAGTCGGCGCGCTCGAGACCGGCGAAGAGGTGTCCCGCCGAGGGAGTCGTGGCGGCCGCGACACCATACGCGCCGTCGACGTGCAGCCAGACGCCGCGTGGCTCGCAGACGTCCGCGAGCGCGTCGATCCGGTCGACCGCGCCGGTCAGCGTCGTGCCCGCGGTCGCGACGACCGCGATCGGCGCGATGCCCTCCGCGCGGTCGCGGTCGATCGCGTCCGCCACGTCCCCCGCCACGACGCGGCGGTGCTCGTCCTGCGGCAACTCGCGCACCCGCTCGGAGCCGATACCCAGGAGCTCTGCTGCCCGCACGACCGAGTAGTGGGCCTCCCGCGAGCAGTACAGCGCCCCGCCCGCAGCGCTCATCCCCGCGCGTCGGGCGCCGGGCAGGGCGCGCTCGCGCGCGGCGGCGAGCGCGGTCATGTTGGAGATCGTGCCGCCGCTCGTGAACGCACCCGCCCCGGCAGGGAAGCCGATGAACTCGCTCACCCAGCGCACGGCCTGCTCCTCGACCTCAGATGCCCCGCCGGCCCACAGGGCGAGATTGACGTCGAAGCACGAGGCGAGCAGGTCGCCGAGCACGCCGATCTCGAGCCCCGACGAGCCCACGAACGCGAAGAACCTCGGTCGCGGCTGGGCGATCGAGACGTCGAGCACGCGTGCAGCGTCGTCGAGCGCCGCAAGCGCGCTCGACCCGTCGCCCGGGAGCGCCGAGCGCAGGAGCTCGTGCAGGCGCTCGTCGACCGCCGGCTGCCCGCGGCGGGCGTGATCGAAGCTCCGCCAGGCGCGGGCGACGATCTCCCCCGCGCGCTCGAGCACCTCCTCGCGGCTCGCGTCGAGTCGGAGCGAGGGCAGCTCGGATGCCGTGCTCATCCGGTCGTCCCGTCGAGGATCTGCAGGGTCTTCAGGTCGGAGTAGAAATCGAGCGCGTAGTCGCCGCCCTCGCGTCCGATCCCGGAGATCCCGATGCCGCCGAACGGCGCGGTCAGGTCGCGGACGAGGAACGTGTTCACCCACACCGTCCCGGCCCGCACGGCCTCTCCCACACGGGCGGCCCGCTCCTCCGAGCCGGTGTAGACGATTCCCGACAGCCCGTAGCGGGTGGAGTTCGCGAGGGCGACGGCCTCGTCCTCGTCGGTGAACGTCTGGAACGTGAGCACCGGGCCGAACACCTCGCGCTGCACGATCTCCGCCTCGTTCGTCCGCGGGACGACGAGCGTCGGGTCGTAGAACAGCGGCCCGACGTCCTCGCGCCGCTGTCCGCCCCGCACGATCTCGTCTCCGTTCGCGCGCGCCCGCTCGACGAACCCCTCGACCCGCGCGAGGTGGTCGGGGTGGATCAGCGGCGAGACCGTCGTCTCGTCGTCCCGGGGATCGCCGAGCACGTGCTCGTCGGTGAAGCGCTGGAACAGCTCGAGGAACGGCTCGGCGACGTGCTCTTCGACGAGCAGACGGGTGCCGGCCAGGCAGACCTGGCCTGCGTCGTCGTACTGGCCGGCTGCCTTGCTTGCCGCCGCGTCGAGGTCGCCGTCCGCGAACACCAGAAGCGGGCCTTTGCCGCCCAGCTCGCCCGTGAAGGGGACGACGTTGCGCGCCGCTGCGGTGCCGATGTGCACCGCGGTCTCGGGCGAGCCCGTGAACGAGATCCGCCGGACGCCCGGATGGCACGTGAGCGCGGCACCCACCTCTTCGCCGATCCCCTGGACGACGTTGAAGACCCCGGGCGGGAGCCCGGCCTCCGCGACGAGGTCGCAGAGCAGCGAGCACGAGAGCGGGGACCACTCCGCCGGCTTCAGCACGACGGTGCAGCCCGCCGCGAGGGCGGGAGCCGTCTTCCAGGTGGAGAGCATGAACGGTGCGTTCCAGGGGGTGATCACGACTGCGGGGCCGCTCGGCATCCGGAGCACGCGGTTCCGTGTTCCGTTCGACTCCCACCGTCGCTCCTCGTATGCGACCGCGAGCTCGGCGTACGCGCGGAAGTTGCGTGCGCCGCGGGAAATCACGCGTGCGCGGAGCGAGCGGAGCAGCATCGCCATGTCCGCGCACTCCACGGCGGCGAGCCGCTCGACGTTCGCGTCGATCAGGTCGGCGAGCGCGTGCAGGTGTCGGGCGCGCCCCGCAGGACCGAGCGCCGCCCAGGCGGGGAACGCCTCGGCCGCCGCCGCCACCGCGAGCTCCGCCTCGCGCTGCCCTCCGCGTGCGATCTCCGCGAGCGGCCGCGCGTCGATCGGCGACAGGTCGACGAACGTCTCGGTGCCGGCGACGCGTTCGCCGCCGATGAAGTGCTCGGTCGAGACCTCGACCCCCGCGACCACCGCAGCGCTCATCCGACCCCGCTCACCCCGGCAGTTGCGGCAGGCAGCGGGGACGAGCGTGGAGGAGAAGCTCGTGTTGATTCGACACAAGCGTTGTCACCGCAGCTCCCGGACGGTCTCGAGGTCGTCGACGGTGTAGGCGAACGTGAAGCGGTAGCCGCGGCCGATCCGCACGGGCGCGAGCGCGTCGATCTCCTCGTGCGCCGCGCCGTGGAGCGCGAGCGTGGCCGATCCCTCCCACACCTCCGCTCCGAGCCGGTCGCGCGAGACCGCACGCACGAGCTCGTGCACCGCCGGTGCGTCGTGGCGCCCCGCCGCGAGCCGGGGAAAGTGCCGGACGTTGACGATCGGCGCCGCGTTGTGGAAGGGCCCGCCGGCGGACGGATGCTCGAGCGTCACCGTGGCCTCGGCCACCCGCCGCTCGTACGCGGCGCACGTGACCCCGAAGCGGGCCCCGGCTTCCATGCCCGGATCGGCCGGCCCGCCGAGCCCGAAGCTCCGCGTGATCCAGATCGAGCCGAGCTTCTTGGGAAACCCCTGGATCCAGCCCCGCGCGAGCGCGAAGTCGCGATCGACCCAGATGTACGCGCATGTCGTCACCTCCTCCCCGTCGAGGAGCCCGTTGACGACGACGAAGACCTCCTTGTACTGCGAGCGCGACGGGTCGATCAGCTCGTCCCCGCTCTCCGAGCACGACTGCCAGTCGGCGGCGACGGACGCGCAGCGCCCGGGGTCCGGATGCGGCTGCACGCCCTCCGGCAGGAACGCCGTCGCGGCCTTCGGGTCCGCCCAGTAGTCGACCACGAGGAACGCCCCCACGTAGTGCCACGGCGGATACGGCACGAGCGACGAGCGGCCCTCGGGCGTGCGGGGGCTCGTGTAGCCCTTCAGGCCCATCGCACCCCCAGCGCACCAAGGCGGGCGAGGCTGCAGCACGAGCCCTCGGGCGGCAACGGTTCACCGAGCGTCTCGCGGCTCTCGCGCTCCCACTCGATCGCGATCGGGTCGAAGCGGAAGTACGAGCGCGGCGGCAGCGGCCCCCACGTGTTCGAGGAGTAGCGGTCGTCCGGGTAGACGCGCGGCTCGTGGTCGTCGTCGAGCTGCTCCATGTCGCAGTACAGCTCGACGTGGCACGGCTCCTCGGTGATCCGCACGTACGTCGCGATGTTGCCGGCGATGCCGTGGCGTGTCGGCCCCCACGACACCCAGCGGCCGTGGCGCGCCACGTGGTCGAGCAGGTCGCGCATCTTCCCGATGTCGACGACGTCGAACGCGAGATGGTGGAAGTGGGCGTAGCCCCGGTCGACGAGGGCCATCACGTGGTGCTCGGAGTCGATCCGCAGCCAGACACCCGCCTCTCCGAGCCAGTCGGAGACACGCATGCCGAGCACGTCGCGGTAGAAGGCGAGGTTCTCTCGGATCGCGCCCGTGAGACAGTTCACGTGCCCGAGGCGCCGCGGGCCGCCGATCCGGACGCTCGTCGACGGACGCGCGTGCTGGGGCCAGAGGTCCGTCTCGCCGGCCGGCTCGCGGTGCGGGAGCAGCTCGATCAGGCGGCCGTCGGGATCCGCGAGCCGGAGCGCCCCGTCGTGCTCCTCGACCGCGACACCCGACCCGCTCACGTGCTCGCGTGCGTCGTCGGGCGAGCACGTGCGGTGGAGCTCGTAGGCGACATGGTCGAACCCGGCCGGCTCGTCGGTCTCGACGAGCTCGAGCGAATACGGCTCGTCGTTGCACGCGAGCAGCGCACGGCCCGCTTCGCGCGAGCGCTCGACGAGCCCGAGCTGCACGCACCAGCGGGCCGCCGCCTCGTCGAGCTCGCGCACCCGCAGGCAGACGTGGTCGATGCGCCCGAGGCGGATCAGCGCTGGAGCCCCCTCACGGGACGCGGCCCTCGAGCACCATGCGCTCCGCCTCGTCCTCCGGGATCGCGAGCGCGACGTGGAGCGTCTGCGCGGAGACCTGAAGCTGTTCTCCGGGGCCGAGCAGGTCGACGTCCCATTCCTCGATCGTGTTCTCGAGCCGGCCGAGGCCGTCGATCTCGACGGCAACCACGTCAGCGGGCCTCATCGGCCGCGAGTTCGCGGGCGTCCCGGTGAGGATCACGTCCCCGGGCTCGAGCGTGATCGTCCGGCACAGGTCGGCGAGCTGGTACGCGACCCCGAACATGAGGTCGGCGGCGGTCGTCTCCTGGACGACGTGACCGTTGAGCCACGTCCGCAGCGTGAACCGCGTCGGGTCGAACTCGCGTGCCGGGACGAGCTCCGGCCCGAGCGGCAGAAAGCCGTCCTGCCCCTTCACGCGCAGCATCGCCCCGCGGTCGGCGTGGCGGAAGTCGTGCATGCCGACGTCGTTCGCACACGTGTAGCCCGCGACGTGGTCGAGGGCGTCCTCGAGCGACACGCCCTTCATCTGGCGCCCGACGACGACCGCGAGCTCTCCCTCGTAGTTGAGGAAGCGCGCGCCCTTCGCCATGCGGATCGGGCGGCGGTGGCCGTTGAGCGAGGTCGGGGGCTTGACGAAATAGGACGGCTCGAGCGGGATCCGCGCCGCGTACTCCTCGACCCGCGAGCGGTACGTGAGGTGCACCGCGAAGATCTTCGTCGGCTCCACGGGCGCGAGGTACAGCGCCTCCGACTCCGCGAGCTCGCCGCCGCCGTCGAGCACGATCCTGTCGCCCTCACGCCTGCCCCAGCGAGGCTCGCCCTCGACCTCGACGCGCAGCCGGCGCTCCTGCAGCTCAAAGATGGGCCGCATACTCCTCGACCTCCCATGCCGACACGACATCGCGGTCGAGCTCGCCGACAGCGTCACCGAAGCGCTCGACCTCGAAGCGCTTCATCGCGAGGAACGTGGCAACGAGCTCCGCTCCGAGCCGGTCGACGAGCCAGGCATCGGCCTCGAGAGCGTCGAGCGCGGCCGCGAGGTCGAGCGGCAGCCGTGTCCCCGCGTGGGCCTCGTCCGCGCGATAGGCATCGCCCACGACGGGATCGGGAGGCTCGAGCCCGCGTTCGATCCCGTCCAGCCCTGCGAGGAGGATCGCCGCCGTGATCAGATGTGCGTTCGCCGAGCCGTCACCGGTACGGACCTCGACCCGGGCGCGCGACCCGCGCTCGCGCGGGATGCGGCAGAAGGAGGTGCGATTGTCGTGGCCCCAGTTGGCGTGGGTGGGGGCGAGGCTGTCCGGCAGGATCCGTTTGTACGCGTTGACGGTCGGGCCGAGCAGGGCCTGCAGTCCCTGGGCGTGTTCGATCACGCCGGCGACGAACGAGGCGGCGAGCGGGCTCAGCCCGTCCGGGCGCGTCTCGTCGGAGAACGCGTTGCGGCCGTCCCCGTCGTTCAGCGACACGTGCAGGTGGAAGCCCGACCCGCCCTGGTCCGAGAACGGCCGGCCCATGAACGTCGCGAGCAGGCCCTCCCGTGCCGCGATCTCCTTCACCGCCGCGCGCAGCATGAACGCGCGGTCCGCCGCGTCGAGAGCGCCCGAGTGCTTCAGGTTGATCTCGTACTGGGAGTTCATGTACTCGTGGTTCGCAGCGAACGCGTCGAGCCCGAGCTCGTCGCACCAGAGCAACATCCGCAGGACGATCTCCCGGGGGTCTGAGACGGCGCCGACCGTGTAGACGCGCGAGAGCTCGTCGACGTAGCGGCGGATCCCGCCGGGCGCGCTCGCGTCGCGCTCGACCAGGAAGAACTCGAGCTCGGGGGCGACGATCGGCTCGAGCCCGTCCTTGGCATACGCGGCGACCACGCGGCGCAGGAGCGCGCGCGGGCACACGGGCCAGTGGTCGCTTCCGTCGACCGTCCAGGCCTCGCCGAGACACCATGCAACCTCGGGCAGCCACGGGACGACGCGCAGCGTCTCGAGGTCGGGACGGACCGCGAGGTCGACGTACCCTTCCTGTCCGCCGACGACCGGAGTGTGACGCAGATCCGTGCCCATCACGGCGGCGCAGAACATGACGCCCTCGTCCGCCAGCGCCGGGAAGTGGCGCAGCGGGACGTCCTTGCCCGCGGGCGACGCCGTGGAGATCGGTGTACAGGAGGCGGACGGCCCTGAGGCCGGTCGCGCCGAGGGCGCCCAGCGCAGCCGCCGCCTCGTGCTCTCGATCCGTCATGCCGCTCGCTGCCTCCTCGACGTCCATTCAGAGGGTCACCCTGACGGGCATGCGCTTGATGCCGTTGAAGAAGTTCGAGCGTAACCGCACGGGATCGCCCGCCGGCTCGAGCTGCGTCAGGTACGGGATCATCTCCTCGAGCCAGACCCTGAGCTCGAGCTTCGCGAGGTGCGCGCCGAGGCAGAAATGGGGTCCGCCGAGCCCGAACGTGACATGCCGGTTCGGCGTGCGTGCGACGTCGAGCCGGTACGGGTCGGCGAACTTCTCGTCGTCGTAGTTCGCGGACGCGTACCAGATCGTGACCTTGTCGCCGCGGGCGATACGCCGTCCGTGGAGCACGACGTCGCGCGTCGCGGTGCGGCGAAAATGGTGCACCGGGTGCGCGCGGCGGAGCAGCTCGTCGGCGGCGGTTGCGGCGAGCGACGGATCGGCGACGAGCCGCTCGAGCTCGTCCGGGTGCGCGAGGAGATCCATGAGGCCCAGGCTGATCGTGTGCCGGGTCGTCTCGTTGCCGGCGGTCGTGAGCAGGATGAACATCGTCCCGAACTCCTGCTCGGTGAGCCGCGAGCCGTCGAGCTCCGCCTCGACGAGCTTCGTCGTGATGTCTTCGCGCGGGTCGGCGCGGCGTGCCTCACCGAGTCGACGCCCGTATGCGATCAGGTCGAGCGCGAACGGGCTCGAGAACGGCAGCTTGCGCAGCTCGGGATCGCGCAGCGCACGTTCCGCCACGAACTCCTCGCCGACCACCTCCGGGTCCGTGTTGCCGAGAAGCTTGTCGCCGAGCTCGATGATCAGCCGCCGGTCCTCGACGGGCAGGCCCATGATCTCGGAGAACACCCACATCGGGATCTCCGCTGCGACCGACTCCACCCAGTCGAGCTCGTCCTGCTCGAGCGCCGCCTCGAGGATGCCGCGCGCGAGGCGGCGGATGCGCTCCTCGTACGCGTTCACGACGCGCGGCGTGAAGCCATTGTTCACGAGCGCGCGCATGCGCGTGTGGGGCGGCGGATCGGTGTCGATCATCGAGCGCCTCGCCTCGAGCTCCTCGGCGGTCAGGTCCTGCAGCGACGTGCCGCCGAGCTCCGACGAGAAGGTCTCCCAGTCCTTCGAGGCCTGCACGACGTCGTCGTAGCGGGTGAGAGCCCAGAAGCCGCGGCCCTCCCGCTCCGGCTGCCAGTACAGCGGAGCGTCGCGCCGCAGGAGCGCCAACCAGTCGTAGGGGACACCGCGCTCCCAGACCTCGAGATCGGTGAGATCCACGTCGTCGAGGCTGAGCCCCTCGAGCGAGGGCCCGGGGACGGTCGCGGCGGGGGCACCGCGCGGCACGTGGTCGTCCCGCGCATGCGCAGCCTGCTCCGCGAGCGGCGGGGGAGCGAGGCGGACGAGCAGCGCGCCCGCCTCCTCCCGCGCCTCGTAGATGGGCAGCGGGTCGAGGGCGGGCGGGGTCATCACGTCGCCGGTGCGGACGTCGAACTCCGAGCCGTGACACGGGCAGACGACGACCGTCCCCTCGAGCTCGCCGCCCGCGAGCGAGCACTCCTCGTGGGTGCAGGTGTCGTCGAATGCGACCCAGCCGTCGGCGGTGCGGGCCACGCAGACGGCGCGCTCGGCGACCTCCACGCGCCGGAGCGTGCCTTCGGGCTCGTCGCCCGCGACACCGATCTCGTGCCACGCGGCCCGGCTCACAGGCTGTGCTTCTGCGTCGAGCGTGGAACGCGGTCCGAGCCGGCCCAGCACGGCGCTCTGACCCGGTGCTCGGCGCCGGTCACTGCGCGGATGACGCTCGCAAGGCGCACGACCAAGCCGACCACGGATCACAGTATCGCGACGATCGGCCGCCGGGACTCCGCCGCTGGCCTCGACGATCATCGTCCGCAAGGTAAATAATCGAACATCGAATGTCAACGTTCGGTGGTAGATGGATCTCGCGCAATCCGAGTCCCGAGGTCATTCCGCCGGAATGTTCGTCGACGGTCGTCGTCGCCTTGCAGCAACGACACCGATCGCGATCAGTGCACCGCCCACGACCTGGACGGCGGTCAGCCTCTCCGAGAGCAGGACGACGGCGAGCAGTGCGGCGACGAATGGCTGGAGATTGTTGGCGAGCGTCGCTTGGGCCGGACCGATCGCTTGAATGGTACGGAACCAGAGAAGGTTCGTCAGCACGAGCGGGCCGAGGGTCGCGAAGATCAGCAGAGCCCAGACAGAGGCACCCAGGCCCCAGTCCTGTGAGTGAACTTGCGGCCAGCCGGTCAGCGCCATCGGCACCCAGCCGATCGGGAGGACGACGGCACTGATCCGTGCCGGCGAGTATCGCCGCATCAAGGGTGCGATAGAGACCGAGTACACGGCCCAGGTGAGGGCGGTCAGTAGCCCGAAGAGGACACCGACCAGATCGCCGCGGATCTCACCTGTCGCGCTGAGCACGACGAACCCTACGCCTGCGATCGAGAATGCCGTGCCGACCCAGAAGCGTCGCGACAGGTCCTCGGTCCGCAGGAGCACTCCGATCAGTGCGACGAAGATCGGTACCGACGCGAGAATGAGCGCGATGATGGACGCCGACGTGGTCTTGACCGCATACGTGAACCCGATCTGGTTGACGTAGAGCGTCAGACCCGCGCCGGCCGCGAGCGGAAGATCCGCCCGCGCGATTCGCAGCGTTCGCTCTGTCGCGAGGACGATCACGACGAAGCTCAGCGCTGCGAATCCGTAGCGAGCCGTCGCGTAGGCGAGCGGCTGGACGCCGTGCGTCAGGATGTATCGCGTGACGGTCAGGTTGAGCGCCCACAGGACGATCGTCCCGAACAGCATCAGCTCCACCACGAACGGCCGGCGCTCACCGACACCAGCGTGCGCCGGCGTGGCCGGCCCGCCTTCGACGCTCACGGCCGCGTGCGGACCTCAGGAACTGCGAGACACGTTCGGCCGGGCCATCACACGTAGGTGATCTCCTTCACCACCAGGCGCTGGATGCGTCCCGTGTTCGAGACCGAGTCCGCGTGGGCATCGCGATCATCCTTGCCGTAGACCGCGTTGAATGCTGCCTCTGTCGGGAACCACTCCTCGGCGATGCCGTCCCACTCGGGCTCTTCGTCGGGCTTCGCCACGAGCGTGTCGTCGGTGCGGACGTTCACGATGTAGCGGACGAGATGCGGCACCTGCTCGTCGCGGATGTCGGGCGCGTGGGTCTCTGTCCACCAGCGCTCGAACTCCTCGAGCGACAGATGGTCGGCACGCTTGACGAGCCACATCACCTTGATCATTGCGTCTCCTCTCGGTCGGTGGACGGACTATCTGACAACGGTCTGGGGAGGGCGCCAGCGACGGACCTCCGTTTGCTGCTCGTAGAGTTGGGGTGACGGGTAGCTGACGAGCTCGATGATCCCGCCCCAGGGAGCGATCGTGTAGATCCATTGGTTCCCGTCTCCGGACTCGAGGTCGGGGAGCAGCGACGGCCCCTCGAGCGTCCTGCCGCCGGCGGCGACGACGCGCTCACATGCGCGCTCGATGTCGTCGACGTAGATCCCAAAATGCTGGATGCCGAGGTCGCTCGGGGTCGGAGGCGGGAGCCGCTCGTCATCGACGTATTCGAAGAGCTCGACAGAAGGCCCTTCACCGAGACGGAGTACGAGTGTCCGGGTCCAGCGCGCGGTCGGCCTCGTCCCGAGCTTTGCCTGCTCCTCGGCCAGGACCTCCGGCTGGGCAGTGTCACGGTGCGAGTCCATCTTGAAGATCACCTGTGCGCCAAAGGCGTCCATGAAGAACGCCGCAGCTTCGTCGAGGTCGGGGACGGTGAGGCCAACATGGTCGATTGCGCGGACGAAGGACGTCTCGTTGTCGCTCATTGGTTCCGCCTTTGCTTCGTGGGATGTGTCGGTCTGTCTCACGTCGAGCCACCCTCCGTCGACGACGAGCGTGTGGCCCGTGACGTACGACGCGGCGTCCGAGGAGAGAAAGGCGACGGCAGCCGCGATCTCAGAGGGGAGGGCCAGCCTGCGCATCGGGATCCTCGTGTCGATGATGCGGGCGATGTCGTCCTCGCTGAGCACTTCCTTGACGAGATCCGTGCCGACCGTGCCTGGGGCGACCGCGTTCACCCGCACCCCGGATTCCGCCACCTCGCGCGCGGCGGCGGTCGCCAGCATCCGCACACCCGCCTTTGCGGCGTCGTAGACGGGAGCGGGCGTCGACGACGCAGTGAAGCCGGAGGTCGAGCTGATCGCGACGACGCTGCCGCGTCCTCGCGGCACCATCAACCGCAGCGCGGCCTGCATCGTGAAGAAGACTCCCTTGAGGTTCACCGCCATCATCCGGTCGTAGTCGTCCTCGCTCGTTTCGAGCAGGCTGCGCGACTGACCGATACCGGCGTTGCAGACCACGGTGCTGAGCGGAGTCGACTGGTCCACCCGTCGGAAAGCACGCTCGATTGCGGCAGCGTCGGAGACATCGAGGGCGATCGCGCCGACCTCGAGCCCTCGCTCGTCGAGACGCGCAGACGCCTCAAGTGCACGCTCCAGGTCGATGTCGGCGATGGTGACCCGGTCTCCCCGCTCGGCGAGCGCCTCGACGATTGCATGACCGATGCCCCGCGCACCTCCGGTGACGAGGGCCCCAGTTCCACCGGAGGGCGGCACTCCCGTCACGCGAGCGGCGCGCCCACCGGGAGGATGTGCCCGGTGACTCCCGATGCGAGGTCGCTGGCGAGGAAGAGAGCTGCGCGAGCGACGTCCTCGACCGTCGTCAGCCGGCGGAGTGGTGTCGTCTGGCCTTCTCGCGCGAGCGCCTCCTCCACCGAGAGGCCTCCCTCCCGCTCCCGCCGGCGCAGCCGCTCGACGTACGCGTCGGTCGCCACCGAGCCCGGCCCGATCGCATTCACGCGGATGCCCCGCGGGCCGAGCTCGAGCGCGACCGACCGGACGAGACCGAGGGCCGCGTGCTTGCTCGCGACGTAGCTCGCGAGGTTCTCGTTCCCGCGCCACGCGTTCTGCGACGCGATCACGACGATCGCGCCTCCAGCCCCCATCGCGGGAATAGCCTCTTGGATCGTCCGCATCACGCCACGGGCGTTGACCCGGAACACATCGTCCCATTCGTCGGGATCGAGCGGACCGACGCCCGTCCACAGGGGGACGATTCCCGCTGCGGCGACGAGCACATCGATCGCTGCCGAGCGCGCGCACTCGTTCGAACGCCGCGGACACGGATTCGTCGTCGCGCAGATCGACAGCGAGCTCGTCCCATCGCTCAGGCAGCGCTGAGCGTCCGAGGGCAGGTTCCAGGTCGAGGACCACCCCTCCGCCGACGGCGACGCCGGCGAGCTCCCGGACGATCGCTGCGCCGATCCCGTTCGCACCGCCGGTGACGACCGCGCGTCGCTCTCTCCAACGCGAAGCTGCGAAGATTCGCTCACCGCGAGACGAGTCGCGTGCGCGCCCCCGAGCCGCCCTCGGTGCGCCTGGCGCGCGGCGGAGGGGATGACCGCGACGCGCGGCCGGTGGGGTTTGTGTCCGTGCGGGACACGTCTCCAGGGCGGTCGGCGAACGACTGGCTCGGGGGCGCCACCGCGCGAACCTAGAACATCGAAGATCGAATGTCAACATTCGTTCAGTTCGCTACACTCTGCGAATTCGCGAGTCGCAAACTCACTTGGTGGCTCTCGAGCCGATCGAGCACGGGTCGGTCGTCGACATCGCCTACCGGCGAATCCGCACCCTCATCGAGGAAGGCGAGATCGGCCCGAACGCGCGGCTGCGGCAGGGTGATCTGGCCGATGCGCTCACGATCTCACGCGGCTCGGTCAGAGAGGCGCTGCACAGGCTGACGGCGGACGAGCTGGTGGAATTCAAGGCGAACCGCGGTTTCTTCGTCGCGTCGTTCAGGCTCGACGCCGTCCTCGAGCGGCTCGAGCTGCGCGCGCTTCTGGAGCCGGGCATCGCTCGTCTCGCGGCCGAGCGGCGAACGGAACAGGACGTCGCGGCGCTCGTGCAGACGATTCACGGCCAGCGGAGCGCGAAGACGGCCCGCGTCGCGCACGACATGAGCCGCGGCTTCCACATCAGACTGGCTCAGACGACGGGCAACGAGCAGTTCGTTCGAGTCCTCGACTCGCTCTGGTCGCCCGACATCGGCCGGCAGCTGTTGGCCCGCCGCAGCGAGGTACCGGGATGGCAGGACGCCGACGCCGAAGAGCACAGCGCGATCCTCGATGCCGTCGCGGCCGGTGACGGAGACGAGGCCGCGACCCGCATGCAACGCCACGTTGCGGCGACGATCGAACACTGGTCGAACCAAGCCGAGTCACAGCTCGACGTCGATGACCACGAGAACGCCCCGACCGAGCCCGAGGAGAGACCCAACCGGTGATCGTCGATGCGATCCACGTGCGTGCACCCGAGTCGAGCTCGATGGAAGCGGTCGACACGGTGCGCGCAGTCGCGGGCAAGGGGCTCGACGGCGACCGGTACTTCTTCGCGGAGGGCGCCAAGCCCGGCCTGGCGCTCACGCTGATCGAGGCGGACGTCGTGGCCGACGTGGGACTCGGACCGGGCGAGACTCGACGGCAGATCACCGTGCGAGGGTCGGGGCTCAACGACCTGATCGGGAGACGCTTTCGGGTCGGCCCCGTCGAGTGCTACGGGGTCGAGATATGCGAGCCCTGCCTGCACCTCCAGGAGCTGACGCGGCCGGGGCTCATCAAGGAGCTCGTCCACCGCTCGGGCGTCAACGCCGACATCCTCACCGACGGCGTGATCTCGGTCGGAGACGACATCACCGTGCTCTAGGGCGCCGGCACGACGGTGCTGGGCGCACGGCGACACGGAGACAAGGGGCAGTGAGCACGCCGACACCCGAGCCGTTCCAGTTGCGAATCCCGGACGAGGTGCTCGACGACCTCCGGGAGCGGCTCGCGCGCACGCGCTGGCCGGACGAGGTGGCGGGGTCGGGCTGGCAGCTCGGCTCCAACCGCGATTTCGTCCGCAGGCTTGTGGAGTACTGGCGTGACGAGCTCGACTGGCGCGCGCAAGAGGCGAAGCTCAACGAGCTCACCCAGTACAGGACGCCACTCGGCGGGATCGACCTCCATTTCGTCCACGAGCTGGGCGTCGGCCCCGATCCCACGCCCCTGCTCCTCGTGAACGGCTGGCCGTCGTCGGTGTGGGAGTTCCACGACTTGATCCCACGGCTTACCGATCCGGCCCGGTTCGGCGGCGACCCCGCGGACGCGTTCACGGTCGTCGCGCCGTCGCTCCCGGGCTACACCCTCTCGTACGAGCCGGGCCAACCCCGCTTCGACGTGATCGCGATCGCCGACCTCTTCGCGAATCTGATGACAAACGTGCTCGGGTACGAGACGTTCGCTGCGCACGGCTCCGACTGGGGCAGCTACGTGGTCGCCCTGCTCGCGGCACGGCACGCGGCCGCGTTGCGATGGATCCATCTCACACTGCTTCCCGTCCGCCAGGATCTTCCGTTCCCGGCGGAGCTCTCGGACGAGGACCGCGCGTACCAGCGGGAGCTTCAGTATTGGCAGTCGGAGGAGACCGGGTACCACGCCATCCAGGGCACGAAGCCCCAGACGCTCGCGTATGCGCTGACCGACTCGCCCGCGGGGCTCGCCGCGTGGATCGTGGAGAAGTTCCACACGTGGACGGACAACGGAGGAAACCTCGAGGCGAGCGTCGACCTCGACTCGCTCCTGACGAACATCACGCTCCACTGGACGACGGGGGCGATCAACTCGTCCTTCTGGCCGTACTACGCGATTCGCCACGACCCCTGGCCCTTGCCCGACGCCCGGATCGAGACACCGACCGCGTACGCCTCGTTCCCGCGCGAGACCCGGCATCCGCCGCGCGCGTTCGCCGAGCCGTACTTCGACATCCGGCGTTGGACCGAGATGGAACGCGGTGGGCACTTCGCCGCGCTCGAGGTTCCCGACGTGCTGGCGGCCGATCTCGTGGCCTTCGCGCGCGGCTTGCGGACAGCGAGCTAGGCCCCCAGGGGCCGTGTCGAGCACTGCTTGCGCGACGAACGTTGACATTCGATGTTCGATCTTCTACTGTCCCCGCCCATGGCCGTTCGGCACCTCGAAGGTGAGACGGCAGCCGGTGCGTTGCGAGGGTGCGATGACCCCGCACGCGGGGCAACGGCACGTCGGTCGACCCTCGCGTCCTGCATGGCACGGGGTTTGCGGCAGTCGCATTTCGAGTGCCAGGCGTTTTTCATCCACGGGCCGCTGCTCGCGGCGGCAAGGAGGTTGTGATGCGCATGAAGAGATTCCGTATCGGGATCGCTCTCGCGGTGGTCCTGGCCGTCGCCGGGACAACGCTCGGAGCCGCGCAGAGCGCCACGTCCAAGCCCAAGTTCGGGAAATGCAAGCCGACCGGCACGTTCAATTCGATCAAGCTGCCCAAGACCGTGAAGTCGGACACCTTGACGGTTGGCCTCACTCAGCTCTCACCGCGGACGTACAAGGGCAATACGCTCGACAGCGTGGACGACGGCTACAACTACTGCCTGGCCGCGAACCTCGCCTGGCGGGCGGGTCTGCACAACATCAAGCTCGTCAAGGTCGACTTCGCCCAACTCGTCGTCGGGCGCCTGAAGAACTTCGATGTTGCGATCGACGACATCTACATCAAGCCCGAGCGCCAGAAGAAGGTCGATTTCTCGATCCCGTACGGCCACTCCTGGACGGCAGTATCCGCGCTTTCGAGCGACCCGATCACGAAAGCGAACATGAAGAACCTCAAGTTCGCCGTCACGCTCGGATCCGTTCAGCAGGCATGGCTCGACGACGTGCTCAAGCCGAGCACGCAGTACGCCACGTACGACACCCCCGTCGAGATGTTCGCCGCCCTGCAGGCCAAGCAGGTCGACTCCGTTCTCATCGACGTGCCGGTCGCGCTCCCGTACGTTGCGGAGTCGAACGGCAAGGTCAAGGCCTATGCACAGATCAAGGCCGGTGGCATCGTGGGGATCGTCATGCAGAAGGGAACGCCGGACCGCAAGCCGATCAACGCGATGGTGAAGCAGATGCTGAAGAACAAGACCCTCAAGAACCTGGAGAAGAAGTACTACCTGCCGGCCTACGGCGGGCTCGATCCGGACAAGCTCCCCGTCTGGGGATAGGTCGATGCAGGTCACCTCGAGAGCTCGAGCGGTAGAGCACGAGGAACGGGTCGGGGGCGTCAGGAGACTGGCGCCCCCGCCTCGATCGCTGCCCCTCGCGGCGATCTCGGTGATCGTCGTCACTGCGGTCGCGTTGGGATTCTGGGTGTTGGGGCTAGGGGCCGTGCACGACCTCCAGACGACGTCGTCCTGGAAGACAGTGGCGACCGTCACGGTCGCGACGCTCGGGGGCATCACGACAGCCCTGCTCCTCCCCGGACTCCGTTCGGCCGGCCTCTCCCTGCGCTCGAGGGGGCTCACAGCGAGAGGCGACATCGTCGCCGCCCGGCGCGTCGCCGCCCAGGCGCGCGAGAACGCTCAGCGTACGGTTGGGGCGGCGTTCGCCATGCTCGTCCTGCTCGCGATCACGCTCTTCCTGCTCACGAACAACGCGGTCATCCTCGAGACCTTCTTCTCGTGGGATCAGATCCGGCGAAGCACGGTCGACGTGCTCAGGGCGGGAAAGCTCAACCTCTGGATCGCGGCAGTCAGCGAGGCCGTGATCCTGGTCTGGTCACTGACACTCGCGCTGATCCGTCTTGCGCCGGGGCGCGCGATCGCACCCGTCCGCTGGCTCGCCATCCTCTACATCGACGTCTTCCGCGCGATTCCCTTGATCATCGTGCTGTACCTGGTCGCGTTCGGAATCCCGATTGCGGAGATCCCAGTCCTGAGTGACCTGCCGACCGCCTGGCTGATCATCATCGGGCTCACGCTGACCACGAGCGCATACGTCGCCGAAGTCTTCCGGGCCGGCATCCAGTCCGTGCACTGGAGCCAGACTGCCGCGGCGAAGTCCCTCGGGTTCAGCACGTTCCAGACCTCGCTCTACGTCGTCGTGCCACAGGCGACCCGTCGAGTCATCCCGCCCCTGTTGAGCTATTTCATCGGCCTGCAGAAGGACACCGCGCTCGTACTCGTCGTCGGAGCGATCGACATCTTCGGGCAGGCAAAGATTTACGCAGGAAACTACTTCAACCTCTCGTCGGTCACGCTTGTCGCAATCGTGTTCATCCTCATCACCATTCCGCAGACGCGGTTCGTCGACTATTTGATCGCACGCGAGGCAAAGAAGACGGGAGCACGCACGTTTTGACTGCGCTGATCGAAATCGACGGCGTTCACAAGCGCTACGAGCACGACGAGGTGCTGAAGGGGGTAAGCATCTCGGTCGACAGACACGAGGTGGTGTGCCTGATCGGCGCCTCGGGGAGCGGAAAGTCGACACTGCTTCGGTGCGTCAATGGGCTCGAGACGATCGAGCAGGGCGAGATCCGCTTCGACGGGGACGTCGTCTCCGGCCCGGGTGTGAACTACGTCCGGCTACGTCGTCGGATCGGGCTCGTCTTCCAGAGCTACAACCTCTTCCCTCACATGAGCGTCATGCGCAACGTGACGATCGCCCCGATCAAGATCGGCGGAGTCTCTCGCCTGGAGGCCGAGGAGCGTGCTCTGGTGCTCCTACGACGCGTCGGGCTCGAGGAAAAGGCGGGCGCATATCCCGACCAGCTGAGCGGCGGTCAGCAACAGCGGGTTGCGATCGCGCGAGCGATGGCGATGGAGCCGGCAGTGCTCCTCCTCGACGAGATCACCTCCGCTCTGGACCCAGAGCTCGTCAACGACGTCCTCAGGCTCGTCCGCGACCTGGCCGACCAAGGCATGACGATGATCATCGCCACCCACGAGATGGGATTCGCACGTGAGGTCGCGAACACCGTATGCTTTCTCGACAACGGGCAGATCCTCGAGATGGGCCCCCCGGAGCAGATCTTCGAGTCGCCGCACGAGAAACGAACGCAGGCTTTCCTCAGCAGCGTGTTCGAGGCCGGGAAGATCTAGCGGTGCGAACGATCCTCTGCTCCAGGTGCGTTTCCTCCCGCGGGAACGAGCACAGACCGGGCCCCGGCGAGCATAGGATCCTCTCGTCCATGTCCACCCACGAACGACGGTTCTCTTGAGCGGCATTGAGGTACAGCCGATCACGGCGGGCTCGGTCGCCGAAGTCGCGTACGAGCGGATCCGCACGCTCATCGTGGAGGGAGCGGTCGCGCCGAACAGCCGGCTGCGTCAAGGGGAGCTCGCCGACGCGCTCGGCATTTCGCGCACGACGGTGCGCGAAGCGCTCCACAAGCTCGTCAGCGACGAGCTCGTCGAGTTTCAGCGCAATCGCGGCTTCTTCGTCGCCGGGCCGCTTCCGCTGGACGCGGTTCTGGATCGGCTCGAATTGCGGCTCTTCGTGGAGCCCGGTATCGCGTGCCTCGCCGCCGAGCGACGAACCGACGAGGACGTGCGACAGCTGAACCGAGCCGTCAAGCGAGAGGCGCGAGCGCGGTCGCCGCAGGCCGCGCACGACTTGAGCCGGCAGTTCCATATGCTGCTTGCCCGCGCGACCCGCAACTCGGAGCTGATCCAGCTGATGGAGTCGTTGTGGAACGTCGACGTGGGGCGTCAGCTACTCGGGCATCGCGTGACGTCGCCCACCTGGCAGGAAGAGGATGTCGCCGAGCACGAGGCGATCGCAGCTGCGGTGGCCGCCGGCGACGCCAAGCGGGCCGAGGAGCTGATGAGAGAGCACATACGCGCCGCGCAGACTCACTGGTCGCAGCAAGCGGCCGCGGGTGTCGATCTGCACACGCCAGCCGCAGATCCGATCGCCTGAGTCGGCCTTTGTCGTAGGCGATCGCAGCGTCTCGTCGCCCTTACCGGCGTGCCCCCACTGCAGCCGCCTCCTCACGCAGCACGTCCCACGCACGCAGGAGATCGTCCTCGGTCGTCGCGGGATTCCCGACGGCGAGGCGCAAGACATAGCGCTCGTGGAGCTTCGTGTGCGAGAGGAACACGTCGCCGCGAGCGTTGACCCTGTTCAGCAACCCTTCGTTCTCCTCGTCCGTACCGTCCCAGCGGAAGCACACGACCGAGAAAGGCCTCGGGGCGCAGAGCACCCAGTCTGGGTCGTCCCGCACCCAGCCCTCGAACGTCGCCGCGAGAGCGACAGCATTGCGGATCGAGGCTTGCAGACCGTCACGGCCGAAGCAGCGCAGGACCGCCCACAGCTGGAGCGCGCGGAATGTGCGTCCGAGTGCGGGGCCGTATTCGCTGAAGCTCACGACGTCGTCGGGCGTGCGCAGATACTCGGGGATGAGGCTGAACGCGTCTCGCAAGACGTCTGGACGGCGGGTCCAGAACGCCGAGCAGCCCTGTGCCGTGAGGAGCCACTTGTGCGGGTTCACAACGACGGAGTCGACGCGGTCGATCCCGTCGAATGCCCAACGGAACTCCGGGCACACCATCGCCGAGCCGGCGTACGCGGCGTCGACGTGGAGCCAGACGCCCTCTCGTGCACAGGCATCGGCGAGTGTCCCGACGGGATCGACCGACGTCGTCGACGTCGTACCCACGGTGGCGACTGCCGCACACGCATCCCCGAGTTCGAGCGACTCGACGCGAAGGCGAAAGGCGTCGTCGACCCGAGCCTTGCGGATCTCGAGACCGAGGAGGCGACAGGCCTTCTCGACGGAGGAATGGGCGTGCTCGGAACACACGACGACGGGTGCCCCGGGGCGCGCGTGGCGCGCCGCCGCGAGCGCCGCGAGCGTCGAGATCGACGCGCCGTCCTCCAGCTGGCCGTGCCATCTTGTCGGGAGCCCGAGCAGCTGGGCGAGCCACGCCAGCGTCACCTCCTCGAGCTCCTGGAGCGCCGGAGACGTGCGCCACAGAATGCCGACGTTGTTGAGGCCGGCGGCGAGCAGCTGGGCGAGGATCGCCGGCTCCGAGGCACACGTTGCGAAGTACGCGAAGAAGCGAGGGCTCTGCCAGTGCGTCAGCCCGGGCAGCAGCAGGTCGTCCATGTCGCGCAAGAGGTCCGCGAACGGCTCTCCCTCTTCCGGCGGATGTTCGGGCAGCCTTGCGCGGATCTCTCCCGGATCGACCTGCGCCAGCACTGGCAGCGAGCGAACACGCTCGAGATACCGGTCGATCCATTCCAATGTCGCGACGCCGTCCTCGGCGAGTGCCATTCGTCCTCCTGACCACCGATCGTCCGTTGTGGGGAACCCACGTCGTCGGGAGCATGCATGTTCGGGATCACGTGCCGCGATCCTAGGAAATTCGAACAACGAATATCAATTATCGAATATTGTGGTCTGAGGCGCATCGTGCTCTCCGCTCCGAAGCTGAGCGCCGGGCGTAGGCTCCCGGCGTGCAGGCGCGGATGCACGAGAGCTGGCTCGAGGTGCTGGGCGACGAGCTGGAGCAGCCGTACATGCAGGAGCTCCGCACGTTCCTCGTCGCGGAGGTGGCGGCCGGGCGCCGCTTCTTCCCGCCGGCCGAACGCGTCTTCAACGCGCTCGCGCGGACCCCGTTCGACGAGGTGCGCGTCGTGATCCTCGGCCAGGACCCGTACCACGGGCGGGGCCAGGCAATGGGTCTCTGTTTCTCGGTGCCCCCGGGCGTCCCGCCGCCGCCCTCCCTCCAGAACATCCACAAGGAGCTCGGCACGGACCTCGGGCTGCCGCAACCGGCATCCGGCGATCTCACCCCCTGGGCCGAGCGTGGCGTGCTGCTCCTGAACGCGGTGCTCACGGTCTCGCCCGGCAAGCCGGCCTCGCATGCGGGCAAGGGCTGGGAACGGTTCACCGACCGCGCGATCGGCGAGGTGTCGGAGCGTCGCGAAGGCGTCGTCTTCCTCCTCTGGGGGCGCTACGCCCAGCAGAAGGGGACGATCGTCGATCCGGCGCGCCATCACGTGCTCACGGCGCCGCACCCCTCGCCGTACAGCGCGTCGAGCGGGTTCTTCGGCTGCCGGCACTTCTCGCAGGCGAACGAGCTGCTCGTCGCCGGCGGCGGCGCTCCCATCGATTGGGCTCTCCCGTAGACTCGCAGCATGCCGATCGACGTCGGCCCCCTGGAGGTCCTGATCCTCGTCGCGGTGGTCGCGCTGGTCTTCGGGCCGAAGGAGATCCCCGACCTCGCCCGCAAGATGGGGAAGGCGGTGCGGGAGATGAAGGGCGCGCTCGGCGACGTCGATCCGCGCCGCATGCTCGAGCCGGACGAGGAACGCAGTGCCGGATCGCGGCAGGCGCCCGAACGCGACGGGGCGAGCGACGTCGTAGGCCCTCGCCGCAGGCAGTGACCGCCGCGCCCCCGGGATGACGGACCCAGAGATGGTGGACGTCACGCGCCGCACGCGGCTCGCCGCGGAGCGGACATGGCTCGCGTGGTGGCGAACGGGCATCGCCGCATCGGCGGCTGCGCTCGCGGTCGGCGGCCTCGTCCCGAACCTGGTCGAAGGCAGCCAGTGGCCGTACGTGGCGCTCGGCATCGGCTACGCCCTCGCGGCGATCGCGATCTTTGCCCTCGGCGCGCTCCGCACCCGGGCGGTCGAGCGCGCGCTCACCGAGGGCGCGTATGTCCCCCTCTCGCCCGCGTGGATCTTCGTGCTCTCGGCCGCAGGAGTCTGTCTCGCGGTCGGCACGCTCGCGGTCGTGATCTTCGTCCAACGATAGGGTCGATCGCGTGCGCACCCAGGGCACGGTCCTCGTCGCAAACCGTGGAGAGATCGCGGTACGCATCTTCTCGACTTGCCGGCGCCTCGGCATCCCGACCGTCGCGGTCGTGGGGCCCGGCGACGAGGGCGCATTGCACACCCGGGAGGCAGACGCCGTCGTCGAGGTCTCCTCCTACCTCGACGCGGAGGCGCTCGTCGCCGCGGCGCGCGCGGCCCGCGCGCAGATCGTGCATCCCGGCTACGGCTTCCTCGCAGAGAGCGCGGCGTTCGCCGAGACCGTGCTCGAGGCGGAGCTCGTCTGGGTCGGCCCGCCGCCCGACGTCCTGCGCCGCGGCGGCGACAAGCTCGAGGCGAAGCGCATCGCCCGAGCGGCCGGGGTGCCCACGCTCCCGACGGGCGACCCCGAGGAGCTGGGCTTTCCGCTCCTCGTCAAGGCGTCCGCCGGCGGCGGCGGGAGAGGCATGCGGCTCGTCGAACGCGCCGAGGACCTCGAGGAAGCCCTCGCCGCAGCGTCCCGCGAGGCCGAGGCGGCGTTCGGCGACGGCACCGTGTTCTGCGAGCGGTACCTCGTCGCACCGCGGCACGTCGAGGTACAGGTTCTCGGCGACCGGCACGGCACGGTGCTCGCGCTCGGCGAGCGCGACTGCTCGGTGCAGCGGCGCCACCAGAAGGTCGTCGAGGAGTCGCCCGCCCCCTGCCTGCCGACCCGGCTCCGCGAGCGGCTCGCCGCGCACGCGGTCGCGTTCGCCGCCGGGCTCGGCTACGAGAGCGCAGGCACCGCCGAGTTCCTCGTCGACGGCGACGAGGCGTTCTTCCTCGAGCTCAACGCGCGCATCCAGGTCGAGCATCCGGTCACGGAGGCGGTCACCGGGCTCGACCTCGTCGAGCTGCAGCTCCGGATCGCCGCGGGCGAGCCGCTCGGCGCACTCCCGCTTCGGCCGGCCGGCCACGCGATCGAGGCGCGGCTCTACGCAGAGGACCCGCGCACGTTTCTCCCGCAGCCAGGGCGCGTCACGCGCCTGACGCTGCCGGAGACGATCCGCGTCGACGCAGGCGTCGCCGAGGGAGACGAGGTCGACGCACGGTACGACCCACTCGTCGCGAAGCTGATCGCCCACGGGGACGATCGCGCAGCGGCGCTCGATCGCCTCCAGCACGCACTCGCGGCGACGGTCGTCGAGGGCGTCACGACGAACCTCCCGTTCCTCCGGTGGCTCGTGGCGCATCCCGCGTTCCGTCGGGCCGAGCTCTCCACCGGCTTCCTCGAGCGGTTCCCGCCGCTCTCTCCCCCACCGCGCGCGCGTCCGCCGGGGCCGTGGGACACCGACGGCGGCGCCGGCTGGAGGCTGAACCTCGCGCCCGCGGCCGAGCACGCGCCGCTCGAGGTCGAGACTGCGGCCCGGTCGGGAGGGAGCGCCCACGCCGGGGACGGACGTGTGGTTGCGCCGATGCCGGGCACGGTGATCGAGGTGCGCGTCGAGGCGGGCGACCGCGTGGAGTCGCACCAGCCGCTCGTCGTGCTCGAGGCGATGAAGATGGAGCAGGTCGTGACCGCCCCGTACGACGGCGGCGTCCGCGCCGTCGACGTCGGCGTCGGCGACCGGGTCGCCTCGGGTGCCGTGCTCGTCGTCCTGGAGGGCGCATGACCGTCCTCGACACCCACGTCGCCCACGACGAGCTGTTCGCGCGCCGGGCGGCTGCGCTGGAGACGCTTGTGGCGGAGCTCCGGGAGCGGACCGCGCTCGTCGCGGCGGGCGGCGGGGCGCGCTCGCTCGAGCGTCACCGCGCACGGGGCAAGCTGCCGGCCCGCGAGCGGATCGACCGGCTCGTCGACCCGGGCTCGGCGTTCCTCGAGCTGAACGCGCTCGCCGCGTGGGAGCTCTACGACGGCCAGGCTCCCTCCGCCGGCATCGTCACCGGGATCGGGGTGGTCGAGGGTCGCGCCTGCGTGATCGTCGCGAACGACGCGACCGTGAAAGGCGGCACGTACTTCCCGCTCACGGTGAAGAAGCATCTGCGCGCGCAGGAGGTCGCCGAGCAGAACCGCCTTCCGTGCCTCTACCTCGTCGACTCGGGCGGCGCGTTCCTCCCGCTCCAGGCCGAGGTGTTCCCCGACCGCGACCACTTCGGCCGGATCTTCTTCAACCAGGCGCGCATGTCGGCGCAGGGGATCCCGCAGATCGCGGTCGTGATGGGCTCCTGTACCGCAGGGGGCGCCTACGTGCCGGCGATGTCGGACGAGACGATCATCGTGCGCGGCACCGGCACGATCTTCATCGGCGGGCCGCCCCTCGTGAAGGCCGCGACCGGCGAGGAGGTGTCGGCCGAGGAGCTCGGAGGCGCCGACGTCCACGCACGCCGCTCGGGGGTCGCCGATCACTACGCGACCTCCGACGAGCATGCGCTGGCGCTCGCGCGCCAGGTGGTGCGCCACCTCGGCGACGCGGCGCCCGTCCCCTGGGACGTGACCGCGGCCGAGCTGCCCGTCGTCGACCCCGCCGACCTGTACGGCCTCGTGCCCGAGGACTTCCGCCACGAGCTCGACCCGCTCGAGCTGATCGCGCGCATCGTCGACGGAAGCCGCTTCCACGAGTTCAAGGCGCTCTACGGCGACACCCTGGTGTGCGGCTTCGCGCGCATCGAGGGCTTTCCAGTCGGGATCCTCGCGAACCGCGGCATCCTGTTCGCCGAGTCGTCGCAGAAGGGGGCCCACTTCATCGAGCTCGCCTGCTCGCGCCGCATTCCGCTCGTGTTCCTGCAGAACATCACCGGGTTCATGGTCGGGCGCGAGTACGAGGAGGGCGGCATCGCCCGTGACGGCGCGAAGCTCGTGATGGCGGTCGCGTGCGCCGAGGTGCCGAAGTTCACGGTGATCACGGGCGGCTCGTTCGGTGCCGGCAACTACGCGATGTGTGGTCGCGCCTACGGCCCGCGCCAGCTCTGGATGTGGCCGAACGCGCGGATCAGCGTGATGGGCGGCGAGCAGGCGGCGACCGTGCTCACGACGGTCGGCGATGCGGATCCCGACGAGGTGCGCGCGACCTACGAGCGCGAAGGCTCGCCGTACTACTCCACCGCTCGTCTCTGGGACGACGGGATCATCGACCCGCGCGACACGCGGCGCGTGCTCGCGCTCGGCCTCGCCGCCGCTGCGAACGCGCCGGTGCCCGAGACGAGCTTCGGCGTCTTCCGGATGTAGGCTACCGGCCGGTGAAGTCCGGCGGCCGCTTCTCGCCGAAGGCCTCGACGCCCTCGCGGAAGTCGTGCGTCTGCGGAGGAGGCCGTACGCGAGACCCTCCAGCTCGAGCCCGACGTGGAGCGGGGCGTCGTACGCCGTGTTGAGCACGCGCTTCGCCATCGCGAGCGCGAGCGGCGAGAGCGCGGCGAGAGCTCCGGCGACGAGCTCGGTCGACCGCCGCGTCGAGCTCCGCGGCGGGACGACCTCGGACACGAGCCCCAGCGCGAGCGCCTCCTCGGACGGCACCCGGCGGCCGCGCATGACGACGTCCTTCGCCCGGCCGAGCCCGACCAGGCGGGCGAGCCGCTGCGTGCCGCCCGAGCCGGGGATCATCCCGAGCGTCGACCTCGGGCAGTCCGAGCTGGACGTCGTCGGCGGCGAGCCGGAAGTCGCAGGCGAGCGCGAGCTCGAGCCCGACGCCGAAGCAGTAGCCCTCGAGCCGCGCGATCACCGGCTTCGGGCATCGCTCGGGCGCGGCGACGTTCCAGGCGAGCTGCGAGAGCTGCTCACGGGCGCGCGCTCGCAGGAAGGCGGCGATGTCGCCGCCTGCCGTGAACGTTCCGCCCGCGCCCGTGAGCACGACGAAGCGCACCGCGTCGTCCGTGCGTCGAGCTCCGCGAAGACGGCGCGACGAGCTGATCGCGCGCGCCGTCATCGACGACCCGGTTGAGCTTCCCGGGCACGTCGAGGGTCTGACCGTCGCGACCGCGCCGGACGCGCTCGCGCTCGACGCGGAAGTCCCGTCGTACGTCGGTCATGCTCGGCATCTACCTCCGCGCTCGGTCGCGCAGCATCCTGCGCAGGATCTTCCCCGATGCGGCTCTTCGGCAGCGCGTCGACGAAGCGGTATTCGCGCGGGCGCTTGAAGCGCGCGAGCGCGCGAGGCGAGGCAGTGTGCGTCGAGCTCCTCGGCCGTCGCCGTCCCGCGACCACGACTGCGCGACCCGCTGGCCCAGCCGGTCGTCGGGGGCACCGACGACCGCGACCTCCTCGACACCCGGGTGCGCAGGCGAGCACGTCCTCGACCTCGAGCGGATGCACGTTCTCGCCGCCGGAGATGATCATGTCGTCGACCCGGCCGTCGATCCAGAGATCGCCGTCCTCGTCGAGATGGCCGGTGTCGCCGGTCGCGTACCAGCCGTCGCGGATCGCTTTCTCGTCCGCGTCGGGACGGTTCCAGTAGCCGCCGAACGCCTCGTCGGTGCGAGCATCGACCTCGATCTCGCCGCTCACGGCCAGTCGCAGCCGCGTGTTCACGGCAGGTCTTCCCGCGCAGCCTGGCTTGCCGAGCTGGTCACGGCCGATCGTAGAACGTGTAGATCTCGGTCGAGCCGTAGTGGTTGACGAATAGCCTGCGGCTGCGAAGACCTCGCGCAGCGCGCGACGAGCGTGCACGTCATCGCGGCCCCCGCGTACGCCGAGCGCGCGCACGATCGAGACGTCGCGCGAGCCGCAGCTCGCGGTGGTGGACGAGGTCGTGGAAGAGCGTCGGGGCGAGGTAGAGCGAGGTGATGCGCTCGCGTCTCGATCAAGCCGCAGCGCGGCTCTGCGGCGATCCCAGCGCGCCTGGCGGCACGAAGCAGCCCCGACGAGATGCATCGCGACGAGGGAGTGGATGCCCATCGTGTGGTAGAGGGGCATCACGCCGAGCGTCCGGTCGCCGAAGCCGTAGCCGTGCTGCAGCGCCTGCGACCAGCCGCCGGCCCGGTCGGCGGAGTGCGTGCGCGGCACGCCCTTCGGCCGGCCGGTCGTGCCGGACGTGTACAGGAGGAGCGAGATCTCACGCTCGTCGCGGTCGAGCACGCCGGGGTGCTCGTCCGCCTCCGGGAGCGGGTCGCCGTCACGGATCACGCGGCGTGCGCCGCAGTCGCCCAGGCAGTAGTCGAGCTCGTCCTCCGACAGCCGCCACGAGAGGGGGACGATCACCGCGCCGCACCACTGCGCCGCCCAGTAGAGGAGCGCGGTCTCGAGCCGGTTGTCGAGCACGACCGCGACCCGGTCCCCCGGCTCGACCGCGAGCCCGCCCGCGATGCGCCGTACCCGCGGCAGGAGGTCGCCGTACGTGAGCCCGGGGAACGCGTCGAGCTCGGGATGGCGCTCGCAGGCAGCGAGGAGCGAGCGGGCGAGGTTCACGCGCGTTCCCGAGCTTGTGTCGAATCGACACAAGCGGCGATCGCGTCCACGATCGGCGCGTAGCCGGTGCAGCGGCAGAGGTGGCCGGAGAGCAGGTCGACGATCTCGTCACGGCTCGGCGTGCCCCGACCGAGCAGGTCGGTCGCGGCGATCAGGATCCCAGGGGTGCAGAAGCCGCACTGGAGCGCGTGATGGCGGCGGAACGACTCCTGGAGCGCGTTGAGCCGCCCCTCCGCGGCGAGCGACTCGACCGTCATCACCTCGCAGCCGTCGACCTGCACCGCGAGCAGGCAGCAGCCCCGCACCGCGGCGCCGTCGACCAGCACCGTGCAGGCGCCGCACACGCCGTGCTCGCACCCGACGTGCGTGCCGGTGAGCCCGAGCCGGTGGCGGAGGAAATCGGTCAGCAGAAGCCGGGGCTCGACCGTCTCCTGGACGCGCCGGCCGTTGACCGTCGTCTCGAGCTCGATCACGTCGCCCTCTCGATCGCGCGCGCCACGAGCGTCCCGGTCAGTGCGCGGAGGTAACGGGAGCTCGCGTGCATCGAGCCCGCCGGATCGACGAGACGGGCGGCGAGCGCACCGGCGTCGGCCGCGGCCTCCACGCCGGTGGAGCCGACGAGCAGCCGCTCGACCTCGTCGAGGCGCGTCGGCCGGTCGGTGACCGCACCGACCGCGACGCGCGCGTCGACGACCGCGGCGCCCGCATCGCGCGTGAGGACGACCGCGCACATCGACTGGGCGAAGTCTCCGGTGCGGAGCGCCATCTCCTCGAAGGCAGACGACTCGGCGCCCGGCAGCGGCCAACGGGTCTCGACCACGAGCTCGCCTGGGGCGAGCGTCGTCAGGAAGTGCGTCACGAAGAAGTCGGCGGCGGGGATCTCGCGCCCGCCCGCCGGCCCCTCGACGACGACGGCGCCGTCGAGCGCGACGAGGCAGAGAGGCAGCTCGGCGGCGCCGTCGGCGTGGGCGATCGAGCCGCCGACCGTTCCCCGGTTGCGCGTCACCACATGCCCCACGAAGGGCAGCGCCTCCCGCACGAGCGGGTGGACGCGCTCGTCCGCGGCGAGCGCCGCCTGCCGCACGGTCGCCCCGAGCCGGAGCGACCCGTTCGCCGAGACCTGGTCGAGGCCCGCGCGGTTCAGGTCGACGAGCAGGCTGGGACGCACGAGCCGCATCGAGAGCGCCGGCACGAGGCTCTGGCCGCCGGCGAGCGGCTTCGCGTCGTCCCCGCCCTCGGCGAGCGCGGCCAGCGCTTCCTCGAGTGACCCGGCACGAACGTAGTCGAACGGCGCGGGCTTCACGAGCCGTCCTCCTGCAGCAGCTCCCAGACCCGCGGCGCCGTGAGGGGCAGCTCGACGTCGTCCCGTCCGAGCGCGTCCGCGACGGCGTTCGCGATCGCGACCGGGGCGGACATCGTGTTTCCCTCCCCCAGCCCCTTCGCCCCGAGCGCCGTGAACGGCGACGGCGACGAGAGGTGGTCGATCCGCGGAGTCGGCAGGTCGGGTGCGGTCGGGGTCAGGTAGTCGATCAGGGACGCGGTGAGCAGATTCCCGTCGGGGTCGTACGCGTGCGCCTCGAACAGCGCCGCTGCCGCGCCGTGCGCGAAGCCGCCGAGCACCTGCCCGTCGGCGAGGAGCGGGTTGAGCAGCACCCCGGCGTCATGGACGGTGACGTAGTCGGTGACGCGGACGGCGCCGGTGGAACGCTCGACCTCGACCGCGCACACGTCGACGATGAAGCCGTGCGCGCCCGACGACGCGACGCGGTCCTCGACGTCCGGAGGATCGAGGTTCGGAGCGGCGACGTACGCGATCTCGGCGAGCCCGGGCTCGAGACCCTCCGGGAGGCCCTCCGGATTCCAGTGCGCCATCCCGGCGACCTTGCGCAGCGGTAGCTCGGGCTCACCGACGTGCTCGCGGATCGCGTCGACCTTCGCCCGGAGCTTGCGTGCGGCCGCGTCCACCGCTCCGACGGCGATACCCGAGAAGCGCGACGAGTAGTTCCCGGAGGCGACCGTCCAGGGCGTGGTCGCGGTGTCGGTCTCGGCGAGCACCGTCACCTCGTCGGGGCCGCAGCCGAGCGCGTCCGCCACGACCTGCGCGCACACGGTGCGGTGCCCCTGGCCCTGCGGCGTCGTCGCGAGGCGGACGGTGACCCCGCCGAGCGGATCGATCGCGATCGAGGCTCCTTCGGCGTTGCCCGACTTCGGCAGCGTGGCCGCACGCTCGACCGCGGTCTGGGCGAGCGTGATGTAACCCATGTTCGAGATCGACGGCTCGACGACGCACGCGAGGCCGACGCCCACCAGCCGTCCCTCCGCCCGCGCCTCCTCGGCCCGTTCGCGCAGGGCGTCGTACCCGGCCAGCTCGAGCGCACGGTCGAGGCAGGCGGCGTAGTCGCCGGAGTCGTAGAGGGCGCCCGAGGGCGTGCGGTACGGCATCTCGTCCGCCTCGACGAGGTTCCGGCGGGCGAGCTCGACTGGATCGAGACCGAGGCGCCGGGCGGCGATCGCCATCGTCCGCTCGAGGCCGAAGTAGAGCTGTGGCCCGCCGAAGCCGCGGTTGAGTCCGGACGGCACGGTGTTCGTCAGCGCGACCCGGTTCCGGACCGCGACGTTCCGCACCCGGTACGCGCCGGAGAGGGACCCGTGCATGCGGTAGAGGGTGGCGGGCTCTGGCGCACGGACGTAGGCGCCGACGTCCTCGAGCGCGTCGTAGCGGAGCGCGAGCAGCTCGCCGTCGGCGGAGAAACCTGCCTCGATCTCCGTCACACGACCGGTGGCGGCCGCGCTCGCGGCCAGGTGCTCGAGCCGGTCCTCGGTCCAGCGCACCGGCACGCCGAGCGCCCGTGACGCGAGCCCGAGCAGGACGACGTAGGGAAGGACCGCCGCCTTGATCCCGAACGAGCCACCGGAGTCCGGCGGGGTGAGGAGTCGCAGCCGGTCGCCGCGCAGCCCGAGCGCGGCGGCCGCGACGCCGTGGAGCGTGAACGGCCCCTGGAAGTTCGCCCACGCCGTCAGCCGCCCCGCCCCCTCGTCCCAGTCGCAGACGACGCCGTAGCACTCGACCGGCAGGCACGTGAAGCGCGGCACGCGAAACGTGGTCCGCACGACGAGGTCCGCCCGTCCGAGCGCGTCGTCGACGTCGCCGTAGTGGAACGTCCGCTCGTGGATCGGCTCGGCGGCGACGACGTCGACGACGGGCTCGAGCGGGTCGTACTCCACGGCGACGAGCTCCGCGGCGTCCTCGGCGACGTAGCGGTCGCGCGCGACGACCACCGCGAGCGGCTCGCCGACGTAGCGGGCCGTCTCGACCGCCGCAGCGTACTGCGGCGCCGGCGAGTCGATCCCCGCTGCGAACGGCTTCGAAAGACGCGCAACGTCCTCGCCCGTGAGAACGCCCCGCACACCCGGGTGTTCGAGCGCCGCGGCAGGGTCGACCGAGACCCCAGCGTGCGCGAGCTGCGAGCGCACGATCGCCGCATGCCAGGCGTGCGGCAACGGCTCCAGGTCGTCCATGAAGCGCCCGCGCCCGCGGAGGAGCGCCTCGTCCTCCACCCGCTCGAGCGAGCGGCCGACCCAGGTGCCGGGCTGCGACGCGACGCTCACGCCGCCATTAGATCGGATCGCCCGCGCCGTGCGCCTGGAGACCGGTCAGACGCGCCGGGCGCGCGCCGAGGCGATCTCCGCGTCGGTCGGGCCGCCGGCCCGGAGGGCGCGGAACGCGATCAGCACGGCGCGCGGATCC
Organism: uncultured Actinomycetes bacterium; assembly: GCA_963712915.1. GTDB lineage: Bacteria > Actinomycetota > Thermoleophilia > Gaiellales > Gaiellaceae > Gaiella. The sequence continues at coordinate 916,489 of CAVQJQ010000006.1, forward strand.
CGCTTGTGTCGTCTCGCCGCGAGGGTCAGCGGCTCTCGTACCGCACCTCCGCAATGTGCGCAGGGAAACTGGATGTCGCTCATCAGCCTCGCGGCACGTCCGTCGGGGAACATGCGCAGCAGCTCGAGGATCGTGGTCGAGCCGCGGATCTCGCCCGCGGGCATGTCTGCCGCGCCGACGCCGGAGGCGCGGAGCCCCGGGATCGTCCGGCGCGACGCGTCGGTCACGGGTGTCCGGCGTGCGCGAACACCCGCTCGTCCGCGTGTTCCATCCGCACCGCGTTCCGCGGCAGCTGGTAGCGCGCGTATGGGAGCACGACGATCTTCGCGTCGTCGCCGTGCCGCTCGAACGCCTGCGCGAGCGCGTCGTCGATCGAGGTGGTCGCGTCGAGGCCGATGTCCGCCGCCATCTCGAGGTTCTCCTCGCGCGTGACGAGCTTCAGGTGCTTGCGCGTCATCACCTCGTAGATCGGTACCCAGATGCAGCCCGCCCACATCTGGATCGCCCGCGCGTGGATGTCGCGCAGGACGCGCTGGTAGTTCTCGGGCGTCGCAGGCATGTAGGGCTTCATCAGGTCCATCAGCGCGAGCCCCGGGAAGTCGCCGATCGCGGTCGAGACGCCCGGCGAGGGCGAGCAGTAGACGAGCGTGCCGCCGTCCTTGACGACGAGATCGGCCGACATGCAGCCCCAGCCGGTGTGGAAGAACAGGTGGTCGGTGGGCGCGAACACGCCGCAGATCGCGATGTCGGCCTGGCCGTGCTCCGGCACGAACGACTCGTACGCGTAGATCGCGTTGAAGCGGCGGATCGCCTCGCGGTGCGCCTCGGGGTGCGACCCGAAGACGACGTCGATCACGCGCCCGTGGGTGTCGAGCAGGACGTTCATCGTGCAGTCGAGCCCGCACATCGAGGCGACCTCGTCGATGTCGGAGCGCATCGGCCCGACGTAGGCGCCGTAGTGCGTCTGCGGCGAGGTGACGAAGGCGCAGTGGTTCGACTCGACCGTCTCGTCCGAGACGACGCCCGGGAGGATCAGCTTGCCGCCACCGCCGGCGCCCCAGTGGTTCGCCTGCGCCTGACCGATCGTGAGCTTCACGTCGGCGCTCGCGACCGGGTTGAGGAGCCAGACCGGCGTGCCGCCCGGAGGAGACGCCGACGAACGTGTACGCGTCGGGGTTCTGCGGGTCGTTCTGCGAGAAGGACCACCCGTTCCGCTCCATGCGCGCGAGGTTCTCGCGTGCCGACCTTCTGCTCCGTGTCGGACTCCGACATCGGGAAGACCTTCCCGTTCGCGCAGACACACGCGGACGTCGGTGATCCCCGCCGCCTCGATCGCGTCGAACACGGCGGGCAGGAGCTTCGAGCTCGGGGTCGGCCGGAACTGGTTGTCGATCACGACCGCGACGCTTTGCCGCCGCCTCGAGGAGCTCGGCGAACGTGGGCCCTTCGACCGGCTGCGCGAGCGCTGCGCGCGCGGCCTCGGTCGGATCGCCGACCGGCGCCGGCTCGTCCGGCTGGACGACCGTGATGAGGTTCGCGGTCGGGAGCTCGACCTCGAGCGTGTCGCGATGCTTCTTCGAGTCGTCGTCGGTCGCTCCGATCGCGAGCGGGTCCATCGACTCGTACGGGACGACGACACGGGTGGTCTCGCTCATGCGGGTCTCTCCTCCTCGAGGTCTGCCGTGGCTCCGAGCCTACTGCATACCCATGTCCGCAGGTCCCTCGGCTGCCTCGCGCGGGGCGGCGGATACGGTGGCGCAGTGGACGCGCGCCCAGTGCTCGAGCTGATCGCGGCAGCCCGGCCGGCGCGGACGTTCGTCTTCGTCGGGATCGGTGGCCGCGGCGGTGCGGGCAAGTCGACCCTCGCCCGGCAGGTGCCGGGTGCGCAGATCGTCTCCACGGACGAGTTCTGGGACGGCGGGGGATTCGATCTCGCGCGTCTGCGCGCCGAGGTGTTCGAGCCGCTGCTCGACGCCCGCGAGGCCCGCTTCGCGTCGTGGGACTGGGCGGGACGGCGGCCGGGCGGCGAGCGGTCGGTGGCGCCCGACGGCGTCATCGTCGTCGAGGGCGTCTGCGCGCTCCACCGGATGTATCGCGACGACTACGACGTGCGGATCTGGGTCGAGGCGCCGTACGAGGTACGCCTGGCGCGGGGCGTCGCCCGCGACGGCGAGGATGCCCGGGCGACGTGGGTCGAGCGCTGGATGCCGGGCGAAGACCGCTACGTCGAGGGCGACGACCCCGTCTCGTGCGCCGACCTCGTCATCGAAGGCGGGTAGGGGCCGGTCGCCCGACTGCGGGGGCCCTGCGGACGCAGGGCCCCCGCACCGGCGCTCAGCCCCGATCCGGGTCGGCTGCGCGAACGAGTGGCGAGCCCGTCTCGACGAGCGTCTTCAGGCCGCTCAGGACCATCATCCAGCCCGTTCCCGAGACGCCTTCGGCGGTCTTGGGCGAGGCGTCGAGCCGGTCGTGGATCACGGTCAGGAGCGTCGTGCCGTCGTCCTGGGCTTCGATCTCCCACGTCACCCGACTGGGTGGCTCAGCGGCCATCTCCTCGTCGTAGTGCGAGACCCAGCTGTGGACGAGCCGGCGGGGCGGATCGGACTCGAGGACGGGCTCGTCCCATTCGAGGCCGCCCGCGGTTCTCGAGTGGCGGCGTCCGTCGCGCAGCTCGATGTGGACGCCGTGGAAGTACTGCTGCGTGAACTCGGGCCGGGTGATCGCGTCCCAGATCGCCTCCGGGGTCGCGCGGATGAACAGCTGGTAGACCTGCGTCGTCTGCGCGGTCATGGTCGTCATGCCGTCTCCTCCAGTCCTGCCTTGAGGTCTGTGAGCGCCGCCACGCGGTGCTCCGTGTACTTGCCGATCCAGCGGTCGTGGATCGACCGGATCGGGACCGGGTTAAGGAAATGCAGCTTCTCCCGTCCCGAGCGGCGCGTGACGACGAGCTGGGCGTCCTCGAGCACGCGCAGGTGCTTCATCACGCCGAAGCGCGTCATCTCGAGCTCGGACTCGAGCTCGGTGAGCGTGCGGCCGTCACGCTCGAAGAGCCGGTCGAGCAGGAAGCGCCGCGTGGGATCCGCAAGCGCCCTGAACACGAGATCGTCGTCCGTCACGCTCCAATAATATGTGACCATAAGGTCACATGTCAAGCACGGCACCTGTGCGTCTGGGAGACTCGCCGCGTGGACGAGGGCGACCTCGCGCTCCGGAACCTGACGTACGGCCTTTTCGTCCGGCACGGCCGCGCCCCCACGGCGGGCGAGGTCGCCGCCGAGGCCGGCATGGAGCGGGACGAGGTGAGGGCGGCCTGGCGACGGCTCCACGACCTGCACGCCGTCGTGCTCGACCCGGACAGCGGCGAGCTCCTCATGGCGAACCCGTTCTCGGCGGTCGAGACCCCGTACCGCGTGCACGCGGCGGGCCGCCGCTGGTACGCCAACTGCGCCTGGGACGCGTTCGGCATCTGTGCCGCCCTGCAGGTCGACGGCCGCATCGAGACCGCGTGCGCCGACTGCGGCGAGCCGCTCACGGTCGAGGTGCGAGACCAGCTCCCCGACGACGAGGGCCTCGTCTTCCACTCGCTCGTGGACGCCGCCCACTGGTGGGACGACATCGTCTTCACCTGAAGCGCGATGAACCTCTTCCGGTCGGAAGAGCACGTCGTGCGCTGGCTCGCCGGCAGGCTGCCGGGCGCGACGATCACCGTCTCCAAGCTCTCTGGTCGCTCGCACACGCGTGGTGGGGCAACCGGCTGTCTCCGGAATGGCGTCCGCGGACGACCGCCGAGAACCAGGCGATCCTCGACGGGCTGGGGCTGGCGGATCCGTTCTGGCGGCTGCCGTAGGCTAGCTCTCGGGCTCCCTGAGAAACTGGTGGACGAAGGCGATCGCCATGCTGCCTTCGCCGACAGCGGCGGCGACCCGCTTGACAGGGCCGAGCCGGACGTCACCGCAGGCGAAGACGCCCGGCACGCTCGTCTCCAGGAGGAAGGGATCGCGCTCGAGCTCCCACCGGCCGGCGGCCGCGACGTCGGCGCCCGTGAGGACGTAGCCGTTGGAGTCGACCGCAATCTCCGGCGGCAGCCAGCCGGTCTCGGCGTCCGCGCCGATGAGGATGAAGAGCCCGTCCGTGCGCAGCCACGTGGTCTCCGACGTCCCGGGCGAGCCGACCTCGATCGCGTCGAGCGATACGTCCCCGTGCACGGCGGTCAGCTCGACGCGGGGCACGACGGCGATGTTGGGGCGAGTCGCGATCTGATCGACGAGGTAGCGGGACATGCTCTTCTCGAGCCCGGCGCCGCGGCAGAGGATCGTCACCGACCGCGCATGCGTCGAGAAGAAGAGCGCCGCCTGGCCGGCGGAGTTGCCGGCGCCGACGAGGTGGATGTCCTGCCCGTGCATGCCCGCCGCGTCGGTTCGCGCGGCGCCGTACGAGAGCCCTTTGCCGAGCAGACGTTCGCAGCCGTCGACCGTGAGACGGCGCCACGCGACGCCGCAGGCGAGGATGATCGTCCGCGCCTGGAGGACGTCACCGCCGTCCAGGTGCACCTGGCGCGTCTCGGCGTCGATCCGCACGATCTCGCGCGTGACGAGGATCTCGGCCCCCAGGCGACGTGCCTGCCGGAGCGCGCGGCGAGCCAGATCGTCACCCGAGACGCCTTCGTGGAATCCGAGGTAGTTCTCGATGCGCGACGACGTGCCCGCCTGTCCGCCGGGCGCCTCCCGCTCGATCACGAGCGTCCGCAGTCCCTCCGACGAGCCGTACACGGCCGCCGCGAGGCCGGCAGGCCCAGCTCCGACCACCACCGTGTCGTACTCGGCCGACTCCGGCTCGGTGCCGAGCCCGAGCAGCTCCGCGACGCGGCGCAGCTGAGGTCGCACGACGGTCTTGCCTCCAACCACCCGGATCACCGGACAGTCGTCGTCCGGTGGGAGCGGTCCTCCCCACTGCTCCTCGCCGGCGGGCTCGCCGGGCTGCAGCCAGCTGAACGAGATCTGGTTCCGGTCGAGGAAGCGGCGCAGGTCCGCGCAGGCGGCGTTCAGCCGGTGACCGACCACGATCGCCCGCGGTGGGGACGACTCCGCCGCGAGCCCCTGCAGACCGCGCGCACCGGTCATCCGATGCCCCGCGAGGCGTCCGACCTCCTTCGCGACGTCCGGCGCGACCGCCGCGACCCCGTGGTAGTCCGCGGGGTCGAGGCGCAAGACGCGCGCCTCCCCGGCCGCGCGAAAGCCCACGGGAAAGACGGTGCCGAGCGTGATCGGCACCTCGCCGAAGATGTCTCCCGCGCTGCGCTCGCCCACCACGCGCTCGACTCCGTCGACGAGCTTCACCGCCTCCACGGCCCCCTCGAGGACGGCGAAGAGGGCGCGCTCGCCGCCTTCGTGCGCCGCGTACTCGCCCGGCACGAGCCTCACGTCCGCCGCCGCGTGGGCAAGTCGCTCGCGATCCGCTCCTGTGAGGTCCGCGAAGATCGCGACGCGCCCCACGTCCTCGGCGGTCACCATGACGGCCACCGTCCGACCCCGGCTCCCGGCGGTCGCGGCACGGATGTCGCCCACGGGGCGACGCGCCTGAACTCTTCACCGGCGGCGCCCACGGCGCGACACGCTATCGGGTCGGACCGAGTAGCGAGCAGCGCGGATACGGTGCCCGAGATGCGCGTCGCTGTCGCCGTCCCGCTCTCGTCCCTCGTCGCGCTGATCCTCGCCGGAGCCGCAGGCGCAGGCGCAGGCACGTCGGCCCCGATCAAGGTGACGTTCGTCGGCGACTCCGTGCCCGCGTCGATCTCGTACGTCCCCCAGGCCCGCGCGGTGCTGCGGAAGAGACTCGACGTCCGTCTCGACCTGCGCGTCTGCAGGCGGCTCGTCGTGCCGAGCTGCCCATATCAGGGCTCGACGCCGAGCACGGCGCTCGAGGCCGTCCGCTCGTACGGCGGCTCGTTGGGCGACGTGCTCGTGGTCGAAGTCGGCTACAACGAGTCAGCCCAGGGCTACCGCGAGGGAATCGACGAGGTGATGCGCGCCGCTGTGCGCCAGGGCGTGACCGGGGTCGTCTGGGTGACCCTCCGCGCGGCGCGAGACACGTACCGCTGGACGAACATCGCGATCAGGACGGCGGCCAAGCGGTGGCCGCAGCTCGTGGTCGCCGACTGGGATCGATACAGCCGCGGGAAGCCGTGGTTCGGCCCGGACGGGCTCCACCTCACGGCCGCCGGCGCAACCGCGCTCGCGGGCTTCCTGCGCCCGTACGTCTTCCGGGCGGCGGGCCGCACGAACGCGCACTGAGCTCGCGCCGCCCACCGTCACGGCCGAGCACGCAAGCGGCCCGAGCGAATCTGCGCGGTGCTGCGGGAGGAGCTGACCCCACGTCGCGGGCTTCCCTCGTTCGAGTGACTCGAACGAGGGCCGTCACCCGATACAGGGAAAGGAATCCGCATAGCTGCGAAGGCGTCGACGCCGGGAGAACCGATGGAACTCGAACTGCAGAGCTGGAAGCTGAAAGTGGTGTTCGTCGCGCTCGTGCTCCTCGTCGTCGCGGTGCCGCTCGCGCGGGCCAACCATGCGAACAAGACCCGCGCCGAGGACTGGCACCGGCGCGCCGTCGTCGCCGAGGAGTCGGTTGGCGGCCTGCGGGTCGTGATCGAGCAGCGGAGCCGTGCGCTGAACGAGCGGACGCTGCAGGCGAACCAGCTCGTGGGCCAGCTCTCGTCGAACAAGGACGCGCTGCAGCAGTCGAAGGTCAGCGTGGACACGCTCACCAAGCGTGAGCGCACGCTCGTACAGCAGAACGCGAAGATCGAGAGCGAGCGCAAGAAGCTCCAGACCCAGCAGGCGCAGCTCAAGTCGATCGCGACGAAGCTCGGCGCCTGCACGAAGAGCCTCGGCGGCGCCCTGGGCGCGGCCCGCGCGGCGAAGCCCGGCACGAAGGCGGCGGCGGCCTCTGCCGCCCGCGCGCGGGTCGTGACCTGCTCCCAGGCAAGCGCGAACCTCGACACGTTCCTGGAGCAGCTCCCGTGATCATCGGGCCCGGCTGGGGGTTCCTGGGCCTGCTCGCCGTCGGAATCGCCGCCCTCGTACTCGTCCCGGGCTGCGGCGTCCTCGTCGTCGACCGGGCGCCGAGCGGCCAGGGGCAGCTCGACGCGCCGCCCCTCGTCGAGGTCGACGCGCAGGTCGAGGCGCGAGCCGTGACCGTCCCGGCGGTCTCACCGGCCCGCGTTCGCACCCAGGTGCGGCGTGCTGCGCTGCACGTCCGCAACACGGGCTGTGACGGCATCCCCACGGGCTCGGGCTTCGCGCTCGACTCGAAGCTCCTGGTCGCGGGGGGCGACGTCCTGCCGGGAGCCGGCACGCTCAAGGTGGCACCGGGGAACGGCCCGGCACGGAAGCTCGGCACGACGCGCCTCTACCGCCTGGGCTCGTTCGGCATCGCCCAGCTCGACGGTCGGCTGCCGCACAGCCTGCCGTTGGGCCGGACCGTCGCGTTGGGGTCGTCCGTCGCCGTGCTCGGCTATCCCGTGTCGACGGAGCCCCGAGTGCTGCCCGGCGTGGTCGTGGACCAGGTCTCGGGGACGCCGTTCGGCGTCCGCGGACCGGTCTTCAGACTGACGTCCGTCCTCCATCGCGGCGATGTGGGCGGGCCGGTGATCGACGCGAAGGGCCGACTCGTCGGCCTCGCGTTCGCGACCGACCCTCGGACGGGGTTCACGGTCGCCGCACCGCTGAGCACGCTCCGGTCGGCCGTCGCGAAGCACTCGCTCGAGGCGCTGCCGACCTGCGACGGCGCCTAGCCGACCGGCAAGCTCGGCCGTACGACATCGGCGCGTCGGGCGACGGAGGGGAAGCTCGTGCGCGCGACGGGCCCACAGCCCTGGCACTCGGACTTCCCTCCCCGCCGCGTCCGATCAGGTCTTCTTCTTGATCACCTTCCCGGACGGCGCGACCACGTACCAGAGCCCGCCATTCAGGTCGAGCGCCTGCCCCGTCGCCTGGCCGGCGGAGCTGTCGCCGACGTAGCCGTACAGCGGCCAGCCGTGGTAGGTGACCACCCGTCCGCCCGCCGGATCCGGGTCGCTGCCGAACAGCTTGGCCTTCGTCTTGCCTTTCGCGGTCGGCTTCGCGCCCTTGGCGAGCTTCACCGGCGGCCAGACCGCGGCGCAGGTCGCCACGCAGGTCACTTTCTTCCGCTTGTCGGGCACGAACATGTACAGCGTGCGGCCTTTCGCGTCGACGAGCACCGTGCCGAGCTTGGGCAGCTTCCTGGTCGAGACGATCACGTGCTTCGTGGGCTTCTTCATCGCCTTGCGAGTCGTGCGCGTCGGCAGACCCGTAGCCGACGCGTTTCCTGCGACGACGGCGACGGCCGCCACGGTCACGAGACCGGGGAGAACCATCTTTCGCATCGTGCCAACCTCCTTGCCTGCCCGATCGAGGGTGGCTGAACAGCTCCAAACGAGCGTAGCCAGCCGTGCGCGGCTCGCGTCTCAGCTCGCGACCGCGCACAGCGCAACGCCCGGCACCTCGTAGCCGCGGGCCGTCCGGAAGCGGGAGAGAGCGTCCTCGACGTCCCGGCCGACCTCGGCCCGGGCAGGCTCCGGCAGACCCCGCACGAGGAGCCCGATCGGCCCGGCGGTGTCGGCGGTCATGCCCAGGTACTCGTCGATGTCGGGCACCGTGAACACCACCCCGACCGTCTCCGTGCGCACCTCGGCGAAGCCGGCTCCCCGGAGCAACGCGTCGAGCCGCTCCGCGTTCCCGAGCGTGAACACGCCGGGCGCCGAGGGATCGGGCGGCGCGAGGTGACCGCGCTCGACCAGGCTGATCGCGACGCTCGCGAAGAAGGGGTTTCGCTCCGGCGCGCCCCAGACCGCGAATGCGAGACGGCCGCCCGGACGGAGCACGCGGCGCGCCTCGGTGAACGCCCGCGGGGGATCGAACACGAGCATGTACCCGAACCTGCAGAGCACCCCGTCGACCGAGTCGTCGTCGAGCTCCAGCTGCTCGGCATTCATCACGCGGTACTCGACGTTCGTCACACCGATCGCCTCGCCGCGCCGCCGCGCCGCATCCACCATCCCCGGCGAGAAGTCGCTCGTGATCAGCTGCCCTTCGTCGCCGACGATCCGCGCTGCCTCGAACCCGGTGTCGCCCACGCCGGCGGCGACCTCGAGCACCGTGGCGCCCTCGTGCGGGTGCAGCTCTCGCAGGAGCCACTGCCGCACCGGCCGAGCGATCTCCTCGATCTGCGGGCTGCGCCGCTCCCAGGTCGGAGCGATCGCCTCGGCGACCTCGTAGAGCGCCCGCCGCTGCTCGTCGAGCGTCGCTGTCGTGGTGTCCATGTCGGCCTCCTTCACGTGGGATGTCGTGCCCGGCTCGGTTCCGCCGGGCTCGACTCGACGCTACGAGCGCTCCGCCAGACGGGCAATCGGGAGTTCTCCCCACACGATCAGCCCCTGCTCCATGGCGAAGAGGGTCGCCGCCGCGCGGGAGGAGACGCCGATCTTGCGGTACGCGTTCTGCACGTGACGGTCGGCGGTCTTGGCCGAGATCCCGAGTGCGTGCGCGACCTGCTTCGTCTGGAGCCCGCGGGCGAGCATCGCGACCACCTCCGCCTCGCGCTCGGTGAGGCCCGCCGGTCGCTCGAGCCTGGGCGCGGGCTGACCGGCGGCCTCGAGCACGGCGCCGACCGCATCGGGGTCGAGCCGCCCGGCGCCGACGTCCGCCGCGAGCTCCCGTGCGGCGTGCTCGGGCGGGAGCGCGTCGCGGTAGGCCCGTGGCTCGGTCATCGCGCAGTACGCGTCGGCGGCGGCGAGCAGCCGCGCCGGCACGCCGAGCTCGGGCGCCGCCGACCCACGGTGGTAGCCCGATCCGTCGAGGCGCTCGTGGTGCGCGCCCGCGACCGAGGAGAGCGCCGCAAGGAACGGGGAGCGCGAGAGGATGCGCTCGGTGTGGTACGGGTGGAGCCGCACCTGCTCCCACTCGTCGGCCGTGAGCGGCCCCGGCTTCTGCCAGATCCGCGTCTGGACCGCGACCCGCCCGAGATCGTGCACGAGCCCGGCGCGCCGGACCGTCGCTGAGCCCGTTGTGTCGATTCCGCACCGCGTCGCAGCTGCGCCGGCGAGCTCCCCGACCCCGGCAGAGTGGCCGGCGAGCGACGGCGAGACGAGGTCGGCGAAGTTCCCCATCGCCGCGAGCGCGCGATCGAGCGCGTCGGCCTCGAGCCCGCGCTGCGGCGACGGCTCGGCGGCGAGCACCTCGTCCCAGGCCGAGGCGCCTGCGTCGAGAGCGAGGATCTCCTCCGCCTCGGAGACCAGGCAACCGGCGACGTCGGGGTCGAAGGCGTGCCCCGCGCGCTCGCGCGCGAGGCGGGCCGCGTGATCCGTGCCGCCGAGCAGGCGCTGCAGCGTGGCGTCGGTCGCCACCTGGACGATACGCATCGGCAGGGGGATCTCGTCCCCCCGGGCACGGCGGAGCGGGCCCTTGCCGTCCCAGCGGTCGGTGAGATAGAGCAGCAGCGCCGGCACGTCGGACGGGGCGCCGACGCGGTCCGCGAGCATCCCCGCCACCTCGCATACGGCGATGAGGGCCGGGCGCTGCGCCCTCGCCATCCTCGGCACACGGCGGATCGCCTGGGCCGTGCGGACGGACGCGGAGCGCGAGGGGTCCGGGAGCGTACGGAGCAGCCCCGTGACCGCCTCCCGGCTCGATCCGTACATCACCGGATTGAACGTGACGGTCAGCGAGCCACCGAAGACCTCCGCGGCGACGTGCGCCTCGGCCGTGCAGCCGGCATGCGAGAGCAGACACGCGTAGTAGGTCTGCGAGGCGGTCTCACGATCGAGCCCGAGCCTCTCCGCGAGGCGCATCGCGATCAGCGTCGTGTGCAGTCCGTGCTCGAACGGGAACGCCATCCCGAGGTCGGTCGCGAGGCAGAGCGATGCGATCAGCTCGGCCGTACGCGCCCGTTCGCCGTGTTCCGGCACGGCAGCCACGCCCCGACACTAGCCGCGGCCGCCCTCTCAGGCCACGAGAACGTCCGCCGCGACGCCGACGTGCGCCGAGGTCAGTTCGCCTTGCCTATCTTGTGATGCCAGGGGCGCCACCAGTGCGTGAGGCCGGCGTGGTCGCTCCCGCTCTCGCGCGCGACCGCGAGGATGTCCTTGTGCGACGGCTGCCCCAGACGCTCGTGCGTCCACACGATCACCGCGTCGTTCCCGTCGAAGTAGCAGAAGACCCGTCCTCCGGGCTTGCCGGGGCCATGCAGCCAGGCGTGCTCCCCGCCCCACGAGAACGCATCGCACTTGCCCGAGTCGCGGGAGACGTCCTCGCGGTGCCCCAGCTCGGACGTGTACGCGGCCGCGAGGCTCGAGGCACTCGGATACATGGAGATCTCCCACCGGTCGGGCATTCCGCTCGCCGGCAGGCAGACCGCCGTCTGGATCGCGGAGGGGTTCGCGACGCTCTGCACCTGGCAGTCCTTCCAGAGTGACGCGGGGACGAGCGCGTCGAGCCGGGCGTTGGGCGGCAGCGCCCCGGTTCCGGGCAATGCGCCGACGCCCGTTACCGGTGCGGCGCTCGAACCGTCCGTGTGGTCTCCCGCGGTCAGGTACACCACCGCGGCCGCGGTGAGCGCGGCGAGGCCCGCGACACCGGCGGCGAGCTTCCAGCCGAACTGTCGCGCGGGCTTCCCGAAGAACATCAGCACCCACCGGTTCGTGGACTGTGCATCCTGCTCCGAGTAGACCCGGAGGATGTGGATCGGGTCGCTGATGTTCTTGAGGTGCACCCGGCCGCGGTCGCTGAACGTGAGGCCCTCCATCCGCCCGGCGAGCCGATAGGTCGCCTCGGTGACGATCACTTCGCCGCCGTGGGCGCGCGCACACAGGCGTGCGGCGACGTTCAGCGCCGCGCCTCGGTAGCCACCGTCCTCGAGGGCGACCGCCTCGCCGGAGTCGATGCCCATCCCGACGCGGAGCGGGAGATCGTGGTCGAGCTCCGCCTCCTCGTCGAACCGTGCCTGCAGGGCGACGGCGGCGCGGATCGCCTGGCGCGCCGAGCCGAACACGGCGAGCGCCTCGTCGCCCCTGATCTCGACGACTGTGCCACCGTGCGTCTCCACGTCGTCGGTGACGAGCCCGACGAACTGCGCCGTCAGCCCGGCCGCAGCCTCGGCGCCGAACTCGTCGGTGTAACGCGAATAGCCCCTGATATCCGCGATCAGGAACGTCTGCACAGCCGGCTGACCGGTGGTCATGGCTGGAGTATGAACCTCTCCCCGCGCCGTTTCGTACGGCTTGCCACACCGGGCGGGTAGGGCGCCTCGGGAGCGACCGCAGAAACTGCGAGCCGCTCGGCGGCGTCTGGGGTTGTACGAGCAATCCGTCGGCCCGAGACGTTCCGCATCCATGGTGTCGTCGACACTCGCGTAGGAGTATGTTGCAGCGATGTTCGGCCTCGTCTCGGAAGTGAGAGCGGTCCAGCGGCGGATGCAGACGCTCGTACAGCTCAACCTGGAGTTGGCGAAGCTCGAGGCGAAGAAGAAGGCGACGTCCATAGGGGTCGCGGGCGGTCTCGCCGTCGCCGCAGCCGTCCTCGCGGTCTACGGCCTCGGCTTTGCGTTCGCCACAGCCGCGGCGGGGCTCAGCGAAGCGCTTCCCTGGTGGTTGTCGCTCCTGATCGTTACAGCGCTCATCTTCCTGCTCGCGGCGATCGCGGGTTTCGCAGCGATGCGTTTCGCCCGCAAGGCGTCGCCCCCACAGCCTGCTCTGGCCATCGAAGAAGCAGAGCGGACGATCGAAACGCTTCAGGGCCATGTCTGAGCGAACAGTCGAGGACATTCGCGGCGAGCTCGCAGCCGAGCGGGGGCGCCTCGACGAAGATCTTGTGAGGCTGAAGTCGGACCTCCGGTCTTTCGCAAAGTTCACGGTCGCCGGCCTCGTCGTCGTCGCAGTCGTCACGTGGCTCCTCGGTAAGCGCGGGGGCGCGGCGACAGTCTGGAGGCTCGTCAGGTAACGGCGACCGCGGCTGTGCGGCGGTCCTGATCGCTCGCGCGGCCGACAGCGGCGTAGCGTGGTGCGAGGATCCGACACCGGGAGGAGCCCAGATGGATACCGCCGCGGAGACCGTGACGACGGACACGCTGAGAGCGATCGCCGACGCGTTCAATCGCCATGACCTCGACGACATCATGGCCTTCTTCACGGAGGACGCCGTCTTCGAGTCGCCGAGAGGGCCCGACCCGTGGGGTCGCCGGTTCGTCGGCGCGGAGCAGGTGCGAGAGGGGTTCGCCGCGCGCTTCGCCGGCATCCCCGACGTCCACTACGGAGACGACTCGCACTGGGTGAGGGGTGACCGGGGCGTCTCCGAGTGGACGCTCACCGGCACGACGACCGACGGCGAGCGCGTGGAGGTTCGCGGCTGCGACCTGTGGACGTTCCGTGACGGGCGCGTGGCGCGCAAGGACTCGTACTGGAAGATCGTCGCGCCGTAGACACAGGGCGCGAGCCGAGCACCTCCGACCACCGCCGCCCTATGGCCGGGTCCTCCGAGCCTCTGCGCGCCGGTGCGCCGGCCGCGACCAGGCGATGGCGGCGGAGACGACGATCAGCCAGGTGAGGGCGGCGACGTAGTGCGTGCGCTCCACCACTCCGAGCGCGGCCCGGCGAATCGGCGAAACCACGAGCGCGGCATTATGTCGCCGCAACGCACTCGTGCGTCGCCAGACGAGACGACGGGCGAGGAGGGGCCCCGGCACTGATGGACGACCGACTGGTTCCCAGGCCGGGGCCCCGAGCTTGGCTGTCAGTGTTGGTCGGTACCGCGCCTGAAGCCGTACTTCGCGACCGCCCAGCTGCCGATGGACGCGAAGAGGGCCACGATGATCCCGGACGGGATCGTGGCGCTGTCGCTTCCTCCACTGCTGGTCGTCACGAGGTTCGGCCCCCAGATGGCGGTCACCGCCACCGCGACCCACATCGCTGTGATCGCAAGGGAAACCCATACCTCTCGCACCACCAACCACGCCCAACCACTCTCCGGAACGACGCCGGAGGGCGAGTGCAAATGAGTGCTCATCTCAACCTCCTTCTGGGAAAAGCGTCGCCGGGCAGAGTTCACGGCGCATCCGGGATACCGCTGACCGTTCGTGCTCGGAACTACCCGGTGGCCCCTGCCGGAGCCAGAGCCCGGCGCCAGCGCCGCACCACGGCCGGAGCTCCAACTTTTCAGACGCGATCGTGCCGGTGAGGCCGACGTCCTGCAGAGAGATGGAGGCGGCGGGAATCGAACCCGCGTCCGCGGTTGCACCGACCGAACGTCTACGAGCGTAGTCCGCGCTTTGGTCTCGCTCGGCGGCCGGGGGCGGACGCCCTACCGACGAGCCAGCCTATCCTTTGGGTGTCGAGCCTCCGGCGATCGGCGTTCCTTCGGCTCCGAGCCCGATCGTTGGCGCCCCGTACCCCGGCCTCGGGCAGAGCCGGAATGGGACGTCGCCTGACCTAGTGTTTGCTAGGCGGCGAGTGCGAGATCGTTCTTCGCACTTGCGTTTGTGCCGGTTGTTTTACGAGGCCGACCGGCGACCTCGGCTCGCTGCTCGACCGGAGAATCAACCACGTCGAGACCTGGTCGCCCCCGTATGTTCGCTACGGACGTAGCGTACCGGGCGATCGGCGCCGACGTGCGCCCCTGTAACTCCGTAGCGCCGGGGGAACCCGTGTTCGGTAGCGGACGATCTCGGGCTACAGGACAAGAGCCGATCGGCCGACTATCTTCAGGGTCGAGTTCCGAACCACACGAGGAGGCTGTGAGCAGTGGCTGTGACCGTCGCCTACGAGAACCTGCATACGTTGCGGGAGCGGGCCAAGGAGGAGATCGGCAAGGTCGTCGTCGGACAGGGCGACGCAGTCGAGCTTCTCCTCGTCGCAGCGATCGCGCGCGGCCACGTCCTGCTCGAGGGACCGCCCGGGACCGCCAAGACGCTGCTCGGGCGGGCCACCGCCTACGTGCTCGGCGCCGACTTCAACCGTGTCCAGTTCACGCCGGACACGACGCCGACCGAGCTCGTCGGCGAGAACATCATGCGGGCGGGCGAGACGAAGTTCATCGAGGGGACGATCTTCACGAACGTGCTCCTCGCGGACGAGATCAACCGCACGCCGCCGCGGACGCAGTCCGCGCTGCTCGAGGCGATGGCGGAGCGGGCGGTCACGATCGAGGGACGCGTGCACCGTCTGCCGGACCCGTTCCTCGTGATCGCGACGCAGAACCCGTACGAGCAGGAGGGCGTGTTCCCGCTCCCGGAGTCGAACCTCGACCGCTTCCTGTTCAAGATCTACATCGACTACTGCGACATCGAGAGCGAAGTCGAGATGCTCCGCCTGCCGCACACGGGTGTCACTCCCGACATGCTCGGCGAGATCCAGCCGCTGCTCGGCATCGTGGGCCTCGACAAGGCCCGCCTCGAGCTCGACGCGACGGAGGTGCCGGAGGAGGTCGCCCGTCTCGTCGTCGGGATCGTCCGCCGGACGCGTGAGCTGCCCGGCGTGATGCTCGGCGCGAGCTCGCGTGCGGCGATCCACCTGATGAGCGCGACGAAGGCGCGCGCGTGCCTCGAGGGGCGCCACGCCGTCTCGGTCGACGACGTGCTCGACATGGCGCCGTTCGTGCTCACCCACCGCCTGATCGTCGAGGAGGACGTCCGGCCGGAGGACGCCCTGCGGACGGCGATGGAGAGCCCGCTGATCTAGCTCCGCGCGCTCCCTACGCTTCCAGCGCCTGTTCGAGCGCCCGCCGGGTCATGACCTGCGCGAGGTGCGCCCGGTACTCGGCCGAGCCGGCGTGATCGGTGGGCGGTTCGGTGTCGTCGGCGACGAGGGCGGCCGCGTCGGCGGGCGAGGCTCCGCCCGCGAGGGCGTCCTCGGCGGCGCGGGCGCGGAGCGGGGTGCCGCCCATGTTCACGAGCCCGATCGAGGCGCCCGCGACCGAGCCGTTGTCGCGATGCACGAGCGCGGCGACGCCGACGGTCGCCCAGTCGAGCTTCCGGCGGTGGGCCTTGAGATAGGCCCAGCCGGTCGACGCGCCGAGCTTCGGCACCCGCGCCTCGACGAGCACTTCGTCGGGTTGGAGCGCCGTCTGGAACACGCCGGTGAAGAACTCCGTCGCGGGAATCACGCGCTCGCCGCTTCCGCCGCGCACGGCGAGGTCGGCGCCGAGGGCGAGCGCCACCGCAGGAAGGTCCGAGGCAGGGTCGCCGTGCGCGAGCGTGCCGCCGACCGTGCCGCGGTGCCTGACCTGTGGGTCGCCGATCTGGCCCGCGGTGAACGAGACGATCGGGCAGTGCTCCGCGAGCAGCGGGTCCGAGGCGACCGCCGCCAGTCGCGTAAGCGACCCGATCGCGACATGCGTCCCCGCGTCGTTCACGTACGCGAGATCCGCGAGGCGGCCGACGTCGACGAGCTTCGACGGTCGCGCGATGCGCAGCTTCATCGCCGGGATCAGCGAGTGGCCGCCGGCGAGGAGCTTCGCGTCTCCGTCCCCGTCCGCGAGCAGCTCGATCGCGTGGTCGACGCTCTCGGCGACGTCGTAGTCGAACGCTGCAGGGATCACGCCTTCGCCTCCTCGATCGCGCGCCAGACACGCTCGGGCGTGGCCGGCATCTGGATGTCCTTCACGCCGAGGTGCGCGAGGGCGTCGAGGACGGCGTTGATCACGGCCGGTGCGGCGGCGATCGTGCCGGTCTCCCCCACCCCCTTCACCCCGAGCGGGTTCGTGGGGCTCGGGCTCTCCGTCCGCTCGAGCTCGA
Source organism: uncultured Actinomycetes bacterium (assembly GCA_963712915.1). Classification (GTDB taxonomy): domain Bacteria; phylum Actinomycetota; class Thermoleophilia; order Gaiellales; family Gaiellaceae; genus Gaiella. The sequence continues at coordinate 933,289 of CAVQJQ010000006.1, forward strand.
ACGACGGCAGCTCCGCCGCCGACGGGACCAGGTAGTTGAGGAGGTTCGCGGTCTGCAGGTTCCCCTGCTCGTCGTACGTTCCCTCCTCGTAGAGGGCGGTCGAGATCCCCTGCGTGATGCCGCCGTGCACCTGACCGTCGACGATCATCGGGTTCACGACCGTGCCGACGTCGTCGATCGCGACGTAGCGGACGAGACGGGTGTCACCGGTCTCCGGGTCGACCTCGACGACCGCGGCGTGCGCCCCGCCGGGCCACGAGAAGTTCGGCGGGTCGTAAACGGCGGTCGCCTCGAGGCCGGGCTCCATCCCGTCCGGCAGGTCGTGGGCCGCCCAGGCGCCGAAGGCGACCGACGCGAGCGTCGCCTCCTTGTCCGGCGAGCCTTTCACCGTGAACGTGCCGTTCGCGAACTCGAGGTCGTCGACCGAGACCTCGAGCTGGTGCGCCACGATCTGGCGTGCCTTGTCGATCACCTTGGCGGCGGCGTGGTACAGCGCGACACCGCCGACGGGCAGGCTCCGGCTGCCGTAGGTGTCCATGCCGATCGACGAGATCGACGTGTCGCCGTGCAGCACCTCGACCGCGTCGATGTCGCAACCGAGCTGATCGGCGACGATCTGGGCCCAGGCCGTCTCGTGCCCCTGGCCGTGCGGCGAGGTGCCGGTGATCACCTGGATCGAGCCGGTCGGCAGGCACCGGATGGTCGCGGTGTCCCAGCCGCCCGCGGCGTACCGGATCGCGCCGAGGATCCGTGACGGCGCGAGCCCGCACATCTCGTTGTACGTCGAGAAGCCGACGCCGAGCAGCTTGCCGCCGTTCCCGCGCCGCTTCTCCTGCTCCGCCCGGATCGCGTCGAGATCGAGCACCTCGAGCAGCTTGTCGAGCGAGGCGACGTAGTCGCCCGAGTCGATCGTCAGACCCGAGCCGATCGTGGCCGGGAACTCCGTGATGAAGTTCTTGCGGCGCAACTCGACGTTGTCCATCCCGAGCTCGTCGGCGAGGGCGTCCATCGTCCGCTCGATCACGTAGGTCGCCTCGGGCCGGCCCGCCCCCCGGTACGCGTCGGTGGGGGTCGTGTTCGTGAACACGCCGGTGAACTCGACGCTGTAGTTGGGGATCGCGTACGGCCCGGCGTAGATCCACGCGCCGAGCAGCGGGATCCCCGGCGTGACGAGCTGCAGGTACGCGCCCATCGCCGCCTTCACGCGGGCACGGCAGTGGGTGATCGTCCCGTCCTTCGTCGCCGCGAGCGTGTACTCGGTGACGAAGTCGCGACCGTGGATCGTCGCGACGAAGTTCTCGGTGCGCTGCTCGGTCCACTTCACCGGCCGGCCGAGTCGCCGCGCGAGCGCGATCGCGAGCAGCTCCTCCGCATAGACGTCGAGCTTCGAGCCGAAGCCCCCGCCGACGTCCGGCGCGACGACTCTGCAGCTTCGTCTCGTGCAGGCCGAGTCCGGCCGCCGCGAGCAGCCGCAAGATGTGCGGCACCTGGGTCGTCGAGTAGAGCGTCACGTCGCCGGTGGCTCCCGGCACGGCCAGCACCGCACGGGGCTCGATCGCGTTCGGGATCAGCCGCGGCTGGTAGTACGTCCGCGTCACGACGACGTCGGCGTCGTCGATCGCCTGTCCGGTCGCGTCCGTGTCGAGGCGCCAGACGTAGCACTCGTTCGTGCCGAGGTCGGGCTGGGCGAGCGCCGCCCCGTCCTCGAGCGCCTTCGAGACGTCGACGATCGCCTCGAGCGGCTCGTAATCGACCTCGACGAGCTCGGCCGCGTCGAGCGCCTGCGTGCGGCTCTCCGCCAGCACGACCGCGACGCCGTCCCCCTGGAAGCGACGCGACGTCGGTCAGCGGGTAGTGATCGGGGCTCTTCATGTCCTCGGTCACGGGCCAAGCGCAGGGAAGCGGCGCCTTCCAGTCGTCTTCGAGATCCGCCGCGGAGAACACGGCGACGACGCCGTCGGCCTCGCGTGCGGCGGCGAAGTCGATGCCGTTGACGCGCGCGTGCGCGTACGGGCTCCGGACGACGGCCATCGTCAGCGTCCCCGGCGGCGCCATGTTGTCGACGTACGTGCCGCGGCCCGTGAGCAGCGCGGCGTCCTCACGGCGCCTCACCGGTGCACCGACGTACGCGGTTCGTTCCTCGGTCGCGCTCACGACGTCCTCCCTGATCCCGGCTCGCGAAGCGGGATTCCGGAGACGCGGAATCCTGCCGCTCGATCCCCGCCTCCGGCGGGGCAGATCCCTGAAGGCGCCCGCTTCGCGGTCGCACTGCTTTCGATCCGACTCATGACGCGCTCCCCATGGCGGTGACCGCGTCCTGCACGGCCAGGACGATGTTGTGGTACCCGGTGCAACGGCAGAGGTTGCCTTCCAGCCCCTCCCGGATCGCTTCCTCGCTCCCCGCTTCGCCGTGCTCGATCAGGGAGACCGCCGCCATCACCATCCCCGGCGTGCAGTACCCGCACTGGAGCGCGTGGCGCTCGTGGAACGCCTGTTGCACCGGGTGCAGCTCGCCGTCACGGGCGAGGCCCTCGATCGTCGTGATCGCCGCGCCGTCGGCCTGTACGCCCAGCAACGTGCACGACTTCGCCGACTCGCCGTCGACCAGCACCGTGCACGCGCCGCACGACGACGTGTCGCAGCCGACGTTCGTTCCCGTCAGCCGCAACCGGTCGCGGAGCACGTAGACGAGCAGCTCGCGCGGCTCCAGCTCCAGCTCGTGCCGCGTCCCGTTCACGGTCAGCGCAACGTTTCGCACGTGACGGCCTCCTTCTCGTGGGGAGCTCGGGAATGAGCCTACCCCGCCGGGTCACAGCGTTGCACGTGGACGGCATTAGGCTGCGGCCGTGGCCGGGATCCGCGAGATCCACGAGGACGAGCTCGAGCGCTGGGTCGCGGCGCGCAAGGCCACCGGCGTCGAGACCGACACGGTCGAGGGGTACCTCGACTGGAAGCGGCAGGCGCGCGAGACCGTGTGGCTCCTGGCGCTCGAGCGGGGCCGGGACGTCGGGGTCGCGATCGGCATCGGCGGCTGGCACTCGCCTCCCGGTGTCGCGCGAGCGAGCGTGGCCGTCGTGCCGGATGCGCGCTCGGCAGGCGCCGGCACCGAGCTCCTCGAAGCGGTCTCCGGCTGGGCAAGCGGCATTGGCCACCTCGAGCTGATGGGCGCGGTCAGGGAAGGCGACGCAGAGTCGCTCGCGTGGGCAGCCCGACGCGGCTTCGAGGAGGTCGGTCGCAACTCGCTCCTCGTGCTCGACCTGACACTGGGGGAGGCACCGGTTGTCGAGCCGCCGGACGGCATCGAGATCGTCTCGTGGGCCGACCGGCCCGAGACGAGCCTGGGCATGTACGAGGTCGCCTGCGACGCGTATCCCGACGTGCCGGGCGAAGACGAGGCCGAGATGGCCTCCTACGAGGAGTGGCTCTCGATGGACATGCAGGGGGCCGGAGACCGCCCCGAGGCGACGTTCGTCGCGCTGGCCGGCGACGAGGTCGTGGCGTACGCGAAGCTCTCGCTCTCACGCGCGCGTCCAACGGTCGCGATGCACGACATGACCGGGGTTCGGCGCGCCTGGCGCGGACGTGGCATCGCCCGCGCCCTCAAGGCGGCGGAGATCGCCTGGGCGCACGCGAACGGCTACGAGCGGCTGGAGACGCAGAACGAAGAGCGCAACGAGCCGATCAGACGGCTGAACGAGCGCTTCGGTTACGTCGTCGAGCCGGGCTCGGTCACCGTGCGCGGCCCGATCGCCTGACGCTGCCGCCCCTGTGGAACGATCGGAACGCCGCCGGCACGGCTCTACCCTTGACGGCAGACGGTGTCTGACACCGTGGGCTGTCAAGTCGCGGATCTGGACACGCCCTCTCGTGGCGGTGTGTGTCGCCACCGGGGCGCCACGACGGACGACACCGCCCTCGGCTTTCGCCTGCTCCAGGGGCTGTTGACGAATCGGCACGAAGCCGGCACCGCTCAGCCCTTGACAGCGAACGGTGTCTGACACCGTCTCGCGTCCTGCCCCGACTCGGCGACGTCGCGACGGTGTCCGCCGCCGGCGCCGAGCGCTTCAGCGGCGCGCTTTTAGGGCCCGCTCCATCTGGCGCTTCGCGTCGCGTTCGGCGAGATCGCGGCGCTTGTCGAGACGCTCCTTGCCCCGCGCGACGGCGAGCTCCACCTTGACCCGCCCATCCTTGAAATAGAGCCGAGTCGGCACGAGCGTAAGACCCTTCTCGCGCACCTTGCCCGAGAGCGAGTCGATCTCGCGCCGGTGCAGCAGCAGCTTGCGGTCGCGCTCCGGGCGGTGATTCTGGAGGTTGCCCTGCGCGTACTCGGAGATCGAGGCGCCGACCAGCCACGCTTCGCCGTCGCGGATCTCGCCATACGCCTGACCGAGCTGCGCGCCGCCGGCCCGGAGGGACTTGACCTCCGTTCCGGTCAACTGCAGGCCCGCCTCGATCCGCTCGAGCAGGTGGTAGTCGTGCCGCGCACGGCGGTTTTCGGCGATCAGCTTCGAGCCCGAGTCCGACACGGCGCCAGTGTAGGGACGAGATGGTCGGCGCTACGCGGTGGCGCGCGCCTCGACGAGACGGAGGGCGAGCTCGCGCAGCATGTGCAGCGCGAATGGTGGCTCGTCCTCGACGAGGGCGAGGAAGTCGTCCCGGGGAATCGTGACGCAGCGCACGGGGCTCGTTGCTCGAACGCGTGCGACGCGCGTGCCGTCCTCCACGAGCAGCGCGAGCTCCCCGAAGAAGTCGCCGGGGCCGAGCTCGAGCGATCCCGAGCGCAGCTCGACCGCGACCGTCCCGTCGCAGATCACGAACATCCCCGAGCCGGGGTCGTCCGGCAGCGCGAGCACCTGTCCTGCGTCCACCCGCCGCTCCGCCGCGCACCCCGCGACGCGCTCCAGGCCGGTCGCGCTGAGACCGGCGAACGGCGGCAGCGCCCGAAGATCGTCGACGTCCACGTCCCGCTCTATATCACTCCGGCGGCGGACGGGGCGTCCCGTCTACCGACGACCTGCGCGGGCGCAGCGGTCGCAGAGCGGGAACCACGGCGGACAGGTCTGCCCACAGGAACGGCAGCGGCCGAGTCGCCCGTCTCGCACCTCGACGGTCAGTCGTCGCACGACCCGCTCGGCGGCAGCGCGCTCGAGGTCTGCCGCCCGCTCGATCGTGACGCCGCCGACCCCCTCGTACTGGAGCGCGAACCAGCGGAGGATCGCCGCGACCCTCCCCGCCTCCTCCGCCTCCTCGAGCGTCGCGTCGCGCAACCGCGACGTGTCGAGCAGGAACTGGAGCAGCGGCCTCTGGGAGCGGTCGCCCGCCACGGCGAGCGCGAGCAGCCCGAGCAGCTCCGCGCCGTCCGGATCGATCGGCGCATTGACGAGCTTCCACGTGTCCTCGAGACCGAGACGCATCCCGCGGCCGCGGAGATGGCGCTGCACCACCGCGAGCCGACCGCGAATCGGCTGCAGCGACTCGACGGCGAGCCAGCTCTCGTGCGCCCAGCTGCGCGTCGCGACGCGATGCCACGCCGCCAGCGCAGCGTCGAGCTCGCGCGGGTCGTCGACCCCGAGGTCGCCGAGTCGCGGGCCGATCCGCGCCTCGTCGACGATTCGATAGCCGCGATGACCCTCCGGAAGCTCGACGTGGGGCTCGAGCGCGGACTCGACGAGACCCGAATCGGCGCTCGCCCACGGGACGCCGACCAGCACGCCGACGTGTCCGCGCTCGACGAGCCCGAAGCGGCCGGCGCGGCCGGCGATCTGGGCGAGCTCCCACGGCTCCAGTGGACGACGCACCTCACCGTCGAACTTCGTGGTCTCCGCGAAGAGCAGGGTCTCGCACGGGAGGTTGACTCCGTGGCCGAGCACGTCGGTCGCGACGCAGACGTCCGCGCCACCGTCCAGGAAGCGATCGATCTCCTCGCGGCGCGACGCAAGCGGCATCGCGCCGTAGAGCACCGCCACGCGATCCGGCTGGAGGCGATTGAGCTCGCCGGCGAGCGCGAGCACCGCCTTGCGGCTGAACGCGACCACGACGGTTCCCGGCGTCAACCCGCGCAGCTGGCGCGCGCCGACGAACTCGAGCGGCAGCTTCCGCTCGTGCACCCGAAGCTCCGCTTCCGGGAACGCCCGGCGCACGAGCGGCAGCGCGTCGAGCGCGCCGAGCAAACGGACGTGCCGGAACTCCCCGGCGAGCAGGAGCTGCGTCCACGCGGCTCCACGCTCCTCGTCGTCGGCCCACTGCACCTCGTCGAGCACGAGCACGTCACCGGAACCCGGCGCCATCTCCACGGTGCAGCAGACGATCGGCGCCTGCTCGTTGACGCGTTCCTCGCCGGTGATCAGCCCGACGCGATCCTCGCCGAGGCGCGCGGCGAGTCGCCGGTGTGCCTCCTGCGCGAGCATCCGCAGCGGGCCCGCGTAGACGCCACGGCCCTGCTCCGCGAGAAATGCGAGCGCGTCGTGGGTCTTGCCCGAGTTCGTCGGGCCGAGATGCGCGACGACCGACTCCGGGGGCGTCCGCCGCTCCGGCAGCCGAATCGCGATCCGGTCTTCCGCCCGCCGGACGGCCGCGCGGGTGTACGCACCCGTCGCGCGGGCGTGCCGCGTCGCGCGGGACGGACGTCGCGGCGGGCGTGAGCGAGGACGACGAGCCATGCTCGAAGAGTGTCAGAGGCGCTTCGTCGCTCCGCGGCGAAGCGACCGCGGGCTAGACCTTCAGGTAGCGGCGGAGCGTGAAGCTCGAGCCGAGCGCGCCGACCACGAGCCCCACCGCGAGCAGGATGAGCGCGGTGACCGAGAAGCCGAGCGCGCGCACGTCGTCCGACGTGTCGATGTGGCCCAGGATCGCGGGCAGCGCGATCTCCTTGCCGAGCAGGAGCAGCACGACCGCAGCGACCGCGCCGAGCACGCCGCAGAGCAGGCCCTCGACCATGAACGGGCCGCGGACGAACCAGTTCGTCGCGCCAACGAGCTTCATCACCTCGATCTCCCGGCGTCGGGCGAAGATCGAGAGCCGGATGGTGTTCGCGATCAGCAGCACCGACGCGATCAGGAGCACGAGCACCGCGACGAGGAACACGACCTCGATCACGCGAGCCACCTGGAGGATCCGCTTGGACGTCTGCTGACCGTCCTTCACGCGCTCGACCCCCACGAACTTCTGGTTCCGGATCGACGCGGAGAGCTGCTTGACCTCCTCGGCCTTGCGGGGCGTGATCTCGTACGAGGCGGGCAGCGGGTTCTCGGGCAGGTCGCGCGTCAGCTCCGGGTAGCGCTTCTGCATCCGCTTGAGCGCCTCGGCGCGCGAGATGAACTTGTAGTCCTTGATCTGATCGGTGTTCGCGCGCAAGAACGCCCCGACGGCGTTCACCTGCTTCGGCGTCACCTCGTCGACGAAGAAGACCTTCACCTGCAGCTGGTCCTTGACGTGATCCGACCACGAGACCACCCAGGTGCCGAGCGCGATCAGCAGACCGAGCAGGAACATGCCGATCAGCACGGTCATGGCGGCGGCGAACGACGTGGAGATGTTCGCGCCCATCGAGCGGAGAGCCTCGGAGACGACGAGCTTGAGACGGGTCACGGCCGGAGGATCACTCGGTCTCGTATCCGCCGCGGCGCTCGTCGCGGACGATGCGCCCCTCGCCGAGCGCGATCACGCGCTTGCGCATCTTGTCGACCATCTCGCGGTCGTGGGTGACCATCAGGATGGTCGTGCCCGCCGTGTTGATGCGGTGCAGGAGCTGCATGATCCCGACCGAGGTGTCGGGGTCGAGGTTGCCGGTCGGCTCGTCGCAGATCAGGAGCGGCGGATGGTTGACCACCGCCCGCGCGATCGAGACGCGCTGCTGCTCTCCGCCCGAGAGCTCGTCCGGCCGCGAGCTCGCCTTGTGCGCGAGCCCGACGAGCGCGAGCACCTCCGGCACCTTCTTGCGGATCGAGGCATTCGGCTCGCCCTGCACGCGCAGCGCGTATGCGACGTTCTCGTACGCGGAGCGGTCCCGGAGCAGCTTGAAGTCCTGGAAGACGCAGCCCACGTTGCGCCGCAAGAGCGGCACCTTCGAGCGCTTGAGCCGGGTCAGGTCTCGACCGCCGACGAGGATGCGCCCCTTCGTCGGCTCGAGCTCCTTGAGCAGGAGCCGGATGATCGTCGACTTGCCCGACCCGGATGGGCCGACGACGAACACGAACTCGCCTTTCTCGATCACGAACGAGACGCCGTCGACCGCGAGGACGTCTGGTTCGTACACCTTGTGCACGTCCTCGAACACGATCATCGCCGCCGTGCTCGCCGCCCGCGAGCCGTTGCGCTCGATCTCGGGCGCGTCGACGCCGACAGGTGTTGTCTCAGAGACGGGTGTGAGCAGGTCGTCCATTCACCGGGCGCGAACGTTCGACGCGGCCTCCTCCCCTGGGCCGCTCCGGATCAGGTTCGCTGCAGTGTAGCCGAGTCCTCCGGCTGGCTCGCGAAGCGGAAATCCGCGTGAGCGGATTTCCGCCGCCTGATCCCGCAGGATCAGCGGCCGTGTTTCCGGCTAGGCCTTGCCGGCGGCGCGGGCCAGGAGGTACGCCTGCACGAAGTCGTCGAGGCCGCCGTCGAGCACGGCCTGCGTGTTGCCGGTCTCGTGCCCGGTGCGGTGATCCTTGACCATCTGGTACGGCTGCAGCACGTACGAGCGGATCTGGCTGCCGAAGCCGACATCCACCTTGCCCCCGCGCTCCCGCGCGAGCTCGGCCTCGCGCTCCTCCTCGCGCAGCTCGGCGAGGCGCGAGCGGAGGATGCGCAACGCGGTCTGCTTGTTCGACGTCTGCGAGCGCTCGTTCTGGCACTGCACGACGATGCCGGTCGGCAGGTGCGTGATCCGGACGGCCGAGTCGGTCTTGTTCACGTGCTGGCCGCCCGCGCCGCTCGCCCGGTACGTGTCGATCCGCAGGTCGCTCTCGTCGAGCTCGACCTCCTCGTTGTCCGGAAGGAGCGGCGCGACCACCACCTGCGCGAACGCCGTGTGGCGCCGGTGGGCCGAGTCGAACGGCGAGAGGCGTACGAGGCGGTGGACGCCGCGCTCGGCCTTGAACAGCCCGTAGGCGTTCTCGCCGCGCACGGTGAGCGTCGCCGACTTGAGCCCCGCCTCCTCGCCCGGGCTCGCCTCGATCACGTCGGTCTGGAACCCGCGGTCGGACGTCCAGCGGAGGTACATGCGGAGCAGCATCTCGGCCCAGTCCTGGGCATCCGTGCCACCGGTGCCCGCCGTGATCGTCACGACGGCGTCGCCCTGGTCGTACTCGCCGTTGAAGAGCGCTTCCTCGCGCAGGCGCCCGAGGTCGTCGCGCACGGGCACGATCTGCTCGCGCACCTCGCCCTCGAGCGAAGGGTCGAGCTCGAGCAGCTCCCGTGCGTCGTCGAGCTCGCGCCGCAGCGACTCGTAGCGCTCCAGCCGGCGCGTGACGCGGGCGTGCTCGGTCGAGACGCGCGCCGCCTCCGACTGGTCGTCCCAGAAGCCCGGGGCACCCATCGCCGCCTCGAGCTCCGCCGTGCGAGCGGTCAGCGCGTCGGGGTCAAAGGTAGTCACGGACCCAGTCGAGCTGGGCCCCGAGCTCGGTGAGCTGCTCGGCGATCGGTGTGTCCGCGACGTCGGTCATGACGCCGTCAGCGTACCGATGGCGGTCGGTGTCGATGCAGACCGGGCGCCGACGTGCCGACGAGCCCACGTGCCCCCGAGGGGTCCGCGACCCCCTGATGTCACGCTAGCGCGGCACACGTCACGGATGGGTGACGCGTTCGTGCCAGGTTCGTGACGTTCCGCCGCGGCGCGACGCGAACGAGCCCACCGGGGTCGGAGCCGCCGGACGGGGCGCTACGCGCCGTGGCAGCGCTTGAACTTCTTGCCCGACCCGCACCAGCACGGGTCGTTGCGCCCGATGTCGCGATGCTCGTTGACGACGGGCTTCGGCGAGCCCAGAGGGGTGGTCTCGGGCGGGGCTGCGAGGGCGGTCGCCACGCCGCCCCCGGCGGCGGCGATCACCTCGGCTCCCTGAGCGCTCTCGTGCTCGTACGCGAGCTGCTGGGGCGCCTGGGTGGGCTGAAGCTGCTGCTCCGCCTCGTCGACCTGGATCTCGACATGGAACATCGTGAGGACGATCTCCTCGCGGATGATGCGGCCGAGATCCTCGAACATCACATGCCCTTCGGCGCGGTACTCGACGAGCGGGTCCTTCTGAGCCATCGCCCGGAGATGGACGCCCTCGCGGAGATAGTCCATCGACTCGAGATGCTCGCGCCAGCGAGTGTCGACGATCTGGAGGATCACGTAGCGCTCGATCTCCCGCATCAGCTCGGCGCCGAAGGCCGTCTCGCGCTCTCCGTACGCGTCGAGGGCGTCCTCGACGAACTCCTCGCTCAGCGCCTCCCGGCTGTCGACGTCGACCTCCTCGCGGAGCTCGTCAACGGTCATGTCCGTGCCGTACAGCGCGCGCATCTGCGCGACGAGGCCGTCGAGGTCCCAGTCCTCCGTGCCCTCCGCCTCCGTGAACTGGGCGACGTTCGCGGCCACGACCTCGTCGATCCAGCCGCGGATCTCGTCGGACAGATCGTCGCCCTCGAGCACGCGGCGACGCTGGTCGTAGATGACCATGCGCTGCGTGTTCATCACGTCGTCGTACTTGAGGACGTTCTTGCGGGAGACGAAGTTCTGCTCCTCGACCTTCTTCTGCGCGTTCTCGATCTGGCGCGAGAGGATCGACGCCTCCATCGGCTGGTCGTCCGGGATCTTGAACCGCTCCATGATCCCGTGGATGCGGTCGCCCGCGAAGAGACGCACGAGGTCGTCCTGAGCGGAGAGGTAGAACCGCGTCTCGCCGGGGTCGCCCTGCCGGCCGGAGCGTCCGCGGAGCTGATTGTCGATCCGGCGCGACTCGTGCCGCTCGGTCGCGAGCACGTACAGGCCGCCACTCTCCTCGACGCCCTCGCCGAGCTTGATGTCGACGCCGCGGCCGGCCATGTTCGTCGCGATCGTGAGGGCGCCGGGCTGACCCGCGTCCTTGATGATCTCCGACTCGCGCTCGTGCTCCTTGGCGTTGAGGACGTTGTGCGGGATCCCGCGGCGCGTGAGGAGCTCGGAGAGGTACTCGGACGTCTCGACCGCGATCGTGCCGACGAGCACGGGCTGACCATGCTCGTGGCGCTCGACGATGTCCTCGAGGACCGCGTTCCACTTCGCGTCCTTGGTCTTGAAGATGAAGTCGTTCTCGTCGCGCCGCACAACCGGGACGTTGGTGGGGATCTCGACGACGTGCAGGTTGTAGATCTCGACGAACTCCTTCTCCTCGGTCTTCGCGGTACCGGTCATCCCGGCGAGCTTCTCGTAGAGGCGGAAGTAGTTCTGGAGCGTGATCGTCGCGAGGGTGACGTTCTCCTCGCGGATCGGGACGCCCTCCTTCGCCTCGATCGCCTGGTGGAGGCCTTCGCTCCAGCGGCGCCCCTCCATGATCCGGCCGGTGAACTCGTCGACGATCTTCACCTCGCCGTCCTGCACGACGTAGTCGATGTCGCGCTTGTAGAGCGACTCCGCCTTGAGCGCCTGCGTGAGATGGTTGACGAGCTGGACGTTGCGGGGGTCGTAGAGGTTGTCGATCCCGAGCGCCCGCTCGACCTTGTCGAGCGCCGCCTGGGCGGGCGAGACCGTCTTGAACTTCTCGTCGAAGAGGAAGTCGGCGCCCGAGAGCTCCGTCTCGTCCTCGCCCTTCATCGTCTTCCGGGTCAGCGGCGCCCCCTCGAGCTCGCGCACCACTCGGGCGAAGTCGTAGTACGTCTTCGCCGCCGTCTCGGGCTCACCGGAGATGATCAGCGGCGTCCGCGCCTCGTCGATCAGGATCGAGTCGACCTCGTCGACGATCGCGAACGTGTGGCCGCGCTGCACGGTGCCCTCGAGCGAGACCGCCATGTTGTCGCGCAGGTAGTCGAAGCCGAACTCGGAGTTCGTCCCGTAGGTGATGTCGGCGTCGTACGCGGCTTTTCGGTCGGTCTGCGGCATCATGTTCTCGATCCAGCCGACCGTCGCTCCGAGCCGCTCGTAGACGGGCCGGTTCCACTCTGCGTCGCGTTTCGCGAGGTAGTCGTTGACCGTGACGAGGTGGACGTTGGCGCCCCCGAGCGAGTTCAGGTAGAGCGGCGCGCTCGCGACGAACGTCTTCCCCTCGCCGGTCTTCATCTCGGCGATGTCGCCGTCGTGGAGGACGATGCCGCCCATCAGCTGGACGTCGAAGAGCCGCTGGCCCGACTCGCGTTTGCGCGCCTCGCGCACCGCGGCGAACGCCTCGTAGAGGACGTCGTCGAGCGACTCGCCGTTCTCGATCCGCTCCTTGAACTCCGCGGTCTTCGCGCGGAGCTCCTCGTCCGAGAGCGCCTCGAAATCCGGCTCCAGCGAGGAGATGTACGCAGCCTGCTCGGCGAGCCGCTTCAGGCGGCGGCCTTCGCCGATACGGAGGATCTTCTCGAACTTGCCGAAGCTCTCACCGGGCATGGAGAGAGGGTACCGGCTCGCCGCCGACGCCTTCGCGCGGCGCAGATTCCGAACGATCTCATCATGCGGGCTTCACGGCTCTCGACCCATGATTCGGAGATGCGGTGGCTGGTGCCCCCGAGCGGAGTCCTCCTCCTCGCCGTGGTGCTGAGCGCACCGGCCGCCGCACTCGTCACTCCCGGACGGACGCTCACCGCGCCCGCGCCCGTGACCGCGCTCTCGGTGACGAGCCGCCGAGTCGTCTATGCGGTCGGCCGGACGCGGACGAGCTGCGGCTCGGTCGTGCTCTGGGACACGCCGCGGCTCGGGCACTGGACCTTCGGCCCGCGCACGATCGTCGGGTGCGACGAGGGCCCCAGCGGCGGCTACGGGATCCCGTCCGTGGCGGTCTCGGGTACGCGCGCGTTCTGGCTGACGAGGATCGGCGGCAACAGCACCGACTGGCAGCTCTGGACGGCGACGCCGACGCGTCGCGTCGCGCGGCGGCTCGCGTTCGCCTCCTCCGACACCGACGGCCCGCCCGCGATCGTGCTCGGTCGCGGCACGAGCAGCGGCGTGCCGTACGCGGTCGGCCGGACGGTGACGATGGTCGCCCCCACCGGACAGCGCGTCTTCCGGACGACGCTCGACGCGCCGGTGCGGCTTCTCGCCGGGGGCGTCGGCCCCGGCGCCGCCCGGGTCGTCGCCGCGCTCGCGGACGGACGCGTCGTGCTCCTCTCGAGCACCGGCAGGACGCTACGCACCGACGAGTACGACCCCGACCAGGTGCGTGGCGTGGCGCTGGGGCTCGTCGGCCCACTAGTGCAGGTGGGCTCGACCGTCCACGTCGGCAGCCCCGGGACGACGACGATCGCTCTCCCGAGCGGCGCCTCGCTGCTCGACTTCCGCCAGGGCTCGATCGTCTACCGCACGGGGAGGCAGGCCCGCGCCCGCAAGATCGCGACCGGCGCGGACACCCTGCTCCGCGTGATCGCCGTGAAGTCGTGGCAGACGATGCCGTTCTCGACCGACGCGGGCGGGACGGCATGGGCGGACGGACGGCGCGTGAGCTGGCGCTCGGGCCCGCTCGGCTGAGCTCACAGCGGTGAGACCGCGACCTCCCACGTCGCACCCGACACGCGTGCCGCCGTGACCACGTAGGTCGTATGCCGGTCGGCGGCGAGCCGCTCGAGCACGGGCACCCCGGCGAGCGTGGGCTCGCCGTCGATGCGTACCGTCCGCTCGGAGCCGTCCCAGGCGATCTCGATCGTGTCGCCGACGGCCTCGTCCGCGAGGTCGACGGTCTCGATCCTGCGGGCGGCGACGGCCCACGTGCGCTCGTCTCGGCGAACCGCGCGCGCCCGAAACGGCGGTACGAGATCGATCGCCGACCGAAACGGCCCGGCGTCTGCGTCGCCCGATTCGACCACGGCCGAGCCGTCCTCCAGGGCGACGAACCAGACCTCGTCGCCGGGAACTCCTGGGCGCTCGACGGGCACGACGACGTCCCACTCGCGCTGCCGGTGCAGCCCGTGGATCCCGACCTCGCCCCAGTGCGGGCCCGGCTCGTGGGGGAGCGGCACGGGCGACTATCCGTCCGTCGCCCGCAGCCCCTGCTCGATCTCCTCGATCGATGCGGGCTCAGACTCTGCGCCCTTGGCCCGGCGGCGCGGCTCGCGAACCTTCTTGTCGCGCAGGCGCTCGATCTGCCGCTCGAGCTTGTCGACGAGGAGATCGGTCGCCGCCTCGAACGTCGCGGCGGCCTCGCGGCCGAAGAGGTTAGGGCCCTTCACGTGGAGCTCGGCCTCGATCACGTGATCGTCCGCGATCTTCGGGTTCTGCTCCCGGTCGAGCACGATCTCGACGAGTGTGTCCGGATGGAGGCGGCGGCCGAGCTTGGCGAACTTCGACTCCACGTACCTGCGGACGTCGTCGCTCACATGTCCCCGTCGCACCGTGACCTGTAGTCGCATGGGTGCCCTCCTCTCGGGTTCTGCTCACACGCTATCGCACCGCTCGCGCGAGACAAACCACCTCGACACGCCGCGCGCCGGCGCGCCTCAGCTCGGTCGCGCAGGCGGACGCGGTCGAGCCGGTCGTGTACACGTCGTCGACGAGCGCGACGCTCGGCGGGGAGGCGAGACGGGCGCAAAAGGCTCCGCGAACGTTCGCGAGGCGCTCGCCCCGCGGCAGCGCAGCCTGCCGCTCCACCGGTCGCGCTCGTGCCAGGCACCGCTCGAGAGGCACTCCCCAGAGTGAGGCGAGCGCGGCGGCCAGCCGCTCCGCCGGAACGTGACCGCGTTCCCGCCCCCGCTCGCGGTCGCCCGGGACGAACGTGAGAACGTCCACGGCGGGACGCGCCACGACCTCGGCGACGGTCGCGGCGAGCGTCGGAGCGAGGTCACGGCGCCCGCGCTCCTTCCATGCGGAGACGAGGCGCCGGGCGCGGGCCTCGTAGACGATGGCGCTTCGGGCGCGGGCGAACGCGAGCCGCCGGCCGGCGCATTCGACGCAGCGCCGGACGGGCCAGGCTCCGGGACAGCCGCACCTGTCGCAGACCGGCGGCGAGATCCGGATCAGGCCCTCGTCGCAGGACGCGCAGAGCGGTGGCCCGACCGTCCCGCACACCGCGCAGCGAGAAGGAAGTACCAGCGAGAGCAGGCCCACCCGATCGACGGTACGGCCGGCCGCGTCACGGCTTGGCGCCGCCTTCGTGCCGAATGTGTGTCAGCCGGACGACGGAGGGCTCGACTCGAGCACCGAGTGCGCGAGCAGCTCGCGCAGCCCGTCGCGAGAGCGCTCCAGGTCCTCCGGCTCCTTGATCGGGAAGAAGCGGCCGAGCGGCCCGGACCGCGGCACCTCGAGATAGGTGGTCGGGAGCTCCCACGTGACGTGGTGGTAGAGGCGCTCGAGCTGCACCGCGGCGCGGTCCTCGACCTGCTTGAGGACGTAGAGCCACGGCAGTCCGAACGTGCGGTCGAGCGCGTCGAGCGCGATCGTGGCCGAGTTCGTGTTGAAGACCCTGATCCGGCTCTGGT
This sequence comes from uncultured Actinomycetes bacterium, assembly GCA_963712915.1. Lineage (GTDB taxonomy): Bacteria > Actinomycetota > Thermoleophilia > Gaiellales > Gaiellaceae > Gaiella. The sequence goes on from CAVQJQ010000006.1 coordinate 948,829, forward strand.
CGAAGCCGTTCGGGAACTGGGGCGCTTCGAGCAGGCCGAGACGGCCGTCCACACGGGCGGGCGCTCCGCCCGTGTCGCCTTCCTTGGCAGCGACCTCCGCCGTCACCGGGCGACCGGCGTCGACGTGGGCGCCGAGCACGACGGGGTCGAGCCGTGCGCCCAGGTTGTCGACGTTCGAGACCGCGATGTGCTCGACACCTCGTTCGCGAAGCGTGTCGAGCGTGCCCGAGCTGCGGATCGTCCCGACGAGGTCGCCGTGGCCCGGCGCGTAGGGCGACGGGCTCCCCGAGACGAGGAACAGACCGCCCGGCTCTGTGAGCCGCAGCGAGACCGACTGCGTGAACCACAGCGGCGGCGGCACGCCGAGCGCGCCGACGTGGTCGCGGGTCTCGGCGTCCGTCTGGAAGCTCGTCATCAGCGCAACCGGGATCATGGCCCCGAGCGCCTCGCCCAGCGCGGCCGTCTCCCCGAGCTTCCACGAGAGGAAGCTGCGCCCGTCGAGGACCTCGACCGCGCCCTTCACCACGCCGCCGAAACGTGTCGCCATCCCGCCCGCGAGCACGACCTGGGCGACCCGGCCCGCCGCGAGGGCCTCGAGCCCCACCGCGCGGACGCGCGTCCACTCCGCCGAGCCTGGCTCCGGCAGCGGCGTGAGATCCTCCTCCTGCGGCGGCTCGACCACGCCCCGTGCGACGTTCGACGCAGGGGACAGCTCTCCGGAGGCGACGCGCGTGCGCAAGTCTTCGAACACGGTCGGCTCGAAACCGAAGCGCTCGAGCAGCGAGCGGGTCGGCGCGTCGACCTCGTCGAGGATCACCGGGCGGCCGCGGCTTTGCGGGGAAGGCTCTCCGCGTACGGTGCGCGGTGGACGCCGCGCTCCGTGACGATCGCCGCGACGAGCTCTCCGGGGGTCACGTCGAACGCCGGGTTGTGCGCCGGAAAGCGATCGCTCAGCTCGACCGGGTCGCGCTCCTCGATGGGGATCGCGCTTCCGGTCGCGGCGGCAGGATCCAGCGTGGACGTCGGAGCGACGACAACGAGCGGAAGACCGTGGTGCGCGGCGAGCACCGCCAACGCGTACGTCCCGATCTTGTTCGCAGTGTCGCCGTTTCCCGCGATCCGGTCGGCACCCGTCACCACCACGTCGACCTCCCCTCGCCCCATGATCGAGCCGGCGGCCGCATCGGCGATCACGGCGTGCGGGATCCCGAGACCTTCCAGCTCCCACGCCGTGAGCCGGGCTCCCTGCAGGAGTGGACGGGTCTCGTCGACCCAGACGTGCGCGACCCGTCCGGCCTCGTGCGCCGCGCGCACTGCCCCGAGCGCGGTCCCGTAGCCGCCGGTCGCGAGCCCGCCCGCATTGCAGTGCGTCAGGACGCGCGCGCCGGACGGGAACAGCTCGAGCGCGTGCGCGCCCATCGTCCGACAGCGCTCGACCTCCGCGTCGTGGATCGCCTCGGCCCGCTCGCGGGTCGGCTCGTCGCGCATCGCATCGAGGGCCCAACGCAGGTTGACCGCGGTCGGCCGCGACGCCACGAGCACCTCGTACGCTGCGTCGAGGTCGTCGCCCTGCTCCGCGGCGAGCGCGAGCCCGTACGCCGCGGCGATCCCGATCGCCGGCGCGCCGCGTACGGCGAGCGTCGCAATCGCGGCAGCGACCTCGGCAGCGCTCCGGCAGGCGAGCTCGATCTCCTCGCGCGGCAGCCGCCGCTGATCGAGCACGACGACCGCACCCTCGTCGAGTCGCACGATCCCGCGCGGCTCGAGCTCCCTCGTCATCCCGACGACCTCGACCCCACGGGCTGACAACGCTTGTGTCGCTTCAACACAAGCGCCGCCGGCCTACGTCCCCTCGTCCCAGCTCGCGAGGTACGCGGCCTGCTCCTCGGTCAGCTCGTCGATCGCGACGCCCATCGTCTCGAGCTTCAGCCGGGCGATCTCGTCGTCGATCTCCTTCGGCACGTCGTAGACCTTGCGCTCGAGCGAGGCGGCGTTGCCGATCACGTACTCGGCCGAGAGCGCCTGGTTCGCGAACGACATGTCCATCACCTGCGCCGGGTGGCCCTCCGCCGCGGCGAGGTTCACGAGCCGTCCCTCTGCGAGGAGATAGACGTTGCGCCCGTCCCCGAGCGTGAACTCCTCGACGAACGTACGCGCCATGCGGGTCTCGCTCGCCAGCGAGCGGAGCGCCGGGATGTCGATCTCGACGTTGAAGTGCCCCGTGTTCGCGAGGATGGCGCCGTCCTTCAGACGCTCGATGTGGCTGCGCGGCGATCACGTGCTTGTCGCCGGTGGCGGTGACGAACACGTCGCCGACCTCCGCCGCGCGCTCCATCGTCATCACCTGGAAGCCGTCCATCACCGCCTCGAGCGCCTTCATCGGGTCGACCTCGGTGACGACCACGTGCGAGCCGAGGCCCTTCGCCCGCATCGCGACACCGCGACCGCACCAGCCGTAGCCGGCGACCACGAATGTGCGCCCCGCCAGCAAGACGTTCGTCGCGCGGATGATCCCGTCGATGCGTCGACTGCCCGGTGCCGTAGCGGTTGTCGAAGAGGTGCTTGGTCTTCGCCTCGTTGACCGCGATCACCGGGAAGCCGAGCTTTCCGTCGCGCTCGAGGGCACGCAGGCGGATCACGCCGGTGGTCGTCTCCTCGGTGCCGGCGATGACGTCGCCGAGCTGCTCGCGCCGGGCCGAATGGAGGACGCCGATCACGTCGGCGCCGTCGTCCATCGTCACGTGGGGGCGGTGGTCGATCGCCGCCTCGAGGTGCTGGTAGTACGTGTCGTTGTCCTCGCCCTTGATCGCGAACGTGCCGATGCCGTACTCCTCGACGAGGGCGGCCGCGGTGTCGTCCTGCGTGGAGAGCGGGTTCGACGCGCAAAGGACGACGTCTGCGCCTCCGGCCTTGAGCGTGCGCATGAGGTTCGCAGTCTCGGTCGTGACGTGCAGGCAGGCCGAGACCCGGTAGCCGGCGAGCGGCTGCTCGCGCGCGAACCGGTCACGGATCGCGGCCAGGACCGGCATCTGCCGGTCGGCCCACTCGATGCGCCGCTTCCCTTCCGGAGCCAGCGCAAGGTCTTTCACGTCGTGCTTGTTCACGGTTGCCATTTGAGAGCTCGTTTCGTCGTCGGAGCGTGGCCGAAGGCAGCGCAGTCTACCCCGCACCACCCCTGTGACACCTTGTTGCAGGGGCCCCACGTCGGCAAGGGCCGTGGACCCGTTGGCGCGTAAGGTTGGCCCGTGCGCGTACACGTGATCAGCGACCTCGAGGGCGTCTCGGGGATCGTCAAGGGAGGGCAGACGACAGGTGGCGAGCCGATGTTCGAGGAGGCGCGCCGGCTCTACACCGAGGAGATCAACGCGGCGGTACGGGGCGCGAAGGAGGCCGGCGCGACCGAGATCGTCGTGATGGACTGCCACGGCGCCGGCAAGGAGTGGTCGTTCAACTCGCTCGTCCCAGAGCTGCTCCATCCCGACTGCGAGTTCGTCGTCCAGGAGAACTGGACGGAGTACACCGCGTTCCTCGAGGGAGGGTGCGACGCGGCGCTGCTCGTCGGGATGCACGCGCGCGCGGGCACGCGCGCGGGGGTGCTCAACCACACGGTCTCGGGACGCGACTACTACAACCTCCGCTTCAACGGGACCCTCGTCGGGGAGACCGGCATCCACGCCGCGCTGTGCGGTACCTGGGGCTGTCCGGTGCTGTTGGTGACGGGGGACGACGCGTCCTGCGCCGAGGGCCGCGCCCTCCTCGGCGACGGCCTCACGACGGTCGCGGTGAAGACCGGGCTCGGCGCCTCCTCGGCGCGGCAGATCCCCCCGGTGCGGGCGCGCACGATGATCGAGGAGGGCGCGCGCCACGCGCTCTCGGACCTGGGCGCGGTCGAGCCGTGGAGCCCGGGCAGCCCGTGCGAGATCACGGTCGAGTTCAAGCACACGCTCGCCCCCGACGCGCTCCGCTTCCGGGCCGGCGTCGAGCGCATCGACGACCGCACGATCTCGGTTCGCGCCGAGACGTGGTGGGAGGCCTGGAAGACGTTCTACTTCTAGCGGGCGCGACCTCTGCGACCGCCGCGGTCCGGGTTCGCTACGGTCCCTTCGCGCCCGTAGCGGTCCTCGAGCCGCACCACGTCGTCGAGGTGCGGTGTCGAGACCTCGACGATCAGTGTGTCCTCGAGCGCGGTGATGCGGTGCACCGTCCGCGGGGGATAGTGCAGCGCGTCCCCCGGGCCGATCTCGATCGTCTCGAGCGCCTCGCCAACGTGCCCGAGCTCGACCGCGGCCCGTCCCTCCCGCACGAGCCAGGCCTCGTCCTTGACCTCGTGGTACTGCAGGCTCAGGGCCTGGCCCGCACGCACGAAGAGCAGCTTGCCCACGTAGGCCTCGGTCTCCGCCCAGACGAGCTCCCATCCCCACGGCTTCTCGACACGGCGAGGGTCGACCGAGAAGCGGCTCTTCACTCGAGCCACCCCGGGTGGGCGGCGACGTAGTCGTCGGCGCGACGCAGCTCCTTCGGCGTGTTGACGGTCAGCCAGAGGCCCGTGTGCCGGTACGCGCGCAGCCGGCCCTCCTCCGCGAGCTCGGGGAACGCGGTGGTCTCGTGGTCTCCCTTCTCCGGGAAGCGCTCCAGCGCGTCGGGCGAGAGCACGTAGATGCCGCAGTTGACCCAGTACGGCACGTGCGACACCTCGTGGAAGCCGGTCACGACGTCGTCGTCGGTCAGCTCCACCTGCCCGAACTGCGACGGCGGCTGGGCGACCGTGATCGTGGCCGCGGCCCCCGTGCCGCGGTGCCTCGCCAGCAGCGCCGCGAAGTCGGCGTCCACGAGCTCGTCGCCGTTCATCGCGAGCACGTCGCCCGACTCGCGTCGCATGCCGGCCGCGTAGCGGATGCCGCCGCCGCGCCCGAGCCGCTCGGGCTCGCCGGCGCACACGAGCTCGACCCCGAGGCCCGAGAGGCGGGCGTCGAACTCGTGCTCCTGGCCGCCGAAGCAGGAGACGATCACCCGGCCGACCCCGGCCTGCCGCAGGCGGCCGATCTGCCAGGCGAGCAGCGGCCGGCCGCCGACCGGCACGAGCGACTTGGGCAGCCCGCCCGCGGCGTCGCCGAGCCGCTCGGCCTTGCCTCCCGCGAGGACGATCGCTTCCATCGGTGCCCCGCCGCTACCCCGCCGCGCGTCCGATTGCGTCGTATGCGAACCCGGCCGCGCGCATCGCCTGCGGGTCGAGCAGGTTCCGGCCGTCGACGAGCACCGCGCCCCGCATCCGCGGCGCCAGCGAGGCCCAGTCGACGTCGACGAGCTGTGGCCACTCGGTCACCAGCACGGCTGCGTCGGCGCCGGCGAGAGCCTCCTCGACCGTGTCGACCTGGACGACCCCGTGCAGGCCGTCGGCGCGGGCGACCGGATCCCACGCGACGACGTCCGCACCCTCGGCGAGCAGGCGGCCGGCGAGCACGAACGCGGGCGACTCCCGGGTGTCGTCGGTGTTCGGCTTGAAGGCGAGCCCGAGCAGCGCGATCCGCTTGTCGCGCAGCGGGCCGAGGAGCCGTTCGAGCTTCCCGATCACCCGGCGCTTCTGCAACTCGTTGACCTCGATCACCGCGTTCAGCACCTGGAAGTGGTAGCCGGAGCTCGCGGCGAGCTGTTTCAGCGCGAGGCTGTCCTTCGGGAAGCAGCTGCCGCCGAAGCCGACGCCCGCGCGCAGGAAGCTGCTGCCGATCCGGCGGTCGTGCCCGATCCCCTCCGCGACCTTGACGACGTCCGCGCCGGTCGCCTCGCAGACGTTCGCGATCTCGTTGATGAAGGAGATGCGCACCATCAGCGCGGCGTTCGCCGCGAGCTTGATCATCTCCGCGGAGGCGACGTCCGCCCGTACGACGGGGGCGTCGATCCCCGAGTGGAGCGCTGCCACCGCGTCGCCGTCGGCGTCCTCGAAGGCGCCGATCACGATGCGGTCGGGCTCCATGAAGTCGCGCACCGCGGTGCCCTCGGCCGTGAACTCGGGATTCGAGGCGTAGCCGACGTGGGCCAATCCTCTCCCGTCGAGACGATGCCGCACCTTCTCCCCCGTGCCGACGGGAACCGTGCTCTTCATGCACACGACGATGCGGCGCTCGACGGCGGGCAGCTCGTCGATCACGGTCCAGACGGCCGAGAGGTCGGCGTCGCCCGAGTACGTCGGCGGCGTGCCGACCGCGACATAGACGAACTCGGCCTCCTCGATCGCATCGTTCACGTCGGTCGTGAAGGTGAGGCGCTCGCGGTTGCGCGCGATGAGCTCGTCGAGGCCCGGCTCGTAGATCGGCACCTCGCCCGCCTGGAGCGCCGAGACCTTCCCGGGGACGATGTCCCGGATCGCGACGCGATGCCCGAGCTCGGCGAAGCACGCGCCGGTCACGAGCCCGACATAGCCCGCGCCGAAGACTGCGATCCGCTTACCGCTCTGCTCCATGGCGGGCGGAGCATAGTCGGGCCCGCGGCCGGTCGAACGGCGTTTCAGGACGACTTGCGCACCTGTGCGAGCGGCCGTAGGCCCTTCGCGATCGCGATCATCGTCTCGTTCGAGAGGCGGTCGAGCAGCGTGTTCACGACCCAGTACGAGGCGCCGTCGGTGCGCAGGACGACCATGTGCAGGTGCGGCCCGTTGTAGTAGAGCTCGTAGCTGCGACCCGCGATGTGCCGCACGAAGTTGCGGTCGCCGAGCACGGGCGCGTCCTCCCAGTCGGTCATCTGGACGCCCCAGTACTCGTTCGCGCCGTTCAAGCGGTACGTCAGGCGGATCGCCTTGTGCTTCCCGTCCGGGTCGATCCTGTACACGCGCATCGGCTTCTCGGGATCGAGGCCCGAGCCGTCCGCGATCTTCGTCGGCACCATCATCGGGTAGTCGATCCGCCGGCGCCAGTCGCTCAGGAGCCGGACGGCGTCGCTGGCGCCGTACGTGGTCACCGCGGCCGGCTCGCGCTTCGGCGTCTGGTCGACCGGGGCCGACGCGAGTCGCCCGTGGAACGTCTGTCCGACGACCGCCACCACCATCGCGCCGTTGCCGAGCGTGCGGATCGGTCCGGTCACCTTCTTCACGTCGGCGGAGCCGAACAGGTTGGCGAGCTTGCGTGCTGCAGACTTCGCACCCGCGCCGCGGGGATCGAAGAACACGGTCGTCCGGAAGAACCCGAAGTTCGGCGCGTTCGCGGGAAGCCCGTTCGGCGGCAGCACCATGCGGTACCCGCGCTGCGAGAGGAGGTAGTTCGCGGTCGACGCCGAGCCCTCGATCCCGTTCCCGTTCAGCACGGTGACGCTCGTGTCGCTCGGTGCGGGCGCCTTGCGCTTCACCTTCTCGTTGAGCGCCACCGCGGTCGCCTTCTGGGGCGAGTTCACGTCGGGGTTGGCGAACTCGCGCACGGCGGTCTGGATGTTCTGGGTCGAGGTCGTGAGGTCCGAGAAGCCCTCGAGACCCTCGATCCGCGACTGGAAGAGGTGACCGGCAGGCAGCTGGTAGGCGAACAGCGCGTACGAGAGCACCGTCTTCGCGGAGACGTTCTTGCCGCCGCCCTGGCCGACCTCGACGTTCGAGGTGACGATCTTGATCACCTGCGGCAGCTTCGTGAACGAGAACGCCGAGTCGATCTGGCTCTTGAAGGCCTTCACGAACTCCTGCTGACGAGCGTTGCGATAGATGTCCGAGTCCGTGTGGCGGAAGCGGACGAAGTCGAGCGCCTTGAGCCCGGTGAGGCGCTGGTAGCCGGGCTGGAGGTTGATCTTCGCGTAGCCGGTCGGGCCGCCGTGGTCGTTGTAGTAGCGGCGGTCGATGTCCATCCAGACCCCGCCGAGCTTGTCCACGAGCTGGCGGAAGCCGCGGAAGTTGACCGTGATGATGTAGTTGATCGAGGTGCCCGTCAGCTTGCGGACGGTCTCGAGGGTGCCCTGCGCTCCGCAGGCGGAGTAGGCGGCGTTGATCTTGTCGGCGTAGGTCGAACGGCCGGGGCAGTAGATGTCGGCCCGCAGGTCGCGCGGAAACGAGAGCAGCGAGATCGTCTTCTCCGAGGGATCGGCGCGGACGAGCATGATCGTGTCGGAGCGCGACGGGGTCCCCTTCGCCTCGTTCGCGCGATGGTCGTAGCCGATCACGAGCGCGGTCGCCGGCTGGCCGGGCAGCGGCACGTCGAGTCGCTTGGCCGCGGCCTTCACCTCCACGGACTTGGGCGCCACCGCGGCGACCGACTCGTGGAGGTACAGGTACGCGCCCGCCGCGGTACCGCCGACGAGCACGCAGAGCACGAGCGCCGACCAGCCCAGCACCTGCAGGGCGAGCGACCGCCCCCGCCTCGGCGGCGGCGGCGGCTGGCGGTAGACCGTGACGGGGCCGAGCGGGCCCGGGGGCAGAGTCGCCCTGTTCGAGCCGTTCAGCGTCGCGCCGCGGCCGACTCCTCTCTTCAGCGTCGTTCGCATGGGTGGCGGGGCGCGCCCGCGCCCGAAGGCATAACGGTAGCCGACCCGCCGGAGCGGGTCCGCGGCACTGGCACGCTCAGGTCGTCGTCGCGAGCGCGGCGGCGAGCTGCTCCCCGAGGAACGCGATCTCCTCGCGCGACCCCGCGGTGATCCGCAGCGCAGCCGGCGCCCCGAAGGAGCCCATCGGCCGGACGATCACGCCGCGACGGAGCAGCTCGTCGTTGAGCCCGGCCGCGTCGGTGCCGATGTCGACGAAGAAGAAGTTCGCCGCGGCCGGGCCGAGCGGGTCGAGGCCCTGGGCGCGGAGGACACGCTCCAGCTCCGCCATCGAGTCCCGGTTCGCGGCCCGCCGGCGAGCGAGCTCCTCCGGGGCGTCGAGGCTCGCGAGCGCGGCCACGTGCGCGGGGGTCGTGACGTCGAACGCGCGTTGCACCTTGCGGATCGCGGCGATCACCTCCGCAGGGCCGACGCCGTACCCGATCCGCAGTCCGGCGAGCCCGTAGATCTTCGAGAACGTGCGCAGCGCGAGCACGCGGAATCCGCGCGTCGCGGCCTCCTCGATCGCGTTCGGCAGCTCCGGACCGTCGAGGTACTCGAAGTACGCCTCGTCGACGACCGTGAGCACGTGCTCGGGGACGCCTTCGAGGAATCCGCGGAGCTCGTCGCGTGTGATCATCGTCCCGGTCGGGTTGTTCACGGTCGGCAGGTACACGAGCTTCGTGCGGGGCGTGACCGCCGCGAGCAGGCCGTCGAGGTCGACGCGTCCGTCGCGCAGCGCGACGCGGACAGGCTCCGCCGCCAGCTTCAGCGGGTCGAGCACGTAGCTCGGGAACGACGGCCAGGGCACGACGACCTCGTCGCCCGGGTCGAGGGTCACGAGGGACACGTAGCCGATCACCGCGTCGGCGCCGGCCGCCACCACGATCTCCTCGAAGGCGACGCCGTGGCGCGCGGCGAGTGCCTCGCGCAGCACGTACGCGCCGCTGTCGGGGTATCGGTTCGCGTCCGCGAGCGAGCGCTCGATCGCCTCGAGCGCCAGGGGGAACGGCCCGAACTGACCTTCGTTCGACGCGAGCTTGACCACTCGTTCGAGGCCGAGCTCGCGCTGCACGAGGTCCGCCGGCTTGCCCGGCTCGTACGGCGCCAGCGTCTCGAGGGCCGGACGGAGCAGGCCCGGCCCGGGCCCTGCCAGCGTCACGCCGCGACTGCCTCCGGCGGGGTCGGCGGCGTCGGCGGGGTCGGCGCCGGCTCGTCGGGCAGGCCGTCCCAGCCCTCGTCACCGGAACCGCCGGCGAAGCGCCGCCACGCGATGAACGCCCCGGCCAGCACCCCCGCGAGGGCCAGCGCGCCCGCCACTGCGCGCAGGCCGCCGGGACGCGCGGGAGCCTTGGCCGCGACTCCCGACATCGTCCGAGCGGCGCGGCGGCGCAGGTAACGGCGCGTGAACCACCAGCCGACCGCCCACATCAATGCGTTCTTGCGGTCGTTGAAGCTGGGCATGCCCGGAGCCTACTACCGGCGCCGCGGCGGGAGGTGAATCGCCCTGCCCAGGGCGACGAGGCCTGCCTCCTTGATCCCCTCCGCGAAGGTCGGATGCGGCGCGACACCGTCGGCGACGGTTTCGATCGTCGACTCCGCGTCGAGGGCGACCACCGCCTCGCCGATCAGGTCTGTCGCGTGCGGCCCGACGATCACCACGCCGAGCAGCTGTCCGTACTGCGACTCGTGGATCGTCTTGATCCAACCCGTGGTGTCACCGGACATCACCGCGCGGGCGATCGCGATCCAGGGGCAGCGGCCGATCACGACGGCCTCGCCGTGGATTTCCCGCGCCTCGGCCTCGGTGAGCCCGGCCCCCGCGATCTCGGGGTCCGTGTAGATGGGTCGCGGCACCGCGGGCTCCCCGACCGACGCCTCGTGCCCCATGGCGTTCTCTGCCGCGACCTCGCCCTCGCGGAAGCCGGTGTGCGCGAGCTGCCAGTAGCCCGCGACGTCGCCGGCCGCGTAGATGTGGGGGACGTTCGTTCGCCTGTGGTCGTCCGTCGCGATGCGGGTCCGGTCGAACTCGACGCCGGCGGCCTCGAGGCCGATCCCGTCGACGAGCGCCGTACGACCGACGGAGACCAGCATCAGGTCGCAGTCGACGGTCTCGCCCTCCCCGAAATGAACGGTCAGGTGGTCGCCGTGGTCGTCGACACGGGTGCACTGCTTCGAGAGGTGGAGCGCGATGCCGCGCTTGCCGAACGCCTTCGCGAGCTCCTTCGCCGCGTCGGCATCCTCGGCCGGGATCAGCGTCGGCAGCATCTCGACGATCGTCACCTCGGAACCGAATCGGTTGAAGATCGACGCGAACTCGCAGCCGATGATCCCCCCGCCGAGCACCACCAGCCGGCGCGGCACCTCGGTCTGCGCGAGGAGCCCGGTCGAGTCGACGCAGCGGGGCGAGTCGAGCCCCGGGATCGGCGGGCGGAGGGGGTACGAGCCGGTCGTGACGATCGCGCTCGAGAACGTCACGTCCTCGGCACCGTCCACCGCGATCGCGTTCGGGCCGGTGAACCGGCCCCGTCCCTGCACCCACTCGACGCCGTTCGCCTTGAAGAGCGACGCCACGCCGCCCGTCATCTGGGAGACCACCGCGTCCTTCCAGGCGGCCGCGGTGCCGAAGTCGAGCGTCGGCTGCTCGGTGCGGACACCGAGCTTCGCGAACGTCTCCTGCGCGTCGTGGTACGCATGCGCGGTCTGGACCCACGCCTTCGTCGGGATGCAGCCGACGCGCAGGCACGTACCGCCCAGCGCGGGCTCCTGCTCGATGCACGCGACCCTGCCGCCGAGCTGGGCGGCGCGGATCGCTGCGGTGTATCCGGCGGGGCCGCCTCCCAGGACGGCGACGTCGACGTTCATCCGGTATCAGTCCCTTCGGTCGGTGGTCGTTGCAGGTCGGCGAGCATCGTGAGCGAGTCGTCTTCCTCGCCCACCTTGCGGAACCCGTGGCGCTCGTAGAGGCCGATCGCCCCGGCGTTCTTACGGTCGACGCTGAGCGAGACCGTCTCGAAGCCCTCGGCGCGGGCACGAGCGAGCAGCGCGTCGAGCAGCGCAGAGCCCACGCCCTTGCCGCGGGCGCTCGGCACGACTGCGATCGCGAGCTCGGGGGTTCGCTCGTCGACGAACCCGTAGCCGCGGCGATCGCGGGCGAAGAGCCGGTACCAGGCGGCACCGACGGGAAACCCGCCCTCGATCGCGATCATCATGGCGTCGCCGCGGCGCCCCCAGGCCTTCACGTAGAGGGCGACGGGCCCCGGTCCGCTGTCCTCGGGCGCGCGCTCCTTCCAGTAGTACGCGTGGTGGAGCATGTCGCGCAGGAAGCGCACGTCCTGTGCGCCGCCGCGGCGGACAACGACACCGTGCTCCTCCGCGCTCACAGCGCGAGCGTCGGCTGCTCGATCAACGCGACGAGCGTCTGGAGGAACGCCGCTCCGTCGGCGCCGTCGATCGCGCGGTGATCGCACGTCAGCACGAGGTGGACGAGCGGCGCGATGTCGAGCTCGCCGTCCTGCACGACCGGCTCGTCCTTCACCGCGCCCACGGCGAGGATCGCGACCTGTGGCGGGTTGAGCACGGCCGTGAACTGCTCGACGCCGAACATTCCGAGGTTCGAGAGCGTGAACGTTCCGCCCTCGAGGTCGGCGAGCGTGAGCTTGTTGTCGCGGGCGCGCCCGACGAGATCGACTCTCGCGCGCGCGATCTCCTGCACGTTCCTCCGGTCGGCGTCGCGGATCACCGGAACGATCAGGCCCTGCGGCGCGGCGACCGCGATCCCCACGTGCGGGACCGGATGCCTGTGGATCTCGTCGCCCGTGAACGTCGCGTTGAGCGGGGCGTGCCGTGCGAGCGCCACCGCCACGAGCTTCACGAGCACGTCGTTCACGGTCGGCTTCGCGTCTCCCTCCTCCAGCCGCTCGACGAGCCGCTCGCGGAGCGCGAGAGCCTCCGCCATGTCGGCGGAGACGCCGAGCTGGAAGACCGGCGCGGCCCAGGCTTCCGTGAGGCGTTTGGCAATCGTCTTGCGCACCGAGGTGAGCTGGACGACCTCCACCTCCTCGGGGGCGGCGGCGGGTGCTTCCTGGGCGCGCGCAGGAGCGCCGCTCGCGGCCTGCTCGACGTCCTCCGCCAGGATCCTGCCGTCGGGCCCGGTGCCTCGCACCGAGCCGAGGTCGACGCCGCGCTCGCGTGCGATGCGCCGCGCGAGGGGCGAGGCCTTGAGCGGGCGATCCTTCGCCGCCGGAGCGCCCGCGGTCTCGGTCTCCGGGCGCGGCGGCGGCGAGGCCGACGCGGCATCGGAGCGCTCGACGGGCTCGGCAGCGCTCGGCTCCTCGGTCGCGACGTCGTCGTCGCTTCCCCCGGCCGCGTCGGGGCTCGTGTCGGCCGGGCTCGCGCTGCCGTCGGCTCCGACGGCGCCGTCGTCGCCGTCCGCGCCGATCAGCGCGAGCGTCGTCCCCACGGCGGCCTCTCCTTCGGGAACGAGGATCTCGAGCAGGACGCCGTCGGCCTCCGCTTCGACCTCCTGGGTCACCTTCTCCGTGTCGAGCTCGTAGAGGGGATCGCCCTTCGCGACACTCTCTCCCTCGCTCTTCAGCCAGCGCACGATCACGCCGGATTCCATCCCCTGCCCGAGTCGCGGGAGCTTGACCTCCGTGCTCATCGCCTCGTCGACGGGCGCGCAGCCCGGATCGCCGGCTGTAGTGGCAGCCCGTGTCACAGGCGTCATTATGCTGACCGCCGTGAAGCTCGTAGACCAGTGGGCCGCGGTCGAGCGCCGGCTCCCGGCCGACTGGGAGTCGGTCGGCTTGCGCCTGCACACCGAGCAGTCGCAGGAGCTCGCCGAGGCGGCCAGGATCCTCGGGCCGATGAACGCGGGGTTCGTGGCCGACGGTCTCGCCTTCAGCGTCACGCGCGCGGGCGGCGCCGCCGGCCCCCAGGCGGCGCGACGCCTCTTCGGCCGTCTCGACGAGGCCCGCATCTGGTGCCTGCTCGAGCAGCAGGAGGTCGTCGAGGCAGCGCCGCAGCTGGAGGCGCCCGCCGCGGAGACCGCGCCGGTGTCGGTCGCCGGCCGCTGGGACGGGGTGCTCTCGGACCTCCCGCCGGGGTGGAGCGACCTGCTCTGCCGGCTCGAGATCGCCTCCAGCGCGCTGCTTGCACGGGCTGCGCTCCTCTGCGCGCCGCTCAACCCGACGCGCGACCAGGAGGGGGTGGGCTTCGTGTTCCGGTGTGCGCGCAGGAGCGGCTACGGCGTGTCGCCGGGCATGGCGCGCCGGTGCTTCGAGCACCTCGACGCAGAGGAGATCCGAGGCGACGTCTCCGTGCTCCGCGCTCTCTCGGGAACCGACAACGTGTCCACACAGGGAACCGTCTGGTACGTCGGCGGCAAGGTTCTCTGAGCCCGGGCTCAGAGGTTCTCTAGGCGCGCAACTCCGCCTCGAAGCGCTCGACGAGCGCCGCGACCACCTTCTCGCGCAACGCCGCGGCCTCCTCGTCGGTCAGCGTCCGGTCGGGCGCCTGGAAGGCGAGGTGGAGCGCGACCGACTTCCTCCCCTTGCCCAGCTGCTCGCCGTGGTAGACGTCGAAGACGCGTGCCTCGCGGAGCTCTCCGCCGCCCGCCTCCAGCGCGGCCTCGACGAGCGCGCCCGCCTCGACCTCGTCGGCGACCGAGACCGCGATGTCCTGGCGGACCGCCGGGAACGTGATCACGTCGTCGTAGAGGATCCGCTCGGGCAGCGGCGCCATCAGGTCGAGGACGTCGAGCTCGAACGCGCCCCAGCTGCCTTCCAGGAGCGCCGGATGGAGCTCGCCGAACCAGCCGGCGTCGGTCGCGGCAGCCTTCCCGGGATGGAGGTGGGCGAGCGACGTCCTGGTGACGTCGAGCGGCAGGTGGAACGCCTCGTACACGACCTCGATGGCCGACCGCGCAGCTTCGAAGCCGCCCGCCGCGATGCCCCCGACGCGCCAGCGCTCGTCGGGCAGCTCGCCGCCCGCCGGGAGATACACGCGTGCGAGCTCGAAGAGGCGGATCTCCTCGTTGCCCGCGTCGACGTTCACGCGGGCGGCAGCGACGAGCCCCTGGAGCAGCGTCGTGCGGAGCACGGCCTGGTCGGCGCTCATCGGCTCGAGCAGCCGCAGCGCTGCGGGATCCGGGTCGGAGGCCGTCAGGCTCCACGTGTACGCCTCCGAGAAGCCCGCGCCGACGAGGACGTCCTCGAGGCTCCGCCGAAACCGCTGCGCGGCGCCGAGATGACCCGCGACCGAGCGGCGAAGGGGCATCGTCGTCGGGACGCGGTCGAGCACGACGCGCGCGACCTCCTCGATCACGTCGACTTCGCGGGTGACGTCGCGCGCGCGGAACGTCGGCACCGTCACGGTCCACTCGTCGTCCACGTCGAACGCGAGCCGCTCGAGGATCGTGCGCTGCTCTTCGTCGCTCACGTCGAGCCCGATCAGGCGAGTGGTGCGTTCGGGACGGAGGGTCACGCGCGGCCGCTCCGGAAGCCCCTCGTTGACGTCGACGGAGCCGACCGGCTGGGCGCCGGCGAGGTCGACCAGGAGCCGGCTCGCCAGCACCGCCGCCGGCTCCGCGGCGTACGGGTCGACCCCCTTCTCCCACTTGTTCGACCCCTCGGTGCGGAGGGCGAGTCGCTCCGACGTGCGCAGAACCCCGATCGGCTCGAAGTTCGCCGCCTCGAGCAGCACCTCGGTCGTCTCGTCCGTGACCTCCGACTCGAGGCCGCCCATGATCGCCGCGAGCGCCACGGCTTGCTCCCCGTCGGTGATCAGGAGATCGTGCGGGCGGAGCTCGCGGAGCGTGCCGTCCAGGGTGCGGAGCGTCTCCCCCGCGTGCGCCCGGCGCACGACGATGCGCCCACCTGCGAGGCGTGCGCGGTCGAACGCGTGCAGCGGGCTGCCCCAGACGTGCATGACGTAGTTCGTCACGTCGACGACGTTCGAGATCGGTCGCATCCCCGCGAGATGGAGCCGTGACCTCAGCCACTGGGGCGACGGCCCGACCGAGACTCCTCGGAAGGCGCGGCCGATGTAGCGCGGGCAGCCGCCGAAGTCCTCGACACGGACGTCGACGGGCTCGGGCGACGTGAGTGGGCGGATCCTCGGGGTCGGGCAGCCGCAGCTCGCCGCCGAAGAGCGCGGCGACCTCGCGCGCGATCCCGACCATCGACAGCAGGTCCGGCCGGTTCATGGTCGGCACGACGTCGAGCACCTGGTCGACCAGGGGGAGCACGTCGACGAGCGGCGTGCCGGGCTCGAGCCCGTCGGGCAGGAGCATGATCCCGGAGTGGTCGGGGCCGAGCCCGACCTCGTCCTCGGCGAGGATCATCCCGCGGGAGACCTCACCGCGCAGCGCCCGCTCCTCGAGCGGCCCGGGGAAGCCGGGCAGCAGCGCCCCCGGCAGCCCGACGGCGACCGTGGCGCCGGCGCCGAAGTTCCAGGCGCCGCAGACGATCTGCTGGGGGTCGGGGTTGCCGACGTCCACCTGGCAGAGCTGCAGGCGGTCGGCATTCGGATGGGGCTCGGCGGAGACGACCCGGCCGACCACGAAGTGCCCGAGGTTGTCGTCGACGTCCGGCAACGCCGACGTCGATCACCCGCTCGACCTCGAGCGGTCGAGATCGAGAGTCGCCGCTCGAGCTCGCGCGCGGTGGCAGAGGTCTCGACGTACTCGCGCAGCCAAGAGAGCGGGACGCGCATCAGAACTGGCCCGAGAAGCGGAGATCGTTGCGCCAGAGCTCGCGCAGGTCGGGGAGCTCGTGACGCAGCATCGCGATGCGCTCGAGCCCCCAACCGAACGCGAACCCCGTGTAGCGCTCGGGGTCGTAACCGACGAACTCGAACAACGCCGGGTCGACCATGCCGGCGCCGCCGACCTCGATCCAGCCGGAATGACGGCATACCGGGCAGCCTGCTCCGTCGCAGACGTGGCACGAGACGTACGCCTCGATCGAGGGCTCGGTGAACGGGAAGTAGTGGGTGCGGAACTCGGTGCGCCGCTCCTGCCCGAACAGCGCCCGCAGCAGGAAGTCGAGCGTGCCGGTGAGGTCGGCGAGCGTGATCCCCTCGTCGACGGCGAGGCCCTCGACCTGGTGGAAGATCGGCGTGTGCGTCGCGTCGGGCGTGTCCCGCCGGTAGCAGCGCCCGAGCGAGACGACGTACACCGGCGGCTGCTGCGCCTCCATCGTCCTGATCTGGGACGGCGAGGTCTCCGTGCGGAGCACCGTCTGGTCGTCGAGGAAGAACGTCGCGAGCGGCGAGCGCGCGGGATGCCCGGCCGGGAAGTTGAGGCCGTCGAAGTTGTAGTGGGTGGTCTCGACCTCGCGCCCGTCGACGACGCGGTAGCCGAGGCCGAGGAACACGTCCTCCACCTCTCGGCGGATCTGGGTGATGAGGTGGAGGCGCCCGCGCGCGTGGCCGCGCACGGGCAGCGTCACGTCGACGCGCTCCTCCGCCAACCGGCGGTCGAGCTCGGCGCGGGCGAGCTCTTCGCGCCGCGCGCCGACCGCTGCCTCGATGCGCTCGCGCGCGGCGTTCAGGCGCTTGCCGGTCTCGGCGTCGCGCACCTCGCGGAGCGCGAGCGGGAGCGCGCTCTTGCGGCCGAGATACTCGAGCCGGACCGCCTCGACGTCGTCCGTCGTGGCCGTGGCTGCGACCGCCGCGAAAGCGGCCTGCTCGAGCGCCTCGACGTCCATCGGACGTCCGAGGCTAGCAAGTGACACTGCGTTACAAGGACGACGCTCGCCGGCGGGATCCCGAGGCTGGTTGAATCGGCGTCGTGAGCGGTTACGACGCGATCGCGCCGGTGTACGACGACTGGTCGGCGCACATGAGCGAGGACGTCGACTTCTACGTCTCCCTCGCCGCCGAGGCGACCGGCCCGATCGTCGAGCTCGCGGTCGGCAACGGCAGGGTCGCGGTGCCGATCGCGGAGCGCACCGGCCGCCGCGTGATCGGGATCGACGCCTCGCAGGCGATGCTCGACCGCGCGCGAGAAAGAGCAGAAGCCGCAGGAGTCGAGCTCGAGCTGCGGCACGGCGACATGCGCGAGCTCGCGCTCGACGAGCCGACCGACCTCGTGATCTGCCCGTTCCGCTCGCTCCTCCACCTGCCGACGTGGGCCGACCGACGGCGCGTGTTCGAGCAGGTCGCCGGGGCGCTCGTGCCCGGAGGGCGATTCGCCTGGAACAGCTTCGCCTTCGACCCGCTCGTCGCGGCAGCGCACGCCGGACGCTGGGAGGAGCAAAACGGCGTCCTGCATCGCGTCGACCACGTGCCGGCGGACTCCCGCATCGACATCACGATCGCCGACCGGGGGACGATCAGCCTCCACTGGGTGACCCGCTCCGAGTGGGACGGCCTCGTGGAGGTGGCGGGGCTCGAAGTCGAGGCGCTCTACGGCTGGTTCGACCGGCGACCGCTCGACGACGAAAGCCGCGAGCTCGTCTACGTCGCCCGGCGGCCAACGTGAGCGTCGGCGAGCTCTACGACCGGATCGCGCGGATCTACGACCCGTGGTCGGCCTCGGTACGCGAGGACATCGGCTTCTACGTCGACCAGGCGCTCGCCTCGGCCGGGCCGGTGGTGGAGCTCGCCGTGGGAACCGGGCGAATCGCGATCCCGACGGCGCAGGCCGGCGTCCACGTGATCGGGGTCGACCAGTCGCCCGGGATGCTCGCGGTCGCGCGCGAGTACGCGGAGCGGGAAGGGGTCGCAGAGCTCGTCGACCTCCGCATCGGCGATCTGCGCGACCCGCCGGTGGACGAACGCGTCCCGCTCGTCACGATCCCGTTCCGCTCCCTCCTGCACATGCGCGGCGAGCGCGAGAAGTCGCGGGCGCTACGCGGCGGCGGCGCGCCTGCTCGAGGAGGAGGGCCGCCTCGTCTTCGACGTCTTCGCGCCGAGCCGCGAGGACATCGAGGAGACCGACGGGCTCTGGCTCGAGCGCGAGCCGGGCATCTTCGAGCGCGCCGACTGGGACGCACGCGGACGCACGCTCGCGCTCTCGGTCCGTGCGGACGAGCAGACGGTCACGATGGAGCTCCACTGGCTCTCCGCGCCCGAGTGGCATGCGCTGATCGAGGACGCGGGGCTCGAGGTCGAGACGCTGCACGGCTGGTTCGACGGCCGCCGCTACGACGGCGGCGAGGATCAGATCTGGGTATGTCGCCGTCCACGTTGACGTGCCCGCCCCGGCGCGCTCCCGACAAGTGGACGGACCCCCTCACGCCCGCTAGGGTGCCCGCTCGTGATCGCCTTCATCGTGATCCTGCTGCTGATCCTGCTGATCGTGCTCGCGTTCGTGTTCCTCTACAACCGGTTCGTCCGGCTGAGGAACCGGGTCGACAACGCGTGGGCGCAGATCGAGGTGCAGCTCAAGCGGCGGCACGACCTGATCCCGAACCTCGTCGAGACGGTGAAGGGTTACGCGGCCCACGAGCGCGGCACGTTCGAGGCGGTCACGCAGGCGCGCGCGGCGGCCCAGGGCGCCCAGAGCCCGGCCGAGGCGGCGCAGGCCGAAGGCATCCTCAGTCAGGCTCTCGGGCGGCTGTTCGCGGTGGCCGAGGCGTACCCGCAGCTCCAGGCGGACGAGAACTTCCGTCAGCTGCAGGCCGAGCTCGCGCAGACGGAGAACCGGATCGCGGTCTCGCGGCAGGTCTACAACGACACCGTGCTCACGTACAACAACTCGATCCAGACGTTCCCCGGGGTCATGATCGCCGGCCCGTTCGGGTTCGCGAAGCGGGAGTTCTTCGAGATCGACGAGGGTGAGCGCGACGCACCGCGCGTCGACTTCACGCCCGCGGCGAGCACGACCGCTCCGCCCGCCGCAGCGCCCGCCGAGCCCGCGGAGCCCGGCGCGGGCGGCTCCGGTGCACCGTCCTCGTAGGGCTTTCGCGCTCGCGGCGGCGGCCGTCGCCGCCGCGCTCACCCTCACAGGCGCGGCACAGGCGAAGTCGTTCGACCTGCCGCAGGCGAACGTCACCGTGCGCGTCGCGAACGACGGCTCGCTCGTCGTCGCGGAGGAGATCACCTTCGCGTTCAACGGCTCCTTCAGCGGCGGCTACCGCGACATCCCGCTCCGCGACGGCGAGTCGATAGACGGGATCTCGGTCTCCGAGAACGGCCGCGCGTACCGCCCGGGCGGCTGCGTCGAGCTGGGCTGCAGCGACACGCAGGGAACCTTCGGGACGACGCGGGTCGGCTCGAAGCAGCGGATCGTGTGGCACTACCAGGCGACGGATCAGCTGCGCACGTTCGACATCGCCTACCGGCTGCGAGGGCTCGCCGTGGCGTACGACGACGTCGTCGACGTCAACCTCAAGGTCTGGGGCGACGAGTGGGACGAGTCACTCGGCCGGCTGACCGCGACCGAGACTGCGCCCGGCAAGATCGTGCGCGCGTGGGGCCATCCCGTCTACGTGCGCGGCGACGTCCAGCTCGCCGGCTCCAAGGCCGTCCTGCGGGCGCTCGACGTGCCGGCCCACCAGTTCGTCGAGCTGCGCACGCTGATCCCCCGCTCGGCGTTCGCCTCGACCGCCGGGATGAAGGTCGCGTCCGGGAACGGGCTCGCGAAGATCGTCGCCGCCGAGCAGCAGGACGCCGCGGCCTACCAGAAGGATCACGACCGGATCGAGAGCGCCAAGCGGCATCCCTGGCGCTACGTCCTGTACGTGTTCCTGCTCGGGCTGCTCCCGAGCCTGGGCGTCGTCTTCCTCGTGTTCATGCTCTACGGCCGTGAGCGGAAGACGGGGTACGACCGGGAGTACGAGCAGGAGCCCCCGACCGACACGCAGCCGGCGCTCGTGCCGACCTTGCTCCGCCAGGGCGGCGAGCCCGGGTCATTCGAGTTCACCGCGACCCTCTTCGACCTGATCCGGCGCGGGGTCTACAGCGCGAAGCCGGTCACGACCGAGCGCTCGACGTGGGCGGGGCTACACCACGAGCAGGTCGCGGACCTCGAGATCTCGAAGGGCGCACGCGACGAGATGACGCCGTGGGAGAACGCGGTCGCGCGGGTCGTGGACGGGGTGATCGGCGACGGTGCCGAGCGACTCTCGAAGTTCCGCGACGTGATCGAGTCCCACCGCGAGAAGATGAGCAAGGACTTCACCGCCTTCAAGGCCAACGTCTCGACCGAGATCGGCAACCGGCAGTGGTTCGTCTCGCTCGGCGCGGTGCCGCTCGGGCTCGCGCTGGTCGTGTTCGCCGCGATCGGCGCGCTGCTCTTCTACCTCGCGATCTCGGGCTGGCGGTCGGTGTACCCGCGCTGGAGCGACATCGTCCTGCTCGGCGTCGGCGTGGCGGCGTTCATCAACGCCGCGGTGATCTTCGGCGCGCTCACCCAGCGCCGGCTGTGGCGGCGCCGCTCCCGCTCAGGCGAGGAGGAAGCGGAGCGCTGGGAGGCTTTCCGCCGCTACCTGACGGACTTCCCCCGGCTGCAGGAGTCGCCGCCCGCGACGCTCGCGCTCTGGGAGCGGCTGCTCGTCTACGGGATCGCCTTCGGGATCGCCGAGCGCGTGCTCCAGGCGGCGCACATCGCGATGCCCGAGGCGATGGCGCAGGCGTCGTCGGTCTACTGGATCTCGGGCGGCGGCAACCTGGGCTCAGGCCCGACCTCGCTCGCGATCGGCGACCTCGCGTCGGGGTTCGGGTCGGCGCTCGCGCCGCCCTCGTCAGGCTCGGGAGGCTTCGGCGGCGGCTTCTCGGGTGGCGGCGGTGGTGGCGGCGGCGGCGGAGGAGGCGGGGCCTGGTAGCCGGGCGTGGACTGCGTGTGTCGATTCAACACAAGCAGTCGGCCGGGCGTTCATTCGCGCCGCGTCAGCTCGTAGAGCGCGATCGCCCCGGCGGCGGCCACGTTGAGCGACTCCGCGGCGCCCGGGAGGTCGATCGTCACCTGGTGACACCGTGTTGCAAGCTCGGAAGGCAGCCCGTGCCGCTCGGCGCCGAGGAGCAGCGTCACCGGGGGGCGCAGGTCGACCTCGCTCAGCGGAGACCCGCCGTGCGCGACGAGCGCGACGCGTGTGCCGGGCGCCTCGTCCCAGGGGACGAGCGGCACCCGGAAGATCGCCCCGGCCGAGGCACGCAGCGCCTTCGGCGAGAGCGGATCGGCGCAGCCGTCCGACAGCGCGAGTGCGGCGCCGAACGCATCCGCCGTGCGGACGAGCGTGCCGACGTTGCCCGGGTCGGCCACCTGCCACAGCGCAAGACAGGTGTCGCGGCGTCCCACGGGAAGGTCGGCGCGACGGTAGACGCCGATCGCACGTGCCGGATGCGGCAGCGTCGAGACGCGGGCGAGCAGGTCGGCCTCGACCGTCTCCCCGGCCACGAGCAGGTGGACGGGCTCGATCCCGGCAGCCCGTGCGGACTCGACGAGGTCGTCCCCCTCGGCCGCGAACAGCCCCACCTCGTCGCGCTGCTTCCTCGCGCCGAGCAGCTTCCGCACGAGCTTCAGCGTCGCGTTGTCGCGCGAGGTGATCAGGGGAGCCCTCTCCGCCGGCCGCCCGGCGCGTTGCTCAGGCGGCCTGCGCGTCGTCGTCCGCGCCGAGCGCCGCCTTCGCCTGCCCCGCGACGACCGCGAACGCGGCGGGATCGGCGACCGCGAGGTCGGCGAGCGACTTGCGGTCGAGCTCGATGCCGGCCTTGTGGATGCCGTTCATGAACTGGTTGTACGAGAGGCCGTTCGCGCGCGCCGCGGCGTTGATCCGCACGATCCAGAGCGAGCGGAACGTCCGCTTCCGATTGCGCCGGTCGCGGTAGGCGTAGACGAGCGAGTGCTCGACCTGCTCCTTCGCGTAGCGGTAATGCGTGCTCTTGCGGCCGTAGTAGCCCTTCGCCTGCTCGAGCACCTTGCGGCGCTTCTTGCGCGCCGCGACCGAGCGCTTCACGCGAGCCATCTAGCGCACCCCCAGGAGCTTCTTCACGCCCTTGACGTCGGCCCGGGCGACGGGATGATCCTTGCCGAAGTCGCGCTTACGCTTCGACGACTTCTTCGTGAGGTTGTGGCTCTTCATCGCGTGCCGGCGCATCAGCTTTCCCGCTCCGGTCACCTTGAACCGCTTCTTGGCCCCGCTCCCTGTCTTCGTCTTCGGCATCGTGTTTCACTCCTGCGCTTTTCGTCGGCCCGAGCACCATGACCATGTTCCGGCCGTCGAGCGTGGGCTGCTGCTCGATCTGACCGAGCTCCTTCACGTCCTCCGAGAGACGCTCGAGAAGCATCCGACCCCGTTCCGGATGGAGGTTCTCCCGCCCCCGGAACATGATCGTGACCTTGACCTTCGCCCGCTGGTTGAGGAAGCGGACGACGTGGGCCTTCTTGGTCTCGTAGTCGTGGTCTCCGATCTTCGGCCTGAACTTGATCTCCTTGATGTTGATCGTCGACTGGTGCTTGCGGGCGAGCTTCTGCCGCTGCTCCTGCTCGTACCGCCACTTGCCGTAGTCCATCACCTTGGCCACCGGCGGATCCGCGTCCTTCGCGATCTCGACGAGGTCGAGGTTCTTCGCGTAGGCGTACTCGAGCGCCTCCTTCGTGTCCTTGATCCCGATCTGCGTTCCGTCCGGCCCCACGAGCCTGACCCGCGGTACGCGGATCTGCTCGTTGATCCGATCCTGCTGGACGACGGGACGCGTCCTGTCCTCGGGACGGCGCCGCGGTCTCAAAGGGCTGTCACCAAGCCGAGTCGATCCTCCTCTTTCGTTGAAACACCACTGCAAGCGGCAGCGGCAATCCCTCGTCGGATTCGACTCCGTTGAACCACGCGCGGCCCGTGGCCGGCGAGGTGAGGGGCGATGCCGCTCCTGCTTTGCAGGTATTGAGCGTAGCAGGGACGCGGCAGATCCGTACTCCCCGATTTGGGGCTACGGAGCGGGGCGCTGGGCGTCGATCTCCGCCACGAGGGCGTCGAGCGACATCGTCGCGACGGCCTCTCCCCCGCGCCGCCGGACGGCGAGCGTCTCGCGGGTCTCGCGGTCGCCCCAGACGACGACGTACGGGATCTTGGCGAGCTCTGCATCACGGATCCGCTTGCCGAGCGTCTCGTCGCGCTCGTCGAGGTCGGCTCGGACCCCGGTGAGCGCGGCGACCAGCTCGTGCGCGGCCGCGCGGTGAGCCTCCGCGACGGGGAGGACGCGCACCTGCACCGGCGCGAGCCAGGCCGGGAAGGCGCCGCCGTAGTGCTCGATCAGGATGCCCATGAAGCGCTCGAGCGACCCGAGCAGCGCACGGTGGACGACGTAGGGCGTGTGCTCCACGTTGTCCGCCCCCATGTACGTGAGCCCGAACTGCTTCGGCATCAGCGCGTCGAGCTGGATCGTCCCCATCTGCCACGAGCGGCCGAGCACGTCGAGCATGTGCAGGTCGATCTTCGGGCCGTAGAACGCGCCGTCTCCCTCGTTCACCACGTACTCGATCTCTCGCCGTTCGAGCGCCGTGCGGAGCGCGCTCTCCGTGAAGTCCCACTCCTCGTCGGTGCCGAGGCGGTTGGGCGGCCGCGTCGAGAGGTCGAACCGCGCCTGCATCCCGAACAGGTCGTAGAGGTACGCGGCGTAGTCGAGGCAGGCGAAGATCTCCGCCTCGATCTGCTCTCTCGTACAGAAGATGTGCGCGTCGTCCTGCGTCACGTGGCGCACCCGGAGCAGGCCGTGGAGCGTGCCCGTCGGCTCGTTGCGGTGGAGGGTCGAGGACTCCGCGTAGCGGAGGGGCAGGTCGCGGTAGCTCCGCAGCTGGCTGCCGAAGAGCAACATGTGGCCGGGGCAGTTCATCGGCTTGAGCCCCGCGTGCGGCTCCTCGCCCTCACCCGCGACCAGGAACATCTCGCCGCGGAACTTCTCCCAGTGGCCGGAGGTCTGCCAGACCGACTTGTCGTAGATCAGCGGCGTCTTGACCTCGAGGTACCCCCTGCGCAGGTTCTCGCGACGCCGCAGGTCCTCGAGCTGGTTCCAGATCACCATGCCCTTCGGGTGCCAGAACGGCGAGCCCGGCGATGCGTCCTGAAGGTGGAAGAGATCGAGCTGCGGACCGATACGCCGGTGGTCGTTGGCCCTCGCCGTCTCGAGCCGCTCGAGGTACGCGTCGAGGTCCTCCTGCGTGAAGAACGCCGTGCCGTAGATCCGCGTCAGCTGCGTGTTGTGCTCGTCGCCCCGCCAGTACGCGCCGGCGAGCCCGGTCAGCTTGAGCGCCTTGATCGGGACGGCGTTCTGGAGGTGCGGCCCGCGGCAGAGGTCGGTGAAGTCGCCCTGCGTGTAGAGCGTGATCTCCCCCTCGGCCGTGTCCACGAGCTCGACCTTGTACGGCTCGCCCTCGGCCTCGAACCGGCTGCGAGCACCGTCGCGGGTCGTCTCCGTGCGCTCCCAGGTCCGGCCCGCTGCGATCTCGCGTGCGATCTCGGCCTCGATCGCGGCGAGGTCCTCTTCGCGGATCGGCTCGGGGAACTCGAAGTCGTAGTAGAAGCCGTTCTCGATCGCCGGGCCGATCGCGACCTTCACGCCGGGATGCAGCCGTTGCACCGCCTCGGCGAGGAGGTGGGCGGACGAGTGTCTGAGCACCGCCAGCGCGTCGGGGTCGTCCCGGTCGCGGGTGGTGAGGAGCTCGAGCGACGCCCCGTCGGGCAGCGGCAGGCGCAGGTCGCGCGGCTCGCCGTCGACGCGTGCGAGCACGGCCTGCTCGGCGAGCTTCGGCCCGATCGCGCGCGCGGCATCGAGCGCGCTCGCGCCGTCGGGCAGCTCGAGCGCGGAGCCGTCGGGGAGCGTCACGTTCACGTCGGGCCAGGATAGTCGGTGCCCGGAGCGTCGTTCGGCGGGACGGAAGGGCTACTCGTGCGGCGGATAGACCGGGCCGTGCGCGTCCTCGAATGCGTGCATGAGACGCCGCAGGAGGTCGTTGAGCTCGCGCTTCTCCCGTTCCCCCAGGGCCGAGGCGACGATCGACTCCTTCTCGGCCTGGGCGCCGACGGCCGCGTCCCAGAGGCGCTTCCCGTCGTCGGTGAGCTCGACGATCACGCCGCGTCGATCGTCGGGGTCGTCGAGCCGGCGGACGAGGCCGCGCTCCTCCATGTTGTCGAGGCGGTTCGTCATCGCACCGCTGGAGAGCGTCATCCGCTTGGCGAGCGCCCCCGGCTTGCCTCGGTACGGCGGCCCGGCGCGGCGCAGGTTCGCGAGCACCTTCCACTCGCCGTGCGAGAGGTCGAAGGCGTCGAGCGTCTCCTGCATCGCCCGGTCGACGAAGCGCTCGAGCCGGTGGATGCGCTCCACGATCCCCTCGGTCTCGAGGTCGAGCTCGGGCAGCTCCCGCGCCCAGACGTCGAGGTTGACGTCGACCGAGTCGCGCTGCGCCGAGTTGCGGCTCGGGCTCACGCGAAGATCTTCCACACAAAGAGTCTTGACGTCAAGGTATCTCGTATAGTAGCTTGTCCTGAAGTTACTCGACATCAAGATACTTGACGGAGAGGAGATCGCGATGGCGACGTACCGTGGAGCCCAGGACATCCGCCGGTTCGACGCTCGCGGCGCCCCGCTGACCGGCATTCGGCCGTCGCCGGCAGGGCGACTCGACCGCACCGTCGACGGAGACGATCAGGTCGACCTCCCGCTCGGCGCCTGGCAGCGCCGGGCCCGGCCTCAAGCGAACGTGATCACGCTCCGGATCCCGTCCTGGTCATCGAGCAGCTCGAAGCCGTGATTCACGTCGTCGAGGCCGATCCGGTGCGAGATCAGCGACTCGACGTCGATCTCCCCCGCGAGCCAGCGGTCGACGAGCTGTGGCACCTGCGTCCGGCCCTTGACCCCGCCGAACGACGTGCCCGTGACCCGCCTGCCGGTGATCAGGAAACGGGGGACGACGTCGAGCGTCTCCCCCTTGCCCGCGACGCCGCACATCGTCGCGAGCCCCCAGGCCTCGCGCGCCGCCTCGACGGCTTGACGCATCACCGTGACGTTGCCGGTCGCCTCGAAGGTGTAGTCCGCGCCGAAGCCGCCCGTCTCTTCCCTGAGCCAGTCGACCGTGTCGTCGCCTGCGTGATCGCGTCTCGGTCGCCCCGTGATGCCGCGCCTGCTCGAGCCGGTCCTCCGAGAGGTCGATCGCGATGATCCGCTCCGCACCTGCCAGCCTCGCCCCGATCACCGCCCCGAGCCCCACGAGTCCGCAGCCGAAGACCACGCACGTCGTCCCCGGCTCCACGCGGGCGGTGTAGAGAGCGGCCCCGATCCCGGTCGAGAGCCCGCACGCGAACGGGGCGCATCCGTCGAGCGGAGCTTCCGGATCGACCTTCGCGAGCGCGATCTCGGGCATCACCGCGTACTCCGCGAACGTCGACGTGCCCATGAAGTGCCGCAGCTCCTTCCCCCCGCGCGAAAGGCGGGTGGTGCCGTCCGGCAGGTACCCGAGGCCTTGCTGGTCGCGGATCGCCACGCACCGGTTCGTGCGCTCGCTGCGGCAGTGGACGCACTCGCCGCATTCGGGCGCGAACAGCGTGATCACGTGGTCCCCCGGCCGGACGAGCGTGACGCCGTCGCCGACCCGCTCGACCACGCCCGCGCCCTCGTGCCCGAGCACGCAGGGCGCGTATCCCGTTGGATCCGCCCCGGACGCCGTGTACAGGTCGGTGTGGCAGACCCCGCAGGCCGCGAGGCGTACGAGCGCCTCGCCCCGCCGCGGCTCGGCGAGCTCGACGTCCTGGACGACGAGCGGCTGCCCGAACGCCTCGAGCACGGCGGCACGGATCTTCACGCGGCGATCCTACTGGCGTGCGGCGCAGCGACCTGCCGGCACGGACGGCTTCGAAACTCGTTTCAGAATGACGTTTCGTTGCCGGGGCGCGATGGGCGAGTGGGATGCAAGGACGCAGGGAGCCCCGATATGAGACATATCGGGGCGACCGAGGACGCCGCAGCGTGCCGCCCAGCGCGACACGGCGCACAAGGCTTCATTCTGAAACGAGTTCTTAGCCCGCGCTCTGCATGCGGAGCGCGTCGTGCGCGTGCCGCGGGTGCTCGGCCGCGCGCGGCCGGGCCGTGCGGCCCGGTACGCGGGTATGCCTCACGATCACGCGCGCCGACGGCGTCGCCGTCGCACGCGGACGAGGCGTCCGCCGTGTCTCGAGGTTCCATCCGGAAGAAGCACCCATGCGCTCACCGTCCGCATGACACCCCCTCTCTGCATCCCTCGGGCGGGGGATCGTGCGGGTGAAGGTCAGGCGTTGCGCTCTTCGAGGTACTTCTTCAGCCCGAGGTACGGCAGCACGAACGCGGCGAGCAGCGACGCGAGCCAGACGATGACGGTGGCGGCGATCCACGCCCCGACCCCGCTGATCGACAGTCCGTCGGAGATCAGGTCGGTGATGACCAACGACGCGAGGGTCGCGATCAACGAGACGCCGCCGAGCGCAGAGGTGCTCGACCGGTTACGACGCATCATGCTGGCGAGGAACGGCGTCATCAGCGCGAGCGCGACCGTGAAGATTACGACCGCGATGATGAAGCCCGACGCATTGAGGTCGACACCGTCGAGCACCGTCGCCGCGACGATCAGGCCGACTGCGTTCGCGGCGAGCATGATCCCGGTGCGCACGAGGAGCCTCAGCATGACGGCCACACCCTAGAGCACGGCGGACGTGCGCTCAAGCGGGCGTCCAGACGAACGGCGTCGTGGTCGTGACCGCGACGAAGCCGAGGCGCTCGAGGATCGGCCGACTGTCCTTCGAGGCATCGACCTGCAGGAACCGAAAACCGCGCGCGAGGGCCAGGTTCGCGCGATACGCGACGAGGGCGCGGTAGATCCCCCGCCGCCGCCACTCGCGCAGCGTGGCCCCGCCCCAGAGCGTCGCGAACTCGGTGCCGTGCTCGAAACGGATCCAGGCCGCGCAGACCAGCGCGTCGCCCGCCTCGGCGAGCACCACGGTCAGGTCGTTCGGGCCCGCATCGAGCTCGGCCTCGAGCGCGTCCGCGAGCGAGCCGCTCTCCTCCTGCCAGACCTCGCGTTCCATGGCCGCGATGCGGTCGAGGTCGACCCGCAGCGTCGTCTCCCGCACCGTCACGCCTTCGGGGAGCTGCGGCTCGCCGCCGACGGCTGCCGCGAGCCCGATCACGATGGTCTCCTCTTCCTCGGGGACGAATCCCGCCGCGCGGAGTCGGTCGCCGAGGTCAGCAGGGAGATCGTGGCCGTGCAGCTTCCACTCGAAGCGCTCGCGGCGCGCGGCGAACACGTCCACCTGGCGTGCGATCAGCGCGTCGAGCTCGGCGCCGTCGCTCCCTGCCAGATCGCGGTAGAGGACGAAGCCGCCCCCGTGAAAGCCGCTGAACCGCACGAGCGGCCCGTCCAGCACGACGTCGACGCCCTCCGGCAACCGGGGTGGGATGCGCGCGCGAACCTGCGCGTCGTACGCCGCGAGGAGCTCGGATGCGACCCGCATGCGGCGATCCTACGGACGAGACAACCCGGTGGCCGAGCCGGGTCCCCACCTTTGGCCGACGCGGGTCCAGCCCTCCGCTCAGCCCGTCGTCCCGAGGACGCACGTAGCCTGGCGAGCCGGGGGAGGACTTCGGCACTGGGGCCTGTGTGCGGCGCGCGGCCCCTGCCGAAGTTCCCATTCCGCGCCGAGCTGGGGCGAGGGGCTTTGGGCGGAAGTCGTGACGCCTGAGCTGCGCGAGCCGACCGTTTCTTTGCGCCCGGTTTGCATTGCGTTAACACAGCGCAACAGTCGGCCGCATAGCGTGCGCGACTCGGGCCGACACGAATCGTGGAGCAACCTGGGGCGTGCTGGCTCGGTGTGCACCCGAGGGCGGCGGAGGGCCCTCCTCCGCCGTCGCCTTCGGGTCGTGTCGACCGAGTGGGCCCCCCCGGTCGTGCGAGCGGGCGTCCCGGCGCCTACGAGAAAACCCCGCCGGAGCGGGGCTTTCGTCGAGTGGGCGCTACTGGGCTCGAACCAGTGACCCCCAGCTTGTCGAGCTGGTGCTCTCCCAACTGAGCTAAGCGCCCGGGGCCACGCATCCTAGCCGCTTTCTGGCCCAGGGCTCGGCGGCTGGCCCGCTCGCCAAGGGCCGAGGCCGCCTCCGTGTCGCCCCGCAGGAGCGGCCGTGGTAGCACTGTCGGTCATGCCGAGCGAACGGGCCCCGGTGTTCCGCCGCCTCGACGGGCTGCCGCCCTACGTGTTCGCCGTGATCCGGGACCTGACCCTCGAGCTGCGGCGGGCGGGCGAGGACGTGGTCGACCTCGGCTTCGGCAACCCGGACCTGCCGTCGCCGGCGGTGGCGGTCGCAAAGCTGCAGGAGGCTGCGGCGCTTCCCCACAACCACCGGTACTCGACGTCGCGGGGGATCCCGAAGCTGCGGGAGGCGTGCGCCGGGCTCTATCGGCGCAGGTTCGGCGTCGAGCTCGACCCGGAGACCGAGGTCGTCGCCACCATGGGCGCCAAGGAGGGGCTCGTCCACCTGATGTGGACGCTCGTCGAGCCGGGCGACGCCGCACTCGTGCCGGCGCCGAGCTACCCGATCCACATCCATGCGCCGATGCTCGCCGGGGCGAGCGTCTTCCAGGTCGCGATGGGGCCGCACGAGGATCTCTTCTCGAACCTCGCCGACGGCTACGCGCGCGCGACGCCCCGGCCGCGGGTGTTGCTGATCTCGTTCCCCCACAACCCGACCACCGCGACCGTCGAGCTGGAGTTCATGCAGCACGTGGTCGACTTCGCGCGCGAGCGGGAGCTGCTCGTCGTGCACGACTTCGCGTACGCCGACCTCGCCTTCGACGGTCACGTGCCGCCCTCGATCCTCCAGGTGGACGGCGCGTCGGAGGTGGCGGTCGAGCTCTACAGCCTCACGAAGTCCTTTTCGATGGCAGGCTGGCGCGTCGGCTTCCTCGTCGGCAACCCGGCAGTCTGTGCGGCGCTCGCGAAGCTCAAGAGCTGGCTCGACTACGGCACCTTCCAGCCGATCCAGATCGCCGCGCTGACCGCGCTCAACGAGGCGCCCGAGACGCCGCACGAGGTCTGCGCGATCTACCAGTCGCGCCGGGACACGCTCTGCGACGGCCTCGCCCGTGCGGGCTGGTCCTTCCCGCGCCCGCGCGGCACGATGTTCGCCTGGGCGCCGATCCCCGAGCCGTTCACCGCGATGGGATCGCTCGCGTTCGCCGAGCACCTCGCGCGCACCGCGAACGTCGCCGTCTCACCCGGGGCCGGCTTCGGGCCCGGCGGCGAGGGCCACGTCCGCTTCGCGCTCGTCGAGAACGAGCACCGCATCCGTCAGGCCGTGCGGGGGATCCGCCGGGTCCTCCGCGCGGGGCCCGTCGACGCATCGGCCGCTGCCGTCTAGCCGGCGTTCCGGTCGCTCGCACGCTCGACGTAGCCCTCGGGCACGGGGCTGATGAGCGTCCAGCCGCCGTCGACGAAGAAGCACTGCCCGGTCACGTACGACGACTCGTCCGAGGCGAGGAACACGGCGGGGCCGACCATCTCCTCGGGCGTCGCGACGCGGCCAAGGGGGATCAGCGGTGCCCAGCGGGTCACGTAGTCCGGGTCGTCGGCGAGGTTCCGCTCGACCTCGGTCGAGCCGGGCGCGAACGCGTTGACGCGGATCCCGTCCGGGGCGAGCTCGACCGCCAGGTGCCGCGTCACCGCCTCGATCCCCGCCTTGCTCGCGCCGTACACGGAGAGGTTCCGCAGGGCGCGCGAGCCGACGACGCTCGAGACGTTCACGATCGACCCGCCGCCGGCGTGCCGCATCAGGCGGGCCGCCTCCAGGGAGCAGAAGAACGTGCCCTTGAGGTTCACGTCGACGACGCGCGCGAACGACTCCTCGCTCGTCTCGTCGAACGGCGTCCACCCGGTGATGCCGGCACAGTTGACGAGCACGTCGAGCCGCTCGAGGCGTGAGAAGAGCTCGGCGACCTGCTCCCGGTCGCCCACGTCGAAGCGGAGGTCGAGCGCGCCCGCCGGCAGCTGCTCGAGCACCTCCGAAGCGTCGTCGAGGTGACACACGTGGACAAGCGCCCCCTCTGCGGCGAAGCCAAGCGCAAGGGCGCGACCGATGCCGCTGCTGCCACCCGTGACGAGCGCCACCTTGCCGGCGAGACGTCTCACCGGGTCACCGCCCCGGTGGCGGCAGACGAGACGCTACGGGCGTACTTCCCGAGCACGCCCGACGAGGCACGAGCCGCGGGTGCCGTCCAGCGGGCGAGCCGCGCCGCGAGCTCGTCCGCCGGGACTGCCAGCTCGAGAGTCCGCGCATCGGTGTCGATCTGGATCTCGTCGCCGTCCT
Organism: uncultured Actinomycetes bacterium; assembly: GCA_963712915.1. Lineage (GTDB taxonomy): Bacteria > Actinomycetota > Thermoleophilia > Gaiellales > Gaiellaceae > Gaiella. The sequence continues at coordinate 980,581 of CAVQJQ010000006.1, forward strand.
CGACGACCGCGAGCGGTCCGCCCCGCGCGGCCTCCGGCGCGACATGACCCACCATCAACCCGCGCGTCGCGCCGCTGAACCGACCGTCGGTGACCAGCGCCACCGACTCCCCCAGGCCGCGGCCGACGATCGCCGACGTGACTCCGAGCATCTCCGGCATGCCCGGCGCGCCCGCGGGGCCTTCGTAGCGGACGACGACCACGTCTCCCGGCTGCACGAGACCGTCGTACACGCCTGCCTTGCAGTCCGCCTCGGAGTCGAACACTCGTGCACGCCCACGCAGCGCGTGCGGCTCGTGTCCGGCGAGCTTCACGACCGAGCCCTCGGGCGCGAGGTTGCCGCGCAGGACGCGGAGCGCGCCGCCGGGCTTGAAGGGATGGTCGTGCGGCGCCAGCACGTCGCCGTCCGCGTCCGGCGCCGACGCGGCGTGCTCGGCGATCGTGCGGCCGTCCACCGTCGGGGCGTCCCCGTCGAGCCAGGGCAGGAGCTGCCGCATCAGCGCTGCAGAGCCGCCGGCGCGGTGCAGGTCGGCGGCGACGTAGCGCCCGCCCGGGGTGAGGCTCGCCACGACCGGCGCGCGCGCCGCGATCGCGTCGATCGTCTCCAGCGTCAGGTCGACACTCGCCTCCTGCGCGATCGCGAGCAGGTGCAGGACTCCGTTCGTCGACCCGCCGCTGCCCGCGACGCCCGTGACCGCGTTCGCGAGCGCGCGCTCTGTGACGAGCGATGACGGTCGGACGTCGCGTGCGACCACGTCCAGTGCGAGCCTGCCGGCCGCCTCCGCCGCGTCCGGCTTGCCCGGGTCTGCGGCCGGGACCGAGCCGAGCCCGATCGGGCCGAGCCCGAGAAAGTCGACGGCGGTCGCCATCGTGTTCGCGGTGAAGTGCCCCGTGCAGGCGCCGATGCCGGGGCAGGCGTCGCGCTCGAGCTGCGCCAGCTCGTCGTCGCCGATCCGACCGCCCTCGTGCGCGCCGACTGCCTCCCACACGTCCTGGATCGTCACGGGGCGGCCGTCGTGGACGCCTGCGGCCATCGCCCCCGAGTAGAGGACGACGGTCGGGAGGTCGAGGCGGAGAGCGGCCATCACCGCCCCGGGCACGGTCTTGTCGCAGCCGACGAGACAGACGAGCCCGTCGAAGCGCTGGCTGCGTCCGACGAGCTCGATCGAGTCCGCGATCACCTCGCGCGAGACGAGCGAGGCCCGCATGCCCGGCGTCCCCATCGTCAGGTTGTCGGAGATCGCGATCGTGTTGAACTCGAGCGGCGTGCCGCCGGCCGCGCGCACGCCTGCGGCGACGTGCGTGGCGAGCTCGCGCTGCCCGAGGTTGCACGGCATCGTCCCGGTCCACGTCGTGGCGATCCCGATCAGCGGCCGCGACCAGTCCTCCTCCGTCAGCCCCATCGCCCTCAGGTGCGCGCGCGCGCCCGCACGGCGCGGCGAGGAGACGAGGTCGGCGTTCGCGAGCCTCACGTACGGATGGGCCCGGTCAGCTCCGGTACTCGACCGACTCCCGCCGAGCGCTCTCGGCGGAGCGGAGGACGGCATCGCAGACCTCGGCCGCCCGGTACCCGTCCTCGAACGTCGCGCCGTCGGGCGCCACGCCGCCCCGGCCGGCGATCGCCGCGAGCATGTGGTGCAGCTCGTGCACGAACGTGTGCTCCCAGCCGAGCATGTGGCCGTGCGGCCACCACCACTCCCAGAAGGGATCGTCCGCCTCCGAGACGAGGCGGGTGCGGAACCCGCTCGTGCCCTCGCTCACCTGCAGCTCGTTGAGGCGCTCGAGGTCGAAGGCGAGCGAGCCCTTCGACCCGTTGATCTCCCACGTGAAGGAGTTCTTCCTGCCGGCAGCGAAGCGGGTCGCCTCGATCGTGCCGATCGCGCCGCCGGCGAAGCCCACGGCCGCCTCGAACGCGTCGTCGACTTCGCGGCCCGGCTTGAAGATGGCCGTCAGCGCCGCGACCGAGTCGATCTCGCCGACGAGATAGCGCGCGAGGTCGATCACGTGGGCGCCGAGGTCGCCGAGCGCTCCCGAGCCCGCGGCGGCCTTGTCGAACCGCCACGCCTGCGCGTCGGTCGTCCCCCACTCCTGCAGGTAGCGCCCGCGGAAATGGTGGATCTCGCCGAGCTCACCGGCCTCGATCATGCGGCGCGCGAGCCGGACCGCCGGCACGAACCGGTAGTTGAACGCGCACAGGTGCACGACGCCGGCGCGGGCGACCCGCTGCCAGATCTCGTAGGACTCCCCCGCATCCCGCCCGAGCGGCTTCTCGCAGACGACGTGCTTGCCCGCTTCGGCCGCGGCGATCGTCGGCTCCGCGTGGAGGTCGTTCGGCCCGCCGTTGTCGAACAGCTCGACCTCGGGGTCGGCCACGAGGTCGCGCCAGTCCGTCACGAACCGCTCGAAGCCGTAGCGGCGCGCGGCCTCGCCGACGGCGGCTTCGTCGCGCCCCGCGATCGACACGAGCCGCGGCAGCAGCGGCGGTGGCCACGTCATGTACGCGAGCGTGCGGTAGGCGTTCGCGTGCGCCTTCCCCATGAAGGCGTAGCCGAGCATGCCGACCCCGATCGTCGGCACGTCGCCCGGCCCGGCGGCGCGACCCATCGTCTGGAACCCGACCTCGCTCACGTGCCCTCCTCCCGCTGCATCGCCGCGTCGAACGCAACGGTGGACGGTGAGAAGTCCGTGCGCCGTACGAACGCGAGCGCGTCCTGGGCGCCGTAGTCCCGATCCATGCCTGAGTCCTCCCATTCGATCGAGAGCGGCCCCTCGTACCCGATCCGGTTGAGCGCCCGGAAGAACGCCTCGAAGTCGACGTCGCCGTGCCCCGGGGAGACGAAGTCCCAGCCGCGCAACTCCTCGCCGAAGTTCAGGTGCGAGCCGAGGATCGAGCGGCGCCCGTCGAGCCGCCTGCGCGAGTCCTTCACGTGCACGTGGTAAATCCGGTCGGAGAACTCGAGCGCGAACTGCGCCGTGTCGAGGAACTGGTGGGCGAAATGCGAGGGATCGAGATTGATCCCGAACGCCTCGCGGTTGCCGATCGCGTCGAGCGCCGCCCGCGTCGTGACGAAGTCGTAGGCGATCTCGGTGGGATGCACCTCGAGCCCGAAGCGGACGCCCTCCTGGTCGAAGACGTCCAGGATCGGGCTCCAGACCTCGGCGAACTCCTCGTAGGCCCGGTCGATCGCGCCGAAGTCGTTGGGCGGGAACGAGTAGAGCATGTGCCACACCTGCGAGCCCGTGAAGCCGTTCACCTGGGTGACGCCGAACCGGGCCGCGGCGCGCGCCGTGTCCTTCATCCGCTCGGCTGCCCGCTCCCGGACGCCCGCCGGGTCGCCGTCGCCCCAGACCTCGGGCGGCAGGATCGCGCGGTGCCGGTCGTCGATCGGGTCGAGCACGCACTGGCCGACGAGGTGCGCCCCGAGCGCCCAGCACTGGAGGCCGTGACGCTCGAGGAGCTCGCGCTGCTCGCGGCAGTAGCTCTCCTCCGCGAGCGCGCGGTCGACCTCGAAGTGGTCGCCCCAGCAGGCGAGCTCGAGCCCGTCGAAGCCCCACGGGGCGGTCTTCGCCGCGAGCTCCGCGAGCGGCAGGTCGGCCCACTGGCCGGTGAACAACGTAACTGGACGGCTCATCTCTCTCCTACGGGCGGACCGACGCCCAGGGCTCCTGGTCGGAGACGTCCTCGAGCCCGTAGCCGCTGCCCTCGCCGAGCGACGGCGCGATCACGACCTGCAGGTGGGCGGTCTCGTCGCCGTCGTTGTACGAGGCGTGGATCAGGCCCTCCTCGATGAACACCGAGTCGAGGGGCCCGAGCGTCTGAGACTCCTGCTCGAGGTACTGCGTGATCGTCCCCTGCTTGACGATGATCATCTCCTCCTGGCCGGGATGGCGGTGGAAGGCGTGTCCTTCGCCGGGCTCGAGCGTCACGTCCATCACGACGAGATGCTTCGCGCCGTCGTCCGGCGTGAGGCGCCAGCCGATGCGGCCCCAGTCGAAGTCCTCCTGCCTGATGCCGGACTGCAGGACGAAGCTGCTCATTCCTCTCTCCTTCCATCGACGGGAATCGCCTTGAAGCGGCGCATGTTCTCGGTCATCGCGGCCTCGGTCGGCAGCCGCTCCATCGAGCTGGCGCCGAAGAAGCCGACCACGCCCTCCGTGCGCTCGAGCACGTACGCGGCGTCGTCCGGCTCGGCGATCGGGCCGCCGTGGCAGAGCACGAGGATCTCGGTGCTGACGCGCTTCGCGGCGTCGTGCATCTCCTGGATCAGCGGGACGCACTCGTCGAGCGTCCGTGCCGTCTCGGCGCCGATCGAGCCGCCGGTCGTCAGCCCCATGTGCGGGACGAGCACGTCGGCGCCCGCGCGCGCCATCGCCGCGGCCTGCTCGGCGTCGAAGACGTAGGGCGCCGTGAGGAGGTCGCGCTCGCGGGCGAGGCGGATCATGTCGACCTCGAGCCCGTAGCCCATCCCCGTCTCCTCGAGCCTCTGGCGGAACGTGCCGTCGATCAGGCCGACCGTGGGGAAGTTCTGGACGCCGCTGAAGCCGATTCGTGCGAGCTCGTCGAGGAAGACGGGCATCAGGCGGAAGGGGTCGGTGCCGCAGACTCCGGCGAGCACGGGTGTCTCGCGCACGACCGGGAGCACCTCGCGCGCCATGTCCACGACGATCGCGTTCGCGTCGCCGTACGGCATCAGCCCCGCGAGCGAGCCGCGGCCGCCCATCCGGTAGCGGCCGGAGTTGTAGATGATGATCAGGTCGGCGCCGCCCGCCTCGGCGCACTTCGCCGAGAGCCCCGTGCCCGCGCCCGCGCCGATGATCGGCAGCGCCGCGTCGATCTGAGCGCGGAGCCGCGCGAGCGCGTCGCCGCGCGTCATCCTGCTTCCTGGATCAGCTCGTGCAGCCGGTCGGCCATCGCGACCGCGAACGCTGGATCGTTGACGTCGGCCTCGACCTCGTGCACCTCGACCCCGTCGAGCGTCTCGCGCAGGCCTGCGAAGAGCGCGGCGTCCGCCTCCGGGTCGTGGAACGGCTGGCCCTCCACGTCGATCATCGAGACGCCGCCGAGCGGCACGAAGAGCGCTGTCGGCCCCGTCGCCGCCGAGAGCTTGCGGCCGATGCGCCGGCCCAGCTCGGCGCACTCCTCGGGCGTCGTCCGCATCAGCGTCACCGTCGGGTTGTGGACGTAGAGGTTGCGCTCGGCGAAGCGCTCGGGAACGGTGTCGCGCGGCCCGAAGTTGACCATGTCGAGCGCGCCGAGCGAGACGACCTGCGGGATGCCCGCCTTCCCCGCGGCCTCGAGCCGATCGGGGCCCGCGGAGAGCACGCCGCCGACGAGGTCGTCGGCCAGCTCGGTCGTCGTCACGTCGAGCACGCCGGCGAGGTAGCCGCCTTCGACCAGCGCCTCCATCGACTGGCCGCCCGTTCCCGTCGCGTGGAAGACGAGCACCTCGTAGCCGAGCTCCTCGAGGCGCTCCCGCGCGTGCGTGACGCACGGCGTCGTGACGCCGAACATCGTCGCGGCGACCAGCGGCCGCTGCTCGAGCGGCGGGCACGGTCGCCTTCGCCATGCCCGCGATCGCGCCGGCCGCGTTCGCCATGATCCGCGCCGAGATCGAGTTGACGCCGGCGATGTCGACGACCGAGTACATCATCGTCACGTCGATGGCCCCGACGTACGGCCGCGTGTCTCCTGCCGCGACCGTCGAGACCATCAGCTTGGGGACGCCGACCGGGAGCGCGCGCATCGCGGCCGTCGCGATCGACGAGTTGCCAGAGCCGCCCAGCCCGGCGACCCCGTCGAGCCGGCCTTCCTCGTGCAGCCGGCGCACGACCTCTGCGGCGCCGCGCGCCATCGCCGTCACCGCGGCGCCGCGATCGCCCGACGCCGCCAGAGCAGCCGCGTCCTCACCGGCGGCGCGCGCGACCTCGTCGTGCGAGACGTCGGGCTCGACCTGTGGCTCGAAGACGCCGGCGTCGACGAGCAGGACGTCGACGCCGTGCTCGCGGATGCGGTCGCGCACGAACGCGAACTCGTGGCCCTTCGTGTCGAGCGTGCCGACGAGAACGACGGTCGCCACGCTACTGCCCCTCCGAGCCGGGGTCGGTCGCGTCCGCTTCGGCCGCGAGCGGCTCCACGCCGAGGAAACGCCGCTGGAGCTCGGGGCTGCCGGACAGCTCCCGCGCGGTCGTCTCCGCGGCCAGGCGTCCGGACACCATCACCACCTGCCGCGTCGCGACGGCGACCGCGAGACCGAGGTTCTGCTCGATCAGGAGGATCGCGATCCCGTCCGCCTCGAGGCGCTTGAGCGTCTCCGCGAGGCTCGAGATCACGACGGGCGCGAGCCCCTCCGAGGGCTCGTCCATCACGAGCAGCTTCGGGTTCGTCAGCAGGGCGCGCCCGACCGCGAGCATCTGCTGCTCGCCCCCGGAGAGCTCGCGCGCCGCCGTTGCGGCGACGTTCCCTGAGCCTGGGGAACAGGTCGTAGACGCGGTCGATCGTCCAGCGCTCGCCGTTGCCGCGGCGCGACTCGACCATCTGCAGGTGCTCGTGGACGGAGAGCGACGGGAACAGCCGCCTTCCCTGCGGGACGTAGCCGATCCCGAGCTTCGCGGTCCGGTGCGACGCCTGCGCGCGGATCTCGCGTCCCTCGAAGCGGATCGAGCCGGTCGTCCGCGCCGGCGGGACGCCCATGATCGCCGTGCACAGCGTCGTCTTGCCCATGCCGTTGCGCCCGATGATCGCGACCGACTCGCGCTCCATCCGGAACGAGACGTCCTCGAGCGCGCGGGCCGAGCCGTAGTACGCGTTCAGGTTCTCGATCTCGAGCAGCGGTTGCGCGCCCCCACCGGCCGGCTCACTCATCGGCTCCCACTCCCCGGCCGAGATAGAGGTCGTGGACGGTCTGGTTGCGCGCGGATCTCGTCCGGGGTTCCCTCGACGATCACACGGCCGTCGTGCATCATCGTCACCCGCTCGGCCACCCGGAGCGCGACGTCCATGTCGTGCTCGATCAGGAGAAGCGTGACCGACGGGTCGAGCGAGAGCAGGAACTCCGTCAGCGCGATGCGCTCGCCGCGCGAGAGCCCGGAGGCGGGCTCGTCGAGCATCATCAGCTTCGGGTTGCGTCGCCTGGGCCATCGCGATCTCGAGCTGGCGTTGCTCGCCGTGCGAGAGCGAGCCGACGAGACGCGTCTCGCGCCCCTCGAGCCGCACGTCGGCGACGAGCGCCCGGGCGCCGCTCGCGCAGCTCGCCGTCCCGGCCGGGGCAGGACGACCGGCCGGAAATGGCCGGCGCGCGTCCCGAGCAGCGCGAGGTAGATGTTGTCCTCGACGCGTCAGGCCGAGAAAGAGGCGGGACTTCTGGTACGTGCGCGCCCATGCCGAGCTTCGCCCGCGCCCGCGCCGGCAGCCAGGTCACGTCGTTGCCGAGGAACGAGATCGACCCCGGTCGTGGGGCGAAGTCGCCCGCGATCAGGTTGAACAGCGTCGTCTTCCCGGCCCCGTTCGGGCCGAGGATCGCGCGCCGCTCGCCGTGCGCGAAGTCGAGGTCGACCTCACGCACGGCGTCAGGCCGCCGAAGCGCCGGCCGACCCCCCGCAAGCGGAGGATCGGCTCGGCGCTCTCGGAGACGACCGCAGTCACGTCGTGATCAGCCGATCACCTTCGGCGTGACTTCCTTGCCCTGCCACGGAAGCTTCCGCTTCGTGCAGTTCGGGTAGTTGCGGCCCGGAGCCGGCGTCTTCGTGGAGAACGTGCCGCCGAACGTCTGGTCGACGTTCGGGACCATGCCCACCGTCTTGATGGCCAGCTTGCCGTCCTTCGTGTACAGCTGCTGGTAGTAGACGTTGGTCACGGCGTTCCGGTTCGCGTCGAGCTTGATCGGACCGTACGGCGCGTTCCACTTGACCTTGGCGACTGCCTTCTGCAGCGCCTTCTGGCCACCACCGATGTTGCCCTTGACCGCCTGCAGGCCCTTCAGCAGCCCGACCGTGTTCGTGTAGTAGCTGTACGTGAACACCGACGCCGCCTGCGGGGCGGCAGCGCCGCCCGGCGGGATCTGCTTGAAGAGCTTGCCGAGGTACTTCGCCCACGCCTGCGCCTTCGCGTTGGCGAGGTCACCTGCCGTGCCCGAGCCGCCGACGTACGCGCCCGAGACGCGGTTGCCGAGCTGCTCGAACAGGCCGGGCGTGCCCCAGAAGAGGTTGCCCATGAACTTCTTGCCGTCGATCGGGCCGTGCGCCTGCTCGTACGCCTTGAGGAACGGGATCAGGCCCGCGCCGCCGATCGCGACGAAGTTCCGTCGACGTTGGTCGGCAGCTGCTGCGCGTACGACGAGTAGTCCGTCGTGTTGAGAGGCGGGAAGACCCGCTTCGTGACGTTGCCGCCCGCAGCGCAGAAGTCGGCGATGAAGCCCGCCGCAGACGTCCACGCGAACGAGTAGTCGTCGGCGACGACCGCTGCGGTCTTCCACTTCAGCTTGCGTGCAGCGAGGTCGCCGAGGCCGGCGTTCCACTGCGCGCCGTCCCCGTTGAACCGGAAGAAGTTCTTCGCCCGGACCTTGAGCGTCGTGTCCTGCGCGCCCGCGGATCCGTTGACGAACGTCTTCGTGGGATGCTGCTTCGCGTAGTTCGCGACGGCGATCGACTCGTCACCCGACAGCGGGCCGATCATGATGTCCGCGCCCAACTGCTCCATCAGGCGCTTCGTCTCCTTGATCGCCGTGTCGGCGCGGTCGTTCGAGCACCCGACGCCGACGAGCTGGATCGGATGACCGCCGATGTTGCCGCCCGTCCAGCCGGCTCGCGGCAGGTTCGGGTTCTTCACCTTCGCGCCTGCGAACTGCACCATCGCGGCGACGACGCCCGCGAGGTCCTGGTTGTCGAACGAGCCGAACGCCCCCTGGCAGTCGGAGAGGACTCCGACCTTGATGGGCGTCGCGGCCGTGCTCCGGGCGGTGGCCACCGACGCCGCGAGCCCGGTGATCGCCAGGACCACCATCGCCAGCGGAATCAGCTTCCACCGTCGCTTGAAAGCACTCATGTGATTCCTTCCCTCCTTTACCGGTCTGAGACCGGTTGTGAACACCGCACCTGCCAAAGCACCGCTCCCTTGTCGAGTACCTGGACCCCTCCTTTCAGCTGGTGGGCTCTGCGTGCCCGACGTCGAGACCGTCCTCGTCCTCACCCGGACCCCGACGACCCCTGAGGACGAGACCGACGCCGCGCTCCCAAAGCCCCATCAACCCGCCCGGGGAGAGCAGCACGATCACGAGGAAGATCGCTCCGATCAGCGTGTGGAACCGTGGGCCGATGAAGCCGATCTGCTGGGAGTAGTTGTTGATCACGACGAACAGGAGCGCGCCCAGCCAGGCTCCCTCGATCCGGTAGAGGCCGCCGACGACCGCGATCACGAGCACGTCGATCGTCGTCGAGAGGTCGATCGACGCCGGGTCGATGTGCCCGTTCCACCAGACGAACAGCACGCCGCCGAGGGCCGCGACGAAGCCGCCGAACCCGAAGGCGATCGTCCGGTGGAGCGCGACGTTGTAGCCGAGCGAGCCCATCCGCACCGAGTCGTCGCGGGTTCCCTGCAGGGACAGGCCGAACGGCGTCCGGGCGACGTACCGCAGCAGCACGTAGACCCCGATCGCCACGCCGAATGAGACGTAATAGAGGCGCACTGGATGGGCGTCCGCCGGCCCGATCGCTCCCGGCGTCGGGATCCCGCTGATCCCACCGAAGCCCGAGACGTCGGTCACCTGGCCGAAGAAGAGGTTCGCGATGACCGAGTACGTCAGCGTGATCATGAGGAAGTAGATGCCCGTGCTGCGACTCGCGAGGGCGCCGAAGAGTAGCGCCACCGCGACCGCGACCACGATCCCGAGCACGACGCCCCACCAGGGGTTCCAGCCGAGGTTGAGCCCCTTCGTGTTCCCGTTCGTGGTCGCGTTCCCGAGCACGAATCCCGCGACCCCGAAGATCGCCACCTGCGCGAGCGAGACCATCCCGCCGTACGCGAAGAGGAAGATGAGGCTCGCTGCGACGATGCCGAGGAACATCGTCTGCGTGAGGAGCGTCCCGACCCAGTAGGTCGAGAGGAAGAGCGGCGAGAGCGCGGCGGCGATCAGCCCCGCGATCCCGATCGAGCGCTCGGCCACCGCGACCCGCGTCATGCCGGCCGCCCGAAGAGGCCGTAGGGGCGGATCGCGAGCACGAGGGCCACGAGCACGAACGTGAAGATGATCGAGTAGTACGTGTAGTTCGACGGCAGGTACGCGGCGGAGAACGCGCCGGTGAAGCCGAGCAGCAGCGACCCGACCGCCGCCCCGGCGAGCGACCCCATCCCGCCGATGATCACGACGACGAGCGAGTAGAGCAGCCAGTTCGCGTCCACACCCGGCGCGAGGCTCGCGAACGAGCCGCCGATCACCCCGCCCAGGCCCGCGAGGGCGGAGCCGACCACGAACGCGATCGCGAAGGTGAGCTGGATGTTGATCCCGAGGGCCGAGACCATCGCGCGGTCGTCGACGCCGGCGCGGATCACCATGCCGGTGCGGGTGTGCTGCAGCCAGAGCCAGAGGAGGATCCCGACCGCGATCGCGATCGCGAGGATCACGAGGCGGGTGAGCGTGTACTGGATCCCGGCGACGTGGAGGTTGACGAACTTGTCGAAGGTGCCGGGCCACGAGATGTCCTGCGCGATCCCGCCGAAGTGCGCGAGCATCTGGTCGGCGAGGATGATCGAGATCGCGATCGTGATCAGCGCCTGGCGCAGATCCTGTCCCTGGTTCCAGCGCAGGAACGCCTGCTGCATCACGAGCCCCGCGGCCGCGATCACCAGGGTCGCGACCAGTGCAGGCAGGATCCAGTTCCAGAGGTTCACCTGGTCGCTCGTCAGCCCGAAGCCGCCACCCTGGCCGACCAGGTGCCGTTGCACCTTGAGCGCGATGTAGCCGCCGAGCAGGAAGAGCGCGCCGTGCGCCATGTTCACGACCCGCATCAGCCCGAAGATGAGCGTGAACCCGCTCGCGACCACGAAGTAGAGCGCGGCCGCCGTGATCGAGTTGAGCACGGTGATGAGGAAGTCCTTCGGGTCGTGGAACGCAGACCCGAACGTCGTGCCCCACTTGCCCGTCGACGGCGCGAGGAAGCAGATCCAGAGCACAGCGAAGAGCGTTGCGGCGCCGATCAGGACCCACACCGCGATCGGGAGCGCCCGGCTCCGGAGGACGCCAGTCCGCATGTGACCTCCGAGGCTAGCCGCGGTGCTTTCGGTGGTCAAGATATGGCTTGGACAGTGGGATTCAGCGGACTACGACCTGTTCGAGATAGAGGTGGGCGCCCGTGCTCTCGGGTGGCTGCGGCACCACGTCGGCGAGGCGGACGAGCTCGGGGTAGCGCGATCGATCGAGCAGCTCGACGTCGGCGTAGTTCAGCTCGATCAGGTTGTCCGCGGGGTCGCGGAAATACAGCTGCAGCTGCCCCGAGGGCAGCTCGACGAGACGCATCCCCCAGGGGCCCGTGATCCGCTCCCGCACCGCCTCGTACGCGGTGTCGAAGTCGTCGATCGTGAGGCCGATGTGGTGCCGACGGGGCGCCGGCTGGTCGTCGAGGAACAGATGGAGCTGGAGATCCCCGACGCGCAGCCACTGCACGATCGCGTCCTGGAAGCGCGGCGTGGGGATGCGCACCATCCCGAGCACCTCCTCGTAGAAGCGGGTCGACTCCTCGAGGTCGGTCGCCGAGATACTGACGTGGTTGAGCCCCGTCGCCCGCACCGGACGAGAGTCTGACACGTCACCGACCCCTGAGACAAGGGCGATTGATCCTCTGCGATCGATAGGCTCAGGCTATGAATACGCGTCAGCTCGAATGCTTCGTCGCCGCGGTCGAGGAGGGCTCCGTGACGAGGGCGGCCGGGCGGCTTGGCATCGCGCAGCCGTCACTCTCCGGCCATATCAAGGCGCTCGAAGAGGAGGTGGGCGGACAGCTGCTCGTCCGCCTCCCCCGGGGTGTCGCGCCGACCGCGGCGGGACGGGCGCTCCTGCCGGAGGCGCGGGCGGCGGTGCGGGCGCTCGGGCGGGCACAACAGGCGGCGCGCGCGACGCTTGCCGTCGAGGAGGGCGAGCTCGAAGTGGCGACCGTGCTCTCGATGGCCGTCGGTCTGCTGCCGCCGTGGATCAGTGCCTGGCAGGAATGCCACCCCCGTGTTGCGATCCGGCTGCAGGAGTTCGTGCACCGGCGGCTGCTGGAGGACGCGATCGAGCGCGGCGTGGCGGATCTCGCAGTCGGGCCCCTGCCGCTGCGCGAATGGAACGGGCCGCTGCGCGTCGTCACCTGGGAGGAGCTCGTCGTGGTCATCTCGCGCAACGACCCGTTGGCAGACCGGAGGTCGATCGACCCGGCCGAGCTCGCCGAGCGCGAATGGGTGCTCTACCAGCCCACCCACGGGCTGGACGGCGTCGTCGAGGAGATCTGCCGCCGCGCGGGCTTCGCACCTCGCGCACGCGTCCGAACCTCGCAGGCAGAGGCAGCCGCGCGGCTCGGCGCAGCGGGTCTCGGCCCGGCGATCGTGCCCGACAACGTCGTCGCGCCCGGCCTGGACGGCGTGGTACTGCGGCTGCGTCCGAGGATCACGCGCGACGTCGCGGTCTACTCGCGCGTCGAGCTGTCGGCGACCGCGGCGGCGTTCGCCGACGCCGTCGTGCACAGGCGCGGGCGCCGTCCGCCGGGTGCGCAGTCGATCGTCCTGTAGGCACACTACGGCGCGTGCGGCGCCTCTTCGTCCTGCTCGTCCTCGTCCCTCTCGTCGCCGCAGCGTGCGGCGGCTCGGGCGGCAGCGACGACGCTGCCTCGTCGACCGCGACGACCGCCCCCACCGCCTCCGCCGCGAGCCTCGCCCACGCGACGGAGCGCACGACCGCGGACGGCAGCGCGCGCTTCACGCTCGACGTCGCAGCGTCCCTCGGCGGGGCGGCGATCCAGACGCAGTCGCGGGGCAGCGTCTCGTTCCGAGAGCGCCGCGCCCATGTCTTCAAGCTCGTGCCGGGGATCCCATACCCGCAGGAGGAGATCGTCGACGGCCCGGTGATCTACCGGAACTCGAACGTCGCGGGCGCGCTCTCCGACCCCACGTTGAAGCCGTGGACGAAGATCGACACGCGGCGCCTACCCGCCGCGCAGCAGCTGGCGGAGCTCGATCACGTGCGCGCCCTCGCGTACCTCCCCGCCGGGGCGCGGGCGCCAGAGCGGATCGGGACGACGGGGGCGCTCACGCACTTCCGCGGCCAGGTCGACTCCGACCGCGTGCTCGCGCGCGTGCCCGAGGCGCAGCGCGCGGTGATCGGCGCGGTGCTCAAGGCCGACTACGACGGCGACCGGTTCCCGGTCGATTTCTGGCTCGACGCGAAGAGTCGCTTGCGACGCGTACGCGTCGCGTACACGACGCCCCAGGGAAGCCGCTTCGAGCTGGTGGGGACGTTCACCGGCTTCGGCTCACCGGTCGACGTGACGCCGCCTCCCGCGCGCGAGACCGAGGTCGCCGCGCCGTAGGACCACGCGGTCACGGGACCAGCGCCACCGCCTCGATCTCGACCTTCGCCCCGGGGACCGCGAGCGCGCTCACCTCGACGAGGGTGCTCGCGGGGCGGGCGGCGCCGAAGAACTCCCGGCGGACGGGGTCGATCGTGGCTCGGTCGTCGATGTCGGTGAGGAAGACGGTGACCTTGACGACGTCGCCGAAGCCCGCACCGGCCGCGGCGAGCACCGAGCCGACGTTGCGGAGCACCTGGCGTGTCTGCTCGACGACGTCGTCACCGCCGACGAGCCGGCCCTGCTCGTCGACGGCGATGCAGCCGGACACGAAGAGCAGGCTGCCCGCGCGGACAGCGTCCGTGTAATGGCTGATCGGCTCCGCCTGCCCCTCGACGCGGTACTCCTGGCGCTCGGTCATACGAGCTGCGATCATCGCACCCCGTGGAGCCGCAGTTCGTCCGCTTCGACGACGTCCGTCCCTTCCTGCTCGCGCCGGGCGTGACCGGCCGCCCCTTGTTCGGCGAGGGGGCCATGCTCAACCTGATCGAGTTCGAGCCCGGGGCGACCGTCCCGCTGCACAGCCATCCGCACGAGCAGCTCGGCCTCTGCCTCCGCGGCGTCCAGGTGCTCGTCGTGGACGGCGTCGAGCACCCGATCGGCCCCAACGAAGGGTACGTGATCCCCGGCGGTGTCGAGCATGCCGCGTCGTGCGGCCCCGAGGGGGCGACGGTGCTCGACGTGTTCCAGCCGGTGCGCGAGGACTACCTCGAGCGGCACGCGGCCGAAGGCGACGGCTAGCCCGACGACGAGCGCGCCGCGCGCTCGCGGATGGCGCTCAGCGTCGTCCGCGGCGTGATCGCCTCCGGGTCGACGCGCAGTGAGACGAGGGCGGGGCGCTGCGCCGCGAGCGCGCGTTCGACCGTGGGGACGAATTCCTCGGTCCGTTCGACGGTCGCGCCGTACGCGCCGTGGGCCTCGGCGAGCGCGGCGAAGTCCGGGTTGCGCAGCTCGGTGCCGACGACGCGCCCGGGGAAGTTGCGCTCCTGGTGCATGCGGATCGTCCCGTACATGCCGTTGTCGACCACGAGCACGAGGATCGGGAGCTCGTACTGGACCGCGGTCGCGAGCTCGCTCGCGCTCATCAGGAAGTCGCCGTCCCCCGCGAAGCATACGACCGTCCGCCCCGGGTGGAGCGCCTTCGCCGCGACCGCGGCGGGCAGGCCGTAGCCCATCGCGCCGCTCGTCGGCGCGAGCTGCGAGGGGTACGCGTGCCAGCGCCAGAAGCGGTGCACCCAGACCGTGAAGTTGCCGGCGCCGTTGGTCACGATCGTGTCGGGGGCCACGAGCTCGCGGAGCAGCCGGATGCAGGCAGCGAGATCGAGCTCGCCCGGCACCGGCTCCGGCTCCTGCCAGGCCTCGTACTCGGCGTGCGCCGCGCTCGTCCAGGCGCTCCAGCGCGCCTCGACCCGCACGTCGCGCACCGCGTCCGCGAACTGCTCCGCGCCGGCGAGGATCGGCAGCTCCGGCCGGTAGACACGTCCGAGCTCCTCTGCGCCGGGGTGGACGTGGACGAGCGTCTGCTCCGGTTGCGGCGGGCGCACGAGCGTGTAGCCCGAGGTGGTCATCTCGCCGAGCCGCGGGCCGACCACGAGCAGGAGGTCGGCGTCGCGCACTCGCGCCGCGAGCTTCGGGTTGAGACCGATGCCGACGTCGCCCACGTAGCTCGGCGAGTCGTTGTCGATCGCGTCCTGGCGACGGAAGGCCGCGCCGGCCGGGATCTCGTTGGCCTCGAGGAAGACGCGCAGGTCGTCCGACGCGCGGGCCGTCCAGCCGGCTCCCCCGAGGATCGCGAGCGGCCGCTCGGCCGCGACGAGCAGCTCGCGCACCCGCTCGACGTCGGCGGGCGCCGGATACGGCTGCACCGCATGGAACGGCCGCGCATCCGCGACGTCGGCGGTAGCCGTCTGCAGGTCCTCCGGCAGCGCGAGCACGACCGGCCCGGGCCGCCCGGAGCACGCGGTCGCAAACGCCCGCGCGACGTACTCCGGGATCCGGTCGACCCGGTCGATCTGGGCGACCCACTTCGCCAGCTCCCCGAACACCCGCCGGTAGTCGAGCTCCTGGAACGCCTCGCGCTCGGCCTGATCCGACGCGACCTGCCCGACCAGCAACAAGAGCGGCGTCGAGTCCTGGAACGCCGTGTGGAGGCCGACCGACGCCTGGGTCGCGCCCGGCCCGCGCGTGACGAGGCAGACACCGGGGCGCCCGGTCAGCTTCCCGTACGCGTCCGCCATGTTCGCCGCGCCCGCCTCGTGCCGGCACGTGAGCAACCGGATAGGTGCATCTCGCAGCGCATCGAGCACGGCCAGATAGCTCTCACCCGGCACGCAGAAGGCCGTCTCGACCCCCTGCACGACGAGCTGGTCGACGAGCAGCTGCCCGCCCGTCCGCGTCACGGCAGCGGCTGCTCGAAGTAGATCCGCGCCCGCTGCAGCTTCGGCTTGTCCTCGTCCGCGGGATCGACGTAGCGGATCGTCCGCCGGCCCTGGAGCTCAGCAGGCACGAGCATCACGCGCACGAACGCCGTCGCCTCGGTCTCCGACGCGGTCGCGTGCACCGGCACGGGGCCTGCCTCGTACCAGTGCTCGAGCGGTCCGTACTCGTGCGTCTCGCCCCCGCTCTCGATCCGGATCCTTCCCTCGAGCAGCACGCGGAGCCCCGGCCCCGGGTGCGTGTGGAGGTACGCCACGCCGCCGGGCGGGAAGTCCACGCGGTCGCAGCGCGCGAGCCACTCGTCGTCGGGCCGGTCGTCGACCTCCCACACGATCGCGGTGCCGTCGACGCGGGCCGCCCCCCAGTACGCCTCGTCCGCCGCGACGTCGTAGACGACGCGGCTCCCGGGCTCGGTCTCGACGCCCTCGCGGTGGACCTCGACTCTCAATGGAAGTACTGGCCGCCGTCGATCACGATCGTCTGCCCGGTGACGAAGTCCGAGCCGGGCCCGCAGAGGAAGGCGACGGCCCCGACGACGTCCTCGGGCAGCTGGTCGCGCTGGAGCGTCCGCGCCGACACCGAGACGTCGCGCAGCGCCTCGACCACCTCGGGGTGCTCCTCGACGCCCGCCGACATGGTGAAGCCGGGCGCGACGCAGTTGACGAGCACGTTGTCGCGCCCCAGCTCCTTCGCGAGGGCCCGGGTGAACGTGACGATCGCACCCTTCGAGGTGACGTAGTGGAGCAGGAACGGCACGCCCCGGAACGGGGTCCCGGAGGAGATGTTCACGATCTTGCCGCCTCCTCGTGTGCGCATCACCGGCACGACCGCGCGGCACATGAGGAACATCGACGCGACGTTCACGTCCATCACCTGGCGCCATTCCTCGAGCGGGATCTGGTCGAACGGCCGCATCTCGAGCGAGGCGTAGAGACCCGCGTTGTTGACGAGCACGTCGATCCCTCCGCACCGTGCGACGGTCTCTTCGACGAGCCGCCCGACGTCCTCCTCCGACGCGACGTCGCAGGTGATCCCGACACCCTCCGTGAAGCCGGCCGCCACGTCCTCCGCGTCGTGCAGGTCGGCGACGACGATGCGCGCGCCGTCGGCGGCGAGCCCTTCGGCGATCGCGTGGCCGATCCCCTGCGCCGCGCCGGTGACGAGCGCGACCTTGCCGTCGAGGGTGCCCATCAGCGGATCGGCGAGAAGGAGGTCGGGACGAGAATCCGGTTCTGCTGGGTGTGGATCAGCGGCTGGATCTTGCCGAGGAACGACTGCCAGTGCTCGTCCCTCTGCAGCTGCGCGCGCCGCTCCTCGCGCTCGGCATAGCTCGCGTAGCCCCACAGGCTCGTGTAGGTCGAGAGCGCGCCCACGTCGGTCGTGAACACGCCGAGCAGGTTGCCGAGGATGCTCTGCTGGAGCTCGATCCCCTCGGTCGCGTAGAGCTCCACGAGGGCGCCGAGCTTGCCGGTGTGGACGTGGTAGTCGCGCTGCTCGACGATCATGCCGGCCCGACTCCGCCCAGGCAGAGGTACTTGAGCTCGAGCCACTCCTCGATCCCGTACTTCGACCCCTCGCGGCCGATGCCCGACTCCTTGAGGCCGCCGAACGGCGCCACCTCGGAGGAGATGAAGCCCGTGTTGACGCCGTGGATGCCGTACTCGAGCGCCTCGGCGAGCCGCCAGATGCGGCCCATGTCGCGCGTGTAGTAGTAGGCAGCGAGGCCGTACGGCGTGTCGTTCGCGGCGCGGACGACCTCTTCCTCGCTCGTGAAGCGCGCGATCCCCGCCACCGGGCCGAACGTCTCCTCGCACGCCATCGCCGCGTCGGGCACGACGCCGGTGATCACGGTCGGCTGCCAGAAGAGGCCGCCGAGCCCCTCGCCTCCGAGCAGCAGCTCGCCGCCCCGCTCGAGCGCGTCGCCGACGTGCCGCTCGACCTTCTCGAGCGCAGCCTGCTCGATCAGCGGCCCGACGTTCGTCTCGGCCTCCAGCCCGTTCCCGACGCGCAGCTTCCCGGCCGCCTCGACGAAGCGCGTCACGAAGGAGTCGTAGACGCCGTCCTGGACGTAGATGCGGTTCGCCGAGATGCAGGTCTGGCCCGAGTTGCGGTACTTGCACACGACGGCGCCCGCCACCGCCGCGTCGAGGTCGGCGTCGTCGAAGACGACGAACGGCGCGTTGCCCCCGAGCTCGAGCGAGACCTTCTTCACCTGGGCCGCGCACTGGGCCATCAGCAGCTTCCCGACCGCGGTCGAGCCGGTGAAGCCGAGCTTGCGCACGATCGGGTTCGATGTCAGCTCGCCGCCGATCGCAGGCGCGTCGTCGGCGGCACCGGTGACGACCTCGAACACCCCTTCCGGGAGCCCCGCCTCGAGGCCGAGCTGCGCGATCGCGAGGGCCGAGAGCGGTGTCTGCTCGGCGGGCTTGAGGACCATCGTGCAGCCGGCGGCGAGCGCCGGCGCGGCCTTGCGCGCCGGCATCGCGGCGGGGAAGTTCCAGGGCGTGATCCCGCCGGTCACGCCGACCGGATCCTTGGTGACCACGATCCGCCGGTCGGCTCCGTAGGTCGGGATCGTGTCGCCGTAGACGCGCTTGCCCTCCTCTCCGAACCACTCGAAGAACGCCGCGGCGTAGGCGACCTCGGCCTGGGCTTCCGCGAGCGGCTTGCCCTGCTCCAGCACCATCAGCCGGGCGAGCTGCGCCTCGTGCTCGAGCATCAGGTCGGCCCAACGGCGCAGGATCCCGGCGCGATCCTTCGCGAGCAGGGAGCGCCATCCGGGCTGCGCCGCCGCTGCGCGGTCGATTGCACGACGCGTCTCGTTCGGGCCCATCCGCGGCAGCTCGGCGAGCGTCTCGCCGGTGGCCGGGTTCTCCACCGGGAACGTCTCCGACGAGTCGGCCTCCAGCTCGAGCAGCGGGATGGTGACGGTGGTCGACATCGCGGCGATTCTACGTCGTCACCAGCACGCGGCCGCGCGAACCCGCGAGCGAGGCCTTGAACGCCTCGTCGGCCTGGTCGAGCGGATAGCGCGGGCCGACGAGCGCGGCAAGCTCGAGCCGTCCGGCGCGGACGTCGTCGAGCAGGGAGGGCAGCGCCTGCGACGGGTCGGCCGAGCCGTACATCGTGCCGGTCAGGGACTTCTCGCGGTTCGTGAACTCGGGCGGGTCGAGGTCGAGGCGCGCGCCCGCGGCAGGCAGGCCGACGACCACGCAGCGTCCGCCGCTGCGCGTGCCTGCCAGCGCGAGCGCGGCGGTCTCCGGGGCGCCGACCGCGTCGAAGGCGGCGTCGGCCCCGTCCGGCAGCAGGCGCAGCACGTCCTCGGGCGACCCGACCGCCGTCGCGCCGAGCTCGAGCGCCAGCTCGAGCCGCGCCCGGTTCGGGTCGACGCAGACGATCGTCTCCGCGCCCGCGATGCGCGCGCCCTGGACGCAGAACTGGCCGACGCCGCCCGCGCCGACGACGAGCACCGACTCCCCCGGCTTCCACGCGACCGGCGTACAGGACCGCGCCGACGCCGGTGAGCGCGGCGCAGCCGAGCAGCGCCGCCTGCTCGAGCGGGATCTCCGGCGGTCAGCGGCAGCACGCGCCTCGTCGGGGACGACGAGGCGCTCCGAGAGGCGCCGGTGGCGGTCACCCGGTAGACCGGCTCGCCGTCGAGCGACAGCCCGTCGTCCCGTCGACGAGCGTGCCGGCGCCGATCGCGCGCTGCAGCGCCACGCACGCCGCCGGCGGCCGCCGCGGCAGGCCGTGCACTCGCCGCAGGAGGGCGCCCAGGAGAGCACGACCTCGTCGCCCGGGGCGAGCGACTCGACGCCGTCGCCCACCGCCTCGACCACGCCGGCGCCCTCGTGCCCGAGCACCATCGGGGTCGGCCGACTCCACTCGCCGCGGATCGAGTGCAGGTCGGTGCCGCAGATGCCGACCGCGGCCATGCGCACGAGCGCCTCGCCGGGGCCCGGCGGGTCGAGCTCGAGCTCGACCTCGAGCGGCTCGCCCGGCGCCGCGGAAGAGGGCCGCCCGCGACCTCACGCGGGCGGCCCGGTCGCTCAGGCCGCGACCGTCGCACCGAGCGCCTCGGCGATCTCGGCGCAGGTGCGACCGTCGGACGTTCTGCAGCGCGTAGTTGATCGAGGCGTTGTGCCAGTCGGCGTTCATCGTCGAGGAGCCGTCCTCGGGACCACGACGCAGAAGCCCTTGTCGGCGCCGTGCGGGCGGTGTGCTCGATCGACATGTTCGTCCACGCGCCGGTGACGACGAGCGTGTCGACGCCGAGCCCGGCGAGGAGCGTCTCGAGCCGCGTCCCCTGCCAGCCGCTCATCCGCATCTTCTCGACGACGTGGTCGCCCTCCTGCGGCTCGAGGCCGTCGGCCGGGGCGGCGCCCCAGGTGCCGCGGACGAGCGCGTTCGCCTCCCGCACGCCCTCGAAGAGCGGCGCGTTCTGCTTCAGGCCCGGGGCGCCCTGCTCGACGACGTACCAGACGTGGATCACCGGGACGCCCGCCTTACGGAAGGCGTCGGCGAGCCGCCTGCACGTTCTCGACCACGTTCTGCTCCTTCGCGTGGCCGGGCGAGCCGGAGTCGGCGAAGGCGCCGCCTTCGATGATCACGTCGTTCTGCATGTCCTGGATCAGCAGCGCCGCAGCGCTTCGGGTCCAGCTTCAGCTTGTGCCATCGTCGTGTCCTCCCTAGCTCATGTAGGGCTCGCGGCGATGGCCGGAGACCTTCGTCGTGACCCGGTAGAGCGACGTGGGGCTCGGCATGAACAGCGTGTTCCAGCCGTCGCCGCCCCAGGTGAGGTTGCCGACGCTCTCGGGCACCCCGATCGTCGCCGAGGTGCTCGCCGTCGGTCGAGATCACCCAGACGCCGCCGGGGCCGGTGACCCAGATGTTGCCGCTGCTCGTCGCACTTCATCCCGTCGACGGGATGCCCTCCTCGATCACGCCCGTAGCCGATGCCCTCGAAGAACATGCGGCCGTTCGAGAGCGTGCCGTCCGCGCCGACGTCGTAGACCTTGATGTAGCGCGCGGTCGGTGTCGTTGACGTAGAGCAGCGACTCGTCGGGCGAGAAGCAGAGACCGTTCGGCTGCTCGTACTCGTCCTGGCGACGACAGCTCGAGGTCGCCGCCGCCCGGCGGGATCCGGAAGACGCCCTGCCAGCCGAGCTCCGCGCTCGCGCTCGACGCCGAAGCCGGGCATGCGCCCGTACGTCGGGATCGGAGAACCAGGATCGACCCGTCGGACGCGACGCACACGTCGTTCGGGCTGTTCAGCTCGCTGCGACCCCAGTGCGAGGCGAGCACCTCGCGCACGCCGTCGGGTCGCTCGCGGACGACCGAGCTCGTGACGTGCTCGCAGACGATCAGGTTGCCCTCGTCGTCCAGCGTCATGCCGTTGCACTTGTTGCTCGGGTCGCGCAGGACCTGGACGCCGTCCTCCGGGTGCCAGCGCCGGCGCATGTCGCCGGGCATGTCGGAGAAGAGGAGCGAACCGCTCGGGCATCCAGATCGGCCCCTCCGTGAAGGTGAAGCCGGTCGCGAGCTGCTCGACCTCCGCGTCCTCGTCGACGAGCTCCCGGAGCTTCTCCGAGTGCACCGCGATTGCCACCGCCGCCTCCTTTCGTGTCGCCCTCGTATCGCGGCGACCGTACCACCCCCTCGCACGAGCGTGGCCCGCGAGCGCGTGAGATCCGCGGCCCGATCCCTCCCCGAGCGACCCCGACGAGGCCCTGCGCCGGGCCGTCCCCGGCCAGGATAGGATCGCCGCATGGCTCCCGAGGTGCTGATCCCACGGTCCGCCGACGAGGCGGCGTCCCTGTACGGCGACGGGGAGGGAATAACGGTCTTCGCCGGTGGCACGATCCTCGATGCCGGAGATCGCGTCCGGCCGACTGACGCCGGGCACGTCGCTGCTGCTCCACGCGAGCGGGCTCACGGGCGTCCAAAGCGACGGCGGCGTGATCCGGATCGGCGCCGCGACGCCGCTCGCGACGCTCGCCGACGCGGAGGTGCCGGAGCTGCTCGCCAACTACGCGGGCTACGTCGCCGACTACGAGGTGCGGCAGAGCGCCACGATCGGCGGCAACGTCTGCGCGCCGCCCGGGCGGGGCTCACAGCGCGGCGACCTCGGAGCGCCGCTGATCGCGCTCGGTGCGCGGGTGCGCTCGACCGGCAAGGGCGGAGAGCGCACCGAGCCGGTCGAGGACTTCCTCGCCGGCGACCGCTCGGGACGCCTCGTGCTCGAGCTCGAGCTCGACGACGTCGAGCGCCGGACCGGCGCAGCCGGGATGCGCCGCCGTCACGCCCACTCGTACGCGGTCGCCAACGTCGCGGTCGCCGAGCAGGACGGCGCACTGCGCGTCGGCGTCGCGGGCGTGGGCCCGACCGCCGTCCGCTGCCGCACGGTGGAAGCGTCGCGCAACGCGGCCGACGTGCTCGAGGACGTCGATCCGATCGACGACGCGGTCGCCTCGGCGGACTACCGCCGCCGGATCCTCCCGCTTCTCGTCCAGCAGGCCCTCGACCGACTGGAGAACGCATGAAGTTGACCGTGAACGGCATCGAGCACGAGATCTCGAGCCCGCCGCTCACACCCCTGCTGCACGTCCTGCGCGAGGAGCTGGAGTCACGAGCCCGAAGGCGGGCTGCCAGCAGGGAGGCTGCGGCTCCTGCACCGTGCTCGTCGACGGCGAGCCGCGGCGCTCGTGCCTGACACCGGTCGTCTCCGTCGACGGCGCCTCGATCACGACGCTCGAGGGCGTCGGGGACGCCCGAGCGGCTCGTCGCCGCTGCAGGCCGCGTTCCACGAGCGCTACGCGGCTCCAGTGCGGCTTCTGCACGCCCGGGATATCGTTGCGGCCACCGCGCTGCTCGAGCGCAAGGACGGCCGGTCGAGCGGAGGACGTGCTCGAGGCGCTCGGCCGGCCACGACTGCCGGTGCACGGGGTACGTGAAGATCGTGGAGGCCGTGGCGCCGGGCGAGGGGTCGGTCGAGTCGCTCGAGGCGCAGGGGAGCCCGGCATGAAGGCGGTCGGCGCACGGCTCCCGCGCTACGACGGCGTCGCTCACGTCACCGGGCGCACGCGTACGTCGACGACGTCCGGGTCCGGAACATGCTCTGGGTGAAGGCGCTCCGCTCGCCGCACCACCACGCGGCGATCACGAGGCTCGACACGGCGAGGGCCGAGGCGATGCCCGGCGTGCACGGCGATCGTCACCTCGGAGGACGTGCCGCAAATCGTCTACGGCCATCTCGAGGCGCTCGGCATCCCCGCCGACGAGCCGCTGCTCGCGAAGGAGGAGGTCCGCTACAAGGGCCAGCCGATCGCGCTGGTCGCCGCCGAGGCCGAGGACGCGGCGCGCGCGGCCGTCGACGCGATCGAGATCGAGTTCGAGGAGCGGCCCGCGCTGTTCGACATCCGCAAGGCGCCGACCCCGACGCGCCGCAGGGCCATCACTGGGGCAACTGGTATCCGCACTTCGAGCCCGAGATGGACGACCGCCAGATCCGCAAGGGCGACGTCGAGACGGCCTTCGACAGGCCGACACGATCGTCTAGGGCGTGTACCGCCCGCAGGCGATCGAGCAGATGCCGCTCGAGACCGCAGTCGGCGCTGGTCGTGCCGGAGCCGGGCGGCCGGCTGACGATCTACTCGTGCACGCAGGCGATGTACTTCTCGATGGGAGTCGTCGCCGCGCACCTCCAGTTGCCGCTGAACAGGCTCAAGTTCGTCGGCGGCACCGTCGGCGGCGGCTTCGGCGGCAAGGTCGACACCGCGACCGAGACGGTGTGCGCGCTGGCGGCGATGAAGACGCGGCGGCCCGTCAAGTGGCGGTGGACGCGCGAGGAGGAGTTCCTCTGCCTCCTCGACGCGCGCGCCGTGGCACATCGAGATCGCCGACGCGGTCACGAAGCGACGGCTGGATCCTCGGCCGGCGGATGCTGACCCTGCACGACGCGGGCGCGTACGCGCGCTTCTCGCCGTACGGCCTGACGAAGCACGCGTTCCACCACAGCGGCGCGTACACGATCCCGAACCTCCACTTCGACGGCTACGTCGTGTTCACGAACCGGGTGCCGACGACCGCGATGCGCGGGTTCGGCGTCACGTCCGTGTCGTTCGCCGTCGAGACGCACCTCGGCCGGGTCGCCGAGGTGCTCGGGATCGACCCGTTGGAGCTCCGCCTCAAGAATGCGAACCGGATCGGCGACACGACCGCCGAACGGGGTCGCGCTCACAGACCCCTCCACCGTGCCGGACGACCTCGCGGCGCGGAGCGGACGGGCACGAGCTGCCTGCCGAGTACCGGCAGATGACGCCGCGAGCCGCGCTCCGGCGATCTGCTCCCGCGAGCACCTCGTGGCCCAGCAGAACTCGCAGAGGTCGACGGAAGGGGGCTGCCTGATGGCCAAGCACCGCGGTCGCGGGATCTCGCGCGATCGAGTACCCGACGGGGATGAACCAGAACGGCGACCCGATCCAGGCCTGGATCAAGATCAAGCCGGACGGGCGGGTCGACGTCTTCTCGGGCACCGTCGACATCGGCAAGGGCTCGAAGACGATGCAGAGCCAGATCGTCGCGGAGACGCTCGGCGTGCCGTACGACTGGGTGACGATAGACAACTCGAACACCGACTCGTCGGCGGTCTGCACCGGCACGTTCGCCTCGCGCGGGACGTTCATCGGCGGCAACGCGGTGCGTATCGCCGCCGAACGCGTGCGAGAAGCTGCTCGACATCGCCTCGAAGGAGCTCGAGATCGGCCCGTCCGACCTCGAGATCTCGACGGCGAGGTGGTCGCGAAAGGCGCGCCGCAGAAGAAGATCGGCGTCGCCGACGTCGCCGGCGCCGCGACGTGCAACTACGGCGAGCTGATCACCGGCTCGTGCAGCGCGCTGAAGCCGTTCGCCGACGTCGACGACGCGACCGGTCAGGTCGAAGCTCAGCCGCACTCCGCGATCTCCTACGCGGCGTGCGTGGCCGAGGTCGAGGTCGACGACGAGACCGGCGAGGTGCTGGTCGAGAAGCTCTGCAGGTGCTTCGACGTCGGGCGTGCGATCAACCCGACTGCTCGTCGAGGGGCAGATCGAGGGCGGCGCGATCATGGGTCTCGGGCTGGGGCTGCTCGAGGACAGCTACCCCTACTACCCGTCCGTCGAGCACCGCGGGAGCGAGTTCGGCAGCTACCTCGGTCCTGCGTTCGCCGACCTGCCGGAGGTCGACAACGTGATCCTCGAGAACTCCTCCACCGAGGGGCCGTTCGGCGCGAAGGGGATCAGCGAGATGGCGAACAACCCGCAGCCGCCGGCGATCGCGCTGCGATCTACGACGCGGTCGGCGTCTGGGTGACCGAGATGCCGGCACGCCGGAGCGCGTGCTCGCGGCGCTCGCGGGGAAGCAGGAGCCTCGCCGGGACGGCAAGCGCGTCATCTTCGACGAGGAGCTGTCGGTGAAGACGGTCTCCTCCAACGGCGGCGAGGGGTTCCTCGGTGTCGACCCGTGAGCAGAGCCCCTTCGGGACCTGGAACGGTCGCGAGTCGTTCGAGTTCGTCGACGGCGTCCGCATCCACGCGGTCGGCGGTGAGCAGGTGCTCGTCTGCCGGGTCTCGTACGAGGCCGGCAAGCGGTCCCGTCGGCACGCCCACGAGCACTCGGAGCAGGTGATGTCGTGCTCGAGGGCGAGGTCGAGATGACGATCGAGGGCGAGACGCGAACGCTCGGCCCCGGCGACGTCGTCGTCGATCAACCGGCAGGTCAACCACCGGCTGTATCCGAGCACGGTGTCACGTTCATCGAGGCGCTCGCCCCGGTGCCGCTCGACCACGTCCCCGACCGGGATCTCGACCTCGTGCTCGGCCCCGACGGGGGCGCCACGCACGTCGAGCGCTGAGCGATGCCGCTCGTGCGCGTGGAGCTGTTCGAGCGGCGGCTGACGCCCGAGCTCGAGTCGCAGCTGATCGATCGGATGACGGAGACCTTGCTCGAGGTGCTCGACGCCCCCGAGCTGAAGAGCCACACGTGGGTGATCGTGGAGGGCCACGACGCCCACCGCTGGGGACGCAACGGGAAGCCCTGGGACGAAGGAGGAGACTGACATGCCGTGGGTCGACGTGAAGCTCTACGACAGCCGGGTCACCGAGGAGTCGGTGCCGAAGATCATCGAGGCGATGACCAAGGCGCTGAGCGAGTCCTCCGGCGCCGCCGAGGAGCACATCCAGGTGATCGTGCACGGCGTCTCCCCGAAGCACTGGGGCGTCGCCGGCAAGCCACAGGGCTGACCGACCCGCCGCGCCAGACGGGGCGCCCCGTCTAGACGCGGGCGCCGACGGGCGCGAGCTCGACGGGCGGAGCGTGCGGGTCTGCCTCCGCGGTCTCGCGCGCGTGGAGGAGCGTCGTGCGGACGATCAGCTTCGCGCGCGCGTAGTTGTCGAGCATCGTCGGCACCGGTGAGACGGCCCCGCCGAGGGCGTAGCCGGCCGCGTTGCGGCCGATCTGCCGGTACGAGTCGAGGGTCAGCGAGGGGGCCATCCCGAACAGCTCGAGGTTGTCGAGCGGCTGCAGGTCGGCGCGATGGATCAGTGCCGTCCCTTTCGACTGGAGCCCCACTGCGATACCCGAGCCGGAGAGCAGGGCGCCGTCGTGGCCGATGAACGCGACGTCGGACGAGCGCCGGATCCGCAGCACGCGCGCCCGGCCGCCGACCTCGTCGATCCCGCCGAGGATCGCCGCGAGCACCGCGTCATGGGGAAGGCCGTTGATCGTCTCGCAGAGCGCATCCCCGAACGCGGGGCCGACGGCGACCACGACCTCGTCCGGGGCCTCGCCGCGCTCGGCCGGGCCCAGCTCCTCGACGACCGGCTCGCCGCTCGCGCCCGCGCCGACGAGTCGCGCGTCGATCGTGTGCGGCAGCCGCTGCAGCAGGCGCCAGCGGTCGCCCTCGAGCCGGTAGCCGGTGCCCGGGCCCGCGTAGCGGTTGGGGTCGTTGACCGCCGAGACGCACGAGACCGTCGGCTGAGACGATCGCCGAGGTCTGCAGGTAGTCGCCGGCGACGCGCTGGCGCTGCATGCCGAAGATCGCCTCGGCGACGTCGCCGAACCCGCGCTCGGCGAGGGCCCGCGCGATCTCGAGCGCGGAGATCCCCTCGTCGAGCACGCGGCCGGCGGCCCCGACGTCCGCGGCCCGGTCGCGGTCGGGCAGGTCGCGCGAGTCGAGGCAGCGCGCGGCGAGGACGACCTCCTCCTCCGTGACCGGGGGAAAGCCGAACGCCTCGTACACGGCCTGCACCGCGCGCGCCGCGCGCTCGCGCACGGCGAGCAGCGTCGCCTCGTCGACCGGCTCGATCCCCGCGTCGACCTGCCAGTCGCGCTGGAGCGTGAGCCATTCGTCGAGATCCTCGGCGTCGTAGTTCCCGCCGCCGAACATGTTGTCGTAGCGGGGCATCAGCGAGTAGCCGGACGTGACGAAGTCGGTGCCCGCGAGGAACTGGCCCATCAGCTTCGCGGTCTTGCGGATCGGCGAGTGGCTGGCGATCGCGTCGTTGCCGGAGGCGACCTCGAGGCCGAGCCACGCGGCGAGCACGTTCTCGGCGAGGATCTCGCGCGTGCCTCCGGGGACGGCGAGCACGAGCGCGACGCACGAGATCGAGCCGTTCTGGACGCCCTGCGAGCCTGCCGCCCGCACGAGCGACAGACAGCGCGCCTCGAGGTAGAGCATCGACTTCCCCTCGGACTCGCCCATCAGCGCCTCCGAGCCGCCGCCCGAGGTGAACCGCACCTTGACACCGCGCGAGGCGTACGCGGAGGCGAGGAACGCCTTCGACCACGGCGTGTCGTCGCCGTCCACGAACACGGGCTCCGTGCCGTACACCGAGAGCGTCTCCGCGTACGTGACGAGCCCCTGGTAGGCGAGCCGCAGGTTGAGGCGCTCCTCGACCGCGCACTGGGTCAGGACGCCGGCCCGGCCCGTCTGGCCGCCGACGAGCACGGCGATCGCGTTGAGCGGCGCATAGCGGGAGACGCCGACGGTGGTCTCGATCTCCGCAAACCCGCGGGCCGCCGCCTCGGCCGCATCCGCGGCGAGGAGCGCCGGGTTCTCCTTGAGATTCGTCACGTGCGCCTGGTTCGCCGGCGCGCGTCGTGCGCGGAGCTTCTTCAGGGCGAACATCGACTCCACCGGGTCGAGGAGCCCGACCACGCGCGCCAGCCTGGCCGGGGAAAGGCCCCGTGAGAGCCACACGAGCCTCTCGCGCGGCACGTCGACGTCGACGAGCATTCGCGCGAGAGCGACATCGTCGATCTCTTCCGCCTCCTGCGCGGCCTCCGGGTCGATGCCGTGGCGGGCGACGAAGTGGTCGAGCATGTCCCACTCCGGCTCGCGCCGGCCGTCCAGCTCGACGACCCGGCCGTCCTCGAGGACGAGCGACGGCTCCGGATCGTGCGGGCCGTCCATCGCCACGAGCCCGAGCTCGGGCAGCGGCTCGACCAGGAGCTCGCGACGGAGCTCCCGCTCCTCCCGCTGCTCGAACCGCGCCGAGCGGCCTTCAGCCGGCACGGAGGAGCCCTCGTCGGCATACACCTCGGCGGCCTCGCGTACGAAGGCGGCATTCGCGGGCGCGCCGAGCTCGTCCGAGCCGCGCCGCCCACGCCTCGAGCTCCTCGGCCGTGGAGCGACGCGGGCGGAGCGCGGTGTAGACCTCGAGGATCGAGCCGTCGGGGATCGAGGCGAGCTCGGCCGCGCGGACGAGGCCGTCCGCCAGCTGGGGCCGCTCGGCGGCGCGCGCCACGTCCGCCTGCAGCCGGAGCGTCTCCGGCGTCGCGCGCAGGTCCTCGGGCGAGACGTCCCCGTCGAGCTTCAGCTCGGCGAGCGGGCGGCCGGTGGGAGAACGGACGAGATCGGGGCGCCGTGTCCCCAGCGGGTAGTCGCGTCTCGGGTCGAAGCTCACGCGGCGAAACGTATAGAAATGCCCTCGTGGCGAACCACTACGACTTCGACGGCCGCGTCGCGCTCGTCACCGGAGGTGCGAGCGGGATCGGAGCGGCCGTCGTCGAGCGCCTCGGGGCCGGCGGCGCCGACGTGCACGTGTTCGACCTCGCCCGCGGCCACGACGTCCGCGACCCGGCGCAGCTGGCGGCGGAGATCGGGCGGCTGCCGCGGCTCGACGTGCTCGTGTGCTGCGCAGGAGTGGGCGGCGGCTCGCTCCACACCGTGGACGTCTCCGACGAGGAATGGCGCCGCGTGCACGCGATCAACCTCGACGGCGTCTTCTTCGCCAACCGGGCCGCGATCCCGCGTATGCTCGAGCACGGCTACGGGCGCATCGTCAACGTCGCGTCGATCGCGGGCAAGGAGGGGAACCCGATGGCCGGCGCCTACTCGTCCTCGAAGGCGGCGGTGATCGCGCTGACGAAGGCGATCGGGAAGGACGTCGCCGGTAGCGGGATCCTCGTCAACTCGATCGCGCCGGCCGTGATCGACACGCCGATCCTCGGCCAGCTCTCGCAGGAGCACATCGACTTCATGGCCTCGCGCATCCCGCTCGGGCGGATGGGCGAACCGGACGAGGTGGCGGCGCTCGTCGCCTGGCTCGCGAGCGAGGAGATGACGTTCTCGACCGGCGCCTGCTTCGACATCTCCGGGGGACGGGCGACGTATTGAGGCGTTTCTTCCGCGTCGAGACGACCGAGGGCCCGCGCGTCGCACGGGAGGAGGACGGCGCGCTGATCGTGCTCGACCACGACGACCCCTTGGCCGCGATCGGCGGCGCCGGAGAGCCGTCCGGCCTCGCCGCCGGGTCGCTCCTCGCGCCGGTCGAGGCACCCGAGATCTGGTGTGCGGGTGTCACGTACGAGCGCAGCCGCGACGCGCGGCTCGAGGAGTCGCAGACCGAGGCGCGCGACGTCTACGCGCTCGTCTACGACGCCGACCGGCCGGAGCTGTTCCTGAAGGACGCGCAGATGCTGCGCACGGTCGGGCCCGGCGGCACGATCCGCGTTCGCGGCGACTCGCACTGGACGGTGCCCGAGCCCGAGCTCGGCGTCGTGATCGGCGAGCACGAGGAGCCGGTCGCGGTGACGATCGGGAACGACGTCTCGAGTCGGGACATCGAGGGCGCGAACCCGCTCTACATCCCGCAGGCGAAGATCTGGGCGGGCTCGTGCGCGATCGGCCCCGCGCTCGCGGTGCCGGACGACTGGGAGCGCCCGCTCTCGATCTCGCTGCGGATCGAGGACGAGGACGGCACTCAGCTCTTCGCCGGCGAGACGTCGACGGAGAAGATGCGGAGGAGCGCGCTCGAGCTGATGGAGTGGGCGCTGCGCGACAATCCGGTCCCGGCCGGCTCCGTCCTCTTGACCGGGACGGGCCTCGTCCCGCCCGACGACTACTCGCTCGCTTCCGGGCACACGGTCCGGATCACGATCGAGGGGATCGGCGAGCTCACGAACACCGTGGCAGCCTGAAGGAGGACCTGACGATGACCGACCTCGCGCACGCGACCAGACCGTTCAACTACGTCGCCGGCGAGTGGCGCCGGAGCGCGTCCGGCGAGACGTACGAGAAGACGAGCCCGATGCGCCCCTCCGAGATCGTGGGCGAGTTCGCGGCTTCTGCCGAGCAGGACGCCGAGGCCGCGGTCGCCGCGGCGCAGGACGCGTTCGCCGGCTGGGCGGCGCTTCCGCTCGCAGGTCGCGGCGCCTACCTCGAGGCTGCAGCCGCGGTCCTCGCCTCGCGGACGGAGCAGGTCGCGCGGGACATGTCGACCGAGATGGGGAAGCCCCTGCGCGAGGCGCGCGGCGAGGCCGCGCGCGCGGCGACGATCCTCCGCTTCGCGGCGAGCGAGGCGTACCGCAACGTCGGCGAGCAGTTCGAGCAGGCGGCGACGGGCGCGCGCGTCTCGACGCGCCGGCGGCCGCTCGGCCCGGTCGCGCTGATCACCCCGTGGAACTTCCCGCTCGCGATCCCCGTCTGGAAGCTCGCCCCCGCGCTCATGTACGGGAACACGGTCGTGCTCAAGCTCGCGTACGAGGCGCCGCGGACGGGGCTCCACCTCGCGGAGGCGTTCGCGGAGGCAGAGCTGCCGCCGGGCGTCCTGAACGTGCTCACCGGTCGTGGGTCGACCGTCGGCGCGGCGCTCGTCGTCGACCCGCGCGTGCGCGCGGTCTCGTTCACCGGCTCGGTCGCGACCGGGACGTGGGTGCGCGACGAGGCGACCCGAGCCGGCAAGCGCGTCCAGCTCGAGCTCGGCGGTCACAACCCGCTGATCGTGATGGCGGACGCCGACCTCGACCGCGCGGTCGAGGCGGCCTACGCGGGCGCATTCTGGTCGGCGGGCCAGAAATGCACCGCGACGCGCCGCATCCTCGTGCAGGACGAGGCCTACGAGGCGTTTCGCGAGAAGCTGCTCGCGCGGATCGAGCGCGGCCGCGTGGGCGACCCGCTCGACCCCGAGACGGAGGTCGGCCCGATCGTGAACGAGGCCCAGTTCGACGACGTCATGTCCGCGATCGAGCGCGGCCGGGCCGAGGGCGGCACGCTCGCGACCGGTGGCACACGGGCGGACGACGACGGCTACCTCATCTCGCCGACCGTCTTCGAGGACGTCTCGGACGACGCGTTCCTCTCCTGCGAGGAGGTCTTCGGCCCGGTCACCTCGCTCTACCGGTTCTCGACGCTCGACGAGGCGCTCCGCCGCGCGAACGCCGTCGAGTTCGGCCTCTCGGCGGCGATCTACACCTCCAGCCTCGAAGCGGCGCTGCGGTTCGAGGACGAGGCGCAGGCCGGGCTCCTCCACGTCAACTCGCAGACGGCCGGCGCGGACGTCCACGTGCCCTTCGGCGGGATCAAGGGCAGCGGCTTCGGCCCACACGAGCAGGGACGCGCGGCGATCGAGTTCTACACCGAGACCGTGACGGTCTACGTCGACCCGTGAGCGGCGAGGAGCGCTTCCTCGTCACCGGCGCGCTCGGCTGCATCGGCGCCTGGACCTGCGCGGTCCTCGCGGAGGAGGGCGTCGACGTGGTCGGCTACGACCTCGGCACCGACGCGCGTCGCCTGCGGCTCGCCTCCGACGCGACGGTGGAGCTGGTGCGGGGCGACATCACCGACCAGGAGGGGCTCGCACGCATCCTCGACGAGCGCGCGATCACGCACGTGATCCATCTCGCGGCCCTGCTGATCCCGATGATCAAGGCGAACCCGCCGCACGGGACCGCGGTCAACGTCGGCGGCACCGTGAACGTGCTCGACCTCGCGAAGACGCGCAGCATCCGCGTCGCGTACGCGAGCTCGGCGGCGGTCTACTCGCAGCTCGACGACGACGGCACCCCGGTCGCGAACGACGCGGACGGCCATCCCGTGTCGTTCTACGGCGTGCACAAGCAGGCATGCGAGGGTCTCGCGCGGATCTTCTGGGCGGAGGAGGGAGTGCCGTCGATCGGGATCCGGCCCTACATCGTCTACGGGCCCGGACGCGACGCCGGCCTGACCGCATCGCCCAGCCTCGCGATGGAGGCGGCCGCGCGCGGCGAGGGGTCGACGATCGCGTTCGGCGGACGCGCGCAGCTCCAGCTCGCGGTCGACACGGCGCGGGTCTTCGTCGCCGCGGCGCGGTCGGCGACGGAGGGCGCGCGGGCATTCCACCTCGGCGGCCCCGTGGTCGAGCTGGCGGAGGTGGCACGCACGATCGAGGAGGTCGCCGGCGTGTCCGTCACCGTCGACGAGGAGACGATCCTCCCGTTCCCCGACGAGTTCGACGGCAGCGCGCTCGACGCGGCAGTCGGCCCGATTCGCTGGACGCCGCTCCATGACGGCGTCGCGCAGACGATCGAGCGGCTCCGCCCCGCTCCCGACGCCGGGATCGCCGCCTAGAGCGTCTCGTAGAAGGTCCGCTCCCGCGACTCCATCAGCCCGAACAGCTCGCCGGCGGCGAGCCGCTGGAAGTGCTCGCTCGCGCCGTGCGCCTCGAAGGCGGCCTTGTCGTGGTACTGCTCGTAGAAGAGGAACGTGCGCGGCGACTCGGGGTCGCGGCACGGGATGTACAGCTCGCAGCCGGGCTCTTGGCGCGTTGCGGCGGCGAGCTCCTCCATCAGCGCGGCTGCGCGCTCCTCGGTTCCTTCCTTTGCGGTCATGCGGACGACCAGGACGAATGCCATCGTGCTGTGCTCTCCTCTACTCGGCGGTGACGGGTTGGTGATCGAGCCGAGACCGTCGATCTCGATCGTGATCTCGTTGGTTAGCCCGACGCAGACGATCTTCCGCAGCGCTCGATCACGAGCGGGCCGCCGCGGCGGCGCCCTCGGTCAGGACCCAGAATCGCTCGCCCCGCTCTGCCTCGAGCTGCGCGAGCAGCTCCCGGTGGATCTCACGGACGCGTGCCGGGGTGATCGCCTCGTCCGGAGAGACCTCTTCGATCTCCAGGCTCGTCTTGTCCTCGTAGAGGTGCTCGCCGGCGAGCCGTGCGCGCTCGTCGTACGGCCAGACGAACGACTGCCGGCTCGAGACGTGGTAGAGCGCCTCGGGATCGTCGACCTCGTACCCGACCGCGCGCAGGTCGGCGCCGCGCGCGAGCTGGTGGAACGTGAGCTCGTCGCAGATGCCCCAGTCCCCGACCGCGAGCCGGTCGTCGGAGTGCCAGAGGACGGACTCGCCGACGCTGTTGTAGAACGCGAGCACGCCCTCCTTCCCCCTGATCACCGCCGGGCTCGCGCCCCAGGTGACGCGGTAGACGGGCTCGTCGACCATCATCTCCGGCGCGACGATCCGCTCGTAGTCACCCGCCCCCTCGAGGTGCACGTGCCGCCAGAAGTTGAACAGGATCGCGCGGTGGAGCGGCTTGGTCGTCGCCTCGAGGAGCTCCGCGGTGGGGATCATGCAGTCGTAGCACGGCCTGCTCGAACCTGTTCATCGGCGCTCCTCGCTCGACCTCCGGTGCTGGCATCGTAGAGCGGCCGCCGAACCGAGCGCGTGCCGTACCGCCGACGGTATCGTCGGGTCTCGTCCACGCGACGCAGGAGGGAGCACAGTGAGCGACGTCTCTGCGGAGGTCTCGGCTGCGATCGGCGACAGGGAGCGCTACGACGCGCTCATGGAGATCGTGCGCAACCGGATCACGACGCGAGCGTTCGACGCCGGCTACGTCGTTCCCCGCGAGCATTACGAGCTGATCCTGGACGCGGCGCGGCACGCGCCGTCGGGAGCGAACGCCCAGCCATGGCATTTCGTGGTGGTCGAGGAGCCCGAGACCAAGGCCGCGATCGCGGGGTACTTCGTCGAGGAGCAGCACCACCGTGCGCGGCTCGGCATGAAGTTCCCGACCCCGGACTACCGCGGCATGGCGACCGCACCGGGGCTCGTCGTCGTCGCGACCGACTTTCGCTACGTCCGCGCGTTCCCGGTGCTCCGGCACGAGGATCCGGGCTCGGAGGTGAACCGGCCGTACTACGAGAACGCCGAGCGGATCCTGCTGCAGAGCGTCGCGGCGGCGACCATGTCGGCCCACCTCGCCGCGGCGGCGCTCGGCTACAACGTCTGGTGGGTGACCGCGATCGGCCAGGAGCAGGCGCAGGCGGCGCTCAAGCCCCTGCTCGGCGTGCCCGACGAGCTCTCCGTGCTGGACGTCATGTGCTTCGGGCCGCCGGCCAAGCCCGTCTACAAGCGGTGGAAGAAGTCGCTCGACGAGATCGTCAACTGGGGGCGCTTCGACCCGGCGCACCTGCAGAGCGACGAGGAGCTCGAGGAGTGGATCCGCACCACCCGGCACCGGGTGATGTACCGCAGCGAGGAGAACGTCGACTGACCGGCGCCCGTCAGTCCTCCAGGGCACGCTCGGAGACGTGCTCGGCAATCGCCAGGCTCGAGGTGGCGCCGGGTGACGGCGCGTTGCGGACGGCGGTGATCGGGCCGAGTGCGGGAGATGCGGAAGTCGTCGACGAGCGATCCGTCGGGGTCGAGCGCCTGGGCGCGCACGCCGGCGGGAGCGCGCACGAGGTCGTCGGCCGTCACCGCCGGGACGTAGCGGGCCGCCTCGGCGGCGAACGCCCGCTTGCTGAGCGAGCCACGCAGCTCGTGCGCGCCCATCCGCCAGTGCTTGCGCGCGAGGGCGCGGAAGCCGCGTGAGCGCAGTGTCCCGGCGACGTCCGCGAGCCGGACGTCTCGGCGCCTGTACCCCTCGCGCGCGAGCGCGAGCACCGCGTTCGGCCCGACGTCCACCCCCCCGCCGACCCGCCGGGTGAAATGGACGCCGAGAAACGGGTACGCAGGGTCGGGCACCGGGTAGACGAGCCCGCGGACGAGCCCTTCCCGCGCCTCCGCGAGCCGGTAGTACTCGCCTCGAAACGGGACGATCGCGGGCTCGCTCGCGTCGCCCGCAAGCTGCGCCACCCGGTCGGACTGCAGCCCCGCGCAGATCGCGAGACGGTCGAACTCGAAGTCGTCGCGGGCGGTCTGCACGCGCACCGCTCCCGCCTGCCTCGTGATCCCGACGACCTCCGCGCCGAGCACCACGGAGCCACCGGAGTCGCCGACGTCCCGGGCGAAGGCCTCCGCGACCGCACGGTAGTCGGTGATCGCGGTCGTCGGCGAATGCAGGCCCGCGACTCCCGCCGCGTGCGGCTCGATCTCGCGCAGCTCGTCCTGCTCCACCCAGCGCATCCCCGGTACGCCGTTCTCGGCGGCACGCCGCTCGAGCTCGCGCAGGCGGTCGAGCTCCGACGCGTCGAGGGCGACCACGAGCTTCCCGCACTCCTCGAGCGGGATCGCACGCTCCGCGCAGTAGCCGCGGAGCAGCTCGACGCCGCGGCGGCAAAGCCGCGCCTTCAGCGAGCCGGGCGCGTAGTAGATGCCCGCGTGCACCACGCCGCTGTTCCTGCCGGTCTGGTGCACGGCGACGCGGTGCTCCTTCTCGAGCACGGTGATCGCGGCGCCCGGCCGGAGCTCGCGCCAGGCGCCGCGCGACGGCGAGCCCGATGATCCCGGCGCCGACGACGCCGATGCGCAGCTCAGCCATCGAGCACCGCCGCATGTGGTCTGGGCGTCGAGTCATGTCCGCGCCCACACCCTATGCGGGTGCCCGCTCCCGAAACGCGCGACCCGCTACTCGGCTGCCGCGCCGGCGTAGCCGCCGCCACGCTTCGACACCCGCCCCGTCGCCCGCGTCCCCGCGGCGGCGCCCCGCCGGGCGAGGGCGATGCTCGCCCAGACGATCCAGAGCAGCCACAGGAAGTTCGCCATCTGACCGAGGTTGTCGAGCGAGACGACCGTCAGCACGAGCGTGAGCCCCGCGACCGTGAACGCCGCCCAGCCCAGCGCGCGGCGCCCACAGGAGAGTGCGAGCCCCCCGGCCGCGAGGAGGAAGAAGCTGCTCAGGAACCAGGTGCCGACGTAGAGCGCCTCCTGGATCGTGAACAGCGCCGTCCCGAGCTGCACGCCGAGGCCGTGGCCCGCGCGGTACTCGATCGCGTCGCCGACCGCCAGCGCGGCGATGCTCAGGGCCGCATAGCCGGCCGCCGCCGCTCCCGCAATGCCTCCGAGTAGTCCGCCGCCGAGACGAACGCACGCCCAGGCCGCGAACGCGAGGAAGAGCCCGTAGCTGAGCATCTCCAGGTACGCGCCCGCCCACACCGCGGTCCCGGCCGGGTGCGCGAGGGCCTTGGCGACCTCGCCGGGGGCGCTCGTCACCGTCGGAAACGTCCGCCCGCCCGCGGCCTCGATGCCGACACCGGCGAGCACCGCGACCACCGAGGCGACCCCGGCCGCTCCATACAGACGATCCTGCATCTCGTTGCGCATCCGCACCGCTCCTTCCTCGTTCGCTTGCCACGAGCGTAGGAGCGGCCGAACGGGCTGTCGTCGGCGGCGCGGCCGGTCTTCCGGTCATCCGGTCGGGCGATCTTGGCGGGACGGGCCTCCTCCGCGCGGCTGACGGCGCCGCGCGTCGCCGTGCGCGCTCAGACGCGCTCGAAGAGCGCCGCCTGCCCCTGCCCCACGCCGACGCACATGGTCGCGAGGCCGTAGCGGCCCCCTCGACGACGCAGCTCGTGCAGCAGCGTGACCACGAGCCGCGCGCCCGACATGCCGAGCGGATGACCGATCGCGATCGCGCCGCCGGACACGTTGACCCGCTCGGGGTCGAGCCCGAGCTCCCGGATGACCGCCACCGACTGCGAGGCGAACGCTTCGTTCAGCTCGACGAGGTCGAGCTCCTCGACGTCGACGCCGGTGCGGCCGAGGAGCTTTCGCACCGCCGGCACGGCCCGATGCCCATCACGGCCGGGTCGACTCCCGCGACCGCGGAGCCCCTGAACGTCGCGAGCGGCTCCGCGCGGAGCGCCGCTGCCCGCTGCGCGCTCGCCACGACCACGGCTGCGGCACCATCGTTGATGCCGCTCGCGTTCCCCGCCGTCACGGTGCCGTCGGGCCGGAAGGCGGGCTTCAGCGACGCGAGCTTCTCGGCGGCCGTGTCCGGCCGGGGGTGCTCGTCGCGCTCGAGCTCGCCGGCGGGGACGAGCTCGTCGGCGAAGCGTCCCTCGGCGTCCGCAGCGGCCCAGCGGCGCTGCGACGCGAGCGCGAACGCGTCCTGGTCCTCGCGGCTGACGTCCCAGCGCTCGGCGACGTTCTCGCCGGTGACGCCCATCGCGGCGGTCGAGAAGCGCTCCTCGTAGCGGGGGTTCACGAAGCGCCAGCCGAGCGTCGTGTCGTAGAGCGTCCGATCGCCGCGGGGGTACGCGGTGTCGGGCTTGGCGGTCACCAGCGGCGCGCGGCTCATCGACTCGACGCCGCCGGCGACGAACAGGTCGCCGTCGCCCGCGATCACGGCGTGGCACGCGCCGGCGATCGCGGACAGCCCCGAGGCGCAGAGCCGGTTCACGGTCACGCCCGCGACGCTCTCGGGCAGGCCTGCGAGCAGCGCGGCGAAGCGGGCGACATTGCGATTGTCCTCGCCCGCCTGGTTCGCGCAGCCGAGCCAGACGTCCTCGATCTCCTCCGCCGGGACGGCGGCGCGCTCGACCGCCGCCGCGACCGCGAGCGCGGCGAGGTCGTCGGGCCGGACACCCGAGAGACCGCCGCCGTAGCGACCGACGGGCGTGCGCACCGCGGAGAGGATGACCGCCTCTGGCATGCCGGCAGGCTAGAAGATCTCGGGGCACCAGGGCGCGCGCTCGACCCGGAACAGCGCGTCCGCCCGCGCGAGACCGCCGCGCGCACCCTCCTCGGCGCGGCCCGCCCGGGCAAGGGCGCCGAACGTGAATCCGCCGAGCAGCGTCGCGGAAAGACCCTGCACGTCGACCCGCACGTCCGCGCGTCGAGACGAGCGCCGCACGCGGTCGCCCTCGACCGTCCATGTGCCCACGTTCTCGGCGAACTCCGGGTCGGAGGTCACCTCGATCGTCGCCCGGCCGTCTCGGGCGACGCCACGCGCGGAGAGCGCCGCTCCGACGTCGATCGCCCGCGCCCAGAGACCGTCGTACACGCGGGCGCGGAGCTCGTTGAGCCGGTCGACCACGAGCAGCACCGGGTCGTCGACCGCGAGGCCGTCGACCGTCACGCGGTCGGTCCAGTCGATCTCGAGCAGAAACCGCCAGAGCTCGCGCCGCGCGCGGTCGTCGATGCCCTGCACCTCGGCGACCCTGACGGTCTTCTTCCAGTCCTCGACCGTCGAGCCCTCCTGCGCGATGCGGTAGAGCGCCCATCCCTCCGCACGCCCTTCGCGCTCGAACAGCGCGCGCAGGAGAGGGCCTGCGCCGCGACGAACCTCCGGTCGGTCGCTGAGCCTGCGGAGCTCCCACCAGTCGCGGGAGCGGGAGACGAAGCCCGCGTTGCGCCGCCGCACACGGTCGTAGAGGCGAGGCAGGACGCGCAGGGCCTCGTCGTCGTCGATCAGGCGCACCGCACCCTCGCGCGCGAGCTCCGGACGGACGCCGACCGCGCGGCGCCGGATGCCGAGGCTCATGGAGAGCGAGGCGAGCGCGTAGCCGAAGCGGCCGTAGATCGTCTCCTCCGATGCCCACAGCGCGGCGATCGGCTCGCCCCGTTCACGGATGTCGCGCAGCTGCGCCTCCATCATCCGGCGCAGGAGGCCGCGACGACGGTGCGAGGGCAGCACGCCGACGACGGTCACGCCCGCGCACGGCGTCGGCCCGCCCGGCAACGTCAGCTCGAGCGAGTACGCGCCTGCGCCCGCGACGATCTGCCTGCCGTCGAGCACGGCGTGCATCTGCTCGAGCGGGAGCAGCCTCGCGAAGCGCGCCGCGTCGTCACTCGTCGGCGCCCAGCCGAAGTAGTGGCCGATGCCGCCGAGGGCTGCGCGGAACTCCTCGAGGTCCCCGACCGTACGGACGCGGTACGCCATCCGACGATCCTAGATCGTCCCGCTACAGCTTCTCGAGCGGCGCGTACTCGATCATCAGGCGGCGCTCGCTGCCGTCTGCGGCGAACCGCACCGTGACCACGCCGCCCGGCTCGATCCGCGTCACGACGCCCTCACCGAGCGTGCCGTGCCGGACGGAGTCCCCGGTCGCGAGCGCGGGCAGATCGCGCTCCTCCCGCGGCGCGATCTGTCTCGCCGATTGGGCGTAGCCTGCCCACGACGCCGGGCGGAGGCGCTCGCGCTCGACGGTCGCCGGGAGCTCGTCGAGGAAGCGCGAGGCGAGGTTGTACTCGCGCCGGCCGTACAGCGAGCGGGCCGTCGCGTGCGTGAGCGTCAGGCGCTCCATCGCGCGCGTCATGCCGACGTATGCGAGCCGGCGCTCCTCCTCGACCTCGTTGTCCTCGATCGAGCGGGAGTGCGGGAAGATCCCCTCCTCCATCCCGATCAGGAACACCGCGCGGTATTCGAGACCCTTCGCGTTGTGGATCGTCATCAGCGTCACCTGGGGCTCGTCCGAGACGAGCGTGTCCTGGTCGGACTGGAGCTGCACCTCTTCGAGAAACCCGGCGAGCGCCGGCTCCTCGACCCGCCGGCGATACTCCTGGGCCGAGCCGATGAGCTCCTCGAGGTTCTCGAGCCTGCCGCGCGCCTCGATCGTCCGCTCGGCCTCGTAAGCCTCGATCGTGCCGGAGCGCTCCAGGACCGCCTGCAGGAGCTCGTCGACCTCGAGCTCCTGCGCGGACGACATGAGCGTCTCCATCAGCAGGCGGAAGCCGCGGATCGCCCGGGCGCTCGCGGTCGCGACCCCGGCGGCCTCGGGGTCGGCGGTGGCCTCCCACAGCGAGACGCCGAGCGCATCGGCGTGGGCGACGAGCCGCTGGATGGAGGTGTCGCCGATCCCACGGCGGGGCCGGTTCGCGATCCGCGTCAGCGAGACCGCGTCGCTCGGGTTGTTGAGCACGGCGAGGTACGCGACCGCATCGCGGATCTCGGCGCGCTCGTAGAACCGCGGCCCGCCGATCACCTGGTACGGCACACCCTGGCGCACGAGCACGTCCTCGAGCACGCGTGACTGGGCGTTCGTCCGGTAGAACACCGCGAGCTCCGAGGCGGAGGCGCCCGACTCGACGAGCCGGGCGATCTCGGCCGCGACGAACCGCGCCTCCGCGTGCTCGTCCTCCACCTCCACGACCTCGACCGGGTCACCCTCCCCGAGCTCCGACCAGAGCCGCTTCGGCTTGCGGTCGCGGTTGTTGTCGATGACGGCGTTCGCGGCCTCGAGGATCCTGTTCGTGGAGCGGTAGTTCTGCTCGAGGGCGACCACGCCCGCGCCGCCGAAGTCGCGCTCGAAGTCGAGGATGTTGCGGATGTCCGCGCCGCGAAACGCGTAGATCGACTGGTCAGGGT
Organism: uncultured Actinomycetes bacterium; assembly: GCA_963712915.1. Classification (GTDB taxonomy): domain Bacteria; phylum Actinomycetota; class Thermoleophilia; order Gaiellales; family Gaiellaceae; genus Gaiella. Next base: position 1,021,374 of record CAVQJQ010000006.1, read on the forward strand.
CGCCGACTGCGAACACGTTGCCGCGGGCCGCCGCGAGCAGCTGCAGCAGCCGGTACTGGGCGTGGTTCGTGTCCTGGTACTCGTCGACGAGGATGTGGTGAAACGCCGACTGCCAACGCTCCCGCGCCTCGGGGAAGCGCTCGAGCACCTGCACCGTGAGCATCAGCATGTCGTCGAAGTCGACCGCGTTCGACCGGAACAGCCGACGCTGGTAGAGCTCGTACACCTCGGCGACCGTCTGGTCCCAGAACGAGGAGACCCGTGCCGTGTACTCCTCCGGCGAGACGAGCTGGTTCTTCGCGTTCGAGATCTGCGCGTGGATGCCGCGTGGGGTGAACCGCTTCGGGTCCTTGCCGAGCTCCTCGAGGCACGCCTTGACGAGGCGCACCTGGTCTGCCTGGTCGTAGATCGTGAAGCTCGAGCGGTACCCGAGCCGCTCGGCCTCGCGGCGCAGCATCCGGCCGCAGGCTGCGTGGAACGTGAGGATCCAGATCGCGCGGGCGGTGCGCCCGAGCATCCGCTCGAGCCGCTCGCGCATCTCGGTCGCCGCCTTGTTCGTGAACGTGATCGCGAGGATCTCGGTCGGCTTGACGCCGTGGGCGCCGATGAGATGGGCGACGCGGTGGGTCAGCACCCGCGTCTTGCCGGAGCCTGCCCCGGCGACGACGAGCAGAGGGCCGTCGACGTGGAGCACCGCCTCGCGCTGGGCAGGGTTGAGGTCGGCGAGGAGCTCCTCGTGGGGCGTGACGGTCACGCGTCGATGCTAGCCGTGCCCTCCGGCGACGAGCGCTGCGCGACGGCGTGTCGTGCGGGCAGCACGGCGAGCGCGCCGTCGACCACGACGACCCGTACGCGTGCGCCGTAGTGCTCGTGGAGCGCGTGCTCCGTGAGCACGTCCCCGGGCACCCCATCGGCGACGACCCGTCCCTCGTCGAGGAGCAGCACCCGGTCGGCGTAGTGCGCTGCGAGCGTGAGGTCGTGCATGGCCGCCACGAGCGTCAGGCCCTCGGAGGCACGCAGCCTGTCCAGCAGGTCGAGTGCCTGCTGCTGGTGGCCGATGTCGAGCGAGGCGGTCGGCTCGTCGAGCAGCACGATCGACGCCTGCTGCGCGAGCGCGCGGGCGACGACCACCCGCTGGCGCTCACCGCCCGAGAGCGTGCCCAGGGTGCGTTCGGCGAGCTCCTCCAGCTCGAGCCGATGAAGCGCCCGTGAGGCGGCGTCTCGGTCGCCCGCGCCCTCCCGAGCGAGAGGCCCGAGATGCGGCGTCCGGCCCATCAGCACGTACTCGGCGACGGTCAGCCACGGCGGCGTCTGCGGCTCCTGCGGGACGACCGCGAGCCGTCGTGCCCGCTCCCGGCGCGAGAGCTCCCCGAGCGGCGTCCCGAGCACGGAGACCGCGCCCTCGCAGGGCAGGAGCCCGGCGGTCGCACGCAGGAGCGACGTCTTTCCGGCGCCGTTCGGGCCGATCAGCGCGACCCACTCCCCCACCTCGACCTCGGTCGTGACCGAGCGCACGACCTGGCGCCGTCCGAGCGTGACGGTCACCCCGTCGAGCGAGATCGCGGTCACGCCCTGCTCCCCCGCGTCTTCAGCACGAGCGCGAACGCCGGAGCCCCGAACAGGGCCGTGACGACGCCGATCGGCACCTCGGCCGGGGAGAGCGCCGTGCGGGCGATCACGTCGGCGAGGATCAGGAAACCCGCTCCGACCACGAACGAGAGCGGCAGGAGGCCCCGGTAGGACGTGCCCACCACGAGGCGCACGGCATGCGGCACGATGATCCCGACGAAGGCGATCAGGCCGCTGATCGCGACCGCGGCGGCCGTTCCGATCGTCGCCGCCACGACGAGCGCGAGACGCGCCCGACGGACATCGACGCCGAGGCTCGCCGCCTCGAGGTCGCCGAGGCTGAGCACGTCGACCACCCGCCGGAGCGCGAGGATCACGGTGGTGGTGACGAGCACGTACGGCGCGAGCAGCGCCACGTCGCTCCACCCCGTGTTGGGGAGGCTGCCGAGAATCCACGACGTCACCTCCTGCAGGGTGTCGGTGTTCCGCTGCTGGACGAACGTCTGCAAGGCCGTGAAGAAGCTCGCGACGGTGACCCCGGCGAGCACGAGTGTGGCAGAGTCCCGTTCCCGTCCCGCCGCCCGGCCAATCGCGTACGCGAGCACGACGGCCGCCGAGCCGCCGACGAAGGCGGCGAGCGGCAGGAGCTGGTGCCCCGAGAGCGCGTGCGGCAGGTAGGCGATCGCGAGCGTGGCGCCGAGGCCGGCGCCCGCGGCCACCCCGAGCAGGTACGGGTCGGCGAGCGGGTTGTGGAACACCCCCTGGTACGTCGCACCCGCGATCGCGAGCATCCCGCCTACGAGCCCGGCGAGCAGGACGCGCGGCACGCGCAGGTCCCAGAGGATCGACTCCTCGGTCGGCCCGAGCGGCGAGTGGACGCCCGGGACGCCGAGCTTCGCGCCGAGGGAGCGCAGCGCGTCGCCGACGCCGATGTCGACCGGGCCGGCCGCGATCCCGATCGCGATCGCGACGAGCAGGAAGGCGGCCGCCGCGATCGCCCAGCCGGGCGTCACCCCGCGGACGCGGATCGCGCGTGTGGATGCGGCGGCCGCCTCCATCGGCCCAGTGCCGCCCGGCTACTGCCTCGAGAGCCGCAGCAACGCGGTCCCGACTGCGCGGACGAGGTTCACGAGGCGCGGGCCCCAGCGGGACGCGATCGAGTCGTCGAGCCGCACGATCGAGCCGGTCCGCACCGCCGAGATCCGGCTCCACCCGGGCCGCGCGGCCACGGTCTGCGCCGACTGCCCGCAGCACACCGTGTCGGCGAGCACGATCAGGTCGGGGTTCGCGGCCAGCACGTACTCGGCCGAGAGCTGCGGATAGTCCGACCCTCCGGCCTCGGCCGCGTCCGCGATGTTCGTCAGCCCGAAGAGCCGGTACACGCGGCCCACGAAGGTGTTCGACGTGACCGAGTACAGGTTCTGGTCGAGCTCGTGGTAGACCGACGCCTGGGGCGCCTTCGCCTTCACCTTCGCGACGATCTCCCCGATCTTGCGGGTCATCCGCGCTGACGAGCGAGCTCGCCTCCGCCTCGTGCCCGCTCACCTTGCCGAGCTGGCGGATCTGCCGGTACGCGGCGGGCAGCGTCGGGGCCGCGTTCTGGAAGACGACCGGGATCCCGAGGCGGCCGAGCGCGCCCGAGAGCCCCTTCGGGTCGAACGCGATCACGACGAGGTCGGGTTTCAACGCGGCGATTGCCTCGACGTTCGGCGTGTAGCCGGAGAGCGTCGTCCGCGGCGCCTTGCGCGGGTAGTCCGACAGCCCGTCCACCGCCACGACCTGCGGGCCGGCGCCGATCGCGAACAGCGTCTCGGTGGCGGTCGGCGAGAGCGAGACGATCCGGACCGGCCGCTTGCGGATCGTGACCTTCCCGTTGTCCACGCTGACCGTGACGGGGAACGGCGCCGCGGCGGTATGCGCCGGTGCGGCGGCCGCGGGCGTGACGAGTGCCAGCACGAGGGCGGCGAGCGCCGCCCCTCGGGCGAGTCGACCTGACATGGCTGCTTCTCCTTCTCCCTTCCGCGAGGGGATCGAGGCTGAGCGGAGAGCGGCAGGTCTTCTGACTCGGGGCACCCCCTCCCGCCGCCTTCCCGGCCCGGCGGGCCAGTGGCGTGTCGGCGGGAGAGCTTCTCCCCTCACAGCGGCGGGACCGTCCCGGACTCGCACCGGGTTCCCTCACCGCGCTCCGTATGTGGCGGCGAGCCTACCACTCGTCGCATGGGGTCAGTGGGTCTCGGTCGCTCGCAGCGATGCGATGGCCGAGCAGGATCGCCGGCGAAAAGGGGCGTCGCATCATCCGACGCGGTCGCGACTTGCGGTCAGCGCCGTCCTAGCGCACCCACAGCTGGTCGATCAGCAGGCCCATCCCCGCCGGGCTGAATTGGTAGTTGCCGACGCGCTTCGAGAGGAAGTTCACGTCCTTCGACGCCATGAGCGGCACCCACGGTGCCGCGTCGGTGAGCTCGCGGTCGACCCGTTGCCAGAGTGCACGCGACCCGGTCGGGTCGCGCTGCTGCTCTGCCTTCGCCCTCCTCATCTGGCGGTCGATGCCCGGGTTGCAGAACTGGCTCGAGTCCGACGCTGGACAGCTGAAGAGCTCCTCCAGGAACGCCGCCGGGGACGGGTAGCCCGCGAACAGGCCGTCGAACCCGATCTGCGCCCGGTTTCGCGGGTCACCGACGGCATACCAGTATCGGTCGAAACCGCTGACATGCTTCACGGCCACGCGGTACCCGAGCGAGCGCAGCACCTTCACGGCCACCCGGTTGAAGCCCTTTGCCAGCGACCACGCCCAGAGGGTGACCTTCATGCCGCGCGTCCCCGAGCGTGCCACGAGCGCCTTCGCCCTCGCCAGGTCGGGCGCAGTCCACTTCCCGCTCTTCGTCGAGCCGGCCGTGTACGGGCAGTAGGGGCGGTAGCCGGGGAAGTTCGGCGGCAGGATCTGGCAGTTCTTCACGGCGACGCTCGGCCCGCCCCAGGCGTTCGTCGCCGCGGCCCGGTCGACAGCGAAGTTGACCGCCTTACGGGCGTCGAGCCGGTTGAACGGCGGGACGCGAGTGTTGAGGAAGAACGCCTGGATGTTCGGACGCAGGTTGGAGTGCATCCGGCTCGCGTACCGGAGCTCGAGCCTCGACAGCTGCGACGGGGTCAGCGGCTCGCCCAACCACAAGACATCGGCCTCGCCGTCGACGACGTCGCGAATCGCCTCGTTGGAGGTACCGCCGATGCGGATGTCGATGCGGTCGGGGTACCCGGCGGGCTGCGCGGCCCGCGACCACTCGTGGAAGAACGGATTGCGGACGAACCTGACCAGTCTCGACGGTCGGTAGGTTGCGATCATGTAGGGGCCGGTCGCGGGCAGCGGGTGCGTTCCGGCCGGCCGCCGCGGCGTGCCGGCCGGCAGCACGTAGGCGGTCGAGAACGCGAGCTTGTAGAGAAAGTCGGGATCCGGCCGGACCAGGTGGAACGTCACGGTGTGCTTTGTGTCGTCGGCGACGATCCCGCGCGAGAGGTCGCACCCCTTCGGACGCTTCCGGCATTGCGCGCCGCCGAGGATCTCGTTGTAGTCGCCCACGTTCCAGTAGCCCTTGAGATATCCGAGCGCGTAGTCGCGTTCGAAGGTGGCGCGGAAGTCCGTCGCCTCCACCGGCATTCCGTTCGAGTAGCGGATGCCGGGCCGAAGCTGAAAGGTGTACGTCTTGCCGCCGTCTGTCGGCGACGGCAGCGACGTCGCCAGGTCGGGCACGGGCTGCGCTCCGGCCAGACCGCTGACCTGGTTGAGCGCGACCAGGCCGTCGCCGGTCATCCGCAGGAATGGCGCGGTGTACGTGGCGTCGGAGACGGCGAAGTCGATGGAGTCGACGGGGGGCCGATCAGCCCGTACGACGAGCGTCCCGCCGCGGTGGCCGGCGCCCGCGTGACGGACGGCGACGAGCACGGCTCCGCCCGACATCGCCAATCCCGACGGGCGGCTTCCCACGCTCACTCGCTGCGTGACCACGTTCTTGCCTGGATCGATCCGCGCGACGCTGCCGTCGAACTGATTGCTCACCCAGATGCCTCGTGCGTCGACGGCCACCGCATCCGGCCCGTTTCCCGTGGTAACGGTTGCCCTGACCGAATTCGTGTCGGGATCGATCCTGGAAACCGTCCCGTCCAGGCTGTTCGCCACCCACGCTGCGTCGTCGCCAAACGCGATTCCTGTCGGGCCGTTCCCGACGCGGATCGGGGCGAAGACCTGCTTCCCCGTCGTCGGATCGACGCGAACCACCTGGCCGGTGGCACGCTCGCTCGCCCACAGGGTGCCTGCGCCGAAGGCGAGCTCGGTCGCGGCGACCGGGAGCGGCTTGCTCGGCGTGCCGCTCTTCGCGCCGATCCTCGTGATCGTTCCGTCGCCGGTGTTCGCGACCCACACCGAGCCGGCCGCGTAGACGATCCCGAGCGGCTCGTTCCCGACGCCGATCGTCTGGACGACCGTGTTCGTGCCCGGGTCGATCCGCGAGACCGTGCCGTCGCTGCTGTTGACCACCCAGACCGCGCCGGCGCCGGTTGCGATCCCGCTCGGCCCGTTGTCAACCGTAATCGTCTGGACGACGGCGGTCGTTCGAGGGTCGACCCGCGACACCGAGTGGCCGTCGGCGTTCGTGACCCAGTACGCACCTTCGCCGGCCGCGACGGCGGTGGGTGTTGCCCCGACACCGGTGTCCGCGACAAGACGGCCCGAGCGCGCGTCGACGACGCCCAGCGAGTCGCCGACGGCCGAGACTGCCGAGCGGCCTCCGCTTCCACCGTGACCGAACACCACGAGCGGGATCACGACCGCCGCGGCGATCACCCCGCCGAGCGCAGAGAAGAGCAGCGCACGGCGCTTGCGAGACGGTCGCTCGGTCGCCTTCTTCGCGCGGAGCGCCGGCAGTTCGGTCTGGTCGTGGGAGAGCTCGGGCTCGCCCGGGGAGACGGACGGCTCGACTGCCGGCGGCGTCGCTCGAGCCGAGGGCTGAGGTGCCGCCAGGAGTGCGCGATAGATCGACTCGGTCTCCGGCGACGGGTAGGCGCCGAGCTCGTCGGCGAGCAGCCGGCGGCAGCGCTCGTACACGCGCAACGCCTCGGCCTGGTCGCCGGCGGCGACGCGGGCCTCCATCAGCCGCCGATACCCCGTCTCGCGGAACGGCGAGAGAGCAACCAGTTCCTCGGCCCACTTCGCCGCCTCTCGCGTGGCGCCCGACCGGAGGCACGCGTCGGTCAGCACGTCCAGCGCGCGCTCGCGGAGATCGGCGAGCTCGCGCCGCTGCTCCTCGACCCACGCGCCCTCGTCCCCGGGCAGGAACGGAGGGCGCACCAGTGACTCCGCCGACCCAGCCGCTGCCCTCGCCCGCTCGAGGTCGCCGGTAGCCAACGCCTCCTCCGCCTCCTTCGCCTCGCTTTTCGCGACGTGCACGTCCACCCAGCTTCCTTCCGGCAAGACGAGCCGGTAGCAACCGAACGCGGCTGTCAACGCGCCTGTTCCGTCGACGCCCTGCTTTGCGAGGAGGCCGCGGAGCTTGCTGGCGAGCACCGTCAGCGCCTTGTCCCAGCTCGCAGGTGGTCGCTCCCCCCAGAGTGCCTCGGCGAGCTCGTCCCGGGGCACCGCTCGGCCCTGCTCGGTCACCAGGTAGGCGAACAGGAGCCGCCCCTGCCGCCCCGGGAAGCGCTCCTCCTCGAGACGCACGCCCTCGGCCTCCACGGCAACTCGACCGGCGAGGAAGACCTTCAGCTGCGGCGCACCAGCCATTGTCCAGTAGGGATCATGCCTCGCTCTAGGGGCAACTTCCTAGCCTCGTCCGCGAGGAGTCGTGGACAAGGTTCTGCATTGCGACTGCGGGTTCGAAGCCCGTGCGGCCGACGAGGAAGAGCTCGTCGCAGAGGTCCAGCGCCATGCCCGGGAAGCGCACGGAATGGCCCTCTCGCACGACGAGGCCCTGCTGCTCACCTTCCAGGCCGAGCTTGGCCGGCACGGCACCGTCGCAGACAGCCCTCGCAGCGCCATCCCCGATCCCTCGAACGACGAGACGTCCAACAGCTGAGAAGGAGGAAGAGATGACGCACCATCGCTCACGCGCGACCGCGATCGGACCCATGAAGCGGGCTCTGGCCCTCACTACCGCAGCCCTGGCTCCAACGCTCGCGCTCGTCTTCCTCGTGGGCGGCCATGCGCAGAACGCCTTGGCAGCCGAGTCGAGAGCACAACCGACGGCGACACCGTCGGCGATTCAGTTCGCACACAACTTCATCGGTGTGACGAACCAGCACGCATCCGAGCACGGCGACGCGGCACGCGTGGGCAATGCCCACTGTGTCCAGGCCGCGCCAGGGAGGTACATGTGCTCGTACCTGGTCACTGCGAAAGGCGCGAACACCTGCCATCTGATGCAGGCGCAGTGGACGCCGGAGCGTTCAACTGCGATCACGGTCACGCTTTCCGGAAGGACCAGCCGGTGCGGGACACTCCGAGAGGCGATCCAGAGCCTTCGCTGATCGGGAACACGCCTGGGCGGTGAGTTCGGTGCCGGGCCGGCACCGAACTCACCGCGGGTCTGCGGAGACACGCCATTCGGCACCGCCGCAGCGGGTTCTCGTGCCGTGCAGGCCGGTGACGCGTGGAGCGGCCCCCCGCGTCGGGACCGCTCCTTTCTCGCCTGTCTCAGCCGACCCCGTTGATCGCGCCGGAACCGGTGACGCTCTTCGTGACCTCCGGCGGATTGCCGGCGTAGAAGATCGCGCCCGATCCGGACACCGACGCGTCGAGAGACCCGGTCGCAGTCACGAAGATGGTCCCCGAGCCGCTTACCACCGCTCGCGCGCCGTTCGCGACGAGCCGTGTGAATTGCACGACGCCGGAGCCGCCGATCGTGACATCGAGCCGCGTGGCGGTTCCGCTCCCCGTGAGCGTGCCGCTGCCCGGCACCGTCACCGTGAGGCTCTGGGCATCGATACCGTCGACGACGATGTTGCCGCTGCCGGTGAGCGTCAACGCATCGAGTGCCGGAACGGCGATCTCCACGCTCATCGGAGTTCGCGTCGTGAAGCCCCCGGGCGTGTTCCCGATCACGAGCTCGCCCGAGCGCACGTCTGTCGTGACGCGGTCGAGGAGGTTGTCGTCTGCTTTCACGACGACGGATTGCTTCTCACCGACGTGGATCACGACGTTGTTGCTGCCTGCGAGGTCGACGCTGGTGAACGAGGCCACGTCGCGAGGCCGTGTCGCCGCCACGCCAGAGCCCTCGGTGACCGAGCCGAAGGTGGTCGCGGTAGACGAGCCTCCGAGCACGTCGAATCGGTACAGCAGCCCAACCGTCAACCCGCCGACGAGAAAGGCCGCCAGGATCGCGACGAGCACCCACCGCGAGCGTTGGTGTCCTCGTCCCGGGTGAACCGATGACGGAGCGACGGTCATTGCTCCTCCCTTCCTGCGACGCGGTCGAAGCGTCGAGTACGTGTGGTCGTGCGGCCACTTCGAATCTGCGTGCATGGTCTTGCCTCCAAGGAGACATCTCCAGCATCCGACCGCCTCGGGTCGCGCGCGTCAGGGATCCGCACCGACTCGCATGCGGATAAGCCGTAGGGCGCCCTCGGGACGAGAGCGCGCTGCCTACCATTCGACGATGTCGACGCAGGCGACGACGACGCGTTCCGCGCTTTCGGCCTGGCTGCCCGTCGCCGTCTGGGCCGCGGTGATCTTCGCCTTCTCCTCGGTGCCGAGCCTCGGCACGGGGCTCGGCACCTGGGATCTGGTACTGCGCAAGCTCGCGCACCTGACCGAGTACGCGATCCTCGGCCTGCTGCTCGCCCGTGCGACGCGCCGACCGGTCACCGCGGTCGTGCTCGCGGCGGCGTACGCCGCGACGGACGAGCTCCACCAGACCTTCGTCGAGGGTCGCCACGGCACCCCGCGGGACGTCGCGATCGACACGGCGGGCGCGCTGCTCGGCGTCTACGCGTGGACGCGCTGGAGGCGGCGAGCGTGACCCCGCTCCTGCTCGACCTCGACGGGGTGCTCGGCGACACGCGACCGCTGTGGGACGATTGGCTCGGCGACTCCAGCCGGCTGTTCCGGCTCGACCCCGCCGACCTCCCCCGCAACCGTGCTGCGGCCGCAGCCGCGCTCGACGAGCTCGGCGCGGGCAACTGGCGCGTGCTGCTCGAGCGCTACGCCTCCGAGCGGGCTCCGGTCTACCTGCGCCCGGACGCGGCGGTGAGCGGCGCGCTACGCAGCCTCGCCGCGTCGGGGACGCGGCTGGGCGTGTTCACGGACGCCCCTGAGGAGCTCGCGCGGGTGGCGGTCGCCCAGCTCGGCGCCGGCCGGCGGATCGAGGCGCTCGAGTGCGGGACGGACGCACGCGACCGGCTCCTGGCGCGTCTCGGCGCGAACGCGGATGTGGTCGGCACGCGGACCGAGCTGCTCCGGCGCGCCGCGGTCGACAGCCGTTCGTCGCACTAGAATCCGAGGTGATGGAGAGAGGCGACGTCCCGGACCGGCAACTGGACGCCCTGCTCCAGCGGCTCGACCGGATCGCGGATCAGCTCGAGCGCATCGACGGGCGGCTCGAGGCGCAGGAGGGCGCGCTCCAGGTGACGCGTGAGCTCCGCGCGCTGACCGACTCCCTCAATGCCGTGGCGTACGCCGCGCTCGGCCAGTCCCCGCGCGTGCGCCGCCGCGCAGGGTAAGCCTGCGCGTCACGGGAGCGGCCGGCCGGCTCGGCCGACGTCCCAATCCCTCAGCCCGCGAACCGCCAGACGGTGCCGTCGCGTGATACCGCGTAGAGCTGCGCGCCGGTCAGGCTCTCGCCGAACGACGTGAGACTGGGCACCTTCACCGGCTCGACCCGCATCGTCCCGCCGGAGGCCGGCAGGCTCCAGATCGTGCCGCTGCAGAAATCCCCGAAGACGTATCGCCCGCGGAGACGAGCAACGGCGTTGCCGCGGTAGACGTAGCCCCCGGTCACCGAGCATCCGAAGTCGTGGGTGTATTGCGCGACGGGTGCGACGAGCTTCCCCGGCTCGAGCGGGTTGTCCGAATAGCGGCTCGTTCCCTCGAAGACGTTCCACCCGAAGTTGACGAGGCCGGTCGTGCCGTGCGGCAAGTGGTCGATCTCCTCGATCGTGTCCTGTCCCACGTCGCCGATCCAGAGGTCCTCGGTCCGGCGGTCGAAGCTGAAGCGCCACGGGTTCCGAAGCCCGATCGCGACGATCTCCGGCGCAGGTTTCGCCTGGCTGACGTCGAGGCGGAGCAGCTTGCCGAGCAGGCTGTTGGGGTCCTGTGCGTGATGCTCCGGGTCGCCGCCCGAGCCGCCGTCTCCGAGCCCGGCCCAGAGCTTCCCGTCGGGGCCGAACATGAGGTTGCCGCCGTTGTGGTTCGAGTACGGCTGGTCGACGGTGAGGATCTGCTGGGCGCTCCCGGGAAGCGCCTTGCCGTTCCGCGACCGGTACCGCGCGATCACGGTGTGCCCGTCGGGCCGGGCGGTGTAGTTCACGTAGAAGGTGTGGTCGCGCGCGTAGTTCGGGGAGAACGCGAGGCCGAGCAGACCCTGCTCGTTGCCGTCGCTCTCCGCGAGCGACCGGATGTCGAGGAACGCGCCGGCCTTCACCCTGCCGCCCTCGACCACGCGGATCCGGCCCGGCTGCTCGACGACGTAGACGCGACCCGGCTCGCCGGGCGCCTGCGTCGCGAGGACGGGGCTCGTGAAGCCCTTCGCGACCGTGACGAGGCGCAGCTTCGCGGCCGACGGCGCCGCGGACGAGCATCCAACCGCGACGGCGCCCGCGAGCACGGCCCCGAGGAGCGTCGCGCGGATCACCCTTCGAGGATAGCCGCGGCCCCTCGCCATCCGGTCGTCGTCGCTACGCTGCCGCCCGCATGCGCATCGTGATCGTCGGTGCAGGACAGGTCGGCTCGACCGTCGTCGAAGCCCTCCACGCGGAGCACGACCTGAGCGTGATCGACATCGTGCGCGACCGCCTCGAGCCGCTCGCGTATCGATACGACGTCGCGACGATCGAGGCGAACGGAGCGAGCCGCAAGGCCCTCCAGGACGCCGGCGTCGACCGTGCAGACCTGTTCATCGCGTGCACGTCGCGGGACGAGGTGAACCTCGTCGCCTGCTCGTTCGCACGCATCGAGGCGCCCAGGGCGACGACCGTGATCCGCACCTCGAACGTCGAGTACATCCAGCTCTGGCGCGCGGGCAGGCTCGACGTCGACTTCGCCGTCTCCTCGGAGCTCGAGACCGCACACGCCGTGTCCCGCTCGATCGGGATGCCTGCGGCGCGGCAGACGGACGTGTTCGCGCGCGGCCAGGTTCAGATCGTCGAGTTCGATGTGCCGGACGATGCCGACCGCTCGCTCGTCGGACGGCCCCTGCGCGAGGCGCGGGTCCCGCACGACTCGCGCGTGCTCGCGATCATCCGGGACGACTCCACGACCCTTCCCCGCGGTGACGACGCGATCGCGCCCGGAGATCGGATCGTGGTGATCGGGTCCCCCGACGCGGCGCGGACGTGGGGCTCGCTCCTCGCGCCCGGCGCGGGCACCGTCGAGGACGTGGTCGTCTTCGGAGGCGGCCAGGTGGGCACCGCGATCGCCCGCACCCTCTGTGCCCAGGGCATCGGCGTCCGCCTGATCGAGGCGCAGCGCGAGCGCGCCCAGGAGGTGGCCGAGGAACTCCCCGGCTGCCGCGTGTACCACACGTCGGGGATCGACGCGGAGTTCCTCGAGCGGGAGCGGATCGGCCAGGCGCAAGCGGCGGTGTTCGCGATGAAGGACGACGCGAAGAACCACTACGCCGCGACCCTCGCCCGCGTGCACGGCGTGCGGTTCACGATCGCGGTCGTGCACGACACCGCATCGACGCAGGTCTACGAGTACTCGGGCGTGGACGTGACCATCAACCCGCGCGCCGTGACCGCCGAGGAGATCGTCCGCTTCGCCCACGACCCGCGCACGCAGCAGGTCACGATGCTGGAAGGCGACCGGTACGAGGTGCTCGACCTCACCACGCAGCCGACGAGCGAGTACGTCGGGCTCCGCTTCCGCGACATGCCGATCCGGGGCGCGATGATCGGCGCGATCGTGCGCGACGGCGCCGCCGTGTTCCCGCGGAGCGACGACGTCCTCCAGTCGGGCGACCGCGTGATCGTGTTCACCGAGACGTCGCGCGTGCCCGACGTCGAGAGGGTGCTGTGAGACCGGTGCCGCGCCCGTGAGCCCCAACCGCGCGGGCGCGCTCGCCGGCTCGGAGCGCACGCCGCCCCCGCGCCGCTCGGCGGTCGACGCACGTGGCTCGCTCGCGCTCGTCGGGCTGCTGCTCAAGTACCTCTCGTTCGCGACGCTGTTCCCGGCGGTCCTCGCGGTCGGCTACCACGAGTCGGTGCTGCCGTTCGTCGGGGCGACCGCGATCGCGTTCACGGTCGGCTTCGCGCTCGAGCGGGGGTTCGGCGGGGCGACCGGCATCGGCTTCCGAGAGGGCTATCTGGTGGTCGCGCTCACCTGGGTCGCCGCCGCGGCGTTCGGCGCGCTGCCGTACATGCTGAGCGGCGACCCACAGCTCGACCGTCCGGTCGACGCGCTCTTCGAGTCGATGTCGGGCTTCACGACGACGGGCGCGACCGTGCTCACGAACGTCGACGCCGTCGACCGGTCGCTGCTCATGTGGCGGCAGTTCACCCAATGGCTCGGCGGAATGGGGATCATCGTGCTCGCGCTCGCAGTGCTTCCTCGCCTGCGCGTCGGCGGCCGCCAGCTGCTCGAGTCCGAGCTCCCGGGGCCCGACCTCGACCAGCTCGCCGATCGGATCCGCGACACCGCACGGAGGCTGTGGCTCCTGTACGTCGCGCTGACCGCCGCCCTGTTCGGGCTGCTCGTCGTGATCGGCGTGCTCGGCACCCGTGGGATGAGCCCGTACAACGCGCTCGGGCACGCCTTCACGACCATGCCCACGGGCGGGTTCTCGACCGAGCCGGACTCGATGGCGAGCTTCGGCGCCGCGACGCAATGGCTGATCGCCGCGTTCATGGTGCTCGCCGGGATGAACTTCGCGCTCCTGTACCGCGCGTTCGTCCGGCGCGAGCCGTGGAAGCAGCTGCGCGACGAGGAGCTGCGCGTGTACCTCGTGGTGCTCGCCGTCGGCGCCGCGGTGATCGCGACCGAGATCTGGCACGAGGGCTTCGCGTCGGGCGAACGTGCGGTGCGCGACGGCGTCTTCCAGGCCACCTCGCTGATGACGACGACCGGCTTCGCGACCTTCGACTTCGCGGGCTGGCCGACCCTCGCGCTGATGACGCTCGTCGCGATGATGTTCGTCGGCGGCTGCGCGGGGTCGACCGCCGGGTCGATCAAGGTCGTGCGGCACATCCTCCTCGGCAAGACGCTCAGGCGCGAGCTGCGGCAGACCGTCCACCCCGAGGAGGTGATCCCGATCCGGCTCAACCGCCGGGTGCTCGACGAGCGGACGCTGCGCGCGGCGACCGCCTTCATCCTCCTCTACGTGGGCATCTTCGTCGTGGGGGCCGGCGTGATCGCCGTCGACGCCGCGTTCCAGGGGCCCGCGCTGACGCCGATCGACGCGATCGCGGCCGCGGCGACCACGCTCGGAAACGTGGGCCCCGGGCTCGGGGTGGCAGGACCGATCGGGAACTTCGAGGGCTTCAGCGACGTCTCGACGACCACGATGATGATCCTGATGTGGCTCGGCCGCCTCGAGGTGATCCCGGTGATCGTGCTCGCCACGCGGCGCTACTGGACGAACTGACGCGACCGCGAGAGTCGGGCCTACCCGACGAGCGCCTTGCGGAGCCGGTCCTCGAGCCCGATCTTCAGGATCGCGATCACCTGGTCGCCCGGGCGGATCACGGTGTCGAGGCCGGCGACCTCCGCGACGCCGTTGCGCGTGATCGAGACGAGCCGGACGTCTTCGGGGAGCGACAGCGCGGCGACCCGCTTCCCCGCGGCCGGAGCCTCGGACGCAACCTGGAGCTCGACCACCTCGAGCCCTTCGCGCCGCAGCTCGAGCAGCTTCACCAGCCCGTGCTCGGGCACCTCGTGCTCGACGAGCCCGAGCAGCCCCGAGGTCGAGCAGAGCGTGCGCGTGACGCCCAGCAGGTCGAAGTGTCCCTGGTTGCGCGGATCGTTCACGCGCGCGATCACCTTGGGCACCTGGTAGCCGTCCTGGGCGATCTGCGCGATCACGATGTTGTCCTCGTCGTCGCCGGTCACGGCGAGGACGATGTCGGGCGGCCGCGCGATCCCCGCCCGCTCGAGGATGTGGATCTCGGTCGCGTCGCCTGCGAGCACCACCGGCCCGAGCTCGGCCTCCAGCTGCTCGAAGCGGTCGCGCCGCTGCTCGACGAGCGTCACCTCGTGCCCCATCGTGAGGAGCGAACGCGTGACGTTCGCGCCGACCTTGCCGCCGCCTGCGACGATCGCGTACATCAGGCGACGGTCGCTTCGCAGGAGCGGACGACGTCCGTGAGGGTCGCGATCGCGGTCTGGGTCGGGCACACGGTACGGAGCCCGCGCTCGCCGTAGAACGCAGCGCGGCGCGGGTCGAGCACGCGCACGACCACGCACGTCGGCTCGTACAGCCGCTGGATCACCTGGCCGACGACGACGTTGGTGTTGTCGCCGTTCGTCGCGACGACGGCGGCGTCCGCCGATGCGATCCCGGCGCGCACGAGCACGTCGAGGTCCATCCCGTGGCCGACGACGAAGCCACCGCGCCAGTCGCCGAGACGCGCGAGCGCGTTCTCGTCCTCGTCGACGCACGTGACGTCCCAGCCCTCGTCCGCGAGCTGCCGCGCGAGGCCGGAGCCGACGCGGCCGCAGCCCACCACCACCGCTTTCATACCGCTGAGGGTACTCGACGCGTCACGCCTCCTCGAACACGCCGTCCGGGAACGCGACCACGAGCACCTCGCAGGGCGCGTACTTGAGGACGTGGTCGACCGTCGGCGAGAAGAAGCGGGATTGCCGGCGCCAGCGGGGCGAAGAGCCGAGCACGATCAGGTCCGCCTCGCGGCGGTTGGCCTCGGCGACGATCGCGTGCCCGATCGACCGCGCGGGCACTGCGTCCGCGTGCACCTCGACCTCGTTCTCCTCGCCGAGCGCGCGTGCCTCCGCGATCGACTCGGCCGCGGCGTGGGCGAGGCGATCCGGCAGCGGAGCGTCGAGGGCGCGCTCGCGCGGGATCTGCACGACCGTGATCGCCTCGACGCGCGCCCCGCGCTCCTTCGCGAGCGCGACTGCCGTCGCGACCATCTCCTCGCCGATCACGCCGAGCTTCATCGGAACGAGGATCCGCCGGTACGTGACCCCGGTCGGCAGGGACGTCCGTGGGTCGACGTCGGCGAGCACGCCGAGCCGCGCGCGCATGCGCGTGATCACGAAGATCACGAGGCCGATCGCGATCCACGCCGGCCCTGCGTACCGCGCGGACTCGTGGGTCACGAGCGCGGTCACGAAGACGGCGCCGGTGAGCGGCGCCCCGACGAGCGCCGGCAGCGGGACGTCCACTCCGCGGAGCCGCACGTCGGGCCGCGCCCTGAACGGCCGGTCGAGGTCGGGCTCGAGGCGGCGCAGGCGGATCACCGCGAGCTGGGCGAGCGTGAACGCGAGCAGGACGCCGAACGAGTACGTGCCTGCGAGGAACCGCGCCTCGTCGGGGACGAGCGACGCGACGAGCAGCACCGCGATCGCCACGAGCGTGATCGCGATGATCGCCTCGCGCGAGACGAGCGTCTTCCGCTCCAGGCGCCCGAGCTCCCGCGGCAACATGCCGTGCGTCCCCATCGAGTGCGCGAGCCGGGCGCAGCCGGAGATCGACGTGGTCACGCTCATCACGAGGATCAGCGCTCCCGAGAGCCCGACCGCGACCCGCAGCGCGTCGACGATGCCCGCGGGCAGCTCGCCTCCGAACGCCGTCACGATTCCGACCATCGGGGCCTCGAGCCAGTTCTCGCCGAGCTCGCTCGTGCCCCCGACCGCAGGGAACGCCGTCACGCCGACGACCGCCACGAGCACGGTCAGGACGACGACCAGGCCGATCGCGCTGAACAGCGAGCGCGGGAGCGTGCGGCCCGGCTCCCTGGCCTCCTCGGCGAGGTTCGCGACGGTCTCGAGCCCCGTGTACGCGACGAAGCCGAGTGGGATCGCGTAGACGACGTCGTCGAGCCACTCCTGTCCCGGCGCGAGCGAGAAGCCCGCGGTCAGCACGTCCGGCGAGAACACGAGCGCGAGCCCGAGGATCACGATCAGCGACTGCACGACGAGGTCGAGCAGCGCGACGGCGAGCGCGGGCAGGTACAGCCGACTGCGCCGCGCGAGCCGCACGCCTCCGATCAGCGCGACCGCGCCGATCGCGACGACGGTGTCCCACGGCGAGTCTCGCAGCGTGTCGATCCCCAGCCCCGCACCGATGTAGTGCGGCAGGAACAGGGCAGAGAGCGAGATCACGATCAGGTAGTCGAGGAACAGCGCCCAGCCCGTGACGAACCCGACGAGGTCGTTGAACGCCCGTCGCGTGAACGTCGCCGCGCCGCCGGTCTCCGGCAACGCGGCCGTTCCTTCCGCGTACGAGAGCGCGACCACGAGGAAGAGCAGGCCGGTCAGCGCGAGCACGATCGGGGTCAGCCCGAGCGCCGCGCCGGCGACGATCCCGAGCGCGACGTAGATCGACGCGCCGATCTCCCCGTACGCGATCGCGAACAGCGCGGGCGCGTCCAGCACGCGCTCGAAGCCTCGGATCTTGCGTGCCATCCCCGGCCCTAGCCGCTGCGCTTTCGCTCGAGCTGGAACCGCGCGACGCCGAGCGCGACGAAGAGGCCGCCGAGCAGGAACCCGACCGCGCCGCCGCCGTGCAGAGCCGTCACGACGAGCAGCGCGACGCCGATCGCCACGAAGATCGCCGAGAACACGAGCACCACGCGGCCGTACGGACTCATGCGGCGATCCCCGAGCTCGACGCGGCGATCATCACCCGACAGGGTGCCTTGCGCAACACGCGGTCCACGGTCGTCCCGAACACGCCGCGCCGGCGGTCGACGAGGCTCTTGCGCGGCGAGCCGAGCACGATGATCTCGGCGCCGCGTCGCGCGGCCTCGCGCACGATCTCGGTCGACGCGTTGCGGCCGCGGACGAGGCGGCCCACGACCTTGACGCCGTACGTCTCGCCGACGGCGATCGCCTCGTCGAGCTCGTCGTTCGCCCGACGTTCCTCGTCGGACAACTGCGTGTCGAGTGCAAGCTCGAGCGGTACCTCGATCACGCTGAGCGCGATGATCGTCGCGCGCCGCTCCGCCGCGAGCCGGCACGCGAGGTCGAGTGCGTCGTCGGACGGCCGCCCGGGCACGATCGGCACGACGATGCGGCGGTACTCGAGCGCGAGCGCTGCGCCGAACGCCGGCGGCGCCTTCGCCGTCTCACCGAGCGAGAGCCGAAGCACGCGCCGCCGGTAGATCGTGTATCCGATCAGGCCTGCGACGACCCAGCCGAGGCCGACCCAGCGCGTCGCAGCATCCTGGACGACGATCACGACGAAGGAGATGCCCGTCGCGAGCCCGCCGACGACCGCGAAGACCGGCCAGTCGACCCCCCGCACGGTGATGTTTCCACGCGAGCGATAGGGCGGCAGGTCCGCCCGCGAGCGGTCGGCGACGCGAAGCCGCACGAGCGAGACGTGGGCCACGGTGAACGAGAGCGTCGCGCCGAGGGAGTACAGGGTCCCGACGAAGGTGACGTTCCCGGGGAGCAGGATCAGGATCGGCGCGATGCCCGCGAAGAGCACGAGCGCGAGCCAGGGTGTCTTGAACCGGGGGTGCAGCTGACGGAAGATGTCCGGCAGCTGGCGGTAGCTCGCCATCGAGTAGGTGATGCGCGAGGCGCCGATCACGCCGGCGTTCGTCGCGACGAAGAGGATCGTCGCGGCCAGGATGCCGACGTAGACCTTGAGCCCGCTGAGCAGCCACCCCTCGACGCCGATGTTCTCGACGACGCCGAGGATCGGGTCGTTCGAGAAGCCTCCCTGCTCGGGCGGCAGCGCGAGCAGCGTCGTGTACTGGCCGTCGATCAGCTTCACGGGCAGCGCCGAGAGCGCGACCGCCGGGAGCGTGAAGTAGATCGCGAAGACCGCGAGCGCGACGAGCTTGTACGCGTTCGGCACCGTGCGCACCGGGTCGCGCGCCTCCTCGGCGAGGTTCGAGACCGTCTCGACCCCGGTGTACGCGAGCATCGCAATCGGGATCGAGAGGGCGAGGCTCGACCACGTCGGCGCGACGCCCCAGTGGACGTTCGCGCGCAGGACCTCGGGGCTGAGCACGAGCGCGAAGCCGAGGATCACGAGCAGCACCTGCGTCGCGAAGTCGACCACCGCGAGCGTGATCGAGAGCCTGGTCGCCTCGCTCACCCCGACGACGTTGAGCGAGACGAGCGCGACGATCACGACCACCCCGCCAACGATGTCCCACGGGTTCGTCTTGAGCGGCTCCCAGAAGATCGAGAGGTAGTGCGGCACGAAGAACGCGGAGACCGCAACCGTGACGACGTAGACGAGCATTTGCGCCCACCCCGCGACGAAGCTGACGACCTCGTCGAACGCGTGGCGCGCGAAGCTCGCCGAGCCGCCCGCCTCGGGGAAACGGGCCGTTCCCTCCGCGTACGTGGCCGCGGTCATCGCGAACACGGCGCCCGCGACCACGAACACGAGCGGTGTCAGCCCGAGCGCGTAGACCGCGGTCAGGCCGAGCGCGTAGTAGATCGACGAGCCGACGTTGCCGTATGCGGTGGCGAAGAGCGCGGGGGTGCCGAGCACGCGCTCCATGCGGATCTCGCGGCGCCTACGCGTCCCGGGCACCGGCCGGAGTCTAGAGATGGAGCCACTCGGCTGTCCCCTGGCACTTCGGGCCGCGAGCGGCCCGAAGTGCCAGTGGCGCGAGCAGGGAGCGCCTAACCGTGGATCGAGGCGATGATCGGGATGATCAGGATCGCGACGATGTTCGCGATCTTGATCATGGGGTTGATTGCGGGGCCGGCGGTGTCCTTGTACGGGTCGCCGACGGTGTCGCCGGTCACGGCGGCCGCGTGGGCCTCGGAGCCCTTGCCGCCGTATGCGCCGTCCTCGATCAGCTTCTTCGCGTTGTCCCAGGCGCCGCCGCCCGACGTCATCGAGATCGCGACGAACAGCCCGGTGACGATCGTCCCGATCAGGAGGCCGCCCAGCATCTCGGGCTTGATGATCCCGACCACGATCGGGATCACCACCGGCACGAGCGCGGGCGCGAGCATGCTCCTGATCGCCGAGCCGGTCACGATCGAGATCGACGACGCGTAGTCCGGCCGCGAGGTGCCCTCCATGATGCCCGGGTCCTCGCGGAACTGGCGTCGCACTTCCTCCACGACCTCGCCTCCCACCCGGCCGACGGCGGTCATCGCCATCGACGCGAACAGGAACGGCATCATCCCGCCGACGAACAGCCCCGCGATCACCCAGGGGTTCTCGAGGTCGAACGTGACGCCGAGCCCCTGGTCGGCGAGCCGTCGCACGTACTCGTCGAAGAGGATCAGCGCGGCGAGCCCGGCCGAGCCGATCGCGTAACCCTTCGTCACGGCCTTCGTCGTGTTGCCGACCGCGTCGAGCGGGTCGGTCACGCCCCGCACGGACTCGGGCATGTCCGCCATCTCGGCGATCCCGCCCGCGTTGTCGGTCACCGGGCCGTATGCGTCGAGCGCGACGATCAGGCCGGTCATCGAGAGCTGTGCCATCACGGCGACGCCGATTCCGTAGATCGATTGGTCGGCGGCGTAGTACGAGGCGACGATCCCGGCGGCGATCACGAGCACGGGCGCCGCGGTCGCCTGCATCCCGTACGCGAGGCCGGCGATGATGTTCGTTGCGTGGCCGGTCTGCGACGCCTCCGCGATCTTCTTCACGGGATGCCAGCGGGAGCCCGTGTAGTACTCGGTGATCGCGACGAGCAGGAACGTGATCACGAGCCCGATGATCGCCGGCACGTAGAGCTGCCAGAACGAGAACCGGTCGCCGTCGAACGCCGCGGTCACTGGGACGAACCCCGCCGCCGAGAGGATCGTCGCGACGATCACGCTCCGGTAGAGCGCGTTGATGATCGCGTTCTCGCCGTGTCCGACCCACGCGAAGAACGTCCCGATCACGGAGGCGAGCACCGAGATCCCGCCGAGTGCGAGTGGGTAGAGCCAGAGCTGGCCCGAGGGGAAGGCGGTGCCGAGCAGCATCACCGCGACCGCAGTGACCGCGTACGTCTCGAACAGGTCGGCGGCCATCCCGGCGCAGTCGCCGACGTTGTCGCCGACGTTGTCGGCGATCACGGCCGGGTTGCGCGGATCGTCCTCGGGGATCCCCGCCTCGATCTTGCCGACCAGGTCGGCGCCGACGTCGGCGGCCTTCGTGAAGATGCCGCCGCCGAGTCGCGCGAAGACCGAGATCAGCGAGCCGCCGAACGCGAGGCCAATCAGGTCGTCTACGGCCGACTCTGGGCTGTTGCCGAGCCATCCCGTGAGAACCCAGTAGTACCCGGCGACGCCGAGGAGACCGAGTCCGACCACGAGCAGCCCGGTCACGGAGCCCGCCCGGAACGCGACCCGGAACGCGGGCCCGACGCCCTCCCGCGCGGCCTCGGCGGTGCGAACGTTCGAGCGCACCGCGACGTTCATGCCGATGAAGCCGGCGGCAGCCGACAGCGTCGCGCCGAACAGGAATCCGATCGCGGTTCCCCAGCCCAGCTCGTGGTAGAAGCCGATCAGGAGGAACGGCACCACGGCCACCACCGCGATCGTCGTGTACTGCTTGCGGAGGTAGGCAGCGGCCCCCTCCTGCACCGCGCGGGAGATCTCCCGCATGCGCTCGTTGCCCGCCGGCTGCGAGAGCAGCCACCAGGTCAGGTAGAGGCCGTAGAGGATCGCGACGCCGGAGCAGACGAGCGCGAACAACACGGCATGGTCAACGAAGAAGTCCATCGATCCTCCGGGTGAAAGCCCACACAAAGAGACGCCGATCAGGCGTCAGCGCGGGGATTATGCAGTACACGCCTGCGGCGTGTGCTAGGTACCGAGACTGAGCCTGGCGCGGAGCGCCGTCGACCCCACCTGCTCGGCGTAGATCTCCTCGAAGCTGGCGCCCTCCGCGCGGCGCGCGATCTGCCGCTCGGCCACGTTCTGCTCCGGGACGCGGAGCCACCCGGTCGCTCCGATCTCGTCCGCGACCGGGCGCACCCACTCGAGCAGCCGTTCGATGCGGGCGCGGGCGGGAACCACGTCACCCCGCTCGAGGTCGATCAGCTCACCCGAGAGCCCGAACCGGATCGCGCGCCAGAGGTTCTCCTCGACGAGCCGGTGCGGATGGTCGGGGAGCGGCTCGCCCTCGTCGAGCGCCCGCGCGCAGCGAGCGGTGAGCGACACCATGAGCGCGGCGAGCGCCTGCGCCTCGGCGAGGTCCGGCTGCGCGTCGCAGATCCGCAGCTCGACGGTCGGGAAGTCCATGTGCGGCCGCACGCTCCACCAGAGCTGCGTGGGCTCGTCGACCGACCCGGACTCGTAGAGGAAACGGACGTACGCTGCGTGCTCGTCCCACGACCCGAGCGCGTCGGGCACGCCGCAGCGCGGGAAGAAGCGCGTGAAGACCTGGGTGCGGGCGGAATGGAGACCCGTGTCCACGCGCTCGTGGAACGGCGAGCTCGCCGACACCGCGAGCAGCTCCGGCAGCCAGTTTCGCAGCGCGCTCGTGACCCGGACCGCCCGGTCCGCGCCCCGGATCGCGACGTGCGTGTGGATCCCGAACGTGTTGTTGCGCCAGACGACGTACTTGAGGATCTCGTCGTTCCGGCGGTAGTGGGGAGTGTCGATGATCCGCTGGTCGCGCCAGCTCGACCACGGATGCGTGCCGGTGGCGCCGAGCACGAGACCGAGCGGCTCGACGAGCGCCACGAGCTCGGCGCGCCGCTCCGCGAGAGCGGCAGGGACGTCCGCGAACGACTCCTGCTTGCCCGTCTTGACCTCGACCTCGGACGCAATCAGCTCCCCGACGAGGTTCGGCTCGAGCACCGTGCCCTGCGCGGCCGCCTGCACGTCCTCGAAGCGGTTGACGAGATCGAGCGTCTCGTGGTCGAGCAGCGCGAACTCCTCCTCGACCGCGACCGTGAAGTCCTCGGCAGCGTCGAAGCGCTCGCGCGCCTCCCGGAGCATCTCCTCGTACGGTGGGGTGCCTCGTTTGCGCACGTCTTGCGAAGGCTAGTCGGTTCCGCTTCCATTTCGATAGTGGCGCGAGCGGCGTGCTTGCAACACGGTCTCACAAGGCGGCGTCGAGCAGCCGCGCCGCGACTCCGGCCCAACTCCAGCGCTCCTCCGCGACCCGGCGGACGGTGGCGCGGAGGACGGTCCGGTCGCCCGGCGGGAGCCGTAGGAGGGTCTCGAGCCGCTCACGCAGGCCGGCTGCGTCGCCCGCCGGCGAGCTGACGAGCGGCGCGAGCTCGGCCGGCAACGCCTCCTCGAGCTCCGCGGCGACCTCGGCCAGACCGGAGTGGCGGGCGACGACGGGCGGACACCCCGCCGCCGCGGCCTCTGCGGCGACCATTCCGAACGCCTCGGGGAACACCGACGGCACCACGCACGCCTCAGCGAGCGCGAGCAGGTGGCGCAGGTGCCGGTGCTCGAGCGGGCCGGTGAAGAGCGCCTCGACCCCGTTCGCCGCCGCGCGCCGCTCGAGCGCCTGCCGCTCGGGGCCGAAGCCGACCACGACGAGGCACGCATCGAGGCCGGCGAGCGCGTCGAGCAGCACGTGCACCCCCTTCTGCTCGATCAGCTTCCCGAAGTAGACGACGGGCGGGCGCTCTCCCGCGAGGAACGCCGCGAGGCGCTCGGCGTTGCCCTCGTCCGGGCGCCGCTCGTCGGCGTTGCCGGGGTTCGGGGCGTCCCGCGCGCACTCGGCGAGGAGCTCACGCAGCGCGACGTCCCGCTGCTCGGGGGCCCATGAGCCGACGTCGACGCCGGGCGGCACCTCGTGCACGCGCTCGATCGGGCCGCACACGTCGCGCAGCACCGAGCGGATGTGCTGGGAGCCGACGAACGTCGCGCTCGCCCGCTCGAGCGACTCCCTCCCCCACCGCTCGAGCTCGGCGTTGCCGCGCATCGCGTACTCGAGCTCGGAGCCGTGCGCCTTGACTGCGTAGCGGGCTCCGGTGGCGGCGCCGACCGGCCCTCCGAGCAGGACGTGGTTGCAGAACACGAGGTCGGCGGGGAGCAGCTGACGCACCGCCTCGGCGTTCGCCTCGACCCAGGCCTCCAGCTCGGGGCGCGGGCAGTCGGGCAGGCGGCGGACGTCGTAGCCCTCGTACCGGTCGAGCACGAACACCGGAAGGAAGCGGTGCACATCGGGCCTCACGGCTGCCGCCCCGCCGAGATCGTAGGCGTCCGGCCGCGCCTCCTGGCTGAGCACGGTGACGTCGTGCCCGGCGAGGCTCCATTCGCGCGCGAGCTGGCGCGTGTACACGTTCGACCCGGTGCCTCCGAGCAGGTAGCCGTGCCAGAGCAGGATCCGTCTAGCGCTTCTCGCTCCGCGAGAAGTGCCGCTCATCGGCTACGTGAGATGGAAGTAGAGGGCGTAGAGGAGCTCGACCGCGGGATTCGAGGTGTGCACCTGGACGTCCGACGGCGTGTCGATCAACGCTGGCGAGTAGTTGAAGACGATCTTCACGCCGGCGCCCACGAGCTGGTCGGCGGCGTCCTGGGCGGACTCCGCGGGGACGGCGAGCACGCCCACGACGATGCTCCGGTCGCGCACGATGTCGTCGAGCGCATCGAGCGCGCTGACGGTCACGCCGCCGAGCGACGTCCCGACCTTCTCCGCGTCGACGTCGAACACCGCGGAGATCGTGATGCCGTGCTCGGCGAAGATCGGTGACGAGGCGATCGCTCCGCCGAGGCGGCCCGCTCCGATCAACGCGATGTTGTGCTGCCCCTGCGTCCGGAGGATCTTGCGGATCTCCGAGAGGAGCGAGTCGACGGCGTACCCGACCCCACGCTTGCCGAACTTCCCGAACATCGAGAGGTCGCGGCGGATCTGCGTCGCGTTGATGTTCGTGTACTCGGCGATCTCCTGCGAGGAGATGCGGTCCTTGCCCATCTTCCTCGCCTGGGTCAGCACCTGGAGGTAGCGGCTCAACCGCGCTGCAACCCCCACCGTCAACCGTTCTGGCACCAGCGTCCTCCCGCGGAGTTTGTGACAACCCGCCGCATTCTGCCGACGAGTACCGTGGGGGCAGGCAGAGAACCGTCACGCGGGCACATCGGCCGGGCACATCGGCTACGCCGATGTGCCAGAGAGCGCCGCTCGGAGCGCGTGTTCCTCGACCGCGTAGCGGAACCATTCGACCCGGTCGATCTCGACGACCGGGATCCGCTCGCGGTAGCGCCGCTCGAGCCCCTCGTCGCCCGTGATCGAGACGACGGTGAAGTCGTCGCCGCATACGCGGCGTACGACGTCGACCGCGGGCCCGCAGAGGTGACACCCCTGCGCCACGTACACGCGCACGTCCGCCATTGGGAGCCTGGCACGTCTCGGCGCAGCCGAGAAGTGCCCTACGGGTAGAGCCCTCGCGTGGTCGTCGCCTCCGCGACCCGCTGGACGGCCAGCCCGTAGGCGGCGGTGCGCATGCTCGTCCCGAAGCGCTCTCGCGTCCACCAGGTCTCCTCGAACGCGCGCACGACGATGTCGTTGAGCTTCGCGTTCACCTCGTACTCCTTCCAGAAGTACTCCTGGAGGCCCTGCACCCACTCGAAGTACGACACCACGACCCCGCCCGCGCCCGCGAGCGCGTCGGGGAGCACGAGCACACCGCGGTCCTCGAGGATCTCGTCGGCGGCCGGGGTGGTCGGGCCGTTCGCCGCCTCGCACACCATCTGGGCGCGGATGCGGTCGGCGTTGTCCCCGTTGACCGCCTGCTCGAGCGCGGCAAGCACGAGCACGTCGCAGTCGATCTCGAGCAGGTCCTCGTTCGTCGCGTCCTCGGTGCCGGGCAGCCCCATCAGGACGCCGTGCTCGGCCTTGTGGACGATCGCCGACGGCACGTCGATGCCGTACGAGTTGACGACCGCCCCGCGCGAGTCCGACAGCGCCACGATCCGAGCGCCTTCCTCCCCGAGGAGCCGCGCCAGGTTCCTCCCGACATTGCCGAAGCCCTGGATTGCGACGCGCGTGTCGGGAAAGCGGCGGCCCTCCTTCTGCAGCGCGGTGCGGATGCAGTAGAGGACGCCGCGCGCGGTGGCGCCGTCGCGGCCGACCGAGCCGCCCAGCGCGAGAGGCTTCCCGGTCACGACCCCGAGCACGGAGTACCCGACGTTCATCGAGTACGTGTCGAAGATCCAGGCCATCACCTGCGAGTTCGTGCCCACGTCGGGGGCGGGGATGTCCTTCTCGGGCCCGATCTCGTTGATGATCTCGGTCGTGTAGCGCCGCGTGAGGCGCTCCAGCTCGCCGGCCGAGAGCGCCTTGGGATCGCAGATCACGCCGCCCTTCGCGCCGCCGAACGGGAGGCTCATCAGCGCGCACTTCCAGGTCATCCCCATCGCGAGCGCCTTGATCTCGTCGCGGGTGACGTTCGCGTGGTAGCGGATCCCGCCCTTGGCCGGGCCGCGCGTCACGTTGTGGATCACCCGGTAGCCCTCGAACACCCGCACCCTGCCGTCGTCCATCGAGACCGGGATCGACACCTCGACGGTCTTCTTGCACCCTTGCAGGACCCCGATCAGGTTCGGGTCGACGCCGAACGTCTCCCCGACCCGTGCGAGCTGGGCACGGCCGAGCGAGAGCGGATTCTCGCGGAGATGGGTCGACGCCTCGGTCGCGCTCATGTTCCTGGTACTCGCACGCCGCGGCCGACTCTAGCGCAGCCGGAAGGGGACCTTCACGACCGTCGGCTTGCCTCGGCCGACGGGCGTGCCGACGACGCGCAGCGTGTAGGAGCCGGCCGGAAGCCGTGCGCCGCCCGGCCCTCGTCCCGTGACGCCGAGCGCGTAGCGCCCCGGCAGCAGATCGCGCAACACGACCAGCGAGCCCAGCCGTTTGGCGCCGCGGTAGAGCTCGATGTCGAGACGCTCGAGCGGCAGGATCTGCGGCCGCTCGGCCGAGCCGTCGACGCGGCCCGCGACCAGTGAGAGCACGGCGGGCGACCGGTCGCTCGGGGGAAGCTCGCGCGCGAGAGGGCGACGGCGGTCACGACCGGGCTCGTGACGGGGATCGCGATGCTCCAGGGGACGCGGAGCCGCACCCCCCGGCCCGCCGTCGCGACGAGGGCGCCGGCGAGAGCGCTCGGCGGGGACGGTCGCGTCGCGACGCGGATCGAGAGCTCGATCGTGGCGGAGCCGCCGGGCCGGAGCACCAGCCTGCTGCGGCTCGTCTCGACCGTGACCGCCGTGGGCGACTGGCCCGGGCGAAGCCGCACCGTGAGCGGCCGGCGGCTGACGTTGCGCAGGACGATGGGCGCTCTGGCCCTGCCGGACGTCCCCAGCGCGCCGAGCGACACCGTCGGCGGGTCGGCCACGAGCTCGGCGGCGGACGCCCCCTCCGGGTTGACGAGCCCCACGCTCGAGCCTCCCGCGCCGCGACGGGCGGTGGCGACGAGCGCGGCCCGCAAGCCGGCTGCGTCGAGGTCGGGCCTGGCGTCGGCCAGCAGGGCCGCCGCGCCGGCCACGACGGCGGCCGCGGCGCTCGAACCGCTGATCGTGCCGTAGCGCGCCGCGCCTCCCTCGTTCCGCCCCGGCATCGAGGTCACGAGGCCCACGCCGGGTGCACCGAGCTCGGGCTGCGCGTTCCCGTCGAATGCGAGCCCGGTGCTGGAGAACGGCGCGACCGCGCCGTACGTCGCGTTCCGGTCGAACGCAGAGGCCCCCACCGAGAGCTCGACGGGGATGTCCGAGCGCAGCGCGGCGCGGAGCTCCTGGGCCCTCGCCACCGGGATGCCGACGATCGGCACCTCGACCGGGTCGTCGACCCCGAGCGAGCCCGCGGGGATCGGCCCCTGGACGAGTACCGCACGGACGCCCGCGGCCGAGAGCTCGCTGACCACCTCCGGCGTGGTCGGGCCCGGAGGAAGCAGCGCGGCAGTGCCCGCCACCCGGCTGTAGCCCTTCGCGTCGAACAGCCGGTCGAGCGCGTTGCCCTCGGTCACCGCGACCACCTGCCGCCGCGGCAGCGCGACGACCGGGGCCGCGACGACCTCGCCGGGACCGAACGCGCCGCCGAGCGCGGTCTCGCCCGAGACGAGCACCCGCAGCCCCGCGCGCAGGAGGACGTGGGCGGTCGGGCTGCGCCGACGCGAGTCGATCGCCGCGACCCCGAGCGCCCCCGACGTGCCTCCAGGCCCCGCGACGCTCCCGTACCCGGGGCCTGCGGGGCCGTCGTTCCCGGCGGGCGCGACGACGAGCGTCCCGAGCGCGAGCGCGCCGCGCGCCGCGCGGGCGAGTGGGCCGTCCGAGAACGAGGCGAACGGCTCGACGACGCCCACGAGCGCGATCCGCGCCGCGTCGTGCGCGTCGCCGTCGGCGTCCGGGTCGACCGCCGCCTCGAGCCCGGCGAGCAGCTGATCGGAGCGCCCGTAGACCGATACCCCTCCCTCCGCGTCCGGCTGCCAGCCGGCAACTCTGATCGGAAGCAGCGAGGCGCGTGGCGCGACACCGTGGATCCCGGCGGGGCCCCGTGAGCCGACGACGAGCCCGGCCAGCTCCGTGCCGTGGCGCTCGGGACGCCCCGGCAGGGTCGGATTCTGCGCGGCGGAGGCGTCGCTTCCGGGGTCGACCTCGTCGATCCCCGGAAGCAGCCGGCCCTGGAGGTAGGGGTGGCGCCGGTCGACGCCGGTGTCGAGCAGCGCGACCGTGATGCCGGTGCCGTCCGAGCCGGGCAACGTGACGTCGACACGGCCGTCGCCGCCGGGCGCGAGCATCTCCACCGCGGCGGCGGGGTCGGGTACCGCCGCGGGATAGACCGCGCGCACCGGGTACACGCCCGCGACGAGAGGATCGCGCTCGAGCACCGGGATCAGCCTCGGGTCGAGCGCTGCCGCGAACCCGTTCAGGACCCGCACGTACGACTGCTCCGCGTCGATCGGCGCGCCGCGGAAGGCGAGCCGCACGATCGCCTTCTGCTGCGCGTCGCGCGCAGCGGCCGTCCAGGCGCGCATCTGGCGCTCGGTCGCTCCTCCGCCCGCCCTACGGACGCGGTCGGCGAGCGAGGGCGCGCGGAGCACGACGATCCAGCGGCTCCCGAGCTGCGGCAGCGGGCGGCTCCCGAGCAGGCCCTGCCAGCCCGCGGCCCCGGGCTCGTCCGCCGCGGGCGCCGCGCCGGCGGCGAGCGCGACGAGCGCGAGCAGGAGCGCCGCGAGCCCGCGCGCGCTAGGCGGAGGCGTACGCATCGAGCGGAAGGTAGCCGGGTATCCGGAGCGCCGGCGCGAAACGTGCCGCGGAGGCGACCATCGCCGCGTTGTCCGTGCACAGCGCGAGCGGTGCGAACCGCGCGTCCGGGAGGGCCGCGCGCAGCTCCGAGTTCGCCGCGACCCCGCCGACGACGGCGACCGTCGTGTCCCTCGTGCTCTCTGCGGCCGCGCGCAGCCGCCCGACGAGCGCCCGCACGATCGCCCGCTGGTACGAGGCCGCGAGATCCGCCCTGCGCCGCTCGAGCTCGTCCCCCGTGAGCTCCCGCACCGCGTAGAGCAGCGAGGTCTTGAGCCCCGAGAAGGAGAAGTCGAGGCCGGGGACGCGAGCCACGGGGAACGAGAACGCCTCGGGGTCGCCGTCCCGCGCCAGGCGGTCGAGCGCCGCGCCTCCCGGGTACCCGAGGCCGAGGAGCCGCGCGCCCTTGTCGAACGCCTCGCCCGCGGCGTCGTCGAGGGTCGCGCCGAGCACCTCGAACCCCGAGCGCTCGCGCACCGAGAGCACCATCGTGTGCCCTCCGCTCGCGAGCAGGCAGGTGAACGGCGGCTCGAGCGGGTCCGGCGCGAGATAGAGAGTCGCCACGTGGGCGCGGAGGTGGTCGACGGGGACGAGCGGCAGGCCGCGAGCCCAGGCGATCGCCTTCGCGGCGGAGAGGCCGACGAGCAACGCGCCGACGAGTCCCGGGCCCTGGGTCACTCCGACGAGACCGACGTCGTCGAGCGTCGCGCCCGCGTCGTCGAGCGCGGTCGCCACCACCGGCGAGACGAGCTCCAGATGCCGGCGCGAGGCGATCTCGGGCACGACGCCGCCGTAGCGGGCGTGGAGCTCCGCCTGGGAGGCGACCACCGAGGAGCGCACCTCGCCGCCGGAGGTCACGAGCGCGGCGGCGGTCTCGTCGCACGACGTCTCGAGCCCGAGGACGAGGCCGGTCACCCGGCGCCCGAGGCCCCGTCGGCGGCGGGCTCCGCGTCACGCCACATGATCAGCGCGTCCTCGCGGTTGTCGGTGTAGTAGCCCCGCCTGACGCCCTTGGGCCTGAAGCCGAACCCCTCGTAGAGGCTGATCGCGCCGACGTTCGAGACGCGTACCTCGAGGGTGTAGCCGCGGCGGAGGTCCCCTTTCGTCTCCTCGAGCAGCTGCCGCAGCAACGCAGAGGCGATGCCCTGTCGCCGCCGCTCGGGCGCGACCGCGATGTTCATCACGTGCCAGGCATCGACGTAGCGGGAGAGCACGAGGTAGCCGACCAGCCCGCCGGTCTCGTCGACAGCGCCCAACGACAGCGAGCTCGGCTTCGCGAGCTCGCTGGCGAACATCGAGCGCGACCACGGCGTCGGGTACGACGCCTGCTCGATCCGCTCGATCGCGTCGAGGTCGCGCAGCTCGAGTCGCCGCAACCGGATGCTGGTGCTCGTCATGCGGTCCGCGGCGTTGCGTCGGGGGCCCGGACGTAGACGGGCTCGATCTCCTCGATCGGGCCGAGTGCACCGGCGAGACGCGCGTGCAGCACCGCCCGAGGCACGTGGCGCGGGTCGTCGTCCGGCGGCACGACCGCGCCTCGCGACACGAGCTCGGAGCGGTACCGGATCGCCCCGCTGCCGACGCAGACCCTCCCCTCCGCCTCGACCGCCTCCGGCCGCAGCGCGGCCGGGCCCGGCACGAAGACCTCTCCGCGGCGCGCGTCGATCACGGGCAGCCCTCCGTCCGCGCCGGCGGCGAGCGCGAGCAGCGTCGACACGCCCGCCCCCTCCACGCCGAGCGCGACGGCGAGCCCGCGCGCGACCGCGAGCCCGATGCGGGTGCTCGTGAAGCTACCGGGCCCTGTGCCGACCACGAGGCCTTCGAGCTCGCGCGGGCGGGCCGAGGCCTGACGGAAGAGCGCGTCGACGTCCTCGAGCAGTGTGACGGGCGCGGACGAGCGCTCCCCGAGCACCTCGTCGCCGTCGACGAGCGCGCTCGTCGCCACCTCAGTCGCCGTATCGAACGCCAGGATCAGCACGCGCCAGAGCTTGTAGCAGCGTCCCGTCGTGTGCGTCCACGAGAACGCGCCTGCGCGCCGGCGCGACGTGCTCCAGCCGGACGTGCGCGCGCTCGTCCGGGAGGGCGCGGAGTCCTGCCTCCGGCCACTCGACGAACACGATCGCATCGTCGAAGTAGGGCTCGAGATCGCCCCATTCGGCGGCCGAGAGACCGCGGAAGCGGTAGAGGTCGAGGTGCGAGACGTCCGTCGACCCGTGGTAGCGGTGACCGATGGTGAAGGTCGGGCTCGTCACCTTGCCGTGCACGCCGAGCGCTCTGCAGGCGCCACGTACGAACGTCGTCTTGCCCGCGCCCAGCTCGCCGGAGACGAGCACGACGTCGCCCGGCGCGAGCAGGAGTGCGAGCCGCGCCGCCAGCGCCTCGGTCTCGACCGGCGAGCCGGTCTCGAGCTCGACGCGAGACATGCTCAGAAGAGGCCGAGCTGAACCGGCCGCCGTCTCTCCCCCGTGCCGCCCGGGACGGCCACGAGGTCGGGCGACGCCGAGAAGGCTTGTGTTGATTCGACACAAGCCTCTTGTGCACAGGCGAGGAGCGCCCCGAGCCGCGCGACGTCCTGCTCGAGCACCTCGAGCATCCTGGGCGTGTAGAGCGCCGCGGCCGGGTGGTAGAGAGGCACGAGGGTGACGGCGCGCCCGCCGAGCGTGACCTCCTGCTCCTGCCCGTGGACACGGGTGATTCCAAGCGCCCGGCCGGAGAGAAGGGCCGTAGCGAAGCTGCCCAGGCTCGCGACCACACGCGGTCGGACGAGCTCGAGCTGGCGAAAGAGGTACGGCTCGCACGAGGCCGTCTCCTCGGCCGACGGATCGCGGTTGCCCGGCGTGCGGCACTTGAGCACGGTCGCGAGATAGACGTCGCCGAGCGAGAGCCCGATGCCGCCGAGCAGCCGCTCGAGCAGCACACGCGAGCGGCCCGCGAACGGGGTGCCGTCCCGGTCCTCGTGGAAGCCGGGTGCCTCCCCGACGAGCGCCAACTCGGCGTCCGTGTCCCCCTCGCCGAACACGACGGCCGTGCGGCCCGCGGCAAGGCCGCAACGCGTACAGGCGGCGGCTTCCTCGGCAACTGCGCGAAGGGCCGCTGCGCGCTCGGAGGCGTCCACGTCACCACTCTACGGGCGCATCCGGCGGGCGACGGCCGGCGTGCTCGACGCCGGTCGAGGCGAACCGGATGATCGCCGTCGCGGCACACCTGGACCGTGGTCGTCGTCGCGCTCGTGCTGGCGGCCGCCGCGGTGGTCTTCCTGCGAGGCATGCGCGGCACCGCGACCGTCCAGACGGAGCCGACGCGCGACCTGACGGTGAGCGCCGGGCCTAGTGGCCGCAGCCGCAGCTTCCGCCGCAGCAGCCGCCGCCCGAGCTGGCCACGCCGCTCTGCTTCGGGCTCGAGCCGTGCACGGCGAACGACGACAGCTGCCTGAGCACCTTTGCGGCGCCGCAGCTCGGGCACGTGACCGCCTGGTCGCCGGAGCGGACGAGCTCCTCGAAATGATCCTCGCACTCCATGCAGGCGTACTCGTAGATCGGCATGCCCATAGTCTACCCGCGTGACGGGCACCCGCTGGGAGGCAGCCGCGCTCGAGGGCCGCCGAGTACGGCTCGAGCCGCTCTCCGAGCAGCACGCGGAGGGTCTCTGGGCAGCCTCGCGTGATCCGCAGACGTGGCGCTGGCTCCCCGTCTTCCAGCCGCAGACGCGGGACGCGCTCGACGCCTGGATCGCGGCCGCGCTCGCCGCGGCGACGACCGGGTCGGAGATCCCGTTCGCCACCGTCACGCGGGACACCGGCGTCGTCGGCTCGACTCGGTTTCTCGCGCTCCGGCCCGAGCATCGCTCGGTCGAGATCGGCTGGACGTGGCTCCACCCGTCCGTCTGGGCGACCGGCGCAAACGTCGAGGCGAAGCTCCTCATGCTCCACCACGCGTTCGAGACGTGGGGATGCCGCCGGGTCGAGCTCAAGACGGACGCGCTGAACGAGCGCTCGCGCGGCGCGATGGAGGCGCTGGGCGCGACGTTCGAGGGAGTGCACCGCAAGCACATGCTCGTGCGGGCCGGCGAGAACCGCGACAGCGCCTGGTACAGCGTGACGGACGAGGAGTGGCCGCGGGTGCGCGCAGGCCTCGTCCAGCGGCTCGAGGCGTACGCCGCGTCCTGACGGCACCGCGCGCGCCGGCTCGCGTATGCTTCGACCGAGCCCGGT
This sequence comes from uncultured Actinomycetes bacterium, assembly GCA_963712915.1. GTDB lineage: Bacteria > Actinomycetota > Thermoleophilia > Gaiellales > Gaiellaceae > Gaiella. The sequence goes on from CAVQJQ010000006.1 coordinate 1,054,646, forward strand.
ATCCGCGAGGAACTGGAGCCTGGATGATCGAGAGCGTCGATGTCATCGGTGCGCGGGGACGCGTCGGCAGCGCGATCAGCGCGCGCCTCGGCGAGCGCGGGATCGCCCTGCGGGACCGCGCCCCCGACGTCGTCCTGCTCTGCGTTCCCGACCGCGCGATCCCGGAGGTCGCGGCGGGCCTCGCCTCGGGCCCCTGGATCGCGCACGTGAGCGGCGGCACGCCCCTCGCCGCGCTTGCCCCGCACGCACGGCGGTTCTCGGTGCACCCCCTGCAGACGTTCACGCACGACCGCGGGCCCGAGCAGCTCGACGGCGCCTGGGCGGCGGTCACCGGCGAGAGCGAGGAGGCGCGCACCACGGCGAGCGCGCTCGCCGAGCTGCTGGGGCTGCGCCCGTTCACGCTCGTCGACGAGCGGCGGGCGCTCTATCACGCGGGCGCGGCGATCGCGTCGAACTACCTCGTCACGCTGCGCCGAGCGGCCGGCCGCCTCTTCGCGGAGGCGGACGTGCCCGAGGAGGCGCTCGAGCCGTTGATGCGCCGCACGATCGAGAACGGCTTCCAGCTCACCGGGCCGATCGAGCGAGGCGACTGGGCGACCGTCGAGCGCCACCGGACCGCGATCGCCGCGCACGCGCCGGACATCCTCCAGGCCTACGACGCGCTGGCGGAGCTCACCGCACGGGACACAGTGTCGCAAGGAGTGTCTGCATGATCGTCTCGCGGACAGTCGCAGACGTGAGGGCCGCGCTCACCGGGCGGCGGGGCGGCCGTGTCGGCCTCGTCCCGACGATGGGCGCGCTCCACGCCGGCCACGACGCGCTGCTCGCGGCCGCGCGAGCCGAATGCGACACGGTCGTGCTGAGCCTGTTCGTGAACCCCGCGCAGTTCGGCGATCCCGCAGACCTGAACGGCTACCCCCGCGACGAGGAGCGCGACCTCGAGCGTGCGCGGAGCCTCGGCGCCGACGTCGCCTTCGTTCCCGCGGCGAGCGAGCTCTATCCGCCCGGCTACCAGACCTGGGTCGAGGTGACCGAGCTCGGCACGGTGCTCGAGGGCGAGCATCGGCCCGGCCACTTCCGCGGGGTCGCGACCATCTGTCTCAAGCTGTTCACGATCGTCCGGCCCGACGTCGCGTACTTCGGCCAGAAGGACGCCCAGCAGGTCGCGGTGCTCCACCGCATGGTCACCGACCTGCACCTGGAGCTCGCGATCGCCGTCGTGCCGACCGTGCGCGACGACGACGGTCTCGCGCTCTCGTCCCGCAACGTCCGACTGTCGACCGACGAGCGCGCGCGCGCCGCCGCGCTGCCGCGCGCGCTCGCGACGCGCGATCCCGACACCGCCCGCTCGCTCCTCGAGGCCGCCGGCCTCGAGGTCGACTACGTCACGCGCGCCCCGTTCGTCCCGCCCGTCCTCGCCGCCGCCGTGCGCGTCGGCGACACCCGCCTGATCGACAACGTCCCGCTCGAGGAGGAGTGATGAGCACACGACCTCGCACGCCCGCACCCGGCACGCCCGCCCCCGGCAAGCTCCCGCTGACCGAGCTCGCGCAGCTCGTCGAGCGTGGACAGCCGATCGTGATGGTCACCGCGTACGACGCACCCTCGGGCCGCCTGGCCGACGAGGCGGGCGCCGACCTCGTCCTGGTCGGGGACTCGGCCGCGATGACCGTGCTCGGACACGATTCGACCGTCCCCGCGACGATGGACGAGATGCTCGTGCTCACCCGCGCGGTCACGCGCGGCGCGCGCCGGCCGCTCGTGATCGCCGACATGCCGTTCGGCTCGTTCCAGGTCTCCGACGACACGGCGGTCGAGAACGCGATCCGTTTCGTGAAGGACGGCGGCGCGGACGCCGTGAAGGTCGAGGGGGCGGGCGCGACGCTGTCGCGCGTCCGAGCGATCGTGGGGGCCGGCATCCCCGTGATGGGCCACGTCGGCCTCACCCCCCAGTCCGCGACGATGCTCGGGGGCTTCAAGGCGCAGGGCCGCAGCGCCGACAAGGCCGCCCGCCTGCTCGCCGACGCGCTGGCGCTCGAGGAGGCCGGGTGCTTCGCGATCGTGCTCGAAGCCGTGCCGGCTGCGGTCGCGACGGAGGTGACACGGCGGCTCGCCGTGGCCACGATCGGAATCGGGGCCGGGGCGGGCACCGACGGCCAGGTGCTCGTGTGGCACGACCTGCTCGGGCTGTACGAGGGTCAATCGCCCCGCTTCGTCAAGCGCTACGCGGACCTCGCGGCGACGATCCGCGAGGCCGTGGCAGCGTACGCCGACGACGTGCGGTCGGGGCGCTTCCCGGAGGACGTGCACACCTACGCGATCCCGGAGGGCGAGCTCGAGGCGTTCCACCGCGCGGTCGGCTCGAGCGAGAGGGCGCGCGCCTAGCCTCGGCCCTCACAGCGCATTCGGCAGCACCGCGAACGCGGCCACGAGCACGGCGGCCAGCGCGAGCGCACCGACGACACCGCGCCACGGGAGCCGGAAGGTGGTGCGCAGGCCGATCGCGAGGAGCACGCCCGACCAGCCGGCGAACGCGAGCCCGATCGCGGTCACCACGGTGCGCCCGGCGCCCTCGTCGGAGCCGCCGGTGCGGAACCAGTCGGTGCCGAAGGCGATCGCGATCAGGGGCACGACGACGGCCAGCGAGAGCGCGAAGGGCACCGCGGCGAACGCGACCAGCTGGCGCGCGATCCGGAACGGCGGGTCGACGCCGACCGCCTTCGCCCCCAGCCAGAGCGCGAGCCCGAGCAGGAAGTAGCCCGCCGCGCCGTAGAACAGCCCGCCGACGAACGTGACCACGCAGAGCACGAGCACGTCTACCGAGCCGTCGTTCATCAGGGTTCCCCAGGCGGGCGTGAGCAGAACACCCGCCATGCCAGCCAGGATCGCGATCGCGAGCACCGGCTCCGAGCGGGCGTCGACCTCGAGCTCGTCCGTCTCGGCGAGCGCGGCGAACACGGACGTCGGCGCGGTCAGCACGCGCGGCACCCGCCGCCACCAGGCGCGGGCCGACGCCTCTCCCGCGATCGCCCGCTCCGCGCCGATCCGGTCTGCGCGCTCGACCGGCTTGACCGGGTGCTGCTCGCTCACGCTCCGAGCCTACGTGCTCGCCTCCGACGGCGGCGCCGTCGCGAGCAGCTCGGCCATCCGGCGCGCCTCGACGCGCAGCTCCGGGACCGCGGTGTTCTCCCAGAGCCGCCCTTTCCGCAGCGGCCCGACGAGCGAGAGCCGCTCGCTCGGACGGCCGCCGGCGTCGACCAAACGCCCCCGTTCGTCGGTGTCGAGACCGAGGCCGAGCGGGTCGGGGCGGACGAGGCCGTTGTTTCGCAGCGCCTCGACCAGTGGCTCGCGCACGCGCGAGAGATCCGTGTCGGGGCCGGTGCAGTTGATCACCTTCCCGACCCGGAGCGCCTCGGCGGCCCCGCCCCGGCGGCGGACCGTCGCGGTCACGCCGTCGACGTCCGCGACGAGACGCTCGACCCGGCCCACGAGCACCTCGAGCCCGCCCGCGGCGACGAGCGACTCGACCCCGAAGGCCGTCTCCGGCGAAGAGCGATGCCGATGCGTCTCCCAGTACGGCCGGAGCCGCTCGAGGAACCGACGGCGCTCGTCTGCTTCCAGCCGTCCCCAGAGGGCGGGTGTGTCCGCGCGGATCGAGGTCACGACCTCACGCCAGTCGACGTGCTCCGCGGCGCGCTCGCGTACCTCCCTGCGCAACGCGCGGAGCATGCCGAGCGCGGTCGCGGGCCAGTCCGCGAGCCCGCGGGGCGGATCGAGGTGGGGAGGCGGCGACGTGGAGACCCTGTGCGGCTGGGGCAGCAGCCCCCTCCGGGAGATCGCGAGCAGCCGGCCCCGGTGGTCGGCGTCCCGGAGCGCCAGCGCGATGTCGCACATGGTCAGGCCGGTGCCGATCAGGAGCACGTCCTCCTCGCGGGCCACCTCGAGGGCGTCGTCGGACCACGGGTCGCGCGCATAGCGGATGCTCGTCGCGAAGCGGGTGTCCACGCCCGGCGGGTCGGCGGGCGGGAAGTTCCCGATCGCGAGCACGACCCGATCCGCCTCGAACGAGCGGCAGTCCCGGAGCGTGAGCGACACCGCCTCGTCGCCCTCCTCGATGCCGATCGCCTCCCCCGCGACCCTGACGAGCGGCACGGCGGACGCACGACGGGCTTCGTCGAGCCGGTCGGCGAGGTACGCGCCGTAGAGGCGGCGGGGCACGAACGAGCCGCCGGTCAATGCGGGCTCGCGCCGCCGGACGAAGCGCAGGAAGTCGTCGGGATCGTCCTCGAACGCGCTCATCCGCCCGGCCGGCACGTTCAGCGTGTGGCTCGCGGACGGCGTCCGGTAGGCGACGCCTCCGACGCGGCCCTCGGCGCGCTCGACGAGATAGATCCGCTCGACCGTCACCGGCGCGGAGCAGAGAGGTGGATTGCGACCACCGTTCCGCTGAATCCGCCGCCGACGATCGCGATCGTGTCGCCCGTCGCCACGGTTCAGAGGCTAGATCGCGCGCCGCGCGAGGCAAGATAGAACGTGACGATGGACGTGAGATGCGAGGCCTGCGGCGAGGAGAACGAGGCCGGCCGCAAGTTCTGCGGCGAGTGCGGCGCGTCGTTGGCGCGGCCGTGCGCTGCCTGCGGCACCCCGAACACGGCGGGAGCGAAGTTCTGCGGGGAGTGCGGCGCGGTGCTGACGACGCCCGTCCCGGCGTCCGGGGCGGACCCCTCGCCGCAGGCGGAGCGACGACTCGTGAGCGTGCTGTTCGCCGACCTGGTCGGCTTCACCGCCGCCTCGGAAGGCCGGGACGCCGAGGACACGCGCGAGCTCCTGACCCGCTACTTCGACCTCGCCCGCACCACGATCGAGCGCTACGGCGGCACCGTCGAGAAGTTCATCGGCGACGCCGTGATGGCCGTCTGGGGCGCCCCGGTCGCCAACGAGGACGACGCCGAACGCGCCGTCCGCGCAGCCCTCGAGCTCGTCGACGACGATCCCGCGCTCGGCGACCGCCGACCGACAGGCCGCGCGCGAGGGCGTCCTCACCGGCGAAGCCGCCGTCACCCTCGGCGCGGAAGGACAGGGCATGGTCGCAGGGGACCTCGTCAACAGCGCCTCCCGCGTCCAGTCGGCCGCAGAGCCCGGCCGGGTGCTCGTCGGGCGACGTCGACGCAGCGGGCGACCGAGGCCGCCGATCGAGTACATCGACGCCGGGTGAGCACGAGCTGAAGGGAAAGGCCGAGCCCGTCCGGCTCTGGCGCGCCCGCCGTGTCGTGGCGGCACGCAAGCGGCGAGGGACGCTCGGCCGGGCTCGAGGCGCCGTTCGTCGGGCGCGACCGCGAACTGCGACTCATGAAGGACGTGTTCCACACGACCGCGGACGAGGGGCGCGCGCACCTCCTCTCGGTGGTCGGGATCGGCCGGGATCGGAAAGTCCCGGCTTGCCTGGGAGTTCGAGAAGTACATCGACGGCCTGGCGCACGAGGCGTGGTGGCACAAGCGGCCGGTGCCTCGCCTACGGCGAGGGCGTCGCCTACTGGGCGCTGGCCGAGATGATCCGCATGCGTGCCCGTATCGCCGACGACGACGCCCCGAGCGACCAGCTCGAGAAGCTCTCGGACGTGCTCGACGAGATCATCGCCGAGCCCGCAGAGCGGGCCTTCGTGACACCGCGGCTGCAGCATCTGCTCGGGTCTCACCGATCGAGTCGCCGCCGACCGGCAGGACCTCTTCTCCGGGTGGCGGCTGTTCGTCGAGCGGATGGCCGAGCAGCACCCCGTGATCATGGTGTTCGAGGACATCCAGTGGGCCGATGCCGCGCTCGTCGAGTTCCTGGAGTACCTGCTCGAGTGGTCACGCGCGTTTCCGCTCTTCGTGCTCACCCTCGCGCGGCCCGAGGTGACCGACCGGCACCCGACCTGGGGCGTGGGCATGCGCAGCTTCACCTCCCTCCAGCTCGACCCGCTGCCGGCCGAGGCGATCGACGCGATGCTGCGCGGGCTCGTCCCCGGTCTGCCCGACGAGGCGGTCGCGCGCATCCGCGACCGCGCCGACGGGATCCCGCTGTATGCGACCGAGACCGTGCGCATGCTGCTCGACCGCGGGTTGCTCGAGCCCGGCACCGACGGATACGAGGTGACGGGCGACCTCGGGTCGCTGGACGTGCCGGAGACCCTGCAGGCGCTGATCGCGAGCCGGCTCGACGGCCTGCCGGAAGCCGAGCGCCGGTGTCTGCAGGACGCGGCCGTGCTCGGGAAGACCTTCTCGGCGCGCGGGCTCGCAGCGATCTCCGGCGGCGAGGAGCCGGTCGAGCTGCTCGGGTCGCTCGTCCGGAAGGAGCTGCTCCTCCTCGACACCGATCCACGCTCCCCCGAGCGCGGCCAGTACGGGTTTCTCCAAGCGCTCGTCCAGCGCGTCGCCTACGACACGCTCTCACGACACGACCGGAGAGCGAAGCACCTCGCCGCGGCGCACTACCTCGCCGAGGATGCGGGCATCGATCCGGACGAGATCGCAGAGGTGATCGCGGCGCACCTCCTGGACGCGGCCCGTGCCGACGAGCAGGCCACCGACATGTCGGAGATCAAGGATCAGGCGCGCATCTGGCTCGAGCGGGCGGGCGAGCGCTCGGCGGCGCTGGCCGCCACCGACGAGGCGCAGCGAGCATTCGAGAGCGCCGCGGCGCTCTCGCCCACCTCCGAGCACGAGGCGGCGCTCCTGGAGCGAGCGGGCACGATCGCACGTCAGGGGGCGCGTTTCGAGGACTCGGAGCGGCTTCTCGCGCGGGCTCGAGCGCTGTTCGCGGAAGCTGCCGACACCCACGCGGCGGCGCGGGTTGCGGCGGGGCTCACGCGCGCGCTCGTCGCGCAGGGCCGCAGCGACGAGGCGATCGCGCTCGGCGAGGAGGCCTACGCCGTGCTCGCGGGGGACGAGGACGACGCCGACACCGCAACGCTCGCAGCCGAGCTGGCGCGCATCTACTTCTTCGCAGGCAACGCCGAGCGCGGACGGGAGCGCGTCGAGACGGCACTCGACATCGCCGAGCGCCTCCGGCTGCCCGAGGTGCTCGCAGGTGCGCTCAACACGAAGTCGCTCTTCCTGGAGCACCATCCGATCGAGGCCAACGCCCTGCTGCGGGGGGCGCTCGACGTCGCGCTGCGTCACGATCTCGCCTACGACGCGCTGAGGGCCTACAACAACCTCGCCGTCAACCTCGACGGACTCGACCGGCTCGACGAGATCCTGCCCCTCTGCGAGGCGGCATACGAGCTCGCCCGGCGCCACGGCGACCGCGACTGGCAGGAGCGGTTCGGAAGCAGCATGGCCGACGAGTACGCGTTCATCGGGCGGTGGGACGATGCGCTCCGCCTGTACGCCGAGAGCCGTCCCGCGGTCATCGACGCGTTCACCGCGATGACGCGCCTGGTCCCGGCCGACATCCACTGGTTCCGCGGCCAGGACGACGATGCGAGTGGTCTCTTGCGCGACGCGGCGGCGATGCGGGACGACCCGACGAACCTCACCTGGCACGCTCTGCGGAGCGAGCTCGACATGCGCGTCGCGCGCCTCGATCGCGACAGCGACGCGATGCTTGCCGCCTGCGTCACCGCTGTCGATGGCTGGGCGCGAGGGATGGGGATACAGGGAAGCATCGCGATCGGCGAGCTCTTGTTCTTCGCGGCCGAGGCCACGCGCACCGCATCCGATGCGGGCCCCGCGGTGCGCGCACTGGGCGCGGTCCGCGATCTCGCCGGCGATGACCACCGCAGCCGCGCGATCGACGCGGGACAGGCCCGCCTGGCCGGCGCGCTCGCGGTGAACCGCGGCGATCTGGACGCCGCGATCGGCCACTACGGGATGGCGCTCGCTCCATTGCGAAGCATCGGCAACCCGATCTGGCTCGCGGCACTGTTGCTCGACTACGCCGACGCGCTCTGCGCGGACGGGCGCCCACAGGAGGCGGCACCCCTCGTCGGCGAGGCACGTGAGATCGCCGAGCGGCTGGCCGCCGTGCGTCTGCTGCCGTCGATCGAGCGGCTCGAGGACGTGCTGCCCCGGGCGGCGGTCACCTGACCGGACGACCGAGCACGTCGATCCGGGTGGCGCCGTGGCGAAAGCGACCCTTCGGCGCTGACCGAGGCGGTGCTGCCCTCCGTCTCCCGGCCGCCCGTGCGGGTCACGCCGCCGCGACGGCGGCGGCAGGCTCGGCGAGGACGCCGCGCAAGAACTGGCCCGTGTACGACTCGGGTGCCTCCGCCACCTGCTCCGGCGTGCCCGTCGCGATCACCTCGCCCCCCGCCTCGCCGCCCTCGGGGCCGAGGTCGACGATCCAGTCCGCCTGCTTGATCACGTCGAGGTTGTGCTCGATCACGAGCACGGTGTTCCCGGCGTCGACGAGCCGCTGCAGCACCTCGAGCAGCTTCTCGATATCCGCGAAATGGAGGCCGGTCGTGGGCTCGTCGAGGATGTAGAGCGTCCGCCCCGTCGCGACCTTCGAGAGCTCCGCGGCGAGCTTCACCCGCTGCGCCTCCCCACCGGAGAGCGTCGTCGCCGGCTGGCCGAGGCGGATGTAGTCGAGCCCGACGTCGTGCAGGGTCTGCAGCCTGCGCCGGATCTTCGGGATCTTCGCGAAGAACTCGAGCGCCTCCTCGACCGACATCTCGAGCACGTCCGCGATCGATTTCCCCTTGAAGCGCACCTCGAGCGTCTCGCGGTTGTAGCGCCGCCCGTGGCACGTCTCGCATGGCACGTAGACGTCGGGAAGGAAGTGCATCTCGATCTTGATCTGACCGTCGCCCTTGCACGTCTCGCAGCGGCCGCCGCGGACATTGAACGAGAAGCGCCCCGGCTTGTAGCCGCGCACCTTCGCCTCGGGCGTCAGCGAGTAGAGCTCGCGTACGTGGGTGAAGAGGTCGGTGTAGGTCGCCGGGTTCGACCGCGGCGTGCGGCCGATCGGCGTCTGGTCGATATCGATCACCTTGTCGAAGCACTCGATCCCCTCGACCCCGTCGTGCGCGCCCGGCTTCGTCCGCGTCCGGTTGAGCCGGTTCGCGAGCGACTTGAAGACGATCTCGTTGACGAGCGTCGACTTGCCCGATCCGGAGACGCCCGTGACGCAGACGAGCTTCCCGACCGGGAAGTCGACGTCGACGTCCTTCAGGTTGTGCTCCCTGGCCCCGCGCACCCGGAACGCCCCGCGATCGTCGGTCCGCCGCGCGGGCACCGCGATGCGCCGCTTCCCGGAGAGGAAGTCACCCGTCACCGACCGCCGGTTTCGCATCACCTGCGCGGCGGTGCCCTCGGCGACCACCTCGCCGCCGTGCTCTCCCGCGCCGGGACCCATGTCGACGAGCCAGTCGGCGGAGCGCATCATCTGCTCGTCGTGCTCCACCACGACGACGGTGTTGCCGAGCTCACGGAGTCGCTCGAGCGTCGCGATCAGCCTGCCGTTGTCGCGCTGGTGGAGACCGATCGACGGCTCGTCGAGGATGTAGAGGACGCCGACCAGCTGGGAGCCGATCTGCGTCGCGAGCCGGAGCCGTTGCGCCTCCCCGCCGGAGAGCGTCCGGGCAGCGCGGTCGAGGTTCAGGTATCCGACTCCGACGTCGTCGAGAAACGTCAGGCGCTCGCGGATCTCCTTGAGGATCCTCCGCCCGATCAGCTCCTCGGTCGGCGTCAGCTCGAGCGAGTCGACGAACCGGAGCGCCGTCGTGACGGACTGCTGTGCGAACTCGTGGATCGACCTGTCCCCGACCGTGACCGCCAACACCTCGGGCTTGAGCCGCGCGCCGTGGCAGACGGGGCACGGCCGCATGGACATGTACTCCTCGATCCGCTCGCGCTGCTGGGACGAGTCCGTCTCGCGATAGCGCCGCTGGAGGCTCGTGAGCAGTCCTTCGAACGCCATCGTGTACTGCCGCTTCCGCCCCATCCGGTTGCGGTAGGTGACGAGGATGCGGTCACCGCCGGTGCCGTGCAGGAACCGGTCCTGCTGCTCGCGCGAGAGCTCCTGCCACGGCGTGTGCAGGTCGATCTCGTACCGGTCGGCGACCGCCTTGATCACCGCCTCGTAGAAGCCCTGGCCGCCGAGCGTCCAGGGCACGAGCGCCCCTTCCTCGAGCGAGAGGCTCGGGTCGGGCACGAGCAGGTCCGGGTCGATCTCGAGCTGTGAGCCGAGCCCCGTGCAGCGCGGGCAGGCGCCGTGGGGCGCGTTGAACGAGAAGATCCGCGGCTCGAGCTCGGGCAACGAGACGCCGTGCTCGGGGCAGGCGAAGTTCTCGCTGTAGAGGAACGACTCGCCGTCCACGACGTCGATGCCCACCAGGCCCTCGGCGAGGCTCGTGGCGGTCTCGATCGACTGCGTCAACCGCTGCCTGAGGTCGGGCTTCATCACGAGTCGGTCGACCACGACCTCGATCGTGTGCTTGAACTTCTTGTCGAGGACGATCTCCTCCTCGAGCAGCCGTTGCTCGCCGTCGACCTTCACACGCGTGAAGCCGTCGCGGCGGAGCTCCTCGAGCACATCGCGGAACTCGCCCTTGCGGCCGCGCACGATCGGCGCATCGACCGTGAACTTCGTCCCTTCCTCGAGCGCGAGCACCTGCTCGACGATCTGGTCGAGCGACTGCCCGGCGATCGGCCGCCCGCAGATCGGGCAGTGTGGGCGCCCGACGCGCGCGTACAGGAGCCGCAGGTAGTCGTACACCTCGGTCACCGTCCCCACCGTCGAGCGCGGGTTGCGCGAAGTCGTCTTCTGGTCGATCGAGATCGCGGGCGAGAGACCGTCGATCGAGTCGACGTCGGGCTTCTCCATCATCTGCAGGAACTGGCGCGCGTACGCGGAGAGCGACTCGACGTAGCGGCGCTGCCCCTCCGCGTAGATCGTGTCGAACGCGAGGCTCGACTTGCCCGAGCCGGAAAGACCCGTGACGCAGACGAGCCCGTTCCGGGGAAGGGAGACGGTGACGTTCTTGAGGTTGTGCTCGCGAGCGCCGTGAACGACGAGCCGATCCGAGGCCATACCAGGCCCAGTCTACCGCCCGAACATACGTTCGTCCAGCGCCTCGGAGGCCTCGCTAGGCCTTGCGCGCCCAGCGTCCGAAGACGAGGCCGCCGAGCGTGAAGCCGAGCCCGAACGTGCCCACGGCGAACGCGCCGATCGCGACACCTTTGCGCCACATCGACATCTGCTGCCAGCGACCGATCGCCTCGCGCTCCTCCTCGGTCAGCTCCTCCCCGCGGCGTTGCTTGCGGAGAGCGCCACCGGCCTGGAGGCCCAGGTAGAGGTCGTCGAAGATCTCGGGGCCGTCCGACACGCCACGAGTGTATAGCCTCGCCGGGCCGTGCCCGCACCCACGCCCGAGCGACGGCCGGTCGTCGCCGCCTTCGACGTCGACGGCACCCTCACGACCGGCGACTGCGTCCTCCCCTTCCTCCGCCGGGCCGCCGGGCGGCGACTCGCGACCACTCTCGTCTCCCGTGCGGGCCCGTTCGCCGGGGCGCTCCTCCGCCGCGACCGCGACCGGCTGAAGGCGCTCGCGTGCACCGCCCTGGCGGGTCGGGACGCGGCGGAGATCGACCGTCTCGGCGACGAGTTCGCACGCGAGGTGGCCTCGGCCAGGCTCCGTGACGACACCGCCGCGCGGCTGCGCAGGCACCGCGAGCTCGGCCACACCGTGCTGCTCGCGTCGGCCTCTCTCGACGTATACGTGCTGCCGCTCGGCAGGCTCATCGGCGTCGACGGCGTCGTCTGCACGCGACTCGAGCGGGACGGCAACGGGCTGCTCACGGGCCGCCTCGATGGGGCGAACTGCCGCGGCCCCGAAAAGGCCCGCCGCGTCGGCGAGCGCGCTGGCCGAGCGTGGCCTCCAGGGCGCCGAGCTGTGGGCGTACGGAGACTCGCCCGACGACACGGCGTTCCTCTCGCTGGCCGACCACCCGGTCCGTGTCGGCCGCGCCCGGATCACGCCCGAGCCCCTCCCGGCGGAGACACGCACCGGTCGCTAGGATCACGCGCGGTGTCCGATGCTTTGACCGAGCTGCGGCGCGAGCTCGCCCAGATCACCGACCTCCGCACCGCGGCCAGGGTGCTCGAATGGGACCAGCTCGTGATGATGCCGCGCGGCGGCGCGACCGCGCGTGGCGACCATCTCGCCACCGTCGGCCGGCTGGCGCACGAGCTCTTCGTCCGGGACGAGATCGGCGACTCTGCTCGAGCGCGCGTCCGGCGAGATCGACGGCGCCGATCCGGACTCGGACGAGGCGTGTCTCGTCTCGGTCGCACGCCGCGATTGGGAGAAGGCGCGACGGGTCCCGCCCGACCTCCAGGCTGAGATGACGAAGCTCGCGTCCGAGGCAGTCGAGGCCTGGACGATCGCCCGCGCCGACGACGACTACGAGAGCTTCCGCCCCTGGCTCGACCGCACGCTCGAGCTGAAGCGGCGCTACGTCGACTGCTTCCCGCCGGCGGACGATCCGTACGATCCCCTGCTCGACGACTTCGAGCGCGGCATGCGCACAGAGGAAGTGCGCCGCGTCTTCGACCGGCTCGAGCCGGCGCTGCGCGAGCTCGTGCTCGCGGCGGGCGAGGAGGACGACGAGGCGTTCGTCACCGGCCCGTACCCGCAGCCGACGCAGCACGAGCTGTCGGTCGCGGTGATCCGCGCGTTCGGCGCGCAGGAGACGAGCTTTCGGCTCGACCCGACCGTGCACCCGTTCTGCACCTCGTTCTCGACCCAGGACGTACGCCTCACGACGCGCTACGCGGAGGACGACCTGCACGCGTCGTCGATCTTCTCGACCATGCACGAGGCCGGACACGGGCTCTACGAGCACGGCGGAGACCCGGCGCTCGATCGCACGCCTCTGGCGACGGGCTGCTCGTCGGCGCTGCACGAGTCGCAGAGCCGGCTCTGGGAGAACGTCATCGGTCGCTCGCTCGAGTTCTGGCGTTGGTTCTACCCGCAGTTCCGGGACGGGTTCGCGAACGTCCTGGCGGACGTGCCGCTCGAGACCTTCCACCGCGCGGTCAACCGCCCGCGGCCGTCGCTGATCCGGGTCGACGCCGACGAGACGACCTACGGGCTGCACATCATCCTCCGCTTCGGGCTCGAGCAGGAGCTCCTCTTCGGCAGCCTCGACACGAAGGACCTACCGGAGGTCTGGAACACTCGGATGGAGGAGCTCGTGGGCATCCTCCCGCCCAACGACCGCACGGGATGCCTCCAGGACGTGCACTGGGCCGCCGGGCTCTTCGGTTACTTCCCCACCTACCAGCTCGGGAACGTGCTCTCCGTCCAGATCTGGGAGCGGCTCCTCTCCGATCTCCCCGACGCGTACGCACAGATCGAGCGCGGCGCGTTCGGCGAGGTCTACGACTGGCTGCGTGAGCATCTCTACCGCTACGGCAGGAAGTTCGCGCCGGCGGACACGATCGCGCGCGTTGCAGGTGGCCCGATCGACCCCGGGCCGTATCTGCGCTACCTCGCGGACAAGAACGCCTCGTTGGCTGCCGCCTGAGGCACGGCCTAGGCGGCGGTGCCGAAGCGCTTCTCGGCCCGCGCCCGCGCCTTCGCCGCCTCGACCTCGCGGTCACGCGGCGGGGCGCTCGTGACGAGCTCCCGCAGGAGCCGCAGCGACGTGTCGGTGACCTCGGCGACCGCTCGCTCGAACGCGGCCTCGTTCGCCTTCGACGGCTTCGCCGAGCCGCTGATCTTGCGCACGTACTGGAGCGCAGCCGCGTGTACCTCGTCCTCGGTGGCGGGCGGCTCGAAGTTGTGGAGTGTCTTGATGTTCCGGCACATGTCGCCGAGCCTACCGACCGAGCCCGTGCCTGGCCCGGGTCGTACAGTGCAGGACGTGGACGCGGATGCCCTGCTCACGGTTCTCCGCCGTCATCCGAGCGGCGTCGTCGTCGTGACCGTGAACGCGGCCGGCCAGCGCGTCGGGCTCACGGTCGCGACCCTCGTCTCGCTCTCGCTCGACCCCCCGCTCGTCGGGGTCGCGGTCGCCCGGCAGGCGGCGCTGCACGAGCTCGTGCGCGAGGCGCGCGCGTTCGCGGTCTCCGTGCTCGCCGCCGACCAGCATTGGCTGGCCGACCATTTCGCCCGGGGCGTGCCTCCGATCGGGATGTGGCAGCGGGATCGCGGCGACCGACGGCGAGCTCGGCGCACCGCTGCTCGACGGCGCCCTCGGCTGGCTCGAATGCCGCCTCGAGACGGAGCTCGCGGTGGGCACGCACACGTTCTTCGTCGGCGCCGTCGTCCGCGCAGCGACGGGCGTCGACGGGCAACCCCTCGTTCGCCGCGAGGGCACCTTCGGGTAACGCGCGGGGCGCTTGCAACACCGCGTCACGAGGACGTCTTGCGCCTCGCCGGATCCGGGGCGCCCCAGCCGCCTCCGCCGGGTGTCTCGATACGGACGACGTCGCCGGCGGCGAGCGGCCTCGTGTCCTTCCCGGGGATCTCCTCGCCGTTCACGAGCGTGCGGCCGCGCGCGCCGTCCGCTCCTCCCTGCGCGCCGCGCGGCGCGTGCCGGCGGCGATCGCCCAGCACCGAGAGGCGGCACGCCGCGAGCGCTCGGATCTCGCGGATCACGCCGTCGCCGCCCGGATGCACGCCGGAGCCGCCCGAGCCGACACGCAGCGCGTAGCGCTCGACGCGGAGGGGATACGCGAGCTCGAGCGCCTCGACCGGCGTGTTGAGCGCGTTCGACATCGCGACGTGCACGCCGGACGGCCCGTCCCCGGCAGGCCCGCCGCCCTGACCGCCGCCGATCGTCTCGTAGTACGTCCAGCGCTCGGTGCCGAACGTCGTGTTGCTCATCGTGCCGGCGCCCTGCGCGGGCACGTCGATCGCCCGGCCGAAGGCGGCGAGCACGACGTCCGTGATCCGGCTCGACGTCTCGGTGTTGCCCGCCACCACCGCAGCCGGTGGGCGTGCGTTGACGAGACAGCCCTCCGGGGCGCGCACCGATGACGGGCTCGAACGCGCCGCCCGAGGCGGGGATGTCCGGGTCGGTCAGCACCCGGACGACGAAGAAGCACGCCGAGCGCGTCACCGCGAGGGGGCAGTTGAGATTGCCCCGGTACTGCGGCGCGGTTCCCGCGAAATCGATCTCGACTTCGTCGCCGGCAATCGTCACGGCCGCGCGCACCTCGAGGTCGCCGTCGACCGCCTCGACGACGTCGGACGCCTCGTAGCGCCCGTCCGGCAGCGCCGCGAGCGCCGTCCGGACACGGCGCTCGGCGTACGCGTAGAGCTCGTCCATCGCGGCCACCACGCGCTCTCTTCCCCGGCGGGCGACGAGCTCGCGTGTGCGCGCCTCGGCGACCCGGTGCGCGGCGAGCTGGGCGCGGAGATCGCCGCGCCGCTCGTCCGGGCTGCGCGAGCTCGACGCGATCAGCTCGACGAGCTCGTCGTCGAGGCGGCTCGGCGGGATCACGATCCCCTCCTCGGCGAGCTCGGTGGAGAATGCGGGCAGGCTCGCGGGCTCGATGCCTCCCACGTCGGCGTGGTGCGCGCGGCTGACCGCGAAACCGAGCTCGGTGCGCGAGACGAGCGTGATGTCGGGCAGGTGCGTCCCGCCGGTGTACGGGTCGTTCAGCGCCCAGACCTCGCCCGGCGCAGGGTCGTGCGCCATCACCGCTGCGACCGCCTCCGGCATCGCGCCGAGATGCACCGGGATGTGCTCTGCCTGGACGACCATCCTGCCCCGCTCGTCGAAGAGCGCGGTCGAGCAGTCGCGCCGCTCCTTGATGTTGGAGGAGAACGCCGCCCGGACGAGGGCCGCGCCCATCTCCTCCGCGATCGCGCGCAGGCCGCTGCCGATCACCTGGAGCTCGACCGCGATCATCGGCGCCCCAGGACGAGGGTGCCGTGTGCGTCCGTCGTTCCCGACCAGCCCTGCGGCACCCAGCAGGTCGCGCCCTCGAGCACCACGAGCTCGGGCCCCGTCACCACGCGGTGCTCGCCCGCGACGAGCTCGAGCTCGGGCCCGGGACGGATCTCGGCGGTGCGGAGCGCGACGAGCTCGACCTCGCGATCGTGGTCGGCGTAGCCGTAGCGCTCTGCGTGGGCGCGGTGGAACCGCTCTTCGAGACCGGGCCCGAGCGGGACGCGCAGCTCGAACGACTGGCCGCGGTAGCGCAGGCTCGGCGTCGCCTTCCCCCGGCAGCTCGCCCGCCTCCCGCAGCGGCCCGACGACCGTGCGGACGTGATCCCGGCGCTCGTCGCTGACGACGAGGCCGAGGGCGGAGAGCACGCCGGCAGCGGCGGGCACGAGCACGCGCTCCGAGCCGAGCTCGTCGGCCAGCGCGCAGGCGTGCAGCGGGCCGGCTCCGCCGAAGGCGACGAGCGCGAAGTCCCGTGGATCGTGGCCGCGCTCGACCGAGACGACGCGCAGCGCGCGCAGCATCTCGGCGTTCACGACGTCGATCACGTCCGCGGGGTCGAGGTCGCCGAGCGCGACGAGCGGCGGCGTCGCGGTCGAGCTCGAGCCCACCCGGGAGCGACGCCGGCAGGCGACCGAGACAGAGGTTCGCGTCGGTCACGGTCGGCTCCGTCCCGCCCCGCCCGTAGCAGGCAGGGCCCGGATCGGCGCCCGCGCTGTGCGGCCCGACGCGCAGCGCGCCGCCCGTGTCGCGCCAGGCGATCGAGCCGCCACCCGCGCCGACCGTGTGGATGTCGACCATCGGCACCTGGATCGGGAAGCCCGCCACCTCCCGGCCCTCCGCGCGGACCGCCGCTCCCGCCGCGACCAGGCACACGTCGGTCGACGTCCCGCCCATGTCGAACGCGATCGCGTTCTCGACCCCGCTCAGCCGCGCGATCCGCTCGGTCGCGACGACGCCGGCGGCCGGTCCGGAGACGAGGATCACGGCGGGATGGGCAGCCGCCTCCTCGAGCGTCGCGACGCCGCCCGACGAGCGCATCACGAGAGGCTCGGGCAAACCCGCCTCGCGCGTCGCACGCCCGAGGGCACGGAGGTAGCGGGCGACGGTCGGCCCCAGGTACGCGTCGGCGGCGGTCGTGGAGGCGCGCTCGTACTCGCGGAACTCCGGCGCCACCTCGTGCGAGGCGACGACGTGCGCGCGGGGCAGCCTGCGCCGCACCTCGTCCGCGACTGCGCGCTCGTGCGACGGGTCGCGGAACGCGAACAGGAGGCACACGGCGACGGCCTCCGCGTCGAGCTCTGGCAGCGTGTCGAGCGTCGAGGGGCGTGACGATGCCGTCCGGCCCGATGCGCTCGCGGACGCCGACGCAGCGCTCGAGCGGCACGAGCGGTTCCGGATGGTCGAGCTCGAGGCGGTACAGGTGCGCCCGGTCCTGACGGCGCAGATGGAGCAGGTGCTCGAAGCCCTCGGTCGCGACGAAGGCGGTGCGCGCGCCCTTCCGCTCGAGCAGCGCATTCGTCGCGACGGTCGTCCCGTGCCCGAACCGCGCGACGGCGGGGTGGCCCGCCTGCTCGAGCACGAGGCGGGCGGACTCGATCACCGACTCCTCCTGCGCGGGCCGCGTCGGCACCTTCGCCGTGTGCAGGGCGCCGTCCGCGAGCAGCACCGCGTCGGTGAACGTGCCGCCCACGTCGACACCGAGGATCGCCACGGGCGCATTCTGACCGCGGGCGGAGGGCGGCCCGGCGTCAGCCGGTGTTGCGCAGCGCGGCCGCGATGCCGGCGATCGAGCGGAGCAGCGGTCGCAGCGCCTCCGGATCGCCGGCGCGACGGCGCTTCAGCAGCTCTACCTGGATCGCGTTCATCGGGTCGACGTACGGGTTGCGGAGCCGGATCGACTGCTGCAGCACGGGATGGCGGTCGAGCAGCTCACGCGTGCCGACGATCGCGAGCACGGCCTCGCGCGTGCGCTCGTGCTCGTCGCGCAGCCCGCCGAACACGCGCACGCCGAGCTCCGTGTCGGGCACCAGCTTGAGGTAGCGCTCGGCGATCTCCATGCTCGTCTTCGCGAGCGACATCTCGAGGTTCTCGACGAGCGCCCGGAAGAACGGCCAGGCCGCGAACAGCGCACGGAGCTCGTCGACCGGCCGCGCCTCGAGCCCCGTGCCCGCACCGAGCCAGGCGGGAAGAATGCAGCGGGTCTGGGTCCACGAGAACACCCACGGGATCGCACGCAGCGCCCGGAGCTCGGTCGTCCCCGCCGACTCCGGCCGACGTGCGGGCCGTGAGCCCAGCTCGAGCAGCGTCAGCTCGTCGAGGGGCGTGAAGTGGGAGAAGAACTCCGGGAACGACGGGTCGTCCCAGACCGTCGCCCGGAAGCGGCCGTGCGCAGCGCCGGAGACGGCCTCGATCGCCTCGCGTGCGCCCGGCGGCGCCTCGGGGACGACGCGATTCGGGAAGGCGGTCAGGAGCGTCGCCGCAAGGGCGGCCTCGAGATTTCGCCTGGCGAGGCCGGGAAGACCGTACTTGAACGAGATCGTCTCGCCCTGCTCGGTCACCTTGAGGCGCCCGGCCAGCGCATGGGGCGGCTGCGCGACGATCGCCGCATACGTGGGGCCGCCGCCGCGGCCCGCGCTGCCGCCGCGCCCGTGGAAGATCGTCAGCTCCACACCGCGCTCGCCGGTCAGCCACGCGAGCGCCTCCTGCGCGCGGTAGATCTCCCACTGCGCGGTGACGATGCCGCCGTCCTTGCCCGAGTCGGAGTAGCCGACCATCACCTCGAGTCGCGGTCGCGGGCTCCGGTCGAGCAGCTCCCCGACGAGCGCGCTCGAGCCGCGCAGGTCGTCGATCGTCTCGAGGAGCGGCACGACGGCGACGTCGAGGCCGACCTCGGCGGCGAGCGCCTCCGCCGTGAGCACGTCGTCGGCCGCATGGGTCATCGAGACGATCAGCCGGTCGATGCACTGCGGACCGCGGCGGCGCTGCAGCGCAGCGGCTTCCCGCAGCACGGCCGCCGCCCGCTCGGGATCGTCGCGCAGCGTCGTCGCGTGGAGGCGCAGCTCCAGGGACGTCCCGTGGAGCCCGAACACGTCGAGCCGCCGCCTGAGCGCCGCGAGCCCGCCGTCCGCCACACGGGCGCCGCCGTGCGCGCGCAGGCTGCGCTCGACGACGTCGAGCTCGGTCACGAGCTCGGCAGCCGACCCGTAGCCGTCCTCGCCGAGCGTCTCCCAGATCGCGGTCAGTCGCCTGCGGTACGGCTCGTCCGGGTTCCGCTCCGCGGGGAGCTCCACCTCGCCGACCGCGGGGTCGGCGCCGACGAGCGGGGTCGAGATCCCCCACGAGGCCGCGAGCGCACGCACGTCCCGGCGCAAGAGCTCCCGCACGGCCGCCGCCGAGCGCTCGACCGCCTCCCGAACGGTGTCCGGGCCCGCGTGCGGGTTGCCGTCGAGGTCGCCGCCGATCCAGCTGCCGAACCGCAGCGGGGACGAGGGGCCGAGCCGCTCGCGCCACGCCTCGAGGAGCGACGGCCCGACGTCCCAGAGGCTCTGCTCGAGGAACCAGAGGCCCTGGCGGATCTCGTCCACGACGCGGGGACGCTGCGAGCGGACCTCGTCGGTCTGCCAGAGGAGGGTCACCTCCTCTGCCAGCCTGCGCTCGATCTCTTCGCGGTGGCGAGCCGTGAGACGGGGATCGTCGAGCCCGGCGATCAGCTCCGCGATCGTGCGGTGCTTCTCGAGGATCGTGCGCGGCAGCGCCTCGGTCGGGTGGGCGGTCAGCACGAGCTCGACCGAGACGCGCTCGGCGGTCCCGTGCAGCTCGTGCTCGGTGACGCCCTCTGCGGCAAGCAGGGCGACCGACTCGTCCAGCGACTCGCGCAGCGTCGCGCCCTCGAGCTCTGCCTCGTGACGGCGCCGGATCCGGTGATGCTGCTCGGCGATGTTCGCGAGATGGAAGTAGAGCGTGAACGCGCGCAGGACGACTGCCTGCGCCTCGACGTCGAGGGCGGCGATCGTCTCCTCGAGCCCGCGGGACGCGCCCTCGTCGCCGCGGCGCCCGAGCCGAGCGAGGAGTCGGATCCGCTCCTCGAGCCGCAGGACGTCCTCGCCCTCCTGCTCGGTCAGGACGCGCCCGAGGATCTCGCCGAGCAGGCGGACGTTCGCCCGCAGGGGCGCGTCCGGGGAGCGGCTCGGCGCGCGGCTCACCGCCCCACTCTGCCCACTCCGTCGACTATGCCGGCGCGTCGGCGAGCGCCGTCAGCTCGCGGCGCAGCTCCTTGACCTCGTCGCGGAGCTTTGCCGCGTACTCGAACCGAGCTCCTCCGCGGCGACGTACATCTCCTCCTCGAGCGTGACAACGAGCTTCTCGAGCTCCTCGCGGCTCATGCCCGAGACCTCCTGCCTCCCGCGGCGACGGCGGCCCGGCACGGTCGGCGACTCGAGCGCGAGGAGCTCGGCGATGTCGGAGACGCCCTTCACGATCGACTCCGGCGTGATCCCGTGCTCCTCGTTGTAGGCGAGCTGTGCTGCTCGGCGTCGGTTCGTCTCCTCGAGCGCACCCTGGATCGCCTCCGTCAGCTTGTCCGCGTACATGAGCACGCTGCCGTTCACGTTGCGCGCCGCGCGGCCGATCGTCTGCAGCAGCGCCGTCTTGCCGCGCAGGAAGCCCTCCTTGTCGGCGTCGAGGATCGCGACGAGCGACACCTCGGGCAGGTCGAGTCCCTCGCGCAGGAGATTCACGCCGACGAGCACGTCGTACTCGCCGAGCCGCAGCTCGCGGATGATCTGGATCCGCTCGAGCGTGTCGATCTCCGAGTGGAGGTAGCGCGCCTTGACGCCTGCCTCGAGCAGGTAGTCCGTCAGGTCCTCGGCCATCTTCTTCGTCAGCGTGGTGACGAGCACGCGCTCGTTCGCCTGCTCGCGCCGACGGATCTCGCCGAGCAGGTCGTCGATCTGGTTCTTCGTCGCGCGCACGCTCGACCTCGGGGTCGACGACGCCCGTCGGCCGGATCAGCTGCTCCGCGACCGCCTGCGAGTGACGCAGCTCGTACGAGCCGGGGGTCGCCGAGACGAACACCATCTGGTCGACCTTGCCGAGGAACTCGTCGAACCGGAGCGGGCGGTTGTCGAGCGCCGACGGGAGGCGGAAGCCGTAGTCGACGAGCGTCTGCTTGCGCGAGCGGTCGCCCTCGTACATCCCACCCAGCTGCGGGACGGTCTGATGGGACTCGTCGATGAAGCAGACGAAGTCGTCCGGGAAGTAGTCGATCAGCGTGAACGGATGCGAGCCGGGAGGCCGTCCTTCGAGGATGCGCGAGTAGTTCTCGATCCCGTTGCAGAAGCCGAGCTCCTTCAGCATCTCGAGGTCGTACTCCGTGCGTTGGCGGATCCGGTGCGCCTCGAGCATCCGCCCCTCCGCCTCGAACGCCGAGACCTGCTGCGTCGAGCTCGTGGCGGATCTCGTCGAGCGCGCGCTCGATCGTCGGCTTCGAGGTCACGTACTCGGTCGCGGGCCAGATCGCGAGGTTCTCGAGCCGCGAGAGCACCTCGCCCGTGAGCGGATCGAAATGCGAGATCTGCTCGACCTCGTCTCCGAACATCGAGA
This sequence comes from uncultured Actinomycetes bacterium, assembly GCA_963712915.1. GTDB lineage: Bacteria > Actinomycetota > Thermoleophilia > Gaiellales > Gaiellaceae > Gaiella. The sequence goes on from CAVQJQ010000006.1 coordinate 1,076,136, forward strand.
TGCGGTAGGCGGTCTCGCTCGAGGCGGGCTGCACCTCGACGACGTCGCCGCGGACGCGGAACCGGCCGCGCGCGAGCACGGTGTCGTTGCGGACGTACTGGGAGTCGATCAGCGTGCGCAAGAGCTCGTCGCGGTCGTGCTCCGTGCCGACCTCGAGGATCAGCACGCGCTCGCGCCACTCCTCCGGCGAGCCGAGCCCGTAGATGCACGAGACGCTCGCGACCACGACCACGTCGCGTCGCGTGAGCAGCGCGCTCGTCGCGCCGAGCCGCAGGCGGGCGATGTCGTCGTTCTGGGACGAGTCCTTCTCGATGTAGAGATCCGCCTGCGGGACGTACGCCTCGGGCTGGTAGTAGTCGTAGTAGGAGACGAAGTACTCCACCGCGTTCTCGGGGAAGAACTCCCGGAACTCGTTGCAGAGCTGGGCGGCGAGCGTCTTGTTGTGCGCGATCACGAGCGCCGGGCGCTGGAGCTCCTCCATCACCCACGCCATCGTGGCGGTCTTGCCGGTCCCCGTCGCGCCGAGCAGCGTCTGGCCCCGGTTGCCCGACCGCAGCGACTCGGCGAGCTGGGCGATCGCCCGCGGCTGGTCGCCCGTCGCACGGTAGGCGGAGGTCACGCGCAGATCGGGCATCCGGCGAGCGTAGCAGCGGGTCGAACGGGTGTTCCGCGCCGTCCGCTCGACGGCGTACGGTCACTGAAGGGGTCGGAGACGGAAAGGAAGTTGACATGTGGAGACACGTGGGACTGCTGACGACACTGGTGACGGCACTCGCTCTCCTCCTCCCTGCCGCCGGACAGACACGCCTCCCGCCGGAGGACGACGGCTCCACCTATACGTGGCCGGGGGCGACCACGATGACCATTGACGTCCAACCCTGGGGCGCGGGCTACGTGCGCAGCACCCCGTACAAGATCGACTGCCCGCTGGCGTGCGTCCGGCCCTTCGAGCCGGGCCGCGTGGTGACGCTCACGGCATATGTGACCCCGGGGTTCACGTTCGAGTCCTGGACGGGCGCGTGCGAGGGGCAGGCGAACCCCTGCACGCTGATCACCGCAGGGGCCGCCGTCGACGTGACCGCTGTCTACAGCGGCCACTACGTACCGCCCGTCCCGGCTCCGTCCGGCCCCATGCTCACGTTGAGCGTCTCCGGGGACTGTCCGGGCTGTACCGCGTCCGCGGTCGGAACGGGGTTCCACCCGAACAGCTCGATCACGCTCCACGTCGAGATCTCGAGCCCGGCCCTCGGGAGCGCCGACGTGCCCGACTTCGCCACGACGGACGCGTCCGGGACGTGGACCTACACGGGGAACATCCCGTGCGACTTCGGCGACGGGGCGTACGTCGGCCCGTTCGTGGAGGACATCGTCGCAACCGATGAACAGGGCGCCTCGGCCTCGGGTCGCGTGACCGCGAACTGCGTCGCACCCTGACGCCGCAGCCATCGTCGTGCCCCCTCGGTAGGTCGCCCCGAGGGGGACGACGCGCCGCCGGGTCGAACTACCATGATCGTGGTGCGGGGCCGCTTGACACGCAGGGGTCTGCTCCGGGCGGGCGCAGGCGGGCTCGCGCTCCTCGGCCTCGGGCCGGCCCGGGCGTACGCGGGCGAGGCGCTCGCGCCGAAAGCGGGACTGCTCGCAGTGCGCGGTGCGGCTCAGCGCTTCGCGGGCGACCGCCCGATGTTCGTCACGATCGCGCCCGGGGTCGCGGGACGCGACGCGGCCACAGTCCTGTTCTCCCTCGAGCGCAGGGCGCAGGTGCAGCTCGACGCGGTCCGGATGGGGATCCACACGAGCGACCTCGCCTGGACGAGACAGATGACGCTCGGGCCTGGCCAGCACGCGATCCCGTGGCGTCCGCAGACCGACACGCCCACGGGCTCGTACGTGATGCGACTGACGCTCTCGAAGGACGGGCGGCGGCGCGTCTACGGCGGTCGGCGGCCGGCGACGCCCGAGCGCGCGACGGCGCCGGTCGTGCACCTGGTCGGCGTCGAGGCGGCGTTCGCCCGCCGCTCCTACCTGCCGACCGAGCCGATGCAGCTCCAGGTGCTGGTGGACGCTCCCTCGTTCACGCTCACCTTCCTCCGGATCGGCCACGGGCCGGACGCGAGCCTGCGCGACGACGAGCTCACGGGTCTCGTGATGGCAGATCCGATCACGATCGACTGGTCACGGAAGCGCTCGGCGCGCCACTCGATCAGCGTTCAGTCGGGCACGTGGCCGACAGGGCTCTACGCCGCCAAGCTGGAGACGCCCGACGGGCGCCTCGGGTTCGCGCCGTTCGTGCTGCGACCGCCGGCACCGGGTCCGTCCCGCGTGGCGGTCGTGCTGCCCACGAGCACCTGGCAGGCGTACAACCTCCATGACGCCGACGAGGACGGCTGGGGCGACACCTGGTACGTGGGCGGCAATCCGCCCGTCGTCCTCGACCGCCCGTACCGCGCCCGCGGCGTGCCGCCTCGCTTCCGGCGCTACGACTACCCGTTCCTCCGCTGGCTCGCGAACACCGGTCGGAACCCGGACTTCCTCACGAACGACGACATGGATCAGCTCCCGAGCGGCGACGAGCTCCGTCGCGTCTACGACCTCATCGTGTATCCGGGCCACACCGAGTACGTGACGACGCACGAGTACGACGTCGTCGAACGGTTTCGCGAGCTCGGTGGCCGTCTCGCGTTCCTCTCGGCGAACAACTTCTTCTGGCACGTGGATCGCAGCGCGGACGAGATCGCCCGCACGGCGCAGTGGCGCACGCTCGGCCGCCCGGAGTCTCGCTTCATGGGCGTCCAGTACCGGGCGAACGACGACGGCAGCCACCAGGCGCCGTACACGATCGTGGACGTCGACGCCGCGCCGTGGCTGTTCGCCGGGACGGGCCTCGAGAACGGCAGCACGCTCGGCGAGGGCGTCGGGGGGTTCGGGATCGAGATTGACTCGACCACGCCCGCCTCGCCGCCGGGGACGAAGGTGCTCGCGCGGATCCCCGATCTGTTCGGCCCGGGGCTCACCGCGGAGATGGCCTACCACGAGACCGATCGGGGCTCGCGCGTGTTCTCGGCGGGCGTGATGGACTTCCCTGCGGTGCTGTACCTCGACGTCGGCATGCGGCTCGTCGAGAACCTCTGGCGCCACATGCTCGAGGACCTGCCGCAGGCGCCCGCCTGAGCGTCGGTCGATCCAGACGTCTCGACGCAGCCTCAGCCGCTGCCGAGCTCGTCGCCGTAGACCTTCGCGTAGACCTGCTCCGCGTCGAGCACCTTCGCGACGTAGTGCCTGGTCTCCGGGAAGCGGATCGCACCTCCTTCGCGCCGCCAGGCGTCGACGTTCCCCTGCCCCGCGTGGTACGCGGCGAGCGCCGTGGGCACGTCGTGGTAGCGATCGAGGAGGTTGCGGAGGTACCACGAGCCGTAACGGACGTTGATCTCCGGATCGAGCAGGTCCGAGACGACGAACCGGTGGCCGCCCGTGCGCACCGCGATGCCCTCCGCGGTCGCGGGGAGGAGCTGCATGAGCCCGATCGCGCCCGCGTCCGAGCGGGCGGACGCGTCGAACCTGCTCTCGGTGTAGATCACCGCGGCGAGCAAGGCAGGCGGCAGATCGTAGTTCCGCGCGTGACCGCGCACGATCGTCTCGTAGCGCAGCGGATAGCGCGCGCGCAGGTACCAGTCCGGCTCCGTGGTCACCGCCCAGGCGGCGACTCCTGCCGCGACCGCGGCGAGGAGGAGCAGCACGGCGGCGAGCCGTCTCACGTGTGGGCGCGGGCCTCGGCCTCGAGCTGCGCCATCACGCCGCCGACCCACTCGAGCAGGTCCTCGAAGGTTCCCGTGTTCACGTAGTGGAAGTCTGCACGCCGCACCTTCTCGCGCTCGGGGAGCAGCCGTGCGTCGCGATCGTCCCGGGGCACGCGCCGGCGCTGCTCCCGGAGCGCGCTCGGCGCCGTGATCACCACGACCTTGTCGAAGCGGTCCTGGGCGTCGACCTCGTAGAGCAGAGGGACCTCCGTCACGCAGACGAGCGGCGGCTGGTCGAGCTCCGCGAGCTGCTCGCGCCAGGTCAGGTACTCGCGTGAGACGAGCGGATGGAGCAGCCCTTCGAGCCAGGCGAGCCGCTTCGGGTCTCCGAACACCTGCTGTGCGATCCGGCCTCGGTCGGGGCGGCCGTCCGCGCCGAGCGCCTCCTCGCCCAGCTCGGCGACGAGCGCGTCGCGCACCTCGTCGTCCGTCGCGAGCAGGTGGTGGACGATCTGGTCGCTCGAGACGGTGGCCGCGCCCTTGGCACGGAAGGCGTCGAGCGCCGTGGACTTGCCCGCTCCGATTCCGCCGGTGATCGCGACCGCGAACGGGCGAGCCGCTCCAGGGCGAGTCAACCGCGTCCTAGGAGGTCTCTTCGGCCTCGGCGTCGGCAGGCTCGTCGGCGGCCGAGGGCTCCTCTGCCGTGGACGGCTCGTCGGTCGGCTCGTCCTCCTCGGACGACGCCTCGACCTCGGAGGGAGCGGCCGCGTCGTCTTCCTCCACGGCGGCCTCGTCCTGCACGGAGGCCTCCTCCTCCACGGAGCCTCTTCCTCGGCCTCGGGCGTCTCCACCTCGGCGGGAGCCGACGCGGCACTCGCGGGGAACGCCTCCTCGGAGAGCTTCAGGTCCGGAGTCGAATGGACGGACTCCGCGCCGTCCGCGCGCGGCACCGGCACCGCGTCGTCCTCCACGCGCTTGAGCGAGAGCGAGAGCCTGCGGCGCTCCCCGTCGATCTCGAGGATCAGGACGTTGACGGGATCGCCCTGCGACACGACTTCGCGCGGGTTCTCGACGTGATGGCTCGCGAGCTCGGAGATGTGCACGAGCCCCTCGACCCCGGGAAGGATCTCGACGAACGCGCCAAACGTGACGACCTTCGTGACGCGGCCCTCGACCACGTCACCCTCGCCGTACGAGTCCAGCACCTGCTGCCACGGATCCGATTGCGTCTGCTTGAGGCCGAGCGAGATGCGCTGCCGCTCGCGGTCGATGTCCAGCACCTTGACCTTGACGGTCTCGCCGATCTCGAGCACCTCGGACGGATGGTTGACGTGCGACCACGAAAGCTCGGAGATGTGGATCAGCCCGTCCATCCCGTCGAGATCGACGAACGCGCCGAAGTCGACGATGTTCGAGATCGTCCCCTCGACGACGTCGCCCGGGTTGAGCCGGTCGAGGATCGCCTGCCGCATCTCCTTGCGCTCGTCCTCGAGGACGGCGCGACGGGAGAGCACGACGTTGTTGCGCGAGCGGTTCAGCTCGATCACCTTGCAGCGCAACTCCTTGCCGAGGAACTCGTCCAGGTCCTGCACGCGCCGGATGTCGACCAGCGAGGCGGGCAGGAAGCCCCGAACGCCCAGGTCGAGGATCAGTCCGCCCTTGACGACCTCGATCACCTTCCCGATGACCGGCTCCCCGCTCTCGGCCGCCGCCTCGATCGCCTTCCACGCGAGCTCGAAGCGCGCGCGCTTCTTCGACAGGAGCAGACGCCCTTCGGCGTCCTCCTTCGTCATCACGAGCGCGTCGATCTCGTCGCCGACCGAGACCTCGTCGGCGGGGTTCACGTTCCGGCGGATCGAGAGCTCCGCGACCGGGATCACGCCTTCCGACTTGTAGCCGATGTCGACCAGGACCTCGTCCTTGTCCACCCGCACGACGGTGCCGTGCACGACCTCCCCCTCGTTGATGGTCGGGAAGGTGCCGTCGTAGTCCGGGATCAGCTCGCCGTCCGGACCGGTCGTCCAGACGCCTGCCTCGGGCTGCGTGGGTGTCTCGAGCGCGTTGTCGCCCATCGGAGCGGTGGAGTATAGCGGCGGATTCGCGCGCGCCAATGCCTGCGAATCCCCGAGAAATCCAGCGTGAACGTCCTGGCGCGGCGTGCCGCGACGCACTGCTCCGGACACGGCCCTGCGGTCGGTGCTCCTGGGGCTCGGGCGGGGCGCGCGGGCCCGCGGCCGCCGTCCCGGGGGCGGCGAACCCCGGGACGGCGGGCGGGGGGCCCGGAGGAGCGTCTACGGAAGGAGCGTGATGCGGTCCTGCGGCCCCGGAGCCACCGGCGAGCTCTGACCGAAGTAGTCGACCAGCGCGTCGAGGTCGATGTCGCCGCCGAGCTGGTCGGTGCCTTCGTTGAACTCGCTGAACCCGTCCCCACCCGAGGCGAGGAAGTTGTTCATCGCGACGCGGTAGGAGGCGAGCGGATCGACCTCCTCGCCGCCGATCGTCACGGAGCCGGGCGTGATCGTGCCGGTCGTCCCGTCCCAGGAGTAGCTGTACGCGAACCCCTCGGAGACCTGGAGGATCCGCAGCGCGCCCGCGCTCGGGTTGTTGAACTGCTGTGCGAGCAGGTCGTAGATCTGCTCGCCGGTCATGGTCTTGACGGTCATCACGTTGTTGAACGGCTGCACCGTGTACAGGTCGTTGTACGTCACCGTGCACGGGTAGCTGCCCGTGGTACAGACGAGGTCGGCGCGGATGCCGCCCGGGTTCATGAACGCGACGATCGCGCCGCCGAAGTCGGCCGGGGAGGTCGACGCGAGCTGGGCGTCGGCGATCACGTCTCCGAGCGCGGACTCGCCCGCAGTGTTGCCCGTGCGGGTGATGTCGGCTGCGATCGACCCGACCTCGCGGTTCTTGATCGGGCCTGCGATCTCGTTGTACTTGTCGATCAGCGCGAGCTGGTCGGGGTCGGGCGTGACGTCGCGGGTGACGATCACGTTGTGCGCCGCGACGGCCTTGACCCGCTTCGAGCGGTGGTCGAGCGTGAGGTCGATGTCCGTGATCACGCGGCCGAACGACGAGGCGCTGGTCACGTAGCGCCCGCCGAACTTGCAGATGTACGGCTGGTGGGTGTGCGCCGAGATCACGAGATCGACCCGCCGGTCGAGCCCCTCGACGATCGGCTGGATGTCGCCCGTGAAGTTGTCGCAGCGGTTGACGTCCATGAAGCCGTTCGCGAACGGCGCGTTCTGCTGGCCGCCCTGGTGGATCAGGACGACGAACGCGTCGACGCTCCGGCGCCTGCTCAGCTGATCGACCAGCGCGTTCACCGTCTGCACCTCGGGCCGGAACTCGAGGCCGGCGACGCCGGCGGGGGTGACGATCAGCGGTGTCCCCTCGAGCGTGAGGCCGATGAACGCGATCTTCGCGTTGTCGACCTTCTCGATCTCGTAGGACGGAAGGATCGTCCTGTGCGTTCCCGTGTAGAAGACGTTCGCCGCGAGGTACTGGAAGTCCGCCCCGTCGAAGGGCGTGCCGTCCTGGCAGCCGTCGACGGGATGGCACCCGCCGTACTGCATGCGCAGCAGTTCCTTGACGCCCTCGTCGAACTCGTGGTTCCCGACGCTCGACACGTCGACGCCGATCAGGTTCATCGCCTCGATCGTCGGCTCGTCGTGGAACAGGCCGGAGATGAGCGGGCTCGCGCCGATCAGGTCGCCCGCCGCGACCGTCAGGGTGTTCGAGTTCTCCTCGCGTAGCTGCTTGATGTGCGTGGCGAAATACGCTGCGCCTCCCGCGTCGACGGTCCCGGTCGGGGCTGATCGAGATCCGGCCCGACGAGCCGGTCGGCGGCTCGAGGTTGCCGTGGAAGTCGTTGAACGCGAGCAGCTGGACGTGCGTGTCGTTGTCCTTCTTCTTGGGCCCGTGACCGGCGAGGGCCTGCGGCGCGCCGAGCGCGAGCGTGAGCCCGAGCGCCGCGAGCAGGACGGCGATCCGTCTCATGTCGTCTCCCCTTCTCTTCGTGGCCCGACGGCTGTCCGACCGAGGGGGATCTAAACGGACGGCCTCGGCGCGGTCAATCCTTCGCGTCGGCCCACGTGTCTCCGACGCCCGCCTCGACCGCGAGTGCCGGGTCGAGTGGGTACGCGTCCACCATTTCCGCGCGCACGAGCTCCCGCACCGCGGTCGTCTCGACCTCCGGCACCTCGAGCAGGAGCTCGTCGTGCACCTGGAGCACGAGCCGGGCCGACCGGCCTTCCGCGCGGAGCCGCTCGTGGATCCGCACCATCGCGACCTTGATCACGTCCGCAGCCGTGCCCTGCATCACGGTGTTCACCGCGAGTCGCTCGCCCAGGGAGCGGGTCTGGCGGTTCGAGGCGCGCAGCTCCGGGATCGGCCGCCGCCTGCCGAGCAGGGTCGTGACGTACCCGTCCGCTGCGGCCTGCGCGATCGTCCGCTTGATCAGCTCCTGCACGCGCGGGAGCCGGGCGAGGTACGTGTCGATCACCTCCTGCGCCTCTTCGCGTGGGATGCCGAGGTTCTCCGAGAGGCCGAACGACGAGATCCCGTAGACGATCCCGAAGTTGACCATCTTCGCGGTGTCGCGCTGAGCGCGGGTCAGCTCGGCCTGCGGGATCCCGAAGACCTGCGACGCGGTTGCGGCATGGATGTCCTCCCCCCGCGCGAATGCCTCCCGGAGCACCGGCTCGCCCGAGACGTGGGCCAGGATGCGCAGCTCGACCTGGCTGTAATCGGCCGAGAGCAGACGCGATCCGTCCTCGGCGACGAACGCCGCGCGGATCCGGCGGCCGAGCTCGGTGCGCACCGGGATCGACTGGAGGTTCGGGTTCGTGGTCGAGAGCCGCCCGGTCGCGGCGACTGCCTGGTTGATCGTCGTGTGCAGACGCCCGTCCGCGGGGTCGATCAGCGCCGGCAGCGGCAGCAAGTACGTGTTGAGCAGCTTCGTCAGCTCACGCCACTCCTCGACCACGGGCACGATCGGGTGGTCGTCGCGGATCGCGCGCAGCACGCGGGCGTCGGTGGAGTAGCCGGTCTTCCCCTTCCGCCCTGCCGTCAGCCCGAGCTTCTCGAACAGGATCCGGGCGAGCTGTTGCGTCGAGCCGAGCTGGAACGGCTCGCCGGCGAGCTCGAGCGCCTCCGCCTCGAGCTCCTCGACCCGTTCGGCGAGCCTGGCGGTGATCTCGCCCATCCGGTACGTGTCGATCCGGATGCCCGCCAGCTCCATGTCCGCGAGCACGACCGTGAGCGGCAGCTCGATCTCGTCGTAGAGGCGCTCCGAGCCCCACTCGCGCAGCCGCGCGCGAAGCACCGGGGCGAGCCGCCGCGGCGCCTCCGCATGGCGGACCAGCGCCGCCGTCTCCTCCTCGGCCGCGGGCTCCGGCACCAGCTCGAGCCCGTGCTCGCGCGCGAGGTCGTCGAGCTCGTAGCCGGCGCGCCCCGGGTCGATCAGGTACGCGGCGATCAGGGTGTCCTCGGCCGGGGGGCGCCCCAGCCGGAGAAGCTTCGCATCGTGCGTCGCGAGCTCGCTCGCCCCGGCGGCGCGGGCGAGCTCGCCCAGGCTCGACTCGAAGACGACGACCTCGTCTCCCGTCGCGGCCGCGGCCCGACCGTCGGCGGCGGCAATCCCGACGAGACCCTTGTGTTGATTCAACACAAGCTCCTCCGGCGCACCCTCATGCCACGCCACCAGCCTCGGTCTCGACGCTCGGCGCCGCGGCCGGTAGGGCCTCGTCGAGCGTGTCCACGCGACCCAGGAGCCCGCGGAACTCGAAGCGGCGGAAGATCTCCTTGAGCGCCGACCGGTCGGGCGGCGCCGACACGAGCTCGGCCGGGTCGACGTCGAGCGGCAGGTCGCGGCGCATGGTCGCGAGGAGCTTCGAGTCGCGCGCCTGGTCGGCGTGCTCGCGCACCGCCCTCCCGCGCGCGGGCGAGAGCTCGTCTGCGTGCGCGAGCACGTCCTCCAACGAGCCGTACTGGGCGATCAGCTGCCCGGCCGTCTTGTCGCCGATCCCCGGGATCCCGGGGATGTTGTCGGAGGTGTCGCCCTTGAGGCCGATGAAGTCCGGCACCTGGTCGGGTCGGACGCCGTAGCGGAGCTCGACGCGCTCGGGCGTGTAGACGTGGACGTCGGCGACGCCGCGGGGCGTCATCATCAGCGACACGTTCTCGCTGCAGAGCTGGAACGCGTCGCGGTCGGTCGAGACCACACACGTCCGGATCCCGCTCTCGTCCGCGCGGGTCGCGAGCGTGGCGATCACGTCGTCCGCCTCCCAGCCCTCGAACTCGAGGTTGCGGTAGCCGAACGCCTCGACGATCGGACGGAAGTGGGGGAACTGCTCGCGCAGCAGGTCCGGCATCGGCCGACGGCCCTCCTTGTACGTCTCCGCGATCTCCGTGCGATGCGTCGGCCGCGTGTCCCACGCGACCGCCACGCCCCGCGGCTGGTAGTCGGAGAGCAGCTTGAAGAGCATGTTCGTGAAGCCGAGCAGCGCGTTCGTCGGCCGTCCGTCGGTCGTTTGGAGCTCCTCGGGCAGCGCGAAATACGCGCGGTAGGCGAGATTGTTGCCGTCCACGAGAAAGAGCTCCGCGCCACGCGCGGGCCCGTCGTCGAGCTGGAGCTCCTCGCCCGTCAGCGTCTTCGGGCTCACGCCGCGAGCGTAACCGAGCGCCGCCTACGGCCTACGATGCACGAATGCCCCTGCTCGCCGTCGCCGGCTCGCTGGAGCTCGTGCCGCTCGCCGACGAGCATCTCGCCGACGCAGCGGAGCTGCTCGCCGCGCGACATCGCGCGCACCGGCTCGTCGAGCCCGGCCTCGACCCGCGCTACGAGGATCCGGCCGCCGCCCGGACGGAGATCGAGGCGCTTCTCTCCCGTGCCGGCGCCTCCGGCGTTGCGGCGCTCCGCCGCGGCGCGCTCGAGGGATACCTGCTCGGGACGCCACTCGACGAGAGCTGGGGAGCGAACATCTGGGTCGAGTCGGCGGGTCACGCGGCGGCTTCGGCCGAGCTCGTCCGTGATCTCTACGCGGCGGCCGCGGCGCGCTGGGTCGAGGAGGGCCGCACCTCGCACTACGCGATGGTGCCGGCCACGGACGGCGACCTCGTCGACGCGTGGTTCCGGCTCGGCTTCGGCCACCAGCACGTCCACGCGATCCGCGAGCCCCTGTCGGGGCAGCCGACAGCGCCCGACGGGATCTCCGTCCGGCGCGCGCGCCGCGCGGACATCGAGGTGCTCGCACGCATCGATCGTTCCCTGCCCGAGCACCAGGCGCTCTCGCCCGTGTTCTCGACCCTTCCGCTGCCGTCGTACGAGGAGACGGTCGCGGAGTGGGAAGCCGACTTCGACGACGCGCGTTTCGCCACGTTCGTCGCCGTGCGAGGCGCTGACGCTCTCGGCGCTGCGGTCGGGTGCCCGATCGAGCTCTCGACGACGCACCGGAGCCTGGCGTTGCCCCCGGGCGCGGGGTTCCTCGGGTTCGCCGCGGTGCTGCCCGAGCACCGCGGACTCGGGGCGGGACGGCTGCTCGGGGAGACCGTGCTCGCGTGGGCGGCCGACGCGGGCCATCGGACGGTCGTCGTGGACTGGCGCATGACGAACCTCCTCTCGTCCCGCACCTGGCCTCGCCTCGGCTTCCGGCCGACGTTCTACCGGCTGCACCGCGCGATCGCCTGACCGCGCACGCGCGGGCGGGCGCTGCCCGTGACCCTAGGATGGCCCGCGTGCGCGTCCCGCTCGCCTCCGGCTCGCGACTTCCCAACGTCACGCTGCCGGACGACGCGGTGCTGCTCGCGGTCCCTCCTCCTCCGGATCCGATCGCCGACGTCGGCGCAGCCGTCGTCGACGCGCTCCGGTACCCGCTCTCCGGCCCGTCCCTGCACGATCTCGCGAGGCGCGGAGGGCGAGCGACCATCGTCGTGCAGCCGCCCTCGCTGCCCTTCCCCTCCCCCGCCGACGATCCCCGCCGGGACGCGCTCGCGACCGTGCTCGAGGAGCTGCGTCGGGCGGGGATAGCAGGCGAGCGGCAGACGCTGCTCGTCGCGGGAGGGCTCGCGCGGCGGGCCGGTCGGCAGCAGCTGGAAGGGCTCGTCCGACCGGACCGGGCGCGGGACTACCGCGGACGTGTGCTCGTGCACGATTGCGAGGCCGAGGATCTGCGCCGGATCGAGCTCGACGGCCGTGTCCACCGGATCCACCCGTCGTTGCTCGACACCGACCTCGTCGTGACCGTCGGCGCCGGCGAGACCGTGCTTCACGGCGGCCCGACCGCGCTGCTCGACGCGTGCGGGCCGGCGACGATTCGCGCCACGACGACGCGGTCGCTGCTCGAGGCCTCGGGCGCGCCGGGCTGGAGGCTCGCGGCGTCGCTCGAGACGGAGCTCCGGCGGAGCGTGCCGTTGATCGGCCTCTCGCTCGTTCTCGACCGACCCAGGCTGACAGGCCCGTACGCCGGGTTCCCGTGGCAGGCCGACGCGCGCAGAGCGCTCGGGCGCTCGCCCTTCCGCCGACTCGTCAACGCCGCGCCGGCGGCGCTACGGCGACGGTTCGTGAACAGCCGCACGTACGACGTCACGGTGGTCGCCGCGCTCGCCGGGCCTGCCCTCGGTCGCGCACGCCGAGGCGCTCGTTCGCAGCGCGGCCCTGCTCGGCGTCCGCGTCGGGCGGCCGTTCGACACGATCGTGGTCCCGCTCCCGCACGTCGGCGCGGGCTTCCCCCGTGAGCCGCTCAACCCGATCACCGCGGCGTCGCTCGGCCTCGGGTACGCGCTGCGGCTCTGGCGCGACGAGCCCCCGTTCGCCGAGGGCGGAACGATCGTGCTGCTGCATCCCTTCACGCGCGTGATCGCGCACGGGCCGCAGACGCCCTACCGCGTCCTCCTCACGGCGCTGCGCGAGGGCTCACCGCCCCGTCTCCGCCCGACCGAGGCGGCGGCAGCGCGCGACCGCCGCGCGCTCAGCGCGTACCGGAGCGGCGCCGCGCCTCATCCGCGGCTCCCGTTCGCCGACTGGGAGTCGTGCGCGGCCGTGCTGGAGCGGGCAGGATCGGTGATCGTGGCCGGCTGCCGCGACGCGGCCGCGGCGCGGGCGCTCGGGCTCGTGCCGTCGCACAGCGCCTCGACCGCGCTCGCGATGGCGCGCGGGCTCGCGGGCGAGCGCGGGTCGACCGGCGTCGTGCTCGGCCCGCCGTACCCGATGCTGGTCGTTGACGGATAAGAACGCGGCCGACTCGCCCCGCGAATGCAGTTGCGGCGGCGCAGCCGACGCCTTCAGGGATCTGCCCCGCCGCAGGCGGGGATCAAGCAGGCGGATTCCGCTGCTGCGGAATCCGCCTTGCGAACAACCTCTAGTCCACGCCGAGGTACGCCTTCTGGACGGCCTCGTTCGACTTGAGCTGCGCGGCCGGCGCCGGCGAGCGTGATCGTGCCGGTCTCCATCACGTAGCCGCGGTGCGCGGCGTCGAGGGCCATCAGCGCGTTCTGCTCGACGAGCAGCACGGGGTGCCCTGCGCGTTGATCTCGCCGATGATCTCGAAGATCTTCTCGACGAAGATCGGCGCGAGGCCCATCGAGGGCTCGTCGAGCAGGAGCAGCCTCGGCCGCGCCATCAGCGCGCGCGCCGATCGCGCACATCTGCTGCTCGCCGCCGGACAGCGTGCCGGCCTTCTGCGTGCGCCGCTCGTAGAGCCGCGGGAACAGCTCGAAGACCCGGTCCATGTCCGCCTGCGAAGTTCTCGCGGTCGCGTGCGCTGGAACGCGCCCATCTCGAGGTTCTCCGCACGGTCATGCCGCGGGAAGAGCCGCCGTCCCTCGGGGCTCTGCGCGATCCCGCTCTTGACGATCGCGTGCGGCGCGCGCGCTCGTGATGTCGCTCGCCCTGGAAGCGGATCGCGCCCTGCCGCGGATGGTTCGAGCCCGTTGATCGCGCGCAGCGTGGTGCGACTTGCCGGCGCCGTTCGCGCCGATCAGCGTCACGATCTCGCCGGCGCCGACCGTGAGCGAGACGCCCTTGAGCGCGTGGATCGCCGCCGTAGTAGACGTGGATGTCCTCCAGCGCGAGGACGTGGCACCGGTCCGTCGTGGTCGCGCTCATCCGGCCGCCGCCGCTTCCGAGGTACGCCTCGATCACCTTCGGGTCCGCCTGGATCTCGCGCGGGCGTGCCCTCGGCGATCTTCGCGCCGTACTCGAGCACCGTGATGCGCTCGCGAGACGCCCATCACGACCTCATGTCGTGCTCGATCAGGAGCACGGTGAGACCCTTCTCGTCGCGCACGCGACGGACGAAGGCGCGTGAAGTCCGCGCTCTCCTGCGGGTTCATCCCGGCCGTCGGCTCGTCGAGGAGCAGCAGCTTCGGCTCCGTCGCGAGCGCCCGCGCGACCTCGAGCCGGCGCTGGTCGCCGTACGGGAGGGTGCTCGGCCTGCTCGTCGTGCGCGCCGCGGCAGGCCGCAGTAGCGAGCAGCTCTCGCGCGCGCTGGTCGGCGCTCGGCCTCCTCGTCGCGTGATGCCGCGTGCGTGCGCAGGACGACGCCGAAGATGCCGCTCGTGCAGCCGGCAGTGCATGCCGACCAGCACGTTCTCGATCGCGGTCATCTGCGGCGAACAGCCGGATGTTCTGGAACGTGCGCGCCGATGCCGGGCTCGGCGATCTGCGTGCGGCGGCAGGCCGTCGACGTCGGCGGCCGTCGAACACGATCGCGCCCGCGGTCGGCTGGTAGACGCCGGTGAGCAGGTTGAAGAACGTCGTCTTGCCGGCGCCGTTCGGCCCGATCAGCCCGACGATCGCGCCGCGCGGGATCGTCGAAGTCGATGTCGTCGGACGCGACGAGGCCCCCGAACTCCTTGCGCAGCCTGCGTCGCGACGAGCGGCGCTGTCGCCGGCGGCGTCAGTCGTCCGCGGGTCGCGGTCGGTCAGCTCGCGCCTCGGTCTGCGACGTCGTGGAACGGCGTGTCGTGGACGCCTCGGCCATCTCGATCCGGTGCCGCCGCTCCGGTCACGGGCCGGCGCGCCGGAAGAGCATCGCGACGACGCGATGATGATCCCAGTGCAGATCCGGCGAACTGGCACTCATCGGGTCGAAGTTCAGCGACAGCCGCTGCTCGATCTTCGAGCGATCGTCGCGAGCCCCTCGACGTTGCAGATACCCGAGCAGCATCCCGCCGAGGATCACGCCCGGGATGCTCCCCATCCCGCCCAGGATCACCGATGCAGAGCAGGAACACCGAGATGTTGAAGTAGAAGTCCGCCGGGAATGCACCGGACTTGAAGAACCGGCGTAAAGGCGCCCGCGAAGCCGCCGAAGGACGCGCCGATCGCGAACGCCACGCTTGTGCATCAGCGGTGTTCAACCCATGCGGCGGCGGCGGTCTCGTCCTCGCGGATCGCGACCCAGCGCGGCCCGAGCCGCGACGTCGCGCAGGCGGACGCGGCAGAAGACCGTGATCAGGAGCAGCCGCGACCGAGGCCCAGAGCAGCAGTCCCGCTGGTCGACTGGGTCGAAGCACCCAGCCTGCCGAACGCCAGCGAGTCGATCGGGCGATGCCGTACGTCCCGTGCGTGAGGTTCGAAGCCCGCCGATGAGTCCGCGTTGCGCACGAGATGCGGCACGATCTCGCCGAACCCGAGCGTGACGATCGCGAGGTAGTCGCCGCGGAGGCGGAGCATGGGCAGCCCGAGCACGATCCCGACCCCGGTCGTGAACAGCCCCGCGACGGTCAGCACGAGCCACATCGGGATGTGGATCCACCGGCCGGTCGAGGTGCGCCGGGAGCGCGAGGTGGAACGAGACCTGCTGGAACTGCTGCGAGGCGAGCCAGCGGCGTACGTACGCGCCGGCGCGAAGAAGGCGACGTAGCCGAGGTCGAGCAGGCCCGCGTAGCCGACGACGATGTTCAGCCCCAGCCCAGCACGTGAAAGCCGACGAGCACCAGCATCGAGTCGACCGCGCGAATCGAAGCCGCCGATCAGCGGCAGGCTCAGGAAGAGCGTCGACGATGCACGGGTAGATGAGCGGCCGACGAGCGTGATGACGACCGCGTACGCGCGGCCGCGCGCGCGCGGCCGCGAGCGGCGCCGCGAGCCGGCGAGGCGCCGCCTCGCGCGCCCTCCGGCTTGCTGCTCGCCGAGAGAGCCGGCGGGCCGGAAGACGAGGACAGGACCAGGAGGCCGAAGACGATCACGCGCGTCCAGTCGCTCCCGGGACGCGTGCCTGTTGAGAGCCCTCGTTGAACGTCTCGATGAACCCGATGAAGTACCCGCCGAGCGACCGCGCCCGGGAGGTTGCCGATCCCACCGAGCGACGGCCGCGGTGAACGCGATCAGCCCGAGCTGGAAGCCGGTGTCGTAGCGCATGTGTGAACTGCAGCAGGAAGACGATGCCCGCCGCCGCCGGCGAGCGCGCCGGCCGATCAGGAACGTGACCGAGATCGTGCGGTTCACGTCGATGCCCATCATCGCGCGATCGCCTCGGTGTCCTGGGAGACGGCGCGCATCGCCTTGCCCTGCTTGCGTCGAGCGCACGAACCAGGTGAGCAGCAGGAGCAGCGGGATCACGATGATCAGCGCCGCGAAGCTTGTTCCACTGAGTACTCGATCCCGCCGACGTGGATCGCGTCCGTGCGGGGGATGAAGCTCGGCACGGTAGACGAAGTCGACGCCGTAGAACGCGAGCCCGATGTTCTGGCACGATGAACGACATGCCGATCGCCGTGATCAGCGGCGCGAGTCGCGGCGCGTTGCGCAGCGGCTTGTAGGCGATCGCGCTCGATGCGCCGCGTTGAAGAGGCGCGAACAGCGTCATCACGACGATCAGCGTGAGCAGCAACCCGCCGATGATGCACGGGACGCTCGAGTCCGCGTCGAGCCCGAGCACGGAGACGATCATCGTGCTCGCGAACAGCCCGCCCAGCGCGAAGACGTCGCCGTGCGCGAAGTTGATCAGCTGCAGGATGCCGTAGACGAGCGTGTAGCCGAGCGCGACGACGCCGTAGATCGCGCCGTTGGTGAGCCCGATCAGCCCGATGTTGATGAACTCGGCGGGTGCCTTGACGAAGTTCCCGATCAGCCAGGCGAACACGAGCGCCACCAGCATCAGCCCGAGCTTGTCGATGGCCGAAGATCCCCTGAGCCGTTCGAGGGCAGCCGCCATGACGCGCGACTCTACCCCGTAAAGCGGCGGGAGGGCAATGCCCTCCCGCCGCGGAGAAACGTCGTCTTGTCGACGTCGTTTACGAGCCGGCCGCCTTGACGGTCGCCGGATCCGGCGACAGCGCGAGGACGGTCTCGAGCTTGTCGGTCGCCTTGTAGATCGTGAAGCCGACGACCGCACCGGAGGCATCCTGCGGGTCACCGTTCTCGTTGAACGAGAACGAGCCGAGCAGGCCGTCCGTGACCTTCGTCGCGAACATCTTCGAGATCACGTCCGAGCGTGTGCCGTCCGAGTCTCCGATCGCGCCCAGCAGGATCTGCGCAGCCTGTGCGGCGTAGATCGCGTACGGGTCGATCTGCTGTCCGGACTTGAGGTAGTCCTGCGTGAACTGGTCCGCGAACTGCTTCGCGGTGCCTGCGAACTCGTTGACCGGCACGCCGGCCACCGACATGAACATGCCGGCGGACGCGGGCCCCGTGTCGTCGATCGTGGACTGGGTCGTGAAGCCGTCCGGCGCGAACAGCTGGACGCTGCCGTCGTTCGGACCGAGCACCGCGACCTTGTCCTTGATCAGCTGAGCGCCGTTCTCGTCGATCAGGCCGCCGAGGAAGACGCCGTCCGCCCCGGTCGACTGGATCTTCTTCATCAGCGACTCGTAGCTCGCCGCCTTCGGGTCCCACGCCTCGAAGCCGACGACCTTGATGCCGACGCTCTCGGCCGCCTTCTTCGTCGTGTTCGCGACACCGAGGCCGTACGCCTCCTTGTCGTTGAGGACATACAGCTTCGTGACGCCCTTGCCCTTCATGAACTCGGCCAGCGCCGCACCCTGGTAGTCGTCCGCCGGAGCGACACGGGCGTAGTTCCGGGTGCCCGACGGGTAGTACTTGTCGGGCTCGGTGCTGTCACATCCGCCGGGCAGGTTCTCCGTCAGGCACGGATACGTGTTCGCCGGCGAGATCATCGCGATGCCGCCGTCGGGAGCCTGGTTCAGGACCGGGATCTCGATCGCCGCGCATCCGGAGTTGAAGGTGCCGATGACCCCGATGACCTTGTCGTTGCCCGCGTAGTTGTTCGCGTTCTGCGAGCACTTGCCCGAGTCCCACTTCGCCGCCTGGGCGGTCGCGTCGTCGCAGGCCTGGAAGCCGATCTTGTAGTCGCCGGCCTTGTAGTCCGCCGTCTTCAGGACGGAACGGATCGCGTCGTTCATCTGCACCGTCTGCGTCCGGGAGCTGCCCTGGAGCGGAAAGTCCGACGCCACGATGTAGTCCGGGTTCCCGTCGCCCTCGTACTCGATGGGCGTGCACGACGACGACGGCAGAGCCTCGGGCGCGCCGCCACCGCCGCCTCCGCCGCAGCCTGCCGCGACGAGCGCGAACGAGGCGACGACGAGCCCGGCGAGAAACACCCCGCTTCGCTTGAACTTCAAGCTCATCCTCCTCCTTGGATGGACCAACCGGCGCCCGGCGCGGACCGGGGCCCTTCGTGTAGCGCGGAGAGTGTAGGGGATTCGCGGCCACGTTGACGCCGCCGCGGCGCTGTCCGCCGGCCCTCGTCCGTCCCTCTACCATCCCCCGCAAGCCGAAGTGGCGGAACCGGTAGACGCGCCGGACTCAAAATCCGGTGCCCGCAAGGGCGTGTGGGTTCGAGCCCCACCTTCGGCATTCGTGGCTCTCGGGCCCCTCGCGCGGTGCTCGCCGCGCTCGCGCTGCTCGCTGGAGGAGCGCAGCCGACCTGGGAGCAGGACCCGGACGGCCGGCGCGAGCGCTCGTACGGCCTGTGGGTGATCGCACATGACGGCGACGGCGCCGGGCTGCTCGCGCCGCGCGTCTCGGGTGACCGCCGCACCGACCCGGCGCACGGAGGAGCGAGGTTCGCTCTAGCATCGCGTCCGATGAGGATCGGGATCCTGACCGGCGGCGGCGATGTGCCCGGGCTCAACCCGTGCATCAAGGCGTTCGTGAACCGGATCGCGGACGAGGGGCACGAGGTCGTCGGGCTGCGGCGCGGGTGGGCCGCGCTGCTCCACCACGACCCCGACCGGCCGGGCTCGGAAGCCGAGTGGTTCCAGCGGCTCACCCCCGCCACCGTGCGCACGATCGACCGCACGGGCGGCACGTTCCTGCACACCTCGCGGACCAACCCGAGCCGCGTGCGGGAGAGCGAGGTTCCGCCGCATCTCGCGGACAGCGCGACCGGCGACGCCCCGTACGACTTCACCCCGCACGCGCTCCGCGTGGTCGAGTCGCTCGGGATCGACACGCTCGTCGCGATCGGGGGCGACGACACGCTCTCGTACGCGCTGCGGATGCACGACGAGGGCGTGCCGGTGATCGCGATCCCGAAGACGATGGACAACGACGTCCACGGCACCGACTACTGCATCGGCTTCTCGACCGCGGTCACGCGCGGCGTCCAGTTCATCCACAACCTGCGCACCTCGACGGGGTCGCACGAGCGGATCGCGGTGATCGAGCTCTTCGGCCGCTACAGCGGCGAGACCTCGCTCGTCACGGCGTACCTTGCGGGCGTCGACCGCGCGGTGATCTCCGAGGTCCCGTTCGAGATCGACCGGCTCGGTCGCCTGCTGCTCGCCGACAAGCGCGAGAACCCGTCGAACTACGCGATGGTGACGGTTTCCGAGGGCGCGACGCTCGCGGGCGGGGACATGGTGCTCTCGGGCGAGGAGGACGCGTACGGGCACCGGAAGCTGGGCGGCGTCGGGGAGCTGACCGCGGCCCTGCTCAAGGAGGCGACCGGCGAGGACATGATCGTGCAGGTGGTCGGCTACCTGATGCGCTCCGGGGCACCGGACTCGCTCGACCTGATGGTCGCGACGAACTACGCGGTGATGGCGGCCGACCTCGCGGTCGAGGGGGCATCCGGGCGGATGGTCGCCCTGCGCAGCGGCACCTACACGGCTGTCCCCATCTCCGCGACGCGCGAAGGCGTCAAGCGCGTCGACGTCGACGAGCTCTACGACGCCGAGGCCTACCGCCCGAAGCTCCGGCACGTCGCGGGCAAGCCGATGTTCCTCTACTAGGGCGGCAACGGCGCGCGACCATACGATGGCGGCGTGAAACGGGTCGGGGTCATGACGGCAGGGGGCGACTGCCCCGGTCTGAACGCGGCAATCCGCGCGGTCGTCACCCGCGCGGCGAAGACGCACGGCTGTGACGTGATCGGCGTCCTCGACGGCTGGGACGGCCTGATGGAGGGCAGGGTCCGGCCGCTCGACCGGGACGCGGTGCGCGGGCTCCTGCAGCGGGGCGGCACTGTGCTCGGGACGTCGCGCCGCGACCCGTACGTCCACGGCGAGGGGGCGGCGTCTCTCGCGGGGACGCTCGAGCGGGAGCGGCTCGATGCCCTTGTCGTCGTCGGCGGCGACGGCACCCTGCGCACCGCCGACCGCCTCTGCGCCGAGGGCGTCCCGATCGTCGGCGTCCCGAAGTCGATCGACAACGACATCGCGTGCACGGACACCACGATCGGGTTCGACACGGCGCTGCAGGTCGCGGCGGAGGCGATCGACCGGATCACGACGACCGCCGAGTCGCACGAGCGCGTGATGGTCGTGGAGGTGATGGGCCGCACGCAGGGATGGATCGCGACGCACGCGGGCATGGCAGCCGGCGCCGACGCGATCCTCGTGCCGGAGGAGCCGTACGATCTCGCCGAGATCGCGGCGCTCGTGCAGGCTCGCGCCGAGCGCGGGCGGCGCTACTCGGTCGTGGTCGTCGCGGAGGGCATCACTCCGCCTCCCGGCGCCCGGCAGGCCGCGCAGTTCGACGCGTTCGGGTTCGAGCGGCTCGGAGGGGTCTCCGCCCTGGTGGCTGCACGGCTCGAGGCGCTGACGGGCTTCGAGGCACGCGTGACCGTCCTCGGGCACATCCAGCGCGGCGGGGTGCCGAGCGCCCGCGACCGTGTGCTCGCGACGCGCTTCGGGATCCACGCGGCAGACCTCGCGGCCGAGGGTCGGTTCGGCCGGATGGTCGCGCTGCAGGGGGACGCGGTGACCGACGTGGCGCTCGGGGAGGCCGTGGTGTCGCCGAGGGCGGTGCCACCCGACCAGTACGACGCTGCGCGGATCTTCTTCGACTCGCGCCTCCCGACCGGCGCGTAGGTCGCGCGCACACCGCATCGCACCGCTGCCACGCCGCGTGCCGGCGATCCGAGCGCGCGATTCCGCCACGCGGAATCCGGCTTGCGAACAGATGCAGTTGCGACGGCGACAGCGGGCGCCTTCAGGACGCAGTTGCGACCGCGACAGCGGGCGCCTTCAGGACGCAGTTGCGGCGGCGAAGCCGACGCCTTCAGGGGTGTGCTCCGCCGCAGGCGGAGATCAAGCGGCAGGATTCCGCCCCCACAGAATCCCGCTTCGCGAACAGATGCAGTTGCGACCGCGACAGCGGGCGCCTTCAGGGATCTGCCCCGCCCCCAGGGCGGGGATCAAGCGGCAGGATTCCGCTCCTGCGGAATCCTGCTCGCGAACAAGAACTAGTCGAGCAGGAGGGCGTCTGTCGGCGCGTACCCGTCGGTGAGCAGCGGGACGTCGTCCGAGCGTACGGCGCCCGGCCAGCGGTCCCGGATCGCGGCGGTCAGCGCCGGAGCCGTAGGCGCGCGGGCCTTCCGCACGCGCGCCCACGTGGAGGCGAGCTGCGCCGGGGCGGGTGCGGCACGGTCGGTCGCGACCAGGATGATGTTGCGGGTCTCGGCGGGGGCACGGTCGTACGGGCCTTCGTACACGGGGTGCAGCACGACGGTCGGGAACACCGCGGCGTAGGTCTTCCAGAAGGCGCGCGTGATACGTGAGCTGTCGCCGGTGAGCGCGCCGATCACGTTCGCGGCGATCACGCCGCCGGGCGCGAGCCGCTCGTGCAGGAGCTCGACGAACTCGAGCGTGGTCAGGTGGAACGGCACGCCGTCGGCGTAGAACGCATCGAGCACGATCACGTCGTACGTGTCGTCGATACGGCGGAGGTAGCGGCGCCCGTCGTCGATCTCGACGTCGATGCGCGGGTCGTGCGGCAGCGCGAACCACGTGTAGGCGGTCTCGACGACGGCGGGGTCGAGCTCGACGACGGTCAGCTGTACGTCGCCGAAGTCGCGCCAGATGCGCTTCGGCGCGGATGCGCCTCCGAGGCCGATCACGAGGATCCTGCGCGCCCCGGGGTTGTACGCGAGGCCGAGCTCGAGGTAGTCAGTGTACGAGAACCTCGTGCGGAACGGCTGGCCGATGTACATGCCGCTCTGGAACGAGCTGTCGAAGCGGAGGTAGCGCGAGCCCTCTGCGTCGGCGACGACGAGCCTGTGGTAGCGCGTGTCGCGGGCCTCGCGCACCGTGAACCCCACCCCGATCGTCTCCGCGACCTCGGCGGGGTCCAGCGAGCGCGGGGTGCGGGCCTCCCGCTGCCGGTAGAGAGGCGACCAGTTCTTCGCCGCGAGGCCCTCGAGCCGCCGGCCGCCGGTGTCCGGCGCGAGCGCTCCGACCATCAGCACCGACGCGCCGACACCGGCGACGAGCACCGCAGCGGGGACCCAGACGCGCTCGACGAGCGCGACGAGCGCCGCCGCCGAGAGCAGTACGACCGCGCCGAGCGCGAGCACCTGGTCGGTGCCGTACTCGGGAACGAGCCAGAACGCGGTTGCGAACGTGCCCGCGATGCTCCCGGCGGTGGAGATCGAGAAGAGCCGTCCGGCCGTGCGTCCGAGCCGGTCGAGCGACTGGGCGGCGAGGCGGACGGCGATCGGCGAGACCGAGGCGAGCACGACGCTCATCGGCCCGAACAGCGCGATTGCCGCGACGAGCGGGTCGAGCCGCGGGCCGGGGTCCCAGCTGACGACGCGGTCGAGCACCCATTGGTCGAGGAGCGGGATCGCCAGCACGAGGAGCGCCCCGAGGGCGATCGCGCCGACGAGCAGGTACGGCGACGGCCAGCGGTCGGCGAGCGCGCCGCCGATCCAGTAGCCGAGCGCGAGGCCGGTGAGGACGACGCCGATCAGCGCGCCCCACACGTAGAGCGAGCTGCCGAAGGTCGGAGCGAGCACCCTGCTCGCGGCGATCTCGACCCCGAGCAGCACCGCGCCCGAGAGAAAGACCGCGGTGCCCAGCACCGGTGCGGCGAGAGACGGCCCGCGCCGTTCCATCACCTAAGGGTAGATGCGGTAGACGCGGAGCCACGGCCGCCCACGGCCGGAGCTCGGTGCTGCGTACGCAGGCCTGAGCGCCTCGAGCGAGCGGTAGAAACGTGCCTCGCGCGGGTAGTCGGCGGGGGCGGCGAGGACGCGATCAGTGACCGAGCCGCTCACGACGAGCCAGCGTGCGCCCGCGGCACGAAGTGCGGCCAGGTTCCTTCTCGGATCGAACGGACGGTGCGGCCCGGGGAGCTCGAGCCGGATCACGGTGCGCCCGTCGAGCGGCAACGTGGACGGGTCGGCGGCGATCGTCTCCGTCGCAGGCACCGAGCGGTCGATCCATGCAGCCGCATCGAGGCGGTGGTCGTGACCCGTCAGCGCAGCGGCGTCCGTGATCGACCACCAGAGCGGGACGGCCGCGGCGAGCAATGCGGCCAGCGCGAGCGGGCGGCTGCGGCCTGCGAGCACGGCCGCGACGGGCACGAGCGGCAGGACGTAACGGTCGAAATGCGCTTCGCTCGGCAGCAGCGAGAGACAGTAGGCGAGCGCGAACGAGAGGAGGACGAGGTCGCTGCGTGTCCTGCGCCACAGGGCGAGGCCCGCGCCGGCGAGGGCGACGAGCACGAGCGGCCCCAGCGCGTCCCAGAGCCGGGCGCCGAACGCGAGCGGTGTGGGCGGGTCGCCTTCGAAGCCGAGCCAGCCCTCGTGCGCGAGCCGCTGCACACGGGTGACGTCGCCCCACGCCGCGCCCGCATGGACGAGCACGAACGGGCTCGTGAGCGCGAACGCCGCGGCCGCGAGGCCGAGCGCGACCGCCGTGCGCCGCCAGAGACCGTAGCCCGCGACGAGGAGCGGGACGACGAGCACGATGCCGGGGTACTTCGCAGACGCCGCGAGCCCTGCGGCGAGCCCGGCCCACTCGAAACGCCCCGTGACGAGGAGCGCGAGACAGGTGGTGACGCCCAGCGTGAGGAGCACGTCCGTGACGGCCATGCGCGAGTACGCCACGTGTGTGGTCGCGACCGCGACTCCAAGCGCGCCGGTGATCGAGGCGAGGCGCCCGTACGCGGCGCGGCCGAGCCACCAGGCGGCCGCCACGCCGAGGAGCCCGATCGCGACCGCGACGATACGGGCGGTGCCGTAGGAGGGCGCGTCGAGGCCGATCTGCGACGGCGAGAGCAGCAGAAAGAGGAGGCTCGGGTAGTCGTACCAGCCGGGGTCGAGCCCGCCCCCGTGCACGATCTCCCACGCGCGGGGGACGATGTTCGCCTCGTCGGGATTGAGGAGCGGGAGCGGGAGCCCCGACCCCGAGCCGACGATTCGGAGCACGGCGGCGAGCGAGATGATCGCCCCGACCGCCGCGGCCTCGGCGAGTGCCGCCGGGTGGACGGTGCGCAGGGGCTGGACGTCCGGTGCCTCTTCAGGCAATGCGACCCAGGTCCCTCGCGCCCGAGGAACGAGGCAGCATCGCCTCAGGTGGCACTACACGTCCGGGACGCCGTCGCCGACCAGCGCCTCGACATCGCCCGCCACCAGCACGGCGTCCACGCCCGCCCGCTCGAGGACCTCGACGTCCTCGCGGGAGGCGTCCGCCAGCTCGGCGATCGCGAGCTTGCCCGCGGGCACGTCCGGGAGCAGCTCGAGCAGGCGGTCGAGCGCGTGCTGCTCGGGCTCGGCGAGCTCGGCGGTGAGAAGCAGGATCTCCGGGTCGAGGTGCTCGAGCACGCGCTCGAGCTCGTCGTCGTCACGGACGCGGACGACCAGCTCGAGCCCGAGCGCGTGGCAGCGATCGGCGAGTCCGTGCAGTTCCTCGTCGTCGTCGCCCGCGAGCGTGAGCACGACCGCGGCGGCCGCGCTCTCCGCGGCGTCTTCCGGCGCGGGCCCGTAGGCGAGCAGGGGAAGCGCAACCTCGCGTCCCAGCATCGACCGCGGACCCGGACGACGACCCCCTCCGCCCCACGCTCCTCGGCACGACGGGCCGCGTCTCCGCTGGCGACCTCGACGAGCACCGAGATCCCGTCTCCCTCGGCGATCGCCTGGCTCAGTCTTCGGTCGCTCACGCTGCGGGATGCTAGATGATCGTGCTCCGCGCTCATCGTGCCTCGCTCCTCGAGATCGCGTTGCGTCCGGCACGTAGGCTCGCGCCGTGCCGGACGTGAAACGTGTCTGCCTCCTCGGTGCCGAGTCCACCGGCAAGACCACGCTCGCGCGCGCGCTGGCCGAGCGCTTCGCAACCGTCTGGAACCCCGAGTACGGCAGGCCCTACACGGAGATCGGACGCCCGCCGGGTGCCACGTGGACGAGCTGGGAGTTCACGCACATCGCGCGGATGCACTGCTGGTACGAGGACTTCCTCGCCTCGCTCGCCCGCCGGGTGCTGTTCAGCGACACCGACGCCTTCACGACGGCCGTCTTCCACGAGGTCTACGTCGGCACACCGGCGAGGGGATTCGACGAGCTCGTGCGACGCCGCTACGACCTCTTCCTCGTCTGCGGCCTCGACGCGCCGTGGCGCCACGACGGGGCGCGCCAGTTCGAGGAGCAGCGGCAGTGGATGCACGAGCGGTACCTCCGCCGCGCGCGGGAGAGCGGAAGCCCGTGGCTTCTCGTCGAAGGGCCTCTCGACGTGCGGCTCGATGCCGCTGCGGCGCAGGTCGACCGCCTCCTGAGCGATGCGGGCTAGTCGGGACGAGCCGGCCGATCGGCCGGCCGGTCGCGGCGCGCCCGGACCGCTGGTGACGAATCCGGCACGAAGACGGCACAGACCCGTCGCCAAAATCGACAACGAGAGCGATAGAATAGAAAGTGGGTGGTGGGTTGGGGTGCCCCGGCCGGAGCGCCGTGGTCGCGCTCAGCGGCCGATCGGGTGCCAGACGGTCTTCAGCTCCATGAAAGCCGCGATCTCCCATGGGCTCCGGTCCTCCCTGGCACGGACGACCCGCTTGACGTTCTCCGCGGCGAGCGCCTCCAGCGCAGCCGCCTCCCCGTCCGCACCGGTGACGTCGATCGCGTTGACGTCCATGTGCCCCGCGAGCACCGGCGCGAGCTCGGCGCGCACGCCCGTGAGGACGTTCACCACGCCGGACGGCACGTCGGAGGTCGCGACCGCCTCGGCGAGCTCGATCGCGGCGAGCGGATGCGCCTCGGACGCGACCGCGACGACCGCGTTGCCCGCCACGAGCGCCGGTGCGAGGCGCGACACGAGACCGTCGAGCGCGGGCTCGTCGGGGGCGATCAGCGCCACGACCCCGGTCGGCTCGGGAACCGTGAAGTTGAAGTAGGGGCCCGCGACCGGGTTCGACGCGCCGAGGACCTGGGCGAGCTTGTCGGCCCACCCCGCGTACCAGACGACGCGGTCGATCGCCCGCGCGACTTCCCGGCGGCCGCCGGACGCGCTCGCGAGCGCGGCGGTGCGCGTCTCCATCGTCTCGGCGAGCCGGTACAGCACCTGTCCGCGGTTGTACGCCGTCGCACCGCTCCACGGCGCAACGGCCTTGCGCGCGGCGACCACGGCGTCGCGCGCGTCCTTGCGGGAGGCGCGGGCCACGTTGTGACCCTCGAGCTCGAGCGTGCGTCCGGACTCGGAGCGCGGGAACGCGCCGCCGATGAACAGCTTGTACGTCTTCCGGACGGGGAGCCGCGTGCTCACTCGAACCTCAGGTAGGCCTCGAGGCCGTGACGCCCGCCTTCGCGCCCGAAGCCGGACTCCTTGTAGCCGCCGAACGGAGACGAGGGATCGAAGCGATTGAAGGTGTTGCCCCACACCACGCCGGAGCGCAGCCGCTCGGCCATCCAGAGGATCCGCGAGCCCTTCTCCGTCCACACTCCTGCGGAGAGGCCGTACATCGTGTTGTTCGCCTTCTCGACCGCCTCGTCCGGCGTGCGGAACGTGAGCACGCTCAAGCACGGGACCGAAGATCTCCTCGCGGGCGATGCGATGGCTCTGCGCAACGTTGGTGAACACCGTCGGAGCGAACCACCAGCCCTTCTCGGGCAGACGGCACGGCGGCTGGTAGAGCTCTGCGCCCTCGTCGATCCCGCTCTGCACGAGCTCCGCGATCCGCTCGAGCTGGGCGCCGGAGTTGATCGCGCCGACATCGGTGTTCTTGTCCAGCGGGTCACCGACCCGGAGGGTCGCCATGCGCCGCTTCAGCTTGCGCACGAGCGGATCGTGGATCGACTCCTGCACCAGCAGCCGCGAGCCCGCACAGCAGACGTGGCCCTGGTTGAAGTAGATCCCGTTCACGATCCCCTCGACCGCCTGGTCGAGAGCGCAGTCATCGAAGACGATGTTGGCGGCCTTGCCGCCGAGCTCGAGCGTGAGCGCGACGTCACGGCCGGCGAGCTCCCGCTGGATCGCCTTCCCCACCTCGGTCGAGCCGGTGAACGCGACCTTGTCGATCCCCTTCGCCCGCACCAGATGCGCGCCGGTCGACCCGTCGCCGGTGACGATGTTCACCACCCCCGGCGGAACCTCGGCCTGACGGCAAACGTCCGCGAAGAGCAACGCCGTCAGCGGGGTCGTCTCGGCCGGCTTCAGCACGACCGCGTTTCCGCAGGCGAGCGCGGGCGCGACCTTCCACGCGAGCATCAGGAGCGGGAAGTTCCACGGCACGATCTGGGCCGCGACGCCCAACGGGCGCGGTCGGCGACCCGGGAACGCGTACTCGAGCTTGTCGGCCCAGCCCGCGTAGTAGAAGAAATGCGCGGCGGCGAGCGGGAGGTCGACGTCGCGCGATTCCTTGATCGGCTTGCCGCCGTCGAGGGACTCCGCCACCGCGAGCTCGCGCGAGCGCTCCTGCAGGATCCGCGCGATCCGGAACAGGACCTTCGCGCGCTCGGAGGGCTTGCGCCTGCTCCACGTCCGAAACGCCTCGCGCGCCGCGTCGACCGCGAGTGCGACGTCCTTCGGCCCGCCCTGCGCGACCTCCGCGAGCGGCTCCTCGCTCGCCGGCGAGACGGTCGTGAACCACGAGCGCGAGCGCGGCGCGACCTCCTTCCCGCCGATGAAGAGGCCGTAGCGGCCCGCGAACGTGACGATCTCGCGCGACTCCGGAGCCGAGGCGTACTCCCACGCCGCGGGTGCTGCGACGTCCGTGCGCGGCTTCTCGACCGCACCCATCAGTCGAGCGTGAACTCGTCGGGCGACCGGTAGATGCCGGTGCGCTGCTTGCGGAGCTGGAGCAGCAGGTCGTTGAGGAGGGACGAGGCGCCGAGCCGGAAGCGGTCGGGCGTCAACCAGTCGACGCCGAGGGTCTCGTGCACGAGGCAGAGGTACTGGATCGCCTGCTTCGCCGTGCGGATCCCCCCCGCGGGCTTCATCCCGATCGCGAGCCCGGTCTCGTCGTGGACGTCGCGGATCGCCTCGAGCATGCAGAGCGTGACCGGCAACGTCGCCGCCGGGGAGACCTTGCCCGTCGACGTCTTGATGAAGTCGGCGCCGCCCGCGATTGCGACGAGTGACGCACGCCGGACTGCGTCGTACGTCCCGAGCTCACCCGTCTCGAGGATCACCTTCAGATGCGCGTCACCACACGCGTCCTTGACCGCGACGACCTCGTCGTAGACCTGTCCGACCCGTCCCGAGAGAAATGCGCCGCGGTCGATGACCATGTCGATCTCGTCCGCCCCTGCGTCGACGGCCGACCGCACGTCTGCGAGCTTCACCTCGAGCGAGGCCTGCCCGGAGGGGAACGCCGTCGCGACGGAGGCGACCCGCACGCCGCTGCCGCGCACCGCGCGCTTCGCGACCGCGACGAGGCTCGGGTACACGCAGACGGCCGCGACGGACGGCACCCCGTCGTCGCCGGGATCGGGCCGCGTCGCCTTCGCGGAGAGCGCTCTCACCTTCCCAGGCGTGTCGGCTCCCTCGAGCGTCGTGAGATCGATCATGCGGATCGCGAGCTCGAGCGCGAACACCTTCGACTCCCGTTTGATCGACCGCTTTGCGAGCTCGGCGGCACGGCCCTCGAGCGCCACGGCGTCGACGGCGCCAAGACGCGGAAGCCGGCCGCCCCCGGGGAGCTCGAGCGAGCGCGGGAGTGCGAGCGTCTGGCTCATGAGAGGCAGTCTAGAGGCCGCTAGAGTGCCTGCCGTGCTGCTCCGAGCGGACACGAAGGTCGACCTGATCCGTAGGTCTGCCGCTGTTCGAGCTGTGCTCCAGACGCGACCTGCGCCGGATCGCGGCGCTCGCCGACGAGCGGTTGGTCGAGTCGGGCGCAGAGCTGATCCGTGAGGGCGAGCCGGGCACGGAGTTCTACGTGGTGGTCGAGGGCGAGATCGAGGTCCGGCGCGGCGCGAAGCGGGTCGCCCGGCTCGGCGCCGGCAGCTTCGTCGGCGAGATTGCGCTGCTCTCGCGCTCGCCGCGCACTGCCACGGTCGTCGCGATGACGCCCTTGCGGGTGCTCGCGATCGAGGGCAAGAGCTTCGTCGCGCTGCTCGACTCATTGCCGGAGCTGTGGCTCAAGGTCGCCCGGGCGTTGGCCGAGCGGGTCGACGCCGACGAGGCCGCAGAGGCGCTCACTCCGGCGTGAGCCTCGATCCGCAGATCGTCCAGCTCGCACGTGGGAAGAACTTCGCCGTGCTCAGCGTGCTCCTCGCCTCCGGACAGCCGATGGCACATGTGATGTGGGTCGACGCGGACGAGGAGCACGTCCTGATCAATACCGAGGTGCATCGCGCAAAGTTCCGGGCCGTGCAGCGCGATCCGCGCGCGACCGTCACGATCTGGGAGTTGGCCGACCCGTACCGCTACGCCGAGGTGCGGGGCCGCGTGGCCGAGGTCGTCACCGGCCCGATCGCACGTGCGCACATCGACGAGCTGTCACGGAAGTATCGCGGCCGCGACTACGACGAGGAGAACATCACCAGCGAGCGCGTGATGCTCAGGATCGCGCCCGACCGCCAGCTGGTGCGCGGACGCGCTCGGCGCTGACGGGCGGCCGACCGGGCGGTCCGGCTAGAGGCCGAGCCGCTCGACGGCCTTGCGGTCGCGCCGCCACTTCGGCCGCACCTTGACCACGAGCTCGAGGAAGACGGGATGGCCCACGAGCGCCTCCACCTCGGGTCGCGCGCGCGTCCCGATCTCGCGGATCATCGCGCCGCGCCTGCCGACGAGAATGCCCTTCTGCGACTCCGACTCGACGAGCACGAACGCGCGCACCGACCGGTCGCCGATCTCCTCCACCTCGACGGTCAGCGCGTGCGGCACCTCGTCGCGTGTCAGATGCAGTGCCTTCTCGCGCACCACCTCGGCGACGCGCTCGACGACGGTGAGGTCGGTCTGCTGGTCGCGGCCGAAGAGCAGCGGGCCCTCGGGGAGCAGGAGCACGAGGTCGTCGCGCAGCTCGTCGATCCCGTCGCGCACCTTCGCGCTCACGGGATGGAGCGCGTGGAAGTCGCCGAGCCGGGCAGCCTCCTTCATCTGCGAGGCGACGTGGCCGTGCTTGAGCCGGTCGATCTTGTTCAGGGCGATCACGACCGGGACGCCGAGCGAGAACACGCGTCTCGCGACGAAGCGGTCGCCGGCTCCGATCCGGTCGCGAGCCGAGAGCACGAGGAGGACGGCGTCGACGTCGTCGAACGCGCCGTCGACGGTCTGCTGCATCCGCTCCGTGAGCGCGTCCATCGGTCGCTGGAAGCCGGGGAGGTCGACGAGCACGAGCTGCCACTCGGGCCCGTTCGCGACCCCGAAGATGCGGCGCCTGGTCGTGTTGGGGACGTTGGACGTGATCGCGACCTTCTCGCCGGTGAGCGCGTTCACGAGGGTGGACTTGCCGACGTTCGGCCGGCCGGCGACCGCGACCAGCCCCGACCTCACGGCATGACCCCGCACGCGAGCCCGCGTCGCCGCGTGCCCTCACTCGCCTGCGCCCGAGCAGCGGCCCGCGAGGTCGAGTCGCACGAGAACGCGTCCGACCTAGCCGTGCCCCCAGGGGCCCTGTCCGGAAGAGGCGGCGCCCCGGGGGCCGCCATCCTCCTCCCCACGCGTCGAGCGTATCGCCGGACCTCCGACGCGGGAGTGACCCGACCGTGTCGGGAACGTGTCGACCGCTCCACTGCGACCGCCCTCCTCACAGCTCGAACTGCTCCGGGAGGAGCTCGGCGGGGGACATCTCGACGATCCTGCCGCCGTTGCGAAACAGCACGCGCTCGACCCGCATCTCGGCGAGCCACTGCCTGCACCCGCCGCACGGCGACGCCGTGATCGCCGCGACGACGAAGTCGCCGGGCCGGTAGCCCTCCGCGATCGCGCGCCCGAACGTCGTCCGCTCGGCGCAGATGCCGAGCGGGTACGCCGCGTTCTCGACGTTGACGCCCTCGACGACGCGACCGTCGCGGCACAAGACGGCGCAGCCCACCTGGAACTGCGAGTACGGCGCGTACGCGTGCGCGGCGACCGCGTCGGCGGCGGCGAGGAGCTCCGCGTCGGTCATGTCGAGAACCCCTGGAAGATCGCGAGCGTGACGAGCGCGCCGAGCAGGCCGCCAGAGGCGACCTCGAGCGTGGTGTGCACGCCGGCTTCGATCCTCGTCTGGGCCACGAGCAACGCCATGATCAGCGTGAGGGACGAGACGAGGAAGCGGTGGTCGCTGTCACCGAGCACGAGCGTGATCGCCATCCACCCGGCGAAGGCGACCGCGGCATGCCCCGACGGCCAACCGCCGCGGAGCGGCGAGCCGCGTCCGCCGAACGCCTTCATCGCGATCACGAGCGCGATCGTGAGCACGAGCGCGACGAGGGTCAGCTCGGCGGGCGCATCGGAGAGCCTGTCGAGCAGCCGCGAGCTCTCGTCGGCGACCTGCCCCGAGAACACGAGATAGCCCACCGCGATCGCGTTGAGCGCGGCGATCAGCACCGCGCCCGCGCCGATGTCCTTGGCGAGCTTCGCCATCGGGTCGAACGTCGTCGAGGCGACGTCGACCGCCGCCTCGATCGCGGTGTTGATCATCTCGGCGATCAGCACGAACGCGATCGCGATCAGGAGCGCGATCAGCTCCAGCCGCGACACGTCCGAGACGAGCGCCGCGATGAGCACGCCGACAGCGACCGCGAAGTGGATGCGCATGTTCCGCTGGGTGCGGAGCACGTGGATGATCCCCTCGATCGCGAAGTTGAAGCTCTCGAGGATCGACGGGGTGCGGCGCGGCGCGATCAAGACAGGTGCATGCGCTCGCGCGCCTCCATCGCCGTCCCGTGCTCGTGCCCCAAGAGGTGCAGGAGGCCGTGGACGAGTGGTCGCCGCCAGTCGTCGCCGACGACGGCGGGACAGAGCACGACGTCGCCGAGCGCGCGCGGCACGCCGTCGGGCAGCGGCTCCCGGCCGTCGATCGGGAACGAGAGGACGTCGGTCGGCTCGTCGACGCCGAGGTGCGGACTGCTTCAGCGCCCGCATCTCGTCTGCGGAGACGAATGCGATGCCGAGCTCCCCGTCGGCCACCCCTTCCGCCTCGAGCACCTCGCGCGCGAGTGCGGTCGCTGCCGCCGCCTCGACCGACGCGCCGCTCCGGTTGGCGACCTCGATCTCCACCATCAGCGGTTCCGCGCTGACCCCGTCTCTTCCGCGTGCCGCTTGTACGCCTCGACGATCCGCTGGACGAGCTTGTGGCGGACGACGTCCTCGTGGCCGAACTCGACGAAGCCGATCCCGTCGAGCGACCGGAGGATCGATCGCACCTGGATCAGCCCCGACGCCTGCTCGCGCGGCAGGTCGACCTGGGTCACGTCCCCGGTGACGACCATCTTCGAGCCGAACCCGAGCCGCGTGAGGAACATCTGCATCTGCTCCGGCGTGGTGTTCTGCGCCTCGTCGAGGATCACGAACGAGTCGTTCAAGGTGTTGTGCGTCACCAGGAAGTCGTCCGTCACGTACAGCGAGTCGGCGGCAGCCACCTGGATGCAAACCGCGTCCGCGTCTCCCAACGGCTCGATGCGGTCGACGAAGCGCATCGGACGTCCGCCGCCGTCGGCGTGGTAGCGCTCGAGCTTACGCGGAAGCCGGAAGGGCTCGATGCCTGCAGGTAGCCGGATATCGAGAACGAACGCGTCCGCGCGGTGGTACACGGCGCGACCACGAGCGCGACCCGGAGGGCGCCCCGCGGCGGGCCTCACGCGCCAGTCCGCGACGCCGCCGAGCGAGCGCACGAGGAAGACGATGTCGTCGCGAAGGCGCTCGGAACAGGTCGAATACTGGATGCGGCACGCGCGACCGAGCTGGACGACCGGCCCGCCGTCCGTATCGAGGAGCCCTTGGAGCACGCCGAGACGGACATCGGGCGAGTTCACCAGATATGACTCCGGCACGAACTTCGTCCCGGACCGCGTGCCCGCGAGACCGAGCTCCCGCAATGCGACCGTCACCGGGTTGGCGACGATGACACCCCCGCGGCCGCCGTCGAGGTGGCGCAAGACGTAGTCGAACTCGCCCTTGCGGCGGAGCTCGATTCCGGGTAGCCGCGACTCCAGCACGTCCGCGAGCTCAGGATCGGCTGTGGTGAAGCCGGGCGTGGTCGCCGCCGTGAGACACCCGTCACCCAGGAGGAGACCGAGCGCATAGGGGTCGAGCGGGACGTCCCGGGGCACGAGCTCGACCGGCGCCTCGACGAGCGGCAGCTCGAATCGATGCTGATGGAACCGTCGCAGCCGCCCCACCATCTCGTCAGTCCGGACGACACGTCGTGTTCCACGTCGACGGTCGTCAGGGGTGCGGACGCGCCAAAGGTGCTCGCCGCAGCACTGGGTCTCGGCGCCGTCCTGGGCCGTCAGCCGGAACACCGGCCGCCGTCCCTGCGGGTGGACGCCGAGCACGGCGGTCGGTCGACCGTCGGACCCGATCACGAGGTCACCGACGCGCAGAGAACCGATCGTCTGCCAGCCGGAAGGCGTCAGCACCCGACGGTCGACAGGTTGGGCGCGGCCCCGCATGAACGCGAGCGGCGCCACTTCGATCGTGCCGCGGTCGATGTACGCGTTGAGACGGTCGGCGTCCATCGTGTCGTAGAGAGCGTCGAAGAGCGGCCGCATGTACGGGTCGACCTTCGCGAGCACATCGCCGGGCAGGAAGCCGAGGCGCTCCCCGGCCTCGACGGCAGGGCGCGTGAGGATGATGCGACCCACCTCGCGCTCGGAGAGCGCCTTCACCGCCAGTGCGATTGCGAGGTACGTCTTTCCCGTGCCTGCAGGGCCGATCGCGAACGTCACGGTCTCGCCCCGGATCGTGTCCACGTAGCGCTTCTGGGTCACGGTCTTCGGCGCGATCTTCTTCCCCCGATGACGCCAGACGACGTCCTCGAACACGTCGCGGATGTCCTCCGCCTGGTCGAGCGCCGCGACGACCGCGCCGACGGTGTCGGGCCCGATCGCATGCCCCCCCTCGACGAGCTCGACGAGCTCGTCGACGACCGCGCGCGCCTCGACGACACGCTCGTCGTCGCCGTCGAGCGTGAGGCGGTTCCCACGCAGCGAGATCGTGCAGCCGAGCCGCTCGCGCAGCGTGTCGAGCACCCCGTCGCCGACCCCGGCCAACTCTGCGGCGACCTCGTTCGGCACCGTGAGAACGTCCTGCATGCGTCGAAGTGTAGGAACAGGGGGGTACGGTGCCCATGTGGGCGAGCTGACCGTGCTCTACGACGAGGGCTGCGCGCTCTGCGAGCGGCTGACGGGCCCGTTCGAGGCAGCCCAGGGCGTGTCCGTGGCCGCGATCGGCTCCGAGACCGGGGCGCGCCTGCTGCACCAGCTGCCTCCGGAAGAGCGGTACGCGTCGCTGCACGTCGTCGATGCCGACGGCCGGCGCCGGTCGGGCGCGGACGCGCTGCCGCCGCTCCTGCGGCGCGTGCGCGGAGGGAGGCCGGCCGCCTGGCTCGTCGAGCGCCTCCCGCGTCTCGCCGCGGTCGTCTACCGGCTCGTCGCCCGCAACCGTGCAGGCCTCTCGCTGCTGCTGCTTCGTCAGGCGCGGTCCGTGTCGCGCCGGTAGGCGCGCGCGGCGAGCGCGGTCAGCGCGAGCGTCCAGGCGCCGACGACGAGCCACCCCGTGCGGCCCCAGGCGGCGCCGCCGAGGCCGACGTGGCTCGCCTGCACGAGCCAGTACGACGGCAGGCACTTGGCGATCGTCGCGAACACGCCGTCGCCGGTGATCGGGAACCACGTCCCGCCCAGGAACGCGAGGACGGCCGTGGTGCCGCCCATCGCGGGGCCGATCGAGTCGACCGGCACCAGGTGGCCCATCGCGATCGCGCCCGCCGCGAACGGCACGAGGCCGACGAGGATCAGCCCCGTCATCTCCAGCCAGTCGCGGGCCGCGAGGCTGACGCCGAGTGTCGCGCCCGCGGCGTAGAGGAGGACGATCGTCGCGCAGGCGGCGGCGTACCCGGTCAGCACCTTCGTGCGGAAGTACTCCCGGGTCGTGAGCGGCGTGATCCGCAGCTGGCGGTTCCAGCCCGAGGAGCGCTCCGCGGAGATACGCGCCCCGGCCGAGAGGACGGCCGTCATCGCGCCGAACGCGACCAGGCCGACCATGTAGTAGACGGGCGCCGCGATGCCCGATCCGCCGAGGTCGTCGTTCGTCCGGTTCGGGCCCGCGATCAGGTAGTAGAGGACGAGCGGGAAGCCGAGCGAGAAGACGAAGAAGCGCCGGTTGCGGAACATCCGCAGCAGCTCGTAGCGCATGTATGTCGTGGTCACGCCGCCGTCCGCTCCTCGTGCGTCAGCTGGACGAATGCCTCCTCGAGCCCGGCCCCGGTCACCTCGATGTCGCGTACGGCGGGGCTCGCCTCGAGCAGCGCGCGCAGCGCCGCGTCGCTGTCCGAGCACACGAGCACGATCGCCTCGCCGCGGAGCTCGACTTCGGTGACGCCCGGCAGCGCCGCGAGCATCGGCCGGTCGGCGCCCGGGAGCGTCGCGCGGATCCTGCGCGACCCGACCATCGCCTTGATCTCGGTCGGCGGACCGTCGGCGACGATCGCGCCGCCTGCCATCAGCACGACCCGGTCTGCGTACGCGTCCGCTTCCTCGAGGTAGTGCGTGGCGAACACCACGGTCTTCTCACGCGCGACGAACGCGCGCATCGCGGACCAGAAGGCACGTCGGCTCTCGACGTCCATCGCGACCGTGGGCTCGTCCAGCACGAGCAGGTCCGGGTCGGCCACGATCGCGACCGCGAACCGGACGCGTTGCGTCTCGCCGCCCGAGAGCTTCTGGGTGCGCCGCCGAGCGAGGGCCCCGATGCCGGCGAGGTCGAGCGCCTCGTCCACACGGAGCGGCGCGCCGTAGAGCGACGCGATCATCGCGACGAGCTCCTGCACGGAGAGGTCGCGGATCAGCGAGCCGGTCTGGAGCATCGCGCCGACCCGGCCCGCGTCGACGGCGGCCTCCGGCGCGAGCCCGAAGACCGAGGCCGCTCCGGCGTCGGGACGCGTGAGCCCGAGCAGCATCTCGATCGTCGTCGACTTGCCGGCACCGTTCGGGCCGAGCAACGCGACGGTCTCGCCGGGCGCGATCTCGAGGTCGATCCCGGTGACCGCGTGGACAGGGCCCTGCGGCGAGCTGAACGTCTTCGCCAGGCCCGCGAGGCGGATCCCGCCGTCGACGTGCGCTCCGGCGTCCCCTGGCATGCATCCAGTCTGCCGTCGCGGCCGGGACGCACGCGCCGGTCGGCGCACCTAGGCGAGCTTCTCGCGCACGAGCTGGCTCACCGTCGAGCCGTCCGCGCGGCCGGAGACCTGCGGCATCACGTCGGCCATCACCCGGCCGAGGTCGCGGATCGACGTCGCGCCGACCTCCGCGATCACGTTGTCGACGATCTCCTCGAGATCGTCGTCCGAGAGCGGCTCCGGCATGAACTCCTCGATCACGTCGAGCTCGTACTCCTCGCGGTCGGCCTGCTCCTCGCGCCCGGCCGCGTCGTAGGCCTCCATCGCCTCCGACCGCTTCTTCCGCTCCCGCTGCAGCACCTGCAGCGACTCGTCCTCGGAGAGCTCCCGCTGCAGCTCCTTCTCCGCGTTGCGGAGCGAGTTGAGCAGCAGCGCGAGCGCGTCGCGGCGCTGGTCGTCGCGGGCGAGCCGCGCCTCCTTCAACTCGTTCTCGATGTCGGCGATCAGGGTCATTCGAATCCGGGCAGGCTAACGCCCCCGAGGACGTGCCAGTGCAGATGGAAGACCGTCTGGCCGCCGCCCGGCCCGACGTTCACGATCACCCTGTAGTCCTCCAGACCTGCGCGCGCGGCGGTCTCCGCCACGAACTCGAGCATCCGCTTGGCCTCCTCCGGCGGAAACTCGTCCACGTCGCGGAAGGTGTCCACGTGGCGCTCGGGGATCACGAGCAGGTGCGTGGGCGCCTTCGGCGCGATGTCCAGGATCGCCACGAACCCGTTCCCCGAGTGCACGTGGTCGCCCTCGCGCACGAGCCGGCAGAAGAGACAGTCGGTCTCAGGCGGCAACGGCGAGCACCCCCTCGTCGCCGACGCCGACGGCGCGCGCCGTGACGAACGTGCCGAGCTCGGCTGTGCCGCGGATGAGCCACGGCGTGTAGTCGTCCGCGTAGCCACGGCCGGGCCGGTCGACGAGCACCCGGTCGGTCGTGCCGATCCGCGCCTCCCAGCGGCGGCGGGAGAGCGCGTCGGAGAGCGTGCGCAGACGCCGGCTGCGGTCTCGCTTGACCTCGACCGGGACCATGTCGTCGGCGGCCGTGCGCGTGCCTGGGCGCGGTGAGTACGGGAACACGTGCACCCTCGTCAGCCCGAGTCGCTCGACGAGTGCGAGCGTGCGTGTGAACGCCCGCTCGTCCTCGGCGGGAAAGCCGACGATCACGTCGGTGGTCAGGTTGAGGTCACGCAAGGGCGCGAGCCGTCGCTCGAACTGGTCGGCCGTGTAGCGCCGGCCCATGGCGCGGAGCACGTGATCGTCGCCCGACTGGAGCGGCACGTGCAGGTGCGGCGAGACCGTCGGCGTCTCGGTCAGGGCTGCGACCAGCTCGTCGGTCACGTGGTTGACCTCGATCGACGAGAGGCGAAGGCGCTCGACGCCCGGGACCGCGCCCGCCTCGCGGACGAGGCGCGCGAGTGTGTAGCCGGCGCCGCGGTCGCGGAAGCAGCCGAGATTGACGCCGGTGAGGACGATCTCGCGATGTCCCTGTGCCACGCGCCGCCGTACCTCGCCGAGCACCGCCGCCGCGCCGCGGCTGCGCGTGGCGCCCCGGACGAGCGGGATCACGCAGAACCCGCACGAGAACGAGCAGCCGTCCTGGATCTTCACGAAGGCGCGGACGCGGCCGCTCCCGTGGGCCGCGTCGATACAGCCGATGCGCGCCGACGTCGCCCGCGACGAACGCCGCCGCCTCGTCGCCGGTCCTGTGCGCGACCACGACGTTGTCGGGTGCGCCGGCGAACGCCTCCTCGAGGTTCGAGGCGCAGCCGGTCACGTAGACGGTGCGCGCGGAGCGGGCCGCGCGTGCGGCCGCCTGCCGGGACTTCGAGACCGCCTCGTGCGTCACACAGCACGTGTTCACGACCTGGATCTCGCCGCCGTCGGCGACCTCGACGTGCCCGTCCCCGAGCAGGCGTTCGCGGATCGCCTGTGCGTCGGCGAACGAAACCTTGCACCCGAGGAATCGCGTGGAGAACGTCGCCATGGAGGGTTCAAGAGCTTAGACGCTCGCGACCGCGAGATCGTGCGCCGCGCTGGCCGCCTGTTCAGCTCGGCGGCTCGTCATCGCTGCTCGGGCGGGGCGTCGCCTCGGGGAGCCGGGCTCAGCCGGGTAGCGGGCTACGCAGCCGCCGAGAAGAGCGCCAGGGCGTTGATCGCGTGCAACACGGCGAGCCGAGGGACGCGAGCGTGGTCGCGCCGACGAACGACGCGAATGCGCGATAGGCCCACGACATCTCCCTTCGGATGGGCGGTCGGCCGGGATCGCGCTCGCACGCCCGAGGACGGCGGCACAGGCGAGCAGGACGATCGACCACGCGACGGCGGTCGACAGGGGGTACGTCGATGACTCGAGCGGCGCCAGCGAGACCCAGTGCAGCGGCTCGTTCGCGACGACGAGCACGACCACGCCGAGCGCGAGCGCCCAGCGAGGTCGCCGGGCGCGAACCGCCCCGTACGACGGAGCCCCGACGCGAACGCGATCCCAGCCGCCACGCTCCCTGCCGCGACCGGCACGAGCCTGCCCCACCCGGCCACGCCGCCCGCGCCGGCGAGCAGGAGCAGGCCGTGGCGCCCATGGCGAACGGCAGGAGCGCGAGCACGAGCCGCCAGCCCACCCGAGCGCGACGTCCGGTAGGCGTCGCGTCCTCCACCTCGGCGGAGTCCTCGTCGAGGACGTACGCCGCGGTGGCGCCGCACAGCCCGAGCCGAGCAGGGAGAGCGGGAACACCAGCGGGCCGTTGCGCAGGGCGGCAGCGATCCCGAACAGCGTCGCCGCGGCGACGCAGCCGCCGAGCAGGACGGGCCAGGGCGCGGCGCGCAGCACCTTCCGTCCCACGAGCGCGGTCACGGGTGTGGAGGCAGCGGCGTCGTGGAGTCGGCCACCACGGTGCCCTCGCTCGAGCTGTCGTGGACGACGGAATAGCCCGTGACGACCGCGAGCGCCAACGAGGTCACGGCGACGGCGCCGGCAACCGAGCTCGCCCGGAGCACGGCCTCGCACATGCCCCTCGGCGCCGTGCAGCAGCGCGCCGCACGCAGCCGGCGCCGCGGAGCCCCGAGCGTCCAGACCGCGAACCACGCCGGCGACCCCGCGAGCCGACCGCGACCACGGTGGGCACCCACACCGAGCTGTCGGAGTTGTTGTCGATCCAGGCCGTGTAGGGCGTCAGCATGTGCAGGATCCGGGCCGGCCAGGTGCTCGCGTCCATCTGCTGGGAGGGCATGTAGCCCGCGAGCATGCTCCACAGGAACAGCGCGACCGCGACGAGCAGCGCCGCACCCGGGAACCGCAGCCAGCGCCCGACCGCCACCCCGAGCAGCGGCCCCCCGAGGCACGCGGTCGCGGGCAGGACGAGCAGGATCACGTACCGCTCGCCGGTCGTGAACACCCCGTACACGTAGTCAGGGCGAGGGTCGTGAAAGGCCATCACGACCTGGAAGAACACCGCGACGACCAGGCCGGCCGCGGCCGGCACCAGGCACGCCGCGCAGAGGGCGGCCGTGCGGGTCGTCTCGGAGACCGGGGCCGCGTCCACGACCGCCTCGCAGCGACGCGTCGAGGCGGTGAGGCGCGCCGCCACGACGAGCCCGAAGATGCCGACGAAGAACGACGGCACGAACCCGTGATCGAGCTCCACTGGGCCGTACGCGCCGCCGCTGAAGATGAGGGCTAGCACGAAGCCGGTCAGGAACAGCGGATGCCGAGCGAAGCGCTTCGCCTCGATCCACGCGAGCGGCCCGAGCGCCGAGCGGGCGGCCGGCAGCGGCAGCGGCAGCGCAACCCTCGCCGTGCTCATGCCGCCACCGCCTCTGTCTCGGGCTCGGTCGCGCCGCGCTGGAGGAGGTAGGCGTCCTCGAGCGTGGGCTCGACCAGCTCGGCGCCCGGGGGAGCGGCGCCAAGGTTGCGGTAGCGGCCGGTCGCGGTACGCCAGGAGACCTGCGCACGCGGGTCGGCGACATCGGCGAGCCAGACCCTTCCCTGCGCTTCGGCGACGAGCGCGGCACGGTCCCTGGAAGCTCACCGAGCCCCGATCCAGCACGATCACGTGCTCGCATAGCGCCGCGACGTCCTCGGTCTGGTGGG
The DNA here is from genome assembly GCA_963712915.1 of uncultured Actinomycetes bacterium. Taxonomy (GTDB): domain Bacteria; phylum Actinomycetota; class Thermoleophilia; order Gaiellales; family Gaiellaceae; genus Gaiella. The sequence goes on from CAVQJQ010000006.1 coordinate 1,116,883, forward strand.
TGGCGATCAGCACCGTCGACGCACGGCCGCGCTCGGCCAGCACCTGGCGCAGGGCCACGCGCTGCTCGGGGTCGAGCCCGGTGGTCGGCTCGTCGAGCACGAGTAGCTCCGGCGACCCGAGCAGCGCCTGCGCCAGCCCGACTCGCCGGCGCTGGCCGCCCGAGAGGGTGCGGATCGACTTGGCCGCGCGGTCGGCGAGGTCGACGTCCTCGAGCACGCGCCGCACCTCGGCCCGGCGAGCTGCCGGCTCCTCGATCTGCTTAAGCACGGCCATGTAGTCGACGAAGCGGTAGGCAGTGAAGCCGCGGGGATACCCGAGCTCCTGCGGGAGGTAGCCGAGCCGCCGGCGGATCTCGGTGCGCTCGGTCGTGTCGGCGGGGTCGCGGCCGAGGATGCGCACGCTGCCGCCGTCGGCGCCGAGTACCGTGGCGAGGATGCGGAGCAGCGTCGTCTTGCCGGCGCCGTTCGGCCCGAGCAGGCCGACGACGCCGGGCATCACCTCGAGCCGGAGCTCGTCGAGCACCGTGGTTCCCCGAAACCGCCGCGAGACCCCTCGCAGCTCGATCGCCGGTGTCGTCATGTTCTTCCCTCCCCGGTTGGATGGGTGCCCATTGCCCGTCGAGCCGCCAGGCGGGCGTGCCGAGCGCGATGACGAGCGCTCCTGCGACGATGAGGACGACGTAGCCGACGACGGCGGACGGCGCCAGGACGGCGAGGACGTCGCCGAGGCGTGCGCTCACCGCGACGGCGGTGACCCACCCGGCACCGACGGCAACGGCAGCGGCCCACGGGTCGACCCACGCTCCCGCCCCGAGCACGACGACCGTGAACGCGAGCGCCGGCAACACCCACGCGACGCCGGTGGCGCCGTCGAGCGGCAGCAGGAGCCCTGCGACGACGGTGATCGGCACGGCCGCAAGCAGCACGGCCGCCGCTGCGCAGCAGAACCAACCTGATCATGCGGTACGGCGCGGCGAGCCCGAGCTCGTAGCTCGGATCCACGGACGGGCCGTACGCGGCGGCCACTCCGGCGACCGGCATGAGCGGTGCGAGCCAGCGAGAAACAGCGCCTGGCCGTGGTCGTCCCCGACAATCGACGCGAGCGAGGATGAAGCCCAGCACCGCGGCGAGACCGGCGGACCACGCGATCCGAAGCACCGGCGCGGCGCCGACCACGACCGCGTCCCCGGCCCTGAGGCCGAGGCGAATCAAGACGCGCTCGACGAGCCCGGCGCCGCCGGAGACCTCTGCGAGGACGTCGTCCCAGCTGCCGGGGACGTCCTCGATGCGCACGAGGCCGGCGACGGCAGCACGACACTGCGCGCACTGCACCAGGTGCTGCTCGATCGAGGCGCTGGCGATGGGGCCCGACGTGCCCTCGACCCACGCGCCGAGCGTCGGACGCATCGAGCGTGCCAGGTGTTCATAGTGGTACCTCCACGAGCTCACGCCGCAACTGCGCCTTCGCGCGGAACAGTCGCGTCTTCACGGTGTTGGTCGGGATCCCCAACAGGCGAGCTGCTTCGCGGGCCGTCGAGCCCGTCGAGCACGGTCGCCTGCACGACCGCCCGCATCTCGGGGGACAGCCCCGAGAGCGCGCTACCGAGATCGCCGTACTCCACCCCCTCGAGCACCTGTTCCTCCACGCTTGCTTCGAGCCCGTCGCGCACGTCGCTCGAACGGCACCTCGGCTCGGCCCCCTCGACGCCGCAGCCGGCGAGACGAGCCTGCGTGACGGCGACGCCCCAGAGCCAGCCGGCGACCTCCGCCTCGCCGCGATACGAGCCGGCCCCACGCCAGACGGCGACAAACGTGTCCTGCAGCACGTCGGCCACGACGCTGTCGTCGTTGCAGCGGCGGGTCAGGCGCAATCGACAGCCACGGCGCGTGCCGCTGGTAGAGGCTCCGCGAGCGCGACCGTGTCGCCGTCTGCAACGGCCTTCAGCAGCTCGCTGTCCGGAGACTGCATACGCCTGTCCACGACCACCCTGTCGCCCTGCGGGCGGCAAATGGTTCCCACCTCGGACGGATCATGTCGCAGCTCGAGGCTGCCGGCGCACCGGTCGGCCGCCCAGCCGTCGAGCTCGAGCGGCGCGACCCGGCGCCAGCCCGGGTGTACCGGCAGCTCGCCGGCCAGGTAGCCGGACGTGATCGCCTCGCCCGCGTCGAGGCGCGCGAGGAGCGCCACGACGGGCTCGAGAAGGACGTTCGCGACCGCCACGTGCGGCCAGGGAGCGGCTCTTGCAGGGCGTCGGCGAGCCGTGCGTCACGTCGACGGAGTTCGCGGCCGCGTTTCCCGGGTCGTCGCGACCGCGACCGGGTCGGAGTCCAGCGCGACCACGGGCCGGAACCCGAGGCGGACGCCCGCGATCGCGAGCACGCCGGAGCCACAGCCGACGTCGAGCAGCGATCCGCGAGTCGCCGTCGCGGCGAGCAGCTCGACGCAGAGCTGCGTGGTCGGGTGGGCTCCGGTGCCGAACGCCCGCCCGGGTCGATCACGACCGCGCGGGAAGGCTCGGACGGTGTTTCCCAGGGAGGACCGAGCCAGAGGCCGGCGACCTCGACCGGCCGGTGAAAGGCGCGCCACGCCTCTTCCCACCCGTCGTCGACGGGGACGACCTCTGCGTCGGGAAGGTGCGCGCGGGCCCATTCGAGCTGCTGGTCGTCTGCGTACAGGACAAGCTCCACGCCGCCGTCGAGGTCGCGTTCCTCGAAGCCCTGCGGCGCGAGCTCGAGGAATCGCGCGCGCAGCGGTTCCGCGTCGTCGGCCCCGCCCCGTACCGCGACGCGCCAGAGGGACATCAAGGCGGCTCCGAACGGGGACCCCGCGCGCGCGACCCACGATCCGACGAGGGCCGACCGCCGGGCGGCGGCGCTCACCTGAACGCGCTCTTGAGCTTCCCGAAGAAGCCGTCGTCGTCGTGCCGTACGCATCGTCGCCGAGCTCGCCCTCGAGCCGGAGGAGCTCGGCGCGCTGCTGCGCGCTGAGGCGCGTCGGGACGCGCACGTCGACGAGGACGAGCAGGTCGCCGCGGCGGCCGCTCTCGAGCGAGGGCAGCCCACGACCGGAGACGAGGTGCAGCGAGCCGGGCTGGACGCCGGGTGCGAGCTCGACCTCGAACGGGCCTTCCGGCGTGGGCACGGAGATGGCCGTGCCCAACGCGGCGCCCGTCATCGTCACCGAGGCACGAACGACAAGGTCGTCGCCGTCCCGCTCCACGCCCTCGAGCGGACGCACACGGACGCTCACGTAGACGTCGCCGGGAGGCCCGCCGAGCGCGCCGGCGTGACCGCTGCCGCGTACGCGGATCCGCTGACCGTCGTGGATCCCCGCCGGCACCTCGAGCTCGATCGGGACGTCCTCGATCGTCCGGCCGTCGCCTCCGCAGCGCTCGCACGGCGTCTCGACGATCGTCCCGGCCCCGTCGCAGCGCGGGCAGGGCCCGGAGCGGACCAGCTGGCCGAGGATCGTGCGGGAGACCTGCTGTACGCGGCCGACGCCCCCGCAGGCCGGGCACATGACAGGCGCGGTCCCGGGCGCCGCCCCGGTGCCGCTGCACGGCTCGCACGTGCGCGCCGCATGCACGTGGAGGTCGAGCGTGATGCCGGTGACGACGTCTGCGAGGTCGATCTCCACCTCGGCAGCCAGATCCGGGCCGCGCGTCGGTCGCGGAGTCGCGTCGCCGGACGTCCCGAAGAGCGTCTCCCCGAAGAACGCGGCGAAGACGTCGGACAGGCTGCCGAAGTCGGCGCCCATCGGCGCGAAGCCGCCGCGCCGCAGGCCCGCGTGCCCGAAGCGGTCGTACAGCTGGCGCCGCTCGGGGTCCGAGAGCACCTCGTACGCCTCGGTGATCGCACGGAAGCGCGGCCCCGCGTCCGGGGCGTCGCTCACATCCGGATGGAGCTCGCGTGCGAGCCGGCGGAACGCGCGCTCTGATCTCGGCGTGGCTCGCGTCGCGCGACACGCCGAGCAGCTCGTAGTAGTCCTGCTCGGTGGTCGCCATCACTGACCGTCGTACACGTCGTCGACGAGCCGCGACAGCTCGAACGCCGCGGCGCGCACCGAGCGGATCGCATTGTCGTAGTCCATCCGCAATGGCCCGAGCAGCCCGACGGCGCCGAGCGAGCGGTTCGGGAGGCCGTACGTCGCGCCGACGTACGCGGCGCCGTGGAGCTCCGCGCCCTCGAGCTCGGGACCGACCCGTACGACCGGCCGCCTCGGGTCGAGCGCGTCCTGCAGGAACTCGAGCACCGCGGCGCGGCGCTCGAGCACGTCGAGCAGCCGCTGGCAGGCGTCGAGCTCCTCGCCGTGGACGTCGCCGAGCAGGCCTGCCGCGCCGCCGACGTAGAGATCGGTCGCCTCGGCGACGAGATCGTCGAACGCGGGCCGGAGGATCGCGAGGAACAGCCGCTCTCGCGCCCCGAGCCCGGGATCCTCGAACGCGCGGCGCAGGACGGAGAGGCTCGGGCGCTTTCCGACGACCGTCTCGTCGAGATAGGCGGCCGCCCACTGGACGAGGCCGGGATCGATCTGCTCCTCCAGCTCGAAGACCCGTTTGGAGACGCTCCCCGACGCCGTGATCACGACGGTGAGCACGACCCGAGGCTGTAGCTGCAGCACCTCCACGTGGAGCATGGCCGCGGACTCGAGCGACGGCGCCGAGACGACCGCGAGCAGGTGCGTCGCGTCCGAGAGCGCCTCGGTCGTGCGCCTCAGTGCCTCCTCGAGCTCGTTCCGCATCGCGCGCAGGTCGATGCTGAACGGTCCGGGGCGCCCCTCGACCGCGACGACGAGCTCCTCGGTGTAGATCCGGTAGCCGTGCTCGGTGGGTACGCGCCCCGCCGACGTGTGCGGATGCGTGAGGAGCCCGATCGCCTCGAGCTCGGACAGCTCGTTGCGCACGGTCGAGGACGAGACGCCCAGGCCTGCGCGCTCGACCAGCGTACGCGAGCCGACCGGCTGCCCGGTCGCGACGTACTCCTCGACGACCCGCCGCAGGATCTCGCGCTTGCGCACACTCAGCTCCATCGCGCTCATCGTACGGTCGTCTGCCGCCGGTGCAGGCCGCGGCGCCCCGCTCAGTGCTCCTCGAGCTCGCGGAGCTGCGTGCGAAACATCGCGTAGAAGAGCGCGTACCCGGTGCACCAGGCGAGCGCGAACGAGATCGAGAGCGCGAGCGGCCGGCCGTGGGCGAGCGGGTCGAGCGCCGCGGCGGCGAGCTCGCCGACGACCCTCGTCGGCTCCGTGAACACGTCCCAGGAGTTCCAGCGCTGGAAGCGCCCGAGGTAGACGCCCACGCCGCTGGCGGCGAGCGCTCCGAGGGCGAGCGTCCAGCCTGCGACGCGACCCAGCCTGTGCGCGACGACCGCCTGGACGAGGTAGAGGGAGAGGAAGCCGAGCACGAGCCCGATCGCGGCCGAGCCGAGCACGAAGACGTAGTCGAACCAGTGCGTGCCGCTCTCGTAGTGCCCGAGCCACTTGAGGTCGGTGACGATGTACGGCGCGTTCGGCAGGAACAGGAGCCACAGCAGACCGACCGCGGCAAGCGGCGCCGGCGACGATCCCCGCCGCGCGGCGTCGTAGAGGACGAGCGCGAGCACGAACGGGATCCACGCGAGGACGAGGTTCCAGACGAGATTCGTCGCTTCGAGGCTCTGTGTGTACGCGACCCGCGCCGCGAGGCCGAGCGTGATCGCCGCGCTCGCGACGAGCAGCGCCTTGAGCAGCAGCAGGCGTCGTCGACTCGCCCCGTCACGTGCTCTCAACGCGGTCACCATGGATCGATGGTACCGGCGGCTCTGCGTGCGACCTCCGTCCGGGACGATGGACTCGGAGCCGCCCGGCGCGCCCCTCGTCACGGCTCGGCCGGGGGCGGCGGGCAGGATCGCGCCCGCGCGTGACCGCCGCGATCGGCGGCCGTCAGACGAGGAGCTCGGCCGTCACAGCGCCCCCCAGACGACGGCCGTGCGGCGTGAGCCGGACCGCGCTGCCGACCCGCTCGACGAGCCCGCGCGCGGCGAGCCGCTCCACCGCGTCGGGATCGAGGACTGCCTCGAGCCCCGCCAGCGAGAGCGGCTCGTCGAGCCGCAGTCCGAGCATGAGAGCCTCGACCGCCCGCGTCTCGGCGTCCAGCGGCTCGAGCTCGCGGGGCGGGCTCTCCCCTCTGCGCGCCGCGGCGACGTACCGTCCGAGCGAGGGGAGGTTCCGTCGCCGCTCACCGTGGAGCGTCGAGACGGCGCCGACGCCGACGCCGAGGTAGTCGTGGCCGCGCCAGATCCCCAGGTTGTGCCGTGCGCGAAGCTCTCGGCCGGCGCCGTCCTCGCGGCAGAAGTTCGCGGTCTCGTACCAGCGATAGCCTGCGCGCGTCAGCGTCTCAACGACCTGCTCGAAGTAGCCCTCCATCGCCTCCGCCTGGCGCTGGAGCTCCTCCCCGTGGGCGTGTGTGAACCGCGTCCCCGGCTTCGCCTCGAGCTCGTAGCACGAGAGGTGCTCCGGCTCGAGCGCGAGGGCGTCCGCGAGGTCCGCCTCGAGGTCGGCGGGGCCCTGGCCCGGTATGCCGTACACGAGATCGAGCGAGATGTTGTCGAAACCGGCACCACGAAGAGTGTGCACGGCGCGCCGGACGTCGTCCGGTCCGGCAACGCGCTCGAGCACCTAGAGCAGCCGCGGGCGGAACGACTGGGCGCCGAGCGACACCCTGTTCACCCCGTGCCCGCGCAGGAGCGCGGCGAGGGCAGGGGTGACGGTCTCGGGGTTCGCCTCGACGGTCAGCTCCTCCACGGCCGGCAGCGCCTCGAGCACGCGCTCGAGCGCGCCGGGCTCGGTGAACGTCGGCGTCCCGCCGCCGAGGAACGCGGTCTCGACGCGCGGGGCGAGCCGCCACCGCTCCTGCTCGAGCTCTGCGAGCAGCGCGTCGACGTACGCAGCGTGCTCGCCACGGCGGCCGACCACCGTCACGAAGTCGCAGTAGCCGCAGCGGTGGGCGCAGAACGGAAGGTGGACGTAGAGGTGGCGGACAGCGCCGACACCGGCTTGAACACTGCCCCGTCGCGTCAGCGCGGTCGAGCTCATACAGGCATCTCGGCCACAAGTTCTCCGACGGCGCGCACGTCCGGAAGCAGGATTTTGGTGTGAACTTCCAGTGCAGCACGCTGCCGACGGGTTGGGCCGTCCACTGAAAGTCAGCGAAGAACTGTATTGTGACTCCATGTGGGCCGGGTGGGGACCAGCAGTTCGACATGGAGCTCGTCCTGAAACCGGGACGCGGTCCCGCCTCTTCGTTTCGGATCCGCGCTCTCAACCCACCAGACGCGGCGAATGTCGCCGCGGTCTCCGATCGTTGCCTCGCACCATCGCCTGCGCCGGACGCGCGTGCAAAGCGAGGCGGATGAAAGGACACGGGAGTCATTTCTTCCGCTCCCCGTCGAGGTTGAGGACGGCGAGGAAGGCTTCCTGCGGCACCTCGACCGCGCCGACCTGCTTCATCCGCTTCTTGCCCTCCTTCTGCTTCTCGAGCAGCTTCCTCTTGCGCGTGATGTCGCCGCCGTAGCACTTCGCGGGCACGTCCTTGCGCTTCGCCTTCACGGTCTCGCGCGCGATCACGCGCTAGCCGATCGCGGCCTGGATCGCGACGTCGAACATCTGCCGCGGGATCTCCTCTCGCACAGCTCGACGAGCAGCTCCGCGCTGGTAGGCGCGCGTCGCGGTGCGACGATAGCGAGAGCGCGTCGACGTGCTCGCCGTTGACCAGCACGTCGAGCGCGGACGATCGCCCTCGCGGTAGCCGGCCAGGTCGTAGTCGAAGCTCGCGTAGCCGCGCGTGCGCGACTTGAGCTGGTCGTAGAAGTCGAACACGATCTCGCCGAGGGGCAGGTCGTAGGTGAGCAGCACGCGGGTCTCCGAGAGGTACTCCATGTGATCGAAACGGCCGCGCCGGTCGGTGCAGAGCTCCATCACCGAGCCGACGTAGTCCTTCGGCACGATCACCTGCGCGCGGACGTACGGCTCGTGCGACCTCCTCGACCTCGCGCGGCATCTTCGCCGGGTTGTGCACCTCGAGCCAGTCGCCGTTCCGCTGCTTCACCTGGTAGCGCGACGTTCGGCGCGGTCACGAGCAGGTCGAGGTCGAACTCGCGCTCGAGCCGCTCGCGGACGATCTCCATGTGGAGAAGGCCGAGGAAGCCGCAGCGGAACCCGAACCCGAGCGCCTGGCGACGTCTCCGGCTCGTAGGACAGCGGCCGTCGTTGAGCCTCAGCTTCTCGAGCGCGTCGCGCAGCTCGGGGTAGTCGGCGGCGTCGGTCGGGAACAGCCCGGCGAACACCATCGGCTTCACGTCCTTGTAGCCGGGCAGCGGCTGCCGCCGCGCCGCCCCGCGCAGCGTCAGCGTGTCCCCGACGCGCAGCCGCGAGACGTCCTTGAGCCCGTGACCACGTAGCCGACCTCGCCGGCGCCGAGCTGTCGACCGGCACCCGCGACGGTGCATGAAGCCGAGCTCCTCCGCCTCGAAGTCCGTTCCCGTCGCCATCGCGCGGAGCGCGGCGCCGGTCGGGCAGCGTGCCGTCGACGACGCGCACGAACGCGATCACGCCGCGGTACTGGTCGTACGACGAGTCGAACACGAGCGCGCGCGGCGGCGCGTCGACCTCGCCGTCCGGCGCCGGGATCCGCTCGACGATCGCGTCGAGCACCTCGCTCGACGTCGAGGCCGGTCTTGGCCGAGATCCGGAGCGACGTCCTCGGGCGATCCGCCGAGCAGCTCGCCGACCTCGGCCGCGGTGCCGTCGGGGTCGGCGGACGGGAGGTCGACCTTGTTCACGACCGGGACGATCTCGAGGTCGTTCTCGATCGCGAGGTACGCGTTCGCGAGCGTCTGCGCCTCGATCCCCTGCGCCGCGTCGACGACGAGCAGCGCGCCCTCGCAGGCCTGGCAGCGAGCGCGAGACCTCGTAGGTGAAGTCCACGTGTCCCGGCGTGTCGATCAGGTTGAGCTCGTGCCCCTTCCACTGCACGCGCACGGCTTGTGCCTTGATCGTGATCCCGCGCTCGCGCTCGAGCTCCATCGAGTCGAGCAGCTGGTCGCGCATCTCGCGCTCGGAGACGGTCTCGGTCACCTGCGAGGATCCGGTCGGCGAGCGTCGACTTGCCATGGTCGATGTGCGCGATGATCGAGAAGTTGCGGATCCGGCTCTGCTCCATGGCTGATCGGCGTCGATCGTAGCCGTGCCGCCGAATTCCCTGCTCACGCGCGATTCCAGGCGTCATGCCGTTCTCGGTGCACGAGTTGACTTCGCCTCCCAGCCGGGATACTCATGCCGAGCTCTGTGACGACCGAGTTCGAGAGACCGCGCTACTTCACCGGCAAGCTGCTCACGGCCGAGGATCTCGAGCTGGAGCAGCGCCACCACGTCGAGCGGCGTCGGCTCCTGAACCGGATGCTCCACGGCGCCGGGATCGTCTCCGGCCTCGGCGTGGCCGGCGGTCCGCAAAGCGTGACTGTCGCACCGGGGTTCGCGCTCGATCCCCTGGGGCGCGAGATCCTGGTCTCCGAACCGGAGCAGCTCGCGATTCCCGCGTGTGACGAGGCCGTCTCGGTGTGCGTCCTCTACGCCGAGGTCGAGACCGACCGCGGGACGATCCGCGAGACGTACGAGCTCGTAGCGACGGCCGCGGCGGTCCCCGAGCACGCCGTCGTGCTCGCCGTTGTCGAGCGAGGCGCTGTTCGCACGCAGGGTCGCCGCGGACGACGCAGGCTGACCGGCGCTCAGAACGCCCAGAAGACGGGCACGAGCAGCACCGCGACGACGCCGAACAGCACCAGGAGCGGGAGGCCGAGCCTCCAGTAGTCCCCGAAGCGGTAGCCGCCGGGCCCCATCACCATCAGGTTCGCGGGCGTGGCGACCGGGGTGAGGAACGCCGCGGCGGCGGCGACCGCGACGGCCACGAGCAGCGGCTTGGGCGAGCACGTCCGTCTCGGCGGCGGCCGAGATCGCGATCGGGATCACGATCAGCGCGGTGGCCATGTTCGAGATCAGCTGGCCGAGCACGAACGCGAGGAGGACGAGGCCGAGCAGGAGCGCCGCGGGCCCGCGTCGCCGACGACGTCGACGAGCCCGTCCGCGAGCCGCTCGGCGGCGCCGCTCTGCGGTCATCGCGGTCGAGAGCGGGATCATGCCGGCGACGAGGATCACGGTCGTCCAGCCGATCCCGCGGTAGGCCTGGTCGATCGAGAGGACGCCGCAGCAGGACGATCGCGCCTGCCGCGACCAGGCCGCGGCAGCCGGCGGGACGCGCGCCGGTGGCGAGCAGCACGACCATCCCGGCGAGCACGACGAGCGCCCTCTTCGCGCCCGGCCCGAGCGGCACCGCCTGCCGCCGGACGAGCTCCGGCCGGTCGACGACGAGGACGTCGGGTCGTCGCCGAGGTGCGCGTCGAGCGCGCTCCAGCTGCCCCGCAGCAGGAGCGTGTCCCCGGCCTCGAGCTCGGTCTCGCCGGGCAGCGGCCTGCCGCGCCGCTGCACCGCGAGCACGACGAGGTCGCCGCTCGTCGGTGACCATGCCCGGGAAGACGACGCTGGCCGACGAGCGCCGAGCGCGGCGGGACCACGACCTCGGCCGACGCCGTGCGTTCGGGTGAGCAGCGCGTCCTCGTCATCGTCGAGCTCCGTACTGGCTGAGCAGCGTGCGCGCGTGGCCGGTGAAGTCGAGGGCCATCGCCCGCGCCGCGCGGTGCGGGCAGCAGCCGGTCGCCGAGGAAGACGACGATCGCGATCGTGCCCGCGAGCAACGGCACGCCGACCAGCGCGAAGTAGAAGAAGCCGAAGCGCCCGGCGCCGCGTCGTCGGCCGCGGCTCGGAGACGATCACGTTGACGGGCGTGGCCGTGAGCACGAGCAACGAGCCCGCGTGCGCGCCGAACGCGAGGGGCATCAGGAGCTGCGACGGCGCGCGTCGAGGCCGAACGGCCAGCACGACGACGACCGGGACCAGCGCGGCGACCGACCCGTTGACGGTGATCAGCGCCGTGAGGCAGGCCCGAGGAGCATCATCGCCACGAGCAGCACGCATCGGCTGTCGCCGGCACGCGCGACCAGTTCCTGCCCGGCCCACGCCGTGACTCCGCTCGCGTCGAGGGCCTCGCTGACGACGAACAACGACGCGATGAAGATCACCGTCGGGTCGCCGAACCCCGCGAGCGCCTGGTCGAGGTCGAGCACGCCGGTCGCCCAGAGGGAGAGCGCGACCCCGAGCGCCACGAGGGCGACGGGAACCGGTCCCAGATGAAGACGGCCACCGTGACGCCGAGGACGAGGAAGGTGATGGTTTCGTCGCTCATCCGGAGGGATGCGCGCGCGGCGCCCGCTCAGTCGATGTGCACCGGTGACCCGGGCCCGAGCGGGATCCCGAGCAGGTACCACGCGACGAAGAACAGGGTCCAGCCGATCGAGAGCACGACGACGTAGGGGAGCATCATCGAGACGACCGTGCCGATCCCGGCGTCCTTCTTGTAGCGCTGGGCGAACACGACGATCAGCGGGAAGTACGCCATCAGCGGGGTGATCACGTTCGTCGGCGAGTCGCCGACCCGGTACGCGGCGAGCACGGTCTGCGGCGCGACGCCGAGCCGGAGGAAGAGCGGGATGAAGATCGGCGCGAGCAGCGCCCACTTCCCGATCGCCTGAGGGAGGATCAGGTTGACGAGGATCGTGATGATCACGAGGCCGATCAAGAGCCAGACGGCACCGATGTCCATCGACTCGAGCGCGTCTCCCAGCTTGACCGCGAGCACCTCCGCGATGTTCGAGAAGTTGAAGTACGCGATGAACTGGGCGATCAGCAGGAACAGGAACAGGAGGCTCGCGAGCCCCGCCCACGACTTCGTGATCGTCTCGATCACGTCGTCGCTGCCCTTGATCGTCCCGGCGCCGCGCCCGTACAGATACCCGGCGACGAAGAAGAACAGCATGATGATCACGATCAGGCTGTCCATGAACGGCGAGTCGCCGATGATGTCGCCCGTCTCGGGGTTGCGAAGCGGCGCCCCCGGGATCGCGGTCAGCAGCGTGATCCCGACGAGCACGGCGAGCGCCCCGAGGCCCGCCCAGCGGAGCCCGCGCGCGTCGGCCTCGGGCGAGATCTCCACCTCCTCCTCGTCCATCGCCCAGCCCTCGCCGTGGTCGGCGGGATCCCACTCGCCGAGGCTCTTCTCGACGACCCTGGTGGTGAGGAACGTGAGCAGGAGGCAGACGAAGATCGTCGAGCCGATGCCGAAGTAGAGGTTCGCCGCGAGGTCGATGTGGGCGCTGTCGTTCCCGGCGGGGATCGAGTCGTTGGTGATCTCGGTGAGGACGCCGTCGAGCGGCGTGATCAGCACGTTCACGCCGAACCCCGCGGCGACGCCCGCGAACGCCGCCGCCATGCCCGCGAGCGGGTTCCGCCCGACGCTCTTGAACGCGGCCGCCCCGAGCGGGATCAGGACGAGATACCCGGCGTCGGAGGCGACGCTCGAGAGGATCCCGAGCAGCACGATCACGAACGTCAAGGTTCCGCGCGAGGAGACGGCGACGAGCTTGCGGATCAGGGACGCGATCAGACCCGCTGCCTCGGCGAGCCCGACGCCGATCATCACGACCAGGATGATCGCGACCGCGGCGAAGTTCCGGAAGTTCGAGACGAACGACGTGAAGAGGTACCGCACGCCGTCGCCGGTCAGGAGGCCCTGCACCCGGGCGGTCTCCGTCACGAGCCGGTAGTCCTCCGCCGGCACGTGCTCGCTCGGGCCGACGTCGACGGGCACGCTCGAGCCGCCGTAGTAGACCTCTTCGCTCGGTACCGGCGGCGGCTTGACGACCTCGTACGTCGCCTTCACGTCGAACCAGTAGAGGACCTGTGAGAGCACGATCACCCCGACCGCGAGCCACAGGAACAGGATCGCCGGGTGCGGCATCTTGTTGCCGCCGCGCTCGACCGCGTCGAGCAGCCGCTCGAGGAAGGTCCGCCCGCCCTCCTCCGCCGGCTGCGCCGAGGGCTCGCTCACGACGCCTTCCCTCGGCCCGCGGCGGCGAACGCAGCGAAGAACTCGGCCTCGACCGCGACCGACTTCTCGAGCTCGTCCAGCAGCACGCGCTCGTTCGGCGCGTGGATGTTCGCGTAGCCGTCGGTCGCACCGAGCAGCAGGATCTCCGCCTCCGGCACCGCGGCGTGGAGGGCGTTGACGAGCGGGATCGAGCCGCCCGTCGCGGCGAACGAGGGATCCGTTCCCCACGCCGCCTGGATCGCGGCCGTCGCGGCGTCGTACGCCGGCCCGGACGTGTCCGCCGCGAAGCCGTTGCCGATCGCGCCGGGCCGCACCGTGAGCTCGATGCCGAACGGGCGCACTGCTTCGAGGTGCGCGATCAGGGCGGCCTGCGCCTCGGCCGCGTCTTGCTCGGGGTGGATCCGCAGATTGAGGCTCGCGCGCGAGCGCGGCGCGACCGCGTTGAGCGCGTTGTCGACCGAAGGCACGTCGATGCCCGTGACCGTGATCGCGGGGCCCGACCAGACCCTCGAGCCGAGCCCGCCGCTTCCGACGAGCGGCAGCCCCGGCAGCACCTCGGCCAGCTCGCGGAACTCCTCCTCGCTGTAGCCCGCGCCCTCCCATTCCTCGCGGCGGAGTCCCTCGACCGCGACGTCCCCGTGCTCGTCGTGCAGGGTGGCGAGCGCGTGCAGCAGGACGATCAGGGCGTCCGGAGCGGCGCCGCCGTACTGGCCCGAGTGCTTCGGGCCGACGAGGGTCTCGACCTCGAGCGTCGGCATCGCCGTGCCGCGCAGCGCGACCGTGAGCGTGGGGAGCCCGGGCCTGACGCTGCCCATGTCCGCGATCAGCATCGCGTCCGCGCGGAACACGTCGGGATGGGTCTGCGGATACGTGTTGAGGGCGCTCCCGACCTCCTCCTGTCCCTCGATCACGAGCTTGATCCCGACCGGCGGGCGACCCTCCCACGCGCGCAGAGCGCCCGACGTGCGCGATCACGTTCGCCTTCGAGTCCGCCGAGCCGCGGCCGAACATCGCGCCGTCCCGCACGGTCGGCTCGAACGGCGGCGTCTCCCATTTCGACTCGTCGCCCGCGGGGACGACGTCGTAGTGCCCGTAGAGGAGCACCGTCGGCGCGCCTTCGGGCGCGGCGATCTCGCCCGTGATGAACGGCGCCGTGTTCGGGCAGCCGGTGCGAGTCGAGCTCGGTGACACCCGCGTCCTGGAGGAGGTCGAGCACCAGCTCGTGGGCCTCGAGCAGCGCCGGACGCGTCTCCTCCGGATAGTCGACGGCGGACACGGACGGGATCGCCACCAGCTGCGCGAGATCGTCCTCGAGCCGAGGCATCAGCGACTGGACGGTCTGCGGCGGCGATCGCTCCATGGGGGCTGTCCGGCGCTCAGCGACGATCGATGACACGCCTCGGCGGGCGCGATCATCGCACGTGCCCGGCGCGGGCGACAAGCGGACGCCGGCCCTCCGGGCGGTCGGGCGCTCGCGTACCCTCGGCGCATGGCGGAGGCGAGGCTCGAGGACGTCGGGTCGGGGCTTGCGCCGGTGAGCCCCGGCTGGTTCGTGGTCAACGTCCACGACGCGGCGTGGCTGCACAACGACCTGTTCGGCGCCCGCTGCGCCTTCCAGGCCGACCGGCGCGTTCTCCGGGAGCGGCCCGAGCTCGACGAGCAGCGCTTCCCGGAAGTCGGCGTCACGCTCGCCGTGCTGGAGCCGGGCCGACCGAGCGGCCTCTACCACGCCGAGTCGGCCCAGGAGGGGTTCCTGGTACTCGACGGCGAGTGCGTCCTGGTGGTCGACAGCGCCGAGCAGAGGCTCCGGCGCTGGGACTTCTTCCATTGCCCGCCCGGCACCCCCCACGCGTTCGTCGGCTCGGGCGGCCACCGCTGCATCCTCCTGATGCTCGGCGCCCGGCCCGAGGGGAAGACGATCGTCTATCCCCGCTCGGATGCGGCGCTCGCGCGGGGCGCCGGCGTGGAGGAGGAGACGGCCTCACCCGCCGAGGCGTACGCGCCCCTGCCGCCCTGGGTGCCGGGCAGGCCCGAGCGCGAGGACGCGCTCCCGTGGGCTGCTCCTGCGAAGAGCACCTAGGGCACACCGCCGCGCGAGGCGACATACTCGCTCCGTGCTCCCCGAGTCGCCGCTCGAGCAGACCGAGCACGGCCTCGTCCCGACGGGCAAGGGCTGGTTCGTGCTCAACGCGCGGGATGCGCCCTGGTGGCGGCGTGACGGACGAGGGCTCCTCTGCGAGTTCGAGGACCCCGAGGGAGACCGGTCGGACTTCTCGCAACTCGGGATCAACGTCACGGTCCTGGAGCCGGGCGAGCCGATGGCGATGTACCACTGGGAAGCGGACCAGGAGGACTTCCTCGTCGTGCTGGGCGAGGCGCTGCTCGTGGTCGAGGGCGAGGAACGGGCCCTGCGCCGGTGGGACCTCGTCCACTGCCCGCCGGGCGCCGAGCACGTGATCGTCGGCGCCGGAGCCGGCCCCTGCGTGCTGGTCGCCGTCGGCGCACGCGACCGCTCGACCGGCCGGGACTGGGGCGGCTACACGGTGAACGAGGCGGCCCTCCGCCACGGCGCGGGCGTGGAGCGGGCAACGACCGTGCCTGCCGAGGCCTACGCGCGCTTCGCGCCGGGCGTGCTCGCCCGGTACCCGGACGGCCTGCTGCCCGACTGATGCGGCTCGAGTACGGTGTGCGGCCGATGGCCGCCGCCCCGAGGATCCGCGTCTGCGTCACCGGCGTGACGGGCTGGACCGGCAGCGCGGTCGCCGAGGCCGTGCGGGCGGCGCCCGACATGGAGCTCGTCGCAGGGGTCTCGCGCTCCGATCGGGACAGCTACTCGACGGTCGCAGAGGCGCTGGCCGCGATCCCGGTGGACGTGCTCGTCGACTACACCCACGCGGAGGCGGTGCGCGGCCATGTCGTGACCGCGGTCGAGCGGGGAGTGGCCGTGGTGGTCGGCTCGAGCGGTCTCTCGGCGGACGATTACCAGGCGATCGACACGCTCGCGCGCGAGACCGGGGTCGGCGTGATCGCGGCGGGCAACTTCTCTCTCACCGCCGCCCTTCTGCTCCGCTTCGCGGAGGAGGCTGCGCGGCACCTCGACGCGTGGGAGATCGTCGACTACGCGAGCCTCGAGAAGCCCGATGCGCCGAGCGGCACCGCCCGCGAGATCGCGGAGCGGCTCCACGGCGTGCGTGCCCCGGCGCGCGGCGTGCCGGTCGAGCGGACGCATGGCGCACCCGAGGCGCGCGGGGCAACGGTCGGGGACACGCGGGTGCACTCGGTGCGACTGCCGAGCTTCGTCGTATCGACCGAGGCCCTGTTCGCCGCTGCGGGCGAGCGGCTCTCGATCCGGCACGACGCCGGGGAGACGCCGGTGCCCTACGTCGCCGGGACGCTTCTCGCGATCCGGGCGGTCGGGTCGATCGTGGGCGTCACCCGCGGGCTCGATCGGCTGCTCTGAGCCGGGCGGCCGGTGGCGCGGTGCACGCACGCGTCACGGCGACGTATGGTCTCCGCATGGACGACACAAAGATCCACGCGAGCATCGAGCAGCTCGTCTCCGAGGAGCACGCGCTCTGGGACCGGGAGGCGTCCGGCGGGGCGAGCGAGGCCGACCGGCGACGGCTCGAGGAAGTGAAGGTCTCCCTCGACCGGTGCTGGGACCTCCTGCGCCAGCGGCGCGCGCGCGAGGAGTTCGGGATGGACCCGGACGTCGCGACGGCCCGCGCCGACGACGTCGTCGAGGGCTACCAGCAGTAGCAGCGCTCCGCCCGGGCCTCTCAGGCCTCGCGGCGGCCGAGCGCGAGCAGCGACCCGAGCTCCCGTACGCCCAGCAGCCGACACGCGCCCAGGTACGCGCCGGTTCCCACCACGAGCGCGACCCCGACGGAGACGATCTGCCCGCCGAGCGAGCGGCCGAGCGCGGAGTCGAGCGCCCACCAGACGAGCACCGCCGATCCGGTGGCGGCGACCGAGGCGATCACGATGCGCGCCAGAGCGCCGAGCGTCGACCACGTCCCGAGACCGCCGACGCGTTGCCACATCAGCACAGCGAGGGCGAGCGCTCCGGCGAGGTTCGAGAGCGAGACGGCGAGCGGCAGGCCCCACACGCCGACGCGGTACAGGGCCGCGAAGAGGACGACGTTGAGCGCGAGGTTGCCGAGCGCGACGAGCGTCGGGATCCAGTTCTGCTGCAGCCCGTAGAACGCCCGGTTGAGGAGGAGCATCCAGCCGTTGAACACGAGCCCGACCGAGAAGGCGGCGAGCGCGCCCGCGACGACCGGCGTCTGGTCGGGCGTGAACTCGCCGCGCTGGTAGAGCAGCCGCGTGATCGGCTCGGCGAGCGCCGCGGAGACGAGCCCCGCGGGCACGAGCAGGAAGCCGATCTGCCGCACGCCCGTGTCCACCGTCCTCCCGAAGCCGGCCAGGTCCCCTCGCGCCGCAAGTCGCGAGAGGGTCGGGAAGAGCACGGTCGCAACCGCGACGGAGAAGATGCCCTGCGGGAGCATGTAGAGCCTGAACGCGAGGTCGATCGCCCGCGGTGCGAGCTCCGGATCGATCAGCCGCGACGCGAACAGCGTCCCGATCAGCGTCGAGACGTTGATCAACCCCAGCGTGAGCGTGACCGGGAGCAAGAGCACGAAGAAGCGCCGCACCGCGGGATCGCGCCAGTCGAGCGCGATGCGCAGCCGCCCGTCGAGACCCCGAAGCCACGGCACCGGCAGCAGCAGCTGCACCAGCGTCGCGATCACGATCGAGCCTGCGTACACGTAGAGCTTCGCGTCCTCGCTCCCCGCCCCCGGCACGCCGAGCACGAGCCCGACGATGATCACGAGGTTCCACGCGACCGGAGTCAGCGCCGGCACCGTGAACTGGTCGTACGCGTTGAGGATCCCGACGATGATCCCCGAGAGGCCGAGCATCACCACGATCGGGAACAGGAGCCGCGAGAGCCCCACCGCGAGCGGGGCGTCCCCGCCCGGCGTGCCGAAGAGCTCGACGACGAGCGGCGCGGCGAGCACGAACAGCGCTGTGAGCGCCGTCGTGAACAGCAGCACGAGCCAGAAGATCGTCGACGCGACCCGCCAGGCGCGAGCACGCTCGCCCCGCTCGAGCAGCTCGCTGAAGACCGGTACGAACGCGCCCGAGAGCGCAGTGTCCGCGACGAGGGCGCGCACGAGGTTCGGGATCTGGAACGCGACCGTGAACGCGTTCACCTTTCCCGCGGCACCGAAGGCCGAGGCGGCGATGATCTCCCGGATCAGCCCGAGCACCCGAGAGAGCCCGGTGGCGGCGCCGAACACGGCGGTCGAGCGCGCCAGCTGCCGCCGGTGTGCGCGCTCCTCCACCTCGTCCACGAGGACCGGGTCGAGGGTCGGGTCGAGCTCGCTCATCCACGGGAGTTTCGTGGAATCGTCGGAAGCCCCTCTGGTACCATCACGCCGCTCTCGACCGGAACCGGTCGGGGCGCCTTTCCGTATGGCGAACATCAAGCAGCAGAAGAAGCGTGTCGAGACCGCGTCCCGGCAGCGGCTGGAGAACCTGCGCTACCGCTCGACGATCAAGACGCTGGCGAAGCGGCTCGAGCACGCGGCCGAGGACGGAGACGCCGACCTCGTCGCGAGCGAGCATCGCGCGCTCGTGCAGACGCTCGACCGGGCCGTCGCGCGCGGCGCCATGCACCGGAACACCGCGGCCCGCAAGAAGTCGCAGGCCGCCCGGGTCGTCGCCGCCGTGGGCGCGTAGCGCGCCTCGATCCGCTAGCGACGCTCGCGCGCGAGATCCGCGACGGCGAGCTGCAGCTCGAGGTCCGGGGCGAGCCGACTGGCGCCCTTGAGCGCGTGGTCGAGCTCCGCGAGCCTGACGGTCGCGTCGTCGAGCTCCTCGGGGGAGAACTCCTCTGCCTGCCGCGCGAGCTTCTCCGCGCGGAACGGATGAAGCTTGAGCCGGCCGGCGGCCTCCTTGGGCCTGACTCCCTCCGCGGAGAGCCGGGCGAGCTGGCGCATCCTGGTCAGGTGAGAGACGAGCGACCCGGCCAGCAGCGCCGTCTGGGCGCGTCGAGGCATCGAATGACGATCGAGCTTCTCCTCCACCACGGTGAGCGCCGCCGTGAGGTCGTGCTCGCCCCACGCGTCGGTCAGGTCCCAGGGCGGCCGGTCGGCCGCCGCGACCGCGAGCGCGCGGATCTCGTCGACCCCGACCGGCTCTCCCGCGGCCCAGGTCGCGATCTTGTCGACCTCGAGGGCGAGCGCGAGCTTGTCGTCGCCGACGATTTGCACGAGCTCCCGGCATGCGTCGCGCTCGACCGAGACCCCGCGCGCGCGGAACTCCTCGCCGACCCACTGGTCGAGCCGGCCTCGCGCCACCTCCCACTCGAGCAGGGACCCCGCGCTCGCGCACGCCCGGGCGAGCGGGGAGTCCCGCTTCAGCGCTTGCGCGACGAGACAGAGCACCGCCCCGGGCGCGGGTGACTCGAGGTAGGCGACGACCGCGTCGACGTCGCCCTTCTTCCATCCGCCCACGAGACGACCCCGGTCGTCTGCGCGACCGTCGACGTCGCTCACGACGACGAGCCGGCTGTCGCCGAGCAGCGACCCCGCGTTGCACGCCGCGACGACGTCTTCCCCGGTCGCGCCGTCGCTCCCCGCGGCGCTGAGCCGCTCGATCGCGGCAGGGTCGAAATGCGCGCGGAGCCGCGCGAGCGTCCGGTCGACCTTCGGCCGATCGGACCCGGTGACGAGGTAGACGGGCTCCTCGGGGCGTGCCATGGACGCAGGCTACCGCTGCGACCGAACGGTGATCGTCCGGCCGTCGGACTCGACCACGATCCGGCCGTTCTCGTCCGTGCGCAGCGTCTCGAGCCCCGGTGCGGCCGCGAGCGCGGCGAGCGTCTCCGGCCGGGGATGGCCGTAGTCGTTCCCCTTGCCGACCTCGATCACGGCGAGCCGCGGCCGGAGCACGCGTAGGAGATCGGGCAGCCCCGGGTCCTCCGAGCCGTGGTGCGCGACCTTGAGGATCTCGACAGGCCGGAGCGGGAGCCGAAGCGTGACGTCGCTCTCGGCGTCCGCGGTGAGCAGGACGTCGGTCTCACCGAAGCTCGCCAGCGCGACGACCGCATGCTCGTTCGGATCCTGGCCGGGCAGGCCCGGGCCGTCGGGCCACAGGATCCGCAGCCGGAGCGCACCGATCCTGAAGACGTCGTCCTGGCGCACGGTCACGATCGGCACGCCGTGGCGTCTCGCGGCGGAGGCGGCCGCGTCGTGATCCGGGGACGGCGCGTCGATTCCGGGGTCGAGGACCTCTCCGACCCGGAGCCGCTCGAGCACGTCGGCGGCGCCGCCGATGTGGTCGCGCTGCGGATGCGTCAGCACCATCGCGGTCAGGGAGCGCAGACCCATCTTCCGGAGCTGGCCCGCGACGTCCGCCTCCGGTGGCCCCTCGTCCACGAGCACTGCACCGCCCGGCACTTCGACGAGCGTCCCGTCGCCCTGGCCGACGTCGAGGAACGTCATCCGCAGCCCGTTCGGTGGCCGCCACGAGGGTGCGGGTCTGAGCGCGCATGCGGCGGCTGCACAGGCGAGCGCGACCGAGACGACACCGATCACCGCAGTCCTCCGGCGATAGGGCGGCAGTCGGCGGACGGCGATCGTCGCCGCCGCGAGCACGAGGCACGCGACCAGTGCGACCGGCGAGCGGATCTGGGCGGACGGCCAGGTGCTGACGACCCGCGCGACGAGCGCGATCCAGGCGGCGCACCAGCCGGCGATCCAGGCGAGCGCGGTGGCGGCGCCCGGGAACACCGGTGCGATCACCGACGCCGCGACCGACAGCGCGATCAACGGCGGCATCGCCGGCTCGGCGGCGACGTTCGCGGGCACGGTCCACAGGGCGACCGCGCCGAAGTGGAGCCAGACGATCGGCGCCGTGACGAGCCCGCACGCGAGCGCCACCACGAGTACGTCCCAGAGGCCGCGCGGAACGGGGTACGCGTCGGGCACGCCTGCGACGCGTGGAAGCACGACGAAGATCGCGATCACGGCTGCGAACGAGAGCTGGAAGCCCGGCTCGAGCGCCGCGGAGGGCGTCCACGAGAGCAGCACCAGGGCGCCCACGGCGAGCGCATGCCAGCGGTCGCGCGGGCGGGCCGTGATCCAGCCGAGAGACGCGAGCAGGCCTGCCACGGCAGCCCGGACGACCGACGGCTGCCAGCCGACCGCGAGGGCGTAGGCGAGCACGGCCAGGATCGCGACGCCCTCGCCGGCCAACCGCCCGATGCCGACGATCCGGGCAGCCTGCACGACCCCGACCGCCGTGATCGCGACGTTCTGCCCCGAGACGGCGAGCAGGTGCGTGAGGCCGCTCGCCTGGAACGCGTCACGGAGCGAGGGGTCGATCCCGTCGTCCTCCCCGAGCACGATCCCGGTCAGGACGCGGCGGCGCTCGCCTGTCGTCCCGCGGGCGAGTGTGCGCTCCACGTGCGCGCGCAGCCGGTCGGCAACGCCACCGATCCCGCCCCGCCGGCCGACGACGCGGGGCTCTTCGCCGCGCAGCACGACATGGATGCCCTGCCGCGCGAGCCACCCACGCTCGTCGAAGCCGGTCTCGGGCCCTCGCGGCTCGACCGGCCGCGCACGCAGCTCGAGCACGGCGCCCTGCGGCGGCGCTCGCCCGGGCGGTAACTCGAGCAGCACGCGCTCTCGTAGACGCGTCTCGCCGAACCGCACCACCTGGGCGGGAGCACGGAGCGCAAACTGTGTCCGGCGTACGGGCCCGGTGACCACGACGCGCGCGGCGGCGCTCTCCCCGATCCGCCCGGCGAGCGCGCTGCGATCGAGCGCGTCGCTCCGCAACCCGCCCCACCACAACCCGACGAGGGCGAGCGCGACGCCCGCGAGCGCGAGCCGCCGGAGGTCGCGCGCGGAGAGCGCCGTCGTGGCAGCCGCGCAGGCGGACGGGAGGAGCATCCCGGCGGGTGGCCGCAGCCAGACCGAGAGCGACAGCCCGAGACACGCCGCTCCCACGAGGAGCGCCGGCCAGCCGGTCGCGACGAGTCGTCTCACGGGGTCACGAGGTCGCGCAACTGCTCGATGCGTGCAGGGCCGATGCCCGGAATCTGATCGAGGTCGTCGACCGAGCGAAAGGGCCCGTGCGCGGTGCGCCAGTCGACGATCTTCTGCGCGGTCACGGGCCCGACCCCGGGGAGCTCGTCGAGCTGCTCGACCGTCGCGACCGCGAGCGAGACCTTCGAGCCGGAGGCCGGCGCGCCCTCGACGGCGCTGCCCGACGGTGCGCGGCGAGGCACGACGACCTGCTGCCCGTCGACGAGCGGCGCCGCGAGGTTGACCCCGGCGAGGTCGGCGTGGCGGGTCGGGCCTCCCGCCCGCGCGACGGCGTCGGCGACGCGGGAGCCGTCCCGCAGACGGTAGAGCCCGGCGCGCCTGACCGCCCCGACGACGTGGACGACGAGGCGCTGCGCGGACGCCCGGCCGCCAGAACCTCCGCCGTTCACCGGTGCGAGCGGGATCGCGCTCGCGGGGCCCCGGGTCGCGCCGAGATCGGCGATCCGCGAGCCCGCCACCGTGAGCAGCACCAGGAGCGGGACGAGCACGAGCGCGAGCTGCGTCCGTGTGAGCGTGATCATGCTCCCAGGGTCGCGCTCGACCCGTGGCGGGAGTGTGTCGTCTTCGTGCCGTCTGT
This sequence comes from uncultured Actinomycetes bacterium, assembly GCA_963712915.1. Classification (GTDB taxonomy): domain Bacteria; phylum Actinomycetota; class Thermoleophilia; order Gaiellales; family Gaiellaceae; genus Gaiella. Next base: position 1,139,613 of record CAVQJQ010000006.1, read on the forward strand.
GTGACGGCGCCGCCGCGACGCGGCCGCTACGAGACCAGGTTGACCAGGCGGTCGGGGACGACGACCGTCTTCCGGGGGCCGTTCGGAACGTGCGCCTTGACCCGCTCGGAGGCGAGTGCGAGCGCGACGAGCTCGTCGTCGGGCGTTCCCGGGCGCACGTGGAGGCGGTCGCGCAGACGGCCGTTCACCTGGACGACGACCTCGACCGTGTCCGACGCGAGCAGCGCCGGGTCGGCCTCCGGCCAGGGCGTCTCCCACAGCCGAGCGTGCCCGAGCCGTTCCCAGAGCTCCTCTGCCACGTGAGGGGCGTACGGCTGGATCAGCGAGAGCACGGTCTCGGTCCCGAACCGCACCTCGCCCGCCTGCTCGGGATCGTCCTTCACCTTGTAGATCTCGTTGACGAGCTCGAACAGCGCCGCGATCGGGGTGTGGAACTGGAAGCGGCGCAGCAGGTCGTCCGTGACCCGATCGATCGCCCGGTGGGCCGCCCGCACCAGCGCTCCATCGTCCGGCGCCGGCACCGGCCCGCGCGCGGCGACCTCGATGCCGAGCCGCCAGACGCGGTCGACCAGCCGCACGGTGCCCTCGATGCCCGCGTCGGACCACTCCTTGTCCTGCTCGGCGGCGCCCATGTAGAGGATGTAGAGGCGCAGCGCGTCGGCGCCGTAGCGCGCGATCGCGTCGTCGGGCGAGACGACGTTTCCCTTCGACTTCGACATCTTCGCGCCGTGCCGGTAGATCATCCCCTGGGTGAACAGCCGCGAGAACGGCTCGCGGAAGCCGAGCAGCCCCATGTCGTTCAGCACCTTCGTGAAGAACCGCGCGTAGAGCAGGTGCAGGACGGCGTGCTCGATGCCGCCGATGTACTGCTTGACCGGCAGCCAGTAGTCGACGATCTGGCGGATCCCAGGCCGCGTCGTCGTTGCGCGCGTCCGCGTAGCGCAGGAAGTACCACGAAGAGTCGACGAACGTGTCCATCGTGTCGGTCTCGCGCTGGGCGTCGCCGCCGCAGCTCGGGCAGGTCGTCCGGACCCACTCCTCGGCGGCCGCGAGCGGGCTCCGCCCTTCGGCGTGTAGTCCTCCACCTCGGCAGCAGGACGGGCAGCTGCTCGTCCGGCACCGGGACGGTCCCGCAGGCGTCGCAGTGGACGATCGGGATCGGGCAGCCCCAGTAGCGCTGACGGGAGAGCAGCCAGTCGCGCAGCCGGTAGCCGATCGTCGCCTCGCCGAGACCGCGCTCGGCGAGCCAGGCGGTGATCGCGCGCTTGCCCTCGGGCGCCGGGAGCCCGGTGAACTCGCCCGAGTTGACGAGCACCTCGTCGTCGCTGTGCGCGACGAACGCGCCGTCGTGGGACGCCGGGGCGGTCTCGCCTGCGCCGGCGGGGGCGACGACCTGACGGATCTCGAGGCCGTAGCGCTCGGCGAACGCGTAGTCACGCTCGTCGTGCGCGGGCACGGCCATGATCGCGCCGGTGCCGTACTCCATCAGCACGTAGTCCGCGACCCAGATCGGGACCGGCTCGCCGTTTACGGGATTGATCGCGTAGCGGCCGGTGAAGACGCCGTCCTTCTCCTTGGCCTCGCGCTCGACGGCCGAGCGCGCGCGCGGCATGGCGGACGTACTCGGCGACCTCGGCCTCGTGCTCGCTGCCTGCGGTCAGCTCCGGGACGAGCGGATGCTCGGGCGCGAGCACGAAGAACGTCGCGCCGAACAGCGTGTCCGGACGGGTCGTGAAGACGGGCAGCTCCTCTCCGCTCGCCTGCACCGTGAAGGTGACGCGCGCGCCCTCCGACCGCCCGATCCAGTTCGCGCTGCATGGTCAGGACGCGCTCCGGCCAGGACTCGAGCAGCGCCGTCTCGTCGAGCAGCGCGTCGCGCGTAGTCGGTGATCTTGAAGAACCACTGGGTGAGGTTGCGCGACTCGACCTCGGTTCCGCAGCGCTCGCAGCGGCCGTCGATCACCTGCTCGTTCGCGAGCACCGTCTGATCCTTCGGACACCACTTGACCGGCGCCTCGCGGCGGTACGCGAGCCCGCGCTCGAAGAAGCGGAGGAACAGCCATTGCGTCCAGCGGTAGTACTCGGGCTCCGCGGTCGAGACCTCGCGCGACCAGTCGATCGCCCAGCCCATGCGCTGCATCTGGCGCCGGATCGCGTCGATGTTGCGATTCGTGATCTCGCGCGGGTGGCCGCCCTCGCGGATCGCGGCGTTCTCCGCGGGCAGGCCGAACGCGTCGTATCCCATCGGTCGCAGCACGGTCATGCCCTGGCGCCGCCGGATGTGGGTGAGGACGTCTCCCATCGTGTAGTTGAAGACGTGCCCCATGTGCAGCTCGCCCGACGGGTAGGGGAGCATCTCGAGCACGTACGTCGAGCGGTCGTTGCGCGCGGCGGCCGGATCCGGGTTCGGGACCGTGAACGCGTTCTCGGCGGCCCAGGCTCTCTGCCACTTCTCCTCGACCGCCGCCGGGTCGTACCGCTCGTGCTCGGAGTGCTCCATCGACCTGTCGATCCTCTCCCGGAAAACGAAAGAGCCTCTCGATCGAGAGGCTCAAAGGGAGTCGCCGCGGCGTCGCCGCGTTTCCTCCCTGGGCTACGTGAGAAGCTGCCTCACGTGACCCATGCTAACAGGCACGATCGGCACGTGCTCGATCTCTTCCCGGACTCCGCGAGGCTCGAAGGCGCCCAGCTGACCCTCGCCGGGATACCGGCTGCGACGCTCGCCGAGGAGCACGGCACACCGCTGCTCGTGCTCTGCGAGGAAACGGTGCGCGCGAACGCGCACGCGCTGCGCAGCGCGGTCGGCGACGGCCGCGTGTTCTTCGGGACGAAGGCACTGCCGAATGTCGCGCTCCTCCGCCTCCTGCGGGAGGCGGGCATCGGCGCGGATGTCGCGTCGGCGGGCGAGCTCGCCTTCGCCACCGCGGCCGGGTTGCACGGGGAGCACGTCGTCGTGCACGGGAACAACAAGGACGCCGCCTTTCTCGCCGACGCGGCGGCAGCCGGCGCACCCGTCGTGCTCGACGCGTCCGACGAGGCAGAGCTCGCGGCCGCGGCGGGTGTCGAGCGCGTGCTCGTGCGGGTCACCCTCGGCGTCGACGCCGACACGCACGAGGCGATCCGGACGGGCCACCACGGCTCGAAGTTCGGACTGCCGCCCGACCAGGCGCGGACGGTCGTGCACGGGGCGCTCGACCTCGGCCTGGACGTGATCGGCGCCCACGTCCATGTCGGCTCGCAGCTCGAGGACTTCCACGCGCAGGCGGAGACGATCGCGCGCCTCGCGTCCTTCGTCGCGAGCTGCCGCGACGAGCTCGGCTGGACGGCGGAGGTCGCCGATCTCGGCGGCGGGTTCGGCATCCGCCACCACCCCGCCGACCGGGTTCCGGACGCGGCCGGGCTCGCGGAGACGGCGGCGAGGACTGCGCGGCTCGGCTTCGTCGAGGAAGGGCTGCCGCAGCCCGAGATCTGGCTGGAGCCCGGACGCTGCCTCGTGGGCAGGGCAGGCGTGACGCTCTACCGCGTCGGAAGCGTGAAGCGGCTTCCCGGCCGGACGTGGGTGGCGATCGACGGCGGGATGTCCGACAACCCGCGACCGCAGCTGTACGGCGCGCGCTACACCGCCCTCTCGGCGACCCGCGCGGACGAAGCCGTCGACGAGGTCGTCAGCGTCGCGGGGATGCATTGCGAGTCGGGCGACGTCCTGATCGACGACGTCGCGCTGCCGGCGCCTCGGCGCGGTGACCTCCTCGCGGTGCCGGCGACCGGCGCGTACACACTCGCGATGGCCTCCAACTACAACGGCGTTCCCCGCCCGGCGGCAGTTCTCGTCCGGGACGGCTCGGCGCGCGTGATCCGTGCGCGCGAGACCGTGGACGACCTCCTGCGCCAGGAGCGCTGATGCGGGACGCCGCGGTGCTCGTCCCCGTGTTCCGGGACGCGGACGGGGACCTCCGGCTCGCGATCGTGATCCGGGCGGACGACGGCGGGCTCCACGGCGGCCAGCTCGGCCTTCCCGGCGGGAAGCCCGAGCCCGGCGACGACGACCTCCTCGCGACCGCCCTGCGCGAGGCGCGAGGAGGAGGTCGGGCTCGCGCCCGACGCCGTCGAGGTGCTCGCCGCGCTCGAGCCGTTCGCCACGCGCTGCGACCGGCTGGCGGGTGCACCCGTTTCTCGGGCGCATCCCGGCGGACACCACCTGGCGGCTCCAGCAGACCGAGATCGTCGGGATCCTCACCCCCTCGGTGCGGGCGCTCGCCGACCCGGCGGCGCGGGCGACGCTGCCGTTCACGTCGCGTCGCTTCACCGAGCCCCTGCTCGTCGACGGGATCGACGTCGACGGACACGTCCTCTGGGGCATGACCCTACGACTCCTCGACGACCTCCTGCCGCGCCTGCTCGCGGGCGAGTGGGAGGTGTGAGGCGGCAGTAGGGGACGCGCGCGCGGAGGCCGCGCGGGTTCGCACGGCGACACGCGAGTCGAGCTGGCTGGGCGACACGCCAGTCGACCCTGCCGGTCGGGCCGATCCGAGGTCCGGCGTCGTTTCATTCCCCGGGCCTAGCGTGTGATCACCTCGACGACGTCGCCGTCGGCGAGGACGTGCGCCCGCCCGACGCGCTGCCCGCCGAAGCGGCCGGAGGGGCCCCAGATCCGCGCGCCGACGCACGACGTGCCGAGCTGGTGGTGAATTCGGTCGGCCACGTCGGCCACGGTCGCGCCGGGCGCGAGGGCGAACGGGTCGCCGTCGACCTCACCGCCGATCCGCGGCCAGACCCGGATCAGCCCGGTAAGCAGCCAGATCGCCTCTCCCAGCCGGTCGAGGCTCTCGTCGTCGAGCACCGAGACCGGGACGACGGCTTCGAGCGCTCGTGTCGATTCGACACAAGCGTCGTCCCGGACGCGCTCGATCTCCCGCCCTTCGAGCTCGTCGGCCTTCGTCAGTGCGAGGATCGCTCGCTTCTCGATGCCCGCCGCCGCGACCTCGCGGAGGACGACCTCGAGGCTCTCGGCAGGCTCGTTCGCCGCGCGGCAGTAGACGATCGCGTCGGCGTTCCGGAGGACACCGAGCAGGGCCCGGCCGCCGCCGCGATCCTCGTGCGCGCCCTCGATCAGCCCGGGGATCTCGACGAGCTGGACCTGGACGCCGCCGATCCGCGTCACCGCCGGCACGGGCCGGATCGTCGTGAACGCGTAGTCGCCGGTCTTGATCCGGATCTCGGACAGCGCCTGCAACAGCGACGACTTGCCGGCGTTCGGAGCGCCGACGAGCGCGATCTGCGCGGCGCCCTCGCGGCGCACCTGCAGCGAGTCTCGATGGACGACGCGGGCGCGGACGCGCGTGCGGTCGAGCTCGCCCTCGAGCCATTTGCGCAGGTCGGCGTACGGGCCGTTGCGGTAGCCCGGCAGCTCCCCGAGGAGCGCGCGAATCGTCGCGAGGCGCTCGTTGCCCTCCTTCCCGACGAGGCGGCGTTTCGCCACCTCTGCGAACGTGCGATGCGGCATCGGCATCGCCGGCCTCCTTCCTGTCGTGCGGGAAGGAGCGCGCGTCGGGCGGCGCGGCGCTGTCGCCGGCCTCTGCGCGCGTCGCTACCCGCCGCTTCCCCCGGACGCTCTGTGCGGGAAGCGGCGGCTCAGCCGTTCTGGCGGAGAACGGTGGCTCGCCAGGTTGCGAGTCGCGTCATGCGCGGCAGTGTAGACGGCGTGTCGGGCCGCCGCTCAGGCGGGGAGGGTGAGGCTCTCGATGTCGCTCGGGTAGTCCGTCAGGAGCTCGATCCCGTCCGGCGTCACGGCCACCGTGTCGGAGTGACGAAAGCCGCCGAGCCCCGCGACGTAGACCCCGGGCTCGATCGTAAAGACCATCCCCGGCTCGATCACGGTCCCGTCCCCGACGTCGAGGAACGGCGCCTCGTGGTTGCGCAGCCCGATCGCATGGCCCGTGTGTTGACTCCACGTCTCGATGATGCCCTGCTCCTCGAAGTAGGACAGCACGGCACGGTCGACGGCGGCGCACGTGACTCCGGGTCGAAGAGCGTCGAACGCGACCTGCTGCGCGGCGCACATGTGGTCGAAGTGGCGGCGCATCTCCTCGGTGGGGGGGCCGACGATCATCGCGCGCTCGAGCTCGGCGTTGTAGCCCCAGACCGGTGCGCTCGTCTCGGTGACCAGGACGTCTCCGGCCGCGAACTCGATGTTGTGCGAGATCGCGTGCGCCCACGCGCTCCGCCGGCCGATCTGGCCCCGGTAGCCGGCACTCGCGCCGTCCGTCGACGAGAGCTGGCCGTCGTAGTCGCGGCCGAGCGCCTCGAGCATCGCGAGGCTCGCCTCGTAGCCGGCGCGTAGGCCGGCTTGCGCCTCGGTGACGCCGGGCCGCGTGTACTCCTGCAGCAGCCGGTGCGCGTGCTCGCACCAGCGGCCGCTCTCGCGGATCAGCTCGAGCTCTGCCTCGCTCTTGCGCGCCAGCAGACGCTCGAGCGCAGGTGCGAGCGGAACGACCGACGCTCCCGTGACCTCCGACAACGCGGGGCCCTCATAGCCGAGGATGCCCGGGTACCCGTCCTGGTCGGCGCCGATCGTGCCGTGGATCCCCATCTCGGCGAGCACGCGGGCGAGGATCCGCATCGGGTGCTCCTCTCCGGGGTACTCGGGGTACGACGCGACGCGGTCGAACGTCGTCTCCGCCTCGACGCGCGCGACCTCGAACTCGGGCACGAACGCCGCCGTCTCCCCCGCCGCGCTCTCGACGTACGCGACGGGCCGCTCGGTGGCGAGGAACGAGAATCGCGTCAGGTACTGGACGTAGCTCTGGTCGAAGACGACGTAGCCGGTCGGGTTGTGATCCGCGACGAGCGCACGGAGACGCTCCCGCCGCTGCTGGAGCTCGTCGGTGGAGATGCCGGTCGCGACCCTCACGGACGCGACGATAGTCGCCCGAGGCCCCGGCGCGACGCGGTGGCGCGCACGTTGCCGGCTGTCAGGGCGCGGAGGGCGCTCGGCGTGACGGCGCCGGAGCTCGTCCTCGACCGCCGACGGCTGGAGCCCTCGGGCGGCGAGCAGCACGTAGCTGTGGAACCAGAGGTCGGCAAGCTCCTCGACCAGGCGCTCGTCCGACTCGGTCACCGCCGCGAGGGCCGCCTCGACGCCTTCCTCGCCCACCTTGCGCGCCGCGGCGGCCGTGCCATCCGCGAGGAGGCCGGCGACGTAGGAGCCGTCGGGCCGTGTCAGCGGCGCGCTCGGCCACGACGCGCCAGAGCCATGGGGCGAAGCACGACTCCGCCCCCGTGTGGCACACAGGACCGTTCGGCCGCACCCGGTAGAGCAGCGCGTCTCCGTCGCAGTCGTCGCGGATCTCCTCGATCGCGAGTGTGTTGCCCGATGTCGCCCCCTTGTGCCACAGCTCGCCGCGGGAGCGGCTCCAAAACCACGCCTCCCCGCTCTCCCGCGTGCGCGCAATCGCCTCCTCGTTCGCGTAGGCGAGCATCAGCACCCGGCCGCTCGCGGCGTCCTGCACGATCACGGGGATCAGCGCCGCATCGGCCATCCCGCCTCCTCCAGCTCGCGCTTCAGCTCCGGCAGCCGCTCGGGGCGCTCGTGAACGATCGACGCGACCAGTGCCGCCTCCGCGCCGGCCTCGAACGCCTGCCACGAGGTGGGCCGCCTCGCCGGCACCGCCCGAGGCGACGACCGGCACCTCGACCGCCTCGGAGACCGCACGCGTGAGCGGCAGGTCGTAGCCCGTGCGGGTGCCGTCGGCGTCGATCGAGGTGAGCAAGATCTCCCCCGCCCCCCGCTCGACCGCCTCGCGAGCCCAGTCGACCGCGTCACGCCGTCGCGGGTTGCGCCCCGCGTGCGTGACGACCTCGCCGCCGCGTGCGTCGATCGCGCAGACGACAGCCTGGGCCCCGAACTCGTCGGCGAGCGCCGTGAGGATGCCCGGGTCGTCGAACGCGGCCCGGTTGATCGCCACCTTGTCGGCCCCGGCGAGCAGCAGGCTTCGGGCGTCGTCGACGCCGGTCACCCCTCCGCCCGTCGTGAACGGGATCGTCAGCTCTTCGGCGGCACGCCCGATCACGTCGAGGATCGGCCCTCGTCCCTCGAGCGTCGCGGTGATGTCGAGGAACACGAGCTCGTCCGCGCCGAGCTCCGAGTAGCCACGCGCGAGCTCGACCGGCTCGCCCATCTCGCGCAGGTTGCGGAAGTTGACGCCCTTCACGACCCGCCCGTCGGCGACGTCGAGGCATGGGATCACGCGCTTCTTGACCATCGCAGGAGGTTCTCGAGCATGCGTGCGCCGGCGGAGCCACTGCGCTCGGGATGGAACTGAACGCCGGCGAGCGGGCCGCGCTCGACCGCCGCCACGATCCGGCCGTCGTGGTCGACGGTCGCGACCGCGAGCGACGCATCGGCCGGCTCCACGGCGAAGCTGTGCGCGAAGTACACGTCGGAGTCGTCCAGGCCGTCCATGATCTGGCTCTCCGACACGCAGTGGAGCGTGTTCCAGCCCATGTGCGGGACACGCCGAGCGTGGATCCGCGGCACGCGTCCGGCGAGCAGCTCGAGGCCGCGTCCACCCTCTTCGCTCTCGCCGAACAGGAGCTGCAGTCCGACGCAGATCCCCGCGACGGGACGGTTGCCGGCGACGCGCGCTCGCAGCGCCCCGTCGAGCCCGTGCCGAGCGAGCCCGTCGGCCGCGCTCGCGACGTGACCGACGCCGGCGATCACCGCGAGCGGTGCGTCGGCGACGACGGCCGGGTCGGTCGTGACCACCGGATCCGCCCCGGCCCGCGCCAGCGCGGACGAGAGCGAGCGCAGGTTCCCGGCCCCGTAGTCGGCGAGCGCGACTTTCATGCGCGGGTCGGCCGGATCGGTGTCAGACACCGTTGCCTGTCAAGGGCCATCGGTGGCAATCTCGCGCCGATCGCTCCACAGGGGTCGAGGCCTTTGTCCATGCGGTCTCGGCGGTCCGGACCGTTGGCCGTGTCACGATGTCGCCACGCCGCGTCTCTTGGGAAGGCCCGCGCGGCCCCGCCCCGCCGGCTGTGGAGCGATTGGCACCGAATCGGCACTCCGCGGGCTTGACAGTGAACGGTGTCTGACACCGGACGGACGTCATGCCACCCCCTTCGTCGACCGGATGCCCGCCGCGCCGGGTGCCACGGCCTGCCGCAGGGCCTGGCCGAGCGCCTTGCAGGCCGCCTCGGCCACGTGGTGGTCGTCCGCACCACTTGCCTCGAGCTGCACCGTGCAACCGGCCTCGATCGCGAAGCGCTCGAGCGCGTGCGCGAGCAGCGATACGGCGAGCGTCCCGACCCGGTCGCCGGAGAAGGCGAGCGCGACCTCCGCGTGGGGCCGACGTACGAGGTCGACTGCCGCGAGCGCACGTGCCTCGTCCATCGGCACGATGGCGGAGCCGTAGCGGGCGACACCCTCGCGCGCGCCGAGCGCCTGCGAGAGCGCCGAGCCGAGCGCTGCGAGCACGTCCTCGACCGTGTGGTGGTCGTCGACGGCGAGGTCTCCGGCCGCGCAGAGCTCGAGGTCGAACGCCGCGTGGAACGCGAGCAGCGTGAGCAGATGGTCGAGGAACCCGACGCCGGTCTCGACCCGAACGCGGCCGCTACCGTCGAGCGCGAGCGTCAGGCGCAGAGCGGTCTCGGTGGTCGTGCGCAGCACCGTCGCCTCCCGTCCGGCGCGCGGTCCCGGCTGGACGCCGAGAGCAGCGAGGAGGACGTCGTTCTCCGACGGCCGCCGGACCGAGACCCGGATGCCGTCGGCGAACACGCGGACGACGATCCCTTGCCGCTCGAGGCGCTCCGCGAGCGGCTCGTCGGTGCGCACGAAGAGGAAGTTCGCGGCTGTCGCCGGGCAGTCGAACCCCGCGGCGACGCAGCGCTGCGCGAACCCGCTCACGTTCGGTGACCGTCGTGGCGACGTCCCCGAGCCGCGGCTCGCGCAGCGCCGCGGCCGCGATCGCCGCCGCCGGGCCCGAGATGGGCGCCGGCGCCCGGCGCTCGTCGAGGAGCGCCGCCGTCTCGGGATGCGCGAGGGCGTAGCCGACCCGCAGAGACGCGAGGCCGAACGCCTTCGAGAGCGTGCGCAGCACGACGAGGTTGGGCAGCTCGTCGACCCACGCTGCACACGAGCCCGCGCCGTACTCGACGTACGCCTCGTCGACCACGACGACGGTCTCGGGGCGCGCGCCGAGCGAGCTCGACGATCGTCCCGGGCTCGACGACGGTGCCCGTCGGGTTGTTCGGGTTGCAGATCCAGCGCACGGTCGCGTCCTCGTCGGGCTCGACGACGGCAGCGCCCGTCAGCGTGGTCGCGATGCGGTAGAGCGCGTACGTCGGCTGCTCGAGCGCTGCACGCGAGCCGGGGCCCAGGAACACGCGCGCGAGAAGGAGGATGAGATCGTCGGCTCCCGCCCCCACCACGACGTTCTCGGCGGCGAGGCCCACGTACGAGGCGGCGGCCTCGCGGAGCGCGCGGTAGGTCCCGTCCGGGTACTCGTTCAGCCGCGCCATGCTCGCCGCGAGGGGCACCTGCGGCACGCCCGGCAGCGGCGGGGTGTTCTGGTCGAACTTGAGGACGGTCTCGCGCGGAACGCCGTGCCGCTCTGCAACCTCGTCGACGGCGGCGGCCCAGACGTACGGCGCGAACCCCTCGCCGACCGGGCGCGCCAGCGCGCGGACGCTCGTGCCCGCGGCGCTCACGCGAGCACCGCCTCTGCGTGTCGCGGCAGCCCTTCGACCCGCGCGAGCGGCGCGACCACCTCGGACGCGAGTCGCGCTCCCTCGTCCGTCGCGGTCACGATCTGGATCGGCTTCAGGTACGCCTCGATGCCGAGCCCGCCGGTGGAGCGGGCGAGCCCCCCGGTCGGCAGCACGTGGGTGGCTCCCGCCGCGTAGTCCCCGACGACCGACGAGCAGCCCGACGAACACCGAGCCCGCGTTGCGGATCTCCGGAAGCACCGCGCTCGGGTCTGCGACGTGCAGCTCGAGGTGCTCGGGCGCGTACTCCTCGGCCCGCGCGATCGCCTCGTCGAGAGAGGCGAGCAGCTCGACGCGGACATTGTGTTGATTCGACACAAGCTCGCGCACGGCGGCCCCCAGCAGCGCGTCGTCGGTGAACAGCAGGGCTTCGCTGTCCTCGCCGTGCTCCGCCTGCGCGAGCAGGTCGGCGGCGACGCGCGACGCGTCGGCCGTCGCGTCCGCGATCACGACGACCTCGCTCGGGCCCGCCGGCAGGTCGACGCGCACCCGGCTCGAGACCAGGAGCTTCGCCGCGGTCACGTACGCGCTGCCGGGACCGATCACGGCGTCGACCGGGGGGATCGTCTCGGTGCCGAACGCGAGCGCGGCGACGGCCTGTGCGCCGCCCACGGCGTACACCTCGTCGACCTGGAGCTCTCGGGCCGCGACGAGGATCTCCTGCGAAGGCCTCGGTGTCACGACCGCGATCCGGCGGACGCCTGCGATCCGCGCCGGCACCGCGGTCATCACGAGCGACGAAGGCAAGGGCGAGCGGCCGCTCGGCACGCAGAGCCCGACGGCGTCGAGCGGCAGCCACCGCCGCTCGGAGACGATCCCGGGAGCGGCTTCGACCGAGGTGTCGAGCGGGCGCTGGGCCTCGGAGAACGTGCGCACGGCGCCGATCATCCGGCGCAACGCGTCGAGCACGTCGTCCGCCACCGTTGCGGCCGCGAGCGCATCGGGCCCGACCCGGATCCCGTCCGTCCGCGGTCCGTCGAGCCGCTCCGTCCATTCGAGCAGCGCCGCGTCGCCTCGAGCAGCGACGTCGGCCACGATCGGCGCCACGGTTGCCATGGCGTCCTCGAGCAGCGCGCCTCTCACGGCACCAGCCTCTCCACCGGAAGTACGAGGATCGACGTCCCGCCCGCCTGCTTGAGCAGCGGTAGGAGCGACCAGATCTCCCCGGCATCGACTGCGGCGTGCACGGCGATCTCCCCCTCGTCGGCGAGCTCGATCACCGACGGCGCGCCCATCCCCGGGAGCACGTCGCGGATCGCGGGGAGGTCGTCGACGTGTGCGTTCAGCATCACGTAGCGCCGACGCCGTGCGGCGACCACGCCCGAGATCATCAGCTCGAGCCGCTCGACGAGGTCCCGCCGCACTTCGATCGCAGCTCGGCCACCCACGAGGACCGCCTGCGAGGTCAGGAGCGTGCCGATCGGCCGCAAGCCGTTCGCGTTCATGGTCGAGCCGGTCGAGACGAGGTCGACGATCGCGTCGGCCAGGCCGAGCCTCGGGGTCGCCTCGACCGACCCTGAGACCGGAACGAGCTCGCAGGCGATTCCCCGCTCCGCGAGCAGCCTCTCGGTCGAGCCCGGGTATGCGGTCGCGACACGGAGCCCGTTGAGGTCGGCAAGCTCCTGTTGCGGCGCGTCTTGGGGCACGGCAGCGTCGAGCGTGCAGCGTGCAAAGCCGAGCTCGGCGACCGTCTCGACGTCCGCGTCCGCCTCTGCGACGAGATTCGCGCCAGTGATGCCGAGATCGACGACACCGTCCTGCGCGTACTCGGGGATGTCGCTGGGTCGAACGAGCAGCAGGTCGACCGGTGCGTTCGCGCACGGAACGACGAGGGATCGCTCGGTCACCTCGAACGCGAGCCCGGCGTCGGCGCAGAGCCGCAGCGACGGCTCGGCCATGCGGCCTTTCGCGGGTACGGCGAGGGTGAGTCGCCCGTCCTCCCCGGCGCGCGTGAACGGCGCGGTCACGACGACCTCGCTCGGCGGCGGCGCGCGCGGTCGAGCGCGATGCGGTAGCCGCCTGTGCCATGGCGCAGCCACTGCGCCACACGGGTGACGGTCGCGGTCGAGGTCGGAACGCGCTCGGCGATCTCGACGTACGGGAGCCCCTGCTCGAGCAGGAGCGCCGTCTGCCAGCGATGCCCGAGTGCCTCCAGCTCCGGCAACGTGCACAGATCACGCAGGAATCGCTGCACCTCGTCACGGTTCCGCAACGAGACCACGGCGTCCGCGAGGTCGTCCAGCCCCGCGATCGGCTCCACCGGCTGGCGTCCCAAGTCGTTGCCATTCATCACGGCGATCATGTTAGCATGATAGCGTGTTATCACGATTCGAAGTGATTCCCGCGGTCGACGTCCTCGACGGCCGCGCCGTCAGGCTCTCGGGCGGCAGGCGGGAAGCGCCCACACTGGACGGGGGCGATCCCGTCGAGCTCGCGCGCCGGTTCGCGGCAGCGGGCGCCGAGCGCTTGCATCTCGTCGACCTCGAAGGCGCCTTCTCCGGCGTTCCCAGCGTCGAGCTCGTCGGCTCCGTGGCGGCCGCGGCAAGGCTGCCGTTGCAGGTCGGCGGCGGGTACCGCACGCTCGAGACGATCGAGTCCGCCCTACGGGCGGGCGCCTCGCGGGTCATGGTGGGGACAGCGGCGCTGACGCCGGGGTTCGTCGAGGAGGCGGTCGCGCGCGTCGGAGATGCGCTCGTGATCGCGATCGACGTGCGCAACGGCAGGGTGGCGGTCGACGGCTGGACGCAGACGTCGGACGTCTCCGCGCACGAGCTCGCGACGCGATGCGCGGAGCTCGGCGTGCCGCGTCTGCTCGTCACGAGCACGGCACGTGACGGCTCGCTCGCCGGACCCGATCTCGCGCTGCTGCGCATGCTCCTGCCCGCCGGCCTGCCGGTCCTGGCGGCGGGGGGCATCTCGTCGCTCGACGACCTGCGCGCGGTGCGCGACGCGGGCTGCGAGGGCGCGATCGTCGGGAGCGCTCTGCTCGCCGGCAGGTTCACAGTCGAGGAAGCGCTCGCGGCGATCGCGGGCTGAAGCTCGCCGCGCATCGAGACGGAGCCGAATTCGGTCGCGCGCCTCAGGGAGGCACGCGTTCGGATTCCGGCACACAGTCGGCACACATCCGTGCGCCAGATGCGGATACCGTGACACCAGGGACACGGGAGTGCCCCTGGGGGTGGTTGCGGGCCGGAAAAGGCCCGCCCACGCGAGAGCAGCAGATGCCCGGGACGTCGTCGCGTGCCCGGGCCTAGGCTGAGGTCGTGATCGAGCTCTGCGACGACCGTGGCGCGCAAGGGTTCTCGTGGATCGTGGACGAGCCGATGACGCGCACGTCCCACGCTCTCGCGACGGACGGACGCGTGTGGCTCGTCGACCCGGTGCGTTTCGAGCCGGCACTCGAGCGTGCGCTCGGTCTCGGCCGGCCCGCGGCGGTCTTGCAGCTGCTCGACCGGCACAACCGTGACTGTGTGACGGTGGCCACCGAGCTGGGGGTGCCGCACCTCGTCGCGCCGGATGTGGTGCCGGAGAGCCCGTTCGCGACGATCGCCGTCCGTCGCACGAAGCGCTGGCGCGAGACCGCGCTCTGGTGGCCCGCCGAGGCGACGCTCGTGGTCCCGGAGGCGATCGGCACCAATCCGTTCTTCACGGCCGGCGGTGACGCGGCCGGAGTCCATCTGCTCCTCCGGCTCGCGCCGCCGCGCGACGCGTTCGCCGGCTTCGAGCCGCAGCACCTCCTCGTCGGTCACGGCCGAGGGCTCCATGGGCCGGCCGCGACCGCCGCGCTCGCCCGGGCGCTCGACGCCTCGCGCAGCGGGCTGCCGCGGCTGCTCCTCCGCGCCCCGGCGCTCGCGGCCGACGCGGTCCGCCGCCGCCGCTGACGGGCCTGTCAGCGCGCGAGCGCGGCGGGCCGGAGCAACCGTGCCGGCCGCCGCAGGCCCGCCTCGCGCACGGGCGGGTTGCGCGGCTCGGCGAGCGGCGCGGCGCCGTACGAGCGCCTCACCTGCTCCTCCGGCGGCGCTCCGTACGTCGTCGTCCGCTGTCGTGGAACACGTCCGGCCGAGCGGATCAGCCCGTCCATCGCCTCCGGCGGCAGCTCCTGCCCCCACTCCGACCCTGCGGCGCGCGAGATCGACTCGTTCATCAGCGTCCCGCCGAGGTCGTTGACCCCGGCGGCGAGCGCCTGCCGCACGCCGTCCGGCCCGAGCTTCACCCAGCTCGCCTGGACGTTGGTGATCGACGGGTAGAGCGCGAGCCGCGCGACCGCGTGCAGGAGCAGCGCCTCGCCGAACGTCGGCCCTCGCCGGGCGCGCCCCTGGAGGTAGATCGGCGCCTCCATCGGGACGAACGGGAGCGGCACGAACTCGGTGAAGCCTCCCGAGCGGGCCTGCTGCTCCCGTGCGCGGAGCAGGTGCCGGGCCCAGTGCACCGGCCGCTCGACGTGCCCGAACATGATCGTCACGTTCGAGCGGAGCCCCGCCCGGTGCGCCGCGTCGTGCACCTCGAGCCACTGGTCGGTCGTCACCTTGTCGGGACAGATGACCGCGCGCACCTCGTCGTCGAGGATCTCCGCGGCGGTCCCGGGCAGCGACCCGAGGCCGAGAGCACGCAACCGGGCGAGGTAGCTCGTGAGGTCGAGGCCGAGCGTCGCCGCTCCCTGCCAGATCTCGAGCGCGGAGAACGCGTGCACGTGGAGGCCGGGGACGGCCTCCTTGATCGCTCGACACGACGTCCGCGTAGTAGTCGCCGGTGAAGGAGGGATGGATCCCGCCCTGCAGGCAGACCTCGGTCGCCCCTCGCTCCCAGGCCTCGCGCACCCGCCGCACGATCTCGTCGTCCGGGACGAGATATGCCGGTCCGCGGAGGTTCGCGGCGAGCTTGCCCTTCGAGAACGCGCAGAAGCCGCAGCGGAAGTAGCACACGTTCGTGTACTGGACGTTCCGCGTCACGACGTAGGTCACGTCGTCACCGCACACCTCGCGGCGCAGCCGGTCGGCGGCGGCGAGGACACGCTCGCGCTCGCGCCCGCGCGCGTCGAAGAGACGCACGAGCTCCTCCTCGCCGAGCTCCTCGCCGACATGCCCCACAGGAGCCGGGTCACGGCCCACCAGGAACGGCACGTCCGCCGGCTCACCGGGCGCCCAGCGGTCCTCCCGCGCGAGGCCGTGCGCGTCCGCCGCGCGGCGGATCGCGGGCGCCACCGCCGGGTCGGCCCAGCGGTCGAGGTCGGCGACGTGCTCCGGGTAGAGCGGCAGTCGCGGGGCGAGCTCGAGCCCGCGCGCGTGGCACGCCTCGCGAAGGCGCTCGACCGCGGGCCACGGCGCCTCGGGGTTGACGTGGTCGGCGGTCACCGGCGAGACGCCGCCCCAGTCGTCGATGCCCGCGTCGAGCAGGAGGGGGAAGTCGTCGTACGCGAGGTTCGGCGGCGCCTGCACGTGCACGCCGGGGCCGAGCACGATCCGGGCAACCGCGACCGACCAGAGGTGCTCCTCGAGCGGCGCGTCCGGATGG
The DNA here is from genome assembly GCA_963712915.1 of uncultured Actinomycetes bacterium. Taxonomy (GTDB): domain Bacteria; phylum Actinomycetota; class Thermoleophilia; order Gaiellales; family Gaiellaceae; genus Gaiella. The sequence continues at coordinate 1,155,888 of CAVQJQ010000006.1, forward strand.
TCGGCCATGCGCGTCCCCGGCTTCGCCCGGAAGTTCTGGACGATCACCTCGCGGAGATGACCGTGCTCTCGCGCGACCGCACGCAGCGCGAGGAGCGCCTCGAGTCGTTCCTCGCGCGTCTCGCCGATCCCGACGAGAATCCCGCTCGTGAATGGGATCGAGAGCTCGCCCGCGGCGCGCATCGTCTCGAGCCGGCGCACGGGCGCCTTGTCGGGCGAGGCCCAGTGCGGCCCGCCGCGCGCCGCGAGCCGCTCCGCGGTCGTCTCGAGCATGATCCCCATCGACGCGGCCACGGGACGCAGCGCCGCGAGCTCGCCGCGCGACATCACGCCGGGGTTCAGATGCGGGAGCAGCCCCGTCTCCTCGCGCACCCGCGCCGCGCAACGCGCGAGGTACTCGAGGGTCGTCTCGCAACCGAGCGCGCGCAGCTCCTCACGCGCGACGCGGTAGCGGGCCTCGGGACGGTCGCCGAGCGTGAAGAGCGCCTCGCTGCAACCCGCCCGCGCACCCGCACGGGCGATCTCGAGCACCTGCTCCTCGTCGAGGTACGCCCGCTCTCCGCGGCGCGGCGGCCGCGCGAACGTGCAGTAGCCGCAGACGTCTCGGCAAAGGGTGGTCAGCGGGACGAAGACCTTCGGGGAGTACGTCACGCGCGTGCCCGTGCCCGCCTCGCGCAGGCGCCGCGCCTCGGCCGTCAGGTCGTCGAGCGACGTCGTGAGGAGCTCCGAGAGATCTGCCATCGGCGGTGGGTTGTCGCCGGGCGGTCTCCTCGCGCCGGAGCAGTGAGCATAGAGGGACCTACGGCGCCCGCGCGCCGCCCGCGGCTGCTATCCGCCGGGTCGGTAGCTCCAGATGCCTCCGAAGCTCCGCCAGGCGCCCTTGTGCCAGCGCTGCAGGAGCACCTGCTCGATCGGGAAGTGGTCGCCGGCTCCGGTCCGGATCGCGATGCCCGGCAGCAGGAACGGGTTGCTCTGGAGGTTGAGCGAGCCGACGACGTCGAGGAGATGCGCGCGCGTCAGATCGGAGCCCGCCCTGCGGATCGCCTCGACGGCGGTCCAGGCCGCTGCCATCCCGTACACGTGGTTCACGTCGTCGACGTCCTCGCCCGGCGCGAACCGCTTCATCACCTTGCGGTACAGCTTCATCCCGGCGTCCTTGAGCCAGCGCGGGTCGGTCGGATCCTTGAGGAACGCGACGGAGATCATGCCGTCGACGAGCTTGTTCGTCCCCTTCTCCGACGCGGCTTCCAGCACCGGCGCCGAGTCCGACGCAGAGCTCCCGAGCGTCAGCTTCGGCTTCCAGCCCAGCCGGTTCGCGTACTTGAGCGCCTGCGTCGCTGCCTTTGCCTTGGCGAACACCGCGAACACCGTCGCGCCTGCGATCCGGAGCCGGGCAACCTGCGCCTGGAGGTCGCCGGTGTCGTACGCCTGCGCGGCCACGACCTTCACCTTCGAGCGCTGGATCCCCTTGCGCAGCCCGGACAGCAGCTCCTGGCCGTAGCCGTCGTTCTCGTAGAGCACCGCGACCTTCGCGGTGCCCTGCGTCCGCGCGAGGTACTGGCCGAGCACCCATCCCTCGGCCGCATACGTCGGCTGCAGGCCGATCGTGTACGGGAACGCCGCCGCCTGGGTCCCGAGCGCCGAGGCGCCCGACGCGGCGAAGAGCTGAGGAACCTTCTTCTGGTTCAGGTAGTCGCGCACGGCGAGGTTCTGCTCGGCGCCGAACGAGCCGAAGACCGCGAACACCTTGTCGGCCTCGACGAGCTTCTGGGTGAGCTGGAGCGCCTGGTTGGGGTCGGACGCGTCGTCGAGGACCGTGTACTCGAGCTGCCGCCCGTTGACGCCGCCGCGCGAGTTGACGTAGTCGAGGTACGCGTGAGCGCCGACCGCGATCGTCGCATAGGCGGACGAGGAGCCCGTCAGCGGCGCCGTCCCGCCGAGCAGGATCGAGGTCGGCGTCACGCCGGGGTCTGCCGCAGGGCGGCTCGTCGCCGCGAGCGCGGCGGTGGCGCCCACGGCGAGCGCCAGGACGAGCGGGAGCATGGCGAAGCAGAGCTTTCGTGTCATCGTGGTCGGACGGGTGTTCGGTCGGCTCGATCGTGCGTTCGCTACGAGCCCGAGCGATGGTAGACACGACGTGTTAGGAGTCTGAAACGCTCGATGAGGCCCGCGACGCCCATCGGCAGCACGAACATCAGTGCGATCAGCAGCGCACCGGAGACGACCGACGGGGCTCCGGGCGACTTCGAGACCGCCTGCGACCACGTGGGGAGGAACTGGATGAAGACCGCGCCGGCGATCAGGCCGGCGAGCGAGCCGAGCCCGCCGACGACCACGCCGACGAGCAGGAGGATCGAGAGGGCGACCGGGAAGGTGTCGGGGTTGACGTACGTGGTCGCGATCGCGAACAGCGACCCGGCCACACCCGCGTAGGCCGCGCTGACGCCGAACGCCAGGGTCTTGTACCGGGCGAGGCTCACCCCGGACGACTGGGCGGCGGTCTCGCTGTCGCGGACGGCGCGCAGCGCGAGCCCGGTGCGGCCGCGCAGGAGCAGCCACGCGGCCACGTACCCGACGAGCGCGATCGACCAGGAGAGGTAGTACAGCCAGTCGTTGAAGGAGAGCTCCTGCCCGAAGATCGTGATCGGGGTCAACGACGCGGTCAACTCGGGGATGCCGAACAGGTTGAGGCCGCTGCCGCCGCCCGTGAAGCCCTCGAAGCGCTTGATCACCGCGGGCATGGAGACCGCGATCGCGAAGGTCGCGAGCGCGAGGTAGAGGCCCGAGAGACGCAGCGCCGGAATCCCGAAGAGGAAGCCCGCGGCGCCTGCGACGAGCCCGGCGAGCGGGATCGTCCAGATGTCCTTGACCCCGTGATGCGCCATCAGGATCGCGGTCGTGTAGCCACCGATCGCCATGAACGCGCCGTGCCCGAGGGAGATCTGGCCCGTGTAGCCCGTGAGGACGTTGAGCCCGATGATCGCGACCAGGTAGATCGCCACGTACGCGAGCTGCTGCGCGCGGAACTCCGAGACGAACAGCGGGACCACCACGACGACCACGGCGAGGGCGACGAACGAGACGACCGGGACGACCGTGCGGCGCAGGCTCATACGCGGCGCACCTCCTCCCGCCCGAAGATCCCGGTCGGCTTGACGAGCAGCACGACGAGGATCACGAGCAGCGCCACGGGGAGGCGCAGGTCGGCGCCGACGAAGTCCACGTAGGTGCCGACCAGGTTGAGCCCGACACCCAGCGTCAGCCCGCCGACGACGGCGCCGATCGGCGAGTCGATGCCACCGAGCACGGCGGCCGCGAACGCGTAGATCAGGATCGCGGCCATCAGGTTCGGATCGAGGAACACGCTCGGGGCGGCGAGCATCCCTGCGACCGCGCCGAGCACGGCGGCGAGCCCCCACCCGAGCGACAGCATCCACGTGACGCGGACGCCGACGAGGCGCGCCTCCGCCGGGTTGACGGCGGCCGCGCGCATCGCGAGGCCGAGCTTCGTGTACTGGAACAGGAGCCAGAGCACCACGACCGTCCCGAGCACCACCACGATCGTCCCGATGTCGGCGTTCGTGATCGCGACGCCGCCGATCTGCGTCGTGCCCGACGGGAACGGGCTCTGCACCGCGCGCACCTCACCGCCCCAGATGAGCGTCACGAGACCGTTGATGAGGATCAACAGCCCGATCGTGACGATCACGACCCGCAGCAGCGAGCCCTTCTCGTTCGGGCGGATCACGCCCTGGTGCACTGCTGCGCCGCCGACGAACGAGACCGCGAGCGTGACCGCGAACGCGGGCCAGTACCCCCAGCCGTGGTTCGTGGTCAGCGTCCAGGCGATGTACGTCGAGAGGGTCGCCATCTCCCCCTGCGCGAAGTTGATCAGCCCGGTGGCGCGGTGGATGAGCACGAGGGCGAGCGCGAGCGACGCGTAGATCGACCCGGAGGCGAGCCCCGCGACGACCTGCTGCATGAAGTCGGCCATCAGGCGCCCTCAGTACCCGAGGTAGCTCCGCCGCACCGACTCGTTCTCCTGGAGCTCCTCGCTCGTGCCGGAGACCGCCACCCGCCCGACCTCGAGCACGTACGCGCGCGCCGCGGTGCGGAGCGCGATCCGCGCGTCCTGCTCGACCACGAGCACGGTCAGGCCCTCGCGCTCGTTGAGCTCGCGCACGATCCGGAAGATCTCCCGCACGATCATCGGCGCGAGCCCGAGCGAGGGCTCGTCCAGCAGGAGCAGCTTCGGACGTGCCATCAGCGCGCGCGCGACGGCGAGCATCTGCTGCTCACCCCCGGACAGCGTCCCGGCCTGCTGGTGGGAGCGCTCGAGGATCCACGGGAACCACTCCGAGACCCGCTGGATGTCGCCCTTGAGGCCGCGGTCGCGGCGCGTGTACGCGCCGAGTCGCAGGTTCTCGTCGACGGTCAGCTCGGTGAACGTCCCCCGCCCCTCGGGCACGTGGGCGATCCCGGCGCGGGCCACCGCCTCCGGCCCGCCCCGCAGCGACTTGCCGGCGAACACGAGCTTCCCCGAGCGCCGGACCGTGCCCGAGACGGCGCGCAGCGTCGTGGTCTTCCCCGCCCCGTTCGCACCGAGCACGGCGACGATCTCCCCCTCCGCCACCTCGAGGGTGACGCCGCGGAGCGCCTGGACCGGCCCGTAGCGCGCCTCGACGTCCTCGAGCTGCAGGAGCGCGGTCACGTGTCCGCCCCCAGATACGCCTCGACGACGGCGGGATCGGCCTGCACCTGGGTCGGCGAGCCGGAGGCGATCTTCCGGCCGAAGCTGAGCACGTTCACGTGGTCGGAGATTCGCATCACGAGGCTCATGTGGTGCTCGACGAGGAGCACCGTGAGCTCGTGCTCGTCGCGCAGCCGGAGCACGAACGTGCCGAGCTCCTCGACCTCCTCGTGGTTGAGGCCGCCGGCCGGCTCGTCCAGCAGGAGCAGCGTCGGGCGAGCCATCAGAGCCCGTGCGATCTCGACCCGCTTCTGCGTGCCGTAGGGCAGGGCCGCAGCCGGGGCGCGCGACCGCTCCGCGAGCCCGACGACGTCGAGCGCCTCGAGCGCCTCGCGCTCGCCGACGGTGCGGCCGAGCGCGTGCCCGCCGACCAGCACGTTCTCGAGCACGGTCATCGTGCGGAAGAGGTTGATGTTCTGGAACGTGCGCGCGATGCCCCGGCGCACGACCCCGTGCGGCGGCGCCCGCAGCAGGTTCTCGCCGTTCAGCTCCACCGTCCCCGCATCCGGGTCGTAGAGGCGCGTGATCACGTTGAACGCCGTGGTCTTGCCCGCGCCGTTCGGCCCGATCAGCCCGGAGATCGTCCCTCGCTCGACCTCGAACGACACGGCGTCGAGCGCGACGATGCCGCCGAAGCGGAGCGTGACGTCGCGGACGGAGAGCAGCATCAGGCGATCGGCCGGCGACCGCGCTGCGGACGTCTTCCGGCTCTCGACCCGGGTCGGGGACGTCGTGGACCGACCATCTGGTCGCGTGATCCTACGCGGGGTACGCGGCGAGGTCTACGGCAGCCGGGGCGCGACGAGCATCGCGGCCCCGACGGCTCCCGCGAGGAGCAGGGCGCCCGCCGCGACGAACGCCGACGTCACCTCGCGCGGACGGTGGCGGCGGCCGACCCGCGAGCCGAGGCCCGTGTAGACCTCCTTCAGCGCGCCGGCGGTCTCCGCGTCGAACGACTCGCCACCGGTGTACTGGGCGATCGCGGCGAGCGTCTCGCGGTCGGGCGGCACGGGGATCACCTGCTCGCGGTCGACGATCGTTCCCCCCTCGGTGCCGAGCGCGATCGTGTACACGGGGATGCCGGCGTTGCGCGCAGCCTGCGCTCCCTGGCCGGGGCTGAGCAGGCCCCGGGTCTGGAATCCGTCGGAGAGGAGCAGGATCGACGCGAGCGCTCGCCCCTTCTCGTCCTCGACCGGCGCCTTGCTCGTCGCGCCGTTCACCGCGGTCGTCGTCCGTGCGAGCTCGACCGACCGCGCGAGGGCGTCGCCGAGCGCCGTCCCGAAGGCAGGCTGCAGCACCCGGATGCCCTGCCGCAGCTCCGCACGGTCGCGGGTCGGCGAGACGATCACCTGCGGCTCGTTCGAGAACGCGATGATCCCGACCCGGAGCGACTCGGGCGCGTGCGCGAGGAAGCCCAGCATCGCCTCCTTCGCCGCGGCCAGCCGCGACGGCTGCACGTCCTGTGCCCGCATCGAGCCCGAGATGTCGACGACGAGCACGACGCTCGCGCGCTCGTCGGGAGCCTGCACGGTGACCGTCGGGCGCGCGAGCGCGACCACGAGCGCGGTGAGCGAGGCGAGCAAGAAGACGGCGGGCACGTGGCGCTTCCACGCGCTCCTCGGCCCCACCACCCCGGCGAGCACGTCGACGTTCGGGTAGCGAAGCGCGTAGCGCGACTTCCGCCGCTGGAGCAGCCAGTAGCCGACCGCGACGAGCGGCACCACGAGCAGGACGGCCAGCAGCGCCGGCGACTCGAAGCTCACGGCGTCACCTTCGTGCAGAGCGCGTGGAGCTGGAGCTCGACACGGAGCCGGCGCGGCACCGAGGGCGCCATCGTGGCCCGCGCGACCACCGTCCTGCCGGCGATCGTGCGCCGCAGGTCGACCGCGTCGAGGAGACTCGACCCCGGTTGGGCGTCCACGTGGAACGCGTACGCCTGCTCCGCGCCGATCAGCCGCGACCCGGCCGGGCAGCGTTGCACGACGCTTGACGGTGGCGCCGGAGACGAGCCGCTTCCGGGCGATCCGGCGGTCGATCGGCCGCACGGGTACGAACGCAGCCGCCTTCGCCGTCGCCGTCAGCGCACGTCCGCCGCCTCCGCTCGAGGGGATGCAGCCCACGAAGGGCTCGAACGACGTCCGTCGGCGGGTCGTCCCGGTGTAGACGGCCGTGAACACGACCGCCCGCCCGGTCGTCACGCCGGGGGACACCGGCGCACCGTTCTCGCCGCGGAAGCTGACGTCGATCGACCGGTCGCTGACGCGTGCGTCGATCCCGGCGACGATGTAGCCCTTGATCGGGCAGCGGAGCTCCCAGACCGCGACCCCGGTCCCGCCCGGGACAGGCGCCGGGATCGCGACCCACGGCCCCGTGACCGGAAGGCAGACCTGCAGCCCGCGGCACTCGTCCGCGGCCCGTGCCCCGGACGCGGCCCCGAGGCACGCGGTGACGGCCGCGAGCACGGCCAGTGCGGCGAGGCGGCGGCTCACAGCGCCCTCCGGAACCACGCGGTCGAGAGCGCGCCGCCGAGCAGCAGGAGCACCGCGCCGCCAGCGGCGAAGGCGGAGGTCACCTCGACGCTCTTCGGGTCCTTGGCGAGCCGCGTACCGAGGTCGTGGTAGACGCTCTGCAGACGTTCTGCGTCGGGCGCCTGCGAGAAGGTGCCGCCGGTCTCCTGGGCGATCTGGCGCAGCGCGTCGGAGTCGGGCGCGACCACGACCTTCTGGCTGAGCCCGCCGGGCAGAGGCACCTGCACCGTCGCCTCCCCCGTGCCCAGCGCGACCGTCGAGACGGGCACGTTGAGCCGGCGCGCCTCCCGCACGGCCACGGCCGGCGTCGTCCCGCCTGCGGTCTGCGCGCCGTCCGAGAGGAGCAGCACCGCCGACGGCGAGCGCCCCGTCGTACCGCTGTTCTGCTGCTCGCCCGACGACGCGAGCTCGACGGAGCGCTGGATCGCGTTGCCGATCGCCGTGCCGGAGCCGAGCCGGAGCTCGCCGAGCGCGAGGCGCGCGGCGTCGCGGTCGGTGGTCGGAGAGAGCACGGTGCTCGCGGAGGTCGAGAACGAGACGATCCCGACCCGGTACGCGTCGGGCACGGTGTCGAGGAAGGCGGACGCAGCTGCGCGTGCCGCCGTGAAACGGTCGGGGTGCACGTCGGTGGCGGACATCGACCGCGAGGTGTCTATCGCGAGCACGATCGGTCGCCTCGTCCCGGGTCACCTGACGCATGACGTGCGGTCGCGCGACGCCGACGACGAGCAGGGCGAGCGCGCCGAGGGCCAGCACGAGCGGCACGAAGCGCCGCCAGCCCGGGGACGACGAGACGAGGTTCGGGACGAGGGACGGGTTCGCGAAGCGCTTTGCCGCCCGCCGATGGCGCCGACCCACGAAGACGTAGAGCAGGATCAGCAGCGGCACGGCGAGCAGGCCGAGCAGCGCGAGAGGCGAGCTGAACGTCATACGCGGCGCCTTCGCACGAACACCGCGAGGTCGCGCAGCCAGTCACGGTCGGTGGAGAGCGTCACGTGCGCGACGCCGACGGAGGCCAGCTCGTGGATCAGCGCCGTCCGCTCCTCGGCCGCCGCCTCGGCGAACCGCGCGCGCAAGCGTGGGTCGTCGGTGTCGACCCGCACCTCGCGCCCGCTCTCGGGATCGACGAGCCACAGCGTCCCGGCCGGCTCCAGCACCTGCTCGCGCGGGTCGCGCACCTCGAGCGCGACCACCTCGTGGCGGCCGGCGAGCTGCAGGAGCGGTGCGCGCCAGTCGCGCGCCCCTCTGAAGTCGGAGATCACGACGACGAGCGAGCGCTGGCGCGCGACGCCGCCGAGCCGGCGCAGCGCATCGGCGAGCGGCGTCTGGCCGCCCTCGCCGCTCTCCGGGAGCGTGCCTGCGGGCTCGTGGCCGTCGCGGAGCGCGAGCAGGAGGCCGACGAGGCCGACGCGTCCCTGCCGCGGCGGCACGATCCGGGCGCCGGCGCCGCCGAAGCCGACGAGCCCCACACGGTTCCCGCGCATGGTCGCCGCGTGCCCGAGCGCGAGCGTCGCCCCGAGCGCGACGTCCGCCTTACGGCGCTCCTGCGTCCCGAACGCCATCGACGGAGTCGTGTCGAGCACGATCCACGTCACGAGCACCCGCTCGGCGAGATGCACCCGCACGTGCGGCTCGGTCGTGCGCGCGGTGACGTTCCAGTCGATCAGCCGCACGTCGTCGCCGGGGACGTACGGCCGCACCTGGGCGAGCTCCGTGCCGCGCCCGAGCAGCGCGGAGCGATGGTCTCCCGCGAGGAGCCCTTCGACGCGGCGCGCGATCGTCAGCTCGAGCGCCTTGAGCAGCGACTCCGGGATCGGCCCGGGCCCCGGGCGCGCCGGGGTCGGCTCCGTCCCGAGCGCCTTCAGGACCCGGATCACGCGGCTGCCGGTCTCCCGAGCTCGAGACGAGGCTGCGGGACGGCGGTCAGGACGGCGTCGAGGACGTCGTCCGCCGACCGCTCTTCGGCGAGCGCCTGGTAGGTCAGCACCAGCCGGTGCCGGAGCGCGTCCTTCGCGAGCGAGCGGATGTCGGCCGGGATCACGTAGTCGCGCCCGTGGACGAGCGCGAGCGCTCTCGCGGCGTGCACGAGCGCGATCGGCCCGCGAGGGCTCGCGCCGTAGGCGACGAGACCGGCGACGTGCTCGAGCCCGTACGACGCAGGCTCGCGCGTGGCGGCCGCGAGGCTGACCGCGTAGCTGACGAGCCCGGGGTCGACGTAGATGTGCTTCACGGCCTGTTGGAGCTGTCCGAGCTCCTCGAGCTCGAGCACCCGCCGCACCTCGACCGGGTCGTCGAGCGAGCGGTTGACGACTGTCAGCTCCTCGTCGCGCTCCGGGTAGCCGACGAGCACCTTGAGCATGAACCGGTCGACCTGTGCCTCGGGCAGCGGGTACGTGCCCTCGGACTCGATCGGGTTCTGCGTCGCCATCACGAGGAACGGGTCGGGGACGAAGTGCGTGTCGTGACCGATCGTCACCTGGTGCTCCTGCATCACCTCGAGCAGGGCCGACTGCACCTTCGCCGGGGCGCGGTTGATCTCGTCCGCGAGCAGGAAGTTGCAGAACACGGGCCCGAGATCGGTCTCGAAGCCGCCCTGGTCCGGCCGGTACACGCGGGTCCCCACGAGGTCCGAGGGCACGAGGTCGGGCGTGAACTGGATGCGCTTGAACGAGCCACCGAGCACTGAGGCAGTCGTCTTGATCGTGAGGGTCTTTGCGAGGCCGGGCACGCCCTCGATCAGCAGGTGGCCGCCTGCGACGAGGCACACGAGCACGCGCTCGAGCATCTCGTCCTGCCCGGCGATCACCCGCTTGATCTCCACGAGCGCCTCCTCGAGCCGCGCGCGCGGCTTCGGCGCCCAGCGCTCGCCTTGCGGCGCCCCTTCGGTCTTGGCTGCGGGCGCGTCGTCGGGCGCCGCCGGCGTCGGCTCGGGTGCGTTGCGCTCGCTCTCCGGTGCGGACATATGGGCTCCTCGCGTCGACGTCGGACGTGTGAGCGGCCGCGGGCGGCGCGCCCGTGACCCGATGCTAGTCGGCCGCCTTGAGGCCCATGTTGCAGCGGGGTTATGACGGCGCGCAACCCCCGGGCGGCGTGATGCGGGCACGAGCGGTCGTTTAGCATCGCCGCGATGGACTTCCGCGACTCGGTCGACGAGGCCCGCTTCCGCGACGAGGTCAGGACGTGGTTCGACGCGAACCTGCCCGACGAGCTTCGCGGCCACCGCGGCGGCGCCGCCCGCTTCGACGGCCCGGAGGTGCGCGAATGGAGCCGCGAGCTCTACCGCGGCGGCTGGTCGGGGATCTCCTGGCCGGCGGAGTTCGGAGGCCGTGGCCTCTCGCCGCGCTTCCAGGCGATCTACCTCGAGGAGGAGGCGCGCGCCGAGGCGCCGCCGCACGTCGGCGTGATCGGTCTGGGGATGGCCGGCCCGACGATCATCTCGCACGGCACGGAGGCCCAGAAGGCGCGTTATCTCCAACCGCTGCTCGCCGCCGACGAGATCTGGTGCCAGGGCTTCTCGGAGCCCGGCGCGGGCTCCGACCTCGCAGGCGTGCGCACGACCGCGCGGCTCGACGGCGACCGGTTCGTGCTCGACGGACAGAAGGTGTGGTCGTCGTACGCGCACATCGCGGACTACTGCATCCTCCTGACCCGCTCCGAACCCGGGTCGGAGCGCCATGCGGGCCTCACCTACCTGATCGTCGACATGCACGCCCCGGGCGTCGAGGTGCGGCCGCTGACGCAGATCACCGGTGAGGCGGAGTTCAACGAGATCTTCCTCGAGGAAGCCGAGGTGCCGGTCGAGAACGTGCTCGGCGAGATCGGGAGCGGCTGGGGCGTCGCGATGACGACCCTCCTGCACGAGCGGGGCACGCTCGGCTTCGCGCTCGTGGCCCGGCTCGAGGTGCAGGTGCGGAAGCTGCTCTCGCTCGCCGCCGACCGCGGTGCGGGCCCATCGCAGCGCGAGGCGATCGCGCGCGAGTGGATCCAGCTCCAGGGGCTCAGGGTGACCGCGTACCGCTCGCTGGCCGCGCTCGAGCGCACCGGTGTGCCGGGACCGGAGGGATCGATCCTCAAGCTCCAGTGGTCGGAGGCGAACCAGCGCGTGACGAAGCTCGCGCTCGAGCTGCTCGGCCAGGACGCACAGCTCCTCCCGCCGAACGCGCCGTACGGCGGGTACTGGACGCTCCAGCAGCTACGCAGCCGCGGGAACACGATCGAGGCGGGCACATCCGAGATCCTGCGCAGCATCGTCGCCGAGCGCGTGCTCGGCCTGCCGAGGTCGCGTTAGCCGTGGACCTCGCCTTCACGCAGCTCCAGGACGAGCTCCGGGCCCAGGCGCGCGGCTTCCTCGGCGCGACGCCGGAGCCGACCTGGGCGCAGCTCGCCGAGCTCGGCTGGACGGGCGCGTCCGTCCCGGAGGAGCACGGCGGCGCCGGTCTCTCGTTCCTCGAGGAGGCCGTGCTCCACGAGGAGGCCGGACGGGCGCTCGTGCACGCGCCGCTCTGGTCGACGTCGTGTCTCGTGCCGTTCCTGCCGACGCAGGACCAGGCGGCGGTCGCCGGCGGCGAGGCAAGCTGGACGATCGCGCTCGGGCCACTCGTGCCCGACCTCGACACCGCCACGAACGTCGCGATCGTCGGCGGCGACACGGTGTGGGAGCTGGACGGGTGCGAGCGCGAGCTGCTCGCGACGAACGACGCGAGCCGGCCGCTCGGCGTCGTCTCGGGCGGCGAGCCCGGCCGCGAGCTCTGCTCGTCGGAGGTCCTCCCCGTGCTGCGCACCCGCTCGCTCGCGATCCTGGCCCTCGAGGCGGCGGCGGTCGGGGCCCGGGCGCTCGAGCTCGCCGTCGAGTACGCGAAGACCCGGACGCAGTTCGGCCGGCCGATCGGCTCCTACCAGGCGGTGTCGCACCCGCTCGCGAGCTCGTACACGGAGCTCGAGCTCGCCCGCTCGCTCGCCTGGTGGGCCGCGTGGTGCGTCGCCCAGGACGACCCCGACGCGCCCATCGCGGCGGCGTCGGCGTGCGCCGAGGCCGCAGACGCCGCGGTCACGGCCTGCGAGCGCGCGATCCAGGCGCACGGTGGGATCGGCTTCACCTGGGAGCACGTGTTGCACCGGCTGTACAAGCGTGCGCTCGGGATCCAGTCGTGGGAGGCGACCTCGACCCAGCTGCGCGCAGAGGTCGCGGACACGTTGCTCGACACGGGAGGGGCGTGATGCAGGGGCTGATGATGGACTACCAGCTCAACGTGCCGGCGATCCTGCGCCGCGGCGAGGAGCTGTATCGCGATCGCGAGATCGTCTCCCGGTTACCGGACAAGAGCTGGCATCGCTACGGCTACGGCGACTTCGCCTCGCGCGCCAAACGGCTCGCCGTGGCGCTCCGCGGCGCTCGGCCTCGACGACGGCGACCGGGTGGCGACGTTCATGTGGAATCACCACGAGCACCTCGAGACGTACATCGGGGCGCCCGCCGGAGGGTTCGTCACCCACACGATGAACCTGCGTCTCCATCCGGACGACAACACGTACATCGCGAGCCACGCCGGAGACCGGGTGCTCGTGGTGGACAAGGTGCTCTGGCCCGTGGCGGAGCAGTTCGTCGACCGCGTCGGCTTCGAGCACGTGATCGCCGCGGGAGCCGGGGAGACGCCGGACGGCGTGCTCGACTACGAGGAGCTCGTCGCCTCAGCGGACGAGGGCGCGTTCGCGTACCGCGATCTCGACGAGCGGCTCGCGGCCGCGATGTGCTTCACGAGCGGCACCACGGGCAAGCCGAAGGGGGTCGTGTACTCGCACCGCGCGATCGCGCTCCACGCGCTCACGCAGGTGGCGCTCCTCGCGCTCAACCAGGGCGACACCGTGCTCCCGGTCGTGCCGATGTTCCACGCGAACGCCTGGTGCTTCCCGTTCAGCTGCACGTTGGTCGGCGCGAAGCAGGTGTTTCCGGGTCCGCACCTCGACCCCGAGAGCCTGCTCGATGCCTTCGAGTCCGAGCACGTGACGATCTCCGCCGGCGTCCCGACGATCTGGATGGGCATCCTCCAGACGCTCGACGCGAAGCCCGACGGCTGGGACCTGTCCGCGATGCGGACGATGACCGTCGGCGGCTCCGCGCCGCCGCGGGCGATGATCGAGGCGTTCGGCGAGCGTCACGGCCTCGAGATCTCCCACGGTTGGGGCATGACCGAGATGTGCCCGATCGGCACGGTCTCCGGCGCCCCGGGGCAGGATCTCGGGCTCGACCGGCCGACCGCCTACACGCGGCGCGCGCAGCAGGGCCCGCCGATCCCGTTCGTCGAGATCCGCGCCCGCGGCGAGGAGGGGCTCGTCCCGTGGGACGGGCAGAGCATGGGCGAGCTCGAGGTGCGCGGGCCGTCGGTCTCGTCGTCGTACTACGAGGCGCCCGACGCGGCCGACCGCTGGACCGACGACGGCTGGTTCCGCACGGGCGACATCGTCACGATCGGCGTCGACGGGTACGTCGAGATCCAGGATCGCGCGAAGGATCTCGTGAAGTCCGGCGGCGAGTGGATCTCGACCGTGGCGCTCGAGAACGCGCTGATGGGGCACCCGGCGATCGCCGAGGCGGCGGTCATCGCCGTGCCCGACGAGAAGTGGTCGGAGCGGCCGCTGGCGGTCGTCGTCCTGCGCCAGGACGCCTCGGCCTCGGCCGACGAGCTGCGCGAGTTCCTCGCCCCGCAGTTCGCGAAGTTCTGGCTGCCGGAGCGGTTCGAGTTCGTCGACGAGATCCCGAAGACCGCGGTCGGGAAGTTCCGCAAGACCGCGCTGCGCGAGCGCTTCTCCTCCGCCGCGCCGGTCGAGAACCGCTAGGACCTCCGCGTGGGCACCTACGTCACCACCGAGCGCCGCGGCGCAGTGGCGCTCGTCACGATCGACAACCCGCCGATGAACGCGCTCTCGACGGCGCTGCTCGAGGAGCTCGAGGCGGAAGTCGACGCGCTCGACACGGACGAGGCGGTCCGCGCGATCGTCCTCACGGGCGCCGGCGACCGCGCGTTCGTGGCCGGCGCCGACATCAAGGAGTTCCCGGAACGGCGTGAGGCCGCCGAGGAAGGCGGCTCGGCCCGGGGGATCCAGCGGCTCGGCCATCGCATGGACGCCGCCGGCACGCCGTTCGTCGCGGCAATCAGGGGCTACTGCCTCGGCGGTGGCCTCGAGCTCGCGATGTGCTGCGACGTCCGCGTCTGCGCCGACGACGCGATGCTCGGCCAGCCGGAGATCAAGCTCGGCTTGATCCCCGGCGGCGGCGGCACGCAGCGGCTCCCGCGGCTCGTCGGACACGGCCGCGCGATGTTCCTCAACCTGACCGGCGAGTTCGTCGACGCCGAGACCGCCGACGCGTGGGGGCTCGTGGAGCAGGTCGTGCCGGTGGACGACATGCTGGAGGTCGCCCTCTCGCTCGCCGCCGGGATCGCAGAGCAGTCGCCGCACGCGGTCGGCGTGCTCCGCGAGCTCGCCCGGACGACGCGCGATCTGCCGCTCGAGGAGGGTCTGCGGCGCGAGGCCGACGGGTTCGTCCGCTGCCTCCGCTCGGACGACGGCGCCGAGGGCGTGGCCGCGTTCATCGAGAAGCGCCAGCCCACCTTCACGGGACGCTAGATGACCGGACGGAGCTCGGCGAACGGCGGAAGACCGCTTGTGTTGAATCAACACAAGCGTTGTCCGGTGGGGTCGTGAAGGCCGTCGTCCTGGACGAGGAGCGGCGCGTCGAGGTGCGCGAGTGGCCGGTTCCGGAGGAGGGCGACGGCCGCGAGCTCGTCCGCGTCCGCGCGGCGGGCGTCAACTACGCCGACGTGCTGATCCGCGAGGGCCGGTACCCACAGCCGCCGCCGCTGCCGTACGTCCCGGGATCGGAGGTCGCGGGAGAGACGGCGGACGGACGGCGCGTGCTCGCCTTCGTGCGCACGCAGGGCGGCGGCTTCGCAGAGCACGCGACGGTCGACTCGGAGTGGCTGTTCGAGCTCCCCGAGCGGGCGACGTTCGAAGAGGGTGCCGCCTTCCTGCTCGCGTTCCTCACCGCGTGGCTGCCGCTCACGCGCCAGGCGCCGGTGCGCGCGGGCTCGCGGGTGCTGGTCACCGCGGCCGCCGGAGGAGTCGGCTCCGCAGGGGTCCAGGTCGCACGGGCGCTCGGCGCCGAGGTCGTGGGCGCCGTCGGCTCGGAGGCGAAGCTCGAGGTCGTGCGCGGTCTCGGCGCCGAGGCCGTCACGTACGACGCGATCGGAGAGCTGGAGCCGTTCGACGTGATCCTCGACCAGGTCGGAGGCGACCTCTACGCAGCCGCGCTCCGGCAGCTGCGCCCCCTCGGCGTCGTGATCGGGATCGGGTTCGCGGGCGGCGCGTGGCAGCCGGTGGATCCCGCGCTGCTCGTCGGGCGCAACGTGTCCGCCGCGGGCTTCTACCTGGGTCGTTTCATGAAGCTCCGGCCGGATGTCGTGCGCGCGGCGGCGCTCGAGCTGCTCGAGCGGTGGGCTGCCGGCGACCTCGCGCCGGTCGTGGGGGCGACGTTCCCCCTCGACGAGGCCGACGCGGCCCTGCGCATGGTCGCCGAGCGCCGCTCGACCGGGAAGGTCGTCCTGCTCCCGTGACCACCGCGCTCGTGACCGGCGGCGCCTCGGGGATCGGCGCAGCACTCGTCGCTCGTCTGCGCGCCGAGGGCCTCGACGTGCAGGTACTCGACCTGACGAGCGGGTTCGACGTCACGGATCCCGATCACTGGGAACGGGTCGACGGAGTCGACGTCGCGTGCCTCAACGCGGGGGTGCTCGGCGGACCGGCCGATCCCGCCGAGCTCACCGTCGACGGCTACCGCCACGCGGTCGCGGTCAACGTCGACGGTGTGGTGCTCGGCGTGCGCCGGCTCGCGCGCGTGATGGGCAACGGGGGCAGAATCGTCTGCACTGCCTCGCTCGCCGGCCTCACCGCGATGCCCGACGACCCCGTCTACGCGGCCACGAAGCACGCCGTGATCGGCTTCGTGCGGAGCGTCGCGCCCGTGCTCGCGGGGCGGGGCATCTCCGTCAACGCCGTGTGCCCCGGCATCGCCGACACCCCGATGGTCGGCGGCGCCGCCCGGGAGCGGCTCGAGCAGGCCGGCTTCCCACTCCTCTCCGCCGACGACGTCGCCGAGGCGGCCTGGACGGCCCTCGCCTCGGGGGAGACCGGTCACGCCTGGGCCGTTCAGCCGGGCCGGGCGCCGGTCGACTTCCGCTTCCCGAACGTGCCAGGCCCCCGCACCGGCGTCGACGCGCCGGTCGGCCGTCCACCGCCCCTCGCGCCGTAAGCCCGCCTACGAGAACGACCACGCGTCGCCGTCGCGGAAGCTGCGCAGGATGCGGCGCGCGACGACCATGCGGTGCACCTCGTCCGGCCCGTCGTAGATCCGCGCGCCGCGTGCCAGCAGCGACATCGCCGCCAGCGGCGTCTCGTCGGTGAGCCCCCGGGCGCCGTGCACCTGGATCGCCCGGTCGATCACCTCGCAGAGGACGCGGGCGGCGTAGAACTTCAGCAACGAGACCTCGACCCGCGCCTCCGAGCCCTCGTCGATCTTCCGGGCCGCGTCCATCGTCAAGAGCCGGCACGCCTGGATCTCGGCTGCGGAGTCCGCGACCCAGTTCTGGACGGTCTGCTTCTCGGCCAGGGGCCCGCCGAACGCCTCCCGCTCGTTCGCGTAGCGGCACATGAGCTCGAACGCGCGCTGCATCTGGCCGAGCCAGCGCATGACGTGGTGGATGCGACCCGGTCCGAGCCGCTTCTGGGCGAGCAGGAACGCATCCCCCTCGCCGCCGAGGGTGTTCTCGACGGGGACACGGACGCCCGTGTAGACGACCTCGCAGTGCGTGCTCCAGCCACGGCCGGCGTGGCCGAGCACGGGCACCGGACGCACGACCTCGACCCCCGGCGTGTCGACGGGCACGAGGATCATGCTTCCCCGCCGGTGGGGCTCGGCCTCCGGGTCCGTGATGGCGAACACGATCGCGAACGACGCGCCCTGAGCGCCGCTCGAGAACCACTTGTGCCCGTCGATCACCCATTCGTCGCCGTCACGGACTGCCCGCGTCCGCAAGAGGGTGGGGTCGGAGCCCGAGACCTCTGGCTCGGTCATCGAGAAGAACGAGCGCACCTCGCCCGCGACGAGCGGCCGCAGGAAGCGCTCCTTCTGGGCATCGGTGCCGAACATGTGCAGGATCTCGGCGTTGCCCGCGTCGGGCGCCTGGCAGCCGAACACGAGCTGGGCGTAGGCCGAGCGGCCGATCTCCTCGTTGAGACACGCGTAGTAGAGGAACCCGAGCCCGGTCCCGCCCGCCTCGGGCGGCACGTGGGGCGCCCAGAGCCCGGCCTCGCGCGCCTGCGCTCGGAGCCCCTCGAGCAGGTCGAGTGCCGCGTCGTCCTCGCGGCCGATCGCGGTCTCGTTCGGGTACACGTGCTCGGCCATGAACGCCCCGTAGCGGGCGCGCGCCTCGAGGTACTCGGACGGGAAGATCGAGCTCGTCACCCCGAGTAGGATCGTCGCGTGCGGCTCGGGCTGCAACTCGGATACGACGACCCCGTCGGGTGGACGGCGCTCGGGGAGGAAGCCGAGCGCTGCGGCTTCCACTCCGTCTGGACCTCCGAGGCCTACGGCTCCGACGCGGTCTCGCCCCTCGCATGGGTGCGGGGCGCGCACGGAGCGGATCCGCCTCGGCACGGCGATCATGCAGATGCCGGCGCGCTCGCCCGCGATGACCGCGGCGACCGTCGCGACGCTCGATCTCCTCTCCGGCGGCCGCGGCCTGCTCGGCCTCGGCGCCTCCGGGCCGCAGGTCGTCGAGGGCTGGCACGGCCAGGCCTGGGGCAAGCCGCTCGGCAGGACCCGCGAGTACGTCGAGATCGTCCGCACGATCCTCCGCGCGCGACGCGCCGCTCGAGCACCACGGCGAGCACTACGACGTCCCCTACTCCGGCGCGGACGCGACCGGGCTCGGCAAGCCGCTCAAGCTGATCGTCCACCCGCCCCGCGCCGACGTGCCGATCTACCTCGCCGCGATCGGACCCAAGAACGTCGCGCTCGCGGCCGAGATCGCCGACGGCTGGCTGCCGATCTTCTTCTCGCCCGAGCGCTTCGCCGAGACTCACCGGCCGATGCTCGAGGAGGGCTTCGCGCGCCGCGGCGGGAGAGCCCGACGGGTTGGACGTCGCCGCGCACGTCCCGGTCGTCCTCGGCGACGACGTCGCAGGCGGCGCGCGACGCGCTCAAGCCGCTGCTCGCGCTGTACGTCGGCGGGATGGGCGCCAAGGGGCGGAACTTCTACACGCGACCTCGCCGAGCGCTACGGCTACGCGGACGCCGCCGCGACGGTCCAGGACCTCTACCTCGCCGGCAAGAAGGGCGAGGCGGCAGCGGCCGTCCCGGACGCGCTCGTGGACGAGGTCGCGCTCGTCGGCGACCGCGCGCGGATCGCCGACCGGCTCGCGGCCTTCCGCGACTGCGGCGTCGACACGCTCGTCCTCCAGGCCCGCCAGCCGGAAGCCCTGAGGCTGCTGGCCGACCTCGCGTGAGCGACGGCGCGCCGGCCGGCCCGGCGGCGGTGGAGATCGACGGCCTGCGGGTCGTGCGCGGCGGCCGCGTCGTGCTCGACGACCTCTCGCTGCGGCTTCCTGCCGGAAGGGTGATCGGTCTCCTGGGCCCCTCGGGCTCGGGAAAGTCGACCCTTCTCCGCGCGATCGTGGGTGTCCAGATCGTCGAGCGCGGCGCGGTTCGCGTGCTCGGGCAGCCGGCGGGGAGCGCGTCGCTCCGCACCCGGGTGGCCTACGCGACCCAGGCGGCGTCGGTCTACGACGACCTGGGCGCGCGTGCCAACCTCCGCTACTTCGCCGCCGTGCTCGGCGCACCGCCCGGCGACGTGGAGCGTGTCCTCGCCGAGGTCGACCTGTCCGACCGCTCCGGGCAGGCGGTCGGACGGATGTCGGGCGGCCAGCGTTCCCGGGTCTCGCTCGCGGTCGCGCTCCTCGGCCGCCCCGAGCTGCTCGTGCTCGACGAGCCGACCGTCGGGCTCGACCCGGTCCTCCGGGACCGAGCTGTGGGACCTGTTCCACCGGCTCGCGCACGAAGGACGCACGCTGCTCGTGTCGAGCCACGTGATGGACGAGGCGACCCGCTGCGACGAGCTGGTGCTCGTGCGCGACGGCGCGATCATCGCGCACGAGACGCCGGAGGGGTTGCTCGCGAAGACCGGGGCCGCCGACGCCGAGGGGGCGTTCCTCGCGCTCGTCCGCGGCGGGGAGCCCGCGCCCGCGTGAGCGTCTCGCGCACCGTCGCCACGACCCGCCGCGTGCTCGAGCAACTCCGGCGCGACCCGCGCACGGTCGCGCTGATGCTCGTCGTGCCGCTCGTCCTGTTGTGGCTGCTCGAGCTCGTCTTCGACGAGCAGCCGGCGACCTTCGACCGGATCGGGCCGGCGCTGCTCGCACTCTTCCCGTTCGTCGTGATGTTCCTCGTCACGTCCGTCACGACCCTGCGGGAACGTGCGTCGGGCACGCTGGAGCGGCTGCTCTCGATGCCTCTCGGACGGCTCGACCTGCTGCTCGGCTACCTCAGCGCGTTCGGCCTGGTCGCGCTCGTGCAGGCCGTGCTCGCCTCGGCGCTGATGCTCGGCCTTCTCGGGCTGGACGTCGCCGGGCCTGCGTGGCTGCTCGTGCTCGTGGCGGTGGTCGACGCCGTGCTCGGCTGCGCGCTGGGCCTCCTCGTGAGCGCGTTCGCCCGCACCGAGTTCCAGGCGGTGCAGTTCATGCCCGCGGTCGTCCTCCCACAGTTCCTCCTCTGCGGGCTCCTCGTCCCGCGCGACCAGATGGGGACGGTGCTCGAGGCGATCTCGTGGCTGCTTCCTCTCTCGTACGCGGTCGACGCGATGCAGCGCATCACCGTCGACCCGGACGTCACGGCGCGCACGGTCGTCGACATCCTCGTCGTCGCGGCTGCGATCGGGCTCTCGGTCGCGCTCGGCGCCGCGACTCTCCGCCGCCGCACCGGATGAGGCGCCGCCTCTACCTCATGCGCCACGGCGCCGTCGCCTACGTCGACGAGTCGGGCCGGCTCGTCCCGCCCGACGACGTCCCGCTCACGGCGGAGGGTCGCACGCAGGCGGAGGCGACCCGCGCGCTGCTCGGTGACGTCGACCTCGATCGCGTGATCGCGAGCGGCCTCCCGCGCACGCTCGAGACCGCCGGGCTCGTCGCACCGGGCCGCGAGATCGAGACCTGGCCCGACCTGCGCGAGATCATGGGCGCGAAGCTGTCCTCGATCCCTCCGAGCGAGCTCGAGGACGCATTCGTGCGCGCGTTTCACGGCGTCGTCCCGAACGAGAAGCGCTTCCTCGGCGGCGAGACGATCGGGGAGCTGTTCGACCGCGTCCTTCCCGCCCTCGAACGGCTCGTCGCCGACGACGCGTGGGACACGGTGCTCGTCGTCGCCCACGGCGGCGTCAACCGGGCGATCCTCTCCTACGTGCTCACGGGCGAGCGCATGTTCCTCGGCAGGTTCGAGCAGGCGCCGGGCTGCCTGAACGTGATCGACGTCGGAGGTGCCGACGACATCGCGACGTGGATCGTGCGGGCGGTGAACGTCGCCGCCGTCGACCTCGTCCACCGCCGCACGCGGCTGACGCAGATGGAGGAGTACTGGGCCGAGCTGGAGCCTCCGGAGAGTCCCTAGACGTGGAGCGGGCGGGATCGCTCCCGCCCGCTCCGATGGATCGACGTGGCAGCCCGGCCTACTTCGAGGTCGTGGCCCCCGCGCACTTCAGCTTCGACACGGGCTGGAAGGTCCCGTCCGTGTACTTGATGAACCGCTCGCACTGGAGCGGGAACTGGTCGTTGCCGCCCGTCTTCTGCCGGTTGCCCGGAAGCAGGAACGGGTTCAGCTCGTTCCAGCTGCGGAACGCCTTCATCAGCGACGCCCGCGTCGGGTTCTTGCCGGCCTTGTACATGAGCTCGACGAACGCCTCCGCGACGGAGACCCCGTAGTAGTTCAAGCTGTCGGTCACACGGGCGTTGGGCAGGTACTTCCCCATCACCTGCTTGTAGAGCTTCATCGCAGAGTCATTGTCCCACGCCGAGTTGGCGGGGTCCTTCCCGTACTGGACGGTGAACGTCCGATTCACCAGGTCGCCGGCGCCCGAGCTCTTCGCGAGCGTCAGGAACGTGTCCGTCGCCGAGACCGAGTTCGTGTAGATCACGCCCGGCGACCACTTGAGCGCGTTCGCGATCACGTACGCCTGGATCGTGAACTTCGGGGTGGCGAAGATCACGAACACGTTCGCGCCGGAGCCCCGCAGCTTCGCGACCTGGGCCTTCACGTCGGCCGCGGTCACCTCGTACGGCTCGCTGTCGACGATGTTCGACGCCTTTCCACCGAGCCCCGCCTTGAGCCCGGTCACGTAGTCGTCGCCGTAGCTGTCGTTCTGGTAGAGCACGGCGATCTTCGCGTTCGGGCTGTTCTTCGCGATCGCCTGGCCGTAGAGCTGACCCTCGTACGCGTAGTCGGGCTGCCAGCCGCCCGTCCACGGGTACTTCTTCGCATCGGCGCCCCACGCGGTCGCACCTGTCGCGTTCAGGATCTGAGGCACCTTGCGTGCGTTGAGGTACGGCCTGATCGCGAGGTTGACCTCGGTGCCGAGCGACCCCACGATCGCGAAGACCTTGTCGTCCTCCACGAGCTTGCGCGTCAGCTGCACCGAGTTGGCGGGGTTGTACCCGTCGTCGTAGTACTTGAACACGATCTGACGGCCGTAGACCCCTCGCTTGCCGTCGGGACCCTTGCGGCTGTTGATGTACGAGAAGTACGCCTTCATCGCCGGCGGGATCACGGCGTAGAGCGACGCGGGACCGGTGAGCGGGAACGTGCCGCCGATCGTGATCGTCCGGTTGGTGATCCCCGTCTCCGATGACGCCGAGGTCGCGCCGGACGCCGTGACGCCGATCGCCACGACGAGCGCCGCGGCCAAGAGCAGGACTTTCTTCATACGAAGCTCCCTCCTGGGAGGTGTCGGTCGGACGCGGCGAGCGTACCGTCCTCGCCGGCGTTTGCCAACACTCAGACGGCCGCCCGCGGGCGCGGTTAGAGCCCGAGCTCGTCCGCGAGGCGCTCCGCCTCGTCGAGCTCGTCGCCGAGCGCGTCGAGGCCGCTCGCCCAGATCGACGGATCCGTCAGGTCGAGCCCTACGAGCCGGGCCAGCTCCTCGGGCGAGCGGGAGCCGCCCGCTCGGAGCAGGTCGAGGTAGGGCTCCACCATGGCCTCGCCCTCCTCCACGTAGCGGCGGTAGATCGCGAGCGAGAACAGGTAGCCGAACGCGTAGGCGTACACGTAGCCCGGCGCCCCCGTGAAATGCGGGATGTAGCTCCACCAGGGGGCGTACCCCTCGAGACCGACCGAGTCCCCGAGCAGCGCCGACTGGCATTCCAGCCAGAGCTCGCCGACCCGCTCGGGCGCGATCTCGCCGCGCTCTCGCCGCTCCGTGTGCACCGCGTGCTCGAAGCGGTTCATCGCGATCTGTCGGAACGTCGTCGCGATCGCGTCCTCGATCCGGTTCGTGAGCAGGCCGAGGCGTCTGTGTGGGTCGTCCTCGCGGGAGAGCAGCCGCGCGAACGTGAGCTCCTCCCCGAACACCGAGGCGGTCTCGGCGGTCGTCAGCGGCGTCGAGGCGTTCACGTACCCGAGCGGCTGTGCGAGCACTCCGTGCAGGCCGTGGCCGAGCTCGTGCGCGAGCGTGAGGATCGCACGGCGGTCGCCGGTGTAGTTGAGGAGCACGTAGGGATGCACGCCGGGCACGGTCGTCGCGCAGAACGCGCCCGTTCGCTTGTCGGGCCGCACCGGCCCGTCGATCCAGCTCTCGTCGAAGAACCGTGTCACGATCGCGCCCGCGGCCTCCGAGAAGTCCGTGTACGCGTCGACGACCGTGCGGCGCGCGTCTTCCCACGCGATCCGCGCCGTCTCCGACGAGATCGGCGCGAACCGGTCGAAGTGCTCGATCCGCTCGAGCCCGAGCAGACGGGCCTTGAGCCTGTAGTAGCGCTGTGGGAGCGCGTAGCGCGAGGTCGTCGCCTCGACCAGCGCCTCCACCGCCTCGTCGGTGGTCTCGTTCGCGAGGTTGCGCGCCGAGATCCACGTCGGATACGCGCGCAGCCGGTCGTCGACGAACTTGTCGAGCAGGACCGTGTTGAACACGAACGCACGCGTGCGGATGCCCGCGGCGAGCGCGTCGCCGATCGCGGCCGCCGCCGCACGGCGCGTCTCCCGGTCGGGGTCGTAGAGCTTCGCCATCGCGGGCTCGAGCGCGAGCTCCTCGCCCTCGAACGTGACCCGCAACGCGCCGAGGAGCTCTTCGTAGAGCCGCGCCCACGCCGAGACGCCCGAGACGGTCTTCTCGGTCACGATGCGCTCCTCGGGCTCCGTGAGCAGGTACGGCCTGAACTTGCGCATCGAGCGCAGATGGTGGCGCCAGTGGTCGAGCGCCTCGTCCGGAAGCAGCGCGTCCGCCCGCTCGTCCGGGGTCGACGCCCACTCCAGGCCGAAGAAGAGGAGCTGCGTGTCGAGTGCCGCCGCCCTCTCGCCGAGCCGTGCGACGAGCGCGCCGCGCGCCGGATCGGCCATGTTCGTCGCGAACAGCAGGTGGGCGAACGTCAGCGGGCGGACGAGCGCCGACTCGATCCGCTCGTACTCCGCGACCGCCTCGGCGAGCGCCGCGGCGTCGAGCTCCGCGACCTTGCCGTGGTAGCGGTCGCGAAACGCGGCCGCGTCCGCCTCCGCCCGGGCGACGTCCGCGTCCAGCTGCGGGTCGTCGCTCCCCGCGTACAGGTCGCTGAGATCCCATGCGACGTCCTCGGCGCCGGTCAGCTCGGTCGTCGCCATCGGGGCAGCCTATCGAGCGAGCTGCTCGGGTCGTGTCGCCGGCGCGCGGCAGGCGAACCGCTCGCAGACGTAGACCGCAGTCTCCCCGTCGACGCGCTCCTTCCCGGCGAGCAGCGGGACGTCGTCCGCGGGGCCGACGGCGACGACCGTGCGCGGGTCGAACGGCTCGAGCGCCGCGCGCGCGACGTCCGCCTCCACATCGCCCACGATCGCGAGCTCCCGCGGCGGGGAGAGGTGCAGGTCGAGCGCGCAGAGCGCCCACGAGAGGGCGCGCGGGGCGCGCTCCATCGCCGGCGCGAGGAGCAGCAACACCCCCTCGCCCCGGCCGAGCAGCTCCTCGTCGCCCCAGATGCGCCCGAGCCGCAGCAGGACGGAGGCGAGCATCGAGTTGCCGGACGGGAGCGGCTCGTCGTCGAGGTCCTTCGCCCGGGTCGCGAGCGGCTCGGAGTCGTGCGGGGCGAGGAAGAACCCGCCGCGCGCGTCGTCCGCGAACAGGTCGACGGCCGTCTCCGCGATCCGGCGCGCCTCGTGCAGCCAGCCGACGTCGCCGGTGGCCACGTGGAGCGCCAGCAGCCCGTGGGCGACGTTCGCGTGGTCGTCGAGGTACCCCGTCCCGCTGACCCGGCCGTCGCGGATGCTGCGCAGGACGCGGCCGTCGTCGCCGCGTAGCGGCCCGAGCAGGAACGCGCCGAGCTGCTCGGCGGCTGCGAGCCAATCGGCGCGGTCGAGGCGACGCGCTGCCTCGGCGAGCCCCGCGAGTGCCAGGCCGTTCCACGAGGCGATCGCCTTGTCGTCGCGCAAGGGCTGCGGCCGCTGGGCGCGGATCGCGAGCAGGCGCGCGCGCATCTCCGGCTCGAGCACGCCGCGCACGATCCCGCGTCCGTGCTCGAACGGCTCGAGCAGCGCCGAGGTCCAGTCCCAGGTCGATCCACTCGTCCGGGTCCCACGTGTACGTGAGACCTTCGACCCCGTCGGTGTCGGCGTCCTGCGCCGACGCAAGACCGCCGTCCGGCAGGAGCAGCTCGCGCAAGAGGTACTCGACCGTCTCCTCCACGATCGCGCGGTAGCGGGCGTCGCCGGTCACGACCCATGCGTGCAGGTAGGCCGAGACGAGCAGCGCGTTGTCGTAGAGCATCTTCTCGAAATGCGGTACGAGCCAGCGGCCGTCGACCGAGTAGCGATGGAAGCCGCCGCCGACGACGTCGTAGAGCCCGCCCGCTGCCATCCCGTCGAGCGTCCCCCGCACCATCCCGAGCGCGCGCTCGCTGCCGCGACGAAGGAGCAGCTCGATCGTGGAGGAGGGCGGGAACTTCGGCGCCCTCCCGAAGCCGCCGAACGCGGGCTCGTACGCGGCGGCGAGGCCGTCCTCGGCCGCGTCGAGGAGCGACGGGCCGAGCGGGCCCTCGTGCGCCTCGAGGCGGGCGCTCCCCCCGAGAGCGGCGACCAGGCGCTCCGCCTGCTCTTCCAGGTCGCCGCGACGCTCGCGCCACGCCTCCGCCACCGCGTGCAGGAGTTGCGAGAACGCCGGCAGCCCGTGCCTCGGCTCCGGCGGGAAGTACGTCCCGGCGTAGAACGGGCGCCCCGCCGGCGTGAGGAACACGGTCGTCGGCCAGCCGCCCTGGCCCGTCAAGGTGACGCAGGCCTCCATCGTCAGCGCGTCCACGTCGGGGCGCTCCTCCCGGTCGACCTTGACGTTGACGAAGAGCTCGTTCATCAGCGCCGCGGTCCCCGGCTGCGAGAAGGACTCGTGCTCCATCACGTGGCACCAGTGGCACGAGCTGTAGCCGACCGAGACGAGCAGCGGACGGTCCTCCGCGCGGGCACGCGCGAACGCCTCCTCGCCCCACGGGTACCACTCGACGGGGTTCTCCGCGTGTTGCAGGAGGTACGGGCTCGACGACGCGGCGAGACGATTCATCTCTGAGACGGTACGTCCATCAACCCGGCGCGCGCCGCAGGAGAGGGGGCTAGGAGTGGTCGGAGCCGGCGTCGGGCGCCGCCTCGGCGGGAGCTTCCGCCTCACGCGCCCGCCGCTTCTGACGGCGGTTGCGGACGACCTCGACGAGCGTCGCGAGCGAGATCGCGACGACGAAGGCGACGATCAGCCCCTTCCACGGCTCCTGCTCGAACGTCTTGCCGCCGAAGTAGCCGAGGCACGAGGCATACGTCGCCCAGATGAAGCCCGCGATCACGTCGGCCACGATGAACCGGCGGTACGGGAACGTCTGCACGTACCCGGCCGAGAAGGTCGTCGCGGTCCGCCCGCCGGGAATGAAGCGCGCCACGATGATCAGATACGTCCCTCGCTCCTCGAGCTGGCGCTCCGCCCACGCGAACGCGGTGAGGCTCTTCTCCCCCTTGAACACGCGCTTCACCGTGTGCTCCCCCAGCCAGTGGCCGAGCCCGTACGAGATGTTGTCGCCGGCGACCGCGCCCGCCCACGCGCAGAGGATCACGAGCGCGAGCGTCAGGTCGCCGGTGCCCGCGAGCACGCCTCCGGTGATCACGACCGTTTCGCTCGGCACGACCGGGAAGAACGCGTCGAGCATCGAGACGGCGAAGATCGCGGCGTACGCCCAGTCGCTCGTGACCCACTGCTCGAACTGGTCGAAGAGCCCGAGCACGTCCGGCAGGAAGACGACGGGCCCCACGCCCGCATTCTCGCAGAGACGCCTTTTGGCGCGGACCGGGCGGCCGCGGGCGATGATGGGCGCATGACGGGCAGACCGCTCCGGGGAATGCGCGTGCTCGACGTGACGACGTCGATCGCCGGCCCGTACTGCGGCCAGGTCCTCGCGGCGCTCGGGGCCGACGTCGTGAAGGTCGAGCGTCCCGGCAGCGGCGACGACGGCCGCGCCTGGGGGCCGCCCTTCTGGGAGGGCGAGGGCACGATGTTCCTCTCCGCGAACGCCGGCAAGCGCTCGCTCGCCCTCTCGCTGCGGGATCCGCGCGGCCGCGAGGCCCTGCTCGCCCTGGCCGACCGCGCCGACGTGTTCCTGCAGAGCCTCCGGCCCGGGCTCGCCGAGGAGCTCGGGCTCGGGCCCGAGGTGCTGCGCGCGCGCAACCCACGGCTCGTCTACTGCTCGGTCGGCGCGTACGGACGGAGAGGGCCGCTGGCCCGCGAGGCGGGCTACGACGCGCTGATGCAGGCTGCGGGCGGGCTGATCTCCGTGACGGGCGAGCCCGGCCGCCCGGGCGTTCGCGTGGGCACGTCGACGATCGACCAGGGCACCGGCACCTGGGCGGCGCTCGGGGTGCTCGCCGCGCTGCTCGAGCGCGAGCGCACGGGCGAGGGCACCGTGGTCGACGTCTCCCTCTACGAGACCGCGATCGGCTACCTCGGCTACCACCTCGCCGGCTTCCTCGCGGACGGCACCGTGCCGTCCGGCGAGGGAACGCGGTTCCCGCTGATCGCGCCCTACGAGGTGCTCCCCACCCGGGACGGCGAGCTGATGGTCGCGGGCGGGAACGACCGAATCTTCCGCGCGATCTGCGACGTGCTCGGCGTGCCCGAGCTCGCGGCCGACCCGCGCTTCCGCTCGAACGCGGACCGTGTCCGGAACCGCGACGAACTCGCGCGAGCTGCTCGTGGCGCGGCTCGCGACCGAGGACACCGCCACGTGGCACGAGCGGCTGACCGCCGCCGGGGTGCCCGCCGCCCCTGTCGCGGACGTGCGGGACGTCGCCGAGTCAGCGCAGACGGCGGCCCTCGAGATCCTCCAGCCGCTCCCTCACCCGAGGATCGACGGGCTCACCCTCCCCGCGCTGCCGGTCTCCTTCGACGACCGGCGCGCGCTGCACCCGAGCGCCCCGCCCGACGTCGGCCAGCACTCCGCCGAGGTGCTGCGGGAGGCCGGCTACACCGACGCCGAGATCGCGGCGCTCGCCGCGGACGGCGTCGTCGGCGTCTGAGGAAGCGCGGAGCGGCAGCTCGGTTGCCACGTCGCCGTCATTCGTACGCGATGGCCCTCAGCGGATCCAGCTTCGCCGCCCGGCGTGCAGGAAGATCGCGGCAATGATGCCGACGACGATCGCGGCGACCGTGAAGACGATCAGCTGAGTCACCGGGAATGCGAAGACGATCTCCTTGACGCGGAACGCGAGGAGGCCGCCGAGCATAAGACCGAGGACGATGCCGAGCGTGGCGCCGATCAGCGCCGTCATCACGCTCTCGTGCCGGATCATCCGGCGCACCTGCCGTCGCGTCATACCGATCGCCCTCAGCATCCCGAGCTCTCGCGTTCGCTCGTAGACCGTGAGCACGAGCGTGTTGACGATCCCGAAGAAGCTGACCATGACCGAGAGCGCGAGCAGCACGTAGATGATGTTCAGGCCGTCGTGAAGCCGGCGATCTGGTTGTCCTTGAACTGCTGACGCGTCTGCGCCTTCGCGTTCGGGAAGTCCTTCAGTGCGTCGTTGAGCGCTGCCGTGTTCGCGTCGGTGACGCCGTCCCGCATCTTGATGAACGTGAAGAGGTTGAGCGGCTGTTGCCAATGCGAGTCGAACGTCGCGCTCGACACCGTGACATTGCCGAACGGAGAGCCTCCCGTGGGCGGGTCGAAAATGCCCTTCAGCCGGAGGTCGAGCGACTGGCCGGATGGCGTGATGACCACGAGCGGCGAACCGACGGTCAAATCATGGTCCTTGGCGATGCCTTGCTGACCACAGCGCCGTTCGCGCCGAGGTTGTCGATCGTCGTGGGCGAACCGTCCTGCCAGTCGAGGTCGATCACCTTGCTCGTCAGGGGCTCCGCTCCGGTCACCGAGATCAGTGTGGTGTCGCCATGCTCGAGAACCGCGCCGTCGCCGCCGCGCACGCTCGCGATCGCCACGACGCCGGGAACCTTCGCCGCGGCGTGCGCGGCGATCGGCGGGATCGGGTCGAAGTTGTTCTGCGCCGTGATCGCGTAGTCGGCGACGAAAAGCTGGTCGACCGCGTCCGTGAACGGCTTGATGATGCCGGAGGCGAGCGTCGCAACGAGGGTCACGAGCGCGAGGCCGATCATGAGTGCTGCGGCCGTCGATGCGGTTCGCTGAGGGTTCCGGCGCGCGTTCTCCCGCCCGACCGCGCTCGTGGAGCTGTCTGGGACGACACCCGGGAAGTCGGCCGGCCACTCCGGAGTCCAGCTGGTGAGGCCCTTTCTGACCGCCATGATCACGACGATCACGAGCAAGATCAGATTCCACGCGCCCGCGAGGAATGCCAGCAGGCGCTTCCATCCTGCGCCGGGGCCCCAAACGGCGTAGCGCAAGCACCAGTACGGGAACGTCCAGAACGGCCAGACGACGACGTTGAGCGCGAAGACGGACCAGCGCGCGATCGGGGACATGAAGGACGATAGCCGCGGGATGAGCGGCGTGGCGACGCGCGCGAACCCGAAGAAGACGAGCAGGACCCCGGTCGGGATCCAGAGCAGCACCCGGGTCGTCCCGAGCCCGGAACCGAACAGCCCGTAGATCAGCGCGCGAGGCCGATCCACCGGCCACGAGCGCCCCGACGGCCCTCGACGGAAACAGCACGCATCCGAAGAGCGTCATGATCATGCACACGACCGCGAGCACGACGGTGAGCAGCGTCGTGCCCGGCTTCACGGTGGCGACCAGCGCGAGCGCGACGACGCCTACTGCGGTCACGGTGACCCCCAAGAGGTCCCCCGGATCGCGTCGAGCGGCTCTCGCGGGAGCGTCGCCCCCTCACGCACGGCAGCGATCGGCGGCACCATCGTCGCCCGAAGAGCCGGAAAGACGCTCGCGAGCAACGTCACCAGGATTCCGAGCGCGAGCGCGACGACGACGTCCGCGTCTCGAGCAGGATCAAGCCGTTGTTGGGCAGCGTCAGGCCCGCGACGTCGAACAGCTTGAACAAGCCCTTTGCGAGACCGAGACCGAGGAACAGCCCGACGAGCGAGGCGACGACCCCACGACGAGGGCCTCGCACGAGCAGCGACTTCAGCACCTGGCTCCGCGAGGCCCCGATCGTGCGGAGCGTGGCGAACTCACGCGTGCGCTGCGCGATCGTGATCGAGAGAGAGTTGGCGATCACGAAGGCGCCGACGAACAGCGCGATCAGGCCGAACGCCAGCAGGAAGTGCTGGAGCACGGACAAGAAGCCGTCGTGTCGCTCGCATCGCTCGGCAGCCTGCGCCGTCCCGGTGCTTACCTGGGTGTGCGTGGGCAGGATCGTCTTGATCTGCGGAGCCAGAGCCGCTCGAGGAGACTCCCTGGTTTCGCGGAGAGCGCGGATCTGGTCGAGCTTGCCCTCCTTGTCGAACAGCCGCTGGGCGGTCGGCGAGGTCGAAGACCGCCGAGCGTGGCGCCGCCGATCGAGCTGGCCGACCGAACTTGGCGATACCCGAGATTCGGAGCTGCCGCACGCGGCCCGTCGACCTGGACGCCGATCGTGCCGCCGACCGCGAGATCCTTCGGTCCCGGTGTGAGCTCGTCGACGACGATCTCGTCGTGGCCGTCGGCCACGAGCCCTTCGCGAGGGTG
Source organism: uncultured Actinomycetes bacterium (assembly GCA_963712915.1). Taxonomy (GTDB): domain Bacteria; phylum Actinomycetota; class Thermoleophilia; order Gaiellales; family Gaiellaceae; genus Gaiella. The sequence goes on from CAVQJQ010000006.1 coordinate 1,186,562, forward strand.
AGCGGAGTTGAACTGCGGGCTGCGACGGGTCGACGCTGAGAAGCCGAGGTTCGGCGCGCCGCCGAAGATGATCGCTTTGCCGTTCTTGCCGAGCTGATGTGATCTCGTTCGAGACGCCGCCGATCGCGTGCGCCGACGTCCGGCAGCTGCCTTGACCTTCGCGAGCGAGGGACTCGTCGAACGGCGCCGCGACGGACCGTTGTCGCTCGTCCGTCGAAGGCGGACTTCGGTGATGACTCGCGTCCGTGTTCCGGTAGATCTCGCCGAAGATCGAGTCGAACGCCTGTGTCGATCGAGTCGGTGAGCACGAACGTGCCGCTCACGATCGCGACGCCGAGGATGATCGCGAACGCGGTGAGGGCGGTACGGAGCTTGCGGCCGAGGAGGCCCTTGAGCGTGAACGCGCGTCATAGGGCGCCGATTTCCTCCATCGCCTCGCCGATCTCGTGCCGTCGGACGCGCCCGCAGCTCGCGCGACGATCAGACCGTCCGCGAGGTAGCAGGACCCGGTCGGCGATCGCCGCGGCGCGCGCCTCGTGCGTGACCATCACGATCGTCTGCCCGACTCCTCGACCGAGTCGGCGGAGCAGCTCGAGGATCTCGGCGCTCGTCGTCGAGTCGAGGTTGCCGGTCGGCTCGTCCGCGAACACGACGGCGGGTCGCGAGACGAGCGCGCGCGCGATCGCGACGCGCTGCTGCTGGCCGCCCGAGAGCTCCGCCGGCCGGTGCGAGAGCCGGTCGCGAGAGCCCGACCGAGGCGACCAGCGCGTCGAAGAACTCGGGGTCGGCGCTTCTCGCCCGCGATCGAGAGCGGCAGCCGGATGTTCTCCTCGGCGCGTCAGCATCGGCAGCAGGTTGAAGAACTGGAAGACGAAGCCGATGTGGCTCGCGGCGGAGCTTCGTCAGCTCGTTGTCCTTGAGCGTCGTGATCTCGGTGCCGGCGATCGCGACCGACGCCGGACGTTGGCCTGTCGAGCCCGGCGAGGATGTGCATGAGCGTCGACTTGCCCGAGCCGGACGGGCCCATCACCGCGGTGAGCCGTCCGCGGCGGCGACTTCGACGGACACTCCGCGCAGAGCGTCCACGGCGGTGTCCCCTTCGCCGTAGCGCCGCATCACGTCTCGCGCGACCACGACGGTCCCGTTCTCGTTCATCGGCTCTCCTCGCTCTCGGTTCCGGCGATCAGCGTGCCCGCGACGACGTGGACGTGCGGTTCGGGTAACCCTACTGTGCCACTCCGGCTATCCCCGACCGCTCGGTAAGGGTGAGGACGCCGTCAGCGGCCGACGCGACGTGAAGCCTCGCTGAGCACGTCGCCGAGGATGCCGACGATCTCGTCCATCTCGCTCTCGGTGGCGACGAGCGGCGGGGAGATCTGCACGACGGGGTCGCCGCGGTCGTCCGAGCGGCAGATCAGCCCGGCCTCGAAGAACGCCGGCGAGAGGTACCCGCGCAGCAGTGCCTCGCACTCCGCGTCGTCGAACGTCGCCTTCGTCTCCTTGTCCTTCACGAGCTCGAGCGCGTAGAAGAACCCGGCGCCGCGGACGTCGCCGACGATCTCGAGCTCGAGCAGCGTCTCGAGCTTGGCGCGGAAGACGTCCTCCTGGTCGCGGACGTGCTCGACGATCCTCTCGCGCTTCATGATCTCGATGTTCTTGAGCGCGATCGCGCATTGCACCGGATGGCCGCCGAACGTGATCCCGTGGGTGTACATCGAGGCCCCCTCGAGGAACGGCTCTGCCACCCGGTCGGTGGCGATCACCGCGCCGATCGCCGCGTACGAGGACGAGAGCCCCTTCGCCGACGTGACGATGTCCGGTCGGATGTCGTAGCGCTCCGACGCGAACCACGCGCCGATCCGGCCGAAGCCGGTGATCACCTCGTCGGCCGAGAGCAGGATGTCGTAGCGGTCGCAGAGCTCCCGTACCCCCTGCCAGTAGCCGACGGGTGGCGTGAACGCGCCGCCCGAGTTCTGCACGGGCTCCATGTGCACGAGGCACACGGTCTCCGGCCCCATCGCCTCGATCGTGCGCTCGAGCTCCGTCGAGCAGGTCGGCGGTGAACTCCTCCTCGGTCTCGCCTGCGGGCCGCCGGTAGCGATTCGTGTTGCGGACGTTGCGCACCTCGGGCACGAGCGGCTCGAACGGCATTCGGATCGCGGGGATCCCGGTCAGCGAGAGCGCGCCGAACGTCGTCCCGTGATACGCGGTCGAGCGGGTGATCGCCTTGAAGCGTCGCGCGGGCGCGCCGACGTTCGCCGCAATCGCGTCGTGGTCGCGCTCGGGCGTCGGGCCGGTGCCGTCGCAACCGCTTCTCCCCCGCGCGAGGTAGTACTGGCGAGCGAGCTTCCAGGCCGACTCGACCGCCTCCGACCCACCCGAGACGAAGAACACCCGGTTCAGGTCTCCCGGCGCGAGCGACGCGATCTCCGCCGCAAGCTCGATCGAGCGCGGATGCGCGTAGGTCCAGTTCGTGTAGAAGGGCAGCTCGCGCATCTGCGCGTGCGCGGCCTGCCCGATCTCGTCGCCGTACGAGTACCCGATGTTGACCGAGAACAGCCCGGCGAGCGCGTCGAGGTACCGCTTTCCGGACGCGTCCTCCAGGTAGCACCCGTCGCCGCGGACGATGATCGGCACCTCGGTGTCGTCGAACCCCGCCATCCGCGTGAAGTGCATCCACAGGTGCTCCTTTGCGAGCTGCTGCAGGTCGGGCGCCGTCTCGGTCACGCGGCCTCCGGCCGGGGCAGCGCCTCCGGGAGCGGGGCCGCGGCGGGCAGCGGCTCGCGCGAGCGCCGCGACGAGCGGAGCCCCCAGAGGACGTTGCCGATCATCACGAGCACGGCGATCATGAAGATCGCGCTCGCGATCACGTTCACCTGCGGCGGCACCGAGACCCGCGCTGCGCCCCAGACGAACAGCGGGAACGTCGTCGTCGAGCCCGAGACGAAGTACGTGATCACGAAGTCGTCGATCGAGAGCGCGAAGCCGAGCAGGGCGGCGCTCAAGATCGCGGGCGCGAGGAGCGGCAGGGTGACGAGCCGGAACGTCGTCAGCTCGTTCGCCCCGAGGTCCATCGCCGCCTCCTCCAGGTGCCGGTCGAAGTCGATCAGCCGGGCCTTCACGGTGACGACGACGAAGCTGACGATGAACATCACGTGCGCGATGAAGATCGTCAGGAAGCCCGGTGACCACGCGCATGTTGAGGAACAGCGTCAGCAGCGACGCGCCCATCACGATCTCCGGCGTGGACATCGGGCAGGAAGACGAGGATGTTCGTCGTCGAGCGACCGTGGAACTGGTGGCGGACGATCGCGAGCGCCATCAACGTCCCGAGCACGGTCGCGGCGATCGTCGAGACGATCCCGATCTCGAGCGACTTGATCACCGCGCTCCGGATCCCCGGGACCGCGTCCCAGTGGATCCAGTTGTCGACCGTGAACCCCTCCCAGACGTAGTTGTAGCGCCCGGTCGGGGCGTTGAACGAGAAGAGGATCACGACCGCGATCGGGAGCAGCAGGTAGCAGAACGCGAGGAACGCGTAGACGCTCAGGACGTGTCGGCGCACCTTTGCCATCTCAGCCCGTGAGCCTCTCTGCCCCCACCGCACGGACGTAGACGAGCACTGCGGCGAGGATCAGCAGCATCAGGATGAACGAGAGCGACGCGGCGGCCGGGTAGTCGATCAGCTCGAGGAACTTCGACTGGATCACGTTGCCGACCATGTACTGCCGCGGCGTCCCGAGCAGCTGCGCGTTGATGAAGTCGCCGGCGGCCGGGATGAACGTGAGCAGCGTGCCCGCCACGATCCCCGGGGCCGAGAGGGGCAGCGTCACGCGCAGGAACGCCTGGCGATTGCTCGCGTAGAGGTCCTCCGCCGCCTCCAGCAGCCGCTCGTCGATCTGCTCGAGCGACACGTAGACGCGGGAGCGCCATGAACGGGAGGAAGTTGTAGGTGATGCCCGCGATCACCGCGACGGAGGTGGCGAGCAGCCGCCCGTCCGGGCCGAGCACGTGGATGTCGCGGAGGAACCCGACCACGGGGCCCTGGTCGGCGAGGATGTTGAGCCACGCGAGCGTGCGGACGAGGTACGTGACGAACAGCGGCGCGACGATCAGGATCAGGAACACGTTCTTCCAGCGTCCCGCCCGGAACGCGATCCAGTAGACGAGCGGGTACGAGATCCCGAGCGCCAGCAGGGTGGCGATGCCCGCGTAGACGAACGAGCGCACGAACTGCTCGTGGTAGCTCGAGATCGCGTCCCAGTAGTTCGAGAACGCCCACGTGAAGCTGTACCCCGTGTCGAAGTTGCCCGACTCGAGCGACTGGTAGCCGAGGAAGCCGAGCGGGACGAGGAAGAACAGCGCCAGCCAGGCGAGCCCTGGCAGCAGCAGGAGGTACGGCGTGACTCCCTTCCGACGCCAGAGGGCCGTCACGTTGTTACGCCCCGAGCACCTTCTGCCACTGCTCGATGTACGTCTGGTTGTTCTGCGCCGCCGGGTCGAACTGGTGCGTGTTCGCGAGCGTCGAGTCGGGCGGGAAGACGAGCGGGCTCTTCGCGAGCTCGGGGTCGATCTTCTTCATCTCCTCCTGCGTGCCCTGGACCGGCGGCACGTACGCGACGTACGCCGCGATCTGCGCCGCGATCTTCGGGTCGTAGACGAAGTTCATGTACGTCGACGCGGTCGGCGAGCTCCCGTCGGTCGGGATCAGCATGTTGTCCGTCCAGATCATCCCGCCCTTCTCCGGGAGCTGCCAGCGCAGCTTGTCGTTCGAGGAGAGCAGCTGGAAGATGTCGCCCGACCAGCCGATCACCGCGGCGAGGTCGCCCTTCGTCAGCGGCTGGGCGTAGTCGTTTCCGGTGAACCGCCTGACCTGTCCGGAGTCGACGGCGCCTTGCAGGCGGTCGATCGCGCGATTCCAGCTCTCGTCGGTCACCTTTGCGGGGTCGTCGCCGTTGTCGAGCATCACGAGCCCCATCGTGTCCGCCATGTTGTTCAGGGCGGTGACCTTGCCCTTCAGCTTCGGGTCGTCGAACAGCTGCGAGATCGAGGTCACCGGGCTCGAGACGTTGCCGTTCCACGCGATCCCCGTCATCCCCGACTGCCACGGCAGCGTGTACTTGCGGTCGGGGTCGAAGGGCGGGCTCTTCTGCGCGTCGATCAGGTTCGAGATGTTCGGGATCAGGCTCTTGTCGAGCGGCTCGACCCAGCCCTTGTCGAGCATGATCCCGAGGAAGCGCTCGTTGTCGGTGAGGACGATGATGTCGCGATCGATGCCGCGCCCCTGCGAGAGCGGCCCCTGGATCTTCCCGAAGTACTGGGCGTTGTCGTTGATGTCCTCGTAGTAGTTGACCTTGATCCCGGTCTTCTTCGTGAACTGGTCCAGCGTCGGATGACTCTTCGTCTTCTCGTCGACGTCGATGTAGAGGGGCCAGTTGGAGAACCTGAGCACGTCCTGGACGTCGCCGCCGCCACCGCCACCGCCGCCGCCGCCGCCGCAGGCGGCGAGCAGGCCCGGAATGCTCAGGAGCGTGACACCGGCAGCCCCCCGCTGCACGAGAGCACGGCGCGTCATCCGCATGGTCATACGCTTGGCTCCTCTCCTCGCTCGATCACGAACGTCGCCTCGGGCGCCCAGGAGAGCGTCACGTCGCTCCCCGGCTGCGGTGCGAGCCCGCCCGCTTCGACGTTCTGGTGGAAGACCGTCAGCTCCCCCACCGGGGTCGTGACGACCACCTCGGTCGCGACGCCGATGTACGCGAGCTCCTTCACGGTGCCCGCGAGCTTGTTCGCGCCCCTGTCGCCGAGCGCGACCTTCTCGGGGCGGACGCCGACGGAGACCGGGCCGGTCCTGCCGTTCGTCCCGGCGTGGATCACGGTCCCGTCGGCGAGGTCGATGCGCCCCGCGCCGTTGACCGTCCCGGCGAGCAGGTTCGACTTGCCGAGGAAGCCGGCGACGAACGCGGTCGCCGGCCGCTCGTAGAGCTCGGCCGGCGTGCCCAGCTGCTCGATCCGGCCGCCGTTCATGACCGCGATCGTGTCCGCCATCGTCATCGCCTCCTCCTGGTCGTGCGTGACGTGGACGAACGTGATCCCGACCTCGTTCTGGATCCGCTTCAGCTCGAGCTGCATCTGCTTGCGCAACTTGAGGTCGAGGGCTCCGAGCGGCTCGTCCAGCAGCAGGACGCGTGGGTTGTTGACGATCGCCCGCGCGAGCGCGACGCGCTGCTGCTGGCCGCCCGACAGCTGGCGCGGCTTGTGGCCGTCTCGCCCGGCGAGGTCGACGAGCTCGAGCACCTCGCCCACCCGGGCCCGCACCTCCTTCTTCCCGATCCCGCGCCGCTCGAGGCCGAAACCGACGTTCTGCGCGATGCTCATGTGCGGGAAGAGCGCGTAGCTCTGGAAGACCGTGTTGACGTCGCGCTTGTACGGCGGCAGGCCGACCACGTCGCGGTCGCCGAGGAAGATCTGGCCCGCGCTGGGCTCCTCGAAGCCCCCGATCATGCGGAGCGTCGTGGTCTTGCCGCAGCCGGAGGGCCCGAGCAGGGCGAAGAAGGCCGAGCGCGGGATCTCGAGCGAGATCCCGTCCACCGCGCGCAGGTCGGCGAACTCCTTCACGACGTCGACGAGCCGGACGTCGGGCGGGATCGGCGTCTGGCTCACCGCGCGCCTCCGTTCACGCGCGCGCCCCCGACGCCCCAGTCGTACAGCTGCTTGCAGAGCTCGAGATAGAGGAAGCTTTCGGTCGAGACCACGCCCGGCAGCCCCCGGATGCGGTTCGTCACGTCGAGCAGCGCCTGCCGGTCGGCACAGACGACCTCGACGAGCAGGTCGAACCTTCCGGCGGTCACCACCACGTAGTCCGCCTCGTCCCAACGGGCGAGCTCGTCCGCCACGACCTGCGGCGACCCCGCGGTGCGCACCCCCACCATCGCCGACGACTCGAAGCCGAGGCCGAGCGGGTTCGTGACCCCCGTGACCTGGAGGATCCCGTCGCCGCACAGCCGGCCGTACCGGGCACGCACCGTCGCCTCGGAGACGCCGAGCGACGCCGCGATCTTGCGAAACGACTCGCGCCCGTTCGACTGGAGCGCCTCGATGATCCCCCGGTCGACGTGGTCGAGCTCCGGCGCCCGCGAGACAGGCCCCCGGGCCGGACCGGCCGACGAGCCCCTGGACGCGCGTCGCGACTGCGTTCTGCTGCGCAATGCGAGGGCCTTCCTACCATGCCGCCACGCATTCCGTCAACGCGGAGCGCTCCCGGTTGCGCGAGCGCTCTACGAGCCGCTTCCGGCTCAGGCGAGCTTCACGCAGACGTGCTTGATCCGGGTGTACTCCTCCATCGAGTAGAGCGACATGTCCTTGCCGTAGCCGGACTCCTTGAAGCCGCCGTGCGGCATCTCCGAGGTGAGCGGGAACAGGTGCTCGTTCACCCACACCGTGCCGAAGTCGAGCCGGCCCGCGACCTTCATCGCCCGGCCGACGTTCTCCGAGAACACCGACGCGGCGAGCCCGTAGCGGATGTCGTTCGCCATCGCGACCGCCTCCTCGTCGGAGGCGAAGCGCTGCATGGTGACGACCGGGCCGAAGACCTCGTTCTGCACGATCTCGCTGTCCTGCGCGACATCGGTCACGATCGTCGGCGCGACGAAGAAGCCGCGGTCGCCGAGCGAGTCGCCGCCCGTGACCACGGTGGCCTTCGCCTCGACCGCGCGGGAGACGAAGCCGAGCACGCGCTCCTGTTGCTCGACCGAGATCACCGGCCCCATCACGATCTCGTCGTCCGCTCCCGGGTCGCCCACGCTCATCCCCTCCACGGCGGCGACGGTGGACGAGAGCACGTCGTCCCAGATCCGCTCCGAGACGAGGATCCGCGACGACGCCGTGCAGTCCTGACCCGAGTTGAAGTAGCCCCCGACCTTGACCGCCTCCGCGACGGCGGCCGGGTCGGCGTCGTCGAGCACGACCATCGGCGCCTTGCCGCCGAGCTCGAGGTGCAGACGCTTCACGGTGTCGGCGGCGTTCTTCGCGATCAGCTTGCCGGTCGCGGTGTCGCCCGTGAGCGAGACGAGCCGCACTGCCGGGTGGCGCACGAGCCGGTCGCCGGCGGGCACGCCCTCACCCGTCACGACCTGCAACACGCCTTTGGGCAGCACCTCCTGCGCGAGCTCGACGAAGCGCAGCACCGTGAGCGGCGTCTGCTCGGCCGGCTTGATGATCTGGACGTTGCCGGCCGCCAGCGCGGGGCCCATCTTCCAGACGACCATGAACAGCGGGTAGTTCCACGGAGCGATCCCCGCGACGACGCCGAGCGGCTCGCGCCGGATCATCGACGTGTAGCCCTCGACGTACTCGGCCGCGGCCTTGCCCTCGAGGTTTCGGGCCGCGCCGGCGAAGAAGCGGAGGTTGTCGGACATCAGCCCGGGCTCGTCGACCGCCACCCACCAGGGCTTGCCCACGTTGAGCGACTCGAGCCGCGCGAGCTCCTCGGCGTTCTCGTCGATCACGTCCGCGAGCTTCAGGAGGAGCTCCATCCGGTCCTTCGGCGTCTTCTCGCGCCACGTCTCCCAGGCGCTCTCGGCCGCCGCGACCGCACGGTCGACGTCCTCGACCCCCGCGCTCGGCACCTCGGCGATCACCTCGCCGGTGGCCGGGTTCAAGACCTCCATCGTCTCCCCCGACAGCGAGTCGACGAACTCGCCGTCGACGAACATCTTCTGCTGGGTGACCGACACGCTCATCGCTCTCCTCCGCGCCGTGGACTCGCTCGCGACACTAGCACCGTGCCCGACGCCCCCAGATCGACTAGAAAGGGCGCCACACCCCCTTTGCCGCAGGAGGCGAGCATGGCTTTCGTCGACCTCGTGACCGACGCCCCCGACGCCGAGACGCGGGAGCTGTTCGACCGGGACCTCGCCCAACGCGGCTATGTCCCGAACTACACGCGTGCCTTCGCGCACCGGCCCGGTGTGTACCGCGCCTGGCGCGCGCTCGTGACCGAGGTGATCTCGAACATGGACGAGCGCCGCTACGAGCTCGCGACGCTCGCCGCCGCGCACCGGCTCCGCTCGACGTACTGCATGCTCGCGCACGGCAGCCTGCTCGCACAGAAGTACTTCACCGCCGCCGAGGTCGCATCGATCGTGCGCGACCCCGAGGACGCCGCGCTCGAGCCGATCGACCTGGCCGTGATGGAGCTCGCCGACCGGGTCGCCGCCGACGCGACCGCGGTGACGCGCGAGGACGTCGAGCGCCTCCGCGGGCTGGGTCTCTCCGACGCGGAGATCCTCGACGTCGTGCTCGCGGCGACCGTCCGCTGCTTCTTCTCGAAGACGCTCGATGCGCTCGCCATCGAGCCTGACGGCGCGTACGACTCGCTCGAACCGGAGCTGCACGACGCGCTCGCCATCGGGCGTCCGGCCTAGGTACGCGAGGTCGCGTGATGAGGATCCTCGTGATCGGCACCGGCGGCGTCGGCTCCGCGTTCACCACGATCGCGCGACGGCGCTCCTTCTTCGACCACTGCGCCGTCGCCGACTACGACCCGGCGCGTGCGCAGAACGTCGTGAACGCACTGGACGACGGCCGCTTCTCGGCGCACTGGATCGACGCCTCGAGCCGTGACGCGGTACAGGAGCTCGTCCGCGAGACACGCGCGGACGCGGTGCTGAACGCCGTCGATCCGCTCTTCGACGAGCCGGTCTTCGACGCCTGCCTCGACTCGGGCGTGACGTATCTCGACATGGCGATGACGCTCTCGGAGCCGCATCCCGAGCGGCCGTACGAGCTGACGGGCGTGAAGCTCGGCGACTACCAGTTCGATCGGGCCCCCCTCTGGGAGGAGCGTGGCGCGCTCGCGCTCGTCGGGATCGGGATCGAGCCCGGCGCGGCGGACGTGTTCGCGCGCCACGCCGCCGACGAGCTGTTCTCGGAGATCGACGAGGTCGGTGTCCGTGACGGCGCGAACCTCGTCGTCGACGGCTACGACTTCGCCCCCACGTTCTCGATCTGGACGACGATCGAGGAGTGCCTCAACCCGCCGGTGATCTGGGAACGTGACCGCGGCTGGTTCACGACCGCGCCGTTCTCGGAGCCCGAGGTGTTCGAGTTCCCGGAGGGGATCGGCCCGGTCGAGTGCGTCAACGTCGAGCACGAGGAGGTGCTCCTCGTCCCGCGCTGGGTCGACTGCCGCCGCGTGACGTTCAAGTACGGCCTCGGCGACGAGTTCATCGAGGTGCTGAAGACGCTGCACAGGCTCGGGCTCGACCGCAAGGAGCCGATCCGCGTGAAGGGCGCCGAGGTCGCGCCCCGCGACGTCGTCGCGGCGTCACTGCCGGATCCCGCGACGCTCGGTGAGCGGATGAGCGGCAAGACGTGCGCGGGCACGGTCGTGTCGGGCACCGGGGTCGACGGACAGCCGCGCAGGACCTACCTGTACCACGTCGTCGACAACGAATGGTCGATGCGCGAGTACGGCGCGCAGGCGGTCGTCTGGCAGACGGCGCTGAACCCCGTCGTCGCGCTCGAGCTGCTCGCCGGGGGAGAGTGGACCGGCACCGGGGTGCTCGGGCCCGAGGCGTTCCCCGCGCGCCCCTTCCTCGACAAGCTCGCCGAGTACGGGTCTCCGCACGGGACGCTCGAGCTCGAGCCGTAGCCGCCCGTCCGCGCGCTTGCGCACGACCGATGATTCTCGTGCCAGCCGTACGTCTATCTCCGTGGAATGCGTCCTAGGATGGGCCGATGGCACAGGTGATGCTCCGCGCGCCGCTCTCCGAGCTCTGCGGCGGGCGCAGGCATTCCCTTCCCGGCTCCACGGTGCACGAGGTGCTCGTCGCCCTGGAGCGGGAGCATCCACCCGTCGCCGGCTGGGTGCTCGACGAGCGTGGGCGGATCCGCGAGCACGTGAACGTGTTCGTCAACGGCGTACACGGGGAGGAGCGGACGCCGGTCGCCGGCGAGGACCGTGTCCACGTGCTCCCCGCGATCACGGGAGGCTAGGGACGAGATGACCGAGCTGTTGGTGGGGACGAAGAAGGGGCTCTTCCGCCTGGAGGGCAACGGAGGCGGTTTCGAGGTCACGGCGCGCGCGTTTGCGGGGCAGAGCGTCGAGTACGCGATGCGCGACCCGCGCTCGGGGCGCTACCTCGCCTCGGTGACCTCGTGGTTCTACGGCCCCAAGATCTGGATCGCCGACGACCCCACCGGCGAGTGGGAGCAGGCCGAGGGGATCGAGCTGCCGGAAGGGGGCGACGATGCGCTCGCCCGGATCTGGGTGATCGTCCCGGGGGCCGCCGACGGCGTGCTCTACGCGGGCGGCGATCCAGGGCCGCTGTTCGAGAGCCGTGACGGCGGGCTCACGTGGGAGCTGAACCGCGGCCTGTGGGAGCACCCCACGCGCTCCGAGTGGAACCCCGGCGCGGGCGGCCTCTGCCTCCACACGATCGCGCCGTGGCCCGGCGACCCGTCCCGGCTGCTCGTCGCGATCTCCGCCGTCGGCGTGTGGCTCAGCGACGACGGCGGCGAGACCTGGCGCCACTCGAACACCGGCATCGTGCCCGGCTACCTTCCCGAGGACGCGCCCGAGAATCCGATCCAGCACTGCGTCCACGACGTGCGCCGCTCGGCGACCCGCCCGGAGCGCCTCTGGATGCAGTTCCACGGCGGCGTCTACCGCTCCGACGACGCGGGCCAGACCTGGCTCAACGTCGGCGAGGGGCTTCCCTCCGACTTCGGCTTCCCCGTCGTCGTCGATCCGACCGACCCGGACGCCGCCTACGTGATCCCACACGTCGGCGCCGAGGATCGCACCACGCCGGGCGGCGTCGTCCGTGTCTGGGAGACACGCGACGCCGGCGCGAGCTGGCAGGCCCGCGGCGACGGGCTCCCCGAGCGCGACGCGTACCTCACCGTGCTCCGAGAGGCGTTCGACTCGGCGGGCGAGGGCGACAAGCTCGAGCTCTACTTCGGCGCCACCTCCGGCGAGGTGTTCGGCTCCGCCGACGCCGGCGCGACCTGGGGGCAGGTGGCGGACCACCTGCCGCCCGTCTACTCGGTGCGCACCGCCTGAGCGATCCCGCGCCGCGCGAGCGGACAGAGGCGAGCGGCGGTCTCAGCCCGCCGCTCGCCCCGCGTCTCAGTTGAGCTTCGTAGGGATGTCGCCGATCTCGCCGTCGGCGAGCTGCTGCTCGACCTTCTTCACGGCGGTGACGTCCGCCGCGTTCGCCCGCGGGCTCACCTTGCCGAGACCGACTCCGTCCTGGTCGATCCCGAAGACGACGCTCTTCCCGCCCGCGAAGGTCCCGTCCTGGAGCGACTTGATCGTGAGGAACACGGCACTGTCGACTCCCTTGAGCGCGCTCGTGAGCACGTAGGGGCCGAGGAAGGACTGGTCGGCGTCGACGCCGATCCCCCACACCTTCTCGTCCTTCGCCGCGGAGAGCGCCCCGAGCCCGCAACCGCCGGCGACCTGGAAGACGACCTTCGAGCCGGCCGCGATCTGGTTCAGCGCGAGCTCCTTGCACTTGGCCTGGTCCTCCCAGTCCTGCGAGTAGCCCCACACCACCTTCGTGCCCGGCACGGCCGCCTCCGCGCCGGCCCGGTAGCCGGCGATGTAGCGGTCGACGGGCGGCTCCTTGAAGCCGCCGACCGCGCTGATCGAATCGGCGCCGTCCCGTTTCGCCGCGAGGGCCGCGAGGTACCCGACGAGGTAGCCGACCTGCTGCTCACGGAACAGGAGCCCCTCGACGTTTGCGGGCTTGCCCTTGAGCGTCGCCTGGTCGACGTCGACGATCGCGAAGTTCGTGTTCGGGAAGCGCTTCGCGGCCGCCGCGATTGCGTCGCCCTGCGCGTAGCCCACCCCGATCACGAGGTCGTACCCTTGCCGCGCGAGGCTCGTCATGTTCGGGACGTAGTCGGCCGCCGAGTTCGCCTCGACCACGCGGCCGGCGATCCCGAGCTGCCGCTCCGCGCGCTTGAGCCCCTTGTAGGCGAGCTCGTTGAAGCCGTTGTCGTTCAGCTCTCCCGCGTCGGCGACGAGCCCGACCTTGAGCGCCGAGGTCGGCGTCGAGCCGGTCGTGCCGCCCGCGGTCTCGTCGCTCCCGCCGCCGCAGCCCGCGACGACGATCGCAACGACGGCGAGCCCCGCGAGGGCGAACGCTCGGACAGCACGTTTCGTCATGGTCGAACTCTCCTGCTGCTAGTTTTTGACTATGAGTCGTAAACCTGGCGTCGAGTCTACCAGACCCCGTCAGTCGAGCCTCGCCGTCGTCTTCCAGGTGCGTGCCGGCGGACTTCAGGTGCTCCTCTGGCAGCGTGCGCGTGCCCCCTACCGCGGGGCGTGGGCGCTCCCCGGAGGGACGCTCGCCCCCGAGGAGACGCTCGAGGCCTCGATTCGCCGTCATCTCGCTGCGAAGGTCGACGTCCGCGAGATCTCACACCTGGAGCAGCTCGCGACGTACAGCGATCCCGGCCGCGACCCGCGGGGCTGGGAGCTCGCGACCGCGTACCTCGGCCTCGTCCAGCTCGGGCTCGACCCGGACGTGCCGGAAGACACGCGCTGGCATCCGGTCGACGAGCTCCCCTCCACGGCGTTCGACCACGGCGCGATCGTGCTTGCGGGGCGCGAGCGGCTCCGCGGGAAGCTCTCCTACTCGAACGCCGGCTTCGCGCTCGCCCCACCCGAGTTCACGCTCGCCGAGCTGCGCGAGGTGTACGTCGCCGCGCTCGGGCACGAGGTCTCGGCGACGAACCTGCGCCGGGTGCTCGAGCGGCGCGCGGTGATCGAGCCGACCGGCGAGCGGCGCCCGTCCGGCCGCGCAGGCGGCCGGCCCGCCGAGGTCTTCCGCTTCCGTGACACGCACCTCGCGATCACGGACCCGTTCGCGGCGCTCCGCCCGCGCCGCTGACCGTCCGTGCGCCGGTCCGTCCGAGACATGGCCGTCGGGAACGACGAGGATGAGGGTCATGGTCGCCCGCAGGGAGCTCGCGCTCGTGCTCGTCGGGGCATTCGCCGCAGCCGCGCTCGCCCTCGCCGGCTCGGCGTCCGCAGCGGGCGGGGGGGCCCACGCACGCGTCGCCCGCGTGATCGACGGCGACACGATCGTGCTCACGAACGGCGCCCACGTGCGCCTCGTCCAGATCGACACGCCGGAGCCCGGGACGAGCGAGTGCTACTCGCGCGCGGCCGGCCGCGAGCTCAGGCGACTGCTGCCGGCGGGCGCGCAGGTGATGTTGGAGGCCGACCCGCGCCTCGACCAGGTCGACCGCTACGGGCGTCTGCTCCGTTACGTGCACCACGCGGGCCGCAACCTGAACCTCGTGCTCGTCCGGACGGGGGCGGCGACGGTGTGGTTCTACGACGGCGACCGAGGGCGGTACGCGCCGCAGCTGCTCGCCGCCGCGCGGGCCGCCCGCGCGAAGCACCGCGGGCTCTGGGGCGCGTGTCCGGACGCGGTCTGGGATCCACTCGGGCCCGCGACGACCGGCCCCGGCTCGCGTCCGCCCGCCGCGACGGGCGGGGCGCCCACCCCGAGACGCGCCGTCGGCGGCACGTGCGATCCGGCCTACCCGACCGTCTGCATCCCGCCGCCGCCCCCCGACCTCGACTGCAAGGACGTGGCCCCGCGCCGATTCAGGGTGCTCGCACCCGACCCGCACCACTTCGACAGCGACGGAAACGGGATCGGCTGCGAAAGCTGACCCGAGACCCTCAGCCGCGGCGAGCGGCGTCGGCCTCGACGAGCTCCACCCACGCCTCCCACTCCGGCGTCCGCGCGCGGGCGTGGTCGGGGTCGCGCTCGTCGAGCTCACCCCGGTAGTAGGCGGCCGCGAGCGACAGCTGCCCGCGCGCGAGCTCGACGTCGCCGACCTCGCGCGCGACGTACCCGGTGAGCAGGTGGTGGTGCGGCGATCCCGGCGCGCCCCAGCCGTACGCGTCCTCCGACTGCGCGCCCTCGCGCAGCCAGCGGAGCACGGCGGGCAGCGGACGCCAGCGCGCGAACCACAGCGCCGACTCGCGTCCCGCCGAGCCGAGGTCGTCGCTCCACGCGTGGAGGCGCCCGCGCAGATCGCAGTGGATCTCGTCGGGCCGCTCGCGTCCGCCGTGCTCGTCCACGGCGTAGGCACGCGGCACGAAGCGGAACCAGATGCCGAGCTCGAGCGTGAGCCCGTCGCGACGCGGCCTGCAGCGAAGGACTTCGATCCGGTCGTCGAGCTGCCGCCAAAAAGTCCCGCCTGCGGCGTCGTCGAAGCCGGCGGCGCGGAGCATCGGCGCGAGGTCGGTGCGCACGAACGCCGCCGCCGCCCGCCGCCGCGCCTTCGGCTCGGGGTCGGCGCTGAGCCGCACGAGGCGCCGCTTCTCGCGGCGGACGCGGTCGTCCCGGGCGAGCGTCGCCTCGGGCGGCTCGCCGAGCACCGCGGCGATGCGCTTGAGGAGATCCCGGCGCCGCACCTCGACGAGGAGCATCTCGAGCTCCGCGAGCGCAGCAGGGCTGCCGATCTCCGCGAGCGCCTCGAGCGCCCCGCTCGCGACCGCATGGCAGAGCGAGGTCGTGACGCGTGGGTGCGGCGAGGGGGCGGCGCCGCGGAGCGCGAGCTGCCCGAGCAGGCCGGGCACCCACGGCTCCTCGACGTCCACGGTGGCCCAGGCCGCGCCGCGCGCGAGCGTCTCGTTTCCCGGCGCGAGGAGCCAGACCGGAGGCCACGGCACACCGGACGAGACGAGCTCGATCCGGAGCAGCGGCTCGAGCAGCTCCCGCACGAGCTGCCCGTAGCCGGGATACGCGGTCGCGAGCTCGGCGGAGCGCGCCCGCCACGCTTTCGTCGGGCGCGTTCCCGTGGCGCCCGCGAGCAGCGCGACGAGCTGCTGCACCTCGGGCCACCTGACCGAGTGGCGGCGCAGCGCAGCACCCGCCGGCTCGGCCCAGCTGTCGCGCGAGTCGAACACCGAGAGGTCGAGCAGCCCGCCGGGCGCGTGCTCTGCGACGAGCGCGCGGATCCGGCGTCGCAGCAGGCCGCCGTCGTCGGGCAGCTCGAGGGCGTCGAGGCCCGTGCCCGCGCGCTCGAGCGCCGCCAGCACGGCAGGCGAGCCGGGCTCGCGCTCGAGCAGCGTCCGGGCCGCCGACACCCCGAGCGCGAGCGTCTCGAACGAGCGTCCCAGCGGCCGGTCGAGCCGCATGGTGGTCGTGCCGAGGTCGAGCAGGAGCTCGACGTCCTCAGGCGCGTAGGGCAGGCGCCGCCGCTTGAGGCCGTCGATCACCTCGAGCGGGAACGAGTCCGAGGCCTCGAAGAGCGCGATCTGCTTCGTGTCGGCCGCCTCCTGCTGGAGTCGCCGCCGCTCGACCGCGGCCGCGGCCGCCGAGACCGCAACCGACACGAGCCGTGCGGAGGGCTGGCCGAGCAGCGTGCGCCCCTCGGGCAGCGCACGCAGGCGCGGGCGACCCGTGTACGCCGCGGAGGCGAGCAGCAGCGGATCGAGCGCCGCGTCGCGGTGGCGTCTCAAGAGTTCGTGCTGCTCCGTGCGGAGGCCGTCCATCGTCGACGTCGATCATCGCGAAGCGACTGGACGCCCCCCGGCGTCGAGGCCCGAGACGTGTGCGACCGCACGCACCGCCTCCCCAACCCGGAACCCGATCGCCACGGCCCCGTCATGCGCGGACGAGACCAGCTCGACCGCGTCGTCGAGATCGATCGGGTCGCGGTACTCGAGCTCCGCCGCGAGCGGCGCGGCGGCGTCGAGCGCGCTGCGGCGCAGCACGTCCTCGACTCCCTGCCAGTAGACGGCGTTGTTGAGATGCCCGTGCAGGTCGACGTCGCTCGCGCGCAGCTGCCACGGCCGCGACTCCGCGCCTTCGCCGGGCGCGCGCAGCTCGAGCCGCGTCGAGACCGAACGCCCGCCGGTCGCCTCGGCGTACACGTCGAACGACTCGATCCGCGCGGGCCGCTGATCGGGGCCGAGATGGATCCAGACGCTGTCCACTTCGATCCGCCCGCCCGCGTCGCCGGTGACCGACCAGCGGCGTCCGGCGGCGATCGCAGCGAGCCCGCTGCACCACGTCACGAGCTCGACCTCGTGGTCTTCGAGGAACGGCGCGCGGACCTCGACGCGGATGCGCCGTACGAACCAGAGGTGGTCGGGCACGCCCCACCCGGTCTCGCCGACGTCGTCGATCGCGACGTCCTGCAGGAACCGTGCGACGGCGTCGAGGCGCAGCCTGCCGCGTTCGTCCATGTCCGCCAGCCGGACACGCCGGCGCGCGGAGAACGTCCGCCCGCTCGTCGGGACGGGGATGGAGGGATCGAGCACCGCGGGATCGTAGGCACCAGGCGTCGAGAGGGCGTGTGTCCCGGCCGGATCTCCGGCCCGCCGCAGACGCTAGGGGGCCGGGCCCGCCGGATGCATCCCTCGGACGGGTGTCGCGAGCTCGACGAAGCGGCAGAGCGCGTTCGCGAGCCGCATCTGCTCGATCGTCCGGCAGTTGACCTCGAGCAGCCGCGGCGAGCAGACGAGGTACGCGAGGCACTGCGCGCGCGAGATCGCGACGTTGAGGCGGTTGCGGGAGAGGAGGAACTCGAGCCCGCGCGGGATGTCGTCGCCGCTCGAGCAGGCCATCGAGTAGAGGACGACCCTGGCCTCCTGCCCCTGGAACTTGTCGACGGTGCCCACGTCGGACCGCGTCGGGCAGCAGTCGCGCGGAGCAGGTCGACCTGCGCGTTGTACGGCGCGACGACCGTGATCTCGCCGGCCGCGACGCCGGCCGCGACGAGCCGCTCGACCTCGTCGCGGACGCGCTCGGCCTCGGCGCGGCGACTCCTGCCGGCTGCCTCGTGCTCGACCCGGAGCCAGCGCAGGCCGGTGCCGAGCGGCGTCGTCCGCGTCGCCGCAGACGCGTCGGGCGCGAGCCGGCCCTCGTAGAACTCCTCGGAGATGTAACGCGCAGACGTCGGGATGCAGCCGGTACGTCCGCTCGAGGAAGAGCCCGCGGTCGGGCGGGATCGTCTGCGTGTCCGCCGATCAGGTGCTCGAGCACGGAGCGCTCGCTGCCGCCGGGATGGCGTGCCCTGGAGCACCTGGTCGAGCTGCTGCGGGTCGCCGACGAGAGACGGCACGTTCCGCGCCGCGGTCGCCATCGCGAGCGCGTCGGCGAGCGACACCTGGCCGGCCTCGTCGACGAAGAGGTAGTCGAAGCTGCTGCTCGTGCCGCCGCGTCGGCGAACAGCCAGGCGGTGCCGCCGGCGAGGTCGCATCGACGCAGTCGGCGTTGCTCGAGCACGTTCTCGATCACGGGTCGACTCGAAGTAGAACGACTCCGGGTTCCCGCGGCTCGCCTTCTTCAGCCCCGTGGAACGCGAGTCCGCGCTCCGCGGCGGCCGTCCTCGACCTCGTCGAGCAGCTTGTGGATCGCCTTGTGGCTGGTCGAGGCGACTCCGACGCGCTTCCCCGCGCTCGAGGAGACGCGCGATCAGCCGGCCGGACGTCCACGTCTTCCCCGAGCCGGGCGGCCCCTGGATCACGAGGTGGCGGGGATCGGGCCGCCCGCGGGCGCGAGCCAGGGTCGCGCGGTCGAGCGAGAGCAGCAGTTCTGCGATCTCGTCGAGGTCGGTCGTCTGCATCGTCGCGGCCGAACGGCTCGCGGCGCAGCACCGACTCGAGCGCCGGATAGCGCCGGTCGCCCGGCGAGCAGCGAGCGGCCGAACCGCTCGAGCGCGTCCTCCTGCGTCGTCGTCGGGTACGGCGTCGCCGGGGATCAGCGCCGCGGCAGCGGCACGTCCTCGAGCGACGGCCCGCGCTTGAGCTCGAGCCTGCGGGCTCGTCACGGTCGAGAGCGACGATCTCGCCCGCGCGCCGTCCGGTCTCCGGGTCGACGGTGCTGAGCCGGCCGAGCTTGTGCTCCTGCGCCGGGTAGGTGAAGGCGTACACGCGTGCGAGCGCTTCTCGGGCGCGCGGCTCGCCGGCCGGGACGAGGCCGCCGATCGCCTCCGCGTCCTCGACGAGCTCCTCCGGCGGTCAGCTCGAGCCGGTCGAAGAACGCCCACCAGACCGGCTTGCGCTCGCGGTCGTGGTAGTCGAGCAGCTGGCCGCGAGCTCGCAGAGCGGATCGGCCGGCTGTCGAGCAGCGCCTCGCGCAGGCGCCGCCGCGCCTCCTTCTCCGGCTGGAGCCGGCTTCGGCTCGAGCGGCTCCGGCAGCGGGAACGGGCCGAACCGCTGCGAGCGCCTCCGCGCGCCGCTCGAGCAGCCAGTCGCGCAGCACCCGCGTCGCGACGCAGTCCTCCTCGTTGTACGCGGCGATCGCGGTCGAGGATCGCGTCGTCGCGCGTCTGCATCCACGCGCTCGAACTCGACGATCGACGTGCCGCCGTCGCGGATCTCGGCGCTGCGCGCTCGAAGTCGAGCAAGCTGCTCCATCTCCTTCAGCCCGTAGCCGGGCCGCGAGCTGCGCAGCCCGCCTTCGACGACCTTGTAGAGGTCGACGAAGACGCCGCGGCGCAAGCAGGTCGTCGAGCTCCGCCTCGCGCGTGCCGTAGCGGCCCATCATCCGCCGGAGCGCGGTGATCTCGTACGCGGCGTAGTGGTAGACGTGCAGGTCGGGATGCGCCGCGAGCCGGGCGTGCACCAGGTCGACGAACGACTCGAACGCGCCTCCGCTCCTCGTCGTGGTCGTCGCCCAAGCGAGCCGTGAACTCGTCGCTCCGCGTCGCGTCTGCCCCAGAGGTACTCGAGGCTGCCGTCCTCGTCCCAGAACGGGTTGCCCTCGAAGTCGAAGAAGAGGTCGCCCGGCGACGGGGTCGGGCAGCAGCGCGAAGCCGCTCTCCGGCTGCGGCGCGCAGGAGCTCGAACGCGTCGCGGCCGTGCTCGCGCGCCTCGAGCTGGAGGCGGGCCTGCCGGCGGAGCTTCGCGAACGTCTCGTCGGCCATCCCGGACGGTCGCGCGCTCTCGTCGGCGCGCGCGAGCGCCGGCGAGCGTCCGTGATGCCGCGCTCGCTCGAGCCGCTCGACCTGGCGGCGCTGGATGCCGGCGACGCGGGAGAGGTGGTCGACGGCGTCCCAGCGCGCGTCGCAGAGGGGCTTGAACTCGCAGATCCCGCAGCGGTCGACGGGGTACGGCTCGCGTCGCGGGCGGCCCGGCGACGAACGCTTCGAGCCGCGTGCGACGCGCCGCTGGTACGCAGCGAACTCCCGCGGACGGAATCGTCTCCTGCTCGCTGGTTCCCGAGCAGGACGTGGATCCGCTCCGGCTCGAGCCCCTGGAGCTCGCCCGAGCCGCTCGCTGTAGAAGCAGAGCTGGAGCATGTAGGCGGGCTTCGCGTGGCGGGCGAGCTTCGTGTCGAGGGCCTCGTAGGACCACGCGCCGAGCGCGGACGGCCTCTCGACGCGCACGAGGAAGTCCGCGACACCGCGCCAGCCGTCGCCGACGAGCGGCGCCTGGTAGACGACGTCGACGCCCGCGCGCATCGCGTCGAGCGTGGCCTCGGCGGGCCTGCGCCCAGTCGATCGGCTCGAGCTAGATCTCCACGACCGTCGTGCCCGTCGCGGCGCAGCTGCGCGAGGTACGCCTGCTCGTGCTCGAGCCCCTTGCGAAAGACGAGCTCCGCCTGGTCGCCCGCGAGCGGAGGCTCGGGCAGCTCGCCTCGAGCGACCTGCAGCGAGAGGGCGGTCAGGTGCTCGCACGCGAGGTACGCCGTCACGTCGGACGGCGACAGCCAGACACGCCCGTCGAGGACCCGCATCGAGGGAGTATCGGCTCAGCGGCGGTCGCGGCTTACGCCCACACACGAGCGACGTTCGCCGCCGCCCACTGTGCGCCCTCGGCTAGGTCGCTATGCGCACCGCCGTCTCGCTCGGGCAGCCGTTCTCGACCAGGCTGGCCGCCCAATGCAGATCGACGTCGGTGCGCAACGCGATCTCGATCGCGTCCGGTAGCGCGTACCCGACGCGCATGAGCTCCTGGAAACGCCAGCGTTGGATACGCGTGAGCTCGGCACGGTCGGCTTGCTCGGCCGATGCGGCAGACATCGCCTCCCCCCTTCTGCCATCGGTTCCCCTTCCCCAGAGTTCCTGCACGGGTTGTCATCGAGGAGGTCTCCGGCGGCCATCCCTCGGACGAGGAGGGAGCGACACAGGGCCGGGCTCCCATTCGCGCCGTACGTCGCGGTCGAGCCAGGGGTCGCGGCCCGGGTCGTCGCCCGACGCGCGCTCTCCAGACGCGCGAGGTAGTGCGCCCAGCCCTCCCCGGCCCGCCCCCGGAAGCGCATGGAGAGAGGCTGCGTGCCCTCGCCGCGCGGCTCGAGCTCGATCTCGATCCTCGAGCTGCCGGGCAGGACATCCGCTCCCGGGCTGCCGTCCATCGTGCCGGGCTCCCAGCCCCAGGTGAACACGACGCGCCGCGGTCGGTCGAGCTCCACGAACGTGCCGCTCGCGATCATGCCCGGCAGGACCTCGACGCGGTAGACGCCTCCCGGCCGCGGCTCGAGCGTCGCGGCGACGCCCATCCACTGCGTCGCCTTCTCGGAGTCGACCAGGAACTCCCACACGTCTCCGGTCGCGCGTCGATCGTCAGCTCGCGCACGATCGCGGTCTCAGTGACGCTTGCCATGCTTTCTCTCCTCTCGTTCTGCGGAACGCTTGAGCGCTTCGAGCCGCTCGTCCCAGAACTCGTCGAGGAACGAGCGCAGCTCCGTGAACCCCTCCGGTCGGGCCCGGTAGAGCCGCTTCGTCCCCTCGCGCCGCTCGGTCACGAGCCCGGCTTCCTTGAGCACGCCGAGGTGCTGCGACACCGCCGGCCGGCTGATCTCGAAGTGCGACGCGATGAGCCCGGCCGACAGCTCGGTGTCAGACACCAGGTTGAGGATCGCGCGCCTCCGACCCTCTGCAATCGCTTTCACCACGGCATCCATGGCTAGAGCGTAACTGATTACTTACGTAAGTGCAAGGTTACGCAGCGAACATCAGAGCCCGTACGCCTCGAGCAGTCGCAGCCAGAGCTCCGAGCGGGTCGGGAATGCCGGCACGGCGTGCCAGAGGTCGTCGAGCGGCACGGCGGCGATCACCGCGATCGTCGCCGCGTGGAGCGCCTCGGCGATCTCCGCGCCGGTGATCGTCGCGCCGACCACGACGCGCCTCTCCTCGTCGACGACGAGCCGGGCCGTGCCGGGCGCGCCGCGGCCGACGAACGAGCCGCCCGCGTTGCCGCTCGTCTCCACCTCCACCGTCCGCACGCGGAGCCCCGCCTCCTCGGCGGCCGCGAGCGTGAGCCCGACCGCGCCTACCTGCGGGTCGGTGAAGATCACGCGAGGCGAAGCGCCGCCGTCCGAGCGCAGCCGCGCGGGCTTCCCCATGATCCCGTCGGCCGCGAGCCGCGCCTGGTACTTCCCCATGTGCGTGAGCAGCGCGCGGCCGTTGACGTCGCCGACTGCGTAGAGCCAGTCGCGCCCCGGGACGCGCAGCGACTCGTCCACCTCCACGTGCTTCCCCGGCTCGAGCCCCACCGTCTCGAGCCCGATGTCCGCGGTGCGCGGCGTGCGGCCGATCGCGACGAGCAGCTCGTCCGCCACGAGCGAGCCGCCGCCCTCGAGCTCGACCCGCACCACGCCGTTCCGCGACACCGCGGCGACGCCCGTCTCGAGCCGCACGTCGACGCCGGCCTCGCGCAGCGCGTCGGCCACCTGCGAGCTCGCGAACGGCTCCTCCCGCTCGATCAGGCGTTCGCCGCGGTGCACGAGCGTGACCTGCGAGCCCAGCGACGCCCACGCCTGCGCCAGCTCGACGCCGACGACGCCCCCGCCGAGGATCGCGAGCCTGCCGGGGACGTGCTTCGCGGTCGTCGCCTCGACGTTCGTCCACGGACCGGCCTCGGCGAGCCCGGGCAGCGGCGGGATCGTGGCGGAGCTGCCCGTCGCGACCACCACCGCCTGCCGCGCGACGAGCGTTTCACCCTCGACCTCGACGCGGCGCTCGCCGGCGAGCCGGCCGTGACCGCGCACGAGGGTGACTCCCCGCTCCTCGAGCCACGGCAGCAGCCCGGTGTCGTCGAGGTCGTGGACGACCTCGTCCCGCCGGGCGAGCACGGCTGCGGCGTCGAGCTCGCCGACGGGAACGCCCGGCACGCGCCGCGCCTCGTCGCGGATCTCGAGCGGGCGGAGCAGCGCCTTCGAGGGCATGCAGGCGTAGAAGGCGCACTCGCCTCCGACCAGACGCTCCTCGACGACCGCGACGGAGACCCCGGCCTCGCCGAGCCTCCCCGCGGCGACCTCGCCCGGAGCCCCGGCGCCCATCACGATCACGTCGAACTCGCGCTCGGTCACGTGCGCTCCTCTCGTCGAAGGAGCCTCATCGTTCCACGCCCCGGAGCGGGGAGCCGAGCTACTCGCCGGTGGCGCGCCTGCGCGCGTTCAGTTCCTTGTACCGCTCGATCGCCTCGAGATCGGGGGCGCGCTCAGCGTCCGGCAGCGGCGCCAGATGTCCGCAACGGACGCGCCCGGGCCGAGCTACGCGCCGGCGACGCGCTGCGCGGCGGCCAGCGTCGACTCGCCGAAGAGGACGAGCCGCGCCTCCTCCACCGCCGTCTCCGCGGCTCGCAGCGCGGAGAGCGCCTGGCCGACCGCGTCGTCGAGCGGCCAGCCGAACGCACCCGAGGAGACGAGCGGGAACGCGACCGTCGCCGCGCCGACCTCGTCCGCGACGGCGAGCGAGCGCGTGTAGCAGGAGCGCAGCGTGCCGCTCAGGTCGCGGCGCGGGTCGTACACCGGCCCGACGGTGTGGATCACCCAGCGGGCATCGAGCGCACCCGCCGTCGTCGCGACCGCCTCGCCGGCGGGAAGCCCGTCCGGGAACCGCGAGCCGCGCAGCGCCCGGCATTCCTCGAGGATCGCCGGGCCGCCGCGACGATGGATGGCGCCGTCCACACCGCCCCCACCGAGAAGCGACGAGTTCGCGGCGTTGACGATCGCATCGACGGCCTGCGCGGTCACGTCTCCCTCCACGAGCGCTATCCGCATATCCGCATGATGCTGTAGGTTCCGCCGGTGACCACCCTGGAGAAGTGGATCCTCGCGCTGCACCTGATCTCCGCGTTCTCGCTGATCGGCGCGCTCACCATCTTCTCCGTGATGATCGCGGCGCTCTGGCGCACCGACGACCCCTCCGCGGTCACCTCGCTGATGCGCGTCGCCCTGGCCGGCAACGTGCTCGTGATCGTCGGCACGCTGGGCACGGTCGTCTTCGGCGTCTGGCTCGCGATCTCGATCGACGCCTACCACGTCTGGGACGGGTGGGTGATCGCGGCGCTGATCCTGTGGGCGATCGGCAGCTCGCTCGGGAAGAAGAGCGGTGATGGCTACCAGGAGCGTGCGGAGATGGCCGCCGGACTGATCCAGTCCGGCCTGCCCCGCAGCCCCGAGCTCGCCGCCGTGATGGGCGCCTCGCGCGCGTTCTGGTACCACGTCGCTACCTCGGCGGTCGTGATCCTGATCCTGATCGACATGATCTGGAAGCCGGGCGCATGATCGCGCTCCTCGCCTCGATCCGGCCCCACAGCTGGAACGTCCCGCTCTTCCTGCACGTGGCGGGAGCCGCGGTCTTCTTCGGCGTGGTCGCGCTCGCCGCCGTGGCGCAGCTGACTGCCGCTCGAACAGCGGCGCCGGAACTCCTGCGCCGCATCGCGTTCCGGTCGCTGTTGTTCGTCGGCCTGCCCGCCTACATCGTCTTCCGCGTCGGCGCCGAGTGGCTCTATACGAAGGAGTTCCCGGGAGACGTCGACGATCCGACCTGGATCGGGATCGGGTACATGGTCGCCGACATCGGCGCGCTCGTCTTCCTCATCGCCCTGATCCTCGCCGGCATTGCGACACGCAAGCAGAAGGGCTGGCTCACCCAGACGAGCGGGGTGCTCTCGGCGATCCTGTTCCTCGCCTTGCTCGTCGCGATCTGGGCGATGGGCGCGAAACCGACCTAGGAGCCGATCCGGTGCGGGCCGCCCGCGCCGCCAACGACGTCCTTCGTTTCTGCCTCGAGTTGGCCGCGCTCGCCGGCCTCGCGGTGTGGGGCTGGCGCACCGGCCCGACGGGCGTGAACGTCCTCCTCACGATCGCCGCGCCGGCGGCGGCGGCTGCGCTCTGGGGCGCGTTCGTCGCGCCGAGGGCGAGGCGCCATCCGCCCGACCCGTGGCGGCTCCTGCTCGAGGTCACGGTCTTCGGCGCCGGGACGCTCGCCTGGGCCGGCGCGGGGCTCGGCGGCGTCGCGCTGGTGGTCGGCGTGCTGTCGGTCCTCCACCTCGCGGCGACGTTCCCGCTCGGCCAGCGACGCCCGCCTGCCGGCTGAGACCGCGCCGACAGGGTTCGCCTTCCCGAACCAGGCAGACCCCTGTCGACCGCCCCACCGAAGGACGGAACACCGCCCTGCGACGGACGATCCGAGGTGCGAGCCTGTGCGTATGAACAGCACACACGCAATCGCGGAAGAGGAAGCGGCGATGACGGGACAGAGCGCACCGAGAGAGCTCGCCCACCGCGCGGCCGACGGCGTCGAGGTGGCGTTGCTCTGGTATCCGGGTAGCGACGTCACCAGCGTCCAGGTCCTCGACGCGAAGGCCGGCGAGGCGTTCGAGCTCGTCCTTGGCGACGGCGACCGCCCGCTCGACGTCTTCCACCACCCGTACGCCTACGCCGCCCTCCGCGGCCTCGACGTCGGGCAGCAGGCGCGGGCTTCCGAGCTCGTGCCTGCCGGCTGACGACGGCCGCGACGCCGCGCGCATGCCTGGACCCCGGGGACTGGGTCGTAGGAGCCGAGCGGCGATCGCGCCGCCGAGGCGTGAACAGTTGCGTCGAGCCTTCCTGTCGCGCCGGCGAGCCGCGCTCTTCTCGACCCTCTTCGACATGAGCGCGCGCGCCGGCGCTCGCGCCTGAGCTCGTTGTCCGACTGCTTCGTGGGCGACCGAGGGGGTCAGAGGCCCCAAAACGCCTCTTCGCGCCGCTGGTCGCCGAGGAGCGCCCGCAGGTAGGCCGGGCCTTGGAGATCGGCGTGCGGCGTGGCAACGCGGTAGGCGTAGTGGCGCCAGGCGGAGTCGATGTTGACGGCGTACGCCTCGGCGAGCGCCCGGTCATCGCGAACGACGATGAAGTTCTCGTCGTTGGTCGAGCTCGCCGAGCGCGAGAAGTTGTGACTGCCGGTGACGACGATCGGGTGCTCGCCGAACGGGTCGACGACGAGCACCTTCGAGTGGATGATCGCGTGACCGACGTTGGCCAGGAACTGCTGGCGCGTGATCTCCGCCGCCCAGTGGGCGGTCGCCTGGGCTCGGCCTTGCGGCTGGACGACGTCGTAGGTGACCGAGCCGTCGCCGCCGGGAGTGCCGGACCCGATCACCGTCACCTTGACTGTCGTCGACGTGCCCGTCTGCTCGTCGGCGCGACCCTTCGGCAGCTGGCTGACGACGCCGCGGACGAGCAGCTTCGGCTTCGCCGCGGCCAGCTCGAGGACGTCCTCGAGAACGCCCGCGGCGCCGGGGATGAACATGAGGAAGAGAACGCCCTGCGTCGCCTCCCGGACGAGGTCGCCGAGCGCAGTCAGGTCGACGTACTTCCGCTCGCGGGTGAAACGGACAGACGCGCTGACGCCGCTGGGGCCGGCCGCGATGTCGGTCGGCGTCGCATTGCTCGTCGCCAACGACGCCGGATGCGCGCTGCCGGCGGCGCGCAGCAGGTCCCACTGCGCGCGGTACGCGCTCGCGACGTCCTCATCCTCGACCAGCAGCGCGTTGTTCAACTGCGTGCAGAGGCCGCTCGTCGTCCAGTTGGTGCTCCCCGTCCAGACCCGGCGGGGCGTGCCCGACTCCTCGATCACCGCGAACTTGTTGTGGGCGAGCGCGCCGGGTGCGACGAAGCGGTTGTCGGCATCGACGTCGACGTCGGCATCGCGGAGGCGCTTGCGCGCGGCCTTGTTCTCGTCGTGCGTCCGCGCCTGCGCGGTCGTCCACTTCGGCCTTCCGTCCTTGCCCTTGGGGATCGAGATCGAGCCGTTGGCGAGGACGAGGTGGGCGCGCGGCCCGAGCTCGACGAGCTGTTGCACGAGCTCTTCGTCCTCGAGCTCGAACAGCGCGCCGTAGACCGACGTCTCCTTGTCAGCGACCGCCGCCTTCAGCAGGCCTACGAGCTCGGAGCGGATCTGGCCAGCGAGGAAGAGGCGGATCCGGCTGTCGAGCTGCTCGTCGATGTCCTTCTTGAACTGCCTGATTGCCTTTAGGCGGTCGAGGTCCGGGTAGGTCTCGGCCAGGTAGCGGCTGATGAACTGCGAGATGATGAAGCCCCGGTTGAAGAACGGCTGGTAGGCCGCGCCCTCTGTGGCCCGGCCGACGACGATCGGGTTCGTCCACGCCGTCGCCAGCGTCAGCTTCGGAGCCGTCGCGCCGTGGAGGAACGGGGCGATGCGGTAGCTGACGCGGTCACCGCGGGAGGCGTCGTGGTCGGTCCAGGCGAACGCGCGGAACGGCCGCTGGTCGGAGGGGAACCGGTCGCCGGTCTGGTACGCCTTCGGGCCCGGCGGCGCATAGTTGTCGAGCCACGTCGTCTGCTGTGCCGCCTGTCCGCGCTTCAGCCGCCGCTCGATCGCGAAGCCCTCGAGCTCGTCCGGGACCGCGTCGCAGGTCCAGCGCAACAGAACGTCGTCGTAGTTCGCGAAGGCGACGAGCCGGACCTGTGGGCCAGAGCCGTTCGCAGGTGGCACTAGAGGGACGGTACGACCTGCACGCCCGGAAGTCCATGCGGCCCGAGCCCCCGCCGACGCCCGGCTCCGGTGGGAGAGCCAGGCGGTCGGCGGTTCGAGCTCGGCTCGCTCGATCTCGTTCCAGACTGCGCAGCCTGCGGTCTCGATCCAACTATGCGCCGGTGATGAGGCCCTCTTGGCGGGCGAACCACTGCTGGCCCATTCCCGCTTGAGCACTTCGCCCGCCCCCAGCGATCCCCGCGTACTGCCCGGTACCGCGCACGACGTTCCAGGTGCCGATGGCGACGGCGGGCGGGTAGTCGACGCCCCGGGCGTTCTCGTTCGAGACATCGACCCATTCGCTCCGCTCCCGAATCGTCAGGTTCCCGCGCTTTCCGGTGTAGGTGAAGGTGAAGGCGTAGATCGAGATCTTCTGTCCCTGGCGGGTCACCGTGCGTCCACCGCTCCAAGCGACCCTCACCGTGCCAGAGTCTTGCTCGAGAGCTCCAGATCCAAACGGGGTCAGAACGAACTTCCCTGGCCCCGAATCGCTGGGCCGTGCCGAGATCGCAACACGCTGCTTCGCCCCCTCCGGGTTGGCCGCGGCGACGGCTGCAACGCCGAGCGCGGCGACGAGCGCGATGACGACGGTCAATCGGGCTTTCACGAGGACCTCCTTCGCGAGAGATTGCGAGATCGCGAACAGCGTCGGTGGAGCGACCTTGCAAGCCGCTCGGAGAATCCTCGAAGACGTTCGTTTTGCCTCGCCCGGCGGGCGTGGTTAGCTGTGCCGACACGAGCGAGTCATCGCCACTTCGGTTCAGGGTCCTCGGCGCGCTCGAGGCTGACGTGGACGGCCTGGCGCTCGAGCTGGGCGGTCGCAAGCAGCGCGCCGTCCTCGCCGCGCTGCTTCTCCGCGCCGGCGAGGTCGTGCGCGACGAGCGCTTGATCGACGACGTCTGGGGCGACAATCCGCCGGCCTCTGCCGCCCATGGCCTCGAGGCGTACATCTCGAGGCTGCGCGGCGTGCTCGCGCCGCACGGGGTCCTTCTCCGGCGCGGAGGCGACGGGTATCGACTCGACCTCGGCCCCGCCGTGGTGGACGCGCGGGACTTCGCGAGGCTGGTCGAGGACGCCGCCCAGGCGTCCGCTGCAGGGGAACACGATCGGGTGGCCGCTCTCGCAACGAGTGCACTTGAGTTGTGGCGACGGGCCCGTCCTCTCGGGAGTCCCGCTCTTCCTGGACGCCCGCGCTCAGGCGGAACGCCTGGAAGAGCTGCGGTGGCAGGCGTTGGAGATCCGGATCGACGCGGATCTGGCTCTTGGGCGTCATGCGGCGATCGTCGGCGAGCTGCGCCGGCTTGTCGGCGAGAGCCCGTACCGTGAGCGCCTCGTCGCGCAGCTCATGCTCGCGCTCTACCGCTCGGGGCGCCAGGCAGAGGCGCTGGGGGTCTACGAGTGCACACGTCGCACACTCGCCGACGATCTCGGGCTCCAGCCGAGCGAGGAGCTCCAGCAGCTCTCTGGGCAGATCGTCCGCCAGGAGCCTCGGCTTCGAGCCCCGGCTCATGCGTCTCACGGTTCCGAGCGACGCCACGCGACTCGGACACGGACAACGTGGGCGGCGGCTGCGCTCGTCGGAGCGCTCGTGGCAGTGATCGGAGTCACTCTCGGACTCACGATCCCGACCGATGCAGGCGTGACGGGAACCCACTCCCCGGCGCGGGTCGCCCTGCTGGCCCTCAACGATCCGGGCCTTGGAAGCAAGAGCGACGAGACGTTCAAACCCTTCGTCGACGGATTCCTGACCGCAGCGCGCAGGCACGGCCTGGAGACCGAGACGATCGCCCTGTTCAGGCAGCGCCCCTCCTCGGCCGGCTTCTCAGTCAGCCCCGAAGATGTCGCCCGGCTCTCGACACGGCTGAGGGCGGGCAAGTTCGATCTCGTCCTCTGGCCCGTGGGCCCGGCGAGCCCAGAGTTCCTCGACGTGGTTCCGCGCTATCCCGACACGACCTTCGTGTTTCTCGACTGGTGCTGTCTCGAAGGGACCGAGCTCGAAGGCAGCCCGAACGCGGTCGCTCTCTCGCTGCGCGCCGACCAGGTGGCTCACCTCGCCGGGTACCTGAGCGCGCTCGTGGAGTCCCGGCGCGTGCTTCGGGCGCATCGCGAGCACATGGTCTCGATCGTCGGCGCGGGACCCCCACTTCCCGATCGTCCAGACCTGGGTGCGAGGGTTCTCTGAGGGTGTGCATCGGGCCGCACCGACCATGAAGATCCGGGTGGACTACTCGAACGACTTCGCGAACCGCGCGATCTGCGAGCGGATCGCAAACCGACAGATCGACGCCGGCTCCGGCGTCGTTTTCCCAGCGGCGGCCGACTGCGGGTTCGGCGCCCTCTCCGCGGCCGCGGTCCGGGGTGTGTGGGGGGTCGGAGTCGACGAGGATCGGTCATACCTCGGGTCGCACATCCTCGCATCGGCGATCAAGCGCTGGGATCGCCTCGTCGAGCTGAGCGTTGGGTGGTACCTGGACGGGAGCCTTCCACGCGGCGAGGACGTGGAGCTCGGCCTCGCGGACGACGCCGTCGGACTCGCGGGTATCAGCCCCGAGGTGCCCGCGAACATCAGGAAGCAGGTGGAACAGGAGGCCGCACGCCTCCGGAGGCCCGAGCCGACTCAACACTCGTAGCCGGCCTAGGCGACGTCCATGGGATCCTGGCCGGCCCAGAGCACGCGCCGCTCCCCCGAATCGAGTGACTGTCTCTCTTCGAGAAGGACGTGCACGTGCGCAGCGCCTGCTGGGGCGCGTGCGCGGCCTACTGGCCCCCGCTGCTCACGAGCGGCAAGTCGATCGCGATCGAGGGAGCAAGGCCGTCGCTGCTCGGCAGCATCCGTCGCGCCGACGGCAGTCGTCAGGTGACTACGCCGGACACCCGCTCTACTTTTCTCCGGCGACACCGGGCGCGGACAGACCAACGGCGAGGGCTTGCGGGACTCCGACGCCGGCTGGTACGTGCTGGCCCCTTCCGGCGAGAGGATCGACCGCGACTGAGGAGACCGCGCCGCGGAACTGATGCGGATCGCTGATCGACGGCAGCGATCCGCATCGGGCGCTTCGGGAGGCCAAGAGCGCCACCAAGAGCGCCAACCGGCTCGACTCCGCCCAGCGAACCTGGCGCACTCTCGTGCGTTCCGGCACCATCGCGGTCGGACGAACGAGGATGTCGACGCCTTTCAGAGCCTTGCTCGCCACGACCGCGCTCGCCGTCCTCGTCGGGTGCGTGACGTCGGACGCGGCCGTGGCGGCCGCACCGCGGGTGACGCTCGTCTCCGACTCGGTCGGCGGCGTGCTGTTCTGGCAAGACGACGCGCGTGACGACCTCGCCCGCGGCATCGACCTTCGCATCGACATCAGAACGTGCCGCCGACTGGTCAGCGACGGGTGCGTCTACGACGGCGCGCGCCCGCCGAGCGCGCTCGACGCGATCCGAGACCTGGGCACGTCACTCGGGCAGGTCGCCGTGATCGACGTCGGCTACAACGACGCCCCGAACGGGTTCGGACAGGGCATCGATCGCGTCATGCGGGCGCTCGTCGACGCGGGCGTCGGCCAGGTCGTCTGGATCACGCTCCGCGAGCGTCGTCCGAGCTGGGCCGACATCAACGACCAGATCCAGGAGGCAGCCAAGCGCTGGCCACAGCTCACGGTCGGCGACTGGGAGCTCGCGAGTCGCGGTCATGACGACTGGTTCGCGGACGGGATCCACATGACCTGGGCCGGCGGCGAGGCGTTCGCGGGGTTCCTGAGGCCGCTGGTGCTCGCCGCCTGCGGCACCACGTGCGCCGACGGCGGCTCGATGCTCACGGTCGGAGGGCCGCTTCACCGGGCGAGAGTCGGGCTGCGGTACGTCGACCGGCTCCGTGCGAGCGGCGGCACCCCGCCCTACCGCCTGTCCGTGAAGGGTCTCCCCGCCACCCTTCGGATGCGCGGCGACGGCACGATCATGGGAAAGCCGAAGGTGGCGGGCACGTATCCACTCGACGTCGGAGTCGTGGACGCGGCCGGCGTCGAGAACGAGGCAACCGTCATCCTGAGGGTCGTCCGCCGCTGAGCGGGCTGCTCGCGCTCGGAGGAGGCTCAGGCGTTCTCGGGCACAGGCGTGCTGGCCGGCGCGGGACTGTGGAGGAGAAGGACTGCGGCGAGGGCGCCCACGACGAGGACGAGCGAGCCGGCCAGAAGCACATCGTTCAGACCAATCGTGAAGGCGTTCTTCGCGGGCTCCACCAGGTCCGGACGACCGGCGACGGCGCGTAGTCCCGACGAGCTGACCGCGGCACCGAGGGCATCCGCGTTCGGGCCCACCGAGGTCGACAGCGCGTGCCCGACGCGGTTCTCGAGCAGCGCGCCGAGCGCCGCGACCCCGACCGCGACACCGGCGAGGCGGAAGGTGTTGCTGATTCCCGACGCCATCCCGGTTCGCGCAGGATCCACCACGCGGAGAGCGCCGGCTGCAAGCGCGGGATTTGCGAGCCCGATCCCGATGCCTCCGACGACGAAGCCCGCGAGGAGTGCCGTCCAGCCCGAGTCGGCCTCCAGCCCGTGCATCAACGCGAGCCCCGCGGCGACGAGCGCGAGACCGGAGCCGACCATCAGGCGGAGAGGCACACGCGCGGCCAGACGTCGCGTCAAGAGAGGCACGAGGAAGACGAACACGGTGAGCGGCAGGAACCGAAGGCCCGTCGCGAGCGGCGAGTAGCCGAGGATGTCCTGGAGGTAGATCGAGAGGTACGGGAAGATCGCGAACATCCCGGCCGCGATGCAGAACGTCGCGACCGAGATCCCGACGAACGCCCGCTGGCGGAAGAGCCTCACGTCGAACATCGGCCTCTCCTGACGCAGCTCGACGACGACGAAGACGACCAGCACCAGCGCCCCGCCGATCAGCGACAGGAGGATCTGAGGGCTCGTCCAGCCGCTGTCGTTGCCGCGCAGGATCCCCAACACGATGAGGAACAGCGCCGCGGAGAAGGTCACCAGACCGGCGACGTCCGTGCGTCGCGCGCCCTCGTCGCGGGACTCCGCAATCCGGGTGAGCGCAACCGCGAAGGCGAAGACGCCGACCGGGATGTTGACGAAGAAGATCCAGCGCCACCCGAGCCCGTCGGTCAGGAGACCGCCGATGAGCGGGCCGGAGGCAACCGCAGCCCCCACCGTGGCTCCCCAGACGGCAAGCGCGCCGAAGAGGTCGTGCCCGCGGTACTCGTGGCCGATGATCGCCAGTGCGGTTGCGAAGAGCGCGGCGCCGCCGATCCCTTGCAGCCCGCGGGCGACATCCAGCGTCGCGATGTTCCAGGCGAGGCCGCAGAGGAGCGAGGAGAGGGTGAAGAGCACCACGCCCGCCATGAAGACCAGTCGGCGCCCGTACCTGTCGGCGAGCGCGCCCGCGGTGAGGATCAACGCGGCAAGGCTGAGCGCGTACGCGTCGACGACCCACTGCAGCCCCGTCAGGCTGGCATCGAAGCGCTCCTGCATGTTCGGGAGAGCGACGACCACGACCGTGATGTCGAGCAGCAGCATGAACGTCGTCAGGCAGACGGCGAGGAGCGTCCACTTCCTCGCGTTGCCGTGGTCGGCCGACTCCATCCTCGGACGGTACAGAAGGCTGCTCGGAGGACGGATTGCTGTTCAGCCCTGGACCCCCGAGGACATGGTCGGCGGCGAGCTCGAGCAGGGGCTGGAGGTGTGTAACAGTTGAGTCGAGTCTTCCCGTGTCACGTGGGTACGCCACGTGGCTTAGGGGTGGCCGGAATGGAGGCGTGATGCACCTACGCATCGCCACGTACACGTTCACGGGGGACGCCCACGACATCGCGCGGCGCGCGGAAGGGGGGATTGCCCCCATCTTCCAGGCCCAGCCGGGATTCAAGGGCTACACGGTCGCAGAGGCGGGGAACAGGATCATCTCCATCAGCTCGTGGGAGTCCGCCGAGAACGCCGAGGCCGGGAACGCTGCGGCCGCGACGTGGGTGCGGGACAACCTCGCCGACGAGATCGAGCTCGAGGACACGCACATCGGCGAGATCCTCTTCTCGACCCTGTTCGGCGTCAGCGCGCTCGCAGGCGCTCGCACCTGATTCGTCCGACTCGCGCGTCGAGGGAGGCCCTGGCGTCAGGGCCTCCCCCCTTTCGGCGTCGCTGCGGCACATCAGCATGTGCAGGAACTCACGCGGCTGCGCGGGAGATCGCGGAGACAGCCTCTCCGAGGTCGAACGGGTAGTAGCCGCCGTTGCGGTTGGTCTTCGGGCCGATCGTGAGTCGCCGCAGGTGGTGCTCGGCCAGGAGGCCCTCCCAGCTCGAGGGCGGGGGGCGGGGTGGCGCGTTCGGGGAGATGACGCCGTGGCGGTTTCGGAACCGGAGCCCGCCGACGGTGTCGTCCTCGACGGTGTAGCCGCCTTCGTGCACGAGCCGGTGATGGTGGAAGCAGAGCAGCACGAGGTTGTCGAGGCTCGTCTCGCCGCCGTGCGCCCAGTGCCTGCGATGGTGCGCCTGCAGGTGGCGGCGGCGCTCGCAACCGGGGAAGCAGCACGTGCGGTCGTCCCGCGCCTCGAGCAGCCGCCGAAGCGCGGGCGGCACCGTGCGCCGCCTGCGGCCCGCGCTGATCGGCAGGCCGTCCCGCTCGACCTGCGCCACGAGCTCCGCGTCGCAGCCCAGCCGTCGCGCCGTCTCGGGCGAGATCACGGGGCCGTCTTCGAGCTCGGAGCGGCCGCGGCCGTCGGACGAGAGCGCGGCGGCGTCGACGTGGACGACCAGACGCGTGCGCTCGAGGCGGTGCTCATCCGGCGCGGCGAGCGAGGATTCAGCGAGCTCGAGCAGCGCCTCCACACGCAGCGGGCGCTGCGGCGCGGACGTGACGGCCGCGGGCGGGTCGTCCGCATCGGTGTCACGCGCCGCAGCGGCTCGCTCCTCGCGGCGCCGCTCGACGACTCGCTCCCGCGCGGCTTCCAGCGCCTTGACCAGCAGCGTGCCGTCCTCAGCGGCAAGGCGGGCGCGCAGGTAGAGCGAGCCGTCTTCTTCGAAGTAGTAGTCCACGAACTCGAGCTCGTGCGTCTCGCGGGCCTCCGCCGCCGTGATTCGGCGGTAGACGCGGAGCGCGCGCTCCAGCTGGGAGGCCGTGAGCGCCCCTGCGAGCTCGAGCAGACCCGCCTCGGAGGACGCGGTCGCGACCCGCGTGAGGGCGCGCACCTTCGTGAACGTGAGCTCGCCACGAGCGAACGCCGCCCGGGTCGCGGGCAGCTCTTGCAGTCTCTCGGCGACCCGTACGTACTCGCGGGCCTCACGTCCCGTGATCCCGCAGCGCCAGGCGAGGAACCCTGCGAGATCGTCGCTGTCACCCTCGTCCCGCATCGACGAAACGAGCTCGACGAAGCGGGCAGTCGCCGCGGCCAGGTGCGCGGTGAGCGTCGCCAGCTCGTCCTCGCGGCGCAGCTGGTCGCGCCAGCGCTTCCCCGCCCTCGTCAACGTCGATTCGAGACTTGTTGCCTCCATTGCCAACCAGCCTAGCGAGGCCGTCGGACGGACACGCCCACGCGACGAAGCAGGCTGACCCTGGTGTCGGACCTCAGCCCACACCTGCCGTCAGCCGGCCTACCCCGCGGCCGACGCCTCCTCGACGGCGGGCTCACGCGTCATGCGCGCCGCGAGCGCGAGGCCGACGACGTACGCGATCACGAGCGCCGCGATCGAGCCTCCCCAGTCCGGCTTCAGGGTCATCACCCAGATGATCCCGAGCACGAGCGCCTCGTTCGTCATCGCGGCCGACCAGAGCGCTCGGTCGCGCGTCATGCGCTGCGCCTCGGGCCCCAGCGGGCCGGGCCCGTTCGCCATCAGGGCGGCTTTGACCGCATGGCCGCGGCGGCCGGCGACGAGCGGGCCCTGCACGGAGAGGATGGCGAGGCCGACGATCGGCAGGACGATCCACGAGGTGCCCCACGTCCACACGTCCGACGTCATGTACGCGCCGGTGACGAACAGGCCGACGATCGCGACCGGAAACGCCTTCTCGATCTCCCCCGCGAGCTGACCCCACGGCGCCGCAGACTCGACCGTGCTCGCAGCCCGCAGACGGAACAGGCAGACCGTCTCGATCATCCCGGCGCTGAAACCCACGAGCAGCGAGAGCAGGTGGATGTAGAGCATGACCTGATAGGTG
>CAVQJQ010000007.1:0-10663 GCA_963712915.1 uncultured Actinomycetes bacterium
CGGATTGGCCGCGCTGGGTCGGGGTGCGATCTGCTTCGCGTGCCTCGGAGGAGCTACGCGCGCACGAACCGGTCGGCCGCCCAGCTGTTGAGCCAAGCGGCCGGCGACCCGGCGCCAGCCCGGATGTGCCGGCAGCTGGCCGGTGAGGTAGCCCGACGTGATCGCCTCGGCGGCCTGGATGCGCGCGAGGAGCGCCACGACGGGCTCGAGGAGGACGTTCGCGACGGCCACGTCAGCGGCCGGGAGCGGCTCCCGCAGGGCGTCGGCGAGCCGTGCGTCGACGTCGACGGAGTTCGCCGTCGCGTTTCGCCGGGTCGTCTCGACCGCGACCGGGTCGAAGTCCAGCGCGACCACGGGCCGGAACCCGAGGCGGACGCCCGCGATCGCGAGCACGCCCGAGCCGCAGCCGACGTCGAGCAGCGAGCCACGAGTCGCCGTCGCCGCGAGCAGCTCGACGCAGAGCTGCGTGGTCGGGTGGGCTCCGGTGCCGAACGCCTGCCCGGGATCGATCACCACGGCGCGGGAGGGCTCGGACGGGTGTCTCCCACGGTGGACCGAGCCAGAGGCCGGCGACCTCGACCGGCCGGTGAAAGGCGCGCCACGCCCCTTCCCACCCGTCGTCGACGGGGACGACCTCTGCGTCGGGAAGGTGCGCGTGCGCCCATTCGAGCTGCTGGTCGTCGGCGTACAGGACAAGCTCCACGCCGCCGTCGAGGTCGCGTTCCTCGAAGCCCTGCGGCGCGAGCTCGAGGAACCGCGCGCGAAGCGGTTCCGCGCTCGGCCGCCGCGCCGCGTACCGCGACGCGCCAGAGAGCCATCAGGCGGCGACCGCGGCCCCGGCGTGAGCGACCGCCGCGAGGGCCGACCGGCCGGCACGACTGACCTGAACGCGCTCTTCGAGCTTCCCGAAGAAGCCGTCGTCGTCCGCGCCGTATGCATCGTCGCCGAGCTCTCCCTCGAGCCGCAGCAGCTCGGCCCGCTGCTCGCCCGTGAGACGGGTCGGCACGCGCGGTGGACCATCGACGACGAAATGGCCGCGGCGGCCGCTCTCGAGCGAGGGCAGCCCGCGGCCCGGAACCCGGTGCAGCGACCCGGGCTGGACGCCGGGAGCGAGCTCGACCTCGAACGACCCCTCCGGCGGGTCCTGGGCACGGCGATCCCCGTGCCGAGCGCCGCGCCCGTCATCGTCACCGAGGCACGAACGACAAGGTCGTCGCCGTCCCGCTCCACGCCCTCGAGCGGACGCACACGGACGCTCACGTAGACGTCGCCGGGAGGCCCGCCGAGCGCGCCGGCGTGACCGCTGCCGCGTACGCGGATCCGTTGACCGTCGTGGATCCCCGCCGGCACCTCGAGCTCGATCGGGACGTCCTCGATCGTCCGGCCGTCGCCTCCGCAGCGCTCGCACGGCGTCTCGACGATCGTCCCGGCCCCGTCGCAGCGCGGGCAGGGCCCGGAAGCGCACCATCTGGCCGAGGATCGTGCGGGAGACCTGCTGTACGCGGCCGACGCCCCCACAAGCCGGGCACATGACAGGCGCGGTCCCGGGCGCCGCCCCGGTGCCGCTGCACGGCTCGCACGTGCGCGCCGCATGCACGTGGAGGTCGAGCGTGATGCCGGTGACGACGTCTGCGAGGTCGATCTCCACCTCGGCAGCCAGATCCGGGCCGCGCGTCGGTCGCGGAGTCGCGTCGCCGGACGTCCCGAAGAGTGTCTCCCCGAAGAACGCGGCGAAGACGTCGGACAGGCTGCCGAAGTCGGCGCCCATCGGCGCGAAGCTGCCGCGCCGCAGGCCCGCGTGCCCGAAGCGGTCGTACAGCTGGCGCCGCTCGGGGTCCGAGAGCACCTCGTACGCCTCGGTGATCGCACGGAAGCGCAGCCCCGCGTCCGGGGCGTCGCTCACATCCGGATGGAGTTGGCGTGCGAGCCGGCGGAACGCACGCTTGATCTCGGCGTGGCTCGCGTCGCGCGACACGCCGAGCAGCTCGTAGTAGTCCTGCTCGGTGGTCGCCATCACTGACCGTCGTACACGTCGTCGACGAGCCGCGACAGCTCGAACGCCGCGGCGCGCACCGAGCGGATCGCATTGTCGTAGTCCATCCGCAATGGCCCGAGCAGCCCGACGGCGCCGAGCGAGCGGTTCGGCAGGTTATACGTCGCCCCGACGTACGCGGCGCCGTGCAGCTCGCGCCGTCTAGCTCGGGACCGACCCGTACGACCGGCCGCCTCGGGTCGAGCGCGTCTTGCAGGAACTCGAGCACCGCGGCGCGGCGCTCGAGGACGTCGAGCAGCCGCTGGCAGGCGTCGAGCTCCTCGCCGTGGACGTCGCCGAGCAGGCCTGCCGCGCCGCCGACGTAGAGATCGGTCGCCTCGGCGACGAGATCGTCGAACGCCGGCCGGAGGATCGCGAGGAACAGCCGCTCTCGCGCCCCGAGCCCGGGATCCTCGAACGCGCGGCGCAGGACGGAGAGGCTCGGGCGCTTCCCTACGACGGTCTCGTCGAGATAGGCGGCCGCCCACTGGACGAGGCCGGGATCGATCTGCTCCTCCAGCTCGAAGACCCGTTTCGAGACGCTCCCCGACGCCGTGATCACGACGGTGAGCACGACCCGAGGCTGAAGCTGCAGCACCTCCACGTGGAGCACGGCCGCGGACTCGAGCGACGGCGCCGAGACGACCGCGAGCAGGTGCGTCGCGTCCGAGAGCGCCTCGGTCGTGCGCCTCAGTGCCTCCTCGAGCTCGTTCCGCGCATCGCGCGCAGGTCGATGCTGAACGGTCCCGGGCGCCCCTCGACCGCGACGACGAGCTCCTCGGTGTAGATCCGGTAGCCGTGCTCGGTGGGTACGCGCCCCGCCGACGTGTGCGGATGCGTGAGGAGCCCGATCGCCTCGAGCTCGGACAGCTCGTTGCGCACGGTCGAGGGCAATGACATGCTCGAGGGCCTGCGCGCTCGACCAGCGTGCGCGAGCCGACCGGCTGCCCGGTCGCGACGTACTCCTCGACGACCCGCCGCAGGATCTCGCGCTTGCGCACACTCAGCTCCATCGCGCTCATCGTACGGTCGTCTGCCGCCGGTGCAGGCCGCGGCGCCCCGCTCAGTGCTCCTCGAGCTCGCGGAGCTGCGTGCGAAACATCGCGTAGAAGAGCGCGTACCCGGTGCACCAGACGAGCGCGAACGAGATCGAGAGCGCGAGCGGCCGGCCGTGGGCGAGCGGGTCGAGCGCCGCGGCGGCGAGCTCGCCGACGACCCTCGTCGGGTCCCGTGAACACGTCCCAGGAGTTCCAGCGCTGGAAGCGCCCGAGGTAGACGCCCACGCCGCTGGCGGCGAGCGCTCCGAGGGCGAGCGTCCAGCCTGCGACGCGACCCAGCCTGTGCGCGACGACCGCCTGGACGAGGTAGAGGGAGAGGAAGCCAAGCACGAGCCCGATCGCGGCCGAGCCGATCACGAAGAAGTAGTCGAACCAGTGCGTGCCGCTCTCGTAGTGCCCGAGCCACTTGAGGTCGGTGACGATGTACGGCGCGTTCGGCAGGAAGAGCAGCCACAGGGGCCCCGACCGCCGCGAGCGGTGCCGGCGACGATCCCCGCCGCGCGGCGTCGTAGAGGACGAGCGCGAGCACGAACGGGATCCACGCGAGGACGAGGTTCCAGACGAGATTCGTCGCTTCGAGGCTCTGTGTGTACGCGACCCGCGCCGCGAGGCCGAGCGTGATCGCCGCGCTCGCGACGAGCAGCGCCTTGAGCAGCAGCAGGCGTCGTCGACTCGCCCCGTCACGTGCTCTCAACGTGACCACGATGGATCGATGGTGCCGGCGGCGCTGCGTGCGACCTCCGTCCGGGACGATGGACTGGGAGCAGCGCGGGCGCGCCCCTGGTCACGGCTCGGCCGGGGCGGCGGGCAGGATCGCGCCCGCGCGCGACCGCCGCGATTGGCGGCCGTCAGACGAGGAGCTCGGCCGTCACAGCGCCCCCCAGACGACGGCCGTGCGGCGTGAGGACTCGCGCCGCCGACCCGCTCGACGAGCCCGCGCGCGGCGAGCCGCTCCACCGCGTCGGGATCGAGCGCGCCTCGAGCCCTGCCAGCGAGAGCGGCTCGTCGAGCCGCAGTCCGAGCATGAGCGCGCTCGACGCCCGCGTCCGGCGTCCAGCGGCTCGAGCTCGCGGGGCGGGCCTCGCCGGCCGCGCGCCCCGGCGACGTACCGCCGAGCGAGGCAGGTTCCGTCGCGCTCACCGTCGAGCGTCGAGACGGCGCCGATGCCGACGCCGAGGTAGTCGTGGCCGAGCCAGTCCCGAGGTTGTGCCGTGCGCGAAGGTCTCGCCCGGCGCCGTCCTCGCGGCAGAAGTTCGCCGTCTCGTACCAGCGGTAGCCGGCGCCGGTCAGCGTCTCGACGACCTGCTCGAAGTAGCCTCCATCGCCTCCGCCTGGCGTCCGAGCTCTCCCCATGGGCGTGCGTGAACCGCGTGCCCGGCTTCGCCTCGAGCTCGTAGCAGGAGAGGTGCTCGGGCTCGAGCGCGAGGGCCTCGGCGAGGTCCGCGTCGAGGTCGGCGGGGCTCTGGCCCGGGATGCCGTAGACGAGATCGAGCGAGATGTTGTCGAAACCGGCATCACGAAGAGTGTGCACCGCCCGCCGGACGTCGTCCGGTCCGGCAACGCGCTCCAGCACCGAGAGCAGCCGCGGACGGAACGACTGGGCGCCGAGCGAGACGCGGTTCACCCCGTGCCCGCGCAGGAGCGCGGCGAGGGCCGGGGTGACGGTCTCGGGGTTCGCCTCGACGGTCAGCTCCTCACGGCCGGCAGCGCCGCGAGCACGCGCTCGAGCGCGCCGGCGCGGTGAACGTCGGCGTCCCGCCGCCGAGGAACGCGGTCTCGACGCGCGGCGGCGAGCCGCCCCGCTCGTGCTCGAGCTCGGCGAGCAGCGCGTCGACGTAGGCGGCGTGCTCGCCCGCGCGGCCGACCACCGTGACGAAGTCGCAGTAGCCGCAGCGGTGCGCGCAGAACGGAAGGTGGACGTAGAGGTGGCGGACGCCCGTCACGCCGGCTCGCCCGCGCGCCTCGACGTAAGCGGAGACGAGCCGTCGGCCCGCTCGACCACAGGCGTCCTCGACGACAGCTCGCCGGAAGCGAGCTTCGCGTGCACCTCGGGAGCGGCGACGAGCACCATCGGCCCGCCTCGAGTGCGGCGTGACGAAGAGCACCCCCTCGTTCGCCTCGATGAGGACCAGGGCCGCTCGTCTGGGTCACAGCGGATCGCGACGCGTCCCGCCGCTTCGTCGCGGATCCCCGCACATGAACGCGCCGCGGACGCGCAGCGCCGGGGTGCCGACGTCGGCCGACCTTGACCTCCGGCAGCTCCTGTGCCGATCCGGACGACGCGTCCCAGGCGAGCCCGGACGCGCCTACGGGCATCAGTTCTTCCGTTCGGCGTCGAGGTTGAGCACGGCGAGGAACGCCTCCTGCGGCACCTCGACGGCGCCGACCTGCTTCATCCGCTTCTTCCCCTTCTTCTGCTTCTCCAGCAGCTTCCGCTTGCGGGAGATGTCGCCGCCGTAGCACTTGGCGGTCACGTCCTTGCGCCGCGCCTTGACCGTCTCGCGGGCGATCACGCGCGCGCCGATCGCCGCCTGGACGCGGACGTCGAACAGCTGGCGCGGGATCTCCTTGCGCAGCCGCTCGACCAGCGGCTCGCCCGCGCTCGTAGGCGCCGTCGCGGTGGACGATCAGCGACAGCGCGTCGACCGGCTCGCCGTCGACCAGGATGTCGACGCGGACGAGGTCGCCCGGCGCGGAAGCCGATGAAGTCGTAGTCGAAGCTCGCGTAGCCGCGGGTGCGCGACTTCAGCTTGTCGTAGAAGTCGAGCACGATCTCGCCGAGCGGCAGCTCGTAGGTCAGGAGCACCCGCGTCTCGGAGAGGAACTCCATGTGGTCGAAGCGCCCGCGCCGCTCGTTGCACAGCTCCATCACCGCGCCGATGTACGTCCTTCGGGCACGATCACCGACGCCTTGACGTACGGCTCTGCGACCTCCTCGATCTCGCGCGGCAGCTCGGCCGGGTTGTGCACCTCGACCACCTCGCCGTTGCGCTTCGTCCGCACCTGGTAGGCGACGTTCGGCGCGGTGACGATCAGGTCGAGGTCGAACTCGCGCTCGAGCCGCTCGCGGACGATCTCCATGTGCAGCAGGCCGAGGAAGCCGCAGCGGAACCCGAAGCCGAGCGCCTGCGAGGTCTCGGGCTCGTAGAAGAGCGCCGCGTCGTTGAGCTTCAGCTTCTCGAGCGCGTCGCGCAGCTCGGGGTAGTCGTCGGAGTCGGTCGGGAAGAGGCCGGCGAAGACCATCGGCTTGACGTCCTTGTAGCCGGGCAGCGGCTCGGCGGCCGGCCGCGTCTTCGCGGTGAGCGTGTCGCCGACGCGCAGCCGCGAGACGTCCTTGAGGCCGGTGACGACGTAGCCGACCTCGCCGGCGGCCGAGCGTCTTCGACCGGCCGCATCGCGGCGACATGAAGCCGAGCTCCTCGGCGTCGAACTGCGTCCCGAGCGCCATCGCGCGCAGCTTCTCGCCGCTCCGAAGGTCCCGTCGACCACGCGGACGAAGGCGACCACGCCGCGGTACTGGTCGTACGACGAGTCGAAGATCAGCGCGCGCGGGCGGCGCGTCGGCGTCGCCGGCGGGCGCCGGGATCCGCTCGACGATCGCGTCGAGCACCTCGTCGACCCCCTCGCCGGTCTTCGCCGAGATCCGCAGGACGTCGTCCGGGTCGCCGCCGATCAGATCGCGCGACCTCGCGCGCCGCCCCGTCGGGGTCGGCCTGCGGCAGGTCGATCTTGTTGACGACCGGGATGATCTCGAGGTCGTTCTCGATCGCGAGGTACGCGTTGGCGACCGTCTGCGCCTCGATCCCCTGCGCCGCGTCGACGACGAGCAGCGCGCCCTCGCACGCCTGGAGCGAGCGCGACACCTCGTAGCGTGAAGTCGACGTGGCCCGGCGTGTCGATCAGGTTGAGCTCGTGCCCCTTCCAGATGCACGCGGACGGCCTGCGCCTTGATCGTGATCCCGCGCTCGCGCTCGAGGTCCATCGAGTCGAGCACCTGCTCGCGCATCTCGCGCCCGGTGACGGTGTCGGTCACCTCGAGGATGCGGTCGGCGAGCGTCGACTTGCCGTGGTCGATGTGCGCGATGATCGAGAAGTTGCGGATCTTGCCCTGGTCCATGGTGGCTGAGCGGGGATCGTAGCCGTGGCGCGGTTTTCCCTGCTCTCGGGCGATTCCTGCCTCGTACTCGTGCGAGGCCCGGCCGTCGTCAGCGACAAGCCGCGAGGATCTCTGCAACCGGCGGAGCTTTCAGAAGCCCCGCCGCTCGCTCGGGAGAGAGCGTCTCGACGAACGTCGTGATCAGAGACTCGGCTTCGGCGTACGCGCCTGCGGCCGCCTCGTCGTCGCCCAGCGCGTAGGTCGCTCGGGCCAGGGAGCCATACGCGGCCCAGCGAGCGGGTGGACCGATCAGCTCATCCGCGATCGCGACACCGGCGCGGAGCGACTCGAGCGCCTCCTCACGTCGGCCCAGCCGCACGAGCGCCTCCCCGAGCAGGCTCGCGGCACGCGCCTCGTACTTCCGTCGCAGCGTCCGACGCGCGAGCTCGATGCCCGCCGCGACCACTCGACGGCCGACGCCGGGCTCTCGGCGACGAGCGCGATCTCGGCGCGGGCGACTGCGAGGCGTCCATAGATCAGCCACT
Organism: uncultured Actinomycetes bacterium; assembly: GCA_963712915.1. Classification (GTDB taxonomy): domain Bacteria; phylum Actinomycetota; class Thermoleophilia; order Gaiellales; family Gaiellaceae; genus Gaiella. The sequence continues at coordinate 7,732 of CAVQJQ010000007.1, forward strand.
TCGTCCACGCGGTGGCGGACTCCGCGTCGTCCCAGAGGGCAGGCCAAGCGGCTTGCGCGCGACCGACATCACCCGCGAGCAGGTCGGTGAGCAGGAGATCCGACGCGGCGAAGCGGCGGGGCATCGAGAACGCCTCGCCGCCGGAGCGCTCGAGTGCCTCCTCGCTCCGCCGTCGTGCCTCCTCGAGGTCGAACAGCTCGCGGTACGCGATCGAGGAATAGTTCAGAAGGACGCGCGGGTTTCGTCCCAGCTCGCCCGAGATCGCGAAGAGCTCGTCCCAGATGCCGATCGCCTCCTCGTGGCGACCCATCGCGGCCAGCGCCAGAGCCACCGTGCCTCCGCCCCGCATCAGCGCTTCCGCGCTGTGGACGTCGGTTCCGACGGCGCGAGCGTCCTGCGCGAGCTCCGCGCACCGCTCGTAACGACCGGCCCAGTAGTTGAAATCGGCGTACAGGTGCAGGTGCTCGGAGAGATCGACCGGCCGCGCACCCGGAACCCATTCGGCGAGTGCGCGCTCTCCGACCTCGAGCGCCATCGTCATCTCACCCGTCATTGCGTGCGCCTGGCTCTCGAGCGCGAGTGCTGCCGGCAGGGCCTCGTCGTCCCCGAGCGCGGTCGCGAGCGCGACGGTCTCGTTCGCGATCGCGAACGTCTCCGTGTCCAGCTCCAGCCAGTGCGTCGCGCGGCCACGGGCGAGCAGTGCCTCGATCCGTTCCGTTCCGGAGAGCTCGGGCAGCAGCGCCCCGAGCTCGTCGGCCGCACCTTCGAGATCACCGAGCGCGACGCGCGCGATTCCTCGCTCCAGGCGGATCCTACGCCTCCAGTCGTCGTCGGGCGCGATTTCGAGCGCTCGGGTGTAGAGGTCGACCGCCGCGTCTTTCGCCCAACCGCGCTGGGCGAGCGCGGCGGCGCGGAGCAGGTGCGGGATCGCTCTCAGCGGCTCGCCGGCCGCGTGCCAGTGGTGCGCGAGGATCCAGGCCAGGGTCTCCGTCGATTCGCCGCCCGCCTCCTCGACGTAGGTCGCCACGGCCGCATGCCAGCGGCGCCGTGTCGCCCGCGGCACCGTGCCGACCGCGACCTCACGGATCAGCATGTGCCTGAACGTGTACTCGGCGTCACCCGCCACTTGGCTCACCGCCTCGCGGCGGATCAGATTGCGCAGCTCGAGCATCGCGAGCGCCCCGTCGAGGTCATCGACAACGCGCATGCTCCGCACGACCTCACACCAGAAGACCTTTCCGACGACGGCGGCCGCGAGCAGCGCCGTTCTGGCGTCGGCGGGTAGTGCGTCGATGCGGGCGGCGATCGCCGCGCGCACGGTGACGGGCAACTCTTCGTCCCGCGGCTGCTCGGCGACGGTGGCCGCGAGCTCCTCGATGAAGAGCGGGTTGCCGTCCGCGACCTCGACGATCCGGGCGAGATCGGTACTCGCCCCTGCGAGGACGTGCGAGGCAAGCTCCCCTGCCTCCTCGGGCGCGAGGGGCTCGAGCGGGATCGTCGTCTGTGCGATGAGTCCGCTGCCCCAGGACGGCTCGACGTCGAGCAACTCGGGGCGCGCGACTCCGACCAGGAGGACCGGGGTCTCGTCCACGTGTGCGGCGAGGTAGGCGAGCAGCTCCAGCTCGCTGGGTTGCGCCCAGTGGATGTCCTCGAAGACGACGAGCGTCGGCTGGGCCACTCCGAGCGCCTCGACGAAGCGCCGTGCCGAGTAGAACAGCAGACCAGGCTGAGGGACGTTGGCATCGCCGCTGACACCGATCAGGAACCCGAGATGACGAGCGATCTCGGGTGCCTCGTGCGCCGACATCCGCTCGTGGACGGCCCGGCTCAGCTTGTCCTGCGCGATCGGCCGCGGGTCGGACTCGAAGATCCCGCTCAGCTGTCTGATGATCGTGGCAAACGCCTGATACCCCGTCTGCTCTTCGTACGGGAGACACCGGCCCCGGACGATCCGGCCGCCGTTCGCGACGACGAACGCCGACACCTCGTGGCAGAGGCGCGACTTGCCGATCCCGGGCGGGCCGAGCAGCGTCACGAGGTGCGTGCGGCGGTCGGTCACCGCACGTTCCCACGCCGCGTGCATGAGCTCGAGCTCGCGCCGACGCCCGAAGAGCGGGTTTGCGGCCATCGGGCGCTCGGACGGCTCCGACGTCGGTTCGCGCGCGAGCCAGGCCGCGACGCGCCCGTCCTTTCCCTTGGCGTCGACCGGCGCGAGCTCCTCGTAGCGGATCGCATGCCGGGTGGCTCGGTGCGTGTCGACGCCGACCACGAGACCGCCGGCCGGCGCCGCGGTCTGGAGCCTCGAGGCGGTGTTGACCACGTCGCCCGTCGCGAGCGCGTCTCCCACGCGCGCGCCGACGGTGACGACGGCCTCACCCGTGTTGACCGCCCCCCGGGCGGCGAGATCGAGGCCGTGAGCGCGGTTCAGCTCCTCGATCCCCTCGAGGACGGCCAGGCCTGCCCGCACGGCCCGCTCGGCATCGTCGCCGTGCGAGACCTCTGCTCCGAAGACCGCCATCACGGCGTCGCCGATGAACTTCTCGACGGTACCGTCGTACGCTTCGATGCGATCCTTCGCGGCCGCGTGGTAGAGCCGCAGCGTGTCCCAGACATCCTCGGGATCCGCCCGGCTGGCGCGCGCCGTGAAGCCGACGAGGTCGACGAACAGCACCGACACAAGCTTCCGCTCCTCGCGCGCCGCGACTGCACCCTCGAGTCTCACGCCGCACTCGTTACAGAACCTCGCGCCCGATGGATTCTCCGACCCGCAGTCCGGCACGTCAGGGCAGGCGACACGGACGAAGTGTCCCCCTCACCGGTGAGGACCGCAACCGTTCGAAGCGCGGGCGACAGACGAGATCGTCGACTCAGAACTTTCCAGAAAACCGGCACGAGCAGCACGGCGACGACGCCGACGGGACGCGCGCGCAGC
>CAVQJQ010000008.1:0-7172 GCA_963712915.1 uncultured Actinomycetes bacterium
AGGCCAGCAGGACGACCGTTCCCAGCGCCATCCGCCCGGCGGCGAGGGTCCACCGGCTCGAGCCCGACGACGAGCCGCTTGACGACGATCACCTCGACCGCCCAGAAGAGCGTGGCTGCGAGGATCATGGCCTCGCCGGTACCGAACGTCACGACGCCGACGCTCGGCACGAGCAGCACCTGACCGGCCATCAGCAGTCCGATCGCCGCGAGCTGGAGCGGCCCGAGGCGCTCACGCAGCAGCACGACCGCGAGCACGGCGACCCAGACGACGAGCGTCTTGTGGATGAACGCAGCCTGCGTCGCGCCTTTGCGCGTGCGAGACCCTCGAAGAAGAGGACGAAGGGGACGCTGCCGCCGATGCACGCCACGGTGAGCAGCCCGAGCTGCTGCCGGCCGGTCCGCGGCCAGGCGGCGCGGGCCGCCCACGGGCGCGGACGGGCGAGCAACGGCAGCGCGAACAGCAGCAGGGCCACGCCCGCGACCAGGTTCTTCGCCGTCGTGTAGACGGTTGCGTCGTCGAAGCGCGCGACGCCCTTCGCGTTCACGTACACGGCGACGCCGCTGACGCATGCGGTGACGGACCACCCCGATGCCGGCGGCGCGCGCCGGCCGGCGGGAGCCCGAAGGACACCGGAACCGTGCTCATGGGGATCCTCCCTGATCGTCGATCGTGTGCCGGTCACGAATCGCGAGCGCCTCTGCGGCGATCTCGGCCTCGAGCACCTCGACCGGGATGCCGAGGTGGACGAGGAGCGCCGGAGCCGGGCCCCGCGCCGGGCACGAAGGCGAGTGGAACGACCGAGCCGTTCTTCGAGCCGGCCGAGCCGGGCGCCGTCCTCGTCCCACGCCTCGACGAGCGTCTGCGATCTCGCCGAGGGCACATCATGCGCTCGACCTCCAGCGATTCGAGCACGACGTCGGCGGCCAGCGGATCGGTGGATGTCGTCCTCGAGCGAGGCGACGACCACCGCGGCCGTCGGCGATCGTGCCTCGCGCAGCGTCCTCGAAATGCTCGCGGAAGTGGTCCCGGGGTGAATGCGAGGGCGCGCCGAGCCGCACGCGCACGAGGGGGTGACCCTGGACGCGCGTTCGGCCTGGGCGACCGCCTCCACACGGCCGGACGACGTCGCGCATCAGCGCGCTGCTCATGCATGGGAGCGTTCCCCCGAGCTCACCGACGATCGCCGCGGCGACGCCGTCCAGGGGCCGAGGCCACCGGCGCGCTGAGCGCCGGTACACCGGCGCCGAACTCCGCCCCCTTCCACGCCGTAGACGACGAGCCGACCGGGAAGCCGGCCCAGCGCCCTCGCCAGCTCGACTGCGTCGCCGACGCCGAAAGAGTCGGTCGACGAGCGGAAGACCCGTGCGGGCAGCGGGCCCTTCGTCGACGTCGAAGCGGTGGACGGTCCCGGGGGCTGCGCCGCCCGGGACAGGCGTCCACGACGACCGCGACGTCGGCGCCCTCCCACGCGTCCACGAGCCGCTGTCGGCTCCTGCTCGCACTCGAGCACCACGACGTCCCCGGCGACGCTGCTGCGCACCCGCTCTGCGACCGCAAGGCCGACCCCGTCGTCTCCCCGGTATGGGTTCCCGACCCCGACCACGACTCGATGGGCGCTCATGCCCGCTCCACCTCGAGGCGGAGGAAGTGGCATGGAGCAGGAGATGCACGGGTCGTAGTTGCGGATGGACTGCTCGCAGGTGCTGCGCAGATCGTCGTCGGCAGAGACGCGCGGCGACCGACGAGGCGGCGCAGGTCCTCCTCGATCGCCCGCTGGTTCTGCGACGTCGGCGGGACGATCTTCGCGTCGAGGATCGTCCCGTCCTCGTCGATCTCGTAGCGGTGGTAGAGGAGGCCGCGGGGCGCCTCGGTGGCGCCGTAGCCGACCCCGCCCGTCGGCTGGACCGGCGACCGCGGGCGCGTCGGGCTGCTCGTACGGATCGATCAGCCGAGCGCCTCGTCGCACGCGTGGACGATCTCGACGCTCGCGGACGACGATGCTCCGGAAGGGATTGCGGCACGGTGCTCGTGCCCGACCTCGCGTGCGGCCTCGAGTGCGGCCGGCGCGAGAAGATCCGCCCGGAGATAGAAGCGCGCGAGCGGCCCCACAGATAAATCGCCCGCCCACCAGGTGGGAGTGGAGCGCGTTCAGCGCTCGACCTGCTCCTCGACGAAGTGGTCGTCATAGGCCGCCGGACCGATGTCGAGCCCGCGGTCGGAGACGACCCGGCCGTCCTCGATCGCGTACGCCCCGGGTCGTCAGCGCGACGAACTCGTCGTCCCGTCGTCTTCGGGGACTCGAGCCGGCCGTCCAGCGCACCGTCTCCAGGGCGGCCTCCCGTGCCCGCTCGAGCGGCTCGTCGGAGAGCGCGCAACTCCTTGCCGTGTCGGCAACCGGTGGAAGCCGCCGACCCGTACGTTGACCGGGTGGATCTCCCGCCCGCCGAGGGGCGCCATCAGCTCGTTGCCCGTCTGCTTCAGCGCGGCCCACGCTCGACGATCGCGGGTGAGTCGCGCGCGAGCTCGATGCCCGCCGTAGCCGAGGAAGTCGGGGGCGTGGAGCAGGTACACGTGCAGCGCGTGGCTCTCGATCCACTCCCCGCAGTAGAGAAGGCGCCGTAGCTGCCGGATCGGCCCCGGATCTCGACGCCGCAGGCGTCCTCCATCGCGCTGCACCGAGCTGACCTGGTAGGCGACCGGGCAGATGCCGCAGATGCGCGCGGTGATGTCGGGCGCCTCGGCGGAACGTGCGGCCCCGCAAGAACGCCTCGAAGAAGCGGGGCGGCTCGAAGATCCGCAGCTCGACGTACTCGACCACACCGTTCGCCAGTCGGACCGACATCGGCCTTCCCCTCGACGCGGGCGAGGTAGTCCGTCCTGATCGTCCGCCGCTCAGCCACGGCTCGACGCCTCCCGGAACGCGGGGGCGCTGACGTTGAACGTCCCGTAGACCCTCTCGACGTCCCGCTCGTCCATCCCGAGCACCCGCAGCTGCCGGGTGAGCGAGCGCGTGTTCGGCGTCTCCATCGGCCCGAAGCAGCCGTAGCAGCCGCGGTCGTACGACGGGCACAACGCGCCGCAGCCCGCATGGGTGACGGGCCCGAGGCACGGTGTCCCATGCGCGACCATCACGCAGACGTTGCCGCGGCGCTTGCACTCGATGCAGACGCTCGCCGGGGAGATCCCCGGCCTGCGCCCGCGGAGGAAGGCGGTGATCACCTCGAGCAGCTGCCGCTTGTCGATGGGGCAGCCGCGGAGCTCGAAGTCGACTCGCACGTGGTCGGCGATCGGGCTCGAGGTCGCGAGCGTGGAGACGAACTCCGGCGACGCGTAGACGGCACCGAGGTACTCGTCCACGTCGGCGAAGTTGCGCAGCGCCTGGATGCCGCCGGCGGTCGCGCAGGCGCCGATCGTGACGAGCCTCTTCGAGGCGCTTCGCACCCGCTGGATCCGCTCGGCGTCCTCCGGGGTCGTGATCGAGCCCTCGACGAGGGAGAGATCGTAGGGCCCCTCGACCGCCTCGCTCGTCGCCTCGAGGAAGTACGCGATCTCGATCTCGCGCGCGAGCGACAGGAGGTGGTCCTCGCAGTCCAGCAGCGTCAGCTGGCATCCGTCGCACGAGGAGAACTTCCAGACGGCGAGCTTCGGCTTCGCGCTCACAGCTCTCGCACTTCCAGCCAGGGGGCCGCGGTCGCGTAGGGGTAGACGGGCCCGTCGCGACAGATGAGCGTCGGACCGAGCTGGCAGTGCCCGCAAAGGCCGAGCCCGCAGCGCATGTTCCGCTCGAGCGAGAGGTGGATCCGGCCGGGGGCACGCCGCGGTCGAGCAACGCTTGAACCGTGAAGCGCATCATGACCTCCGGGCCGCAGACGAACGCGACCGCCCGGGCCGGGTCGAACGCGGCCGCGGGCAGGAGCTCGGCACCACTCCCACCTTCCCGCGCCAACCGATCTCCGCAGCATCGACCGTGACGTCGACCGCGACGTCGCGGCGCCACGCGTCGAGCTCGGACGTGAAGAGGAGATCCTCGGGCGTCCGCGCCCCGTACAGCACGACAACCGAGCCGTAGTCCGAGCGCCGCCCGAGCGCGTGCAGCACGACAGGGCGGAGCGGTGCGAGACCGATCCCGCCCGCGACCACGACGACGTCGGTCCCAGGCGAGGCCGCGATCGGCCACGACGTCCCGAACGGGCCGCGCAGGCCGAGCACCCCGCCCGGCTCGGTCGCGCAGATCGCCTCCGTGACCGCGCCCACGGCCCGCACCGTGAGGACCACAGGCCCCGGGCGGTCGGGCGGGCCGCTCACAGAGATCGGCACCTCTCCGACTCCGAACACGTACACCATCACGAATTGGCCCGGGCCGATCGCCGGTCCCTCACCGTCGCGGGGCTCGAGCACGAGCGTCCACGTGTCTGTCGTCTCCCGCTGGCGTTCGCGTACAGCGAACGACCTCGGCACCATCGGGCCGGGCGAGGAGAGCTGCTCAGCCGTCGCCGCGCCCATAGACGTCCAACAGTCGGAGTCGCGTCCACTGGAGCCGCTCGATGATCACCTGCGCAAAGCGGCTCAGGAGGTCGTAGCCGAGGGCCGGGTCGTCGTCGCACTTGCCGCGTAGGCAGGCGCCGTCGATCGCCGTCGCGCGGACCCGTGTCAGCGCCCGCGCGTCGAAGTGCCACCGGTACGGCGGGAACAGCCACGACCAGCCCAGCACGTCTCCGGCCTCGACCGTCTCGATCGTCAGGCCGCCGCGGGCGGGGGTGAAGGCCTCGAGCACGACGCTGCCGCCGCGGATCACGTAGAACGTGCTCGCCTCGTCGCCCTCGCGGAAGATGACGTCTCCCGCCTCGAAACGTCGGTTCGAGGCGCACCCGGCCAGCAGCTCGAGATGCTCGGCGCGCATCCCCTCCAGGGCCGGCACCTCGGCCAGCACCGCGTCAAGCCCGCGCACCGTCGTCCTCCTCGGTCGAGCGGATCGCCGCGACCTCCTCCGTGATGTCGATGCCGACGGGGCACCAGGAGATGCAGCGCCCACAGCCGACGCACCCGGACGTCCCAAACTGGTCGTGCCACGTTCCGAGCTTGTGAGTCATCCACTGCCGGTAGCGGGAGCGGCCCGAGGGGCGGATCGCCCCTCCGTGGATGTGTGAGTGATCGAGCGTGAAGCACGAGTCCCACGTGCGCCAGCGCTCGGCGTGATCGCCCTCGAGGTCGCTGACCTCCTCGACCGTCGAGCAGAAGCAGGTCGGGCATACGAGCGTGCAGTTGCCACAGGTCAGGCAGCGTTCCGCCACATCGTCCCAGCGCGGATGCTCGAGGTTGCGCGCGAGAAGATCGCGTACATCCGATGACTCCATGTGTCGGCCCATCTTCCCGCGGGCGGCATCCGTCGCCCGGCGTGCCGCGTCCCTGTCGGACTGCTCCACCGGCCGGCCCCGGAGCTCACGCACGATCTGCGCGCCTCGGTCGGAGCCGGCCTCCACGAGGAGCCGGTGCTCTCCCTCCAGGATCTCGCTGAGCTTGAGGTCGTACCCCGCCTCGACCTCGGGCCCAGTCCCCATCGAGACGCAGAAGCAGGTTCCGCCGGGCTCGAAGCAGCTCACCGCGACCAAGAACACGTTCTCGCGCCGCAGCGCGTAGTCGCGCTCCACTACCCGTCCCCCCAAGAAGACCCGGTCCTGGATCGCGATCGCGTGGAGCTCGCAGGAGCGGACGCCGAACAGCGCGAGCGGCGGACCCTCGACAGGCTCCTCCTCGACCTCGACGGCACCGTCACCGTCCCGGTGCGCCTGCCACAGGCGCACCCGCGGCGGGAACAGGAACTGCTTCCACGAGTGCGGCCCCACCGCGTACCCGAACCTGGCCGCATCTTCACGGCGCTCGAGCCGGTAGGTCCCCTCCATCCTGCCGGTCGGTCCACCCGATGGGAGCTCGTCTGCGCGCTCCAGCTCGTCGTAGACGATCGTCCCGTCGCGCACGGTGGGGCCGAGCACGGCGTACCCTCGGCCGCGCAGCGCGTCGACGAGAGACCCCAGCGCCTCGGGCTCGAGCACGATGGACTCCTTGATGTTCGACACGCTGCCGCGAGTCTCGCAAGCCACAGGCCGTCAGGCCAGTGGGAGAACTACTCATCGCCCCGTCGCAATCCCGCAGGGCGGGCTCGGAGCCTCGTCGCTTCGTGGTCAGACCCGCGTCACGTCATCGACGGCGGCTCAGCCGTCGCCGCCCGCCCGCGCCCTCGCCGCCCGCGCGCGCTCGAGGCTCTCGGCGGGCCAGAGGCTCTTCGGGTCGTAGAAGACGTCGAAGGCGGGCGCGGAGTCGGGCAGCTCGAGCCAGTCGACCTTCGAGCGCGTGAAGATGTGCACATCCGGCGTCACGCCGGTCGGCTCGTCGAGGGTGCCGGCCCTGACGAACCACAGCTCCGGCGGCTGTACGTGCTGAACACCGCCACTCGGCACGTCGGGCACCGCCGGATCACCTGCTCGCTGCCGTCGTCGCGGGGGACGGAAACCTCGTCCGGGCGGCCGGAGAGGAGCTCCACTCCATCAGCCTCGATGAGCAGGTTGATCACGAACGCGCTCCCGGTCTGCCGCTGGCAGTTGAGGCAGTGGCAGCAGTGCACGAACAGCGGCTCCGAGGTCAGCCGGTAGCGAACCTCGCCGCAGGAACAGCCGCCCTCGCGCGCGACGCTCATCTCTCCTCCTCGGACACGCGGTCGAGCCCCGACCTTACCGTCGCGTGCGGTCTCCCGGCCCGTCATTCGAGCCCGGCGGTGACCGAGCCGCGCCCGGTGCGCAGCGCGCGGCGTGTCGGCGGGACACTCGCCGACAGCGCGAGCAGCGCGGCGCCGAGCGGAAGCGCGGCGTACAGCCAGAGCGGGACCTGCGGCACAACGCTGCCCGTCTTTCCGTAGCTGAAGACGATCACCCCCGGGGCCGCAGTCAGCATTCCGATCACGGTCGCGAACGCGACGATCAACAGGACCTCGAAGCGGATCATGCGACGCAACTGGCGCCGGGAGGCGCCGATCAACCGCAGGAGCTCGAGCTCCCGGGCGCGTTCCGAGATCGCCATCGAGAGGGCGTTGACGGCCGCGACGGCCGCGAACACGACGACGAGACCGAGCAAGAGGAACGCCACGATCGACTCCTTGCGGATCAGAGGCTCCTGAA